>NZ_JAZARW010000001.1:2652918-2695792 GCF_036233805.1 Klebsiella sp. EMBS2024 | reverse complement strand
GCCACCCGGCACAAAAGCTTATCCTGCCTGCACCATAACTTTCAGCAGCGTATCCAGCAGGCCGGGAAAACGGGCGTCCAGATCTTCCCGGCGCAGCGAAATCATGTTCTCCCGTCCCTGAGGCCGTTGCCAGATCACACCGCTGTCGCGCAGGACGCGCCAGTGGTGGGTCATGGTGGACTTGGCCACCTCCTCCTGGCGCAGGGCGTTGCAGCTCAGCTCGCTGCCGTCGGCCAGCGTACGAATGATCTCCAGTCGCAGCGGGTTTCCGAGCGCGGAAAGGACATTTTCCAGGCGAATTTGTTCTCGTTCGGGGTGATTGGCGATCATAATAATCCTGTGTCGGCGGTGGCGCGGCGCATGGTAGCCGCAGCCCATATCGGCGGCTGGCGGCTACTATACCCAAACTCCGGTTCTGATACCACGCGCGCCGCCGCAACCTGCCCAATCGTAATGATAGCAAAAATAGTTCGAATATACTCGTACAGTTGTACTATGATAGACGCAGTTAAATGAACTGCGGATCATTTCGACCGCAGACTGACCGTCAAAACGACTAAGGACGCATCATGCCCCGACCCATCCCTCTCGAACGTTATCGCAACATCGGTATCTCCGCGCATATCGATGCCGGTAAAACCACCACCACCGAGCGCATCCTGTTTTACACCGGGATGAGCCATAAGCTGGGTGAAGTACACGATGGCGCGGCAACCACCGACTGGATGGCCCAGGAGCAAGAGCGCGGGATCACCATTACCTCGGCGGCGGTAAGCTGCTTCTGGCCGGGGATGGACCGCAGCTTCGAGCCGCACCGGATCAATATCATCGACACCCCGGGGCACGTGGATTTCACCATTGAGGTGGAGCGTTCCATGCGCGTGCTCGACGGCGCGGTGATGGTGTATGACTCCGTCGGCGGGGTGCAGCCCCAGTCGGAAACCGTCTGGCGCCAGGCGAATAAATACCACGTTCCGCGGCTGGCCTTCGTCAACAAGATGGACCGCCCGGGGGCGGACTTCTTCCGCGTGGTGCAGATGATGATCGACCGCCTAAAGGCTAACCCGGTGCCGATTGTGATCCCCATTGGCGCTGAAGAGCATTTCACCGGCGTCGTCGACCTGGTGAAAATGCGCGCCATCCTGTGGGATGACGCCACCCAGGGCATGACCTTTAGCTATGGGCCAGTCCCAGACGATCTGCTGGCGACGGCGCAGCAGTGGCGGGAGAAAATGGTCTCGGCGGCGGCGGAAGCCAGCGATGAGCTGATGGATAAATACCTGGAAACCGGTGAGCTGGACGAGGCGGAGATCGTCGCCGGTCTGCGCCAACGCACGGTGAAGGGGGAGATCCAGGCGGTGCTCTGCGGGAGCGCCTTTAAAAACAAAGGTGTGCAGCGCATGCTCGATGCGGTGGTGGAGCTGATGCCGTCGCCGCTGGATATTCCGGCGATACAGGGCGTTGATGAGCAAGGCCAGCCGGCGGAACGCCATCCGAGCGACGATGAGCCGCTGTCGGCGCTGGCGTTCAAACTGATGACCGACCCCTACGTCGGCCAGCTGACCTTTATCCGCGTCTACTCCGGGACGCTGAAGAAAGGCGATGCGGTGTGGAACCCGGTGAAGGGTAAGAAAGAGCGCATCGGGCGTATCGTGCTGATGCAGGCCAACGACCGTCACGAAGTTGACGAACTGCACGCCGGGGATATCGCGGCCTGCGTCGGTCTGAAGGATGTGACCACCGGCGATACGTTATGCGATCCGGATGCGGTGATTACCCTCGAACGGATGGAGTTTCCGGAGCCGGTGATTTCGCTGGCGATTGAGCCGAAGACCAAAGCGGACCAGGAGAAAATGGGCATCGCGCTGCAGCGACTGGCGGCGGAAGATCCGTCGTTCCGTCTGCATACCGATGAAGAGTCCGGCCAGACGATTATCTCCGGCATGGGTGAGCTGCATCTGGAGATCATTGTCGACCGGATGAAGCGCGAGTTTGGCGTCGAGGCCAACATTGGCCGTCCGCAGGTCACCTACCGCGAAACCCTGCGCAAGAAAGTGACGGACGTGGAAGGCAAATTTGTGCGCCAGTCCGGCGGCAAAGGGCAGTATGGCCACGTCGTACTGACCCTGGAGCCGCTGGCGCCGGGCAGCGGTTTCGTCTTCGAGGACGCCACCAAAGGCGGCGTGGTGCCGCGCGAGTACATCCCTTCCGTGGAGAAAGGGCTGCGCGAAGCGATGGGCACCGGCGTGCTGGCGGGTTATCCGGTGGTTGACGTGAAAGCGACCCTGACCTTCGGGTCGTACCACGACGT
The DNA here is from genome assembly GCF_036233805.1 of Klebsiella sp. EMBS2024. NCBI lineage: Bacteria > Pseudomonadati > Pseudomonadota > Gammaproteobacteria > Enterobacterales > Enterobacteriaceae > Klebsiella > Klebsiella sp. EMBS2024. The sequence goes on along the minus strand of NZ_JAZARW010000001.1, from coordinate 2,693,481 downwards.
GGACTCCTCGGAGATGGCGTTCCGCATGGCGGCGATCTTTGGCTTCCGGGAGGGCGCGCGCAAAGCGGACCCGGTGATCCTTGAGCCGGTGATGCACGTCGAGGTGGAGACGCCGGAAGAGTACGCCGGGAATATTATGGGCGATCTCTCTTCCCGTCGCGGGATGGTGCAGGGGATGGAAGAGCGCTTCGGCAGCCAGATCATCCGCGCCGACGTGCCGCTGGCGGAGATGTTTGGTTATTCCACCACGCTGCGCTCGATGTCGCAGGGACGGGCAACCTACAGCATGGAGTTCCACCATTACGCGGAAGCGCCGCGTAATGTGGCGGATGAAATCATCGCCAGCCGCGCGAAAAGCTAAGCAACGTTCCCGGGTGCGACGCGAGGCGTCTTACCCGGGCTACTCTGGTACCAGCGCCCAGGCCCGGTAAGGCGAAGCCGCCACCGGGCAAAAAGGTAAGCACGAACTGGGGACGCAATGCCCGGCGGCGCTGCGCTTGCGCGGGCCTACGGTCAGGCGTCCTCCCCGGTCATCGTTTGTAGCCCGGGTAAGGCGTTAGCCGCAACCCGGGAATTTCAGCCAATCAGACAATATCCTGTGCGTACTGCCACAGCGCCTTCAGCTGCGCCAGCTTCTCTTTATCATCCGTATACTGCTGATACAGCATCTGCAGCTCATCGGCATAGGCTTGCAAAAACTCTGGCGTAAACACCTGACGACGATGCTCTAACCAGCGCTGCTGCTCATGTTCATCGAGCGTGCCGGGGAAGTTGCGCGCCCGGTAGTTAAACAGCAGGCGTTCGATACGCTGGTCGGCGAAGGTAATATCCAGCGCCGGCAGATTGCGCGGTTCGGTTTCCAGCACGATTTTCATCGCCGCGCGGTCGGCATCGCTAAAGAACCCATTGTACAGCTGGGCGTCGACGTTTTCGGACGGCACGAACGGCTCGGCTTCGGCATAGACCGCCACCACTTTCTCCCGCACCTGCGGATTCGCCCGCAGCAGCTGGGCGTTCTCCAGACAGCGCTGAATGGAGATCCCCAGCCGGTCGGCATCCTGCGGGCGCAGGGTATTGGCCTGGGCCAGTACCGGACATTTATTTAAATGCACCAGCTTAATCGGCGCCGCCGGCAGATCGCCAAGCTCGGCGCGCGGGGTGTAAAGCCGCTCGCGCAGGGCATCGGCATCCAGTTCCAGCAGCGGCGCCATATCGCCCGCCAGATCGACCATAATCACCGCATTGCGGTTTTCCGGATGCCAGGCCAGGGGCGCCACCAGGCTGGTGTTGCCGCGCGCGGCGCCAACCATGCCGGAGACATGCACCAGGGGCTTCATCTGCGGCACGTCGATAAGCGTCGCCAGCTTGCGCTTATTGCGGTGGCTGTAGAGATAATCAAACAGCCGCGGCTGCCGGGTTTTCACCAGCTTCGCCATGGCGATGGTGGCGTATACGTCGGCCATCGCGTCATGGGCGTTCTGGTGTTCAATACCGTTGGCGACGGTCAGATGTTCAAGCCGGAAGCTGGGCAACCCTTCGTCATTCTCTGGCCAGGCGATCCCTTCCGGGCGCAGGGCATAGCAGGCGCGCATCACGTCGAGCAGATCCCAGCGCGAGTTATCGTGCTGCCAGCTCCAGGCATAAGGGTCATAGAAGTTGCGATAGAAGATATTCCGCGTCACTTCGTCATCAAAGCGCACGTTGTTATAGCCGACGATACAGGTTTGCGGCACCGTGAACAGATCGTGGATGCGGCGGGCAAATGTGGCCTCATTATCCCCTTTGGCCAGCGCTTCCTGCGGCGTGATCCCGGTGATCATCACCGCCTGCGGCTGCGGCAGGTAATCGTCAGCGGGTTTGCAGTAAAACACTTCGGGCTCGCCGAGCACGTTCAGCTCCGCGTCGGTGCGGATGGCGGCGAACTGCGCCGGCCGGTCGAGGGAAGGGCTGGTGCCGAAGGTTTCATAATCGTGGAATAAAAATCCGGGCTGGTTGACGCTATCTTGCATAGTCTGTTCATTATCCGTGGTGGCGTGCGACCGGTATGGTAAACGATTTGCCCGGTCATCAGAAGGGTCGCGGCAAGCAACTTCCTCCGCTGTGTCATATTTTCTTGCAATTAAACCCTGATATGAAACGCGAAGTTCCGTAAAAAGGACGGCGGATCTGTAAATCTAGAGGATATGCCGTTGAAAGGCCGTTTGTTTATTGCTGTATCTTTGCTCGCTTCGAGCGTTTCCTGCGCATTTGCCGTCGACTTACCTGCTACGGTCGCGCCGCCTTCTATTCAGGCTGGCTCCTGGGTGCTGATGGATTACACCACCGGTCAGGTCCTGACCGCGGGTAACGAACATCAGCAGCGTAATCCTGCCAGTCTGACCAAACTGATGACCGGCTACGTGGTCGATCGCGCCATCGACAGCCATCGTATCACCTTTGACGATATCGTCACCGTGGGTAAAGACGCCTGGGCGAAGGGCAACCCGGTGTTCGACGGGTCATCGCTGATGTTCTTAAAGCCAGGGGATCGCGTCAGCGTCCGCGACCTCAGCCGCGGGCTGATTGTCGACTCCGGTAACGACGCCTGCGTCGCGCTGGCCGACTATGTCGCCGGCGGCCAGCCGCAGTTTGTCGCCCTGATGAATCAGTATGTCGAAAAACTGCACCTGCGGGACACCCATTTCGAAACCGTCCACGGCCTCGACGCTCCGGGCCAGCACAGTTCGGCCTATGACCTCGCGGTGCTGTCGCGGGCGATTATTCATGGCGAACCAGACGTCTACCACATGTACAGCCAGAAAAGCCTGACGTGGAACGGGATCACCCAGCAAAACCGTAACGGTCTGCTGTGGGATAAAACGATGAACGTCGATGGCCTGAAAACCGGCCACACCTCGGGGGCCGGGTTCAACCTGATCGCCTCGGCGGTGGATGGCCAGCGCCGGCTGATCGCCGTGGTGATGGGGGCGGACAGTCCGAAAGGCCGCGAGCAGCAGGCCGCTAAACTGCTGCACTGGGGGCAGCAGAACTTTGATACCGTGCAGGTGCTGCAGAAGGGGCAGAAGGTCGGCACCGAGCGTATCTGGTACGGCGATAAAGAGCAGATTAAGCTCGGCACCGATCAGGATTTCTGGTTAGCCCTGCCGAAGGCGGAAGTGTCGCGCATTAAAGCGAAATATGTGCTGGATAAGAAGGATCTTGAGGCGCCGATCGCCGCCAATCAGCGGGTTGGCGAGATTTCACTGTATGACGGCGACAAGGTGGTGGGGCACTATCCGCTGGTCACCCTCGAAAGCATCAATAAAGGCGGAGTGTTCTCGCGAATGAGCGATTACCTGCATCACGAGCTGTAACCACGCCAACCGCCTCTTTGCAGGCGGTTTTTTTTCGCCTGTCGCTCGTGCTGGCGGGGCGCCTGTTTTTACAGCGGTGTGGTGGCGACTCTGTGAATTCGCGCACATACTGAAGGGGGATCTCCTGTTAAATTAACTGTATATTCATACAGTGATTTATCTCCAAAGGAGGCAAGATGAACTACAGCATCACCACCCTCGGCAAGAAAACCATCGCCGGTTTCCATCTGGTCGGGCCCTGGGATCACACGGTCAAGCAGGGGTTTGAGCAACTGATGATGTGGGTTGAGAACCACCAGGTGCCCGCCCGCGAATGGGTGGCCGTCTACTACGATAACCCGGAGGAAGTGCCGGCGGAAAAACTGCGCTGCGCGACAGCGGTCACCGTGGATGAGGATTATGTCATTCCCGCCAACAGCGAAGGGGTGATCCTGGCGGCGATTGCCGGCGGGGATTACGCCTGCGCCCGCGCGCGGGTGGTGGATTACGACTTCGCCACCCCGTGGATGCAGTTTTTCGACAGCCTGCAGCAGAGCACGGCGTATCGCATCGCCCCCCAGCCCTGCTTTGAGGTCTATCTTAACGACGGCAACCACGACGGCTACTGGGATATCGACATGTATGTTCCCGTTGAGCGCGTCGCGTCGTAGCGGTTTACCCCTGTTCCGGACAAGGTTTTTTACATTCCCGGCATGCTCCGGGCGAAAAAGCAGTTACAATTGGCCTTTTCGTTTTGCCGGAGAGGGTTGTGCGCGCTGATAAATCACTCAAGCCATTTGAGATCCGCTTGTATCGCCATTATCGGGTGGTGCATGGTGTGCGGATTGCGCTGGCCTTTGTGCTCACTTTTTTGCTGGTGCGGCTGCTGAACGTGCCTGAGGGAACCTGGCCTCTCATCACTCTGGTGGTGGTGATGGGGCCGATCTCCTTCTGGGGTAACGTCGTGCCGCGGGCGTTTCAGCGTATCGGCGGCACGATCCTCGGTTCGGCGCTGGGGCTGGTGGCGCTGAAGCTTGAGCTCATCTCCCTGCCGCTGATGGTCCTCTGGTGCGCGGCGGCGATGTTCCTCTGCGGCTGGCTGGCGCTGGGCAAGAAACCCTATCAGGCGCTGCTGATCGGCATTACTCTGTCGGTGGTGGTCGGGGCGCCGCCCGGCGATATGCATACCGCGCTGTGGCGAAGCGGCGATGTGATCTTCGGCTCGCTGCTGGCGATGCTGTTTACCGGCATCTGGCCGCAGCGGGCGTTCATCCACTGGCGCATCCAGATGGCCAGCTATGTCACCAACTTTAACCGCCTCTACCAGGCCGGCTTCTCGCCAAATCTGGTGGATCGACCGCGGCTGGAAAAGCATCTCCAGCAGGCGCTGAACGACGTGGTTAAAATGCGCGGGCTGATCACCCCCGCCAGCAAAGAGACGCACATCCAGAAGGCGATCTTCGAGGCTATCCAGACCGTCAGCCGCAACCTCGTCTGCATGCTGGAGCTGCAGATCAACGCCTGGTGGGCAACGCGTCCGGGTCACTTCGTGATGCTCAATGCGCACACCCTGCGGGAGACGCAGCAGATGACCCAGCAGACGCTGTTGTCCATCGCCCACGCGCTGTACGAAGGGAACCCTCAGCCTGTGCGCGCCAACAATGAAAAGCTGACTGAGATCGTCCTCGAACTGCGCCAGCTGCTGAAAGAGCAGGGTGATGACGGCCTGGCGGAAACCCCGGTCCATGGCTATGTTTGGCTCTCAATCGAACTGGCGCGCCAGCTGGAGCTGCTCTCGCATCTGATCTGCCGCGCGTTGCGCAAATAAACACCAGATGCACCGGGTAACCACATGGGTTGTTTCGATTCAGCAGCGTTTAGGGTTATGATAAACGCAAAGGAAAAAACATTGTCATCAGCGGCTGCTAGCAGTTATGTTAGCCCTATAACGCAGTCGCTTTACGAATCCGAATCTCAATTATTAGGGGTGTAAAAATGGAAACAACTAAGCCTTCTTTCCAGGACGTACTGGAGTTTGTTCGTCTGTACCGTCGTAAGAACAAACTGCAGCGTGAAATTCAGGACGTTGAGAAAAAGATCCGTGATAACCAGAAGCGCGTTCTGCTGCTGGACAACCTCAGCGACTACATCAAACCGGGCATGAGCGTGGAAGCCATCCAGGGCATCATCGCCAGCATGAAGAGCGATTACGAAGATCGCGTTGATGATTACATCATCAAAAATGCCGAGCTGTCCAAAGAGCGCCGCGACATCTCGAAAAAACTGAAAGTGATGGGCGAAGCCAAAGTCGAAGGCTAAACCCTGCCGGTCCGGCGGCGGTCAGCGTCGCCGGGCTGTTCCGCGTTTCCCTCTCTTCCCTGCTTTTTTCTGCGAAAACTTTGTTCCGGCAACTGCCTCTCCTCACCGACACTTTGCTATACTGGCCCGCGAAAAACGTATTGATATCGGAAAGGTTTCTCTCATCCTGGCCGGGCATCTGACGCAGCGGCGTCAGGGCGATATCTCAACACCTCTCACCTCTCCGACGATCGATTCGCCAGAAGACAAATTCAGGTGCTGACCGGGCGCGACAGAACTCTTCCGCTGCTTTCGCCGACAGGAGTCAACCTCACGTGATTAAGTCATTCTTTGCTGCACTCTCGTTTATCAGCCGCCTGCCGGTCCCGGCGCGGTTATCTCAGGGCCTGGAGATCGAACAGTACCAGCGCAGTATCGTCACCTTTCCGCTGGTCGGTTTACTGCTCGGCGCCATCGCCGGCGCGGTGGCGCTCCTCCTGCAGCCGTGGTGCGGCGTCCCGCTGGCGGCGCTGTTCGGCGTGCTGGCGCTGGCGCTGCTCACCGGCGGATTCCACCTTGACGGGCTGGCTGATACCTGCGACGGCATTTTCTCCGCCCGCACCCGCGATCGGATGCTGGAGATCATGCGCGACAGCCGGCTGGGCACCCACGGCGGGCTGGCGCTGATCTTCGTGCTGGTGGCGAAAGTGCTGGTGATTGGCGAGCTGCTGCTGCGTGATATCCACCCCATCGCAGCCCTGGCGGCGGCCTGCGCCGTCGGTCGCGGGATGGCGGTGCTGCTGATGTATCGTCATCGCTATGCGCGGGAAAAGGGGCTGGGCAATCTGTTTATCGGCAAAATTAGCCTGCAGCAGACGCTGGTGACGATGGCGATGGCGATCGCGCTGGCCACCGCCCTGATGGGGCTGCAGGGGCTGCGCGCCGCGCTGATCACCCTGGTGCTGATCTGGGGTCTGGGATGGGCGCTGAAGCGAACCCTCGGCGGGCAGACCGGAGATACCCTCGGGGCGGCGATTGAGCTGGGCGAATTACTCTTTTTACTGGCGCTGCTGTAAGGCCTGACGCCAACGGTGAGGAACAGAATGGAAACATTTTCGGCGTTACTGGCTGCCATTCCGCAGCCCGATGTGGCGGGCATGGCGCGCGCTCAGCAGCATATAGATGGCCTGTTAAAGCCGCCCGGCAGTCTTGGCCGTCTGGAGACGCTGGCGGTACAGCTGGCCGGTCTGCCTGGCTTGCAGGGGCAGCTGGCGCTGGCGGAGAAAGCGATTGTGGTCATGTGCGCCGACCATGGCGTCTGGCATGAAGGCGTGACTCCTTCGCCGCAGGTGGTGACGGCCATTCATGCCGGCAATATGGTGCGGGGCAACACCGGCGTCTGCGTGCTGGCGGCGCAGGCCGGGGCCAGGGTGCAGGTAGTGGATGTCGGCATCGATGCCGACCCGCTGCCGGGCCTGATTAACCTCAAAGTGGCCCGCGGTAGCGAGAATATCGCCCGGACGGCGGCCATGAGCCGCCAGCAGGCGGAGACGGTGCTGCTGGCCAGCATGCATCTCACCCGCCAGCTCGCTGCCGACGGGGTGAAAGCCTTCGGCGTCGGCGAATTGGGAATGGCCAATACCACCCCGGCCGCAGCGACGATCAGTGTCCTGACGGGCAGCGACCCTGACGCGGTGGTGGGCTGTGGGGCCAATCTGCCGCTGGCGCAGCGGGGCCATAAGGTGGCGGTGGTGCGCCAGGCGATAGCCCATAATCAGCCGAACCCGGCGGACGGGCTGGATGTCCTGGCGAAGGTGGGGGGTTACGATCTGGTGGGCATGACCGGGGTGATCCTCGGGGCGGCCTCCTGTGGCCTGCCGGTGGTGCTGGATGGCTTCCTCTCCTATGCCTCTGCCCTGGCCGCCTGCCGCATGGCCCCGTCGGCGCACCCTTATCTTATTCCTTCACACCTGTCGGCGGAGAAAGGGGCGCAGATCGCCCTCGATGCGCTGGGTCTGCGGCCGTATCTCGATATGGACATGCGCCTGGGAGAGGGCAGCGGCGCCGCGCTGGCGATGCACCTGCTGGATGCCGCCAGCGTGATGTACAACCAGATGGGAACGCTGGCGCAGAGCAATATTGTGTTGCCCGATAGCGCGCCGTCGTCCTGATGGTAAAACGCATCGTCCCGCGATGGAGGCGATGCGCCGGGTTTACAGGGCCTGCTGCCAGACCGCCTGGGGCAGGAGATAAACCTTCGCCGGGGCGCGCATGCCGTCGGTGACAATATGGCGGATGCCGCTGGCCATCACCGCGAGGGTGACGTCAAAGGCATTCAGGCTGTCGCCGAAGCCAGCGGTCAGATTGAGCATCGAACCATTGGCCAGCAGATAGAGGGTTTTGTCGGCCATGCGGTAGGCGTTGATATACGGCATCACCTCTTCCTGGGGGTACTGGCGCAGGTAATCGCCGTCGATCTCTTCCGCCACGTGGCCGACGTTAAGGATAAATACTCCCGCTTTCGCGCGGTCCAGCGCCTGGCGATTAACCACGTTTTTACCGCCTGTCGCTGTGGCCACCACGTCCGCCGAGGCGATTGCCTCCTGGAGGTCCACCACGTGCCAGCCGTCGTAGGCCGCCTGCAGACGGCGGGCAGGATCGATCTCCGCCACCATCACCTGACCGCCAAAAGCTTTTGCCGCCGCCGCGACGCCCTGGCCGACCAGGCCGTAGCCGATCACCAGCACTTTTTTCTCATGCAGGGTGAGGTGAGTGGTCTGGAAGAAGGTGTGCCAGGCGGTGAGACCGACCATATGGCGGTTGTGCAGCCCCTCTTTGACCGGCAGATCGTCCCAGTTAAAGATCGGATAGCCTGGCTGAATATCCCCCAGCCGATTGACGCCCGAGCCGGTGGCTTCCAGACCCGCCACGATGTTCCCAAACTCGCCGCGCTGGTGGAGCAGGGTGGTGATATCGGCGCCCATCTCGCACAGGTGAGTGGGCTGCCAGGCAATCGCTTTTTCCCATGACTGTTGCCAGTCGGCATCGCTCATATTGCGCCACGCGCAGGCCTCGGCGCCGCGCTCCACCAGCCAGGCCACCACGTCGTCCTGCACGGTGGTGGGGTTACAGGTGGTTAAAAAGACCTGAGCGCCCTTGTCGAGGATCCCCTGTACCAGCGGGATCATTTTCATGTCGAGGTGCATACAGCAGGCCAGACGCACGCCGCTGAGGTCGGGCAGCGCGGCGACCTGACGCAGGGTACGCGGCATATTCTGGCTGGCCCATGCCACTTCTTTCGCTAAAGAGATTTTATTATTCACTGGGTTATGACCTTCAATTCGCAAAAGGGGTATCCCCCTGACCGAAAAGGGATTCTATCAGCCCCCGCGAGAATTCACAGCACAATGCCGTCGGACATCGCCGNNNGCGCTATCCCCTGCGAAAGACAGGGTTGTTAATTTAAGGTTAAAAAAAGAAAATAAAATATAAGTAATTCCTATGATTTGAGCGATGAAGCGATGTTGAGTGTTATTCCTGCGGGGATATTTTCACGGCTGCGGATTTTCCTTGGCCGCCTGAAGCCGCACGCGCTGCCGGTGGCCCGCCGGCATATCGTGCTGGGATCCATTGGCGCCGGCACCGGACTGGCGGTGACCAGCATGTTCAGCCACTGGCTGCTCGGCGAAGTCAATCTGTGGTTTATTGCCCCGATGGGGGCCTCGGCGGTACTCCTGTTTGGCGTACCGAGCAGCCCGCTGGCGCAGCCGTGGTCGATTGTCGGCGGCAACGTGCTGTCGGCGCTGATCGGTGTCACGGTGGGTATGCTGGTCCCCGATGCGGCGCTGGCCTGCGGTCTGGCGGCGGCTCTGGCCATCGCCGGGATGTATTTTCTGCGCTGTCTGCATCCCCCCGGCGGCGCGGTGGCCCTGACGGCGATCCTCGGCGGCGCCGGGGTGCACAGCGAAGGCTATCACTTTGTGCTGACCCCGGTGCTCCTCAACTCGCTGATGCTGGCGCTGCTGGCTATTGTGTTTAATAACCTGGTTGGCCGCCGTTATCCGCATCCGCTGGCGGCAGAGGAGGTCAAATCCAGGGCGGTGCCGCTGGGTATTTCGGTCACCCGGGAAGATATTCACGCCGCGCTGCTGGAAGGCCAGTTCCTCGACATTGATGAAGACGATGTCCAGGAGTTGCTGGAGAATATCGAGCAGCAGGCGCGGCAGCGTATCGCGACGGCAGCCCGCCGCTAAGGGTGTACTGCGGGCTGCGGGTTACAGATCGCCGGTAAGATACTGCGCGACCCCGCGGCCAAAGCTCCAGTCGCCTTTCTGGTTACTGATAATCGACACCATCAGGTCATCGCCGCTCAGGCCGCAGTGTTCCGCCAGCTCCTCCTGCAAAATGGCGAAGAAGCTCTGCTTCTGCGCCTCGCTGCGCGGGCTGGTATAGACCCGCACCACCACCAGATCCCGCGTGCGGGTCAGTCCGAGGCCGGTATCTTCAATCACCATATGGTGGGCTTTGTTTTCATGAACAATCTGGTAACGGTCGCGTTCTGGTACCTCAAAGGCGCGCAGCACGGCGCGATGGGCGGCATCCAGCAGGGTTTTGACCTCCTGTTCCGTACGGCCTTCAATCAGGTCAAATGTCAGTAATGGCATGCAGGTGCTCCTTATCGTTAGGGAATAATGATGGGCTCAACAAGATGCTAGCCGATGCCGCCGCCGGCAAAAACCGCTATAGTTGAATACATTGTTTTTACTGGTGAACAATCACATGAGCGAGAGTCGTCCGGAGAGTTACTGGCCCCATCTGTACTGGCTGACGGTGCTGGAAGAACAAAAAAGCTATACCCGGGCCGCGGAAAAGCTGGGGATCAGCAAGTCGGCTATCAGCCAGAAAATCAGCGAGCTGGAGCGGGTGACCGGTAAAACCCTCGTCCATCGCACCACCCGCAGCGTGAGCCTCAGCGACGACGGACTGCGGCTGGTGGCGGAGCTCAACGAGCCGTTTGGTCAGCTGCGGGATATTTTCACCGGCGCCTGCGATGAAGGCGGGCCGCTGCGGGGAACGCTGCGCCTGACCGCGCCGGTGGCCTTTTCCCGCCAGCAGCTGGTCCCGGCAATCGCGCCGTTTTTGCATCAGCATCCCCATCTGCATCTGCAGCTTGAGGTCACCGACCGGCTGGTCTCTCTGGCCAGCGAAGGGTTCGATCTCGCCATCCGCCACTGTCGACGCGAGGCGCTCCCCGATACCCACGTCGCTTGGCCGCTGTGTCACACCGCGACGCTTACCGTCGCGTCCGCCGACTATATTCGCCGCCATGGCCGCCCGGAGACCCCCGAAGATCTGCGCCACCACCAATGCCTGACCTATCCCCGTGGGCCACAGCGCCCGCAGTGGACGTTCGCCTCCCGTCAGTCGCCCGATGCTCGGGTGACCATCAACGTGCAGGGGCCATTCGCCACCAATAACAGCGAGTCGCTACGTGATGCAGTGCTGGCGGGGCTTGGGGTGGCGCTGTTGCCGGATTTCAGCGCCCGGGAGGCCATTGGCCGCGGGCTGGTGCAGGAGCTGCTGCCGGCGTGGCAGCCAGTAGAGGTGTTTGCCGATCGGCTGTACGTCATTCGGCCCTATACTCCGCGCGTGTCGCGCGCGGTGGAAACCTTCAGCCGCTACCTGAAAGCGACCTTCAGCGAGCCGCGTCCAGCTCCTGCGCCAGCGTCTCGCTAAAGCGGGGCAGCAGATGGCGCTCGCCGGGAAGCAGCTGCGCGAGAGTAACGGTCTTGTCAGCGCAATAGACCCGCTCGCTGCCGAGCTGCGCTTCGAAGGCGTTCGCCGCCTGATGCGCCGCGCTCAGATCGGCGTCAATAAGGATCACCGCATGGGCCAGCACCACGTGGCCGCGGCCTGCCGTCAGCGGCCGCCAGTACTGGGCGGTACCGACAATCTTGCGCGCCGCCTCGCCCTCCCCGCAGGCGAGGTTATACCGGCCATCGCAAAAGGAACCGTTTACCGTCCGGGCGTGGCTGGCAACGCCGAAGCGCGCGAGGGTACGCTGCAGCACCGCGCACAGCGAATGATAGATCGGTTCGGCGGCTTCGCCGAGCGGCTGCTGCACCGGCCAGGCGAGGCTAAGGTTGATAATGCCCGGCCCCTGGGGCACCAGACCGCCGCCGGAGCGGCGAAGCCATACCGGCCAGCCGCGCGCGGCAAAATGCGCGCTGACCGCCGGCAGATCCGTAAACTGACGATAGCTCCCCGGCACCACCAATCCCTGCGGCGCCTGCCAGAGCTGGGCGACGGCCTCGCCGGCGCTGGCTTTGGCAAACAGCGGCTGTTCGGCCTGGGAGGGATCCTCGCAAAACTGCAGCGCCAGCGAGGAGGGGGAAAAACGGCGAGGCCAGCAGTCGGCCAGGGTTAACTGAGACATGCATTCTCCTTACCGGAGGGCGCGGGTTACGCCCTCCGCTGGTGGGTCAGTCGACGGGGTGCTTTTTCATCAGCAGCGCGGTGAGCGCTGACAGCAGGCATCCTGCGGTCAGATAGAGGGCCACGCTGTGCCACGATCCGCCGGAGAAGGTGACCAGCGCCGCGGCAATAAACGGGGTAAAGCCGCCGCCGACCACGCTCGCCACCTGGTAGCCGACGCCGGCGCCGCTATAGCGATAGCTGGCGCCGAACAGCTCGGTAAACATCGGCTGCTGGACGCAGACCACCATATCATGGGCGATATTGGCCAGCATCAGGGCGAAGAACAGGATCCAGAAAACGGACTGACTCTCCAGCGCCATAAAGAACGGGAAACCGCTCAAAGTGCCGATCAGCGCCCCGGTGATATAGATCCGCCGACGGCCAAAGCGGTCTGCCAGCCAGGCGAAGCAGGGGATAGTCAGGCAGCTAAGACCGCCCACCAGCAGGCCAATGTTGAGAAACAGCTCGCGCGGCAGGCCGAGGTTTTGCGTGGAGTAGTTGAGGGCGAAGGCGGTGACGATATACATCGTCAGCAGTTCACACAGCCGCAGGGCGATAATCAGTAAAAACGCTCCCGGATGGCGAAGCAGCGCTTCCACTACCGGTAGCCGCTTTTTCATCTGCGGCGCGTTGTCCTGGCTCTGCTGCGCTTCAAACTCCTGCGATTCCGCCATGCCGTTACGGATCCACAGCGCAATAAGGACCAGCACCACGCTGAACAGGAACGGTACGCGCCAGCCCCAGCTGAGGAACTGCTGGTCGCTGGTCAGGCTGCTAATCAGCGATACCAGCCCGGTAGAGAGCAGGAGGCCGACGCCGTAGCCCACCTGCACCCCGCTGCTGTAAAAGGCTTTTTTCCCCTGTGGGGCATTCTCCACCGAGAGCAGCGCCGCGCCGCCCCATTCGCCGCCGACGGCGAATCCCTGAACCGCTCGCAGGAACACCAGCAGCACCGGCGCCCACCAGCCGATCTGGTTGAACGAGGGGAGCAGGCCGATGCAGGCAGTGGCGATACCCATCATCCAGACGGTCATCATCAGCATCCGTTTCCGCCCGAGGCGATCGCCGAAGTGGCCAAAAATAATTCCGCCGAGCGGGCGAAAAAGAAACCCAACGCCGAAGGTGGCAAAGGCGGCAAGCGTTCCCATCGCCGGGCCGATTTGCGGGAAAAATTCGCGGTTGAACACCAGCGCGGCGGTAATGCCATAGAGAAGAAAATCGTACCAGTCGACCACCGCGCCGGCAAAACTACCCCAGGCCGCCCGCCGGGCCCGATGTAGTGAATCTGGCGCCTCGCCGGGCTGCACGCTTATTGTTGAATCCATACCCTGTCCTGTCAGTCACGTACTTCATTGTTATTGGAATGAGACGCTTTTACCGTTGCGTCTGCTCTGAGACTACCGCGCAGCGGCCGTGGAGGAAAGTAGTTTGCCTGCTAAGCGGGGGAGATGGCGCAAAAAAGAATCGATGGGAAAGACGGTCGAAATCACACCCTGGACTTAACATTCTGGCAATTTGCCATCCAGCTTATACTTTTAATTAAATCAACGGATAACAAAGATGGACACCTTTTAAGAATCGACGTAAATGGTTTACACTTAACGTGTCTCCCTCTCTGGAATGGTGAGTAAAATGCGTCTACTTCTTGCAGTTTTATTTTGTTCTGTCATGTTGCCTTCTGCTTATGCTGAAAAACTGCCTGCGCCGACAGGAAAACCTGTACTGACCATTTCCGGAAAAATCGGAAATATGAATGTCGGCGACAAGGCCGTTTTTGATCTCGCAATGCTGGAAAAACTGGGGATGAAGACGATAGAAACCACCACCCCCTGGTACACCGGCAAGGTTCGTTTTGACGGCATTCCCCTTAATAAACTCATGGATTTAGTCGGCGCGAAAGGCACATCGGCCCGCGTGCTGGCGCTGAACGACTACACCACCATTATCCCGATTGATGATTTTTATAAATTCCCGGTCATTATGGCGTTAAAAATGAACGGTCAATATATGCGCATTCGTGATAAAGGTCCGTTATTTATTGTCTACCCTTACGACAGCAGTGCTGAATTACAGAACCAGATCTATTATTCCCGATCGGCCTGGCAAGTTTCAAAGATGATTATAGAATAAGGGTTGGATCTTGAATCGAATACTCACGGCTATTATTTTGTCGTTATTTGTTGTCACCGGATATATTACTTATCTGGTGCATGAGCGACAAAGTGAGTTGCAAAAATTTACCCGCTATACGGACTCGTGGTCAATGTCGCAAATGGTGTCGGAATATATGCGGCTGGAGTCTCGTCTGGCGGGAATGGCGATTGGGGCCGAAGGGGCGGACCACGATGAGGTGCGCCTGCGTCTTGAGATCATGATGAGCCAGATCGAGCTTCTGCAGGAGGGCGATCTGGGTAAATTCATCAATAAAAGCGAGCAGCGGAAGACGGTGGTTGCGACGCTGATTCGTAATCTTCATCTGCTCGATAAACAAGTTGATACCATGACGCCGGAGCAGGTCAGACAGATCCTGCCGGTGTTAAGCGAGCTGGATGGTCCGCTGACCTCAATAGCCGCTGCCACCCTGACGCAAGATATCAATATCGTTAATATCACCCATGATAAAATCCAGCATCTCTATTATATCTACTCGGTGATCTCCATTCTGCTGATTGCCATGTGTATAACTCTCGGTCTGCTGATGCTCCGACAGAATAATAATCTGCGTCGCGCCCATGTTCGTATGAAAACGCTGGCCAACGATCTGCAGGCCTCGAAAGAGAAGCTGCAGGTGCAGAACCGCCGACTGCAGTACGATGCCTACCATGATTCGCTGACCGGTATGCCCAACCGTCTCTCTTTCTGGCAGCGGCTGCAGGAGATCGTCAACCAGGTGCGTCCGTATAAGGGATGCGCCGTGGTGATGCTTTTCGACCTCGACAGCTTTAAGGATGTGAACGATACCCTTGGCCATGATGCTGGCGATAAGCTGCTGCAGGATCTGGCCAGTCGCCTCTCTTTTTTCCGCAAAACCTCCGAGACGCTGTATCGCCTTGGCGGTGATGAGTTTGCGATGCTCTCCTACGATCTCACTGAGGAGATGGCCCTTGAGCGGGCCAATGTTATCCGGGAGAAGATCAGCCAGCCCTATCAGATCTACGATGCGCAGATTAATATCGACGCCTGCATTGGGATCGTGATCTCTGACGGTGAAAGTCGTACCGATTATCTGTACAAGTGCGCCGACCTCGCGCTGTATGAGGCGAAAAAAGAGGGTAGCGGCCATGTGCAAATCTTCCGGCCGGGGATGCTGCAGCGCCTGCAGGAGAACAAATCGTTTGAAGACGATCTGCTGCAGGCCCTGGCCCATGACGAATTCAAAGTCTACTATCAGCCGATCGCCGATACCGTCACGCGCGAAATCTACGGCTATGAAGCTCTGGTTCGCTGGTTCCATCCGGTGCGTGGCGCCGTGCCGCCGACGGTGTTTATTCCGGTGGCAGAGAAAATCGGTCTTATTAATGCCCTTGGCGAATGGGTGCTGAAAACCGCCTGTGCCGAAGCGGCCAGCTGGGCGACGCCGCTGAAGGTCTCGGTCAACGTTTCACCAATTCAGTTGATGAATACATCGCTGACCGACACCATTATCGAGGTGCTGCATCAGACCGGCCTCGATCCGCGACGTCTTGATCTGGAGATCACCGAGTCGGACGTATTCAATGAGAACACCCGTTCGCTGGAAATTCTCAGCCAGCTGCGCGAGCTGGGCATTCAGATCTCCATCGATGACTTTGGTACCGGCTATTCTTCCCTGTCCCGTTTAAGCTACTTCCCGTTCGATAAAATTAAAATCGACCGCTCGTTTGTCATCAATATTCCGGAACAAAAAGACGATCTGGATATCGTCCGCCTGATTATCAGCATGGGAAAGAGCCTGCATATGCGCATTGTGGCGGAAGGTGTAGAGACCGAAGAGCAGTTGGCTTCGCTGCAGGCGCTGGGCTGTGACCTGGTTCAGGGATATTTAATCGGCAAACCGAGTCCGCTGCGCTAACAAATTTTTAACGCGTTTATTTTTATTCTNNGGGCGATTTCAGGATCCTGAAATCGCCTTTTTTATTTTCTCTTAGCGCTAATCCCTGCGAGGTATAAAAAGGAGTAGGCGTAAAATTCCACAACAAAATAATATCCTTAACGTTTAAAAGGGGTATATGATATGCATCATATAGGCTATTTCTGAACGTCGCGTTTGAGACGGTAAAGTGAGGCACAATCATGCAGCGAATCATTATTCCCACCCATTACGTTCACACCCGCAGCACGCCGCTGTGGACCAAAGAGACCGCCCCGGCCTCTATCTGGCGCCGCCATCTGGATGCCGGCACCCGGCAGGGCGTCTACCCTCGTCTCTCGGTGATGCAGGGGGCGATCCGCTATCTCGGCTATGCCGATGAAACCAGCCCCGAGCCCGTTGAAACCCTGACTATTGAAGCCGGCCAGTTTGGCGTCTTTCCGCCGGAGAAGTGGCACTGTATTGAGGCCCTCTCAGAGGACACGGTTTTTAATGTCGACTTTTATGTTGATCCAAAAATTCTCATCGAGGGATAACAAGAGATGACCAGTGAAAATAAAGGTTATACCTTAGCGCTAGAGAATGGCCGACTTCACCAGAAGCAGGAAAAAATATTTCTTAAACCAATGGTGTTGTATATTCCACAGCAGGCGGTGGAGGCCGTTAATGACCTGCTGAGCAAGTTGCCGGACGACAGGGAAGAGGGGGAGTTTCTGTTGACGGTCACCAATAATAATAACGGCGTCTCGGTTGATAAAACCTTTTCCTCGCTGGCGGCGCTGCGCGACCCACTCACCGCGGCTGATGCGGTGAAGGATCTGATCAATATCGTTCGCGGCTACGAGTCCGATGAAGAGACCAACGTCTGCGGCTGGTAAGCCCGCTATCCCGCAGTCGGATGGCCGCCGTCGCCCGACGCCATCTGGCTGAGCAGCCACTCCCGCAGAGCGATAATATCCGCCCGCTGCGCTACCGCTTCGGTAGTGACCAGGTAGTAGCGGGCGCCAGGCAATGCGTTGCTGAACGGCGCGGACAATACGCCGCGCTGCAGCAGATCCCGCGCCAGCAGTTCGCTGGCGATCACCACTCCCTGACCGGCCACCGCCGCCTGCAGGGCATGGGTCTCATCGCTAAAGGTTAACCCCGCATCAATATTCAGCGTCGGCGGTCCATAGCGCCGACGCCAGTTCTCCCAGCTAGGCGAATCAGCTGGCACGCGCCGGTTGGCAACGTGAAACAGCGTCACCCGCTGCAGATCTTCAGGCCGGCTGAGGCCCAGAGTCGGGCTGGCGACCACGATAAAGCGATCCTCATACAGCAGCGTGCAGTACAGGTCCGGCTCCGGCGTTTCACGATAGCGAATCGCGGCGTCTACCGTGCCCAGATGCAGATCCACTCGTTCGACGCTGGTGTGTAGCCGCAGGTCGATAGCCGGAAAGCGGGCGGTGAAATCCGCCAGCCGCGGCACCAGCCAGTGGGTGAGAAAATTGGAGGTGGTGGTGACGGTTAAGGATAGCGGCTGACGGGCATGAGCGATCTGGACGACGGCCTGTTCCAGGGCGCTAAAGGCGCGTTGGGTGGCGGCGTAAAGGATCTCGCCATCAGCGGTCAGACTGACGCCCTGCGCGCTGCGTTCGCAGACCCGGCACTCCAGCACCGACTCCAGCAGTTTAATCTGATGGCTGACCGCCGTCGCGCTGACGTCGAGCGCCTCGGCGGCCTGTTTAAAACTGCGGTGGCGGGCGACGGCATGAAAAGCGCGTAGCGCCCCCAGCGGCGGCAGACGGGGCGGTCTCATGGCTGAGTTTTTCTCATCTATGGCTGAAAACTATGCGTTTGTGTAAAGCGATATTGTGGCGATAGGCTACGGGCATGTAAAGACAATGACATGAATTAAATTCATGCAGCTTCGCCTGTCAGGAGTCAACTATGCACGTTGTAAGCCGCTACACCGCCGCGGAAGCCGCGGCAACGATCGACCCCCGCGGCCGCGCTATCGCCCTTAGCGTGGTCATCGCCGCCGGGGCCTTGCTGTTAATCATGCCCCCGGTTATCGGGGTGACCGGCACGCTGAGTCTGCTGACGGCGCTGATTGCGGCCTTTGGCGTCGGGTGGGGATTCACTCGCGGACAATCCTGGCTTTATCGCTCACCCCTGGCGGCGACGCGCTGGGCCTTTCTGCTGTCAGCGGCCGGCTGGCTGCTGGCGCTGGTGGCCTGGTATGGCGGGCAGGACTGGCCGGCACTGCTGCCGGGCGTGGCGTGCGGTGGGGCGGGAGCGGCTGTCGCCTGGCGCATTGCGGCGGGTAGGACGGCGCTGCCGGGGATGCGGGTCAGCGGCGCCACGGTGCTGAGCGTAGCTATCGCCATCGCGGCGACGCTACTGACCTGGCATACTGCGGGAGGAGGACGCCATGGCGTCTGCTTTGCCTTCGCCGTGCTGCTTGACTGGGCGCTGCTCGGCGCGCTGATGGTGCGGATCCGCCAGCAGGAGAGTGCGGCCTGATACCAGACGCGGTCTGGTCCAGGATCGGCGAATCAAGCGAGACAGGGTAAGTTGTCCCGCCCGGCGTTAAATATCTTCTACACTGTTACAGGCATCACATTCCTGTGCGGTCGGCACTCCTGCCGGCCGCCGTCGGCGTTCAGCCCAGGCACGGGCCTGCAGGCTGGTTATCCTGAAAGAGGAGTCTGTAATATGGCATTTGTCACCACCCAAGACGGCGTCAATATTTACTTTAAAGACTGGGGTCCAAAGGAAGCTCAGCCGATTGTTTTTCATCACGGCTGGCCGTTAAGCGCTGACGACTGGGATAACCAGATGTTATTTTTCCTTGCCGAAGGGTTCCGGGTCATCGCTATCGATCGTCGGGGTCATGGCCGCTCCGATCAGGTTAGCGAGGGGCACGATATGGACCATTACGCGGCGGACGTCTCGGCGGTGGTGGAGCATCTGGATCTGCACAATGCGGTCCACGTCGGGCACTCCACCGGCGGCGGCCAGGTCGCCCGCTACGTCGCCCGCTATGGTCAGCCGCAGGGGCGGGTGGCGAAGGCGGTGTTAATTAGCGCCGTCCCGCCGCTAATGGTGAAAACCGAGCAGAACCCGGGCGGGACGCCGATCGAGGTGTTTGACGGTTTCCGCAAAGCGCTGGCGGCGAACCGCGCCCAGTTCTATCTCGACGTCGCCTCTGGCCCGTTCTATGGCTTCAATCGTGATGGAGCAGAGATATCCCAGGGGACGATCCAGAACTGGTGGCGACAGGGGATGATCGGCAGCGCTAAAGCCCATTATGAAGGCATTAAGGCGTTTTCAGAGACCGACCAGACGGAAGACCTTAAGTCGATCACTTTGCCGGTGCTGGTGATGCAGGGAGATGACGACCAGGTGGTGCCCTATAAAAATGCGGCCATCCTGCAGGACAAGCTGCTGCCGAACAGCCAGCTGAAAATTTATCCTGGCTTCCCGCACGGGATGCATACCTCCCACGCCGATACTATCAACGCCGATCTGCTGGCGTTTATCCGCGCCTGATCTGCCCTATTTGCCGGGCAGAGTGCCGTTAATGGCATTCCGCCAGCGCCCTGGGCGCCAGTCGCCTGGGGCGCGCCGGTTGACGTGCAGAGGAAATCTGCTTAACTCATGGGGTACCTGACGACTATTTTCCCCTCGCAGGATAAAACGCCGGGTTTCTCTGCGGAAACCCGGCGGAATTCTGCGCAAGAGACAAGTGAGAGACAATGAAATTAGCCGGACTTCATCCCGACGAGCAGCGTCGCCTGCAATCGCTACGCTCTTCCGGGCTGTTGAATAGCGGAAAAGAAGAACGCTTCGATCGCCTGACCAGGCTTGCCCGTTCGCTGTATAACCTGCCGGTGGCGTCCATCAGTCTGGTGGGGGAAGATCTCCTGCATATCAAGTCCTGTGCCGGTCTCGATGTGGACACGGTGCCGAGAGATATTTCATTTTGCGCCCATACCATTCTGCAAACCGACCCGCTTATCGTCAACGACATGCAGCAGGACGAGCGCTTTCACGATAACCCGCTGGTCATTGAGGCGCCGTTTATCCGCTTTTACGCCGGGTATCCGGTGCAACTGCCGGATGGCGCGACCGTCGGGTCGTTCTGCCTGATGGATCACCAGCCGCGATCGTTTTCCGCCCATGAAATGCAGATCTTAAGCGATCTGGCGGCGATCGTGGAGGATGAGTTCAAGGTGCTGGATGCGGCAACCTCGGATGAGCTGACGGGACTGTTTAATCGCCGGGGATTCCTCACCCTGGCAGAGTATGCCCTGCTGACGGCCCAGCGCCGCCATGAGCCGGTGAGCCTGGCGTTTGTCGACCTCGATCGCTTCAAGCACATCAATGATACCTGGGGGCATGAAGAGGGCGATCGCGCGCTGATCGCCATCGCCGACTTGATGAAAGCGGCCTTCCGCGAGTCCGATATCCTCGCGAGGCAGGGTGGGGACGAATTTATCATTCTGTTCGCCAATACCAGCCGCCACGATGCCGCGACGGCGATGGAGACGCTCAGCCACAACGTGGCGCGTTTCAACCAGCAGGCGGCCAATCCCTGGCAGCTGGCGTTCTCCTGGGGCTGCGTCGAATATGATCCCGCCAGCCATCCCAGTCTCAACGCGCTGGTGGCCACCGCTGACCGCCTGATGTACCAGGCGAAGCAGAAGCAGGGACGCGAGCGCCGTTAATCCTTTGCGGCGGTGGCACTCAACAGGTACTGCTGCGCCTGCTGCCGCTTCTGCGCATAGCTGCTGAGCAGCGCCTGCTGCGATTTCCCTTCGTTATCGTAAAACAGGCCGCCTTCGTCGGCGATAAAGCGATAATGCTGTTCCAGCTGGTTTATCACCCAGTCAATGCGTTGCAGGGTGAGTAAGGTACAGGACTGACCATGCAGGTCGTCTTCAATATCCAGCACATGTGAGCGAAAGGCCTCTACGGCAAACAGCCGGCTCAGCGCGGCAGGGTCCGCCAGCGCCGACTCCCAGCGCGCCGTCAACTGCTGAAAGTGAACCAGCACCAGCGGGTCAGCGCGCCGGGCGCGAAGCCAGACGAGCTTCCGGCGGTAGCTTTCGACCGCCAGCCGCTTCATCTCGCGATATTGCGCCAGCTGCTGTTCGGCGTCAGGGATCCTGGTCATCAGCCAGCTAAAAAAGAAGCGAGTCTCAAAACGTTCGACAAAGTGGAACAGCGGGTCGGCCAGACCATTGCTGTTGAATTCTCTCAGCGGGTCGAAGGGATACATATAGCCAAAATCGAACAGCCATAACTGCTCCTGCCGGTCCACCAGCAGATTCCCGCTACAGAGATCCCACTCCATCAGCCCCTGTTCTTCGCAGGCTTCCAGAGTAGTAAATAGCTGGGCGATCAGCGGCGGGGTCAACTGGTGTATCGGCTCGCCATCGATCCAGGGGGAGAGCAGGATGCCGAGGCGATAATCGGCATACAGCGTTGGGACGATGTGGGTGAAGCGCGGCGCGGTGACCGGGTCATCCTTCAGCTGTTGCAATGCCTGCCGACGCTGTACCTCATTTAAAAACGACAGCTGGCCGTTGAGGTTGGCAACGCCGGCGACGGCGCGACGTTTCTTTAAATTGTACTCCTTGCCGGCGATGCGCAGACGATAAACCTCGCCGGTCAGGCCTGAGCCGTATACCTGCACCACATAGGGGGAATCGGGGCCCAGTGCGGCGAGGGTCTCCGGCGGCAGCGGGCAGTGGCTGACGTTGCCGACGATAAGAGGTTCTCCGCTGCGATCGAACGCCTGCTGTTGCTGTTGTCTGAGGTTCATGGTGCCTCCGGGTATAACGTTAGACAGAGTGGATAATCCACGCTATCTCACCCGCAAATGATAGTGAATTCATCCTACTGGCAGGCGCTTTTTCAGGCTGAGCTGGGGTGCGCTCACGGAGGACACGCGGGGCGTAGGAAGGCGGTAGGGAAAGGCAAGCGTCTGGAACGCATACCTGGCGTCGTTGTCAACGAGGTGCTTGCCAGGCTGGATGCGATGCTGAGTTAACGTCAGCGATGCAAAAAAGCAAAAAGCCTGCTCGAAAGCAGGCTTCTTAAATTTGGCNCCTCTGACTGGACTCGAACCAGTGACATACGGATTAACAGTCCGCCGTTCTACCGACTGAACTACAGAGGAATCGTGTGGAGTCGTATCTTAGCGGCGAAAAAACTTTTGTCAAACATCAATTCGCCTGTTCAGGTGCAACTGCCGCTTCCATCGACAATTTGTTGTCATTTCCGACAATTATTACG
The DNA here is from genome assembly GCF_036233805.1 of Klebsiella sp. EMBS2024. Classification (NCBI taxonomy): domain Bacteria; kingdom Pseudomonadati; phylum Pseudomonadota; class Gammaproteobacteria; order Enterobacterales; family Enterobacteriaceae; genus Klebsiella; species Klebsiella sp. EMBS2024. The sequence goes on along the minus strand of NZ_JAZARW010000001.1, from coordinate 2,671,020 downwards.
GAAAATACTTTGCAGGATATCCATTTCTCAATCATCATTTGAAATGTTGTTTCAACATCTCTCACTAAGGTCTCTCTTGAACGTCACCTCCGCCGTACGCCAGGCTGTCGAACGGACATCCTGGTTTAAAAAACGTCAGCGTTATCGTGTGCTGTACTGGCGCGAAATCAGCCCTCTCGCTGTACCCATTCTGCTGGAAAATGCCTGTGTGCTGCTGATGGGGGTGTTGAGCACCTTCCTTGTCAGCTGGCTGGGAAAAGNGGCCATGGCCGGGGTGGGGCTGGCCGATAGCTTTAACATGGTCATCATGTCCTTCTTTGCCGCCATCGATCTGGGCACCACGGTGGTGGTGGCCTTTAGCCTCGGCAAGCGCGATCGGCGGCGGGCGAGGGCGGCCGCGCGCCAGTCGCTGGCCATTATGACGCTGTTTTCCATTTTGCTGGCGGGGGTGATCCATGCCTTTGGCCAGGAGATTATTGATTTCGTCGCCGGCGATGCCACCGCCCAGGTCAAGGACCTGGCGCTGACCTATCTGGAACTGACGGCGCTGAGCTACCCGGCGGCGGCGATTGCGCTGATCGGCAGCGGGGCGCTGCGCGGCGCCGGCACCACCAAAATCCCGCTGCTGATCAACGGCGGGATGAATATCCTCAATATCTTAATCAGCAGCGTGCTCATCTACGGCATCTTCTCCTGGCCGGGGCTGGGGTTTGTCGGCGCCGGGCTTGGGCTGACCATTGCCCGCTATATTGGCGCGATAGCCACGATCTGGGTGCTGATGGTGGGCCTCAATCCGGCGCTGCGGCTGTCGCTGAAGGGCTACTTCAAACCCTTTAACTTCGCCATTATCTGGGAGGTGATGGGGATCGGCATCCCGGCCAGTATCGAATCTGTCCTCTTCAATGGCGGCAAGCTGCTGACCCAGATGTTTGTCGCCGGGATGGGCACCAACGTTATCGCCGGCAACTTTATCGCCTTTTCGGTGGCCTCGCTAATTAACCTGCCGGGCAACGCCCTCGGCTCTGCCTCGACGATCATTACCGGCAAGCGGCTGGGAAAAGGGCAGATTGGTCAGGCTGAATTCCAGGCCTGGCACGTATTTTGGCTGTCGACGATTATTCTGACGCTGATCGCCTGGGGCAGCGCCCCCTTCGCCGGCTTTATCGCCTCGTTCTACACCCATGAAGAAGATGTAAAAGAAGTGGTTAAACAGCTACTGTGGCTCAACGCCCTGTTTATGCCGATCTGGTCGCTGTCGTGGACTTTACCCTGCGCTTTTAAAGGCGCCCGTGACGTACGCTACACCATGTGGGTGTCGATGCTCGGCATGTGGGGCTGCCGGGTGGTGGCGGGCTATACCCTGGGCATCGTGCTGGGGATGGGGGTGATTGGCGTCTGGTTAGGGATGGTGCTCGACTGGGCGGTGCGCGGCGTGCTGTTTTATTTCCGCATGGTGAGCGGCCGCTGGCTGTGGAAATATCCGCGCGTGAAGGCTTCATCGGAGGAAAGCTGAGCCGTTTGCGAGGCTAAACGCCATTTTTTGCGCAAAGTGAAGAATAATTCGGCAAACGATTCATTTTATTGAAAACAGGCTTTGACAGCGCCGGGCGTCATCGATAATATGCGCCCCGTTCACACGATTCCTCTGTAGTTCAGTCGGTAGAACGGCGGACTGTTAATCCGTATGTCACTGGTTCGAGTCCAGTCAGAGGAGCCAAATTTAAGAAGCCTGCTTTCGAGCAGGCTTTTTGCTTTTCTGTCTACCACCTTTCTTCCGTGGACAAACACCGCCGGGTCGTTTGTTTCGCTTATCCGGACGCTGACGCTCCCTGGCGGGTAACGTCAGCGTTTATCTCACGATTCCCACGTCATCGACGATTAACGGAATGGCGGCTCGTTGAAGGTGCGCAGCTTACGCGAGTGCATGTGATCTCCCTCGGCGCGCAGCAGGTCAATCGCCCGGATGCCTATCTGCAGATGCTCGGAGATAGCGCCCTCGTAAAAGCGGTTAGCCTGGCCCGGTAGCTTGATTTCACCGTGCAGCGGCTTGTCCGAGACGCAGAGCAGCGTGCCGTAGGGGACGCGGAAGCGATAGCCCTGGGCGGCGATGGTCGCGCTCTCCATATCGATAGCTACCGCCCGGCTGAGATTAAAGCGCAGCGCCGAAGCGGAATAGCGCAGCTCCCAGTTACGGTCGTCGGTGGTGACCACCGTCCCGGTACGCAGCCGCTGCTTAACCTCTTCGCCGGGCATCCCGCTCACCTGCTTGGTGGCGTCGTAGAGGGCGCGCTGCACTTCGGCAATGCTGGGGATCGGAATATCTGGCGGCAGCACCGCATCCAGTACATGATCGTCACGCAGATAGGCGTGGGCCAGCACATAGTCGCCGATGGCCTGGCTTTCGCGCAGGCCGCCGCAGTGGCCGATCATTAACCAGACGTCCGGCCGCAGTACCGCGAGATGATCGCAGATGGTTTTGGCGTTGGCCGGGCCGACGCCAATGTTAATCAGGGTGATCCCTTTGCCGTCGTGGGTGATCAGATGCCAGGCCGGCATCTGGTGCTTCTTCCACGCCAGATCGGAAATGGCCTGTTCCGGCGCTTCGGTCTCGGCGGTGATCCAGATCCCGCCGGCGCAGGAGAGAGCGATATAGGGGCTGTCGGGATCGAGGATCTGGCTGCAGCCCCAGCTGACGAACTCATCCACGTAGCGGGTATAGTTGGTGAACAGCACGTAGGGCTGGAAGTGTTCCGCCGGCGTGCCTGTGTAGTGACGCAGACGCGCCAGCGAAAAATCGACGCGGCGGGCGTCAAAGTGCGACAGCGGATAGAACTCGGTGGGATGGAACAGGCCATCCGCGGTCTCATCGCCAATTTGTGACAGCTCGGTGGTAGGGAAATAGCGCGTCAGACCGGCGCTCATCGAGCGGTCGAGTGTCAGGGTGGAACCATCGATCACGTAAGGATAGGGGATCTCATGCTGTGACAGCTCGACGCTGATATGCGCGCCATAGTCCTGATACAGCAGGGTCAGCTGTTCCAGCAAATAGTTGCGGAACAGTTTCGGATTCGTAATGGTGGTGGTATAGCAACCGGCATGGGTGAAACGTCCCCAGGCGCGCGTTTTGAGGGCTTTATGATCGGCGCCGTCCCAGGAGACCGACAGCTGCGGATAGACAAAAAGACCTTCCGCGCGGGCTTCGGTATCGGGGAGCGTATTATGGTCGATATAGTCGCCGATGGCTTTGCGTAACGCCGTGACCGAGGCTTCATAGCGCGCTTCCAGCTCGGCAAGCGCTTGTTCCGGGGTCAGACTGGCGGCCTTGATATTCATGATTCGCTCCTTGTTTCAGGTCTGCTGACATTCCCGATAGTATGTCACAGCGGGAAAAGGGCGAAGGAGAATTTATCTGTCAAATGCGACGATACTCAGACCATAACCAGTAAAGGGAGCGGGCTCGTGTTATTTGCCGGCGTTTGTCCAACGCTCGCTGCTATAATGAGTGGCGTTGCGGATCTTCAAAGTTTGCGTCGGATTATTATTCAGACAATAGCGCGCATCGGCCAGCGGAGTGAGTTTATCCCCTTCCCGCAGGCGGAGGCGACAGGCTTCAATCTCTGCGATCATCTCCAGCGCACCGCTCTGAAGCACGACGCGGCAGAGGCTGGCCGAAGCGTTGTCCTGTACTTTTTTTACCCACCACTCCATCTGTTTTTTATCCTCTCATAGCGACATGTGCGTCGATAATTCATGTTTCTTAAAAATCTGACAATAAGATTATCCCCTTGGTTTATGCAGTGTTTAAAAATACGCAACCGATTGTTGATCTGTGCGCTAGGTTTTTTTATGCCGGGGGGCAATGATCTGCCGGGTTTAATTTGCAGGAAGCGATGACTATGCTGAAAAGCAGTCCGTGAGAATAGCCTGTCAGGAAGAGGGCTGATAAGTCCGGCTACGCAATAAATATAAGAGAGAGCGTCATGAAGCATCTATTTCGACACTGGCGAACGTCGGGCGCCGTTATCGGCTCACTGCTGAAAAAAGGGAGCATTGCGGTACTGGCGCTGCTGGTGGTCTTTCTCGCCGGGCGGATCTATGAGTCCCAGCGCGGCCCGGCCCTGCATCGCTGGCATACCTGGAGTGGCAACGAGATGTCGGCCGAAGAGATAGACCAGGCGACCTTTGCCCAGTATCTGGCGCGGGAGAAGACGATTTTCGCCGATCTCCAGCGTGAGGTGACAGAGGCTTTGCCGGAGGAAGATAAAACCCCGGTCAACCGCTTTTATCGTCACAGCCGGGTCTGGCCGGGGCAGTTTAAGCAGGACTGGAACCGTTCTTTTGTGCTGATGCCGCTGGGCAAGCCGCGCGGCAGCGTGGTGCTCCTCCATGGCCTGACCGATTCGCCCTACAGCGTGCGCTATCTGGCGCAACTCTGGCAGCAGCGGGGTTATGTGGCGGTGGTGCCGCGTTTGCCGGGACACGGCACCGCGCCGGGGGCGTTAACGGCGGTTGACTGGGAGACCTGGCTGGCGGCGACGCGTCTGGCGGTACGCGAAGCGACCCGCCTTGCCGGGGCGGACGTGCCGCTGCATCTGGTCGGCTACTCTAACGGCGGCGCGCTGGCGCTCAAGTATGCCCTCGATAGCCTGGAGGATAGCCACCTGCGTCAGCCGCAGCAGATTATTCTGCTGTCGCCGATGATCGGCGTGACCGCGTTTGCCCGTTTCGCCGGCCTCGCCGGGCTACCGTCCGTCTTCCCGGCGTTCGCCCGCGCGGCCTGGCTGAATGTGGCGCCTGAGTTTAATCCGTTCAAGTACAACTCCTTTCCGGTCAAGGCGGCGAGACAATCGTGGTTATTGAGCCAGGCGCTGCAGCAGCAGATTATCCGCGCGGCCCGGCAGGGCGAGCTGAAAGCGCTGCCGCCGATCCTCACCTTTCAGTCGGTGATGGATTCCACGGTCAGCACCCGCGCGGTGGTGGAGTCCCTGTATCGCTATCTGCCGGATAACGGCAGCGAGCTGGTGGTGTTCGATATTAACCAGGCGGCGGATCTCCGGGTCCTGTTTCGCCCTGCGCTCTATGCGGCGGTGAATACGCTGCTGCCCCCGGCGCCGCGGGCCTATACCACCACGGTGGTGACCAACGCGACGGCGCACACGCTGCAGACCGTCGCCCGGACCACGCTGGCCCAGGAACGGGAAGAGCATCGTTATCCTTTACACCTGGCCTGGCCGGCGGATATGTACTCTTTGTCGCATGTGGCGGTGCCGTTTCCCCTGAGCGACTCGCTGTATGGTCGCGAGCCGGACGAGAAGAACCGCTACGGCATTAGCCTGGGCACCATTTCACTGCGCGGAGAGACCGGGACGCTGAGCGTGGGGCTGGAGACGTTAATGCGCGTCACCTCCAATCCATTCTTTCCATGGATGATGACGCGCGTCGATGAGCGCATCGCCTGCGGCGAACAGGCGGCGGTGGCGGCCTGCCTGAAAGCGCAGACCAGAGCAGAGGCATTAAAACAGGATCAGGTGCAGAACGGTACGCAGCAGGATACCGACGATCGCCGCGGGAGCCACGAAGCGGAACAGGCGGACAAACCGTGAGCTGATGCCAAGAAAAATGCCGATACCGGGAAGATCAAAGGTCTGGATCAGTAGACCTGCCGAGGCGTTGACCTGGTCCACGGTGACTTTGCCCTGCTGGATCAGCTCGGAAATGACGCCAAAGTAGGCGGTGCCCCCGGCAACGCACTTCACCAGCGCCGGCAGCACAAAGTTCTGGGGGATGTGCAGCCAGCTGAGAAGCGGCTTCAGCAGCTGCTGCAGCAGGTCGATAGCCCCGGCGCCCTGCAGCAGCCCGACGATGGTTAACGACAGGATCAGCATTGGCACCGCGCCGAGCGCCAGGCGGATGGCGTCGGAGCCGGCGCTATTAATCACGGCCAGAATTCCCTGGCTGTTCTGCTCGGCGTTCGGCAGCGCTTCCGCGCGGGGGTTCTCGGCGACCGATAAGCGCCGTCCGGTGACGTGCCAGGCGACGGCGGCCGCGCACAGGCCGCCGACCACCGAGATAACGATCGAGGCCAGCCAGTGCAGACCAAAAGGGGTAAGAGGATAGAAGACGTTGCCTTGCCCCATGGCGAACACCATGGCCAGCGTGGCGGCCATTTGTCGGTCCGAGACGCCGCGTTTATCCATAATCGACAGCGTGGCGAGCGGGGCGGCAAAGCTGACAAAGTTAATCTGGATCAGGGCGAAGGCGCTCATCCCGGTTAAGCCGAAGGGCTTCAGCAGAGGGGCCACCCAGCGAACAATCACATCGAGGATACCGCGGACCTCAAGGTATTTCATGATGATCAGCATGATCACCATGATCGGCAACAGCGTATACAGCGCGACGTCAACGGACGACTTGCCCGCCGCCATAATGATGCTTATGACATCCATTTACTTTTTTTACCACTCGCAGAGCTATTCGTTCGCGTCATCATAATCCCGTGGGGAAGGAAATGATATGCCTTGATCCCTCTCGGGATCCGGCGCCGCACGGGCGCCGGGAGAAGAGGATTACTGGCCGATATTGACCAGCGTCCGACCATGAATATTATTGCTGAGGAAATCTGCGGCATACGCTGGCGCCTGCTCCAGCGTGATTTCTGTGGCCGCCTGCTGGTAGTAGCTCTCCGGCAGAAGCTGGGCCAGACGCTGCCAGACGGTGTCGCGTTCAGCGGTCGGCACCATCACCGAATCCACCCCCTGCAGACGCACATTGCGCAGAATAAACGGCATCACGGTGGTCGGCAGATCGAAGCCCCCGGCCAGACCGCAGGCGGCGACGCAGCCGCGATATTGCGTTTGCGCCAGCACTTTGGCCAACACCGAGCCGCCAACGGTATCCACCGCGCCCGCCCACAGCTGTTTCTCCAGCGGACGGGTCTCCGCGAAGTCGCTGCGCGGCAGGATCGTATCGGCGCCCAGCTGGCGAAGGTAATCGTGTGTCGATTCCCGGCCCGATACGGCCGTCACCCGGTAGCCAAGGGCTTTCAGCAACACCACGGCGGTGCTGCCGACCCCGCCGCTGGCGCCGGTGACCAGGATATCCCCGCTGTCAGGGGTGACACCCGCACTAACGAGAGCATCAACGCATAGCATCGCGGTAAAGCCGGCGGTGCCGATGATCATTGCCTGGCGCGCGCTGAGCGTCTCCGGCAGAGCAACCAGCCAGTCGCCTTTAACGCAGGCTTCGGTGGCCAGGCCACCCCAGTGGTTTTCGCCCACGCCCCAGCCGGTGAGGATCACGGCCTGGCCGGGAACAAAGCGCGGATCGCGGCTTTCTTTCACCTGACCGGCAAAATCAATGCCCGGTACCATCGGAAACTGACGGATAATTTTGCCTTTGCCGGTGATCGCCAGGGCGTCTTTATAATTGAGACTCGACCAGTCGATGGCGACCCGGACGTCGCCTTCGGCAAGAGCGGGCAGGTCGATATCTTTGACGGTGGCGACGGTGCGGTTGTCGATCTGGTCCAGAACTAATGCTTTCATGACAGAGTATTCCTCGTCGGAAGGGGGTTATCGGCGCTAGCGCCGTCCTGTGCAGGTGTTTTTGTTGTCATACTGTGCGCAAAAAAATCCCAGTACTGGTTAAGCGGTGCGGCAGACTGGACCAGCCTGGCGCGCATCACCGCGCCTTCCCAGCCGATCCAGAACACCTGGGCCAGCGCCTGCGGTGAGGCGTCGCTGGCGATGGCCCCGGCTGCCTGCGCTTCGCGCAGGCAGCGCGCCACGCGCGACTCCCATGCCGACAGGATAGCCATCAACCGTTGGGGAAACGTCTCGGGCAACAACGGGGCTTCCTGCAGCAGGTTGCCCACCAGGCAGCCGCGGCGAAACTGGAATTTCTCCATTCCCTGACCGGCATGACGCACAAAGGCCGCCATTCGTTCCAGCGGCGGCACGGCGTCGTCCAGCAGGAATTTATCTAATTTATGCGCAAAGAAGTCGCCATAGGCGGCAAGCACGGCGAGGCCAAAGGCCTCTTTGCTTTTAAAGCAGTGATAAAACGACCCCTTTGGCACGGCGATATTCTTGATCACCGCATCAATACCCGCCGCGAGATAGCCCGTTTCGGTCAGCACTTCAAGTCCTGAGCGAATCAGCGCCTGACGCGTATCGTCAAACTGGCGATCGACCTTGGGTGGACGGCCGCGGCGGGGCTTCAGGACGGCGGAGGTATCGGGATTCATGATTTAGACCGTGTGGTTTAATTGTTGGTCAGGGTACGCCCAATTTAGGGGTAGGGCAAGCATTGCGCGTAGCGTAAGGCTGGCTGACCAATCATCCTGAACTGGGGGGCGTTAAGAATTATTTATCGCAAATACGTGGTTCGCACTGCCGGCGGGGGCACGAAATATAACTCTGCCGGGTATATTAGACTGGTCATTAATATCCATATTCACAATGCATAATACGAATTAATAATATTGGGAATATATAAACAGCGGAGGGCTGGAGCGGTTGAGTGGTTTTGTCCATGTGAAGAGGCTAATTTGCGAAGTCCCCGGTCGACAGTCCTGTGAGGACTTCTCCCCGGAATGCCGGCCGGCGATGATTTGCAGACGATAGCGGATTGACAAACGCGGCTTGATAAAAGACATTGTCACCCCTGATCCGGCACCGGTTGCCACCTCAGTTTAAATATTATCGCCGGCAGACAATGACGTCTGTCTTAAATTATCGGTGACTGGGTAAATAATCTGTTACCGAAACAACACCTGCGAAAAAGGATTAACAGCCTGATGTACAGAATGAATATTGCCGTCAGAGGAGGGGATGAATGTCGCTAATTGCTATCGTGCTGGTCTTTATCATGGCCATCGTGGTGACCGTGTTCCTGTCCCATCTTCTGCCCGTTAAAGTGCCGCTACCGCTGATCCAAATCGCCGCGGGCGCCGCGCTGGCCGCCAGTGGCTTTCAGGTCGATTTTGACCCGCATATTTTTTTACTGCTGTTTATCCCGCCGCTGCTGTTCCTCGATGGCTGGCGCATCCCCAAAGACGCTTTTTTCCGCGATATGAAGCCGATTTTATCGCTGGCGATAGGCCTGGTGATGGTGACTATTCTCGGTATTGGCCTGTTTATTCACTGGCTGATCCCGGCTATCACCGTGGCGGCAGGGTTCGCCCTCGCGGCTATTCTGTCGCCTACCGATCCGGTGGCGGTATCGGCAATGACCGCCAGCTCGCCGCTTCCCTCAAGGATGGCGCATATTCTCGAAGGGGAGTCGCTGTTAAACGATGCTTCAGGGCTCGTCGCCTTTAATTTCGCCATCGCCGCGGTGCTGACCGGCAGCTTCTCCCCGGGAGACGCGGTGGTGAAATTTTTCCTGATGGCCTTCGGGGGCATCCTCAGTGGCCTCGTGGTGGTGTGGGTCACCGGCAAATGTAATAACTTTCTGGTTCGGCGCACCCGCGAGGAGCCAGCCATCCAGATCCTGATCAGCCTGCTTATCCCTTTCGCCGCCTACCTGCTGGCCGAGGCGTTCCATGTCTCGGGCATTCTTGCCGCCGTCGCCGCCGGCATTGCGATGCATTATGAGCAGCTGTCGGGGCCCCGGCTTCCGGCGACGCGCATGAAAAGCAGCGCGGTATGGTCCATGCTGCAGACCACCCTCAACGGGATGATCTTTCTGATGCTGGGCGAGCAGCTGCCGCGCATGCTCAGGACGCTGCCGGCGGTAGCCAGCCAGGCCGGCGTCTCTTCGCCCTGGTATCTGCTGCTGTACGCCGTGGCCATCACCCTGGCGCTCGGTCTGATGCGCTTCGCCTGGGTATGGCTGTCGATGAAGCTGACAATTTTTCGCCGTAAACGTCGGGGCAAGGCCATCACCGTCCGTCCACGCTTCAGTATCCTCGCCGTCATGGCGCTGGCGGGAGTGAAGGGCTCTGTGACCCTCGCCGGTATTCTGACGCTGCCGGTGGTGCTGGCAGATGGTTCGCCGTTCCCGGGCCGTGAACTACTGATCTTTCTTTCGATGGCAGTGATCCTGATGTCGCTGGTGGTGGCGGCTATCGGTCTGCCGTTTATGACCCGTTATCTTGCCGATGATCTACCGCATGACACCGGTAAGGACGACATTGGCGCCGTGATGACCGAGGTGGCCATTAACCGTCTTAACGCGCTACTGGACGAGCCGGTGGAGGATCCCAGTGAGCAGGCCCTGCGGGCCGATGCCGGCAATATGCTGCTCGAAACCTATCAGCGGCGGCTTCACTATAACGACAATGACGAGGGGCAGGATGTCGGGCTGGAGCTGGCTAAGCGCGCCAGGCTGGAGAAATATATGCAACGAGAGGTCATTATCGCCCAGCGTCAGGAGCTGTTCCGGCTGCGCCGCGCCCATAACATCAGCGATATCACTTTTTATGAGGTGCTGCGGGAGATAGATCTGAAGGAAGAGAGTTTACGCTAAAGCCGCAATCGCCGGAGGGTGGCCATTCGCCTTCCGGCAGAAGTACCGGCGCTGAAAAGCAAAAAGCCTGCTCGAAAGCAGGCTTTTTAAATTTGGCTCCTCTGACTGGACTCGAACCAGTGACATACGGATTAACAGTCCGCCGTTCTACCGACTGAACTACAGAGGAATCGTGTGAACGGGGCGCATATTAACGATGCCATCCGGCCTTGTCAAAGCCTGATTCAAAGAATTGCGTTCGACTGCTGACAATTTCAGCAATCGCCACCCATGCGCTGTTTTTTTCACCATGCTGCACCGTTGTAGTGCGAATGTACCCCTAATGGGGCATACCACAATCTGCTTACCGGGCAAATAAAAACCGAATTGCTATCACTATCCCTTATAACACTGCCTGCGGCGGGCGACAGCCGAGGAAATGCAAAGCTGGCAAGCAAATTGCAAAAGCCAGTGCATCATACTCCCAGCGTTGACGCTGGCGTTCCTTACAGGAGGCAAAATGAACTTAAGACGACTGAAATATTTTGTGAAAATCGTCGATATCGGCAGTCTGACCCAGGCCGCTGAAGTCTTGCATATCGCCCAACCGGCCCTCAGCCAACAGGTCGCGACCCTGGAAGGTGAAATGGACCAGCAGTTGCTGATACGCACCAAGCGAGGGGTCACGCCAACGGAAGCCGGTAAAATTCTCTACACCCATGCGCGCACTATCCTGCGCCAGTGCGAGCAGGCGCAGCTGGCGGTCAATAACGTCGGCCAGACGCTGCGTGGTCAGGTGTCGATCGGCCTGGCGCCGGGCACCGCGGCCTCCGCCATTACCATGCCGTTGCTGCAAACGGTGCGCAATGAGTTGCCCGAGGTGATGGTCTATCTGCAGGAGAGCAGCGGCACAGCGCTGAATGACAAGCTGCTGGCGGGCCAGCTGGATATGGCGGTGCTCTATGAGCGTTCGCCGGTGGCAGGCATCGTCAGCCAGCCGCTGCTGAAAGAAGACCTTTACCTGGTCGGCACCCGCGACTGCCCGGGGCAGAGCGTGGATCTCACGGCGGTGGCGGAGATGAACCTGTTCCTGCCGCGCGATTACAGCGCAGTGCGGGCGCGGGTCACCGAGGCATTCACCCTGCGTCGTCTATCGGCGAAAATTATCGGCGAGATCGAATCCATTACCACCCTGACCGCGGCCATCGCCAGCGGCATGGGGGCGACAGTGTTACCGGAATCCGCTGCCCGTTCCCTGTGCGGGGCGGCGAACGGCTGGATGGCGCGGATCAGCACGCCTTCAATGAGCCTGTCGCTGTCGCTGAACATGTCGGCTCGCGGCAGTCTGTCGCCGCAGGCGCAGGCGGTGAAAGAGATCCTGCTGTCTCTGGTGAGCCGCCCATCGCTGGAAAACCGTGAACTGCAGCTGGTCAGTTAGGGTATATTCTCTTAAGGAATAAGTTGCTGGTTTTTATTATTTGTTACCTGGGACAACAGACTTTAACAATAGCAGATACGTTAAGTCCATTGGCCCGGAGGAAAGGGTGAACTTCCAGCAGCTGAAAATTATCCGTGAGGCGGCCCGTCAGGATTACAACCTGACGGAAGTCGCGAATATGCTCTATACCTCGCAGTCAGGCGTCAGTCGCCATATCCGGGAACTGGAAGAGGAGCTGGGGATTGAGATCTTTATCCGCCGCGGCAAACGCCTGTTAGGCATGACCGAGCCGGGTAAAGCGCTGTTATCGATTGCCGAGCGGATCCTCAATGAAGCCAGTAACGTTCGGCGACTGGCGGATCTCTTCACTAACGATGCGTCAGGCGTCTTAACTATCGCCACCACCCATACTCAGGCGCGCTACAGCCTGCCGCCGGTCATTAAAGCTTTCCGCGAGCTGTTCTCAGATGTTCGCGTCGAGCTGGTGCAGGGTACCCCGCAGGAAATCGAAGCGCTGCTGCATAACGGCGGAGCGGATATCGGCATCGCCAGCGAGCGCCTGAGCAACGATCCGACGCTGGCGGCTTTCCCCTGGTTCCGCTGGCATCACAGCCTGCTGGTGCCGAAGGATCATCCTTTGACGCAGGTTTCTCCCCTGACGCTGGAGGCGATCGCCCGCTGGCCGTTAATCACCTACCGCCAGGGGATCACTGGCCGTTCGCGCATTGATGAGGCGTTCAACCGCAAGGGGTTGATGCCGGATATCGTGCTGAGCGCGCAGGATTCCGATGTGATCAAGACCTACGTGGAGCTGGGGCTGGGCGTCGGGCTGGTCGCCGAGCAGTCCGGTGATGCCCGGGAAGCGGACACCTTTACGCGTCTTGATACCCGCCATCTGTTCGATGCCAATACCGTGTGGTTGGGACTGAAGCGGGGCCAGCTGCAGCGGAATTACGTTTGGCGTTTTATCGAATTGTGCAATGCCGGACTGTCGCTGGATGAGATTAAGCGTCAGGCGATGGAGCCGGAAGAGGTCGCAATCGACTATCAGATTTAAGGAAATGCTGGCCAGCGGGTCGGGGAGTGGAAATAACGCTATAATTCACACACGTGAGTCGCGACTGAGGAAGGGAAAATGACGATGCGGCGTGTGAAATTACTCTGTACGGCGCTGATGCTGCTTGCCAGCCACGGCGCGCTGGCCGTCAGCTATCCGCTGCCGCCGGAGGGGAGCCGTTTGGTGGGCAGCGCATTTACCATTGCCGTTCCGGACAATAACACCCAGCCGCTGGAAAGTTTTGCCGCCCAGTACGGCCAGGGGTTAAGCAATATGCTGGAAGCCAACCCCGGGGTCGATGTCTATTTGCCACGCTCCGGTTCGACACTGACTATTCCGCAACAGCTGATCCTGCCCGACACCGTGCGCGAAGGGATCGTGATCAACGTTGCCGAAATGCGTCTCTATTATTACCCGCCGCTGGGCAATAGCGTCGAAGTCCTGCCAATCGGCATTGGTCAGGCGGGACGCGAAACGCCGCGTAACTGGGTGACGGCAGTAGAGCGTAAGCAGGAAGGCCCCACCTGGGTGCCAACCGCCAATACCCGCCGCGAGTATGCGAAAGAGGGCAAAACGCTGCCGGCGATGGTGCCCCCCGGGCCCGATAATCCGATGGGGCTGTATGCGATCTACATCGGCAGGCTCTACGCCATCCACGGTACCAATGCCAACTTTGGTATCGGGCTGCGCGTCAGCCAGGGATGCATCCGCCTGCGCAATGACGATATTAAATTCCTGTTTGATAACGTGCCGGTTGGGACGCGGGTTCAGCTGATCGATCAGCCGGTGAAGTACAGCGTGGAGCCGGACGGCAGTCACTGGCTGGAGGTGCACGAGCCGCTGTCGCGCAACCGCGCGGAGTTTGAATCCGACAGAAAAGTCCCCTTGCCGATGACCTCGGCGCTGCGCGAGTTTACTCAGGGGCCGGGAGTGAGTCCTTCGCAGGCCGAGCAAACCCTGCAGCGCCGCTCCGGCATGCCGGTGAATATCAGCGCCACAGCGGCGCAGGGAAGTTTGTAGCGGGTCGTTTAGTCTGATTAACGGCTATTGTAAGAAGGCTCTTTTGCTGACGATGCATTCAACGTTGTTGGGAATAAGGATCGGGAAACCGATCCTTAACTTATCAATAGTGGCTGTGATGGCGTTTTAATGAGGGCGCCAGGAGATGCTCAGGAGGGGATGATAAAGTCTGCAAATATATCTATGGACTTAATATTGTTACTGAGGATCTTTTTTTTGGCTGCCATTGTCCATGAAAGCGAAGATCCCCTTTATGATAGCCATTATCCAGAATATAAGACGGATGAGTTCTGCTGAATCCCTATTGTCAAAACACGCCTGACCACAGTCACTACCGCTGAACCCCATCGCCGCTGATAAGCGAATCANNNGATGTCGTTACTTATTGTTGGTAATGGGGACATGCTGCAGCATCAATTCAACGATCCAGTCAATAAAAACGCGCAGCTTGGCGTTGACATGGCGGTTCGGTGGAAACGCCAGGTACAGAGGCATTGGGCTAATCCGCCATTGTGTAAATAATGGAATCAAAGCGCCAACGGCCTGATGCGCTGCCGCCATATAGTTGGGCAGCGCAATCACGCCTAAGCCAACTAACCCAGCTTCGAGGTAAGCATTGCCATCATCCACGGCAAGTACCTAGTTGCCCGTGATTTCAATACGTTCATTCTCACTGCACAGTACCAAAGGATCAATCTTACTGGTGCGTGAGGACAAGAATCCCACTATGCAATGGTCAGTATTTTGCAGCTCGCGCGGGTGTGCGGGAGCGCCAAGGCGTTCCACATAGCTGGGGGCGACGTAGACGCCGATTTGCAAATCGCCGACATGGCGTGCGATTAGGTACTGGTCGGTGATTTGACCTCCGCGCAGAACGCAATCCACGTTGTCGCCGATCAGATCCACTACCCGGTCGCTCACACCCATGTCGATCTGGATATCAGGGTAGCGGGCGTGGAAAGCCGGAAGCGCCGGCACCAGAATAAGGCGGGCCAGCGGACTCGGTACATCCACCCGTAGCCGTCCCCTGGGCGTCATCGCCGCACTGGACAGGCTGTTTTCAGCATCCTCCATGTCTGCTACGCAGCGGCAGACCCAGCGGTTACCGCCGGATCGAAAGTCTGTAGCCATAAGGTTGGGAGCAGCATCGCTGCTTTTCACCTGCGGGGATCACATACGGAACCTTGGACGGTACCTACGGTACGATGCTGCTTATACCCGCTGGCGGAGAGATGTCAGAAGCGGCGGTGTTGCCGTTCTTTTTTGGAACCGCGCATTATTGCCTTACACCCAGGTATGGTCCGGCACGGTTAAACCGCCTTTATTTAAGCCTTTGCGGGAGCGTGGGGCTCACGGCCGTTCAGCTTGCCTGATAGCAAGAAAATAGCACCTACACCAGGATAAGATTGCATGCTTGGGGAGCGGAGAGGATCACGGAAAGCAAAAATCCCGCTCAGGTTTCCCTGAGCGGGATTTTTAAATTTGGCTCCTCTGACTGGACTCGAACCAGTGACATACGGATTAACAGTCCGCCGTTCTACCGACTGAACTACAGAGGAATCGTGTGAACGAGGCGCATACTACTGGCCTCGCATTTTTGTGTCAACACTAAAATTAACCTGCTGATTCAAATGGCTAAATTTAGCTCAACACGTTGTTTTAGTGAACAATGCGCCGATCGCCTTCGTCCTGCAGGCCATTCTCACGTCTACGCGCCAGCGGATCCTGGCGGTAAAAGTGGCAAAAACGCTGCCACAGGGCCGGGAAGCGAGGCGCGAACAGTTCAGGCGCACTGAAAAAATATTCCGAGAGGACAGCAAAGCACTCTGCGGGATCGGTGGCGGCATAGGCGTCAATACTGGCGGCGCTTTCGCCTACCAGATCTATCTCATCCTGAATGTTGTTCATCGCGGCGTGGAGATCGTGCTCCCAGCCGGCAACTTCACGCAACGGGATAAGCGGCACGCCGCTGGCCCGGTCGCCGTTCCGCGTATCAAGCTTATGCGCCACTTCATGCACCACAAGGTTAAAGCCTGACGCATCAAAAGAGTCTTGAATATCCAGCCAGTTCAGCACTACAGGACCCTGTTGCCAGCTTTGTCCCGACTGTACCACCCGCTGGTTGTGGACCAGACCAATATCATCCTCCCATTCATCATCGACGATGAAAGGGGCAGGGTAGATCAGCACTTCATGGAAGCCATCCAGCCACTCAATGCCCAGCTCTAGCACCGGCAGACAAAAGAGCATAGCAATGCGCGCCTGATGCAGCGGGGTCAGCTCCAGCCCCTGCAATGCCACCAGCCGCTTTTGCTGTAAAAAACGGGCAGCCATCTGCGTGAGCTTGTGCTGCTCAGTGGACGAAAGATGGGCTAAAACCGGAATGGCAAGCGCTTGCTCCCAGGGCATCTCTGCGTTGCCGGACTCATCATCTGCTTTCCAGGGCCATTTAAACATCATATTGCTCGCAAAGTCGTCACTTGAACACAATTACCGAAACGGGAGCTATTAAAATGCCAAAGATCCTGGCATTATAGCAACCATCACAGCGGAGAGATGCCGGAGCGGCTGAACGGACCGGTCTCGAAAACCGGAGTAGGGGCAACTCTACCGGGGGTTCAAATCCCCCTCTCTCCGCCACTTTTCTTGCTCTAACCTTCCCTTCAATAACACCGTTAGCTTCAGGTATAACGCCTGCGCTGGGGTATCACCATCATCATCGTCCTGGTTTCAGCGTAGAGTCGCGGTAGCGCGCTTTATCCTTTTGGCACCTTATCGCCGCTTTTAGCCCGAACGAGCTTAAACGCATCATAAAGAGGGAAGGTACGCCTGGAAAGCGGCAATGTCGAAAAGAGTGATCTCAACGGAGCGGGAACATAAAAAAGCCCGCTGAACGCGGGCTTTGACGGGGATCAGAACTGATAGACCAGGCCGAGGGCGACGATATCATCGGTCGCGATACCGCTGTTTTTGTAGAAGCGGTCGTCTTCATCCAGCAGGTTGATTTTATAATCCACATAGGTGGACATATTTTTGTTGAAGTAGTAGGTCATGCCCACGTCGACATACTTGACCAGATCCTTGTCGCCGTAGCGAGAATAGGCGTAGAGATCTTTACCCTTCGACTGCAGATAGGCCACCGACGGACGCAGCGGTAAATTAAAGTCGTCGAACTGATACTGCGCGACCACTTCGAAGTTCTGCGTTTTGTTGGCAATTCCGCCAAAACTATCGTTGCCATAGAAGGTCATGTTGCGGGTCTCAGCATACATGGCGGCCAGATAGATGTTATTGGCGTCATATTTCGCGCCGACGGTCCAGGCATCGGCTTTATCGCCGTTGGCATAACGCTGGCTGCTACGCGCGGCCGCCAGCTGGTTATGGGTACGGTCAGAAGACGAATACGCTGCCCCGAAGCTGATGCCCATATCGAGATCGTAGTAGCTGGAGATACCAAAACCGTCGCCATTTTCCCGCGCCAGCTTACGTTTCCCACCGTTATTAGTGCCTTCGCCAGAACCGGCGTTTTCATTATTACCCTGATACTGCAGGGCGAAATGCAGGCCGTCGACGAGGCCGAAGAAATCGCTGTTACGGTAGGTGGCCACGCCGTTAGTACGACCGGTCATGTAAACGTCGGTCTGGGTGTAGGTATCGCCGCCGAATTCCGGCAGCATATCGGTCCAGGATTCAATGTCGTAGACCACGCCGTAGTTACGGCCATAGTCCAGCGACCCGCAGTCGGCAAACTTCAGGCCGGCAAAGCCGAGACGGGTCCAGGAATTCGCGCCTTCTTTTTCGCTGGTGTTCGCCTGAATGTTGTATTCCCACTGACCGTAGCCGGTTAACTCGGAAGTAATCTGCGTTTCGCCTTTCAGACCAAAGCGAACATAGGTCTGGTCGCCGTCCTCTGAAGCGTCGTCAGAGAAGTAATGCAGGCCGTCAACTTTCCCGTAGAGGTCCAGTTTATTACCGTTTTTGTTATAGATTTCGGCGGCATTAGCGGCGCTAGCCATTAATAATGCCGGAACCATGAGTGCCAGTACTTTTCTTTTCATTATATATTCCCTTTTAATAATAATTTCTATGAATTATGACAATCCCTCCGGAATGACGATCCGATACTAACGACTAAGTT
>NZ_JAZARW010000001.1:2616099-2652776 GCF_036233805.1 Klebsiella sp. EMBS2024 | reverse complement strand
GNTCGTTGTGAATTTTATGAAATAAATTGCACAAATAATAATCAGGCGCATTATTCATTATGGAAATTTATTTTGTGTGAATGTAAATATCCAGGGAATTATCAACCCAGCTTGCGATAATTAAGGAATGAATAGCTTTCAGCGTACGGGAGATAATAAGGAAATCTCTTCAGCTTGTGCGCATTGGCAGCATAAGTCGCGAGAAGGCGCAGAAGACGAAGATGAAACTGCTGCCTGTGACGCAGGTTAGCGGTATAATGTGATGCGTGTCACGTTTTGAGTGACAATAGTCTGTTGTGTCACGGAGAGGAATGAGATGGAAGAGCAGGCAAAACGCAGCCCGGGAGGGAAACTTGCGCTCTGGGCGTTGTATGCTTTTTGCGGATATTGTGTCTGGGTCATTGTGCGTTACTGGTGGGTAGTGGGAAAAATTCACAGCGTTCCCGGCGCCAGCGTGGAGGGTGATTTTGGAACAACGGCCGGGAAATGGCTTGGCGCCCTGTTGGGCATGCTGGTCCTCGGCGGCATTGGCTCTATTCTCGGCGCGGTCGTCTGGTATACGCGTCCATCCCGCGGCGAGCAGGATCATCAGCGCTAAAATTGCTATGCTCGAGGCTGACCCTCAGATAAAGGAAAGCCTATGGACCTGGTTGACTGGCAGCAACGATTTGAGCGCTGGATACTGACGCACCATGCGCAGGATGACGCCGCACACGATCTGTCCCATTTTCGTCGCGTCTGGGCGACCGCCACTCAGCTGGCCGCGGGGGAGGAAGTCGACCGGCTGGTACTCCTCACGGCCTGCTATTTTCATGACATCGTCAGCTTGCCAAAAAATCATCCGGAGCGAAGTCGATCCTCGATGATGGCCGCCGAGAAAACCCTCGCCATTCTGCAGTCGGCCTTTGCTGATTTTCCTGCGGATCGTTACCCGGCGGTCAGCCATGCCATCGAGGCGCACAGCTTCAGCGCGGCGATCCCACCGCGCACGCTGGAGGCGAAAATAGTTCAGGATGCCGATCGACTCGAGTCGCTGGGAGCCATTGGTCTGGCGAGGGTCTTCGCTGTCGCCGGCGCCCTGAATACCATCTTGTTTGATGCCGAAGATCCTTTTGCTGATCGGCGGGCGCTGGATGACCGCAAATATGCCCTCGACCATTTCCAGTGCAAACTTCTGCGCTTGCCGGAAACCATGCAAACTGACAAGGGGAAAGCGATGGCGCAGCATAATGCCCGTTTTCTCGTCGAATTTATGGCTAAGCTCAGCGCGGAGCTGCAGGGGGAGCCGCTGGCGCTGGATGAAGCGGTTTTGCGCCGCTTTGCACCGCAGGCGTCAACCGACCGGTGATTTATGGTACTCTCTGCCAAAATCGTCCGCGTTGGTTGAGGATATGCCGCAAAAGTTAAGCAAGGAACACAGGTCGTTGTCGTTGGCTGAACAGGCCGGGGAAGACGCTGAGGCGCTGCTGCGTCAGCTGATGACGATCTACGATGTAAAAACGCTGGTTGCCGAACTGGTGAGCGTCGGCGAACAGCACTGGAGCGCGGCGATCCTCAAGCGCGTGGTGGCGCTTGGCCGCGTGGCGGAGCGTTTGCGCCCGCAGGAAGTTGCTCATCTGGCGACGCTCCTGCCTTCGCCGCCGGCCCATCATCCGCACTATGGGTTCCGTTTTATCGATCTGTTTGCCGGTATTGGCGGGATCCGCAGTGGTTTTGAAGCCATCGGCGGGCAGTGCGTTTTCACCAGCGAGTGGAACAAGCACGCGGTACGCACCTATAAGGCCAACTGGTACTGTGATCCGCAGCAGCACCGTTTTAATGAAGATATCCGTGATATTACCCTCAGCCAACGTTCTGACGTTAGCGACGAGGAGGCGGCGCGGCATATTCGTGAATCTATCCCTCAGCATGATGTGCTGCTGGCTGGCTTCCCCTGCCAGCCTTTCTCGCTTGCCGGCGTCTCTAAGAAAAATGCGATGGGCCGTGCGCATGGCTTTGCCTGCGAAACCCAGGGAACGCTGTTTTTTGACGTGGTGAGAATTATCGCGGCTCGTCAGCCAGCGATTTTTGTGCTGGAGAATGTCAAAAACCTCAAAAGCCACGATCAGGGGCGCACCTTCCGTATCATCATGCAGACGCTGGATGAGCTGGGATATGAAGTAGCTGACGCGGGGCATACCGGGCCGGATGACCCGAAGGTGATTGACGGGCGCCATTTCTTGCCTCAGCACCGGGAGCGCATCGTGCTGGTGGGTTTCCGTCGCGATCTGCAGCTGCATGCTGGATTTACGCTGCGCGACATCGCGGCGCAGTACCCGGCGGTGCGGCCAACATTTGGCGAGCTACTGGAGCCGACGGTCGATGCGAAATTTATTCTTACGCCGGTGCTGTGGAAATATCTTTATCGTTATGCCCGCAAGCATCAGGCGCGGGGCAATGGCTTTGGTTATGGCCTGGTTGACCCCGCCAATCCCCACAGCGTGGCCCGGACGCTTTCTGCCCGCTACTATAAAGATGGTGCCGAAATTCTCGTCGATCGCGGCTGGGACCGGCCGCTCGGTGAGAAGCATTTTGACGATCCGCTGAATCAACAGCGGCGCCCTCGCCGGTTAACGCCGCGCGAATGCGCCCGGCTGATGGGCTTTGAATCCCCGCAGGGGGCGCGTTTTCGCATCCCGGTATCGGATACGCAGGCCTATCGTCAGTTTGGCAACTCGGTGGTGGTTCCGGTCTTCGCCGCGGTGGCGAAACTCCTGGCGCCGCGCATCGCTCAGGCGGTGGCGCGCCGCGAAGCGGATGATAATGATGGCGGATGTTCACGATAAAGCGACGCGCAGTAAAAATATGCGGGCGATCGCCACGCGCGATACGGCGATTGAAAAGCGGATAGCGGCGCTGCTGACCGGGGCGGGATTCACCTTTGTCGCCCAGGATCGCGCGCTGCCGGGACGCCCCGATTTCGCCTTACCCGACTACCGCTGCGTTATCTTTACTCACGGCTGTTTCTGGCATCACCATGACTGTTATCTGTTTAAGGTGCCGGCCACCCGCACGGCATTCTGGCTGGACAAAATCGCCGGTAACGTGGCGCGCGACGCCCGCGACCGGCAAAAGCTGGCCGAAGAGGGCTGGCGGGTATTAATCATCTGGGAATGCGCCCTGCGCGGGCGCCTTAGGCTGAGTGATGCGGCGCTCACCGAGCGTCTGGAAGAGTGGATCTGCGGCGCCGGACACGACGCGCAGATCGATACGCAGGGGATCCGCGAACTGACGACTACTTCGACGCCTTACAAGGAGTAGCCTCGCTGCGGACGGGGAAGAGATATTTCCCCAGCGTCACCAGCACTACGGCGAAAATAATCACCGCCAGCGCCAGCCACTCAATGAGCGACAGGCTCTCGCCGCCGAACCCAGTACCGAGGAGCACCGCGACCACCGGATTAACATAGGCGTAGCTGGTGGCGACCGCCGGGGTGACATTGCGGATTAAAAACATGTAGGCGTTAATGGCGATCAGCGAGCCAAAGATGGCCAGATAGGCCAGGGCAGCGATCCCGGACCAGGAAGGGACGCGGGTTAAGGTTTCACCGCTCAGCCATGAGGCCACCAGCAGGACGATCCCGGCGGCGAGCATCTCGATTGCCCCCGCCATCATGCCGGTCGGCAGTACGATTCGCGAACCGTAAACCGAGCCGAAGGCCCAGCTTAGGGAACCAATCAGGATCAGCAGTGCGCCCCAGGGGTTGCCGTTCAGGTTGCCTCCGCTGTTGAGCATCACGATACCCGCAAGGCCAATGGCAATGCCCAGCCACTCCAGTTTACGGGTGGCGATGCCGAAAAAGCGGCTGAAGCATAAGGTGAACAGCGGTACGGTGGCGACCATCACCGCCGCGATGCCGGAGGGGACGTGCTGATGTTCAGCCAGCGTCACGAAGCCGTTGCCAACCGCAAGCAGCAACACGCCGATCAGCGCAGCGTTAAGCAGCGGACGACGCGCCGGTAGCTTATGGCCGGTGGCCAGTAGCCACCCCAGCAACAGCACGCCGGCAGCGAGAAAACGAATGCCGGCCATCATTAGCGGCGGCCAGCTGGCGACCCCGACGGCGATAGCGAAATAGGTAGAGCCCCAGATGATATACAGCGCAAACAGCGCCCCGATGAGCGGTAAAAGCTGACGGGTAGACATACTTCCTCACGACGGTGCAGAGATAGAAAGGGGACATATAGTAAACGTGAAAACTATCGTGCTGGCGAGTGGTTAATTTGCGTCAGGTTGTTAAATTTATATTGACTAATTGTACCTTGGGCACCGGCCGTTTTTTAACGCATACTCGAGGGAGACATTGATGAAAAGAGAAGGAAAATCATTTTGGCAGGAAGTAGTCTTTTAACATTACTTGATGATATCGCCACGCTGCTGGACGATATTTCCGTGATGGGCAAGGTAGCGGCGAAAAAAACGGCGGGGGTGCTGGGCGACGATTTGTCTCTCAATGCCCAACAGGTTACCGGCGTGCGGGCGAATCGCGAGTTGCCCGTGGTCTGGGGAGTGGCGAAAGGGTCGTTCGTTAACAAAGTGATCCTCGTGCCACTGGCTTTGTTGATCAGCGCCTTCATCCCCTGGGCGATTACGCCATTGTTGATGCTGGGCGGCGCGTTTCTCTGTTTCGAAGGGGTGGAGAAGGTACTGCACAGTCTGGAAGCGCGGAAACACAAAGAGGATCCTGAACGGCGGCAGCAGCGTCTCGCCGCGCTGGCGGAGCGCGATCCGCTGGCCTTTGAGCGTGACAAAGTAAAAGGCGCGATTCGCACCGATTTTATTTTGTCCGCGGAAATTGTCGCCATTACCCTCGGCATCGTGGCGGAAGCTCCGCTGCTTAACCAAATCCTTATTCTTTCGGGGATTGCGATTCTGGTCACTATCGGGGTGTATGGCCTGGTGGGGGTGATCGTCAAGCTGGACGACATGGGTTACTGGCTGGCGGAAAAACGTAGTGCGCTGGCGCAGTGGCTGGGTAAAGGGCTCCTGGCCGTCGCTCCCCGCCTGATGAAGGTGTTGTCCATCGTCGGGACGCTGGCCATGTTCCTCGTCGGCGGGGGGATAGTCGTTCACGGTATTGCGCCGCTGCATCATGCCATCGAGCACTGGAGCGCGGGGTTGGGTGGGGTGATGGCCTCCACGCTGCCGGTCGTCGCCAACCTGGTGCTGGGTTTTATCATCGGCGCGGTGGTGCTGGCGGGCGTTAAGGCGGTGAGCAGCCTGCGTGGCGCTGGAAAGTAGCATGGCGAAACGCAGCGTAACGGCGCCGCGTGTTCTACCCTGAAAACGCCCCGGGTATCGACAGAGACCGGGGCGCTGACGCCGCGAGGTTTGCGCAACGTATTGCGAGAGAAAGATGGATAAGCCACTGCGGTTGAAGTTAAAAAAGTGCTACCACCTGGCTCGCCCGGCGCATGTGGTTAACGCTTGTTTTATCGCAGTGGTGTTTTTCTCCACGCTGCTGATCTGGCGTGAAATCAATGACCTGGAAGAGGCCTACGAGGCCAACCAGCGTAACAATCTGTCTAACGTCGCTCATGAAATGGATGGACTGTTGCAGTTCAACATCGACAGAATGATGTTTTTTCGCCATGGGATGCAGGCGGCGCTCGAACAGCCGCTTGATATCGATGTATTGCGTAAGGCCAGCCAACGCTATCTGAGCCAGCGCCATCAGCAGGCCTGGCGGGTGGCGCTACCGAATCGGCGTACGCTGCCGGTGTTTGGCATCTCAGGCAGCGTCGCTGGCCACAACCCTATCCTGCTGGTGGACGATCCGCTGGCGGCTGATGAACTAATGGCGACGCTCGAGCTGGGTTATCTGCTAAATCTGACGCAGCACGATCGCGATTTCGCCGAGCGGATGCAGTATATCTCTCGTAGCGGCTTTTTTACCTCGACCCTGCCGCTGCGGGATGAGTCGCAGGTGATTACGCACTATTCCCAAGCCCTCGGCGCTCCGTGGTTTACCCGCCAGACCCAACGAAATAATCCGGGGCGAGGCGTTATCTGGCAAACCTTTCCTGACGATGACCCGCAGCTGGAAGAGCAGGTGGTCACCGCTTCGATACCGTTGGATTTTGCCGGTTACTGGCGCGGCGTGCTGGCGATGGATTTCTCAGTCAGTGAAATCAAAGCGTTTTTGGTTAGCGCCATGCAGGGGGGACAAGAGGGAGAGTACCAACTTTATGATAGCCATTTGAACCTGCTGGCTTCTTCCGCGCCGGGGAATGTCCTGACCCTGCTGTCCCCGCGCGAGCAGGAGCTGCTGAGCCGCGCGTTTGTCCATGATAACCAGGGAGGGCTGCGTCTGCTGACGCGCTATATCAGCTGGGCCAAACTGCGCAATTTTGACGGCGTGCTGCTGCGGATCCACACTCTGCGGGAAGGCGTCCGCGGGAACTTTGGCACCATCACCATCGCCCTGACCCTGATGTGGGTCCTCTTCACCTTGATGCTGTTGCTCTCCTGGCTGGTGATCCGCCGCATGGTCCGCAACATGAGCGTTCTGCAAACCTCGCTGGAGTGGCAGGCATGGCACGATGCCTTGACTCGCCTGCTCAATCGCGGGGCTCTGTTTGAACAGGCGATGGCGGTAGCCAGCGACTGCCAGCGCAGCGGACGGCCGCTGGCGGTGATCCAGCTCGATCTGGATCATTTTAAGCACATCAACGATCGCTATGGTCATCAGGCGGGGGACAGGGTGCTGTCGATGGTGGCCAGTACGCTGTCCAGCGCGGTTCGGCAGGGCGATCTGCTGGGCAGAGTGGGCGGAGAAGAGTTTTGTATCGTGATGCCGAATACCACCCTGCAGGAAGCGGCGGCGGTGGCGGAGCGATTGCGCCAGCGTATCCAGGGACGGGAAGTCTTTTTGCATAACAACGTGACGCTGCGGGTTAGCGCCTCGTTAGGGGTGAGCGCCAGCGAAGAGCGGGGGGAGTATCAGTTTGAAGCGCTGCAGTCGGTGGCCGATGGGCGACTCTATCTGGCCAAGCAAAATGGGCGTAACCAGGTCTGTTTTCGCAGCGCAGCGTGAGTAAAACGTTTCGATGCCGATTGGCAAAATGAGAATTATCTTAAAGTGATCGCAGGCGATCGCGCTATCGAATGAAACCGGTTTGCGGCTAAGCCTTCTCACATCAGCCTTGCAGCCCGGTCAGTCACCAGGCGCCAACATTCTCAATATTTTGCGTCATGAATATCTCTTGTCATGCAAAATAATTGAGGATAATGTTTCAACGCATCGGATTTCCCGGTGTAACGAATTTTCAAGTGCTTCTTGCATTAGCAAGTTTGATCCCGACTCCTGCGAGTCGGGATTTTTTTCGCCTGCCGCTAACGGTTGGCTTCACTGGCGCTGAAATCGTGAATATCGAGTTCGAATGCCTCCGCCAGCTCACGCCAGGTATGTGACCCGCGGCCATCGATGCTGGCGCGCTGCGGGTCGTCCAGCGTGCGATGGACTTCGCTTTCGCTGATCTCATTTATCGCCGCCAGCAGGGCATCTACGTTGACGTCAAGGTCGTCCCCGGTCTGGCCTGTTAATTGGTGCTTCATCATTACCCCCTCGCTGAGCGTTGCTCAAGCCTCTCTAAGTATAGCCGGTCTAAAAAAGCGCCAGTCACGTGCCGCGACGCTGCGAGTTGCGTGGTTTTGTTCTACACTGGCTGAAAATATAGAGGAGATGATTATGCAGGTGAACGATCGTGTCACGGTGAAGACCGACGGTGGCCCACGTCGATCGGGGGTAGTGCTGGCGATTGAGTCGTTTAGTGAAGGAACGATGTATCTGGTTTCACTGGAAGACTATCCTCTGGGGATCTGGTTTTTTAATGAAATAGGCCACCCGGATGGGATTTTCGTGGAAAAAGAGGTCTCGTAAAACTGAACTGGCGGGAGCGCCGCCAGTTTGTTTCAGCGCATATTTACCTGAATACCGGAGGTGATGTTTTCGGTCAGCCGAACGATATGATAAATCACCTGCTTATTATGCGTTTGTATTTTCTTTTTAATATTGCCTTTATGCGACGATACCGTCTTCGCTTTGATGTTCATTTGCGTTGAGATTTGCGAAGTACCATGCCCGGCCATCCACATTTGCAGCATATTTGATTCTGTTTTACTCAGTGACAATGTCGGTAAAGTTAACTGCCCTACACTGGTGTTTTTGTATTTAAGATAATTAACCAGAATAACATCAAGGTCTTTTGGGGTTATCGATTTTGAACTGATTAGCAGATTCTTCCGTACCCGCAAATAGCGGTCAAAATGGATGTTCGCCAGCGACATAAAGATAACAAACAGCGTCGCCGGGTTTTGCGTAATGATCTGGCGAATAATGCCATTACTTTCATCATCATGCACGAAACAGTCTTCATTCAGAAACACCACCGCCGGGCAACACGACGTACAGTGTTTCTGCAGATCCGCAGCATTGTTGACCTCAACGATTTCCTGTTTTTTAATTCCCCGACTGGTCAGATATCCCGTCAATCCCAACCGGGTATAGCTGCACAAATCCATAATCATCGTTGACATGACCCATCCTCAATCAACACGTAACGATATACACTTCGCACTGGCTGTGCGAAGCAGTCCTTGCGGGCGATAATAATAGTAGGTTTAGAAAGAACCCATTAGCTCCATTAAACTATTCCGCATCTATGCATATAATTTGCCAGGAAAACTCTTAAAGTAAAGTCAAGAACCGGTAGTGTGACCGAATTAAAAACAAAAAGTGCCCATAGATGCTATGGTTACGCGCCCAGTATTATTTTACTTTCAGAATTTCCTTACTTCAAATGAAACCCACGTTAGCGGTTGCTAGCTTGCTCGCTTATCCCTTTGCGGTGGGGGTGGAAGGCTTAACGCTTTAATGCCACAATACTTTTTTATCGGCTTGTGGGATGAATGATGAAAAAGTTATTTTTTGCTGGCATGGTGGTGGCGCTGGCCGGTTGCGTACAGGTTGATCGTTATGAGGACGTGGTTAAAGCGCCGGCGCCGGCTGGCCTTGCAGGTTTCTGGCAAACGAAAGGGCCGCAGAGCGCGATGATGAGTCCTGACGCCATTGCCAGCCTGATTGTCACCAAAGAAGGGGACACCTTCGACTGCCGCCAGTGGCAGCGCGTGATTGCGCAGCCGGGGAAACTGATGAATCGTGACAGTGAGATCTACAACGTGACCGCTTCCCTGGACATCTATCCTGTCGAGCGCGAGGGCAACACGATCTCCTACGATCGGATGACGTTGTCCCGTGTTGAACGTCTCACTCCGGAGTGCGAGAAGGCGTGGGCCAAAGCGCGAGCGACGGGGCCCGTCAGCGCGCCGGCCTCCACGCGCTGAGATTTTGGCGGGCCATAGCTGGCCCGCCCGGCGTCAGGGAACTACAGCACCTCCTCTAATACCCACACGCTCACGCTCCCCCCGTTACAAGTAAAGGTCGCGCAGCCTTCGCCATCGGTTTCGACAATCTCTTCCCGGTTACCGAGAAAATCCCGCCAGCGTTTGTAGCCATAGTTTTCGCCCAGCGTCAGCGTCTTTTCGCCCTCATCGCCATTGGACATGATCACCACGCAGCCTGGATCGTCGTCAGTACCGCTACGACTAAAGGCGATGCAGTTAGGATGATCGAACCAAAGGGTTTGCACGCCATGGGCAAAACGCTGACGGGCGTCGATCAGCTCGTGGAGTTGTTCGATAACGGGCATCTCAATGGCATATGTCTCTCCGTCGCCGCCGGTATCCTCATAGGAAGCGCCGAAGAGATCGGCATAAAAGACCGAGGGCACGCCATTCTCCCGCAGCAGGATCAGCGCATAGGCGAGGGGCTTGAACCAGGGTTCAACCGGCGCCTCGAGGGCCTGCAGCGGCTGCGTATCATGATTGGTGACCAGAGTGACGGCATGGAAAGGGTCGGCTTCGACCAGCGTCCCGCTGAAAATCTGGCTCATGTCATAATCGCGGCCCTGGCGCGACGCTTCATGAAATTTCATCTGCAGTGGGGCATCAAACAGCATCGTTTTGCCCTCGACCAGGTCGATATACTGCTGGAGCTTCTCCACTTCATGGGACCAGTATTCCGCTACAATAAACAGCGGCTGCGGGGCCACCTCCTGAACATGCTCGATCCACGCTTTATAAAACCAGGCGGGGATATGCTTGACCGCGTCAAGACGAAAACCGTCGCAGCCGGTCTGCTCCATTACCCAGCGCGCCCAGTATTTGATCTCCTCGGTCACTGCATGATTGCGGAAATCGATATTGGCGCCCATCAGATAGTCAAAGTTGCCGAGCTCATCATCGACCTGTTCATTCCAGCCTTCGCCGGTGTAATCGTTGACGATTTTAAACACACCGTCTTCCGTCGGGTTCTCGATGTGGTCAATGCCGCTAAAACATTTGTAGTCCCAGACAAACTGCGAATACTGTCCGGCGCGCACCGGGAAGGTGTAGCGCGTCCATGCCTCGCACTCAATGATCTCCTCGTCAATTTGCGTACGATCCTGCTCATCGACGCGCTGAACGCGCAGAGCCTCTTTTTCATCAGCGCCCATTTTATGGTTGACCACCACATCCAGCAGCACGGCGATATTGTGCTCCTTCAGGGCGTTG
Source organism: Klebsiella sp. EMBS2024 (assembly GCF_036233805.1). Lineage (NCBI taxonomy): Bacteria > Pseudomonadati > Pseudomonadota > Gammaproteobacteria > Enterobacterales > Enterobacteriaceae > Klebsiella > Klebsiella sp. EMBS2024. Next base: position 2,642,122 of record NZ_JAZARW010000001.1, on the reverse strand, counting down.
ATCGCCGCCAGCAACTGCGCTTTGTCGCCATATTTGGTGGCGACAGACCCTTTTTGATCAAACTCGCCGAGGTCAAAGAGATCGTAGGTATCATAGCCGACGGAGTAACCGCCCGAGGCGCCTTTGTAGGCGGGTGGCAACCAGACCATATTGATGCCGATTTCATTCAGGCTGGGCGCCAGCGCTTCGACCTCAGGCCACAGCTCGCCGCCGGTGGGGTAGTACCAGTGAAAACATTGCAATAAGGTGGGGTTTTTCATCTTCCATGCTCCAGACGTCAACAGGCTGACCTTAGCAGTATGGGAGATATCCAGCAAAAAGGGTGAGGAAAGCCCTGATTTTCGCTATACCCTAAAGCGGATCATATATAATAAATTTGCATAAGATGTAGCGTAACGATGTTGGTGTCAGGGCGTTAAGCGCCTTACACTACAGGAAAATCCTAACCTTCGGGGTATCTATGAAATTAGCACTTCTGGGTCGTCAGGCGATGATGGGCGCGATGGCCGTTGTTTTGATGGCTGGCGTCAGCGTGAAAACTTTTGCGGCGGAAAACCTGCTCAATCAGATTAAAGAGCGCGGCACCCTACGCGTGGGCCTCGAAGGCACCTACCCTCCCTTTAGTTTTCAGGGGGATGACGGCAAGCTGACCGGGTTTGAAGTGGAATTCGCTAACGAACTGGCGAAACATCTTGGCGTGAAGGCCGATCTCAAACCGACCAAGTGGGACGGTATGCTGGCCTCGTTGGACTCCAAGCGTATCGACGTGGTGATTAACCAGGTCACTATCTCTGACGAACGTAAGAAGAAATACGATTTCTCCACCCCATATACCGTCTCCGGCGTGCAGGCGCTGGTGAAGAAGGGTAACGAAGGCGTAATTAAAACCGCGGCGGATCTGAAAGGCAAGAAAGTGGGCGTCGGACTGGGCACTAACTATGAAGAGTGGCTGCGTCAGAATGTCCAGGGCGTGGACGTCCGTACCTATGATGACGATCCCACCAAATACCAGGATCTGCGTGTAGGCCGTATTGACGCCATTCTGGTAGACCGTCTGGCGGCGTTGGATCTGGTGAAGAAAACCAACAATACGCTGGCGGTAACCGGCGAAGCCTTCTCTCGTCAGGAAGCTGGCGTTGCGCTGCGTAAAGGCAACGACGACCTGCTGAAAGCGGTAGATGGCGCGATTGCAGACATGCAGAAAGATGGCAGCCTGAAGGCGCTGTCCGAGAAATGGTTTGGCGCTGACGTGACGAAATAACGGACAGCGGTGAAAAAAGGCGCTCCTGGAAGCGCCTTTTTTTATTTAGCGCGTAACTGTGTGCATAATGAAGCATAACTGAGTCAGGAGGGGCCATGTCACTGCAAAACTTAACCCGCTTTCCGCGCCTGGAATTGATCGGCGCGCCGACGCCGCTGGAGTATCTCCCGCGTCTGTCCGATCACCTTGGGCGCGAAATTTTAATTAAACGTGATGATACGACGCCGCTGGCGATGGGGGGCAACAAACTGCGTAAGCTGGAGTTTCTCGCCGCCGATGCGCTGCGCGAGGGCGCGGATACCTTAATCACCGCCGGCGCGATCCAGTCTAACCATGTGCGTCAGACGGCGGCAGTCGCTGCGAAACTGGGACTGCATTGCGTGGCGCTACTGGAAAATCCCATCGGCACCCGGGCGGAGAACTATCTGAGCAATGGCAACCGTCTGCTGCTGGATCTCTTTAACACCCAGGTTGAGATGTGTGATGCCCTGACCGATCCCGCCGCCCAGCTCGATGAGCTGGCGACCCGCATTGAGGCGCAGGGGTATCGTCCGTATGTTATTCCGGTCGGCGGCTCCAATGCCCTCGGCGCGTTAGGCTATGTGGAAAGCGCACTGGAAATCAGCCAGCAGTGCGAAGACGCGGTGGCGATCTCGTCAGTCGTGGTCGCCTCCGGCAGCGCCGGCACCCATGCCGGATTGGCGGTCGGCCTTGAACAGCTGATGCCGCAGGCGGAACTGATTGGGGTGACCGTGTCGCGCTCGGTCGCTGACCAGTTGCCGAAAGTGGAGGCGCTGCAGCGGGCCGTGGCCAACAGTCTCGAGCTACAGGCGAAGGCTGAAATTATACTGTGGGATGACTACTTTGCCCCAGGATACGGTACGCCAAACGAAGATGGGATGGCCGCAGTGAAGCTGCTGGCGCAGCTGGAAGGTATTTTGCTCGACCCGGTCTATACCGGCAAAGCGATGGCCGGGCTTATCGACGGCATCACGCAGAAGCGCTTTAAGGATGAAGGGCCGATACTGTTCGTCCACACCGGCGGAGCGCCGGCGCTGTTTGCCTATCATCCTCACCTCTAATACAGAAACGACAGCATGCAAGAAAGTATCCAACTGGTCATTGATTCCGCCCCTTTTCTGCTGAAAGGGGCCGTCTTTACGCTGCAGCTGAGCATTGGCGGGATGTTTTTCGGCCTGGTGCTGGGCTTTATCCTGGCGCTGATGCGCATGTCGCCAGTCTGGCCGGTAAAATGGCTGGCGCGCATGTATATCTCCATTTTCCGCGGCACGCCGCTTATCGCCCAGCTGTTTATGATCTACTACGGCTTGCCGCAGTTCGGCATTGAGCTTGACCCGATCCCGGCGGCGATGATCGGCCTGTCGTTGAATACTGCGGCCTATGCGGCGGAAACGCTGCGCGCGGCCATCGCCTCGATTGATAAAGGGCAATGGGAAGCGGCGGCCAGTATCGGTATGACGCCCTGGCAGACGATGCGTCGGGCCATTTTACCCCAGGCGGCGCGGGTCGCTTTGCCGCCGCTGTCGAACAGTTTTATCAGCCTGGTAAAAGATACCTCGCTGGCGGCAACGATCCAGGTGCCGGAGCTGTTTCGTCAGGCGCAGCTAATCACCTCGCGAACCCTGGAGGTCTTCACCATGTATCTGGCGGCCTCCCTGATCTACTGGGTAATGGCGACAGTGCTCTCCTCGCTGCAGAATTATTTTGAAAACCAGCTGAACCGCCAGGAGCGTGATCCGAAATGAGTGCGATAGAAGTGAAAAGCCTGGTAAAAAAATTCCATGGCCAGACGGTGCTCCATGGTATCGACCTGGAGGTACAGAAAGGGGAAGTGGTGGCGATCATCGGCCCCAGCGGCTCGGGCAAAACCACCCTGCTGCGTAGCATCAACCTGCTGGAGCAACCGGAGAGCGGCACTATCCGCGTCGGCGATGTGACGATCGACGCCGGTCGCAGCCTCGGGCCGCAGAAAGGGCTCATTCGCCAGCTGCGCCAGCACGTCGGCTTTGTCTTCCAGAACTTTAATCTGTTTCCCCACCGTACGGTGCTGGAGAACATTATTGAAGGGCCGGTCATCGTAAAAGGTGAAGATAAGCAGGAGTCCATGGCGCGGGCGCGCGAACTGCTGGCGAAGGTGGGGCTCAGCGGAAAAGAGAATAGCTATCCGCGCCGTCTCTCCGGCGGGCAGCAGCAGCGAGTGGCTATTGCCCGCGCGCTGGCTATGCGTCCGGACGTGATCCTGTTTGATGAACCCACCTCGGCTCTCGATCCTGAGTTGGTGGGGGAGGTGCTCAACACCATCCGTCAGCTGGCGCAGGAAAAACGCACCATGGTGATCGTGACCCATGAAATGAGTTTCGCCCGCGACGTAGCCGATCGGGCGATATTTATGGATCAGGGACGCATTGTCGAACAAGGCGAGGCAAAAGCGTTGTTCGCTTCGCCCCAGCAGCCGCGTACCCGTCAGTTCCTTGAAAAATTCCTGATGCAGTAAAGCATGGGCTGGCGCGGCGGCTCAGCTTCGCGGGAGCCGCCGCGTTTAGCCCACTCTCGCGGCGGGGTAACGCCCCCGCGACACGTCTTTGCGCTATTGACTCCCACGGCCGTATACACCGCTTCCCATCGCCCTTGGCAGGGTGTAGAACATGATGGGAGAAAAACGCTATGTTTCTGTGCGGCGAGCGGGAAAATGGCAAGCCTTCAGACTAATAAATGCGACAGCTACGATATTTTATACATATAAATAAGATTTATGTGTTAGTTTTCTGTATTTATAATAATGATTATCAATCAGGAGTTATTTGCACAGCTATGAGGGACAATGATTTTTTCAGCTGGCGGCGGGATATGCTGCACCAATTTCAGTCCATGGCCACCGGCGAGGAGGTTTATAATCTCCTGCAACGTGAAACCGAAGCGCTGGAATATGATTACTACACGCTTTGTGTGCGCCACCCGGTGCCTTTCACCCGCCCCCGCGTTACGTTCCAGTCGACTTACCCCCGCGCATGGATGTCGCACTATCAGGCAGAAAATTATTTCGCGATAGATCCTGTGTTACGGCCGGAGAATTTTATGCGTGGCCATCTGCCATGGAACGACAGCCTGTTTCGTGATGCGCCGGCACTGTGGGACGGGGCGCGTGACCATGGTCTGCAAAAGGGGGTGACGCAGTGCCTGACGTTGCCAAACCATGCTCAGGGATTTCTCTCTGTCTCCGCGAACAATCGTCTGCCGGGCGGTTACCCTGAAGATGAGCTTGAGCTGCGTCTGCGAACGCTGACTGAACTAAGCTTGCTGACGCTGCTGCGTCTGGAAGATGAGATGGTGATGCCGCCGGAGATGAAGTTCAGCCGCCGCGAACTGGAAATCCTCAAATGGACGGCGGAAGGAAAGACTTCGGCGGAGGTGGCGATGATTCTCTCGATTTCGGAAAATACGGTGAATTTCCATCAGAAGAATATGCAGCGGAAATTTAATGCGCCGAATAAAACGCAAATTGCCTGCTACGCCGTGGCGACTGGGCTAATCTGAATGCGCCTGCCGTTCTGCGTGTCAGACGTGATACCGGCTGTCAGTGATACTTTCAGCCGGCACAGGATTACTGCCGATAGGCTTGTTTAATCTGCTTAACGGTGCTGGAGAATACGGCGGCCTGAGCCTCATCTTCCATCTGTGAAATCTGCTTTTCCATTTTAATAATCACGCGCCCCGCATCCGCCTGGCCCATCGCCTGCAGCATCAGCGTAATCATCGCTTTCAGGCAGGAGACTTCCTGCGCCAGTTCCTGCTTATTTTCTGCAGTGGAAAAATCTGGTGTGCTCATCGATATCCTCGTTTACTCGCTGCGCTATTGCGCTCTACTCAATGTGAAGGCCGCGCAGTATACCACAAGCGACAGAAAAAAAAGGTGTGCTTAATTTCTGTTCTCTCATCTGAGCTGTGAATGTTTTTATGCTTCGGATAATACGTAATAGCCGTCGGCAAGCCAATAATTTCCCCGATCTATTTAGCTCGTTAATAATTGTTACATATTTTGCTTCGTATTTATACGCTACGTAATCTGTTGTATTTTTTGTGCCTTCTGTATGAGTATTGTTAAAAAATAAGAGCCGGGCAACTGACTGTTCTCAATGACTTTCCACTTAGTGTGCACAGACATTGCCATAAATGAGAGCCAAATCGAGGCGAGGGCATTTTTTTGCCTTTTAAAATAGCAATAAAACCCGGTAATATGTGGGAGATAAAGTATCAGTAGCGTTATCCCTCATTCTGGAGATTATTCCTTTGATCAACGTTCTTCTTGTTGATGACCACGAACTGGTGCGCGCAGGGATACGACGCATTCTGGAAGATATAAAAGGGATTAAAGTCGCTGGCGAAGCCTGCTGCGGCGAGGACGCCGTCAAGTGGTGCCGGGCTAATTCCGCAGATGTCGTCCTGATGGACATGAACATGCCTGGGATCGGTGGTCTTGAAGCGACGCGCAAAATCGCGCGCTCCGTGGCGGGCACCAAAGTGATCATGTTGACCGTGCATACCGAGAATCCTTTACCTGCCAAGGTCATGCAGGCGGGCGCGGCAGGCTATCTCAGTAAAGGCGCCGCGCCGCAGGAAGTGGTGAATGCCATCCGCTGCGTCGCGTCCGGGCAGCGCTATATTGCCTCCGATATTGCCCAGCAAATGGCGTTAAGTCAGATTGAACCCGAAAAGACAGAATCGCCGTTTGCCAGTTTGTCTGAACGCGAATTGCAGATTATGCTGATGATCACCAAAGGTCAGAAGGTGAATGAGATCTCAGAGCAGCTAAATCTGAGTCCTAAAACGGTTAACAGCTACCGCTATCGGATGTTCAGTAAATTAAACATTCATGGCGATGTCGAGCTGACCCACCTGGCAATTCGCCATGGCCTGTGTAATGCGGAGTCGTTAGCAAGCCAGTGAGTGATGTTTTTGACGCAAAAGCTTTCCTGAAAACGGTGACCAGCCAGCCCGGTGTGTATCGGATGTATGATGCTGGCGGAACCGTCATCTATGTTGGCAAAGCCAAAGATCTGAAAAAGCGGCTCAGTAGCTACTTCCGCAGCAACCTTGCGTCGCGTAAAACGGAAGCGCTGGTAGCGCTGATCGCGCAAATCGACGTGACCGTCACCCACACCGAGACGGAAGCGCTGCTGCTTGAGCACAACTATATTAAGCTGTACCAGCCACGTTACAACGTGCTGTTACGCGACGATAAATCGTATCCTTTTATTTTTCTCAGCGGCGATACTCATCCGCGTCTGGCGATGCATCGCGGCGCCAAACATGCGAAGGGCGAATATTTTGGTCCTTTTCCCAACGGCTATGCCGTGCGCGAGACCCTGGCGCTGCTGCAGAAAATCTTTCCCATCCGTCAGTGTGAAAACAGCGTCTACCGCAATCGCTCCCGCCCCTGTCTGCAGTATCAGATTGGTCGCTGCCTGGGGCCGTGCGTGGCCGGGCTGGTCAGCGAAGAAGAGTATGCTCAGCAGGTAGAGTATGTGCGGCTGTTTCTCGCCGGCAAGGATGACCAGGTGCTGACCCAGCTCATCGCGCGGATGGAGAAGGCGAGCCAGAACCTGGAGTTCGAAGAGGCGGCGCGCATCCGCGACCAGATTCAGGCCGTCCGCCGCGTGACGGAGAAACAGTTTGTCTCCAACACCGGTGACGACCTCGACGTGATCGGCGTCGCCTTCGATGCCGGCATGGCCTGCGTGCATGTGCTGTTTATCCGTCAGGGCAAAGTGCTGGGCAGCCGAAGCTACTTCCCGAAAGTGCCGGGCGGCACCGAGCTGGGAGAGGTCGTGGAGACCTTTGTCGGCCAGTTCTACCTGCAGGGCAGCCAAATGCGCACGCTGCCGGGGGAGATTTTGCTCGACTTTAACCTTGGGGATAAGACGCTGCTGGCCGACTCGCTGTCGGAGCTGGCGGGTCGTCGAATCAATGTGCAGACTAAGCCGCGCGGCGACAGAGCGCGTTATCTTAAGCTGGCGCGGACCAACGCCGCGACAGCGTTAACGACCAAATTGTCTCAGCAATCGACCATTCATCAGCGTTTGCAGGCGCTGGCCAGCGTACTGGAGCTGCCGGCCGTCAAGCGAATGGAGTGTTTTGACATCAGCCACACCATGGGCGAACAGACCGTAGCATCCTGTGTGGTGTTTGACAGCAATGGCCCACTGCGCGCGGAGTATCGGCGCTACAACATCACCGGCATTACCCCTGGCGATGACTATGCGGCGATGAATCAGGTCCTGCGCCGTCGCTATGGTAAAGCGATTGATGACAACAAGATCCCGGATGTGATCCTGATAGACGGCGGCAAGGGACAGCTGGCCCAGGCGAAAGCTGTGTTTGCTGAACTGGACGTCCCCTGGGATAAACATCATCCGCTGCTGCTGGGCGTGGCGAAAGGTAGCGATCGAAAAGCGGGTCTGGAAACGTTATTCTTTGAGCCGGAAGGGGAAGGGTTTAGCCTGCCGCCGGATTCGCCGGCCCTGCATGTGATCCAGCATATTCGCGATGAATCGCACGATCATGCGATCTCCGGGCATCGCAAAAAACGGGCGAAAGTGAAGAGCACCAGCTCGCTTGAGACTATCGAGGGGGTGGGGCCGAAGCGTCGTCAGATGCTGCTGAAGTATATGGGTGGGCTGCAGGGGCTACAGCAGGCCAGCGTCGAAGAAATTGCTAAAGTACCGGGCATCTCTCACGCTCTGGCAGAAAAGATCTTCTACTCGTTGAAACATTAGGGGCTCTGTAGCAACATAGGGCTAATTTTTACTTACAACAGATAGTTACCCGTCACTATGCAATTTAATATCCCTACGTTGCTTACTCTGTTTCGCGTCATCCTGATCCCGTTTTTTGTGCTGGCGTTTTATCTGCCCTTTAGCTGGGCGCCGTTTGCCTGCGCGCTGATCTTCTTTGTTGCCGCGGTAACCGACTGGTTTGATGGTTTCCTCGCTCGTCGCTGGAATCAGAGCACCCGTTTTGGCGCCTTCCTCGACCCGGTTGCCGATAAAGTCATGGTGGCTATCGCCATGGTGCTGGTTGCCGAACACTATCACACCTGGTGGGTCACGCTACCGGCGGCGACCATGATTGCCCGTGAGATCATTATCTCCGCGCTGCGTGAGTGGATGGCGGAGCTGGGGAAACGCAGCAGCGTGGCGGTCTCATGGATTGGCAAAGTGAAAACGACCGCCCAGATGACCGCCCTGGTATGGATGCTGTGGCGTCCTTATCCGTGGGTGGAGTGGGCCGGGATCGCGCTTTTCCTCGTGGCGGCGGTGCTGACGCTGTGGTCGATGCTGCAGTATTTGAACGCGGCGCGCGGCGATTTGCTTGATCAGTGATCGTTTCGCCGTTATTTTCAGCAAACGATACAAAGTTGCGAAAAATACCGTTGACTCACCGCGAGAGATAAGTAGAATGCAACGCATCGAACGGCGGCACAGTCTTCCAGACGATAACAAAATCAAGTGATTAGCAAATAACTTGATGATGCGGGAATAGCTCAGTTGGTAGAGCACGACCTTGCCAAGGTCGGGGTCGCGAGTTCGAGTCTCGTTTCCCGCTCCAGATTAACAGCATCGGCAGTTGCGGGTGCTTCAGTATTAAAGGCGCGTTAGCAAAGCGGTTATGTAGCGGATTGCAAATCCGTCTAGTCCGGTTCGACTCCGGAACGCGCCTCCACTTTATATCCCGAGCCCGGATGGTGGAATCGGTAGACACAAGGGATTTAAAATCCCTCGGCGTTCGCGCTGTGCGGGTTCAAGTCCCGCTCCGGGTACCATTGGGAAATACAGAATAATCAAAGCAATAAGCAGTGTCGTGAAACCACCTACGGGTGGTTTTTTTGTTTCTGTACTTTCGCTTTCTGATACCTTTCCCGCCAGCCTGACGCCACGGCGTTTTTCGGTTAACTCTTGCCTTACAGTCAATTTCTCATTTGTCCCAGGACAAAACGATCGCGCCTTGCTACTATCAAAAGGACTCTCAGCCCAGCCTGCCGGAGGCAGCATGTTCAGTGGACTTTGCGCATTTCCTTTGACACCTTTGCATCAGCAAGATTTTGATGAAAAAGCGTTTATTCGTATTCTCGCCCGTCTTACCGATGCCGGAGTCGACTCTCTGGGCATCTTAGGTTCAACCGGTAGCTACGCTTATCTCAGCCGTGAGCAGCGCAGACGAGTGGTGCAGGTGGCGAAGGCGCATGCGGGGTCGATCCCGATGATGGTCGGCGTCGGCGCCATTGCGACTAACGAGGTGCTACGCCTGGTGGAGGATGCTCAGGAGGCAGGGGCGGATGCGTTATTACTGCCGATGATGTCCTATCAGCCGCTTTCCGCGGAGGAGATCTTTGCCTTTTACGAAGAAGTCTGTCGGCATGTCTCGGTGCCGGTTTGCCTGTATGACAATCCCCGCACTACCCACGTAATGCTGGCGGATGAGCTGCAGGGGCGCATCGNGCCTTGCCGGCCATTGCCTCGATTAAAATTCCCGGCCTGCCCGCGCCACAGGCGAGCGAACGTGTAGCGGCCCTGCGTCAGCATCTTCCCTCTCGCGTTACGCTTGGCGTCAGCGGCGATGCGTGGGCCACTGCCGGGTTGCAGGCCGGCTGCGAAGCCTGGTATTCGGTCTGCGGCGGACTCTTTCCCCGCTGCTCACTGGCGCTGGTAAGAGCGATACGTAGCGGCGATGTGGCGCAGACTGCGGCACTGAATGAGCAGCTGGCTCCCCTATGGCGATGCTTTGATCGCTATGGTGGTAGCCTGCGAGTGATAGCCAGCGCCGCAGCGGTGCTCGGACTCTGCGATCCAGACTCGCTTCCCCGTCCTTTGCTTTCGTTAGGGGAGGAGGCCTGTCGTGAGGTGGCGTCGGCGCTGCGCGGCCTGGCCTGATCGCGTATCGTTGACACCGGCGCAATAGGTATCGCCGGGTGGCTTTCTGTCGGCAATTCGGCTACTGTAGGCCCGATTTTTACCATGCGAGCCTGTGAATGAATACCGGACCTTTGAACGAAAACGAACTGGAATGGCTGGATGACACTCTGGCGAAATACGCCGCCGAAGGCGCCATTCTGGATGTCTCTGAACTGGATGGCCTGCTGACGGCGATCCTCTCTGCGCCGACCGACATCGAACCCGCTCAGTGGCTGCTGGCGATTTGGGGCGGGGCGGATAATGTCCCGCGCTGGGCCAACGATCGCGAGCGCGATCGCTTTGTCAATCTGACGCTGCAGCATATGAGCGATATCGCCGAACGGCTGGAGTCTTATCCCGATCAGTTCGAACCGCTGTTCGGCACCCGCGAAGCGGAAGGTCAGGAGCTGACCATAGTTGAGGAGTGGTGCTTTGGCTATCTGCGCGGCGTGGCGCTGAGCGACTGGTCGACGTTGCCCGCTGAACTCCAGCCGGAGCTGGACGCTATCGCGCTCCACGGCAGCGAAGAACAGTTTAGCGCGCTGGATAATCTGACGGCGGATGAATTTATCGCCAGCATCGAGCGTATCACGCCGGCGGCGCTGGCGCTTTACCAGTACTGGATAGCGAATCCGCAGCCGGTGGAGGCCCCGCAGCCAATAAGAAATGAAGCGAAAGTCGGACGCAACGATCCCTGCCCATGCGGCAGCGGTAAAAAGTATAAGCAGTGTTGCTTAGCGAAATGAACAAGGGGCCAGCAGGCCCCTTTTTTATCCCACCGCGGGCAGCAACCCGGCAGCGATGCTGAACTGAATAGCCACGATGCCGATCCCGCACAGCAGAACCAGCCATAGCGTCGGTGCGCCGCCGGCGACCCGCCAGGTAGCCTGCGGATGCTCTCGGCGACTCTTCATGACCAGCAGGGCCGGCATTATCAGCGCCAGCACGGCTAATGCCACCCCGGCGTAGCCGAGGGCCATGACGAAACCGCGGGGATAGAACAGGGCGAACGCCAGCGGCGGCAGGAAGGTGATTATCCCGCTCTGCAGACGCCCGCCGACGCTGTTTTTACGCTGAAACATATCCGCCAGATAATCAAACAGGCCGAGCGAGACGCCGAGGAATGACGTCGCCAGCGCAAGGTCGGCAAACAGGTGAACGGCCAGCTCCACATGCGGTGACGCCACCACTTCGCGGATCGCCTCCAGCAGGCCGTTCAGACCAGCGTTATTTGCCAGCATGGCGGTAAAGGCCGGGGCGTCGATACTGCCCAGCGTCGCCAGCTGCCAGAAAATATAGGCCACCAGAGGAATAAAGCTGCCGATGATAAATACCCGGCGCAATTTGCGAATATCCCCCCCCAGATAGCTGACGATGCTCGGGACGCTGCCGTGAAAACCAAAGGAGGTGAAAATCACCGGAATGGCCGACAGGGCCAGGCCTTGCTCAACCGGCAGCGTCAGAAGGTTCACCTGATGAATGTGCGGCATCAGCAGGGCCAGCATAATCACCAGGAAGACGATTTTGGCGCTAAACAGGAAGCGATTGAACAGATCCACCAGCGCAGTGCCAATGCACACTACCGCCCCGCCGAGGAGGGTGAAGATCAGTACGCCTGCGGCCGGTGGTAGCTGCCAGTCCAGCCACTGGTTGAGGCTGGAAGCGAGTAATTCACCGGCGCCACTGATATAGGCTGCCGTGAGGGCGTACAGCAGAAACAGCATGCAGAATCCGGTAACCCACTGCCCATAACGGCCCAGATAGCGCGCCGCCAGAGAACCGAGCCCCATATCGGCAGGGACATGCTGGTAGACTTCCAGCAGCAAAAGGGCGGTATAGCACATCAATGCCCACAAGGTGAAAAGTAAACCCAACGTGACGGTAAAGCCGACGCCTGCGGCGGCCAATGGCATTGCCAACATTCCTGCACCGATGGTGGTGCCAGCTACGATTAAAATACTGCCCAGAGTGCGGTTTTTCACGCTTTTCGCTATCCCTACAGCAAATAACAATAAATTATGCCGCGCAGAGTAGGGGATATTACGGCTTTCGTCAAATCGGGATTACAAGTTGTGTAATGAAATGTTTACACAATAAGAGGGCGAAAGCCTGCGCTAGCGCAAGGCGCGGGTTGACGGTCTGGCCTAAGCTGGCGGTTTTTGCAGGAGGGGTTATGTCTTCTATTCATGGTCATGAAGTTTTACAGATGATGCTCGCCTCGGGTGAATCCTGGACGGTCGCCTCGCTGGAGGCCGCCATTCGCCGCCGCTTTGGCGAAGAGGCGCGGTTTCACACCTGTTCAGCAGAGAATCTAAGCGCCGCACAGTTGGTGGCGTTTTTAGAGAAAAAAGGCAAATTTATTGCCAGAGAGGAAGGTTTTACTACCGCAGAAAATAAGATCTGCCGACATTAAGAGGGCCGCGACACGGACTGTCGCGGCGCGGGGGATTAATTCTGCGCGTCGAGGGTAGCCAGCTCTTTATCGATAAAGTACAGACCTTCGCCGCTTTTTCCAGCGAGGGTCAGTTTATCGATCACCGATTTAAATAATTTCTCTTCTTCATGCTGTTCAGCAACATACCACTGCAGGAAATTAAAGGTCGGGTAATCCTGGCTGGTCATGGCCGCGTGCGCCAGTTCATTTATTTTTTGCGTGATCAGCTGCTCATGCTCGTAGGTCTGGCGGAACAGCTCGTCGAGTGAGGCATATTCGGCAAACGGGGAGGCGATAGCGTTGATCCGCGGCAGGCTGCCGGTGTCGGTTAGATAGTCGAACAGGCGCTGCATATGGGTCATCTCTTCCTGAGCATGGCGACGCAGGAAGGCCGCGGCGCCTTCAAAACTGTGGTAACTGCACCAGGCGCTCATCTGCTGATAAAGAAGAGAAGAATAGAGTTCAAGATTCATCTGTTCATTCAGTTTGTCAATCATGTCCGTTTTCAGCATCGTTGCACTCCTGGAATTAAATAATAGATGTTATTGGCTGCCACTATAATTTGTTATTTAATTATTTGCAAAAAGTAAATTTAAAAATGTTTTATTTAAAATGCTAATGGGAATAACACGCATTGGCAGTTTAATAATAAATGAGAATGCTTTTAATTTATTATTCATTATTGCCTGGGCGGTCAGGACTTTGTCGCCGGCGGGTGGTAAGGGAGGACGAAGCGGATTCGCCAGCATGCAGAGGGCTGAGGTCAACAGACAGGGGGAGCCTGCGAAAGTGTGAAGCACTGCGTAAATTTTAAAACAACTTTTCATAAAATTTGAAAGTTTGTTTTCAAGGTAGTAAAGTGCAGTCAACGTCAATGACATTCTGCGGGCAGGCCCGCACAGCATTCAGGAGAATNNNCCATGAAGATTGCACTGATGATGGAGAACAGCCAGGCGAACAAAAACGCCATCATCCTCAAGGAGCTTAACGCGGTTGCCGACGAAAAAGGATTCCCGGTCTATAACGTCGGCATGAGCGATGAGAACGATCATCATCTGACCTACATCCATCTTGGGATCATGGCCAGTATTCTGCTGAATTCGAAAGCAGTTGACTTCGTGGTCACCGGCTGCGGTACCGGTCAGGGGGCGCTGATGTCGCTGAACATCCATCCGGGCGTGGTCTGCGGCTACTGTATCGATCCGGCGGATGCGTTCCTGTTTGCCCAGATCAACAACGGTAATGCGCTGTCGCTGCCGTTTGCCAAAGGCTTCGGCTGGGGCGCCGAACTGAATGTGCGGTTTATCTTTGAAAAAGCCTTTACCGGCCGCAACGGCGAAGGCTATCCGCCGGAGCGCAAAGAACCGCAGGTGCGCAATGCCGGGATCCTCAACCAGGTCAAAGCGGCAGTAGTAAAAGAGAACTACCTCGATACCCTGCGCGCCATCGATCCGCAGCTGGTGAAAACCGCAGTCTCCGGCCCACGCTTCCAGCAGTGCTTCTTCGAAAACTGCCAGGATAAAGCAATCGAAGACTTTGTTCGCCAGATCGTCGCTTAACCGTCATCAGGGCCAGCGCCGCTGGCCCTTCCGTCGTTTATTTTTTCTTCTATTTCTTCTTCTCCGACACGCTGCTGCCGGCCGTTTTGGCCAGATGCAGGCTGTCGATCATCCCTACCAGACAGATCAAGGCGATAAACACAAACGACAGGCGGAAGCTGATCCCCGGTAGTTCAGTAAGATGCAGCCAGTCGCCGACCTGCTCGCCCAGGCGAATGCCAATCGCCCCGAGCGTGATCCCCAGCCCTACCGCCAGCTGCGACGCGGTACTGAACAGCGTATTAGCATCACTCATCTGCGCGGCGGGGACATCGGCGAAGGCCAGCGTGCTTACACCGGTAAACTGGATTGAGCGAAACACCCCGCCGAGATAAAGGATCAGCATGATGGCCCAGACCGGCGTCTGCGGCGTAAGCAGCGCGCAAGCCAGCAGCGAACAGACGTTCAACGTGCCATTGATCAGCAGTAGCCGACGAAAGCCCAGCCAGCGAATGAGCGGTGTGGTGGCGGGTTTAATGGTTAAATTACCGACAAACACCGCCAGCACCAACAGGCCGGAATGAAAAGGATCCATACCGAATCCCACCTGGAACAGCAGGGGGAGCAGAAAAGGCACCGCGCTGATGGAGGCCCGGAACAACGAGCCGCCGTACATTGTCACCCGGAACGTCGGCACCTGCAGGGCGTCGAGACGAACCATAGGCGCCGCCGCCCGGCGGAAATGACGAATGGAATATAACAGACAGCCGAAGCCAAGCGCGGCGAGAGCCAGCGTCGGCCAGATCTGCGGCTGGCGATCGCCGAGCCGCTCCATCGCGGTCACCAGACTGACCATCGCGACCGAGGTAGTGATAAATCCGCTGAGATCGAAGGAGCGCCGTTCCGTTTCGCGAATATCAGGGATAATGCGCAGCGAAAGGATGATGGCGGCAAGGCCCAGCGGGACATTGATAAAGAAGATCCAGTGCCAGCTGGCGTAGCGGGTTATAAAGCCGCCCAAAGGCGGGCCGATAATGGGGGCCACCAGCGCCGGCCAGGTCAGGGTGGCGATGGCCTTGATCAGCTGGTGTTTCGGCGTGGTGCGTAGCACCGCCAGGCGACCAACGGGGACCATCAGCGCGCCGCCGACTCCCTGAAGGATACGCATGGCGACAAAGATATGCACCTCGGTGGAGAGGCCGCAGAAGACCGAGGCAAGGGTAAAGATCGCCAGGGCGAGAGTAAAAATAGCCCGGGCGCCGAAGCGATCGGCGATCCAGCCGCTGGCCGGGATCAGGACCGCAAGGGTAATCAGATAGGCGCTGATGCCGATATTCAGTTCGACCGCGGTGACGCCAAAATCCCTCGCCATATCGGGCAGGGCGGTGGCGATCACCGTCCCGTCGAGAAACTCCATAAAAAAGGCACCGGCCACCAGCAGCGCCGGCGCTGAAAAAGCACGTTCATCGCGGGAAGAGATCGCGGTATTCATGTTGTCACTGCCATCAAGAGTGTGATCCTGTGCAAAGCGGCAGGAGACGACCCGCCAGCCAGTAAGGTAGATAAAAAAACCTGCGACGGCAGGTTTTATTATCGTTAACGATTTAGGGTACTATTACGCTCCTGAAAAAAGGAGTAATTAATGTCTCAACATCTTACCGAACACGACGAGCTGGTTTCCGATGTGGTTGCCTGCCAGCTGGTTATCAAACAGATCCTCGATGTCATTGACGTCATTGCGCCGGTGGAAGTGCGTGAAAAAATGACCACTCAGCTGAAAGCTATCGACTTCGCCAGCCATCCGGCCTCTGCCGATCCGGTGACCCTTCGCGCGGTGCAAAAAGCGATCGCGTTGATTGAGCTGAAGTTTACTCCACAGGAAGAAACGCATTAATACCAGGCCTCGCCGGATACCGGCGGGGCCTTCTTCTTTAATGGGAAACGACGGTCTGCGCAGGCGCAGGGGCAGCATCTTTGAACAATTTGCTGTTGCCCCAGCACTCTTCGTAGCGATGGCCGACCAGATCCTCCACGATAACCCGCACGTCCGGCGCAATATCGCTAATTTTGCCGCCCGCTTTTATCCGCGCGACTTCCTGCAGCACCACCAGATGGGCCTTCCGGTCCAGCTTCATCTGCTTGCTGAAGACGATGGCGGCCAGGGCTAATGCGATCACCCCGACGCAGAATACCACTGCGATAGCGGTCACCGCGCTTTCCGGTTGGCTGTGCGCTTTTGACTGGAAACCGTAGAAGCTCAGGATCGCCCCCATCGAGAACACCACAATCGAGCGCAGAATTTTTCCTGAGAAGGTCATGGCGCCGGCATAGATCCCTTCCCGCCGGCGTCCGGTGTAGATCTCATCGACATCGGCCAGGAAGGTGTAAACGGTCCAGGGTATATAGTAAACCCCGCCGGTACCCAGGCCGAACAGCACGGTAATGCCGAACATCAGCACTGTCGCCAGGCCGGACGGTAGATGGAAAAACCACAGCGAGGTATACAGCAGAACCGCGAAAATGACGATCCCCAGCGCCAGGATATAGGGTTTGCTGAAGCCCTTTTTCACGCACAGGCCGATAAACAGCGCCGTAGAGATCAGCTGCAGAATCGAGTTCAGGCTGTTCAGCCCGGCCACCATCGCTGGATCGTGTTGTAGAACGAAGATCACGAAATAGGTGAAGATGGAGGCAAACAGCCATTCCGCGCCAAAGCCGCACAGGTACATACCAAGATGTTTGCGGAATACGCGTAGATAAAAAGTCGAACGCATATCTTTCGCCAGCGACAGCAGGGTGCTCAGCAGTCCTTTTTTCGCGCTGGTTTCCACCTCTTCCCCGCGCTCACGCTCCCAGCTGCACAACCACAGGCAGGAAATAGCGACGATCAGGATCGCGCCATAGGTCAGACCGGTGAGGAAGAAAGGGGTGGCAGAATCTTTGCCATACAGCAGAATGAACTGGCCGGGAATAAACGCCGCGAGGAAGTTGGCCAGCTTACCAAAGATAGCTTTATAGCCGGTCAGTTTTGAACGCAGTGAGAAATCATCGGTCATCTCTGTCGCCAGCGTTTCATAAGGCACCATGATAGAGGTGTAGATGATCTCAAACACCACATAGGTGCTAAGGTAGTACCAGAAACTCAGGCCTTCCACCCACAGCAGCGGGTAGAACATCATCAGCGGAATACCGATTAGCAGAAAGAAACGCCGGCGGCCGAAGCGCTTGCCCAGGCGCGTTTTGCCAAAATTATCCGTCAGATAGCCCATCAGCGGGTTGCTGATAGCGTCAATGATGCTGGCGACGGAGAAGATAAATGAGGCCTCGATCAGCGTCAGGCCGCAAAAGGTCGTATAAAAATAGAGTAGCCATGCGCCGCTTATCGCCAGTGCGCCGCTCCCTAACAGATTTCCGCCGCCGTAGGCTAACTGATGGCGTAACAAGATCGGTCTTCCCTGCAGCCCTTCAGAGGCTGAAGCCGTGTATCTAGCCATAAAAAATAAACCTCGTGTTTTATATTTTTGAAACACTGTTTTTATATTTCTTTATGGTTCGTCAAAAAGTGACCGCGCTCACTAATCCCCCCTATGGGGTAACGGTGATGAGGGAATGGGATCGAGTTAAAACTTTTTTATTCTTGAAAGGAATAATAGGGGAGAAAAAATAGACGTAATGGATTAATAAACCGGGCGGGGCAGCGCAGACGCGCTCCCCCTGGCAGAGCGATAAAGGCTTGATTAATGCGCTTTCTGCGCTTCTCCAACGATAGCCATCAGACGCCGATCGGTCTGCTCCATCCCGAGACCGGCTTTATCGGCATTACGAATTTCCTCAAGCACGCTTTGCAATAGCAGGCCATCCTGCTGCTGCTCTTCCGCCAACAGCGTGAGAAACCGCCAGGTGCTGTCATCGCTTTGCGCTTTGGCTTCCTGAGCGAGACCGCTCAGCAGACGACTGCGCTGTTGGTAATCGCTCAGGGTTTGGGTAAACAGATCTTCCAGCGAGGTGCACTCAGGGTTACAGGCGTGGTCGGGATTGACGATCGGCCAGCTGCCGGCTTTTTTCAGGTAGTCAAATACGCGCATAGTGAGGGTGATGCTGCTTTGCGCGCGGGTGCGCAGAAACGTCGCGGCGCCGTCGAAGCGATGCCGGGCGCACCACTCACTTAAGTTCAGGTAAACGTTAGAGGCGTGAAACTCAAGATTCATTTGGGTGTTTAGCTTTTGTGCCATTCCTGGAACTGCCATAAAAAATATCCTTATTAACCGGGAAGGGGTTACTGGTGCGCGTCAACGGATCCTGCGGATAACTACAAGATAAAATAGTGACACGCGGCACTGTTGCAGAATAATAAAACTCTACACATTCCATATGAGTCGGGTATTTTTTCCATTTGCCGACGATTTAAGAATACTCGCTCAACGAAATTAAGAAAACTCTCAAGCGCGGTAATTTACGTTTTGTTACACCATTATTTGTGCAAACTACCAGGGCTGAGATTGTGCGCCGTTGGCAGGGGCTCGCTGGTTTCAGATTGGTTATAAGATATAAGTATTTGACTACGAGATTCGTCGTAGAAGAGAACGGAATAAGTTATTTCATTAGTAATGTTTCAGGTTGATGATCATTATTTTTATTTTTTGTTGCAGGCGCTTTTATCAAGAGGAATATATTTTTTCTATTCGGAATAAATTACGCCAAAGATCCGTTTTTTCGCGATATTAAGCGGGCCATGTGGCTCACCGGTGCGAGGTGGGTTGCCATTTGAGTGGCGCACAGGCGATCGCCCGCAGCAACGCCGTCAATCGCTGATGATAACAGTGCTGTAACCCACCGTTAAACATCCTCTGACAACACAAGGATAAGCCTGCTGATGGTATAGATGATCCTGCTATGCCCCGGTAAAATTGTATGACAATTGTGTCATTTTTTATGTCATTTTTTGCTAAATGTATGTACGCAATTACTGTAATTCCGCGATGTGATAATGCTCTCGTATGGAGAAATANTTTCCGGGTATTACTACTCTAACAACGGCAGTGGGGAATGCGATTTTTCTAATGCCTTGTTTTGATGCCGATTAAATTGTTAATTCCGATTTTTCCCTACATGAAAGCGAATTAAAGCTGGAGTTTACCATGCACAAATTTACTAAAGCGCTGGCGGCCATTGGTCTCGCTGCGGTTATGTCACAATCAGCTATGGCGGAAAATCTTAAACTGGGTTTTCTGGTGAAACAGCCGGAAGAGCCATGGTTTCAGACTGAGTGGAAATTTGCTGATAAAGCAGGAAAAGATTTAGGCTTTGACGTTATTAAAATTGCGGTCCCGGATGGGGAGAAAACCCTGAATGCCATTGACAGCCTGGCGGCCAGCGGCGCGAAGGGCTTTGTCATTTGTACCCCCGATCCCAAGCTCGGGTCGGCGATTGTCGCCAAAGCGCGTGGCTATGACATGAAGGTGATTACCGTCGATGACCAGTTCGTCAATGCGAAGGGCAAACCGATGGAGAGCGTACCGCTGGTGATGATGGCGGCGAGCGAAATTGGCGCCCGTCAGGGGCAGGAACTCTATAAAGAGATGCAAAAGCGCGGCTGGGATGTCAAAGACACCGCCGTAATGGCGATCACCGCCGATGAGCTGGATACCGCGCGCCGTCGCACCACCGGCTCCATCGATGCCCTGAAGGCGGCCGGCTTCCCGGACGCGCAAATCTACCGCGTGCCGACAAAATCCAACGATATCCCGGGAGCGTTCGACGCCGGTAACTCGATGCTGGTCCAGCATCCGCAGGTTAAACACTGGCTGATCGTCGGGATGAACGACAACACCGTCCTCGGCGGCGTGCGCGCGACCGAAGGTCAGGGCTTTAAAGCTCCCGATGTGATTGGCATCGGCATCAACGGCGTGGATGCCGTCAACGAACTGTCGAAGGCGCAGCCGACCGGCTTCTATGGCTCTCTGCTGCCAAGCCCGGATATCCACGGCTACAAAACCAGCGAAATGCTCTACAACTGGGTCACCAAGGGCGTCGAGCCGCCGAAGTTCACGGCGGTGACCGATGTGGTGCTGATTACCCGCGATAACTTCAAAGAAGAGCTGGCGAAAAAAGGGCTGTAACAGCCTGATTAAACTGGCCCCCGCCGCGGCGCGGGGGCTGAGTGCAGAAGAGCGGAGTCGTTATGCAACAGTCTACCCCTTATCTCTCATTTCGCGGCATCACCATGACGTTCCCTGGCGTAAAGGCCTTGTCCGATATCAGTTTTGACTGCTACCCAGGACAGATCCACGCGCTGATGGGCGAAAATGGCGCAGGCAAATCGACGCTGTTGAAAATTCTCAGCGGCAACTATATCCCGACCGCGGGTCATCTGCAGATCGGCGGCCAGCAGATGGCATTCGCCAATACCATGGAGGCGCTGAACGCCGGCGTGGCAATTATCTACCAGGAGCTGCATCTGATCCCGGAGATGACCGTCGCCGAAAATATCTATCTCGGTCAGCTGCCGCACAGAGGCGGCATCGTCAATCGCTCGCTGCTCAACTATGAGGCCCGCCTGCAGCTGGAGCATCTGGGTCTGGATATCGACCCGGAGACGCCGCTGAAATATCTCTCCATTGGTCAATGGCAGATGGTGGAGATTGCCAAAGCGCTGGCGCGTAACGCCAAGATTATCGCGTTCGATGAGCCGACCAGCTCGCTCTCCGCCAGAGAGATCGACAACCTGTTTCGCGTCATCCGCGAGTTGCGTGAGGAGGGAAGGGTCATCATCTATGTTTCACACCGGATGGAAGAGATTTTTGCCCTCAGCGATGCCATCACCGTCTTTAAAGATGGCCGCTACGTTTGCACCTTTGACGATATGCCGAGCGTCAGCCACGACGCCCTGGTCCAGGCAATGGTAGGCCGCAATCTGGGCGATATTTATGGCTGGAAGCCTCGCCCCTATGGCGAGGAGCGGCTGCGCCTGGAGGAGGTCAAAGCGCCGGGCGTGCGCACGCCGGTTAGTCTCTCGGTGCGCAGCGGTGAAATTGTCGGTTTGTTCGGACTGGTGGGTGCCGGGCGCAGCGAACTAATGAAAGGCCTGTTTGGCGGCACGCAGATAACCGGCGGTCAGGTGTATATCGATGGCCAGCCCGTCTCCATTCGCAAACCGGCCCAGGCCATCCAGGCCGGGATGATGCTGTGCCCGGAGGATCGTAAAGCGGAGGGGATTATTCCGGTGCATTCCGTGCGCGATAACATCAATATCAGCGCCCGGCGCAAGCATATTCACGCTGGCTGCCTGATCAACAACGCCTGGGAGGCGGACAACGCCGATCAACATATCCAGTCGCTGAATATTAAAACGCCGGGCCCGGAACAGCTGATTATGAACCTGTCGGGCGGCAACCAGCAGAAAGCGATCCTTGGCCGCTGGCTGTCGGAAGAGATGAAGGTGATCCTGCTTGATGAGCCAACCCGCGGCATCGACGTCGGCGCCAAACATGAAATTTACAATGTGATCTATGGCCTCGCCGCCTCCGGTGTCGCCGTGGTGTTTGCCTCCAGCGACCTGCCGGAAGTGCTGGGCGTCGCTGACCGCATCGTGGTGATGCGCGAAGGACAAATCGCCGGCGAACTGCTGCATGAAGAAGCCAATGAACAGCAGGCGTTAAGCCTTGCGATGCCAACAGTGAGCCAGGCTGTCGCCTGAGTAAGGAGTAAATGATGTCATCAGTGACTACGTCCGGGGCTACCCGCTCAACCTTTAGCTTTGCCCGCATCTGGGATCAGTTTGGCATGCTGGTGGTGTTTGCGGTGCTGTTTATCGGCTGTGTGATTTTTGTGCCCAACTTTGCTTCATTCGTCAATATGAAAGGGCTGGGGCTGGCGATCTCGATGTCCGGGATGGTGGCCTGCGGCATGCTGTTTTGCCTGGCCTCCGGCGATTTTGACCTGTCGGTGGCGTCGGTTATCGCCTGCGCCGGGGTCACCACCGCGGTGGTGATTAATCTCAGCGAAAGCCTGTGGCTGGGGATCGCCGCAGGCCTGTTGCTGGGGGCGCTTAGTGGCCTGGTTAACGGCTTTGTCATTGCGCGCCTTAAGATCAACGCGCTGATCACCACGCTGGCCACCATGCAGATTGTCCGCGGCCTGGCCTATATTATCTCCGACGGCAAAGCGGTGGGGATCGAAGATGAACGTTTCTTCACCCTCGGCTATGCCAATTGGTTTGGTCTGCCGGCGCCGATCTGGCTGACCGTCGCCTGCCTGGTGGTTTTCGGATTATTACTAAACAAAACCACCTTTGGCCGTAATACGCTGGCTATTGGCGGCAATGAAGAGGCGGCGCGCCTGGCCGGCGTCCCGGTGGTGCGCACCAAGATTATTATCTTTGTGCTCTCCGGTCTGGTATCGGCCGCAGCGGGGATCATTCTGGCGTCGCGGATGACCAGCGGCCAGCCGATGACCTCGATTGGCTATGAGCTGATTGTTATTTCGGCCTGCGTGCTGGGCGGGGTGTCGCTGAAGGGCGGGATCGGCAAGATCTCCTACGTGGTGGCCGGGATCCTGATCCTCGGAACCGTGGAAAATGCGATGAACCTGCTGAATATCTCGCCATTCTCACAATACGTCGTGCGCGGGGTGATCCTGCTGGCGGCGGTGATCTTCGACCGCTACAAACAAAAAGCCAAACGTGCGGCCTGAATTTAAACCGAACTTTTTAGTTTACAGAGTAATTGCCGCCAGCGCCCGTTTCGCTGGCGGTAACTATCAAAAATGGCGAGGTTGGTCACACTGTCTATACTTACATGGCTCACATATAATTAACAACCAGCTTCGGCTGGCCATGATAAGGAGGAAACAGGGTGGATAACCAGATATCTGTACCGCCTGCGCTAACCGGAAACTACGCTTTTTTCTTTGACCTCGACGGTACTCTTGCCGATATCCAGCCGCACCCCGATCAGGTGGTGATACCCGACAGCACGCTGCAGGCGCTCAATGCGCTGGCCCAGCAGCAGGGGGGCGCGGTGGCATTGATTTCAGGGCGCTCAATGGCTGAACTTGACACGCTAACCCATCCCTGGCGGCTACCGCTGGCCGGCGTTCACGGGGCCGAGCGCCGTGATATCAATGGTAAAACCTACATCGTCTCTCTGCCGACAGCGCTGCGCGATGAGATCGCGGCTGAGCTGACGTCGGCGCTGGAAGCGCTCCCGGGATGTGAGCTGGAGAGTAAAGAGATGGCTTTCGCGCTCCACTATCGCCAGGCCCCGCAGCAGCAGAGCGCCGTGCTGGAGCTGGCGCAGCGGATTGTTCAGCGCTATCCGCTGCTGGCGTTACAGCTTGGCAAGTGCGTGGTGGAGATTAAACCCCGCGGCGTCAACAAAGGGGAGGCGATTACCGCGTTCATGCAGGAGGCGCCATTCGCCGGCCGCGAACCGGTTTTTGTCGGCGATGATTTGACCGACGAGGCGGGATTCAGCGTCGTTAATCAACTGCAGGGAATGTCGGTAAAAGTTGGCGCCGGGGAAACTCAGGCGCACTGGCGGTTGGCGGATGCCGCCGCTGTAAGGACGTGGTTGCAACATCTGGCGTATGACGCGCAAACCGAAAGGAGGGATGACCATGAGTCGTTTAGTCGTAGTCTCTAACCGTATCGCCTTACCGGACGATAAAAAATCGAGCGCTGGCGGTCTGGCCGTCGGCATCCTGGGGGCACTGAGAGCGGCGGGGGGTCTGTGGTTTGGCTGGAGCGGCGAGATTGGCGATGACCAGCAGCCGCTCAAGCAGGTCTCCCGCGGGAATATTTCATGGGCGTCGTTCAACCTTAATGAACGGGACCATGATGAATACTACAACCAGTTCTCTAACGCCGTGCTGTGGCCGGCTTTCCACTATCGCCTTGATCTGGTCAGCTTTCAGCGCGAAGCCTGGGAGGGATATCTGCGGGTTAACGCCATGCTGGCGGACAAGCTTCTACCGCTGATTGAGCCAGACGATACGCTGTGGATCCATGATTACCATCTTCTGCCCTTCGCCAGCGAGCTGCGTAAGCGCGGAGTGAATAATCGCATCGGGTTTTTCTTACATATTCCGTTCCCGACGCCGGAGATTTTTAACGCTCTGCCGCCGCACGCTGAGCTGCTGGAGCAACTGTGCGATTACGATCTGCTGGGCTTCCAGACCGAAAGCGACAGAACCGCTTTTCTCGACAGCATTGCTATGCAGACTCGCCTATCCGACCTCGGCGATAAACGCTATCAGGCATGGGGTAAGGCGTTCAGTACCGAGGTTTATCCGATAGGGATCGATCCGGACGAAATTACGCGCAACGCTAAAGGTCCGCTGCCGCCGAAGCTGGCCCAGCTGAAGAACGAGCTGAAAAATGTGAAGAATATCTTCTCCGTGGAGCGTCTTGACTATTCGAAAGGGTTGCCGGAGCGATTCCTCGCCTACGAGACGCTGCTCGAGAAGTACCCTCAGCACCACGGCAAAATCCGTTATACCCAGATCGCACCGACCTCCCGCGGCGATGTGCAGGCCTATCAGGATATCCGCCACCAGCTGGAAACCGCAGCCGGACGCATCAACGGACAGTTTGGTCAGCTTGGCTGGACACCGCTCTACTATCTGAACCAGCATTTTGATCGTAAGCTGCTGATGAAGGTCTTCCGCTATTCTGACGTCGGGCTGGTGACGCCGCTTCGCGATGGTATGAACCTGGTGGCGAAGGAGTACGTCGCGGCGCAGGATCCGGATAACCCTGGCGTACTGGTCCTGTCGCAGTTTGCCGGGGCGGCGCAGGAGCTGACCAGCGCCCTGATCGTCAATCCTTACGATCGCGACGAGGTTGCCGCCGCGCTGGATCGCGCGCTCAGCATGCCGCTGGCGGAACGTATCGCCCGTCATTCAGCGATGCTGGACGTGATCAGAGAAAATGATATTCATAACTGGCAGGCGCGCTTTGTCGAGGATCTGCAGCATATTTCACCGCGCAGCGAGGAGAGCCGTCTGCGGGGGAAGATAGCCACCTTCCCTAAACTGGCCTAGTTCAGGAAAAGGGCTAACCGGCGTTAGCCCTTTTCAAGGGAAACCAACAGGACATCAACGCCGCAGCTGCCGACGATACTTTTCGCCGAGCAGGTGGCGCGTGAGAAGAGGGAATGGTTGTGATTGCCGCAGATCACCAGATCAACACGGTGCGACCGGCAGAAGTCCTTAATATGATGGCCTAGCTCGCCGCAGGCGATGGTCATTCTTTCTATTGGGTAGTCCGCGTGGCGAGCCAGCTCATTGAGAAACTTCCGCGTCTCTTCCTGCATCACTTCGCGCAGATTTTCCATCATCGGTGCGGCGAACTGGTTATACAGCTCCGGATCCGTAGCGAGAGTGATTAAGCTCACTTTCGCGTTAACGGGGCGGGCTATCGACACCGCTTTTTTAATTAACACCTGACTCTCCGGCGTTGGCGCGACGGCAACCAGCAGATGGGTATAAGGCATCTGGCCTCCTTGAGATACGCGGAATAACCCTTTCTTCCATTCTTTACTCCTGTTTCCCCGACTGCGCAAGGGCCGATCCCGGGATTTGCGAGCCTGTTCGTTAGTCGGCGACCTTCCAACCAGATCACATTAATGAACCTGTCTTTTGATTAAAAAGAAATGCTGTTTTATAAATGAGTGAAGTGGCGACGTCATCTCTTTGTCATTTTGCCACCGGCGACTGTTCCGTGGCAAAAGTACAAAGGTAACCTCCTTTCACAGCTTTTAGTGTAGCCAGGTACCCACTCCCTTCCGGTGGCAAATCCGGAACGATTGTCGGCGTTCTTTTA
>NZ_JAZARW010000001.1:2588578-2616093 GCF_036233805.1 Klebsiella sp. EMBS2024 | reverse complement strand
GACACAGGATCACGGCGATGAAAACACGAAAAATTGGACTGGCTAACTATCTGGCCTACGGCGCGGGCGATTTTCTCGGCGCCGGCACGACGGCGTTAACCGCCGCATGGCTGCTCTACTTTTACACGACCTTTTGCGGACTGACCCCGATTGAGGCCACGCTTATTTTTGCTGCCGCCCGCGTGCTGGACGCGGTGGTAAGCCCGCTGATGGGCTTTCTCACCGATAACTTTGGCACCACCTGGCTTGGTAAGCGCTTCGGCCGCAGAAAATTCTTTATTCTGCTCGGCATCCCCTGCGTATTCAGCTATTCAGCGATGTGGGTCGGCGAGATGGGCTTCTGGTACTACCTGGCGACCTATCTGCTGTTTGATATGGTCTATACCATGATTTTGGTGCCCTATGAGACGCTGGTGCCGGAGATGACCGATGACTTTAAACAGAAAACCAAATTCTCCGGCGCGCGCATTTCGATGGCGCAGATGTCGGCGATTTTAGCCTCCTTCCTGCCGGGGATCCTTCTCTCCTGGCTCGGCAAAGATAATGCCAGCTCGTTCTTCTATGCCAGTCTGGTGTTCTCGGTGCTGTGCGCGGTGATGCTGACTCTGGTCTGGTGTTTCACCTGGGAACGACCGCGGGAGGCGTGGTCGGAAGCGGCCCTGCGGGCGGAAGCGGAAAAACAAAACTTAACCCTTGCTCAGAGCCTCAATCGCCTGGTGATTGAGCTGAGTTCTACGCTGCGGATAAAAATTTTCCGCCAGCACCTCGGCATGTATCTGGGGGGCTATATCGCCCAGGACGTCTTCAATGCCGTGTTTACCTATTACGTGGTCTTTGTTCTGATGCAGGAAGCCGCCGTCGCCTCGAACCTGCTGGGGACGATGGCCATCTTCCAGTTTATTGCAGTAATCGCCATGATCCCGCTGTGCATTCGTTTTGGCCCCGCGCCGTCGTACCGCATGGTGGTGGTCCTGTTTGGCCTGAGCTCACTCTCCTACGCGCTGCTCTATTACGCCGGACTGAGCGACGTCTATTCCTTATTGCTGCTCATCTCTGCTGTCGCCGGACTGGGACGCGGCGGGATAAATTACGTACCGTGGAATACCTACACCTATATTGCCGACGTCGACGAAGCGATCACCGGCCAGCGCCGGGAGGGGATTTTTGCCGGCATCATGACCCTGACCCGCAAAGCCTCGCAGGCGAGGGCGGTGATGCTGGTGGGGATCATTATGCAGTTGTCGGGGTTTGTTTCCGGGCAAAAAATACAGCCTGAAGGGGTCAGCCATACCATTCTGCTGATCCTCAGCGTCGGCACTCTGGTGGTGTTAGCCTGCGGCTTCCTCGTCTCGCTGCGCTTCAAGCTCAACCTGCACACCCACAGCGTCCTGCGCAGCGAGACCCTCAGAATGCGCGAGCTCGGCTACGCTCAGTCGGAACAAACCAGTGCGGAACACCGTGCGGTGGTCGAGCTGCTGGCGGGGATGCCTTACGACTGTCTGTGGGGCAATAACAATATTGGCTATCTGAATCGTCATAAACCTGCTGCCCCGGCGCTCATTAAGGGCGGCGCTTTGAATTCGACATATACCCGAGGTTAACAACATGAAAGTTTGGCCGGTCAAACATAGCCCATTACTGCGTCAGCCTGAGCGTTTTATCGCCCGCAGCGAACTGCAGGCGCTGATCCGCAACGTGACGCAAAACCTGGTGAATATTAAGGATGAGAGCGGGCAATTTTTACTACGCCTGGATGACGGGCGCGTGATCGATACCAAAGGCTGGGCCGGATGGGAGTGGACCCACGGCGTTGGGCTGTACGGCATCTATCAGTATTACCAGCAAACCGGCGATATCGAGATGCGTGATATCATCGATCGCTGGTTTGCCGACCGCTTCGCCGAGGGAGCAACGACCAAAAACGTCAATACTATGGCCCCGTTTCTGACCCTGGCTTACCGCTTTGAAGAGACCGGCCGTATGGCGTATCTGCCGTGGCTGGAGAGCTGGGCGGAGTGGGCGATGCACGAGATGCCGCGCACCGAGCAGGGCGGTATGCAGCACATGACTCTGGCGGAGGAGAACCATCAGCAAATGTGGGATGACACGCTGATGATGACCGTGTTGCCGTTAGCCAAAATTGGCAAGCTGCTTAACCGCCCCCAGTATGTGGAGGAGGCAACCTACCAGTTCCTGCTCCATGTGCAGAACCTGATGGACCGGGAGACCGGGCTGTGGTTTCACGGCTGGAACTATGAGGGGCGGCATAACTTTGCCCGGGCGCGTTGGGCGCGGGGCAACAGCTGGCTCACCATGGTGATCCCGGATTTTCTGGAACTGGTGGATCTCCCCGAGGGGAATGCGGTACGGCGCTATCTGATTACAGTCCTCGACGCACAGATTGCCGCCTTAGCAGAATGCCAGGACGACAGCGGCCTGTGGCATACCTTGCTGGACGACCCGCACTCTTATCTTGAGGCCTCGGCGACCGCCGGCTTTGCCTACGGGATTCTCAAAGCGGTGCGCAAGCGTTACGTCGGGCAGCACTACGCCGGGGTGGCTGAAAAAGCGATTCGCGGGATTGTGCAGAATATTTCGCCGCAGGGGGAGCTGCTGCAGACCTCATTTGGCACCGGGATGGGGTCAGACCTCGACTTTTATCGCCAGATCCCGCTTACCTCGATGCCCTACGGTCAGGCGATGGCGATCCTTTGTCTGACGGAGTATCTACGCAAGTACTTCTGAGCAGGGCGCCCCGCTGGCGAGGCGCCGAATAAAACTAACCCGGCTTTCGCCGGGTTGCTTGTTACATACGCTCGACGGTTTCGATACCGAGGGTATCGAGACCCAGCTTGAGGGTTTTCGCCGTGAGCAGCGCCAGCTTCAGACGGCTGTTGCGGGTCTCTTCGCTTTCCGCGCTGAGGATCGGGCAGTGCTCGTAGAAGCCGGAGAACAGGCCCGCCAGATCGTAGAGGTAGGCGCACATCACGTGCGGCGTCCCTTCGCGAGCGACCACGGAGAGGGTCTCTTCAAACTGCAGCAGGCGCGCGGCCAGCTGAGCTTCGCGATCTTCGGCGATGACCACCGGCGCGTCGATCATCGCGTTTTCGTCGATGCCGGCTTTGCGGAACACGGAGAGCACGCGGGTATAGGCATACTGCATATACGGCGCGGTGTTGCCTTCGAACGCCAGCATATTATCCCAGTCGAAGACGTAGTCGGTGGTGCGGTTTTTCGACAGGTCGGCATATTTAACCGCGCCGATACCCACCACTTTCGCCAGATTTTCCAGCTCGTCAGCCGACATATCCGGGTTCTTCTCGGCCACCAGGCGACGGGCGCGCTCCAGCGCTTCGTCCAGCAGATCCGCCAGCTTCACGGTACCGCCGGCGCGGGTTTTAAACGGCTTGCCGTCTTTCCCAAGCATCATACCGAACATATGGTGCTCCAGCGGCACGGAGTCCGGCACGTAGCCTGCCTTGCGCACGATGGTCCACGCCTGCATCAGGTGCTGGTGCTGACGAGAGTCGATGTAGTAGAGCACGCGGTCGGCGTGCAGCGTTTCATAGCGATACTTCGCACAGGCGATATCGGTGGTGGTATAGAGATAGCCGCCATCCTTTTTCTGGATGATGACGCCCATCGGTTCGCCTTCCTTGTTTTTGTACTCATCAAGGAAGACCACGGTAGCGCCTTCGCTCTCAACCGCCAGCCCTTTGGCTTTCAGATCGGCGACGATCCCCGGCAGCATCGGGTTGTACAGGCTCTCACCCATCACGTCATCGCGGGTCAGGGTCACATTCAGGCGATCGTAGGTGATCTGGTTTTGCGACATGGTGATGTCGACCAGCTTACGCCACATCTGTAGGAAATACTCATCACCGCCCTGCAGCTTAACCACGTAGCTGCGCGCGCGCTCGGCGAAGGCTTCGTCTTCGTCATAGTGCTTTTTCGCTTCGCGATAGAAACCTTCGAGGTCGGCCAGGGCCATCTCGCCGGCGTTTTCCTGCTGCTGTTTTTCCAGATACGCGATCAGCATCCCGAACTGGGTGCCCCAGTCGCCGACGTGGTTGGCGCGGATCACCTTATGACCCAGGAACTCCAGGGTACGGACTGAAGCATCGCCAATGATGGTCGAACGCAGATGGCCGACGTGCATCTCTTTCGCTACGTTGGGTGCCGAGTAGTCGACGACGATAGTCTGCGCCTGCGGTTTCGTGACGCCCAGGCGCTCAGACTGCAGCGCGCGGTTGACGTTGTCCGCCAGAAACGCGGGGTCGAGGAAAATATTGATAAAGCCCGGCCCGGCGATTTCAACCTTGTTGGCAATGCCGTTGAGGTCAAGATGAGACAGTACCTGCTCTGCAAGTTGTCGCGGCGCCATACCCAGCTTTTTGGCGACAGCCATCACGCCGTTGGCCTGATAGTCGCCGAACTGAACTTTTGCTGACTGGCGGACCTGGGGTTCGCAATCGGCAGGCGCGCCTGCCGCGATCAGGGCCTGGCTGACTTTTTCTGAGAGAAGAGCCTGAATATTCACCGGAATACCTTACGTGTAATGCGCCTGCCCCCGAGGGAGGCGGCGCCATAATGTGGACAAATTAGGGCGGGAGTATACTGCATTTGTCCCCGTCCGTCAGCATTGCGCGCGGCGCGCCGGCGTGCGCAATCCATCGCCGGTCAGTTGCCCATCAGCGGGGCGGCGGTTGGTCCGCAGGCCGAAACACGGTAAATTACCTTTTCATTACTGACGAGCATTATTGACGAGCAAACCCATGGCAAACTGGCAGCAAAATGAACAACTGGCCGATATTACGGCGGATCTCCCGCGATTTTCCGATGCGCTTCAGCGCTTCACTGCGCGACTGGGACTGGAGATCGCCGGGCTCGACGCCGACCATATCTCCCTGCGCTGTCATCAGAATACCACTGCGGAACGCTGGCGCCGCGGTCTGGAGCAGTGCGGCACCCTGCTGTCGGAGAATATGATCAACGGCCGGCCCATTTGCCTGTTCAAACTGGCGGAGCCGGTCTGCGTGGCGCACTGGCGCTTCCATATCGTTGAGCTGCCGTGGCCGGGTGAAAAGCGTTATCCCCATGAAGGCTGGGAGCATATCGAAATCGTCCTGCCCGGCGATCCGGCAACCTTAAATGCCCGCGCGCTGGCGCTGCTGGCCGATGACGGACTCAGCCAGCCGGGGATCGTGGTCAAAACCAGCTCGCCGAAAGGGGAGCATGAGCGCCTGCCGAATCCTACCCTGGCGGTGACCGACGGCAGCGTGACGGTCAAATTTCATCCGTGGTCTATTGAACAAATCGTCGCCAGCGAGCAAGCCGATACGTAACAGTGTGAAGCCGCGCGGCGTCTGCCGCGTGAAATTGTGACATGCTGCAAAGGTTGTCTGGATCAGGGAGAGAGGAATGGCGGTACTGGAAGTGTGTTGCTACAGCATGGCGTGCGCCCGGGAGGCTGAGCGCTGCGGCGCCGATCGTATTGAGCTCTGCGCCGCGCCGCAGGAAGGGGGATTAACCCCCTCTTATGGGGTGCTGGTCTCGGCCCGCGAGGCGATTACTCTCCCGGTGCATCCGATCGTTCGCCCGCGCGGCGGCGATTTCTGCTACACCGAGGAAGAGTTCGCCGCGATGCTTAACGATATTCGCATGGTGCGGGATCTGGGCTTTCCCGGGCTGGTGACCGGCGTGCTGGATGCTGATGGCCAGGTCGATATCCCGCGGATGAAAAAAATAATGGCCGCGGCGGGGCCGCTGGCGGTGACCTTTCATCGCGCGTTCGATCTGTGCGCTGACCCGCGTCAGGCCTGGAAAACGCTGGGTGAGCTGGGGGTCAAACGTATCCTGACTTCCGGTCAGCAATCCTCGGCGGAGAAAGGTATTTCATTAATTACGGAACTTATTGCCGCAGGGGATACTCCAATCATTATGGCCGGTGCGGGAGTCCGCGCCGCGAACCTGTCGCTGTTTCTGCAGGCGGGGGTGAAAGAGGTCCATAGCTCGGCTGGCCACTGGTTGCCGTCGGAAATGCGCTTTCGTCATCCGGGCGTTTCGATGTCAGCCGATCCCGATGCCGATGAATACAGACGCTACGCCGTGAATGGCGCAGCGGTGGCGGAGATGAAAAGGATTATCTCCGCCTGGAGAAGTTAAACGGTTTTTTGCTGCACATCATGTCGCCCAATATGATGATTGCCCGTACCAGGCCCCTGCCCATTAAACAGGGGCCTTTTTTTATCTCGCTTTTTTCGCCAGCGACTGCTGGGTTTCCGGTTTGGTGGCAATGATCACAGCTCGTAATGGCGCCGGATAGCCTTCCACCGTTTTGCGCTGATCCTGTGGGTCGAGGAAATCGGCCAGCGATTCGGTCGTCATCCATTCGGTGCGTCGCTGCTCCTCTGTCGAGGTGACGCAGGCGTCGACGATGCGCACGTCAATAAACCCGCACTTCTCCAGCCACATTTTCAGGGCCGCCGCCGAGGGGATAAAATAGACGTTGCGCATTTGCGCATAGCGGTCGCCCGGTACCAGCACCGTATTTTCATCTCCTTCAACCACCAGCGTCTCCAGCACCAGCTCGCCCCCTGGCGCCAGCTGATCTTTCAGCTGCCACAGATGGTCCAGCGGCGAGCGGCGGTGGTAGAGCACCCCCATCGAGAACACGGTGTCGAAGGCCTCCAGCGCCGGCAGCTGCTCGATGCCCAGCGGCAGCAAATGCGCCCGCTGGTCGTTACCGAGCAGCTTACGCACCGCTTCAAACTGGCACAGGAACAGCTGGGTGGGATCGATACCGACCGCCAGATGTGCGCCGGCGCCGATCATCCGCCACATGTGATAGCCGCTGCCGCAGCCCACGTCGAGGATAGTCCGGCCAGTGAGATCGGACAGGTGCGGCAGAACGCGCTCCCATTTCCAGTCGGATCGCCATTCGGTATCGATATTGATGCCGTACAGCGAATAAGGGCCTTTGCGCCACGGCATCAGGTTTTTAAGCAGATTTTCGATCCGCCGCTGATGGCCTTCGCTGAGCGGCGTTTCGCTCTCGGCGGTGACGCTGTGCAGAAGATCCAGACGCCAGGGCGTTAACTCCGGCAGAAATTCTACGGCGCGCTCCCATTCACGAAACTTGCCGTGCAGGGCATCGCGCTGCCAGGCGGCTACCTGGGCAGGCAGCGTCTCCAGCCAGTGAGACAGCGGGCTTTTGGCGATCAGCTGATAGAAGTTACTGAAGTCGATCATGCCTGCTCCCCGGCTTTAACAGCCACCAGCGAGCCAAAGTTAAAGCACTGGAACCACAGTTCGGCATGTTCAAACCCAGCCTGACGCAGGCGGGCTTTATGGGTTTCGACGGAGTCCGTCAGCATCACATTTTCCAGCATGCTGCGTTTCTGGCTGATCTCCAGTTCGCTGTAGCCGTTGGCGCGCTTAAAGTCATGATGCATATTGAACAACAGTTCGCCAACGTGGGCGTCTTCGAAGCTGAATTTTTCCGAGAGCACCAGCGCGCCGCCCGGATTCAGCCCCTGATAGACTTTGTTGAGGATCGCCTGGCGATCGCCCGGCTCAAGGAACTGAATAGTAAAGTTCAGGATCACCAGCGAGGCGTTTTCAATGGTCACGTCGCGGATATCCCCTTCAATCACTTCGACCGGCGTCGGCGCTTTATAAGCGTCAATATGGCGACGGCAGCGCTCCACCATCGCGGGAGAGTTATCGATAGCGATAATGCGACAGCCCGGATGGCTAATATTGCGGCGCACGGAGAGGGTGGCGGCGCCCAGCGAACAGCCAAGATCGTAAACCTGAGTGTTGGGCTGAACGAAGCGCTCGGCCAGCATGCCGATCATCGAGATGATATTGGAGTAGCCGGGCACAGAACGCTGGATCATATCGGGGAAGACTTCAGCAACCCGTTCATCAAAGGTCCAGTCGCCGAGGCTGGCAATCGGCGCGGAAAAAAGCGTATCGCGGTGAGACATAACGTTAAACCCGAAAAAACGAAAACGGCGTATTGTGCGCTAACGGAGGGAGAAAACCAACTCCCAGGGCATATACCAGAGATTGGCCAGCACCATTAGCAACAACGCGCACCAGGTGGCGCTCATGCCGGAGCGGCGCCAGTAGTAGACGCGGTGATGAAAACCCCAGGAGTGCATCAGTCGCCCGACAATCAATAAAATGCCGCAAACGTGCACCATCCAGGTCTGAGCGCCGTTCATCTCCATAAATAACAGCAAAATGAGGCCAATCGGCACATATTCGACGGCATTGCCGTGAACGCGGATGGCAACCTGCAGCTCGCTAAAGCCGCCGTCACCGTAGCCTACATGGTATTGGGTGCGCAGACGCACCACGTCAAATGAGAACTTCACTAACAATAACGCACCTAAAACGGCATACAGCGCGCTGACCATACGAAAACTCCCTTTAACTCTGGCAGATGGCTCCGGATATGATAGCAGGATATCAGAAAAGAGAAGATTGCTGCGGAATCGACGGCGCATTTCCTGCCGCCGGCAGGGCAGCGCGCAGGTCACCCCACAGGGTATCCANCAGCGCCGGGGCGAAGGCAATGTCCGGAGTATGCAGGAACAACCACGGGGTCCCCGACTGATGCCACTTCGCCAGGGTCTGAAGCCAGACGCGAAACAGTTCCCGGTTATGGGCCATATCGTCACCGCCGATAAAGCGCACCATTGGCTGTCGGGCGGTCATCACCGCATGTACCGGCACCTTCGGTTTCTTTTGTTGGGCATCGATCATCGCCGGACTGGTGGCCGCAGCGCTATGGACCGGGCGGCTGTCGAGGATCACGCGGTTGACGTTACGCTCGTGCAGCCCGCGGTTGAGCTGCTGTTCCGCTTCCCCTTTGGCGAAAAACTCGGGATGACGAACTTCGACGCCGTAGGTGAAATCCTTCGGCAGTCCGTCGAGAAAATGCCATAGCGCGGGGAGATCGCGAGGACCGAACGTCGCCGGCAGCTGCAGCCAGTACTGGCCGATGCGCGAGGCCAGCGGCGCCAGGCGGGCAAAAAATTCGCTGCTTAACTCGTCGCAATGGCGCAGGGCGGCCTGGTGCGAGATGGTGGCCGGGAATTTGAAGCAGAAGCGGAAGTCATCGTGGGTCTGTTCGTACCAGCGGGCGACAATCTCCGGCTTTGGTAGCGCATACAGGGTGGTGTTGCCCTCCACGCAGTTAAAGTGGCGGGCGTACTCTTCAAGGCTGGTGATGCCAAGGCGCACCCATTTCGGGTGCGACCACTGGGGAAGCCCAATATAAATCATAGCGCCGTGAGGATCTCCTCGGTACTGCGCACCCGGCCGATGCGCGGGAAAATATGCGTCATACTGCCCTGATGCTGCTCGGCGGAGGCGGCGCTGCAGGCATCTTCGGCGATGACCAGGTTAAAACCCAGCTCCCAGGCATTGCGGGCGGTGGATTCGACGCCGATGTTGGTGGAGATGCCGCAGAGAATAATGGTGTCGATCCCGCGGCGGCGCAGCTGAAGCTCAAGGTCGGTGCCATAGAACGCGCCCCACTGGCGTTTGGTCACTTCGATATCGCTCTCCTGCTTACCCAGCGTGGCCGGGTAGGTCCACCAGTTTTCGGGCAGCGTATGCGCCCCGGCCTGAGCGTCGACAGGCTGTTTCAGCGCTTCGGCGAAATCGGCCGACCAGCCCACGCGGACCATGATGACCGGCGAACCCTGTTGCCGGCACTTGTCTGCCAGGCGAGCGGCGCGCGCCACCACCTCGTCAGCCCGATGCGGGCCGCCGGCGAAAGGCAGAATGCCTTCCTGCAGATCGATTACCACCAGCGCCGTGTTTTTTGCATTGAGTTCTAACATGGTATCCCCGTATCTTCATCTGTTGTCAGGCGGCTACAATACCTTTGCGGCTTCAGCAAAAGAGTAACAAATTTTGTTAATTTATNTGAGTGTGGATGTTAAGCGCGCAGCAAAGCAGCGTACATCGTGCGTCGGACTTATCGAACGACAGAATTTCCAGTATAATAGCCGCCTTTTTTCATTCAGTTGTGACATCAGCTAAAGCTGCGACCTCGTCGCCTGCAGGGCAGACGACAATCCGCCGACGGCTAAGTTAAGGGATATCTCATGCGTACAGAATATTGCGGACAGCTTCGACAGTCCCACGTTGGGCAGCAGGTGACTCTGTGTGGTTGGGTCAACCGCCGTCGCGATCTCGGTAGCCTCATTTTTATCGATATGCGCGACCGCGAAGGCATCGTTCAGGTGTTTTTCGATCCGGATCGTGCGGATGCGTTGAAGTTAGCCTCTGAACTGCGTAATGAGTTCTGCATTCAGGTCACTGGCACCGTTCGCGCGCGTGAAGAGAAAAACATCAACGCGGACATGGCCACCGGCGCTATCGAAGTGCTGGCTTCCGATCTGACAATCATTAACCGCTCAGAATCGCTGCCGCTGGACTCCAATCACGTCAACACCGAAGAAGCGCGTCTGAAATACCGCTACCTCGACCTGCGTCGTCCGGAGATGGCGCAGCGCCTGAAAACCCGCGCGAAAATTACCAGCTTTGTGCGCCGCTTTATGGACGACCATGGCTTCCTCGACATCGAAACCCCGATGCTGACTAAAGCCACCCCGGAAGGCGCCCGCGATTACCTCGTGCCTTCCCGCGTGCACAAAGGCAAATTCTACGCGCTGCCGCAGTCGCCGCAGCTGTTCAAACAGCTGCTGATGATGTCCGGCTTCGATCGCTATTATCAGATCGTTAAATGTTTCCGCGATGAAGACCTGCGTGCCGACCGTCAGCCTGAATTCACCCAGATCGACGTGGAAACCTCCTTTATGACCGCGCCGCAGGTGCGTGAGATCATGGAGGCGATGGTGCGTCAGCTGTGGCTGGAAGTGAAAGGCGTCGACCTGGGCGAGTTCCCGATCATGACCTTCGCCGAAGCCGAACGTCGCTATGGCTCCGATAAACCGGATCTGCGTAACCCGATGGAGCTGGTGGACGTCGCCGACCTGCTGAAGTCTGTGGAATTCGCGGTCTTTGCCGGCCCGGCCAACGATCCGAAAGGGCGCGTGGCGGCCCTGCGCGTCCCGGGCGGGGCCTCTCTGACCCGCAAGCTGATTGACGAATACGGCAACTTTGTGAAGATCTACGGCGCGAAAGGGCTGGCCTATATTAAAGTGACCGAGCGTGCCAAAGGCATGGACGGGATCAACAGCCCGGTGGCCAAATTCCTGACCGCTGAAATCGTGGAAGCGATCCTTGACCGCACCGGCGCGCAGGATGGAGACATGATCTTCTTCGGCGCCGACAACAAGAAAGTAGTGGCCGACGCGCTGGGCGCGCTGCGTCTGAAGCTGGGTAAAGACCTGAGTCTGACTGACGAGAGCAAATGGGCGCCGCTGTGGGTGATCGACTTCCCGATGTTCGAAGACGACGGCGAAGGCGGCCTGACGGCGATGCACCATCCGTTCACCTCGCCGAAAGATATGACCGCGGATGAGCTGAAAGCCGCGCCGGAAGAGGCTGTAGCCAACGCCTACGATATGGTTATTAACGGTTATGAAGTCGGCGGCGGTTCGGTGCGAATCCACCGCGGCGAGATGCAGCAGACCGTATTTGGTATTCTGGGCATTAACGAACAGGAACAGCGTGAGAAATTCGGCTTCCTGCTGGATGCGCTGAAGTACGGTACGCCGCCGCATGCGGGTCTGGCCTTCGGTCTTGACCGTCTGACCATGCTGCTGACCGGTACCGATAACATCCGCGACGTTATCGCTTTCCCGAAAACCACCGCGGCCGCCTGCCTGATGACCGAAGCGCCAAGCTTCGCCAATCCTNCGGCGCTCGGTGAACTGGGTATTCAGGTTGTGGAGAAAGAGGCAAAAGCGTCTCTGGAGAACAAGTAATATGTCATTTAAGCTGCCCGTTTCGGTGCTGGTGGTGATTTACGCCGAAGATACGAAACGGGTGCTGATGTTGCAGCGGCGCGACGATCCCGCGTTCTGGCAGTCGGTCACCGGCAGCCTGGAAGCTGGAGAGACCGCGCTGCAGGCCGCCGCGCGTGAAGTAAAGGAAGAGGTCGCCATTGACGTTGCCTGCGAGCAACTGACCTTAATCGACTGTCAGCGCACGGTGGAGTTCGAGATATTTTCTCATTTGCGTCATCGCTATGCGCCGGGTGTAGAGCGCAATACGGAATTCTGGTTCTGTCTTGCGCTGCCTCATGAGCGGGAGATTACTTTCACCGAACATCTGGCCTATCGCTGGGTCAGCGCGACGGAAGCCGCTGCGCTGACCAAGTCGTGGAGCAACCGGCAGGCGATTGAAGAATTTGTAATTAACGCCGCCTGAAAGGGCGCGCTTTTTGGAGAGTTTTTTATGGCAGGTCATAGTAAATGGGCCAACACCAAACACCGCAAAGCGGCACAGGATGCCAAACGCGGTAAAATCTTTACGAAAATCATTCGCGAGCTGGTCACCGCCGCGCGTCTGGGCGGCGGCGATCCGGCTTCCAACCCGCGTCTGCGTGCGGCCGTTGATAAAGCGCTGTCTAACAACATGACTCGCGACACCCTGAACCGCGCCATCGCGCGCGGCGTCGGCGGCGATGAAGACGCGAACATGGAAACCATCATTTATGAAGGCTACGGTCCTGGCGGCACCGCGGTGATGGTGGAATGTCTGTCCGACAACCGTAACCGTACCGTTGCGGAAGTGCGTCACGCCTTCACCAAAACCGGGGGTAACCTCGGCACCGATGGTTCCGTCTCCTACCTGTTCAGCAAGAAAGGCGTTATCTCCTTCGAGAAAGGCGATGAAGACACTATCATGGAAGCGGCGCTGGAAGCAGGCGCAGAAGACGTGGTGACCTATGACGACGGCGCCATCGACGTCTACACCGCCTGGGAAGAGATGGGCGCCGTGCGCGACGCGCTGGAAGCCGCCGGCCTGAAAGCCGACGCTGCCGAAGTCTCAATGATTCCGTCCACCAAAGCGGATATGGATGCCGAGACGGCGCCGAAGCTGCTGCGTCTGATCGATATGCTCGAAGACTGCGACGACGTGCAGGAAGTGTACCATAACGGCGAGATCTCCGACGAGGTCGCAGCCACCCTGTGATGCAGCCGCATCCACGGTTAACCGGAGGCGCGTGATGGCTATTATTCTCGGCATTGACCCGGGGTCGCGCGTTACCGGTTATGGCGTGATCCGCCAGGTTGGGCGGCAGCTGAGCTACCTGGGCAGCGGATGCATCCGCACCAAAGTGGACGATCTGCCGTCGCGGCTGAAGCTGATCTACGCCGGGGTGACGGAGATCATCACCCAGTTCCAGCCCGACTATTTCGCCATTGAGCAGGTCTTTATGGCCAAGAATGCCGACTCGGCGTTAAAGCTCGGGCAGGCGCGTGGGGTGGCGATCGTCGCAGCGACCAATCAGGCGCTGCCGGTGTTTGAATACGCCGCCCGTCAGGTCAAGCAGACCGTGGTCGGGATTGGCAGCGCCGAAAAGAGCCAGGTCCAGCATATGGTGCGCACCTTGCTCAAGCTGCCCGCCAATCCGCAGGCGGATGCGGCGGATGCGCTGGCGATCGCCATCACCCATTGCCATGTCAGCCAGAATGCCGCTCAGATCAGCGAGGCCCGGCTCAATCTGGCGCGGGGGCGCTTACGATAATCGCAAATCAGGCTGGATATCTATCCAGCCTTTTTTTATGATACCGCCTGATACTTAGACCATAACGCAGGAGCCCCACGTGATAGGCAGACTCAGAGGCATCATTCTCGAAAAACAACCCCCGCTGGTGTTGCTGGAAACGGCGGGCGTCGGCTATGAAGTGCATATGCCAATGACCTNCTTCTATGAGCTGCCGGAGGCCGGGCAGGAGGCGATCGTCTTCACCCACTTTGTGGTGCGTGAAGATGCCCAGCTGCTGTATGGGTTTAACAACAAACAGGAACGTACCCTGTTTAAAGAGCTGATTAAAACCAACGGCGTGGGGCCCAAGCTGGCGCTGGCGATCCTCTCCGGCATGTCGGCGCAGCAGTTCGTCAACGCCGTTGAACGGGAAGAGGTCGCCTCGCTGGTGAAGCTGCCGGGGATTGGCAAAAAAACCGCTGAACGTCTGATCGTTGAGATGAAAGACCGCTTCAAAGGGCTGCACGGCGACCTGTTCACCCCGGCGGCCGATCTGGTGCTGACCTCGCCGGCAGGCCCAACGGCGGACGATGCCGAGCAGGAAGCGGTTGCCGCGCTGGTCGCGCTGGGCTATAAACCGCAGGAGGCCAGCCGGATGGTCAGCAAGATCGCGCGTCCGGACGCCAACAGTGAAACGCTAATTCGCGAAGCGCTGCGCGCTGCGTTGTGAGGTAAGGGATGATTGAAGCAGACCGGCTGGTATCGGCAGACAGCAGCGGCTTTGAAGAGGCCGCTGACCGCGCCATCCGCCCAAAATTGCTGGCAGAGTATGTCGGCCAGCCGCAGGTGCGTTCGCAGATGGAGATCTTTATCCAGGCGGCGAAGCTGCGCGGCGACGCCCTCGATCACCTGCTGATTTTTGGCCCGCCAGGGTTGGGGAAAACCACCCTGGCCAATATCGTCGCCAATGAAATGGGGGTGAATCTGCGTACCACCTCCGGCCCGGTGCTGGAGAAGGCGGGCGATCTCGCCGCGATGCTCACCAACCTCGAACCGCACGATGTTCTGTTTATCGATGAGATCCATCGCCTCTCGCCGGTGGTGGAAGAGGTGCTCTATCCGGCAATGGAAGACTACCAGCTGGATATTATGATTGGCGAAGGTCCCGCGGCGCGTTCCATCAAGATCGATCTGCCGCCGTTTACCCTGATCGGCGCCACCACCCGCGCCGGTTCGTTGACCTCGCCGCTGCGCGACCGCTTTGGCATCGTGCAGCGTCTGGAGTTCTATCAGATCCCCGATCTGCAGCATATTGTCAGCCG
Source organism: Klebsiella sp. EMBS2024 (assembly GCF_036233805.1). Lineage (NCBI taxonomy): Bacteria > Pseudomonadati > Pseudomonadota > Gammaproteobacteria > Enterobacterales > Enterobacteriaceae > Klebsiella > Klebsiella sp. EMBS2024. The sequence goes on along the minus strand of NZ_JAZARW010000001.1, from coordinate 2,601,126 downwards.
CAGCGCCCGCCATATGGGGCTGGAGATGAGCGACGAGGGCGCGCTGGAAGTAGCCCGCCGTTCACGCGGCACGCCGCGTATTGCCAACCGTCTGCTGCGCCGGGTGCGTGACTTTGCGGAAGTGCGCCACGACGGCACCATCTCCGCCGATATTGCCGCCCAGGCGCTGGATATGCTTAACGTCGATGCGGAAGGGTTCGACTATATGGACCGTAAGCTGCTGCTGGCGGTGATAGATAAGTTCTTTGGCGGCCCGGTGGGGCTGGATAACCTCGCCGCCGCGATTGGCGAAGAGCGGGAAACCATTGAAGATGTACTGGAGCCCTACTTAATTCAGCAGGGCTTTCTGCAGCGTACGCCGCGGGGAAGAATGGCGACGGTGCGCGCCTGGAATCATTTCGGGATTACGCCGCCGGAAATGCCGTAGCGCGTTGCGGTTGAGCAGTTTATGGTGAAGCCCGGTCAGCAGCGTGACCGGGCTTTTTCATTTTCAGCTGGCGGCTTTTTTCGTCATGCTGAGAATAAACAGCACCGCGGCGCAGAGCACCACCGACGGCCCGGCCGGGGTATCATAGAAAGCCGAGAAGGTTAACCCGCCGGTAACGGCCAGCATGCCCACGCCCACCGCCACGGCGGCCATCTGCTCCGGCGTACGGGCAAAACGGCGGGCGGTGGCGGCAGGTATAATCAGCAGGGAAGTAATGATCAGCGCCCCGACGAACTTCATCGCCACGCCGATAGTCAGGGCGGTGACCAGCATCAACAGCAGCTTGACCCGCTGCAGCTTCACGCCGTCGACAAACGCCAGGTCCGGACTGATGGTCATCGCCAGCAGATTTCGCCACTGCCAGAGTAGAATGCCAATCACAATCACCACGCCAGTGGCAATGGCGATCAGGTCCTGCGGCGTAACCGCCAGCAGATCGCCGAACAGGTACGCCATCAGATCGACGCGGACGTTAGACATCAGACTGACCACCACCAGCCCCAGGGACAGCGCGCTGTGCGCCATGATGCCCAGCAGGGTATCGATCGCCAGATGCGGTCGTTTTTCCAGCCACACCAGCCCGCCGGCCAGCAGCAGGGTCACGGCGATCACCGCATAGAACGNATTGACGTTAAGCAATAAACCGAAAGCGACGCCGAGCAGAGACGCATGCGCCAGCGTGTCGCCGAAATAAGACATGCGGCGCCAGACCACAAAGGAGCCCAGCGGACCAGCGGCGCAGGCCAGCATCATCCCGGCAAGCCAGCCAGGTAACAGAAGTTCAATCATTAGCGGCTGTTTCCCCGACGCAGTACAATTCGCCCCTGAAGGTCGTGGCGGTGATTATGGTGGTGGCGGTATATCCCCAGCTGTTCCGCGCCGCGCGGGCCGAACATGGAGATAAACTCCGGGTGCATGGAGACCACCTCCGGTGCGCCAGAGCAGCAGATATGCTGGTTCAGGCACAAAACTTCGTCGGTTTTGGCCATCACCAGATGCAGATCGTGGGATACCATTAGCACCGCGCAGTCCAGTTCATGGCGCAGCTGGTTGATAAGATCGTAGAGCGCCACCTGGCCGTTGACGTCAACACCCTGGGTCGGTTCATCCAGCACCAGCAGCTGCGGACGGTTGAGCAGGGCGCGGGCCAGCAGTACGCGCTGCGTTTCGCCGCCGGAGAGCTTTTGCATCGGCGCATCGATCAGATGCCCCGCCTGCACGCGCTTCAGCGCCGGCAGGATGTCGTCTTTACGGGTGCCCGGGCGCAAACGCAGGAAGCGGCTAACGGTCAGCGGCAGCGTGGCGTCCAGATGCAGTTTCTGCGGCACATAGCCGATGCGCAGGCGTGCGTCACGCTTGATAACACCCTCTGTCGGTGCTACCAGCCCGAGAACCACCCGCACAAGGGTCGATTTGCCGGCGCCGTTGGGGCCCAGCAGGGTTAAGATTTTGCCTGGCGTGAGAGCCAGCGAGATGTCAGACAACACGCGGCGTTGGCCAAAGGCCACCGAGACATTTTCCAGCGTTACAAGGTTTGTCATAGTAATTTAGGGGTTGCACAAGCTAGTGAATGTTATAATATCACATCACACTCACTTATTTCGATGACTAGACGCATTATGTTACATAAAAATACGCTTCTTTGCGCTGGACTTGGCGCTGTTTTTTTGTTCGCGCAGGTACCGCTGGCCAGCGCCGCCGTGGTGACTTCTATGAAACCGCTGGGCTTTATTGCGGCGGCCATCGCCGATGGGGTGACCGAGACCCAGGTGCTGCTGCCCGATGGCGCCTCCGAGCATGATTATTCCCTCCGTCCTTCTGATGTAAAACGCTTACAGAACGCAGACTTAGTGGTGTGGATTGGTCCGGAAATGGAAGCCTTTATGGATAAGTCGACGCAAAGCATTGCGGCGAATAAAAAGGTGACGATTGCCGAGCTGGATGGGGTCAAACCGCTGCTCATCACCGGGGCGGACGACGATGACGATCACCATGGTCATGACCATGGCGCAGCAGAAAAAGGTGACGGCGATCACCATCACGGTATTTACAATATGCATCTGTGGTTATCCCCAGAGATAGCGCGGCTTTCGGCGGTTGCAATCCACGATAAATTATTGGAACTTATGCCGCAGAGTCGAGCCAAACTCGACAGCAACCTGCAGCAGTTCGAGACCGCGCTGGCGGCGACCGACAAGCAGGTGAGCAATGAGCTGGCACCGCTGAAAGGGAAGGGCTATTTCGTTTTTCATGACGCCTACGGTTACTTTGAAAAACACTACGGTTTGACCTCGCTGGGGCACTTTACCGTCAACCCTGAAATACAGCCCGGTGCGCAGCGTTTACACGAAATCAGAACACAACTGGTTGAGCAGAAAGCCACTTGCGTTTTTGCTGAGCCACAGTTCAGGCCAGCGGTTATCGAAGCTGTTGCCCGGGGCACGTCTGTGCGCATGGGAACCCTGGATCCACTGGGAACAGGAATTACGCTGGGTAAAACGAGTTACCCGCAATTCCTCACCCAACTGGCGAATCAGTATTCGAGCTGCCTGAAAGGAGATTAACGAGGAAGTGAATACGTGCAACAGATAGCCCGCGCTGTCACTCAGGCATTCAACAATCTGCCACGACCTCATCGCGTTATGCTGGGGTCGCTTAGCGTTCTTACCTTAGCGGTCGCCGTCTGGCGACCCTACATTTACCACCCGGAATCCGCCCCCATCGTCAGAACCATTGAACTGGAAAAAAGCGAGATCCGTTCCCTGCTGCCGGAAGCCTCCGAGCCGATCGATCAGGCCCCGCAGGAAGAAGAAGCCATTCCTCAGGATGAGCTCGACGAAAAAGCCGATAGCGATGCCGGCGGGCACGAATATGTGGTGTCGACCGGCGATACGCTCAGCAGNATTCTGAACCAGTACGGTATCGATATGGGCGATATCGCCCAGCTTTCCTCCGCCGATAAAGAGCTGCGCAACCTGAAGATTGGCCAGCAGCTCTCCTGGACCCTGACCGCCGACGGCGATCTGCAGAGCCTGACCTGGGAGATGTCCCGCCGCGAGACCCGCACCTATACCCGTGTGGATAACGGTTTTAAAATGAGCAGCGAGCTGCAGAAAGGCGATTGGGTCAACAGCGTGCTGAAGGGCACCGTCGGCGCCAGCTTTGTCTCCAGCGCGCGTGATGCCGGGCTGACCAGCACGGAAATCAACGCGGTGATCAAGGCCATGCAGTGGCAGATGGATTTCCGTAAGCTGAAGAAAGGCGACGAATTCTCGGTATTGATGTCGCGCGAAATGCTCGACGGCAAACGTGAGCAAAGCCAGTTACTCGGCGTGCGTCTTCGCTCTGACGGTAAGGATTACTATGCCATCCGCGCCGAAGACGGCAAATTCTACGACCGCAACGGCACGGGTCTGGCGAAGGGCTTTATGCGCTTCCCAACGGCGCGTCAGTTCCGCGTCTCCTCTAACTTTAATCCGCGTCGTCTGAACCCGGTCACCGGCCGCGTCGCGCCGCACCGTGGCGTCGATTTCGCGATGCCGCAGGGAACGCCAGTGCTGGCGGTGGGCGATGGTGAAGTAGTCGTGGCCAAACGCAGCGGCGCTGCCGGGTATTACGTCGCGATCCGCCACGGCCGCACCTATACCACTCGCTACATGCACCTGCGTAAGCTGTTAGTGAAGCCGGGGCAGAAAGTGAAGCGCGGGGATCGCATTGCGCTGTCGGGGAATACCGGACGCTCTACCGGGCCACACCTGCACTACGAAGTGTGGATCAACCAGCAGGCGGTCAACCCGCTGACGGCTAAGCTGCCGCGTACCGAAGGGCTGAGCGGTTCCGACCGGACCGACTATCTGGCGCAGGTCAAAGAGGTCGTTCCGCAGCTGCGGTTTGACTAACCACCGGTCAGTGGAAAGCCGGTGCCCCAGGGCGCCGGCTTTTTCTTTTGTAGGATACCCGACGTCTCGCTACACTATCCCATTATCTTGATTAAGCAGTCGATCTGCGGATTGGGCATGGAAACGAAAAAAAATAATATTGAGTTTATCCCTAAGTTTGAAAAATCCTTTTTACTGCCGCGCTACTGGGGCGCCTGGCTGGGGGTCTTTGCCTTCGCCGGTATTGCGCTGACGCCGCCATCCTTTCGCGATCCGCTCCTCGGCAAACTCGGTCGTCTGGTAGGGCGTCTGGCGAAAAGCTCGCGCCGCCGGGCGCAGATTAATTTGCTGTACTGCTTCCCGGAAAAAAGCGAGTACGAGCGGGAAGCTATTATCGACGCCATGTATGCCTCGGCGCCGCAGGCGATGGTGATGATGGCCGAGCTGGGCCTGCGCGATCCGCAGAAAATCCTTGCCCGCGTTGACTGGCAGGGGAAAGCGATCATCGACGAGATGCAGCGCAATAATGAGAAGGTGATTTTTCTCGTTCCGCATGCATGGGGTGTGGATATCCCGGCGATGCTGATGGCCTCCGGCGGGCAGAAGATGGCGGCGATGTTCCATAACCAGGGTAACCCGGTGTTCGATTACGTGTGGAATACCGTGCGTCGTCGTTTTGGCGGGCGTATGCACGCGCGCAACGATGGGATCAAACCGTTTATTCAGTCGGTGCGTCAGGGCTACTGGGGCTACTATCTGCCCGATCAGGATCACGGCGCCGAACACAGCGAGTTTGTGGATTTCTTTGCTACCTACAAGGCCACGCTGCCGGCGATTGGCCGCTTAATGAAAGTGTGCCGCGCCCGCGTCGTACCGCTGTTCCCGGTCTACGATAGCAAGACGCACCGCCTGACGGTGCTGGTGCGCCCGCCGATGGACGATCTGCTGGACGCTGACGATACGACCATCGCCCGGCGGATGAACGAAGAAGTGGAAGTGTTTGTTAAGCCGCACACCGAGCAGTATACCTGGATCCTGAAGCTGCTGAAAACGCGCAAGCCGGGTGAAATCGAGCCCTATAAACGCAAAGAGCTGTTCCCGAAAAAGAAATAAAAAAAGCCTCCGTCAGGAGGCTTTTTTATCTCTACCGTGCTTACTCGACGGTGAGGATACGGGTGGTGTTGGTGCTGCCGATGGTGCTCATCACGTCACCCTGGGTCACGACCACGAGGTCGCCGGAGACCAGATAGCCTTTGTCCCGCAGCAGATTGACGGCGTCGTGCGCGGCGGCCACCCCGTCATTCTGGCTGTCGAAGAACACCGGCGTCACCCCGCGGTAGAGGGCGGTCAGGTTCAGGGTGCGCTCGTGGCGGGAGAGGGCGAAAATCGGCAGACCGGAGCTAATGCGCGAAGTCATCAGCGCGGTACGGCCCGATTCGGTCATGGTGATGATGGCGGTAATGCCTTTCAGGTGGTTGGCGGCATACATCGCCGACATGGCAATCGCTTCTTCCACGTTGTCGAACTGGACGTCCAGACGGTGTTTGGAGACGTTGAGGCTAGGGATTTTTTCCGCGCCCAGACACACGCGCGCCATCGCGGCCACGGTTTCCGAAGGATACTGACCGGCAGCGGTCTCCGCGGAGAGCATCACCGCATCGGTACCATCCAGCACGGCGTTGGCCACGTCCATCACTTCCGCGCGAGTCGGCATCGGGTTGGTGATCATCGACTCCATCATCTGGGTGGCGGTAATGACGGAACGGTTCAGCTGACGGGCACGACGGATCAGCGCTTTCTGGATGCCCACCAGCTCAGGATCGCCGATCTCGACGCCGAGGTCGCCACGGGCAACCATTACCACATCGGAGGCGAGGATCACGTCGTCCATCGCATCCTGATCGCAAACCGCTTCGGCACGCTCAACTTTGGCGACGATTTTCGCATCGCAGCCGGCATCGCGCGCCAGGCGACGGGCGTAGTTCAGGTCTTCGCCGCAGCGCGGGAAAGAGACGGCCAGGTAGTCGACGCCGATTTTTGCGGCGGTGACGATATCAGCTTTATCTTTGTCGGTCAGCGCTTCGGCAGACAGGCCGCCGCCCAGCTTGTTGATCCCTTTGTTGTTGGACAACGGGCCGCCGACGGTCACTTCAGTGAACACTTTCATCCCCTGAACTTCGAGGACTTTCAGCTGCACGCGACCATCGTCGAGCAATAAGATATCGCCCGGCACGACGTCCGCCGGCAGGCCTTTATAGTCGATCCCGACTTTCTCTTTGTCGCCTTCGCCTTTGCCAAGGTTTGCGTCGAGCAGGAATTTATCGCCGACGTTGAGGAAAATTTTGCCTTCTTTGAAGGTCGATACGCGAATTTTTGGTCCCTGGAGGTCGCCGAGGATGGCCACATGACGGCCCAGTTTTGCCGCAATCTCACGCACTTTGTCGGCACGGAGCTGATGATCTTCCGGGGTGCCGTGAGAGAAGTTCATACGTACTACGTTTGCGCCCGCGGCGATAACCTTTTCCAGGTTGTTATCGCGGTCAGTTGCCGGGCCTAAGGTAGTAACGATTTTGGTTCTGCGAAGCCTTCTGGACATGTAATACTCCGTTGACTGATACAACTTTGGTGTTGCGTGAACATGGATTCGGTAGCGCCAGCCTGCAACGTCGCACAGCCGGATCGTTATCGAAGGTGTAATGGGGTACTGCTTGTTATCAACTTTTATTGATTATCACTGGGTACGAATGGTTCTTTATCAAAACGCGATTCCTTCAGCGCTTCCTTGACCCTCTTCAAGTTATCTCTGAATTTTGCCCCCCGACGCAAGGTAAAGCCAGTCGCCAACACGTCAATGACGGTCAACTGGGCCAAACGGGAGACCATCGGCATATAGATGTCGGTATCTTCCGGCACATCAAGGGTAATGGCGAGCGTGGCTTCCCTGGCTAGCGGCGTACCGGCGGAGGTGAGCGCGATCACCATGGCATCGTTTTCACGAGCCAGCTGCGCCAGCTCCACCAGGCTCTTGGTTCTTCCGGTATGCGAGATAATCACCACCACATCATCGTCATCGCAATTCATACAGCTCATCCGTTGCAGGACAATGTCGTCGGAATAGATGACCGGCACGTTAAAGCGGAAAAATTTGTTCATCGCGTCGTGAGCGACCGCCGCTGAGGAGCCGAGGCCGAAAAAGGCGATTTTTTTGGCCTGAGTCAGCAGATCCACCGCGCGATTTACCGCCGACATGTCGAGAGAATGGTGCACCTGATCTAAACTCGCCATGGCCGATTCGAATATTTTTCCCGTGTATGACTCAACGCTGTCGTCTTCATCGACATTCCGGTTAACATAGAGCGTGCCGTGCGCAAGGCTCTGGGCCAGATGCAGTTTGAAGTCAGGGAATCCGCGGGTTTCGAGACTACGGCAGAAGCGATTGACGGTCGGTTCGCTAACGCCGGCCTCAAGGGCGAGGGCGGCGATGCTCGAATGAATGGCCTGCTCGGGGGTGGCGAGGATCACTTCCGCCACTTTGCGTTCAGATTTGCTAAGGTGTTCCAGTCGGGACTGGATTTTTTCCAGCATGTTCATTAGTAACAGGGCGCTCATCAATGGAAACGATTTCATTAATGGGTGAAATCATTGGGCGTTTTAGCAAGAATATACCCCTCCGCAAGCGCAAGCGGTGAGGAATGACGTGAAATGATGTTGTTTTTTTTCATTACATGATCAGGGTCGTATTTTACTGACCTGAACCAGGTACAAACAACGAACAATAACGGCCGAATGCCCAAATCATCGCCGAATGTTTTCACCCTGTGCGGTTTTACCGCCGCAAACGAAGGGGAAGGCTTTCGGGAAATACGTAAACACAGTACAGTGCAGTGTAAGAAAATTACAAATATAGCCTGGCAAAAGCACCAGACTATCAACTGAGGAGAATGACATGGCGGTAACGCAAACGGCCCAGGCATGCGACCTGGTCATTTTCGGCGCGAAGGGCGACCTGGCGCGGCGTAAATTGTTGCCTTCCCTGTATCAGCTTGAAAAGGCGGGCCAGATCCACGCTGACACCAGAATCATTGGCGTCGGCCGTGCCGACTGGGATAAAGCGGCTTATACCAAAGTCGTGCGCGAAGCGCTGGAAACCTTCATGAAGGAAAAAATTGATGAAGGTTTGTGGGATACCCTGAGCGGACGCCTGGAGTTCTGTAATCTTGACGTCAATGACACCAGCGGCTTCACCCGCCTGGGTGAGATGCTGGATCAAAAGAACCGTGTCACCATCAACTATTTCGCTATGCCGCCGAGCACCTTTGGCGCGATCTGTAAAGGGCTGGGCGAAGCGAAGCTTAATGCCAAGCCTGCGCGCGTGGTCATGGAAAAACCGCTCGGCACCTCGCTGGAAACCTCCCGTGAAATCAACGACCAGGTCGGCGAGTTTTTTGAAGAGTGTCAGGTCTACCGTATCGACCACTATCTCGGTAAAGAGACGGTCCTCAACCTGCTGGCGCTGCGCTTCGCCAACTCCCTGTTCGTCAATAACTGGGACTGCCGCACCATCGATCACGTCGAAATCACCGTCGCGGAAGAGGTGGGTATTGAAGGGCGCTGGGGTTACTTCGACCAGGCCGGGCAGATGCGCGACATGATCCAGAACCACCTGCTGCAGATCCTGTGCATGATTGCCATGTCGCCGCCGTCCGATCTCAGCGCCGACAGCATCCGTGATGAAAAGGTCAAGGTGCTGAAATCCCTGCGCCGTATTGACCGCTCCAACGTGCGCGAGAAAACCGTTCGCGGCCAGTATACCGCCGGCTTTGCCCAGGGCAAAAAAGTGCCTGGCTATCTCGAAGAGGAGGGGGCCAACAAGACCAGCAACACCGAAACCTTCGTGGCGATCCGCGTCGATATCGATAACTGGCGCTGGGCTGGCGTACCGTTCTATCTGCGCACCGGCAAACGTCTGCCGACCAAATGCTCAGAGGTAGTGGTTTACTTCAAAACCCCGGAACTGAATCTGTTTAAAGAGACCTGGCAGGAGCTGCCGCAGAACAAGCTGACCATTCGCCTGCAGCCGGACGAAGGGGTAGATATCCAGGTACTGAACAAAGTGCCGGGCCTCGATCATAAACATAACCTGCAGATCACTAAACTGGATCTGAGCTATTCCGAGACCTTTAACCAGACGCACCTGGCCGATGCCTATGAACGTCTGCTGCTGGAGACCATGCGTGGCATCCAGGCGCTGTTCGTTCGCCGCGACGAAGTAGAAGAGGCGTGGAAATGGGTTGACTCCATTACCGAAGCCTGGGCAGCCGACCGCGATGCGCCGAAACCGTATCAGGCCGGGACCTGGGGACCGGTTGCGTCGGTGGCCATGATCACTCGCGACGGTCGTTCATGGAACGAGTTCGAGTAAGGCTGGAGGCTAATCCGTCAGGGTTATTTTACCGGTAACATGATCTGACGCAGAAAGTCGCACGCTTTTTAATCTTTTAAGCCCCGTGAGGATTCACCCACGGGGCTTTTTTTATTACACTGCCTTCAGACATTTTGCCCCTGAGCGCTGGTGTTTGTGGCCTTTACCACGTCAACACGTCATCACGCAGCGGCCGGACAGATAAAAATTTGAGGAGCCTTTATGAATTCGACAATGTTACGGGTAACAAATCGCATTATCGAACGGTCGCGTGACACCCGCGCGGCTTACCTCGCAAGGATTAACCAGGCCAAAACCGACACCGTGCATCGTGCGCAACTGGCCTGCGGCAATCTGGCTCACGGATTCGCGGCCTGCCAGGCTGACGACAAAGCCTCCCTGAAGAGCATGTTGCGCAACAACATTGCCATCATCACCTCCTACAACGACATGTTGTCCGCTCACCAGCCCTATGAACACTACCCGGAGATCATCCGCAAAGCGCTGCACAGCGCCAATGCGGTCGGCCAGGTCGCCGGCGGCGTGCCGGCGATGTGCGACGGCGTAACGCAGGGGCAGGACGGGATGGAGCTTTCACTCCTGAGCCGCGAGGTGATCGCTATGTCCGCCGCCATCGGCCTGTCGCATAACATGTTCGACGGGGCCCTGTATCTCGGGGTCTGCGATAAAATTGTTCCCGGTCTGACCATGGCGGCGCTCTCATTTGGCCATCTGCCGTCGGTCTTTATTCCCTCCGGTCCGATGGCCAGCGGCCTGCCGAATAAAGAGAAGGTTCGCATTCGCCAGCTGTATGCAGAAGGGAAAGTTGACCGTATGGCGCTCCTGGAGTCCGAAGCCGCCTCTTATCACGCGCCGGGGACCTGTACTTTCTACGGAACGGCGAACACCAACCNGATGGTGGTCGAATTTATGGGCATGCAGCTGCCGGGCTCGTCCTTTGTCCATCCGGATGCTCCGCTGCGGGAAGCGCTGACCGCCGCCGCCGCGCGCCAGGTCACCCGCATGACCGGCAACGGCAATGAGTGGATGCCGCTGGGCAAAATGTTTGACGAAAAAGTGGTGGTCAACGGCATCGTGGCGCTGCTGGCGACCGGTGGCTCCACCAACCACACTATGCACCTGGTGGCGATGGCCCGCGCGGCGGGAATTATCATTAACTGGGACGATTTCTCCGACCTGTCAGACGTGGTGCCGCTGCTGGCGCGCCTCTATCCCAACGGCCCGGCGGATATCAACCACTTCCAGGCGGCAGGCGGCGTTCCGGTACTGGTGCGCGAGCTGCTGAAAGGCGGCCTGCTGCATGAGGATGTTCACACCGTGGCCGGCTTTGGCCTGTCGCGCTACACCCTGGAGCCATGGCTGAATAACGGCGAGCTGGACTGGCGCGAAGGGGCGACAGCGCCATTGGACGACCAGGTCATCGCGACCTTTGAAAAACCATTCTCCCGCCACGGCGGCACCAAGGTGCTGAGCGGCAACCTGGGACGCGCGGTGATGAAAACTTCGGCGGTCCCGGTGGAGAACCAGGTGATTGAAGCGCCGGCGGTGGTATTTGAGAGCCAGCACGACGTGTTGCCGGCCTTTGAAGCGGGGCTGCTGGACAAAGACTGCGTGGTGGTGGTCCGTCATCAGGGGCCAAAAGCGAACGGGATGCCAGAATTACATAAACTTATGCCGCCACTTGGTGTATTATTGGACCGCCGTTTCAAAATAGCGCTGGTGACCGATGGCCGACTCTCTGGCGCCTCCGGTAAAGTTCCGTCAGCCATTCACGTCACGCCTGAAGCGTATGATGGCGGCTTGCTGGCGAAAGTGCGCGATGGCGATCTTATTCGCGTGAACGGACAGACGGGGGAACTGACGCTGCTGGTGGATGAGGCCGAACTGGCGGCGCGTCAGCCGCATATCCCTGACCTCAGCGCGTCGCGCGTGGGAACCGGTCGGGAGATGTTTGGGGCGCTGCGTGAGAAGCTCTCTGGCGCGGAGCAGGGCGCAACCTGCATCACTTTTTAAGACGATTTAATTTCTAGATCTGGCGAGAGAAAATCCTGATNAAAAACTGGAAAACAACAGCAGAAGCAATCCTCACCTCCGGTCCGGTTGTCCCGGTTATCGTAGTGAAAAAGCTGGAGCACGCGGTACCGATGGCGAAAGCGCTGGTGGCGGGCGGCGTTCGCGTGCTGGAAGTTACCCTGCGCACCGAGTGCGCCCTGGAGGCGATCCGCGCGATTGCCAAAGAAGTTCCGGACGCGATTGTCGGCGCGGGCACGGTTACCAACGTTGAGCAGTTGAAAGCGGTAACGGAAGCCGGCGCGCAGTTCGCTATCAGCCCGGGTCTTACCGAATCCCTGCTGAAAGCGGCGACCGAAGACGGCACCATCCCGCTGATCCCGGGGATCAGCACGGTATCTGAGCTGATGCTGGGTATGCAGTATGGCCTGAAAGAGTTTAAATTCTTCCCGGCGGAAGCCAACGGCGGCGTGAAAGCCCTGCAGGCGATTGCGGGTCCGTTCGGCCACATTCGTTTCTGCCCGACCGGCGGTATCTCTCCGGCCAACTACCGTGACTACCTGGCGCTGAACAGCGTACTGTGCATCGGCGGTTCCTGGCTGGTGCCAGCCGACGCCCTCGAAGCCGGCGACTACGATCGCATCACCACCCTCGCGCGAGAAGCGGTGGAAGGCGCGAAATAAACCACGCCTCCAGGTCAACAACCCGGTCTGCGGCAACGCGACCGGGT
>NZ_JAZARW010000001.1:2568983-2588573 GCF_036233805.1 Klebsiella sp. EMBS2024 | reverse complement strand
GTCTTTACCCTTCGACGATGACCGCCGCGGCNGCGGCTTTAGCCCGCGCCACGGCCTCCTCAACCGAATCGGCGACGGCGAGGGTTACCCCCAGGCGGCGGGTACCGTCAATCTCCGGCTTGCCGAACAGACGCAGCTGCAGGCCAGCCCCGACGGCCGACTGCAGCTGGCCAAAGCTGACGTTCTGGCTGGACAACTGCGGAAGGATCACCGCGGAGGCGGCCGGGCCATACTGGCGGATAGCGCCGACAGGTAGCCCGAGGAAGGAGCGAACGTGCAGGGCGAATTCCGAGAGATCCTGGGAGATAAGCGTCACCATCCCGGTGTCGTGTGGTCGCGGGGAGACTTCGCTGAAGATCACCTCGTCGCCGCATACGAACAGCTCCACGCCAAACAAACCATAACCTCCCAGCGCCAGCACCACCTTGCGGGCGATGGTCTGGGCACGCTCGAGGGCCAGGTCGCTCATCTGCTGCGGCTGCCAGGACTCGCGGTAGTCGCCGTCTTCCTGACGATGACCAACCGGAGCGCAGAAATGCACGCCATCGACAGCGCTGACGGTGAGCAGGGTGATTTCGAAATCGAAGTTCACCACCCTCTCGACGATCACCCGTCCGGCGCCAGCGCGGCCGCCCTGCTGCGCATAGCGCCAGGCTTCGCTGAGCTGGTCAGCCGAGCGGATAAAGCTCTGGCCTTTGCCGGAGGAGCTCATCACCGGTTTAACGATGCATGGCAAACCGATCTCGGTAACCGCCGCGCGGAAGCCTTCTTCGCTGTCGGCAAAACGATAGCGGGAGGTGGGAAGCTGCAGCTCTTCCGCCGCCAGGCGGCGAATGCCTTCGCGGTTCATGGTGAGCTTTGCCGCCCGCGCCGTGGGGACCACTTTCTGCCCGGCCTGTTCCAGTTCGACCAGGGTGTCGGTAGCGATAGCTTCGATCTCCGGCACGATGTAATCGGGTTTTTCCTGTTCAATCAGGGCGCGCAGGCTCTCGCCATGCAGCATATTGATGACATGGGCGCGGTGGGCGACCTGCATCGCCGGGGCATCGGGGTAGCGGTCTACGGCGATGGTTTCAATGCCCAGACGCTGACATTCAATAGCGACTTCTTTACCCAACTCGCCGGAACCTAACAGCATAACTTTGGTGGCTGCCGGGCGCAGCGCGGTGCCTAATACAGTCATAACTCTCATCCGCAGTAAAAAAAGATGGCAGCGATTATAAACGAAAACGTTTGCGTATGTCTTTACGCGCGTAACGCGCGTGAGTTGAGTCCGGGAGGGAAATTTGCTATACTGTATAAAAATACAGTGTTGAGAGGCTGCAGTATGGCGGTTGAAATTAAATATGTGGTGATCCGCGAAGGTGAGGAAAAAATGTCTTTTGCCAGCAAAAAAGAGGCCGACGCTTACGACAAAATGCTCGATCTGGCAGAGGTGCTGAATGACTGGCTGGTGGCATCGCCGCTGGAGATGGATGACGTCCAGCGCGATACCATGGCGATGTGGCTGGCGGAGCGTAAAGAAGCGCTGCAGCATATCCTGCGAGTTGGCCGACTGCCGGAGCAAGAGACGCCCGCACAGGACGCCTCCGCGCCGTCGGCTACCGCCGAGACTTCTCCGGCGGGTGATGACGCCGTGCCGGCGGCAAAAGCGCGCAAAGCCAAGGCAGCCTGAACGCTGGCGGTCAGTCACTGGTCGGTCGGCTCCGATGCTGCCGTCGCACGTACCTTTGCGCATCTTTAGCCATATCTAACATTTCCTGACATCGCGTCGTTTAGGCTGATAACAGTGTTTGTCACCTGAGAGGAAAACCATGGCTAACTGGCTACATCAACTGCAGTCGCTGCTCGGGCAGCAGGGTGCGTCACCGTCCGGCGAGTCGTCAAAAGGGAGCGGCCTGCTGCCCGGCGCCATCGGTGGGCTGGCCGGATTGCTGGTGGCCAGCAAATCGTCACGCAAATTGTTGGCGAAATATGGCACTAGCGCGCTGCTGGCAGGCGGCGGGGCGGTGGCGGGCACGGTGTTATGGAACAAGTATCAGCAGAAAATGCGCGCGCAGAATACGTCCGCCCAGGCGCCTGAGACGGCAGCGGCGCCGACGGATGTCGATCCGCGCAGCGTCCGGCTGATCACGGCCCTGGTATTTGCCGCGAAAAGCGACGGTCATATTGATGACCACGAGCGGGCGAATATTGAAACTCAGCTGCGGGCGGCCAATATTGACGTTCAGGCCCGGGTGCTAATTGACCAGGCGCTGGCCCAGCCGCTGGATCCGCAGCGTCTCGCCGAGGGCATCATCGACCCGCAGGAGGCGCTGGAGATCTACTACGTCAGCTGCGCGGTGATTGATATCGACCATTTTATGGAGCGTAGCTATCTTAATGCGCTGGGAGACGCCCTGGCGCTGCCGAAAGATGTCCGGGCCGATATAGAACAGGATATCCAGTCACAAAAACAAGCGCTAAGCGTCTAAATCATCACGTTTCGCTTGCATCGCTCGCGTCTTTTGCCACCCTTATAGACACGTCATCATTCAGGCGCCACCCTGCGCCCTGAATGCTCTTGTGTCACGATAAAGCAGCAGAAGAATAACATGCCACCTAAAGCTAAACGGATCCCTCACGCAATGACCTTGCATGGCGATACACGCATCGATAATTATTACTGGCTGCGCGACGATGAGCGCGCGCGACCTGACGTGCTGGAGTATCTGCACGCGGAGAACGCTTACGGCAAGCAAGTGATGGATTCGCAGCTCAGCCTGCAGGAGCGTCTGCTGAAGGAGATTATCGACCGCATTCCGCAGCGGGAAGTCTCTGCCCCCTACAGTAAAAACGGCTTTCGCTACCGTCAGGTGTATGAGCCGGGCTGCGAATACGCTATCTACCAGCGGCAGTCGGTGCTGAAAGAAGAGTGGGATGAGTGGGAGATCCTGCTCGATGCCAACCAGCGGGCGGCGAAGAGCGAGTTCTACACCCTGGGCGGACTGGGCATTGCGCCCAACAACCAGCTAATGGCGGTGGCGGAAGATTACCTTTCCCGCCGCCAGTACGGCCTGCGCTTTTGCGACCTCAGCAACGGCGAGTGGTACCCGGAAATCCTCGAAAATGTCACCTCCGGCTTTGCCTGGAGCAACGATTCACGCTTTGTTTGGTATGTGCGTAAACATCCCACCACGCTGCTCCCTTATCAGGTCTGGCGCCACACCGTCGGGACACCGGCGCAGAGCGACGCGCTGGTCTACGAGGAAAAAGATGAGACCTTCTACGTCAGCGTGCATAAAACCACCTCCCAGCAGTTCGTGGTAATTTATCTCTCCAGCGCCACCACCAGCGAAGTGCTGCTGCTCAACGCCGAACTGCCAGACGCCGAGCCGGTCTGCTTTCTGCCACGGCGTAAAGATCATGAATACAGTCTTGATCACTATCAGCACGCTTTCTATCTTCGTTCCAACCGGGAGGGGAAGAATTTCGGCCTCTACCGTACCGTGCTGCGTGATGAAGAACAGTGGACCACGCTGATCCCCCCGCGTCACGACGTGATGCTCGAAGGATTTACCCTGTTTACCGACTGGCTGGTTGTGGAAGAGCGTCAGCGTGGCCTGACCAGTCTGCGGCAAATTAACCGCAAGACCCGGGAGGTGGTGGGGATCGCTTTTGACGATCCGGCCTATGTCACCTGGCTTGCCTATAATCCGGAGCCCGAAACGTCGCGACTGCGCTACGGCTATTCCTCCATGACTACGCCGGATACGCTGTTTGAACTGGATATGGATACCGGCGAACGAAGAGTGATCAAACAGCAGGAGGTAAAGGGGCTGGATACGAGCTGCTACCAGAGCGAACACCTGTGGGTGACCGCCCGCGATGGCGTCGAAGTCCCGGTCTCTCTGGTCTACCATCGCGAACATTTTCGCCAAGGGAGCAACCCGCTGCTGGTCTATGGCTATGGCTCATATGGCGAGAGTATCGATGCCGATTTCAGCGCCAGCCGGCTGAGCCTGCTCAACCGCGGCTTTGTCTACGCCATCGCCCACGTCCGCGGCGGCGGCGAACTGGGTCAGCAATGGTATGAAGACGGTAAATTCCTGTGTAAGAAAAATACCTTCAACGACTATCTGGACGTCTGTGACGCGCTGCTTGCCCAGGGGTACGGCGATCCGCGGCTCTGCTACGGCATGGGGGGCAGCGCCGGCGGAATGCTGATGGGCGTGGCCGTGAATGAACGGCCAGAGCTGTTCCATGGCGTGATAGCCCAGGTGCCGTTCGTCGATGTGGTGACCACCATGCTGGATGAAACTATTCCGCTGACCACCGGTGAATTTGAAGAGTGGGGAAATCCGCAGGATGAAACCTATTATCACTATATGAAAAGCTACAGTCCCTATGACGGCGTGAGGGCGCAGGCGTATCCCCACATGCTGGTGACTACCGGTCTGCATGATTCCCAGGTGCAATACTGGGAGCCGGCTAAATGGGTGGCGAAACTGCGGGAACTAAAAACCGACGATAACCTGCTGCTGCTCTGCACCGATATGGATTCCGGACACGGCGGAAAATCCGGGCGCTTTAAAAGCTATGAAGGGGTGGCGCTGGAGTACGCCTTTTTCATCGCCCTGGCGCAGGGGACACTGCCGGGAAAAGCGGCAGTGTAGGCGCTATTCCCCGAGGTAATGCCTGAGCGTCAGGCGCAGTTCGGGGCTCATGCGGTCGAGATTGTTGAATAACCAGCGCAGATAGCCTGGATCGTTTTCAGCAATCTCGGCGACGGCCTTACCCCGGTATTTGCCGAAGGTAAAAGTAGTCAGCAGCGCCGGCCGACCGGTGATATCGGCCATTTCGTCAGGGGTCCAGCCGGAAACATTGATGATATCCAGCAGCAGCGCGGCGGTGATATAGCAGTCATACAGCGCCCGGTGGTGATGCAGTCCCGGCGGCGTAGTCACGTTCAGCTTACGTGACTTATATAACCCCATATTGCTGTATTTGATTCCCGGCCACAGGCGTCGGGCCAGCTTCATCGTACAGATCCACTCGCCGTGCATCTCCGGCAACACCCGGCGATCGAAGCTGGCGTTATGCGCGACGTACCACGGGCTGCCATGATAGTGCGGAATAATCTCCTCAATCCACGGCTTATCGGCGACCATCTCTTCCGTGATCCGGTGGATAGCCATCGCCTGCGGGCTGATGGGCCGATCGGGACGCACCAGATGGCTCATGGGATTGGTAATTTGCCCGTCGACTATATCGACCGAGGCGATTTCAACGATGCCCCCCTGCAGGCCGCAGGTTTCGGTATCAATGACGCGCAGCATGGCTCGCTCCAGAGCAAAACAATAAGCGTAATGGAATTGGCCGGGCTTGCCAACCGACGGGGAGGAGGCGAGCGCGCATTATTTCTGTTTCGGCTCCCACGGTAGTCGCGAAAGGGAGACGGAGGCCAGCCGATGGGCGATCAGTCGTTCACGGAACCAGTCGCGCAGATGTGCAGGCTGTTCACGCTCGACTAAATCAGCGACCACCGGCATATTGTACCGTTCCTTAAAAGCAACGCCGGCGGCGGCGAGATCGACATTGACTTTATCCATCTCATCTTGCGAAATTTTGGCCAGATTTCTTTCCATCATCCACTCCACTCTGCTTATAAATCCGGTCAGGGCCAGATGCCTGGCTCGACTCTGGCATTATACAGGGTTATTCTCTGTGCTACAGACATAACAAAAGGGAATGACGAATATGCGACTTCTTGCTGGACGCGCGTTGCGTCTCTCCGTTGCGCTTGCCGGGATGTTAACCGCGGCGGGCGCCTTCGCCCACGCTCACCTGCAGCAGCAGATCCCGACCGCCGGGGCGCAGCTTTCAGCTTCCCCACAGACGTTGACGCTCAGTTTTTCCGAAGGTATTGAACCCGCATTCAGCGGCGTGACCGTCACCGGTCCGCAGCAGCATGCGGTGGCTACCGGAAAACTGACCCGCAGCGCCGATAATCCGGCCGAGGTCACGTTACCTTTGGCGGAAGCCTTGCCGCCGGGAGAGTACACCGTGGCATGGCATGTGGTCTCGGTGGATGGTCATAAAACCAAAGGGCAATATACCTTTAGCGTGAAGTAAGCGATGCTGACCGGGCTCTATATTACCCTGCGCTTTGGGCACTTTATCTCCCTGATGCTGGCTTTTGGCTGCGTGCTATATGGCGCCTGGTGGGCGCCGGTACCGCTGAGACGCGTGCTGATGCTGCGCTTTTATCCACTACTGCGCCCGCTGCTGCTGATCGGCGCGATCTCTACGCTGGCGCTGTATCTCCTGCAGGGAGGAATGATGGGCGAGGGCTGGACGGATGTCTGGCGACCCGCCGTCTGGCAGGCGGTGGCCGGGACCCGCTTTGGTGGAGTGTGGATCTGGCAGATCCTACTGGCGTGGATCGCGCTTGCGGTAGTGTGGATCCGTCCCCGTCACGGCGCCCGCCAGCTGGTGGCCCTGCTGGCGGCACAGCTGCTGCTTTCCGCCGGGGTAGGGCACGCCGCTATGCACGATGGTCTCACCGGCGTGCTGCAGCGGACAAACCACGCTGTGCATCTCTTCTGCGTCGCCAGCTGGTTTGGCGGTCTGTTGCCCTTTATCTATTGCCTGCGCCTGGCGCAGGGGCGCTGGCGGCCGGCCGCGGTCTATACCATGGCGCGCTTTTCACGTTACGGGCATCTGGCCGTCGCCGGCACGATTGCCAGCGGAGCGCTCAATGCGCTGTTGATCCAGGGAGGATTGATTGGCGCATCGCCGTGGGGACGCATGTTGTTGATCAAATGTGCGCTGGTCGCCGGGATGGTG
This sequence comes from Klebsiella sp. EMBS2024, assembly GCF_036233805.1. Lineage (NCBI taxonomy): Bacteria > Pseudomonadati > Pseudomonadota > Gammaproteobacteria > Enterobacterales > Enterobacteriaceae > Klebsiella > Klebsiella sp. EMBS2024. The sequence goes on along the minus strand of NZ_JAZARW010000001.1, from coordinate 2,581,745 downwards.
GTAATTGCGTTAGTGAACAGGTATGTTCTGGTACCGCGCATGTCGGCAAGCGGTTCGCGGGCGGAAAGCCTGATCCTGCGAACCACGCAGGCTGAAATAGGGCTCGGCGCGCTGGCGCTGCTGGCCGTCAGTCTGTTTGCCACCTGGGAACCTTATTGAATTAACTGGCAAAATCATGAAAAAAATTGTTCTGACCATGTTGTTACTGGCAAGCTCCGGGGCTGCTCTGGCAGCGCCACAAATTATCACCGTGAGCCGTTTTGAGGTGGGGAAGGAGAGCTGGGCGTTCAACCGGGAAGAGGTCATGTTGACCTGTCGACCGGGTAACGCGCTTTACGCCATCAACCCGAGCACGCTGGTCCAGTATCCGCTCAATGAGGTGGCTGAGCAGCAGGTCAAAGCCGGCAAAACCACCGCGCAGCCGATCTCAGTGATCCAGATCGACGATCCGCAGCATCCGGGACAAAAAATGAGCCTCGCGCCCTTTATCGAGCGAGCGCAGAAGCTCTGCTAAACTTTCTCGCTATCCTGCTGTAATAACATCAAAAAAACCGCCCTTGCCGGACAACGGCAGTGGCGGTTTTTTCGCTGGCAGAGGCCCCCTTTCCAGGAATTATGCAGCCACTTTGGCCGCGGACTGGAAAAGCTGACGCGTTAAACTATTCTTATAGTGCAAGGCGACTTAGCCTGCATTAATGCCAACTTTTAGCGCACGGCTCTCTCCCAAGAGCCATTTCCCTGGACCGAATACAGGAATCGTATTCGGTCTCTTTTTATCTTTATCTGTCTTCTTTCCCAAGAGCCAGCGACATCCTGTCAGTCAAACACCCGCTGGCCTCTGGATGTCCCGTTATAGCACACCGTTTTTAGCATACACAATTCATTTACACATAAATCGCATCCTGTGGAAGGGGAGGTGGCAACGGTGGAACCGTAAACGAGGGCGGAGAAAAGAAAAAACCTGCACCTAAACAGGCCCGGCGTGCAGGTTAACTGGCGGGCCAACATCGGAAGCCTGCTAGTATACATATTTGTATGATAAATAAAATAAGCAAAATCTAAACGATTTGGCAATTCATGCGATTACACCTCGCCGGCTGACGAGGTGGCATAAATAATAAGACGAGCACTTTTGCGGGCGGAAAATATTATTGCGGAACGCTGAATGTAGGGTATATCTGGCTTTCCAGATAGCAGAGCAATAGCCAAATTTCATCGCTGAAAATAAACCATATGCTCCCGAGCAGAATGACCGCCAGAATAATCAGCAGAAAAATTTCGGTTTTACTCATTATGCAAGCGACTATCCGGTGGCCTTCGGGGACCCTGATAGTAGCGAAATATTGACATAATAAGCAAACGCCATGTTGTAATTCGGCTTCACCGACAGTGCAATTTAGTCACCGGCATGCCGCTGCGTCAATATTGCCACCTGCTCCGTCAGCTGATCCAGCAGCTGGAATCGCCGCCGATATTCAGCCCGTTTTTTACTGGCGATACTCTCCAGCGATTTTCTTTCCAGACATAGCGGTAGCCGCCAGCGCCATGGGCTTTCCGGCTGGCCGTCGATAGACTGCCAGAACTCGTCGTAGCTGGCGTGGAAATGGCGGCCTTTGCTCAGGCGATAGCGCAGGGCGCGGAACACGTGACCGTTATCGCTGACGCCGTAAATAGCCGCGATTTGGCTGCGAGCGGCCAGCTGCCAGATAAACTCCAGCAGCAGGCGCTTCGGAAACAGGCCGTAGCAGGCGCGAGTCGCCTGCTTAATCACCTCATGAGAAACGTGACGTCGTGGCCCCTGCAGACCGCCGATAACCAGCTGCCAGGCATCGTGATCACGGGTTACGCTGAAGGTGGCGCTGGCCAGCAGGGTGTGGTCGCTGTCGCGCAGCCACAGAGTGGTTTCACCCTCACGTTCGGCTTTGCCTGCCGAGGAGGCATAAAGAGTAAACCGGCGGTCCTCTTTTCCGTTTAACGTCAGCAGCGGGACCTCAGACACCGCGGTCATAGCGTGCGCCAGCCGCGATCCGCGTAGGGTGTCGATATAGCGATAATGGTTGATTACCGCCACCGCCCGCTGCCAGGCGTTGAGATCGCGGGTCAGATATTGACGGTGTACTTTGCCCGGCAGCGTAGCCTGTGCGGCCAGCAGCTGATTAAAATCATCCCGAGCGCTGAGCGCTTCCAGCATCGCTCTGGTGGCGTTATAAAATAAGGCCGTGCGCAGCAAAAACTTAAAGCGGTAATTTTTTTGCCGCCAGATGGGGGCAGGTGTCAATCTGCCCATCACCAGATCGGCAATAAGATGCGAGCGCGGCGCTAGCACGCCGGATGAATGCAGGCTATTGTCTGTCACGATAAACACCTCGTTGTGATTTCCCCCTATTTTAAAGCGAGCCACTGACAAGCTTAATCCTCTGGCGGACTATATTTGCCGTCTGTTTAAAATTGATTGAGGTGTAAATTAAATTCCGTGGACCTTTGCTGGAATTACCTATAATTACCGCTGAGAGGTAATTATATGTATCAACGTATTAACGGCAGCGACTGGCGTAATATCTGGCTGATGGGCGATCTGCATGGCTGCTTTGCGCTGCTGATGAATCGCCTGCGTCAGTTGCGTTTTGATCCTTGGGCCGATCTGCTGATCTCGGTGGGCGATCTGATCGATCGCGGGCCGCAGAGCGCCGATTGTCTTGGCCTGTTGCGCTGTCGCTGGTTCAGGGCCGTTCGGGGGAATCATGAGCAGATGGCGCTGGAGGCGCTGGAGAGCGGAGATATGCGGCTCTGGCAGATGAACGGTGGCGACTGGTACGTCAAGGGTGATGCGCGGCAGCGGGCCGACGTCGATCGGCTGCTGGCGCACTGTCGGCGGCTACCGTTGATTATTGAAGTGGAATGCGGGAAAGCGCGGCATGTGATCGCCCACGCCGATTACCCGGCGCCGGTCTATCGCTGGCAGCAGCCGGTGGATCCCCAACGGGTACTATGGAGCCGCTATCGTCTGAGTGAACACCTGGCGGGGCGCCATGGCGCTATTGCCGGCGCAGACCATTTCTGGTTTGGCCATACGCCGCTTCAGGCGCGTTATGACCACGATAATCAACACTATATTGATACGGGCGCTGTGTTTGGTGGGGCGCTGACGCTGGTGGCGCTGCAGTCGGCAGGCTAAAAGTCGCTGTATTCGCTGGCGGGTTGCCAGAAGCCATCAATAAAATCTTCTATCGGGTAGCAGCCACCGTGGCGGATCCGCTGATCCTCCATCGCCACTAAGCACTGCGTTTCCTCGCGGTAGACGTCTACCACAATGTCCTCGCAGCCGCCATCCAGATAGCAAATAAACAACACTAAGGCAAACATCCTGGCCTCATGCTCGGGTTCACATACTATTTAGTGTAGGGGATGACGGCGGGACGGGGAAATAAATAACCCGTCTCAGGCGACGGGTTCATTGGTGTCAGGCAAGGCGCATGACCCAGGCATCGGACTGGCGGTCGTAATGTTTACGGTAGAGAACGGAATGTTCGCCATTGAGAATCGCGGGCACGCTGGTGTCGGCATCCCAGGCGTCAAGCTGCATACATAAGTCTGGATCGGATTTGCAGGGTATGCTTAACGTTCGCTCACCCTGATGCTCACCGTGCAGTTCGGCATCGTCTATTTCGAACGCGCCGATGCGGACATTGGTTTTACTCATCGCTTCACCCCATTTTTCAGCTGAGTTGTGGTACGACCAGTTATGGCCGTTATTTTTCAGCGTAGTCAATGGGGCGAAAAGCGCCAGTCAAAAAGTGCGCATTTTTTGCGCGGCCTCACACCTTGCCGGCAAAAAGTTTTCCATCGCGCACCAGTTCGCGCGGATAGCTGTTCTTCAGTCGGGAGCCGACGCGCTTCGCCAGGCCCAGCGGGACGCCCTGGAAGGTCACAATGGTTTCATCCTGCCCAGGCGCGGTTTGCGGATAGACGTCGCGCCCGCGATACCATTCCTCCGCTTCCTCCTGCGACAGCTCGAAGGCGCGCTGCGGCGCGGCAAAGGCGATAACCGCCTCATGCTGCCAGCGGTACCCCTTATTGTGCAGCTCCGCCAGGCGCACGCCGATGCGAGAAAAGCGCACCTTGCCGAACAGGGGCTCCAAAGCCAGCGGAAACAGCCACAGCTCTTTATCCCGCTGCCACAGCGTATGGCCTGCGTCCCACTCCAGGCCAACAGCCCTGGCGGCGGCAGTTACCGCGGCGGCCTCCCGGTCCTTCAGCGGCGTAAACGGGAATTTACCGACCTTATAGCCTGGCGCCGGGAGCGGATCGATCGCCGCAGTTTTGCGCAACCTCGCGACAAAGAAGCCTTCGCAATCGTAAATTTGCGGAAAAACGTGCAGAAAACCTTCCGCGGTTAAGGCGTCGGCTGCGCCGGGAAACAACTCTCCCAGCGGCAGGATCTCAACCGCCTGCGGATAGCGGGACAGCAGCCACTCAATGACCGATTGATTTTCTTCACGATTCAGGGTGCAGGTGGAATACACCAGCGTCCCGCCAGGGCGCAGAGCATGGAAGGCGCTGTCGATAAGCTCGCGCTGAGTGGCGGCGATGTCGAGGTTGCTCTCCGGCGACCAGTTTTTCAGCGCGTCGGCGTCTTTACGTACAACCCCTTCGCCGGAGCAGGGGGCGTCAAGCAGGATGGCATCGAAGGTTTCGGGCAAGGCCGCGCCAAAAACCCGGCCGTCGAAGTGGGTCAGAGCGACGTTGCTGATGCCGCAGCGGCTGATGTTGGCATGCAGCACCTTCACCCGGCTGGCGGAGAATTCATTGGCGAGAATGCCGCCCGCGTTGCCCATTCGGGCTGCAATTTGGGTGGTTTTCGATCCCGGAGCGGCGGCAACGTCCATCACCCGTTCGGGCTGCCGGTTATCGGCGAACAGGGCGGCGACCGGCAGCATCGAACTGGCTTCCTGAATATAGAACAGCCCGCTGAGATGTTCGGCGGTACTGCCCAGCGGCAACGCGTCGTCATCCTCTCGCTCGATCCAGAATCCTTCTGCGCACCAAGGCACCGGCGCGAGTTGCCAGCCGTAGGGGGCAACCAGAGAGAGGAAATCATCGACGCCAATCTTCAGCGTATTGACGCGAATACTGCGGCGTAGCGGGCGCTGACAGGCGGCGATAAAGTCGTCGAAAGAGAGATGCGCTGGCATCGCCGCGCGCATTTGAGCGAGAAACGCTTCAGGGAAATAGACAGTATTTTCAGCCACGGGCAGCGCACCACAGAAAAAAAGGGTGCGCAGTTTAGCACAAACGCCCCGGCGCGTGACACCGGGGCGTGCGGTTTACCCTCTCCCCGCGCCAGGCGTTGCCCGGGGCGGGAGAAGGGGGCATTACTGCGGCAGAGCGGTGCCCCACTCCCGCCACTCTTTCGGCTCGCTCTCCTGCAGCAGGAAGTGCTTGCCATCCTGGGCCTTCGGCGCCAGCGGCGTGCCCGGCGGCGTGGCAAAGGCGATCCCGCCGCGGATAAACTGATTGAAGGTACCGGTTTTCACCACCCCGCCAATCAGGCCGAAGTCGAGGCTGTAACCCGAGGCCAGCCAGAACACCGAGTTATTACGTACCAGGTACTGGTAGCGCTTACTGATGCGCAGCTTAACCATCACCCGGTCAGACATCGACCCCAGCGACAGTCCGGTAACCGTCCCGACTTCCAGTCCGCGGAACAGGACCGGCGTACCGATGCCAAGCGACCCCGCCTCCGGCGCTTCCACCACGATGTTCAGGCCGTCGATATAACGCGAATCGCTGATCGTCGTATCCTGGATCTCAAAATCGCGTCGTGCCGGGCCGCGGCCGGGCTCAACGTTGATGTAGGCCTGGAACAGGGTGTCGAGATGTTCCACGCCCGCGGCGGAGATTTGCGGAGTGATCACCGAGAAGCGGGTCCCGGCGCGAGCGAAGGTGCCGACGTATTCCGGATAGAGCACCGCTTTCGCCTGCACTTCGTTTTTGGCGGTGATTAGCTCCAGCGACTGGATTTGACCGATGTCGATGCCGAGATAACGAATCGGCATCCCGGCCGCCATCTTCCCGGCGTCGTACGCGTGCAGGGTGATTTGGCCGCCCACGGCGCGCGCCGCCGTTTCAGATGCATAAAGGATACGTTTGTTATTCAGCCGTGCTCCGGCGCTGCTGCCATTGAGGTTATCGAAACTGATCGCCCCTTTGATCGCGCGCGCCAGCGGCGAGGCCTGCACGGTGAGTCCGTTACCGTCAAGCTTGACCTTCGCACCGCCTTCCGCCCAGAAGACGCTGTTGTTGGTCAGCAGGTAGCGGTACTCCGGCTTGATATGCAGATCGATATCGAATGCATCCTTGCGCGGTTTGACGGCGATGATCTCGCCGACGGCGAATTTACGATACAGCACCACCGAGCCGGCCTGAACGTCAGGCAGCGTCTCAGCAGACAGGCTCAGGGTAGTGGTCGGCACTTCGCTCAGGCTATTTTCCTGCGCCTTTTCAAGGTTAGCGTACAGCGGATAGCTGCTTTGCATTTTGCCTTTTTCGCCGGGGATCACCCTGATCCCGCCTTTCACCCATTCGCTGGCGCTGGCGCCCAGCACCTGCACGCCGTCGAGCCCCACTTTGACGTCCAGACGACTGTTAACCACAAATTTGCTGTCGCCGTGAATTAGATCGCGGTATTCAGGGTCAATGGCAACCTGAAAGGTTACCCCTTTGGCCGTCAGTTTACGCTCCAGCACCTGGCCGACTTTTACTCCGTGCAGCACCAGCGGCTGACCGCCGTCGATGCCGTAGCTCTCCGGCGCCGAGAGGGTAACGGTGGCGACGTTGGGCTCATCCAGCAGCGCTTTATCCGCCGGCATTACCGAGAAGTGATTGCGTGGCTCGCCTTCGCCGGGCACCAGCTCAAAGGTATTGCCGGTGAGCAGGGTGCTAATGCTGGGGTTATCGAGGGAGAGCTTCGGCTTCTTCATCTGAATCAGCGTTTTCTCCCGCAGCAGCGTCACCACGCTCGGGTCGACGGTCATCTCGCCAGTAACTTTGCCGCCGGGGTTTAGATTCAGTTTGCTTAACTGGCCCACCTCCAGCCCCTGATACATGAGCGGCGTCGAGCCCGCTTTCAGTCCATCGCCATCANGCAGATCGAGGGTCACTACCACGCCGCGCTGGCTATGCGCCAGATCTTCATACAGGTGATATTCATCGTTTTGCGAGGCGACATGCGAATCGGCGGGGGAGTCAAAGGCGATGGCGCCGTTCACCAGCGCGGACAGGTTCTCCAGTTGCACTTTGGCCCCGCTCAGGCCGACGTCGGCCTTGACGCCTGAGACGTTCCAGAAGCGGCTGCCTTTTTTCACCAGATTGGTAAACCGGCGCTCAATTAGCACATCGATGGTCACCCCCTGATTATTGGCATTCAGGGAATAGTCATACACCCGCCCGACCGGGATTTTTCGGAAGTAGACCAGCGAGCCGCTGTTCAGAGAGCCAAGATCCGGCGCCTGCAGGTGGATCATTAGCTCGCCGTTGTTGATGCGGTATTTAGGTTGGGTGTCGAGGGCGACAAAGTGATCTTCGGGTTCACCCTTGCCCGGCATCATGCCGATGTAGTTCCCGCCCACCAGCGCATCGAGGCCCGATACGCCGGCCAGAGAGGCTTTCGGCGTGACCAGCCAGAACTGGGTCTCTTTGCGCAGCGCATCTTTCATATCGCGTTTGATGCTGGCCGAAACCTCAATCTTACTCAGATCTTTACTGAGGCTAATATCCTGGACGGTGCCGACTTCAACCCCCTGATAGCGGATCGGCGTCCGTCCCGGCACGATGCCGTTCGCGGACTGGAAATCAATCGTAATCGTCGATCCGCGATCGTCAAAGCTGGTCCAGATTAGCCAGGCGGCAATCAGCAACGCGATGACCGGCAGCAGCCAGAATGGCGAAATACGGCGTTTGGTTTTTATTCTGGCTTCAGTCTGCGAAGCGGGCGTTTCCTGACTCATGTGCGTCCCAAAGTAAGCGGCTGTCCAGCCATTCAACTGCAAGAATAGTTAAAATTACCGCGCCGCCAAAGTAAACCGCAGCCGGCCCCATGGTGAAGGCGAGGAGCTGATCGCGATTTATTAGCGACATGGTGAGTGAGATAACAAACAGATCCAGCATCGACCAACGGCCAATCCAGGTGATTAGCCGCAGCAGCAGGATGCGGGTGCGCAATCCCTGCTCGCACTTGAATTGTATGCTGAGCAGCAGGGTAAATAACACTATAACTTTGGTGAATGGCACCAAAATACTGGCGATAAACACGACCCCGGCAATGGCGATATTGCTGCTGGCCAGGGAGATGATCCCCGAGAGGATCGTGTCGTCCTGGCGCGCGCCGTTGACGTAGATGATGGAGATTGGCAACAGGTTGGCCGGAAAGAGGAAAACCAGCGAGGCAATCAGCGCCGCCCAGCTGCGCTGCAGGCTCTGCGGTCGGCGATGATGCAGCGGCGTGTGGCAGCGTCGGCAGCGGCCGCGCGCGTCGCGATAGCCGGTGTAATGGCAGCCGGTGCACACCTGCAGATTATTATCGGCGCGGGTCGCCGGACGCTCGGGATAGAAACGCTCCCATAGCTCTTCGACGTTCATATGAATAAGCGTCAGGATGCTCAACAACGTCAGGGAGATAAACGCCACCAGACCGATGCCCGGCTGCAGGAAGGCGTAATCCTGCACCTTGATGGAGGCGACGCCGATGCCCACCAGATAGATATCCAGCATCACCCACTCTTTAAGCTTGCCGAGCATCAGCAGCACCGGCCGCAGGTTCATCCCCAGCACATTGCCCAGCCAGAGATAGCTGATGGAGACCACCAGCAGCACCGGGGCGACCACCGCGCAAAACAGTACCATGGCGGCGGTAATCGGATCGCCCTGCGCGGTCATCTGCCAGATCCCCTGCAGGACGTTGGCGTCGATGCGTACGCCCAACAGATGCAGGCGCAGCAGAGGTTCAGACCAGGCGAAAGGCATGAGCAATAGCATCGCGAGGGCCATGCTGCCCAGGCGGGTCAGCGACCAGTCGCGACCATCGCGCACCTTCGCGTTACAGCGCGGACACCAGGCGCTTTGGTTGCGTTTGAGCACCGGTAAGCGGAAGAGCATGTCACACTGCGTACAGCGCTGATAATGCGCATAGGGAAGCGGCGTGCTGACGGTATGCACGACCATCTTTTTCGCAGGTTTGAGGGTGGGTGTTTTTATCGGCATTTATTACGTACAGGAATGAATGTATCTCACTATCTTAACCTATGAATGAATTCATCTTGAGCCCAAGCGCATTTAATGCTTATTTTATTAGGCTGTACGTATCAGGCAGTAAGACAACAAAGTGAAGATATAATGAGCAAAACAGAATTTTACGCGGATCTGAACCGCGATTTCCAGGCATTAATGGCAGGTGAAACCAGTTTTCTGGCGATGATCGCCAATACCAGCGCGCTGCTGTTCGAGCGGCTGAGCGAGGTCAACTGGGCCGGTTTCTACCTTCTGGAAGGCGATACCCTGGTGTTGGGACCGTTCCAGGGCAAACTGGCCTGCGTGCGGATCCCGGTCGGGCGAGGCGTATGCGGCGCGGCGGTGGCGCAGGCTCAGGTCCAGCGCGTCGAGGACGTCCACGCCTTTGACGGCCACATTGCCTGCGATGCCGCCAGTAATTCGGAAATTGTCTTCCCTCTGCGCGTGAATGGCCAGATTATCGGCGTGCTGGATATCGATAGTCCGGCTTTCGGGCGCTTCACCGCTGAAGATGAGCAGGGGTTGCGCACGCTGGTCGAGCATCTGGAAAAACTCATTGCGGCCACGGATTATCAAAAAATCTTTACCCGTGTCGTGGGATAATCAACGGATAACGTAGCATTTAGCGAGGACGTCATTATAATGTCGCCTGTTCATGCCTGCGGCTTGTTGGCTACGTCCGTTGTAATCAGGAAATTTCATGGAAAATCAACCTAAGTTGAATAGCAGTAAAGAAGTTATCGCCTTTCTGGCCGAACGTTTCCCGCAGTGCTTTAGCGCTGAAGGTGAAGCGCGCCCCCTGAAAATCGGAATTTTTCAGGATCTCGTTGAGCGAGTGGGTGGTGAGATGAATCTCAGCAAGACCCAGCTTCGCGCTGCATTACGTCTCTACACGTCCAGCTGGCGTTATCTGTACGGCGTAAAAGCCGGCGCTATTCGCGTTGACCTGGATGGCAATCCGTGCGGCGAACTGGAAGAGCAGCACATTGCCCATGCGCGTCAGCAGCTGGAAGAAGCGAAAGCTCGCGTTCAGGCGCAGCGCGCAGCCCAGCAGGCGAAAAAACGCGAAGCCGCTGCGGCCGCAGGCCAGCAGGATGAAGGCGTTCGCCGCGAGCGTAAACCGCGTCCTCAGCAGCCGCGTCGTAAAGAAGGCGCTGAACAGCGTAAACCGCGTCCTGTTGCGGCCAAAGCCCCGCGTGAAGAGCGTCTTACTCCGGTATCGGATGTTTCCGTTCTGACCGTCGGCCAGGCGCTGAAGGTAAAAGCAGGCAATAACGCCATGGACGCCACCGTTCTGGAAATCACCAAAGATGGCGTTCGTGTACAGCTGACTTCTGGTATGTCAATGATTGTACGCGCAGAGCACCTGGTGTTCTGAAACGGAGGCCGGGCCAGGCATGAACACATTTTTTAAAATCACCGCGCTTGCGGGCCTGCTGGCAATAGCAGGCCATGCATTCGCTGTTGATGACATAACCCGCGCAGATCAAATCCCCGTGCTGAAAGAAGAGCCGCAGCACGCGACGGTAAGCGAGCGCGTGACGTCGCGCTTTACCCGCTCTCATTACCGTCAGTTTGATCTCGACAACGCCTTCTCGGCAAAGATTTTTGACCGTTACCTGAACCTGCTGGACTACAGCCACAATGTGCTGCTGGCCAGCGATGTGGCGAAGTTTGCGGCTAAAAAAGACCAAATTGGCGATGAGCTGCGCAGCGGGAAACTGGACGTCTTTTACGACCTCTACAACCTGGGGCAGCAGCGCCGCTTCGAGCGCTATCAGTATGCGCTGAAGGTGCTTGAACGTCCGATGGACTTTACCGGCAATGATAATTTCAATCTTGACCGCTCCAAAGCGCCGTGGCCAAAAGACGAGGCCGAGCTGAACAAGCTGTGGGACGCTAAGGTTAAGTTTGACCAGTTAAGCCTGAAGCTGGCGGGTAAAGACGATAAAGAGATCCGCGACACCTTAACCCGTCGCTATAAGTTTGCTATCCGTCGCCTGGCGCAAACCAACAGCGAAGATGTCTTCTCGCTGGCGATGACCGCCTTCGCTCGCGAAATCGATCCGCACACAAATTATCTGTCGCCGCGTAATACCGAGCAGTTCAATACCGAAATGAGCCTCTCACTCGAGGGGATCGGCGCCGTGCTGCAGATGGATGATGACTATACCGTCATTAATTCGCTGGTGGCGGGCGGTCCAGCCGCGAAAAGCAAAGCGATCAGCGTCGGCGATCGCATCGTTGGCGTTGGCCAGACCGGGAAGTCGATGGTTGATGTCATCGGCTGGCGTCTGGATGACGTCGTGGCGCTGATTAAAGGGCCGAAGGGCAGCAAGGTTCGTCTTGAAATCCTGCCGGCCGGTAAAGGAGCCAAGACGCGTATTGTAACGCTGACCCGCGAGCGCATTCGTCTGGAAGACCGTGCGGTGAAGATGTCGGTGAAAACCGTCGGGAAAGAAAAAGTCGGCGTGCTGGATATTCCAGGCTTTTACGTTGGCCTGACCGATGACGTGAAAGTGCAGCTGCAGAAGCTGGAAAAACAGAACGTCAGCAGCATCATCATTGACCTGCGCAGCAACGGCGGCGGAGCGCTGACAGAGGCGGTATCGCTTTCGGGTCTGTTTATTCCGTCCGGTCCGGTGGTGCAGGTGCGGGATAATAATGGCAAAGTGCGCGAAGACAGCGACAACGATGGCGTGGTTTATTACAAAGGGCCGCTGGTGGTGCTGGTTGACCGCTTTAGCGCCTCGGCGTCTGAGATCTTCGCCGCAGCGATGCAGGACTATGGCCGCGCGCTGATCGTTGGCGAACCGACCTTCGGTAAAGGGACGGTACAGCAGTATCGCTCGTTGAATCGTATTTACGATCAAATGCTGCGTCCGGAGTGGCCGGCGTTGGGTTCCGTCCAGTACACCATCCAGAAGTTCTATCGTATTAACGGCGGCAGTACGCAGCGCAAAGGCGTGACGCCGGATATCATGATGCCAACCGGCAATGAAGATCGCGAAACCGGCGAGCAGTATGAAGACAACGCGCTGCCGTGGGATAGCATCAACGCGGCCACCTATGTGAAGTCCGGGGATCTGACCCCGTTTGGACCGGAGCTGCTCAAGCGCCACGACGAGCGTATTGCGCAGGATCCTGAATTCCAGTACATCATGAAGGATATTGCCCGTTATAACGCGATGAAGGACAAACGTAACATCGTCTCTCTGAACTATGCCCAGCGTGAGAAAGAGAACGAAGAAGATGATGCGATTCGTCTGGCGCGGATTAACGATCGCCTGAAACGCGAAGGCAAGCCGCCGCTGAAAAAACTGGACGATCTGCCGAAGGATTACCAGGAGCCGGATCCGTATCTTGATGAAACGGTCCATATCGCGGTAGACCTGGCGCATCTGGAAAAAGCGCGCCCGGCGGTGGAACCGCCGGCCAGCAAATAAGTTGCTAACGGGCACCCTGAGAGGTGCCCGT
>NZ_JAZARW010000001.1:2524657-2568977 GCF_036233805.1 Klebsiella sp. EMBS2024 | reverse complement strand
GTGCGCGTTGTCATCGCCATTCAGCTCATCTAACAAAATGTCAACCTGCGCTGCCGCTGTCAGCAAGATGCTACAAAATGTAAAGTTGTGTTTTTATCGTGACTTAGCGGGGGCTGATGGTTGAAAATTGCAGCCTGACCCATACGATGTGGGTAATCGCATAGTGCGTTTTGTTAAATTGAGGTAAAAAGAAAATTATGATGCGAATCGCGCTTTTCCTGCTGACGAACCTGGCAGTGATGGTCGTGTTCGGGCTGGTGTTAAGCCTCACGGGGATCCAATCCAGCAGCATGACCGGTCTTCTGATTATGGCCCTGCTGTTCGGCTTCGGTGGTTCTATCGTTTCGCTGATGATGTCGAAGTGGATGGCGCTGAAGTCAGTGGGTGGGGAAGTGATCGAGCAGCCGCGCAACGAAACGGAACGCTGGCTGATGAATACCGTTGCGCAGCAGGCGCAGCAGGTAGGTATTGCCATGCCGCAGGTAGCTATCTATCACGCGCCTGACATTAACGCCTTCGCCACCGGCGCGCGTCGTGACGCCTCGCTGGTCGCCGTCAGCACCGGGCTGTTGCAAAACATGAGCCGTGATGAAGCGGAAGCGGTCATTGCCCATGAAATCAGCCACATCGCCAATGGCGATATGGTTACCATGACCCTGATCCAGGGGGTGGTGAACACCTTCGTTATCTTTATCTCCCGCGTTATCGCGCAGATTGCGGCCGGTTTCCTCGGCGGCAACCGGGAAGATGAAGGGGAGAGCAGCAATGGCAACCCGCTGATCTACTTCGCCGTCGCCACGGTGCTTGAGCTGGTGTTCGGTATTCTGGCCAGCATAATCACCATGTGGTTCTCGCGTTACCGTGAGTTCCATGCTGACGCCGGCTCGGCGCGTCTGGTAGGCCGCGAGAAGATGATTGCAGCCCTGCAGCGTCTGAAAACCAGCTATGAGCCGCAGGAAGCCAGCAGCATGATGGCGTTCTGCATTAACGGTAAAGCGAAATCCATGAGCGAACTGTTTATGACTCACCCGCCGCTGGATAAGCGTATTGAAGCCCTGCGTAGCGGTGAATATCTGAAATAATCTATCTTCTGACGCTGAAAACGAAAATCCGCAGCCCGCAAGCTGCGGATTTTTTTTACCGTCCGTCAGGCTGCGCGCGGCTGAGTGACCCGCAGACCGCTAATTAGCGCGGCGACGATAGCCAGGGTGCCGGCCAGCAGCAGGGCGGTGTGGGTGCCGTTGTTACCGAGCAAATTGAATAGCAGCGCCACCAGCGCCGCGCCGGTGCTCTGTCCGAGCAGGCGAGCGGTGCCCAGCATGCCGCTGGCGCCGCCGCTACGATGGCTCGGAGCCGAGGCGACGATGGTATGGTTGTTCGGCGACTGAAACAGCCCGAAGCCGGCGCCGCACAGCGCCATGCGCCAGATGATATCCAGATCGGAGGGCGACGAGGGCAGCAGCGCCAGGCCGAACAGGCCGCAGGCCATAATCAGCAAACCGATAGCCCCCAGCAGCCCGGCATGACATTTCTCGATCAAATAGCCGGCCAGCGGCGCCATCACCATGGTCGCTAATGGCCACGGCGTTAGCAGTAGACCGGTCTCCACTTCGCTGCGCCCCATCATCGACTGCAGAAAAAAGGGCAGAGAGACCATCGCCAGCATCTGCGCGCAGAAGGAGCAGATNGAAGTGCAGATAGAGAGAGAGAAGAGTGGGATNCGCAGCAGGTCGACCGGCAGCAGGGGGACGGGCATCGTGAGCTGGCGGCGAACGAAGAAGAACCCCACCACCAGCATAGCGGCGACCTCCGCCAGCACCAGCTGAGTGGACTGCCCCTGGGCGAAACCGCTCAGGGCGGTGATCAGCAGCCCGAAGGTAAGGGCGTTCATAATGGCGCTCGGCAGATCGAAGCGGATGATTTTGCTGCGCGCGCTGTTGGGCGGCAGAAAGCGCATGGCCAGAACAAAGGCGACGATGCCGAGAGGCACGTTAATTAAAAACAGCCATTGCCATGAGGCGAGGGAGAGGATCGCTGCGGCGATAGTCGGGCCTGCCGCCGAAGAGACGGCAACGACAAAGGAGTTAATGCCCATGCCGCGACCAAGAAAGCGCTGCGGATAAATCAGACGGATCAGCGCGGTGTTGACGCTCATCAGCGCGGCGCCGCCCAATCCCTGCGCGACGCGAGCGAAGGTTAGCATTTCGAGGCTACGCGACAGCGCGCAGGCCAGCGAGGTAAAGATAAACACCACCAGGCCTATCTTATAGATACGCCGATAGCCGACCATGTCGCCGAGGAAGGAGAGCGGCAGCAGGGCGATGACAATGGCGATTTGGTAGGCGTTAACGATCCAGATTGAAGCCGCCGGTGAGGCGTTGAGATCGCTGGCGATAGTCGGCAGCGCGACGTTGGCGATAGCCCCGTCGAGCACGGCCATGGTCAGCCCAAGCACGATGGTCAGAATGGCGCCATAGCGTTGCGGCAACGGCACGCCATCAGAAGAATTTTTATCCATGGTGAATATGAGTCTTAAATGAAACGGTTTTTTGAATGATGAGTTTAGCATTGATTAATTCGCAGTATGTCGCAGATTTGTAACGAAGTGGCAGAAGAATGATTGCGGCTCAGAGGCGGCGAATTTATAATAAAAACCGGTTCTAATTTTTATAAAACAGTTACGACGAGGTGATAAATGGCAGGTGCAGATTTGGATAAACAGCCAGATTCTGTCTCTTCGGTATTGAAGGTTTTCGGCATCCTACAGGCGCTGAGTGAAGAGCGTGAAATTGGCATTACCGAACTGTCCCAGCGCGTCATGATGTCGAAAAGCACCGTTTATCGCTTTTTACAGACCATGAAATCACTGGGCTATGTGGCACAGGAAGGAGAGTCTGAGAAATACTCTCTCACCCTCAAGCTGTTCGAACTGGGCGCGCGCGNGCTGCAGAACGTCGACCTGGTGCGCAGCGCCGATATTCAGATGCGCGAACTTTCGCGACTGACGAAAGAGACCATCCATCTTGGGGCGCTGGATGAAGACAGTATCGTCTACATCCATAAAATTGACTCGATGTATAACCTGCGGATGTACTCGCGTATTGGCCGCCGCAACCCGCTGTACAGTACCGCGATTGGCAAGGTGCTGCTGGCATGGCGCGATCGCAGCGAAGTGGAGCAGATCCTCGACGGCGTGGAGTATAAGCGCAGCACCGAGCGGACCATTACCAGCACCGAGGAGTTGCTAAAAGTGCTGGATGGCGTTCGCGAGCAGGGCTATGGCGAGGATAATGAGGAACAGGAAGAGGGGCTGCGCTGCATTGGCGTGCCGGTGTTTGACCGTTTCGGCGTGGTCATCGCCGGGCTGAGCATCTCTTTCCCAACGCTACGTTTCTCTGAAGAACGCTTGCATGAATACGTGGCGATGCTCCATCAGGCGGCGCGTAAGATTTCTGAACAAATGGGATACAACGACTATCCGTTCTGAGGCGGCGGATACCGGGTTGGCGACCGCGGCGCTACGTCGCGATCGCCGGTTCGATGTTAGCCGTTATCAACCACGGTTGTGCTTTTACGCAGCAGAGGGCAACTGCTGACGCCGATCACTCCGCTGTCGGAATGAACATAAAGTGCGGTGCTGACTCCGCGGGCGGTGAGGTATTGGCACTTAAGACCCAGACCGCCGACGTTTTCCTCACTGTGGAATAACACCCCATAACCGCTCAATAATACGCCAATCCATAAGATAGCCACCAAGATAATAGTACGAATGATTAATCGCATTGATGCCTCATTATTTGTATGATCCCTGGCGTGATTTTGACACGAACACGTTTTGAAACAAGTCGATGATTCCTAAACTTACCTTTCGTAATACAGTTAGCCGCGGTTTAAGAAGGCCGTGCTATCCTGGCGACATTGCGTACTGATGCGGAGAGTGGAGTGAAAAAATTACGGTGGGTTTTACTGATAGTCATCATAGCAGGCTGCCTGTTGCTGTGGACTCAGATGCTTAACGTAATGTGCGACCAGGATGTTCAGTTTTTCAGCGGCATTTGCACTATTAATAAATTTATTCCGTGGTAAGACATTTTTCTGCCGACTGATTTCCTTCTGCGCCGCGGGTGGTAGAATGAACGCCTTCTCTTTGAGGTGGTGAAATGAGTGAGTTACTAAATCCTGGGATTTTAAATCTGGCATCGCTGGCTGTGTCCGTGGCGCTGCTGCTTGTCGGTCTGTTGTTATGGTTCTTCGTCAACCGCGCCAGTTCGCGGGCGAATGAGCAGATAGAGCTGCTGCAAGCGCTGCTGGATCAGCAAAAGCGGCAGAATGCGCTGTTACGTCGCCTGTGCGAAGCTAATGCGCCAGAGAAAGAGGATGTGGCTGAGCCGACCGTCGCCGGCAAGGCGAAAGGGGAGGATGAGTTTATCCGCCTGGTAGCTGAACGTTAAGGCGCCCGACAGGTGTGCATCATAAGATGCGCACCTGCATGATAGCGGGCGGTAATATCTTATTCTTATTCCATTATTCCTTTCTTAGTGCAATATCCTCTTTATTACACGCTGTAAATAAAGTCATTCTCGCCGCGTTTATTGTTGGGTAACGTGACACTGTCATCTTTTTTTCATTATTAAGGTGCAGAATTAGCACTATTTTTAGCGTGACGACTAACAGGTTTTATTATCACTACACTGGCACGGCTTAGCGATTTTTAGTCTGGAGTTATAACGAATTATGCGCATCAATATTCACCGTTGCCCACCAGACGCTTACATTACAGCAGTTCGTGTACGGACATACCTGGACGAAGCGAAGTTGTTGAGCTATGGTAAAAAAGTTGCAGTAATGAGGCAACGAATGGGCGATATTGGCTGATGCTGTAGCGCCTTGCCAGGGGCGGCAAAGACGCATAAATGTGCAGGCGATCAAATGATTACCTTATAATTTGTGCGAACGATCGAGACACGTTTAAAAATGGCTTGCCATTATTTACGTAGTGTGTGATAACACGTTTCGGGTTAAACGAGGTACAGTTCTGTTTATGTGTGGCATTTTCAGTAAAGAAGTCCTGAGTAAACACGTTGTCGTTGAATACCGCTTCTCTGCCGAACCTTAAATTAGTGCCTCATGCAGTTATGTGTCAGTTTTATCTAGGTAAACGCCAGCAGGCGAAGAAAACAGTCTAAGGAATTTTGCAAATGGCAAAGATTAAAGGTCAAGTTAAGTGGTTCAACGAGTCTAAAGGTTTTGGCTTCATTACTCCGGCTGATGGCAGCAAAGACGTGTTCGTACACTTCTCCGCTATCCAGGGTAACGGCTTCAAAACTCTGGCTGAAGGCCAGAACGTTGAGTTCGAAATTCAGGACGGCCAGAAAGGTCCGGCTGCAGTTAACGTAACTGCTATCTGATACAAGACCACTCTTCTTGTATAAAAGCCTCGCCTGCGCGGGGCTTTTGCATTTTTATTGCAAAGCATGTCATTTTTCCCCCTCCCGTCGCGTCTTGTTGCAAATACTCATCTTTATTAGCATTGTGTAGCAGTCTGTTTTGCTAATTTTCTGTTAAATCAGTTGGTTGCAAAACAATGCCGGAGCTATGGTGCTAAAGAAAAAAACGAAGTCCGCCGCCAGTTTCACCCCGATTCGCTTCGGGTTACTGTGTGTGGCCATTCTCGGTTGTCTGGGGCTGCTGCTGGTCCGCGTGGGCTGGCTACAAATTATCTCCCCCGATAACCTGGTAAAACAAGAAGATATGCGCTCCCTGCGCGAAGAACCCGTAGCGGTTGAGCGGGGGATGATCAGCGACCGGGAAGGACGGCCGCTGGCGGTGAGCGTTCCGGTCAGTGCTATCTGGATCGACCCGCAGACCACTATGGAGAAGGGCGGTGTGGGCTATGGGCCCCGCTGGCAGGCGATGGCCGAAGCGCTGCACCTCAACCTCGGAGAGCTGGCCCAGCGGGTACAGAGTCATCCCCACGCTCGCTTTCTCTATCTGGCGCGTCAGATCAATCCCGAGCAGGCAGAGTGGATTGATAAACTGCATCTGCCGGGCGTCTACCTGCGCGATGAATCGCGACGGTTCTACCCGGCGGGCCACGTGGCTGCCAATCTGCTGGGCTTTACCAATGTTGATAATCAGGGCATCGAAGGGGTGGAGAAAAGCTTTAACGCCCAGTTGACCGGTAAACCCGGGCGACGTCTGGTGCGTAAAGATAAACATGGTAATGTCATTGAGAACATTACCGAAGTGCCGCCGGTACCGGCGCATAATCTGCAGCTGAGTATTGATGAACGCCTGCAGACGGTGACGGAAGACGCCCTCGACAACGCCGTCCGCTGGAACAAAGCAGAGTCCGGGGCGGCGGTATTGATCAAAATTGATACCGGCGAGATCCTGGCGATGGCCAGCTATCCGGACTTCAATCCGAACAATCGCGATAGCGCGACGCTGGATGATTTTCGCAACCGGGCCATCAGCGACACCTTCGAGCCCGGGTCGACGGTCAAACCGCTGGTGATCATGACTGCGCTACAGCAGGGGATTGTCCAGCCAGACAGCGTGGTGGATACCCATCCGTTCGTCCTCGATGGCCATCGTATTCGCGATGTGGGCTATTATCCGGAGCTGAGCCTGACCGGGATCCTGCAGAAATCCAGCGATACCGGCGTGTCCCATCTCTCGCTCGCCATGCCGGTGCAGCATCTGATCGATACCTATAAAGCTTTCGGCTTTGGCGAACCGACGGGGCTGGGGTTGACCGGCGAAAGCGCCGGGCTGATGCCGCATCGCCGCTACTGGGGGCAACTGGATCGCGCCACCTTCGCCTTCGGCTATGGTTTGATGGTCACCCCGCTCCAGCTCGCCCACGTCTACGCCACCATCGGCGGCTTCGGCATTGCGCGACCACTGTCGATTACCCGCATCGATCCGCCGGTGATGGGCACGCGGGTGATGCCGGAGAGTATTGTGCATAGCGTGGAACATATGATGGAGAGCGTGGCGCTCCCGGGCGGGGGCGGTACCAAAGCGGCGGTACGCGACTACCGGGTGGCGGTAAAAACCGGCACGGCGAAGAAAATTGGCCCGGACGGCAAATATATCGATAAGTATGTGGCCTATACCGCCGGCGTGGCGCCCGCCAGTCGACCACAGTTCGCGCTGGTGGTGGTGATGAACGATCCGAGCAATGGTTCCTATTACGGCGGCGCTGTGTCCGCGCCGGTCTTCAGCCAGATCATGGGCGATGTCCTGCGGCTGGAGAACGTCATGCCGGACGGCATGCCGCAAGGGGCGGAGAATCTGATCGTAATGCACGATAGCCACCCACAGGGGCCGGCGCTGTAACAGTGGTCTGCAGGGGCGAATAGCGCTACACTTTCGCCCTTTCAGCAACACCGGAGCCGTCATGTCATACAGTTGCCCCCTTTGTCACGCGCCGCTCAGCCGTAGCGACAACCACTATTCCTGCCCGCAGCGGCACCAGTTCGATCTGGCGAAAGAGGGGTACGTCAATCTGCTACCGGTGCAGTTCAAGCGGTCGCGCGATCCCGGCGATAGCGCCGAAATGATGCAGGCCCGGCGGGCGTTCCTCGACGCCGGACATTATCAGCCGCTACGGGATGCTATCGCTGAGCGGCTGCGACATTACGCCCCTACGGATTTACTGGATATCGGCTGTGGCGAGGGGTATTACACCCACGCGTTTGCCGCCATCGCCAGCCGCAGCTGGGGGCTGGACGTGTCGAAGCCGGCGATCCGCGCGGCGGCAAAACGCTACCCGCAGGTGAATTTTTGCGTGGCCTCCAGCCAGCGCCTGCCATTTTCCGACGCTAGCTTCGACGCGGTGGTGCGCATTTACGCGCCCTGCAACGCCGAAGAGCTGGCGCGGGTGGTGCGTCCCGGTGGTTGGGTGATCACCGCCACGCCGGGTCCCCGTCACTTACTGGAGCTGAAAGGGCTTATTTACGATGAAGTTCGCCTGCATGAGCTGAAGACGGAAGCGATGCCGGGGTTCCGCCTGGAGGCTCAGCAGCAGCTGGCTTATCCGATGATCCTGACGGGAAGTGAAGCGCAGGCCCTGCTGCAGATGACGCCGTTCGCATGGCGGGCTAAAGCCGAAGTGCACGCCGCGCTGCGTCAGCAGCCGACCTTTGGTTGCCAGACCGATTTTATGATCCACTGCTGGCAGCGCGAAGCGTAAAGCTTAACCGGCGAAATGGCTCCAGAGGATTTCGCTGCCGATGCCAATCAGCACGATACCGCCGAGAATTTCGGCTCGTTTGCCAAGCAGCGGGCCGATAAAGCGACCGACCATCATCCCCAGCGTCGACATGATAAAGGTGGCGCAGCCGATCGCCAGCGCGGTGGTCACAATGCTGACCTGCAGGAAGGCCAGACCGACGCCGACGGCCATCGCGTCAAGGCTGGTGGCGAAGGCGGTGGTGACCAGAAGCCAGAAACCATGTCGGTGAGGCGCCTCGCACGCCTCGTCGCTGTCGCCGCGAAAACCTTCGACGATCATTCGCCCGCCGAGAAACACCAGTAAAATAAAGGCAATCCAGTGATTCCACTCGAGGATAAACTGGCTGGCCAGCATGCCAAGCCCCCAGCCGACCAGCGGTGTCAGGGTTTCAATGGCGCCAAAAATCAGCCCGGTGCGTACTGCCTCTGAAAATTTGGGTTTATGCAGGGTGGCGCCTTTGCCGATGGAGGCTGCGAAGGCGTCCATGGACATGCCGAAAGCGAGAAGAATGGTAGCGGATAAATTCATGTGCGTGTCCTGACCGGGGATAATCCATATGACACATCGCTGCCCCCAGTAAACATACGCGGAGCCGCTCAATGGCTGAGCAATACGTACAGCAGTGATGTATCTATGGTCTCGCCTGATTGAATCTCTTCAACCCGTACGTGCCACGTTTTGCAACGAGTATGTTGACACGTACATTTCCTGGCGGGCAGGAAATCGGCTACTCCCCAACGACGGGCGCAACCTTAACATATTTTTAGAATATAAAACAATAACAGAAGAGGGCTATTTTAATAACCAAATGANAACGATTTTCATTTAAATTTATAAGTGAAAAAATAGTTAATAAAAAAGATAAGGTTAGGCGGGAAATATAGCCGTGGCTATAATATTTCTCCGCTGCTAACGGGAATAATATAGCGCTGGCTATATTTTTAAGTCATTGAGTTGTAATGAGAAGTTTGTATATCTTCTCCAGATCGTCGATATTTCGTACGCGTATCAGCAGCCGCCGTTGCTCTAATTGCATCACCAGCACACCGTCCTCGGATAAATTCATCTCTTTAATCCGCTGATATTCTATCCACACGTTGGCGAAGAAAAAGCCGTGCGGTTTAAAAATGATTTTCGGCGTACGGATCCAGAATAAATAGAGCCCCATCAGCGCCAGCGCAGATAATAGCCAGGTGGNGATCGCCGTGCCGTGCTGGGTGATGTTGTTATAGATCAGAATGGCGGTGAGGCCGACAAAGATCATGCCGTCAACGCGACTGCGGCGAAGCAGGGGGATGGCCAGCAGTACCGGGCCGTTTCGCCTCGGCATAATAAACTGGTCATATATCGCGTAGGCCAGTAGCGCAAGGATAAACAGGATGATCACCAGGTCCGTGAAGGTCATTGCTTTGCGTTTCTCCTGATAAAAAAAAGCCGGGGGCAAGCCCCCGGCGTACAGCCTGGAAATTACAGACCCAGCAGGCCGACCGCGTAGCCGGCGATACCGATGACGAAGAAGCCAACGATGATCCACAGCGGGTTAACTTTCTTACGCAGCAGCCACATACAGGCGAAGGTCAACAGCAGCGGCACCAGACCCGGCATCAGCTGATCAAGGATAGTCTGCACCGTGGTGACGTGAACCTGTCCGTCAGAGCCGGTGATTTTTGACACCACCATCGGAATGTTCACATGCGTCCACTTGTTAACCAGCGCCCCCATGACAAACAGGCCGAGGATTGACGCCCCCTCAGTCAGTTTCTGCAGGAAGCCGCCGCCCATATCTTTAACGATATCCACGCCTTTGCGATAACCATAGGCGACACCGTAGTAACGGGTCAGCAGACGCACCGCGTTGAACAGGATAAAGAACAGCAGAGGACCGAGCAGGCTACCGCTCATCGCGATCCCGGCGCCTAAGGCTGCAAACACCGGACGCACGGTACCCCAGAAGATCGGGTCGCCAACGCCGGCCAGCGGTCCCATCAGACCGACTTTGATGCCGTTGATAGCGCCATCGTCAATCTCTGCGCCATTGGCGCGCTGCTCTTCCATCGCCAGCGTTACGCCCAGTACCGGAGCGGCAACGTAAGGGTGGGTGTTGAAAAACTCAAGGTGACGTTTAATCGCCTGCTTACGCGCATCGTTGTTCTCCGGGTACAGACGACGAATCGCCGGAACCATAGAGAAGCAGAACCCCAGCGCCTGCATACGTTCGAAGTTCCATGAACCCTGGAACAGGTTAGAACGAATGAACACGCCACGAATATCACTCTGTGTGAGTTTTTTCTCGGTGGTATTTTTAGTCATATCAACCATTTCGCTCACCTGTTAGTCCAGTTCGTTATCGAGATCGTTGTTACCAGCCGCCTGAGCCGGCGCACCGGCGACGCGGTTATATTTCGGGCTCAGCTGAATGTAGAGGATTGCCATGACCGCACCAATCACACCCAGGGCCACCAGGTTGAAGTTGGTGAAGGCGGCGGTGACGAAGCCGAGGTAGAAGAACGGCATCAGATAGCCTGCGCGCATCATGTTGATGACCATTGCATAACCGACAACCACGATCATACCGCCGGCGATGTTCAGACCGCTGGTGACCACTTCCGGGATAGCATTCAGCAGGCCCTGAACTTCGCTGGTGCCGACGGAAATCGCCACGATAACGGCCGGGATAGCGATACGCATCGCCTGCAGGAACAGGGACGAGACGTGCAGCCACGACAGGGCGGTCAGGTTACCATTCTCCGCCGCTTTATCCGCCGCGTGCTGGAAGGCCACGGTGATGGTGCGCACGATGATGGTCAGCACCTGGCCTGCCGCCGCCAGCGGGATAGCCAGCGCGATACCGGCGCCGATGCTCTGATGGCCGGCAATAACCAGGACGGTGGAAATAATGGACGCCAGCGCGGCATCAGGGGCTACCGCCGCACCGATGTTCATCCAGCCCAGGGCTATCATCTCCAGCGTACCGCCGATGATAATACCGGTTTTCATATCGCCGAGAACGGCGCCGATCAGCGTACAGGCGATCAGGGGACGGTGGAACTGAAATTCATCAAGTACCGACTCCATACCNGCAATACACGCGACGATGAACACCAGCACAATCTGAAGAAGGGTAATCTCCATTGTACTTCTCCTGTTGATTAAGTCTTAAAGTGAAAACTGGGGCGCGATCCGCCGGGTTATTTATCAACCTTAGCGATCAGATCCATCATTTTCAGTTTCGGGTCGGTGGACACTTTACGTGCCTCCAGCTCGATACCGCGGGCGTTCAGCTTTTTAAACGCCTCAATATCTTTGGCATCGACTGAAATCGCGTTGTTAACCTGGGTTTTACCCTGGCGGAACGCCATACCGCCGATGTTGACGCTGGTGATTTTCACGCCGCCCTCGACGATACGTTCAACGTCGGTCGGGTTAGTAAACAGCAGCATAACGCGCTGTCCGGCATACTTGGGGTTGTTGTAGACGCGGATCATTTTGGCCACATCCACCACGTGAGCGGTGACGCCCGGCGGCGCAACCTGGGTCAGCAGAGTTTTACGCACGGTATCCGCGGCCACTTCATCACTGACAACGATGATGCGGGTAACGTTGGTCTCTTTGGTCCAGCGGGTGGCGACCTGACCATGGATCAGACGGTCGTCTATACGCGCAAGGCCAATTACCATGTAGTCGTTCGGGCCCATGGGTTTGGCCGGTGCGGCGGCTTTTGGCGCTGCGGCAGGCGCGGGCGCAGGGGCCGCTTTTTCCACCGGTTTGGCTTTAAGCGCTTTCACGCCTTCGCTGCCGGTTTCAACCGCTAAGGCGACCAGTTCATCAAAGGAAGGATCGTCGTCGCGGGCCATGAAGGTTTCCACCAGCATCGGGATATTGACGCCGGCGATAACTTCGTAATGCTCTTTATCGACGACAATGCGGCTCGCAGCGTTGAAAGGGCTGCCTCCCCATGTATCGACGAGAAATAGCACGCCTTTACTGGTATCCAGTTTTGCCAACTGGGCGTTGTATTTCTCGATCAACGTTTCGGCATTTTCACCCGGAACGAAATCGATCCAGCCAACGTTTTCCTGCTCGCCCAACAGCATTTCTGCTGTTTTCAGCAGCTGTTCTGCAGCCCAACCATGTGTGCCTATTACAATAGCAATCGTCACTTGCTACCTCCTTTATTATCGTGAATGCATCATCTGCTTTGATACATCCTGAATCACTCTTGAGGACAAAATCGATTCAGTTAGGGTGTAAGATAGAAAATAGTTACTACCGCGAATTATTTTAGACAGTGAAAAAATAATTAATGTGATGAAGATCCGTTAATCACGTATCGTCTGCGAATAATTTTGCAGCGCAAAAAATAGCCTTAGTTATTGCAAATTCAGGTAAATTATTTCCAATTTCGATCTATATTTTGCTATGTTTAACTTCCGTTTAATTACTCAGGAGTATAGGGCATAGCCCGCAGTATGGACCGTCATCGACGTCTTTTCACTTTCTGGCATCTGATTGCCACCTCTACGTATCCCGCATTTCTTTCAGCACCTGGTGTCGCGCCCCTGCATGGCATGGCGATGACTGACCTTGCCGCAAACCGGAGTCGTACATGGAATTGTTAATGGATCCCTCAATCTGGGCCGGCCTGTTGACGCTTATCGTTCTGGAAATTGTGCTCGGTATCGACAACCTGGTGTTTATTGCCATCCTGGCGGACAAACTGCCGCCGAAGCAGCGCGATAAAGCGCGTCTGATCGGCCTGTCACTGGCGCTGGTGATGCGCCTGGGGCTGCTGTCGGTCATCTCCTGGATGGTGACGCTGACGAAACCACTGATTACCATCGCCGATTTCTCCTTTTCCGGGCGCGATCTCATCATGCTGCTCGGCGGGATCTTCTTGTTGTTTAAGGCGACAACCGAGCTGCATGAACGGCTGGAAAACCGCCAGCACGATGCCGGTCACGGTAAAGGCTATGCCAGTTTCTGGGTAGTAGTATTGCAGATAGTGGTGCTGGATGCCGTCTTCTCCCTGGACGCCGTGATCACGGCGGTCGGGATGGTTAACCATCTGCCGGTGATGATGGCGGCGGTGGTGATCGCGATGATCTTGATGCTGCTGGCCTCCAAGCCGTTGACGCGCTTTGTCAACCAGCACCCGACGGTGGTCGTGCTCTGTCTGAGCTTCCTGTTGATGATTGGCCTGAGCCTGGTGGCGGAAGGGTTTGGCTTCCATATTCCGAAAGGGTATCTGTACGCGGCGATCGGTTTCTCGATCATTATCGAGTTCTTTAACCAGGTGGCGCGCCGTAACTTTGTTCGCCACCAGTCGACGCTGCCGCTGCGCGCTCGGACCGCGGATGCCATCCTGCGCCTGATGGGCGGCCGCAAACAGGCCTCCGTCAGCCATGACGCAGACAGTCCAGCCGCGGTGCCCGTTCCTGAGGGCGCCTTTGCGGAAGAAGAGCGCTACATGATTAACGGCGTGCTGACCCTGGCCCAGCGCTCCCTGCGCAGCATCATGACCCCGCGCGGAGAAATCAGCTGGGTCGACGCTGAGCAGAGTGAAGATGAAATTCGTCGTCAACTGCTGTCGTCGCCGCACAGCCTCTTCCCGGTCTGCCGCGGAGAGCTGGATGAAATCATTGGTATCGTGCGGGCGAAAGAGATGCTGGTGGCCCTGGAGTCGGGGGAAAACGTCGCGGCGCTGGCTTCTGCCTCCCCGGCAATTGTCGTTCCGGAAACGCTGGACCCGATCAATCTGCTCGGGGTCCTGCGTCGGGCGCGCGGCAGCTTCGTCATCGTAACTAATGAATTTGGCGTGGTGCAGGGGCTGGTCACGCCGCTGGACGTCCTTGAAGCCATCGCCGGTGAATTCCCGGACGCTGATGAGACGCCAGAGATTGTCATCGATGGCGATGGCTGGCTTATTAAGGGGTCGACCGNCCTGCATGCGCTGCAGCAGGCGCTGGGGCTGGATCCACTGATCAATGACGATGAGGATATTGCCACCGTTGCCGGGCTGGTGATCTCCGCCAATGGTCATATCCCGCGCATTGGCGACGTCGTGTCGCTTCCGCCGCTGCATTTTACCGTAGTGGAAGCGAATGATTACCGGGTCGATCTGGTGCGCGCGGTGGTCACTCGTCCGCCGAGCGACGAAGAAGAGTAATCGCCAGGCTCGCCGGCCGCTGCGGCCGGCGAGTTATTCTGTCGTCTCNCTCTCACTCTCACTCTCACTCTCCTCCCTGCTGGCCAGCCACGCCGGGAACGCCTCCACCGGCATCGGCCGCGCATAATAAAACCCCTGCAGCACATCGACGCCGTGGCTACGCAGGTAGTTTTCCTGCTCCAGCGTCTCCACCCCTTCGGCAACGGTAACAATATGCAGGCGGTTGGCGAGGGCGATAATAATATCTGTCACCGTCGCGTTCACGCTATCTATGCCGACCGAGCTGGTGAACGAGCGGTCGATCTTCAAAACATCCGGGCGCAGCTTTTCCAGCCATGAGAGCGAAGTATTGCCGGTACCAAAATCATCGATCGCCAGCTGTACGCCCTTAAAGTGCAGATGTTCGGCCATATGCTGGTCGCCATCCTGCAGGACATCGCGTTCGGTTAGCTCGACCACCAGCTGCTGCACCGGATCCACGCTGAACCAGTAATTGTGCAGGTCGCGCAGCAGGAGTCCGTTAGCGAAATGGCGCGCGGCGACATTGATCGCGATGTGAAAATGGCGGTCGCGAGGAAAAGCGTCCAGGCGGCGAGCGGTTTCGGCAATCACATAGCGGGTGAGAGGGATGATCAGATTATTGCCTTCGGCGATGGGGATAAATACCTCCGGCGAAATCGTCCCACGGCGGGGATTATTCCAGCGCAGCAGGATCTCCACCCCGCAGCAGCGGCCGCTGCGCGCATCCTGCAGCGGCTGGCACCAGAGGGCAAACTCCCGGGCCGAAATGCCAAGGCTTATTTCCCGCGAGAAACTCATTCTGCCTGCGGTGGCCAGCCAGGCGATGCCGGTCATTAGCAGGCTAAAAATCAGCGCCAGCGGCAGCTCGCCGGGCAGCTCCTCAAGCGCAATCGCCGAGGCGCCAGGGCCGTTAATATTGACAGTAAACGGAAACTCCGTAGAGCGCTGGCGATAAATCACCGTGCCCTGCGGGACATGCGCTTTTTCGAGAAGCCCATGGCGGCTGCTAAAATAACGATCGCCAACCTGCAGGCTGACGTCGCTGATCAGGGCCGATTTTTCATTAAGAATTAAGGTTCCCAGCAGCTCAATATTCACCACCAGCATCACGCCGTCCAGGCCGCTCTCCGCGGCTGGATACCATTGGATCAGTACCGGCGAGCCTTTGAGCAAGGAGCTGTCGTTCGAGAAGAGTAGCAGAGGGCGGGGCGCAGGAAGCGCGGGCTGCAGGCGATGTAAGTCTGCCTGTCGCGGGCCAAAAATACTGGAACAGTAAACGATACCTGACGTGACGAGGGCGACGGAACGAATGGTTTGCAACGAGGCCGCCATTTTGCGCAGCGTCAGATGGATATCAGGGCAGGGTTTGCCCACCAGAGGGAGCAGGGTGGCTCGCTGCGCGCTTAGCGGGCGCAAGATGTCATTGAGCGCCGCCACCCGTTGGCTGGCGGCCGTGCGAATATAATCTTCATTTACGCTGCGCTGCGAAATAAATCGGATGGCTAATGTGGCGCCCAGGGTCGCCAGGGCTACCAGCAGGCAGACAATAATGCGTTTGTGACGATAGGCCGTAATGACTTTTTGTGCAGTCTGCATGTGCGACACCCTGTCGACAGGACGAGTGGTTAAGCGTGGCTTATTTTATAGAGCAAGTGTAGTGGCAGAATATCGCCAGGTATAGAAAAAAGAAAATGCGCCGTTGAAGGCGCATCAGGGAGATTTCAGTCACCAGGGTTAACCCCCTGCGCGCTTTGCAGGCGCAGAGGGGCACGAAAAGTTTAGTCACACTGAACTTTAATCGCCAGGCCGCCGCGCGAGGTTTCGCGGTACTTGGCGTTCATGTCTTTACCGGTTTCATACATGGTCTCGATCACCTTATCGAGCGAGACGCGCGGTTCGCTGGTGCGGCGCATCGCCATTCGCGCGGCGTTGATCGCCTTGACGGAGGCGATGGCGTTACGTTCAATGCATGGCACCTGCACCTGACCGGCGACCGGATCACAGGTCAGGCCGAGGTTGTGTTCCATGCCGATCTCCGCCGCCACGCAAACCTGTTCCGGGCTGGCGCCGAGCAGTTCAGCCAGTCCCGCCGCCGCCATCGAGCAGGCGACGCCCACCTCGCCCTGACAGCCGACTTCCGCGCCGGAAATGGACGCATTCATCTTATACAGCGCGCCGATCGCCCCGCAGGCCATAAAGTAGCGAAAATAGATCTCCGGGCTGACGGACTCGATAAAGTGATCGTAATAGGCGAGTACCGCCGGAACGATGCCGCAGGCGCCGTTGGTCGGCGCGGTTACCACGCGACCGCCGGCGGCGTTCTCTTCATTGACCGCCAGCGCGAACATATTGACCCAGTCAACAACGTTCATTGGATCGCTGGAGAGCTTATCGCTGGCCACCAGCAGACGACGCAGCGCCGAGGCGCGACGCGGTACGCGCAGCGGGCCAGGCAGCACGCCCTCGGTGTTCATCCCGCGGTCGATACAGGCGCGCATGGTCTGCCAGACGTTGGCGAAATAATCCTCGATCTCTTTTTTGCTGTGCAGAGCCAGTTCGTTCTGCATCACCATCCCGGAGAGCGACAGGCCAGTCTCTTTGCAGTAGGCCAGCATTTCCTGCGCCGATTTAAATGGGTAGGGCACCTGCAGTTCGTTGGCGTTTTCCTTGCCGAAGTGCTCTTCGTCGACAATAAAGCCGCCGCCGATCGAGTAGTAGGTCTTGCAGTAGATCTCTTTCTCGCCGGCCCAGGCGTGAATGGTCATGCCGTTTTCGTGCAGCGGCAGGTTGTCGCTGCGAAAACGCATGCCGTCATCCGCCGGGAAGTCGACCTCATGCTGGCCGTTGGCCAGCAGCAGACGACCGCGCGCTTCGACGTCACGGATAAAAGCCGGGATCGCGTCAATATCGACCGTATCGGGCTGATTGCCCGCCAGTCCCATGATAATGGCGATGTCCGTATGGTGGCCTTTGCCGGTTAATGACAGTGAACCGTAGACGTCAACCGCCACACGAGTCACTGCATTAAGCAATCCTTTTTCGACCAGGTCATCGACGAACTGTTTTCCGGCCTTCATCGGGCCAACAGTGTGGGAAGATGAGGGACCAATCCCCACCTTGAACATGTCGAATAGACTAATCACGATAATACTCCTGACAGGGTTACCGCGGGTGCGGTAACGATGTAATAACTGCGCATAGTGTAAGAGGGAAGCGCCCTGTCAGTTCAACTATTCACATGAATTAAACTAATGGCTAACCGCGATTTTACTGATAATGAGAGCGCCCTCTCATTATCAGTATAGCTAAGGACGTGCGCCAATTTGCAGCGCCAGCTCGCGAATGATCCCGGCGGTCATTCCCCAGACAAAATAATGCTGGTACCAGGAGAGCCAGACGCGGTGGTCGTTGCCCCGGCGGTGGATATCGAGTGGATGGTAGCGCCCAAGGCGCAGGGCTTCGGCGAGCGGCATTTCAAATACCGCGGAGACTTCGTCCTGGCTGGCGTGGTAGTGCAGATCCGGGGGAATAATGCCCACCACCGGCGTCACCTGAAAGCCGGTGACGCTGTCCACCGGCGGCAGGACGCCGATCACCTCGACCGCCTCCGGCGGGATCGCCACCTCTTCCTGAGCTTCGCGCAGGGCGGCGGCGATAAGCGTCGCGTCGGTATTATCTACTGCGCCGCCGGGAAAGGCGACCTGGCCGGCGTGCTTGCGCAGCAGCGGCGAACGCTGGGTCAGCAGCAGGCCGGGCTGCGGCCGGCGCACGATCGGCACCAGTACCGCCGCCTGCCGCTGATTGAGCGCATGGCGCGAAGGCTGCGGGCGCAGAAGCTGAAAGCGGGACAGAAAATCATCCAGATTAAGGGCGCGATCCGCCATGGTCTAGTTCTCCAGTTGCTGCAGGATACGATTAACTTTATCAAAAGTTTCCTGATATTCCGCCGCTTCCTCGCTATCCGCCACAATTCCGCCGCCGGCGGAGCAGTACAGCTGTCCCTGCCATGCCGTCAGGGTGCGAATGGTGATGCTGGTATCCATATTGCCGCAATAGCTCAGGTAGCCAATGCTCCCACACCAGGCATTGCGTCGCTGGGGCTCCAGTTCATCGATAATCTCCATCGCCCGCACTTTCGGCGCGCCGGTGATCGAGCCGCCGGGAAAGGCGGCGCGCAGCAGGTCGCTGGCGTGCAGCGTCATTGGCAGGCGGGCGGTGATGGTGCTGACCAGATGATGGACCGCCGGGAACGGCTCCACCACGAACAGCTCGGGGACCCGCACGCTGCCCGGGACGGCGACGCGGCCGATGTCGTTGCGCATCAGGTCGACAATCATTAAATTCTCGGCGCGATCTTTCGGCGAATTCGCCAGCTTCTCAGCCTGCTGCGCATCTGCCAGCGGCGAATCGAGCCGCGGCAGGGTGCCTTTTATCGGCCGCGTCTGGATCTCCCCCTGGCGCAGCTGGATAAAGCGCTCCGGCGACAGGCTTAAAATCGCCCCTTCATCGAGGCGAATAAAGGCGCTAAAGGGGGCGCGGTTGACGGCGTTCAGCTGGCGGAAGGCCTGCCATTCATCACCGACGTAGCTGGCCTGAAAACGCTGGGCGAGGTTGACCTGATAGCAGTCGCCGCTGTGCAGATAGGCCTGTACCTGGCGAAATTTTTCGCCGTACTGCTGGCGGCTCATATTTGACTGCCAGGCAGAGGTCAGGGCGAAGGTTTCACCCGGCGTCGGCGTTTGCGCCTCCAGCCACTGTAGACGCTGCTGCGGGTCGTCATAGCTGAGCAGCGATATCTGTTGGCGCTGGTGGTCGACGATAAGCGCCCAGTCATAGATCCCCACCGCCATATCCGCCAGCGCGATATCGGCCTGCGCGTGCGAAGGGAGACGCTCAAAGCGACGGCCCAGGTCGTAACCGAATAATCCCAGCGCGCCGCCGAGAAACGGCAGATCGTCATGGGGTTGCGGCGTGAACGGCTGACGATCCAACTGCTGCTGCAGGAGCTGCAGCGGATCTTCCGCTGAGACAACAACGGCTTCGCCGTCGTCGACCCACGTCTGTTCATCGCGCGTCAGTAGCGTGGCGCGCGGGGCAGCCACCAGAATATCAAAGCGGTTATGCGGATGGTCGGCAAAGCCGGAATGCAGCAGCATCGCCCAGGGCAGGGCGCTTAACGGCGCAAAATAGTGTTCGGCCGCATCCGGGCGCCAGGGCAGGGTAATAATCGCGGGGGACAACATCTTTCTCGATCCTGAACGTTGCCGCCCCTCTGGCGTAGTCGGGGACGGCGTGAAATAATTACGCCCCACAATGTAGCAGGAGTAAAAGATGTTTGCAGGTTTACCTTCGCTGAGCCACGAGCAACAGCAAAAAGCGGTCGAACGTATCCATGAGCTAATGGCTCAGGGGATAAGCAGCGGCCAGGCGATTGCCCTGGTGGCGGAAGAGCTGCGCGCAACGCATACCGGCGAGCAGATCGTCGCGCGCTTTGAAGATGAGGATGAGGACGAGTAATTACACCGCGGCGATAATTTTGATCTCAACTTTATACTGCGGGTTCATCAGCGTCGCTTCCACCGTGCAGCGCACCGGGGCGTGACCAGCCACCACCCACGCGTCCCAGGCTTTATTCATCGCCGCAAAGTCGCTTTTATCGGCGAGGAAGATGGTGGCGTCAAGAATACGCGACTTGTCGCTGCCCTGTTTTTCCAGCACCGCGTCAATCTGCGCCAGGGTAT
Organism: Klebsiella sp. EMBS2024; assembly: GCF_036233805.1. Lineage (NCBI taxonomy): Bacteria > Pseudomonadati > Pseudomonadota > Gammaproteobacteria > Enterobacterales > Enterobacteriaceae > Klebsiella > Klebsiella sp. EMBS2024. Next base: position 2,548,807 of record NZ_JAZARW010000001.1, on the reverse strand, counting down.
TGGCGGTCTGCTCGAAAGCGTCGGCATCGAGATTTGCCGGCACGCCGGTGTAGTACAGGGTCTGGTTGTGGATCACCACGTCTGACCAACGGGCTTCGGCATCAATACGCGTAATTGTCATTGCNNNNCCTCTTTAAGCATTCCATTCGGCTGCGGCAAGACTGCCATAATGTGCCGCTCGCGTCACTACCCGGACTGGCGAAACGCCGTCCTCCCTGACATAATCACTGTCCAAATAACCAGGGGGCAATGTGATCGACGATTTTGCAGCAGACGGCCAGCTAGCCAAAGCCATACCGGGATTTAAACCGCGCGAGCCGCAGCGCCAGATGGCGGTGGCGGTCAGCGAAGCGATTGAGGCCTCCCGGCCGCTGGTGGTGGAAGCGGGGACCGGAACCGGTAAAACCTACGCTTACCTGGCGCCTGCGCTGCGGGCGAAAAAAAAGGTGATTATCTCCACCGGCTCGAAAGCGCTGCAGGATCAGCTTTACAGCCGCGATCTGCCCACCGTCGCCAAAGCGCTCAAATTCACCGGGAAACTGGCGCTGCTCAAAGGGCGCTCCAACTACCTGTGTCTCGAACGTCTTGAGCAGCAGGCGCTGGCGGGCGGCGATCTGCCGGTGCAAACCCTCAGCGATGTGATCCTCCTGCGCTCCTGGTCGAATCAAACCCAGGATGGCGATATCAGCACCTGCGCCAGCGTCGCGGAAGACTCTCAGGCCTGGCCGCTGGTCACCAGCACCAACGATAACTGTCTCGGTAGCGACTGCCCACTGTATAAAGATTGCTTCGTGGTGAAGGCGCGTAAAAAAGCGATGGACGCCGACGTGGTGGTGGTCAACCATCACCTGTTTCTGGCCGATATGGTGGTCAAAGAGAGCGGCTTTGCCGAGCTGATCCCCGAGGCGGAAGTGATGATCTTCGATGAAGCCCATCAGCTGCCGGATATCGCCAGTCAGTACTTTGGCCAGTCGCTCTCCAGCCGCCAGCTGCTGGACCTGGCGAAAGACATCACCATTGCCTACCGCACCGAACTGAAAGACACTCAGCAGCTGCAAAAATGCGCCGACCGCCTGGCGCAAAGCGCGCAGGATTTCCGCCTGCAGCTGGGAGACCCGGGCTACCGCGGCAATCTGCGCGAGCTGCTGGCGGACAGCCACATTCAGCGAGCGCTGCTGCTGCTCGATGACGCGCTCGAGCTATGCTATGACGTCGCCAAACTTTCGCTGGGTCGCTCGGCGCTGCTCGACGCCGCTTTTGAGCGCGCCACCCTCTATCGCGGGCGCCTGAAGCGGTTGAAAGAGATCAACCAGCCGGGCTACAGCTACTGGTATGAGTGTACCTCGCGCCACTTTACTCTCGCGCTGACGCCGCTGACCGTGGCCGAGAAGTTTAAAGAGGTGATGGCGCAGAAGTCGGGGAGCTGGATCTTTACCTCGGCGACGCTGTCGGTGAACGACGATCTGCATCACTTTACCGCCCGGCTGGGGATCGACGAGGCGCAGACTCTACTGCTGCCGAGTCCCTTTGACTATCAGCACCAGGCGCTGCTCTGCGTGCCGCGCAACCTACCCCTGCCGAACCAGCCCGGCGCGGCGCGACACCTGGCGGCGATGCTCAAGCCGCTGATCGAGGCCAACGATGGTCGCTGCTTTATGTTGTGCACCTCGCACGCCATGATGCGCGATCTGGCGGAGCAGTTCCGCGCCACCATGACGCTACCGGTGCTGCTGCAGGGCGAGACCAGCAAAGGCCAGCTGCTGCAGCAGTTCGTCAGCGCCGGCAACGCGCTGCTGGTGGCTACCAGCAGCTTCTGGGAGGGAGTCGATGTGCGCGGCGACGCGCTGTCGCTGGTGATTATCGATAAGCTACCGTTCACCTCGCCGGACGATCCGCTGCTAAAAGCGCGGATGGAAGATTGCCGGCTGCGCGGCGGCGATCCCTTCGATGAAGTGCAGCTCCCGGATGCGGTGATCACCCTCAAGCAGGGGGTGGGTCGCCTGATCCGCGATATCGACGACCGCGGGGTGCTGGTGATCTGCGACAACCGGCTGGTGATGCGCCCCTACGGCGCGGTGTTCCTGGCCAGTCTGCCGCCGGCGCCGCGAACCCGCGATATCCGTCGGGCGGTGCGCTTTCTCGCCGTACCGCCGGCAAGGTAATCCGCACTAAAATGTGTTAAGCTGCGCGCCATTTTGTTAATTAGCGGTTCCCAATAGACTTCGGGCGGCATGGCGGCGGGTTGGCCGTTTGCCGGAAATCAGGCTGCCTGAAGGCCTGAACTATGTAACGAGAGCGTGACCACCCATGCGAATTTTGGCTATCGATACCGCCACAGAGGCCTGCTCCGCGGCTCTGTGGAATGATGGCACCCTTAGTGCTCATTTCGAAATTTGTCCCCGCGAACATACCCAACGTATCCTGCCGCTGGTGCAGGAGGTCCTCACCGAGAGCGGCACCACGCTGAGCGAGCTGGACGCGCTGGCCTTTGGCCGCGGTCCGGGCAGCTTTACCGGCGTGCGCATCGGCATCGGTATCGCTCAGGGGCTGGCGCTGGGCGCCGAACTGCCAATGATTGGCGTTTCCACGCTGGCCACCATGGCGCAGGGCGCCTGGCGCAAAACCGGCGCCACCCGTGTGCTGGCGGCCATTGATGCGCGTATGGGCGAAGTCTACTGGGCCGAGTACCAGCGCGACGAGCAGGGCGTCTGGCATGGCGAAGAGACGGAAGCGGTGCTCAAACCGGACGCGGTAGCCGAACGACTGGCACAGCTTTCCGGCGAATGGGCCACCGTCGGCACCGGATGGCAGGCGTGGCCGGATCTGGCGAAAGCGAGCGGACTGACCTTAAGCAGCGGCGAAATTGAATTGCCGGCGGCGGAGGATATGCTGCCGTTAGCCTGTTACCTGCTGGCGGCGGGGAAAACCGTGGCCGTGGAGAAAGCGGAGCCGGTTTATTTGCGAAACGAGGTGGCGTGGAAGAAACTTCCAGGCCGCGAGTGAATCTCAGTAACAAGAAGACTGAGAAAAGGAGTCGCATCATGGCGGGTCAAAAACAGGGCGTTCGCTGGCTGTTAGCCGCGGCGGTTGCCGTTGCGCTAAGCGGCTGCGTGTCAGTGCCGGATGCCATCAAAGGCACCAGCCCGACGCCGCAGCAGGATTTGGTGCGGGTGATGAACGCCCCGCAGCTGTACGTTGGCCAGGAAGCGCGCTTTGGCGGTAAGGTGGTCAATGTGCAAAACCAGCAGGGGAAAACCCGCTTAGAAATCGCCACCGTACCGCTGGACAGCGGCGCGCGGCCAGTGCTGGGCGAGCCGTCCCGCGGAAGGATTTTTGCTGACGTCAATGGCTTCCTCGATCCGGTGGATTTCCGCGGTCAACTAGTGACCGTGGTCGGACCGATCGCCGGGGTGGTTGACGGCAAGGTGGGCAGCACGCCGTATAAATTTATGCTGATGAACGCCACCGGCTACAAGCGCTGGAACGTAGTGCAGCAGGTGGTGATGCCTCCGCAACCTATCGACCCGTGGATGCTGGGTCCGCGCCCCTGGGGCTACGGCTATGGCGGCTGGGGCTGGTACAATCCCGGCCCTGCTGAGGTGAGAAACGTTGTAACCGAATGATTTTGTTGTTTATGTTAGTTCAAAGAAACAGCGGCCGGTCCGCTGTTTCTTTGTTTTCAGTCGAATAAGAAAAAAAATAGTGACGCGCTTCGCAACCTGCTCATTGCCTAATTAATAAACTGGTACGCTGAGTTAATATAATGTTAACAAAATGTATTATCCAGGGGCTGTGATGACGACGAATAACTATTTCAGAGGTGATGCAGTGAAAAAGGTTTGGCTAAACCGTTATCCCGCAGATGTTCCGGCGGAGATAAATCCTGACCGCTATCAATCCCTGGTTGAACTGTTTGAACATGCCACCACCCGTTACGCCGACCAACCGGCGTTTATCAATATGGGTGAAGTGATGACCTACCGTAAGCTGGAGGAGCGTAGTCGCGCCTTCGCCGCTTATCTTCAGGAGGGGTTGGGGTTACAGAAGGGCGATCGCGTGGCCCTGATGATGCCTAACCTGCTGCAGTATCCGGTGGCTCTGTTTGGCATCCTGCGCGCCGGGATGATCGTGGTTAACGTCAACCCCTTATATACCCCGCGCGAACTGGAGCATCAGCTCAACGACAGCGGCGCGGCGGCGATCGTCATAGTCTCCAACTTTGCCCATACCCTGGAAAAAGTGGTGGCGAAAACTCAGGTCCAGCATGTGATCCTGACGCGCATGGGCGACCAGCTTTCCACCGCCAAAGGCACGCTGGTGAACTTTGTGGTCAAGTACATTAAGCGCCTGGTGCCGAAGTACCACCTGCCGGACGCCATCTCGTTTCGCAGCGCGTTGCAGCACGGCTATCGCATGCAGTACGTCAAGCCGGAGATCGTTGCGGAAGATCTGGCGTTTCTGCAGTACACCGGGGGCACCACCGGCGTGGCCAAAGGTGCGATGCTCACCCACCGCAATATGCTGGCTAACCTCGAGCAGGTCAATGCCACCTACGGCCCGCTGCTGCATCGCGGCAAAGAGTTCGTGGTGACCGCGCTGCCGCTGTATCACATTTTCGCCCTGACCATGAACTGCCTGCTGTTTATCGAACTGGGCGGGCAAAATTTGCTGATCACCAACCCACGCGATATCCCCGGGCTGGTGAAGGAGCTGGCGAAGTATCCTTTTACCGCCATGACCGGGGTCAATACCCTGTTCAACGCCTTGCTGAACAACAAAGAGTTCCAGCAGCTTGATTTCTCCTCGCTGCATTTGTCCGCCGGCGGTGGGATGCCGGTGCAGCAGGCGGTGGCCGAGCGCTGGGTAAAACTGACCGGGCAATATCTGCTGGAGGGCTACGGCCTGACAGAGTGTTCTCCGCTGGTCAGCGTTAACCCGCACGATATTGACTACCACAGCGGCAGCATTGGCCTGCCGGTGCCCTCCACCGAAGCCAAACTGGTGGATGATGATGATAACGAAGTGGCGCCGGGTCAGCCGGGCGAGCTCTGTATTAAAGGGCCGCAGGTGATGCTGGGCTACTGGCAGCGCCCTGACGCGACGGATGAGATTATCAAAGACGGCTGGCTGCACACCGGGGATATCGCGGTGATGGATGAAGAGGGGTTCCTGCGCATCGTCGATCGCAAAAAAGATATGATCCTGGTGTCGGGTTTTAACGTCTATCCGAACGAAATCGAAGATGTGGTCATGCAGCATAGCGGGGTGCTGGAAGTGGCGGCCATCGGCGTGCCGTCAGGCAGCAGCGGCGAAGCGGTGAAGATTTTCGTAGTCAAGAAAGATGCTGCGTTAACCGAAGAGGCGCTGATTACGTTCTGCCGTCGCCATTTGACCGGATACAAGGTGCCGAAGCTGGTGGAATTCCGTGATGAACTGCCGAAATCCAACGTCGGGAAAATTTTGCGGCGAGAACTGCGTGACGAAGCGCGCGCTAAAGTGGACAATAAAGGCTAAGTAACGAATGAGTCGCCTGACGCCGGCTACGCCGGCGTTTTTTATGGGCGCAAGTTAAGAGAGTATGCTTTGAACTATCAGATGATCACCACCGACGATGGCCTGCGCGCTGTCTGCGAAGCGGCAAGCACGGCCTCCGCCGTCGCTCTGGATACGGAATTTGTCCGCACCCGCACCTATTACCCGCAGCTGGGCCTGCTGCAGCTGTTCGACGGCCAGCAGGTCTCTCTGATCGATCCCTTGACGATTAACGACTGGGCGCCGATGCGCGACCTGCTGCTCAACCAGGATGTGACTAAATACCTGCATGCCGGCAGCGAAGATTTAGAAGTCTTCCTTAATGCATTTAACCTGATGCCGCAGCCGCTGATTGACACCCAGATCCTGGCGGCCTTCTGCGGCCGCCCAATGTCCTGGGGCTTCGCCTCGATGGTGGAAGAGTATTCCGGGGTAGCGCTGGATAAAAGCGAATCCCGCACCGACTGGCTGGCGCGCCCGCTGACTGAGCGTCAGTGTGAATATGCCGCGGCCGACGTCTGGTATCTGCTGCCGATCGCCAGCCAGTTAATGGCGGAGACCGATCGCGCTGGCTGGCTGCCGGCGGCGCTCGACGAGTGCCGCGTGATGCAGCAGCGTCGTCAGGAGGTGGTCGACCCGGCCGAGGCCTGGCGCGATATCGGCAACGCCTGGCAGCTGCGTACCCGCCAGCTGGGTTGTCTGCAGCTGTTGGCGGAGTGGCGCCTGCGCAAAGCGCGCGAGCGCGACCTGGCGGTAAACTTTGTGGTGCGGGAAGAGCATCTGTGGAGCGTGGCGCGCTATATGCCCACCAGCCTGGGCGAGCTCGACAGCCTCGGGTTGTCCGGTAGCGAAATTCGCTTCCACGGCAAAACGCTGATTAGCCTGGTCGAAAAAGCGCAGGCGCTGCCGGAGTCGGCCCTGCCAGCGCCGCTGCAGAACCTGATCGACATGCCGGGCTACCGCAAAGCCTTTAAAGATATTAAAGCGCTGGTGCAGGAAGTGAGCACGGAGAAGGGCGTAAGCGCGGAGCTGCTGGCGTCGCGTCGGCAGATCAACCAGCTGCTGAACTGGCACTGGCAGCTGAAAACGCAAGCCGGTGAACCTGAGCTGATTTCCGGTTGGCGCGGGGAGCTAATGGCCGAGCGGCTGAAGAGGCTGTTAAACGACTATCCGCGCTAGTTCGCGGCCAGGTTCAGAGCATTAAAAAACCGGCGGCGCGTGGCGTAGCCGGTTTTTTTTCGCGATAGCGCGACAGGTCAGGATTTCGACTCTTCCGTTTCGGGTAGGGTCACGTTCAGCTCAAGAATGGATATATCCCCGTCCCGCTGCTCCAGCTGCACGCTGACCATCTCCGGGTCGATCTGTACGTATTTACAGATCACTTCCAGGATATCTTTGCGTAACTGCGGCAGGTAATGCGGCTCCGCGTCTCCGCGGCGGCGCTCGGCGACGATGATTTGCAGGCGTTCTTTCGCAATATTAGCCGTGTTCTTTTTTCGCGAGAGAAAAAAGTCGAGTAAAGCCATAATTTATCCTCCGAACAGGCGTTTGAGGAATCCTTTCTTCTCTTCTTCAATGAAGCGGAAAGGGCGTTCTTCTCCGAGCAGACGTTCAACGGTATCGGCATAGGCTTTGCCTGCGTCCGAGGCGGCATCGAGGATCACCGGCTCACCCTGGTTGGATGCGCGCAGGACTGACTGGTCTTCCGGGATCACGCCTACCAGGTTGATGCGCAGAATTTCCAGCACGTCTTCCATGCTCAGCATATCGCCTTTATTAACGCGGCCTGGATTGTAGCGGGTCAGCAGCAGATGCTCTTTGATTGGCTCTTCGCCATTTTCCGCGCGGCGGGATTTAGAGGCGAGAATGCCAAGGATACGGTCGGAGTCGCGAACGGAGGAGACTTCCGGGTTAGTGGTGATGATGGCTTCATCAGCAAAGTAAAGCGCCATCAGCGCACCGGTTTCAATGCCTGCCGGGGAATCACAGACGATGAAATCGAATTCCATTTTCTTCAGTTCTTCGAGAACCTTGTCGACGCCTTCGCGGGTCAGAGCGTCTTTATCCCGGGTCTGGGAAGCCGGGAGAATGTAGAGATTTTCCGTGCGCTTATCTTTAATCAGCGCCTGGTTCAGTGTGGCATCGCCCTGAATGACGTTGACGAAATCATAAACGACGCGACGTTCGCAGCCCATAATCAGGTCGAGGTTACGCAGGCCGATGTCGAAGTCGATAACGACGGTTTTCTTTCCCTTCTGGGCCAAACCTGTAGCGATGGCCGCGCTGGAGGTGGTCTTGCCAACGCCCCCTTTACCCGAAGTCACAACAATAATGCGTGCCATAGAAATTCCTTGTTAAAAAGGGATTAATTTAACGGTTGAATTGCCAAAGCGCTTTCACCTAAACGCAGGCGCGCCGCTTTGCCATAAAATTCGGCCGGGATGTTATCGCTCAGCCAATATTCCCCGGCGATGGAGACCAGCTCCGCCGCAAGGTGGGTACAAAATATCTGGGCGTCTCTGTCGCCACCGGCGCCTGCCAGCGCGCGTCCTCGCATCATGCCATATACATGGATATTTCCGTCAGCGATAAGTTCCGCACCGGCACTCACATGATTTGTAACAATAAGATCACAGTGTGGCGCATAAATGCGCTGACCGGAACGTACCGGCTGATCAATCAAACGCGTTTTTGTGATCTGACTAGCAACTGGCGGCGGCGGGGTGGGGTCGGACGGTGCCGGACGAGAGGCTTTTTCTTTCCCTTCGGTTAATAACGGGATGCCGGCGCGGTCGATTTCGGTTTTCAGGCGCGGAATTTTGCATCCGCTAACGCCCATAATACGTAAACCGGTCGCGGCGATAGCCTCGTTGATGGCGCGCCATTCCACCTCCTCCTCGATGCTGGCGATATTCACCACCACCGGAGCATGACGTAAAAAAGCGGGAGCCTGGGCGATTTTGTCTTCTAACGCCTGACGAATAACCTCGGGATTTGCATCGTGCAAATGAACGACAGATAACGTGAAGCTACTGCCTTTAAGTTCGATTGGCGTATTTGACATCCTGGCCTTACTCAATTTGCTGTTTATCAACCGCCGAAGTGCGGTGATATTCCGAAGACTAAAAGGCATGTTATAGTCACTCATATATTGAGGCAAGTGACCACGGGTCTAATTCCGAGTAAAACTATGTTTTGTGTGATCTATCGAAGTACTAAACGTGAACAAACCTATTTATACGTCGAAAAAAAGGACGATTTCTCGCGCGTTCCTGACGAGCTAATGCGCAGCTTTGGCACGCCGCAAATGGCGATGCTGCTGCCGCTGGATGGGCGCAAAAAACTGGTTAACGCCGATCTGGAAAAAGTGAAACAGGCGTTAAGCGAACAGGGCTATTACCTGCAACTGCCTCCGCCGTCTGAAAATCTACTAAAGAAACACCTGGCGGAACAGGGGAAACAATCCGATTAACCCACGAGGGAAAATAATGTACCAACATCATAACTGGCAGGGTGCGCTTCTGGATTATCCAGTAAGCAAAGTAGTGTGCGTCGGCAGTAATTATGCGAAACACATCAAGGAAATGGGCAGTGCGACGCCGGAAGAGCCGGTGCTGTTTATTAAACCTGAGACTGCGCTGTGCGATCTTCGTCAGCCGTTGGTGCTTCCTGAGGGGCTGGGCTCGGTGCATCACGAAGTCGAGCTGGCGGTGCTTATCGGCAGCACGCTGCGTCAGGCGACGGAAGAGCATGTGCTGAAAGGGATTGCCGGCTATGGCGTCGCGCTGGATCTCACGCTGCGCGACCTGCAGGCGAAAATGAAAAAAGCGGGACAACCCTGGGAGAAGGCCAAAGGCTTCGATAACGCCTGTCCGATCTCCGGCTTTATCCCGGCCGCTGAGTTCCACGGCGACCCGCAGAATACGTCGTTAAGTCTGAAGATTAATGGCGAAGTGCGCCAGCAGGGCACCACTGCCGACATGATCCATAGGATTGTGCCGCTGATCGCCTATATGTCGCGCTTCTTTACCCTCAAAGCCGGGGATGTGATCCTCACCGGCACCCCGGAAGGCGTGGGGCCGCTGCACAGCGGTGACGAGCTGGAGGTCGGCTTCAACGGCCTGGCGCTCACTACCCGCGTGCTGTAAGCGCTATTTGCCGCCTTTTGGGGCGGCAAAACTTGCATCGGCGTGCCAGACTGGTTATAAGGTGCACCCTTAACTGGCAACGACGGACACTCCGATGAGCGAACAACCTTTCTGGCAACAAAAAACACTGGATGACATGAGCGACGCGGAGTGGGAATCGCTGTGTGACGGCTGCGGCCAGTGCTGCCTGCACAAGCTGATGGATGAAGACACTGACGAGATCTACTTCACCAACGTCGCCTGTCGTCAGCTCAATATCAAAACCTGCCAGTGTCGTAACTACGCGCGTCGCTTTGAGTATGAGCCGGACTGCATCAAGCTTACCCGCGAAAATCTGCCGACCTTCGAATGGCTGCCGCCGACCTGTGCCTATCGCCTGCTGGCGGAAGGCAAGCCTCTGCCGGCCTGGCACCCGCTGCTGACTGGCTCAAAAGCGGCGATGCACGGCGAACGCATCTCCGTTCGCCATATTGCGGTGCCTGAGTCCACGGTGGTCGACTGGCAGGACCATATCCTTAATCTGCCTGACAGGGCGCGCTAAGCGCCGTCACGCTTTCTTCGCGTGGAACAGCCCGTTTTCACCGTCGGTTTCTTCCGCCACCCAGAAGTGAATATTGAAGCGGGCGTCGTCACTGAGTTCGACGCGGTGCCAGTACTGCGGCGGACTGGTAGCAAACTGCCCGGCATGAATCACGACTTTTTTCTCCGGCTCCGTCGCTTGTTCATTGGCAAAACCGTAATAGGTGACCGTGCCCTCCATGACGCACAGCTGGCCGAAGACGCCAGCCGCGGTGTTGTGGTGGCTCAGCAGGGCGGCAGGGACATTCTCTTTGGTAAAGAATGGGGTGGAGCGTTTAACTTTCCAGTCTGCGGGGATCAGTAAAGATGACATGTGAGCTCCTGTGGGGTTTTAAAAGATGTATTTAATATGCACCTTTTGGCAGCTGTGGTCAACCATAGACATGAAACGATTCAGTGATGCGCAGGAGGCATAAAAAAACGCCCCGCAGGGCGTTTCATTGTGGGCTATACTCGCCGCGGCTTAACGACCAAACAGATCGCGTTTTTTCGCTTTGAAAGGCTGAGCAACGATCACCAGAATAGCGACCAGCAGATAGGCGGCGAAAATCCCCACCAGCCATTGCGGCATCTCCAGCGACAGGAACTGCCACTGACGTACTGAACAGTCTCCGGACGCAACGAAAACCTGCGGCAGCCATTTATCCAGCGGCAGCCAGGTTGGGAAGCGGGCGGCGAAATCGCAGGTCTGGAACGGTGAAGGGTGCAGCTGGATCATCGTATGCTCCCACGCCAGCTGTAGTCCGCGTATCGCGCTGTACAACCAGATTGCCATGGCGACATAGCGCAGCGGCGTTTTGGGGGCGATAGCGCCCACCAGTCCCGCGCCCATGATGCCGAACAGCGCGCAGCGTTCGTAAATACACATGACACACGGCTGCAGCAGCATCACGTGCTGGAACCACAGCGCGACAAGTTCGAGAATAAAAGCGGTCAACGCCATCAGGAGCCAGGCACCGCGTCCTCTTGAGCACTGGTTTAAATATTGCAACATAATCATTTCCCTGGAAGATGCTAAATCATGGCAGTGTAAACGAAAACCGAACCGACGCCAGAGGCGCGGCGGAAAATATTCCGTAACGGGTTATTGATGCGCCCGGGCGAACCCGGGCAAAAACTGACTCAGGGCAGGCTGGGCGTCACCAGCCAGCCGTGCGCCAGCAGCCAGTCGGTGACTGGCATCAGGGTGAACTCGACGCATAACAGGCCGACCAGCGTCAGTACGATGGTGTAGGGCAGCGCCATCCACACCATACGGCCATAGGAGAGCCTAATAAGCGGCGCCAGGGCGGAAGTCAGCAGGAAGAGAAACGCCGCCTGGCCGTTCGGGGTGGCCACCGAGGGCAGGTTGGTGCCGGTGTTGATCGCTACCGCCAGCATCTCAAACTGGGGCAGGCTGATGGCGCCATGTTCGAGCGCCGCTTTCGCTTCGTTGATGTAGACCGTGCCGACAAACACGTTATCCGAAATGGACGACAGCAGGCCGTTGAACAGATAAAACAGCGACAGCTGCGCGTGCGGCGAGGCCTGCAGGACAAACTCGATCACCGGCGTGAACAGCTGCTGATCGATGATAACCGCGACGATGGAGAAGAAGACCGTCAGCAGCGCGGTAAAGGGCAGCGCCTCGGTGAACGCCTTGCCAATGGCGTGCTCATCGGTAACGCCGGTAAAGGTGGTGGCGAGGATGATCACCGACAGGCCAATCAGGCCGACCTCAGCCAGGTGAAAAGCCAGGGCCACGATCAGCCAAACGCCAATGAGCGCCTGGGCAATCAGCCGCAGTCGCTCCTGACGGCTGCGCTGGGCGCGGCTGCGATCGTCAAACTCCTGCAGCACCTTGCGCACCGTCGGCGGTAGCGGTTCGCCGTAGCCAAACAGGCGATACTTTTCGACCAGCAGACAGGTTAACAGACCGCAGACCATCACCGGCAGGGTCACGGGCGCCATGCGAAGAAAGAACTCGCCAAAATGCCAGCCCGCGGCTTTGGCGATAATCAGGTTTTGCGGCTCGCCGACCATGGTCATGACGCCGCCGAGCGCGGTCCCGACGCCGGCGTGCATCATCAGGCTGCGCAGAAAGCCGCGGAACTGCTCCAGCACCTCGCGGTAGTGCTGCTCGATATGGCTGTCATCGAGCAGGTCGCTATCGTCCGGGCGCGCCGAGGCGACGCGGTGATAGATGCCGTAGAACCCGACGGCGACGCTGATCACTACCGCCACCACCGTCAGCGCATCGAGAAAGGCCGAGAGGAAGGCGGCCGCCAGGCAGAAGGCCAGCGATAGCAGCATTTTGCTGCGGATCCCCAGCAGCAGGCGCGTAAACACGAACAGCAAAAGCTGTTTCATAAAGTAGATACCCGCCACCATGAACATCAGCAGGAGCAGCACCTCCAGATTGCCGGCGATCTCTTCCCGCACGTGCGCCGGGCTGGTCATGCCGATCAGCAGCGCCTCGATAGCCAGCAGACCACCCGGCAGCAGCGGATAGCACTTCAGCGCCATGGCGAGGGTAAAGATAAACTCGACCACCAGCAGCCAGCCGGCGACAAACGGCGCCACGGCGAACACCAGCGGATTTACGATTAAGAAAATGATTAATGCCAGCTTGTACCAGTCCGGCGACTGGCCAAGAAAATTGCGCCACAGCGCGCGGCCATAAGAAATTTCCACGACAGAATCCTTCCCCGTCAATGAGTGCATGGTTTTGTGCATAACGATTGGCAAGAGTACCAGTTGAGCAAAATGAGAAGCAACTTTCTTCGCGCCGCGCTGGCGGTTTGTGAAGATAAGGAAAAGCGCAAAGTAAAAGCGGAAAATGAAACGGCGATCCCTTTTTAATTCACTTGCCATGCTATCTGCGCTATAGCGGCTCTGGTATGATGAGTGCAATTGTAACGCTGTGTAATGGAAATCTTACTATGGTCATTAAGGCGCAGAGCCCTGCGGGTTTCGCGGAAGAGTACATCATTGAGAGTATCTGGAATAACCGCTTCCCTCCCGGATCGATTCTCCCCGCTGAACGCGAGCTTTCTGAGCTGATCGGTGTCACCCGCACAACCCTGCGCGAAGTATTGCAGCGTCTGGCCCGTGACGGCTGGCTGACCATTCAGCATGGTAAGCCCACTAAAGTGAATAACTTTTGGGAAACCTCCGGCCTGAATATCCTCGAAACGCTGGCGCGCCTCGATCACGACAGCGTACCGCAGCTGATTGATAATCTGCTCTCCGTGCGCACCAACATTTCCACGATTTTTATCCGCACCGCGTTTCGCCAGCATCCGGATAAAGCGCTGGCGGTCCTGGACAGCGCCCGGGAGGTGGAGGATCACGCCGACGCCTTCGCCGAGCTTGATTATAATATTTTCCGTGGTCTGGCGTTCGCCTCCGGCAACCCGATCTACGGTCTGATCCTCAACGGCATGAAGGGGTTGTATACCCGCATCGGCCGCCACTATTTCTCCAGCCCGGAAGCGCGCAGCCTGGCGCTCGGTTTCTATCATCAGCTGGCGAAAGTGTGTGAGGCTGGCCTGCATGACCAGGTTTACGAGCTGGTTCGTCGCTACGGCCATGACAGCGGCGAGATCTGGCACCGGATGCAGAAATCGCTGCCCGGTGATTTAGCCATGAATATGCGTTAAGCGGGCTTTTCGCGATCGATAAACAGAACAAGGGGGCCAATGGCCCCCNNNGTTATTTTACTCGCCCCGCAATGCTATAGCGCGTTCGGCCGTGCCGGGCAGCGGTCCAACAGCTCAATGCTGCCGTCGGCGTTCTGCTGCTCCAGCAGCACATCGAACCCCCACAGACGATGCACATGCTTCAGCACTTCGCGCCGGCCTTTGTCCAGCGGGACGCGGTTGTGCGGCACATAGCGCAAGGTCAGCGATCGGTCGCCGCGCAGGTCAACGTTCCACACCTGGATGTTCGGCTCAAGATTGCTGAGGTTATACTGCGCGGAGAGCTTATTGCGGATCTCGCGATAACCCTCTTCGTTATGAATCGCCGAGATCTCCAGATAATTGTTGTGATCGTCGTCGAGCACGGTAAAGAAGCGGAAATCGCGCATGATCTTCGGCGACAGGAACTGACTGATAAAGCTTTCATCCTTAAAGTCGCGCATGGCGAAATGCAGCGTTTCCAGCCAGTCAGAACCGGCGATATCGGGGAACCAGTACTTATCCTCTTCCGTGGGCGACTGACAGATGCGCTTGATGTCCTGGAACATGGCGAAGCCCAGCGCGTAGGGGTTAATCCCGCTGTACCACGGACTGTTGTACGGCGGCTGGAACACCACGTTGGTATGGCTGTGGAGAAACTCCAGCATAAAGCGCTCAGTCACTTTCCCTTCATCGTAGAGATGGTTGAGGATGGTGTAGTGCCAGAAGGTGGCCCACCCCTCGTTCATCACCTGGGTCTGTTTCTGCGGGTAGAAATACTGGCTGACTTTACGCACGATGCGCAGGATCTCGCGCTGCCACGGTTCGAGCAGCGGGGCGTTCTTCTCCATAAAGTACAGCAGATTCTCCTGCGGTTCGGAAGGGTAGCGACGAGCGGATTCAATCGCTTTTTCTTCCTCGCGCTTCGGCAGGGTGCGCCACAGCATATTCACCTGGCTTTGCAGATACTCTTCCCGGCTTTTCTGCCGCGCTTTCTCCTCCTGCAGAGAGATTTTTTGCGGACGTTTATAGCGGTCGACGCCGTAGTTCATCAGCGCGTGGCAGGAGTCGAGCAGTTTCTCTACTTCGTCGACGCCATAGCGCTCTTCGCACTCGGTGATGTACTTACGGGCAAAGATCAGATAGTCGATGATCGAGCTGGCGTCGGTCCAGCTGCGAAACAGATAGTTATTTTTAAAAAACGAGTTATGCCCGTAGCAGGCATGGGCCATCACCAGCGCCTGCATGGTGATGGTGTTTTCCTCCATCAGGTAGGCGATACAGGGGTTGGAGTTGATGACTATCTCATACGCCAGACCCTGCTGACCGTNCTTATAGGCCTGCTCGGTCTCAATAAATTTTTTGCCAAACGACCAGTGCGGATAGTTGATGGGCATGCCGACGCTGGAGTAGGCGTCCATCATCTGCTCGGAAGTAATGACTTCGATCTGGTGCGGGTAGGTGTCAAGACGATAGAGCTTGGCGACCCGGTCCACTTCGGCCAGGTAGGTTTCCAGTAACTCGAACGTCCAGTCGGGTCCATCGCTTAAACGGGTGGTGTCCCTGTTCATGGAGTCAATCGTAGCCATTAGCGCGCCCTCGTTGTTGTTGGTTTTCTCTGAACGGAAAACCTCTAAACAAGCATAGAACACGGTGCAGCAAACTGTGCTGTACGCCAATCGCTTTTCTTCGCGATTTCCCCATCTCAAAGCCGTTTTTTTGCCTTGTTTGCAGAATTTAATGCTGGGTAAAAATAAAGCGCAGCATGAGATCGTAAATCTCACAGCGCAGGGCTGGTGCGGTTTGCTGTGAGTTAAGTCACCATAAATAAAGCGTATGTTGAATAATATTTTCAACTGAGTTATCAATTTGTAATTAGATGATTGTTCTTTAACTGTTACGGAGTCGCTATGCGTGTCGTCATACTGGGAAGTGGGGTGGTTGGGGTAGCCAGCGCGTGGTATTTGAGTCAGGCGGGTCATGACGTGACGGTCATCGACCGTCAGCCCGGTCCGGCAGAGGAGACCAGCGCGGCCAACGCCGGGCAGATTTCTCCCGGCTATGCGGCGCCCTGGGCGGCGCCGGGGGTGCCGCTGAAGGCGATCAAATGGATGTTTCAGCGCCATGCGCCGCTGGCGATCGGTCTTGACGGCACCTCGTTCCAGTTGAAGTGGATGTGGCAGATGCTGCGCAACTGCGACACCCGCCACTATATGGAGAACAAAGGCCGTATGGTGCGCCTGGCGGAGTACAGCCGCGACTGCCTGAAGGCGCTGCGCGACACCACCGGCATTCAGTATGAAGGGCGCCAGGGCGGGACGCTGCAGCTGTTCCGTACCGCCAAACAGTATGAAAATGCCACCCGCGACATCGCGGTGCTGGAGGACGCCGGCGTGCCGTATCAGCTGCTGGAAGCGAAGCGGTTGGCGGAGGTGGAGCCGGCGCTGGCTGAGGTCAGCCACAAACTGACCGGCGGCCTGCGTCTGCCAAATGATGAAACCGGCGACTGCCAGCTGTTTACCACCCGTCTGGCGGCGATGGCGGAGCAGGCCGGCGTGACCTTCCGCTTCAACACCGCAGTGGATTCGCTGCTGCACGAGGGCGATCGCATTGCCGGGGTGAAATGCGGCGATGAGATTATCAAGGGCGACGCCTATGTGATGGCCTTCGGCTCCTACTCGACGGCGATGCTTAAAGGGTTGGTGGATATACCGGTCTACCCGCTGAAAGGCTACTCATTGACTATTCCGATCGCTCAGGAGGACGGCGCGCCGGTTTCAACTATCCTTGATGAGACTTACAAAATCGCCATCACCCGCTTCGATCAGCGCATTCGGGTCGGCGGCATGGCGGAGATCGTCGGTTTTAACAAAGCGCTGCTGCAGCCGCGTCGCGAAACCCTGGAGATGGTGGTGCGCGATCTGTTCCCGCGCGGCGGCCACGTGGAGCAGGCGACGTTCTGGACGGGCCTGCGGCCGATGACGCCGGACGGCACGCCGGTGGTCGGCCGCACAGTGTATAAAAATCTGTGGCTCAACACCGGCCACGGCACGCTTGGCTGGACCATGGCCTGCGGCTCCGGGCAGCTTATCAGCGATCTGATCTCCGGCCGCACGCCGGCGATCCCTTACGACGATCTGGCGGTTGCCCGCTACAGCCCCGGTTTTACCCCGGCGCGCCCGCAGCACCTGCACGGCGCACACAACTAAGGAGCTTGCATGACCCGTCCGGTAGTGGCCAGCATCGACCTGCTGGCCTTGCGGCAGAATTTACAGATAGTGCGTCGCGCGGCCCCCGGGTCGCGCCTGTGGGCGGTGGTCAAGGCCAACGCCTACGGCCACGGCGTGGCGCGCGTATGGAGTGCGTTAAGCGCGGCGGATGGTTTCGCCTTGCTCAACCTGGAAGAGGCGATCCTGCTGCGCGAGCAGGGCTGGAAAGGCCCAATCCTGCTGCTGGAGGGCTTCTTCCATGCCGATGAGCTGGCGGTGCTGGATCAATATCGTTTAACCACCAGCGTCCACAGCAACTGGCAGATTAAGGCCCTGCAGCAGGCGAAGCTGCGCGCGCCGCTGGATATCTATCTCAAGGTGAACAGCGGCATGAACCGGCTGGGCTTTATGCCTGAGCGGGTCCACACCGTCTGGCAGCA
This sequence comes from Klebsiella sp. EMBS2024, assembly GCF_036233805.1. Lineage (NCBI taxonomy): Bacteria > Pseudomonadati > Pseudomonadota > Gammaproteobacteria > Enterobacterales > Enterobacteriaceae > Klebsiella > Klebsiella sp. EMBS2024. The sequence continues at coordinate 2,531,240 of NZ_JAZARW010000001.1, read as the reverse complement.
GCTGCGGGCGATAAGCAACGTCGGCGAGATGACGCTGATGTCGCACTTCGCGGAGGCGGAGAACCCGCAGGGAATTGTCGAGCCGATGCGCCGTATCGAACAGGCGGCGGAGGGGCTGGATTGCCCGCGCTCGCTGGCCAACTCGGCGGCGACCCTCTGGCATCCGGAAGCGCATTTTGACTGGGTTCGTCCAGGCATCGTGCTGTATGGCGCGTCGCCTTCCGGGCAGTGGCAGGACATCGCCGACACCGGGCTGAAGCCGGTGATGACGCTGCGCAGCGAAATCATCGGCGTGCAGAACCTGCGCCCCGGCGAGGCGATTGGCTATGGCGGCCTGTACCGCACCACCCAGGAGCAGCGGATCGGCATCGTCGCCTGCGGCTATGCCGATGGCTATCCGCGGGTGGCGCCGAGCGGCACGCCGGTGCTGGTGGATGGCGTACGCACCACTACCGTTGGACGCGTATCGATGGATATGCTGGCGGTCGATTTAACGCCTTGTCCGCAGGCCGGGATCGGCGCGCCGGTCGAGCTGTGGGGTAAAGAGATTAAAATCGACGACGTGGCGGCCAGCAGCGGCACCGTCGGCTATGAGCTGATGTGCGCCCTGGCGCCGCGGGTGCCAGTTGTGACCCTGTAACCTATTCCGGGGCGGATCACTCCGCCTCGTCTTCCGCGACCCGCACCCCAACCTTCAGCACGTGATCGTTCTCTTTTTCAGCTACCGTCCACACCATCCCGGCGAACTCCACCTGGTCGCCCACCACCGGCGCCGCGCCCAGCAGCTGCTGCACCACTTCCCCGAGCGACTGCTGATGCTCGCGGAACTCCTCACCGCCGTCGAGACCGTAGATTTGCGCCACATCGGCGAAGCGGGCCTCAGCATCAAGAATGAAGTCGCCGAAAAAGCGCTGATCGAGCGCCACCGGCGGCGACTGGCTGAACATTTTGCCCAGCGCCGGCAGGTCGTGCTCCCGACCAATAACGCACAGGATATCGCCTTCCCGCAGGCGGGTGCTGCCGGTGGGGTGCAGCAGGACATTGTTGCGAAACAGCGCGGCAATCCGCGTCTCCGGTGGCATGTGCAAGTCGCGCAGCGCCGCGCCGATGCACCATTTATCGGCCCCCAGCTGGTAGACAAACTGCTCCCACGGGTTTTCCGGGTGAATATCCAACCCGACGCGGGAGATGGGCCAGCTGATGGGCGGCACCACCACTTTGGCTTTTTTCGCCGCCCACGACAGCGAAGTGCCCTGCAGCAGCAGCGACACCAGCACCACGAAGAAGGCGACATTGAAGAACAGGCGGGCGTTGTCCAGGCCGGCCATCATCGGGAACACCGCGAGAATAATGGGCACCGCGCCGCGCAGGCCAACCCAGCTGATAAACACCCGTTCGCGCAGGTTAAAGCCGCGAAACGGCAGCAGGCCGGCAAACACCGACAGGGGCCGGGCAATGAATATCATCCACATCGACAGCAGCAGCGCCGGGATAGCGATCGGCAGCAGGTCGGAGGGCGTCACCAGCAGGCCCAGCACCAGGAACATGGCGATCTGCGCCAGCCACGCCAGACCGTCGAAGTTCTGCAGGATGCCGTGCCGGTTGCGGATCGGCCGGTTGCCCAGCAGAAAGCCGCAGAGATAGACGGCGAGGATACCGCTGCCGTCGAGGGAGGTGGTGACGGCAAAAATCATGATCCCGCCGCTCAGCGCCAGCAGCGGATAGAGGCCGGCGGGCAGCACGATGCGGTTAATCATCTGCAGCAGCAGGTAGCCGCCGCCGAGGCCGATGGCGATCCCGAGGCCGAACTGCTGAATGATATGCACGGCGAACATCCAGCTGAGGCCGGTTTGGTGCTGCTGGATCATTTCGATCAGGGTGATGGTCAGGAAGACCGCCATCGGGTCGTTACTGCCTGACTCTATCTCCAGCGTCGAGCCGACGCGCTCGTTGAGCCCCTTGCCGCCGAGCAGCGAGAAGACCGCCGCGGCGTCGGTGGAGCCGACAATGGCGCCGATCAGCAGGCCTTCGATCAGATCCAGCTTGAACAACCAGGCCGCCATCATCCCGGTCAGCGCCGAGGTGATCAGCACCCCAACCGTCGCCAGCGACAGCGCGGGCCACAGCGCGACGCGAAAGGAGCTGGCCTGGGTGCGCATCCCGCCGTCCAGTAGGATCACCGCCAGCGCCAGGTTACTCACCATATAGGCGAAGGGGTAATTGTCGAAGGGGATGCCGCCGATGCCGTCAATGCCTGCCAGCATCCCGATGGCCAGAAAGATGACCAGAATCGGGATGCCAAGGCGCGAAGAAAAGGAGCTCAATAAGATACTGCAGGTTACTAAAACAGAACCCAGAATAAACAGACTAATGACCGCAGCGGCGTCCAATGTTCACGTACTCCCTGACTGGCGTGAAAAAATGGCTAAAAGTGACACTATTTTAACAATTCGCAGGGGATCCGCCTATGCGTTCGGGAAATTTATTCTGTCAGCACCGGATGGCCGCCGATCGTCAGGGTGGTGGCCGTCGCCTGATTCACCAGGCGCGCGCGGGCGCCCAGCGGCAGGGTCACCGTGCGCTGCTCGTGGCCAAACTCCAGTCCGCTAATCAGCGGCAGGGGGAGCCGCTGGCGCAGATAATCAAAAACCTGCGGCAAATCGTATCCCGCGTCATAGTCGTTCGGCGCGCTGCCGGTGAAGCTGCCGAAGATCACCGCTTTCTGCGCCGCCAGCACGCCGCTGTGCAACAGCTGAAGCAGCATGCGCTCGACGCGGAACGGGTGCTCGTTGATATCCTCCACCACCAGGATGCCGTCGCGGATCGCCGGCAGCCACGGCGTGCCGATAAGCGAGGTCAGCATCGCCAGATTTCCCCCCCACAGGGTGCCTTCCACCCGGCAGTTCGGCCCTTCGCCCGGCCATTCGAGGGTGAATTCCGGCTGGCGTAGCGCCTGCCAGAAATGGTGCTCGGTAAACGGGTCGAGGGTCTCCGCGCCGAAGTTGCCGGCGAGCATTGGCCCGCTGAAGGTGATGACGTTGCCCATGGCCAGCAGGCCCGACTGGATAGCGGTGAAATCGCTGTGGCCGCAAATCAGCAGCGGGTCGCGCTGCTGGCGGGCAACCAGCCCCTGCCAGTCGATATGCGGCAGCAGGCGACTGGCGCCGTAGCCGCCGCGCACGGCGAGGACGATCCGGTTGCGGCCGGGCAACTGGGCCAGCTGGTTAATATCGGCCAGCCGTTCATGTTCAGTCCCGGCGAAACGCTGCTGCCGGCGGGGAATGACCTGCTGGTGGGCCACCTCGTGTCCGGCCTGCTGCAGACGCTCGACGCCGCGGGCTGCCGCCTGCTGGTTGATGCAATACCCGGATGGCGCGACCAGATAAAACTGAGACATGATAATTCCTTGCTATGAATGAAAGGGTTATGATGCCNCCTGGAATGGCGATTGTCATCTCCAGGTGGCTAACTTCAGTCCGCACCCGTCATCCTTCAGGTTGTCGGCAGGCGGGAGACGTACCGCGGCCGTCGTTCTGTAGCATGATGGCGTTTGGGTAGATAAGGATAGATGTGTGAAATTGAGATGGTTGCTTATTTTAGTCGTTTTTCTGGCCGGTTGTAGTTCGAAACATGATTACACTAACCCGCCGTGGAACCCCGAGGTCCCGGTGAAGCGGGCGATGCAGTGGATGCCGATCAGTGAAAAAGCCGGCGCCGCCTGGGGCGTGGATCCGCAGCTGATCACGGCGATCATCGCCATCGAGTCGGGCGGTAATCCTGCGGTGGTGAGTAAATCCGGCGCCGTCGGGCTGATGCAGCTCAAGCCGTCGACCTCCGGACGCGATGTCTATCGGCGGATGGGGTGGCGCGGCGAGCCGTCGGTCAGTGAGCTGAAAAACCCGGAACGTAATATCTCGATGGGGGCCGCCTATCTGAGCATTCTGGAGAACGGTCCGCTGGCGGGGATCAAAGACCCGCAGGTGATGCGCTATGCGGTGGTGGTCTCCTATGCCAACGGCGCTGGCGCGCTGCTGCGTACCTTCTCCTCGAACCGCCAGGACGCCATTGAGGAGATTAACGATCTCGACGCCGATGAGTTCTTCGAGCATGTGGTGAAAAAACACCCGGCACCGCAGGCGCCGCGCTATATCTGGAAACTCCAGAAAGCGCTGGACGCCATGTAATCCCTCGTTTGGCCTCCGGTAGTCTCCCGGAGGCCACGTCCTCAAAAATCGTAGCCCACGGTGGCTATAACGCTGCGCTCTGCTCCCCAGTAACAGTTGCCGGTGCCATAGCAGCCGGAAATATACTCGCGGTCGCCGATATTGTTGGCGTTAACCTGCACATAAGCGCCTTTCAGCGTTGGCGACCAGACGCCGAGGTCGGCCCGCATCATGGCGTCCATCAACGTGACCGACGGCAGCCGCGCGGTNTTGGCATCATCCGCCCACTGTTTACCGATGTAGCGGACGCCGGCGCCAACGGAGATCCCCGCCGGGAACTGATAGCGCGCCCAGAAGGAGGCCATCTGATCCGGGGTCAGCTGCGGCGTGTTATTGTCGGTCCCGTCTTGGGTGTCCTGGAAACGCAGACGATTCCAGGTATACGAGGCGATAGTACTCAGCTGCGGGGTGATCTGGTGGTGCGCTTCCAGCTCAACGCCCTGGGAATGGACCTTACCCGCCGGAATATAGGTGGCGGTGGCGATGTTCGGGTCGCGAGTGGCGACATCCTTTTGCGTCAGGTCGTAAATCGCGATGCTATAGAGATCGCTGCTGCCCGGCGGCTGGAACTTCAGGCCGGCTTCAACCTGTTCGGCGGTGGTCGGTTTCAACGGTTTGCCGTCCGCGCCCGGCAGCATCGCCGGAGTGATCGCCTGGCTGTAGCTCAGGTAGGGCGACAGACCGTTGTCCAGGGCGTACAACAGCGAGGCGCGGCCGCTGATATGGTCGTCTGAACGGCGGTTTGAGGTCCCCTGGGTATCGCTGACCTGCTGGGAAACGATGCGGTCGTAGCGGGCGGAAACATCCACATGCCAGCGGTTCCAGACCATCTCATCCTGCAGATACAGCCCGGTCTGGTAATAGCGGCGATTATTGTCGTCGCTGTAGGTAACGGTATGTCCGGTCTGCGCGGTATAGCCGCTAAACGGGTTAAGGGGCGCCGCGCCGCCGGCGCCGGTCCACAGGTCGTTACGGAAGCGATGATATTCGGCGCCGAGGATCAGGGTGTGCGCCAGGTCGCCTGTATTGAAATCGGCGCGCAGGCGGTTATCGGTTGACCAGCCGTCCAGCGAACCGCGCGAACCGCTGTAGCCGCGGGCCAGCATGTCGCTGTCATCTATCCAGCCGACCTGGTAGACCTGATCGAGGGAGACGTTGGTATGGGTGTAGCTCCCGGCGGAATAGACCGACCAGACGTCGGTGAACTGGTGGTCAAACTCATAGCTGTAGATCTGCTGGCGGCGTTGATAGCCATCTCCCGGATCGCCTTCGTTGGTGCTGGGGGAGAGCTTACGGCCATTGTGCGCGTAGCGGGTGCCGTCCAGCGGCAAAGAGCCGTGGTAGCCGCCGGAAGGATCTTTTTGCAGATAGGCGCGCAGCAGCAGCGAGGTGTCGCTGTCCGGCTGCCACAGCAGGGAAGGCGAAATCGCGTAGCGCTCTTCGCGGGTATGGTCATACTGCGTGTCGCTGCTGCGGGTCATCCCGATCAGCCGCCATGCCCACTGGTCATTGATGGCGTCGGTGTAATCGAAGGCCGCGCCTTTGGTATTTTGCGTGCCGCCGGTCAGGCGGATGTGGCCCTGCTGACTGAACTGCGGACGTCTGGAAGTCAGGTTGACCACGCCGCCCGGCACGCTCTGCCCGTAGAGCGCGGAGGAGGGGCCGCGGATCACATCCACGCGTTCGATAAACCACGGGTCGATTTGCAGTACGTTATGGCTGCCGCCGTCGCTCATCAGGCGCATGCCGTCGAGGAACAGGTTATCGACGTCGCCGCCGTGGTAGCCGCGCAGGGAGATGGCGTCGAACCGGGTGGCGCCGCCGCCGAAGCTGGAGTAGACCCCCGGGGTATATTCCAGCGCCTGGCTGATGGTATTCGCCCCCTGATCCGCCATCTGCTGGCGGGTGACCACCGACACCGACTGGGCGGTAGTGATTAACGGCTGGTCGGTTTTCGTCGCCCCGAGCGAGGTGCTGGCGCTGTAGCCCTCCGTCGGCGCGCTGGCGGACGCCGGCGGGGTGGCAGTGACCACCACCGTCTCTTCGGCTTGCGCGGTGAAGGGGAGTGTGACCGCAAGGGCATACAGCAGCCCCGGGCGTTTTCGATAAATAGCCACGTTCATAAGATCATCCTGAACCAACGCGGTCTGGTACTCCTGTACGCCGCCGCGTGAAAAACGAATCTGTCATTATTCGTTAAAAAGTAATGCGAATTATTATTGTTTGTATTTGTGCGATCAAGCGAAAAGGTGACCTGTTCAACGCGAGGGCGTGGGGAAGTGTTTCCCGCGAGCCGCAGAATGGGTCTGCACGGGACGGTAGTGACCAGGGAGACCGCTTCCCCCTACCGATTTTGGTAG
>NZ_JAZARW010000001.1:2492937-2524651 GCF_036233805.1 Klebsiella sp. EMBS2024 | reverse complement strand
CGGCGAAGCGTCAGGAGCCGGTCTTTTGCGGTTCCGCAGGGGCGGGGTCGTTAGCCGCGGGCGCCGCAACAGGTTTGTCCTGCGGTGAAGGGGTTGTCGCCGGACGGGTAGCGGGCAGCGCATCGCAGGGTTTCTCCTGCGGGCAGATCAGATCCAACATCTTCAGAGTGACGCCGTTGGTCCAGCCAAAGCCGTCCTGCAGCGGATATTCCCCGCCGCCGCCGCCGGTGCCGGTCGAGCTCACGTCATACTTCTCCACCAGCTTTTGCTTACTGTCATAGGTATGCTGCACGTTGGTCAGGAAGCGCCAGGTGACCTCCATGGCGATCTTCTGCTGACCATAGTTTTGCAGCCCCTCGACCGCCACCCACTGCAGCGGCGCCCAGCCGTTGGGGGCGTCCCACTGCTGGCCGCTGTTGACGGTGGTGGTGGTCAGCCCGCCGGGTTTAAGCAGGCGCGACTCGGCGGCGGCGGCCACTTTCGTCGCCCGCTCGCGTGACGCGGCATTGACGTACAGCGGGAACAGCGCCGCCGCGGTCAGTTGATTGCGCACCTTGTGGGTTTTCAGATCGTAGTCGGCGTACCATCCCTCTTTATCATTCCACAGGTATTTCTCGATGGCCTGCTGGCGGGCGTTAGCCAGCGCATCGTACTGCGTAGCGCCAGCGCTGTCCCCGGATGCCTTGCTGGCGCGGGCGAGGGTTTTCTCCAGATGGAACATCAGGGCATTGAGATCGACCGGGACAATCGAGGTGGTGCGAATGGTGGCGAGCTGCTGCGGATTGTCCATCCAGCGGGAGCTGAAATCCCAGCCGGAGGCGGCGGCGGAGCGCAGGTCGCGATAGATCTCGGTTGCCGGACGATTCGGGTTGCTTTTGGCGGTTTTGACGTCGTCAAGCCAGGACTCGGGACGCGGGGTGTCGTTATCGTCCCAGTAGCGGTTGAGCAGCGCGCCGTCCGCCATCCGCACCGCCCGTTTGTCGGCGCTGCCGGGAGCCAGCGCGTCCGCTCCGGCCATCCAGTAGCGATACTCTTTCTCCAGCTGCGGCTGGTAGGTTTTCAGCACCTGGTCGCCATCGTGCGTCGCCAGCAGGCTCACCATAAAGGAGAAGAAGGGGGGCTGCGAACGGCTGAGATAATAGGTGCGGTTGCCGTTGGGGATATGGCCCCAGGCGTCAATTTCTGCGGCGAAGTTGGCGACCATATCCTCGACTTTATCCCAGTGACCGCTTTCGGCAAGACCCAGCATGGTGAAATAGCTGTCCCAGTAATAGACTTCGCGGAAACGTCCTCCGGGCACCACGTAGGGCTTAGGCAGCGGCAGCAGCGAGTCCCATTTTTCCACCTCGACGGTGCTGCGGGTCAGGACCGGCCACAGGCCATCGATATGTTGACGCAGAGTTTGCCCTTTGGGCGGCACATAGGTGTCGTTCTCTTTCGGCAGCGTGAAGTTCAGTTCGACGAAGTGGCGCAGGTCGAAGCTGGCCTGGTTTTTTTGCATCCGGTAATCGGCAAGGATCATCAGCGGATCGCTGTTCGGAATGGCGTCAGCGAACGTTTTCTGATCAGAAAACAGTTTCGCGCTCTGGACATCATTGAACAGCGGGCCCAGCAGAATATCCGGCGAGGGGGGCGGCGCGGTTTTGCCGTCTTCCGCCTGAGCGTTCAGGCTCATCAGGGCGATCAGAGCGCCGCCGATCGCCAGGCGCAGGGAACAGGGCAAAGCAGCGGGACGACGTGCATCAGTACTCGTCATGGGGAGTTCTCCTTATCATTATCGACTGCGGGCCACGACGTTTGGCCATCCAAAAACCTTAGACGAATATCTGCCGCTGCGCGTGTCAGGGGTAACATTTTGCGCGAAAACAGAGGATTTACCTGCCAGGTCTCCTGAGACCGCCGCGGGCTGGGCCGCCTGGCTGAGGGCGCTGGCGTCCACGATGGCGCAAAAAACGTCGCCCTGCCTCACGACGGTGCAGCCGCCGCCGGGCGCGGGCGGCTGTTTTGGCGATTTTTTGCACAACCAGACGGCGGGGCTGAACCGATTTGCACAACGCCGCGGCGGCAGAGGACCTGGCATAATTAATGCTTATCTCTTATCGGGATTACCACAAAGTGAGTACAACCGGAGGGGATAGCCATGATTAAAATTACGCTACCTGACGGGCATTATTATGACGAGATGCTGACCGCGCAGGGTGAACAGCGGCCGCACTATAATGCCTGGTGGCAATGGTTTCGCAACACCGATCAATTCTCTATCCGGCAGAAAAAAGCGCAAGCGGAACTGCTTTTTCACCGTATCGGCATCACCTTTAACGTGTACGGCGAGGATGAGGGAACCGAGCGGCTGATCCCGTTTGACAGCGTGCCGCGGATCATACCCGCCGGGGAGTGGCAGCGCATTGACCGCGGCATACGCCAGCGGGTGAAAGCGCTGAACGCCTTCCTCTATGACATCTATCATGAGCAGAATATCCTGCGCGCAGGGCTGATCCCGGCCGAGCAGGTGCTGGCCAACGAGCAGTATCAGCCGTGCATGCAGGGCATCAACCTGCCAAACAATACCTATGCCCATATCACCGGCGTCGATATGGTGCGCAATAACGACGGTCAGTACTACGTGCTGGAGGATAATCTGCGCACGCCGTCCGGCGTCTCCTACATGCTCGAAAACCGTAAGATGATGATGCGCCTCTATCCGGAGATGTTCGAGCAGCATCACATTGCGCCGGTGGAGCGCTACCCAAGCTACCTCCTGCAGACCCTGCGCGAAAGCTCGCTGGTGGATGATCCCTGCGTCGTGGTGATGACCCCGGGTCGCTTCAACAGCGCCTACTTCGAGCACAGCTTCCTGGCGCAGCAGATGGGGGTCGAGCTGGTGGAGAGCGCCGATCTGTTTATTAAAAACGGCGCGGTGTATATGCGCACCACCGAGGGGCCGCGGCGGGTGGATGTGATTTATCGCCGCATCGACGACGCCTGGCTCGACCCGCTGGCCTTCCGCGCCGATTCGATGCTCGGCGTCCCGGGGCTGCTGTCCGTCTATCGCGCCGGCGGCGTAGTGCTGGCCAACGCCATCGGCACCGGGGTGGCTGACGACAAATCAATCTATCCGTACGTCCCGGAGATGATCCGCTTTTACCTCGGCGAACAACCGATCCTCAGCAATATCCCCACCTGGCAGTGCCGGAAAGCGGAGGACCTGCGCTACGTGCTGAGCAATCTCGAGCTGATGGTGGTCAAGGAGGTCCATGGCGCCGGGGGCTACGGCATGCTGGTCGGCCCGCGTTCCACCAAAGAGGAGCGGGAGGCCTTCCGCCAGCGCCTGCTGGCCAATCCGGCCAACTATATCGCCCAGGACACCCTCGCGCTGTCGACCTGCCCCACCTTCGTTGATGAAGGGCTGTCGCCGCGACATATCGATTTACGCCCCTACGTGCTGTCCGGGCAGGAGATGCGGCTGGTGCCCGGTGGCCTGACCCGCGTGGCCCTCACCGAAGGGTCGCTGGTGGTCAACTCGTCGCAGGGCGGCGGAACCAAGGATACCTGGGTGATGGAGGATGACGCATCATGCTAAGTCGTACGGCGAGTGAACTGTTCTGGATGGCCCGCTATCTCGAGCGGGCGGAGAGCTACGCCCGGGTGCTGGACGTGACCTGGAAATTATCGATGATCCCCCGTCACAGCCAGCAGTCGCGGGATCTGGCTCTGCCGCTGAATTTGTCGATGACCCACGAGTTGTTTCAGGCGCGCCATGCCCGCTTTACCATGAGCAATCTGCTCAACTTTTTTGCCCTTGATGGCAACAACCCCTGCAGTATTTACAGCTGCGTGGAGATGGCGTGGAACAATGCGCACGCCGTGCGCGGCAGTCTGTCGGCCGAAGTGTGGGAGAGCATCAATGCCACCCGCATTGAGCTGCGAAGCCTGCGCCAGCAGGGGCTGGGCGAGCTGGGGAGCGACGGCTTTTTTGAGTGGGTGAAAGAGCGGGTGCATCTGTTTCGCGGAGCGGTGATAGGCACGCTGCTGCGCAACGACGCGCTGAGCTTTATCGGTATCGGCACCCTGATTGAGCGCGCCTTCGCCACCACCCAGCTGCTGCTGATTAAGGATCAACAGCTGACCAACGACCCGGATCCGGTGCGGGAATACTACCGGCTGGATACCCTGCTCAATGCGGTCAGCGCCCGCGAAGCCTACAACAGCCTCTACCGCCAGCCGGTCAGTCGCGAAACGGTGATGGAGCTGCTGATCCTGCGCAACGATATTCCGCGTTCGCTGCGCGCCAGCATTGCCGACCTGGTGGGCGAGCTGGAGAAGATCGCCAACGACCGCTCCTATCAACCGCTGCGCCTCGCCCATCAGCTCAACGTTGACCTGCGCTTCAGCACCCGTGACGACCTGGCGCAGGCGGACCTGCAGACCACCCTTAACGGGCTGCTGGCGAGAATTAACGCGCTGTCCGACAGCATCAGACAAACCTACCTGGAGGCCTTATGAAACTGGTCATCGATCATCTCACCCGCTATGGCTACGATGAAGAAGTGAAGTTTTCCACCCAGTATCTGCGCCTGACGCCACGCAGTACCGCCCGGCAGACGATCACCGCCTGGACGCTGACCCTGCCGGACGGCGCGGCGGTGACCACTACCGACGGCTGGGGCAATGTGCTGCATGTGCTGACGCTGGATAACCCGCACAAGGAGATCACCATCCGCGCCAGCGGGATTGTCGATATCGCCGACGAAGGGGAGGAGACGCGTGATGAAGAGGCCGAGCTGCTGTCGCCGCTGGTTTTTCTGCGCTGTACGCCGCTAACCCGCGCCGATACGGCGATCCGTGAGTTTGCCCAGCGCCTCTATCGTCCCGATGCGGCGGAAGAGAGTCTGAATCAACTGATGGCGGATCTGCTGTTAAGAATGCCATACTCCCCCGGCGCGACCCAGGTGCAGGACTCCGCCGCCGACGCCTTCGCCCGCGCGAAGGGGGTGTGCCAGGATCATACCCATGTTTTTCTCGCCTGCTGCCGCGCGCTGGAGATCCCGGCGCGCTACGTCAGCGGCTATGTCTACAGCAATAACGCCCAGCATGTGGCGATGCACGCCTGGGCGGAAGTCTGGCTCGACGGCCGCTGGCTGTCGTTTGATATCACCAATAATACCCGTCGCCTGAATCAGCATTTACGGCTGGCGACCGGGCTGGATTATCTCGACGCCTGCCCGGTACGGGGCACCCGGCTGGGCGGCGGCGGGGAGATTATGTTAACTAACGCTGAAGTGCGCGAACACAGCCAGCAGGCGCAGCAGCAATAATACGGGAATAACCGCAATGACCTACTGTGTGGCCATGTGCCTGGCGGATGGACTGGTGTTTGCTTCCGACTCCCGCACCAATGCGGGCGTCGACCATATTGCCACTTTTAAAAAGCTGCACGTTTTCCATCAGGAGGGGGAACGGGTGCTGGTGCTGCAATCCGCCGGCAATCTGGCCACCACCCAGAGCGTGATAAGCCTGCTCAGCGCGCGCATCCGTACCCAGCAGGAGCCGAATCTGATGCAGGTCACTTCCCTCTACGACGCCGCGATGCTGATCGGTAAAACGCTGCTGGAGGTGATCCAGCGCGACAGCAGCAACCAGCAGACCTGCAGTAACACCAACTTCAACTGCAACCTGCTGCTTGGCGGCCAGATCGCCGGCGAAACTCATCGTCTGTTCCATATTTATCCGGAGGGCAACTTTATTGAAGCCACCCGCGACACGCCTTATTTCCAGATTGGCGAAAGCAAATACGGCAAACCGATCATCGATCGGGTGCTGACCATCGACACGCCGCTGGAGCAGGCGATGTGCTGCGCGTTGATCTCCATTGATTCGACGCTGCGCAGTAATCTGTCCGTCGGCCTGCCGCTGGATACGCTGCTCTACCGCAGCGGCAGCTTCAGCGCCGGGCAGCATCGCATCACCGACAGCGATCCCTACTTCAACCGCATTCGCAAGGCGTGGTCCGAAGGGCTGTTGCACACCTTCCAGACTCTGCCGACCTGGACGCCAGTGGAGCGGGAAGAGGAGTAGTCGCTGTGACGCTCCGCCGGTATCGTCGGCGCGAAGGCGGGTAAGGCGCTGGAGTCCTTTAGTATCCTCGACCTGGCGGTAAAATTTCAGCAACAGCGGTAAATAAATTAACGACAGGCCGCACGGATTGTAGGCCGGGCAAGGTGTCGCCGCCGCCCGGCACAAAAGCGACGCCGCTGTCCTTGTCCGGCGGCGCTGCGACTGCACCGGCCTGGATGGCCCGGGGAGGGGTTATCCCGTAGGCCCGGCAAGCGCAGCGCCGCCGGGCGATGGACCTGTTTAAACACCGCCAACCTGTTGCGCCATGGACGGTATTCTCTTTGCCCTGTTGAACACAAACGCGCTTTTTGGCAAAGCTAAGTCAATTAAATACTTTGTTATTTAACGTGTTATCTCACATCTTCGGAGGGAATGAGGCAACACGGCAAGGTATCGGAAGTGGCGGAAAAGAAGACGGCTGTCTATGTGGATGACCAACAGCGCATCCTGATCCGCCAGCTGGCGCGCAGCTGGCTGTGGCGCAGCGAGCTGCCGACCTGGCTGCTGATTGTGACGGTTTACGGCGGCTGGTTTGCCTGCGTGGCGGGCTGGCGGACGCTGGGACTGTTTCCGGCCACGCTGCTGTTGATCTGGTTTACCGCCTGGTATATGTCCTTACAGCATGAGCTGATCCATGGGCATCCCACCCGGCTGGCATGGTTTAACCAGCTGTTGGGGACGCTGCCGCTGGCGGTCTGGTATCCCTATGGCGTCTACCGCGACAGCCACCTGGCGCACCATCGCAACCATCTGCTGACGCACCCTGAGGATGACCCCGAATCGTACTACGTAACGGCGGAAAGCTGGCAGCGCTTCTCAGCCTGGCAGCGCCGCCTTATCCACCTGCGCAACACCTTCTGGGGGCGTCTGCTGCTGGCGCCGATGATGGATATTATTCACACCCTGAACAGCGCGCTGTGGGCTTTCCACGAGGGCGACCGCCGCGCTATCGCCATGTGGAGTCTGCATCTGTTGCTGCTGACGGGCCTGCTGACCTGGATGGCGGCGCAGGGTTTTTCTCCGCTGTGGTTTGTGCTGGCGGTGAGCTACCCGGCGCTGGCCCTGACCAAAGTACGCTCTTTTCTCGAACACCGCGCCGCGGATGACCCGCTGGCCCGCTCGGTGATCAACGAGGCCGGGCTCCCCTGGCGGGCGCTGTTCCTCAATCTCAACTACCATGCGGTGCATCATGATCTGCCAGGGGTCCCCTGGTACGCTTTACGTCAACTGTATCTGCATCGCCAGGCGGCGTATCTGCAGCGTAATCAGGGGTTCCTGGTGCGCGGGTACGGCGAGTGGCGACGCCATTTTAGCCGCCGGGCGGTGGCGGTGAACGCCCATCCGGGCTTTGGCGAGCAGGCGCAGGCGGGAGGAGAACATGGCTGAACGCATGACCTTTCCGATGTATGCCATCCACCGTCAACAGACCCAGGCCCTGTGGCAGGCGGTGCAGTCGCTGTTGGCCGAACGCGGCGTGATGGTGGCGGGGGACCCTCCGGCGGCTGACCCCGGGGATCTGCTGGCTCACTGGCGCCAGCCGACGCTGTTGCTGAGCCAGACCTGTGGCTACCCGCTGGTGACCCAATTGCCGGAGGTGCAGACGGTGGGCTGCTTCCACTACGCTGCGCCCGGTTGCGAAGGGCGCCGCTATCGCAGCCTGCTGGTGGTCCGCGAAGCGGATAGCCACCGGATGCTGGGGGACTTTTTGGGCCGTCGGGCGGTGTGCAATGCCGAGCACTCGCAGTCCGGCTACAACGTACTGCGTAAAATGGTCGCGCCGCTCTCCCGGGAGGGGCGTTTTTTTTCAGCGGTGATGTTCAGCGGCAGCCATCGGCAGTCGCTGCGCGAACTGCAGCAGGAAAACGCCGATATCGCCGCCATCGACTGCGTGACCTACGCGCTGCTGCAGCGCTATCAGCCGCAGGCTCTGGCTGGCCTGGTGGCGATCGGCTGGAGCCCGGCCGCGCCAGGGCTGCCGCTGATCACCGCCGGCGTCACCCCAGCGGCAACGCTGAATAGCCTGCGCGAGGCGCTCCAGCAGCTGGTAAGCGATGATCGCTATCGTTCCCTGTGCGACGCCTTGCTGATCTGCGGCTATAGCGATATGTCGCGGGAGGCCTATGCGCCGCTGCTGGCGTGGCGGGATGAGGCCGCGGCGCTGGGGGTCAGCCAGCTATAGGCGAAATGCCCGGGCCAGCGATCTGCGCCGGGGCGGGCTATAGCGGCTGGTCCCACGGCTGGGCGCTGAGATCCATTCGCAGATAGGAAGAGAGCAGGTCGACAGCCAGCTGGTCGCTCATCAGCTGCTCGTTAAGCTGCTGGCGCAGCCGCGGGATCATCTCTTCACGATAGGCCGGGTCGTTGTTTTATGGATTTGTGATCGGCAACACAAATGACTCTCCAATGGCCGTCGTAAAAGATAAATTACCAGGGTTGATTTTAATCAAAGTATGACCAACTGTGCTATGGCGGAAAAAAGATCGCTGCCTATCGCGACCCAAAAGAAAAATTGTGAATTTAATGTTTCTTTGGTGTAAATAATGACCGTGCATTTTCCCCAACCGCCGGGGATAAAATGTGATGCCCGACCGGCTTGTCGTTAAATAATGGCGTTTATTACGTCTGCTTTTTATTCTTTACAGCATTAATTTAATTTTCGGCTTTCTTCTCACCCTGATAGCGCGGGTCGAATAACGTACAAAAGGCGTATTTTTTATCGCCATTTCGCCGTCGATGTTATCGCCATCAATTATTTTTATCCCCGCATTCGGCCACGGCAAAAGGCGCGCAAATAGCGGTCATGATGCTTTTAATATATTGATTTTACTTTACTTATTCTGGCTCGTGGATCCTGCTTATCCGCCGCGGCGGAGCCTTTGTGAGAGCTCTCACATAACCCGGCAATTGCGATTTGTTACACTTTCCGCCGTCAACAAAGGAATGAAAGTGAGACGCGATGAATACTTTTTCTCTGCCTAAAACACAGCATCTGGTAGTTTTCCAGGAAGTGATCCGCAGCGGGTCAATCGGGGCCGGAGCAAAAGCGTTAGGACTCACTCAGCCGGCGGTCAGTAAAATTATTGGCGACATGGAGAGTTATTTTGGCAGCGAATTAATCGTCCGGCGAAATACCGGCGTCTCGCTCACCGAGGCCGGGCAGGTATTTCTCAACTGGTCAGAAGCGATCACCCGTGAAATGAAAAATATGGTCAATGAAATGAATGCTCTGACCAACAGCGCGGTGGTGGATGTCTCCTTTGGTTTCCCTTCGCTGGTCGGGTTTACCTTTATGTCGGAGATGGTGCATCAGTTTAAAATGACTTTCCCCAAGGCGCGGGTCTCGATGTATGAGGCGCAGCTCTCCGCCTTTTTGCCGGCAATCCGCGACGGGCGCCTCGACTTCGCCATCGGGACGCTGAGCGATGAGATGAAACTGCAGGACCTGCACGTCGAGCCGCTGTTTGAGTCTGAGTTTGTGCTGGTGGCGAACCGGGCGCGGATCGGCAACGGCACCGTCCGCCTGGCCTCGCTCCAGCACGAGCAGTGGGTGCTGCCGGAGACCAATATGGGCTACTACAGCGAACTGCTGACCACCCTGCAGCGCAGCGGTATCCGCCGTGAAAATATCGTTAATACCGATTCGGTGGTGACGATCTATAACCTGGTGCTCAATGCCGATTTTCTGACGGTGATCCCCTGCGACATGACCACGCCGTTTGGCTCGAGCCAGTTTGTCACCATCCCCATTAAAGAGGCCTTGCCGGTGGCGCGCTATGCGGCGGTATGGTCGAAAAATTACCGGTTAAAAACCGCCGCGGCGTCGCTGGTGGAGATGGCGAAACACTATTCCTCGGGGCAGGGCAACCGCCACTGGCAGCCATTACAAATTATTGCGTAACTGAAAGTCGTTAAATAATCCAACACACGTCCTCGCTGTTATCAGCAGGATGACGCCCGGTCATTGACTTTATATTCAGATACAGAGGCCATAATGCATATTACCTACGATCTTCCGGTATCTATTGACGATATTCTCGAAGCGAAACAACGCCTCGCGGGAAAAATATATAAAACAGGCATGCCCCGTTCGAATTATTTTAGCGAGCGCTGCCAGGGCGAAATATTTCTTAAATTCGAAAATATGCAGCGCACGGGTTCATTTAAAATTCGCGGCGCCTTTAATAAACTGTGCGGTTTAACCGCGGCGGAAAAACGCAAAGGGGTGGTGGCCTGCTCAGCGGGCAACCACGCCCAGGGCGTCTCGCTCTCCTGCGCCATGCTCGGCATTGACGGGAAAGTGGTGATGCCGAAAGGGGCGCCGAAATCGAAAGTTGCCGCCACCTGTGATTATTCGGCGGAAGTGGTGCTACATGGCGATAACTTTAACGATACCCTCGCCAAAGCCAGCGATATTGTTGAACTTGAGGGCCGCATTTTTATTCCCCCCTATGACGACCCGCAGGTTATCGCCGGGCAGGGGACTATTGGACTCGAAATATTAGAAGATCTGTATGACGTGGATAATGTCATCGTGCCCATTGGCGGCGGCGGCTTAATTGCCGGCATCGCGATTGCGATTAAATCCATTAACCCGACAATCCGCATTATCGGCGTGCAGTCAGAAAATGTTCACGGGATGGCCGCCTCCTGGTATGCCGGGGAGATCACCAGCCATCGCCACGCCGGCACCTTAGCCGATGGTTGCGATGTCGCCCGGCCAGGGAAACTGACCTATGAAATCGCCCGCCAGCTGGTGGATGACATCGTCCTGGTGAGTGAGGACGACATTCGTCAGAGCATGGTCGCCTTAATTCAGCGCAATAAAGTGATCACCGAAGGGGCCGGGGCGTTGGCCTGCGCCGCGTTATTAAGCGGCAAACTCGACAGCTATATCCAGAACCGCAAAACGGTCAGCCTGATTTCCGGGGGCAATATCGATCTCTCCCGGGTATCGCAAATTACCGGTTTTGTTGACGCTTAATTCAATACATAAGTGAGGACAGGATATGAGTACGACT
This sequence comes from Klebsiella sp. EMBS2024, assembly GCF_036233805.1. NCBI lineage: Bacteria > Pseudomonadati > Pseudomonadota > Gammaproteobacteria > Enterobacterales > Enterobacteriaceae > Klebsiella > Klebsiella sp. EMBS2024. The sequence continues at coordinate 2,513,519 of NZ_JAZARW010000001.1, read as the reverse complement.
GAGAGCATTGCATCCAGCCAGACAAGCCTTTCGTCCTGGCGTAAATCTGACACCACCTGGACCCTGGGCCTGTTTGGCACCGCTATCGGCGCCGGGGTGCTGTTTTTCCCGATCCGCGCCGGCTTCGGCGGGCTGATCCCGATCCTGGTGATGCTGGTGCTGGCCTATCCCATCGCCTTTTATTGCCATCGGGCGCTGGCCCGGCTATGCCTGTCGGGGGCTAACCCCTCCGGCAATATCACCGAAACGGTGGAAGAGCATTTTGGCAAAACCGGCGGGGTGGTGATCACCTTTCTGTACTTCTTCGCCATCTGCCCACTGCTGTGGATTTATGGCGTCACGATCACCAATACCTTTATGACTTTCTGGGAGAACCAGCTGCAGATGCCGGCTCTCAACCGCGGGGTGGTGGCGCTGCTCCTGCTGCTGCTGATGGCGTTTGTCATCTGGTTTGGTAAAGACCTGATGGTCAAGGTGATGAGCTATCTGGTGTGGCCGTTTATCGCCAGCCTGGTGGTGATCTCCCTGTCCCTGATCCCCTACTGGAATAGCGCGGTGATTGACCAGGTCAACCTCAGCGATATCGCCTTAACCGGTCACGACGGCATTCTGGTGACGGTATGGCTGGGCATCTCCATCATGGTGTTCTCCTTCAACTTCTCGCCGATCGTCTCCTCGTTTGTGGTCTCCAAACGCGAAGAGTATGAAGCGCAGTTTGGCCGCGAGTATACCGAACGCAAATGCTCACAAATCATCTCCCGGGCCAGCATGCTGATGGTGGCGGTGGTGATGTTCTTCGCTTTCAGCTGCCTGTTTACCCTCTCACCGCAGAACATGGCGGACGCCAAGGCGCAGAATATCCCGGTGCTCTCCTATCTGGCGAACCACTTTGCCTCGATGTCGGGCACCAAATCCACCTTTGCCACCCTGCTGGAGTATGGCGCGTCGATCATCGCCCTGGTGGCCATCTTCAAATCGTTTTTCGGCCACTATCTCGGCACGCTCGAGGGGCTGAACGGTCTGATCCTGCGCTTCGGCTATAAAGGGGATAAAACCCGGGTCTCCAGCGGCAAGCTCAATACCCTGAGCATGGTGTTCATCATGGGATCGACCTGGGTGGTGGCGTATGCCAACCCCAATATCCTCGACCTGATTGAGGCCATGGGCGCGCCGATTATCGCCTCGCTGCTGTGCCTGCTGCCGATGTACGCCATTCGTAAAGCGCCTTCGCTGGCCAAATACCGTGGCCGTCTCGACAACCTCTTTGTGACCGCTATCGGTCTGCTGACCATCCTCAACATTGCTTACAAACTGTTCTAATCCGGCTCAGGCCACGCGGAGTACAACATGACTGAATTTCCTGTAGTACTGGTGATTAACTGCGGCTCGTCGTCGATCAAATTTTCCGTCCTGGACGCCGCAAGCTGCGACTGCCTGCTCAACGGCGTGGCCGAGGGCATCAACGCGGAACGGGCGTCTCTCTCGCTCAACGGCGGCGAGCCGGTGGCGCTGGCGCAGCGCGGCTACGAAGGCGCCCTGCAGGCGATTGCCGGAGCATTAGCCCAACGCGACCTCATCGACAGCGTGGCCCTGATTGGCCACCGCGTCGCCCACGGCGGCGACCTGTTCACCGAGTCGGTCATTATTAGCGAGGAGGTTATCAATAACATTCGCCAGGTATCGTCCCTGGCCCCGCTGCATAACTACGCCAGTCTCAGCGGCATCGCCTCGGCGCAGCGGCTGTTCCCGGAGGTGATGCAGGTGGCGGTCTTTGATACCAGCTTTCACCAGACCCTGGCCCCGGAAGCTTTTCTCTATGGTCTGCCGTGGGAGTATTACCAGAATCTCGGGGTACGCCGCTACGGTTTCCACGGCACCTCGCACCGCTATGTGTCCCAGCGCGCCCTGGCGCTGCTCGGGTTGCCGGAGCAGGAGAGCGGCCTGGTGATCGCCCACCTGGGCAATGGCGCCTCGATCTGCTCGGTGCGTAACGGCCGCAGCGTGGACACCTCGATGGGGATGACGCCGCTGGAGGGGCTGATGATGGGCACCCGCAGCGGTGATGTCGACTTCGGCGCCATGGCGTGGATTGCCGGGGAAACCCGGCAGACCCTCAGCGACCTGGAGCGGGTAGCCAACACCGCCTCCGGCCTGCTGGGGATCTCCGGTCTTTCCTCCGACCTGCGGGTGCTGGAGCAGGCGTGGCATGAGGGCCATGCCCGCGCCCGCCTGGCGATTAAAACCTTTGTCCATCGTATCGCCCGCCATATTGCCGGCCACGCCGCGGCGCTGCAGCGTCTCGACGGCATTATTTTCACCGGCGGGATTGGCGAGAACTCGGTGCTGATCCGTCGACTGGTGAGCGAGCGGCTGGCGGTCTTTGGCCTTGCGATGGACGCCGCCCGCAATCAGCAGCCCAATTCGGCCGGCGAGCGCCTGATCTCCGCCGACGGCAGCCGGGTGCGCTGCGCGGTTATTCCTACCAATGAAGAGCGCATGATTGCCCTCGATGCGATCCGCTTAGGCCGGATCCACACCGCGGCGGCGCTGGCCTGACTTTTTATTCTGTAGAGAGACGATGTTCATGAAAGTAGATATCGATACCCAGGATGTACGATACGCCGACGCCTGGCTGGGCTTTCGCGGTACGGCGTGGCAAACGCAGATCGACGTTCGCGACTTTATTCAGCATAACTACACCCCTTACGAGGGCGATGAGTCTTTCCTCGCCGACGCGACGCCAGCGACCACCGCCCTCTGGGAGCAGGTGATGGCCGGGATCCGCGTCGAGAACGCCACCCATGCGCCGGTGGATTTCGACACCAATGTCGCCACCTCCATCACCGCCCACGCGGCGGGCTATATCAACCAGCCGCTGGAAAAGATCGTCGGCCTGCAAACGGACCAGCCGCTGAAGCGCGCCCTGCATCCTTTTGGCGGCATCAAGATGATCAAAAGCGCCTTCGAGGCCTATGGTCGTGAAATGGATCCTGACTTTGAGTATCAGTTTACGGCGCTGCGTAAGACCCACAATCAGGGCGTTTTTGACGTCTATTCCCCGGATATGCTGCGCTGCCGCAAATCCGGGGTGCTGACCGGGCTACCGGACGGCTATGGCCGCGGACGGATCATCGGCGATTACCGCCGCGTGGCGCTGTACGGCATTCGCTACCTGGTCCGCGAACGTGAGCTGCAGTTTGCCGACCTGCAGCCGGCCCTTGAGCGCGGCGAGGCGCTGGAGGCCACCCTGCGCCTGCGCGAGGAGCTGGCCGAACAGCGGCGCGCGCTGCTGCAGATGCAGGAGATGGCGGCCCGCTACGGCTGCGATATCGCCCACCCGGCGCGCACTGCCCGGGAGGCGGTGCAGTGGCTCTACTTCGCCTACCTGGCGGCGGTGAAGTCGCAGAACGGCGGCGCCATGTCGCTGGGGCGCACGGCCACCTTCCTCGACATCTATATCGAACGCGATCTGCGCGCCGGTTTATTGAATGAGGAGCAGGCCCAGGAGCTCATTGATCACTTCATCATGAAGATCCGCATGGTGCGTTTCCTGCGCACCCCGGAATTTGATTCGCTGTTCTCCGGGGATCCCATCTGGGCGACGGAGGTGCTGGGCGGCATGGGGCTGGATGGTCGCACCCTGGTCAGCAAAACCACCTTCCGCTATCTGCATACTCTGCACACGATGGGCCCGGCGCCGGAGCCGAACCTGACCGTGCTCTGGTCGCAAGCGCTGCCGGCGGCGTTTAAAAAATATGCCGCCCGGGTCTCTATCGCCACCTCGTCGCTGCAGTATGAGAACGACGATCTGATGCGCAGCGATTTTCACAGCGACGACTACGCCATCGCCTGCTGCGTCAGCCCGATGGTGATCGGCAAGCAGATGCAGTTCTTCGGCGCCCGCGCCAATCTCGCCAAAACGCTGCTCTACGCGATTAACGGCGGGGTGGATGAGAAACTGAAGATTCAGGTGGGGCCGAAAACCGCACCGTTGCGCGATGAGGTGCTGGACTACGGCACCGTGATGGCCAGCCTCGACCACTTTATGGACTGGCTGGCGGTGCAGTACATCAGCGCGCTGAACATCATCCATTGCATGCATGATAAGTACAGCTACGAGGCGGCGCTGATGGCCCTGCACGACCGCGACGTCTACCGCACGATGGCCTGCGGCATCGCCGGCCTGTCGGTGGCGGCGGATTCGTTGTCGGCGATAAAGTACGCCCGGGTGAAGCCGGTGCGCGATCACCACGGGCTGGCGGTGGACTTTGTCATTGAAGGCGACTATCCGCAGTACGGCAACAACGACGATCGGGTCGATGCCATCGCCTGCGACCTGGTGGAGCGCTTTATGCGCAAAATTCAGGCGCTCCCCACCTGGCGTCAGGCGGTGCCGACCCAGTCGATCCTGACCATCACCTCCAACGTGGTATACGGCCAGAAAACCGGCAACACCCCGGACGGACGTCGGGCGGGGACGCCGTTCGCTCCGGGGGCCAATCCGATGCATGGCCGCGACCGGAAAGGGGCGGTGGCGTCGCTGACCTCGGTGGCGAAACTGCCGTTTACCTACGCCAAAGATGGCATCTCGTATACCTTCTCCATCGTGCCGGCGGCGCTCGGCAAAGCCCCGTCAGCGCAGGAAAACAACCTGGTGGGCCTGCTGGACGGCTACTTCCACCACGAGGAGACGGTGGAGGGGGGACAGCATCTCAACGTCAATGTGCTGAACCGGGAAAAGCTGCTCGATGCGATAGAACACCCGGAGCAGTATCCGAATCTGACGATCCGCGTCTCCGGCTATGCGGTCCGCTTTAACGCGCTGACCCGCGAACAGCAGCAGGATGTGATCTCCCGAACGTTCACCAGTCAACTCTGAGCGGCCACCGGGTCACAGGAGAGCCTTTAACGGGCTCTCCTGTTATCATCTTCACATTACCGCAACAAAATAATCACCACTGTTGATCATATTCGCATTTTTGCACCACGCTGGCGCGCAGCGACCGCTAACTGCATCTATGTTTAGCTCACGGGCCGGTACGGATACCGCGTTGTCCGGCTCGCCACGTGATGGCAACCGATCTCCTGACCTGAAAGGGAATGCGCCCTTGCCGGATGCGGCACGGGTTGCCGTCGCGTGCGTACCGACCGGGGCGACTGTTCTCCGGTGTTCCACTCCTTCCTGGCGGGATTTTTGCTTCTTCCACCCTGGCCGTCCTGGCGCTGCGCCAGCGTCGGCACCACACGGTAAGTGATATTTTCTGCGTCATTCCATGACGCCAGGCTTTACATCGCTGAGGAATATCCGAATGTCTTTGAAACTGAAAACAATGACGCTTCATGTTGTGATAGCAGGTTGTATGAGCATGGCCTTTTACGCCCAGGCAGACGTGAAGATCGGCGTCGCCGGGCCCTTTACCGGCCCCAACGCCACCTACGGCGCCCAGTACTGGAAGGGGGCCTCGCAGGCGGTGGCCGATATCAATGCCGCCGGCGGCATCAAAGGCGAAAAGATTGTGCTGGTGCAGGGGGATGACGCGTGCGAACCGAAGCAGGCGGTGGCGGTGGCCAACCGGCTGGTGGATGAAGCGAAAGTCTCCGCCGTGGTGGGGCACTTTTGCTCTTCCTCAACGATGCCGGCCTCCGAGGTATATGACGAAGCCGGGATCCTGACCATTACCCCCGGCTCGACCAACCCGCAGATCACCGAGCGCGGCATGAAAGATCTCTTTCGCATGTGTGGTCGTGACGATCAGCAGGGGGCGATCGCCGCCAACTATATGCTGGACGTGCTGAAGGCGAAGAAAATCGCCGTGATCCACGATAAAGACACCTATGGTCAGGGGCTGGCCGATGCCACCCGCGCGGCGCTGGCGAAGCGGGGTACCAAAGAAGTGTTGTACGAAGGCCTTTCCCGCGGTGAAAAAGACTTTAACGCCCTGGTGACCAAGATCGGCGCCCTCAAGCCGGACGTGGTCTACTTTGGCGGCTGCCATCCGGAAGCGGGCCCGCTGGTGCGCCAGATGCGCGAGCAGGGCGTGCAGGCCAAATTCTTCTCCGGCGACTGTATCGTCACCGAGGAGCTGGTCACGGCCGCCGGTGGGCCGCAGTTCACCAACGGCGTGCTGATGACCTTTGGTCAGGATCCGCGCACCCTCCCGGACGGCAAAGCGGTGATCGAGAAGTTCCGCGCCAGCGGCTTTGAGCCGGAAGGTTATACCCTCTACGCCTACGCCTCTATTCAGGCTATCGCCGCGGCCTGGAACGCCGTCGGTACCGATAACGCCAAAGCCAGCGACTGGCTGAAGAGCCACGACGTCGAGACGGTGATGGGCAAGAAAGCTTGGGATGGCAAAGGCGACCTCAAGGTGTCCGACTACGTGGTCTATCAGTGGGACGACAAGGGCAAATATCACCAGCTCTGATCGGCCACGACCTGAGGACGCTCTGTCCTTTTGACTTGCGAATTGTCACATGACGGCGGTTGACCGGGAACGGAACCCGGCTGCCGTCTGCCTGGCGGCTGGAGGGGCTATGACGGCGTTTTTTCTGCAACAACTGATCAATGGGCTGACGCTGGGCGCGGTGTACGGCTTAATCGCCATCGGCTACACCATGGTGTATGGGATCATCGGCATGATCAACTTCGCCCACGGCGAGGTGTATATGGTCTCCGCCTACCTGTGCGCCATCGGCCTGGCGCTGCTCTCTTTCTTCGGGATCCACTCCTTTCCGCTGCTGATTTTCGCCACTCTGGTGTTCACCATCGTGGTCACCGGCGTATACGGCTGGGCGATCGAGCGCATCGCCTACCGGCCGCTGCGCAACTCGACGCGGCTGGCGCCGCTGATCTCGGCTATCGGGATGTCGCTGATCCTGCAGAACTATGTCCAGCTGAGCCAGGGGCCGAACCAGCAGGGGATCCCGACGCTGCTTAGCGGCGCGTTGCGCATGACGGTGGGCGATGGGGTGGTGCAGATCACCTGGACCAAGGTGTTTATTCTCGTCGCGGCGCTGGTGGGGATGCTTATCCTGACCTGGATTATTCAGTATACCCGGCTGGGGCGCATCTGCCGCGCCACCCAGCAGGACCGGCGCATGGCGGCGATCCTTGGTATCAATACCGACCGGGTGATCTCCCTGGTGTTTGTCATCGGCGCGGCGATGGCCGGTCTGGCCGGCGTGCTGGTGACCATGAACTACGGCACCTTCGACTTCTATATCGGATTTATTATCGGCATCAAAGCCTTCACCGCCGCGGTGCTGGGCGGGATCGGCTCGCTGCCTGGCGCGATGCTGGGTGGTCTGCTGCTTGGGGTGGCCGAAGCCCAGTTCGCCGGGCTGGTGAATTCGGATTACAAAGATGTCTTTTCCTTTGCGCTGCTGGTGGCGATCCTGATTTTTCGCCCGCAGGGGCTGCTGGGACGTCCGCTGGTGGCCAAGGTCTAAGGAGGCTTTATGGGTGAAATTACGCGCCAGCCTGCGCGGGCTATCCAAAACGCACTGATCGACAGCGTACTGGCCGGCCTTTGCGCGTTAATTGTCTTTGGCCCGATCGTCGGCGTGGTGCTCAAAGGGTATGGTTTTACCCTCGCGCCTGCGCGGGTGGCGATTCTGGTGGCGGTGGTGATGGCCGGCAGGCTGGCGCTCAGTCTGCTGCTGCAGAGCCACAGGGGAAAAGCCTTTATTGCCCGCTTTGAGGGGGCGGATGACGGGGTGTACGTCCGGCCGCCGGGCTACCGCTCGCGGCTGCGCTGGATAATACCGCTGCTGGTGGGGCTGGCCATTGTCTTTCCGTTTCTCGCCACAAAATATCTGCTGACCGTGGCCATTCTTGGGCTGATCTACGTTCTGCTTGGCCTGGGGTTGAATATTGTGGTGGGCCTCGCGGGCCTGCTCGATCTGGGCTATGTGGCGTTTTACGCCATCGGCGCCTACGGCCTGGCGCTGGGCTACCAGTACCTGGGCCTCGGCTTCTGGGCGATGCTGCCGCTGGGGGCGGTGATGGCGGCCCTCGCCGGGGCGTTGCTGGGCTTTCCGGTGCTGCGTATGCATGGCGACTATCTGGCCATCGTCACCCTCGGCTTTGGCGAAATTATCCGCCTGGTGCTTAACAACTGGGTGAGCTTCACCGGCGGCCCTAACGGCGTACCGGTGCCATCCCCCACGCTGTTTGGCCTCGAGTTTACCCGCCGGGCCAAGGATGGCGGTATCCCCATCCATGAGTTTTTCCACGTCAGCTACAACCCCAACCTGAAATTCATCTTTCTCTACGTCGTGCTGTGCCTGGTGGTGATGCTGGTGCTGCTGGTGAAGCATCGCCTGACGCGGATGCCCATCGGCCGCGCCTGGGAGGCGCTGCGCGAGGATGAGATCGCCTGTCGGGCGATGGGGCTCAACCACGTGCTGGTGAAGCTCTCGGCGTTTATGCTCGGCGCGTCGACGGCCGGCATCGCCGGGGTGTTCTTCGCCAGCTATCAGGGGTTTGTTAACCCGACGTCGTTCACCTTTTTTGAGTCGGCGCTGATCCTGGCGATTGTGGTGCTCGGGGGAATGGGCTCCACCCTGGGAGTGGTACTGGCGGCGTTTGTTCTGACGGTCACCCCGGAGCTGCTGCGCGGTTTTGACGAATATCGGGTGCTGCTGTTCGGCGTGCTGATGGTGATGATGATGATCTGGCGGCCGCGCGGCCTGGNGCGCACCNGCCGCAGCGGGGTTGCGTTGCGAAAAGGAGTCGCGCCATGACCGACAGCATCTTACGCGTTGAGCATCTGATGATGCATTTCGGCGGCATCAAAGCGCTGAATGATGTCAATCTGGAGGTGGAGCGGGGGTCGATCACCGCCCTGATAGGCCCCAACGGCGCGGGCAAGACCACGGTGTTTAATTGCCTGACCGGTTTTTATCGGGCGACGGGGGGCAGTATCGTGCTGCGGGCGCGGGAAAAGGTCACCGATGTTATTCAGGTGCTGGGGCAGAAGCTTCACCCGGACGATTTTCTCCACCCGGCGCAGCTGGGGAGGCGGATCTATTACAAGATGTTCGGTGGCACCCATCTGGTGAACCGCGCTGGCCTGGCGCGCACCTTCCAGAATATACGTTTATTCCGCGAGATGTCGGTGATCGAGAACCTGCTGGTGGCCCAGCATACCCAGGTCAACCGCCATCTGCTGGCCGGGATCCTCAATACCCGTGGGTATCGGCAGGCGGAGAATCAGGCGCTGGATCGCGCTTTTTACTGGCTGGAGGTGGTGGAGATGGTGGACTGCGCCAACCGTCTGGCGGGGACCCTCTCCTACGGACAGCAGCGGCGGCTGGAGATCGCCCGCGCCATGTGCACCCGTCCGGAGATGCTCTGTCTGGACGAGCCGGCCGCCGGCCTCAACCCGGTGGAAACCCAGGCGCTGAGCCGGATTATTCGCTTTCTGCGCCAGCAGCACGGCATCACGGTGCTACTGATCGAGCATGATATGGGGATGGTGATGGAGATTTCGGATCATATCATCGTCCTCGATCACGGGGACGTCATCGCCCGCGGCGCGCCGCAGGCGATACAGGCCAACGCCAGCGTGATTGCCGCCTATCTAGGCGCTGAGGAAGAGGAGACGCGCCGATGAGCCAGCCTTTGCTTGCCTTTAATGAGGTGGATGTCTTCTACGGGCCGATCCAGGCCCTGAAGCAGGTCTCCCTCACCGTCAACGAGGGGGAGACGGTGGCGCTGATCGGCGCCAACGGCGCCGGTAAATCAACGCTGCTGATGTCGGTCTTCGGCCAGCCGCGCATTGCCGGCGGGGAGATTTTCTATCGCGGGGAGGCGATCAGCCGGAAATCGACCCACTTTATCGCCAGCAACGGCATCGCCCAGGCCCCGGAAGGGCGGCGCATCTTTCCCGATATGACCGTCGAGGAGAATCTGCTAATGGGGACCATTGCCATTGGCAACCGCTATCAGGCCGAGGACAAGGCGCGAATGTACCAGCTGTTCCCCCGGCTGGAAGAGCGGCGGGGACAGCGGGCGATGACCCTCTCCGGCGGCGAGCAGCAGATGCTGGCCATCGCCCGGGCGCTGATGAGCCGACCGCGCCTGCTGCTGCTGGATGAGCCGAGCCTGGGGCTGGCGCCGCTGGTGGTGAAGCAGATTTTTCAGATCCTGCGCGAGCTGACGGCCCAGGGGATGACGCTGTTTCTGGTGGAGCAGAATGCCCGCCATGCCCTTAACCTGTCGGACCGCGCCTACGTGATGGTGAACGGCCAGATCCGCCTGAGCGGTAGCGGCCAGACGCTGCTNAACGACCCGGAGGTGCGTAAGGCATATCTGGGGATCAGCGGCTGAGGGGGTTATTCCCGCAGTTCGTTACGGGTTTTAATGTGCTGCCAGAAACGTTCGGCGGCCTGGTTAAGCCGCGAGCCGGAGCGGTAGAGCCAGGCGCCGATCGGCAGCGACAGGCTCTCATCGAGGATCGTCAGCCGGCCTTCGTCCAGCTCGCGCTGAATAGAGTATTGCGGCAGCCAGCCCACGCCGTCGCCATTGAGGATCATGCGCTTGAGCAGCTCGCTCATGGAAGAGACAAAGGTGAGAGAGAAGGTGATCTCCGGCGTGCGGTCGATCACCTGGTTCACCTGGCGCCCCATATAGCTGTCGTTGGCGTATTTCATCAGCGGCAGCACGCCGCGATGTAAATGAAACAGCGGGCGGCCATGTTCGTCGCAGGGGGAGACCAGGTGCAGATAAGAATCAAAAATTTTATGATTAATAAACGGATAGTTCATCAATTCTTCATTATAGAAGGAGAGGATAAAATCGCTTTTTCCCTCTTTCAGGTTAAATACGGCGTCGTTGACGTTAATCGATTCAACATGAAAAGTCTTATTTTTACGGTCGGTGTAACCGGCGATGATCTCGGGCAGTAATAACACCGACAGCGAAGGGGCGGCGTCGATCCTTATTTTCTGGGTAGTGTTATTTAAGCCTTTAATACGGCTGATCTGAAAATCCATGTCATCGAGCATATTTCGCGCATAGCCGACAAAAATTTTCCCGCGGTTGGTCAGCTGCAGAGGGTTGGCGCTACGATCGAAGATGCTGAATCCGAGGGAAGCCTCCAGCGACTGGATGCGTCGGCTGAACGAAGACTGAGAGATGTTGCGGGCTTTGGCCGCCAGGGTAAAGCTGCGCGACTCCTCAAGGGCAATCACATCATACAGCCATTTTACTTCCAGATTTGCCAACACCGATCCAGTCCTCAAAAACGCAATAAAGGCTATGCAATTTTAGCATAGCGCATAGAAACTATGCAATTAACATAATTATCGACAGGTGTTAACATTTTTTGGAAAGTTGAGATTTATGAATGCATATCGGCGACCCTACATGAGCACGATATGAAATCGCGACTCACGGTTATTTATTGCTTTATTTCATTGTCCAGGACTTATCTTATTAAATAGCCGGCGACGATGACGAAAGCAATGAATAACCCAGGCCTCTTACCTTAAATAGTTTGTCAGGAGTTCCATGTCACAACAAATTGAATCAGTAAAAATGGCTCTGCAGGAGCTGGGGATTAATGCAAGCGGCGAATTCTATTACAACCCTGATTACGATTTGCTTATTGCACATGAAACCTCTCCTGAGCTGACCGGCGCGGCCCGCGGCGTGATGACCGACTCTGGCGCTGTGGCTGTTGATACCGGGATCTTCACCGGCCGTTCGCCGCGCGATAAATACATCGTCCGCGACGAACAGACTCGCGACACCGTCTGGTGGGCAGACTCCGGCCTCGGCCGCAACGACAACAAACCGTTATCGCCAGACGTGTGGCGCAGCCTGAAAAGCCTGGTCGCGGGCCAGCTGAGCGGCAAAAAACTGTACGTCATCGACGCCTGGTGCGGCGCCAGCCCGGACACCCGTCTTGGCGTACGCTTCGTCACCGAGGTGGCGTGGCAGGCCCACTTTGTCAAAAACATGTTCATCGTGCCAAGCGCCGACGAGCTGGCCAGCTTTACGCCAGACTTCGTGGTGCTCAACGGCGCGGGCTGCACCAATGCCAACTGGCAGGCGCAGGGGATGAACTCCGAGAACTTCGTCGCCTTTAATCTCAGCGAGCGTATTCAGCTCATCGGCGGCACCTGGTACGGCGGCGAAATGAAGAAAGGGCTGTTCTCGGTCATGAACTACCTGCTGCCGCAGAAAGGCATCGCGTCGATGCACTGCTCGGCCAACCGTGGCGAAGCAGGGGATGTGGCGCTGTTCTTTGGCCTCTCCGGTACCGGTAAAACCACCCTGTCGACCGATCCGCATCGTCAGCTGATTGGCGATGACGAGCACGGTTGGGACGATGACGGCGTGTTTAACTTCGAAGGCGGCTGCTACGCTAAGACCATCAATCTCGATCCGCAGGCGGAGCCGGAGATTTATGGCGCCATCCGCCGCAATGCGCTGCTGGAAAACGTGGTGGTGCGCGCTGACGGCAGCGTGGATTATGCCGACGGCAGCAAAACCGAAAACACCCGCGTCTCCTATCCGCTGTCGCATATCGACAATATCGTCAAGCCGGTGTCCCGCGCGGGCCATCCGTCGAAGGTGATTTTCCTTGCCGCCGATGCGTTTGGCGTTCTGCCGCCGGTCTCCCGTCTGACCACCGAGCAGATGCAGTACCATTTCCTGTCGGGTTTCACCTCGAAGCTGGCGGGCACCGAGCGCGGCATTACCCAGCCGACGCCGACCTTCTCCGCCTGCTATGGCGCGGCGTTCCTGCTGCTTCACCCGACCCAGTACGCCAGCGTCCTGGCGGCGAAGATGGCGGAATCCGGCGCCGAAGCCTGGCTGGTCAACACCGGCTGGAACGGCGAGGGTAAACGCCTGTCGCTGCGCGATACCCGCAGCATCATTAGCGCGATCCTCAACGGCACTACCGGCCCGCTGCGCGAGGAGACCATCCCGGTGTTCGGTCTTGCGATCCCGCAGAGCATTCCAGGGGTAGACAGCGCGGTGCTGGATCCGCGTAATGGCTGGAGTTCAGCGGATAAATGGCAGGAGAAGGCCGAGAGCCTGGCTCAGCTGTTTATGGATAACTTCAAGCAGTACAGCGATACCGAAGCGGGCGCGCGTCTGGCGCTGGCCGGTCCGCAGCTGCAGAAGAGCGCGGTCGAAGCCTGATCCGCGGCCAGCAGGTCGACGCCTGGCGCCGACCTGCTGGTGAGCCGCTTTACTCCGCAAAGGCCCGCAGCGCATCTCCCGTGAGGCGATAACGCACCCACTCATCCTGCGGCTGCGCGCCAATGCTCAGATAGAAATCAATCGCCGGCTGGTTCCAGTCGAGCACGCTCCACTCCAGACGCCCGCACTGACGTTGTACAGCATATTGCGCGATGGTTTTCAGCAGCGCTTTTCCGGCGCCGATCCCGCGATAGTCGGGGGTGACGTACAGATCCTCCATATAGATACCATTGCGTCCAAGCCAGGTGGAGTAGCTGGTGAAGAACACCGCGTAGCCCACCGCTTTGCCCGCCACCTCGCAGATCAGCGCTTCGGTTTTGCTGCCGCTGGCAAACAGCGTCTCTCTGATCTCCTCTGGCGTCGTCACTACCTCTTCGGGGGCTTTCTCGTAGACCGCGAGTTCATAAATCATGTCGTAGATAGCGGTGGCGTCGTCCGGGGTGGCCTGGCGGATTGTGATGCTCATGGGGTGTCCTGTATCCATAGTCAAAAGAGAGCAAAATTGCTGACCCTGAGGATAAGCGGTATTGTGAAAAGAATTAAGTGCAATGAAATCAGCAAACGATGAATATTATGCATCCTGTCCTGCGCCGGATTGACCTCAACCTGTTGCCGGTCTTTGACGCGGTCTATCGCTCCCGCTCGGTACGCCTGGCGGCGGAAGAGCTGGCGATGAGCACCTCGGCGCTGAGCCATGCGCTTTCCCGGCTGCGCAGCGCCCTCAACGATCCGCTGTTCTACCGCGAAGGCCACCGGATGTGCCCCAGCGTCTATGCCAGCCAGCTGGCGCCCTCTATCGCTTCGGCGCTGAAGTTTCTCAACCAGGAGCTGACGCCGCCGGCGGCGTTTGTGCCGGCCGCCAGCACCGACTGCATGCAGATTGCGATCACCGATTTCACCGCGTTCTGCGTCTTTCCGACGCTGATGCATCACCTGCAGCGTGAGGCGCCCGGGCTGCGGTTTGAGCTCCGTTATCTGCCCCACAGCCCGGCGCTGACCGAGCTGCTGGCGGGCGAGGTCGACCTGGCCCTCGGGTTCAATACCCCTGACGAGCCAGCCCATCCCGATCTTGAGGAGATTAACTGGCTGCGGGACGAATATGTGGTCATCAGCCAGGCCAACCGGACGGCGCTGACCCTGGACGCCTACCTTGCGGCCCGTCATCTGGTGGTGACCCCGTGGAATGAGCGGCAGGGGGGGCTGGACTGTGAGCTGGAGCGACAGGGCTATTCGCGGCAGGTGGCGATGAAAACCCCCTCGATGCTGAGCGCGCCCTTTATTATTGAGCAGAGCGACCTGTTGATGGCGCTGCCCCGGCGGGCGGCGGAGACGATGGCCCGCGCCGCCCGGCTGACCATTTTCCCGCTGCCGTTTCCGGTTCCGCCGTTTGACGTCAAGATTTACGCCCACCAACGCAGCGGGAAACGCGAGGCTACCCGCTGGCTTATCTCCCTGTTGCAGACGCTGGTGGGGGAGTCCACCGCTTCCTGACGCGCTTTCCAGCCGGCAGGGTATTTCGTTACCCCAGGCCAGGTTTTATGCCGTCAACCCACGGCGACATATCCTGGCCCCGGTCACAAAACGGAAAACTGACTTTTTCGCCGTCACCCGCGGCGTGGTTAGGACGGTGTGTGTTAAATTATTGTATGTAAAAGTAATGTTAATTAGTTAAATGTTATTCATGCGTAAAATGCATTAGTGGATGCGTTTATTACGCTTATTTCGTTCCCGGTTCTGTTTCAGTCTTCAGCGACAGGCGCGCGACAACGCGTGGATAACAAACTGGAGACCTGCATGCATTCAACAACCTCACAGATGAGTACCCGTGACCGGATCGGCGCCATTCTGCGCGTCACGTCCGGTAACTTTCTCGAACAGTTCGACTTTTTCCTGTTCGGGTTTTATGCCACCTACATCGCCCATACCTTTTTTCCGGCGAGCAGTGAATTCGCCTCGCTGATGATGACCTTCGCGGTCTTCGGCGCCGGCTTTTTGATGCGCCCCATCGGCGCTATCGTACTTGGCGCCTATATCGACAAGGTGGGGCGGCGCAAGGGGCTGATCGTCACCCTGTCGATCATGGCCACCGGCACCTTCCTGATCGTGCTGATCCCCTCTTATCAGACCATTGGCCTGTGGGCGCCGCTGCTGGTGCTGATCGGCCGTCTGCTGCAGGGCTTTTCCGCAGGCGCCGAGCTGGGCGGGGTGTCGGTCTATCTGGCCGAGATCGCCACCTCGGGCCGCAAAGGCTTTTACACCAGCTGGCAGTCGGGCAGTCAGCAGGTTGCCATCATGGTGGCAGCCGCGATGGGCTTTGCCCTCAACGCGGTACTGGAGCCGAGCGCTATCAGCGACTGGGGCTGGCGTATTCCGTTCCTTTTCGGCTGCCTGATTGTTCCGTTCATTTTTATCCTGCGCCGTAAGCTGGAGGAGACCCAGGAGTTTACTGCCCGCCGCCATCATCTGGCGATGCGCCAGGTATTCGCCACCCTGCTGGCGAACTGGCAGGTGGTTATCGCCGGGATGATGATGGTGGCGATGACCACCACCGCGTTCTACCTGATCACCGTCTATGCCCCGACCTTTGGTAAAAAGGTGCTGATGCTCAGCGCCTCTGACAGCCTGCTGGTCACGCTGCTGGTGGCGATTTCCAACTTCTTCTGGCTGCCGGTGGGCGGGGCGCTGTCCGACCGCTTTGGCCGCCGGTCGGTGCTGATCGCCATGACCCTGCTGGCGCTGGCTACCGCCTGGCCTGCGCTGACCATGCTGGCGAACGCCCCGAGCTTTTTGATGATGCTGAGCGTGCTGCTGTGGCTGTCGTTTATCTACGGCATGTACAACGGGGCGATGATCCCGGCGCTGACCGAAATTATGCCCGCCGAAGTGCGCGTGGCAGGTTTCTCGCTGGCCTACAGCCTGGCGACCGCGGTGTTTGGCGGCTTCACGCCGGTGATTTCCACGGCGCTGATTGAGTATACCGGTGATAAAGCGTCTCCCGGCTACTGGATGAGCTTTGCCGCCATCTGCGGTCTGCTGGCCACTTGCTACCTCTATCGCCGTAGCGCCGTTGCGCTGCAGACGGCACGTTAATCAGGGAGAAGATGATGCGTAAAACGACAGGAACCCTGCTAGCCACGCTGCTGCTGGCCGCCACCGGCGGCAGCGCGTTGTCAGCTGAGGTCACCGTGATGATCTCCGGCGGCTTCAAAGCGGCGCTGGAAAAGCTGGCCCCGGCGTGGGAAAAACAAACCGGCAACCACCTCGTGGTGATCCCTGGCCCGTCGATGGGAAAAACGCCGCAGGCGATCCCTAACCGTCTGGCGCGCGGCGAACACGCGGACGTGGTGATCATGGTCGGGGACGCGCTGACCAGCCTCGAGAAAGCGGGCCGTACGCAACCGGATTCGCGCCGGGAGCTGGCCGACTCGCCGATCGGCGTGGTGGTGAAGGCGGGGGCGCCGCTGCCGGCTATCCACAACGCAGACCAGCTGCGTGCGACGCTGCTGGCGGCGCCATCGGTCGCGTACTCCGACAGCGCCAGCGGACGCTATGTCAGCTCGACGCTGTTCCACACCCTGGGCATTGATGACGCGATGCAGAGTAAAGCGCAGATGGTGGAGCGCATTCCGGTGGCCTCGGAAGTGGCCAAGGGACGGTATGCGATCGGTTTTCAGCAGGTGAGCGAACTGCTGCCGGTGCCCGGCGTAACCTTCGTCGGCGAACTGCCGGATAACCTGCAGTACATCACCCGCTTTGCCGGGGCGGTGACCATCAGCGCCGACCACCCGCAGGAAGGCAAGGCGCTGCTGACGTATCTGGCGTCACCGGCGGCGCAGGAGACCATCCACGCCACCGGTATGCGAAGCGTAGCCGCCGCCGCGCCGGTCAGCCAGAAGGATACTGTTCAATAATCAGCTTCTCCAGCTCTGCCGCCACGTAGGACTGAATACGGCCGCTGAGGCGGATCAGGCCTACCGTACGCGTGACCACCGGGTCGGTGAGCGGCACAACGCGGAGAACGGAATGCTCCCCGGCGGGCATCGACATCGCGGGCACGGCGGCAATGCCGATGCCCGCTTCCACCATCCCCAGCATCGTGGTGACGTGGCGGGTTTCGCAGATACTTGGCCGCGCCGGCGTCAGATGCGCCAGCTCCCGGTCAAGCAGCGTCCGGTTGCCGGAGACCCGATCCAGGCCAATATAATCCTGTTCAAAATACGCCTGCCAGCTTAGGTGCGTCTTGCGCGCCAGCGGATGATCGTGCCGACAGGCGGCCACATAGCGGTCGTCGGCAAGAGGGGTGAATTCGATACTGGCTGGCAGGTTTTTGGCAAAGCAGAGGCCAAAGTCAGCCTGTCCGCTGCTGACCGCCTCGATCACATTCCCGACGCTGCTGTCAATCAACCGGATGCGCACCTGGGGATAACGCGCCTGAAAGCTGCGGATGATTTCCGGCATAAAGTAGTAGGCGGCGGAAGGCACCGTCGCCACCGTCACCAGCCCGGTACGCGCCTTGCTGACCTGGCTGATATCCGCCAGCACCGTCTCGACATGGGCCAGCAGCTGCTCCGAACGTTCGGCAAAATTTTGCCCATACAGCGTGAGGGTCACCCGCCGGGTGGTGCGATC
Organism: Klebsiella sp. EMBS2024; assembly: GCF_036233805.1. Classification (NCBI taxonomy): domain Bacteria; kingdom Pseudomonadati; phylum Pseudomonadota; class Gammaproteobacteria; order Enterobacterales; family Enterobacteriaceae; genus Klebsiella; species Klebsiella sp. EMBS2024. Next base: position 2,495,671 of record NZ_JAZARW010000001.1, on the reverse strand, counting down.
GAACAGCCGGTTGCCCAGCGCCGTCTCCAGCTTTTCGATGCGTCGGCTAAGGGCCGACTGCGACAGGCAGATGGATTCGGCCGCCAGCCGAAAACTGCCATATTCCATCAGGGCGCGAAAGGCGTAGAGATCGTTGAAGTCAAAATTTACGGGCATGGCGGCATCCTTATCGGCTCTCTGGCGCCATCGCCCCGTCCGGCGAGGGGCGATGGCGGGTAGCATATCGGGCAGGACTTCGGGCGCGCGGGAAACCGCGCGCCAGGGCTTACACCTTAAGCAGTTTTACCGTGGCATCGATATCGATTTCGTCTTCCGAAAAGATCAGGGTTGTCCCCTGAAAGGTGGTGATTGCCAGCTTTTTCACCGAGCGCATCTCTCCCGGCTGCACCGTGGCTTTTGGCCGGATGCTGTTCATCAGCAGCCCGACCGACAGCACGGCGTTTTCTTTATCGACGCGGGTCTCGACCGGCTCTTCTTCCCGGTACACCACATAGGATTTGATGGAGGTCAGCTTCAACCGCTCGCCGGCAATATAGATATATTTGCTTTCCGGAATGACCTTCACCGCGTAGGCCGACAGCCCTTTATTGTTGGTGGTAGGTTCGAAAGTCACCGCCGCGTCTTTCTTGATAAGATCAGGATTGGCGACCTTAATCACGTGAAAATAACGATTTTCGCCGTTTTCATCTTTGATAAATCCAAAACCTTTATCTTTAAACCACGTTGTGATTGTTCCGTTCATCGCCATTACCGTATTACTCGTTGGTTAACACAAATTTTGCAGCGCGCAGTGTAAAGCACATTGCCTGTACAGGCCATGCCTTTGCGATAAGTGTGGGTGATAAATGACGCCGCCGCGAGGGCGGATTGTGCGCCAGCATCGTGCCGGTGGGCAAAATGAGGTACTATCGCCAGCCACTCCTTCTTCGGGCCGCCTGATGTCCACCATTATCGATACCTTTGTCGCGCCGCCGTGTCGCGAACAGATCACCCTCTTGTATCAGGACGAACACCTGGTGCTGATCAATAAGCCCGCCGGGCTGCTGAGCCTGTCGGGCAAAGATCCGCGCAACCTCGACTCCGTGCATCACCGGCTGGTTCAGCGCTTTCCGGGCTGCACCCTGGTGCACCGCCTGGACTTCGGCACCTCCGGCCTGATGGTGATCGCCCGCAACAAGGGCATTAACGCCTTGCTGTGCCAACAGTTCAGCCAGCGCACGGTGGACAAGGTCTATACGGCGCTGTTGTGCGGCCATCTGGCGGAAGATGAGGGGATAGTGGAGGCGGCAATCGCCAAAGATCCGGCCCGTTTCCCGCGCATGGCGCTCTGCGCCCGCCACGGCAAACCGGCGCGTTCGCGCTATCGGGTCATAGACCGCCTGTATCAGGCGCGAGAAGGCGAGAGGGCGCTGGCGTTAACCCGGGTGACGCTCACCCCGGAGACCGGACGGACCCATCAGCTGCGTATTCACTGCCAGCTGCTGGGCTATCCGATCCTTGGCTGCGATCTGTACGGTGGCCGGGAGCTGCCCGGCACGGAACAGGCTCCGCGGCTGATGCTGCACGCCAGCGAACTGCGCTTTGTCCACCCCGTCAGCCATGAGCCGATGCATATCCAGCAGGCGAGCCCGTTTTGATCGCCCGCGGCGGGAAAGCCCGGGGTTACCACATCAGATCGTCGGGCACCTTAAAGTCGGCGTACGGATCGTCTTCATCCTGCTCATCCTGACTCAGGGCGCTGTGCAACACGATGCTGCTGGCGTCGCGCTGGGCAATTTTCTCAGCCACCACCGCCGGAATAATCGCATATTCACCTTCGGGCTTGTTATCCACCGCCAGGCGGGCAATCGCCAGACGGCCGTTAATCAGCTGGGTCTGGGTGGGCTTGTCGACCATGATTTTTTTGATCAGATTATTATCGGTAAAGTTAAAGCCGATATCGCCCCGGGCGACCGTAATGCGGTTCATCTCGATCAGCTGCTTCACCTGGGCTTTATACTCTTTCGCCAGCACCGCCTGCTTTTGCTGCTCGCTAAGCTGTTTATCACGCTCCAGCTGGGCTTTTTTATTTTCTTCCACCGCTTCCCGGGCCTCACGGGCCTGAACGCGGGATTTTTTCGCCGTCCTCTGGACTTTAGCCATTTTTTTGCTGCTGACCAGGCCGGCTTTGAGCATCTGCTCTTGTAAGGTGAGTTTTGTCATCTGCGTGTCTGAAACTGAGGAAACATCTGGCAAGTATACCTGCATTGGCAGAAACGACGCCAGACTCGCGATCGCGCTGGGCTGCTGTACCATGCCGCGCAGCGCGGCGGGGGATTACCCCCGGGGCTGAAGCTGATAAATCCAGGCGCTGATCTGCTGTCCATCGTCGGTGGTCACTCCCACCGGCACCCGATCGTACCCTTCCTCAAAGTCGTCCAGCATGGGCCAGTGCGCCGCCAGCCGATCGGACAGGAACAGATAGCCGTTGACCCGTGGGCCGTGAGCGTCGAGGACGATCCCCGGGAAATCGGCGGCTGCGCCCCAGCCGCGCGCGTAAAAGGTGCCGGTGACGTAACCGGGACGCCACTCGCCCCCGATCGCTTCCAGAATATGCGCATTGCTGCGACCGGGACAGAGCGTCCCATAGACAAATAGTGGTTTCATTTTCTCTCTCTCGTTCGCCCTGACACCCGCCCACAGCGGAGCGGGAAACCAAAATACGGGGTAATGCAGCGCCTGGCAATGGCCGGGT
>NZ_JAZARW010000001.1:2486693-2492932 GCF_036233805.1 Klebsiella sp. EMBS2024 | reverse complement strand
CGGGGCGCTCCTCCGGGTATCTGGCAGTTGCCGGGGGAGATTCTGGACTCAGCGCTACTGAGGGTATATCGATTGCGGTGATATTTTTATTATTATTTATATTTAAGGTAAATATAAATATTCCTGACGGAGGGATTAATTCGCTAATTAATATTCAACAGGAAAATAATAAAAGGGTCGCTTATGGAATATTCCTTCTACATGTGATGACCGAGAGCAATAAAGCTACCTTGGGTTGAATTCAGATATTATTTAGGGCCAAGCGTTACCTCCCCCTGACTCTTTCGCTTTATGATAAACATCCCTTGACCAAAAAATACCATCTGACTTCGAAACTCTCGCGGGCAGGGGAGATATTTCCTTTCCCTGAAGCGGCAGGTAATAAATCCAGCCGAACACACGGCGGATGAGGGATATCCGTCCGGGCATTTGGTCCTGTCTGCAGACCAATGAAAGTGAAAGGCACAGGAGGTGCAATGAAGATTTTCCGCCCATTATGGCGCGACGGGGCTTTTCTGGTCCCGCAGCAGTTTCAGCAACAGGCCCGCTGGGACGCGCACGTCGCCGATACGGTCTCCCGCATGGCTCTCGCCCACCCGTGGGGGGTATTGCGCGCGGAGTTTGACGCGAGCGCGCTCACCCTTTCCCGGCTCAACGCTACCCGGCTGATCGTGCGTTTCGCCGACGGAACGCTGATTGACACCGAGCTGGCGGATATTTTGCCACCGGTCCGCGATGTATCGGACGTGATGCAGGACAGCGTGGAGGTTCTGCTCGCTCTGCCGCTGCTCAGCGCCAGCGGCGGCAATCTTGATGACGGCCAGGAGAGCGCCCGCCCGCGNCGCTGGCGCGCCGAGCAGGTGACCGTCCAGGAGCTGGCCGGCCATGAACGCAGCGAGCTGGCCGTTCTGCGGCACGCGCTAACGCTGCGTCTCTCCACCGAGGAAAATGCAGCCTTTCTCACCTGCCCGGTAGCGCGTCTGGTGCGCGACGCCCAGGGGCAGTGGATCGTTGACCCGGAATTCATCCCGCCGCTGCTGTCGCTGGCGGCAAGCCCGACGCTGGTCAGCGAGCTGGGCGAGCTGTTACATCGCCTGCAGGCCCGACGCAGACGCCTGATGGCCATGCGTCGTGAAAGCAATGCGCGGATGGCTGATTTTGCCGTGGCGGATGTTTCCCTGTTCTGGCTGCTCAACGCGCTGAACAGCGCTGAACCGGTGCTCAGCGAGCTGCATCAGGACCCTTCGCGCCATCCGGAGCTGCTCTATCGCGAACTGGCCAGGCTGGCCGGCAGTCTGCTGACTTTCTCCCTTGAACATCATCTGGAAGCAATCCCCCGCTACCGGCATGCCTCGCCAGAGCAGGTATTCCCACCGCTGTTTGCCCTGCTGGATACGCTGCTCGAAGTCAGCCTGCCCTCAAGGGTGATCGCCATCGCTCTGGAGCAGGGCGCCGACCGGGAGATCTGGCGGGGCAGGCTGCACGATGCGCGGCTGCGCGAGGGGGCGGATTTTTATCTGTCGGTGCGCTCTTCACTCCCCCCTCACCAGCTACAGAGCCGCTTTCCGCAGCTCTGTAAGGCGGGTAGCCATGATGATGTCGCCGAGGTCGTCAATATTGCCCTCAGCGGCATCGCGATCAAACCGCTGAGCCATGTGCCGGCGGCCATTCCGCTACGTCTGGAAAACCAATATTTCGCTCTGGATCTCTCCACCGACGCCGCCCGCACGATGCTGGAGGCCGGCAACTGCACCTTCTATACCCCGGAATCGCTTGGCGACGTGAAACTTGAACTCTTTGCGGTACTGCGCTCATGAATACCTCTGAAAGCGATCTGATCAACAAAACCTTTTACCCGGGCTGGCTGATGGTCAGCCAGTTACGCTGCGGCCAGCCGGTGACCGATGGCGAGGCGCTCTATCGCCAGGCCTGTCGATGGGTGACCGAGGCGCGCGAGGCGCTGACGGCGGGGGGAGTCAGTGAAGCCAGCGCTGAGCAGATGCTCTATGCCTACTGCGCGCTGCTCGATGAGAGCGTCCTCAACCGCGCCAGTCAGGATGATGGCTACCGCAGGTGGCGCAAGGATCCGCTGCAGGCGCGCTTTTTCAGCACTCTCAACGCCGGGGAAGAGCTCTGGGAACGGATCCGCCAGCTGCTGCGAGAGCCCACGGCGGATGCGGCAGTGCTGACTTGTTTCTATCGTACTTTGCAACTGGGGTTTGTCGGACAGTACCGCGCCGAGGATGACGAACGGCGTGAGGACGTGGCGCAAGCGCTTGGCGCGCGGGTCCCGCCGTTCAGCCTGACCCAGGAGGCGCCGGTGGTGGTTCGTGCCTCCCGGCTGCGCAGCGGACGGCGGATGTACTGGTGCGGCTGGGCGGCTGGCATTGTGGCGCTGGCGGCGCTGTGGTTGACCTTCTCCTCCGTGCTGTCACAGATGGTGGCGCAGATAGCAGGGCAGGGATAAGAGATGCGTGATAACGCCCGTCGTCTGCTTACGCTACTGACCGTCATCCTGGCCCTGTGGCTGGTGCTGGGCTTCTGGCCGCTGTCCATCGGCAACCAGGTGATCTTCAGTCTGTGCATCCTGCTGGCGGGCGGCGCGGCGCTCTGGCGTCAGCGTCGCCGGGCAGTCAGCCGTCAGCGATCGGAAATCGTCCTGCCGCCCGAGGATTTTCAGGGGGCAGTGGTTCTGGTCTGCGGGGATACCGACGGTCTGTTTCCCGGGCGTTCGGCGCACGGCGAAACCCGTCACGGCTGGTATCTACGGGGAGACAGCGCGGAGCAATTGCCGGGGCTGGCGCAGTACCTGGCGGCGGCGCGTCCGGCGCTGGTATCGCAGGTTTCCGTGCTGCTGGCGGTGGTACCGGAGCACCACCCCTCCGGGGAGCATCTGGCGCAGTCGCTGCGCGACTGGCGGCGGAGTATCGTTGAGTGCCGAACCTGGCTAAACGGTCTGCCGCCGGTGTGGAGCGTGTTCTGGGTGACGCCGCCAGGCGGCCAGGCAGGGCAAAGCCGCTGGTTTACCATCACGCCGGAGAGGCCTGGGCTCCAGGTGCAGCAGAAGGGACAAGCGCCCCAGTCGGTTGCCGGGTGGCAGCGGGAGGGCAGCCCTGCCTCACGCCTGCATCAGACGCTGTGGCTGGAGAGCATCCTGACCTTGGCCGAAAACGCTCTGTTCCGGCCATTCCGCGCCNGGCAGGCGGAACTTCCTCCGCTGAACCTGTGTGCCGCGGGCATCTGCCTGACACCGGTGGCGGCGGTGGCGAATAACCTCTGGCAACAGCAAATCGCCGCGATCACCACGCTCTCCCCGGGCAACGACGCGGCGCCAGGTCCTCACCCGCTGCCGGATCTTCTTCTGTCGTCACTGCCGCACCGCCACGGGGTCAGCCGCCGGATGCGCGATGCCGGTCTTGCCGCTGGGGTGGGCTTCCTCTTTCTGGCGCTGGCGATGCTGGCTTCCTTTATCAACAACCAGCGCCTGGTGCGCAGCGTCGGCGATCATCTGGCGGTGTATCACCGCCTCAGCGGCACGCCGCCGACGCCGAAGCTGCAGGCGCAGCAGCGTCTGCGTGCCGACAGCCGCCAGCTGGATGACTGGTTGCGCCGGGGGGAGCCGCTGCGTTATCGGCTGGGGCTGTATCAGGGGGGGCGGCTGATCCCCTTCGTTGAAGCCGCTATCAATGACTGGGCGCCGCCCCCGCCGCCGCGTCCGGTCATTAAGCAGGTTGTGCAGGGGCCGCAGACGATCCGCCTCGATAGCATGGCGCTGTTCGATACCGGCAAATCGACGCTGAAACCGGGTTTGACAAAGCTGCTGGTGAACTCGCTGCTGGGCATTAAGGCCAAACCCGGCTGGCTGATCGTGGTGGCAGGCCATACCGACAGCATCGGCAACGATAGATCCAATCAACAACTCTCCCTGAAGCGTGCCGAGGCGGTCCGCGACTGGATGCGCGATACCGGCGATGTGCCGGTGAGCTGTTTTGCGGTGCAGGGCTACGGCGCAAGCCGTCCTGTCGCCAGCAACGAGACGCCAGAGGGGCGGGCGCAAAATCGCCGGGTGGAGATCAGTCTGGTCCCGCAGAAGGACGCCTGTCTGACGCCGGGCACGGCCAATACCTCAGGAGCAGAGACTAACGGATTAAAAAGCGAAACCGAGTAATCAGCGACCCCGATCGCGGAGGTTGAACAACAATCTGCCTGCCTGACCTTGTGCGCTACGGGTCCCTGATAAACAGGAAACAGCGATGGGCGGTAGCGTGCCTGCAGCCAGTCAATCTTGTCGGCTAAGCGAAGCCTCTGCGGGGATGAAGCTCGGGAAAGGGGATGGATAAAGGAGATCATTATGGATAGCGCTAAGGACAGTGGCAGAGAAATGCTGGCGGCGATAAACGTTGAAGGCTCCGGTTTCTGGCTGCTTTTTTTATTTCTCAGTCAGTGAATATAAATATCCCTGGGGTTACCTTTTAGTTACGAAACTCCTGGTGGGGTATCTGATATATCGATATGCACATAAATATATTTATGATGAATGAGATGATTATCATTAAACAAAATTAAACAGGGCGTCCTGTGAATTGATTTTTGATAGTCATTACAGCGGAGTAAAACAGGAATATAATGGATACCTCTTCAATAATTACCGGCACCACCCTTAACCGTTACCAGCTGGATATTCCTTCATGTACCGCATCGCTGGATGTGGAAGAATTCAGTGGGGCAGAAAAACTGAGTGAACTTTATTATTACACTATTACGTTTACCAGCGCAGAGAAAAATATTGATGCCGCACAGCTCCTGAGCAAACCCGCCATGCTGACGATGGGCGGCGGCGCACTGCAGCAGCTGGCGGACTGCAAACGCGTCCATGGTGTGATTACCACCTTCCGGCGCGTCAATCGTTCTGAAGATCAGTCGACCTATCAGATAACCCTCCAGCCGTTTCTCTCCCTGCTGGATAAACAGTTTCGCAGCCATCGTTTTTTCGTCAACAAATCGGTNCCGGAGGTGGTGGAGCAGGTATTGCAGGAACATCACCTCCATGACTGGGAGTATGAGTTTAATCTCAAGCAACACTATCCGCGGCGCGAGCAAATTAATCAGTATCAGGAGAGCGACCTGGCGTTTATCCAGCGCCTGCTGGCNGAGGTGGGGATATTTTATTTCTTCACCCTGCAGGAAGAGGCCCAGAGCGAAGTGGTCCACTTCGCCGACGCGCAGCGGGCGCTGATGTTCGATAAAACACTTCCTGTAAACAGCCCGTCCGGGATGAGCGACAGCGGTACGGAATCGATATGGGGTCTGAACATCACGCACAATGTCGTAGAGGCGAACGTCACTACCCGGGATTATAACCCCCGCGATGCGCAGAGCGTTCTCCAGTCGGCAACAGCGGATATGACCCGGGGAAATGGTGAAGGCATCACTTACGGTGAGGTATACCACTATAAGCTTCGCCACCGGGAGCGTGGCGATAAAATCGACCCGCAGACGGAGACCGCCAACTTCTATGCCCGCCTCGACCATGAGCGTTTTCTGGCTCACCAGACGCTTATTACCGCGAGCAGTACTGCAGCCTGGCTGGCGCCGGCCCAGGTGCTGACCGTTACCGACAGCCTGCCGTCGACCCTGCCTGCGCCCATACAGGATCCGCTGTTAATCACCGGCACCGGTTTTACCGCCAGCCGCCGGGAGGCGCTGCGGGTGTCCCTGCTGGCGGTGCCCTACAGCGAAACATTGTGCTGGCGTCCGCCGCTGCCGCCGCGCCCGAAGGTGACTGGCACCATGACGGCGCGGGTGACCAGCGCGAAAGCGAATGATATCTACGCCTGGCAGGATGCGTCCGGCCTGTACCGGGTGAAATTTGACCCTGACAGAGATGAGAAAGGGCAGGGGCAGGAAAGCATGCCGGTGCGTCTCGCCAAACCCTACGGCGGCGACGTGTACGGCTTTCACTTCCCGCTGATCCAGGGCACGGAGGTGGCGATTGCTTTCCACGAAGGCGATCCCGACCGGCCGTATATTGCGCATGCGCTGCATGACTCGCGGCATGTCGACCCTGTGACGGAGAAAAACAGCACCCGCAATGTGATTCGTACTCCGGCCAATAATAAGCTGCGAATGGAGGATAAGCGCGGCGAGGAGCATATCAAGCTCAGCACCGAGTACGGCGGCAAGACGCAGCTGAACCTGGGGCATAACGTGAATGCGCAAAGGGAGTTGCGGGGCGAGGG
>NZ_JAZARW010000001.1:2460657-2469792 GCF_036233805.1 Klebsiella sp. EMBS2024 | reverse complement strand
GCCGCCCTGATGTTACTCTGGGCCGCCTCAATGACAGTCTCTTTTATCGCCAACCGCGAGCTGGTGGCGATCGCACAGGAGCAGGTGCGGCTGGCCTCAGCGGAGAAACAGCCGCTGGCCGTACGCCTGCATGCGCTCTCCGCGTTACAGAAAACGCTTTCTCAACTGGAATACCGCTCGCAGCACGGCGCGCCGTGGTACCTCCGCGCTGGCCTCAGTCAGAACGATGACCTGCTGGCGGCGCTGTTCCCGCGCTACGGAGAGAGGGTGCAGCCGCTGCTGCGCGATGCGGCGGCGCATCATCTGGAAGAGCAGCTCACCGCCTTCGTGCAGCTGCCGCCGGACAGCCCACTGCGTGAGAAGATGACGAAGACCGCTTACGGACAACTGAAACAATATCTGATGTTGACCCGCCCGGAAAAAATGGACGCCGCGTGGTTCGCCACTACGCTAATGCAGGACTGGCCGCAGCGCTCAGGCATCGCCGACGCCGTCTGGCAGGGCAGCGGCCCTTCGCTGCTGGCATTTTATGCCGCCAGTCTGGCGTCGCATCCGCAGTGGCGTCTGCCTGTCGATGACGGTCTGGTCAGCCAGGTGCGCACACGGTTAATTCGACAGATGGGCCAGCGCAACAGTGAGTCCACGCTTTACCAGAAGATGCTCGCGCAGGTGGCGAATCAGTATGCCGATATGCGCCTGGCGGATATGACTGCCGACACCGATGCTTCGCGTCTGTTCAGCACTGATGAGGTGGTGCCGGGCATGTTTACCCGTCAGGCCTGGGAGCAGGCCGTGCAGCCGGCCATTGAGAAAGTGGTCGCGGAACGCCGCGATGAAATGGACTGGGTGTTGAGCGATACGAAGCAGACTGCCGCGCAGTCGACGTCGCCGGAAGCTCTGCGAGCCAGGCTGGCGGAGCGTTATTTCGCTGATTTTAGCGGCGCCTGGCTGGATTTCCTCAACAGTCTGCGCTGGCAGCGCGCGGCGACCCTCTCCGATGCTATCGACCAGCTGACCCTGATGGCCGATGTGCGCCAGTCGCCGCTGGTGGCGCTGATGAACACCCTGAGCGTGCAGGGGCGAACCGGCCAGACCGGGGAAGCCATCGCCGATTCGCTGGTCAAATCGGCCAGGCAGCTGTTTAACCGTGATAACTCGCCCGTCATCGATCAACGGTCCGGCGCGCGCGGTCCTCTGGATGCCACCTTCGGACCCGTGCTGGCGCTGCTGGACAATCGCGACGGCGGGACGCCCACCAGCCGTCTTAGCCTGCAGACCTTCCTGACCCGCGTCACCCAGGTGCGTCTGCGCCTGCAGCAGGTCACCAACGCCACCGACCCGCAGGCGATGACCCGCCTGCTTGCGCAGACGGTATTCCAGGGCAAGGCCGTGGATTTAACCGAAACGCGCGACTACGGCAGCCTGGTGGCGGCGGGGCTGGGCCAGGAGTGGAGTGGATTTGGGCAAACGCTTTTTGTTCGCCCGATGGAACAGGCCTGGCAGCAGGTGCTGACCCCGGCGGCGGAAAGTCTCAACGCCCAGTGGCGCAGCGCGGTGGTGGAGGACTGGAATAGCGCCTTTGGCGGCCGCTACCCCTTTAAAAATACCAGCAGTGAAGTCTCTCTGCCGCTGTTGGCAAAATACCTCGACAGCGAGACCGGGCGCATCGCCCGCTTTCTGCAGACCCGGCTGAACGGCGTGTTGCATAAAGAGGGGAGCCGCTGGATGGCGGACAGTATCAATGCTCAGGGGCTGACGTTTAACCCGGCCTTTCTGCAGGCGATGAATACCCTGAGCCATCTCTCCGACGTCGCGTTCGCCAACGGCGAAGCGGGATTGCATTTTGCGCTTCGCCCCGGCACGGCGGACGGCGTGATGCAGACGGAGCTGGTCATCGACAATCAGAAACTTGTCTATATGAACCAGATGCCGGTCTGGCGGCGGTTCAGCTGGCCCGCTGACACCGAAGCGCCGGGCGCCAGTCTGAGCTGGATCAGTACCCGGGCGGGCACCCGCCAGTATGGCGATTTCCCGGGCGCCTGGGGGTGGATCCGTCTGCTGGATAAGGCGGTGGTCAGCGCTTATCCCGGAACGAGCAGCAGCTGGAGCCTGAGCTGGAAAGCGCCGGATGGTCTGTTGCTGAACTACACGCTGCGTACCGAGGCGGGGGAAGGACCGCTGGCGCTGCTGGCGCTGCGAAACTTTACGCTACCGGAGACGATATTCAGCGTGCGCGCGTCTGCTGAACGTGTTCCGCTGACCGACGATATACCCGGCGAAGAGGGATACTGAACCTTCTCCCTCACTGATTGGCGTTAACCTGCAACGCCAGGCCTCCTTCGCTCATGGCCGCCCGACGGCCAACTAATCTGACCGCGCAGCCATGCTGCGTGTCTCCCTGTAGACGAATAAGGGAATATTCATAATGGACGATTTAACCCTGCGATATTTTGATGCTGAAATGCGCTACCTGCGCGAGGCGGCAAAAGCGTTCGCGCAGGCTCACCCCGATCGGGCGGCGATGCTGGATCTCGATAAAGCCGGTACGCCGGACCCTTACGTTGAGCGCCTGTTTGAAGGCTTTGCCTTTTCCGTAGGTCGCTTGCGCGAAAAAATTGATGATGATCTGCCGGAGCTGACCGAGGGGCTGGTCAGCATGCTGTGGCCGCACTATTTGCGCACTATTCCATCGCTATCGATCGTGGCGCTGACCCCAACGCTGCCGGCGATGAAGATAGCGGAAACGGTGCCCGCCGGGTTTGAGATTAGCTCCCGCCCACTGGGGCCGAAAAATACCGTGTGCCGGTACCGAACCACCCGCGATCTGACGCTTAACCCGCTGGCGATAGAGGAGGCGGTGATGACGGCGGAGCCGGACGGACGTTCGGCCCTGCGACTACGATTCGCCTGTAGCGAGCTGGCTGACTGGTCGCAGACCGATCTCCGCCGCCTGGCGCTGTACCTGGGGGAAGACGCCGTTACCGGCAGCGCCCTCCATCTGTGGCTGACCCGACGCCAGGCCGCGCTGTACCTGCGTCTGCCGGGTCAGACAGAGCGGGTAAGCCTCGACGGCTATTTTTCCCCGGGGGGATTCAGCGAGGAGGATCGTTTATGGCCGAAGGGGGAGAGCGCTTTCAGCGGCTATCAGCTGCTGCTCGAGTATTTCACCTTTCGCGAAAAATTTATGTTCGTGCAGCTAAATGGCCTGGAAAACATCACCCTGCCGGCGGGGATATCGCATTTCACGCTTGAGGTGGTGTTCAGCGAGGTCTGGCAAAGTGATTTACCCGTCAGCGCAAGCAGCCTGCGCCTGCACTGTGTGCCGGTGATTAACCTGTTTACCCTTGAGGCCGATCCGTTGACCATCAGCGGGCTGGAGAGCGAATATCTCCTGCGTCCGAAGCGCCTGCAGGACGGGCATACCGAAATCTATTCTGTTGACAGCGTGACCGGCTCCGGGCGCACCGGGGAGGCACGCTATGTGCCTTTCACCCGCTTTCGTCACCAGGGGGGAATGATGCGTCGCCATGCGCCGGAGCGCTACTACCACACCCGCGTAAAACGGGGCGTAACCGGCATGCACGATACCTGGCTTATCCTCGGCGGACAGCAATGGGAGGCTGACCGGGAGCTGGCGCGGGAAACGGTCTCCTTACGCATCACCGGCACTAACGGCCAGCTGCCGCGCCGGGCGCTACAGAGCACGCTGCTGGATCGCTGTGAGTCGATATCAGCCACGCCGCTTACCGTCTGCAATCTCTGTAAGCCCACGCTGCCGGCCTATCCCCCGGCGGAAGACCGCTACCACTGGCGGGTCATGAGCCATCTGGGCACCCGTTTTCTCAACATGATGAGCAGCGCCGAGGTGCTGCGCGGCACGCTGTCGCTCTACAACTGGCGGGAGGATGAGCTCAATAATCGCCGTCTGGACGCCATTCTGGCGGTCAGCCATCACCGAATTCAGCGTTTCGAGCAGGGCTTCCTGCTGCGCGGGCTGGATATCGAAGTGACGCTCGACGGTAGCGGATTTACCGGTGCGGGCGATGTCCACCTGTTTGGCGATATGCTCAACCGCTTTTTCGCACTATATGCCGATATGAATCAGTTCAACCAGCTGACGCTCATTGTTCAACCTGAAGGGAAATGTATCCGGTGGAAAGAGAATCACAGTCTGCGCCTGCCCGGCTGATGGCGCAGCTCCGGCCTCAGTTGCCGTACATGAATTTTTACCGCTTCTGCCAGTTGCTGGAGAAGAACCATCCGAAGGCGCCGATCATCGGCAGCGGCTGGCTATTAGGTGATGAACCCATACGCTTTCGCCCGCATCCGGGGATGGGCTTTCCGGCTGGCGAAATCCGTGGAATGGACGATCCTGAACCGCCCCGTCCGCCGGCGGTTCGCGTGACTTTTATGGGACTCTACGGCGTGGAATCCCCGCTGCCGACCCACTATAGCGATGACATTGCGCAACGGCGGGAAGGCGTCGAGGCCACCGAGGATTTCCTCGATATCTTTAACCATCGGCTGATCGCCCAGTATTACCGTATCTGGCGCAAATATTCCTACCCGGCAACCTTTCGGGCGGGCGGCACGGACAACATCTCGCAGTATCTGCTGGGCCTGGCGGGGCTGGGCATACCGGGATGTGCCGCCGTTGCCGCATCGCCGCTGTCGCGATTTCTGGCGCTGCTGCCGGTGATGATGCTGCCGGGGAGATCCGGGGAAGGCATGGAGGCGCTGGTGGCGCTCCTGGCCCCGGGGACCCGGGCGACGGTGTACCACCACGATCCCTGCCGGATCCCCTTGTCGCAGCCGTTAACGATGAGCGTCCGTCAGCCGGTTAGCCTGCAACATAGGCCAGTGATGGGAACCCACGCCACGGATGTGAACGGTCAGGTATTGCTGCAGCTGGCCACGGAAAAGCCTGATGAGGTTCGCGGCTGGCTGCCCGGCGGCGAACTGTTCAGCGACCTGATGGCGCTTCTGCACGTCTGGCTCGGATCTCATCTTGACGTGCGGCTGCAGCTTTGCGTCGCCCGCCATTTACTGCCGGATGCGCAACTTTGCTGCCAGCAGGAGCATGCCGTCCAGCTCGGCCGTACCGCTGTGCTGCGTCCTCTGGATGCGCAGAAACAGGCTGACGACAGAGTCACGATTTATCTGGGGCGCTATCAGCGCGTCCGGGAAAATATCCACCGCAGGGAGAGCGATGAAGATGGCGATTACCGCAGTTAAACCCTCCGCCAGGTTGCTGGCATTCCTCATGGTTACCGTCTTAACCGGCTGCGGCCTGACGCAGACCGTGAAAGACGGCGCCGTTTCCGTGACCCAGTCCATTTTTTACCCCCAGGTGAAAACCCTGCATCTGGATCTTCGCGCCCGGGAAGGCGTGAATAACAACGCCAAAGGCGCCTCCCTGGCGACGGTGGTGCGTATTTATCAGCTGAAGGACCGGCAAGCGTTCGACAATACTGACTACCCGTCGCTGTTTGCCGGCGATGGCCAGGCGCTGCAGACGGACCGGGTGGCGGAAAAAGATGTTCGCCTGCGTCCGGGCGAATCGGTGACCGTCGATATGCCCATGGAAACCAGCGCGCAGTTTGTGGCGGTGGCGGCCATGTTTATCGATCCAGACCTGACGCAAAACAGCTGGCGGCTGGTACTCACCCGGGACGAACTTGATCCGGCGAGGCCGCGCATTATCGAAGCCAGCCAAAATCAACTGACGCTGCACCCGTTTAAGGAGAAGTGAAAATGCCTCGTCCCTCCCTGTATGACATCCTGTACGGCAATTTCGCCGGCGGGCTTGACCTGAATACTGTCAGCGAAACGGATCAGGTCATCCTGTCGGTGCTCGATAACATGCAGCGTATCCTCAACTGTCGGGCCGGAACGCTGGCGCATCTGCCGGACTACGGCCTGCCGGATATGACCGCTATCCTCCAGGGGATGCCAGCGTCGGCGCACCAGCTGATGAGCACGTTGTCGGCGGTGTTGCTGAAATACGAACCGCGCCTGCAGCGGATCGCGGTGGTGATGCTCGATCAGCATGCGCCCGGCGAACTGCGCTATGCCATTGATGCGGAGCTGAAGGATATTGGCCTGGTGCGTTACGGCACGGAGTTTATGCCCGAGGGCAGGGTGTTGATCCGCCACCTCAAACGTCAGCAGTACCTTGACGCCCGCTCCGCCCTCTAATCTCTCGCTGAAAGACATCATGATGACAACACACCACGACCGTCACTATAAAGCCGGTGGCGACCCGCGCACGCTGGCTGATTTTATGGCCCTGCGTGCGGAAATGAACAAGCTCAGCCACCCGGCGCGGCCGGATATTAACTGGCCGTATGCCGAGCAGCTTGCCCGCGGGCTGTTGGAGCATCACGGCGCGGACCTGCAGACTGTCGCCTGGTATACCCTGGCCCGCGCCCGGCTGGGCGGGGTGGCAGGGATCAATGAGGGGCTGACGCTGATGGAGTCGCTGCTGGTTCGTCAGGGGAAAAACCTGTGGCCACAGGCGCTCCCGGCCCGGACAGAGATCTTCCGCACCCTGAGCAAGCGGCTGCGGCAGGTGATCCGTACCCTGAATCTTACCCCAGAGGATGTTGATTCGCTTGAGCAGGCTGAACGTTCGCTGCAAAGCTTCGACGCAGTGCTCCAGCGCCTTGAGATCGCTCCTGAAAACCAGCTGAGCGACCTGCGGGCGCTACTGTACAGCACGGCAACTCGCTTCGAGAGCCTCGACCCTGCGCCAGCGCTTCCCACCGCGCCGCCGGTGGCGGTGTCTGACGCGGAACTTCCCGGCACTCTGGTCAGCGAAGAGGATGCGGCGAAGGCTGAGCCAGTGCCAGACCTAAAACGTAGACCAAAGGCTGAGCCGCTGGCTCCGCCTTCACCTGCAAAGCGGCCCGCGCCGGTGGCGGCGTCTACTCCGGCAGCCGCGCCGCGCTGGAAGCCGTTTATCGCCGGAATGGTTACCATGCTGGCGGTAACGGGTATCGCCGTCGGCGGATGGCTGGCGCTGCGTCAGTCCGACTTGCCGCCCATTTCGGTCACCCAAAATGCCGGACCGATACCGGGCCTGCCGGCGACAACGCCCCCGGGGCCGGTTGATCTGCCACAGACGCAGCGCCAGCTTGGCGAGCTTGCCCGCCTGGCGCCGGACTGGGCGGTCAGCTACGGCGACCAGCTGGTCCACCAGGCCCTTATCCGCTGGCCGGATCAGGCGCAACCGCTGGCGCAGCAGTGGCGGCAGCAGCTGAGTGCTGGCGCATTGCCCGCGGAAAATCTTACCGGCTGGTCGGAGGGCATGCAGCAGCTGCAGCGGCTCGCCGACCAGCTCAATGCCCTCGACGAGCAGAAGGGGAAGTACCTGACGGTGAGCGAACTGAAAACCGCAGTATTTGCCATCACACAGTCGTTTAACCGCGCTGTTCCGCTGGAGGAGCAGCTGCGCCAGCTGGCCGCGCTTCCCGTTGAACAACCCTGGCCAGCCGCGCGGGGAAGCCTCGCGGAGCTGCATCTGCAACAGCTGATAGTGGAGTATGCCCTGCTGAAGCGAAAACAGCCGGCGTCGCCGACCGCTGCGCTCCCCGCAACCGGTGAGCCCTCGGTGAGTGAGGCGGTGAAATAAAGTGTGCGCATGGCAACATTTTCTTTACATCAATATTGCAAGAACCGAACGCCCTTCGTAGTCTGAAAATGATTTAAATATACCGTTTGTAGTTGTATTGAAAATTTTATTTCGATCTCTGAGGGCATACTATGAAGCACTGTAAAATCATCCTGTTAGTAGGCCTTCTGGCCAGTTCCGCTTCGGCATTAGCGGAGAAGATCGGCGTCGCAATGGCCTACTTCGATCAAAACTTTCTCACTATTATCCGCCAGTCCATTGAGAAAGAAGCTCAAGCCCGCCACGTCGACGTACAGTTTGAAGACGCCCGCGGCGACACCGGACGCCAGGCCGATCAGGTGCAGAGCTTCATCGCCTCCGGCGTGGACGCGATCATCGTCGACCCGGTGGACTCCGCCAGCACCCCGCAGCTGACGAAGATGGCGCAGCAGGCCAAAATGCCGCTGGTGTATGTGAACCGGACGCCGGGGGATANNNNCGTTACCGCCCGGCGTGGTGTTTGTCGGTTCGGACGAGCGGGAGTCTGGCACATTGCAGATGGAGGCGCTGGCGAAGCTGGCNAACTACAAAGGCAACGTCGCCATCATGATCGGCAATCTCACCGACGCCGGCGCGCTGCAGCGCACCAAAGATGTGGAGCAGGTGGTGGCCAAGTATCCGGCAATGAAAGTGGTGCAGAAACAGCCGGCCAACTATTCCCGCAGCGAGGGAATGGATCTGATGCAGAACTGGACGGGCAACGGAGAAGCGATTGATATTGTGGCGGCGAACAACGATGAGATGGCGATTGGCGCGGCGATGGCGCTGGAGAAAAGCCAGAAGAAGCTGCTGATCGGCGGGATCGACGCCACCCCGGACGGGCTGAAAGCCCTGGCCAGCGATAAGATTCAGGTGACGGTTTTCCAGGACGCCGTCGGTCAGGGCAAAACGGCCTTAGCGGTAGCGCTGAAGCTGATTAAAGGAGAAAAGGTCGAGTCTCATGTCTGGATCCCGTTTGAGTTAGTGACCAAAGAAAACATGCAGACCTATGTGGAAAAGAGTCATTAACGGCAAGGCACAGGTGCGCGAACCTGGCTGATAAAACCGGGCTGATAATGCGACGCCCGGGCAACTAAATCGGAGGNNNNGGCATGGCAACGGCAAGAAGCGGCTATACGCTGCAGGTGATAAAGGCAGGACAGCAGGGGCATGTTGAAATGAGATGGGGGCATCTCGCAGACGTTGATACGCGCGCGGCGGCGACGGCTATCATGCAGCATATCGGGCGTTCTTCGTCCTCGCGGGGCCAGCTGGAGATCAGCCTGTCGCTGACCAATGCCGCCAGCGGCATCTCGGTGGAGCTTCATCACCCGGCCTCTGGGGAAAGCGCCACCCCGGCTTTTATTGAGGCTGAGTTAAAGAAAATTGTGCAGATCGTTGATGGCTACGAGGCGGCAGAAGATACCCATATTGTGGAGTAGCGTGTCGCCTGGGTAAAAAAAAATCCACGCCGCTGCGTGGAT
>NZ_JAZARW010000001.1:2412376-2460651 GCF_036233805.1 Klebsiella sp. EMBS2024 | reverse complement strand
GCGCGGTGGCGGCGAAAACGCCAGCCAGCGGGATTAGACGTTGAACAGGAAGTTCATCACATCGCCATCTTTCACGATGTAGTCTTTACCTTCAGCACGCATTTTACCGGCTTCTTTCGCGCCCTGTTCGCCTTTGTAGGCAATGAAGTCTTCATAAGCGATGGTCTGCGCGCGGATAAAGCCTTTTTCGAAGTCGGTGTGGATCTTACCGGCTGCCTGCGGCGCGGTCGCTCCCACCGGGATGGTCCATGCGCGAACTTCTTTCACGCCCGCGGTGAAGTAGGTCTGCAGGTTCAGCAGAGCGTAACCGGCGCGGATCACGCGGTTCAGGCCCGGCTCTTCGAGGCCCAGCTCAGCCATGAACTCGTCACGCTCTTCATCGTCCAGCTCGGCGATGTCCGCTTCAACGGCGGCGCACACCGGCACCACCACAGACCCTTCCTGCTCGGCGATGGCGCGAACCTGATCGAGGTACGGGTTGTTCTCGAAACCGTCTTCATTGACGTTCGCGATGTACATGGTCGGCTTCAGGGTCAGGAAGCTCAGATAGCGGATGGCCTCTTTCTCTTCTTTGGTCAGATCCAGCGCACGCAGCATACCGGCGTTTTCCAGCTGCGGCAGGCATTTTTCCAGCGCGGCCAGCTCAACCTTCGCGTCTTTATCGCCGCCTTTGGCTTTTTTGGAGACGCGGTGAATCGCGCGTTCGCAGGTATCAAGGTCAGACAGCGCCAGTTCGGTATTGATAACGTCGATATCTTCCGCCGGGTTCACTTTCCCCGCGACGTGAATAATATTATCGTTTTCAAAGCAGCGAACCACATGGCCGATGGCTTCGGTTTCACGGATGTTGGTCAGAAACTGGTTGCCAAGACCTTCACCTTTGGACGCGCCTTTCACCAGCCCCGCGATATCCACGAACTCCATGGAGGTCGGCAGGATGCGCTGCGGTTTGACGATTTCAGCCAGCTTGTCCAGACGCGGATCGGGCATCGGTACGACACCGGTGTTCGGCTCAATGGTACAGAAGGGGAAGTTGGCCGCTTCAATACCCGCTTTGGTGAGCGCATTGAACAGGGTGGATTTGCCGACGTTGGGCAAACCGACGATACCGCATTTGAATCCCATGATTTAAATCACCTTAATCTTTGGATAATCAATCTGTTACAAGGAACAGATTGCAGAAAATTGAATAGCTTTGCCTATTATACACGGTGCGCGGCAAAAATGCCGCACGACAACTGCTTATTGCGCCTTAAAGGCGTGCAAACGGTTGGTCGCTTTGGTCAGCCCGTCCTTTAACCAGATTTCGGTACAGCGCGCCGCTTCGTCGACAGCGTCATCGATCAGTTTCTGCTCGCTGGCCGGTGGTTTGCCAAGCACAAAGCCGACAACCTTGTTTTTGTCACCCGGATGGCCGATTCCGACGCGTAAACGGTGAAAGTTCGGGTTATTGCCGAGCTTACTGATGATATCCTTCAGGCCATTGTGGCCGCCATGGCCACCGCCAAGCTTAAATTTCGCCACGCCCGGCGGTAAATCCAGCTCGTCATGGGCGACCAGAATTTCATCCGGGTTGATGCGATAAAAGGTCGCCATCGCGGCCACGGCTTTACCGCTGAGGTTCATAAAGGTAGTGGGGACCAGCAGGCGGACGTCCTCGCCCGCCAGGTTGATGCGCGAGGTGTAGCCGAAGAATTTGCTCTCTTCGCGCAGCGGCGCACGATGGCGATCCGCCAGTAAATCCACATACCAGGCGCCAGCGTTGTGCCGGGTGGCGGAATATTCCGCACCGGGGTTGGCCAGGCCGACAATTAGTTTAATGGTCACGTTTTCTATCCTGCATGGGGCATTCTCTGCCGCGTAGTGTACTGTCTGCGGGCGCGCTTGACAAAATTCTGGCTATTAGACAATACCCGCATTGATGATTTACTCACTAAATCATTAGAATTTGATATGGTTCATAGACTTATTTGTAAATTTTTGTCTATTCGCTGTTCACTAATGTGATCGTGGACGCACTCCGCAGAAGAGACCTTGTCTATACTACACCTATAAGATTTGGGGACATTCCCTGGCAACCCAAAGTCCGGAGGTGACACATGAAACGCAAAAACGCTTCGTTACTCGGTAACGTACTCATGGGGTTAGGGTTGGTGGTGATGGTTGTGGGGGTAGGTTACTCCATTCTGAACCAGCTTCCGCAGCTTAACCTGCCACAGTTCTTTGCGCATGGCGCAATCCTAAGCATCTTCGTTGGCGCAGTGCTCTGGCTGGCCGGTGCCCGTATTGGCGGCCACGAGCAGGTCAGCGACCGCTACTGGTGGGTGCGCCACTACGATAAACGCTGCCGTCGTAACCAGCATCGTCACAGCTAACCGTAGCATGATTTCCCGCATCGGCCGCTGAAGGCCGATGCGCTTTTCTGTGTCTCACTTTATCTCTTCCTCTTTTTCCCGCCATATTACGCCCCCATTCCGTCCTGGCCTTCGTGCTGCTATGGTTGCCAGCAAAAATGAATAGCAAGCGCGGTTTTTGCTTGACCCTGACGTTACGTCAGGCTGCAGAGTAGCGGACCTGGCCACAGAGAGGAGCAGTCATGTTAATTCAGGTGGGAGAGCTGGCGAAGCGTGCCGGACTGACGGTACGTACGCTGCATCATTATGAACAGACGGGGCTGTTAACGCCTTCGGCCAGAAGCGAGGCGGGCTATCGGCTCTATAACCTGTCCGCGGTTCAGCGCCTGCATATGATAAAGGCGCTGGCGCAGGCCGGGCTAACGCTCGCCACAATCAAGGACTATCTCGATCGGCAAACGCTGTCGCTGCCCGAGCTGCTGACGCAGCAGATAGATATGCTCAACGCCCAGCTACGCGATGTTGGCAGGCTGCGCGACCGACTATTGGTGCTGCGCGAGGCGCTGGCGAGCGGCAATGAACCCGATCTGGAGTCCTGGCTACAGACGCTGGAGTTAATGAAAATGTACGATCGTTGGTTTAGTCAACAGGAGTTAGCCGCGCTGCCGTTTGCGGCACAGGATGAACAGCGGGCGCAGGCGTGGCGCGAGCTAACGGAGGAGGTGCAGACGCTGATGGCGAGCGGCTGCCCGACGGACAGTCCGCAGGCGATGCGTCTGGCGACGCGCTGGATGGAGCGCCTGGAGCAGGATACGGCCGGGCGTCCGGAGTTTCTGACCCGCCTGAACGAGATGCATGCCGCCGAGCCGCAGATGGTTGAACAGACCGGCGTCACGCCGGCAATCATCGCTTATATCACCGAGGCCTTTGCCGAAAGCAAACTGGCCATCTGGGCGCGGTACCTTAACGAAGAAGAGATGGCGTTCACCCGCCAGCACTATTTTGACCGGCTACAGGAGTGGCCTGCGCTGGTGGCTAAGCTGCATCAGGCGTGCCGGGAGGGCGTAGCGCCGGACTCGGCGTCGGGTCAGGCGCTGGCCCGTGCGTGGCTTGAACTGTTTCAGTCCTACGCCGGTACCCGGCCGCAGACGTTGCAGAAGTTTCGTCGGGCAATGGAGCAGGAGCCGCATTTGATGAAGGGCACCTGGATGACGCCGGCAGTGCTGAGCTGGCTGCAGCAGGCGACCGGATCCTTGATGCGGCAGGCGCAGGGACCTGCCGCCGGGTGATCACAGGTCAGCCAGCGCGGCCTGACGATCGGGGTAGAAGCTCAGGCGTCCGGGCAGCGGCTTGACGCCGGCGCGCGCTAGCGTGCGTAGCGGCTGAAACTCGAGGTTAGATACGCGCAATTCACAGCCTTCCGGCAGCTTGTTCACAAAGCGCTGGAAGGCATCCAGACCACCGGCGTCGAGAACCGGCACCGCGTCCCATTTCAGCACCACGATGCGCTTGCCGGCGATCCGGGTCTCCAGATCGTTGAACAAGCCTTCGGCGGCGGCAAAGAACAGCGGCCCAATTACCCGCAGCACCAGCACATCGTCTGGCACCTCGACGTTGACCGGCGCCAGATGAGTCATGCGTGCGATACGGCGCATAAACAACAGCGAAGCCAGCACGATCCCGACGCTGATAGCGATCACCATGTCAAACAGCACCGTTAGCGACATGCACATCAGCATCACCACGATGTCGTCCTTCGGCGCGTGGCGCAGCAGATTGATGACTTTATGCGCCTCGCTCATATTCCATGCCACCATCAGCAGCAGGGCGGCCATCGCCGACAGCGGCAGCCAGGAGAGCAGTGGGGCGAGGATCAGCAGCGCCAGGATCACCAGCAGGGCGTGGATCACGGCGGCAACCGGCGATGTGGCGCCGGCGCGGACGTTCGCCGCCGAGCGGGCAATCGCCGCGGTGGCAGTGATCCCGCCGAAGAACGGCGCGACAATGTTGCCCAGCCCCTGGCCAATCAGCTCGCTATTGGCTTTGTGCTTGGTGCCGGTCATGCCATCAAGCACCACCGCGCACAGCAGAGATTCAATGGCGCCGAGCATCGCCATTGAGAAGGCGGCAGGCAGCAAAGCCTGCAGCGAGGCCCAGCTCAGGGTAAAGTTTGAGCCCGGCATATCCCAGGGCAATACCAGCTGCGGCAGCAGCTGCGGAATGCCATTGCCCTGAGTGCCGTCCGCCAGCTGATAATGGAACTGTGAGCCGATCGTCGCGACATCGCCGCCGAGCAAGTTGACCACCAGCATGACCGCGCAGCCGCCTAGCAGCGCCGGGAGGTGGCCCGGCAGGCGGATACCCAGCCGCGGCCAGAGGATCAGAATGCCAAGAGTAACGACGCCGATGGCGGCATTGCCAACGTTAATGGTCGGTAGGGCCATCGCCAGCGCCGCCACTTTCTGCAGATAATGCTCCGGCACATGGGGCATCTGCAGGCCGAGGAAATCTTTAATCTGCATGGTGCCGATGGTGATACCGATCCCCGAGGTGAAGCCGAGGGTGACTGACAGCGGGATATATTCGATCAGGCGGCCAAAGCGCGCCAGGCCAAAGAGGATTAAAAAGATCCCCGACATCAGCGTCGCCACCAGCAGTCCCGCCAGACCAAACTGCTGGGAAACCGGATAGAGGATCACCACAAAGGCGGCGGTCGGACCGGAAACGCTAAAGCGTGACCCGCCGGTCAAGGCGATCACAATCCCTGCCACCGCTGAGGTATAGAGGCCGTACTGCGGCGGCACACCGCTGCCAATCGCCAGCGCCATCGCCAGCGGAATCGCAATGATCCCGACGGTGATCCCGGCGATCAGGTCACGCGTGAAGCGGGCGGAGGTGTACTTTTCTTTCCAACAAGCGTCGATGAGGGCGCGGAAAGGCATCACATGTGAGGAAAATAATCTGTTCACAATAATGTTTCATCCATGAGCGCATCATCTGTCAACTAAATGGCAGGTGAAGGAGGCATTGATCATACAAATAAGGTGCGGAGACAAAAAAACCCGCCGCAGCGGGTTTTTGTGCTGGGCTCGATTAATGTTCGAACATAGCAGAGATAGATTCTTCATTGCTGATACGGCGAATAGCTTCAGCCAGCATACCGGAGAGCGTCAGAGTACGCACTTTATCCAGCGCTTTAATTTCTGGTGCCAGCGGAATGGTATCGCAGACGACAAATTCATCAATGACAGAGTTTTTGATGTTCTGGATAGCGTTGCCGGAGAAGATTGGGTGCGTTGCGTAAGCGAATACGCGTTTCGCGCCACGCTCTTTCAGCGCTTCTGCCGCTTTACACAGGGTGCCGCCGGTGTCGATCATATCGTCGACCATCACGCAGTCACGACCGGCAACGTCGCCGATGATGTGCATCACCTGGGAGACGTTGGCGCGCGGACGGCGCTTGTCGATGATAGCCATATCGGTATCATTCAGCAGTTTAGCGATAGCGCGGGCACGCACGACGCCGCCGATGTCCGGAGAAACCACAATCGGGTTGTCCAGGTTCAGCTGCAGCATATCTTCCAGCAGGATTGGGCTGCCGAACACGTTATCGACTGGCACATCGAAGAAGCCCTGGATCTGTTCTGCGTGCAGGTCAACGGTCAGCACGCGGTCAACGCCGACGCTGGACAGAAAATCCGCCACCACTTTCGCGGTGATTGGCACACGAGCAGAACGAACACGACGGTCCTGACGAGCATAACCGAAGTAAGGGATAACGGCGGTGATACGACCTGCCGAAGCACGACGCAGAGCATCAACCATAACAACCAGTTCCATCAGGTTGTCATTGGTGGGAGCACAAGTGGACTGGATGATGAAAATATCACCACCGCGTACGTTTTCATTGATTTGTACGCTGACTTCGCCGTCGCTAAAACGACCTACAGCGGCGTCGCCAAGAGAAGTGTACAGGCGGTTGGCAATACGTTGTGCTAGTTCCGGGGTGGCGTTACCAGCAAAAAGCTTCATATCAGGCACGAGAAGAACCTCAGGCATGCGTCCAGTGGTGGATGAATGGGCCAATAATGTGCGGGATGGCGCCATTCGATCCAGTCGGTGTATTTAAAGAGCACGATGCAACGTCTGGAACAGGGTGACGTTGTCACCGTAACTCAATTTCCCCGGCTGACTCATTATCAATGTGCCATCACGGCGCAGGATTCAGAGCAGGGCCTGCTTGAGCGGCGAAAGGTTAACTCCGCGCGCCACAAAGCCATTTAGCCATGCCGGGGCAGTGTCCAGCACCTGACGGGCAGCGGATTCGGTGTTAAATTCAGCAAACACACAGGCTCCTGTGCCGGTCAGGCGTGACGGCGCATATTCTAACAGCCAGGAAAGCGCGGCATCAACCTCGCGAAAACGTTTTCTTGCGATAAGCTCGCAATCGTTGCTGAATTCACAATTTAATAACGTATTAATTGACCGGCGCGGGGTATTTCGTGGTAGCTCAGGATCGCGAAAAATGATCGGCGTCGGAATACTGACCCCCGGGTGGGCCACCAGGTACCATTTTTCCTCGGGTTCTACCGGCGTCAGTATTTCACCCACCCCCTCGGCGAAGGCGGCATGGCCGCGCACGAAAACCGGCACATCGGCCCCCAGCTGAAGGCCAAGAGTCGCCAGCTCATCTTCCGAGAGACCGCAGCCCCACAGATGGTTGAGCGCCACCAGCACGGTGGCAGCATTGGAGGAGCCACCGCCCAGGCCGCCGCCCATCGGCAGGCGCTTATCGATACTGATATCGGCGCCGCTGCCCGCCGGCAGGCGATCGCTTTCGCTGGCGGCATGCATCAGCAGACGCGCGGCGCGAACGATCAGATTCTCCTCGTCCGGCACGCCGGCCACCGGCGTCAGCAGGCGCAGTTGGCCGTCAGTACGCGGTTCGATGGTCAACGTATCGCCGTAATCGAGAAACTGAAACAGCGTTTGCAGGGTATGGTAACCATCGGCCCGCTGGCCGGTGATATATAAAAACAGATTCAGTTTTGCAGGAGAGGGCCAGCGGGTCATCATTTCACGATCCAGTTATCCATCTTCAGCTTGATGCGCTGAGCGCCATTGTTCAGCTCGACATTGGACGGTAGGGCTGGCTGGGTATCGCTGGTGTAGCCGCCGTAGGTCACGTGCCAGGTTTTGCCGTTTTGCGTATAGTTCAGTTCACGCAGACGGTACCGATCGTCCAGCGAATAGTCGGTGGCGTCGCCCGGTAGGCCGATGATCCACTGGCGCAGGCTGTTCAACGGGATCGGCATCCCGGTCAGACGGCCAATCATCTCTTCGGCATCAGTGGCGGTATAGGTCTGGCCTTTGTTATCGATCAGCTGCACGCTGCCCGGCTGCGCGGTCAGCGACAGCTCGGTGCTGCCCAGCGGGTTGGTCAGCAGCAGGCGATAGCGGTCCTGGCCGGTTTGCTGCCAGAAGAAGCGGGCATAGACTTTTTGCTCATCGGAAAGATAGGCAAACGCCCCGCGGGTCTGGAACTGATTGAGGCTGCGGACAGCCTGCTGGTGCTGACGCCACTGCGGCGAATCCGGGCTTTTGCCAGGCCCTTGCGGCGTATGAAGAGAACAGGCGGTGAGGACGAGGCTGGCCAGCGGCAGCAGGCGGAACAGTCGATTCATAATGATGACAAATCCTTGATGTCTACAGGGAAAAACGGCGACAGGGAACAGCGGGCCGATTTGTGTAGCAGGTTACATTTATAACCCTTAATGCTAGCGTCGCCGGGCGATAGCGTCTACGTTCAAGTTGTCTGAAATCAAAAAATTAACCTTAATGGCGGTCTTGCTTTAACTATTACTCCAAAAGGGGAGCCTCTCTTTTATTGATTACGCGCATCCTGTATGATGCACTCAGACTAACCTTAGCAACGCTGGTACTACTCCCTCACAATGACCCTTTTAGCTCTTGGCATCAATCACAAAACAGCTCCGGTCGCCCTGCGAGAACGCGTCACGTTTTCGCCGGAAACGCTCGATAAGGCGCTGGAGAGCTTGCTGGCTCAGCCGATGGTGCAGGGTGGGGTGGTGCTGTCGACCTGCAACCGCACGGAACTCTATCTCAGCGTCGAAGAGCAGGATAACCTGCAGGAAGCGCTGATCCGCTGGCTGTGCAACTACCACGGCCTCAACGAAGAAGACCTGCGAAAAAGCCTTTACTGGCATCAGGATAATGACGCCGTCAGCCATCTGATGCGCGTCGCCAGCGGCCTCGATTCGCTGGTGCTGGGCGAGCCGCAGATCCTCGGCCAGGTGAAAAAAGCCTTCGCCGACTCCAGCCGCGGCCATCTTAACGTCAGCGAGCTGGAGCGGATGTTCCAGAAATCCTTTTCAGTGGCTAAGCGCGTGCGTACCGAAACCGATATCGGCGCCAGCGCGGTCTCTGTGGCTTTCGCCGCCTGTACCCTGGCGCGGCAAATCTTTGAATCGCTCTCCAGCGTCACCGTGTTACTGGTCGGCGCCGGGGAAACCATTGAGCTGGTAGCGCGCCATCTTCGCGAACATCACGTGCGCAAAATGGTGATCGCCAACCGCACCCGTGAACGCGCCCAGGCGCTGGCGGAGGAAGTGGGCGCCGAGGTGATAGCCCTCAGCGATATCGACGAACGGCTGAAAGAGGCCGACATCATTATCAGCTCCACCGCCAGCCCGCTGCCGATCATCGGCAAAGGCATGGTGGAGCGTGCGCTTAAGGCGCGGCGTAACCAGCCGATGCTGCTGGTGGATATCGCCGTCCCGCGCGACGTTGAACCAGAGGTCGGCAAACTGGCTAACGCCTACCTCTACAGCGTCGACGATTTGCAAAACATTATTCAGCATAACTTGGCGCAGCGTAAGGCTGCCGCGGTGCAGGCGGAATCGATCGTCGAGCAGGAAACCAGCGAATTTATGGCCTGGCTGCGCGCGCAGAGCGCCAGCGAGACCATTCGCGAATACCGTTCTCAGTCTGAGCAGGTCCGTGAGGAGCTGACGGCGAAAGCGCTGGCCGCGCTGGAGCAGGGCGGTGATGCCCAGGAAATTATGCAGGATCTGGCGCGCAAGCTCACTAACCGCCTGATCCACGCGCCAACCAAATCTCTTCAGCAGGCCGCCCGTGACGGGGACGACGAACGTCTGCATATTCTGCGCAACAGCCTCGGGCTGGAATAGCGCACCTTTCTCTTATTTTCAGGACAGGGTGAATTCACGCCTATGAAGTCTTCTATTGTTGCCAAACTGGAAGCGTTGTACGAGCGCCATGAAGAAGTGCAGGCGCTGCTCGGCGATGCCGCGACGATTGCCGATCAGGATAAATTCCGCGCGCTGTCGCGGGAGTATGCTCAACTGAGCGATGTGGCGCGCTGCTATACCGACTGGCGTCAGGTGCAGGAGGATATTGAAACCGCGCAGATGATGCTCGACGATCCGGAAATGCGCGAAATGGCGCANGAAGAGCTGCGTGACGCCAAAGAAAAAGGCGACCAGCTGGAGCAACAGCTGCAGGTTCTCCTCCTGCCGAAAGATCCTGATGACGAGCGTAACGCCTTCGTGGAAGTGCGCGCCGGGACCGGCGGCGACGAAGCAGCGCTGTTTGCCGGCGATCTATTCCGCATGTACACCCGTTACGCAGAATCGCGCCGCTGGCAGGTAGAGATCCTCAGCGCCAACGAAGGTGAGCACGGCGGCTTTAAAGAGGTGATCGCCAAGATCAGCGGCGACGGCGTTTACGGTCGGCTGAAATTTGAATCCGGCGGCCATCGCGTGCAGCGTGTGCCGGCCACCGAATCGCAGGGGCGGATCCACACCTCCGCCTGTACGGTGGCGGTGATGCCGGAGCTGCCGGAAGCCGAAATGCCGGACATTAACCCGGCGGATCTGCGCATCGATACCTTCCGTTCCTCCGGGGCAGGCGGTCAGCACGTTAACACCACCGACTCGGCTATCCGCATTACCCACCTGCCCACCGGCATCGTGGTGGAGTGCCAGGACGAGCGTTCTCAGCATAAAAACAAAGCCAAGGCGCTGTCGGTGCTGGGCGCGCGCATCCGCGCCGCCGAAGTGGCCAAACGTCAGCAGGCGGAAGCCTCCACGCGCCGCAACCTGCTGGGCAGCGGCGACCGCAGCGACCGCAATCGCACCTATAACTTCCCGCAGGGCCGCGTGACCGACCACCGCATCAACCTGACGCTCTACCGTCTGGATGAGGCGATGGAGGGCAAACTCGACATGCTGATTGAGCCGATTGTCCAGGAACATCAGGCCGATCAGCTGGCGGCGCTGTCCGAGCAGGAATGATGACCTTTCAGGCCTGGCTGCAGCAGGCGATCGCCCGCCTGGCGGAGAGCGACAGCCCGCGACGCGACGCCGAGATCTTGCTGGGACACGTTACCGGCCGGGCGCGAACCTGGATTTTGGCCTTCGGTGAAACGACGCTTTCTGCTGACGAGGCGGCGAGGCTGGAGGCGCTCCTGGTGCGACGCCAGCGCGGGGAACCTATTGCTCATCTGGTCGGGCAGCGCGAGTTTTGGTCGCTGCCGCTGTTCGTCTCCCCGGCGACGCTGATCCCCCGCCCGGATACCGAATGTCTGGTAGAGCAGGCGCTGGCGCGTCTGCCAACCGCGCCGTGCCGTATTCTCGACCTCGGCACCGGGACCGGCGCCATTGCCCTGGCGCTGGCCAGCGAACGTCCGGACTGTGAGGTCACCGCGGTGGACGTGATGCCGGACGCCGTGGCGCTGGCGTTGCGCAATGCCGAACATCTGGGCATCGCTAACGTGACGATAAGTCAAAGCGACTGGTTTAGCGCGCTGGACGGGCAGCGCTTCGCCACGATCGTCAGCAATCCCCCCTATATCGACGCCGCCGACCCGCATCTCGCCGAAGGCGATGTGCGCTTTGAGCCGTTGACGGCGCTGGTCGCAGGCGACCAGGGGCTGGCCGATCTGGCGCATATCATCCGCGAGGGACGGCAGTATCTGCAGCCCGGCGGTTGGATGCTGCTGGAGCATGGCTGGACTCAGGGCGAGGCGGTTCGCGCGCTGTTCCGCGAAGCGGGCTATCTGGACGTCGCGACCTGTCGCGACTATGGCGACAATGAGCGTCTGACCCTCGGACGTTTACCCGACATGGAGAATGTTGGCTGATGAACTTATTCACGGCTGTCCTCTACCTGCACATTGCCACAGTGGCGGTGTCGGTAGGATTGTTCGTTTTACGTTACTGGTGGATGTATCACCAGAGCCCGCTGCTGAACCAGCGGTGGGTGCGAATTGCGCCGCACTGCAGCGATACGCTGCTATTTCTCAGCGGCGCAGGGTTAATGGCGATAACGCACTACCTGCCGTTCACAGAAGACGGCGCATGGCTGACTGAAAAGCTGTTTGGCGTTATCATTTACATCGCATTAGGTTTTATCGCGTTGGGCCGTCGTCGTCCGCGCAGCCAGCAGAGCCGTTTTATCGCGTTCCTGCTGGCGCTGGTGGTGTTGTTTATCATCATTCAACTCGCCATCACAAGAATACCGATACTGGGGTAGGTCATGGGGTCATTAGCGGATTTCGAATTTAACAAAGCGCCATTGTGTGATGGCATGGTCCTCATTTCTGAACAGGTCCGCGACGATTTTCCGTCGCGTTTTGTCGAGGAAGAGCTGCAGCGATTGCTGCGCCTCGCGCAGGAGGAGATTGCGCCGTCGTGGGACCAGGAGCGCCAGATAGAACGATTGCTGGAGCTGTTTTATGACGAGTGGGGCTTTGGCGCCTCGCAGGGCGTGTATCGTCTTTCCGACGCGCTATGGCTGGATAAAGTGCTGGTTAACCGCCAGGGGAGCGCGGTGTCGTTAGGCGCGATCCTGCTGTGGATCGCCCAGCGCCTGGCGCTGCCGGTGGTGCCGGTGATCTTCCCGACCCAGATGCTGCTGCGTGCGGACCCGGAAACCAGCGAAGAGATGTGGCTGATTAATCCGTTTAACGGCGAGACCCTCGACGAGCATACCCTGGAGGTATGGCTGAAGGGCAACATCGGGCCGGTGGCGGAACTGTTTAATGAAGATCTCGACGAAGCGGATAACGCCGAGGTGATCCGCAAGCTGCTGGACACCCTGAAGTCGGCGCTGATGGAAGAGCGGCAGATGGAGCTGGCCCTGCGCGCCAGCGAAGCGCTGCTGCAGTTTAATCCGGAAGATCCGTATGAGATCCGCGACCGCGGGCTGATATACGCCCAGCTGGACTGCGATCACGTGGCGCTGTTGGATCTGAGCTATTTCGTTGAGCAGTGCCCGGAGGATCCGATCAGCGAGATGATCCGCGCGCAGATCAACACGATTTCGCATAAACAAATTACATTGCATTAGTCTGGAACCATTCCGGTTACACCCTGATAAGGCGAACTTATGAAACAAAAAGTGGTTAGCATTGGTGATATCAACGTAGCGAACGACCTGCCGTTCGTGCTGTTCGGCGGGATGAACGTGCTGGAGTCGCGCGACCTGGCGATGCGTATCTGCGAACATTATGTCACCGTTACGCAGAAGCTTGGTATTCCCTACGTCTTCAAAGCCTCCTTTGATAAAGCCAACCGTTCCTCCATCCACTCCTATCGTGGGCCGGGTCTGGAAGAAGGGATGAAGATTTTCCAGGAGCTGAAGCAGACCTTTGGCGTGAAAATCATCACCGACGTTCATGAAGCCAGCCAGGCGCAGCCGGTAGCTGACGTGGTGGACGTGATCCAGCTTCCGGCTTTCCTCGCGCGCCAGACTGACCTGGTGGAAGCGATGGCGAAGACCGGGGCGGTGATCAACGTCAAGAAGCCGCAGTTCGTCAGCCCGGGTCAGATGGGCAACATCGTCGATAAGTTTATCGAAGGGGGTAACGACAAAGTAATCCTCTGCGACCGCGGCGCTAACTTCGGTTACGACAACCTGGTCGTGGATATGCTCGGCTTCGGCGTGATGAAGAAAGCCTCCAACAACTCGCCGGTCATTTTCGACGTCACCCACGCGCTGCAGTGCCGCGACCCGTTTGGCGCAGCCTCCGGCGGTCGTCGTGCGCAGGTGAGCGAGCTGGCCCGCGCCGGTATGGCGGTAGGTATCGCCGGTCTGTTTATTGAAGCGCATCCGGATCCGGACCACGCGAAATGCGACGGCCCGTCCGCGCTGCCGCTGGATAAACTGGAGCCGTTCCTCAAACAGATGAAAGCGATTGACGATCTGGTGAAAAGCTTCGACGAGCTGGATACCAGCAAGTAAGCCTGACTGCATCAGTAAAAAAGCCTGCCGGCGTCAAAACCGGCAGGCTTTTTTTCGCCCGGACTCCGCCGGGTGGGAAAACGGGGTCAGGCGAAAATGGTCATCAGATAGGCGGCGAACAGCGCCATGTGGGCCGCGCCGTTCAGCACATTGGTGCGTCCGGTGGAGAAGGAGATATGGCACAGCACCAGCGAGGCGACCATCACCACCATCTCCGGGGCGCCAAGGCCAAAGCGCAGCTCATTGCCGGTCAGGAAGGCGATGAGGGTGACCACCGGGACCGTCAGCGAGATGGTGGCCAGCACGGAGCCGAAAAACAGATTCATCGCCCGCTGAACCTGATTGTTGAGCACCGCTTTCAGGGCGCCAAGGCCTTCCGGCGACAGGATCAGCAGAGCCACCAGGAAGCCGGTAAAGGCCACCGGGGCATTCATGCTGGTCAACAGCGTTTCCAGCGGGTTAGCGTTCATTTTGGTAACCGCGATCACTGCCACCAGGTGCACCAGCAGCCAGGCGGTATGCCACCCGCTGCTGTGGGCGGACGGTTTACCGTGGTGCGGGTCGTCATCGTCGCTGTCGTCTTCATGCTCATAAACAAACAGGCTCTGATGGGTTTTGGTCTGAATAAGCAGGAAAACGCCGTACATGGCCGCCGAAATTACCGCCACCAGCAGCGATTGCCCGGTGCTGAAGTTCGCGCCCGGCAGCGCCATCGGAAAGACCAGCACGATAATCGCTAGCGGAAACAGGGCGATAAGATACTGCTTAATGCCGAACAGATTCATATATTGGGTGGCGAATTTACGCCCGCCCAGCAGCAGAGAGAAACCGACCAGACCGCCGGTGACGATCATAATAATGGAGTAGAGGGTATCCCGCATCAAGGTCGGCGCGGCGTCGCCGGTGGCCATTAAGGCAGAGATCAAACTGACCTCAAGGATAACCACCGACAGGCTTAAAATCAGGGAGCCATAGGGTTCGCCCAGGCGGTGGGCGAGGACGTCGGCGTGGCGGACCACGCTGAAGGCGCTGCTCAAAATGCCGACCAGCGCGAGGATATTGATCGCGATAACCACTGGCAGTGACTGGCTGCTGCCCCAGAAAAACAGCACCGCCAGCGCCAGCACCGGAAAGACGAGGGAAGACTCCTTATGGCGGGTTTTTACCGCCTCATGTGCATGGGTCATGAACCATCTCCATTTATGCAGGTGTTATAATTATAAAAACGTAGGGCGGTAAAGTAACAGATCTTGCTAAATTACCGCTGGTTTTTTACTTAAATTTACGGGTATCGAGGGATATCTTGATTAGTTTATTATAATTTATGTTTACTTATATTTAGTTCTTATTATTCAGATAATTACTAAAATAATTTTTCTACTCATTTTAACCTTGATAGCCAGCCGACTGCGTACCAGACTTAAACTTAATGCTCAAACAGGAGGTCAGTATGCCCTATCGCAGTAAACAAGAACTCCCCGACAGCGTTCAGCATGTACTGCCTGCCCATGCGCAGGAAATTTATAAAGAAGCGTTTAACAGCGCCTGGGATCAATATAAAGATAAAGACGAGCGGCGCGATGACGCCAGCCGCGAAGAGACGGCGCACAAAGTCGCCTGGGCGGCGGTGAAGAACAGCTATGAGAAAGGCGATGATGATAAGTGGCATAAGAAAAAATAATCGCTGACGCCGCTTTTTCGCTTGCCAGCGCCCCGCTGATTGCTTATTGAAAGATAAAGCTGGATAATATTTCAGCAATATTGACGGATGCATGAGACGAACGCCGGGAAGCGGGCAGTGGCGGAGGTAGTAAACAGTGTTAACTCGTGATTTCTTAATGAATGCGGATTGTAAGACAGCGTTTGGCGCTATTGAGGAATCGCTACTCTGGTCGGCAGAACAACGTGCAGCCTCGCTGGCGGCGACGCTGGCCTGCCGCCCGGATGATGGCTCAGTATGGATCTTTGGCTACGGTTCGCTTATCTGGAACCCGGCGCTCAATTATCGCGAGTCCTGCACCGGCACGCTGCCGGGCTGGCACCGCGCGTTTTGCCTGCGGTTGACCGCCGGGCGCGGTAGTGCCTGCCAGCCGGGACGCATGCTGGCTCTCAAAGAGGGCGGCCGAACCACCGGCGTCGCCTATCGTCTGCCTGACGACACGCTGGAGGAGGAGCTGACCCTGCTGTGGAAGCGGGAGATGATCACCGGCTGCTATCTGCCCACCTGGTGCAAGCTGGAGCTGGACGACGGACGGACGGTGAATGCCCTGGTGTTTATTATGGATCCGCGCCATCCACTGTTTGAACCGGATACCAGTGCCAAGGTTATCGCCCCGCTGATCGCCCGGGCCAGCGGGCCGCTCGGCACCAACGCCCAGTATCTGTTTTCGCTTGAGCAGGCGCTGCGCAAGCTGGGCATGCACGATGCCAGTCTCGATGACCTGGTGGCCAGCGTCCGCGCGCTGTTGGGCGAGAGTCCGACGCCGGGCCTGGCCTGAGCGCGCGCAAAAGAAAACGCCCGGCATGACCGGGCGTCCGATTGCTGACCAGTAAGGAAAAAGCGTGGTTTTTCCTTACTGGTGGTTATCAGCCGAAAATCAATAAATTGATTTTCCTTGTTATTTTTCTGGTGCAATCTGCAAGTACAATGATTGCATGAGGTTTGTCATGAATCCCACGCCCGGCATGACCGGGCGTGTGTTCTGGCAGTGACGGTCAGGCCGGCACGTAGCTGATGGAGTGCTCCAGCGACTGGCTGTGACTGTCGATAAGCACGTTCCAGGTGCCGCTGTAGGGCACCGTCAGATAGGCGCTGTCCCGATCCTGCACGCTCAGAATATCCGCATGACTGTCGCCCGGGACCTTCGCGCTCATCAGATGAATATGGCAGCGCTCTGAGCACCGCACCACCAGCGTGTCACCACCAAATAACGTCAAACTTGCTTTAACCATCGCCATTTTATACCCCGTTTCTGTCCCGCTACAGCATCCTGCCCACCCAGTCCTCGCGTGATATTGTTCACACTTTGCTCTGTGCATCACACCAAACGGCGCGGGTCGGGATGCTGATTTTGATCAAAAAAAGGGATAAAGATTAAACAAAAATGACGTTGTTCCTGAAAGCATTCAGCTAACGTTTTTTTTACCTCTGNAGGCGGCGAAACCTGATATTTCCTGCCGTTTGGCGCCCCAGATTCAGAAGGTCAGCACTTTATCTGCCGCCAGGGTCCACTGGGCCAGCTCAACGAGAGTGCCAACCTCCACGCCGTCAACCAGCGGCAGTGCGCTGACCCCGCGGCCGTCCGCGCAGGTTTTACACAGCTTCACGGGAACCTGCTGGGCGGTGAGGATCTCCAGCATCTGCTGCACATTATACCCTTCTGCCGGCTTCTGCCCCCGCAGCCCGGCGGTGACGGCGTCGGACATCAGAAACAGCTTGAGATCGAGGTCGGACTGCTGCTCGCGCAGGGCAATGGCCAGGCGCAGGCTGTTGAACAGGGATTCGCTGCCGTAGGCGGCGCCGTTGGCGATGATCACAATACGTTGCATACAAACTCCTTCTTAAAGGCACGGTTATTGCTTTAGGCAGTATAAAGCGTTAACCCGGAGGAGGGGTATGAATAATACGACTGGTCATGCGCACGATGCGACGGCCTGGCTGCAGCTGGCGCGTCGCCTGCAAAAACAACAGCTTCAGCAGTTTAGCCAACTGGGGGAACTGGCCAGCCAGCTCAGCGCGCTGGTGCATATGCTGCAGTGTGAGCGCGGGGCGTCAAATATCTATCTTTGCTCGGGCGGCTTGCTGTATACAGCGGAGTGTCGGGCGGGAGGGGCGCTGGTTGACGAGCGGCTAGCCCTGTTTTATGCCAGCCTCGAACGGGCGCGCGCGGTAGCCGGCAGCGCGCTGTGCTGGCGTATCGCCAGAGCGGTTGACGAGCTGGCGCAGCTCCCGGCGCTACGCGCGCAGATCGGCCGCCGGCAAATTGCCGCTGAAGCCGCGACGGAGCAGTTCAGCCGCGTCATCCGCCATCTGCTGAACATCGCCCCGCAGCTCAATGACAGCATTGACGATCCGCCGGTGGCTGGTCGGATGGTCGCCCTGTACAGCTTTATGCAGGGAAAAGAGCTGGTGGGCCAGGAGCGCGCGCTGGGAGCATTGGGCTTTACCCGCGGCGAGTTCAGCGACAGCCTGCGCCAGCAGCTGGTGGACCGTATTGACGGTCAGCAGCCCTGCTTCGACAGCTTTCAGGCGCTGGGCAGCCCGGCGACCGTCCAGTTGTTCAGAACCCAGTGCCACGCCGGTCTGGATATTGAACAGCTGCGGCGGATCGCCTGTACCCGCCAGCCGGCTGCCGACGGCGGGGAAACGGCGCTGCGCTGGTTTGGTCTGCAAACCCAACGGCTTGAGCAACTGCGCGAAGTGGAAGAGCAACTGATCGACGATCTGCTGGATGCCACCGACGCGCTGTTAGCAGACGACGCGCCTGGCTGGCAGGCCGGAGAGGAAGACGATAGCGTGACGCTACGGCTCGATAAACAGCTACTGCCGCTGGTGCGCCAGCAGGCCTATGAGCTGCAGCAGCTCTCCAGCCAGCTGGCCTCGCTGAAAGACGCGCTCGAAGAGCGCAAGCTGATCGAAAAAGCGAAAAGTCTGCTGATGACGCACCAGG
Organism: Klebsiella sp. EMBS2024; assembly: GCF_036233805.1. Classification (NCBI taxonomy): domain Bacteria; kingdom Pseudomonadati; phylum Pseudomonadota; class Gammaproteobacteria; order Enterobacterales; family Enterobacteriaceae; genus Klebsiella; species Klebsiella sp. EMBS2024. Next base: position 2,442,341 of record NZ_JAZARW010000001.1, on the reverse strand, counting down.
GAATGCAGGAGGAGCAGGCCTGGCAGACGCTGCGCAAGATGGCCATGGACAAAAATCAGCGCATGGTTGAGATAGCCCGCGCGCTGCTGATGGTGAAGGCGATTTGGCCGCTAACACCAAAGGAGTAGATGCACAATCGATGGGCATTCTTTGCCTGCCGGCGGTGCACTTTTAGGTGAAAAACCGGCCAGCGTTGGGAAAAAGCCCGCCAGCGCGCTATTGCCAAAGCTGGCATCCCGTTTGCATTACTTATTAAGTGAATAAAAGTCCGGGCAACGAACCAATGGCGGTTCGGGGGCCCGTGGATAAAGGCGTCCTGCAGTGCGTATGCACTGTCGGGCGCTTTTTTTTTGCGCATGGTGGAGCGGATATGGGCGACAAATTTTCAATTTCCCGGCGGCGCTTGCTGCAGGCAGGGGCCGCGCTGGGCGGCGCGATGCTGCTGCCGGGCGTGATGCAGGCCGCCTGGGCCGGCGGCTCGGACAAACCGGAGCAAACCCGCGTGCGGGTCGGATTTATTCCGCTGACCGATTGCGCGCCGCTGGCCATCGCCGCGGCGAAGGGGTTTGACCAAAAATATGGCATCACCCTGGTGGCGAGTAAGGAAGCCAGCTGGGCGGCGGTGCGCGACAAGCTGGTGGCCGGCGAGCTCGACGCGGCGCATATTCTCTATGGCCTGCTGTACGGCCTCGAACTGGGGATCGCCAGCAAGCCGCAGGCGATGGCCAATTTGATGACCCTCAACCGCAATGGGCAGGCGATTACCCTCTCCAGCGAGCTGCAGGAGAAAGGGGTGACCGACCTCGGCGGGCTGAAGCGGCTGATCGACCGCAGCGCGCCGGGCAGTTACACCTTCGCCCATACCTTTCCTACCGGCACCCATGCCATGTGGCTTTACTACTGGCTGGCGAGCGCCGGCATCGATCCCTTCAACGATGTGCGCACCGTCGTGGTGCCGCCGCCGCAGATGGTGATGAACATGCGCATCGGCAATATGAGCGGCTTTTGTGTCGGCGAGCCGTGGAACGCCCGCGCTATTAACGACCGTATCGGCTTCACCGCGGCCACTTCCCAGGATATCTGGCCCGAGCATCCGGAAAAGGTGCTGGGCACCCGTCGCGACTGGGTGGAACGCAACCCGAACACCGCCCGCGCGCTGGTGGCGGCCCTGATGGAGGCGCAGCGCTGGATCGCCGCCTCGCCGGAGAACACCCGGGAGACGGCCCGCCTGCTCGCCAGACGCGGCTGGCTCAATACCAAGGAGCAATACCTCACCGGCCGGATGCTTGGAGAGTATGACAACGGCCTTGGCCGCCGCTGGCAGGATGCCCATCCGATGCGCTTCTGGGCCGGGGGCGAGGTGAGTTTCCCGTGGCTGTCGGACGGGATGTGGTTCCTCACCCAGTTCCGCCGCTGGGGGTTGCTGAAGCAGGCTCCGGATTACCTCGCGGTGGCGTCGCGCATTAACCGCATCGATGTCTGGCAGGCTGCCGCCCAGGCGGTAGGAGGGATCAGCGCGCCGGCAGCCAGGATGCGCAGCAGCACACTAATGGACGGGACGGTCTGGAACGGGTCCGACCCGGAAGGCTACGCCCGTCATTTCTCTATTCAACGTAAGGGGGCATGAGATGAAGCAGGCACAACGTAAGCAACCGGTCGTCAGCGTGGACAACGCGCCTGGCGAAGTGATTATCCTGCCGCCGGTGCAGGTCCGGCGCACCACGCCGACCGTCACGCGCTGGCTGCGTGAGCTCACCCAGCGCCTGCTGCCCCCGCTGTTGGGGCTGGGTGTGCTGCTGCTGGCCTGGCAGCTGGCGGCGATGCATAGCAAAGGCTTTCCCACGCCGCTGAGCACGCTGGACTCGGCGCTGACCCTGTTTGCCGATCCGTTCTATCAGGACGGGCCCAATGACATGGGCATCGGCTGGAACGTGCTGGCCTCCCTGCAGCGCGTGGCGGTGGGCTTCGGCCTGGCGGCGCTGGCGGGCATTCCGCTGGGGTTTTTGATCGGCCGTTCGCTGTTCTTCGCCCGCATGTTTAATCCGCTGATTGCTCTGCTGCGCCCGGTCAGCCCGCTGGCCTGGCTGCCGATTGGCCTGCTGCTGTTCCAGAAGGCGGAGCCGGCTTCCAGCTGGACCATTTTTATCTNCTCCATCTGGCCGATGGTGATCAACACCGCGGAGGGTGTGCGGCGGATCCCGCAGGACTATCTCAACGTCGCCCGCGTCCTCCAGCTCTCGGAGTGGACGGTGATGCGCAAAATCCTCTTTCCGGCGGTGCTGCCGGCGGTGCTTACCGGCGTGCGCCTCTCCATCGGCATCGCCTGGCTGGTGATCGTGGCGGCGGAAATGCTTACCGGCGGGCTGGGGATCGGCTTCTGGATCTGGAACGAGTGGAACAACCTCAATGTGGAAAACATCATCATCGCCATCGTCATTATCGGCGTCGTCGGCCTGCTGCTGGAGCAGGGCCTGATGCTGCTCGCTCGCCGCTTTAGCTGGCAGGAAAAATAAGGAGCCAACATGAAACCATTAATTCAGGTGCAGGCCGTCAGCCAACGCTTCAACACCGCCAGCGGCGAGTTCCTGGCGCTGCAGAATGTCTCCTTCGATATCGTCGAAGGGGAGACCATTAGCCTGATCGGCCACTCGGGTTGCGGAAAATCGACCCTGCTAAATCTGATCGCCGGGATCACCACCCCTACCGAGGGCGGACTACTGTGTGATAACCGGGAAATCGCCGGTCCCGGGCCGGAGCGGGCGGTGGTTTTCCAGAACCACTCGCTGCTGCCGTGGCTGAGCTGTTTCGACAATGTGGCGCTGGCGGTGGATCAGGTGTTCCGTCGCACCATGAGCAAGAGTGAGCGCCGGGAGTGGATCGAACACAACCTGGCGCGCGTACAGATGGGTCATGCGCTGCACAAACGTCCCGGGGAGATCTCCGGCGGCATGAAGCAGCGGGTGGGTATCGCCCGGGCGCTGGCGATGAAGCCGAAAGTGTTGCTGCTTGATGAGCCCTTCGGCGCCCTGGATGCGCTGACCCGCGCCCACCTCCAGGACACGGTGATGCATATCCAGCAGGAGCTCAATACCACCATCGTCATGATCACCCACGACGTTGATGAAGCGGTGCTGCTCTCGGATCGGGTGCTGATGATGACCAACGGTCCGGCGGCGACGGTCGGCGAGATCCTCGCGGTCGATCTGCCGCGTCCGCGCCACCGCGTTCAGCTGGCGGACGACAGCCGGTATCACCATCTGCGCCAGCAGATCCTCCATTTCCTGTATGAAAAACAGCCGAAAGCGGCGTAAGGAGGCGGTCATGACGCGGCGACTGGTGGTGATCGGTAACGGCATGGCGGCCACCCGGCTGGTGCAGCGGCTGGTTGAGCGCGACCCCGCGCGGTTTGCCATTACCGTCGTCGGCGACGAGCCGCACCCGGCCTATAACCGCATTCAGCTCTCGCCGCTGCTGGCAGGTGAAAAAACGGCGGCGCAGATCCCGTTGCTGCCGGCGGAGTGGTATACCCGGCACGGGGTGTGCCTGCGGTCTGGCGAGGCGGTCGATGAAGTCGATATTCAGCAACGGCGGCTGCGCATCGCGGAAACCTGGCTGCCGTGGGATGAACTGGTGTTCGCCACCGGTTCGCGGCCCTTTATCCCGCCGCTGCCGGGCATTGATCGTCCGCAGGTTATGCCCTTCCGCACCCTGGCGGACGTGGAACGTATTCTGGCGATACCCGGCCCGGCGGTGGTGATTGGCGGCGGGGTGCTGGGGGTGGAAGCGGCGGCGGCGCTGCGTCGTCACGGCGGAGAGGTCACTCTTCTGCATCGCGGCAGCGGATTAATGGCGCCGCTGACCGACGCTTTTGCCGCCGATGAGCTCAGGCAGCAGCTTGAAGCGCGCGGCATTCGCTGCGTGCTGGAGTGCCGCATCGCCGCCATCGACGCCGATGGCGTGCGGCTGGCGGACGGGCGCGTATTCCGCGCCGCCAGAGTGGTGCTGGCTACCGGCGTGCAGCCCGACAGCCGTCTGGCGGCGCAGTCCGGCGTGCTGTGCCAGCGGGGGATCGTGGTCGACCGTCAGATGGCCTCCTCGCTGCCGGGGATCAGCGCCATCGGCGAATGTTGCGAAATTGACGGCCAGACCTGGGGGCTGGTGGCTCCCTGCCTGCGTCAGGCCGAGGTGCTGGCGGATCGCCTGTGCGGCGCCCCCGGCGAGGGCTTTGTCTGGCAGGATGCCGGGACCCGCCTGAAGGTCACCGGCATTGAACTCTTTAGCGCTGGCGAGCAGCAGCCCGGCGAACAGGATGACATTTATACCAGCTGGGACCCCATCGACCGCCACTATCGTCGCCTGCTGCTGCGCGATGGCCGCCTGCGCGGCGTGCTGCTGATGGGCGACTGCACCGCCGCCGCCGCGCTTACCGCGCGCCTGGAAAGCGATGAGCCTGTCACCGTGGACTGGCTTTTTGACCCCTCTTCAACGCAGCCGCAGGCTGCAGGAATAATGACGATGACGAAACCTGTATTAGTGCTGGTGGGACATGGCATGGTCGGCCACCATTTTCTCGAGCAATGCGTGAGCCGCAATCTGCATCAGCAATATCGAATCGTGGTGTTTGGCGAAGAGCGTTATCCCGCCTACGACCGGGTACATCTCTCCGAGTATTTTGCCGGACGCAGCGCCGAGTCGCTGTCGCTGGCGGCCGGGGACTTCTTTATTGAACATGGTATTGAACTCCGCCTCGGCGAGGCGGTGGCGACCATCGACCGCGAAGCACGGCTGGTACGGGACGCCGAGGGGCATGAAATCCACTGGGATAAACTGGTGCTGGCGACCGGCTCGTATCCCTTTGTTCCGCCAATCCCCGGTAACGATCTCGCGGGGTGCTTTGTCTACCGCACTCTTGACGATCTCGACCGTATCGCCGCCCATGCCGCCGCGGCGAAGAGCGGGGTGGTTATCGGCGGCGGGCTGCTCGGGCTGGAGGCGGCCAACGCCCTGAAACAGCTGGGGCTGGAGACGCAGGTGGTGGAGTTTGCCCCGAACCTGATGGCCGTCCAGCTGGATAACGGCGGGGCGGCGATGCTCCGGGAGAAGATTGTCGCCCTCGGCGTGGGGGTGCATACCAGCAAAGCGACCACCGCCATCGTGCGCGAGGCCGACGGCCTGCGGCTGAACTTTGCCGACGGCGGCGCGTTGCGGACCGACATGGTGGTCTTCTCGGCGGGGATCCGCCCGCAGGACGCGCTGGCCCGCGGCTGCGCACTGCAGGTGGGCGAACGCGGGGGAATTCACATCGACGGCCAGTGCCGCACCTCTGACCCGGACGTGCTGGCGATAGGCGAATGCGCCCTGTGGGACAATAAAATTTACGGTCTGGTGGCGCCGGGCTATCAGATGGCGCGCATCGCCGCGGCTACTCTCGCAGGAGAGGACGCCTGCTTTAGCGGCGCCGACATGAGCACCAAACTGAAGCTGCTGGGGGTCGACGTGGCCTCGTTTGGCGATGCGCAGGGGCGCACGCCGGGCTGTCAGAGCTATCAATGGACCGACGGTCCGCAGCAGATTTACAAAAAAATCGTCGTCAGTCAGGACGGCAAAGCCCTGCTTGGCGGCGTGCTGGTGGGGGATGCCAGCGACTATGCCACGCTGCTGCAGATGATGCTGAACGGCATGGCGCTGCCGCCGCGTCCGGAGAGTCTGATCCTGCCCGCGCTGGAGGGAGCCGCGCCGAAGGCGCTCGGCGTCGCGGCGCTGCCGGACAGCGCGCCGATCTGCTCCTGCCATAACGTCAGCAAAGGCGATATCTGCCAGGCGGTGAACAATGGGGCGAGGGATATGTCGGCGATAAAAAGCTGCACCAGAGCGGCTACCGGCTGCGGCGGCTGCAGCGCGCTGGTGAAACAGGTGATGGAGTATCAGCTGGCGGAGCAGGGCGTCGAAGTGAAAAAAGACGTCTGCGAACATTTCCCGTGGTCGCGCCAGGAGATCTACCACCTGGTGCGGGTTAACCATATCCATACCTTCGAGCAGTTGATTAGCCGCTACGGCCAGGGGCACGGCTGCGATGTCTGCAAACCGCTGGTGGCCTCGGTGCTGGCCTCCTGCTGGAACGAGTACCTGCTGAAGCCGGCGCACCTGCCGCTGCAGGATACCAACGACCGCTATTTCGCCAATATCCAGAAGGACGGGAGCTATTCGGTGGTGCCGCGGATGGCGGCAGGGGAAGTGACGCCGGACGGACTGATCGCCATCGGGCAGATCGCCAAACGTTACCAGCTCTACAGCAAAGTGACCGGCGGCCAGCGCATCGACCTGTTTGGCGCGCGGCTGGAACAGCTGCCGGCTATCTGGCGCGAGCTGGCCGACGCCGGGTTTGAAACCGGCCACGCCTACGGCAAGTCGCTGCGCACGGTGAAATCCTGCGTCGGCTCAACCTGGTGTCGCTACGGCGTGCAAGACTCCACCGGGCTCGCGGTACGGCTCGAGCATCGCTATAAAGGGCTACGCGCCCCGCACAAAATCAAGATGGCGGTCTCCGGCTGCACCCGCGAATGCGCTGAAGCCCAGGGGAAAGATATCGGGGTGATTGCCACCGACAAAGGCTGGAATCTGTACGTCTGCGGCAACGGCGGGATGAAACCGCGTCACGCCGACCTGTTTGCCAGCGATCTCGACGAAGCGACGTTGATCCGCAGCATCGATCGTCTGCTGATGTTCTATATCCGTACCGCCGATCGCCTGCAGCGAACCAGCACCTGGATGGATAACCTGGAGGGCGGCGTCACCTATCTGCGGCAGGTGGTGCTGGAGGATAGTCTTGGCATTGGCGAGGAGCTGGAGCAGGAGATGGCCCGGATCGTCGACAGCTACCAGTGCGAGTGGCAGACCACCCTCAACGATCCGCAGCGTCTGGCGCTGTTCCGCTCCTTCGTTAATAGCGACCAGCCCGACGAGGCTGTGCAGCGCCGCGATCTGCGCGGTCAGCCGCAGCCGCTGCTGACTGAGACGTTGCCCGAAGGCGAACTCCCATCCCGACCGTGGCAGGCGGTATGCGACCTTGACGCCATTCCGGCGCAGGCGGGGATCGGCGCCCGCTTAGGGGAGCGGCAGATTGCCCTGTTCCGCTTCGGCGAGCGGGTCTACGCCCTCGACAACCGCGAGCCGGGCAGCGCGGCCAACGTGCTGTCGCGTGGGCTGTTAGGGGACGTCGGCGGCGAGCCGGTGGTGATCTCCCCGCTGTACAAACAGCGGATACGCCTGCGCGACGGCTGGCCGTGCGACGGCGACGAACAGGCGGTACGCGCCTGGCCGGTGAAAGTAGAAAACGGCAAAGTGTGGGTGGGTAACCAGCAGCTGCTGGCCCGCGCGGAGGCCTCCTGATGAATACCATCCGAACGACCTGCCCCTACTGCGGCGTAGGCTGCGGGGTGCTGGCGAGCGTGGACGACGCGGGGCAGGTGAGCGTGCGTGGCGACGATCAGCACCCGGCGAACCTCGGCCGTCTGTGCGTCAAAGGGGCCGCCTTAGGGGAGACCACGGGCCTGGCGGGGCGGCTGCTGACGCCGGAGGTCGACGGCCAGCAGGTAGCCTGGCCTCAGGCGCTGGCGGAAACCGCTGCGCGCCTGCGACAGATCATCGACCAGCACGGACCGCAAGCGGTGGCCTTTTACGCCTCCGGCCAGCTGTTAACCGAGGATTACTATGCCGCCAATAAGCTGATGAAAGGGTTTATCGGCGCGGCGAACATCGATACCAATTCACGGCTGTGCATGTCGTCAGCGGTCACTGGCTACAAGCGGGCCTTTGGCGCCGACGTGGTGCCCTGCAGCTACGATGATGTGGAAAACAGCGATCTGGTGGTGCTGGTCGGCTCGAACGCCGCTTGGGCGCATCCGGTGCTGTTCCAGCGGCTGGCGCAGGCGAAGCGGGATAATCCCCGATTGCGGATCGTGGCGATCGACCCCCGACGCACCGCTACCTGCGAGATCGCCGACCGCCATCTGGCGCTGGCCCCGGGAAGCGACGGCGGGTTGTTTGTGGGGCTGCTTAACGCCCTGGCTGAGGCAGGAGCCTGCGTCGATGGCTTTCGCGACGGCCCGCAGGCGCTGGCCGCCGCCCGCGGCTGGGACGTGGCGAGGGTGGCGGCCTTTTGCGGTCTGCCTGCCGATGAGGTGGNGGGATTCTATCGCGAGTTCATCGCCGCCCCGCGGGCGATCACCCTCTACACCATGGGAATCAATCAATCCGCCAGCGGCAGCGACAAATGTAACGCCATCATCAACGTCCATCTGGCCAGCGGGAAGTATGGCCGCCGCGGCTGCGGCCCCTTTTCGCTGACCGGTCAACCCAACGCCATGGGCGGCCGCGAAGTCGGCGGGCTGGCGACGATGCTGGCGGCGCACATGGATTTTGTGCCAGACGATCTGCAGCGGCTGGCCCGCTTCTGGGGGACGGAACGGCTGGCGCAGACCCCCGGGCTGACCGCCGTGGAGCTGTTTGCCGCCATTGGCCGCGGCGAGGTCAAAGCGGTCTGGATCATGGGTACCAACCCGGTGGTGTCGCTCCCTGACAGCCACGCGGTGAGCCAGGCGCTGGCCGCCTGTCCGCTGGTGATCGTCTCAGATGTCGCCGCCCAGACCGATACCGGACGTTTCGCCCACATCCGCTTTCCAGCGCTGGCCTGGGGCGAGAAGAATGGCACGGTCACCAACTCGGAGCGGCGGATATCCCGTCAGCGCAGCTTTCTGCCGCCGCCGGGGGAGGCGAAAGCGGACTGGTGGATCATCGCCAGAGTGGGCCAGGCGCTGGGGTATCGCGAGGCGTTTGCCTGGCAGCATCCGCATGACGTCTTCCGCGAGCATGCGGCGCTGTCCGGTTTCGAAAACGACGGCCAGCGGGCGTTTGATATCGGCGCGCTGGCGGATCTCAGCCGTGAGGCGTGGGACGCCATGCCGCCTGTGCGCTGGCCGGTCAGCCGCAGCGAGGCCGCCTGGGATATCACGCGCGGCTGGCATGGCGATGGCAGGCTGCGGATGGTGCCGGTGACGCCTCAACCGACCCGGGCGACAACCGATGCCTTTTATCCGCTGATCCTCAACAGCGGGCGGATCCGCGATCAGTGGCACACCATGACCCGTACCGGCGCAGTGCCGCGGCTGATGCAGCATATCGCGGAGCCAATGGTGGAGGTGGCGCCGCAGGATGCCGTTCGCTATCAGCTTCCCGCTGACGGGCTGGCGCGGATCTGGTCGCGGCATGGGGTGATGGTGGCGAAAGTGGCGATCAGCGAAGGGCAGCGCCCCGGCTCGCTGTTTGTTCCGATGCACTGGAACAACCAGTTTGCCCGTCAGGGGCGGGTGAATAACCTGCTGGCCGCCGTCACGGACCCGTATTCCGGCCAGCCGGAAAGTAAACAGGCGGCGGTGGCGATTGCCGCCTGGCAACCGGCCTGGCACAGCGAGCTTTTTTGCCGCGAACCGCTACCATTTCCTGCGACCTGGCACTGGCGGCGGCGGGCGGCGCCAGGCGTGCTGCACTACTCGCTGGCCGGGGAGGCATCTGCCCGACAGTGGCTCAGCGCGTGGTGCGCCCGGCGCGGCTGGCAGTTACAGGTGGCTGACGGCGGCGCGGTGTGGAACCTGCTGGCCTGGCATCAGGGAAGGCTGATGCTCGGCTGGTGGAGCGATGCGCGCGAGCCGGCGGTGGATTGCGCATGGATAAGCGCTGCCTTTGCCGCGCCGCCGTCCGATGCTGCCCAACGACATGCCTTGCTTAGCGGCCGACCGGGCGCCGCAGTCGCGCCGCGGGGGCGGATCGTCTGCAGCTGCTTTGGGGTGGGGGAATGGTCAATTAACGAGGCCATCGCCAGCGGCTGCGCCAGCGTCGGGGCGCTGGGTGGGAAGCTGAAATGCGGGACCAACTGCGGCTCTTGCGTGCCGGAGCTCAACGCGCTGCTGGCGGCGCAACGAACCCGGGCGTAACGGTGGCGCGCAGCGACGCCTCCGGTTGGGCGGCACCTTACCCAACCGGTTTCAGCTTATTCCTGGAATTGCCCACAGGGCTGCGGGAGCAGGGAAAAAACGATAAACTAACACTTCTATCCATTTTTGTGAGCTTGCGCAAACTCTGTTAATGCCTGTGTCGTTCCGTTTGTTGCCAACGTTGACCTTTCTCCTGCTGTTGCCGGGCGTTCCCGTCTGGGCGCTGACCGCCAGCGACACCACCCGCCCTGCGCAAGCGCAAGATCCGCTGCCCGATATGGGGATTGCTCCCCAGGTTGATGACGACGCCCGGCACTTTGCCGAAGTGGCGAAGAAGTTTGGCGAGGCCAGCATGAGCGACAATGGTCTGACGGCGGGTGAACAGGCGCAGCTGTTTGCCATCAGTAAAATCGGCAATGAAGTGAGTCATCAGCTGGAGAGTTGGCTCTCGCCGTGGGGCAACGCCAATGTCGACCTGCTGGTCGATAAAGAGGGGAAATTCACCGGCAGTAAAGGGAGCTGGTTCGTGCCGTTGCAGGATAACGACCGTTATCTGACGTGGAACCAGTACTCGGTGACCCGGCGCGAGCACGATCTGGTGGGCAACATCGGGCTTGGCCAGCGTTGGCGGGTTGGCGGTTGGCTGCTGGGCTATAACTCGTTTTACGATAAAGTGCTGAGCGAAAGCCTGGCGCGCGGCAGCGTTGGCGCCGAAGCGTGGGGAGAATATCTCCGCCTGTCGGCAAACTATTACCATCCGCTGGGCGACTGGCAGCTACGCGATAATCAGACTCAGGAGCAGCGGATGGCCGCAGGGTATGACGTCACCGCCCAGGCGCGGCTGCCGTTCTACCAGCACATCAACACCAGCGTCAGCGTCGAACAGTATTTCGGCGATAGCGTCGATCTGTTTCACTCCGGCACCGGCTACCATAATCCGGTGGCCGTCTCCGTTGGGCTCAATTACACCCCGGTCCCGCTGGTCACGGTGACCGCTAAGCATAAGCAGGGGGAAAATGGCGTCAGCCAGAACAATGTGGGACTGAAGCTAAACTATCGCTTTGGCGTACCCCTTAAGCAGCAGCTTGCGGCAGACGAGGTGGCGATCAGCAACTCGCTGCGCGGGAGCCGCTTCGATAGTCCGGAGCGGGATAATCTGCCGGTGGTGGAGTATCGTCAGCGCAAAAATCTGACGGTCTATCTGGCCACGCCGCCCTGGGATCTGCAGTCCGGGGAGACGGTGCAGTTGAAGCTGCAGATCCATAGTCTGCATGGCATCAAGGCGCTGCACTGGCAGGGAGACACCCAGGCCCTCAGCCTGACGCCGCCGGTAGATGCCAGCAGCCCCGATGGCTGGAGCATCATTATGCCGGTGTGGAACAGTGAACCGGGCGCCGCGAACCGCTGGCGCCTGTCGGTGGTGGTGGAGGATAAACAGGGGCAGCGCGTCTCCTCCAATGAGATCGCCCTGGCGCTGACCGAGCCGCTGGTCAAGTTTACCACGCCAGGCGTCTCTTGGACGGACTCGCCTTAGAAGATTCGCTCCTGGTGGACCCATACCGCCGCTTCCACGCGGGATTTGAGCTTCATTTTCTTCAGCATGTGCTTCACGTGTACTTTGACGGTGCTTTCGGTGATATCCAGGCGACGGGCGATCATTTTGTTCGGCAGTCCCTGGGCTATCAGCTTGAGAATGTCGCGCTCGCGCGGGGTCAGCTGGCCGATGTCCCGATCGGAGGTGGCGCGGTTGGCGCGCAGGCTGGCGGCCAGCACCGGCGTTAACGCTTCGCTTAATACCATCTCTCCGGCGGCCGCCTGCTGCAGCGCTTTCAGCAGATCTTCCGGTTCCATGTCCTTCAGCAAATAGCCATCGGCGCCGCGCTTCAGGGCGGTGACAACGTCCTCTTCATGGTTGGAGACGCTGAAGACCACTACCCGGCCAGAAAGGGATTTCTCACGCAGCTTATCCAGAGTCTCCAGACCGTTCATGCCCGGCATATTAAGGTCCAGCAGGATCAGGTCAGGATCCAGTGACTCGGCCAGCTCAATACCTTGCGCGCCATTGCTGGCCTCGCCAATCACCTGGATGTCCGGCGCCATGCTGATCAACTGTTTCACGCCGGTGCGCAGCATCGGATGGTCGTCAATGAGAAGGATAGTTGCCCGTTCCTGTTGACTCATGAGGGTCTCCTTATTGGATGGAAAACGTTTTTTCCGGGATAAACGTGACGATCACTTCGGTTCCACCGGTTTCCCGGCGTCGTACCTGACAGTCACCGCGCAAGCTCTGGGCGCGATCCCGCATAATAATTAAACCGTAATGGTTACTCCGTTCGGCGTGGTCCGGTACGCCGCGGCCGTTATCCGCTATCACCAGACGAACCTGATTATCGCGTTGTGACACCGTCACGGTTACTTCGGTTGCGCTGGCATGCTTCAGAGCGTTGCTCAACGCTTCGCGAGCGATCTGCAGCAGGTGGATCGCCTGATGCGAGGGCACAAAGCGCGGCGGGAGCTGGTAATCAAGCTGCACCGTAAAGCCGAAGTGGGCGCTGTACTCCTGACAGCTGGCCTCCAGCGCCGGGCGCAGCCCCGGCTCGGTCAACTGCAGGCGGAAGGTGGTTAACAGCTCCCGCAGCTGGGCCCACGAGGTATTCAGTTCGTTACGGATCTGCCCCAGCAGCTGGCGGCTTTCCGTCGGCAAGGCGTCGCCTTGCATCTGCAGACAGCTAACCTGCATCTTCATACAGGATAGCGACTGGGCGATGGAGTCGTGCAGCTCGCGGGCGATAGTGGCCCGTTCTTCCATGACGATCAGCTGCTGCTGCTTCTCCTGATGGCGGTCCAGCGCCAGGGTGCTGGTCAGCTGTTCCACCAGGGTATCCACCAGCTGCTGCTGATCGTGGCTGAGATGGCGGCCAACCGGCAGCGTCGCCAGCAGGATGCCGTACTGACTATGCGCATCTGACAGCCGCCACTTCAGCGTTGTTCCCCCATCCGGCAGCGGCGGCAGATTGCGTGGACAGAGGTAGCAGCCTTTATCATCACAGTCATCATCCGAGTGGCAGGTAAACTCCTGGTGATTATCTTCGTCTTCCAGGTCGTAAACCCGTACCTCGATATCGCGCAGCAGCGTCAGCCCCTGCAGGCCATTCAGTACCGGCGAAATACGTTCGCAGAGCGGGGCGCTGGAGTGCAGCCGGCGGTTGGCCTGCCATAAGAAAGCGAGGATCTCGTTCTTCTGCTCCAGTCCGGCAGTCTTCTCCTGCACCCGCCGCTCGAGCACGGCATAGCTTTCCGCCAGCTCTTCCGACATGTTATTCAGCGCCATGCCCAGGGTCGCCATTTCGTTGCGGCCGCTGATGTGCGCCCGCTGGGTGAAATCACGCTGACTCACCGCGCGCGCCATGCTCAGCAGCTGTTTCCACGGCCGCAGCAGGCGGGCGCGTAGCCAGATGATAGTGAAGATCAGCAGCAGCGCCATACCAATGGCGAGGATGCGATGGATCCAGACCACCCGTTCGATACGCTGCTCGGTGGTGTGGTCGAATGCGGTGACCAACTGGTCGATACGATCGACAAAGTCGGCGACATCCTGGGCCACTTCCGCCTGATTGACTGCGCGCTGCATGCCGGGGGCCAGCGCCAGCTGCCAGTACTGCTGCAGGGCTTTAAGCTGGATTTCCTGGCCGTCGCGGCGGGCGGAATTTTGCAGCTCCGGGCTGAAGACGGTGGCGGTCATGTCCGCCACCAGTTTTTGATCGTTTTCATTCAGCGGGATCGCCGCCAGCAGCCGGTAGCTTTGCATACGCAATGAACCGGCCTTGTTAATGGCGTGCGCGCTGCCCTGCACGCCGTTCACCAGGCGCGCGGAGATCGCCATGCCGGCGACGCCAATAACCGTGGCGAGCAGCACGATTAACGCCAGTTGATTGACCAGCGTCAGCGGGGTAAAAAGACGTTTTAACATGGAATGCGTGGCTCCTGACCGGTCATGTCTCCGGGAGTGGCGCTTATTCTCGACTATCCCCTGGAGTATACCCATACCCCTAAAGAGTTACTCCTTAATTGTCGGTGGTAGGCGATGTTAGGGGGGGGATTATACGCAACCCGGCAGCAGCGTGAAAAACCACACTTTTTTCCCCACCATTCTCTACTCACTTGGAGGCATGGCTTATTTTTGCACAAATTAGCTCACGCTTTTCCTTTGATTTATATCAACTTACCGCCCCGGGTAACCCCTAAGGTAGCGGCAGGAAATATGAATAATCAGAGGTATCTATGAGTCAATCTTCCCTCCCGGAGAAGGCTAACCGCTCGGTCATAACCGACTGGCGGCCTGAAGATCCTGAATTCTGGCAACAGCGCGGCCATCGTGTGGCAAGCCGCAATTTATGGATCTCCGTTCCCTGTCTGTTACTGGCGTTCTGCGTTTGGATGTTGTTCAGCGCGGTTGCCGTTAACCTCAACAAAGTAGGCTTTCAGTTTACAACCGATCAGCTGTTTATGCTGACCGCGCTGCCGGCGCTGTCAGGCGCCTTATTACGCGTGCCTTACGCCTTTATGGTGCCGCTGTTCGGCGGCCGTCGCTGGACGGCGTTCAGCACCGGGATCATGATTGTGCCGTGCGTCTGGCTGGGCTTCGCGGTCCAGGATACCTCTACGCCGTTTAGCATCTTCGTGATTATCTCTCTGCTGTGCGGCTTCGCCGGAGCCAACTTTGCCTCCAGTATGGCCAACATCAGCTTCTTCTTCCCGAAAGCGAAGCAGGGCGGGGCGCTCGGCGTTAACGGCGGACTTGGCAATATGGGCGTCAGCGTGATGCAGCTGGTCGCGCCGCTGGTGGTCTCGATCTCTATCTTTGCCGTTTTTGGCGGTAACGGTAGCGAGCAACCGGACGGCTCGATGCTGTATCTGGAAAACGCCGCGTGGATCTGGGTACCTTTCCTGATTATTTTCACTCTGGCGGCGTGGTTCTTTATGAACGACCTGTCGGCTTCGAAAGCGTCGCTGAGCGAGCAGTTGCCGGTACTTAAGCGCCTGCATCTGTGGATTATGGCGCTGCTCTATCTCGCGACCTTCGGCTCCTTTATCGGCTTTTCCGCCGGGTTCGCGATGCTGTCAAAAACTCAGTTCCCGGATGTGCAGATCCTGCATTACGCCTTCTTCGGCCCGTTCATTGGCGCGCTGGCGCGTTCGATGGGCGGGGCGATCTCCGACCGCCTCGGTGGGACCCGCGTAACGCTGGTCAACTTTGTGGTGATGGCTGTCTTCTGCGCGCTGCTGTTCCTGACCCTGCCGACCAACGGCCAGGGCGGTAACTTTATCGCCTTCTTCGCGGTGTTTATGGTGCTGTTCCTGACCGCCGGGCTGGGGAGCGCCTCCACCTTCCAGATGATCTCCGTGATCTTCCGTAAGCTGACTATGGACCGCGTGAAGGCCCAGGGCGGCAGCGAAGCGCAGGCGATGCGCGAGGCGGCGACCGATACCGCGGCGGCGCTGGGCTTTATCTCCGCCATTGGCGCTATCGGCGGCTTCTTTATTCCGAAAGCGTTCGGTATCTCGCTGGATCTGACCGGCTCGCCGGCCGGGGCGATGAAAGTGTTCCTCGTGTTCTATATTGCCTGCGTGGTGATCACCTGGGCGGTATACGGTCGTAAGCGTCAGTAATCGGCCGCGGTAACGTTGGCGTATAAAAAGGCGCGCTCCCCACGGAGGCGCCTTTTTTAAGCGCTTAATTAGTTACAACATACTATGGGATAATATTGTCCGCATCGACCGCTGAGCCAGAACAGGTGGGCTTGCCAGTGAAATGGCTCTACCCCTTAATACCTCCGTTGTTAACAAATCCCGGCGTGATGCTGCTTTTTGAGGTTAAAATCATTAAAAAACAATAAGTTAAAAAATAACATCTTATACCACCTTGGTGGTAATCGAGGTTTTGCTGCGCAGTAACAAGCCAGTTCGGATTGATCGCTATCAATTCTCGCCCTCTTTCATAGCGTTACCTTCGCTGCAAATCCAGCAATGTCGATTTATCAGAGAGCCGTCAGGCTCCATATCAGGAGAAACCCGATGAGTAAATTCCTGGACCGGTTTCGCTACTTCAAACAGAAGGGTGAAACCTTTGCCGATGGGCACGGCCAGCTTCTAAACACCAACCGGGACTGGGAGGATGGATACCGTCAACGTTGGCAGCATGACAAAATTGTGCGTTCCACTCACGGTGTCAACTGCACCGGCTCATGCAGCTGGAAGATTTATGTCAAAAACGGTCTGGTGACCTGGGAAACGCAGCAGACTGACTATCCGCGCACCCGCCCGGACCTGCCGAACCACGAACCACGCGGTTGCCCGCGCGGCGCCAGCTACTCCTGGTATCTGTACAGCGCTAACCGCCTGAAATACCCGCTGATGCGTAAACGCCTGATGAAGATGTGGCGGGAAGCGAAAGTTCAGCATAGCGATCCGGTTGAGGCATGGGCGTCGATTATCGAAGACGCCGACAAAGCTAAAAGCTTCAAACAGGCCCGCGGTCGCGGCGGTTTTGTACGTTCCTCCTGGCAGGAAGTGAATGAGCTGATTGCCGCCTCCAACGTCTATACCGTCAAAACCTACGGTCCGGACCGCGTGGCTGGCTTCTCGCCGATCCCGGCGATGTCGATGGTCTCCTACGCGTCCGGCGCCCGTTATCTGTCGCTGATCGGCGGCACCTGCCTGAGCTTCTACGACTGGTACTGCGACCTGCCGCCGGCTTCGCCGATGACCTGGGGCGAGCAGACCGATGTGCCGGAATCCGCCGACTGGTATAACTCCAGCTATATCATCGCCTGGGGCTCAAACGTGCCGCAGACCCGCACCCCGGATGCGCACTTCTTTACCGAAGTCCGCTATAAAGGGACCAAAACCGTAGCCATCACTCCGGACTACGCCGAAATCGCCAAACTCTGCGATCTGTGGCTGGCGCCGAAGCAGGGTACCGATGCCGCGATGGCGCTGGCGATGGGCCATGTGATGCTGCGTGAATTCCACCTCGATAAGCCGAGCCAGTATTTCACCGACTATGTGCGCCGCTATACCGACATGCCGATGCTGGTGATGCTCGAGGAGCGCGACGGTTATTATGCCGCCGGCCGTACGCTGCGCGCATCCGACCTCGTGGATTCCCTTGGTCAGGAGAACAATCCGGAATGGAAAACCGTCGCCTTTGACGAGAAGGGCGACATGACCGTACCGAACGGTTCCCTCGGATTCCGCTGGGGCGACAAAGGCAAATGGAACCTCGAACAGCGCGACGGTAAAACTGGCGAAGAGATTGAGCTACGTCTGAGCCTGCTGGGCAGCCATGATGAAGTGGCGAACGTCGGCTTCCCGTACTTCGGCGGCGAAGGGTCTGAGCACTTCAACAAAGTCGATCTGGAAAACATTCTGCTGCACAAACTGCCGGCCAAACGCCTGCAGCTGGCCGACGGCTCTACCGCCCTGGTCACCACCGTGTATGACCTGACCATGGCTAACTACGGCCTGGAGCGCGGTNTGAACGATGACAACTGCGCCGCCGGCTACGATGAAGTGAAAGCCTACACCCCGGCGTGGGCGGAGAAGATCACCGGCGTCTCCCGCGCGCATATCATCCGTACCGCCCGTGAATTTGCCGATAACGCCGATAAAACTCACGGTCGTTCGATGATTATCGTCGGGGCGGGCCTCAACCACTGGTTCCACCTCGACATGAACTACCGCGGCCTGATCAATATGCTGATCTTCTGCGGCTGCGTCGGTCAGAGCGGCGGCGGTTGGGCGCACTATGTGGGCCAGGAAAAACTGCGTCCGCAGACCGGCTGGCAGCCGCTGGCGTTCGCCCTTGACTGGCAGCGTCCGGCACGTCACATGAATAGTACCTCGTACTTCTATAACCACTCCAGCCAGTGGCGCTATGAAACGGTGACCGCGCAGGAACTGCTGTCGCCGATGGCGGATAAATCCCGTTACAGCGGCCACCTGATCGACTTTAACGTGCGCGCAGAGCGGATGGGCTGGCTGCCGTCGGCGCCGCAGCTTGGCGTCAACCCGCTGCGTATCGCTGACGAAGCGAAAAAAGCCGGCATGACCCCGGTGGATTACACCGTGAAGTCGCTGAAAGAGGGCTCGATTCGCTTTGCGGCCGAGCAGCCGGAAAATGGCAAAAACCACCCGCGTAACCTGTTTATCTGGCGTTCCAACCTGCTGGGCTCCTCCGGTAAAGGCCATGAATACATGCTCAAGTACCTGCTGGGTACCGAGAACGGCATTCAGGGCAAAGACCTGGGCAAGCAGGGCGGCGTGAAGCCGGAAGAAGTCGAATGGCGGGATAACGGCCTCGACGGCAAACTGGATCTGGTGGTGACCCTCGATTTCCGTCTGTCGAGCACCTGTCTCTACTCCGACATCGTGCTGCCGACCGCCACCTGGTACGAAAAAGACGACATGAATACCTCGGATATGCATCCGTTTATTCACCCGCTGTCGGCCGCCGTTGATCCAGCCTGGGAATCGAAGAGCGACTGGGAGATCTATAAAGGTATCGCGAAGAAATTCTCTGAAGTGTGCGTGGGCCACCTCGGTAAAGAAACCGACGTGGTGACCCTGCCGATCCAGCACGACTCCGCCGCGGAAATGGCGCAGCCGCTGGACGTCAAAGACTGGAAAAAAGGCGAATGCGATCTCATCCCCGGGAAAACCGCGCCGCATATTATTCCGGTTGAGCGTGATTACCCGGCGACCTACGAGCGTTTCACCTCGATCGGCCCGCTGCTGGAAACCATCGGCAACGGCGGGAAAGGCATCGCCTGGAACACCCAGAGCGAGATGGATCTGCTGCGTAAGCTCAACTACACCAAGGCGGAAGGCCCGGCGAAAGGCCAGCCGAAGCTGGAAACGGCCATCGACGCCGCGGAAATGATCCTCACCCTGGCCCCGGAAACCAACGGTCAGGTGGCGGTGAAAGCGTGGCAAGCGCTGAGCGAGATCACCGGTCGCGAGCATACGCATCTGGCGCTGAACAAAGAAGACGAGAAGATCCGCTTCCGCGATATTCAGGCGCAGCCGCGGAAGATTATCTCCAGCCCGACCTGGTCTGGCCTGGAAGATGAGCATGTCTCCTACAACGCCGGTTACACCAACGTTCACGAGCTGATCCCGTGGCGCACGCTGTCCGGACGTCAGTCGCTGTATCAGGATCACCAGTGGATGCGCGACTTCGGCGAAAGCCTGCTGGTCTATCGGCCGCCGATTGACACCCGTTCGGTGAAAGCGGTGATGGGCGAGAAGTCCAACGGCAACCCGGAGAAGGCGCTGAACTTCCTGACCCCGCACCAGAAATGGGGTATCCACTCGACCTACAGCGATAACCTGCTGATGCTGACCCTGTCGCGCGGTGGGCCGATTGTCTGGATGAGCGAAGCGGATGCGAAAGATCTGAGTATCGAAGATAACGACTGGATCGAAGTGTTCAACGCCAACGGCGCCCTGACGGCGCGTGCGGTGGTGAGTCAGCGCGTTCCAGCCGGGATGACCATGATGTATCACGCGCAGGAACGTATCGTGAACCTGCCGGGCTCTGAAATCACCGGTCAGCGCGGGGGGATCCATAACTCCGTCACCCGTATTACGCCGAAACCGACCCACATGATCGGCGGCTACGGCCACCTGGCCTATGGCTTTAACTACTACGGCACCGTCGGCTCCAACCGCGATGAGTTTGTGGTGGTACGTAAGATGAAGAATATTAACTGGTTAGACGGCGAAGGCAACGACCAGGTACAGGAGAGCGTAAAATGAAAATTCGTTCACAAGTCGGCATGGTGCTGAATCTCGATAAGTGCATCGGCTGCCACACCTGCTCGGTGACCTGTAAAAACGTCTGGACCAGCCGGGAAGGGATGGAATACGCCTGGTTCAACAACGTGGAAAGTAAGCCGGGCGTCGGTTTCCCGAACGACTGGGAAAACCAGGAAAAATGGAAGGGCGGCTGGATCCGCAAAATTAACGGTAAACTGCAGCCGCGCATGGGCAATCGCGCGATGCTGTTGGGTAAAATCTTCGCCAACCCGCATCTGCCGGGCATCGATGATTACTACGAGCCGTTTGATTATGACTATCAGAATCTGCATAACGCGCCGGAGAGCAAACATCAGCCGATCGCCCGTCCGCGCTCGCTGATCACCGGCCAGCGGATGGACAAGATCACCAGCGGTCCGAACTGGGAAGAGATCCTCGGCGGCGAGTTTGAAAAACGCGCCAAAGATCAGAACTTCGACAACATGCAGAAGGCGATGTACGGCCAGTTCGAAAACACCTTCATGATGTATCTGCCGCGCCTGTGCGAGCACTGCCTGAACCCGGCCTGCGTCGCGACCTGCCCGAGCGGCGCCATCTATAAGCGTGAAGAAGACGGCATCGTACTGATCGACCAGGACAAGTGCCGCGGCTGGCGGATGTGTATCACCGGCTGTCCGTACAAGAAGATCTATTTCAACTGGAAGAGCGGGAAATCCGAGAAATGCATCTTCTGCTACCCGCGTATTGAATCCGGGATGCCGACGGTGTGCTCCGAAACCTGCGTGGGCCGTATCCGCTATCTCGGCGTCCTGCTATACGACGCGGACGCGATTGAAAACGCCGCCAGCACCGAGAACGAGAAAGATCTGTATCAGCGTCAGCTGGACGTGTTCCTCGATCCCAACGATCCGAAAGTGATCGAGCAGGCGCTGAAAGATGGCGTACCGCAGGGGGTCATTGAAGCTGCGCAGCAGTCGCCGGTTTACAAAATGGCGATGGACTGGAAGCTGGCCCTGCCGCTGCACCCGGAATATCGCACCTTGCCAATGGTCTGGTACGTGCCGCCGCTGTCGCCGATTCAGTCCGCCGCCGATGCGGGTGAACTGGGTAGCAACGGGATCCTGCCGGACGTGGAAAGCCTGCGTATTCCGGTGCAATATCTGGCGAACCTGCTGACCGCGGGCGATACCCAGCCGGTACTGCTGGCGCTGAAACGAATGCTGGCGATGCGCCACTATAAGCGTGCGGAAACCGTTGACGGCGTCGTCGATACCCGCGCGCTGGAAGAGGTGGGGCTGAGCGAAGCGCAGGCCCAGGAAATGTATCGCTATCTGGCGATCGCCAACTACGAAGATCGTTTCGTGGTGCCGAGCAGCCATCGTGAACAGGCGCGAGAAGCGTTTCCGGAGAAAAACGGCTGCGGCTTTAGCTTTGGCGATGGCTGCCACGGCTCTGACAGTCAGTTCAACCTGTTCAACAGCCGTCGCATCGACGCCATCGACGTGACCAGCAAAACGGAGCCGCACGCATGATTGAACTCGTGATTGTATCGCGTCTGCTCGAATATCCTGACGCTGCCTTATGGCAGCATCAGCAGGAGATGTTCGAGGCGCTCGCGTCATCAGAGAAACTTAGCAAAGAGGATGCCCACGCGCTGGGCGTTTTCCTGCGCGATTTAGTGGCTCAGGATCCGCTGGACGCCCAGGCGGCCTATAGCGAACTGTTTGACCGCGGCCGGGCCACCTCGCTGCTGCTGTTTGAACATGTCCACGGCGAATCCCGCGATCGCGGGCAGGCGATGGTGGATCTCATGGCGCAGTACGAGCGCCACGGCCTGCTGCTGGATAGCCATGAGCTGCCGGATCATCTGCCGCTATATCTGGAGTATCTGGCGCAGCTGCCGGAAGAGGAAGCGCTTGGCGGCCTGCGGGACGTCGCGCCGATCCTCGGTCTGCTCAGCGCGCGCCTGCAGCAGCGCGAAAGTCGCTATGCGGTGCTGTTCGAGCTGTTGCTGAAGCTGGCCAATACGCAGGTCGACAGCCAGAAGGTGGCGGAGAAGATTGCCGACGAAGCGCGCGACGATACGCCGCAGGCGCTGGACGCCGTCTGGGAAGAAGAACAGGTCAAATTCTTTGCCGACCAGGGCTGCGGCGAGTCGGAAATTTCCGCTCACCAGCGTCGTTTTGCCGGAGCCGTGGCCCCGCAATATCTGAATATCTCTAACGGAGGACAGCAATAATGCACTTCCTGAATATGTTCTTCTTTGACATTTATCCGTACATTGCGGGTTCGGTGTTCCTGATTGGCAGCTGGTTGCGCTATGACTATGGCCAGTACACCTGGCGCGCCGCCTCCAGCCAGATGCTGGACCGTAAGGGGATGAACCTGGCGTCGAATCTGTTCCATATCGGCATCCTGGGTATTTTCGCCGGCCACTTCCTCGGCATGCTGACCCCGCACTGGATGTATGAGTCCTTCCTGCCGATCGATGTCAAGCAGAAGATGGCGATGATCGCCGGCGGCGCCTGCGGCGTGATGACCCTGGTGGGCGGGTTACTGCTTCTCAAGCGTCGTCTGCTCAGCCCGCGCGTTCGCGCCACCACCACCGGAGCGGATATTCTGATCCTCTCGTTGCTGATGGTGCAGTGTGCGCTCGGCCTGCTGACGATCCCGTTCTCCGCTCAGCATATGGACGGCAGTGAAATGATGAAACTGGTCGGCTGGGCGCAGTCGGTGGTGACGTTCCACGGCGGCGCGTCACAGCATCTGGATGGCGTGGCGTTTATTTTCCGCGTTCACCTGGTGCTGGGCATGACCCTGTTCCTGCTGTTCCCGTTCTCCCGTCTGGTTCATATCTGGAGCGCGCCGGTCGAATACCTGACGCGCAAATACCAGATTGTCCGCGCCCGTCGCTAACTGGCCCGCGACTGCTCACTGACCCCGCCGCGGCGGGGTTTTTTTTCGCCCCAGCCGAGATTATTCCCTGCGGCGGCAAACAGAATAAGCATCCCACCGAGCAATTGCACCGCGGATAACGCATGGTGGAAGACCAGATAGTCAACCACCATCGCCACCAGCGGATAAATAAAGGAGAGCGAACCGGTAACGGGCGTCGGCAGTTTCTGTATCGCGCTATATAAAAGCTGATACATGATCCCGGTATGGACGATGCCGAGGATCAGCAGATAGCGCCAGGGGAAGCTGGCCGTCAATTCGGGGGCATGCACCAGCGGCAGCAGCATCACGACGCCGACGAGAACCTGAATGAAGGCGATATGTTGCGCGGGGAGCGGATGCAGTTTGCGCGCGATGATGGCGGTCAGGGCATAGAAGAATGCCGCGCCCAGCGCCAGCAACACGCCGGTGGTAAGCCCCTCTTCGTGTGCAGGCGTCAGCTCGCTCGACAGCAGGATCACTACGCCGCCAAAGGCCAGCAGTAACCATCCCCATTTCACGGCGCTGACCCGTTCCCCCAGCACCATCCCCATCAGTACCAGCATAAACGGCTGGGTGTTATAGACCACGGTGGCCATACCGATTGAGATCCGCGAATAGGCGGCAAACAGCAGCAGCCAGTTGACGACCAGCGCCGCGCCGCCAATCACCGCCAGAGCGAGAGTGAAACGCGTTAGCCGGTTGAAGGGCTGGCGGCTTAACACGATAAACACCAGCAGGGTTAGCGCGCCAATCAGGCAGCGCCAGAACACCACATCAGTCACCGGCAAACCAGAGAGCAGCACGAACGCGCCGATCGAGCCGGAGATTATCATTGCCAGGCTCATCTGCCAGACGCCGCGGGTAAGTTGCATTTTTCACCTCCACCATTTTTTAGTTATTGTGCGAAAAACCCTGACAGGGTGATATGGCTGAATTAAGGTAGAAGGGGGGAAGTGCCTTTTATAATTAGGTGAAATATATGAATGACGTACTTGATGAAATTGACCGGGCGATCCTCACCTGCCTGACTCAGGATGCCAGAGTTTCGCTCAAGGTCCTGAGCGCGCGGGTGGGGCTGACCTCGCCGAGCACCGCCGAGCGGGTGAAGCGCCTGGAGGAGCGGGGTGTCATTCAGGGCTATGGGGCGCGGGTAAATCTCGCCGCGCTGGGCTATAGCCTGCAGGCGCTGGTGCGGGTCCGGCCGCTGCCTGGGCTGCTGCAGAAGGTGGATAAATATATCCAGGCGATGCCGGAATGTATTGAAAGTGACAAGGTGACCGGGGAAGATTGTTTTGTGATGCGTCTCGTGGTGCGCGATATTGCCCAGCTGGATACCCTGCTGGACGGTCTGGCGGAGTATGCGCAGTGTAACACCTCGGTGGTGAAAAGCTCGCCGGTAAAAAGGCGGTTGCCACCGCTGTGAGTTTTTCCGGAGGCGGTGCTGCGCACCTGTCCGGGCTACCAGACGGCACCACTTGTAGCCTCGCTAAGCGAAGCGCGAGCGATGAGACAGCAGAACAGGTGGCTGAGAGTGCAACAGTGGTGGGGGAAGNATTACTCGGCGCTAAAGCGCCTCGCCCTTCGGGCCNTTGCCNGCGGCAACGTTCTCTCGCTTCGCTCGAGTCGAACCTTAGTCGAAGCTTCTCATCCTTCCCCATGGGGCAGAATATAGAATATCGTAGANTAATTGGATTGAGGTGTTTTTTAAGAAGATGGTGGTGGGGGAAGGATTACTCGGCGCTAAAGCGCCTCGCCCTTCGGGCCGTTGCCTGCGGCAACGTTCTCTCGCTTCGCTCGAGTCGAACCTTAGTCGAAGCTTCTCATCCTTCCCNNNNGGGCAGAATATAGANTANCGNAGGTNGATTATGCTGGGCATGGCNTGGGGAGATGGTGGTGGGGGAAGNATTACTCGGCGCTAAAGCGCCTCGCCCTTCGGGCCNTTGCCNGCGGCAACGTTCTCTCGCTTCGCTCGAGTCGAACCTTAGTCGAAGCTTCTCATCCTTCCCNNTNGGGCAGAANATAGAATANCGTAGGTAGATTATGCTGGGCATGGCANGGGGAGATGGTGGTGGGGGAAGGATTCGAACCTTCGAAGTCGATGACGGCAGATTTACAGTCTGCTCCCTTTGGCCGCTCGGGAACCCCACCAGGGGTAAAAACACATTGTAGGTTATTCAGCAAAATGAATGGTGGTGGGGGAAGGATAACTCGTCGCTATCTCTCCTCGCCCTTCGGGCCATTGCCTGCGGCAACGTTCTCTCGCTGGCGCTCGAGTCGAACCTTAGTCGAAGGTTCTTACCCTTCCCGCTAAGTGCAAACATCGTTTACGCTTGTCGGGGAAACCATATCACTTTAGTGAATAATGGTGGTGGGGGAAGGATTCGAACCTTCGAAGTCGATGACGGCAGATTTACAGTCTGCTCCCTTTGGCCGCTCGGGAACCCCACCACGGGGTAATGCTTGGTACTGGCCTGCTTCCTTCTCGGGAAGCGGGGCGCATCATACCAAATGATGCGCCCCTGTAAAGCATTCGTTTGACAAAAATAAACTGGTTGCCTGATTTTTACGCGTAACGCCGTAAAGCTAACCAATTCATTTCTCAGTCGATTAAAGAATAATCGTCCGGTTACCGTAAACGAAGACGCGCTGCGCCAGTACCTGATACAGCGCCCGGCTCAAGACGTTTTTTTCAACATCGCGCCCAGCGCGCATCATATCTTCTGCGGTATAAGTATGATCGACGTGAATCACGTCCTGCATGATGATCGGGCCTTCATCCAGATTGTCATTCACGTAGTGGGCGGTAGCGCCAATGATTTTCACGCCGCGCTCATAGGCCTGATGATAGGGACGGGCGCCGATAAACGCCGGCAAAAACGAATGGTGGATATTGATGATTTTGTTCGGGAAGCGGGCGACAAATTCTGGCGTCAGGACGCGCATATACTTGGCCAGCACCACGTAATCCGGTTCGTGGGCGGCGATAGCATCGCCCATCCGCTGATCGTGTTCTTCGCGGCTCAGTCCTTCATGGCTGACCAGCTCAAACGGAATACCAAAGCGCTCCACCAACGAGCGCAGGGTGTCATGGTTGCCGATAACCGCGGCAATATCGACATCCAGCCCGCCGTAGTTGGCTTTCATCAGCAGATCGCCCAGACAGTGCGCCTCTTTCGTCACCAGAATCACCACCCGGCGACGGCCTGCCGGATTCAGTTCGCGGATGGAGCCTTCAGGCAGGGCGCTGTCGAGATCGGCCAGCAGAGTAGCGTCGTTAAAAATGCCTTCCAGTTCGGTGCGCATAAAGAAACGACCGGTACGGTGGTCAACAAACTCATTGTTCTGCACAATGTTGAGTTCATGCTTGTAGCAGATATTGGTGATACGCGCGATGAGGCCTTTCTGATCAGGGCAAATAGTGCGTAGTACTTTACGTTGTAATGAATGCATCGCGAGGAAAATCCTGTAATGTTTGCAAGCGCTGCGCCAGCGTTACTGGCCGCAGCATTTTTTAAATTTTTTACCTGAGCCGCAGGGGCAGGGGTCGTTACGGCCAATCAGCGGTCGTGTCCCGTCGATATAGTACCACTGTCCATTTTCTTTTAAGAATCTGGAACGTTCAATAATGGCGCCAGGGCGGTTATTGTCATTAAAGCGGGCGACAAAGCTGACAAAACCTTCATTTGGAGCTCGCCCCTCATCACTGGCGAACAGGGTTAAGCCCAGCCATTCGGTCTGGGAAAACCCTTTCTCCAGCTCGGCGCGAAATTGCTGCGCCTGACAGGACGGGTGCCAGGTTTTGATTAGATAGTCAGCGTCTTTCATGACGAACGCGCTATAACGGGAGCGCATAAGCTGTGACGGGCCCGGCGCAAGCTCAGCGCCGGACAGATATCGCTGGCAACATGAGCTATACTCCAGTGCGCTGCCACAGGGGCATAATTGCGACAAAACTGCCTCCATGGAAGAAAGAGTAACGGCGCTTCTACGCCAAAGGGCATTATGTTAACTGAGCCGTGACAATGTTGCCACGCTCAGAGTGGAAGGATAGTTATTAGTACTAATGAGAAAGCTTAAAATTGGTCTGGCGCTAGGTGCGGGAGCAGCTCGCGGATGGTCGCACATTGGCGTCATCAACGCCCTCCAGCGGGCCGGTATTGAGATTGATATCGTAGCCGGTTGTTCTATCGGTTCGCTGGTAGGGGCGGCGTATGCCTGTAACCGACTCCCGGCACTCGAATCATGGGTCTGCTCATTCAGCAACTGGGATGTCCTGAAGCTGATGGATCTCTCCTGGCGCAGGGGGGGACTGCTGCGGGGGGAAAAGGTATTCAATCATTACCGCCGCATTATGCCCGTCACCGAGATTGAACGCTGCGAGCGCCGGTTTGCTGCTGTTGCCACCAATTTAAGCACCGGTAGGGAGCTGTGGTTTACCGAAGGCGATCTACATTTAGCCATTCGCGCCTCCTGCAGTATGCCGGGGTTAATGTCGCCAGTAAGGCATAATGGTTACTGGCTGGTCGATGGCGCGGTGGTCAATCCGGTTCCTGTGTCGCTCACCCGGGCAATGGGAGCGGATATTGTGATTGCCGTCGACCTGCAACATGATGCCCATCTTATGCAGCAGGATTTGTTCTCCCTTGAAACGCCGCGGCAGGAAGCGGAAGAGAAGGAGGGGCCATGGCATACTCGTCTGCGCGCGCGCTTGACGCGAATGAGTTCCCGCCGTACGGCCGTGACGCCGACGGCGATGGAGATCATGACCACATCTATCCAGGTACTGGAAAACCGTCTTAAACGCAATCGTATGGCGGGTGACCCGCCGGATATCCTGTTGCAGCCATACTGTCCGCAAGTTTCGACGCTTGATTTTCATCGCGCCGGAGAGGCGATTGCCGCGGGGCAACTGGCGGTAGAAAAGAAAATGGATGAATTATTACCATTAGTGCGTACAGCCGTTTGACGTACGAGTTACTGACTTAAGCAAATTCTGACAGGCGATAGTGAGAATAGCGTGCCACTATTGAATTATCGTCAGCCAGGGGAGATATCATGACGCAGCCATTGGCGGGAAAACAGATTCTGATAGTTGAAGACGAACCCGTTTTCCGCTCACTCTTGCATGGATGGCTGACCTCGCTGGGAGCAACAACCTTCCAGGCGGAAGATGGCAAGGATGCCCTGCATAAAATGACGGAGGTGCATCCGGACCTGATGATTTGCGACATTTCTATGCCGAGAATGAACGGTCTGGAGCTGGTGGAAACGCTGCGTAACCGCGGCGAACAGTTACCGATCCTGATGATCTCCGCCACCGAAAACATGGCAGATATAGCTAAAGCGTTGCGACTTGGCGTCCAGGACGTGCTGTTAAAGCCAGTAAAAGATTTCGATCGCCTGCGCGAGACCGTTTACGCCTGTCTCTATCCCGCGATGTTCAGTTCGCGCGTGGAAGAGGAAGAGCGTTTATTTGAGGACTGGGATGCGCTGGTCAGTAATCCCATCGCCGCTTCAAGACTATTGCAGGAATTACAGCCGCCGGTGCAACAGGAAATGTCGCACTGCCGCGTTCATTATCGACAACTGGTGTCGGCAGACAAGCCCGGTCTGGTACTCGATATCGCGCCGCTTTCGGAAAATGATTTGGCTTTCTATTGTCTGGATGTCACACGCGCAGGCGATAATGGCGTGTTGGCAGCATTATTGCTGCGCGCGTTGTTTAATGGTCTGCTGCAGGAGCAACTGGCGCACCAGGGACAACGGCTACCAGAAATGGGAAGTTTGTTAAAACAGGTGAATCAACTGCTGCGTCAGGCAAATCTTCCGGGCCAGTTCCCTCTGTTAGTAGGGTATTACCACAGCGGGCTGAAAAATTTAATTCTGGTGTCAGCGGGACTTAATGGCACGCTGAATACGGGGGAGCATCAAATTCAGATTAGTAATGGCGTTCCTTTGGGGACGCTGGGTGATGCTTATCTTAACCAAATTAGCCAACGCTGCACCTCGTGGCAGTGCCAAATTTGGGGGGCTGGCGGTCGTTTACGCTTAATGTTGTCTGCGGAATGAGCAATTGCGTTTATATCTAAGCAGACGGGATTACCTCTTGCCCTTTAGCGGTGGTAACATCGAGCAGTTTTATGCGTAAAAGTCCTAATTCGAGGCTATCGGCAGCTTTTCAGACCAGTAAATACGCGGTTGACTGATATACTCGACACGTTATTTGTAACGAGAAGTTTAAAAAACAAACAGTCCAGGAGATTTCAATGGCTGCCTTTAATTCTAAAGTCAGAAAAGCGGTTATCCCGGTTGCGGGATTAGGCACCAGGATGCTGCCGGCCACCAAAGCGATTCCAAAAGAAATGCTGCCGCTGGTAGATAAGCCGTTAATTCAGTACGTTGTTAATGAATGTATCGCTGCAGGAATTACTGAAATTGTTCTGGTAACGCACTCGTCGAAAAACTCTATCGAAAACCATTTCGATACCAGTTTTGAGCTGGAAGCGATGCTGGAAAAACGTGTAAAACGCCAGCTGCTGGAAGAAGTGCAGTCTATTTGCCCGCCGCACGTGACTATTATGCAAGTTCGTCAGGGCCTGGCGAAAGGTCTGGGTCACGCGGTGCTGTGCGCCCATCCGGTAGTGGGAGATGAGCCGGTCGCGGTTATTCTGCCAGACGTTATTCTGGATGAATATGAATCCGATCTGAGCCGCGATAACCTCGCTGAGATGATCTCTCGCTTCGATGAGACTGGCGCCAGCCAGATTATGGTTGAACCTGTCGAAGACGTAACCGCTTATGGCGTGGTTGACTGCAAAGGCGAATCCCTGAAGCCGGGCGAAAGCGTACCGATGGTGGGCGTGGTTGAGAAGCCAAAAGCTGACGTTGCGCCGTCCAACCTGGCGGTGGTGGGGCGTTATGTCCTCAGCGCCGATATCTGGCCGCTGCTGGCGAAAACCCCTCCGGGCGCTGGTGATGAAATTCAGCTGACTGACGCCATTGATATGCTGATCGAGAAAGAAACGGTTGAAGCTTATCATATGAAAGGCAAGAGCCATGACTGCGGTAATAAGCTTGGCTACATGCAGGCGTTTGTCGAATATGGTATTCGTCACAAAACGCTGGGCGACGATTTTAAAGCCTGGCTGGAAACGGCGGTAGCGAAGTAATCCGCCGCGCGGTTGAAAGCACAAACCGGGAGCGCATCTGCGACTCCCGGT
>NZ_JAZARW010000001.1:2400417-2412370 GCF_036233805.1 Klebsiella sp. EMBS2024 | reverse complement strand
ATATCGGCCCTGAGGGCAAAAAAAATCCCGCCGCAGCGGGATTTTTTATAGCGATCAACGGAGATTAGATCAGGAAATCGTCCAGTGATTTACCTTGCTCATCCATTGCTTTTTTGATCACAGCCGGGGTACGGCCCTGACCGGTCCAGGTTTTGGTTTCACCATTTTCGTCAACATAGCTATATTTAGCCGGACGTGCAGCACGCTTGGTTTTGGTACCGGCTTTAACGGCAGCCATGGTGCTCAGCAGTTCATTCGGATCAATACCGTCAGCAATCAGCATTTCACGGTATTGCTGCAGCTTACGCGTACGCTCTTCAATTTCTGCCGCGGCAGCGTTTTCTTCTTCACGGCGCTCGTTAACGACGACTTCTAATTTTTCCAGCATTTCTTCGAGCGTTTCTAGGGTGCATTCTCTTGCCTGCGCACGAAGAGTACGGATGTTGTTCAAAATTTTAAGTGCTTCGCTCATTGTAGTAATCTCAAACTTATATTGTGGGGTGGTTTGTTGAACTAATAATAGAGCGATAAAATGCGTTGTGCAATAGGGGGGAATGTAAGGAATTCAAAATTACTGGTTATTTGTCGCGAGAATTAATTAATTTAAGTTAAAATTCCCGTGCCGCTTCACATCTTTCATCGCTTATAGCGATGAGGCGAAGGCAAGCTAAAACATTGAGACGGTATGCTTTTTGAGAGGTTCAGTGAGAGAAATGATCCTTTACATGGGTAAATAACCCTCGTCAGTATTAGCGCATTTTTGGTTACAAGGCTTAATATAAAACAACCGGCAGCCCTGCTTATAGCCCCTGGGCAACCGGTCTATAAGCACGAAAAGACAATGGTTACCGCGCCAGTAGCGTAACGGGGCGTACAAATAGTGGCCCTGTAAATTCAATTCATCTTCTTAATCCTTTCGGTTTGCAGGCCCTTCAGCTTCGCGACAATACCCCTGCTGAAAGCGCGGCTGTGCGCATAAAATATGGTACAATCGTCGCCGCGATAAAACACTTTGATTGGGGTCACGCAGCCGATGGCACAACTTTATTTCTACTACTCTGCAATGAATGCAGGTAAGTCGACCGCTCTGTTGCAATCTTCGTACAATTACCAGGAGCGGGGGATGCGTACCGTCGTTTATACCGCTGAGATTGATGACCGCTTTGGCGCCGGAAAAGTCAGTTCACGTATCGGGCTCTCCTCGCCGGCCCGATTGTATAATCCACAGACCTCGTTATTTGACGATATTGCGGCGGAGCACCAGCTAAAGCCGATTCACTGCGTGCTGGTGGATGAAAGCCAGTTTCTGACGCGTGAACAGGTTCATGAGCTGTCCGAAGTTGTCGATACGCTGGATATTCCGGTGCTTTGCTATGGGTTGCGGACGGACTTTCGCGGTGAGCTCTTTACCGGCAGCCAGTATTTACTGGCCTGGTCAGATAAGCTGGTTGAGCTGAAAACGATCTGCTTCTGCGGCCGCAAGGCCAGCATGGTATTGCGCCTCGATCAGGAGGGGCGTCCTTATAATGAGGGTGAGCAGGTCGTCATCGGCGGTAATGAGCGGTACGTATCGGTCTGCCGTAAGCATTATAAAGAGGCGCTGAGCGTCGGTTCGTTAACCAAGGTACAAAACCAGCACCGTCCCTGCTGATACCCTCAGAAGCTCGTACAGGCGCCTGTGGGCGCCTTTTTAATGTCTGCTATAGGTTGGCGTAGCTGGCGATAAAGAATGGCTGATAGCGGGGATAAAAAAAGCCCCGTCAGGTGACGGGGCTTGTCGCGATGCTATCGCTGTTGGTTAAGCGGATTTTTTCGCTTTTTTCTCAGCCTTTACCGGGGCAACTTCGGCTTTCGCACCGGCTTCGCCTTCGACGAATTCGCGGCCGTAGTAGGTATCCAGCAGGATCTGTTTCAGTTCGGAGATCAGCGGGTAGCGCGGGTTAGCGCCGGTGCACTGGTCATCGAATGCATCTTCAGACAGTTTATCAACCTGGGCCAGGAAGTCAGCTTCCTGAACGCCAGCTTCGCGGATAGATTTCGGAATACCCAGCTCAGCTTTAATGCTTTCCAGCCATGCCAGCAGTTTCTCGATTTTCGCTGCGGTGCGGTCGCCTGGTGCGGAGAGGCCCAGGTGATCGGCGATTTCAGCGTAACGACGACGAGCCTGCGGACGGTCGTACTGGCTGAACGCGGTCTGCTTGGTCGGGTTGTCATTCGCGTTATAGCGGATAACGTTGCAGATCAGCAGGGCGTTGGCCAGACCGTGCGGAATATGGAACTGGGAGCCCAGTTTGTGCGCCATCGAGTGACACACGCCGAGGAAGGCGTTAGCGAACGCGATACCGGCGATAGTCGCGGCACTGTGTACGCGCTCACGGGCAACCGGGTTCTTGGAACCTTCGTGATAGGAAGCCGGCAGATACTCTTTCAGCAGTTTCAGCGCCTGCAGCGCCTGACCGTCAGAGAACTCAGAAGCCAGTACGGAAACGTAAGCTTCCAGGGCGTGAGTCACCGCATCCAGACCACCGAACGCACACAGCGATTTCGGCATATCCATCACCAGGTTGGCATCGACAATGGCCATATCCGGGGTCAGCGCGTAGTCTGCCAGCGGGTATTTCTGACCGGTCGCGTCATCGGTCACCACGGCGAACGGCGTAACTTCAGAACCGGTACCGGAAGTGGTAGTGATCGCCACCATCTTGGCTTTGACGCCCATTTTCGGGAACTTGTAGATACGTTTACGGATATCCATAAAGCGCAGCGCCAGTTCTTCGAAGTGGGTTTCCGGATGTTCGTACATGACCCACATGATTTTCGCCGCATCCATCGGGGAACCGCCGCCCAGGGCGATGATCACGTCTGGTTTAAAGGAGTTCGCCAGGTCGGCACCTTTACGTACGATGGTCAGCGTCGGGTCAGCTTCAACTTCGAAGAAGACTTCCGTCTCAACACCCGCAGCTTTCAGTACGGAAGTGATCTGATCGGCATAGCCGTTGTTGAACAGGAAGCGGTCAGTCACGATCAGCGCGCGTTTGTGACCATCGGTAATCACTTCATCCAGTGCGATTGGCAGGGAGCCACGACGGAAGTAGATAGATTTCGGAAGTTTGTGCCACAACATGTTTTCAGCTCGCTTAGCAACGGTTTTCTTGTTGATCAGGTGTTTCGGACCAACGTTTTCAGAGATGGAGTTACCACCCCAGGAACCACAACCCAGAGTCAGGGAAGGCGCGAGTTTGAAGTTGTACAGGTCACCGATACCACCCTGAGAAGCCGGGGTGTTGATCAGGATACGCGCGGTTTTCATCATTTGGCCGAAGTAAGCCACGCGAGCCGGCTGGTTGTCCTGGTCGGTGTACAGGCAAGAGGTGTGACCGATACCGCCCATGGCGACCAGTTTTTCTGCTTTGGCTACCGCGTCTTCGAAATCTTTTGCACGGTACATAGCCAGCGTCGGAGACAGTTTTTCGTGAGCAAACGGCTCGCTCTCGTCAACGTTGGTCACTTCACCAATCAGAATTTTGGTGGTGGCCGGCACGGTGAAGCCTGCCAGTTCAGCGATTTTGGCCGCTGGCTGACCAACGATAGCCGCGTTCAGCGCGCCATTTTTCAGGATAATGTCCTGAACGGCTTTCAGCTCTTTACCCTGCAGCAGGTAGCCGCCGTGGCTGGCGAAACGTTCGCGAACCGCGTTATAGACTGAATCAACCACCACAACGGACTGCTCAGAAGCACAGATCACGCCGTTATCGAAGGTTTTAGACATCAGTACGGACGCTACGGCACGTTTGATGTCGGCGGTTTCATCAATGACTACCGGGGTGTTACCGGCGCCGACGCCGATAGCAGGTTTACCGGAGCTGTATGCTGCTTTCACCATGCCTGGACCACCGGTCGCCAGGATCAGGTTGATGTCCGGGTGATGCATAAGCGCGTTAGACAGTTCTACAGACGGCTGATCGATCCAGCCAATCAGGTCCTTCGGCGCGCCGGCCGCGATGGCAGCCTGCAGCACGATATCAGCCGCTTTGTTGGTGGCTTCTTTTGCACGCGGGTGCGGAGAGAAAATGATGGCGTTACGCGTTTTCAGACTGATGAGCGATTTGAAAATGGCTGTTGAAGTCGGGTTAGTGGTCGGTACGATACCGCAGATGATGCCGATAGGCTCAGCAATAGTGATGGTGCCAAAGGTGTCGTCTTCTGACAGAACGCCACAGGTTTTTTCGTCTTTATAAGCGTTGTAAATGTATTCGGAAGCAAAGTGGTTTTTGATCACTTTGTCTTCAACGATGCCCATGCCGGATTCGGCTACGGCCATTTTGGCGAGAGGGATTCGAGCATCTGCAGCGGCCAGAGCGGCGGCGCGGAAGATTTTGTCGACTTGTTCTTGAGTGAAACTGGCATATTCACGCTGGGCTTTCTTGACACGCTCAACAAGCGCGTTCAGTTCAGCGATATTAGTAACAGCCATAATGCTCTCCTGATAATGTTAAACTTTTTTAGTAAATCAGTCGCTCGATTCGACATTATAGACAGGCCGTTAACAGCTTGCATGTAAATGTTTATGTAGAAAAATCAGGGCGCTGTTTCACCGATTTACTAAAAAAGCTTTATCTCTTTCGCTTTCAGGTACTGCTGCCTTCCACTCTGTTGGTGTCATCAAGATTACTCACTTCTGAGTACAAATTACGTGATTTAGATCAAGTATTGTCGCTGCTGATACCTTTCAGCTGACTGCTTTTTGACCGGTTCGATCAAGTGTGATGGGAGGGTTTTNAAATTAAAAAAACGATTAGCATTAAATATACAAATGGCTAACATTCGATACATATCACCGGGTTATGCATATTTATAATGAATATTGCAGGTAAAAAGCGTATGTTTCGCGCAGTTATTTTATGCTGTTAACAGTCAACCGCCAATTTTGATGATGCTGCGGAGCCCAATGTGACTCAATCACTGTTCGATTTTTCTGCATATTTCAAGTTTTTCATCGGCTTATTTGCCCTGGTTAACCCGGTTGGCATTATTCCGGTATTCATCAGTATGACCAGCTATCAGCCGGCTGCGGTGCGTAATAAGACCAACCTCACCGCCAACCTGTCGGTGGCGATCATCCTCCTGACGTCGCTGTTCCTCGGCGATGGCATTCTGCAGATTTTCGGTATCTCCATTGACTCCTTCCGTATCGCCGGCGGCATCCTGGTGGTGACCATCGCGATGTCGATGATCAGCGGTAAGCTCGGCGAAGATAAGCAGAACAAGCAGGAAAAGTCGGAGACGGCGGTCCGGGAGAGCATCGGCGTCGTTCCTCTCGCGCTACCATTAATGGCCGGGCCAGGGGCAATCAGTTCAACTATCGTCTGGGGGACCCGGTACCACTCCTGGGTGCATCTGGTCGGGTTCTCACTGGCGATAGCGGTATTTGCCCTCTGCTGCTGGGGGATTTTCCGTATGGCGCCGTGGCTGGTCCGTTTGCTGGGGCAGACGGGAATCAACGTCATCACCCGTATTATGGGCCTGTTGCTGATGGCCCTCGGCATTGAGTTTATTGTGACCGGGATTAAAGCGCTTTTCCCAGGGCTGCTGAGTTAGTTCGTCGCCAGCAGGCGGGGAGTCTCGCTTCACGCCTGCGCGATTATTAGCAAAACCTATTAGCCAGCGCGGAGCTGGCGGTAGGGATAATATTTTGCGATATCGCTATTAATTTCATGTTTTTCATTAAGATATGAAATATTTCTCTTAACATTCTCCTCACGCCTCCCCCTCCTGTGATGTTATTTTCTTCACATCATTCTCTGGTACTTGCTGTCGGATCATCGAAATGATATTAGTAATTTTAACAAGGCGGCAGATGAATGTGCTAAAAAGTAATCTATTGTTAATTTTTTGTACAAAAAACCATCTTGCGGTCGCTGCTCAGTATGCCGGCTGATGAAATTAACGTAATTGACTGATAAATAACGATATTTTTACATCGATGTTTTATGGCAAACGCCTGTCACGCTGGCAAAACCGGCAATAAAAGAGAATTCGGTAACATATTTGCAAATTGCATTGGCGGAGGTGTTTACCTTTTGGTACTTTCCGCCGTTATCGTCTGCTGAATTATGTGCGCAAATGAGAATTATTTTTAATTAACTCATTTCGCCAGAACGACCCTCCAGCGAGGGCAACGAATCGACGTTAAGACTGCCGTTCGAGCGGTCGTAATAAATAAGTCGGTGATAGCAATCTGCCAATCGCAAACTCCTGCGTTGGACAGAACCCGAAAACGGGAAAAACAGGCTGGTTAAAAAACCAGTAATTATAATGACTGGAGTTACAACACAATGACCATCATCACTAAAAAGCGTTTAATCGCCGCGGGAGTGCTATCCGCACTGATCGCCGGCAATATGGCAATGGCAGCGGATGTCCCGGCTGGAGTGCAGCTGGCAGAGAAGCAAACCCTGGTACGTAATAGCGGCGCCGAGCCGCAATCGCTGGACCCAAATAAAATCGAAGGGGTGCCAGAGGCCAATATTAGCCGCGACCTGTTCGAAGGTTTGCTGAATACTTCGCCGAAAGATGGCCACCCGATCCCTGGCGTGGCGGAGAGCTGGGATAATAAAGATTTTAAAGTCTGGACCTTCCATCTGCGTAAAGATGCAAAATGGTCTAACGGCGAGCCGGTTACCGCCCAGGACTTCGTATACAGCTGGCAGCGTCTGGTGGATCCGAAAACAGCTTCTCCTTATGCCAGCTATCCGCAATATGGTCATATCGTTAACGTCGACGAAATCATTGACGGCAAGAAAGCGCCGAGCGAGCTGGGCGTAAAAGCCATTGACGACCACACGCTGGAAGTCACCCTCAGCGAACCGGTACCCTATTTTTATAAACTGCTGGTTAACCCGGCGATGTCTCCCGTCTACAAACCGGCCATCGAAAAATTTGGCGAAAAGTGGACGCAGCCTGGCAATATCGTTACCAACGGCGCGTATACTCTGAAAGACTGGGTGGTCAACGAGCGGATCGTGATGGAGCGTAACCCGCACTATTGGGATAATGCTAAAACCGTCATTAACACCGTTACCTGGCTGCCGACCTCTTCCGAAGTGACCTATGTTAACCGCTACCGCAGCGGTGAACTGGACATGACTTATAACCAGCTGCCGATCGAACTCTTCCAGAAGCTGAAAAAAGAGATCCCCAACGAGCTGCACGTTGACCCCTATCTGTGTACCTATTATTACGAAATCAACAACCAGAAGGCCCCGTTCACCGACGTGCGCGTGCGTACCGCGCTGAAGCTGGGTCTGGATCGCGATATTATTGCTAATAAGGTGAAAGGACAGGGCGATCTGCCGGCCTACGGCTACACCCCACCGTATACCGATGGCGCGAAGCTGAGCGAGCCGGAATGGTTTACCTGGTCGCAGGAAAAACGCAACGAAGAAGCGAAGAAACTGCTGGCCGAAGCCGGCTATAGCGCCGATAAACCGTTGACCTTCAACCTGCTGTATAACACCTCTGATTTGCACAAGAAGCTGGCGATTGCCGCCGCCTCGCTGTGGCGTAAAAACCTGGGCATTGACGTGAAGCTGGTCAACCAGGAGTGGAAAACGTTCCTCGATACCCGTCATCAGGGCACCTATGACGTGGCGCGTGCGGGCTGGTGCGCCGACTATAACGAGCCAACCTCTTTCCTGAACACCATGCTCTCTGACAGTTCAATGAACACCGCGCACTATAAGAGCCCGGCGTTCGACAAGATTATGGCTGAATCCGTAAAAGCATCCGATGAAGCGCAGCGCACGGCGGCCTATGCGAAAGCAGAGCAGCAGCTGGACAAAGACAGCGCGATCGTACCGGTCTATTACTACGTTAACGCCCGCCTGGTGAAACCGTGGGTCGGTGGCTATACCGGTAAAGACCCGATGGATAACGTCTATACCAAAGACCTCTACGTTATCAAACATTAATGGCAATACGTGGAGCGGGTCTCGGCTCGCTCCATCGTGTCTTATTTGAGAGCAGTGCAAAGGCACACGCCAGAAGGTACGGGCAATGTTAAAATTTATCTTACGTCGCTGTCTGGAAGCGATTCCGACGCTATTTATTCTTATCACCATCTCATTCTTCATGATGCGTCTGGCGCCGGGAAGTCCTTTTACCGGGGAACGCACGCTACCGCCGGAAGTCATGGCGAATATTGAAGCAAAATACCATTTAAACGACCCTATCATGACGCAGTACTTCAATTATCTGAAGCAGCTGGCGCATGGCGATTTTGGTCCCTCTTTTAAATACAAAGATTATTCCGTCAACGATCTGGTGGCCGCCAGCTTCCCGGTTTCAGCGAAACTGGGCTTCGCCGCCTTTTTACTGGCGGTGGTGATCGGCGTTGCCGCCGGGGTGATAGCCGCCCTGAAGCAAAATACCCGCTGGGACTACGCGGTGATGGGGGTAGCCATGACCGGCGTGGTTATTCCGAGCTTTGTGGTCGCGCCGCTGCTGGTGATGATCTTTGCCATTACCCTGCACTGGCTGCCGGGCGGCGGCTGGAACGGCGGGGCGCTGAAATTTATGATCCTGCCGATGGTGGCGCTTTCCCTGGCCTATATCGCCAGCATCGCGCGTATTACTCGCGGCTCAATGATTGAAGTGCTGCACTCTAACTTTATCCGCACCGCGCGGGCGAAGGGGCTGCCGATGCGTCGCATTATTCTGCGCCATGCGCTGAAGCCGGCGCTGCTGCCGGTGCTCTCCTATATGGGGCCAGCTTTCGTGGGCATCATCACCGGCTCAATGGTCATTGAAACCATTTACGGCCTGCCGGGGATCGGCCAGCTGTTCGTTAACGGGGCGCTTAACCGCGACTACTCGCTGGTGCTCAGCCTGACGATCCTCGTTGGCGCCCTGACTATCCTGTTCAACGCCATCGTTGACGTGCTGTACGCCGTTATCGATCCGAAGATTCGCTACTGAAGCCGGAGTTCGCCATGATGTTAAGTAAGAAAAATAGCGAGGCGCTGGAAAACTTCAGTGAGAAGCTGGAAGTGGAGGGGCGTAGCCTCTGGCAGGACGCGCGTCGCCGCTTTATGCATAACCGCGCCGCGGTGACCAGCCTGATTATGCTGGTGCTAATTGCGCTGTTCGTTACCTTCGCGCCGATGGTGTCGTCGTTCTCCTACTTCGATACCGACTGGGGCATGATGTCCAATGCCCCGGATATGGCCTCCGGCCACTACTTCGGAACCGACTCCTCCGGGCGCGATCTGCTGGTGCGCGTAGCGATCGGCGGGCGCATTTCGCTGATGGTCGGGGTGGCGGCGGCGCTGGTGGCGGTGATCCTCGGCACGCTGTACGGTTCGCTCTCCGGTTATCTCGGCGGCAAAGTGGATTCGGTGATGATGCGTCTGCTGGAGATCCTCAACTCCTTCCCGTTTATGTTCTTCGTCATCCTGCTGGTGACCTTTTTTGGTCAGAATATCCTGCTGATCTTTGTCGCCATCGGCATGGTGTCCTGGCTGGATATGGCGCGTATCGTGCGCGGGCAGACGCTGAGCCTGAAGCGCAAAGAGTTTATCGAAGCCGCGCAGGTCGGCGGGGTCTCGACGGCGAGCATCGTGCTGCGCCATATCGTCCCCAACGTGCTGGGGGTGGTGGTGGTGTATGCCTCGCTGCTGGTCCCCAGCATGATCCTCTTCGAATCCTTCCTCAGTTTCCTGGGACTGGGGACGCAGGAGCCGCTCAGCAGCTGGGGGGCATTGCTCAGCGATGGCGCCAACTCAATGGAAGTTTCGCCCTGGCTACTGTTGTTCCCGGCGGGTTTCCTGGTGGTGACCCTGTTCTGTTTCAACTTTATCGGCGATGGTCTGCGTGATGCCCTCGACCCGAAAGACCGCTAAGGAGCGCTGCCATGACCATGATTGAAACGGCAAAAGCGCCGCAAGCGCAGAGCCACAGCGGACTACTGCTGGACGTGAAAGATCTTCGCGTCACCTTTAAAACGCCGGATGGCGACGTCACCGCCGTCAATGATCTGAACTTCACCCTGCAGGCGGGCGAGACGCTCGGCATTGTGGGCGAATCCGGCTCCGGTAAATCGCAAACCGCCTTCGCCCTGATGGGACTGCTGGCGGCCAACGGTCGCATCGGGGGTTCCGCCACCTTTAACGGTCGGCAAATCCTCAATTTGCCCGAGCGTGAGCTGAACAAACTGCGCGCTGAACAAATCTCAATGATTTTCCAGGATCCGATGACCTCTCTTAACCCCTATATGCGGGTGGGCGAGCAGTTAATGGAAGTCCTGATGCTGCATAAAGGGCTGAGTAAAGCCGAAGCGTTTGAAGAGTCGGTGAAGATGCTCGACGCGGTAAAAATGCCGGAAGCGCGTAAGCGCATGAAAATGTTCCCGCACGAGTTCTCCGGGGGCATGCGTCAGCGCGTGATGATTGCCATGGCGCTGCTGTGCCGGCCCCGGCTGCTGATTGCGGATGAACCGACCACTGCCCTGGACGTTACCGTGCAGGCGCAGATCATGACGCTGTTGAATGAGCTTAAACGCGAATTCAACACGGCCATTATCATGATCACCCACGACCTTGGAGTGGTGGCAGGGATCTGCGATAAAGTGCTGGTGATGTACGCCGGGCGCACCATGGAGTACGGTCAGGCGCGCGATGTCTTCTATCAACCGTCGCACCCATACTCTATTGGGCTGTTGAATGCGGTTCCACGTCTGGATGCGGAAGGCGATGCGTTGTTGACCATTCCCGGCAACCCACCGAACCTGCTGCGATTGCCGAAAGGCTGTCCATTCCAGCCGCGCTGCCCGCATGCCATGGAGCAGTGCAGCAGCGCGCCGCCGCTGGAATCGTTCGCGCCAGGCCGCCTGCGCGCCTGCTTTAAACCGGTGGGGGATCTGCTATGAACGCCGTAACTGAACAACGAAAAGTCCTGCTCGAAATTGCCGACCTGAAGGTGCACTTCGATATCAAAGATGGCAAGCAGTGGTTCTGGCAGCCGTCGAAAACGCTGAAAGCGGTGGATGGCGTGACGCTGCGCCTTTACGAGGGGGAAACCCTCGGTGTGGTAGGGGAGTCGGGCTGCGGCAAATCGACCTTCGCCCGCGCCATTATTGGTCTGGTGAAAGCGACCGATGGCAAAGTGGCCTGGCTGGGTAAAGATCTGCTGGGCATGAAGCAGGAAGAGTGGCGCGACGTGCGCAGCGATATCCAGATGATCTTCCAGGATCCGCTGGCCTCGCTGAACCCGCGCATGACCATCGGAGAAATTATCGCCGAACCGCTGCGTACCTATCATCCGAAGATGCCCCGTCAGGAAGTGCGCGATCGCGTCAAAGCGATGATGATGAAAGTTGGATTGCTGCCCAACCTGATCAACCGCTATCCGCACGAGTTCTCCGGCGGACAGTGTCAGCGTATCGGCATCGCGCGGGCGCTGATCCTTGAGCCAAAGCTGATTATCTGCGATGAGCCGGTCTCCGCGCTTGACGTGTCGATTCAGGCGCAGGTCGTCAACCTGCTGCAGCAACTGCAGCGTGAGATGGGGCTATCGCTGATATTTATCGCTCACGATCTGGCGGTGGTTAAGCATATCTCCGATCGGGTTCTGGTAATGTATCTGGGCCATGCGGTGGAGCTGGGGACTTACGACGAGGTGTACCATAATCCGCTGCATCCCTATACCAAAGCGCTGATGTCGGCGGTGCCGATCCCCGATCCTGATCTCGAGAAAACGAAAACTATCCAACTGCTGGAAGGCGAATTACCCTCGCCGATTAATCCGCCCTCAGGCTGCGTATTCCGCACCCGCTGTCCGCTTGCCGGACCGGAGTGCGCCAAAACCCGCCCGGTGCTGGAAGGCAGTTTCCGCCATGCGGTTTCTTGCCTTAAGGTAGACCCGTTATAATCTCAGGGGCTGACGCAGGTCAGCCCTT
>NZ_JAZARW010000001.1:2395957-2400410 GCF_036233805.1 Klebsiella sp. EMBS2024 | reverse complement strand
GCGAGGTTAACGAAGTGGGTATGCTTTCTGCCGCTCGTCTGCGGCTTTATCATTTACTTTTCGATCAGAACCGACGTTCCGGCCGCCGCTTTGAAGGGCTGTGCGGACTTTTCGCCCTGCTCAGCGTACTGGTGATATTTATCGAGTCGGGACTGGGCACGCAATATCACCTGACATTAGATGAATGGCATATTTTCGTCTGGCTGGAGCTGCTGGTGACCGCGGTCTTTACCCTGGAATACCTGCTGCGTATCGCTACCTGGCCCAATCCGCTCCACTATATTTTCAGCTTTTGGGGGCTGATTGACCTGGCGACGATTTTACCGCTGTATGTGATGTGGCTATGGCCGGAAATTAGCCTCAATTATGTATTCGCCTGGCGGGCAATGCGGGCGATCCGCGCGCTGCGTATTCTCAAACTACTGCGCTTTATGCCTTCGCTCAACGTGTTCTGGCGAGCGATTGTCAGCGCGCGCCATCAGCTGATCCTGTTTTATTCGTTTATCGCCATTGTGATGGTGATTTTCGGCTCGTTAATGTATCTGATTGAGGGGCCGGAATACGGCTTTACCACGCTTAACGCCTCGGTCTATTGGGCCATCGTGACCATCACCACCGTCGGCTACGGAGACATCACGCCGCACACGCCGTTGGGTCGCATCCTGGCCTCCATTCTTATCCTGATCGGCTACTCCATTATTGCCATACCGACCGGACTTATCACCACGCATATGACCAGCGCCCTGAATCGTCGACGACAGCAGCGCCTGTGTCCGCAGTGTCAGCAGGGCGACCATGACGATAACGCCCGTTTCTGCCATGCCTGCGGTCATGCCTTGCCGAAGTAAGCTGGCGACATAAAAAAGCCTGCCGGGAGAACCGCGGCAGGCTTTTTACTGGATGTTAAAGGTTATTCACGCCACAGAATATGGCACAGCTTATGATCTTTCTCGCGGCACAGCAGAACGCGGGCGAAGATATCATTGATTTCCCCGCCGTCGGTATCCGCCAGACCAATCACCACTTCGGCGAAGAAATCCGGGTTGAGATCGTAATCCACATGCTCTTCCCAGTCTGCCGAAGGGTCGAACAGTTCGGCGCCGCCGCGCTCCTCAAACTGCAGGTTAAACAGAATGATGTCCGCCGGGTCGAGATTGTCGGCCGCCAGTTCGAGGAAGATATCGTAAGCCTGCTCGAGCGTTTCGTCTTCGGTCAGGCGGTTGTTTAAATCCATATCCATGATTGCTACTCATTCGGTATCTGATGGGCACGTTTTACAGCAACGGGCTGAAGAAGTAAAACAGTCGCTCGGCGATCCGCTGCCACAGCGGACGTTTTAACCAGAGACGGGCATCCAGCAGGCGCGAGCGCGAGATATAATCATCCTGAACCGCCGCCAGATCGCTGCCGAAACCGGCGTCATCGATGACCAGGGTAATCTCGAAGTTGAGCCACAGGCTGCGCATATCCAGGTTGACGGTCCCCACCAGACTTAGCTCGCCATCGACCAGCACGCTCTTGGTATGCAACAGTCCGCCCTCAAACTGATAGATTTTGACCCCGGCCGCCAGCAGCTCGGTGAAGAAGGCCCGGCTGGCCCAGCCTACCAGCAGCGAATCGTTCTTGCGCGGTAAAATAATGCTCACGTCAACGCCGCGCTGGGCGGCGGTACAGATCGCATGCAGCAGGTCGTCGCTGGGTACGAAGTAGGGGGTGGTCATGATCAGATGCTCTTTCGCCGCATAGGCGGCGGTGAGGAGAGCCTGATGAATCAGATCTTCCGGAAAGCCCGGTCCGGAGGCGATCGTGTGAATAGTATGTCCGCTGGCCTCTTCGAACGGCATGATATTGACGTCCGGCGGCGGCGGCAGAATGCGCTTGCCGGTCTCTATTTCCCAGTCGCAGGAGTAGACGATGCCCATCGAGGTCGCCACCGGGCCTTCCATTCGCGCCATTAGATCAATCCACTGTCCGACTCCTGAGTCCTGTTTAAAGTAGCGCGGATCGACCATATTCATGCTGCCGGTGTAGGCGATATAGTTATCGATCATCACCATTTT
Source organism: Klebsiella sp. EMBS2024 (assembly GCF_036233805.1). NCBI lineage: Bacteria > Pseudomonadati > Pseudomonadota > Gammaproteobacteria > Enterobacterales > Enterobacteriaceae > Klebsiella > Klebsiella sp. EMBS2024. The sequence continues at coordinate 2,398,350 of NZ_JAZARW010000001.1, read as the reverse complement.
ACGATGCTGACGCAGGTCCATCCGGCGCAGGAATACGCGCATCAGGTTAACCTTAAGAGCTTCGACGACTTCAATACCGGCGTTACGCATCATCGCCGCCCATGGGCTGCGGAAAAAGGCCACGCTGCCCGCGGAGTCGAGCATTAGCCGACAGTGAACCCCGCGGCGAGCGGCGGCCATCAGCGATTCAGCGACGCTGTCGGCCATGCCGCCGGGCTGCCAGATATAAAAGACCATCTCTATGTTGTGACGGGCCAGCTGAATATCGCGGATCAGGGCCTGCATCACGTCGTCAGATTCCGTCAGCAGCTGTAGCTGGTTGCCTTTTACGCCGCCAATGCCCTGACGCCGTTCGCACAGCTTGAACAGGGATTCGGCCACCGGGCTGTTATCTTCCGCGAAGATATGTTTGCAGGCTTTGAGGTCGTTTAGCCACTTGGCCGTCGAGGGCCACATCGCCCTGGCGCGCTCGGCCCGACGCTTGCCGAGATGCAGCTCGCCAAAGGAGAGATAGGCGATGATCCCCACCAGCGGCAGGATATAAATGATCAGCAACCATGCCATGGCGGACGGGACAGCGCGGCGTTTCATTAGAATTCGTAATGTTACACCGGCGATCAACAGCCAGTACCCCAGAATGACCAGCCAGTTCACCACCGTGTAAAAGGTTGTCATAGATGTAAAATCCTTTTGAATGACGATATGTGATGAGTTTACGCATCAGTATTTTTCTGGCAAATAAAAACGCAGCGAAAGCGGTAGTCAGTTGCTGGCAGAGGTTTATAATGGGGGCTGTTTTCACTCGTAGAGTCGTTGCAATGAAGCGTAGTAGAACGGAAGTAGGGCGCTGGCGCATGCTGAGACAGGTGAATCGCCGTAAAGCGCGCTGGCTGGAAGCCCAATCGCGCCGCAATATGCGGATCCTCGCTATCAGGAAGGGACTGGTGAAACGGCAGCGTCATGCCCTGCTGTTTATCTTCCCTGACAGCTAAGCGAGCAGGCAAACGGCACCGTACGCGGTGCCGTTGTCGTTTTCTCTCTGCGCTAAATTCCCGTTGCACATCGCCATAGGGCAATGATGGTTTTTCTTGCTGCGATGCGACGACAAAACAGAGCTCCCGCCTCAGTGAAAAAGAGATGCTACGCCTGGCTTGTAATGACGGACGACAAGATCCAGAGCCAAGTCGTTTGCGGCGCGACAGGAATTAACCGTCAGATAGCATTTATTGCCGCTCAGGAAGGGCATGGCGTTGTTAAATGCTTAATGATATGACCGGCCAGCTGCGGTAACCAGGCGGGAACTGAGGGAATGAGAAAACAGACTCAGACAGGCAAGGGGGTTATTAAGCGGTCCAGCGCGTTGAAGCTCAATGAACCGACCGATCCTGACCATGAATAATCTGAGCCTGTTATATTATCCAGAGAGGCCATGCAATAAGCATCCTGAATAAAACGCAATCGTTGCGCCAGCTTTTACTTATTTTGCATAGGCTTCCGTGGATAACGTGATGGTGACGTTATCACTTACCGCCGGCACATATTTATCAAGCTTAAAGTCTGAACGTTTTATCACCCCGGTGGCATCAAATCCAATGGCCTCTTTTTTCACCATTGGGTGCATATCCTGCTTATTCAGGACGGCATGCAGGACCACCGGTTTGGTGATGCCTTTAATGGTCAAATTACCTTCCACATCATATTTATTGTCGCCTTTGCTTTCCACTTTGGTACTCTGGAAAGTGGCGTTGGGAAACGTTTTAACATCAAAATACTCTTTGCCTAAAAACTCATCCGTTAACGCCTTGACGTGAGCGTCAATGGTTTTCACTGGCAGCGTGACGTTCACCGAGGATTTCTCCGGATTCTCTTTATCAAAGGCCAGTTTCCCTGAAACATCAGAGATATAGGCGGTAGGGTTTGAGAAGCCGAAATGGTTCCAGGAGATCACAACCGAGGTATGCTGTGGATCAAGACTGTATTCCTTAGCCGCGGCTTGCGACACAGGAATATATAAGGCAAGTACAGAAAGCAATGCGGTTTTTTTCAGGGTATTCACACAATAATCCTCAAAATCGGCAGGTACATAAATGTTAGCCCAAAAAAATACAGGGCTTATTGAAAACATTTGTTATTCCCTTTCAAATTTTTTAATCAAGCAGTGATGCCCCTACTATCACTCTGCGTGAAGTTTACGCAACGAAATTAATAGGCTTTAAAAATGATGCTCAGCAACTTAACGCTGGCAGCGTAGTTAATATCCCTTTATGCCTGCCAGGTAAACCTTTGTCTGCAGGGGTGTTATTTCCACGTGCTTTCAAGCGGCTACGGTCCTGAATATAGCAAGAGGGGCTACGTTCGGTTCCGCGGCATCCGCAGTGGATGCCCAATAATAT
>NZ_JAZARW010000001.1:2391627-2395950 GCF_036233805.1 Klebsiella sp. EMBS2024 | reverse complement strand
CGGGCTTTCATGCCTGTCGGGAAGCAACTATCTTTCAGNAATTATTTTCTTTCTATTGCACTGTAGATTTATAGGGCTATATCAGGATGTGCTGACATTAAATGCAAGCGCTAAATAACAACGCGATCCTCCCTAACAGCCTTACACAAGGTATTAGTAATTCACTATCACGCGCGGCGTCGATGTTTTGTCAGCATTTTCTATTGCCGAAAAAAGCGAGGCGATGGTCGATGATGGGGTAGCAGGAGAAGGAGCGTGCTCATCTTCCAGGCTTCTCAGGCGGATAACAGTCAACGCTTTCACGAGGTTAAAAAGGGCGACATTTCAATGTTGTGTACCAAAATGCGCCCTTCATTCTGATGACCTGGGTGTTTTTGTGGTTAGCCAGAAAAAGGAAAGGGTATTTTCAAAAAACCTTTTTGTATGGCTTAACAGAGACCTGGCGGTAAACCCCGGCGGCGATATACGGATCGTCATTGGCCCAGGCCTGGGCCGCTTCCAGCGATTCAAACTCGGCAATCACCGTTGAGCCGCTGAATCCTGCTGCGCCCGGTTCGTTACTGTCAACGGCCGGCATTGGCCCGGCGGTAAGCAGTCGGCCTTCATCGTGTAAGAGTTGTAAACGCGCGAGATGCGCGGGGCGAACCGACAGCCGCTTTTCCAGAGAATCGGCGATATCTTCAGCGTAGATAACGTAAAGCACGGCAAAGCTCCTTATCAATAATCAGGCGAATTACGTTAAGTTAAACAGCGATGGACTGCAATGCAAAGATGCGCTCTGGAGTGGAAAGCACTGCCGACGCAGCTTTTTTCTGCAAATGGCGGCAAAAATTGACTCAGGTTAAGACGCCTTATTGAATATGATTGCTATTTGCATTTAAAATCGGAGCATCATTTTTCAACAGAAACGACTATGAGCGCAATGACCCTTGATTTACCTCGCCGCTTTCCGTGGCCAACGCTGCTGTCCGTGGCTATCCACGGTGCCGTTGTGGCGGGGCTGCTTTATACCTCGGTACATCAGGTTATTGAACAGCCTTCTCCGACGCAGCCGATAGAGATCACAATGGTGGCGCCGGCCGATCTTGAGCCGCCTCCGGCGGCGCAGCCTGTCGTGGAGCCCGTTGTTGAACCCGAACCTGAGCCGGAGCCAGAGGTAGTGCCTGAACCGCCGAAAGAGGCGCCGGTGGTGATCCATAAACCGGAACCTAAGCCGAAGCCCAAACCTAAACCCAAGCCTAAGCCGGAGAAAAAGGTTGAACAGCCGAAGCGGGAAGTGAAGCCGGCTGCAGAGCCGCGTCCGGCCTCGCCGTTTGAAAACAACAATACGGCGCCGGCGCGTACAGCGCCAAGCACCTCGACCGCAGCGGCTAAACCCACCGTTACTGCTCCAAGCGGCCCGCGGGCGATCAGCCGCGTTCAGCCGTCCTATCCGGCGCGCGCTCAGGCGCTGCGCATAGAAGGTACGGTACGGGTGAAGTTTGACGTTTCGCCTGATGGCCGCATTGATAATCTGCAGATCCTCTCTGCTCAGCCGGCGAATATGTTCGAACGCGAGGTGAAAAGCGCGATGCGCAGATGGCGTTATCAGCAGGGAAGACCGGGTACCGGCGTAACGATGACCATCAAATTCCGCCTGAACGGCGTCGAGATTAACTGATAAAACGCTGCGGCGGACCGGCAAGGTCCGCCGTGAAGCTTGTTTAACGCATTTTCTCCATCAATACATCATCCAGCGCCTGCTGGGCCGTTACCAGGTGCTGGCCGCCAAACAAAATCGCTCTGTTCAGCAGAGTATAAAGCTGATAAATCGGCTGACGATCGAGAAAACCCGACGGCAGAGGCGAAACGGACTGATAGCCGTCATAGATTTGCGGGGGCTGTTCCGGATGCATCGGCAGCATGGCTAAATCGCACTCGCGGTCGCCCCAGTAGCAGGCGGGATCGAATATATAGGGGCCATCCGGCCCTAAGGCGCAGTTGCCGGACCACAGATCCCCGTGCAGCAGCGAAGGCTGCGGCTGATGGTTGGCCAGCCGCTGCTGTACCATATCGACTAAGGTATCGATATCGCCAAAGTGCAATCCCTTCTCCGCCGCGAGCTCCAGCTGCCAGCCGATACGCTGCTCGGCAAAAAAAACCGACCAGCGACGCTGCCAGGCGTTGGGCTGCGGCGTGGTGGAAAGATCGTTATCAAAATCCAGACCGAACTGCGGCTGATCGCTCCACTGATGGAGGTGGGCTAGCTGCTGGCCAAGCAGAAACGCATTGTGCGCATCCAGCGGACGGGGAGGGAGGTACTCCATGACCACGAAGCTATAGTCGCGATCGCTGCCGACGGCAAAGACCTGCGGTACGCGAACGGTTTTGCTTCGCGACAGCAGCTCCAGCTGATCGGACTCGGCGGTGAAGATAGGCAGAAGTTCCCGTTCGTCGCATTTCACGAAGTAATCTTTCCCGCCGAAGCGTAAATGCCAGGCGGAATGGATCTCTCCACCGGGCAGCTCGGTTTTCAGTTCGATTTCAGCGTCTTCGGTATGCCAATCGCGTAAAAGAGTACTGATTGCTTGCCACATGCTGTCTCTCCCCATGTTTTCCACCATATCATAAGGTTAGCGCATTACTACCGGGTAAACCTGGAACTGACGCACAACTGACGCTTTCCGTTGCGCTAAACGCACTTATTGAGCTTTTAACCACTCGGCGAATGTGGCCACAGCGATTTCCGCCGGGCGGCCAAGGGCCGCTTCCGCCAGGCCGGCGCTGAGGGCCTTAACTTCCTCGGCCGTCTGGCCGCTCAGCAGGCCGAAGGTGTTGGTACCCAGCTCATGGGGCGTGCCCTCTTCATCATTAAGCGTCAGTACAAACCCGGCACGGGTAAAATGGTTGCTTACCTCATTGATCTCCGTCAGCGCCTGTTCATGGAAGGTCACGCTGACGACCCAGGCGGTAATCTCATTGCTCATCTCTACACCCCGTTGTTATGCATGGCCTTTCCAGCATAGACCATTCTGCTTATATTGTGATTCCCCTCCGCCGGCGCGGAGGGGGCAGGGAAGATCAACGCCCGCAGAGATAATCATAGATTTTTTGCGTATTGGCCCGCGAGCAGAGGCGGGTGCCCTGGTTGATGGTCGCGGCGCTACCGGCGGCGACGCCAAAGCGTACCATGTCTTCAAGGCTGGCGTTTTCCGCCAGACGCAAGGTCATGGCGCCCACCATGCTGTCGCCAGCGCCGACGGTGCTCTGGCTTTTCATCGGTGGCGGCACTACCTGAACGCTGCCGCTGGCGTCCACGCCTAATGCCCCCTGCGGACCCAGGGAGACCACCACCCGGCGCACTTTACCGGACTGGATCAACGACTGAGCGGCAAGGCGCACGTCATCGGGTTGGCTGAGATCGCGCTGCACGAGGGCGCTAAGCTCTTTCTGGTTCGGTTTCACCAGCTCAATATTGCCGACGTCCAGCGCGGCGGCCAGCGCATCGCCGGAACTGTCAATGATGCAGCGCAGTCCCTGCTGTTGCGCATTTTTCACCAGCTGCATCAGATTATCGACGCTAATACCTGGCGGCAGGCTGCCGCTGACCACCAGCAGAGAGCCGGGTTCGATAGTCAGAACCTTCTCTTCCAGACGGCGGAATTCATCGTCCGTCAGTGCCGCGCCGGGCATAACGAAGCGATACTGTTCGCCGCTGGCGGCCACGTGGACGTGCAGGTTTTGCCGCGTCCAGTCGCGGGTTTCGACTGTCTCGACCGGCACCTGCTCATCGGCCAGCAGGGCGGCAAGATGCTCGCCGGTAGCGCCACCGACCGGGAAAATGGCGGTGGCTTTGCCGCCGAGAAAGGTCACGGCGCGGGCCACATTGATCCCGCCGCCGCCAGGTTCAAATACCGGCGCGCTGCAGCGAAGTTTGCCTTCCGGGTAGATCTGTGGGGTTTGCGTGGCGCTATCCAGCGAGGGGGCCAGCGTGAGCGTGTAAATTTTGGTCATTCCTTCTCCTCCTTAATACGGCGACTGTCGTTAATTTAAGCATGGCACGATGACTCGGGGAGGGAAAGTCCAGTTCCTGACAGTTTTGCAAAGATGCCTCTATTTTCATTATGAAATAAAGATTGTTTCCGGAGCTGTCTTATTCAAAAAACGAAAGAGTAAGTGATTGCTATGTTATTCGTGCTTTTTTATAATTTGCTACCTTTCTTAGGACCTGCACTCCGCGATCCTCGCGAAAGTTTCCGGGACCCTCAGGTCTCTTTTATGTTGTACGGACGCTAAATTCAATGAGCCGGCGAGATTATGCCTGTTCATCATTTGTACTGTCCT
>NZ_JAZARW010000001.1:2349042-2391621 GCF_036233805.1 Klebsiella sp. EMBS2024 | reverse complement strand
TGTATTTTAGAGAGTTATAATGAAGCTTTTAAAGACAGTACCCGCAGCGGTTATGCTGGCGGGGGGGCTTTTTGCGTCTGTTGGCGCAATGGCCGATGATTCTGTATTTACCGTCATGGATGACCCTTCCGCTGCCAAAAAACCGTTCGAAGGGGTGGTTAACGCAGGCTACCTGGCGCAGTCCGGCAACACCAAGAGCTCTTCGATGACGGCGGATTCCACCCTGACCTGGTATGGTAATACCACCGCCTGGTCGCTGTGGGGCAACGCCAGCAACACATCGTCCAATGATGAGCGATCCTCAGAAAAATATGCTGTCGGCGGACGTAGCCGCTACAACCTGACCGATATGAACTATGTCTTTGGTCAGGGTAGCTGGCTAACTGACCGCTACAACGGCTATCAACAGCGCGATGTTGTGACGGCGGGCTATGGTCGTCAGATCCTCAACGGGCCGGTGCACAGTCTGCGGTTTGAATTCGGTCCTGGCGTTCGCTATGACGAATATACCGACGGGGATACTGATACCCAGCCGCTGGGTTATGCTTCGGGTACCTGGGCCTGGCAGATGACCGATAACGCCAAATTTTCGCAAGGGGTATCGGTGTTCGGCGCCGAGGATACCACGGTCAACTCAGAGAGCGCGTTAAACGTGGCGATTAACGCCCATTTCGCCCTGAAGGTCGCCTACAACGTGACCTGGAACTCTGAGCCGCCTGCGTCCGCGCCGGAGCATACCGATCGCCGGACCTCGCTCTCCCTCGGGTATAAGATGTAATATTTCAGGCCGGGTTTTCCCCGGCCTGTTCGTTTTGGTTTTAGCAATTAGTGATATTATTTTTTCTGGCCGTTCGTTTTACTTTTTGTAAAAAGGAAATAGCCCTCCATTTTTTCTCCATTATTCACGGGCGCCTGACAAATATTCATTCTATTTGACACAAATAGCTAAATATTCGACGGACAAATATGTGATCTGGATCTATACTAACAACCACTGACCGGAGGGCGACATTGCCCGGTCTGTTTTCCGTAATAAGAGAATTAACATCATGAAAAACAATCGATATACCATCGCAGCCCTGGCGCTGTGCGTGCTTTCTTTTGGCGCATCAGCCGCCACGCCNGTTCCGCCATCGGGTCATCAGGATCATACCCAGGTAGGTATCGCCAAAGCCTCTGACGTTGAGGCTGGTTCGAATATTGCGCCCGGCGCCCCTACCACCGGAAAATCCATGAACGACGCCTTTAATGTGCATACGCTGGTGGCCGGCGAGTGGTCTTAATATTGCAGGCTATCGTTTCGCGAGCGGTCTAATAAGCCGGGTTAAGTGGTACCGGTTTAATGGCCCGCGGTATACATTCAGCAGGCAATATCTCCACGTCTCTTTTATCATGTCCGAATAATATCGTCCGGCGCCATTGGCCAATATTACCGCGCCACATCGCTTATATTCTGCTTTTTTATCCGTGGCCCTCTTGTTTTCTCCGCATTCCGCCATCATTTATGCTGTCGCGGCTTTAATCACGTACCAATGATGTGTAAACTACTCCCCGGTGTTATCAGCAGGCGGTTGCAGGGGGGAGCGATCGTTCCGGTCGTGCTCCTATTTTCGCAGAGTGAAGCGGGAACTGCGCCTTAACCTGATGATAATTATGATTATATAGTTTTGTATGTGCTCTTTCGTGCGGGGCACCACTGCAAATAAGGACATAAAATGCCTGTAATTACGCTTCCTGATGGCAGCCAACGCCATTTTGACCACGCAGTTAGTCCGATGGATGTCGCGCTGGATATCGGTCCAGGCCTGGCGAAAGCCACCATTGCCGGGCGGGTAAACGGTGAACTGGTAGACGCCTGTGACCCGATCGAATCCGATTCCACTCTCTCTATCATCACCGCGAAAGATGAAGAAGGGCTGGAGATCATTCGTCACTCCTGCGCGCACCTGTTAGGCCATGCCATCAAACAGCTGTGGCCCAACACCAAAATGGCTATCGGTCCGGTTGTCGATAATGGTTTCTACTATGACGTAGACCTCGACCATACCCTGACCCAGGAAGATATCGACGCGCTCGAAAAACGTATGCATGAGCTCGCCGAGAAAAACTACGACGTTATCAAGAAGAAAGTGAGCTGGCATGAAGCGCGTGAAACCTTCGTGAAACGCGGCGAAAGCTATAAAGTTTCTATTCTTGATGAAAACATTGCCCATGATGACAAGCCTGGCCTGTATCATCATGAAGAATATATCGATATGTGCCGCGGTCCGCACGTACCGAACATGCGCTTCTGCCATCACTTTAAGCTGATGAAAACCGCCGGCGCCTACTGGCGCGGCGACAGCAACAATAAAATGTTGCAGCGTATCTACGGCACCGCGTGGGCAGATAAAAAAGCGCTGAATGCCTACCTGCAGCGTCTGGAAGAAGCCGCCAAGCGTGACCACCGTAAAATCGGTAAGCAGCTCGACCTGTATCACATGCAGGAAGAGGCGCCGGGGATGGTGTTCTGGCACAATGACGGCTGGACCATCTTCCGTGAACTGGAAACGTTTGTTCGTTCTAAACTGAAAGAGTACCAGTATCAGGAAGTAAAAGGTCCGTTCATGATGGACCGTGTGCTGTGGGAAAAAACCGGCCACTGGGACAACTACAAAGATGCGATGTTCACCACCTCTTCTGAGAACCGTGAATACTGTATCAAGCCGATGAACTGCCCGGGTCACGTGCAGATCTTCAACCAGGGGCTGAAATCCTACCGCGACCTGCCGCTGCGTATGGCGGAATTCGGTAGCTGCCACCGTAACGAACCGTCTGGCGCGCTGCATGGTCTGATGCGCGTGCGCGGCTTTACCCAGGATGATGCGCATATCTTCTGTACTGAAGATCAGGTTCGCGATGAAGTGAACGCCTGTATTCGTATGGTCTACGATATGTATAGCACCTTTGGCTTCGAGAAGATCGTCGTCAAACTGTCGACTCGCCCGGAAAAACGTATCGGTAGCGACGAGACCTGGGATCGCGCGGAAGCGGATCTGGCGGTGGCGCTGGAAGAAAATAACATCCCATTTGAATATCAACTGGGTGAAGGGGCGTTCTACGGCCCGAAAATTGAATTTACCCTGTATGACTGCCTCGATCGTGCATGGCAGTGCGGTACCGTACAGCTGGACTTTTCTCTGCCGCAGCGTTTAAGCGCCTCCTATGTGGGCGAAAACAACGAGCGTCAGGTGCCGGTCATGATTCACCGTGCGATTCTCGGTTCTCTGGAGCGCTTCATTGGCATCCTGACCGAAGAGTTCGCAGGCTTCTTCCCAACCTGGATTGCACCAGTGCAGGTAGTGGTCATGAATATTACCGATTCTCAGGCTGAATACGTTAACGAATTGACGCGTAAACTACAAAATGCGGGCATTCGTGTAAAAGCAGACTTGAGAAATGAGAAGATTGGCTTTAAAATCCGCGAGCACACTTTACGTCGTGTCCCGTATATGTTGGTCTGTGGCGACAAAGAAGTCGAAGCCGGCAAAGTGGCCGTGCGCACCCGTCGCGGTAAAGACCTCGGCAGCATGGACGTAAATGAAGTGATCGAGAAGCTGCAACAAGAGATTCGCAGCCGCAGTCTTCAACAACTGGAGGAATAAGGTATTAAAGGCGGAAAACGAGTTCAAACGGCACGTCCGAATCGTATTAATGGCGAGATTCGCGCCCAGGAAGTTCGCTTAACAGGTCTGGAAGGTGAGCAGCTGGGAATTGTGAGTCTGAGAGAAGCTATCGAAAAGGCTGAAGAGGCTGGAGTAGATTTAGTTGAAATCAGCCCTAACGCCGAGCCGCCAGTTTGTCGTATCATGGACTACGGCAAGTTCCTTTATGAAAAGAGTAAGTCTTCTAAGGAACAGAAGAAGAAGCAGAAAGTTATCCAGGTTAAGGAAATTAAATTCCGCCCTGGTACTGATGAAGGTGACTATCAGGTAAAACTCCGCAGCCTGATTCGCTTTCTCGAAGATGGCGATAAGGCCAAGATCACGCTGCGTTTCCGCGGTCGTGAGATGGCCCACCAGCAGATCGGTATGGAAGTGCTTAACCGCGTGAAAGACGATCTGGTTGAACTGGCAGTAGTCGAATCCTTCCCAACGAAGATCGAAGGCCGCCAGATGATCATGGTGCTCGCTCCTAAGAAGAAACAGTAAGGCCATCAAGAAACATTTCCGGTGGGCTTCGGCTCACTGGTTTTGTTCGCCTTTGTTTCGTTTATTAACAATGCGAAGTGGAAGTTATTAAAATGCCAAAAATTAAGACCGTACGCGGTGCTGCTAAGCGCTTCAAAAAAACCGGTAAAGGTGGTTTTAAGCACAAGCACGCTAACCTGCGTCACATTCTGACTAAAAAAGCTACCAAGCGTAAACGTCACCTGCGTCCGAAAGCCATGGTTTCCAAAGGCGATCTGGGCCTGGTTATCGCGTGCCTGCCGTACGCATAAGTCGTTAACGTTTAACTTTTTTAACTTAGAATAGATACAGGAGAGCACACATGGCTCGCGTAAAACGTGGTGTAATTGCACGTGCACGTCACAAGAAAATTTTGAAACAAGCTAAAGGCTACTACGGTGCGCGTTCTCGCGTATACCGCGTTGCCTTCCAGGCTGTTATCAAAGCTGGTCAGTACGCTTACCGTGACCGTCGTCAACGTAAACGTCAGTTCCGTCAACTGTGGATTGCACGTATCAACGCAGCAGCACGTCAGAACGGTATTTCTTACAGCAAATTCATCAATGGCCTGAAAAAAGCCTCTGTTGAAATCGACCGTAAGATCCTGGCTGACATCGCTGTATTCGACAAAGTAGCGTTCACCGCTCTGGTCGAAAAAGCGAAAGCAGCTCTGGCATAAGCCAGTTGAAAGAGGGAGCTTGTCTCCCTCTTTTCGTTTCAACACCATCAATACATTGACTTTTATCGGCGCAGGCTTTTCAATACAGCTCTGACGTTTCTTACCAGACAAGGTAATGCAAGCATGAATGCTGCTATTTTCCGCTTCTTTTTTTACTTTAGCACCTGAACTCAGGGGGCTTGCGCGTGAAAGAAGAAACGGAAAACAGCGCCAGAAAGCCTCCCCTGTGGAGGCTTTTTTCGTATATGAATTCGGAATATTAATTTCACTATAACCGGTGTCTGCACCGACATAATGAGGAAAACCATGTCACATCTCGCAGAGCTGGTTGCCAGTGCCAAGGCAGCCATTAACGAGGCATCAGATGTTGCTGCGCTGGACAACGTCCGCGTGGAATACCTGGGTAAAAAAGGGCATCTGACCCTGCAAATGACCACCCTGCGTGAGCTGCCGGCGGAAGAGCGTCCGGCAGCCGGTGCGGTCATCAACGAGGCGAAAGAGCAGGTGCAGCAGGCGCTGAACGCGCGTAAAGCTGAACTGGAAGGCGCAGCGCTGAATGCGCGTCTGGCCGCAGAGACCATTGACGTCTCGCTGCCGGGTCGCCGCATTGAAAACGGCGGCCTGCATCCGGTTACTCGCACCATCGACCGTATTGAAAGTTTCTTCGGTGAGCTCGGCTTTACCGTGGCGACGGGCCCGGAAATCGAAGACGATTACCACAACTTCGATGCGCTGAATATTCCGGGTCACCATCCGGCGCGCGCTGACCACGACACTTTCTGGTTCGATGCCACTCGCCTGCTGCGTACGCAGACCTCCGGCGTGCAGATCCGCACCATGGAAAACCAGCAGCCGCCTATCCGTATTATCGCGCCGGGCCGCGTCTATCGTAACGACTACGATCAGACCCATACCCCGATGTTCCATCAGATGGAAGGTCTGATCGTTGATAAAAATATCAGCTTCACCAACCTGAAAGGGACGCTGCACGACTTCCTGAACAACTTCTTTGAAGAAGATCTGCAGGTCCGCTTCCGTCCGTCCTACTTCCCGTTCACCGAACCGTCTGCGGAAGTTGACGTGATGGGTAAAAACGGCAAATGGCTGGAAGTGCTGGGCTGCGGGATGGTGCACCCGAACGTGCTGCGTAACGTGGGTATCGATCCGGAAGTCTACTCCGGCTTCGCCTTCGGCATGGGCATGGAGCGTCTGACCATGCTGCGCTATGGCGTCACCGATCTGCGCGCGTTCTTCGAAAACGATCTGCGTTTCCTCAAACAGTTTAAATAAGGGCAGGACAGAACAATGAAATTCAGTGAACTGTGGTTACGCGAATGGGTTAACCCGGCGATCGACAGCGAAGCGCTTTCCGATCAGATCACCATGGCGGGCCTCGAAGTAGATGGCGTTGAGCCGGTCGCCGGCAGCTTCAACGGCGTCGTAGTCGGGGAAGTGGTGGAGTGCGGTCAGCACCCGAACGCCGACAAACTGCGCGTCACCAAAGTCAACGTCGGCGGCGAACGCCTGCTGGACATCGTCTGCGGCGCGCCAAACTGNCGTCAGGGGCTAAAGGTCGCGGTAGCCACCATCGGCGCCGTGCTGCCGGGCGATTTCAAAATCAAGGCCGCGAAGTTGCGCGGCGAGCCGTCTGAGGGGATGCTGTGCTCCTTCTCCGAGCTGGGTATTTCCGACGACCATAGCGGTATCATCGAGCTGCCGGCAGATGCGTCCATCGGCACCGATATTCGCGAATACCTCAAGCTTGACGATAACACCATCGAAATCAGCGTCACGCCAAACCGCGCCGACTGCCTGGGCATCATTGGCGTGGCGCGCGATGTCGCTGTCCTGAACAAAGCGCCGCTGAACGCGCCGGAAATCACGCCGGTTGCCGCGACGATTGACGACGTGCTGCCGATTCAGGTTGACGCGCCGCAGGCTTGCCCGCGCTATCTGGGGCGCGTGGTGAAAGGTATCAACGTCAAAGCGCCGACGCCGCTGTGGATGAAAGAGAAGCTGCGCCGCTGCGGGATCCGCTCCATCGACGCGGTGGTTGACGTGACCAACTATGTGCTGCTTGAGCTGGGCCAGCCGATGCACGCCTTTGACCGCGACCGTATTGAAGGCGGGATCGTGGTGCGCATGGCGAAAGAAGGGGAAACCCTGGTCCTGCTCGATGGCTCTGAAGCAAAGCTCGACAGCGACACGCTGGTCATTGCAGACCATAACAAAGCGCTGGCGATGGGGGGGATCTTCGGCGGGGAACACTCCGGCGTTAACGACGAAACCCAAAACGTGCTGCTGGAATGCGCGTTCTTCAGCCCGCTGTCCATTACCGGCCGCGCGCGCCGTCATGGCCTGCACACCGATGCCTCTCACCGCTATGAGCGCGGCGTCGATCCGGCCCTGCAGTATAAAGCGCTGGAGCGTGCAACCCGTCTGCTGATCGACCTCTGCGGCGGTGAAGCCGGCCCGGTCATTGACGTTACCAGCAAAGAGAATCTACCAACACGCGCCACCATTACGCTGCGTCGCAGCAAGCTGGATCGCCTGATTGGCCACCATATCGCTGACGCGCAGGTCACCGACATTCTGCAGCGCCTCGGCTGCGAAGTGACGGTTGGCGAGGGCGAATGGCAGGCGGTTGCGCCGAGCTGGCGTTTCGACATGGAGATCGAAGAAGATCTGGTTGAAGAAGTGGCTCGCGTTTACGGCTACAACAACATTCCTGACGAGCCGGTGCAGGCGGGTCTGATCATGGGAACCCACCGCGAAGCGGACCTGTCGCTGAAGCGCGTGAAAACGCTGCTGAACGACAAAGGCTATCAGGAAGTGATCACCTACAGCTTCGTCGACCCGAAAGTCCAGCAGCTGATCCACGCCGGGGAAGAGGCGCTGATCCTGCCAAGCCCGATCTCCAGCGAAATGTCGGCGATGCGCCTGTCGCTGTGGACCGGCCTGCTGGGCACCGTGGTCTACAACCAGAACCGTCAGCAGAGCCGGGTGCGCATCTTTGAGAGCGGCCTGCGCTTTGTGCCGGACACCAATGCGCCGCTGGGCATTCGTCAGGATGTGATGCTGGCCGGGGCGATCTGCGGCAACCGCTACGAAGAGCACTGGACACTGGCGAAAGAGACGGTCGATTTCTATGATCTGAAAGGCGATCTGGAAGCCGTTCTGGATTTAACCGGAAAATTGGCGGATATCGAATTCCGTGCTGAAGCGACCACCGCGCTGCATCCGGGACAATCCGCAGCGATTTATCTTAAAGGTGAACGCATTGGTTTCATTGGGGTTGTTCATCCTGAGCTGGAACGTAAACTGGATCTGAACGGTCGCACTCTGGTGTTCGAACTGGAGTGGAACAAGCTCGCAGACCGCGTGGTGCCTCAGGCGCGCGATATTTCCCGCTTCCCGGCGAACCGTCGCGACATCGCGGTGCTGGTCGCGGAAAACGTGGCTGCCGCCGATGTTTTAGCCGAATGTAAGAAAGTTGGCGTAAATCAGGTAGTTGGCGTAAACTTATTTGACGTGTACCGTGGTAAGAGTGTGGCGGAAGGGTATAAGAGCCTTGCGATTAGCCTGATCCTGCAGGATACCAGCCGTACACTCGAAGAAGAGGAGATTGCCGCTACCGTTGCCAGATGTGTAGAGGCATTAAAAGAGCGATTCCAGGCATCATTGAGGGATTGAACCTATGGCGCTTACAAAAGCTGAAATGTCAGAATATCTGTTTGATAAGCTTGGGCTTAGCAAGCGGGATGCCAAAGAACTGGTCGAGTTGTTTTTCGAAGAGATCCGTCGTGCTCTGGAAAACGGAGAACAGGTCAAACTCTCCGGGTTCGGCAACTTCGATTTGCGGGATAAAAACCAACGCCCGGGACGTAACCCGAAGACGGGGGAGGATATTCCCATTACAGCCCGGCGCGTGGTGACCTTCAGACCCGGTCAGAAGCTGAAAAGCCGTGTCGAAAACGCGTCGCCGAAAGACAAATAATCTGAACTAATTAAAAAGGCCGCATTGCGGCCTTTTTCTTTTCTGTCAATCTTTACGCTTTGACGGCGGTGAGCATGATCTCCACCAGGATTTCTGGTCGCGCCATCTCCGCCTGCACGGCCGCTCGTGCCGGGCTATAGCCTTCCGGCATCCATTGCACCCACACCTCATTGAATGCGGCAAAGTCACGCTCGATATTTTTCAACCAGATCTGCGCGGAGAGAATGTGCTGCTTATCGCTCCCGGCTGCGGCCAGCAGCGCGTCGATCTTCTCCAGTACTTCACGGGTTTGTAAAACGATATCGTCTTCATTGCTTTTTGGCGTCTGCCCGGAGAGGAACAGCAGATCGCCATACGCAACGCTGGCGGAAAGACGAGGTTGTGGATTATTGCGAATAATTGTCATGCGGTTTGTTTCCATGTGAGACCTTCTAAAGAAATGTCTGGCATCTGATTATCGATTAACGCGCCCAGCACCACCGCGCTGCCGGCGGCGAGAGTAAAGCCGAGGCTACCCTGGCCGAGGTTCATCCACAGGTTGGGGTAGCTGGCGCGTCCCAGCATCGGCGGGCCGGCTGGCGTTGACGGGCGCATGCCGGTCCAGACTTCGGCCTCGTCCAGCCCCTCCAGTTCAGGAAAGCTGCGGGCGACGATGTTCTTCAGCGCCTGAATGCGGCATTCGCGCAGTTCGTCGCCGTCG
The DNA here is from genome assembly GCF_036233805.1 of Klebsiella sp. EMBS2024. Lineage (NCBI taxonomy): Bacteria > Pseudomonadati > Pseudomonadota > Gammaproteobacteria > Enterobacterales > Enterobacteriaceae > Klebsiella > Klebsiella sp. EMBS2024. Next base: position 2,382,037 of record NZ_JAZARW010000001.1, on the reverse strand, counting down.
TAGCCGATGTCCACCATCGCCGCGATGCGCAGCTGTTGGCCAAGGCGGGCATAAACGATTTTGTGCCCGTAGTCGGTGACGCTGATGTCAGGGGCAATACCTGCTTTTTCAGGATAGGACAGGGTCAGGCTGTACCCCTTCAGGGCGCACAGCGGCACGCGAACCCCCAGATGCCCAAGCAGAGAACCACTGCCGTTACCGGCGGCGACGACATACTCATCGCCGGTGAGGGGCCCCTGACTGGTCTCCAGGCTGCTGATGCGTCCCCCGCGCTTATGGAGTCGCCGCACCTCACACTGGGTCAGCAGGCTAAAGTCGCTGCTGGCATTGAGCTTGTCGAGCAGGGCAAGGCAGAACTGATGACAATCTGCCGTTTCATCGCCTGGCGAATAGATTCCGCCCTGCAGAGAAGGACTAATATGTTTGAGCGCCGGCTCCAGCTGCAGGCAGGCTTCAGCATTCAGCGCCTGCTGATACTGAGGATCAATCCCTTTTGCTGCTTTATTAAAATCATATTCGCGACGATGGATAATTAATTTTCCGCTGCGCCGCCAGTGGAAATCGGCAAGATTATCCTCATCCCGCCACGCCTGCATGACCTGACGGCTGAGCAGCGACAGGCGTAAAATATGGTCGCCATTCATTTTATTGGTCTGGTTATTACAGGCGCGCAGAAACTGCAGCAGCCAGCGCCACTGCTGGAGAGACATCCTGAGACGCATATTCAGCGGCGAATCGGCTTTGCCCATCCATTTCATTCCCTGCAGGGGAACGCCGCTGTCGGCAAGGGGGGCGACGTAGCGGTAACTTAATTGTCCGCCGTTGGCAAAACTGGTGGCGCTGCCCGGTTCGGCATTGCGCTCCAGTAATTGCACCTGATGGCCGCGCTTGATCAGTTCCCAGGCCGTGGCCAGACCGACCACGCCGCCGCCGATAATGACAATGCGTTTGTTCATAACCCGATATATCCACCGCTGATAAATTTATCGGGTTATGTCAAAGCATTTACCCCAGCGGCGCAATTGACTTTTTATGGTCAGGGTATAACCGCAGGTTAATCTCCTTGAGCTGCTGGCGCAGACGCTGGCAGAGAAAATCGACGAACTTTTGCGCCATCGGGCTCAGGGAAACGTCGGCCCGGCGTAACAGACAGAGGTTAATCGCCATCGGCGGCGTAATGGGATGAATCATCTCCGGGGCCAGGTTGTGCTGGGCGGAGAAGATATCAGTGATGCTGCAGCCCATGCCGCGCTTCACGAACTCGGTGGCCATATAGTAGGTCTGGACGTTTAGCCGGGTGGTGGAAAAGTCGCGACGGGTGGCGATGGCGGCAGAGAGCGAGTGCGGTCCCGGCGAGATCCAGCGCTGCTGGTCGATCTGATCGATCTCCACCGCCCCCTGACGATAATGACGGTCGATGTACACCAGCGGTACTTCGGCAATCAGGGTGGTCAGGATCTCCCCCTGCTGCACCGGCTGTAGCGTCAGCGCCAAATCTATCTCGCGCAAATCCAGTTTTTTGACCAGCGTCTCGGTGTGCTCGGTAGTGAGCGTCATCACCAGGTTGCTGTTTTGCTGATAAAAGTCGGTCACCAGCTCCGGCACCAGGCTTAACCCCAGGCTTGGCAGACAGCCTAAAGTGATCTTGGCGCGCGGATCGCGAGCCAGGTTGTCGGCCAGCAGGCGCAGGTTGTCCAGGTCCTGATAAATGCTCTGCGCTTTTTCGAAAAGTGTGATCGCCTCGCTGGTCGGCAGCAGCTTGCCGCGCACCCGCTGAAACAGGGTAAAACCCAGCTTCATTTCGGCGCTTTTTAACGCTTTGCTGGCCGCGGGCTGGGAGATATTGAGCGCTTCCGCCGCCCGCGATAAAGAGCCGCAGGTCATGACGGCATAGAAGATTTCCAGATGACGCAGTTTCATGAACAGTTAACTCAGGGTTATAGCCTACCGATAAAAAGTCATTTTCTACTAACACTAAGTTAACATAGATTTAATCACCAATCAGCGCATTGGTTACATCTTGTGCTGTAGACCCCGCCCAATGGCGGCATATTACGCTCTCAGAATCGTTTCCTTTGTACCCAAACAAACCCTCAGGCCGCGGCCAATCAATAATGAAAAAGAGGGAGGATATTTTCTGAGCAGGCCCCCATACACCACCTGACCATCATGGTCGGATTGATTGGCATTAAGGAGTGTTATGAGTGACTCAACGCTCACAGGCAATGCGCCTGTNAGACAAAATATCACGCGGAAAAACGTTATTATTGGTCTGTTATTGCTGCTGTTCGTGTTGATCGCGCTGTGGTGCCACGGTCGACCAGGCAGCGAGCTTGGTCTGCTGGGATTTACGCCGCTGGTGGCGCTAGCGATATTATCGCTGATCGGCGTTGATATTGTGCTGGCGGTCATCTCCTCGATTATTATCGCCATGATAATGACCTCGACCGGCCTGCCGGAAATGGGCACGATGCTGGCGAAATCCACCGGGTCATTTATTGCCACCGTTGGGCTTATCATTATGCTCGGCGCCGGCGTGGGGGAAGTGGCCACCCGCACCGGCGCAGCGGTTGAGCTGGTAAAATTTGTCGTCCATCGCATCGGGTTGTCGAGTCAGACGCGGGTGAAATTCGGCATTGTGGCGTCATCGATTTTAATTTGCGGTTCGCTGGGCACTATGGCCGGTGGCAATGCCATTATCGTGGCAGTAATCATTCCGGTGGCGGCAGCGGTACGCTTGACGCCGCCAACGGTCGCCGCGCTGATGATGACCGCCGGTTCCGTTGGGCTGTTTACCGGGCCTTTCACCCCCAGTACCGTGACGATCCTCAGCCTCGGTGGGTTGAGCTACCCGGATTATCTGCTGTACGTTGGTCTGCCGATGAGCGCGGTCACGCTGCTGGCCGGCTGGGTAATGGCGGGACGGATCCAGAAGATGACCGAAGGCAAACTGCGCTATGACGTCGATCTCGCGGAAAAGCCGCAAGAGGATCTCAGCGCCGCGCAGCAGCGTCGGCGTAAATTAAGCGCGCTGGCCTTCGCGGCGACCATCATCGTGATGGCGATCGTTGGCGTGGTGATTAAAGCCGGCTTCAGCTTCGCGATAATCGTGATGCTGCTGGTGGCCCTGATGACCGGCCTGGTAGGCGGCCTGCGACCGACGCAGATCCTTCAGGCCCTGTATCACGGCTGCGGCCGTCTGGTGTGGATGTTTATTCTCTACTGGCTGTACAACCCGATCCTTGAGCTGATGGATGGCCTGCACGCCTATCAGGGGCTGCTGGAGTATACCCAACCGCTGCTGGAGGGGATCTCCCCGGCCTGGCTGTGCTTTAGCATCTTCGCGTTCAATATTATCGGCCATGTGCCCGGTGCGGCGGTGGCCCAGATGACCTTTACTCATAAAATCTTTGGCCCGATGCTGATGGCCGCCGGCGTGCCGCCCCAGGGGACCACCGCCGTGCTGCTGGCCTCATCCCAGGTGGACTGGTTCGGGCCGTTTCCCTCATCAGATATGTTCGGCCAGATGGGGCTGGCGCAGTCTACTCATCTGAAATATATGCTCTATAACGGCTGGGCAATCGTGGTGGCGAACATCATTCTCTTTGCGCTGCTGTTTCAGCTTCTGGTGTGACGAACGACCGCAGACGCGGAGGAGATTTTCCTTCGCGTCGACGTTTGGTCGTGAGGTTTTCCTTTTCTCACCGCGACAGCCACCGTAAAATCAGCCTCTTGTTCCCCCTGCGTAATGGAATCTATGCTGACTCTCGCCCATCTTCAACAGCGCCGCAGCCGGCGTTGGCTCTTCGGATTAACGCTGTTGCTGCTGGTCACCCTGCTGATCAGTCTGTGCGCGGGGGAGCAATGGATCCCGCCCGGCGAGTGGCTCAGCGCCAAAGGCCAGCTGTTTATCTGGCAGATCCGCCTGCCGCGAACCCTGGCGGTGCTGCTGGTGGGGGCGGCGCTGGCGCTCTCCGGGGCGATTATGCAGGCGTTGTTTGAAAATCCTCTGGCGGAGCCGGGGCTGCTGGGGGTCTCCAACGGCGCAGGCGTCGGGCTGATTGCCGCCGTCCTGCTGGGCAAAGGAGTCTTGCCCGGCTGGGCGCTCGGCCTGTGTGCCATCTTTGGCGCGCTGCTGATCACTTTTATTCTGCTGCGTTTCGCCCGCCGCTATCTGTCTACCAGCCGTCTGCTGCTGGCGGGGGTGGCGCTGGGGATCATCTGCAGCGCCCTGATGACCTGGGCAGTCTACTTCTCCACCTCTTTTGACCTGCGTCAGCTAATGTACTGGATGATGGGCGGGTTTGGCGGCGTCGACTGGCAACAGCTGTGGCTGATGATAGCCCTCCTGCCGGTGCTCTGCTGGGTCTGTCTGCAGTCGCAACCCCTGAATTTACTGGCGCTGGGCGAAGTCTCCGCTCGTCAGCTTGGGCTGCCGCTGTGGCTGTGGCGCAAATTACTGGTGGTGGCGACCGGCTGGATGGTCGGCGTTAGCGTGGCGCTGGCGGGGGCGATTGGCTTTATCGGTCTGGTGATCCCGCATATTCTGCGGCTATGCGGCTTGAGCGATCACCGGGTGTTGCTCCCGGCCTGTATGCTGGCCGGGGCAAGCGCCTTGCTGGGGGCGGATATCATTGCCCGGCTGGCGCTTTCCGCCGCAGAGCTGCCGATTGGCGTGGTGACGGCGACCCTGGGCGCGCCGGTCTTTATCTGGTTGCTGCTGCGTTCGCGGGGGCGGGGGTAGCGCGGCGCCGTCGGCAGGGACGGCGCCAGTTCAGGCTTACCAGCCTTTGATCGCGTCGCCTTTGTAGACTTCCTTCGCTTTTTCCGCGACTTCGCTGGTCTGGAAGGCGGCTTTTAATTCCTGAATTTTCTTGCTGTCCTTATTATCCTCGCGGGCGACTATCGCATTCACATATGGGGAATCCGGCCCCTCCATAAACAGACCGTCGCGGGCGGCCGACAGGCCCGCCTGGGCGGAGAAGTTGGTGTTAATGATTGACAGGCTGACGTTCGGATCGTCAAGGGTACGGGTCAGCTGCGGGGTATCCACTTCAACAATTTTCAGCTGTTTCGGATTGTCGATGATATCCAGCGTGGTGGGTAAATAGCCGACGCCCGGTTTCAGCTTGAGTAACCCCTGCGCCTGAAGCAGCAGCAGGCTGCGGCCCAGGGTGGTGGTTTCATTAGAGATGGTCACCGTCGCCCCTTCGGGCAGTTCGCTGATATTTTTGATCCGGTGAGAATAGGCGGCGATAGGGAAGACAAAGGTTTTACCGACCACCGCAAATTTATAGCCGCGTTCTTTCGACTGCGCCTCAAGGTACGGCAGGGTCTGGAAGGCGTTGGCATCGACATCTTTGTTGTTCAGCGCTTCGTTGGGCAGCACATAATCATTGAAGGAGACCACTTCGACGTCGAGGTGGTATTTATCCTTCGCCACCTGCTCCACCACTTTCCAGATGGCTTCGTCCGGCCCGGTATTGATAGCGACTTTTACTTTATTATCTTCATCCGGGGAGCAGGCGCTCAGCAGGGCGACAGAGGTGGCGATTAACGCCAGGCTAAACAACTTCTTCATCACTAAAACTCTCTTAAATTAACAAGTAACGAAACCATATTACATTCATGGAACACTGTACACGGAAATGGTCGACGGCCCAATTGAGAGGATTTCATGTTGCCGGCGGCCAGCGAAGCGCTGTTACATCATGCGACAACTCGGGGGGAATGGCAGTAGAATGGCGGGCGCTGAATCCGCTACAGTAGAAAGGGATCACCTTCACCGGAAACCGGTTTATCCATTGAGGACAGGCTATGCAACATGACATTCTGAATACCGAAGTGACGACCATTGATGGCGAGAAAACCACCCTGGCATCCTTTGCCGGCAAGGTGCTACTGATCGTCAATGTAGCCTCGAAATGCGGCCTGACGCCGCAGTATGAGCAACTCGAGGATCTGCAAAAGCAGTTTGCCGCCGAGGGCTTCAGCGTGCTGGGGTTCCCCTGCAACCAGTTCCTCGGCCAGGAGCCGGGCAGTGAAGAGGAGATTAAGACCTTCTGCAGCACTACCTACGGCGTCACCTTCCCGCTGTTTAGCAAAATTGACGTCAACGGTGAACATCGCGCGCCGCTCTATCAAAAACTGATTGCCGCCGCGCCGAAAGCGGTGGCCCCGGAAGGCAGCGGTTTTTATGAGCGGATGGCCAGCAAAGGCCGGGCGCCGCTGTATGTGGACGACATTCTGTGGAACTTCGAAAAATTCCTCATCGATCGCCAGGGCAACGTCATTCAGCGCTTCTCTCCGGATATGACGCCGGACGATCCGCAGCTGGTGGCGGCGATTAAAGGAGCGCTGGCGCAATAATGTCGTTTCTGATGCAGCTACAGGATGTAGAAGCGGCGGGGCGCCTGGCCCCGTTTTCTGCGGCCTTTCGCGCCGGGGAGATTGTCCATCTGGTGGGGCCGAACGGCGCAGGGAAGAGCACGCTGCTGACCCGCATGGCGGGGCTGTCCGACGGCCCCGGCACGGTTCATTTTAACGGCCGGCTGCTTGACGAGTGGCCGGCGAGGGAGCTGGCGCGCCGTCGCGGATATCTGAGTCAACACCAGACCCCGCCGTTCGCCATGCCGGTATGGCACTACCTGGCGCTGCATATGCAGCAGCAGGGTGATAGCGCCCGTCTGAGCGATATCGCGGCCAGGCTTGGTCTGGACAATAAGCTGGGCCGTCCGGTCAATCAGCTGTCGGGCGGCGAGTGGCAGCGCGTGCGGCTGGCGGCAGTGATCCTGCAGATCGATCCCTTGAGTAATTCCGCGGGTCAGCTGCTGCTGCTGGATGAGCCGATGAACAGTCTGGATGTGGCTCAGCAGGCGGCGCTGGATCGGCTGTTACACGAGCTGAGCGCGGCGGGGATTGCGGTGGTGATGAGCAGCCACGATCTCAACCATACCCTGCGCCACGCCGGTCAGAGCTGGCTGCTCTGCCAGGGGGAAGCCATCGCCTGCGGGGAGACCGCCGAGGTGCTGAATGAGGAAAATTTAACCGCTGCCTATGCGATCCCGTTCCAGCGCGTTGAGGTGGCCGGTCATATTATGCTCATCGCGTCACAGTAGCACGCAGTTATCTTGTCACTATATTGATAAACAAGCTAAATTATTGCGATNGAGACTAGGGACAGAGGGATCATCTGAAATGCGCTTCTGGTTCATGTTGGCGGCGGCGTTAATTTTAGCCGGCTGCAGCAGCCATCGGGCACCGCCGCCGAATCCTCGGCTGGCAGACTCCATTACGGTGGTGGCGAATCTGAACGAGCAGCTGCGCAGCTGGCGCGGCGCGCCGTATCGCTACGGCGGCATGACGCCGCGCGGCGTTGACTGCTCCGGCTTCGTGGTGCGCACGTTTCGCGATAAATTTGCCCTCCAGCTGCCGCGTGAAACCCGCGAGCAGGCGGAGATCGGCACCCGCATCGATAAGCGCGATCTGCTGCCCGGCGATCTGGTGTTCTTCAAAACCGGCTCAGGGGAGAGTGGCCTGCACGTTGGCATCTACGATACCGACAACCAGTTTATTCACGCCTCCACCAGCCAGGGCGTCACCCGTTCCTCGCTGGATAACGTCTACTGGAACAAAAAGTTCTGGCAGGCGCGGCGAATCTGACGTCATTCAGAAGCAAGAGGGAAGCGAACGCTTCCCTTTTTTATGCCGATAACCCTGCACTCCGCCCGTGTTAATCCGCTGTTCCAGGCACTACACTGGAGAGAGGAGGAACCATGACCCTTTCTTTTACCACCCACTGGCGGGATGAACTGCCGGACTTTTACACTTCCCTGTCACCAACGCCGTTGGATAACGCCCGACTCATCTGGCGCAACGCCCCGCTGGCGCAACAGCTGGGGGTGCCCGACGCCCTGTTTGCGCCTGAAAGCGGGGCCGGTGTCTGGGGCGGCGAAGCGCTGCTTCCGGGCATGTCGCCGCTGGCGCAGGTATACAGCGGCCATCAGTTTGGCGCCTGGGCCGGCCAGCTGGGCGACGGACGCGGGATCCTGCTCGGCGAGCAGCAGCTGGCGGATGGCCGCCGTTACGACTGGCATCTGAAAGGCGCCGGCCTGACTCCTTATTCGCGGATGGGGGACGGCCGCGCCGTGCTGCGCTCGACGATCCGGGAAAGTCTGGCGTCGGAGGCGATGCACGCTCTGGGGATCCCGACGACGCGCGCCCTGGCGATGGTGACCAGCGATACCCCGGTCTACCGCGAGCGCGTGGAGCCCGGCGCGATGCTGATGCGGGTGGCCGAGAGCCATGTCCGCTTCGGCCATTTCGAACATTTTTACTATCGCCGTGAGCCGCAGAAGGTCCAGCAACTGGCCGACTATGTTATTCGCCACCACTGGCCGCAGCTGCAGGATGAGGCGGATAAGTACCTGTTATGGTTCCGTGACATTGTCATGCGTACCGCGCAGACTATCGCCAGCTGGCAAACCGTGGGCTTTGCCCATGGGGTGATGAATACCGACAACATGTCGATTCTCGGTCTGACCATCGACTACGGCCCGTATGGCTTCCTTGACGATTTCCAACCGGACTTCATCTGCAACCACTCCGATTATCAGGGGCGCTACAGTTTTGAAAACCAGCCGGCGGTGGGGCTGTGGAATCTGCAGCGTCTCGCCCAATCGCTGTCGCCGTTTATCAGCGCTGAAGCGTTAAACGCGGCGCTGGATGAGTATCAGCACGCCTTGCTGACCGCTTATGGCCAGCGGATGCGCGATAAACTCGGCCTGTTCAGCCAGCAGAAAGGGGATAACGACCTGCTGGACGGGCTGTTTGCCCTGATGATCCGCGAGAAGAGCGACTATACCCGGACGTTCCGCCTGCTGAGCCACAGCGAACAGCTCAGCGCCGCATCGCCGCTGCGCGATGAGTTTATCGACCGCGCGGCCTTTGACAGCTGGTTTGCCGGGTATCGTGCGCGGCTGCGTGATGAACAGGTGGACGACGCGCAGCGCCAGCAGAGGATGCAGGGCGTGAATCCGGCGCTGGTGTTACGTAACTGGCTGGCGCAGCGGGCGATCGAGCAGGCTGAGGCGGGCGATATGGGCGAGCTGGAGCGCTTGCATGCCGCGCTGGCAGACCCCTTTACCGATCGCGAGGACGACTACGTCCGCCGCCCGCCGGACTGGGGGAAACGTCTGGAAGTCAGCTGCTCGAGCTAACTTGCTTCGCCCCGCGTTCAGCGGGGCGCTTACTTGGTCAGAATTAACTTCCCGGCGTGGGTCTGGCGCAGCAGATAGCGCTGGCCGCCATGCTCAATCACTACTCGTCCTTCGCTGCCTAACAGAACCCGACTGCTGATCTCTCTGTCCGTCGCCACGGGATAAGGGGCATTGTCTTTTGGTTTTTCAGCTGTGGCAGTGTTATCNATACGCGTCATAGCTCTCAGAATAAAAATCAAGGCAACAATGATAATCATTATCAATAATGTTGTTTTTGACGGCAAGCGTTATTTATCGTGTTACCGGATTTGGTAGGGGAGTCAGCGAAGAGAATTGCCCGCCGCAGGCGCGGCGGGCGGAGCGGTTACAGGCGGGTGGCGGTGGCCGCAGCCAGCTCGCTCAATAATCTTTCGCTATCTTCCCAGCTCAGGCAGGGGTCGGTGATCGACTGGCCCCAGGTCAACGGCTGGCCGGGGACCACTTTCTGAGTGCCTTCCTGCAGGAAGCTTTCGGCCATAATCCCGGCGATGGCGGTGGAGCCCGCGCGAATTTGCTGACAGATATCGGCGCACACCTCCAGCTGACGGCGGTGCTGCTTCTGGCAGTTGCCATGGCTGAAATCAACGACCAGCTGTTCCGGCAGATCGAATTCACGCAGCGCCTCGCCGGCGGCGGCGATATCCTCGGCGTGATAGTTTGGCCGTTTGCCGCCGCGCATAATAATATGCCCATACGGATTGCCGCTGGTCTGGTAAATCGTCATCTGCCCCTGCTTGTCCGGAGAGAGGAACATATGGCTGGCGCGGGAGGCGCGGATGGCGTCCACCGCGATGCGCGTATTGCCGTCGGTGCCGTTTTTAAATCCAACCGGGCAGGAGAGCGCTGAGGCCATTTCACGGTGGATCTGGCTTTCAGTGGTGCGCGCCCCGATGGCCCCCCAGCTGATGAGATCGGCGATAAACTGACCGGTCACCATATCGAGAAACTCGGTGGCCGTCGGTACCCCCAGCTCATTAACCTGCAGCAGCAGGCGCCGCGCCAGCTCAATTCCGTGGTTGACCCGGTAGCTGCCGTTGAGGTCGGGATCGGAGATTAAGCCTTTCCAGCCCACCACGGTACGCGGTTTTTCAAAGTAGGTGCGCATCACGATCTCCAGCTGCGGCTGGTAGCGCTCGCGCATGCCCTGCAGGCGGCGGGCATACTCCAGCGCCGCGTCGGTGTCGTGAATGGAGCAGGGGCCGATAATCACCAGCAGTCGGCGGTCTTCGCCGTTGAGGATTTTTTCAATTCGGCGGCGGGAGGCCGAGACGTGGGCAGCCACGTCGGCCGTCACGGGATGGCGCTGGGCCAGCTCCGCGGGCGTTACCAGGCTCTCAATGCGCGCGGTACGCAATTCGTCTGTTTTATTCATTGGGGTCTCAAAAATCTGTTTCTTCCGCGGCGAAAATGCCGGGAAGTGATGCGCATCACGATAAACCAATCCCTGCTTATTGCAAGAGCAGGGCATGATCCTGTATAGGCCACGGGTGATAGCATAAACAAATTTTTAATAATGTACTAGTGTATTAGTACATCCTGCGATTCAGCCCCATGATGTCCATGATTTTTGTCGCAATTTCCTCAACAGAATAGTTGGTGCTGTTCAGGCAGGGGATTTTATTCTTGCGATACAGGGCCTCCACTTCGGTCACTTCCATCCGACACTGGCGCAGCGAGGCGTAGCGGCTGTTCTCCCGGCGCTCCTCGCGGATCGCCGCCAGACGCTCCGGATTGATGGTCAGGCCGAACATCTTATGCTGCAGGGGTTTCAGCGAGGCCGGCAGCACCAGATTGTCCATATCGTCGGCGATAAACGGATAGTTGGCGGCGCGAATACCGTACTGCATGGCGAGATACAGACTGGTGGGTGTTTTGCCGCAGCGCGAGACGCCGAGGAGGATCACCTGCGCCTGGTCAAGGTTGCGCAGCGAGATGCCATCGTCATGGGCAAGGGTATAATCGATAGCGGCGATACGCGCATCGTATTTAATCAGGTTGCCGGGGTTGAGGCCGTGGGTACGGTGGGCCACCGGCGTCGGGTCGAGGTTGAGCTCCTGCTGCAGCGGGGCCACCAGCGCCTGCACGATATCCTGACAAAAGCCTTCGCTTTGCAGAATAATGTCGCGTATTTCCGGGATGACGATGGAGTAGAACACCAGCGGGCGAATACCCGTTTGCTGATAAATGGCGTCGATCTGCTCCTTTACCGCCCGCGCGCGGCTGATATTTTCCACAAACGGCAGGGTTACGCTGCTGATGGCGACCGGGAATTGCGACATCACGGCATGCCCCAGCACCTCCGCCGTGATGGCGGTACCGTCAGAAATATAAAATACGTGGCGATCTACAGCACTTTCCATTTTGACCATCCGGTATAATGAGTTTAATTGCCTGAAAGCGGATATTAAATTTAAGCATATCCCTGTTTGATTTGTCTCTTGTTAAAATTGAAACGCTATTTTTGTTTTTTATGAAAAGGGTGGTTCATTTTCTTTTTGTCGCCGTTATTTCCAGTGTTTTTCATCAGAATTCCTAAAAATCATCAAGTTAGCAATATCGGGGGAACAGTCCGAAAAATGAAAAAATAATTTGCTTGAACGATTCACCGTTTTTTTCAGCTNCATAAATATGTCAGGATAATCCTGCAGTCGATCGTGAAATTTTTTTCACTGGTATTAAATCACAAAAGGATTGTCTCGATGTCCAACAATGGCTCGTCACCGCTGGTGCTTTGGTATAACCAACTCGGCATGAATGATGTAGACAGAGTTGGGGGCAAAAATGCCTCCCTTGGTGAAATGATTACGAATCTGTCCGGTATGGGTGTTTCCGTACCTAACGGGTTTGCCACCACCGCTGATGCTTTCAATCAGTTCCTGGACCAAAGCGGTGTTAACCAGCGCATCTATGCGCTGCTGGATGAAACCGACATTGACGACGTTTCCGCATTAGCGAAAGCGGGCGCGCAGATCCGACAGTGGATCATCGATACCCCCTTCCAGAGCGAACTGGAAAACGCGATTCGCGATGCTTATGACCTGCTGTCCGCCGATGACGCCGAGGCCTCATTCGCCGTGCGCTCTTCCGCCACCGCGGAAGATATGCCGGACGCCTCCTTCGCCGGACAGCAAGAGACATTCCTCAACGTGCAGGGCTTTGACGCCGTGCTCGTTGCCGTGAAGCACGTGTTTGCTTCGCTGTTTAACGATCGCGCAATCTCCTATCGCGTGCATCAGGGTTACGATCACCGCGGCGTGGCGCTCTCCGCCGGGGTGCAGAGGATGGTCCGCTCCGATCTGGCCTCCTCCGGCGTCATGTTCTCCATCGATACCGAATCCGGCTTTGACCAGGTGGTGTTTATCACCTCGGCGTGGGGTTTGGGCGAGATGGTGGTGCAGGGCGCGGTGAACCCGGACGAATTCTACGTCCACAAACCGACGCTGGCCGCTGGCCGTCCGGCGATCGTGCGCCGCACCATGGGGTCGAAAAAGATCCGTATGGTTTACGCGCCGACCCAGGAGCACGGTAAACAGGTGCGTATCGAAGATGTGCCGCAGGCGCAGCGCGATATTTTCTCGTTAAGCAACGAGGAAGTGCAGGAGCTGGCGAAGCAGGCGGTGCAGATCGAGAAGCACTACGGCCGTCCGATGGATATCGAGTGGGCGAAAGATGGCCACACCGGTAAGCTGTTTATCGTCCAGGCGCGTCCTGAAACCGTGCGTTCCCGCGGCCAGGTGATGGAGCGTTATACCCTCCACGCTCAGGGGCAGATCATCGCCGAAGGGCGCGCCATCGGCCACCGCATTGGCGCCGGTCCGGTCAAGGTGATCCATGATATCAGCGAGATGAATCGCATTGAGCCAGGCGACGTACTGGTTACCGACATGACCGACCCGGACTGGGAACCGATCATGAAAAAAGCCTCGGCGATTGTCACCAACCGCGGCGGGCGTACCTGTCACGCGGCGATTATCGCCCGTGAGCTGGGGATCCCGGCGGTGGTCGGCTGCGGCGATGCTACCGATCGCATTCAGGAAAATCAGAATGTCACCGTCTCCTGCGCCGAAGGCGACACCGGCTATGTCTACGCCGAGCTGCTCGACTTCAGCGTCAAGAGCTCCAGCGTCGGCGACATGCCGGATCTGCCGCTGAAGGTGATGATGAACGTCGGCAACCCGGATCGCGCGTTCGACTTCGCCTGCCTGCCGAACGAAGGCGTCGGTCTGGCGCGGCTGGAATTTATCATCAACCGTATGATTGGCGTTCATCCGCGCGCGCTGCTGGAGTTTGACGACCAGGAGCCGGGCCTGCAGAACGAAATCCGCGAGCTGATGAAAGGCTACGATTCGCCGAGAGAGTTCTACGTTGGCCGCCTGACCGAAGGGATCGCCACCCTCGGCGCCGCTTTCTATCCGAAACGGGTGATCGTGCGTCTGTCGGACTTCAAATCGAACGAATACGCCAACCTGGTGGGCGGCGAGCGCTATGAGCCGGAAGAAGAGAACCCGATGCTCGGCTTCCGCGGCGCCGGACGCTACGTTTCCGAAAGCTTCCGCGACTGCTTCGCCCTTGAGTGCGAAGCGATGAAGNGCGTGCGTAACGATATGGGACTGACCAACGTTGAAGTGATGGTCCCGTTCGTCCGTACCGTCGCCCAGGCGAAAGCGGTGGTCGAAGAGCTGGAGCGTCAGGGGCTGAAGCGCGGCGAGAACGGGCTGAAGATCATTATGATGTGCGAGATCCCGTCGAACGCCTTGCTGGCGGAGCAGTTCCTCGAGTACTTCGACGGCTTCTCCATCGGTTCGAACGACATGACCCAGCTGGCGCTCGGTCTGGACCGCGATTCCGGTGTGGTTTCTGAGCTGTTTGATGAACGCAATGACGCGGTGAAAGCCCTGCTGTCGATGGCCATCCGCGCGGCGAAGAAACAGGGTAAATACGTCGGCATCTGCGGCCAGGGGCCGTCTGACCATGAGGATTTCGCCGCCTGGCTGATGGAAGAGGGGATTGATAGCTTGTCCCTGAACCCGGATACCGTGGTACAAACCTGGTTAGGTCTGGCGGAACTGAAAAAATAAGTTCGCCCTGACAGGACCGATCCCCGGCAGCGATGCCGGGGATTTTTTTTACCGGTGTCAGGCTATCTGGTGTCGTGATGCGCAGGGCAAAAAAAAGCCCATCGTGGGAGATGGGCAAAGACTACACACAGCAATTCGTTGTTTCACTCAGGGGATTTCCATGCTTATAAATCAAGGTGTTGATTTATAACCGTGAGCTAATAGTAGGCAGCGGGGCCTTTGCCGTCGATCAGATTCCTCTCAATAGTTAAATTGTTGTGAAGGACCGGGGGAGGAAAGCGAGGTGAAGGGCGCGCGGGGCCAGCGCATTGCCGGCGATCAATAAATTTTGCTTAACAATATGCGGGCAAAGAAACAGGCGGGTCTCCCCGCCTGCCAGGCATTACTTGCGACCGGCGTCCAGCTCACTGAGCTCTTCAAGGACGACGTCAGGGTCTTTCGGCGGCGGCGGCACCTCATGCACCCAGGCGTCATACAGTCGCCAGGAGACGGCGAGCAGCACCGGACCGATAAACAGGCCGATCATGCCGAAGGCGATCAGGCCGCCAATGACGCCGGTGAGGATAAGGATCATTGGCAGGTCGGCGCCCATGCGGATGAGCACCGGACGAATAACGTTGTCCATGGTGCCGACTACGCAGCTCCACACCAGCAGCACGGTGCCCCAGGTGGTGTCCCCGCTCCAGTAAAGCCAGATAATCGACGGCACCAAAACCAGTAAAGGGCCGAGCTGAACCAGACAGGTAAAGATCATCACCACGGTCAGCAGAGCGGCGTAGGGCACGCCGGAGACGGCAAGGCCAATCCCGCCCAGTACCGCCTGAGTGAGGGCAGTGACCACCACGCCCAGCGCCACGGCGCGCACGGCCTGGCCGGCCAGCAGCACCGCGGCGTCGCCGCGTTTGGCCGCGAGGCGCGTGGCGAAGTAGCGGAAACCATAGGCCACCTGCTCGCCGCGCCAGTAGAGCAGCGCGCTGAACAGCAGCATCAAACCGCAGTAGACCAGCAGCTTGCCGATGTGCGCCGCCTGACCGACAAACCAGCTGGTGGTGGTGCCAATATAGGGACGAACCTTGGCCATAATCGCCGAGCCGCCCATATCCAGCAGACCGTGCCAGGCGGAGTACAGTTTATCGCCGACCAGCGGTACGCTGTTGAGCCAGGCGAAATCCGGCAGCGTCACATTTCCGCTGCTGATGAGTTTGATCAGCGGAACGCTGTTATCCACCAGGCTGTTGACCAGCAGAGCGATAGGAATAACGAATAGCAGAAACAGCAACAGGGTCATCGCCAGCACCGCCAGCAGTCGTTTGCCGAACAGCACACGCTGCAGACGCAGCAGCACCGGCCAGGTGGCGATCACCACCGTACCGGCCCAGGCGAAGGACAGAATAAACGGCTGCACAACCCACAGGCAGGATATGATAATCAGGGCCAGGAACAGCACCGACAGCAGTATTTGCGGAATGTCCCGAGGCTGATGGGGATTAATCATAGAGAAATTTTACCTTTCCAGTCGCGCCAAACAGCTGGCGCCGCGTAAATCCATATACTGATAATAATATCAATAATTTTGCCGGGCTGATTTTGCACAGAAAACACGTGGGCGCATATGAAAAAAATGTGATAAAAAGTTGAATGCGCTACGCAAACGTTTAGTTAGCACCAACACAATATTTTCAAACACAACATAGTCAGGCAGGGTCAAGCGTGATGATCCCACAAATTTCTCAGGCGCCAGGGGTAGTTCAACTGGTGCTGAATTTTTTGCAGGTACTGGAGCAACAGGGTTTTACCGGCGATACCGCCACCAGCTATGCCGACAGGCTAACGATGGCCACCGACAACAGCGTCTATCAGCTGCTGCCGGATGCGGTCATTTTTCCACGATCCACGGCGGACGTGGCGCTGCTGGCGCGCGTTGCCGCCGAACCGCGTTTTAAATCGCTGATTTTCACCCCGCGTGGCGGCGGCACCGGCACTAACGGCCAGGCGCTGAACGGCGGGATTATCGTTGATATGTCCCGCTATATGAATCGCATCATCGAGATTAACCCCGAAGAGGGCTGGGTGCGCGTTGAAGCCGGGGTCATCAAAGATCAGCTGAACCAGTTTCTTAAACCCTATGGTTACTTTTTTGCGCCTGAGCTATCCACCAGCAACCGCGCCACGCTGGGGGGGATGATTAACACCGACGCGTCCGGCCAGGGATCGCTGGTGTACGGCAAAACGTCGGATCACGTGCTCGGCCTGCGGGCGGTGCTGATGGGCGGGGATATCCTCGATACCCAGGCGGTGCCGGTGGCGCTGGCGGAGACGCTGGGCAATACCCCCTCGACGGTTGGCCGGATCTACAACACGGTCTACCAGCGCTGCAAGGCGCAGCGTGACCTGATCATTGATAAGTTTCCCAAACTCAACCGCTTCCTCACCGGATACGATCTGCGTCACGTCTTTAACGATGAGATGAGCGAGTTCGACCTGACCCGTATTTTAACCGGTTCGGAAGGGACGCTGGCGTTTATTACCGAAGCGCGGCTGGATATCACCCGCCTGCCGAAGGTGCGCCGTCTGGTCAACGTCAAATATGACTCCTTCGACTCTGCGCTGCGCAATGCGCCCTTTATGGTCGAAGCGAAAGCCCTGTCGGTGGAGACCGTCGATTCTAAAGTTCTCAATCTGGCGCGCGAGGATATCGTCTGGCACTCGGTAAGCGAACTGATCACCGACGTGCCGGATAAAGAGATGCTCGGGCTCAATATCGTCGAATTCGCCGGCGATGACGCGGCGCTGATTGACCAGCAGGTTACTACCCTGTGCCAGCGGCTGGACGAGCTGATGGCCGCCAGCGAGGCGGGCGTCATTGGCTGGCAGGTCTGTCACGATCTTGAAGGCGTGGAGCGCATCTATGCCATGCGCAAGAAGGCCGTCGGCCTGTTGGGTAATGCCAAAGGCGCCGCCAAGCCTATTCCTTTCGCCGAGGACACCTGCGTACCGCCCGAACATCTGGCGGATTACATCGTCGAGTTCCGCGCGCTGCTCGACAGCCACGGCCTAAGCTACGGCATGTTTGGCCACGTTGATGCCGGGGTGCTGCACGTGCGCCCGGCGCTGGACATGTGCGATCCGCAGCAGGAGGTGCTGATGAAGCAGATCTCCGACGAGGTGGTAGCGCTGACGGCGAAGTATGGCGGCCTGCTGTGGGGCGAACATGGCAAAGGGTTCCGCGCGGAGTACAGCCCGGCCTTCTTTGGCGAGACGCTGTATGCCGAGCTGCGCAAGATCAAAGCGGTCTTCGATCCCGATAACCGCCTGAATCCGGGGAAAATCTGTCCTCCGGAAGGTATCGACGCGCCGATGATGAAAGTCGATGCGGCGAAGCGCGGCACCTGGGATCGGCAGATCCCCATCGCGGTGCGCAGCAGCTGGCGTGGGGCGATGGAGTGTAATGGCAACGGGCTGTGCTTCAACTTTGACGTCAAGAGCCCGATGTGTCCGTCGATGAAAGTCAGCAACCAGCGCATCCACTCGCCGAAAGGGCGGGCGACGCTGGTGCGGGAATGGCTGCGCCTGCTGGCCGACCGCGGCGTCGATCCCAACCAGCTGGAGAAGGCGCTGCCGGAGCAGGGCGTCAGCCTGCGCTCGCTGGTGGCGCGCACGCGCAACAGCTGGCATGCGCGCAAAGGCGAATATGACTTCTCGCATGAGGTCAAAGAGGCGATGTCCGGCTGTCTGGCCTGTAAAGCCTGTTCGACCCAGTGCCCGATCAAAATCGATGTTCCCGAGTTCCGCTCGCGCTTCCTGCAGCTGTACCACAGCCGCTATCTGCGGCCGGTGCGCGATCATCTGGTGGCCTCGGTCGAATCTTATGCGCCGCTGATGGCGCAGGCGCCGAAGACCTTTAACTTTTTTATTAACCAGCCGTGGCTGAAAAAGCTGTCGGAGAAGCATATCGGGATGGTCGATCTGCCGCTGCTCTCGGCGCCGTCGCTGAAGCAGCAGATGGCCGGCCACCGCTCCGCCAATATGACCCTTGAGCAGCTCGAAGCGCTGAGCGCCGAGCAGAAAGCGAAGATGGTGCTGGTGGTGCAGGATCCCTTCACCAGCTACTACGACGCCCAGGTGGTGGCCGACTTTATCCGTCTGGTCGAGGCCTTAGGCTATCAGCCGGTGCTCCTGCCGTTCTCGCCGAACGGCAAGGCGCAGCATATCAAAGGCTTCCTCACCCGCTTCGCGCGCACCGCGCAGAAGACGGCGGACTTCCTCAACCGCGTGGCGCAGCTGGGCATGCCGCTGGTGGGCGTCGATCCGGCGCTGGTGCTCTGCTACCGCGATGAGTACAAGCAGACGCTCGGCGACAAGCGCGGCGATTTCCAGGTGCTGTTAGTCCATGAGTGGTTGCCGAAGGCCCTAACCAGCGACGCCCGTCCCGATCTGGGCGGTGAGCCCTGGTACCTGTTCGGTCACTGTACCGAAGTGACCGCGCTACCGGCGGCGACAAAGCAGTGGGCAGATATTTTTGCCCACTTCGGCGCGAAGCTGGAAAACGTCAGCGTTGGGTGTTGCGGGATGGCTGGCACCTATGGTCATGAAGTGAAAAACCACGCCAACTCGTTGGCCATTTACGCGCTCTCCTGGCAGCAGGCGATGCAGCGGCTGCCGCGAAACCGCTGTCTGGTGACGGGCTACTCCTGCCGCAGTCAGGTGAAGCGTATTGAAGGCAGCGGCGTTCGCCACCCGCTGCAGGCGTTACTGGAGATAATCGGATGATTTGGAAACGTCAGGCCACGCTGGAGCAGCTCAACCGGCTCGGTGAGGGGAACATGGTAGGGCTGCTCGATATTCGCTTTGAGACCGTTACCGACGATACGCTGGAGGCCACTATGCCGGTCGATAGCCGCACACAGCAGCCGTTTGGCCTGCTGCACGGCGGAGCGTCGGTGGTGCTGGCGGAGACCCTGGGGTCGGTGGCAGGCTATCTGTGCAGCGAAGGCGAACAAAAGGTGGTGGGGCTGGAGGTTAACGCCAACCACATCCGTTCGGCGCGCGGGGGCCGGGTGCGCGGCGTCTGCAAAGCGCTGCACGTCGGGACGCGCCATCAGGTCTGGCAAATTGAAATCTTCGACGAACAGTCGCGGTTATGTTGTTCATCACGACTAACCACCGCGGTAATATAAGCCGCATGGCGGGAGGCGAATAGCCTCCCTTTTTTTAAGGTAATAAGCGAGAGCCGGCCTGCCAGAGCCAGAGAGGTTGTCACAAGATCAGCCGGGCGTCGGCAGGGAATTATCTAATATTTATATTATTACCGATCCACTCTCGTTATTTATGCTACTCTTTTCAATACTAAATGCTTAAAGGTAACAAGAGGACGGTTAACCATGGGTATTCTTTCCTGGATCATTTTTGGACTTATTGCCGGTATTTTAGCCAAGTGGATTATGCCGGGAAAAGATGGCGGCGGATTTATCGTGACCGTTATTTTGGGGATCATCGGCGCCGTGGTCGGCGGCTGGATCAGTACCCTGTTTGGTTTTGGCAAGGTCGATGGGTTTAATTTCGGCAGCTTCGTGGTAGCGGTTATCGGTGCGCTGGTGGTACTGTTTATCTACCGGAAAGTGCGTAGCTAATTTTCAGCTGCTCAGCTGTAAATAAGTACATAAAAGCTGCCGCGATATGCGGCAGTTTTTTTATTGCTGACAGATGACAGCGTAGATCTCCCCTGGGCTATTGTCTGTCGGTTCCCTCGCCAACCGGCACCACCTCAACGTGCACTTCGTAGTGTTTCGCCTGGCCGGCGGGGATCAGCGCGGTCAGTTTGTTAATGGTTTCCGCTGGCGTATCGGTTGCTACCGTGGCTGAAAACAGCACCGGTCTGTGCGGCGGAAGCTGCGGCGGGAACGGCGGCAGGGGGCCACGATCCCTCTCCATCGGCGGGCGGACTCCGTTATCGACGACAGGCGCCGGGACGTCGGTTTTATCAGCCGCAAAGGCGCTGGCGGCGGTAACGGTGGCGATAGCGAACAGGGCAAGCAGAGCTTTTTTCATCCGGGATTCCTCAATAAGCAAGTCCCAAAAGAGTAGAGGGTGCCGGCAGGCGGAACAATCCCAGGCGGCGCGAATCCTCTGAATCTTCTTTTTTCCTCGCGAATGTGGAGGTCAGATGAGAGCGAGTGTCATTGCGTTCGGGAGCCTCTTAATTCAGCAGTACGCTCATAATCAGCAGTACGGCCATGCACATCGACATAATACTGATATCAACAATCATTCTGTACGACAAAAGCTCCAGCTAAACGGGTACGGCGGGCAGGTNNGCCCATCTTATAGTGGTTAAAGAGTGTACCCTGCCGACATCCATTGAACAAACGTTTATTGACTAATATTGTCGGCCTGCGTCGGCCATCGGCCACCGCCTGGAGCAACATGAGGATGGCTCATGTTGCATTGAATTTAAGTCGCTTTCCCTCCAGCGCTGACTCTGGCAAAAATAGGTTCATTAACGAATCAACAACATTTACCGGTTGAAGCGCGCCCGGCCTGACTCCGCGTCGCCAGGCTGGTGGAGAGTATTCCGCCGGGTTCGCTTTATGCCCGCCATCAGGATGGACAATCGCCATGAATAATAAATTTACCTATACGATTAAGCGCACCCGGTTTGATGAAAATTATAACCCTGCGGAAAATACGCGTATTACCACCAACTTCGCTAATTTAGCCAGAGGGGTGAACCGTGAGGAAAATCTGCGCAATACGTTAATCATGATGAATAACCGTTTTAATAGCCTGGCCCACTGGGATAATCCCCATAACGATCGCTATGCGGTGGAACTGGATATTATTTCTGTCGAGATGAATATTGCTCAGGATAGCGCCAGCTTCCCGGTGATTGAGATCCTGCAAACGCATATTGTCGATAAAAAGAGCGGGGAGCGTCATGCCGGTATCGTCGGCAATAACTTCTCCTCCTATGTGCGGGATTACGATTTTAGCGTACTGCTTCTGGAACATAATAAGGACCAGAGTCACTTCAGCGTACCGGAAAACTTTGGCGAGCTGCACGGCAATATCTTTAAGGATTTTGTGCAATCCAGCGCCTGGCGCGCCAACTTCAGCAAGGCGCCGGTGATTTGCCTGAGCGTCTCCAGTAAAGATGTTTACCATCGCACCGGTAACGAACATCCGGTCCTCGGCATTGAATATGCTCAGGAAGGCGTCTCGCTGACCGAGCGCTATTTCAGCAAAATGGGGCTGCAGGTACGCTATTTTATGCCAAAAAACAGCGTCGCGCCGTTGGCCTTTTATTTTACCGGCGATCTGCTCAGCGATTACACCAGCCTGGAACTGATCGCCACCATCAGCACGATGGAGACGTTTCAGAAAATATATCGCCCGGAGATCTACAATGCCAACTCCCCGGCGGGGCAATACTATCAGCCCAATCTCAGCCACCTGGATCATTCATTAACAAAAATCGTCTATGACCGGGAAGAGCGCAGCCTGTTGGCGATTGAGCAGGGGAAATTTACACAACAACATTTTATCAACCCGCACAAGACGTTGCTTGAGCAATGGTCTGCTAATTTCGCGCTTTGCTAAACCCATATAAAAGGCTAATGACTATGAAAACATGGCTTCCGACATCGACCGCCGGCAGTTTACCGAAACCTTCCTGGCTGGCGCAGCCAGAGACTCTGTGGTCGCCCTGGAAACTGTCCAGCGAAGAATTACTGGCCGGCAAGCGCGACGCCTTGCGGTTATCCCTCGACGACCAGCTGCGGGCCGGGATCGATATTGTCAGCGACGGCGAGCAAACGCGGCAGCACTTTGTCACCACCTTCATCGAGCACCTCAGCGGGGTGGATTTTGCCAAACGCGAGATCGTGAAAATTCGTAACCGCTATGAGGCCAGTGTTCCAACGGTGGTGGGCGCCGTGGAGCGCCAGAAACCGGTCTTCGTGGAGGACGCTCGCTATCTGCGGCAGCTCACCAGTCAGCCGATCAAATGGGCGCTTCCGGGCCCGATGACCATGATCGACACGCTGTATGACAACCACTATAAAAGCCGGGAAAAGCTGGCCTGGGAATTTGCCAAAATCCTCAATCAGGAAGCGAAAGAGTTAGAGGCTGCGGGGGTTGATATTATTCAGTTCGATGAGCCGGCCTTTAACGTCTTCTTCGATGAGGTCAACGACTGGGGGATCGCCGCCTTAGAACGAGCCACCGAAGGGCTGAAGTGTGAGACAGCGGTGCATATCTGCTACGGCTATGGCATCAAGGCCAATACCGACTGGAAAAAGACGCTGGGCTCCGAGTGGCGACAGTATGAAGAGGCTTTCCCGCAGCTGCAGAAATCGTCCCTTGATATTATCTCTCTCGAGTGCCACAACTCGCGCGTGCCGATGGATCTGCTGGAGTTGATCCGCGGTAAAAAGGTGATGGTCGGGGCGATCGATGTCGCCAGCCATGCTATCGAAACCCCGGAAGAGGTGGCTGGAACCCTGCGCAAGGCGCTGGCGTTCGTCGATGCCGACAAACTCTACCCGTCCACCAACTGCGGTATGGCGCCGCTGCCGCGCCATGTCGCGACCGGCAAACTGCACGCCCTGAGCGCCGGCGCCGAGATTATTCGTCGCGAGCTGGCGGCAAAGTAAGGCGGGGCGCGCCCGTTATCTTCCCCAGGCGGTGTACTTTATCGTCGGTTCACTTCCAGAGCGGGCTGTCGCCCGCTCTGCGTCATGTTGCCGCCAGCGGGCGACAGATTGCCCGCAGGGCGACGGCGCTGCACAGCGGAAACAGCGCCAGCAAAAGCCAGGGATAAACCGCCTGCGGCGACGGAATGAGCGCCAGGTCAAGCAAATGACCGAGCAGTAAATTCCCGGCTAACACCGCGCACCCTCCTGCGGTGGCGAGCGCTCCGTAGTGGGCGCCCAGCGTCGACTCCTCGGCGAACAGCGGGATCAGATCCTTGGCTGCGGGCACTAACAGCATCTGGCCGAGGGTGAGCAGCGTGACAAAACCAGCCGCCGGCATTAACCGCAGCCAACCTTCGGCGTGTGGGGCGGCGGCGAATAACGCCACGCTGGCAAAGGAAGCCGACAGCAGCAGAAAGCCCACCGGCAGGATGCGCACGGCGCCCATTCGCCGGGCGAAGCGGGCGAGAGGGAGCTGGAGGGTGATAATCAACAGCGAGGCCAGCATAAAGAGCGGCGCCAGATCCTGCTCGCGGCCGCCGGAACGTTGGATCTCCACCGGCAGGGCGAGGTACAGTTGGTTGTAGCTCAACAGCCATGAGCTGTAGGCGAGAATAAACGCGACAAAGCGCGGCTGGCGCAAAGGCGTCCACCATGGGACTCGTCTGCGCGTTGTTGTCGTGTGCCCGTCGGCGGGCAGACAGAAAAAGAGCACCGCCAGCGCCAGAAGAAATATTCCCGCGCCGGCGAGGGCGATATGCCGAAAGCCGATCCCGCTCAGCACGCCTCCGGCCACCGGGCCGATCACCGCTCCCAGTTCACCGCATACCGCAAACAGCGCAAACCACTCGGCGCGACTGCGTTTCCCGTTGGCCTGGCTGAGGGTGCCGGCCCGCGCCAGCAGGGCCTCTATCGACGGGGAGAACAGGGCGCCGCCGACGCCGGTCAGGCAGGCGCCGAGGATAATGGGCCACAGCGACGCCCCGCACGCCAGCAGGAGAAAACCGGCGACGCGAACGACGCAGCCGGCGAGAATGATCGTCTTAGCGCCATAGCGGTCGGCCAGCGTCCCGCCGAGGATAAACATGCCCTGTTGGGAGAAAGTACGCAGCCCGAGGATCAGGCCGATAAGTCCGCCTGAGAGCAGCATGTCGTCGCGCAGGAAGAGGGCGAGGAAAGGAACGACCGCGTAAAAGCCAATATTAAAAACGAACTGGCTTCCCAGTAACACCGGAGGCCAGAGGGTTGCCGCAGGGCGCAGGGAGAAAAGAGGCATATCCGCCCAACCTAAACGATGAAATGAATGTGCTTTTTGCCGTGGTAAGGGGAGATCTCGATTTTGGTTTTCACCCGGAAAACGTCCCACAGCAGCGCTTCGGACAAAATCTCCTCCGGCGTCCCGCTGGCGAGGATCTGCCCCTGCTGCATCACGATCAGCGAATCGCAGAACATCGCGGCATGGTTAAGATCGTGAATGGCCACAATGCTGGTTACCGGCAGCTCGCTGATCAACTGCATTAACTGCATCTGATGATGTATATCCAGATGGTTGGTCGGCTCATCCAGCAGGATTTCGCTCGGGCTCTGCGCCAGCGCGCGGGCGATATGCACCCGCTGCCGCTCGCCGCCGGAGAGGCTTAACCATCCCTGTTCGCTTTTCTCCAGCATCGCTACCCGCTGCAGCGCGGCGGCAATCGCCTCGTCATCCTGAGCGCTCCAGTTTGAGAACGGAGAGTGGTGGGGAATGCGTCCCAGGCGCACGACGTCGCGCACCCGCATATTGGCCTCGGTCATGCCGTGTTGCTCGACGAAAGCCACGCGGCGGGCGAGCTGCTTTTTCGCCATCCGGGCGATATCCTGGCCGTCGAGGGTGACGCGACCTGCATCCGGGCGGCGCAGGCCCGCCAGAACGCGCAGCAGCGAGGATTTGCCGCAGCCGTTGGGTCCCAGCAGTCCGACCGTTTCGCCTCGCGGCACCCGCAGCGAGACATTATTGACGATGACCTTTTTGCCTGCCTTCCAGGTGATATTTTCAGCGCAAATACTCATCACTTATTCCTTGAGCGGTAGATAATCACGGCAAAGAAAGGCACCCCAACCAGGGCGGTTACTACCCCAACGGGCAGACTTTGCGGGGCAATCAGCAGGCGCGACGCGATGTCCGCCAGTACCATCAATATCGCCCCTGCCAGCGCGCTGGCGATCAGCAACGTTCGGTGCAGCGGGCCAAAGAAGAAACGCATCACGTGCGGCACCACCAGGCCAACAAAGCCGATTGAGCCGGCCATGCTGACGATGGTGGCGGTGATCAGCGCCGCAGTGGTGAAGAGGATCAGGCGCACGCGCGGCACAGCAATCCCCAGCGAGGCGGCGGCATCGTCGCCGAAGGTGAACGCGTCCAGCGCCCGGGCATACCACAGGCAGACCGCCAGACCCGCGAGCACCACCACGATGACCAACTGGAATTCGGGCCAGCGAACGCCGCTGAAGCTGCCCAGCAGCCAGAACATCACATCGCGGGCCTGCTGCGCGCTGGCGGAGGTGCTGATGGTATAGGCCGTGATGGCGTTAAATAACTGCGAGGCGGCGACGCCCGCCAGAATGGTTCGCTCATTACCGCCGCGCGCACCGTTAGTCAGCAAGGCGACAAAGGCGAAGGCGGCGAAGGCCCCGGCAAAGGCCCCGGCCGAGAGGGAAATTGCGCCAGCGCCAAGGCCCAGCACCACGATCGATACCGCGCCGGTGGAGGCCCCGGCGGAGACGCCGAGGACGTAGGGTTCCGCGAGGGCATTCTTCAGCAGGCTTTGCAGCACGACGCCGCAGATAGCGAGGCCTGCGCCGCAGCAGGCGGCGACCAGCGCGCGGCTGAGGCGGAAATCCCAGATTACGCTCTCATAGATACGGTTGAGAGGCTCAGCGGTTAAGCCGGTTCTGTTGCTGATAGCGTAAAAGACATTCTGCAGCGGGATGGCCAGCTCGCCAACACTGACGCCCACAGCGATCACCAGCGCCAGCACGATCGCTGCCAGTACACACCAGCCGGTGAGCAGTATGCTGCGGCGCGTCTCAATCGCGGCGACGCTCATCAGTTCAGCCCCATTTTTCTCAGCTGCTCGCCCACCTGTTCCGCGCCGTAAAGCGTGCGAATGGTTGGATTCATCGCCTGACCGTCCATGACCACGATATGGCCTTTTTTCACCGCCTCCAGCTGGCTGACGGCGGGATCGCTTTTGAGGAATTTGATCTTCTCCTCGGCCTTATCCAGCGCCCAGCGGTTACGGTCCAGACTGGCGACCACGATCACATCCGGGTTGGCGGCAATAATGCTCTCCCAGCTCACCGTGGGCCACTCGGTCTCGGAGGTTATCGCATTATGACCGCCCAGCACGCTGGCGATAAAGCCGGAGGCGCTGTTTTTACCGCCGACATAGGCATCGGCCGAAGGCGAGGCGCTGGAGAACCAGAAGACGAAGGAGAGATCTTTTTTGCTTTTACCAAACTCCTGGCGCAGGTCGGCTTCACGTTTTTTGAAATCGGCAATTAGCGCCTGACCACGATCTTCGACGTTGAAAATGCGGGCGAAATCGCTAATCTCCTGATACAGCCAGGTCATATCCCACAGCTTTTGCCGGCTGCCGTACATATCGCCGGTGGCCTTTTTAGTGGCGCACATCCCCGGTGAAACGTAGCTGTTCACGCCGACGGTGGCGAGATCTTCACGCCTGGCGACTTTGCTTTCCGGCCCCAGCAGCAGCGGCAACTGGGCGGGAACGAAATCAGGATTTTGCGCCAGCACCGATTCCAGGCTCGGAATTTCCACCGTCAAGGTTTTAATCTTCGCGTTTTGCTCAGCCAGCTGCGGTAAAACGCTGGTCGGCCAGAAGGCGCTGGCGACCACCTGCTTTTGCAGCCCGAGCAGCAGCAAAATTTCGACCGTATTTTGCCCCAGCGCGACCACGCGCTCCGGCGGCCGGGTGAAGGTCTCCTGATAGCCGCAGTTTTCAATCGTCAGGGGGTAGGTTGTTGCCAGCGCGGAACTGACGGCGGTGAACATCAAGCCTAACGCGCAAAGGACCTTCTTCATTAAACGCTATCCTTGTAAACAGGCGAGTGGATGACCAGCAAATGGGAGTAATGCAAATGAAACTCATTATTGGGGCGGGGTTTTATACAATGCCATATTTACAGTGTCAATGAGTGACTATTTCCGCAGGCAATGAAATGCCCGCGCGATGGGGTGGGTCAGCTCGCCAGTGGGCCACGAATATACGCCTGCAACCCCTGGGCGAGAAAATCAAATACCCGCTTACAGGCAGGGCTGTGGCGCAGATCCTCATGCATTACCAGCCAGGTATCAAGATACAGAGAAAAGTCGGCCGCCAGCACTCGCTGCAGGGGAATAATGCCATCCGCAAGGGGCACCTGGCAGATGCCGATCCCCGCTCCGGCGCGAATCAGGCTCAACTGGGCGAGGTCGCTATCGGTCCGCATCGCGAAGGCCTCACGCTGAAAACGAGGGTAAGCCTGCAGCGCCCGGCGAACAAGTGGGGTGGCGCTATCGAAACCAATCAGCGCGTGGCTGGCCAGATCGTCGAGGGTCGTGGGCAGGCCCTGGCGCGTCAGGTAGGTGGCGGTGGCATGTAACCCAAGCTCGATCCTGCCGAGACGGCGGGCGATAAGCTGCTCCTGCTGCGGGGCGACCATCCGCACCGCGATATCCGCCTCCCGGTGAAGCAGATCCTGAAATCGATTGGAGAGCATCAGTTCGATGACGATATTCGGGCACGCTTGCCTGAGCCGGGCAACCAGCGGCGGCAGCACCTCCGCGCCGACCACCTCGCTGGCGGCCACCCGCACCACGCCACGCAGATCGGCTCTGTCGCGACTAAAGTTGGCCGCCGTGCGTTCCAGCGCCCGGGCGGTGTTGTCCATCGCCTCGGCGTGCATCCGCAGCGCCAGCGCCGCGTCGGTCGCCAGCAGGCCGGTTTGCGAGCGGGTAAATAAGGCCTGGCCGAGGGCGGTTTCCAGCCCGGCAATATGGCGCCCCGCCGTCGGCTGAGTGATGTTCAGGGTGCGCGATGCGCCCGATAAAGAGCCTTCCTGCAGGACGGCGAGAAAGGTTCGGTACCACTCCCAGGGAATAGAGGTATTCATACAAATATGTATAGCCGTTCGACGATGGTATGCAATTTCATTTGATATGAGCCGCAGGTAGGCTGTCAAGCATCCATTAGCGAACGGGGAAAGAGGATGAACAGCAGCGGCAAGGTACTTATTCTGGGAGCAAGCGGGGGCATCGGCGGGGAAGTGGCGCGCCGGCTGGTGGCAGACAACTGGCAGGTTCGGGCGCTGAAGCGCGGCGCCCAGATGCGTGATCCCGAAGATGGCATACAGTGGATAGCCGGCGACGCGCTGGATGGCGGCCAGGTCGCGGCGGCGGCTGCCGGTTGCGACGTCATCGTCCATGCGGTGAATCCGCCGGGCTACCGGCACTGGCGGCAACAGGTACTGCCTATGCTGCACAACACCCTGCAGGCCGCCGAACGGCAGCGGGCGCTTGTAGTCCTGCCCGGCACGGTCTACAACTATGGACCGGATGCCTTTCCGCTGATTGCTGAAGAGGCCGCACAACAGCCGGTGACCCGCAAAGGCGCCATCCGGGTGGCGATGGAGCTGGCGCTGAAGGATTACGTGCAGCGCGGCGGCCGGGCGTTGATTGTTCGGGCGGGCGATTTTTTTGGTCCACGCGCCGGAAATAACTGGTTTTCGCAGGGGCTGGTCAAGCCTGGTCAGCTTCCCCGCATCATTAGCTACCCGGGGGCGATCGGCGTGGGGCATCAGTGGGCCTGGCTGCCCGACGTGGCCGCCACCATCGCCGCGCTGCTGGCCCGCAGGCATGAGCTTGAGCCGTTCGCCCGCTTTCATATGCAGGGCCACTGGGACCCGGACGGCAGCGAAATGAGTCAGGCGATCCAGCGGGTGGTCGCCCGCTATGGCGGCCGAGCGGCAGTGAAGTCTTTTCCCTGGTGGCTGGTGAAGCTGGCGGCGCCCTTCAATGCCACCCTGCGCGAAATGGTCGAGATGCACTATCTCTGGCGTCTGCCGGTACGCCTGCGCAACGATAAACTGGTTGATTTTTTAGGCGCGGAACCGCATACCCCGCTCGACAGCGCGGTGTATCAGACGCTGCAAGGCCTGGGTTGTCTGCCCGCCGGCGCGATAAACCAAGAGGCGGGTGAGGCGTAACGCGGCAAGAGGATCACAGAGCGGGGTGTTATTGTGACCAAATCATAATAACGTCACTCGTTGTCAAACGATAGCGATCGCATTAAGCTAAACGGATGACGAAAAATACCCCCACCCCTGCAAGCCGTGGTCCCCATGACCACAGCGTTCGGGACCAGATTCTTGACGCGGCCATGGCGCACTTTAGTCGCTATGGCTATGAGAAAACGACGGTCACCGATCTCGCCAAAGCGATAGGCTTTTCCAAAGCCTATATCTATAAATTCTTTGACTCCAAGCAGGCGATTGGCGAGGCGATTTGCGCCAGCCGGCTGGAGAAGATCATGGTGGCCGTCAGCGCGGCCATCGCCGATGCGCCGTCCGCCAGCGAGAAACTGCGCCGCCTGTTCCGGGCGCTGACCGAGGCCGGCAGTGAACTGTTTTTCGAGGATCGCAAACTGTACGACATCGCCGCCGTCGCGGCGCGCGATAAATGGCCTTCAACGGAACAGTATGCCGGTCATCTGCAGCAGCTGATTGGTCAAATCCTTGTCGAAGGCCGCCAGGCGGGCGAGTTCGAGCGCAAAACCCCGCTGGATGAAGCGACCCTGGCGGTCTATATGGTGATGTGTCCTTTCATCAACCCGGTGCAGTTGCAATACAATCTCGACACCGCGCCCACCGCGGCGGTGCTGCTTGCCTCCCTGATCCTGAGAAGTCTCTCCCCCTGATTAGTGACTATTGACTTTATTGGTCACTAGTCTGAGAATGCGGTCACCATCCGGTCTTTTCATTAAGGTGACCCATGCTCAGGCTCAACGCCGTCCATCTTGCCGTCTGCCTCCTGCCGCTGGCCCTCGCGGGCTGCGGCGAACCTGCCGATCATGACGACCCCCGCATCCGGCCGCCGCTGGTCCGGGTGGCGACCGTCGAGCGCGCGGAGGCTGGCTCGCGGGCCTTTACCGGCGTGGTAGTGGCCCGAACCCAAAGCGACCTCGGCTTCAGGGTGGCGGGAAAAGTGCTTGAACGGCGGGTGGAAACCGGGCAGAGCGTCAAGCGCGGTCAGCTGCTGCTGCGCCTGGATCCGGCTGATCTAGCCTTGCAGGCGCAGTCCCAACAGCGGGCCGTAGATGCCGCGCGGGCGCGAGCCAAAAAGGCGGCCAACGATCTGGCCCGCTATCGCGGCCTGGTGGCGAGCGGCGTCATCTCTGCCGCGGAATTCGACCAGATTAACGCGGCAGCAGAGGCGGCGAGAGCCGACCTCAGCGCGGCCCAGGCGCAGGCCAATGTGGCGCAAAACGCCACCGGCTATGCCGGACTGCTGGCGGATGCTGACGGCGTGGTGGTGGAAACCCTCGCTGAGCCGGGGCAGGTGGTCAGCGCCGGGCAGGTGGTGATCCGCCTGGCGCGGGCGGGGCAGCGCGAGGCGCGGGTGCAACTGCCGGAGACGCTGCGCCCGGCGGTCGGCAGCGAGGCGCTGGCGACACGCTATGGCAGCGAATCTCAGCCGGTCACGGCGACCCTGCGCCTGCTTTCGGACGCGGCTGACGCCACCACCCGCACCTTTGAAGCGCGCTATGTGCTGAACGGCGCGCTGGCGAATGCCCCGCTGGGGTCTACCGTGACCCTGCGCATCGGCAACGACCAGGCGCCAGGCCAGGTGCTGGAGGTGCCCCTGGCGTCGGTCTACGATCCGGGTAACGGCCCTGGCGTCTGGCGCATTGCCTCTCGTCCGGCCACCGTCTCCTGGCAACCGGTGACCGTGCTCGGCCTGAATGATGAAACCGCGCAGGTGACCGGCCCGCTGAAGTCCGGCGAGCCGATCGTCGCCCTGGGCGCCCATCTTCTGCACCAGGGCGAGGCGGTGCGGCTGGCGGAACGACGTGAGCATAATGCCGCCGGGAGCCAGCCATGAGCGCCGGGCGTTTTAATCTCTCCGCGCTGGCCGTCCGCGAGCGGTCGGTGACCCTGTTTTTGATTATCCTAATCTCCGTCGCCGGGCTGGTGGCGTTCTTCGGACTCGGGCGAGCGGAAGATCCGCCCTTTACGGTCAAGCAAATGACGGTCATTACCGTCTGGCCCGGCGCCACCGCGCAGGAGATGCAGGATCAGGTCGCCGAGCCGCTGGAAAAACGGCTCCAGGAGCTAAAGTGGTACGATCGCACGGAGACCTATACCCGCCCGGGCATGGCGTTGATAACCCTGTCGCTGCAGGATCAGACCCCGCCTTCCGAGGTGCCGGAGCAGTTTTATCAGGCGCGCAAGAAGCTCGGCGATGAGGCGAAAAATCTGCCTGCCGGCGTCTCCGGCCCGATGATGAATGACGAATTCGCCGACGTCACCTTTGCGCTCTTTGCCCTGAAGGCGCGGGGAGAGCCGCCGCGGCAGCTGGTGCGTGACGCCGAAGCCCTGCGCCAGCAGCTGCTGCATGTACCCGGGGTGAAAAAAGTGAATATCCTCGGCGAACAGGCGGAGCGCATTTATCTCTCGTTTTCTCATGACCGTCTCGCCACCCTGGGTCTCTCGCCGGAGGCGATTTTTGCCGCGCTGAACAGCCAGAATGTACTGACCGCCGCCGGGGCTATCGAGACCCGGGGCGGGCAGATCTTTATCCGCCTCGATGGGGCGTTTGACCGCCTGCAGCAGATCCGCGACACGCCGATTATTGCCGGGGGCAGAACGCTGAAACTGGCCGATGTCGCCACGGTTGAGCGGGGATATGAAGATCCCGCCACCTTCCTGATCCGCCATCAGGGCGAACCGGCGCTGCTGCTGGGGGTNGTGATGCGTGAGGGCTGGAATGGTCTGGCGCTGGGAAAAGCGCTGGATGCCGAAACGGCCAGCATCAATCAGAGCCTGCCGCTCGGCATGTCGTTGACCAAGGTGACCGATCAGTCGGTGAATATCAGCGCCGCGGTCGATGAGTTCATGATCAAATTCTTTGTCGCCCTGCTGGTGGTGATGGCGGTGTGCTTTGTCAGCATGGGGTGACGCGTGGGCGTGGTGGTCGCGGCGGCGGTGCCTTTAACCCTCGCCGTGGTGTTTGTGGTGATGGAGGCGACCGGCAAAAACTTCGACCGCATCACTCTCGGCTCGCTGATCCTCGCCCTGGGGCTGCTGGTGGATGATGCCATCATTGCCATCGAAATGATGGTGGTCAAAATGGAAGAGGGGTATGACCGCCTCAAAGCCTCGGCCTATGCCTGGAGCCATACCGCCGCGCCCATGCTGGCCGGTACCCTGGTGACGGCCGTGGGCTTTATGCCCAATGGATTTGCGCAGTCCACCGCCGGGGAGTACGCCAGCAATGTGTTCTGGATCGTCGGTGTCGCGCTGATTGCCTCCTGGATTGTGGCGGTGATTTTTACCCCCTGGCTGGGGGTGCACCTGTTGCCGGACAGAAAGCCCGCGGCGGCCGGCCACGCCGCGCTGTATGACACCCCGCGCTATCAGCGCTTCCGTCGTCTGCTGACCCGGGTTATTGCTCACAAATGGCGCGTGGCCGCCGGGGTGGTGGCGCTGTTTATCGTGGCGATCCTGGGCATGAGCGTGGTGAAAAAGCAGTTTTTCCCCACCTCCGATCGTCCGGAAGTGCTGGTTGAAGTGCAGCTGCCTTACGGGTCGTCGATTAGCCAGACCAGCGCCGCGGCGGCGAAAATTGAGCACTGGCTGCAGCGGCAGCCGGAGGCGAAGATTGTCACCAGCTATATCGGCCAGGGCGCGCCGCGCTTTTACCTGGCGATGG
>NZ_JAZARW010000001.1:2298883-2348297 GCF_036233805.1 Klebsiella sp. EMBS2024 | reverse complement strand
GGCGATGGTGCCGTTATTTCCGATAATGATCGCCCTCACGCTGCTGATCATTATCCTGCAGGTGCGTTCGCTGTCGGCGATGGTCATGGTTTTCCTGACCGCGCCGCTGGGGCTGATTGGCGTGGTCCCGACGCTGCTGCTGTTCAATCAGCCGTTTGGCATCAATGCCCTGGTGGGCCTGATCGCCCTGTCGGGGATCCTGATGCGCAATACGCTGATCCTGATTGGCCAAATCCATCATAACCAACAGGCGGGGCTCGATCCGTTCCACGCGGTGGTGGAGGCGACGGTGCAGCGCGCCCGCCCGGTTCTGCTGACCGCGCTGGCGGCGATCCTGGCGTTCATTCCGCTCACTCATTCGGTCTTCTGGGGAACGCTCGCCTATACGCTGATTGGCGGGACGCTGGGGGGAACCATCATGACCCTTATCTTCCTGCCGGCCATGTACGCGATCTGGTTCCGCATCCGTCCGGAGAACACGCTACAACAGACAGAGTTGCACCTTCAGAGGTAATTCCACTTTGCCGGACCTGGGCGAGGCACATGGCCAGGCCAGGTCCCGGGCAGCGTCAGGCGGGTAAGGATACCGGCACCGCATGAGTGCGGTGTTGATCCTGTTCGAGGCGATCAAGGCAATCGAGGCTGATGGCCGATGGCGAGGTCGCGCCGGTGAGGGTCATGGTAACCTTCATATCCTCGGCAAATAAGCGCAGCAGATGCGCCACGCCCGCTTCGCCCGCCGCGGCCAGGGCATAAATATAGGCCCGACCGAGCAGCACGCCTTTCGCGCCGAGGGCCAGCAGACGTATAACGTCCACGCCGGAGCGCACCCCGGAATCGGCAAGCACTGTCAGATCGTCGCCGACCGCATCCACCACCCTGGGCAGCGCCCGGGCGGTGGGGATGGCGCCATCGAGCTGTCTGCCGCCATGATTTGACACCACAATACCATCGGCGCCCAGCCGCACGGCATTGCGCGCATCGTCGGCATCGAGGATCCCTTTGATGATTAATTTTCCTTGCCAGCTGTCGCGGATCCACTCCAGATCGTGCCAGGCGATGGACGGGTCGAAGTTGTTGCTGATGAACCCCATATAGTCGTCCATGGTCATTTTGTGGCCGGTGTAGGCTTCGATATTACCAAACGACAGGGGTCTGCCCGCCAGCCCGACGTTCATCGCCCAGCGCGGATGGGTGCAAGCCTGGAGATATTGTCGCAGGGTGGCGTGCGGCCCGGACATCCCTGAGCGGTTATCGCGATACCGCGAGCCGGGGATTGGCATATCGACGGTAAATACCAGGGTTTTCATGCCAGCGGCCCAGGCCCGCTCCAGCGCGTTACGCATATAGCCGCGATCTTTGAGTACGTACAGCTGGGACCAGAGCGCGCCGCTGGCGTGGCTCGCCACCTCTTCAATCGAGCAGACCGACACGGTGGATAAGGTGTACGGGATCCCGGCGCGGGAGGCGGCGCGGGCCGCCTGGACTTCGCCGCGGCGGGCGTACATCCCGGTGGCGCCGACGGGCCCCAGCGCCACGGGCATCGCCCATGGGGCATCAAGGATCGTGGTCGCCAGCGTCGGTTCGCCGGCCCCGCACAGTACACGCTGGCGAAGAGCTACCGAGGCAAGCTCGGCGGCGTTGGCGTTCATGGTGTTTTCCGCCACCGCGCCACCGTCAATATAATCGAAAAGGAAGCGGGGCAGACGACGACGAGCGGCTTCGCGATAATCGCTGGGGGCTGAAACAATCATTATTATGTCCTTATGTTTTTTAACCTTAGTGGATGTTCTGCAGGTAAAAAAACTATAGGCCTCTAAAAACCGGCGAGGAAATGAAATATTAGCATTCCAGCTATTCCCTGCTGGAATAATCTGGTTTTATCGCTGAGGCTGCTATTTCCTTTTTTTACTCTTCGGCGCGCGCGTTATTTTTATTTATTTCCGCGCAACGTGAAGCTGGCAAAATAAAGACCCGGTATGAGGCGACAGCGCTTTGCGCCATCGCCACCAGGGGGAAGGAGAGGTCAGTGCGGCGCCTGCGTTTTCCGGGAGGTGTAAAGAAGATGAATTTGAAATTGAGCAGATGGTATCTTTTGCTAGCCTTTCTGAGGAGGGCAGACGGAGCGACACCATGAAAGATAAAGATGAACAAACGGCATTGATTGGCATGGCCATCGGCGCGGCGGTCATTAGCTTAGTGGCTACACAAAAGCAGATTAATCAGGGGAGTATCGTGGATGAACTGGTGAGGCTGGGCAGACAGAAGGGGGACGGGGTAGAGGATGAGGTCTTTGTCCAGGCCGCCCGGCTGGTGAGTAAAGGCACCTAGCCAGCCGGTATCCCGCCTGGCAGCCCCGTTTGCCCGTTTTATTTTGGTNTNATTTCCCGAACGCGGCCAGGCGAGCGGCGCTTATTCCTTTCCTGAAGCGTTACCGGCGGGCGCTTTCACTACCCGCTTTTTTCTAGCGCATGGCCGGGGCCGCGCCCCGCGCTGGCATGGTCTTTCTGTTACGTTGTCACTTTATGCTCGCCTGCAAGCGATAACCAGCAAGGTGGTCTGCCGCTATTGCATAAATCGGTATTTTCGATACATCTTTGCCATTGCGTGCGGAGATAGAATGATTTCAAAATAACATATTATAAATCAATAGATTAAGTTCTATTTGCACGCCCTGAAAATCCCCGGGCGAGGGTCTATGCTTATAAAAAGCACTAAATGAGGCAATACCCCTGCTGCAGAAGGGTTGAAGTGATAATCATTATCACTAACATGGCGGTATGCCTTGATGGCGCCAACCTGGAGGTCTATCGATGGAAGTACAAGCAGGAACTTTTAATCCCGCCGATTTCAGCTGGCAGGGACTGACCATGACGCCGGCCGCTGCCGCGCATATCCGCGATCTGATGCGCAAGCAGCCGGATAAGAAAGGGCTGCGGCTGGGCATTAAAACCAGCGGCTGCGCTGGTTTTGGCTATGTGCTCGAAATGATTGCCGAGCCGGCGCCCGACGATCTGCTCTTTGAATCTGACGGGGCGAAGCTGTTTGCGCCGCTGCAGGCGATGCCGTTCATCGACGGCACCGAGCTGGATTATGTCCGGGAAGGTTTAAATGAAATCTTTAAATTTCATAACCCGAAAGCGCAGCATGAGTGCGGCTGCGGCGAAAGTTTTGGGGTGCAGGCGGAGTAACTATGTCGCGTAATACTGAAGCAACTGACGATGTCAAAACCTGGACCGGCGGCCCGCTCAACTACAAAGAGGGCTTTTTTACTCGCCTGCAAACCGATGAGCTGGCCAAAGGCATTAATGAAGAAGTCGTTCGGGCTATCTCGGCTCGCCGCAATGAGCCGCAGTGGATGTTGGAGTTTCGTCTGAATGCCTACCGGGCGTGGCTGGAAATGGAGGAGCCGCACTGGCTGAAAGCGCATTACGATAAGCTGAATTATCAGGATTACAGCTACTATTCCGCGCCCTCCTGCGGCAACTGCGATGAGACCTGCGCCTCCGAGCCTGGCGCGGTGCAGCAGACCGGGGCCAATACCTTTCTGACCAGCGAGGTGGAAGAAGCCTTTAACCAGCTGGGCGTGCCGGTACGCGAAGGGCGCGAGGTGGCGGTGGACGCGATATTTGACTCGGTGTCGGTGGCGACTACCTACCGAGAAAAGCTGGCCGAGCAGGGGATCATCTTCTGTTCTTTCGGCGAGGCGATCCACGACCATCCGGAACTGGTGAAAAAGTATCTGGGCACCGTAGTGCCGGGGAATGACAACTTCTTTGCCGCGCTGAACGCCGCNGTGGCTTCGGACGGCACCTTTATCTATGTGCCGAAGGGCGTCCGCTGCCCGATGGAGCTGTCGACCTATTTCCGCATCAACGCCGAAAAGACCGGGCAGTTTGAACGCACCATTCTGGTGGCCGATGAAGGCAGCTACGTCAGCTATATTGAAGGCTGCTCGGCGCCGGTGCGCGACAGCTATCAGCTGCATGCCGCGGTCGTTGAAGTCATCATCCATAAAGACGCGGAAGTGAAATACTCCACGGTGCAGAACTGGTTCCCCGGCGATAACAACACCGGCGGGATCCTCAACTTCGTCACCAAGCGCGCCCTGTGCGAAGGGGAGAACAGCAAAATGTCATGGACCCAGTCGGAAACCGGCTCGGCCATCACCTGGAAATACCCCAGCTGCATCCTGCGCGGCGATAACTCGATCGGCGAATTCTTTTCGGTGGCGCTGACCAGCGGCCATCAGCAGGCGGACACCGGCACCAAAATGATCCATATCGGCAAGAATACCCGCTCGACCATCATCTCGAAAGGGATCTCCGCCGGACATAGTCAGAACAGCTATCGCGGGCTGGTCAAAATCATGCCGACCGCCACCAACGCCCGCAACTATACCCAGTGCGATTCGATGCTGATCGGCCCGGACTGCGGGGCGCATACCTTCCCGTATGTAGAATGCCGCAACAACAGCGCCCAGCTGGAGCACGAGGCGACCACCTCGCGGATTGGCGAAGATCAATTGTTCTACTGCCTGCAGCGCGGGATCAGCGAAGACGATGCCATCTCGATGATCGTCAACGGTTTCTGTAAAGACGTCTTCTCCGAGCTGCCGCTGGAGTTCGCTGTAGAGGCGCAAAAATTGCTGGCCATTAGCCTTGAACATAGCGTCGGCTGATAATTAAGGAAAAAAGATGTTAAGTATTCAAGATTTACACGTCGCCGTCGAAGATAAAGCGATCCTGCGCGGGCTGAACCTTGAGGTGCGCCCGGGAGAGGTCCACGCCATTATGGGGCCGAACGGCTCAGGCAAAAGTACGCTTTCGGCCACCCTGGCCGGGCGTGAAGATTATGAGGTGACTGGCGGTCGCGTCGAATTTAAGGGCAAAAACCTGCTCGAACTCGCTGCGGAAGATCGCGCCGGGGAAGGTATCTTTATGGCCTTCCAGTATCCGGTAGAGATCCCCGGCGTCAGCAACCAGTTTTTCCTGCAGACTGCGCTGAATGCCGTGCGCAATTATCGTGGCCAGGAGGCGCTGGATCGTTTCGATTTCCAGGACTTAATGGAAGAAAAGATCAAGCTTCTGCAGATGCCGGAAGATCTCCTGACCCGCTCGGTGAACGTTGGCTTCTCCGGCGGTGAGAAAAAGCGCAACGATATTCTGCAAATGGCGGTGCTTGAGCCGGAGCTGTGCATTCTCGATGAATCGGATTCGGGGTTGGATATCGATGCCCTGAAAATCGTCTCGCAGGGAGTGAATGCCCTGCGCGACGGCAAACGCGCCTTTATCATTGTCACCCACTATCAGCGCATCCTTGACTATATCAAGCCGGACTATGTCCATGTGTTGTATCAGGGGCGGATTGTGAAGTCGGGCGATTTCTCTCTGGTCAAACAGCTGGAGGAGCAGGGCTATGGCTGGCTTACCGAACAGCAGTAACGCGCTGCAGCAGTGGCACCATCTGTTTGAAGCGCAGGGCGGCCCGCGTACCCCGGAGGCCAGTCAGCATCTGCAGCAGCTGCTGCGCCTTGGGCTGCCGACGCGCAAGCACGAGGACTGGAAATACACTCCGCTGGATGCCCTACTTAACGGTCGCTTTGTCGCCGATGAGGGGGCCTCTCTCAGTGCTGAACAGCGTGATGCGCTGGCGCTGCCGCTGGACGCCTGGCGGCTGGTGTTTATCGATGGCCGCTATCATCCTCAGCTGAGCGAC
This sequence comes from Klebsiella sp. EMBS2024, assembly GCF_036233805.1. Lineage (NCBI taxonomy): Bacteria > Pseudomonadati > Pseudomonadota > Gammaproteobacteria > Enterobacterales > Enterobacteriaceae > Klebsiella > Klebsiella sp. EMBS2024. The sequence goes on along the minus strand of NZ_JAZARW010000001.1, from coordinate 2,342,579 downwards.
GATCTTGCCGCCAGCGGCGTGGAGGTCAGTGTCGATAATCAGCGCCAGCATCTGCCGGATGCCCTGCAGCCGGAGGTGTTTCTCCATCTGACCGAAAGCCTGGCCCAGACGGTGACCCGCATTCGCGTGCCGCGCAACGGCCGCCTGGATAAACCGCTGCTGCTGATGCATATCACCAGTGGCCTGGCCGGCGATGCGCTGAATACCGCCCACTATCGCCATCACCTGGCGCTGGAGAGCGGGGCGGAGGCGACGATTGTCGAGCATTACCTGAGCCTCAATGAGCAGCCGCATTTCACCGGCGGGCGATTGACCATGACGGTGGCCGATAACGCGCACCTCCAGCATATCAAGCTGGCATTTGAGAATGCCCGCAGCTATCACTTCGCCCATAACGACCTGCTGCTGGGCCGCGACGCCTCGGCCTTCAGCAGCAGTTTCCTGCTTGGCGGCCAGGTGCTGCGTCACCAGACCAGCACCCGCCTGGGCGGCGAAAACAGCAACCTGCGCCTCAATTCGCTGGCGATGCCGGTGAAAAATGAGGTCTGCGATAGCCGCACCTGGCTCGACCATCAGGTCGGCTACTGCACCAGCCGCCAGCTGCACAAAACCATCGTCAGCGATAAGGGGCGGGCGGTGTTTAACGGGCTGATCAACGTCGCGCCGCTCGCGCTGAAAACCGACGGTCAGATGACCAACAATAATCTGCTGCTCGGGCGGCTGGCGGAGGTCGACACCAAACCGCAGCTGGAAATTTACGCCGATGACGTGAAATGCAGCCACGGGGCGACGGTGGGGCGCATTGACGAAGAGCAGCTGTTCTATCTGCGCTCGCGCGGTATCGAACAGCAGGCGGCGCAGCAGATGATCCTCTACGCCTTCGCCGCCGAGCTCACCGAGGCTATCCGCAGCGACGCGCTCAGAGAGCAGGTGCTGGCGCGTATTGGACAGCGTTTGCCGGGAGGCACTGTATGACATTTTCAGTAGAACAGGTTCGCGCCGATTTTCCGGTACTGAACCGGGAGGTCAACGGTCAGCCGCTGGTCTATCTCGACAGCGCCGCCAGCGCCCAGAAGCCGGAGGCAGTGATCGGCGCCGAAGCGGAATTCTATCGCCACGGCTACGCGGCGGTGCACCGCGGCATCCATACCCTCAGCGCGGAAGCCACCGCGCGGATGGAAGCCGTGCGTCAGCAGGCGGCCACCTTCCTTAACGCCGGGTCGGCGGAGGAAGTGGTGTTCGTCCGCGGCACCACCGAGGGTATCAACCTGGTGGCCAACAGCTGGGGAAACGCCAACGTCGGCGCCGGGGATAACATTATCATCAGCGAAATGGAGCACCACGCCAATATTGTGCCGTGGCAGATGCTCTGCGCCCGCGTCGGGGCTGAGCTGCGGGTGATCCCCCTGAACCCGGACGGTACGCTGCAACTGGATGTTGTCCCGGGACTGTTTGACCCGCGCACCCGCCTGCTGGCGATAACCGAGGTCTCCAACGTGCTGGGGACGGAAAACCCGCTGGCGGCGCTGATTGCTCTTGCGCATCTGCATGGCGCGAAAGTGCTGGTGGATGGCGCCCAGGCGGTGATGCACCACCCGGTGGACGTCCAGGCGCTGGGCTGCGATTTTTATGTTTTCTCCGCCCACAAGCTGTATGGGCCGACCGGGATCGGCGTGCTCTACGCCCGGTCCGAGCTGCTGCAGACGATGGCGCCTTGGGAAGGGGGCGGGTCGATGATCGCCACCGTCAGCCTGACGGAGGGCACCACCTGGAATCAGGCGCCGTGGCGCTTTGAGGCCGGCACGCCGAATACCGGGGGGATCATTGGCCTCGGCGCGGCGCTGACCTACGTCACCCAGCTGGGACTGACGCAGATTGCCGAGTATGAGCAGACGCTGATGCGCTACGCGCTCGATGCCCTGCGCGCGGTACCGGATCTGATCCTTTACGGCCCGGCGCAGCGTAAAGGGGTAATTGCTTTCAACCTCGGTCAGCATCACGCCTATGACGTCGGCAGCTTCCTCGATAACTACGGGATCGCCGTGCGGACCGGACACCACTGCGCGATGCCGTTGATGGCCCGGTATCAGGTACCGGCTATGTGTCGGGCATCGCTGGCGATGTACAATACCACGGAAGAGGTGGACCGCCTGGTGGCCGGCCTCCAGCGGATCCGCAAACTGTTAGGGTAAAGGACGGGACAATGGCGGCACTACCGGACAAAGACAAACTGTTGCGTAACTTTAGCCGTTGCGCCAACTGGGAAGAGAAGTATCTCTATATCATCGAGCTTGGCCAGCGTCTGGCGCCGCTAAGCCCGGAAGAACATAGCGTGCAGAACATTATTCAGGGCTGTCAAAGCCAGGTCTGGATCGTGATGGACCAGGATCCCACAGGCGTGATCACCCTGCGCGGCGATAGCGATGCGGCGATCGTCAAGGGTCTGATAGCGGTGGTGTTTATCCTCTATGACCGGATGACCGCTCAGGACATCACCGAGTTCGACGTGCGTCCGTGGTTTGAAAAAATGGCGCTCACCCAGCATCTCACCCCCTCCCGCTCGCAAGGCCTCGAAGCCATGATCCGCGCGATACGCGCGAAAGCGGCAAATATTAGCTAGAATAAACAGGTAGATTTCATTCTGTTACGTCCGGCTGGGCGCTGACCCTGCCGCCGTTCAGTCTCCTGGCGTTTTATCAGCGAAAGAAGGAATCTCAGTATGAAACGCAAAACGATGATCACCTTAGCCCTTCTCAGCGCCCTTGGCGCCTCCTCGGCCGCCTGGGCCGTTGATTATCCGCTCCCTCCCGCCAACAGTCGGCTGATTGGTCAGAATCAGTACTGGACGGTACAGGAGGGAGATCGCAACCTGCAGGCAATTGCGCGCCATTTCGATACCGCGGCGATGCTGATCCTCGAAGCCAACGATACGATTGCGCCGGTGCAGCCGAAGCCCGGCACTCAGGTCCTTATCCCTTCTCAGATGCTGCTGCCCGACGTGCCGAGGGAGGGCATTGTCGTCAACCTCGCCGAACTGCGGCTGTATTACTTCCCGCCGGGAGAGAATCAGGTGCAGGTCTATCCGCTGGGCATTGGCCAGTTAGGTCTGGAAACGCCGGAGATGACCACCCACGTGGGGCAGAAGATCCCTAACCCTACCTGGACGCCTACCGCCGGCATCCGCGCGCGCTCGCTGGAGAAAGGGGTGACGCTGCCAGCGGTGGTCCCGGCCGGACCGAACAATCCCCTGGGCCGCTATGCGCTGCGTCTGGCCTACGGTAACGGTGAATATCTCATCCACGGAACTAACGCCCCAGACAGCGTTGGTCTGCGCGTCAGCTCGGGCTGTATGCGGATGAACGCTGATGACATCAAAGCGCTGTTCAGCCAGGTGAAAACCGGGACGCCGGTACGGATTATCAATCAGCCGGTGAAGTTTGCCGTCGAGCCGGATGGTAAACGCTATGTCGAAGTCCACAGGCCGCTTTCGCAGACCGAAGGGGAAAACACCCGGACCATCGCTTACACGCTGCCAGCGGCGTTTCACGCCTTCGCAGAGGATAAAGCAGTGGATGACCTGCAGTTGAAAAAAGCGATGTCGAGAAGGGCGGGGTATCCGGTGGTGGTGTCGGCGGGGGCAGGTAGCACGGCGACGTCGCTGTCGGCGCAGAATAGTTCGTCTGACAACGGTCTGCTTACCCAATAGCCCTCATGCTGAGGGCAAAAAAAATGGCGCACAGAGTGCGCCATTTTTATTACCAGAACTCTTACTTACGGTAAGAGTGAGCCTGGTTGTCCAGACGCTGGTTAGCGCGAGCTGCGTCGTCTTTAGCAGCCTGAACGTCGGAACGCATTGCGTTCACGTCGTTGCTCAGCTGGTCAACTTTAGCGTTCAGAGTCTGAACGTCAGAAGACAGCTGATCGATTTTAGCATTGCTGGAGCAACCAGCCAGCAGAGTAGAACCCAGGATTACCGCGCCCAGTACCAGTTTAGTACGATTCATTATTAATACCCTCTAGATTGAGTTAATCTCCATGTAGCGTTACAAGTATTACACAAAGTTTTTTGGGATGAGAATATTTTTTTTACCTGAACGCACTTATTTTTGATCGTTCGCTCAAAGAAGCATCGAATTGCTCAGAATCGCTGAAAAAGGCGAGTGAAAACAGCGCGCTTCCATCGGATTCATCTTAGATAATCCCTTATTAAATAGTAAATTCCGATTTGCATTTTTAATAGGAAGAGCTAATCAATGAATAAAAAAAAGCGCCCCGCGAGGCGCTTTATTAAAAAAAACCAATTAACCTGTAAATTATTACAGCACGTGTACGGAAGCGGTATTAGTCGTGCCGCTCGGCACTAATGCGCCGGAAACCATCACCACTACGTCGCCTTTACGCGCGAGGCCGCTCTTCAGCGCCAGGTCTTTGCCCAGATGATAGAAATCATCGGTAGAGGCAATCTCTTCCACCAGCTGCGGTACCACGCCTTTGCTCAGCACCAGCTGACGAGCGGTGGTTTCGTTGGTGGTCAGCGCCAGGATGGTGGCATCCGGGAAGTATTTGCGCACAGCGCGTGCGGATTTACCGCCCTGGGTGGCGACCACGATCAGCGGCGCTTCCAGTTTCTCAGCGGTTTCTACCGCGCCGCGGCACACCGCTTCGGTGATGCGCAGTTTACGGTTGTCGTTGTTGAAGTCCAGACGGCTGGTCATCACGCGGTCGGTACGTTCGCAAATGGTCGCCATGATGGTGACCGCTTCCAGCGGGTATTTACCTTTCGCGGATTCGCCGGACAGCATCACCGCATCGGTGCCGTCGAGGATGGCGTTAGCCACGTCGCCGGCTTCAGCGCGGGTCGGACGCGGATTCTTGATCATGGAGTCCAGCATCTGGGTGGCGGTGATAACCACTTTACGCGCGCGGATACATTTTTCGATGATCATTTTCTGGGCGAAGATAACTTCTTCAACCGGGATCTCCACGCCCATGTCGCCACGCGCAACCATGATGCCGTCAGACGCTTCGAGGATTTCGTCGAAGTTGTTCAGGCCTTCCTGGTTTTCGATTTTGGAGATGATCTGGATGTTTTCGCCGCCGTGGGCTTTCAGGTGCTCACGGATCTCGACGACGTCGGAACGTTTACGGATGAAGGAGGCCGCGACGAAGTCCACGCCCTGTTCGCAACCGAAGATCAGATCCTGTTTGTCTTTCTCAGCCAGCGCCGGCAGGGCGATGGAGACGCCCGGCAGGTTAACGCCTTTGTTCTCGCCGAGGTCGCCATTGTTCAGCACTTTACAGATAACTTTGTTGCCTTCGATAGCCGTGACTTCCATGCCGATCAGGCCATCGTCCACCAGGACGGTGTTGCCGACGGCGAGGTCGGAGGTGAAGCCTTCATAGGTTACCGCAACGATTTCGTTGTTGCCGATGACGGATTTATCGGTAGTGAAGGTGAAGGTCTGGCCTGCTTTCAGGGAGACGTCGTTGCCGCCTTCCAGCTTGATGGTACGAATTTCCGGCCCTTTAGTGTCCAGCAGAATAGCGGCTTTCTTACCGGTTTTGCTCATCACATTGCGCAGGTTCTGGATGCGCTGACCGTGTTCCGCATAGTCACCGTGGGAGAAGTTCAGACGCATCACATTCATGCCGGCTTCCAGCATTTTGGTCAGCATCTCTTCAGATTCGGTTTTCGGACCGATGGTGCAAACAATTTTGGTCTTTTTCATGACAGTTTTAGTCTTTAAGTTGTGAAGGATATGGAATTCTCGCTCCGCGGGCGCACTGCCGGGGAGCCAAACCTGTATTACGAAAGTTGCTAAGCCACGCCCTAAGGATAGGTGACAACCCCGGAGCGTGCAGAAGAATGTGTGCTGGCGGTTCAGCCCATGAAATGTGGCAAGGTGTTATGCGTTTTATCATGCAGTCCAATGCGCTGAAACCATTCAATAAAGAATCGAAGCGCATTATACGCTGCCGAAATCAAAAAGGAAAATAAAAACCTCGTTTCAAATTATGGACAAAGCGCGTAACAAAACCGGCACGTTATGCAAAAATCTACGCAACACACTTTTTCGTCACCGGCTATGAAAAAGGGTAAAAGAAATGGATTATTTCGCCATCATGAGCCGGTAAAATGCGTCATTGAACCTTTAAAGTGGCGATGGTTTGCGTTGTGCGGGAAATCTATCAATAATGATTTGATTGATAATGATAAAATACGAGCTAAATTCTATGGGAAATAAAGCGAAAGACGACGACCTGTACCAGGAAATGTGCCGCGTGGTGGGTAAAGTCGTGCTGGAAATGCGTGACCTGGGTCAGGAGCCGAAACACATTGTCATTGCCGGTGTGCTGCGCACCTCGCTGGCGAACCGCAAAATCCAGCGTTCGCCGCTCACCGTGGAGGCCATGGAGAAAGTCATTCATGCGCTTTCCGGGCACTGAACCCTTACGCCGGCGGGTCAGGAAATCACGAAGCGGATCACCGCCCTGACGGCAATGTCACAATGGTGAGCCACCATCGCTTCATCGTCGATGGCGGGTAGCGGATCGTCAAGATACAGGCTGCTGAAGGTGTAGAAGTTCGACACCTGATAAAAGCTGAAGCTGCTGATTAACCGGTGGACATCGCGCGCGTCGAGCCCCGCCTGAAAGACGCCCTGCTGCTGGCCGCGCAGTAAAATGTCTTCCAGAATCGACAGGGCGGTACGATTCAGCGGCTTCAGTTCACCCGAGCTTTTTAACCACTTGCCGCGCTGCATATTCTCCATGCAAATGACGCGCATATAGTCCGCATGGGTGGCGTGATAGCGCACGCTCCAGCGCACCAGCTGCACCAGCGCCTCCACCGGCGGCACATTCTCCAGCCCCAGCTGCTGCTCGGTTTCGCGGATCCGCGCATACACATGCTGCAGCACCTCCTGATAGAGCTGTTCTTTGCTTTTGAAGTAGTAAACCACCATGCGTTTGGTGGTCTGCGCCTCGGTGGCGATCTGCTCCATGCGGGCGCCTGACAGCCCGTGTTCAGCAAAGACAGCGATAGCGGCGCTGAAAATCCGCGCCTTCAGGGATTGTGCTTCATCATGGGCAACGACGGTCATGGCAACTCCTTTTTCTTGGGTGACAAAAAATACACATAATGATCACAATTTAGCAACCTAGTATGGCGCAAATGAACCAAATGATACATATTCAAGGCTTACGTCAGCTGTTGACCCGAGGACCTTATGCTGCGCTCTATCGCCACCGTTTCGATTTCCGGCACCCTGCCTGAGAAGCTGCACGCTATTGCGGCGGCGGGGTATCAGGGGGTGGAAATTTTCGAGAACGATCTGCTCTATTATACGGGGACGCCGGCGGAAATCCGCCAGCTTGCCGCCGATTTAGGGTTAAAAATCACGCTTTTTCAACCCTTTCGCGATTTTGAAGGCGCCAGTCGGGCGCAGTTTGCGGCGAATATGGCCCGCGCTCGGCGCAAGTTTGCTCTGATGCGCGAGCTGGGCTGCGAGACGCTGCTGTTGTGCAGCAATGTACAGCCGGACTGCTCGGCGGATAGCGAATTGCAGGTCGCGGACCTGCGGGCGCTGGCCACGCTGGCGGAAGAGGAGGGGATCGCTATCGGCTATGAGGCCCTGGCCTGGGGAACCCATGTGAACCGCTGGCAGCAGGCCTGGGAGCGGGTGCGGCGGGTGGACAGCCCGGCGTTGGGCCTGGTGCTCGACAGCTTCCATATTCTGGCCCGCGGCGACACGCTGGACGCGCTACCGTCGGTGCCGGTGGAGAAAATCACCTTTGTACAGCTCGCCGATGCGCCGTATATGAAAATGGATTTGCTGGAGTGGAGCCGCCACTTCCGCTGCTTTCCCGGACAGGGGGAGCTGCCGCTGGAGGCGTTTGCCGAGCAGATCACCCGCTGTGGCTACCGCGGCCCCTGGTCGCTGGAGATCTTTAATGACGGTTTTCGCGCCTCGCCGAACGGCGCGACGGCCAAAGATGGTTATCGTTCGCTGCTGTGGCTGGAGGAGCAAACCCGCCGTCGGCTCCCGACGTGCGATGCCGATCTGTTTTCACCGCCGCCGCTGCCGGTCTATCACGGGCTGGAGTTTATCGAGTTTGCCGCCAGCGCCGCCGAGGCGCAGCGCCTGGGGCAACATCTGCAGGCGCTGGGTTTTCAGCACGAGGGAAGCCACCGCTCCAGACAGGTGACGCTGTGGCGCAACGGCGGGGCGCGGATCGTCATCAACCATCAGCCGCACAGCTGGGCCGACCATTTTTATCAACGCCACGGGGTATCGCTCTGCGCGATGGCGCTGCGGGTCGAGCACAGCGCGTCGCTTGTCGCCCGCGCCCGCGCGCTGGGGTATGCCACCTGGCAGGGCGACGCCGGGCCGAACGAAACGCCGATCCCGGCGATCTGCGCCCCCGACGGCAGCCTTATCTATCTCATCGACGCCGGGGAGGCTATCTACGAGCGCGATTTTCATCTGCGTGATGGCGTGACGGTGCGCGAGGACTATCTCGGTATCGATCATCTGGCGCTGGGAATGGAGGCCGACAGCCGCGATAACTGGGTGATGTTCTTCCGTACGGTGTTTGGTTTTTCCCTTGAGCATGAGCAGACGCTGCCGGACCCGTATGGACTGGTGCGCAGCCTGGCGGTGCGCAGCCCGCAGGGCGATATCCGTCTGGCGCTGAATATTTCGCAGAGCCGGGCGACGCAGATCGCCCGCTCCGTCGCTTGCTACCAGNNNNCGGGGCTGCAGCATGCCGCCTTTGCCTGCCGCGATCTGCCGGCCGCCTGCGACCAGCTTGCCGAGGTTGCCCGCCATACGCTGCCGATCCCGGCCAATTATTATGACGATCTGCTGGCGCGCTTTGGCGGCGAGCTGGACGTCGGGCAGCTTCAGCGCCAGCAGCTCCTCTATGACCGCGATCCGCAGGGGGGAGATTTCCTGCACCTTTACACCCGGCCGTTTACCGCCGGCCGCTTTTTCTTTGAGTTAACCGAGCGCCGGGCTGGCTATGCGCTCTATGGCGCAGCGAATGCGGCCGTCCGTCTGGCGGCGATGCAGTATTGTTAGCCTGAATCAAATGGTTCATTATGCGTTAAACACAATAACAACACCCTCTGTACCCGAGACAGGAACCGACTATGAGCTCATATAGCCCTAACCCGACGGCTGCCGCCCAGCCAGCCGTCACCGTGCGCCGCTCCCGGCGGCGTATCGGCATTCTTGCGCTGTTGGCCATTGGCACCATGATCAACTATCTCGATCGCACCGTACTGGGGATCGCCGCCCCAAAGCTCACCGCTGAGCTGGGGATCGACCCGGCGATCATGGGAATCCTCTTCTCCGCCTTCGCCTGGACCTATGCTCTGGCGCAGATCCCCGGCGGATTGTTTCTCGACCGCTTTGGCAACAAAGTGACCTACTTTTTGTCACTGACCCTGTGGTCGCTGTTTACCCTGTTCCACGGCATGGCGGTGGGGCTGAAGACGCTGCTGCTGTGCCGCTTCGGGCTCGGCATTAGCGAAGCGCCGTGCTTTCCGGTCAACAGCCGGGTGGTCAGCGCCTGGTTCCCACAGCAGGAGCGGGCGAAGGCCACGGCGGTGTACACCGTGGGGGAGTATCTCGGGCTGGCCTGCTTTGCGCCGCTGCTGTTCTGGATCATGGACGGTTTCGGCTGGCGGGTGCTGTTCGTCAGCGTTGGCGCCGTCGGCATTCTGTTTGCCCTGGTGTGGTGGCGCTGCTACCGCGAACCGCATGAAGATCCGCGCCTTAGCCAGCAGGAGCGCGAGCATATCGAAAACGGCGGCGGCCTCAGCGCCCCGACCGACCAGCAGGTGGCGTTCAGCTGGCCGCTGGTCCGCCAGCTGCTGAGCAAACGGCAGATCATCGGCGCCAGCATCGGCCAGTTTGCCGGCAATACCGTGCTGGTGTTCTTTCTCACCTGGTTCCCCACCTGGCTGGCCACCGAGCGGCATATGCCCTGGCTGAAGGTTGGCTTCTTCTCCATCCTGCCGTTTGTCGCCGCCGCCGGCGGGGTGATGTTTGGCGGCTGGCTCTCCGACAAACTGCTCAAGGCCACCGGGTCGGCCAATCTTGGCCGTAAGCTGCCGATCGTTGCCGGCCTGCTGATGGCCAGCTGCATCATCACCGCCAACTGGCTGGAGAGCGACCTGGCGGTGATCCTGGTGATGTCGTTTGCCTTTTTTGGCCAGGGGATGGTGGGCCTCGGCTGGACGCTGATCTCCGATATCGCCCCGAAGGGGCTGGGCGGTCTGACCGGCGGCCTGTTTAACTTCTGCGCCAACCTCGCGGGGATCCTCACCCCGCTGGTGATCGGCTTTATCGTTGCCGGGTTCGGCAATTTCTTCTACGCCTTGATCTACATCGGCGGCGCCGCGCTGCTGGGCGTGGCGGCCTATCTGTTTATCCTCGGCGACGTCAAACGTATCGAGTTATCGCAGTAAGCAAAGGAGCAAGGCATGGTGATTAGTGGGAATACGCGGCTGATAGCGCACCTTGGCTATCCGACCGCCAGTTTTAAGGCGCCGATGATCTACAACCCGTGGTTCGTTGACCAGCAGGTGGACGTGAAGGTGGTGCCGATGGGGGTCAGGCCGGAGGACTACGCCGCGTTTATTCCGCCGCTGTTTACGATGACCAACATCATCGGCGCGCTGGTGACGATGCCGCATAAAATCGCCACCTGCGATCTGGTGCAGCGCCTGAGCCCGACGGCGGCCATCGCTGGCGCCTGCAATGCCATCCGCCGCGAGGCTGACGGTAGCCTGAGCGGAGACATGTTCGATGGCGAGGGATTTGTGCTGGGCCTGCGTCGTAAAGGGTTTAACCCGCAGGGGACGCGGGCGCTGGTGGTTGGCAGCGGCGGGGTGGGATCGGCTATCGCCGCCTCCCTCGCGGCGGCGGGGGTCAGCGCCCTGACCCTGTACGATACCCGACCCGAGGTGGCGCACGCCCTCGCCGGGCGGCTGCATCAGCACTATCCGCAGCTCGATATCACCCTGATGCAGCCCGATCCTGCCGGACACGAGCTGGTGGTCAATGCCACCCCGCTGGGGATGAAGGCCAGCGATCCACTGCCGCTGGACGTTGACCGTCTGGCGCCAGGCGCCTGGGTGGGGGAAGTCGTCATGACTCAGGAGTACACCCCGCTGCTGAGGGCCGCTCAGGCACGACAGTGCCACATCCAGCGCGGGACCGACATGCTGTTTGAAATGATCCCTGCCTATCTGCGCTTTTTTGACCTACCGGTAGCCACCCCCGAGCAGCTGCGGGCGCTGGCAGAAATTCGCTACTGACGCGACGGCAAACCGGGTAATATAGCGCTATATTATCCGGTTTATAGCGATATCCTATGGCAAATACCACTCTCACGCTGCTGGCGGCGGGAAGCCTGAGAAGCGCCTTCCTGCCGCTGGTGGCGCACTTTCGGCAGCACACTGGCCTGGCGGTCGATGCGCAGTTTGGCCCTGCCGGCCTGCTGCGCGAGCGGATCGAAGCCGGGTCGCCGTGCGCGGTTTTTGCTTCCGCCAACGCGGCGCACCCGCAGGCGCTGCTGCAGGCGGGTCTGGCGCAGGAATGCCAGGGATTTGCCAGCAACCAGCTGATGCTGACGGCCCGGCGGTCGCCGGACAACGATGGCCTGGACTGGCTGGCGCTGCTCAGCACGCCCCGCCTGCGGTTGGCGACCTCCACGCCGGGCTGCGATCCGTCGGGAGATTATACCTGGCAGCTGTTCGCCCGAATTGAGGCACGCTATCCAGGGTTGGGCAACGCGATGGCCGGGCGGGCGCAGCAGCTGGTCGGCGGCAGAGACTCACTGAGCGTGCCGCCGGGAGAGATAGCCGGCGCGTGGCTTATTCGCCAGAATCTGGCGGATCTGTTTATCGGCTATGCGCACTATGGCCCCGCGCTGGCCACCTGCGACGATCTGCGTACCCTGACCATCCCGGCACCGTGGAATATTCGCTGCGATTACCAGCTGGCGCGTCTCAGGGCCGATCCCGCCGCGCTGGCCCTGTATCGCTTTATCCTCGACGACGTTGGCCAGGGGTATCTCCGGCAGGCGGGTTTTATGCCGTTAAGCGACGCAGCGTAAACCCCGGCGCCAGCAGAGGGAACGCGGAGGCGGCATGGCGGATCAGGCGTACCGGCAGGCCGTACGCTTGCCGGAGATGCGTTTCGCTCAGCACGTCGGCGGTCTCGCCCGCCAGCCACCGGCCCTCCGGCAGCAGAAGCAGCGTATGGCTGGCCACCTGTAGGGCGTGGTTGGGATCATGGGTGGTGAACAGGACGGTGCGCGCCTGGCGGTGGGCGAGGTCGCCGATCAGCTGCAATACCACCTGCTGGTTACCGAGGTCCAGCGCCGAGCAGGGCTCATCCAGCAGGATATTCTGGCTGGCGCTGACCAGCGCGCGGGCAATCAACACCAGCTGCTGCTGGCCGCCGGAGAGGGCGCCGAAGTCATCTTCGGCCAGGGCGGCAATCCCCAGCTGCGCCAGCGCCTGCTCAACCCGCCGGGCATCCTCCTCGTCCGGCTGGGCAAAGAGATCCACGTGACGGGCCCGGCCCATCAGCACCACATCGCTCACGCGCCAGCGAAAAGCGGGACGAAACGACTGCGGAACCAGGGCCACGCCGCCCTCGCACTGCATCTCGCCGCCCAGCGGCGGCAGCACGCCGGTCAGGGTATCCAGCAGGGTACTTTTTCCCCGGCCATTGGCGCCCAGCACCGCCCAGATCTCACCGGGCCGGCAGGCCAGCGTGAGCGGGGCGAAGAGCGGCTGACGGTGGCCGTAGCGTAGCGCTTGCAGCGATAATGAGCTGTTCATCGGGTCGTACTCCGGCGTCGGGATTGCACCAGCAACACGGTAAACAGCGGCGCCCCGAGCAGGGCGGTGATGATCCCGATCGGGATCTCCGCCTGGGTCAGCGTACGCGCCAGATCGTCCACCACCAGCATCAGCGCGGCGCCGAGCCAGAAGGCGGTGGGCAGCAGGCGACGATGGTCAGCCCCTACCAGCAGACGGGCGAGGTGCGGGACCACCAGACCCATCCAGGCGATGCTGCCGCTGACCGCCACCTGGGCTGCCACCAGCACAGCGCAGCAAACCAGCACGCCGCGACGCAGCGCGGCCACCGGAACGCCAAGACTGCGGGCATCGCGCTCCTCCAGGGCCAGCAGGTTGATACGCCAGCGCAGCTTCCACAGCGCCCCGGCAGCCACCGCCAGGGGCAGGGACATAAGCAGTACCTTATGCCAGCTGGCGGTCGCGAAGCTGCCGAGCAGCCAGAAAACGATGTTCGGTAACGTCTCTTCGCTGTCGGCGAGGTACTGCATCAAGCTGACCAGCGCGGCGAAGAAGCCGCTGAGAATGATCCCGGACAGAATCAGCCCCAGCGTGCTGTCCCGCCCCTGCAGGGCGGCGAGGGCGTAAATCAGCCCCAGCGCGACGAGGCCGAAGAAAAAGGTCGAGGCCATCATCAGCAGACTGCCGACGCCCAACAGGATCGCCAGCGTGCCGCCAAAGGCGGAGCCGGCGGTCACCCCGATGATGTGCGGGTCCACCAGCGGGTTCTGGAACACGCCCTGCAAGGTGGCGCCGCACAGCCCCAGCGCGCCCCCGGCCAGCAGGGCCATCACCACGCGCGGCAGGCGAACCGACCAGACGATCTGCCCGATCACCCCTTCTCCTGGCGGCAGATGGACCAGGGTGTGGCCAACGGCGCTCAGGCTTAACGGGTACTGGCCGAAACAGAGCGAGGCGACCGCGATCGCCAGCGTCGCCAGCGCCAGGCTTCCCTGCACCAGCCAGGGCTGAGAGTTAGCGGGCATCTGGCGTCCACGCCACGCGGTAAAAACGCTGATAATAATCCCTGGCTTTACTGTCCACATCGATGCTCTGGTAGCGCGCAGGATAGAGTTTTTTCGCCATCCACAGCTCGCCCAGCGCCAGGGCCTCCGGCATCGGGTAACCCCAGGCTTTGGCATACTCCGGCATCAGCCACACGCGGTGATGTTTCACCGCATCGATCGCCTGCCACTGCGGGTCGTTCTCTATCTGTTTGACCACCTGCGGATAACGGTCCTGGACGAAGATCACCTGTGGATTCCACTCCAGCACCTGCTCCAGCGACACCTGGCGGGCGCCTTTTACGCTGGCGGCCGCCACGTTCAGCGCCCCGGCGTGCGCCATCATCAGCCCGGTGTATTTGCCAGCGCCATAGGTATTCAGATCGGGGTTGGCCATGTACACCCGCACCCGCTGGTTCGGTGGAATATCGGCCACCGGCGCATTGGCTTGCTTGCGCGCCTCGAAGGTGTAGTGAATCAGCGCCTCGGCCTCGGGCTGGCGCTCGACCACCTCGCCGATAAGGCGGATCCCCTCCATCAGCCCGGCGTTATAGGCCTGCTCTTCGTCAGCCATGGTGGGGTTCATTTTATTTTTTTCCCCGGCGGCATCGTGGCGCAGCGAGATGGCCACCACCGGGATCCCGGCCTGTTGGATCTGCGCGATCATCGCCGGCGGCGCATAGTTGGCGACGAAAACCACCTGCGGACGCAGCGCCAGCAGGCTTTCAATATTGACCTGGGTGAGATCGCCCGGGGTCGCCAGTTGCCCGATCTCGGGCATAAAGCGGGCGAACTGCGGCCCGAGCTGTTTCTTCCAGCTGCTTAAGACGCCGACGATATCCTCGGCGGCATGCAGTTGTACCAGCAGGTTGAGCGTCTGATGCTGCAGAACCACAACGCGGGTGACGTGGTCGGGGAGGGTGACCTGGCGACCCAGCTGGTCGGTGACGGTGCGGTCGGCGAAGGCCTGGCCGGTGAACAGGCTGGCGCTGAGCAGCGTCAGGCCCAGCAGTAAGGGGTGTTTTGACATGGTGTGGCCCGAATGGCGTGAAAATTCGTTGTGTATTAAATTATATAACGAAGCCGGGCGCAATGGTTGATCGCGGTTACCCTCATCGCGATCAAGGCATTTCGTACCACACTTCTTCATCCTCCATGCGGGCTTCTATCTGCCTCGCCACCCTCTGCAGCGCAGGGAGATGCTTCTGCGCCGCCTGCTCAATGGTCATTGCGCTGGCGATATAGACCAGGTTCAGGCAGCCGATAACCCGCTGCTGACTGCAGACCGGCACGGCGATCGAGGCGATTTTCTCCTCCTGCCGCCAGCCGCGGAAGTTTTCGCCATAGCCGTTCTGGCGGGTGCGGGCGAGGATCGCCGCCAGCCGTTCCGGTTCGCGGGCCAGCTGATACTCAGCTTCCGGACGGGCGGCCAGCATGCTGACGATGGCGTCGCGTTCCGCGTCGGGGGCAAAGGCCAGCCACGTCAGTCCGGAGGCGGTGAGCAGCAGCGGCAGCCGCCGTCCGACCATCGCGCGGTGAAACGACAGTCGGCTGAAGCGGTGGGTAGTCTCGCGCACCACCATGGCGTCGACGTCGAGGGTGGTGATGTCCGTTGGCCACTGCACCTCGCGCAGCAGCTCGCCGAGCAGCGGCGTGGCGAGGGCAGAAATCCAATGTTCGTCACGAAATCCATCGCTCAGCTGGCGGACGTTAATGGTCAACCGGAAGNTGTCATCGGAGCGGCTGCGGCGGACATAACCCTCCTCCTGTAGCGTCTCCAGCAGCCGGCGCACGGTGGTGCGATGCAGGCCGCTAAACTCCGCCAGCAGGCCCGGCGTCGCGCCGCCGTCGAATTTATTTAACAATTTTAATAACAATAAACCCCGGCTTAATCCGCGCACCGTTTTGTACGCTGCGGACCCATCGTCACGCATAAACCCTCCCTTAAAATGCTTTAAAAACAGTGTGGTGCACCTGGTGCACATTCGATGATGTTTTGATTGTAGCCGAAAACCCCCGCCCTATACTCAGCCCATTATAAAAAAACGTTTACACATGATTAACAAATTGCCTGTCAGCCGGGCAGTTTCCGAGTCGTGAGGTCGCTGAGAATGACAACATCTACACCCGATATTCAACCCGCCGTGCAGCATACCGCTCAGGTCGCCATCGTTGGCGCCGGTCCGGTTGGTCTGATGATGGCCAACTACCTTGGCCAGATGGGCATCAGCGTGCTGGTGGTGGAAAAGCTCGCCACACTGATCGATTACCCGCGGGCCATCGGCATTGACGATGAATCCCTGCGGGCGATGCAGGCGGTGGGGCTGGTGAATGACGTGCTGCCGCATACCACGCCGTGGCACGCCATGCGTTTTCTCACCCCAAAAGGCCGCTGCTTTGCCGATATCCAGCCGATGACCGATGAGTTTGGCTGGTCGCGGCGCAACGCCTTNATTCAGCCGCAGGTCGATGCGGTGATGTATCACGGTCTGCAGCGTTTCCCTCAGGTCCGCTGCCTCTTCTCCCGCGAAGTGGAAGCCTTTAGCCAGAACGGTGACAGTGTCACGTTAAATCTTAAAGGACCGGACGGCGAACGGGAGACGGTGCGCGCGGACTGGCTGGTGGCCTGCGACGGCGGCGCCAGCTTTATTCGTCGTACGCTGAACATCCCCTTCGAAGGTAAGACCGCGCCGAATCAGTGGATCGTCATCGATATCGCTAACGACCCGCTGGCCACCCCGCACGTTTACCTGTGCTGCGACCCGGTGCGACCCTACGTTTCCGCCGCGCTGCCCCACGGCGTGCGCCGCTTTGAATTTATGGTGATGCCCGGAGAAACCGAAGCCCAGCTCAGCGAGCCGCACAATATGCGCCGTCTGCTGAGCAAAGTGCTGCCGGACCCGGACCGCGTCGAGCTGATCCGCCAGCGGGTCTATACGCATAACGCCCGCCTTGCCGAGCGCTTTCGCATTAACCGGGTGCTGCTGGCCGGCGATGCGGCGCACATCATGCCGGTCTGGCAGGGGCAGGGATATAACAGCGGCATGCGCGACGCCTTCAACCTGGCGTGGAAGCTGGCGCTGGTGGTTAACGGTAAAGCGGGAGAGGCGCTGCTCGACAGCTACCAGCAGGAGCGCCGCGACCACGCGAAAGCGATGATTGATCTGTCGGTCACCGCCGGCCACGTGCTGGCGCCGCCGAAGCGCTGGCAGGGGGCCGTGCGCGACGGTCTCTCCTGGCTGCTGAATTACCTGCCGCCGGTGAAACGCTACTTCCTCGAGATGCGCTTTAAGCCGATGCCGCAGTACCGCGAGGGGGCGCTGCTGACGGACTGCGCCGGCAAGACCTCGCCGGTGGGCAAAATGTTTATTCAACCGCAGGTGACGCTGGAGAGCGGCGAGAGCGTGCTGCTCGACGAGGTTATCGGGGCGAATTTCGCCATTATCGGCTGGGGCTGCAACCCGCAGTGGGGGCTCGACGCCGGGCAGATCGCCCGCTGGCGCGCGATTGGCGTGCGCTTTATCCAGGTGGTGCCGGAGGTGCAGATCCACCGCGAGCAGGATAACGCCCCCGGCACGCTGCGGGTGGGCGATACGCAAAACCGCCTCAAAAGCTGGTTTGCACTGCATAACACCGCCATCGCCGTGGTCAGGCCGGACCGCTTTGTCGCCGCTCTCGCCATCCCGCAAACCCTCGGCGCGCAGCTGACCGCTCTGGCGGAAAAAATGACCCTCGCAACCGGGGATACCGCCCACGCTGAAGAGAAGGTGGCCTGATATGCATGCCTATTTGCACTGTCTCTCCCACACTCCGCTGGTGGGATTCGTGGACCCGGAGCAGGCGGTCCTCGATGAAGTGAACCGGGTGATTGCCGACGCCCGGCGGCGGATCGCTGAATTCGATCCCGAGCTGGTAGTGCTCTTCGCTCCCGATCACTACAACGGTTTTTTCTATGACGTGATGCCGCCGTTCTGCCTCGGCGTCGGCGCCACCGCGATTGGCGACTTCGCCAGCGCCGCCGGCGACCTGCCGGTGCCCGCCGAGCTGGCGGAAGCCTGCGCCCACGCCATCCTCAACAGCGGTATCGACCTGGCGGTGTCGTACAACATGCAGGTGGACCATGGCTTCGCCCAGCCGCTGGAGTTTCTGCTTGGTGGCCTGGACCGCGTGCCGGTGCTGCCGGTGTTTATTAACGGCGTCGCCGCGCCGCTGCCGGGTTTTCAACGCACCCGGCTGCTGGGCGAGGCGATGGGCCGCTTTCTCAATACCCTCAATAAGCGGGTGCTGATCCTCGGCTCGGGCGGACTCTCGCACCAGCCGCCGGTGCCGGAGCTGGCGAAGGCCGACGCTCATCTGCGCGATCGCCTGCTCGGCGGCGGAAAACAGCTGCCGCCGGACGAACGCGAACGGCGCCAGCAGCGAGTGATCAGCGCCGCCCGACGGTTTACCGAAGACCCGCACTCGCTCCATCCCCTCAACCCGGTCTGGGACAACCGCTTTATGAGCCTGCTGGAGCAGGGGCGGCTGAGCGAACTGGACGCGATCGGCAATGACGAGCTGTCGGCGATGGCCGGGAAATCGACGCACGAAATTAAGACCTGGGTGGCCGCTTTTGCCGCGCTATCCGCTTTTGGCCGCTGGCGCAGTGAAGGCCGCTATTACCGGCCGATCCCCGAGTGGATCGCCGGATTCGGCTCGCTGAGCGCCACCACCGAGATTTGATTAACCGGGAGACTAACATGAGCTATCAACCGCAAACTGAAGCCACCACCAGCCGATTCCTCAATGTCGACGAGGGGGGCCGCACGCTGCGTATCCATATCAATGACTGCGGCGACGGGAAAGAGACCGTGGTCATGCTGCACGGCTCCGGGCCGGGGGCCACCGGCTGGGCCAACTTCAGCCGCAATATTGACCCGCTGGTCGAGGCGGGCTATCGCGTGCTGCTCCTCGACTGTCCGGGGTGGGGCAAAAGCGATGCTATCGTCAACAGCGGCTCGCGTTCGGATCTCAACGCCCGCATTCTGAAAAGCGTGGTCGATCAGCTGGGGATCGATAAAGTCCATCTGCTGGGCAACTCGATGGGCGGCCATAGCGCGGTGGCCTTCACCCTGAGCTGGCCGGAGCGGGTGGCTAAGCTGGTGCTGATGGGCGGGGGGACCGGCGGCATGAGCCTGTTCACGCCGATGCCGACCGAGGGCATCAAGCTGCTGAACGCCCTGTACCGCGAGCCGACCATTGAAAACCTCAAAAAGATGATGAGCATCTTCGTCTTCGACACCCGCGACCTCACCGAGGCGCTGTTCGAGGCGCGTCTCAACAATATGCTGTCGCGCCGCGACCATCTGGACAACTTCGTCAAGAGCCTGGAAGCCAACCCGAAGCAGTTTCCTGACTTTGGCCCGCGGCTGGGCGAAATCAGCGCGCCAACTCTGATCGTCTGGGGACGCAATGACCGCTTCGTGCCGATGGACGCCGGGTTGCGCCTGCTCGCCGGGATCGCCGGTTCGGAACTGCATATTTACCGCGACTGCGGCCACTGGGCGCAGTGGGAACATGCCGACAGTTTTAATCAGCTGGTGCTCAATTTCCTCGCACGGGCTTAAGGAGTAAATGATGACTTTTTCTCTTGACGCGCTGGCCCGGCAGCTCCGCGACGCGGAACAGAGCGGCCAGGCGATCGCCCCGCTGCGCGATATTCTCGGCGTCGACAATGCCGACGCCGCCTATGCCATCCAGCGCCTGAACGTCCAGCACCATGTGACCCATGGCCGGCGGGTGGTGGGCCGCAAGGTGGGCCTGACCCATCCCAAAGTGCAGCAGCAGCTGGGCGTCAATCAGCCGGACTTCGGCACCCTGTTTGCCGACATGTGCTACGGCGACAACGCCGAGGTGCCGTTTGGCCGCGTGCTGCAGCCCAAGGTGGAGGCCGAGATCGCCCTGGTGCTGAAGCAGGATCTGCCGCATGCCGATACCACTTTTGATGAACTGTATAACGCCATCGAATGGGTATTGCCGGCGCTGGAGGTGGTGGGCAGCCGCATTCGCGACTGGTCAATCGGCTTTGTCGACACCGTCGCCGATAACGCCTCCTGCGGCCTGTACGTCATTGGCGGCCCGGCGCAGCGTCCGGCGGGACTGGATCTGAAGCAGTGCGCCATGCACATGACCCGCAACCAGGAGCTGGTCTCCAGCGGCCGCGGCAGCGAGTGTCTGGGGCATCCGCTGAACGCCGCAGTCTGGCTGGCGCGCAAGCTGGCGAGTCTCGGCGAACCGCTGCGGGCGGGGGATATCGTGCTGACCGGGGCGTTAGGCCCGATGGTGACGATTAACGAGGGGGACAGCTTTGTCGCCCATATCGAAGGTATTGGCTCAGTCGCGGCACGCTTCGTTGCCGCCGGAGAAGGAGATCGTGATGCGTAAACGTAAAGTCGCCATTATCGGCTCCGGGAATATCGGCACCGATTTAATGATTAAAATCCTGCGCCACGGCCAGCATCTGGAGATGGCGGTGATGGTCGGCATCGACCCGCAGTCGGATGGCCTGGCCCGCGCCCGGCGCCTGGGCGTTGCGACCACTCACGAAGGGGTGGGCGGCCTGATGCAGATGGCGGAATTTGCCGACATCGATTTTGTTTTTGACGCCACCAGCGCCGGGGCGCACATCAAAAACGATGCCGCGCTGCGCGAAGCGAAGCCGGGGATCCGCGTTATCGACCTGACGCCGGCGGCGATTGGCCCGTACTGCGTACCGGTGGTCAACCTCGCGGACAATCTCCATCAGGGTAACGTCAATATGGTGACCTGCGGCGGGCAGGCGACCATCCCAATGGTCGCCGCGGTCTCGCGAGTGGCGAAGGTGCATTACGCGGAGATCGTGGCCTCGATCGCCAGCCAATCCGCCGGGCCGGGCACGCGGGCCAATATTGACGAATTTACCGAAACCACCTCGCAGGCGATTGAAAAAGTCGGCGGCGCGGGCAAGGGCAAAGCGATTATTGTACTGAACCCGGCGGAGCCGCCGCTGATGATGCGCGATACCGTCTACGTCCTGAGCGAGCTGGCGTCGCAGGAGGCGATTGCCGCCTCGATCGCCGAAATGGCGGCGGCAGTGCAGGCTTACGTCCCAGGCTACCGGCTGAAGCAGCAGGTGCAGTTTGAGGTTATCCCCGAGGACAGGCCGGTCAACCTGCCAGGCGTCGGCTGTTTTTCCGGCCTGAAAACCGCGGTTTACCTCGAAGTGGAAGGGGCGGCGCACTATCTGCCAGCGTACGCGGGCAACCTCGATATTATGACCTCGGCGGCGCTGGCGACGGCGGAGCAAATGGCCGGGGCAATGCACAGCGCGGCGGGAGCGACAGCATGAACGGTAAAAAACTTTATATCTCGGACGTGACGCTGCGCGATGGTATGCACGCTATTCGTCACCAGTATTCCCTGGCGCAGGTGCAGNAGATCGCCGGCGCGCTGGATAAGGCTGGGGTCGACTCCATCGAAGTGGCCCATGGCGATGGCCTGCAGGGATCCAGCTTCAACTATGGCTTTGGCGCCCACAGCGACATCGCGTGGATTGAAGCGGCGGCGGCGGCGGTCAGCCAGGCGAAAATCGCCACCTTACTGCTGCCGGGCATCGGCACGCTGCACGATCTGAAAGCGGCGCATCAGGCCGGGGCGCGGGTGGTGCGGGTCGCCACCCACTGCAGCGAAGCGGACCTCGCCGCGCAGCATATTGCCTTTGCCCGCGAGCTGGGGATGGACACCGTCGGTTTTCTGATGATGAGCCATATGATCTCCCCGCAGGAGCTGGCGCAGCAGGCGTTGAAGATGGAATCTTATGGCGCGACCTGTATCTATGTGGTGGATTCCGGCGGGGCGATGAACATGAACGACATTCGCGACCGCTTCCGCGCCCTGAAGGCGGTGCTGAAGCCGGAGACCGCCACCGGGATGCATGCCCATCATAATCTGAGCCTCGGGGTGGCGAACTCGATCGTCGCGGTGGAAGAGGGGTGCGATCGCATTGACGCCAGCCTGGCCGGGATGGGGGCGGGGGCGGGCAATGCGCCGCTGGAGGTGTTTATTGCCGCCGCCGACAAGCTCGGCTGGCAGCATGGCACCGATCTCTACGCCCTGATGAACGCGGCCGATGAGCTGGTGCGGCCGCTGCAGGATCGCCCGGTGCGTGTCGACCGCGAAACGCTGGCGCTGGGCTACGCCGGAGTCTACTCCAGCTTCCTGCGCCACAGCGAAGCGGCGGCCAAGCGCTATGGCCTCAGCGCGGTGGATATTCTCGTCGAGCTGGGCAAGCGGCGGATGGTCGGCGGCCAGGAGGATATGATCGTCGACGTCGCGCTGGATCTGCTTAACCGCAATAAATAACTAAGAACGTGCGGCTGACAAAGCATCAGCCGCCAGTCACCTGCTCCGTTTGTTCGGCTATCGCCAAGGTACCCTATGACCAAGATAACGACTGCAACCCCCTCGCGCCTGGTGGTCACCATCGGGCTCTGTTTTATGGTGGCCCTGATGGAAGGGCTGGATCTGCAGGCGGCGGGGATCGCCGCCGTCGGCATGGCGCAGGCCTTTGCGCTGGATAAAATGCAGATGGGCTGGATCTTCAGCGCCGGGATCCTCGGCCTGCTGCCCGGCGCGCTGGTGGGCGGCATGCTGGCGGACCGCCACGGGCGTAAGCGCATTCTGTTGGGGTCGGTGCTGCTGTTTGGCCTGTTCTCGCTGGCCACCGCGCTGGCATGGAGCTTCCCGACGCTGCTGCTGGCGCGCCTGCTCACCGGCGTCGGGCTCGGGGCGGCATTGCCGAACCTGATTGCCTTAACCTCGGAAGCCGCTGGCTCACGTTTCCGCGGCCGGGCGGTAAGCCTGATGTACTGCGGCGTACCCATTGGCGCCGCGCTGGCGGCAGCGCTGGGCTTTTCCGGTCTCGCCGCGGCCTGGCAGATTATTTTCTGGATTGGCGGCGTGGTCCCGCTGCTGCTGATCCCGTTGCTGATGCGCTGGCTGCCGGAGTCGCAGGCGTTTCAGCGCGCGGAGGCCAGCGTGCCGCTGCGCACCCTGTTTGCCCCGGGCCAGGCCGCCGCTACGCTGCTGCTGTGGCTGGGTTATTTTTTCACCCTGCTGGTGGTCTATATGCTGATCAACTGGCTGCCGATGCTGCTGGTGGGCCAGGGATTCCGCGCCAGCCAGGCGGCGGGGGTAATGTTCTCTCTGCAGATCGGCGCCGCCTGCGGCACGCTGCTGCTGGGGGCGCTAATGGATAAGCTCACCCCGCTGCGGATGTCGCTCCTGATCTACAGCGGCATTCTGGCGTCGCTGCTGGCGCTGGGCAGCGCGTCGTCGCTGACTGGGATGCTGCTGGCGGGGTTTGTCGCCGGGCTGTTCGCCACCGGCGGACAAAGTGTGCTTTACGCTCTGGCGCCGCTTTTTTATCCCGCGGCCATCCGCGCCACCGGGGTGGGCACCGCCGTGGCGGTGGGGCGTCTTGGGGCGATGAGCGGCCCGCTGCTGGCCGGCAAGATGCTGGCCCTCGGCACCGGCACCGTCGGGGTGATGGCGGCCTCGGCGCCGGGCATTGTGCTGGCCGGCGTGGCGGTGTTCTGGCTGATGCATCGCCAGCAGCGCGCGGCCATGGTCTGATATGCATCCGGCGGTCTGGTAAAAAAATGCCGGGCCGCCGCCTTGCCTGTCCGCGTCCCCTGGCCTAAGGTAAGACATCATTCCCTGACGCTTATCGTCCCTATGGCTTACACCTCCCGTTTGCTCAATGCGATCCCTGGCATCCGCCACGCTTTTCTCGATGTCCATGAAACCGCCGCCTTTCCCTATGCCGAGCTGGCTCCGGTGAAGCTGGTGCATGGTAATGAGATTCATCATTATCAGCAGCCGCTGCCGACGCGCCCGCACGCCGACGCGGTGTTTACCGCGGTAGCCGGGCAAAAGGTGGGGGTGGTGACCGCCGACTGTCTGCCGCTGCTGATCGCCTCGCGCGACGGTCGCTACGTCTGCAGCGTGCATGCCGGCTGGCAGGGGCTGGTCAGCGGTATTGTCGACAACAGTCTGGCCTGTTTTCGCCAGCAGGGGGTGGCATTGGCCGATCTGGTCATCGCCGTGGGGCCGCATATTCACCCCTGCTGTTACGAAGTCTCCGCCGGATTCTATCAGCAACTGCTGGACCAGCCCGGCGGTGACCGAGTGGCCCGCCATCGCCAGCGGCTGTTCCATTCCCGTTCGGGCCCGGTCAGCGATCCGCTCAAAGCCGCCGCACGCGGCAGCGATAATCTGTGGTTTGATCTGCGCGCCTTTGCCGATGCGATCTTCGCAGAGGCGGGGGTGGCGCCGGCGAGCGTTGAATGGCTGGGGAGTTGTACCTACTGCACCCCGCAGTCGCTGGGCTCCTACCGGCGCCGGACCCATTTTCCGGCGCCGAAGAGCTTTCAGTATTCGTGGATCATGCGCGAAGCCTGAGGCGGGCTCGCGCTAGAGCACCCGAAAACCGTGGGTGCCGTCGCGGGCCAGCTGATCCACGAGGCCATACTCCCACTCCAGATAGGCCTGCATGGCCTCGGCGGAATTATCGGTTCCTTCGTACGGACGACGATAGCGGTCACGGCGCTCGACGGCGAGGCCGCTGTCGCCATGCGCCAGCGGCAGACCGGCGGCGATCCACGCCAGCGTCCCGCCGGTAAGCAACTGCACCGGTTTACCGGTCAAGGCCGCCACCTCCGGCACCGCGTAGCGGGCCAGCAGACTGCTGCCGCAGGTCACCACGTAACGTTGGGCGGGAGGGATTGCTTCCAGGGCCTGGCGCAGCTGCGAGCGCGTTAGCCACCACGCGCCGGGGATATGGCGAGCGACAAAGTTGGCGCTGGTGGTAAAATCGAGCACCACCGTACCGGGTTCTTCCAGCTGTTGCGCCAGCTGCGTCGGGCTTATCTCCTCCGCCTGCGGGCCGGGCGGCACCTCGGCGGCAGGCACCCCGCGTTCGCTCAACTGGCTGGTCGACAGCGCGCTCAGCCGCGCCGTCTCCCAGCCCATCTGCGCCAGCCACGAGCCGGTTATCGCCGCCCGGATGCCATCGTCATCCAGCAGCACAATGCGCGCCCCTCGTACGCTGGCGAAGTGGTCGGTCTCCTGCACCAGCTGGCCGCCTGGCGCGCTCAGGCTGCCGGGATAGTGACCCGCCGCGTACTCTTCGGGGCTGCGGACATCAAACAGGAAGGTGGTGCGGTCGCTCTGCTGCAGCCAGCGTTGCAGCGTGGCCTCATCGATGACCGCCACCCCGGCCCGTTCGGCAAGATGCGCCACCTCAGCGGCCCGGGCGCCGGAGGCGCGGGCGGAGGGATCGTATTGCCGCTGCTGCTGGTGCGCCAGCGTCTGGCCGGCCAGCGTCCAGCCGATAGTGCCATTGCGCAGGGCATGGACCGGGTTTGGCACGCCGGCGTTGATCAGCGACTGGGTGCCGATGATGCTGCGGGTGCGTCCGGCGCAGTTGACGATAACCGGCGTCTGCGGGGAGGGCGTCAGGCTCTCTACCCGCAGGGCCAGCTCGCCGCCGGGCACGCTGATGCTGCCGGGGATGCTCATGGTCTGGTACTCATCGAAGCGCCGGGCGTCGACGATCACCACCTCCTGCCGGCTGTCGATGAGCGCCTGAACCTCCTGGGCGCTGAGCGACGGTGTGTGACGCACGCTTTCCACCAGCTCGCCAAAGGCTTTACTGGCGGAGTTGACGTCCTGAAACAGCTCGCCGCCGCTGCGGCGCCAGCCGGCGAGACCCTCGGCCAGCAGGGCCACATCCTGATAGCCCCAGGACCGCAGCCGTTCGACGGCGANCTCCGCCAGACCCTCGCCGTTGTCGTAGACGGTGAGCGGGGTGGTGAAGCGCGGTATCCGCCGGCGGACCTCCAGCTCCAGTTTGCTGAGCGGCAGATTGACGGCAAACAGCGGATGAGCGGTGGCGAAATCGGCCTCTTCACGGACGTCGATCAGCGCCAGTTCACGACGGTCGAGCAGCGCCTGGCGGATCCCGGCGGCCTGGCGATAAGCGTAGGTGGACATAGTGGTTATCCTTGATGTTCGCGGGAGGAATCCCAGATATTGGGTAAATGGCGGTTAGAGTAGCCGGAGATAAACGGTTTCTGCTGCCCTTCCGGGGTATACACGGCGCGCTTCACCGCGCCGATATTGCCGCCGTAGACATGAATGCTGATGGAGACGCGATCCGCCAGCGCATTGCTGACGCGATGAATATCGCCATCGTCAGCGGAGACTTTCTCCACCTGGCCTGCTTCCAGAAGCGTGGCGGCGCCCAGCGCGCGCGGTATGCCATCGGCATCCAGCTGGTAGCGCTGGTTTTCCTCCGCGCCGCGCAGCATCCCAATGGCTCCCCACACCCGGTGGTCATGGATCGGCGTCGCTTGCCCCGGTCCCCAGACGAAGCTGACAATCGAGAAGCGCTCCCCGGAGTCGGCATGCAGCAGATACTGCTGGTAATGGTGCGGATGCGGCAGGGTGTACTCTTCCGGCAGCCAGTCGTCGTAACGCACCAGCGCCGCCAGCCGCTGCGCCACGGCGTCAAGCAGCGGGGCGGTCTGGTGGTGTTCGCGGTGCAGGCGGTCTACCTCATGAATGAAATGGCGTAATTTTTCCAGTCGTGGTGCAGTCATGTGCGGTTCCTGTCAGAGGGACTGGTCAAAACGCTAACAGAGGCGTTAATATTATTTAAATGCAATTTACGCATATATTAATATGCAAATTTCACATAAGGTTCCTATGCGCATTGACGATATCGACGCTTTGCTGGCCACGGTGCAGTTTTCCTCCCTCAATCAGGCTGCGGAATATCTGGGGATCACCCAGTCGGCCATCACCCGGCGCCTGCAGCGTCTGGAACAGGAGCTGAACGTCACGCTGTTAGAGCGCCAGACCCGCCCGCTGACCCTGACCGCCGCCGGACACCGGGTGTACGAGCAGTGTCTGAGCATTAAGCGTGAGACGAAAAAACTCTACAGCCTGTTGGATCCGGAAGGCGAGCCGCGCGGCGCGCTGCGTCTCGGCGTGCCGCAGAGTCTCAGCGAGATTGCCCTGCCGGCGGCCCTGTCGGCGCTGAGCCAGCAGTTTCCCGGACTGTCGCCGCAGATCACCTGCGGCTGGAGCGGACAGCTGCAGCGCCGGCTGGAAAACGGCGAGCTGGACGGCATGCTGGCGATGGGGCCCGCCCAGCAAAGCTTCGCCGAGGGCTACAGCGGGCGCCTGCTGTGTCCCCTGGAGGTGGTGCCGATCGTCGGCCGGCGTTTGAATTTGCGCGCGTCATCCCTGCGGGAGTGCGCCGAACGGGGCTGGATCCTTAACCCCGACGGCTGTGGCCTGCGCGCCGGGCTCATTCGCGAGCTGCAGAGCCAGGGATTGCGGTTGACGCTCAACGTCGAGAGCGCGGGCGCGCAGCTGCAGATAGCGTTGGTGGCGCAGGGGCTGGGGCTGGGTCTGGTGCCGAGGGCGGCGCTGGCCAGCAGCCCGTGGCGGGACGAGGTCGCGGTCCTCAGCCTCAGCGATTTTCAGCCTGCGGTCTCACTGTGGCTGATCCACGCCCAGTATCTGGCGAACCTGCAGCCGCCGCTGACCTTTTTTGCCAGCAAAGTGGTTCAGCAGCTGACCGTATCCGACTGAAAGCACTATGCATTTTTGTTTAATGCTAATTAAGCATATTAAGATATGATAAAAATGCATTTTGCTCATTAACACGCTCTGTATAGGGTAATGACCAGCGCCGCTGTCGCGGCCACTCCATTACCCTGACGCAAGGAGTTGTTCATGAGCATTCAGTTTCTCGGCATGATTGGCCACCGCCTCTCTTCCGAAACGATTGCCCCGGTGGGGCCGATCTTTGACCGCGACTATATCGTTCGCTTTGCGCAAACCCATGAAGCCGCCGGGTTTGATCGTCTGCTGGTCGGCCACTGGTCCGATCAACCCGACGGCTTTCTGGTGACGGCCCTGGCCGGGTTGTCGACGCAGAAAATTCAGTACCTGCTGGCCCATCGCCCCGGTTTTGTTTCCCCAACCCTTGCCGCGCGCAAATTCGCCACCCTTGAGCACCTGCTGGGGGGCCGCTTGGCGGTGCATATCATCAGCGGCGGCAACGATGCCGAGCAGCGCCGGGATGGCGATTATCTCGACCACGACCAGCGCTACGCCCGCACCGACGCCTTCCTCGACACCGTGCGCCAGGTGTGGACCAGCGAGCAGCCGGTGGATATTCACAACGATTTCTATCAGGCCGAGCAGGCCTGGTCCGCCATTCGCCCGCTGCAAAAGCCGCATCTTCCCATCTACTTCGGCGGCTCGTCGGAAGCGGCCATCGCCGTCGCCGGCAAACATGCCGACGTCTTCGCGCTGTGGGGCGAGTCGCTGGCGCAAACCGGCGAGACCATCCAGCGGGTGCGCGCCGAAGCGGCGAAACACCAGCGTGATATCGGCTTCAGCGTCTCGTTCCGGCCGATTATCGCCGACAGCGAAGCCGAAGCCTGGGAGAAGGCCGAGCATATCCTGCACGTCGCCACCGAGCAGGCGGCGCAGCGCGGAGGCGGGTTCAAAGCCAAACCGGAGAGCATCGGCGCCCAGCGGCTGCGGGCCACCGCGGCGCAGGGCAGAGTGGTAGACAAACGTCTGTGGACCGGCATCGCCCAACTGGTGGGCGGCGGACATAATTCCACCGCGCTGGTGGGCACCCCGGAGCAGGTGGCGGATGCGCTGCTCGACTACTACGACCTCGGCGTGCGTAACTTTCTGATCCGCGGCTTCGATCCGCTGAACGACGCGGCCGACTATGGCCGGGCGCTGCTGCCGATCGCCCGGGAAAAAGCCGCCCGGCGTGCGGTGGCGGAGCGCGCATCGTGATCCATCCTGAGCGCGACGACTGGGCCCGGCAGCTGACGGCGCTCCGCCAGCAGATGGCGGAGCAGGCAGCCAGCCTTGACGCCAGCGGCGAGTTTCCCTGGCCTAATATCGACCATCTGCGTGCGGGGGGCTGGTTAAGTCTCGCCGTGCCGCCATCCTGCGGCGGCGCGGGCGCCAGTCTGGCCCAGCTGCAGCAGGTCATCGCCGCCATCGCCTGGGGAGAGCCGGCGACAGCGCTGATCGTCTGCATGCAGTATCTCCACCATTTGCGGCTGGCAGAAAATGACGCCTGGCACGCGCCGCTGCGCCAGCAGGTTTTTCACGATGCTGTCGAACACGGTGGCCTCATTAACAGCCTGCGCGTCGAGCCGGAGCTGGGCTCCCCAGCGCGGGGCGGCCTGCCGGACACCGTGGCGACCCGTCGCGCGGAGGGCTGGGACATCAGCGGCCATAAAATTTATACCACCGGCATTGAAGGGCTGCGCTGGCTGGCGGTGTGGGCCAGAAGCGATGATAACCCGCCGCTGGTGGGTACCTGGCTGGTGCCTGGCGACAGCCCGGGTATCACGGTGGTGAAGAGCTGGGATCACGCCGGGATGCGGGCCACCGGCAGCCATGAAGTTATTTTTAACCACGTTCGGGTGGCGGCAGAGCACGCGGTGGATGTCTGGCCGGCCGATGCGCCACCCGCCGCCCAGGCCGAACCGTTTCGCCTGTTCGCCAACCGGCAGACGGCGCTGCTGGCGGCGATCTATGACAGCATTGCCCACGCCGCTCACGACTGGCTGGTGAGGTGGCTGGCGGGGCGGGTGCCCGCCGGTCTCGGCCATCCGCTCTCTCGTCTGCCACGGGTGCAGGAGAAAGTCGGGCAGATCGCCGGGCTGCTGCTGGTCAACCGCAGCCTGCTGGAGCAGGCCGCCGCGCTGCGCTTTTCCGCCATCGAGGCCAATCTGGCGAAAGTCACCATCACCGACAACGCCATTCAGGCGGTGAATATCGCGCTCGAGCTGACCGGCAATCATGGTCTCAGCCGACAAAACCCGCTGGAACGCCACTACCGCAATGTGCTCTGCGGACGGGTACATACCCCACAGAGCGACAGCGCCTGGCTGGCAGCTGGCAACTTCGTCTTTCAATCACAAGGATAATCACGATGCGTCTATCATTTTCAGGCCGGGTGGCGGCCGCGCTGATGCTGCTGGCGCTGGGCGGCTACGCGACAGCGCAGGAGCGGCTTACCCTGCGTATCGCCGATCAAAAAGGCGGCATGCGTTCGCAGCTGGAGGCGGCCAACGCCCTGCAAAATCTCCCTTACGACATTAAGTGGGCCGAGTTCCCGGCCGCCGCGCCGCTGGCGGAAGCCCTCAACGCGGGCGCCGTGGACGCGGGGATCATCGGCGATGCGCCGTTGCTCTTCGCCCTGGCCAACGGTGCGCCGGTCAAAGCTATTGCCGTGGATAAAAGCAACCCGGCGGGGACCGCGGTGCTGGTATCCCCCGGCAGCACGTTAAAAAGCGGCGCTGATTTAAAAGGCAAACGCATCGCCACCGGTAAAGGGTCGATTGGTCATTTCGTGGCGCTGAAAGCGCTGGAGCAGGCGGGGATTTCACCGAAGGAGGTGCAGTGGGTGTTCCTCGGCCCGGTGGACGCCAAAGTGGCGTTGCTAAACGGTTCGGTGGGCGCCTGGGCGACCTGGGAGCCCTACACAACCCAAATGGTGAAGACCAACGAGGGGCAGATCCTGGTGAGCGGCAAAGGGCTGCTGCCGGGGAATACCTTCCTCGCGGCAACGGATTCCGCGCTTAACGATCCGCAAAAACGCGCCGCGCTGCAGGATTATCTCCAGCGCCTGGCCGGCGCCGAGCGCTGGGCCTACGCCAATCTCGACAGCTACGGCAAAACGTTGGGGGAGATCATCCGCTTCCCGGCGGAGATCGCCCGCGCGCAGTTTGCCAACCGCCAGTCGCAGTGGCAGCCTCTGGCCGAGGAAACAGTGGCCCAGCAGCAGGCAACGGCGGACTTTTATCTCGCCAACGGCCTGATCCGCACCCGGCTGGACGTGAAGCCGACCTTTGACCGCCGTTTTAGCGTGCCCGCCGCCGAGGTGACGCCATGACCAGAACCCCTTTTTCCCGCCGCCGTTTTTTACAGCTCAGCGGCGGCCTGGCGCTGGCCGGGGTCTCTCTGCCGCTGTGGGCTCATGATATGGCGGACATGGCCGGCGGCGATGCCCATCCGGCGCTGCGCCTGCCGCAGCCCTACAAGATCAAGCTGGCGATCAACAAAAGCGCGGTATGCCTCGCNCCGGTCGCCGTCGCCGAGCAGCAGAAGATATNCAGTAAATACAACCTCGACGTTGAGTTTGTTAACTTCGGCAGCTCCACCGATGTGCTGCTGGAGGCGATCGCCACCGGTAAGGCCGACGCCGGGGTGGGGATGGCGCTGCGCTGGCTGAAGGCGCTGGAGCAGGGCTTTGACGTCAAGCTCACCGCCGGGACCCACGGCGGCTGTCTGAACCTGCTGACGGCCAAAGACTCGCCGTTCGGCGGCCTCGAGAGCCTGAAGGGTCACACCATCGGCGTCACCGACATGGCCGGACCGGATAAAAACTTCTTCGCCATTCTGCTTAAGCGCCACGGTATCGACCCGATCAGCGACGTGCAGTGGAAAGTCTACCCGGCGGATCTGCTCAGCGTGGCGCTGGACAAGCGCGAAATCGCCGCCATCAGCGGCAGCGAGCCGTTTAGCTATCGTCTGCTGGAGACCGGCAAGTATCAGCTGATCGCCAGCAATATGACCGGAGATTATGCCAACCTCAGCTGCTGCGTGCTGGGGGTGAGCGGGAGCCTGGCGCGGGACCATAAACCGGCCGCCGCGGCGCTCACCCAGGCGATCCTTGAGGCGCACAGCTATGCCGCTGCGCATCCGGAAAGCGTGGCGCAATCCTTCCTCGCCCATGCCCTGAATACCAGTGAAGCGGAGGTGAGCGGCATCCTCCACGGGCAGGGCCACGGCCATCACGCGGTGGGCGAAGCGTTCGTGAAAGAGCTGACGCAGTATGCGGTCGACCTGCAGCGGGTGCAGGTGATCAAGCCGGGTACCGATCCCCATCAGTTCGCGGAGAGTATCTATGCCAACGTATTCGCCTGAGCAGGCTCTGGCGCGCCCCACCGGCCGCGCGCCGCTGTGGGGAGAAGGGCTGCTGGCCGCCACGCTGTGGCTGCTGGGCGGTCTGTTTACTCTGACCTGGCCCGACGCCGGGCGGCGCTGGCCGTTTAGCGAAGGCTGGGCGCTGGCGCAATTCACCCTCGGCGGCGGCTTGTTGCTGCTGGCGCTGAGCTATCGCTACTGGCGGGCGCGCGGCGCGCGTGTGCTGCATGCCGGCAAGTGGCTGGCGCTGCTGCCGGTGCTGTTTGCTGTCTGGGAAGGGCTGACCGCCAAAACTGCCGTGCTGCCGGTACCATTCTTCGCGCCGCCGCAGGCGCTGATCGAGGTGCTGCACGACGACTGGCCGCGCCTGCTCGACAGCCTGCTGCACTCCCTGGGGCTGCTGGGGCTTGGTGTGCTGCTGGGTACCAGCAGCGGGTTCATCACCGGTCTGGCCATCGGCTGGTCGCAACGGATTGGCTACTGGGTGCATCCGGTGTTACGTCTGCTGGGGCCGGTGCCGTCCACCGCGCTGCTGCCGCTGTGCCTGTTTATTTTTCCCTCGAGCTTCGGCGCCAGCGTGTTTTTGATCGCGCTGAGCACCTGGTTCCCGGTCACGGTGCTGACCTGGTCCGGAGTGATGGGCATTGATAAGGCGTGGTACGACGTGGCGCGGACCCTCGGCGCCAGCCAGTGTTTCCTGATCCTGCGGGTGGCGATCCCCGCCGCGTTGCCGAACGTCTTTGTCGGCCTGTTTATGGGGCTCGGCGCGTCGTTTTCGGTGCTGATTGTCGCCGAAATGGTCGGGGTGAAGTCGGGGATCGGCTTTTACCTCCAGTGGGCCCAGGGCTGGGCGGCCTATCCTAATATGTATGCCGCGCTGCTGGTGATGGCCTTGTTATGCTCCGGCCTGATAAGCGGATTATTTATGCTGCGTGACCGGCTGCTGAGCTGGCAGCGAGGAGGGATGCAATGGTAACCGAGACGATAGCGCGCGGCGCGGCGGTATCCATCAGCCATNTTCATCATGCGTTTACGCTTGGCAAACAGACGGTACCGGTGCTGGAGAATATTAGCCTGCAGCTGCGCCCGGGGGAAAGCGTGGCGCTGCTGGGCCCTTCCGGCTGCGGTAAATCAACCCTGCTGCGGCTGCTGGCGGGGCTGGAAGCGCCGCAGAGCGGACAGATGCAGATCGACGGCGCGGCGCCCGGCGCCCCGGGGCCGGAGCGAATTCTGGTGTTTCAGGATCCGACGCTCTATCCGTGGCTGACGGTGCGGCAGAACGTGCTGCTGGGGCCGCAGGCGCAGGGCAAAAAGGGGCTGGAGGCGAAGGCAGACGCGTTGATTGACCGCATCGGGCTGCAGGCCTTCAGCGAGGCGTGGCCGCGGCAGCTGTCCGGGGGGATGGCGCAGCGTGCGGCGCTGGCGCGCGCCTTGTTGAACGAACCGCGTCTGCTGCTGCTCGACGAGCCGTTGGGCAAACTCGATTCGCTGACCCGCATCAGTATGCAGCGGGAGCTGATCGCCCTCTGGCAGCAGCAGGGGTATACCAGCCTGCTGGTGACCCACGATATCGAAGAGGCGCTGCTGCTGTGCGAGCGGGTGCTGGTGATGTCGCCGCGTCCGGGGCGGATTATCGCCGAGTTTGCGCTGCCGCTGGCTTTTCCCCGTCATCGCGATAACCCGCAGCTGCTGCAGCATCGTCAGGATATATTGCGCATCCTCGGCCAGGAGGCGGACTGGTAAGCTGAACGCATTCCCCGGTGGCGCTGCGACAAATGTCACGGAAANGTAGGCCGGCGCAAGCGCAGCGCCGCCCGGCAATGAATATCCGGCGCGACGCCATGGTCCGGCTTAAAAATCCATCTTCACCGTGAACTGCACTTCGCGCGGGTCGCCAATCTGGTTGCCGAGATTATTGGTGCCGATCGAGGAAGTGTAATAGGTCTTATCAAACAGGTTCTTCACATTCACCTGCAGCGTCACCGGATACTGCAGCTTCATCTTATAGGCAGCAAACACATCCGCCACCGCATACCCCTGCAGATAATAATCCGCGCCGTTGGTGCCGGAACGCTTGCTGACCGCGTGGCCGCCGCCGCCGACGGTCAGGGTGTTGCTGTTATAGACGTTATGAATGTCATAGGTCAGGAACAGCGAACCGGTATGTTTCGGTACGTTTGGCAGCGGTTTCCCGGCGTAATCCGGATCTTCCAGCACTTTGGCGTCGGTGTAGCCGTAGCTGGCGATCACGCTGAGGTTATCGGTGATGGACCCCGCCAGATCCACTTCCACGCCCTGGGAACGCACTTTGCCCGCCGTTTTGGCCACCGTCTCATCGCCAATGCTCTCGGTGTACAGCACGTTACGCTTATGAATATCAAACAGCGCGATATTGGCGGTAATGCCGTTTAACAGGTCGAATTTGGCGCCCACTTCGTAAGAGGTGGACTCTTCCGGCGGCAGCTCGCCGATATAGCTGGCGATTGACGACTGCGGCATAAACGACTGGGCGACGTTGGCGAACAGGGAGACGTTCGGCGTGACCTTGTAGACCAGGCCGGCTTTCGGCGTCCATTTCTCATCGCGGCTGTCGGTATTGACGTTAAACGGTCGGCCTTTACCGGCGTACTGGGTGTAGTACTGGTAGCGCACGCCGGCGACGGCGATCCAGTTGTCGGTCAGGTACAGCGCGTCCTGCACGTATGCGGCATAGCTCTCCTGCTGGATCCGCTGGTCGCTGTCGGAGGCGGAGACGGTATTACAGGTGTCGAGAGTGCCGTAGACCGGATGATAGATGTTAAAGCCTTTAACGTTCTTACAGCGCAGCATATCGGTGCGCAGCAGATCGTAATTCTCATAGGCGACGCCGGTCAGCAGCTCGTTATAAAAGCCGCCCACTACCACGTTGCCCTGCAGGTCGGCGCGGGTGGAGTGCATCTTCTGCGTTGAACCGTGGGTACCATCGACCCGGCGGGTGAGGTTGCCGGTCGCCGAATCATAGGCCATCACCCGCGCCTGGTTATCGTTATAGTGATCCTGGCTGTAGCTGTAATCGAAGCGCGCGGTCCAGGCGTCGTTAAGGCGATACTCGGCGTTGAGCTGAGCGAGATCGGAATAGCCATCGGTAATATTAAACGCTTCATCGAAGCGGGTTTTGCGATCGACGTTAACCGCATGGCCGGTATTCAGATCGAAGATAGTGCCGCGATCAAAGGGGGCGCTGTAGTCGCGGTGCGAATAGGACGCGGTCACCGTTGCCCGCTCGCCAAACCAGGTCAGGGAAGGGGCGATAAAGCTGCTTTTGTTTTTACCGAAATTGCGCCAGTAATCCTCATTCTGATATTCGCCGATCAGTCGGTACGCCAGATTTGTGCCTTCGATGGGGCCGGTGATGTCGACGCTGCCGGTGCCGCCGCCAAAGCTGGTGGAGGTCCCGGAAACCGAACCGGAGAACTGCCGCTCCGGCCGTTTAGTGATGACGTTGATCAGCCCGCCGGGGTCGAGGATACCGTACAGCGTCGAGGCGGGCCCCTTCAGGACTTCCACCCGTTCGGTGGCGGCGTTAAAGCTGCGCGGCAGCACGGTGCGCAGGCCGTTGGTCATGATCGAGCCGTCGCGGTTGGCGCCGAAGCCGCGGCGGGTAAAGGCGTCTTGGGTACCGCCGAGGGTGTTGGTCTGCACCACGTTAGCGACGTTATACAGCGCCTCATCGAGTGAGGTGGCGTGCTGATCTTCGAGAACCCGATCGCTGACGGTATTGACCACCTGGGGAATATCCAGCAGCGGCATCGAGGTTAGCGTCGCGGTGGCGGAGCTGAGCGGCTGATAGCCGCTGGTGGCGCTCTGCTGCGCGCCGTCGGCCACTACGGTGATGGTCTCTTCCGCGTCGTTAGTACTTTTCGCCGCGCGATTGTCGGCGGCCATTAATCCCGGTGAGGCTAAAAAAAGAAGCGAAAAAAGCGCGCGCCCTGGCAACGTCCTGCAGGCGACATGGGGTTGAGTCATTATCTGTTTCTCGTGAACGAATCTGCCTTTGCGGTCAGATTAAGCCAATAAAATCATTGCCCTGAATAATAAAAGCACTCTGTTTAGCGTCTGAATGCGCCTTCAGATGTGTAATTGAGAATCATTCAATCATGAAGGGATGTAGTAGTAAACGTTATGCAAGATAAAAATTCAGCGGCGAGGAACAGGACGTTTTAAACACCTCCAGTAGGGAATGTTCTGTAGTTATCTATCTGATATTATTTTATTTTAATTATATTGCGTTGGCATAGTCTCGCTGTAGTCAGCGTCCCCGTCTGAAGACGATGGCGAGTATTGACTACTACATTCATCCCCGTCATGATCAAAAGAGAATGAGATTTATTTTGATTTGACTGCAGAATGTCCAGCTATCGCCTGGAACGCTGCGGCGCAGGAGCGAGTTATGCCACAGCGGGTGAAACCTGCAGAGCAGGGGATCGTACTGGATGCCCTGTCGGCCGGCTACGGCCAGACCCTGATCGTTGACGATATCAACCTGACCATTCCCACCGGCAAAATGACGGTGCTGGCCGGGGCGAACGGATCCGGTAAATCCACGCTGCTCTCGACCATCGCCAGAATGCTGAAACCGCTCGGCGGCTGCGTGCGTCTGGACGGGCAAGCCATTCACCAGATGCCGACGAAGACCGTCTCGCGCCAGCTGGGCATCCTCCCGCAATCGCCGTTGACCCCGGAAGGATTGACCGTTTTCGAGCTGGTCTCGCGCGGGCGCTACCCGTGGCAGGGACTGATGCGCCAGTGGTCCGAGGCCGATGAGCTGGCGGTAGAGGAGGCGCTGCGCTTAACCGGTACCGCCGAATTCGCCCATCTGCCGGTGGACAGCCTCTCCGGCGGCCAGCGTCAGCGCTGCTGGATCGCCATGGCGCTGGCCCAGCAAACGGCCACCATTCTGCTCGATGAGCCGACCACCTGGCTCGATCTGCGCTATCAGGTCGATATCCTCGAGCTGCTCCAGACCCTCACCCGCGAACATGGCCGCACGGTGGTGACAGTGCTCCATGACCTTAACTTTGCGGTGAACTACGCCGATCTGCTGGTATTCCTTAAACAGGGGCGCATCGCCGGCACGATTAGCGACAACGATGTCTGTAGCCCTGAGCTGATTAAACGCGTGTTTGACGTTGACGTGCAGATGTCGATTAACCCGCAAACCGGCAAACCCTTCTTTATGCCGTTTCGCGACCGCCAGACAGCGGCACAATGAGCGTGGCCATTCTGCTTTCCGCGCGGCGTCGCCCCCGCCCCCGGCTGGCGCTGCTTCTGCTAACGCTGCTGCTTATCGCCGCCTCGCTGGTGCATCTTGGCTTAGGCGCCCGCTGGATCGCCCCGCAGACGGTGCTGCGAGCGCTGCTGGAGTACGATCCGCGCAACTTTGAGCAGCGGATTATCATCGATCTGCGTCTGGTGCGGCTGGCGGCGGCACTGCTGACCGGCGCGGCGCTCGGCGTCGCCGGGCTGCTGCTGCAGACGGTGATCCGTAACCCGCTTGGCGAGCCGCATATTCTCGGCCTCAACGCCGGCGCCTCGCTGGCGGTGGTGGCGACCTCGGCGCTGGGCCTGTCTCTCGGCGCTTTCCCCGCCGGGCGCCCGCTGACCGCCGCCTGCGGCGCGGGGCTGCTGTTCGGTGGCGTGATGGCGCTGGCCTCTGCCGGGCGCGGCGGGGCGACGCCGCTGCGTATCACGTTGTGCGGAGTGGCGCTGTCAGGGTTTGCGTCGGCGGTGACGGCGGCGATATTGATTCTCGATGAACAGACGCTGCTGGCGATGCGTACCTGGCTGGCCGGCGACCTGGCCGGACTGAACTGGAGCACGCTGCAGACGGCGCTGGTTCCGGCGCTGATCGGCCTTGGCGTCGCGCTGCTCATTGCCCCACGCCTCAACGTGCTGGCGCTGGGGGATAAGGTGGCGCTGGGCCTTGGCGTTAATCTCGTCCAGACCCGGCTGCTGGGTCTGCTGGCGATTGCGCTGCTCTGCGGCGCGGCGGTGGCGGTGGCCGGGCCGATCGGCTTCGTCGGGCTGGTGGTGCCGCACGTGGTGCGCCGTCTGGTGACGGAAGACATCCGCCTGGCGCTGCCCCTGGCTGCGCCGGTGGGAGCGCTGGCGCTGGTGCTGGCGGATATCGCCGCCCGGACGCTGGTCGCGCCGCAGGAGCTGGCCACCGGAGCGATGACCGCCCTGGTGGGCGCGCCGTTGTTTATCTTTATCGCCGCGAGGTTTTTTAAATGACGCGCGCCGTTCACCGGGCCGGTTTTCGGCCGCTGGCTTTCGCCTCCCGTCATCTGCTGCTGCGCCCGGCGGCGTTAAAAATTGCCGCCAGCATAGTGCTGACGCTGCTGGCGCTGGGGCTGTACAGCCTTAGCCGCGGCAGCTATCCGCTGCCCGCGTCGACGCTGGCGCGGGCCCTGCTGGCGCCCCAGGAGATGGGCGAGCAGCCGCGCTTTATTCTGTTTGATATCCGCCTGCCGCGGATCCTGATGGCGCTGCTGTGCGGGGCCATGCTGGGGCTGGCCGGCGCGGCGATGCAGAGCATCACCCGTAACGGGCTGGCCGACCCGGGGCTGATCGGCGTCAAAGAGGGGGCCAGCATCGTGGTCCTGGCGCTGGTGCTGTTTTTCCCGGCGGTAGGCCTGGTCTGGCGGCCGCTGGCGGGGATGGTCGGCGGCATAGCGGTGGCCCTGCTGGTCCTGACGCTGGCCCGCGACTGTTCGCGGCCGCGCTTTATTTTAATTGGCATCGGCGTCTCCTGGAGCCTGGCGGCCGCGGTCGGCATCTTTATGACCACCGCCGACGTACGCGACGTGCAGACGGCGATGATCTGGCTGGCGGGCAGCCTGCAGGCCGCCACCTGGCCGCTGCTGGCGGTGGCTTTTTGCTGGGCGCTGCCCGGGGCCATCATCCTGTTCTGTACCGCCCGGGCGGCGGACGTGGCGCTGCTGGGCGACCGGACCGCCATCGGCCTCGGCGTACGTCTGCAGCAGCTGACGGTGCTGCGCTTTTTTGCGCCGGTGCTGCTGACCTCGGCCAGCGTCTCCTGCGTCGGCAGCCTTGGATTTGTGGGCCTGATGGCGCCGCATATGGCGCGTTTCGTGCTGCGCGGCGGCCAGGTATCGCTGCTGTGCGGCAGCGCGCTGATTGGCGCCTTGCTGGTGCTGGCGACCGATACCCTTGGCCGGCTGGCGTTTGCCCCGCTGCAGATCCCGGCGGGGATTGTCATTGCCCTGGTGGGCTGCCCGTTCTTCGTTGTCTTGCTCTGGCGTCGCCGTGATGCCCTTTAACCAGGAAGGTAGTATGCGTTGGTTCGTCTCATTGCTGCTGTTGCTGACGGGGGCCGTCAGCGCCGCCGCCCCACAAACTCAAACTTTCACCGATGATTTAGGCCGCACCGTCACCGTCCCGCTGCATCCGCAGCGTATCGTTTCGATGCACGATCTCGATATTACCATTCCGCTGATTGAGCTCGGGGCGCCGCCGATCGCCAGCCACGGCCGGACGCGCCCGGACGGTAGCCACTACCTGCGATCCAGCGCCCAGCTCACCGGCGTCGATTTCGACAACAGCGATATCCGCTTTATTGGCACCGCCGATATCGATCTGGAAGCGGTAGCCGCCGCCAGGCCGGATCTGATCATCACCGAGCCCAGCCGCCACGTGTCAGTGGAGCAACTGGAGAAGATTGCCCCGACGGTGAGCATCGACCATCTGCAGGGCAGCGCCCCGGAGATTTACCGCAAGCTGGCGCAGCTGACCGGCACCCAGCCGCGGCTGGCGATCCTCGAGCGCCGCTATCAGGAACAAATTAAACAGCTGAAAGCGATGGTCAACCCACCGCAGTACAGCGTCTCAGTGATCCAGGCGAACAACGGCAAGGTCACGGTGCATCATTCGTATCATGCGCTGGGCCGGGTGCTGCGCGACGCCGGGTTCCGCTTTCCGCCGCTGATTGAGCGGATCCCCGATGGTCAGCGCATTGACGTCAGCGCGGAACAGCTGCCGGAGCTGGACGCTGATTTTGTCTTCGCCACCTGGCGGTCGGATACCGGCGGTAAGCCGCAGGATGAGCTGCAGGCGATGGAAGGCGTGATGCCCGGCTGGTGCGACTTTCTGCGCGCCTGCCGCACCGGGCACTATATTTTACTGCCGCGGGAAGAGGTGATCTCCAACTCCTACGCCGCGCTGTCTCTGATGGTGGCCCAGGTGCAGTCGCATATTGCCGGCAGGCCGATCCCGGCGGAGGCCAAATGAAAAGCGCGGTAAAAAAAGAGAAGGGCAAAGTCGATCTGTTCGGCGAACGCTATCGCGCCCGGGCGCACCAGCTCTCCCCCCGGCTGCGGGCGGTGGTCAGCTATATCAACGACAACCGCGAGGTGGTGCTGGAGCATACGGCGATGGAGATCGCCACCGCGACCCAGACCTCCGACGCCACGGTGGTGCGTGCCATCCAGGCGCTGGGCTTCGCCGGGCTGCGCGAGCTTAAGCAGACCATGGAGCGCTGGTTCGGCACCTCGGTCACCTCGGCGGAAAAGATGCGCTCGACGGTTACCGCGCTCTCCAGCGACGTCAACTCCAGTATTGATTTTGTGCTTGAAGGCCATCAGCGGGTGTGCGAGGTCCTGTCGCGGGCCGACAACCGCGCGGCGGTGGCTCAGGCGGTGGCATTGCTCAGCGACGCGCGCCAGGTGGGGATCTTCGGTATCGGCGCCTCGGGGATCCTCGCTGAATACACCGCCCGGTTGTTCAGCCGTATTGGCCTGCCGGCGTACGTGATGAACCGCACGGGCTTTAGCCTTGCCGAACAGCTTATCGGCCTGCAGCGCGGCGATGTGCTGATCATGATGGGGCAAAAATCTCCCCATCGTGAAGGATTGACCACCCTGCGCGAGGCGAAGCGGCTGGGTATTCCGACCATCCTGCTGACCCAGGCGGTGGACTCGCGCTTCAGCCAGGAGGCGCAGGTGGTGATCGACGTCCCGCGCGGCGGGGACAGTAGCCGGATGCCGCTGCACGGTACGGTGCTGGTCTGTCTCGAGATGATTGTCCTGTCGGTGGCCTCTACCACGCCACAAAAAACGGTGAAATCCCTGAAGCGAATCAACGATCTGCATCGGGCTATCGGTAAATCCGGCGGTAAACGGGGCCATTGAGAAGATAATTCACCAGCGGGAAGGTTTCCGGTTGCATATAAAAGTGAGTGTGTGTATTTTTATGCAAAATAAATGCATAAAAAGGAAGTCTCATGGTCAAGAATTTGCTCAAAGCGTGTTGCATGATAGCCGCGCTGACGGCTGCCGGACAGGCGGCTGCGGAAACCTATACCGTCGGCTCCGGCGGCACCTACCGGCCGTTTGAATTTGAAAACAGCCAGAAACAGCTGGAAGGTTTCGACATCGACATCATCAAAGCCATCGCTAAAGCCGAAGGCTTTGACGTCAAGCTGGTCAATACCCCATGGGAAGGCATCTTCGCCACGCTGAACACCGGCGACCGCGACATCATCATCTCCGGGATCACCATCACCGATAAACGCAAACATATGGTCGATTTCTCCGCGCCGTACTTCCCGGCCGAGCAGTCTATCGTCGTCGCCCAGGACTCGCAGGTGGATTCGCTGGCGGCCCTGAAAAACGAGAAGGTCGGGGTGGTGAACTCCAGCACCGGCGATATCGTGGTTTCTGAGGTGCTGGGTAAAAACAGCACCGCGATCAAGCGCTTCGACAATACCCCGCTGATGCTCCAGGAGCTGTTTGAGGACGGCGTCAGCGCCGCGGTTGGCGACGTCGGGGTGGTGAAGTACTACATCAAACAGCACCCGGAGAAGCAGTTCAAGCTGGTGCCGGATGCCAAATTTGAGCGTCAGTATTTCGGTATTGCGGTGGCGAAAGGCAACAGTGAACTGCTGGGCAAAATCAACGCCGGGCTGCAAAAGATCGTTGCTGACGGGACTTACGCCAAAATCTATAAAACCTGGTTCGACGACAACGTGCCGACGCTGCCAGCGCAATAATCCACCTTTTTCAGTGACCACGGCTATCGCCCAGGCGATAGCCGTATTTTTTAGGGAAGGACTATGACGGGATTCCGTTGGGAGATCATCGAGGAGTACGGCCCGCTGTTTGTGGACGGCGCCCTGATGACGATTAAATGTACCATTATCTGCGTGATCCTCGGGACGCTGTGGGGGTTAACTCTCGGTCTCGGGCGGATGGCGAAGGCCGAGCACGGGCCGTGGAAATATATTCTCCGCTACCTGGTGCAGTTTCCGGTGCGCTTTTACGTCAGCGCCTTCCGCGGCACGCCGCTGTTCGTGCAGATTATGGTGGTGCACTTTGCGCTGGTGCCGCTGTTTATCAACCCGCGCGACGGCCTGCTGGTGACCAGCGGCCTGATGAGCGCCGACTTTGCCCGCGAGCTGCGCGCCAGCTACGGGGCGTTCCTCTCCTGCATCGTGGCGATCACCCTTAACGCCGGGGCCTATGTGTCGGAGATTTTCCGCGCCGGCATCCAGTCGATCGACAAAGGGCAGATGGAGGCCTCCCGCGCGCTGGGCATGCCGTGGTGGAAAACCATGCGCAAGGTGATCCTGCCACAGGCGTTTCGCCGTATTCTGCCGCCGCTGGGCAATAACGCCATCGCCATTGTCAAAGACTCGTCGCTGGCCTCGGCGATTGGCCTGGCCGATCTGGCCTATGCCGCGCGCACCGTCTCCGGCGCCTACGCCACCTACTGGGAACCCTACCTGACCATCTCTCTGGTCTACTGGGTGATCACCTTCCTGCTGGCGCAGCTTGTTAACCGTCTGGAAAAGAGGTTTGGCAAAAGTGATTCACATTAATAACTTACATAAGCGCTTCGGCGACAGCCACGTGCTGCGCGGCATCAGCTGCGATATTAAACCGCAGGAAGTGGTGTGCATCATCGGCCCATCCGGCTCGGGGAAAAGCACCTTCCTGCGCTGCATGAACGCCCTGGAGACGGTCAGCGAAGGCGAGGTGGTGGTTAACGGCTTTGCCGCCCACGACCGGACCACCGACCTCA
Organism: Klebsiella sp. EMBS2024; assembly: GCF_036233805.1. Lineage (NCBI taxonomy): Bacteria > Pseudomonadati > Pseudomonadota > Gammaproteobacteria > Enterobacterales > Enterobacteriaceae > Klebsiella > Klebsiella sp. EMBS2024. The sequence goes on along the minus strand of NZ_JAZARW010000001.1, from coordinate 2,299,556 downwards.
ACAAGATGCGCGAAAGCGTCGGCATGGTGTTCCAGCGCTTTAACCTGTTCCCGCACATGACGGTGCTGGAAAACCTGATCATGGCGCCGATGAATCTGCGCAATATGCCGCGCCAGCAGGCGGTCGACCTGGCGGAAGCCTTGCTGGCGAAGGTGGGCTTAAGCGATAAGCGCGACGCCTGGCCCTCGAGCCTGTCCGGCGGCCAGCAGCAGCGGGTAGCCATCGCCCGNGCGCTGGCGATGAAGCCGTCGATTATGCTGTTCGATGAGCCCACTTCGGCGCTGGATCCGGAGCTGGTGGGCGACGTGCTGGAGGTGATGAAAAACCTCGCCAGCGAGGGGATGACCATGGTGATCGTGACTCACGAAATGGGCTTTGCCCGCGAAGTGGCCGACCGGGTGATCTTCATCGACCAGGGCGTGATTCAGGAAGAGGGCAAGCCGGGGCAGATCTTTAGCGCGCCGAGCAACCCACGCACCGCCGCGTTCCTCAGCAAGGTGCTGTAAACCGAGCGGGCTGGCGCCAGGCCAGCCCGCTGAGCATTCCGGGTGTATTGATGAAGCTTTTAATCATCCGCGCAAACATTGACTGGGCTCATATATCCCGCGATAACCCCTTTGTTAATCTCAGGGTGTCGATTAGGACTTCTCCAGGAAAATAACGTTGGAAATCT
>NZ_JAZARW010000001.1:2298125-2298877 GCF_036233805.1 Klebsiella sp. EMBS2024 | reverse complement strand
AACCCACTGAAAAATAGCGATTAACTATTTTTCATACGCCAAAAATCATGGTCCGTTAATCACGGACTCGGTTTCGTATGGGTTAAAAAAGGTACGTTATGACAGTTACATGGACGGTCACGCCCGTGGGGTATCAGCACATTGCCAAACGCTGCCCCGCCTGCAATGTAAAACGCGACTTCGCGCCTTCCGGCGCCATCCGGGTGAATTCGCAAAAGAAGCTGCTGGATATCTGGAGCATCTATAAATGCACGCGCTGCGATTACACCTGGAATATCGCCCTGTTTTCCAGGCTGCACGTCAGCAAGATAAACCGTGAACTGCTTCAGCGCCTGCTGCAGAACGATGCAGCCATGGTTCACTATTATGCCGCTGACCTCGCGACGCTGAAGCGCAACCGCGCCGAGCCGTCGGGGCAACCTGATTTTCGTATTCACGAGCAATGGTCGGTTACGTTGAAGGCATGTCAGCGGATAACGGTGCGCGTCAGAGTCAGTCAGCCATTTCGCATCAGCCTGCTATCAATACTGAAAAAACAGCTCAAGCTGAGTACGGCTGAAATCCGGTGGTTGGTCGCGACAGGGCATATCGAGGGTATTCCACTAAAACAGCTTAAGACGAAAAAGCTGAAGGCGATGGAATATGATTTTCAGCTGGCGGCGGAAACGCTGTATGCGCGACGCCGGATTACGTTATCACTTTGCGGTAGATAACTTGCCGGGAAGATAAGCCGCAGCGCTTGAGCTGCTGGC
>NZ_JAZARW010000001.1:2273196-2298120 GCF_036233805.1 Klebsiella sp. EMBS2024 | reverse complement strand
ATTCCTCGGTGAATAAGGACGGCGAAGTTGGCCGTCCTGACTCCCTTATCTCCGCCTGCAAAAGCCACCTCCGCTGCAGCCATTCAATCTGCAGACGCATAGTAAACAAACGCCAGCTTATTGCCGTCGGGATCGCGGACGTAGGCGCTGTGAAAACCGTCGCCATACTGCGGCCGGTGACCGGGACCGCCTTCGTCACGTCCGCCGAGTTGCAGGGCGAGGGCATGCAGTTCCGCAATATGTGCGACGGAGCGGGCGTTAAGCGCCACCATCGTTCCATTACCCACCCCGGCAGGCTGTTGGTCAAAAGGAACGCCCACGCACAGCCCGCAGGTGTGATTGCCGTTGAAGGTGCCCCAGGACGCCCCCTGTTCGTTACGGCCGGCTTTAACGTGTCCCAGCAGCGCCATTAACGGGTCATAGAACTTGATGGCGCGTGGCAGATCGTTCGTTCCCAGCATAATGTATGAAAACATAGTGTTCTCCTGTTGCGGGTAAAAAGGCCTAAACCTTCAGGCTGGCTGAAGGAGATGTTGTTGACGGAGTTTTAACAAGCGCGAGACCAGCATGATGACGACGATTCCCGCTATCAGCGCCAGGCAGTGAAAGGCTATTCTGCCGCCAGCCTGGAAGTAAACCCAGCGCGCTACTTCCACCGAGGCCGCCATAAAACTGAGCGCCACAATGTTGATGGTGGCTGAAACCGTCCCTTTCGGCAGGGAGTGGGAAAAAAGCGCAAAACGGAATAATACGGGGAACAACAGGCCTGTTCCGAGGGCATAGAGACTTGTTCCTGAAACGGACCACCACCAGGTATGGGGCCATGCAATATTTCCCGCCAGTAATACCAACAACCCGGTCAGCTGTATCGGGATAGTGCGCCAGATAAAGCGGGGAGAGGTCGGATCCTTGATAAAACGGGCCACGATGATGCTGGCAATAATAACGCCGCCAAAGACAGGCACCTGGGTCCAGGCATAGGCGCCGCGCGACATCCCGCCGTCATCGATCAGGATCACCGGAGAGAGTGCTACCCAGGTGATTATCGGCAGGTTACTGAATGACAACGCCAGCGCGCCCGTGAGCACCACCGGCTGTTTAAAGGCGCGGACAAACTCGGAAAATACCTCTCCCGGACGAAACCCCCGGCCCTGAGAGGTGACCGTTTCTGGCATGTTAAAAATCAGTAACGCCCAGGCCAGCAAGCTCATGGCGCCGATGATCGCAAACAATAACTTCCAGTGCAGGAAATTCATCAGGCTAGCGCCCGCCAGGGGCCCGATTACCGGCGCCAGCAAAACGATGGATGTCAGCGCCGCCATAATGCGGATAGACTCTTTTTCATCAAAAGCCTCCTGGATGGAGACATAACCGACTGTCGAAATGAAGCAGATACTGGTTCCCTGGATAAAACGGGCGATAAGATATTGATCAATCGACGTGACAAAGATCATGCTGAAGCAGGCCAAAGCAAAGATGATGGCTCCGGTCAGTAGTACGGGGCGGCGACCAATGCGGTCGGAGAGCGGCCCCAGCAGCCACTGTAATGCCAGCCCCCCGGCTAAATAGAGGCTGACAGAGGCCGGGGCTAACGCAACATCAGCCTCAAATTCCCGGATGATGTGGATAATACCCGGCTGAATGAGATCGGTAGTCAGATAAGCAGAAAAATCATAGATAACCATCGCCAGCGGAAATAACAAGATTCTGCTAAAACGGATGTACGGTCCCAACGCTAATTTCATACGCGAAGACTCCCTGGTCGGTGACGGTTTCCCTGGTATCGGGGCCTGGTTGATGTGGATCCCTTGCGGCTGTCGTCACAGGCTGGCCGCGGAATGACAAACCGAAAGATAAAATTCGCCCGGCGACTGTCATTGGGTAAGGCAACGCAACGGCATGCAGAGGGAGTGATCGAGCATGGCAGAGGGATAACGCACCGGGTTAACTGGCTGGGGGTGACGTTTCTTATGCGAGGGAGTGGTCTCGCTGCCATCGCGTGGATGTGGAGCGTTTGTCCGCAGGGGACGAGAATGAATAAAGTCGCTTGCTCCTGAGGGGAAACATTCATACCGGGAAACCTGTGTCATCATCATGGGCAAAATAGGCGAACACTCGCCAGTGTCCGCATTCGATTTCAGCGCAGTGATAATCAGTCCGGCCAGTGATGGTCGGAAGTCTGATTATCAGATGATTAGGTTTTCCAGCATCGACGCCTCAGCTATGGGTATGAATTATTCATTAAGGAAATGATAACACCCACATTTGTTATGGGAATTGCGCAGGTAAGGAAATGTGACTTTCGCCCGCTTACTGCGTGAAGCTGATCGCAACAGACCCGGCGCTGCGCTCAGCCTTGCCATGGTACACCGCCTCAATATTATTCCCCTGCGGATCCAGCACAAAAGCGGCATAGTAACCAGGATGATAGTGTCGTTCGCCAGGCGCGCCGTTATCACGTCCGCCATGGGTCAGCGCCGCATGGTAAAAAGCGTCCACCATGTCACGATCTCTGGCCTGGAATGCCAGGTGGTGGCGCCCAGTCAGTTTCCCGGCAGCCTCCGGGCTGTGGCGTGAGGCCACCACCAGTTCGTCGGCCAGCAAGTATTCATTGGCGGTGGTGATAACCGGGATCTCCAGCGCCGACAGTACGGCGGTATAGAAGTTTTTGCTTGCCTCAAAGTCTTCGACAACCAGCAGAATATGATCGATCAATCTGCCACGATGTAAGGTATTACTTTCCATGGGATTTCCTCTCGGCTGNNNNCCGGCAATGGTTAACAGCAGTGAGCCAGCAAGAACAGGATACCCTCCGGTGAGGGCCATAAAAAAGGGCTGGTGCCAGGCCAGCCCGTGAGGACTACCGTGCGGACTCCGTCGCCTCGTCCATGTCATCTTCCTGCTCACTGGCAAGCAGGGTTTTCTCGTTTTTGCACAGACACTGAATCAACAGGAACAGCACGCCGCTGGCCACCAGGGTGACGATCAGGCCATCGTAACCAGTGATGCCGATCAGCATGCCGCTGACTACCGGCCCGGCAACGCTGCCGGCGGACCAGAAAAAGCCGAACAGGGCGTTAATCATAATCAGCTTCTGCCCATTGAAGGTTTTCCCCGCCCGCACCAGCGACAGGGTATAAAGTGCGCCCGCCGCGGCACCCAGCAGCAGACAAATGGCCATCAGCTGAATGCGCGAGCCGAGCATCAGCGGCAGGGCCAGCAGCGACAGGCTGAAAACCACCGCGCAGCTCAGATGCACGCGGCGAATCCCGACCCGGTCGGCCAGCCAGCCGAGCGGGGTCTGGAACATCGCATCTCCGGTAAGCACCACGGTGACCAGCAGCACCGCCAGCCCTTCATTCAGCCCTTTGTCCATGCCGTACAGCGGCAGCAGGGCGAGAATGCTGGCGTCAAAGAAGGCGAAGCAGAAGACCCCGGAGGCCAGTACCGGCAGAAAGGCGCCGAGGCTGCGCCAGCTGGCGCGCTCCCCGAGGCTTTCACGAGTGCCGGTGGGCAGATGGCGCAGCATCAGCAGGCAGACGGCGGTGACCGCGACAATCGCTATCAGCGCTGAGGTCTGCCAGGCTGGGCCGACGGAGATCAGCAGCGGCCCGGCCAGCTGGCAGCCGGTAAAGGCCGAGGCGTAGAGACCGGTGAGGGTAGCGCGCTGGCTGCCCGCCGCGCCGCCGGTGATCCAGCTTTCGCCGAGTACGATAATGACCCCGGAGGCCAGGCCGGTCAGCAGGCGCGGCAGCAAAAGCAGCGTCATATCGGTAGTCATGCATGAGGCGATGGTGGCCAGCGCCAGCAGGATCAGACTGCCGCTCAGCAGCACGCCCATTTCAACGCGCCGGCACAGCGCAGGAGAGAGGAAAGAGGAGATCATCATGCCGGCGGGCGGCAGGGCGGCCAGCAGGCCGACGTACAGCGGCGCGATCTGCTGCTGCGCCAGCTCAAGACTGATTAACGGCACCGTATAGCCGGTGATAAATCCCACAAGCGACGCGGCCATGATCATCGCCAGCGTGGGGGCAAGACGATTCTGGTCTGGGTTAAACATTTTATTTCCGATGACGGAGAGGTCAGTAGTGGATCCTTCGGCAAATTGCCGTCCTGAGTTGCATAATAATTAATCGCCTGGCCGTTGTCACCGTTGAAATCACTACCAAAAAAGGGCCGCAGGGCGGCAGGTGGGCTGTACGCCGCGCCGTCGCCGCATTTCGTGACGTTGTCAGCGTGGTAACGACAGGATATAACGGAGGGAGCGGCAGCGCCCCGACGCCGGTGAGCGACGGGGAAAAACGCGACGCATGACCGATTATTCAGCATTACGCTATGCAGGAAAGGAGTAATACATGGCCGTATCGCCGTCACTGATCGCCGAAGCCGTTGGCTGGCGACGTGAATTTCACGCCGCGCCTGAGCTCGGATATCAGGAGCAGGAGACCTCGCGCCGCGTTGCGGAGCTGCTGGCCTCGTTTGGGCTGCAGGTACACCGCGGGCTGGCCGGCACCGGCGTCGTGGCGACGCTGGAGAACGGCCCCGGGCCGGTCATCGGCCTGCGCGCCGATATGGACGCCCTGCCGATCACCGAGCTGGGGAGCGTCAGCTACCGTTCACGCCGCGCCGGGGTGATGCACGCCTGCGGCCACGATGGCCATACCGCGATGCTGCTGGCGGCCGCCGCCCATCTGGCGCAGACCCGCCATTTCAGCGGCACCGTCCACTTTGTCTTTCAGCCGGCGGAAGAGAACCTCGGCGGCGCGCGCAAAATGGTGGAGGAGGGGTTGTTTGAGCGCTTCCCGATGGACGCCATCTACGCGCTGCATAACTGGCCGGGGATCCCTCTTGGCGAAGTGGCGCTCAGCGATGGCGCGATGATGGCCTCGCTGGACGCCTTCGAGATCACCCTGCGCGGAAAGAGCTGTCATGCGGCGATGCCGGAGAGCGGGGCCGATCCGATCGTCGCGGCGGCGCAGCTGATAATGGCGCTGCAGACCATTCCTTCCCGCCGCTTGTCGCCGCAGGATTCCGCGGTGGTCAGCATCACCCAGATAAACGGCGGCGAGGCGATCAACGTCCTGCCGGACAACGTGGTGCTGCGCGGTACCTTCCGCTGTCTGAGCAATCGCGTTCGCGCCCGCGTGCGGGAGCTCATCGAAAGCTATGTGGCGACCCAGCCGCAGGTGTCCGATGTGCAGGGCGAGATTAGCTGGTTCCCGGGTTATCCGGTGACCAAAAACCATGCGCTGCAGGCGCAGCAGGTGCGCGAGGTGGCCGTCGCCACTCTCGGCGCGCAAGCGGTGCGCTGGAATCAGGCGCCGTCAATGGCCTCCGAAGATTTTGCCTGCATGCTGGAGGCCTGTCCGGGGGCCTATTTCTGGATAGGCACCGACGGCGAAACCCCGTCGAAGCCGCTGCATAACGCCAGCTATGACTTTAACGATGCGCTGATCGGCCCCGGCGTCGCCATGTGGGTGGGGCTGGTGGAGAAACAGCTGCCGGCGGCGTAACCCACCGGCAGCGGCAGAGGGAGCGCGCTGCGCTCCCTGAGGTCAGACGTCGGCAGCGGCTTTCAGTCGCGCTTTCATGTCGCTGTAGGCCGTCCAGGCATAGCGCTCCGCCCATTGCTGGTCGGCAATCGCTTCCACTTTCACCGCACAGTATTTGGTNTCCGGCGTTTTGGAGATCGGATCGAGGTTATCCTGGGTCAGCTCATTGCAGGCGCCCACCCACCACTGATAGGTCATATAGACCGCCCCCGGATTGATGCGATCGCTGAGGTCGGCGCGGGAGATCACCTTCCCGCGCCGGGAGCTGACCCACACCAGCTGTTTGTCGGCGATCCCCAGTCGTTGCGCATCCGCGGGATTCATCTGCACCCGTCCCGGCTCGTCGGCCAGCGACTGCAGCGCGGCGCAGTTGCCGGTCATCGAGCGGCAGGAATAATGCCCGACTTCCCGCACGGTGCAGAGCACCAGCGGCCACTCGTCATCCGGGCGCTCCGCCGGCGCGCGCCAGGCGGTGGCGAACAGCTGCCCTTTACCCGAGGGGGTGTCGAAGCGGTTGTCTTTATACAGCCATGGCGTACCGGGATGATCGAGGGTCGGGCACGGCCACTGGACATGGCCCATATCGCCCATTTTCTCCCAGGTCACGCCGTAGAACAGCGGGCAGAGCTCGCGCATCTCGTCCCAGATTTGCTGGTTGTTCTCATAGTGCATCGGATAGCCCAATTCGCTGGCCAGCAGGCTAATGATCTCCCAGTCGCGCTTCACATTTCCCGCCGGAGGGATCGCCTGTTCAAACCGCTGGAACCCGCGGTCGGCGCAGGTGAAGACGCCGCCGTGCTCGCCCCAGGAGGTGGCCGGCAGCAGGACATCGGCCATTTCCGCTGTTTTGGTCATGAAGATGTCCTGCACGACCACGAAGTCCAGCGCCTCGATGCCTTTGCGCACCAGGCCGAGGTCGGCTTCGGTCTGCAGCGGATCTTCGCCCATGATATAATAGGCTTTGATCTCGCCGGTCAGCGCTTTATGCGGCACCTCGGTGATGCGGGTGCCGACCTGGTCGTCCATCAGCGCCGGGTCGATGCCCCAGGCGGCAGCGAATTTCGCCCGCACGGCGGGGTCGGTGACCTCCTGATAGCCGGGGAACAGGTTCGGCAGCACGCCCATATCGCAGGCGCCCTGTACGTTGTTTTGCCCGCGGACCGGCCCCACGCCGACGTTGGGTCGTCCCAGGTTGCCGGTGAGCAGCGCCAGGCTTGCCAGGCCGCGCACCACGTCCACCGCCTGGCCAAACTGGGTGACCCCCATGCCCCACATAATGGTGGCGGATGGGGCGGCGGCGAACATGCGCATCGCCTCCCGGATTTCCCGCGCGCTGACCCCGACAATCCCTTCCACCGCTTCCGGGGCGTAATCCTTCACCGCCTCGCGGTAAGCATCCAGCCCTTCGGTATAGCGTTCGACATAGGTTTTGTTGTACAGCTCCTCCTCCAGCAGCACATAGCCGAAGGCATTTACCAGCGCCATGTTGCTGCCGTTGTTGAGCTGCAGATGACGATCGGCAATGCGCGCGGTTTCAATGCGCCGCGGATCGCAGACGATGATTTTGGCGCCGTTGTCCCGGGCCTTGATTACCCGGCGGGCGACGATGGGATGGGAGTCGGCGCAGTTGTAGCCAAAGACCAGCAGGCACTTCGAGTTTTCGATGTCGCTAATCGAGTTGCTCATCGCCCCGTTGCCCAGCGCCTGCTGTAGCCCGGCGACGGAGGGGCCGTGGCAGACGCGGGCGCAGCAGTCGACGTTATTGGTGTTCAGCACCGCGCGGGCGAACTTTTGCATCACATAGTTGGTTTCGTTGCCGGTGCCGCGCGAGGAGCCGGTGGTCATGATGGCGCGCGGGCCATGCTTCTCTTTGATCTCCCTGAGCTTGCTGGCGGTATAGCGAATCGCCTCCTGCCAGCTGACCGGCGTGAAGGCGCCGCCTTTCTGGTAGCGGATCATCGGTTGTTTAAGACGGGGCGTCAGGAGCTGCGTATCGTTAAGAAAATCCCAGCCGTAGTAGCCTTTCAGGCACAGCTGGTTCTGGTTGGTGACGCCGTCGGCGGCCTCCGCGCGAATGATTTTATTGTTGTCGACAACCAGTTTAAGTTTGCAACCCGCCCCGCAGTAGGGGCACACGCTCGTGATTTTTTTCATCAGTAACAGACCTGTTAACAGTGAACTGAGGATCGCTGTCGCGCCGGGCCCGACGGGCAACGATCGCGGTATCGCCTGGTGGTGATGCAGACGCAGGCCTGTTGCGCTATGCAGGTCTTGTGCCAGAATTTAAACCCTTGATCTGTATTGAAAAATGAAAAGAGATTGATGACGGGAGCATGACCTCGTCACTAATGACGATGACGCAGAGCGCCGACGTCAGACGCTCTGCGGGAGTAAAACGCGGCTAGGCGAGAGGGCGGCAGCGGTCGAAGTGCGATTCGCTCAGGCCGACGTCGCGCGCGGCGGCGCAGATAGCCTGCCAGCTGCCGGCATCCAGCGGGATCCCCTGCGCCAGCCGCGCTTCGCGGTTGGCGGCCTCCCATTCGCCGGGCGCCAGCACCGGGGCATCGGCATCGTGCGGCGACTGCTTACACCATGCGATAAAGGCCTCCGTCTGTGCCTGGCTGTCCGGGGCATCGAACGCGTCCGGGCGCAGGATCACCGTAGTCATGCAGTTAAAGATGGCGTCGACGCTGGTCTGCAGGCTCTCCTGATGGGTGGTTTGCCCGCCGGAGAGCGCGCCGCCGAGCACTTCGCACAGCGTCGCCAGGGCATAGCCTTTGTGCTGGGCGAAGGTGAGCAGGGCGCCCAGCGGCGAGGTCTGCATCACCGCCGGGTCGGTAGNGGGTCGACCCTCGGCGTCAATCAGGCAGCCGGGGGCCACGGCTTCGCCTTTATGCCAGGCGACGCGGGTTTTACCAAAGGCGATGGCGCTGGTGGCGTAGTCCAGCAGCAGCGGCGGATGGCCCGCGCGGGGAAACACCACGCACAGCGGGTTGGTGCCGAAGCGGCTGTCCTTCCCGCGGAACGGGGCGACCATCGGGTCGCCGATGACGCTGACGAAGTGAATGGAGATCAGCCCGGCGGCGGCGCACTGTTCGGCCCAGTAGCCGATGCGACCGACGTGATGCGCATTGCGCAGGGCGATAGCCGCCATACCATGCTGCTTCGCCTTTTCAATGCCTAACTGCATCGCTTCGTGGGCGACCACCTGGCCGAAGCCGGCGTTGNCGTCGAGGGTGACCACGGCGCCGGCGTCTTTGGTCACCGTGGCGTGGCGGTTGAGCTGCAGAAAACCACCGGCGTGGGATTTGACGTAGCTGGGGATCATCCCGACGCCGTGGGAGTCATGCCCGGCAAGATTGGCGGCGATCAGATGGTCCGCGACGAGGGTGGCTTCCCCTGGGGTACTGCCGAGATGGGTAAACAGTGAGACGACAAACTGATGCAGATCCGTCGCCAGAAAGCGGTGTCCTGTAGGCACTGATTCTCTCCTGTAGTCTGTTGTTATTTTGTTATGTTTGCCGTTTTATGCTGCGCCGCCCGGCGCAGAAGGTCAAGGGCGGCGTCTCCCGGCGACATGCCGCTGCGCCAGCGCCTGCGCATACGACAGACGATAAAAAACCGGGCCGGGATCGCGTTTTAATTAACGCCATAAACACCACATTTTTAAATTCTGCCAGTGTCACAAAAGCCAGAAAAAAGCCATCCCCGTCGTTGCAAGGGGAGCTGATACCACTATATGTTAAATTTGTGTTTATTAATTGATGATTAAAGGTTGGTATCATGTATAAGAAAATAAGTGGTTTAGTGGTTTCACTGACGGCCGTTTTCGCCTGTGCCGCCTGGGCGGAGGTGCCTGCGGGCTATCCCGCGGATTATCAAAAAACGATTGATGCCGCCGTAAAAGAGGGCAAGGTGGTGATCTATTCCACGACCGATACCAAAGCGGCCGGGCCGTTAATTAAGGGATTTGAAGCGCAATACCCGGGCGTCAAAGTCGAATATAACGACATGAACAGTACTGAGCTGTATAACCGCTATATCAGCGAACAGGCCGCCGGGGGCGGCAGCGGGGATGTGGTGTGGAGCTCATCGATGGATACCGCGCTGAAATTAGCCACCGAATACGCCGAACAATATGCCTCGCCGGAGGTGAAGCAATTACCCGACTGGGCGGTCTGGCAGCAAAAAGCCTATGGCACTACCTATGAGCCGGTGGTGTTTATCTATAACAAACGGCTGATCCCGCAGAATGAGGTTCCGGATTCGCATACCGCGCTGGCAAAACTTATCGCCAGCCAGGCCGATAAATTTAAAGGCAAAGTCACCACCTACGATATCGAAAAATCGGGCCTCGGCTTTATGCTGGCGGTACAGGACAGCCAGGCCGACGCGAACTATTTTGCCGACCTGGCGAATATCGCCAAAGGCGGCCTGACGGTGCAGTCTTCCACCGGCACAATGATGGAGCGCGTCTCCTCCGGCGAAAACCTGATCGGCTATAACATTCTTGGCTCTTATGCCGAAGCGCGGGCGAAAAACGATCCCTCTTTAGGTATTGCCTATCCGAAAGATTACGTGCTGGTGCTCTCCCGCGTCTCGTTTATTAGCCAGGAGAGCGAACATCCCAATGCGGCAAAATTGTGGCTCGACTATGTCTTGTCGGAAAAAGGCCAGCAGATCCTCGCCAGCCAGGCGGATATTCCCTCAATTCGTCGCGATATTGCAGGTAAAAATGATATCGATGGTATGACCGCGCTGTTGGGCAAAGCGTTAAAACCGATCCCGGTCAACGAAACGCTGCTCGATTATTTACAGCCGCAAAAACGTCTGCAGTTTATTAAACAATGGCGCAGCGCCGCCGCGAAATAATCCTCCCCTGGGGCATCGCCGATGCCCCTATTCACACCCGGCGGGTTTATTCACCTGACCGAAGGGATGAACCATGAACGTATTACGCAGAAAGTGGCAGGGGCTGCCGCGCGGCGTGGTGGTGTGCATCACGGCGCTGGTGATTTATGTCCCGCTGTTATTTATTGTGGTGCAGAGTTTTCTCTCGGCACCGTTCTTTTCCCGCTCCAAATCGTGGAGTCTGGAAGCCTTCGCCTTTATTTTTACCGACCCGGATTTTTATCTGGCATTAAGGTCAGGTTTTATTCTGGCCTTTGGCCTGGTGATTATCGCCATTCCGCTGGGCGGTATTTTGGCGTTTCTGATGGTGCGCACCGATTTACCCGGCCGGCGGATCATTGAGCCGCTGATCCTGGTGCCGATCTTCGTCTCGCCGATGGTGCTGGGCTTTGGCTACGTGGTGGCCGCCGGGCCGGTAGGCTTCTTTTCCCAGTGGGCGCAGCAGCTGATCGGCTTTGTGCCGTGGGATATCTACTCGATGTTCAGCATTGTGGTCATCGCCGGCTTAACTCACGTTCCGCATGCCTATCTCTATATCTCTTCGGCGCTGCGCAGCGTCGGCTCCGACGTGGAAGAGGCGGCGCGCACCGTCGGCGCTACCCCGCTGCAGGTGATGACCTCGGTGAGTCTGCCGATGGTGCGGCCATCCATTCTTTACGCCTGCGTGTTGCTCTTTTTCCTCGGTCTGGAAGTCTTCGGTCTGATGCTGGTGCTGGGCGACCCCGAGGGCAACATGGTGCTGGCGACCTATCTCTACAAGCTGACTAACAAGCTCGGCACCCCCTCCTACCATCTGATGGCGGCGGTGGCGGTGGTGCTGATCTGCATCACCATCCCGCTGGTGATGCTCCAGCGGCGGCTGATGCGCACCGCCAACCGCTTTGTCACCATGAAGGGCAAGGCGTCCCAGGCGCGGGCGCTGCCGCTGGGCAAATGGCGCTGGGTGGCCGGGGCGGTGGTGGTGGCCTGGCTGACGGTGACCATCGGCGTACCGCTGCTCGGCGTGGCGCTGCGCGCTTTTATCTCCAACTGGGGCGTCGGCGTGTCGCTGTGGGATGAGCTGTCGCTGGCGACGTTCCACAATATCTGGCAGCAGCCCAACCTGCTGCGGGCGATCGTCAACTCGATGGCTATCGGCATCGTCGGCGGCGCGCTGGCGGTGATCTGCTATCTGTTTGTCGGCATCGCCATGCACCGCAAAGCGGACAACGTCACCCGCTTTCTCGACTACAGCGTGCTGGTCCCGCGCGCGGTACCGGGGCTGCTGGCCGGCCTGGCCTTCCTGTGGGTATTCCTGTTTGTACCGATGTGGCTCGATCAGTCGCTGAAGCACGGCTGGCTCTCGGCGCTGCCGGTGGCCGACTGGCTGCGGGAGCACCTTATCGTGCAGCTGCGCGCCCTGCGCAACACCATCTTCAGCGTCTGGCTGGCCTACACCGTGGTGTGGATGGCCTACGGCCTGCGGCTCATCTCCTCGACGCTGCTGCAGGTGGGCCCGGAGCTGGAGGAGGCGGCGCGTAGCACCGGCGCCTCGCGGGGGCAGATCACCCGCCACGTGACCGTTCCGCTGTCGCGCTATGGGCTGATTGGCTCCTGGCTGCTGATGTTCCTGATCTTTGAGCGCGAGTATTCCACCGGCGTCTATCTGCTGTCGCCGGGTACCGAAACCATCGGCTCGATGCTGGTGTCGCTGTGGGCGGCGGGGGCCATCGATATCGTCGCGGCGCTCTCCTTTATCAATATTCTGCTGGTGGTGATTGGCCTGGGTATCGCCCTGCGCTTTGGAGTGAAATTACATGATTGAGTTATCGGTAGAAAATCTGCATCTCACCTATGGCGATAACCCGGTGTTGAAGGGGGTGTCCATGACGCTCGGCCGGGGGGAGGTAGTATCGCTGCTGGGGCCTTCGGGAAGCGGCAAAACCACGCTGCTGCGGGCGGTGGCCGGGCTGGAAAAACCGACGAGCGGACGGATCGCCATCGGCAACCGCACGGTGTACGACGGCACGCCGCGCAGCGAGATCCCGGCCGAAGAGCGTAACCTGGGCCTGGTCTTTCAGTCCTATGCCCTGTGGCCGCACAAAACGGTGTTCGACAATGTGGCCTATCCGTTGAAGCTGCGTAAAGTCGCCGCCGGGGAGATAAAAGAGCGGGTGCAGCGTGTGCTGGATCAGCTGGGGCTGGGGCACCTTGGCAACCGCCATCCGCACCAGCTCTCCGGTGGCCAGCAGCAGCGGGTGGCCATCGGCCGGGCGCTGGTTTACAACCCGCCGGTGATCCTGCTGGATGAACCGCTCTCCAACCTTGACGCCAAGCTGCGCGAAGAGGCGCGGGTGTTTCTGCGCGAGCTGATCATTAAGCTGGGCCTGTCGGCGCTGATGGTCACCCACGATCAGAATGAAGCAATGGCCATCTCCGATCGTATTCTGCTGCTGAACAATGGCGTCATTGAGCAGCAGGGGACGCCGCAGGAGATGTACGGCAGCCCGGCGACGCTGTTCGCCGCTGAGTTTATGGGCAGCAATAACCGCCTGCACGGCAAAGTGATGGCGCTGGAGAACGGCAGGGCGCGGATCGAAGGCGCCAGCTGGAGCCTGTGGGGGCGAGCGGGCGAGGGGGTTAGCGTTGGCGAACCGGCGACGGCGGTGATCCGCGTCGAGCGCCTGCGACTTGACGGCGCCGCGCAGGATAATAGCCTCCAGCTACCGCTGCTGACCAGCATGTACCTCGGCGACCGCTGGGAGTACCTGTTCCGTACCGAAGGCGACGACTTTCCGCTGCGCGCCTACGGAACGGCGCTGCGCGATGCCGAACACTGCCATCTGACGCTCCCGGCGGAGGATGTGTGGATTTTTCCGCAGCGGTAGCCGCCCGTTACCCCGCCAGATGGCACACGGCTTCAATATTGTGTCCGTCTGGCGCAATCACAAACGCGGCGTAGTAACTGGCGTGGTAGTTTGGCCGTAGCCCCGGCGCGCCGTTGTCCTTTCCTCCGGCGGCCAGCGCCGCCTGCCAGAAGGCATCGACCTGCTCGCGGCTGTCGGCGCGAAAGGCAATGTGCAGCGGCGCCGGTTTTTCCGCACTTTGATAGAGGCATAGAGAAGCATCGCCGCTGCCGGCCAACTCTGCGCCGTAGCTCGGTTCGCCTTCGCCAACCAGCGTTACGCCAAGCGGGGCCAGGGCCTGCAAAAAGAACGCTTTGCTGGCGGCATAGTCGCTAACGCCGAATTTCACATGATCGAACATATCTTCTCTTCTCCTGTGGACGGGATATCGCCAGCTGAACGCGCTAGCCGGACAATAGATGCAAGATAGTTAACAACGGTTATTAACTTTTTTAACAGCTCAAAATGTTTAATTATTCCTAATACGAGTATTTACAGACGTTTAATCTGCCATGTACCATAAACAAAAAATAACATTTGTGATACAAGTCACTCTTTTTGGGCGCATGGGTAAGCTCAGCGCGGTGTGAATGCCGCTGGTTTACCGCCTCAAGGTTATGGCAGCACTCTTCTCACGATGACAGACCGGTGAATTTCTCTCCGATTTCCCGCGTTTCGTTGAGAATCGTCTACTATCCAAACGATAACCCTATAAATGATATCGCCTCTGGCGATGTTTTATCCGACTTGCCGGGCCGGGCCAGACGCTAAGCGGTTTAAAAGCGCAATGGTATCGGTTCCAGCACGACATTCACTGGTTTTGTCAGCGACAAAAACAGTAATTTTCAATGACAGGAATGTGATGATGTCGAGCGAGAAAACCAACAATTCCAGGCGTGATTTCCTGGTGAAATCGATGGCGCTGATCCCGACGGTGGTGATCGGCGGCGCGGGAGCAGGGGCTATTGGCGTGGCCACCAGCGCGACCGCGCAGGCGGCCCCCGCTTCAGAGCCAGCCTCCGGGAACACCGCGGCGGCCAGCGACTGGAAGCCGCAGTTCTTCAACGATCGTGAGTGGGCGTTTATCAACGCCGCCGTCGCTCGCTTAATCCCGGCGGATGAACTCGGTCCCGGCGCCAAAGAGGCCGGCGTGCCGGAGTTTATCGACCGCCAGCTCAATACCCCTTACGCCACCGGCTCCATCTGGTATATGCAGGGGCCCTTCAATCCCGACGTGCCGAAAGAGATGGGTTATCAGCTACCGCTGGTGCCCAAACAGATCTATAACCTCGGGATCGCCGACGCCGAGGCGTGGTGTCAGGACAAATATCATAAAACCTTCGCTGAACTGAGCAGCGAGCAGCAGGACGAGGCGCTCGGCCTGTGGGAATCGGGTAAAGCCGAGTTCAAACAGCTGCCGGCCTCGCTGTTCTTCACCTATCTGCTGCAAAACACCCGCGAAGGGTTCTTCAGCGACCCGATCCATGGCGGCAATAAAGGCATGGTCGGCTGGACGCTGATTAATTTTCCCGGCGCGCGCGCCGACTTTATGGACTGGGTTGAACGGGGCGAACGCTACCCCTTCCCGCCGGTATCAATTAATGGGGAGAGGGCGTAATCATGGCCACCGTATTGAAAAAAACCGATGTCGCGATCGTCGGCTTCGGCTGGGTTGGGGCGATCATGGCCAAAGAGCTGACCGAAGCGGGGCTCAACGTCGTCGCGCTGGAGCGCGGCCCGATGCGCGACACCTGGCCGGACGGCGCCTATCCGCAGGTGATTGATGAGCTGACCTACAACATCCGCCGCAAGCTGTTCCAGGATCTGTCGAAAAGCACCGTCACCATCCGGCATAACACCAGCCAGCAGGCGGTGCCCTATCGCCAGCTGGCGGCCTTCCTGCCGGGTACCGGCGTGGGCGGCGCCGGGCTGCACTGGTCCGGCGTCCATTTCCGCGTCGATCCCATTGAGCTGCGGATGCGCAGCCACTATGAAGAACGCTACGGCAAAAACTTCATCCCCCAGGATATGATCATCCAGGATTTCGGCGTCACCTACGACGAGCTGGAACCGTTCTTCGATAAAGCGGAAAAAGTATTCGGTACCTCCGGGACCGCCTGGTCGATCAAAGGCAAGGTCGTCGGCAAAGGCCGCGGCGGCAACGCCTTCGCCCCGGACCGCTCGGACGACTTCCCGCTGCCGGCGCAGAAAAACACCTGGTCGGCGCAGCTGTTTGAAAAAGCGGCGCTGGAAGTGGGGTATCACCCCTATAACCTGCCGTCGGCCAACACCTCCGACTCCTATACCAACCCCTACGGCGCGCAGATGGGCCCGTGCAACTTCTGCGGTTTCTGCAGCGGCTACGCCTGCTACATGTACTCTAAAGCCTCGCCGAACGTGAACATTCTGCCGGCGCTGCGCCAGGAAAAACGCTTTGAGCTGCGGACTAACGCCAACGTGCTGAAGGTCAACCTGACCGACGACAAATCCCGCGCCACCGGCGTGACCTACGTCGACGGCCAGGGGCGCGAAATGGAACAGCCGGCGGACCTGGTGATTATCGGCGCCTTCCAGTTCCACAACGTGCACCTGATGCTGCTCTCCGGGATCGGCAAACCGTACAATCCGGAGACCGGCGAAGGGGTGGTAGGGCGTAACTTCGCCTACCAGAACATGACCACCATCAAGGCCATTTTCGACAAAGACACCTATACCAATCCGTTTATCGGCGCGGGCGGCAACGGCGTCGGCGTCGACGACTTCAACGCCGACAACTTCGACCACGGCGCGGCGGGCTTTGTCGGCGGTTCGCCGTTCTGGGTCAACCAGGCCGGGACCAAGCCCATCTCCGGTTTCCCGGTACCGCCGGGCACCCCGGCGTGGGGCAGCAAGTGGAAAGCGGCGGTGGCCGACACCTACACCCATCACCTGTCGATGGATGCCCACGGCGCGCACCAGTCCTATCGGCAGAACTACCTCGATCTTGATCCGAACTACAAAAACGTCTTTGGCCAGCCGCTGCTGCGCATGACCTTCGACTGGCAGGAAAACGACATCAAGATGGCGCAGTTTATGTTCGATAAGATGGTGCCGATCGCCAAAGCGATGAAGCCGAAATATATCCTCGGCAGCCCAAAAAACGCCAACAGCCACTTTGATACCACCACCTACCAGACCACCCATATGAACGGTGGGGCGGTGATGGGGGAAGATCCGAAAACCAGCGCCGTTAACCGTTATCTGCAAAGCTGGGACGTGCATAACGTCTTCGTCATCGGCGCCTCCGCGTTCCCGCAGGGGCTGGGCTACAACCCAACCGGCACGGTGGCCGCGCTGGCCTACTGGTCAGCGAAGGCGATCCGTGAGCAGTATCTGAAAAATCCGGGTCCCCTGGTGCAGGCATAAAGGAAGGCAGATGATGAAAATGCAATGGTTATCGGCCCTGGTGCTTGGGGCATTGAGCTGCGCGGCCTTCGCCGAAGAGGCGCCTGCGGACAGCAATCTGATTAAGCAGGGGGAGTATCTGGCGCGGGCGGGGGACTGTGTCGCCTGCCACACCAACGGCAAAGCAGGGAAACCTTTCGCCGGCGGTTTGCCGATGGAGACGCCGATCGGCACCATCTACTCCACCAATATCACGCCGGATAAAGAACACGGCATCGGCGGGTACACCTTCGAAGAGTTCGACGACGCGGTGCGCAAGGGCGTGCGGAAAGACGGTTCCACGCTCTATCCGGCGATGCCGTATCCCTCGTTCGCGCGGATCAGCGAAGCGGACATGCGCGCCATGTACGCCTACTTTATGCACGGCGTGGAGCCGGTGAATGTCGCCAACAAGGACACCGACATCCCATGGCCGCTGTCGATGCGCTGGCCGCTGGCGTTCTGGCGCGGCATCTTCGCCCCGACGCCGAGCGACTTTGTCGCCAACCCGCAGGTTGACCCGGTGCTGGAGCGCGGCCGCTATCTGGTGGAAGGCCTGGGCCACTGCGGCGCCTGTCATACCCCGCGTAGCCTGACGATGCAGGAAAAAGCGCTCAGCGAAAGCGAAGGCGATGATTACCTGGCGGGCAGCAATGCGCCGATTGACGGCTGGGTTGCCTCCAGCCTGCGCGGCGAAAACCGCGACGGTCTGGGGACCTGGAGCGAAGCCGAGCTGGCCGAGTTCCTCAAAACCGGACGTAACGATAAATCGGTGGTCTTCGGCGGCATGAGCGATGTGGTAGAGCACAGTCTGCAGTATCTCTCTGATGACGACATCACCGCCATCGCCCGCTATCTGAAGTCGCTCCCGCCGCGCGGCGGCAAACAGACCCCAGCCCCGGTGGAAGACAGCGTGGCGAAAGATCTGTGGAAGGGTAACGACAGCAAAACCGGCGCCGCGCTGTACGTCGATAACTGCGCCGCCTGCCACCGCACCGACGGCGTAGGCTATAAACGCGCCTTCCCGTCGCTGAAGGGCAATCCGGTGGTACAGACCGAAGATGCCACTTCGCTTATCCATATCGTTCTGACCGGGAGCACCACGCCGGCGGTGAAAGACGCGGTCTCCAACCTGACCATGCCGTCGTTCGGCTGGCGTCTGGACGACCAGCAGGTGGCGGATGTGGTCAACTTCATCCGCACCAGCTGGGGCAACAACGCGCCGGCGGTCAGCGCCAGCGATGTGGCGAAGGTGCGTACGGAGACTGCGGCGCATGATGAGAAGGCGTTAGGCAACGCCGATATCTCGAAGCTGCCGGGGGCCGGACAGTAACCGTCAGGGTTGCGTCGCCCGCGCGGCGCAACCCATACTTAGCGACGACGTAAAATACTGTCTGAATCAAGGAGTTTGCCTTCATGCTGCATGCAGAGCGACTGACCTGCATCGTTGACGATCGACCGCTGTTTGCGGCGCTGACGCTGTCCCTCGCTGCCGGCGAGCTGCTGCAGATCGCCGGTGATAACGGCGCGGGGAAAACCTCGCTGCTGCGGATCCTCTGCGGCCTGGCGCGCCCGGAAAGCGGGGTGGTGAGCTGGCAGGGCCAGCCGCTGGCGAAGGTCCGGGAGTCATTTCACCGTCAGCTGCTGTGGCTGGGCCATAAACCCGGCGTTAACGCGGCGCTGACCGCCGATGAAAACCTGCGTTTCTTCTTTCCGGCCAGCCGCCTTCAGCAGCGGGAAAGCGCCCTCGCCGCCGTCGGCCTGGCGGGCTATGAAGACCTCCCCTTGAGCCAGCTCTCCGCCGGGCAGCAGCGTCGGGTGGCGCTCACCCGCCTGTGGTTAACCGACGCGCCGCTGTGGATCCTCGATGAGCCGTTCACCGCCCTCGACGCCACGGCGATGGAAACCCTGACCCGTCGCCTGGAGCAGCACGCCCGGCAGGGGGGATGCGCCATCCTCACCACCCACCAGCCGCTGCGGCCGCTGGGCTGTCCGTTGCGCACCCTGCGCCTCGGCGGCGAGGCTGGAGGCGGGCAATGATGCGTGCGCTGTTGGCCCGGGAACTGCGCCTGGCGTGGCGCAGCGGGGCGGAGATCCTCAATCCGCTCTGGTTCTTTCTGATCGTCATCACCCTGTTTCCGTTCGGCGTCGGCGCCGCGCCGCAGCTGCTGGCGCAGATTGCGCCGGGCGTGGTGTGGGTCGCCGCGCTGCTGGCGGCGCTGCTGGTGATGGATCGGTTGTTTCGCGACGACTGGCAGGACGGTTCCCTGGAGCAACTGATGCTCCTGCCGACGCCGCTGGTGGCGGTGGTGCTGGTGAAGGTGGTTGCCCACTGGATGATGAGCGGCCTGCCGCTGCTGATCGTCTCGCCGCTGGCGGCGCTGCTGCTGGGGATGAGTCTGCATGACGCCGGTGTGCTGGCGCTGACCTTGCTGCTCGGCACCCCGACGCTCAGTTTTCTCGGCGCGGTGGGGGTTGGCCTGACGGTCGGCCTGAAGCGCGGCGGCGTCCTGCTGAGCCTGCTGGTGCTGCCGCTGGCGGTGCCGCTGCTGATTTTCGCCACCGCGGCCTGCCAGGCGGCGGCCGCCGGACTCCCGGTCAGCGGCTATCTGGCGATGCTGGCGGCGTTCTTAACCGCCAGCGCCACCCTGTGTCCGTTCGCCACCGCCGCTGCGCTGCGGCTGACCGTGCGATAACTCGCTGCGCCTGCGGGCGCGGCCATCATAACCGTGTGAGTAAGCGTCTATGTGGAAAGCGTTACATCAACTGGCGATCCCCGAGCGGCTGTACCGCCTGTGCGGATGCTGGATCCCCTGGCTGGCGGCGTTGAGCGCGCTGTTGCTGGTCATCGGCCTGGGGTGGGGCTTTGGCTTCGCCCCCGCGGACTATCAGCAGGGGGAAAGCTACCGGATCATGTACCTTCACGTTCCGACGGCGATGTGGTCGATGGGGCTGTACCTGGCGATGGCCGTCGCGGCCTTCGTCGGGGTGGTCTGGCAGATCAAAATGGCCGATCTGGCGATCGCCGCCCTGGCGCCGGTGGGGGCGGTCTGCACCCTGGTGGCGCTGGTCAGCGGCGCGGCATGGGGCAAGCCGATGTGGGGGACCTGGTGGATCTGGGACGCCCGCCTGACCTCAGAGCTGGTGCTGCTGTTTCTGTATGCCGGGGTCATCGCCCTGTGGCACGCCTTTGACGACCGGCGGCTGGCCGGGCGCGCGGCGGGGATCCTTGTGCTGGTCGGGGTGGTCAATCTGCCCATCATTCATTACTCGGTCTACTGGTGGAACACCCTGCACCAGGGCTCGACCAACCTGCAGCAAACCATCGACCCAAGCATGCGTCTGCCGCTGCGGATCTGCATCTTTGCCTTCCTCACGCTGTCGGTCACCCTGACCCTGATGCGCCTGCGTAACCTGATCCTGCAACTGGAGCGCCGTCGACCGTGGGTGGTGGCGCTGGTGAATAAAGGAGCCGCCCGATGAGCCCCGCCTTTTCGTCTTTCGCCGCCTTCCTGAATATGGGCGGCTATGCCGTGTACGTCTGGCTGGCGGTGGCCGTGGCCGTCGCCGCCTTTGGCCTGCTGACGGTGCATACCCTGTGGGCGCGGCGGGCGCTGTTCCATGAGGTGCGACGCCAGCAGGCGCGCGAGCGGCGGATCGCTGCCGCCCGCGAACATGACAAGGAGGCCGCGGATGCAAGCGCGTCGTAAAACCCGGCTATATATCGTGCTGGCGGTGCTCGCCGGCCTCGGGCTAACCGTCAGCCTGACGCTGTACGCCCTGAGTAGCAATATCGATCTGTTCTACACCCCGGGGGAAATTATCTATGGCAAAACGGAAACCCGGGCGCTGCCCCATACCGGGCAGCACCTGCGGGTGGGAGGCTACGTTCAGCCGGGCTCCCTGCAGCGCGACCCGCAAACCCTCGACGTGCGCTTTAAGCTGTATGACGCCCGCGGGGTGGTGGACGTCAGCTATAAGGGCATTTTGCCGGACCTGTTTCGTGAAGGGCAGGGCGTGGTGGCCCAGGGCGTGCTGGACGGCGAGCGGCATATTACCGCCCAGCAGGTGCTGGCCAAACATGATGAAAATTACACGCCGCCGGAGGTGAAAAACGCCATGACGCCGGAGAAAACGGGGGCGCAGCCATGATGCCGGAGCTGGGCAACTTTTTATTGTGTCTGGCGGCGGGGCTGGCGCTGCTCCTGAGCGTTTATCCCCTGTGGGGCGCGGCGCGGCAGGATCGGCGGCTGATGGCCCTGGCGCGGCCGCTGGCCTGTGGGCTATTCGCCTGTATCGGCGGCGCCTTCCTGCTGCTGGTGCACGCCTTTGTGGTCAATGACTTTACCGTCCGCTACGTGGCGGAAAACTCCAACAGCGCGCTGCCGGTGTGGTATCGGGTGGCGGCAACCTGGGGGGCGCACGAGGGCTCACTGCTGCTGTGGGTTCTGCTGCTCAGCGTCTGGACCTTCGCCGTCACCATCTTCAGCCGCCGTATGCCGCTCGACGCCGTCGCCCGGGTGCTGGCGGTGATGGGGATGATCGCCTTTGGTTTCCTGCTGTTTATCCTCTTCACCTCCAATCCGTTCAGCCGCGGCCTGCCGCAGTACCCCATTGATGGCCGCGACCTCAATCCGCTGCTGCAGGATATCGGCATGATTTTCCATCCGCCGATCCTCTATATGGGTTACGTCGGCTTCTCGGTGGCCTTTGCCTTCGCCATCGCCTCGCTGCTGGCGGGCCGGCTGGATACTGCCTGGGCGCGCTGGTCGCGTCCCTGGACCCAGGCGGCATGGATGTTCCTCACTCTCGGCATCGTGCTGGGCTCGGCGTGGGCATACTACGAACTGGGCTGGGGCGGCTGGTGGTTCTGGGACCCGGTGGAAAACGCCTCGTTTATGCCGTGGCTGGTGGGAACCGCGCTGCTGCACTCCCTGGCGGTGACCGAAAAGCGGGGCAGCTTCCGCGCCTGGACGGTGCTGCTGGCCATCGCCGCCTTCTCCCTGTGCCTGCTGGGCACCTTCCTGGTGCGCTCCGGGGTGCTGGTTTCGGTGCATGCCTTCGCCTCGGATCCGTCGCGCGGGCTGTTTATTCTGGTACTGCTGATTGTCGCCATCGGCGGATCGCTGCTGCTGTACGCCCTGAAGGGCGGCCGGGTGCGGGCGCGGGTGGAACATACGCTGTGGTCGCGCGAGTCGTTCCTGCTTGGCAACAATATCTTGCTGATGGCCGCGATGCTGGTGGTGCTCCTCGGAACGCTGCTGCCGCTGGTGCATAAAGAGCTGGGCCTCGGCAGCATCTCCATCGGCGAGCCGTTCTTCAATACCATGTTCACCGCCCTGATGGCGCCGTTTGCGCTGCTGCTGGGGCTGGGACCGCTGATCCGCTGGCGGCGCGATGACGTCGCCAGGCAGATTAAGCGCCTGATTATCGCTCTGCTGGCGACGTTGTCACTTTCTCTGGCGCTGCCGTGGCTGCTGCAGGACCGTATTACCGCCATGGCGGTCATAGGCCTGATGATGGCCCTGTGGGTGCTGATCTTCGCCCTGATGGAGGTTCACGAACGGGCCACCCATCGCCACGGCTTCTGGCGCGGCCTGCGCACTCTGACCCGCAGCCAGTGGGGGATGGTGCTCGGCCACGTTGGCGTGGCGGTGACCGTTATCGGCATCACCTTCAGCCAGAACTACAGCGTGGAGCGCGATGTACGGATGCGCCCCGGCGACAGCATCGATATCCACCGCTATCACTTTGTGTTTAACGGCGTGCGCAATATCGTCGGCCCCAACTGGACCGGTGGCGAAGGCATTATCGCCGTGACCCGCAACGGCCGCCCGGAAGCGACGCTGTATGCTGAGAAGCGCTTTTACACCGCCAGCCGGATGATGATGACCGAGGCGGCGATCAGCGGCGGGCTGACCCGCGATCTGTACGCCGCGCTGGGGGAAGAGCTGAGCGACGGCAGCTGGGCGGTGCGTCTGTACTATAAACCGTTCGTTCGCTGGATCTGGTACGGCGGGGTGCTGATGGCCCTCGGCGGTCTGTGCTGCATGCTCGATCCGCGCTACCGGATGCGTAAGAAGCTGCAGGAGGCCTCATGAACCGGAAGCTATTGTTTATCCCGCTGGTGCTGTTTCTGGCGCTGGCCGCCGCGCTGTTCTGGCAGCTGATGCGCAACGCCGATGGCGATGACCCGACGACCCTCGAGTCGGCGCTGATTGGCAAACCGCTGCCGGAATTTCGCCTTGAAGCGCTGAATACCCCCGGTCAGACGCTGGACCGACGGACGCTGATTGACGGCAAGCCGCTGCTGCTCAACGTCTGGGCCACCTGGTGTCCAACCTGTCGCGCCGAGCATCAGTTTCTCAACGGCCTGGCGCAGCAGGGCGTGCGGGTGGTGGGGATGAACTACAAAGACGATCGCCAGAAGGCGATGAGCTGGCTGCAGCGCCTGGGTAATCCCTACAGGCTGAGCCTCTACGACGGCAACGGCTTGCTTGGCCTGGATCTCGGGGTCTATGGCGCGCCGGAGACGTTTCTCATCGACGGTCAGGGCATTATCCGCTGGCGGCACGCCGGCGACCTGAACGAACGGGTGTGGCGCGAGGAGCTCCAGCCGCTGTGGAATCAATACAACCGGGGGGCGGGCTGATGAGAGGGGTAATTGGCATCCTGCTGGCGCTGATGCTGACCGGCCAGACGTGGGCCGCCATCGATACCTGGCAGTTTAAGGATGAGGCCCAGGAGCAGGCCTTCCGCGAGATCACCTCCCAACTGCGCTGCCCTAAATGCCAGAACAACAGCATCGCCGACTCAAACGCGATGATTGCCGCTGATATGCGGCAGAAGGTGTACGAGCTGATGCAGCAGGGGAAAACGAAAGGGCAGATCGTTGACTATATGGTGGCCCGCTATGGTCATTTTGTCAGCTACGAGCCGCCGCTGACCGTGGGCACGGTGCTGCTGTGGCTGGGGCCGGGGTTGTTCGTGCTGGCGGGCGCGGGAGTGATTATCGCCCGCGCGCGCCGTCGCGACATTCCTGACGCGGCGCTCAGCGTCGAAGAGCGCCAGCGGCTGGCGGCATTATTGCAAGAAGGAAAAGAACGATGAGCCTGTTGGTAGTTATCGCCGGGCTGTTGCTGGCTGGCGCGCTGGGGCTGCTGTACTTCCCGTGGTCGGGCAAAGGGGCGGTAGACCGCGATGCCCTCAACCGCGCCCTGTACCAGTCGCGCCTGCAGGAGCTGGCGCAGGAGCGCGGCGAGGACAACCCGGCGCTGGTCGTCGAACTGCAGCGCACCCTGCTGACGGATATTCCGCCCCAGGCACAGCCTGGCGAACGGCCGCTACGCCGCTGGGCGCTGCTTCCGGGCGCGCTGCTGCTGGTGGTCCTGAGTCTGGGCCTGTATCTGAAAACCAGCGATATTGGTCAGGTGCTGCTCTGGCAGCAGGCTGAACGACATTTTCCTGCGCTGTTGCAGCAGGTTAAGGACCCGACGGCGGCGCCGCTGCGAATGGATGAGCTGGCGGAGCTGCGGCTTGGCCTGCGCAGTCACCTGCAGGATACCCCGAACGACCTCGCCGGCTGGCAGCTGCTTGGGCGGCTGGGCCTGTTGTTAAACGATGGCGAGACGGCGATCGGCGCCTTTGGCCGGGCGCATGCTCTGGCGGCGGACGACCCGGCGGCGGCTTTCGATTACGCCAGCGCGCTGGTGCGGGCGGGAGATAGCGGCCAGGTTCGGATGGGCGAGCTGCTGCTGCGTGACCTGCATCAGCGGCAGCCGAACAGCCTGCCGGTGCTGGAGATGCTGGCCCTGAGCGCGGTGCGTAATGAAGATTACCCCGAGGCCGTGGCGGCCCTGCAGGCGTTGCTGGCCCGGCTACCGGAAGGGGATGCGCGGCGCGAGGCGATCGTTCGCCAGCTGGCACAGGCGCAACAGCAGGCGCAGTGACTGTCCGGCGGCGCTGAACGTGGGGTCTGCCGCGAGGGCGGTACGGTCAGCCCTGGTTTTGTAGGCCGGGTAAGGCGCAGCCGCCACCCGGCACAAAATCGGCTCCGTGCCCGCTGTCCTTGCCCGGCGGCGCTACGCTTGCGCGGGCCTACGAAGGGCGCGAATAGAGCGCCAAATCGCGGGTAGCCTTTGTAGGCCGGGTAA
>NZ_JAZARW010000001.1:2272758-2273186 GCF_036233805.1 Klebsiella sp. EMBS2024 | reverse complement strand
GCCACCCGGCAATATGTTGGGCTCGGAGCCTGATTTCTTGCCGGCGGTGGTGGAGACTATTATTGGTTTCCTGGTTCTCAGCCCGGGAAAGCGTTTCTCACGCGTGACTTCAGCGTACTCTTTGCTCCCGCTTCGTGGTGCTGCACCTGGTTCTCCGTGGCGCAGGGAGCGTCATGGAACGGCAACGACTGCCGTACGGTTCTCTCTCCCTCCGGAAGAAGGCCTGGGTGAGGGAAAGCACTGCCGGGAAGTCTTTTATGTTATCTGTGGCTTCAGCGTATTTTGCGCTCCCGGTTAATCNTCTGCGTTATGCCTGGCATGGCGCAGGGAGCGCACAGGGGGCGGCCAGTCGCCGCCGCCCCCTGTACCCCCGGGCTCCGGCCAGCAAAATCGCCGCTACGCGGTCCCTTCGACTTATCCCNGCAGGC
>NZ_JAZARW010000001.1:2268142-2272744 GCF_036233805.1 Klebsiella sp. EMBS2024 | reverse complement strand
AGGCNGCNTCCGTGCAAAACACGGCCCTCAGCCCGCATCCANGCGGGCTGCCCCNAACGTCTCAGCGATTTTGAGGCCGCAACACCGGCAGTTTCAGCAACAATGGTGAATAAATTAACGACAAGTCGCACGGACCGTAGGCNGGGTAAGTCGCAGCCGCCACCCGGCACAAAAGCGGCTCCGCACCCGCTGCCCTTGCCCGGCGGCGCTACGCTTGCGCGGGCCAACGAAGGGCGCGAATTGAGCGCCAAATCACCGGGCCGGGTAAGGCGTAGCTGTCACCAGGCAGAATAACGGCACAACAGCGTAGCCCGGATTAGGCGCCATGCGCCGCCATCCGGGATTTTCTCTGCTGGCGCTGTCATGCCGCTGACGCGGCTTTCAGAAGCCTCTCGATGTTGTAAGTGTACGAATGCTATTCCAGAATTTCATGTCTGCTGTGTGCCAGGAGCGGACGTTGCCGCCTCACTCAAATTTGATGGGTATGCTTTAGAATTTTTATGGTAGATGTAAATGGTTCGCAGAATAAAACGTACAAGGAAAAGGTATGAAGATCAGACTTGCTGTGCCTGTGGAGGCAGAAGAATGCTGGAACATTCGAAATCAGGCTATACGTTACGGATGTAAGAGTAGTTATGATGATGCGGTTATTGCAGCCTGGACACCGGAAAAAATGCCTGAGAGCTACAGGAACGCCATTGTAGTGAATCCTTTTTTCGTTGTTGCTGCCCCTGATGGCAGACTGTTAGCTACAGGCTATCTTGATCTATCTACAGGAAGTATTGAGGCTGTATTTACGCTACCTCAATATACAGGTAAAGGTTTAGGTAGTCAGATTATTGAAGCCATCAAAAGTGAAGCTCGTGGACGTGGTTTTGAGCAATTGACTTTGTCCTCAACACCTAATGCCCAGACTTTTTATGAGAAACATGGTTTCAAACTTATGCAGGAAAGCATGTATCCCTCTGCCTTGGCGCAGGCTGAACTGCGCTGCATGGAAATGTCTATAAATCTCCTGGGATAGTGGTTCGCTGTCTAATCGCAATGATCAATATGCCCAGTTACCACTGCAGGTAGATCTTAAAAGCTTCAAAATTAACGTCCGCTCTTTGCACCGCCCGGACCTTGCTGAGCATGAATTTCTTCTGTGCTCAAGTGTGGAAGTGGCTAACAACATTCTGTATGAATCGCAATGTGGAGTGTGCCAAAGGAGCCAAGCTGGCAATCAGGCAGAGCATGAGATTACGCTAGGGACTAAGTTAATCAATCCTGCCATCGCAACACTAGATTAGCGTCAAGAAACGCTTTAGATTGCCGACATATACATTTAGCGTTATTCCTGAAAATAAACAAAATGGATTGAGCCGAATGAAAAAACTTTCACTTCTTGTTCCACTGGTGTTTACTGCGCCGGTACAGGCTTCTGAAGTCACGGTAGGTCAGATTTGCAAGGCGGCTTCTGCTGCGATGTTTGGCCGTGACCATAAGATCATGCAACTGGATAAAGTGGAATCAGGTATTGCCTACGTACATTATATCCGACAGAACGATGGCACCCGTTGGGCAATAAAGTGTAAACTTATAGGTGATCAGGTTATGTGGGCATCTGATAACCCTGACATCACCGGTCGCTGGCGGGATGATCCTGCGGACAGTACAGTCAAATATTCTATTGATGGTAAAAAAATAATTATTACCGAGCTCTATACTGACGGTTCCAGTACCACGAACTCTTATCCCATGATGCAGCTAAAATGACTTTGACCTGCTCTCCGTTGATTACGACACCTCAATGTTAGTAACGTAGTTGTGGGCGTGGCAAACTTCCGCTCCTCGCTCATGGCGGACCTTTGGCTCATCTGGTTTGTCCGCTCAATGCCAGGAGCAGGAAGAGCTGGCATCACTATGTAACACTCAACGCGGCGCGAGCCAGTCAGTCAGCTTGCGAGTTTTTGTAGGCCGGGTAAGGCGCAGCCGCCACCCGGCAAAAAAACGGAACAAGAGCAGCCCAACAACCTAGCCGGTATAAGGCGTCACGCACCGCTATCCGGGATCCTCCCTGCTGGCGCTATGTTCAGCCGCTTCCGGGTTAAGTTCCCCGGTGTCGCAGAAATGACTGAAGAATCTCCCCCTTAGCATCAGCAGCAAGCTGCCGCTAAGCCCGCGGAGAACACCCTCTTAACGTCGCAACCGCGGTAGATCCCGAACACAGAAGTCAAAAAGGATTAGCTGAACGTCTTCAGCGCGGGACGCGAATAAATGCTAATCACTTGAGGGTGTTAGCTCGGTCATGTTCCCCGACGAACCGGATAGCGCTGCTGGCAGCTGGCAAAAGAATCGTTGATATAGTCGCTCAGCTCCCACTAGTCCTGATAGCGAAACGACCCCGGGAATGGATGTGGTACGAAGCGCCTGGTAAGTAGGTCAAAGGGATTGCAGCTGAAGACGCGGTATTCACTGATCATTTCATCTGGTAGCCTGTCACTCGCACCGTTGGTAACGTGAAGAATCATGGTTAATTTTGGAATTCGGACGATTTATGCAAGCTATCAGACTATTCACCCTGATTCTGCCATTGTTCCTGGCACTCTGCGCCGGTATACCGGCCAGCGCCAGCACACCTTCAGGCAGCATTTCCTCTGCAAAGACAGCAATTACCACTCATGATAATAACGGAAACCTCCTGCCGAATGCTCTGCGGATTCAGTATGATGTTGATTCAGATGGTAGAGTTCAGAATGTTAAGATACTGGAATCGACAACGACTCCGGAGTTTGAACATAAAATCATCGAGAAAATGATGAGTAAATGGCGCTTTGAAAAGGGGAAACCGGGAATAGCTAAAAGAGTAGTCGTCATGATCCAACCCAAATCAGCCGGCGGTCCCGCGAATAAGCAGTAAGCACTTTTGAGGATTAGTTGCCTGACGCATCATCTACGCCGGTAAAGTCCCTTGGGTGCCATGAGCAGACCTTTTAAAGGCTCATAGAAAAAACAAGCGGAGTGTTCGCCTGTTAATTTTACATCCTGGCTTTAATTATGGATTATGGAATTCTATATGTTCTGAAAAGGATCTATCCATGAGTGTCCTCTTTCCACCCAGGCTGGCTCCAGGAGATGTTATTGGTGTAACCGCTCCCTCTTCTGGCGTACCTGAACATCTGCATCCCAGACTGGAACTCGCCATAAAAAACCTAAAGAAAAGAGGTTACCAGGTCCGCGAAGGACGCTGCTTACGCTCGCAGCACAAAAATAAAAGCGCCACTAAATTTTCTCGCGTTGAAGAATTAATGTCTTATCTTACTGACCCAGATATAAAAGCTGTTATGCCACCTTGGGGCGGTGATCTGGCGATGGAATTACTTGATTTGATTGATTTTGATCTGTTGTCCCGGTCTAAACCAAAATGGTTTGTGGGCTTTTCAGATCTTAGTACACTTCATTTCCCACTGACGACGATATCGGGCTGGGCTACTTTGCATGGACCGAACCTCATGGATCTTGGCGCTCAAAAGTTAGATGCCACCACTCAGGCCGTATGGGAAATTCTGGAATCGAATCGGGGAACTGTAATCAAACAGTACTCTTCAACAGCATTTCAAGCGGATGAAAATTAATGGGGAACAGCGTCAGACGGAGGTTTCAATCTGACCCAAAAAACACAGTGGAAACGCCTTGATGGTGTTACATCTTCTCTGACATTTAGCGGGAAACTGATCGGCGGCTGCCTCGAAATAATATCCAGGTTAGCAGGTACACCATTCGGGAATGTGCCCTTGTTCAAGGCGAGCAATAGCCCTCAAGGAATAATCCTCTATTTTGAAAATGTGGAAATGGCTCCCTGTGAATTAACACGCGCATTATTTAGCTTACGATTACAGGGTTGGTTTGATAACTTAAATGGTGTTCTTATCGGCAGAAGTGCTGCACCCGACGTAAGCGACCCGACTAAACATAATTATCTGGATGCCCTTAAAGCCGCTTTTGAGAATATTGCCGTGCCCGTACTGTATGATGTTGATATTGGCCACATACCTCCTCAAATATCCCTGGTCAATGGAGCCGATGCGACGGTATTTTTCGCTGAAAATGGTAGCTGGGTAACTCAGCAGTTGTAGATAAGGCATTATTAATATTAAAGGCGGGCCTTGCTGTTCTTTTGCACTGAAGATCCGCTCTTCGTTCAGAGCGGATCTTCAGTGCAGTTAACTTTTCCGATTCGTGCAAGGCGCGGACAATGGTCCGGATTAATTTCTGTTAATAAAGAAGCAAGTCGGTCCATATACTCTCCATAATTTGCAAAAAATAAATCAACAAACCTCTGTCAGAATTTCCTTTCTGAACCGGAGGCGTTATGAACAAAATAAACTATCAAATCAAATACATTGAATATTTGTTAAGAAAATGCAGAACAATTTTGACTAATGACATTTCATTTCATGCAGACAGGTTAAGAGAAATATCTGGCACATATCCGGATTTACTCAACCCTGTAACGCTTAATGAGAAAATCTGCCATCGCATTTTATTTATCCACAACCCATTTTATACATTGCTTGCTGATAAACTTCTGGTCAGGCAGTATGTTGAGAAACGGACTAA
>NZ_JAZARW010000001.1:2239329-2268108 GCF_036233805.1 Klebsiella sp. EMBS2024 | reverse complement strand
GCTGACTCGCTGATTAAAATTTCGCGGATCTGGGCCGATTTTTTTCCCGCAAACACATCGAATCAGCCTATTTAGGCTATTTTTTCCACCATTTCTGGCGTTATTTCCGGTTTTTACTGAGATCTCTCCCACTGACGTATCATTTGGTCCACCCGAAACAGGTTGGCCAGGGTGAATAACATCGCCAGTTGGTTATCGTTTTTCAGCAGCCCTTTGTATCTGGCTTTCACGAAGCCGAACTGCCGCTTGATGATGCGAAACGGGTGCTCCACCCTGGCACGGATGCTGGCTTTCATGTATTCGATGTTGATGGCCGTTTTGTTCTTGCGCGGATGCTGCTTCAAGGTTTTTACCTTGCCGGGACGCTCGGCGATCAGCCAGTCCACATCCACCTCGGCCAGCTCCTCGCGCTGTGGCGCTCCTTGGTAGCCGGCATCGGCTGAGACAAATTGCTCCTCTCCATGAAGCAGATTACCCAGCTGATTGAGGTCATGCTCGTTGGCCGCGGTGGTGACTAGGCTGTGGGTCAGGCCACTCTTGGCATCGACACCAATGTGGGCCTTCATGCCAAAGTGCCACTGATTGCCTTTCTTGGTCTGATGCATCTCCGGATCGCGTTGCTGCTCTTTGTTCTTGGTAGAGCTGGGTGCCTCAATGATGGTGGCATCCACCAAAGTGCCTTGGGTCATCATGACGCCTGCTTCGGCCAGCCAGCGATTGATGGTCTTGAACAATTGACGGGCCAGTTGATGCTGCTCGAGCAGGTGGCGGAAATTCATGATGGTGGTGCGATCCGGCAGGGCGCTATCCAGGGATAATCGGGCAAACAGGCGCATGGAGGCGATTTCGTACAGGGCATCTTCCATGGCACCGTCGCTCAGGTTGTACCAATGCTGCATGCAGTGAATACGCAGCATGGTCTCCAGCGGATAGGGCCGTCGGCCATTGCCCGCCTTGGGATAAAACGGCTCGATGACTTCCACCATGTTTTGCCATGGCAGAATCTGCTCCATGCGGGAGAGGAAAATCTCTTTTCGGGTCTGACGGCGCTTAGTGCTGAATTCACTATCGGCGAAGGTGAGTTGATGGCTCATGATGTCCCTCTGGGATGCGCTCCGGATGAATATGATGATCTCATATCAGGAACTTGTTCGCACCTTCCCTAATTTAATTAAGCTTATTCCTTTAGTAGGTGTTTATAATAGAGTTGATGATATTGATTTCGACAAACTTCCCTCAAAATTTGTTTTGAAATGCAATCATGATAGTGGTAGCGCGGTCATATGCACGGATAAAACGAATATTGATCCCGCTAAGGTTAAAAGCAAATTAAAGCTATCTCTTAAAAAGA
The DNA here is from genome assembly GCF_036233805.1 of Klebsiella sp. EMBS2024. NCBI lineage: Bacteria > Pseudomonadati > Pseudomonadota > Gammaproteobacteria > Enterobacterales > Enterobacteriaceae > Klebsiella > Klebsiella sp. EMBS2024. Next base: position 2,266,757 of record NZ_JAZARW010000001.1, on the reverse strand, counting down.
ACATGTATTATACGACCCGAGAGTGGCAGTATAAAAACATACCACCCGTGATCCTATGCGAAATGTATCTGGATCTATTTTCCAGCAAACACCGGAATATAACTCCGGAAATGATAAGAATACATTGCTTTCACGGTGTGGCATGTTTTATCGAGGCCGACTTTACTGACAGCGATGGAAACGAATTCATTAACGTTTATGACAGAGCGTGGAATTTACAACCCTTTCAGATGGAATACCCAAACACGCCATTGCCGGTTGATGAACCAGAATCATTTCATAAATCCGTTATTGCCGCCCAGGACTTAGCAAAAGAAATAGACTACTGCCGCGTCGATCTTATGCTAAAAGGAGATGATATCTATTTCAGCGAAATAACATTAAGCCCCAAAAGAGGCAAACTTAAAATCACCCCATCAATTTGGGACGCAAAACTCGGCAGTATGTGGGATCTGTCTCTTGCTAAAACAGGTTCGATCGAGCCTGTGTATTCATGCCCTTAAACAGGCCATGAGAGTTTGAAAAGTGAGCCATTTTCTGGTGTTAAACTATAGCTAACGTCTCCACCGTGGGCGCACATAATGGCTTTAACTACCGACAACCCTAAACCACAGCCCTCTGGATTAATATTTTTGGCGTATTCTCCTCGCTGAAAAGGCTGGAATAAGGACTTCTGGAGTTCTTCAGGAATTCCAGGTCCTTGGTCCTGAACGATAATAAAATTATCGTTTCCTGTAATACCATTCTTTATTAACAGCGTTTGTGATGTGGAGTATTTTAAGGCATTGTCAAAAAGAACGGTGAGGCACTGAATAATGCGTAAGGGATCGCAAACGCAATACTGCTGGTTAATCTCAGTGACAATTTTGAAATGCTTTTTATCAAAGTCCGGCCAAAAGGTATCAAGCGCATTTGAAATCGTGGCCTTGAGATCGACTTCACTCAGCATCAAGGAGTACCCTGCGCCTCCTGACGAACTCACGACGCGGAGATCTTCAATTAAGTTGGTCAGACCTTCAGTTTGTTTAAGAAGGTTTCTGAATAACGACGGTTCTGGTTCGAAAACGCCGTCAACCAGTCCCTGAAGCCTCCCACGTAAGATAGTCACCGGCGTCCGGAGTTCATGAGCAATTGCAGCATTCCATAAATTTCGCTGCGCATCCAGCGTCTGTAACTTTTCAGCCATCTCATTAAAGTCATTGACGAGCCTATTCATCTCTCCCAACTTAGAACTGCTGTTAAATGCTCTGGCACTAAGGTTTCCCTGAGAGATTTGTTTCAGGCTGTATGCAACGTCATTCAGTGGGTTGAATATTCTTGCAGACAGCTTTACGGTAAAGAAAAGTGCAACGACCAGACTGGTAATGGACGCCATCAGAATCCACATCCAGTCAAGGAATGTCATAGCATCTTCACTACCTTCGTTCATTCCACCCGGCAGGTAATAAATCAGGAAACTATAAAATAAGTAGGAACCGAGTATTGCAATGGCAATAATAACAAACGTTAACAACAACATATATGTCAAAATCTGACGGCTCAGAATCGTTTCTTTGTTCATTTTTTGTCACCCAACCGGTAGCCTAATCCTCGGATGCTTTCCGGAACGCCCTTCAATCCGGCATGTTCAAGCTTTTTCCGAAGTTTACTCATATGACTGTCTACAGTACGATCCAGCGAGTCTCCCTCAGGTAAACACGCATCGAGTAACTCTTCACGTGAACAGACTTTTCTCGGGTTTCTCGCCAAATAGGTTAAAAGCTTAAACTCAGTGGTGGTTAATACTGGCGTGGAAACCTCACCTTGTGCAGTGATTTCAACGTAAAACTCATCAGGATAAATCGTTAAAAAAGGCGTTCTTAAAGGCCGTGAATGTGTAGACTCTGCAACCGGTCTGGTTCTGCGAAGCACAGCTTCAACCCGGGCAATAACCTCAGATGGATTGAAGGGTTTTATCACATAGTCGTCAGCCCCGAGCCGTAGCCCCATCAGTTTATCAACGTCTTGATCCAGTGCTGTCACCATGATGACCGGTACATTCGTTTCCTTTCTTAACGTGGTGAGAACATTCCAGCCATCGTACACGGGCAGGTGGATGTCCAATAGCAGGAGATCAGGCTTGTTCAGACGGGTAAGATTGATTGCCTGCTCACCGTCTTCGGCTCTTAAGGTTTTCATACCTGCCTTACGTAAATAGCCTGTCAGTATGGCAGCGATGTCATCATCGTCTTCTGCGACGATAATCAGATTGTTGTTGTTCATATTTTCTTCCACAGTGCTGATGACAACATGCATTTTACCCTGAAAGCACTTTTATCGTCATGCTTAAAGCTCTTTAACTCAATTACAAACATTAATTTGCAATTTGATGTCTTTTGACAGGTACTTTTTGGAAAAGTTCATCAAGAAATTTTCTTAAAATTTTACCAGACTCACTCTCCATATTCACTACACATTTTATAAATAATTAATCAACATCGCTAAGTGATAATCTACAACCAGGTTAAGTGGTGCATGCAATATGTACTTTGTCTAAGGAGTTTTATGGTGCTGACTAAATGTTTTTTCCGGCGCGAGAATTTGATGGCCTCACTTTTATTTTGCATCGTTTCATATGGGTTGCTATCTACCTGGCTTTACCTTGTGCATTCAATTAATGAAAAAGTAGAATCAACATTACCCTCATCTTTACTGATTCGTGTTTTGATAATCATTACAGCATTATCATTTATTATTCAGAAAAAACCTGGAGTTTTTAAAAACTTCATTGCAATAACATTCGGTCTGGTTTTACTGTTTATACACACCATCATTGTATTACATCTGCTTTTGAATACTTTTCCAGATATCTATGATTTTGTTTTTTATTATGAATTTTTTTTAATGGTTTTCTTTTGCGGACTACCTTTATGTTTATGTATAAGAATGGTTTGATATTATGCAATGTCAATATGATACATAACCTCAGGAGTGAGTACACATATCCTCCATAAAACATCCATTCACGATTGACATCATCACGTTACACTTAGCACATGGATTTATGACTGCTCTGTTCTGCTGTCTCGTTTCACTTAGCTGACATAATAAACCAACTGCAGAACCCTTTACACACAGATGTTTAATATAATTTATCATGATTTATAAAGGCAACGACAAACCTATGGCCCCCGGGGTTGCTATCTCACTTAAGAGACTTGCCTGGCGGCACAGAAAGAAATTGTGCATTACTTTCATGCTGGTTATTGCTGAAAACGTTGCATTCCTGCTCTACCCCGTTCTGGCGGGCATGGCGATAAATGCCATCCTGGGCGGACAGACGTCACATGCGGCCCTTTATGGCCTGATGGTTCTGTTCATGTGGTGCATGGGAGCCGCCAGACGTAGTGTCGATACGCGAACGTTTGCACGTATCTACGCAAGTCTTGCTGTGACTGTAGTATTATCCCAGCGAAAATATTCACTTAATCACTCGACTATTGCTGCGAGAGTCACTCTGTCGCGTGAATTTGTAGATTTCTTCGAGTTGCACCTGCCCGTATTGATCACCTCGATCATTTCCCTTTTCGGCGCAGCAATTATGCTGTTATGGATTGAATTCTGGACAGGTATAGCCTGTTTGATCATCGTGGCAATACTGATGTGTTTTGTCTCAAGCTATGCCAGCAAAAATGAGACATTCTACAGACGGCTGAATAATCGCCTTGAGAAAGAGGTCGATTATGTTAATAAGGCGTCTTTTGGTGCTCTTAAGCGACATTATGACACACTTGCTCGTCTGCGCGTGGTGTTATCCGACAGAGAGGCATGGGGATATTTATCAATAGGCCTTCTGGTTTCTGCTCTCTTTTCCATGACCATTATCAGGATGAGCATGGAATCCGGAATTAATGCCGGACATATTTATTCCGTCATGACCTATATGTGGATGTTTGCAACAAGCCTTGATGACGCACCACAACTTCTTGAGAAATTTTCCCAGCTCAGGGATATCGGTAAACGGGTTTCGACTGACGATGAGACCTCTTTATCAGGAAAACCATGCTGAACTTTTACCCTTTGTATGTTGACTGGAAGTACACCTGATGCCGCACTTTTTCATTGAGCGCCCCATCTTCGCATGGGTTATTGCCCTGTTTATTATTCTGACGGGACTGTTGTCCATACCTCGTTTACCGGTTGCGCAATACCCTGAAGTTGCGCCACCCGGTATTATCATTTCAGTGAGTTACCCTGGAGCTAGCCCGGAAGTGATGAACACATCCGTCGTGTCTCTGATCGAGCGTGAAATTTCGAGTGTTGACAATTTACTCTATTTTGAATCTTCCAGTGACACGACAGGGATGGCGTCAATTACGGTAACTTTCAAACCCGGCACCGACATCAAACTCGCCCAGATGGATCTGCAAAACCAAATTAAAATTGTGGAATCTCGCCTGCCGCAGTCGGTAAGACAGAATGNGATAAATGTTGAGGCAGCTAATTCCGGTTTTTTAATGATGGTGGGGTTAAAATCGCCAAGCGGAGCCTATCAGGAAGCTGACTTAAGCGATTATTTTGCAAGGAATGTTACTGATGAACTCCGTCGCGTACCTGGTGTAGGTAAAGTCCAGCTTTTTGGCGGAGAAAAGGCACTCCGCATATGGCTGGACCCGATGAAATTACACAGCTATGGGCTCTCTGTTACGGATGTATTAAGCGCCATCAGTCAACAAAACGTGATTGTTTCACCGGGCAGAACCGGAGATGAACCCGCGACGAGCAGTCAAGAGGTGACCTATCCAATAACGGTAAAAGGGCAGCTCTCTTCGGTTGAAGAATTTCGCAATATCACGATTAAATCACAGGTCTCAGCCGCCCGGGTGACACTGGCAGACGTTGCCCGCGTGGAATCCGGGTTGCAAAGTTACGCATTTGGCATCCGTGAAAATGGCGTGCCTGCAACGGCTGCCGCCATTCAGTTGTCTCCTGGCGCAAATGCGATTAGTACTGCGTCGGGTATCCGCGCGCGGTTAACAGAACTGTCCGGTGTGCTTCCCGAGGGAATGACATTCACCGTGCCTTTCGATACGGCTCCATTTGTAAAGCTATCGATATTGAAGGTAGTTGAGACATTTGTTGAAGCCATGGTTCTGGTCTTTTTCGTGATGCTGCTTTTCCTTCACAAGATACGCTGTACGCTTATTCCTGCGATTGTGGCACCCGTGGCGCTGCTCGGCACATTTACCGTAATGCTATTAAGCGGTTATTCCATCAATATTTTAACCATGTTTGGAATGATACTGGCCATCGGGATTATTGTTGACGATGCTATTGTTGTGGTGGAGAACGTCGAACGACTGATGGAAGACAAAAAAATGTCTCCACAGGATGCAACGCGAGAAGCGATGCGTGAAATTACGCCGGCAATCATTGGTATTACGCTGGTGCTCACTGCGGTGTTTATACCAATGGCCTTTGCCAGCAGTTCTGTGGGTATTATTTATCGACAGTTCAGCATTTCGATGGCGATATCCATTTTACTGTCGGCATTCCTGGCGCTGACGTTAACGCCTGCGCTTTGTGCAACCCTGCTCAAACCACATGGTATTCATCAGGGTAAAAGAAGCGTATTTTCAGCGTGGTTTAACGCTCACTTTCATCGCCTGACTTCGTTTTACGCCACTGGTCTGGGATTTGTACTGAAGCGTACTGGCCGTATGATGATGATTTACGCTGCATTATGTTTGGCATTGTTTGCCGGGCTGTCCACCTTACCATCATCATTTTTACCCGATGAAGATCAGGGTTATTTTATGTCCTCAATCCAGCTTCCTTCTGATGCCACGATGCAGCGGACGCTTAAGGTCGTCGATACATTTGAAGAGGAGATCGCCCATCGGCAGGCGGTAGAAAGTAACATTATGATTCTGGGATTTGGTTTTTCAGGGTCAGGCCAAAATTCGGCCATGGCATTCACCACCCTCAAGGACTGGAGACAACGCAAAGGAACCACGGCACAGGAAGAAGCTGACCATATTCGGTCCCAAATGGCAAACGTGCCGGACGCCGTAACAATGAGTCTGCTGCCTCCGGCTATTTCTGATATGGGAACCTCATCCGGGTTCACTTATTATTTACAGGACAGAGGGGGGAAAGGCTATCAGGCACTCAAAAAGGCGGCCGATGAGCTTATTGTACAGGCAAATCATAATCCTCACCTTGCCGATGTCTATATTGATGGACTTGGTGAGGGAACAAGCCTTTCCCTGCATGTCGACAGGGAAAAAGCGGAAGCCATGGGGGTTTCGTTTGATGAAATAAATCAAACCATTTCCGTTGCAGCAGGTTCCAATTATGTTAATGACTATACCAATAATGGTCGGGTTCAGCAGGTTATCGTCCAAGCGGATGCGCCATACCGGATGCAGCCTGAACAACTTTTGGCTTTGTCTGTTAAAAACCGTCTGGGGCAGATGCTTCCATTATCCACTTTTGTGACGCTTTCGTGGAATGTTGCACCGCAGCAACTGATACGCTATCAGGGATATCCTGCCATACGCATAACCGGGAGTTCCGCACAGGGAAAATCGTCAGGTACCGCAATGGCGGCAATGGACAATCTGGCTAAGCACTTACCACCGGGGTTCGCCGGGGAGTGGGCGGGAAGTTCGTTACAGGAAAAAGAGTCTGCATCACAGCTTCCGGGTCTTATTGTGCTCTCGGTACTGGTGGTATTCATGGTGCTGGCTGCTCTTTACGAAAGCTGGTCCATTCCCTTCGCGGTCATGCTCGTTGTTCCTCTGGGGCTGCTCGGCGCTGTGCTGGCCGTATCCGTTACAAATATGACGAATGACGTCTTTTTCAAAGTGGGTCTGATAACCCTGATTGGACTTTCCGCCAAGAATGCGATTCTGATTATCGAGTTCGCGAGACAATTGATGAAAGAAGGAAAGAGCCTTATTGACGCGACATTGACGGCTGCAAAGCTACGCTTACGGCCAATTCTGATGACTTCTCTGGCTTTCACATTAGGTGTTGTTCCGCTGATGCTTGCCAGTGGAGCCAGCGACAGCACGCAGCATGCGATTGGTACCGGTGTATTCGGCGGGATGATTAGCGGAACGCTACTGGCCATTTTTTTTGTTCCGGTATTTTTCGTGACGATCACACGATTTACAGGCATGCGAAAATACAGACTGGGGAATAGCCGGAACGGCTAATCTCTGCCCTGTGTTCCGGCCAGTTTAAAGCAGACTTCTTGCTGAACTGGCTGGCATTACATTATCAAGGACATTATGACCATCATTACCACTCAAAGATTAATCATTCGCCATTTTAAGGAAGAGGATGCGGCAGCTCTTTTCGATTACCTCTCTTCACCACGTACTCCTTGCTTTAAGGATGAAAAGTTACATTCACTCGCTGAGGCAGAGGTCGACGTGGCTAAACGAGCCTCTGACCCAACACAGTTTGCCGTTTGTCTAAAAGAAACCGATACGTTAATCGGACATCTTTTTGCGGACAATAGCAACGAACCAGACAACAATACCTGGTCAGTAGGCTGGCATTTTAATCAACGTTTTGAACATCAGGGATATGCAAGCGAGTCAGTTGCTGCACTGTTTGATTATTTATTTAAAGTAAAAGGCGCCAGACGTTTGTATGCCTGGGTGGAAGATTATAATTACTCCTCTCAAAAACTATGCGAGCGACTACTTATGCGACGTGAAGGATGTTTTAAAGAATTTGTCTCCTTTGAAAACGAGGAGGGTAAGGCAAGGTATGACGACACATACATCTATGCGTTACTGCATAAAGAATGGACGAAGTAGAGGACGAAGAAAAATGTCCGCTCCTCGCTCATGGCGGACCTTTGGCTCAGTTAACAGTTCGCGCCGTGCCAGAAGCGGATCTCGCTTACTGCCAGGTATCAGTATTTACGGGAAGCAGATCAGCCAGGCTAGGGATATCTATTATTGAGTATTGAACTGAAATCGTATGTCTTGGATTTAAAATCGTTTGCGGGTGGGATATAGGCATTGAGCTTTTTACTGATGCTTGATACTCTCAGAGCACAAGCAGCGACCCAACACCATACTATAAAAGCCACAATAACGACGTATAGAGATTTCAAAATCTCTATACCATCACTCTGTGAAGAACCTCTGTATATCTCAGCACCGATATATAATAGCAACGATATTAACACAAAAGGTATTATCCACTTATGGAATTTATGAGGGTATATATTCCCGTTAGTAATTGTGTACATGCCCTGATAACGCAAGACTGCCTTCAAGGACGGAATCAATGACTGTGCATAATCGGAACTCAAGCATATGATTTTATAAGATAAATGCCAATCTCTATGCAGTCCGAACGACTGTAGGCGGAACTGCTGTTCCGCCTTTGCTAACGGATCGGAGATGGGTACAGAAGAGGTTCTAAGCCATTCGACTGCTTTTATCTGCTCGGAGGATGAGCGTGAAAAAAAGTCTCTGCGATGAAACTGAATATACTTTTTTTTAATCGCTCCAATGATAGTAAGAATGACTGCGGAACCCACTTGGTTACTAAATAGGTCCTTTATTATCGATATCATAGCTTTTCTCCTGCTTATCTAATTTCTAAAAGAGATAATATTTTATTTTTTAAAAGCTAAAAAATTTGGTTCCTCAATTTTATAGCAACTACAGTTCCTTTCAAAAGATCTCAGTCTAAAGAATACTACTTTCTCCGGCAGCAACTCCATTACCTGTGGTTTAACACGTAGCATAAAGTCATCAATGGAGCTATCCCGTTCCCGAACTTCCGCTCCTCGCTCAAATCAGACCTTCATCCCAGTCAGATTGCCCAAGTCGTGTCGAAGCGTAAGTGAGAACGCCAGAAGCCCTCAAATATCGATGCTTCGTTTCTCCGGGATGCTTACACTTACACCCAAACCAAAAAAAGCCCCTGCGCGAAAGCAGGGGCAAGCCATGTCAGAGCTTTTTTTATTAGTTAAACACCATCCCGCCGTCGATCAGCAATGACTGACCGGTCATATAATCAGAATCCGGGCTGGCAAGATAGGAGACGCAGGCGGCGACATCTTCCGGCTCGGACAGGCGGCCGAGGGTGATGCGTTTGGCGAACTCGGCGGTACCGTAGCCCAGCGGTTTACCGGCGGCTTCGGACACCTGGCGGTCAATTTCGGCCCACATTGGCGTTTTGACAATCCCCGGGCAGTAGCCGTTGACTGTGATGCCCAGCGGCGCGAGGTCGCGAGCGGCGGTCTGGGTTAAGCCGCGTACGGCGAATTTACTCGAGCTATATACCGCCAGCTCCGGGTTGCCGACGTGGCCGGCCTGGGAACAGGCGTTGATGATTTTCCCGCCGTGACCCTCTTTCTTAAAGGCCTCGACCGCCGCCTGGATGCCCCAGATCACCCCTTTGACGTTGATATTATAGACTTTGTCGACAATCTCCGGGGTAATGGACTCGATCGGCGTGGACGGCGCCACGCCGGCGTTGTTGACGATGACGTCGAAGCCGCCCAGCGTTTTGCGCGCCTGTTCGACGGCGGCAAACACCTGATCGCGGTCGGAGACATCCACTTTCACCGCCATGGCGCGGCCGCCGGCCTGGTTGATTTCGGAGGCGACCGCTTTGGCGGTAGCGTCGTTATAATCGGCAATGGCCACGGCAAATCCATCCTTCACCAGACGAAGGGCGATAGCTTTACCAATCCCCTGGCCGGCGCCGGTAACAAGTGCGACTTTTTTCATTTTCCTTTCCTTATTGTGATGACTTACAGAATCTGACTCAGATGCAGCTGGCCCATCAGCAGCGGGTTATCGCGATAATCCACCGGGATGGCCACTACCGCCGGGCCGTCGACGTCCATCGCCTCGCGCAGGGTCGGCTCCAGCGCCTCGGCGCTTTCCACGGCAAACCCTTTCGCGCCGAAGGATTCGGCATAGGCTTTAAAATCCATCGGCCCGAACTCGACGCCGGACAGGCGCTGGTATTTTTTCTCTTCCTGGATAGCGACCATGTTGTAGCCGTTATCGACCCAGATAAGATGCAGCACGTTGGCTTTCAGGCGGACGGCGGTCTCCAGCTCCATGCTCGACTGCAGGAAGCCGCCGTCGCCGGAGACGGAGACCACTTTGCGCTCAGGATTGACCAGCCAGGCGCCGATGGCCCAGGGCAGGGCGACGCCCATGGTCTGCTGGCCGTTGGAGATCATCACCTGACGGGCGCGGAAGCTGTACAGGTAGCGGGCAATCCAGATATGGAAGCTGCCCATGTCCACGGTCAGCGTGACGTCGCTGTTGACGATGTCCTGCATGGCGCGAACGATGCGCAGGGGATGCAGGGCAAACTGGTTGAGCTGCGCGCCGCGGCGGTCCAGCAGCTCGCGCTGGTGCTGGCGGTCGCGGAGGATCTCCGCCGCCTGCGGGGAGAGCACCAGCCGATGATCGATATTTTGCGCCAGCTTGTTGAGAGTGCCGGCGATATCGCCCACCAGCTCGACATCCGGGGTATAGTTGCGCTCTTCATAGGCGGGCAGCACGTCGATGTGCACCAGCGTCGCGTTGCCGCTGTTCCACATCGCCGGTTCGTATTCCACCGGGCTGTAGCCGATGCAGATCACCAGGTCGGCGAGCTGCAGCAGACGGTCCCCGGCCTGGTTGTTAAACAGCCCAACCCGGCCGGCGAAGCGAGAGAAGTTATCCTGATTCACCGCTCCGGCGGCCTGATAGGTGCTGGTGACTGGAATATGGCTGGTCTCCAGCAAACGGCGCAGCGCCTTGCTGTTTTCCGGCTGGCTGGCCATCAGGCCGAGCAGGAAGATCGGGTTCTTCGCCTGGGCGATAAGCTTCGCCACCTGGTCGATGGCATCATCCGGCGCGGCGCCCATCTGCGGGGCCCCGCTGGCCGGCAGCACTTTGCCGCTGACCGGGCCATCGACCACATCCTGCGGCAGGCTAACGAACGCGCTGCCCGGCCGGCCCTGCTCGGCGGCGCGGAAGGCGTTGGAGACCACTTCCGCCAGCGCATCCGGCGCCGTCACCTCGACGGCGTATTTGGTTACCGGGCTGAACATCGCCACCGTATCCATACTCTGATGGACCTGTTTGGCTTTATCGGCGCGTTTTACCGCGCCGCCCAGGGCCACCACCGGGTCGCCTTCGCTGTTCGCGGTGGCCATGCCGGTGATCAGGTTAGAACAACCCGGACCGGAGGTGACCAGCGCCACGCCCGCTTTGCCGGTAATACGTCCGACGGCGGCGGCCATAAATGCGGCGTTGGCTTCGTGGCGTACCGGAATAATGCGAATGGAGGAATCCAGCAGTGAATCGAAGACCTTGTCGATTTTGGCGCCGGGGATGCCGAACACCTGGCGTACCCCCTGAGCTTCCAGCTGACTGACGACGAGATCGGCGCCGTGCGCCCACTGGCGTACCGGATACTGTTTGTCCATGTGACCCCCTTAACTTTCTACGGAACGGATGGCGGCATCGAGATTATCGGGATGCAGATTAGCCTGCAGGAACGCGCTGTCGGCGGGCAGGTCGATCATCAGTTTGTGAATTTCGCCGAAGGTCAGCACCCCGTGGTCGAGCTGGTAATCCAGCAGGTGACCGCCGCCTTTGCGGTCATCGGTAATAAAATGCTCGTGATACCCGGCGACGTTGATCCCCTGCATATGCTGCGGGGTCCGGAAGCCGACCAGCACCCCTTCGCGCTGGTTAAAGCGGAACACCGGCTGATCGTCGAGGACGTCGGTCATCGCCCGGTACGGCGGCGTCTGGCGCGGCACGGTACGGGTATGGGCATGGCGGAAATGGCCGTCGATGCGCAGGGCGCAGAACAGGTTGTCAGAGGGGATTTGCTGGTCGATCACCTCGTGCAGCTGCTGGCGGCTCACCGGATGGTCAAAGGTTTTCCGGTACTGCGGCTGGAACCAGGTCATCACCGCGAACGGCGTTTTCTGCTCCGGCTGGGCTTTGCGCGCGCTGCCGTCGGCGCGCAGCTGATAGACCTGACTGCTGAAGGCGATCAGCTCCCCGTCCAGCTCATTAAAGGTGCCGAGGCCGAAATCGCCGTGTTTCAGCAGGTCGGCGATGGTGGTGCTGCCTTCGTAAACCCCGCTCAGCAGGGCGCTCATGAGCGATGTCTGATAGAGCACGCTCTCGGGATGCTGCGCGGAAAACGCCCGCAGGGTTTCGCATAGACTCTCTTCGCAGGTGCATTCAGCAGAATGATTCATATACCACTTCCTCGTTCAACAAATATAAGAAAGGTTAAATAAATGTTGACCCGATTCAGCTCACAGTTCCAATATAGAAACCATGCTGGTTTGAGACGTTTTCGATATGGAACTTCGTTATCTTCGCTATTTTGTCGCCGTCGCCAGGACGCGGCACTTCACCCAGGCCGCCAAGGAGCTGGGTATTTCACAGCCTCCGTTAAGTCAGCAAATTCAGCGGCTTGAGCGCGAAGTGGGGACCCCGCTGTTCCGGCGTTTAACCCGCGGGGTGGAGCTGACGGAAGCGGGAGAGTCTTTCTATGAGGATGCCCGCCAGATCCTCGCCATGAGCGATGCGGCGCTGGAGAAGGCCAAGGGCATTGCGCGCGGGATGAACGGCAGCCTGTCGCTAGGCATTACCAGTTCTGATGCTTTCCATCCGCAAATCTTCACGCTGCTGCACCGTTTTCAGCTCGACCACCCCGGGGTGACCCTGCACCAGATGGAAGACAATATGGCCAATCTGATGACCGCCCTGAGCGAGGCCGAGCTGGATATCGCCTTCGTCCGCCTGCCGTGCGAGAGCAGTAAAGCCTTTAATCTGCGGATTATCGATGAGGAGCCGATGGTTATCGCGCTGCCGCGCGATAACCCGCTGGCGACGCAGCCGACCCTGGCCCTGGAGCAGCTGCGCGACGTGGCGCCGATCCTCTTCCCGCGGGAGGTGGCCCCCGGGCTGTATGAGCTGGTGTATAACAGTTGCCTGCGCGCCGGGATCGATATGGCGCGCGCCTGGCAGTCGTCGCAAATTTCATCGTCGCTGAGCATGGTCAATGCAGGCTTCGGCTTCGCGCTGGTTCCGCAGTCGATGACCTGCATCCAGCAGCCGAACGTCAGCTATCACCCGCTTAGCGGGGCGCCGCTGAAGACCGATATCGCCATCGCCTGGCGGCGCTTCGAGCGCTCGCGTACGGTGAAACGCTTTCTGGCGATGTTCTGATCTTCGCGGCGCCAGCGGCTTACTGCGCCACCCAGCCGCCATCCATGTTCCATGCGGCGCCGCGCACCTGGGCGGCGGCGTCGCTGCACAGAAACAGCGCCATTTCGCCCAGCTGCTGCGGGGTGACAAACTCCCCGGAGGGCTGTTTTTCCGCCAGCAGCTGGGCGCTGGCCTGCTCCGGGTCGACCCCCTCGGCGATGCGTTTGTCGATCTGCTGCTGCACCAGCGGGGTTAGCACCCAGCCAGGGCAGATGGCGTTGCAGGTGATGCCGCTGCGCGCGGTTTCCAGGGCCACGGTTTTGGTCAGCCCGACCACCGCGTGCTTGGCGGCGACGTAGGCCGATTTCTCTTTCGACGCCACCAGGCCATGCACTGAGGCAATGTTGATGATGCGCCCCCAGTTGCGCTGGCGCATACCCGGCAGCGCCAGGCGGGTGGTGTGGAAGACGCTGGAGAGATTGATGGCGAGAATATCGTTCCATTTGTCCACCGGAAACTGATCCACCGGGGCGACGTGCTGGATGCCGGCGTTATTGATCACGATATCGACGCCGCCGAAGGTGCTTTCGGCATAGCGCATCATCGCCTCGATCTGCCCGACGTCGCGCAGGTCGGCGTCGTGATAGCCGGGGATCTTGCCCAGCGCGGCGACTTCGGCCCGGGCGTGGCTGCTGTCGCCGAAGCCATTGAGGATCATCTGCGCGCCTGCCTGCGCCAGCACTTTGGCGATCCCTAAACCGATGCCGCTGGTGGAGCCGGTGACCAGCGCCGTTTTACCGTGTAAGTTCATTTTATTACTCCTTCAATCTGGTATCAGACAATGCCGGTCACATAGAACGTGGCAATGACAAACAGTACCGCGAGGCTTTTGATCACCGTGATGGCGAAAATGCCGCCGTAGGCCTGGCGATGGCTCAGGCCGGTGATCGCCAGCAGGGTGATCACCGCCCCGTTGTGCGGCAGGGTGTCCATGCCGCCGCTGGCCATGGCGGCGACACGGTGCAGTACCTCGAGCGGAATATTGGCGGCGTGGGCGGCGGCGACAAAGGTCTCGGACATCGCCGCCAGGGCGATGCTCATCCCCCCGGAGGCCGAGCCGGTGATCCCGGCCAGCACCGTGACGCTGATCGCCTCGTTTAACAGCGGATTGGGAATGGCCGCGAGGGCTTTTGACAGCACCTGGAAACCCGGCAGGGCGGCGATAACCGCGCCGAAGCCATACTCAGAGGCGGTGTTCATCGCCGCGAGAATAGCCCCGCCCACCGCCGTCCGACTTCCCTCCGCCAGCCGGCCGCGGATATTGCGATAGCCGCAAACCAGCACCAGCACAATGCCGGAGAGCAGCGCCGCCTGCACCGCCCAGATGGCGGTGATTTTCCCCACTTCGGTGACGACAGGCTTCGCCAGGCCCGGCAGGTTGAGCTCATGGCTGGCGCCGTACCACTGCGGGATCCAGTGGGTGAACAGCAAATTCAGCACCCCCACCAGCAGCAACGGGGCGATAGCGATCAGCGGATGCGGCAGATCGATGTCATCCGGGGTCTCCGGCTCATTTTGCAGGTCGGTCCCATAGCCTTCGCCGCGGGCCTGCGCTTTGCGGCGCTGACGCTCCAGCCACAGCAAACCGAAGATGATAATGAACAGCGAGCCGATAAGCCCCAGCCAGGGGGCCGCCCAGGCGTTGGTGCCGAAGAAGCTGGTGGGAATAATATTCTGGATCTGCGGCGTGCCGGGCAGGGCGTCCATGGTAAACGAGAATGCCCCGAGGGCGACGGTGGCGGGGATCAGCCGTTTGGGGATCCCGCTCTGGCGAAATAGTTCGGCGGCGAAAGGGTAGACGGCAAAGGCCACCACAAACAGCGACACCCCGCCGTAGGTCAGCAGGGCGCACACCAGCACGATCACCGGGATCGCGTGGCGGCGCCCAAGGATGCGGATGGCGGCGGCGACAATCGAACGTGAGAATCCCGACAGCTCAATCAGCTTGCCGAATACCGCGCCCAGCAGAAACACCGGGAAATAGAGCTTCACAAAGCCGACCATTTTTTCCATAAACAGGCCGGTAAAGGCCGGGCCGACCGCGCCCGGGTCGGTGAGCAGCACCGCGCCGAGGGCGGCGATCGGCGCAAAGAGGATCACGCTGTATCCACGGTAGGCTGCCAGCATCAGTAACGCCAGCGCGGCCAGGGCTATTATCACACTCATCACGACGTCTCACTCTCATTGTTATTGTAGGGGTACAGAACGCGATACTAGGGTTTCAGGGCGAAGCGCAGCTGGTGTTCCCGGCGCGACTGGATGCGCTGGTGCCGGGCCTCGTCCCAGCGGTAAAAGCCTTGCCCGCTGCGGGCGCCGGTGTCGCCTCGCGCCACTTTCTCCGCCACCAGCGACATCATCTCCGTGCCGCTGGCCAGCTCCGGCAGCAGGTGCTGGCAGATATCCTGGACTGTCGCCAGGCCGGTCATGTCCGCAGCCTCCAGCGGGCCGACCATCGCATAGCGGCGGCCCAGCGAGGCGCGCATCACCTGGTCCACCACCTCCGGGGAAGCGATGCCGCTGTGGACGATATGCAGCGCTTCGCGCAGCAGGGCGAACTGCAGCCGGTTGCCGACAAAGCCCGGCGCGGCGCGGTTGAGCACCACCGCCTCCAGCGCGCAGGCGGCGCAAAAGTCGCTCACCTGGCGTGCCAGATGAGGCAGCGTGGCGCTCCCGGGCACCACTTCCACCAGCGGGATCAGGTGCGGCGGATGCCAGAAATGGGCGATCAGCAACCGTTCAGGGTGGCGCATGCCCTGCGCCAGCCGATCCGGCGGCAGGCCGCTGGTGTTGCTGGCGATAATCGCCTCGTCGGCGATCAGCGTTTCCAGCTCGGCGTACAGGGCGTGCTTCAGCGCCAGCCGCTCGGGGATCGCTTCAATCAGCAGCGTGGCATCGGCCAGGGCATTCAGCGTCGGGGTGGGGGTCAGACGGGCCAGCACCGCATCGCGGTCGGCGGGAGCCTGCTGGCCGCTGGCCTCCAGCTCGCGCAGGATGGCGCTGGCCACCGCCGGAACCTCAGCGAGACGCTGCGGGTCGGTGTCATACAGGCGGACGGCGTGACCGTGACGGGCGAAATGGCAGGCGATACCGACGCCCATCAGTCCCGCGCCGAGTACCGCCAGGCGTGATGTAAACATAGTGGCTCCTGTTAACGTTGTAGAGTCATGGCGATGCCCTGGCCGCCGCCGACGCACAGGGTGGCAAGCCCTTTGCTGGCGCCCCGGCGCTGCATCTCATGCACCAGGCTGACGAGGATCCGGCAGCCGGAGGCGCCGATGGGATGTCCAAGGGCGATGGCGCCGCCGTTGACGTTGACCTTCTCGCTATCCCACTCAAGCAGCTGACCGACGGCCAGCGCCTGGACGGCAAAAGCCTCGTTGGCTTCGATAAGGTCCACCTCGTCCAGCGTCCAGCCGGCGCGATGCAGCGCCTGGCGGCAGGCGCTCACCGGGCCGATGCCCATCACCGATGGGTCGACCCCGGCGACCGCTGAGCTGACAATGCGCGCCAGCACCGGCAGCCCAAGCTCGCGCGCTTTATCGACGCGCATCAGCAGGACCGCCGCGGCGCCGTCGTTCAGCGACGAGGCATTCCCGGCGGTGACGCTGCCGTCAGCCGGGCGAAACGCCGGGCGCAGCTGGGCCAGCTGCTGCTCGCTGGTCTCCGGGCGCGGTTGCTCATCGTCAGTCACGAATCGCGGCGGCTTTTTGCCCTGCGGGACGCTGACCGGGACGATCTCCTCGCGAAAGCGCCCGGCGGCGATAGCAGCCGCCGCTTTGCGCTGGGAGCTGGCGGCGAAGGCGTCCTGGCGCTCGCGGCTGATGTCGAAGGCGTCGGCGAGGTTCTCGGCGGTAATGCCCATGTGGTAGTCGTTGAAGGCGTCCCACAGGCCGTCCTGGATCATGCTGTCCTGCAGGCTGGCGTGGCCGAAACGCAGGCCGTCGCGGGCGCCATGCATCAGATAGGGAGCATTGCTCATGCTCTCCTGGCCGCCGGCGATAACGATCCCGGCGTCGCCGCAGCGGATCGCCTGCACCGCCTGCTGAACCGCTTTCAGTCCGGAGCCGCAGACCAGATTGACGGTGACCGCCGGAGTGTCGACCGGCAGGCCGGCCCGCAGCGCGGTCTGGCGCGCCGGGTTTTGCCCGCAGCCGGCGGTAAGCACCTGGCCGAAAATTAGTTCGTCGACCGCTGCGGCGGGCAGCTGGCAGCGTTCAAGCAGGCCGCGCACCACCGCTGCGCCGAGGTCGACGGCGGAAAGAGGGGCGAAGGCGCCGCGAAAGCTGCCTACCGGGGTGCGTACTGCAGCAACAATGG
Organism: Klebsiella sp. EMBS2024; assembly: GCF_036233805.1. Classification (NCBI taxonomy): domain Bacteria; kingdom Pseudomonadati; phylum Pseudomonadota; class Gammaproteobacteria; order Enterobacterales; family Enterobacteriaceae; genus Klebsiella; species Klebsiella sp. EMBS2024. The sequence goes on along the minus strand of NZ_JAZARW010000001.1, from coordinate 2,249,181 downwards.
CAATATCGGTCATGGTCTCTCCTTAACTGAAGCGCATTTCGCGCACGTCGTCGGCGACGATCAGCCGTCCCGCCGTTTTACGTATCACCTCGTCGGGGCTGACCCCCGGGGCCACTTCGCGCAGGACAAACGCGCCGTCGACAATCTCCAGCAGGGCCAGATCGGTGAGTACCCGGCGAATACAGCCCACGCCGGTGAGCGGCAGGGTGCACTGCGGCAGCAGTTTGGATTCGCCGTTTTTTGAGGCGTGGGTCATCACCACGATGATGTTCTGCGCGCCGGCCACCAGGTCCATGGCGCCGCCCATCCCCTTGACCATTTTTCCAGGGATCATCCATGAGGCGATGTTGCCTGCGACGTCGACCTCAAAAGCGCCAAGAACGGTCAGGTCGACGTGGCCGCCGCGGATCATGGCGAACGACTGGGCGGAATCGAAGATCGCCGCCCCGGTTTGCGCGGTGACGGTTTGTTTACCGGCGTTAATCATGTCGGCGTCGATGGTTTCCTCATCGGGAAATTCGCCCATCCCCAGCAGGCCGTTCTCCGACTGGAGCATCACTTCAATGCCGGCGGGAATGTAGTTGGCCACCAGCGTCGGGATACCGATCCCGAGGTTGACGTAGTCGCCGTCGCGCAGCTCCTGGGCGACGCGCATCGCCATTTGTTCACGGGTCAGCATCTCAGTGCCCTCCGGCGCGCAGGGTGCGCTGTTCAATACGTTTTTCGAATTGCCCGACGATCAGCCGGTCGACATAGATCCCCGGAGTATGGATGGCGGAGGGGGGCAGTTCGCCCGGCGGCACAATCTCTTCCACCTCCACCACCGTAATGCGCCCGGCGGTGGCCATCAGCGGGTTGAAATTCTGCGCGGTGTGGCGATAGACCACGTTGCCGTACCAGTCGGCTTTCCAGCCTTTGACCAGCGCGAAATCGCCGCGGATCGCCTCTTCAAGGATGTAGTGTCGGCCGTCGAACTGGCGCACCTCTTTGCCTTCGGCGACCGGGGTGCCATACCCGGTGGCGGTGTAAAAGCCGGGGATGCCAGCGCCGCCGGCGCGGATTTTTTCCGCCAGCGTTCCCTGCGGGGTGAGTTCTACCGCCAGCTCACCGCTCAGCACCAGCTGTTCAAACAGCGCGTTTTCCCCGACGTAAGAGGCCACCACCTTGCTGACCTGGCGCGACTCCAGCAGCATGCCGAGACCGAAACCGTCGACCCCGCAGTTGTTAGAGACCACCGTCAGCCCCTGCACCTGGCGACGCTGCACCTCGGCGATCAAGTTCTCAGGAATGCCGCACAGGCCGAAGCCGCCGGCGAGCAGCGTCATGCCGTCCGTTAACCCTTCCAGCGCCGCTTCGTAACTGGCGACGCGTTTATCCAGTCCTGCCATCTTGTCTCTCCTGCCTTGCGATAGCCTTATCATTGGCGCAGGCGACTGATTTGATAATTTTGAATTTGTGACTCACTCATTTGGAATTTTAATTAATTTCCTGTTAACTAATTTTTTTCAATTAGTTAACAGGAAGAAAAATGAGAATGAGTGTCAAACAGTTACGCGCGTTTTTAGCGGTAGCTCACACTCTGAATTTCGCCCACGCCAGCGAAAGGCTGAATCTGTCGCAGCCAGCTCTCAGCCTGACCATCAAAGGGTTGGAGGAGGCGCTGGGCGGCGCGCTGCTGCAGCGCAGCACCCGCAAAGTGACCCTTACCCAGGAGGGGGAACTCTTTCTGCCGATGGCCCGTCAGCTGCTGGCCGACTGGGATAACGTCGAGGAGGCCATGCGTCAGAGCTTTACCCTGCAGCGGGGTAAAATTTCGGTCGCCGCGATGCCGTCGTTTGCCGCCAACGTTCTGCCGGAGGCGCTGAAAGCCTTTCGCGACCGCTATGCCGGGGTGAACGTTACGGTGCATGACGTGATTAATGAGCAGGTGATCGAGATGGTGCGCGAGGGGCGGGTGGAGATGGGCATCGCTTTCGAGCCATCGCCCAACCACAACCTGCTGTTTACCCCGTTGGCGGTGGACCGCTTCGTGGCGATCGTTCCCCAACAATCCCCGCTGGCGAAGAAAAAGCAGCTCAGCTGGCAGGAGCTGTTGACCCTCGACTTTATTACCCTGCAGCGCCCCTCGGCGGTACGCCTTATGCTGGAGNAGGCGCTGGCGCGCAGCGGACGTCAGCTGGACGTGGCGCTGGAGAGTCATCAGCTGGTGACGGTGGGGAGGATGGTGGCCAGCGGCCTGGGGGGCAGCGCGGTGCCGGCGCTGTGTAAAACGCAGATGGCATCGTTGGGCGCCGTCTGCATCCCGCTCTGCGATCCGCCGATTGAGAAGTGCGTCGGCGCGATCCATGCCGGACATCTGCCGCTGTCGAAGGCGGCGCAGGCGCTGCTGGATACGCTGAAAGGGTTTTTACCCACCTGAGGTGTGGGCGTCAAAAAAAACCGGCCTGCTGGCCGGTTTGACAATCAGATTTTACAGGCGTCGCCGCAGTCGTCGTCGGCAACGATCGCCTGGGCTTTTTTGTCCGCTTCTTCCAGACGCTCCGCGTTGCGCTCTTCCGCTTCATCCAGGCCGCTGAAGACCAGGTTGTCGAGATCAATTTCCATAAGTTACCTATCGTTGCTGGTTTTGAATCAGGGTCAAGTATAGGGCATAACCGCCAGCGGATGTAGCCGCGCTTCGCGCCGAAGGCACAGAGCGTTAAGTCGCTGAGCGGAGGGCGTTACCTACCATAATTCATCGTTGACAGAATAAGTTTAACGACAAATAACGTCGCCAGGATAATTTCCTGCCTAAATATTAAATGAAAGGACAACGAAGGAGTAATTAAGCGTTGACGAAACGCTTTTATGTTAATATGGCCGCGATTATGGATGAATCTATGGATCTTAATCAATGGAACATACTGTTGCAGGCGCCATCAAAGAATGGCGTAAACATAATAAAGTGATCGGTCAGGTCAAAATAAGCTATAAAAAAATTTTACGAAAATGCAGAGAGCTCTCGCTCGCAGGAGGTAAATACAGAGAATATCAAGGACTTTGTGCGAAATATCAGTGCGCGCGGTTGACCGCGGTGACCAAAGGACTGGTGCCTTTTGAGGATAAACCGTTTAAAGCGTATCTCAATAAACGGCTGTCAAAACGACGCAAACTGGATATTGCCCATGGTTCACTGAATTTCATCGAGAAAACGTTTCACCCTGATGTCCTGCCGCAGCTCTACAATGTCGCGGATTTTGGCCGCGAGATGTTTTCTATTCCCTTGAAAAATGGCGATAAGCTTGACGTTAAGCTGCTGGCCTCGCCGTTTCAGGAGGAAGGGGAGCTGATGCTGCAGCTGTTTCTTGGCGACCGGCGCGTCTATAGCGTCTGTTTTTCCTGCACCGACGATGGCCGCGCTTATATCGGCGGCATCCAGGGCGGGAAAGATATCACCAATGACGAAGTGAAGGTGCTGACTAAAGAGCTGCATGGCGCGCGGCCGAAAAATATCATCATGAGCGTGCTGTATGGTTTGCTGCGATATTTCAACATCTCCACGGTCTACGCCATCGATTCTGATTACCACGTGAAAAGCGATCTGGTGAAAGCCAGTTATTCATCGCTGTGGCTGGAAATGGGCGGTGAGAAACAGGCTCGCGGCTGGTATAAACTGCCGGCGCAAGAGATCAAAAAGAGTATTGAAGAGGTGAAAAGTAAGCACCGGAGCCAGTTTATTAAGCGCGAAGGTCTTAAAGAGCTGATTCAAATTAATATGGCGAATGCCCTGCAGCAAATTACCTTGCCTGCGCGGGTGAATTAACGCCACTCACACGTCAGGCGGGCAGCAGGGGGCTGCTGCCCGGCTGGCGATTTCCTCTCTCCCCAGGTCGCTGTGCCGTAGGTTACTGCCCGCTCTCGCCGACTGGCGGTGACGCGGAGACGGTGAGCAGCGGAGCGCTGCGCCACCATACCATCAGGGCGACAATCGCGATAACGCTCAGCACGCCGAAGGCGGTGGCATAGGAGTAGTGCCCGGCGATAGACCCGGTTAACGCCGGACTCATTGCCGCCCCGGCGCCCTGCATCAGCATCACCACGCTCTGTCCAGCGTTAACGTGCCCGCTGCCGCGCAGCAGCGAGACGATAAAGCTGGGCACCGCCACCCCCAAAATCCCTGCCGCCAGGCCATCAAGAATTTGCACCGGGACCATCATCGCCGGGGCGTCGCTGGACGCCGCCAGCGCCGCCCGGATNGGCATGATCAGCAGCGCCAGCAGGATGCATCGCCAGTAACCGTATTTGTCGATGCTGCCGGCGACCCGGATGGCCACCGGGATCATCACCACCTGCGAAATAATCACCGTGGCGGCGGCAAACAGTCCGGGATTGAGGTGTCCCGGCGCGGCGGCGATCCGCATGCTCAGCATCGGCAACAGTGCGGCATTGGCGAGATGGAACAGCATCAGGGTTACGCCGGCGATCAGCAGCGGCGTATGGCGGAACTGGATGGCAAACCCCGGCAGGGAGGGCGTGGATGCCGCTTCGATGCCGCGGGCGGCATCATCGTCGATATCGCCGCCGCGGATCGCCAGCAGGGCGACNAGGGTAAGCAGCGTGGTACAGGCCATCAGAATGAAAATGCCGCCGATGCCCCAGTACCAGGCGATAGCCCCGGCCATTAGCGCGGTGAAGAAATTTCCCGCGTGGTTGAAGGCTTCGTTTTTCCCCATCTGGGCGCTAAAGCCGCGCTGTCTGGCAAGACCGAGGGTAATCCCGGCGATCAGCGGTCCGACAAAGGCCGCGCAGATGCCGCTGGCGACTTGCGAGAGGGCGACCACGCTGGTCTTCTGACTAAACCAGAGCAGCAGGGTGGTGAGGGTGATCACCAGGCAGACCCCGGCCAGCAGCAAGCGCTTATGCCGCGAGCTGTCGGTGATGAAGCCGGCGGGCAGGGTCGCCAGCAGGCCGGCGATACCGCCGACGGACATCAGCAGGCCAATGTCCTCCGCCTGCCAGTGACGCTGGGTGAGAAAGATCCCCAGAAACGGGCCGAGGCCGTCGCGCACGTCGGCAATAAAAAAGCTGGTCAGACATAAAGCCCGCAGAGAACGAAGCGACATTTTCTACCTTTAGCATGCGCGATCTGCGCGTCGGAATGGTCACCGGATACCTTCATCCTTTATCGCACAGTTCGATGAAACAAAAATGTCCCGCGCTCGTCGGGTACCGTGGCTATGCAACATACCCGCTTGCGGCGGCTTTCGCCAGAGGCGTACGAAAGTTCTGTAGCGGCGCTATTAGCGTTCGTCTGCCTTGACGATCTGCAGGGCGGCGGGGCTCGCCACGGTGCCGCTGGCAGTAATAAACCCCGGATGGACAGCCTCGCCGCTGGCGCTGTCCACCAATGCTATATGCGGCGCACTGTGCAGCACGTGCTGGTGGCCCCATTCCATCAGGGCGAACAGCACCAGCGCCAGGCTACGGCTTTTATCAGTCAGAACATATTCATACCGTTCGCGGGAGCCGGCTTCCCGGTAGGGCACTTTGTTGAGCAATCCCGTTTCGGTCATGGTTTTTAACCGGGTGGTGAGCGTCTGGCGGGTAATATGGGTGTGCGACAGCAACGTTTCAAAGCGCGTCACGCCGTAAAACGCCTCGCGTAGGATCAGCAGCACCCAGCGGTCGCCGAGTATTTTGGCTCCTTCCGCCAGGCCGCACAGCGCCGGGTCGAGGTAGGGCAGTGATTTATTTTTTGACATCGCGAGATTGACCTTCTACTCTGAGTTTGAATTTTAGACCTAGATGCTAAGGAGAATAGCGTGCCATTTGTTAACGTGCAAACCATTAAAGGGATCATGACCGCGGAACAGAAAAGTGAGCTGCTGCGACGGATGACCGATCTGCTGGTGGAGATTGAGGGGCAGGGCGATCCGCAGTTCCGTCAGTCCGTCTGGATCCGCATTGACGAACATGACCCGGAGCAGTGGAGTCTGGGCGGCGTCCAGCCGACGGCCGCGATGATCGCGGCGAAATTTGCCGCCGCGCGACGCGACGAATCCCCGGAATAAAACGGGCGGCGAAGCCAGGCCCGGCGGTCTGGCGCAGAAGAGGGGCCAGATCGCCGGGTAATATTGCGATTCGCTATGATGCAAAAGCGTATTTTGCGGCTAAGGTAACGGTCAGGGAACCCAACAAACAGGGCGCGATGCCAGACGGCCAGCCTGGCGCCACTCTCAAACCGGTGAAAACAACGGATGTCTACAGAACACATGCTGCCGCTGGCGGTGCAGAACAAAAATATCCTTCGCCTGGCTGCCGCTCAGGCGCTGGCCGGCGCCAACTCGGTGGTCTTCTACGCTACCGGCGCGATAGTGGGTAACGCGATTGCCCCCAGCCCGTCGCTGGCCACGCTGCCGATCACCCTGTTTGTGCTGGGGATGGCGGCCTCCATTCTGCCTTTCGGCGCGCTGGCGCGAACGCGGGGCCGCAAAGCGGCGTTCAGGCTCGGCACCGGCGCCGGGATGGTGACCGGACTGGCGGCCGCCCTGGCGGTAGTGCTGAATTCTTTTCTGCTGTTTTGTCTAGCCGCGATGCTTGGCGGCGCCTATGCTGCCGTGGCGCTCAGTTTTCGTTTTGCCGCCACCGACGGCGTCGCCCCGGCGCGTCGCGCCCGTGCGCTGTCGCTGGTGATGGGCGGCGGTGTGGCCGCCGGGATCATTGGCCCGATGCTGGTCACCGGCACCATGCACCTCTGGCCGGCACATACCTTCGCCGTCACCTTCCTCGCTCAGGCGCTGGTTGCAGTGCTGGCCGCCTTTTTGTTGAGAGGGGTGACGCCGGCGGAGCCCACCGCGGCCAGCGTGCGCGGAGGGCGGCCGCTGCGCGAGATTGTCCGCCAGCCGGGTTTTGCCACTACGGTATTCAGCGGCGCGGTGGCCTATATGGTGATGAATTTTCTGATGACCGCCGCGCCGCTCTCCATGCATATGCACGGTCTTTCCCAGCAGGCCGCCAACCTTGGGATCCAGTGGCATGTGATGGCGATGTACGGCCCGGGATTTTTCACCGGCCGGCTGATCCAGCGCTTCGGCGCAGTGCGAATGGCGGCGGCGGGATTGCTGATCACCGCCGCGTCGGTGGCGGTCGGTCTCAGCGGTCTCGGCGTGTATCATTACTGGCTGTCGCTGATTTTGCTCGGCATCGGCTGGAACTTTGGCTTCACCGGCGCCTCGGCGAAAATCATCGATTTCCACCGCCCGGAAGAGAAGACCCAGGTTCAGTCGCTCAACGATTTTCTGGTCTTCGGCGTGATGATCGTGGGGTCGTTTTCGTCCGGGGTTCTGCTCAACGCCTTCGGCTGGAACGCCGTGCTGTGGGGCTCCCTGGTCCCGGTTGCGGTGGCGTTGTTGACCCTGCTGCTGCGCCCCTTATCCCCATCCCGCGCTTAGCGCCTGGCCTGCCGCTGCGCAGGCCGTCTTTTGCTTTTTTCAGCTATGCATTGCTGAAATTCATCTGACTCCTTGCGCGTAAAAACGTCACAGACGCTACATGCTGTAGTAATCTCTACAACATGACAATGCATCTCTTGATCCTTAACCTGACAACGTCTCAAGCCACGCTGCGCATGCGTGTCTGGCGAACCCTGAAGCAGAGCGGGGCGGTGGTCCTGCGCGATGGGGTCTATCTGCTGCCCGACGTGCGCCAGGGCTATGACACTTTCCTCAGCACCTGCCAGGCGATCCGCGCGGAAGGGGGGACCGGGTATGTTTTCACGATTGAGGCGGCGGAAGAAGAGGCGCTCAGGCCGCTATTCGATCGTCGTGAACAGTACGACGCGCTGTTGCAGGATCTGCAGGCGCTGCAGGGGACGTTATCCAACGACGAACTGGCGGCTCAGCTCAAACAACTGCGTAAAATTCAGCGTGACTACCGGCGGATCGAGGCCATTGATTTCTTTCCGGGGGCCGCCCGGGAGCAAGCCGCTGAGCGACTGGCCACTATCGAGCAGGTCATTAATCAGCGGCTATCGCCGAACGAGCCGCAGTCGGTGGCGGGCGAACTGAGCCTGCTGGACAGAGGCGCCTTTCGCGGCCGGCTGTGGGCCACCCGCCGACGCCCGTGGGTCGATCGTCTGGCCAGCGCCTGGCTTATCCGGCGCTTTATTGACGACGAGGCGCGGTTCCTGTGGCTGGCCGCGCCCGAGACCTGTCCGGCGACGGCGGTCGGTTTTGATTTTGACGGGGCGCCGTTCAGCCACGTCGGCACGCGGGTGACCTTCGAAGTTCTGGTCCGGCGCTTTGCTCTGGAGGCCGCGATCCCCGACGCCCTGGGGCGGCTGATCCACTTCCTGGACGTCGGTGGGGAACCGACCCCGGAGGCGGCGGGGGTGGAAAGCATTCTGGCAGGGCTGCGGGAAACCATTACGGACGATGACCAACTGCTGGCGGCAGCCTGCTCGCTGTTCGACGGCTTACTGAAGTCCTGTGAAATGAGGTCTGGTAATCATGAGCAAAACGGTCGTTCTTCCGCAGAGTGACAGCCCTTCCGTCGTCGCTTCCGTCCCCTTCTGGCAGGCAATTCGCTTCTGGCTGAAGCTCGGCTTCATCAGCTTCGGCGGGCCTGCCGGGCAGATCGCCATGATGCACCAGGAGCTGGTGGATAACCGACGCTGGATCTCGGAAGGGCGATTCCTGCACGCGCTCAACTTTTGTATGGTCCTGCCGGGCCCGGAGGCTCAGCAGCTGGCGACCTATATCGGCTGGCTGATGCATAAAACCTGGGGAGGCGTCATCGCCGGGGTGCTGTTTATCTTGCCCTCGCTGGTGTTGCTCATCGCCCTGGCGTGGATCTACCTCGTCTGGGGAGATGTCGCGGTGGTGGCGGGGATTTTTTATGGCATCAAACCCGCCGTGGCGGCGATCGTGCTGCAGGCGGCGCACCGCATCGGCTCGCGGGCGCTGAAAAATGGCGCCTACTGGGCCATCGCCGCCGCGGCCTTTGTCGCTATTTTTGCGCTGAACGTTCCTTTTCCGCTGATCGTCCTCGCCGCGGCACTGGTGGGTTTTATCGGCGGACGGCTGGCGCCGACGATATTCGGCAAAGCCGACGCCCACCGTGCGCAGAGTCACCCTGGCGGAGCCGCCATCATTGATGACACGACGCCGATCCCGGCCCATGCCATTTTCAGCTGGCGGCGCACCTCTCAGGTGCTGATCGCCGGGATGCTGCTGTGGCTGGTGCCGATGGCCGCCCTGACGCTAATGCTGGGCTGGGCGCATCCGCTGACCCAGATGAGCTGGTTCTTTACCAAAGCCGCGCTGATGACCTTTGGCGGGGCATATGCCGTCCTACCTTATGTTTACCAGGGGGCGGTGACCCACTATGGCTGGCTGACGGCAGGGCAGATGATGGATGGCCTCGCCCTTGGGGAGTCGACCCCCGGACCGTTGATCATGGTGGTGACCTTTGTCGGGTTTGTCGGCGGCTACACCAAAGCGGTGTTGGGCGTCGATGATGTGCTGCTGGGGGGCATTGCGGCGGCGTGCCTGGTGACATGGTTTACTTTTTTACCCTCGTTTATCTTTATTCTCGCCGGCGGGCCGTTTATTGAAACGACCCATAATAAGGTGGGATTTACCGCGCCGTTGACCGCCATCACCGCCGCGGTGGTGGGCGTTATCCTGAATCTGGCGCTGTTTTTTATCTGGCATACCGTCTGGGGACCATCCGGTTTCGACCCGTGGTCCGCAGCCATAGCCCTGGGCGCCGCCGGGCTGCTGTTTCGTTATAAGNGGAAGCTGACCTGGGTACTGGCCGCCGCCGCCGCAGTAGGGCTTATCGTCCATATGGCGGGACTGTCCGGCGCAGGAT
>NZ_JAZARW010000001.1:2225097-2237614 GCF_036233805.1 Klebsiella sp. EMBS2024 | reverse complement strand
TCAGGTCGTGGGGCTTTCGCGGGTGGCCCGCGTCAGCGGGTTGCTGTCGAGTTCCAGCTGGTCGCGCAGCGCCCAGCCGCGCAGCTTGCCGGGGTTAAGCAATCCCGCCGGGTCGAGAGACTGTTTCACCGCCACGACGTCGGGACGAATCACGCCCTGTTTGCCGTCCTCAACCTGCAGCACGTGGGGGTTGTTAATCTTGACGTCGTTGTCGCGAAATATCTGCATGATGGCGTTAAGACGTTCGGGCGTGGTATAGCGCACCAGCTGCAGACCGCTGGCGGTGAGATTGCCCTCGATATCGCGCAGGAATTCAATATGGGACATCACCTCCCCGGCGAAGTGCTGCTCCATCTGTAAAATTTGCTGCGGATAGCGCAGCGGATCAAACGCCGTCTGCAGATAGGTCAGCGTATTGTCCACCTTGAGCGCATGCAGGGTGGTGTGGTTCCAGCAGTATTCCATTAACGAGCCGTTGCGCGTCCGGGCCTCGTCGCTGGCCTGCCGGATGGCGTTGCTCCCGCGATGGCGCGGTAACAGGCTGGCGCAGAGTCCTTCGCTCTCCTCGGCGATCAGGCTGATAACCGCATGTTGCCCGGCATGGTAACGATCGTTGAGGTGGCTAAAATAGTCAGCGATCGGCGTGGCCAGCAGCGCCACCTGGCGCTTCACCAGCCCCGGCGAGCGGACGCAGGCGTTGGCATAGTTCAGCGCATCGGCGAAATCGTCAAACACGTCCAGACGTTCAATCCACTGGTGCGCAGGTGCCAGCGCCAGCTCAACCTCCAGGATAATGCCATTGGTGCCGTAGGCGTGATGCAGCAGCAGCGCTTCGGGAGCCGGGACGGTCAGCACGCGGGGGACCGGCTCGACGGTCATCACTTTGACGCTGAGCACATTGCCGGGCGCCGCCAGCGGCCCATAGTTGATGGAGCCGATACCGCCGAACCCGCCGCCGTAGAGACCGCCCAGGCTCGCCAGTCGATAGGTCGATGGCATACAGCGCAGCTCCCAACCCGTCTGGCGGGCGGCGGTTTCGATGTCCGCCAGGCGAATGCCGGCCTGGGCCCTCACTGTGCCGTTGCCGAGGGCGACGATCTGGTTGAGCCCGGTCATATCCACCAGCAGCCCGCCTTCGAGGGGGACCAGCTGTCCGTAGTTGCCGGTGGCGCTGCCGCGCAGGGTCAGCGGCAGCTGGTGCTGCGCGCAGGCGCAGACCAGCTGGCGCAGCTCCTCTTCATCGCGCGGGCGAACCACCGCGTCCGCCTGTTTCCCCGCCAGTTGCTCGGTGAGTAGCGGACTGAACCAGTGAAAATCGCGGGAGAGCCGTTTGATCTTCGCCGGCTGTAAGGTCCACTCCAGCGCCGGGAGTGCCTGCTGGATCGCCGCGACCGCGTGTTGACGCTGTTCATCAGTCATCATTCTTTTTCCTGTTCGTCAGCAGAACATTAATGAGATTGCACGGCTTCGCTTTCATGCCAGGCGCTAAGCGCCCGGCGCGAAACCCAGGACATCACGCCAAACAGCGCGATACCGGCGAGAGAGATCAGCAGCAGCGCGGCAAACATCAGCGGGATATCCAGCTGGTAGCCGGCCTGCAGGATCTGATAGGCCAGTCCGGTATTGGTCCCGCCGGTCCCGGCGACAAACTCCGCCACCACCGCGCCAATCAGCGACAGCCCACTGGAAATACGCAGCGCGCCGAAGAAATAGGGCAGCGCCGAGGGGATACGCAGCCGCACCAGCGTTTGCCAGCGGCTGGCGTGATTGAGGCGAAAATAGCTCAGCAGGCCGGGGGAGACGCTGCGCAGTCCCTGAGTGGTATTGGAGATGATGGGAAACACCGCCATCAGGGTGGCGCACACCACCAGCGAGAGCGTGGCATCCTTCACCCAGATGATGATCAGCGGGGCGATGGCGACGATCGGCGTCACCTGCAAAAACACGATGTAGGGAAACAGGGCGGTTTCCACAAAGCGGTTCTGCACCAGGATAAACGCCACCGCGGCGCCGATGACAATCGACAGTAGAAACGAGATCAGGGTGATCTTGAGGGTGAACAGCAGCGCCAGCAGCAGCGGCGTGAGATGCGTCCACAGGCTTTCCAGCATCACCAGCGGCGACGGCACCAGAAAGGCCGGGATACGGAAATAGCTCACCGCGCCCTGCCACAGGAGCACCATCGCCACCGCGACGAGGGTCGGATAGAGAATTTTGAGAAAACGCGGATGCTGGATCCACGGCGTTGCGGTTGTGGTTTTCATATTATGGCTCCATACCGGACTGGCTGGCCTGCAACAGACTGTCCTGCAGCTGACGGGCATACAGGGAAAAGGCCGGGCTGACGCGGAACGCCTCGCTGCGGGGGAACGGCTCGCGGATGGGGATATCTTCGACCACCCGTCCGGGACGGGCCGCCATCATGATCACCCGCTGGGAGAGAAACACCGCTTCGTGGATCGAGTGGGTGACGAACACTACCGTCAGGTTCTGCTCCTGCCAGAGACGCAGCAGGTCGCTGTCGAGTTTGTTACGCGTAATTTCATCCAGCGCGCCGAAGGGCTCATCCATCAGCAGCAGCTTTGGGCGGGTGACCAGGCCGCGGGCGATGGAGACGCGCATTTGCATGCCGCCGGAGAGTTCGCGCGGCAGGACGTCGGCGAACTTGCCGAGGCCCACCAGCTCAAGGACTTCACTCACCCGGGTATTGCCCTCCGCCCGCGGCACGCCGGCCAGATCCAGCGGCAGCCTGACGTTATTGCGCACGCTGCTCCACGGCATCAGGGTGGCTTCCTGGAAGACGAACGACAGCGGATGCTGGGCCTTTTCCCGACTGTCGCGCCGCCACAGCATCAGCTTGCCGTCGCTGGGCTCCACCAGGCCGGCGACCATCTTCAGCAGGGTGCTTTTACCGCAGCCGGACGGGCCGAGCAGGGTAATAAACTCCCCCTGATTGATGGTCAGGTTGACGGGCAGCAGCGCCCGGGTGCCGTTGCTGTAGATTTTCTCCGCCGACAGCACCTCGATGGCCGGGGTGGCAGCGGCGGGCATAAAGCGGGTATCGCTCATCACGGTCAGTTTCGGGGCGGTATTCATGGCATCACTCCGGCGTCTTTGACCATCTCCAGGGTGTAAGTCTGCTCAAACGGCACCTTGCTGGCGTCGATCAGTTTGTTTTTCACCAGCATGTCCCAGGTTTTCTTCAGCCGCGGCTCGGTGATGATGCCGATGCCGCCGGTCTTAGCATCGCCGCCGGTCACCAGCTGGTACTGCTTCATCTGGGCAATGCCAAAGGCGATCTGCTCGGCGCCCATCTGCGGATTTGCTTTACCGATCAGGCTGTTGCCGGGGGCGGGATCCTGCAGGTAGCTTTTCCAGCCTTCCATGGAGGCTTTGACGAAGGCCGCCACCGCCGCCGGACGTTTGCGGATGGTGTCGGCCATACAGATAATCGAGTTGCCGTAGGGCGGGTAGCCCCAGTCGCTGAGCGGATAGACATAGAACGGTTGCCCGCCTTTGGCGACGGAGAACGGCTCGGAGGTCACGTAGCCCTGCTGCACCAGGTTTTTATCGGCGAGGAACGGCTGAACGTTAAAGGTATAGGGGCGCACTTTGCTGCCAGCCAGACCCAGCTCGCTTTTCGCCCACGGCCAGAAGGAGGTATAGGCCTCGGTGGCGAGCAGGAAGGTTTTGTCTTTAAGTTCCGCCGGGTTCTCCACCTTGTCATGGGTGATAAACACCGTCGGCGAGTGCTGGAACACGGTGGCGACGGTCACCGCGTGCACCCCGGCCTGCCAGGTCTCCAGCGCCTGGCCGTTGTCGCCAAGGGTGCAGTCCGCCTGACCGGCCGCCATCAGCTGCATGACGTTGATCTGCGGGCCGCCCATTTTAATTTCGACATCGAGACCGGCGTGTTGATACAGCCCGGTGGCCTGGGCCTGGTAAAACCCGCCGTGTTCGGCCTGGGCATACCAGTTGGTGAGAAAGGTAAACTTCTCCGCCGCGAAGCAGGAGGCTGAGGTCGCGAGGGCGGCCACGGTCAGCAGGGTAAAAACGGGCGTCAATCTGGTATTCATCAGGGCTCCCTGGATTCAGCAGCGAAAGAAGGTGGTAGGGACTGCACAAAGCCGTGCCAGTGCTGTTTGCCCCAGGTCGGTTCGCGACGTTCGACCCAGGCCATGCGGTGGATCTCGATGATCGCCTGCGCCCAGCTGGCGGCGAGGGAGTCGAGAAGCCCTTCGCCTTGCTCCCGCGTCGCCGGGGTCGGGTCGCCAATCACCCCGCTGGGGCCAAAGTCATACGACGCCCACGCCGCCGCCGGACGGCCTTTCGACAGGGTTGGGCAGGGGAATTCCGGGGGGAAATTAGCGACGGCCCGTTCCATATGGACGCACTCCGGCGCCAGCGCCAGCATCAGCGCCGTTTCGCTATGCCCGGCGTGCATCGCCATCCGCTGTTCATGCGGGCTGAGAAACTGTTTTTCGCAGTTGGGCACGTTGAACACGTCGTGGGGGATGGCGATGAAATCCCCGTGGCGCAGGCGCATTTCCCGGCAGGCGATCTGCAGGATCTGCGGCTGGCCGCCGTGGCCGTTGATCATCAGCAGCTTGCGAAAACCGGCCCGATAGAGAGATTCGGCGATCTCCAGCAGGGTATGCAGCAGCGTATCGCCGCTAAGGGTCAGGGTGCCGGGAAAATGCAGATGCTCCTCGGACTTACCGTAGACGATCGGCGGAATGGCGTAGGCCGGGATCGTCGCTGGCAGCCTTGCGAGGGCATGGCCCGCCACGCCGGAAGATATCACGCTGTCCACCGAGCAGGGCAAATGCGGGCCGTGCTGTTCGATCGCCCCGGTGGGGAGGACGATAACCGTATTGCTTTTATCCGGCAGGGCGGCCACGTCCGTCCAGCTCAGAAAAGGAAGAAAGCGCGCGGCAGGAATGTAACCGTTAATCATCGCGGTGCCTCGGAGTTAAATGACGGGGGTAACCAGACGGTCGCTTCGACTTCAATCAGTACCGTGGCGTCGGGCAGCATTTCGCTGACCTGCACCACGGTGGAAACGGGCGGCTGGTCGGGGTAAAACAGCTTCCTGACCCGGCTGTAATAGGGAAAATGGTCAAGGTTGCGAAAGTACTGCACCAGTTTGATAACGTCGCTCATTTGCCCTCCCGCGGACGCCACGGTGCGGCGGATGCTCTCCAGGACGTACCAGCTCTGGGCGAGGATCGGGCCCTGTTTCGCATCGGTTGAAAATTCGCCGGTCGCCCCCAGCAGCTCCCGCACCGGCTCAGGCACATCCTGAAAGCCGTTGACGATGGTGCCGGTCAGGGGATTGACCGGAATAATGCCGGAGAGAAAGATAAAATCGCCGGCTCTGCGCCAGGCAGCATACCGCGCCAGCGGCGCCCCGGCGCCTGCTTCAAGACTCATGTGCCATCTCCTCCTGCCACACGCGTCGGTGGGTTAACCTGCCGTGGTTAACCACCAGACGGGCGGCGCTGTTTAAAGGCCAGGTAAAACGGTCGCTACCCGGGAAAATCACCACGCTGGCCGCCGCCCCGACGGCAAAGGGCGCCGCGTCTGCCGGCGAACCGGTTAGCGCCGCGCGATCGCAGATCAGCCGCGACTGCTGGTCGAACAGGTCGCTGAGCTGAGCGCCGAACAGACCGCAGGCCAGGGTGTCCAGCGGGTCGTAGCTCCCCGCCGGGCAGAAGGCATCCTGCACGTTGTCGCAGCCGAGCAGGGTGGCCACGCCGGCGGCCTGCGCCTCGTGCAGCAGGGTGATCCCCCGCTGACGCGGCGTGCGGCCGAACGTCGCATCCTGCAGCAGCAGATTGGTCATCGGCAGAGCGATAAGGGTGACGCCGTGCGCCGCCAGCTGGCGCAGGATCGGCGCCGCCTGTTCGTCGCTGCCGGCGGCCAGCGCGCAGCCGTGGCTGCAGCAGATATGTCCGGGAAAAGGGTGGCGGGAGAGATGATCCGCCAGCCAGGTCAGCCCCTGAGACACTTCGCTGAGCTCCTCATCGATATGCAAATCCAGATCCAGATCCCAGCGGGCCGCGCTGCACAGCAGATTTTCCATGGCGGTGGCGTCCCAGTTGGAGGAGTGGATGAAGCCGCCCAGCAGGCAGCGCTCTCCGCTGTTGGCGACCGTCCGGGCGATGGCCTCCGCTTGCGCCGGCTCGCGAAACAGGGGCAGCGGGACCAGCGCCACCCGCTCCAGGGTGATGCCGACGGTATCGAGGCGGGCGATCTCCTGCCAGGCGTCCGGCGCGTCGGCGGTAAACCAGTCGACATGGCTGCGCAAATGGGTCACGCCATTCGCTGCCGCCCGGGCCAGCGCGGCGGACGCCCGACGTTGAATATCCGCCCTGGTCCAGTGTCGGCGATCCTCGTGCATGGCGTGGATTGCCNCCAGCAGCCCGGCCTGCGCCGGACGGCAGCGTTCAATGGTGAATGTCTTGTCCAGATGGGCATGGGGTTCCACCAGGCCGGGGAGCGTCAGGGCTCCCGCCAGGTCCCACAGGCCGGGAGTCGGCTGGTCGGTTGGGGTCAATGCGGCAATCCGGCCGTCGCGAAAGGCCAGGTCCGCCAGCAGCGGCTCACCGTTGGCCCGCGTCGGCCAGCCGTCGGGCAGCGCCCAGGCCGGGAGTCGGGCGCGGCTGATCCCGACAAGCGGCGCGCAAGAGGAGGGGAACGTCATCGTCAGTCTCCTCACAGATCCAAAACCAGAAGCGGGGATTTCGCCCGCGAACAGCAGAGCGTGATCTGGTCGTTGCCGGCTTTCTCTTCCGCCGTCAGCACGCTGTCCCGGTGCTCGGGGATCCCGTCGAGGACCCCGGTAATACAGGAGCCGCACATTCCCTGTTCGCAGGAGAGCATGACCTCCACCCCGGCGTGCTGTAATACCTGAGCAATGGTTTGATCCGCGGCCACCTGCAGGCGCTGCCCGCTGGAGGCCAGCTCAATATAAAACGCATTTTTCGCCGCAGTATTATTTTCCGCCGCGGGAGTAAAACGCTCGAATACGAACTGCGACGGCGACCAGCGATATTCCTCCATGACCGACCGCAGTCTCTGAATAAAACCCTCCGGGCCGCAGGCTATTACTACGGTATCAGGGTGGGGCACAGTTAAGCATTCGGGGACCCGCTGGCGAAACGACGCGCCTTCCTCGCTGCAGTGAATGGCCACCGTGCCGTTCGCAGTCAGCTGGTTCAGTCGCGGGGAGAAGGCGGTCTGGCGCGAACTGGCGACATAATAATGCAGCTCCAGCGCCCCCTTTCTGGCGGCAATCGCTTCAGCCATCGCCAGCAAAGGCGTGATGCCGATACCGCCGGCAAACAGCAGGTAGCGCCCGGCCTGCGGCAGGGGAAAATGGTTGCGCGGCGGCGAAATGGCGAGCCGATCGCCGGCTTTGAGCTGCTGGTGCAAATAGCGTGAGCCGCCGGTGGAGGTGTCAGTCAGCCTGACGCAAATTTCATAAGTATTACTGCGGTCAGGCGTGCCGCACAGGGAATACTGCCGCGGGCCGACGCCGGGAATAATAATATCGATATGCGCCCCGGCGGAGTAGGCCGGTAATATTTCCCCGGCCGCCGCCTGCAAAATTATGGATAGGTTTCCCTGTCCATTGGGGCGTATTTCCCCGACCGAGACCGAAATAAGATCGTGGCTGTGCATTACCGTTTACTCTCCCTCATTCCGCTGTCTGCAGGGCGGCCAGGGGCGGCGAAGAGATAACTCCCCTTCGCGGTGAACTGTCCGGCGTGCAAGAAAATGGGTGAAACGATCGTTTCTCCGCTATGAATGCTACGGTATTGTGATAAAACTGTTGCGTCCAGAGCTTTGATTCGCACAACCCGTTGCAAAAAAGAGAGCACCCAAACCATGTTTGCCTTCTCCCGATTTCTGCTCTATTTCACCGAAGTGGCCCGTCAGGGATCGTTTCGTAAAGCGTCAGAGGCGCTACATGTGTCGGCGTCTTCCATCGACCGTCAGATTTTGCGCGTGGAACAGGAGCTGGCGATGCCGCTCTTCGAGCGCCATCCCACCGGGCTGAGGCTGACCGCCGCCGGGGAGCTGCTCCTGCACGCGGCCAATAACTGGAAAAAGGACT
Source organism: Klebsiella sp. EMBS2024 (assembly GCF_036233805.1). NCBI lineage: Bacteria > Pseudomonadati > Pseudomonadota > Gammaproteobacteria > Enterobacterales > Enterobacteriaceae > Klebsiella > Klebsiella sp. EMBS2024. The sequence goes on along the minus strand of NZ_JAZARW010000001.1, from coordinate 2,229,492 downwards.
TTACCCGGGTCTGCGAGCAGCTGGACGATCTGCGCGGGTTGCGGCGGGGGCATGTGCGCATCGCCACCATCGATGCCATTAACCGGCATTTCTTTTCGACGATGCTCAAAGAGGTGCATAAACATTATCCCAACATCTCTTTTACATTGACCACCATCAACAATATCCACATCCAGCAGGCGCTGATCTCCGGCGAGGCGGATTTCGGCATCATGCTCAATCCCCAGACCTCTCGTGAACTGCAGGTCCGGGCGTTTGCCGAGATGAATATGGGGATTGTGGTGCCCACCGGCCATCCGCTGGCCAGCCGCAGCGCGGTGCGCTTTAGTCAGTGCCTCGACTACCCCTTTATCCTGCCGTCCGCCCCATTGATGATCAGCGAGCCGGTGGAGGCGCTGGTGAACATCAGCGGCAACGAGGTAAAGGAGGTGGCGGTATCGAATAACATTCACATGATCCGCACCCTGATCAAAGAGCAGATGGGCATCGGCATCCTGTGTCGGCTGGATATTCTCGACGAGATCGAGTCCGGCCAGCTGGCGTTTGTGCCGCTAACCGATCCGCAGCTTAAGCCTTTCACCCTGGCGCTGTGCGTCTCGCCCGCCCGCCAGCTTTCCCTTGCCGCCTCGATGATGCTGAACCAGCTGGAGATGCTCTTCAGCCAGCTGTGAAATGTCGGGCAGGCACTAAAATCATTCATTAGCGCACCATTATGGTGCGTTTCTTGTGAGCATGAATCAAAGGTTGCATGCCCAAGGGCGGCGGCGCAGGCGATTTCTCGCGGCCGCTCGCAGGCGTTTAAATCTGGCATTGTTTTTGTATAGCTGAGTGTGAGTAGAAGCGGTCAGTACGGGTTATCCATACGGGACATTGCTCAGTCACCATGTCGCGGTTCAATGTTGACCGGGATGGGAGGCTGAGCCACATTCGCTCGCTCCCCCTCCCGGCGTAAAGAGGAGAGGGATATGAAAACAGGCGCACGCCTTCCCCGGGGCATACGCTGGCTGGGCCTGATGGCCCTCGGCGGTGTCTCGCTGGCCGTTCAGGCCGAGGAGAAAATCGTTCTGCTGACCTCCTGGTACGCCCAGGCGGAACAGGGGGGGTATTATCAGGCTCAGGCCACCGGGCTGTACAAAAAATACGGTCTCGATGTCGAGATCCGCTCCGGCGGACCGCAGGTCAACGGCATGCAGTTGCTGTTGTCGAAGCGGGCCGATGTGATCATCGGTTACGACCTGCAGCTGCTGGAAGGCATTCAGCGCGGCTTCCAGGCAAAGGCCATTGCCGCGCCCTTTCAGTACGATCCCCAGGGGCTGCTGACCCATGCCGATGTCACCTCCCTGCAGGGGCTGAAAGACAAAACCCTGCTGGTCTCCAGCTCCGGTCAGGCGACGTGGTGGCCGTGGCTGAAGGCGCAATACCAGCTGAGCGACGCGCAGGTTCGCCCCTATACCTTCAATATTCAACCCTTTGTCGTCGATGACGCTGTCGCCCAGCAGGCCTATGTCAGCTCCGAGGTGTTCCAGGTGCAGAAGGCCGGAGTGAAGGCGAACTTCTTCCTCTTTTCCGAGCACGGCTATCCCCCCTACGGCGGCATCCTTATCGCCCGCCCGGATACCATCGCCGAGCGTAAAGCGGCGATGGCGAAGTTTGTCCGCGCCTCAATGGAGGGCTGGGTGAGCTATCTCAAGGATCCGGCGCCGGGCAATGCGTTGATTAAGCAGGACAACCCGAAAATGACCGACGATCTGCTCGCCTGGGGCGTGACCCAGATCCGTGAGCATCACCTGATCGACGGCGGGGATGCCGCCAGCCAGGGCTGGGGGACGATGACCGACGTGCGCTGGCAGAAGACCCGCGACTTTATGGTCAGCGCCGGTCTGCTGGCGGCGGCTACCGACTGGAAACAGGCCTACACCACCGAATTTGTTCAGGCCATGCAGGTTAAACCCTGAGGAGCGACGCCATGTCATTAATGATTAAAAATGCCCATGCCATCCTCAGCGGTCTGCCCGGAGAGGCGGCGCGGCTGGCCGGGCCGGATATTCGCATCCGCGACGGCAAGATTGCCGCCATCGGCAGCCTGACGCCGCTGCCGGAAGAGCGACAGATCGATGCCCGCGACTGCGTGATCTATCCGGCGTGGGTGAACACGCACCACCATCTTTTTCAGTCGCTGCTGAAGGGCGAGCCGCAGGGGCTGAACCAGAGCCTGACGGCCTGGCTGAGCGCCACGCCGTACCGCTTTCGCGCGGCTTTTGATGAACATACCTTTCGTCTGGCGGTGCGCATTGGCCTGGTGGAGCTTCTGCGCTCGGGCTGCGCCAGCGTGGCGGATCACAACTACCTGTACTGGCCGGATATGCCTTTCGATACCTCGGAGATTGTCTTCAGCGAAGGGGAAGCGCTGGGGATGCGCATCGTCCTGTGCCGGGGTGGGGCGACCCAGGGGCGGGCGGTGGAACAGGATCTGCCGGTGGCGCTGCGTCCGGAAACCTTCGACGGCTATATGGCGGATGTCGAACGGCTGGTCAGCCGCTATCACGACCCCCGGCCCGAGTCTCTGCGCCGGGTGGTGATGGCGCCCACTACCGTCCTGCACTCCGCGCCGGGCGCCCAGCTGCGGGAGATGGCGAAGCTGGCCCGCCAGCTGGGGATCCGGTTGCACAGCCATTTATCGGAAACCGTCGATTATCTCGACGCCGCGCGGCAGAAATTCGCCATGACGCCGGTGCAGTTCTGCGCGGAACACGACTGGCTGGGAAATGACGTGTGGTTTGCTCATCTGGTGAAGCTGCTGCCGGAGGAGATTGCCCTGCTGGGCCGTACCGGAACCGGCATCGCCCACTGCCCGCAAAGCAACGGCCGGCTGGGCAGCGGCATCGCCGATCTGCTGGCGTTAGAGCAGGCCGGGGTCCCGGTCTCGCTGGGGGTGGACGGCGCCGCCTCGAATGAAGCGGCGGATATGCAAAGCGAAGCCCATGCCGCATGGCTGCTGCAGCGCGCGCGCAAGGGGATGCTGGCGCAGCCGCGCTACGCCGGGGGGACCTTTGAGGGTGGGGCCGATGCGGCCACGGTGGAGGATGTAGTGCGCTGGGGCAGCGCCGGCGGGGCGCAGATCCTCGGCTTAGCGCAGAGCGGCACCCTGCAGGTCGGCATGCAGGCGGACCTTGCCATTTACCGGCTGGACGATCCGCGCTACTTCGGCCTGCACGATATGGCCATTGGGCCGGTGGCCTGCGGTGGGCGCGCCGCGCTAAAGGCGCTGCTGCTCAATGGCCGCCCCATCGTGGAAGACGACGCCATTCCCGGTCTCGACCTTGACGCGATGCGCCACGACGCGCTGGCGGCCGTCCGTACCCTCCAACAGCGCGCCGCTGTTTAACTGATAACAGGATAATGACGATGAACGCAACCACCCAGAATCAACGCTATGCCTTACAGGAACTGGAAAAAGAGGCGCTGATGGGCGCCGAGGGCGAAGAGACCTTCGCCCGCGAAGTGCGCTGTATCGACCTGTCGAACTTTGCCGCAAGAAAAAATGACATTGCCGAACAACTGTGGGAGGCGGCGGTAGAGATTGGCTTCTTCCAGGTCAGCCATCACGGTATTCCGCTGGCGGATATCCGCCAGGCGTTCAGCATGACCGAGGCGTTTTTCGACCTGCCCGACGAGGTGAAGCGCCAGTATCCGCTAGCCGGCAACGCCGGCTGGGAAAGCAAAGCGCAGGTTCGGCCATCGACCCGCACCCCGGATCAAAAAGAGTCGTATCAGATCACCCGGCCGCTGATGGCCGGGCGCTGGCCCAGCGATCGGGAGCTGCCAGGCTTCCGGCAGACGATGCTCGGGTTTGAATCGCAGTGCTGGCAGCTGGGGATGAAGATCCTCTCCTGCTTTGCTTTGAAGCTTGGTTTTCCGGAATCGTTTTTCACCACCGCGCACGATCCGCAGCGAGACACCTACCAGAGCACCTTGCGTATGCTGCATTACTATGCGACCGAGCAGTCGCAGCAGGGGATGTGGCGGGCCGGCGCGCACACCGATTTTGACTGCCTGACGCTGCTGTTCCAGCGCCCCGGCCAGGGCGGCCTGCAGGTTTGTCCCGGTAAAGACCGCGAAAGCCAGCAGTGGACCAGCATTGAGCCGCGCGAGGAGGTGATCACCTGTAATATCGGCGATATGCTGATGCGCTGGAGCGACGACCAGCTGCCGTCTAACTTCCATCGGGTGAGAAATCCGCTGCCCCATGAATATCAGGGGCCGCGCTACAGCCTGGCGTTTTTCTGCCAGGCCAATAAAGATGTCGAGATCCTCGGGCCGCAGAGGAAGTACCCGCCCATCAGCGCCGAGGATTATCTGCAGCAGCGGATCCAGGCCAATTTTGCCAAAGGGTAA
>NZ_JAZARW010000001.1:2224096-2224660 GCF_036233805.1 Klebsiella sp. EMBS2024 | reverse complement strand
GACGCTCAGGAATTGAGTTTCAGGCACTTTAAAAGCGAGGCAAGCGACTCGACAGGTCCAGCGTGGCCACTAGGTGAGCGGGTTTCATCCCAGGGCATTGCATCATCAGTGCAGAAGTCTCCTGCACATTCCATGTCAAGACGTTCGTCAATTAAACCAACAGGAACCCAGACATAAGGTACGTCTCGCAGACTGTTAGGCACAGTTGAGCCACATACATTGCAAAAATCTGTACGGTACCCCGTTGGCTTAGACCATGAAGCAACGCAGTTTTTCCCNTTTATCCAGCGAAACTCACTGTCTTTCACTAGTGTGGCGAGATTGTAACCCACGCCGCTCTGCTTTCTGCAAAGCGAGCAATGACAACGATAAAACACTGCTGGTTTATGAGTAAGTTCAAATTCAATTGTTCCACACAAACAAGATCCATTCATTTCAAAACCATTCCTGCAAGGCCTAAGAGATTTTATGAAACATTACCATCTTTTTAGTACTGAATAGGAGTGCTTTTTTTGGTAACTCAAAATCAGCTATCAGTCGGTGTGAATATCCGCTCATCGCTCA
>NZ_JAZARW010000001.1:2220734-2221729 GCF_036233805.1 Klebsiella sp. EMBS2024 | reverse complement strand
GGGGGCGCCGATGCTGGTGACAAAGGTATCTCTGCCGCAGCTATAAAATCGATAAAACAGCGTATTCTTGGTGACAGGTAGCGGCTGGCGGGCCACAGGACCGAGAAATGCCCATCCTTGACGCAACAGCCGGGCAACACCTCCTGCAGTTGTCCCTCATCCATGGCCTCGCGCACGACAAAATCAGGCACATAAGCGATGCCCATCCCCGCCGCGCTTAAGCGAATGGCGGCCTCAATGTTATTGACCGTCATCACGGCAGCGGCCCTGAAATCTCCCGTCAGTCGCATACCGCGCAGTTCCCAGGGCTGGATCAGCCCCGTCGCGGGGAAGCGGAAAAAAATGCACTTGTGCGCCGCCAATTCCGCTGGTGAGCCGGGAACGCCGTATTCCGCCAGATAGGCCGGGCTGGCACAGAGCACAAAACGAAAGCCTCCCAGCGTTCTGGCGATCAAGCGGGAGTCCGCTAATTCACCGCTGCGGATAGCAACATCAACTCCCTCATCGATCAGATTGACCAGCCGGTCGCTAAAGTCGAGATCCAGTTCAACCTGCGGATAAAGACAGCTAAAGGCGGTGAGGGCGGGGAGTAACAGGCGGTAGCCAATGACAGGCAGTGAAATCCTCAGTTTGCCGGTGGGCTGTGAGAGACTGCTGGTCAGCTCTGACTCGGCCTCCAGGATCAGCTCCAGGATACTCTGACAGCGGGTCAGAAATGCGGCCCCCTCCGCCGTCAGGCTGACGTTTCTGGTGCTGCGGTTGAACAGCCGGACCCCCAGTTTATGCTCAAGCCGGGCGACATTCTTACCCACCGCCGAGGCAGATATGCCCAGCAGCCTGGCGGCCTGAACAAAGCTTAGCGTTTCGGCGGTGCGGACAAAGGACGTCAGCGAGGTGAGGCTGTCCATTGATTATAAACCTTATGTCTTTTAAGAAGATATTTTCAGTCTATTTATCGGCATTAACATCCGCAATAGGATGGCGACAGTTTATTC
>NZ_JAZARW010000001.1:2219158-2220729 GCF_036233805.1 Klebsiella sp. EMBS2024 | reverse complement strand
TTGCCGACTGATGAGGGCCGCCCGATGTTACTCACCGCCAGAACACCTTCCCGATACGCCAGCGCCCTGGCCGCGCTTTCTGTCTTTATGGCGGCCTTGCTGCTGCCGTTAAGTTTTACCGGCGGCGTCATGACCACCCCCGCGATACAGCAGTCGCTGGGCGGCTCTCCCGCTGCGCTGTCGTGGCTGACCAATGGCTTTATGCTGACTTTCGGCAGCTTTTTGCTGGCCGCAGGGGTGACGGCGGATGCCATCGACAGAAAACGTATTTTTATCGCCGGCGCCGCGCTGTTTTGCCTGAGCAGCCTGCTGTTTTGTCTGACGCACAATCTCTTCCTGTCAGGCGTGTTGAGGGCGCTGCAGGGCCTGGCCGCGGCGATGATTTTAGCCAGCGGCAGTGCGGCGCTGGCCCAGCTGTATGATGGCGCCCAGCGGACCAGGGCATTCAGCATCCTCGGCACGGTGTTCGGCATTGGTCTGGCGTTCGGTCCGCTGCTGATCGGCTTCATGATCGACGCGGTGGGTTGGCGCGGCGTATACGCCCTGTTTGCGCTGCTCTCGGCAGGGGTTCTGCTTATAGGCCTGGTATCTCTGCCTGCGACAGAAAAAAGCGAGCCGCGGACACCCGACAACCTGGGCTTAACCTTGTTTACGCTGGCCCTGATGCTGTTTACTGCATCGCTTATGGTCATTCCGGCCCGCGTTTTTTTATCCCTGACCACGCTGGCCTTGCTCATCGCGTCTGGGGGGCTGTTCGTGGCCTTTGTCGTACGCTGCCGGAGGGTGAACAACCCGGTGCTGGAACTCTCCCTGCTGCGTCATCCGCGTTTTGTCGGCGTACTGTTGTTGCCTGTCGCCACCTGCTGTTGCTACGTGGTCCTGCTGATTATTGTTCCACTGCATTTTATGGGCGGAGAGGGGATGAGTGAGTCGCAGAGCGCACTGTATCTGATGGCGCTGACCGCGCCGATGCTGGTTTTCCCATCCGTTGCGGCCCTGCTCACCCGCTGGTTTTCACCGGGGCAGGTGTCCACGGCGGGACTGATGATGGGCTCCGCCGGGTTGCTGTTGCTGGGCGATGCTTTTCACAGTAACCACCTCCCGCAGCTGGTGCTGGCGCTGATCCTCTGTGGGGCGGGGGCGGCGCCTCCCTGGGGACTGATGGATGGCCTGGCGATATCCGCTGTGCCGGTCGCCAAAGCCGGTATGGCGGCAGGCCTGTTCAACACCGTACGCGTTGCCGGCGAGGGGATCGCCCTGGCGATAGTCTCCGCGGTATTAACGGCAAGCAATACCCTGACCCTGCAGAGTCGCGTACACGGGTATGCCCCCGAGGTGATTCACCGCGCCGCAGGCTGGCTGGGGGCCGGCAATATGCCGCAGGCGGCTGCGCTTTTGCCTGATTTTTCACTCCGGGTGCTGCGCGAGAGCTATGACTCTGCTTATACGCTACTGTTTAGCGGGCTGGCGGTCGTCACCCTGCTGTGCGCCCTGATGATCTGGCTGACGTTATGCCGGAAGGGGGGCGCTATCCAAACCCGCGACAGTGGATCCTGAACCCCCTTGATAGC
>NZ_JAZARW010000001.1:2217672-2218840 GCF_036233805.1 Klebsiella sp. EMBS2024 | reverse complement strand
GCCTTACATCTGGGCGTATCTATCGCCACGATCGGAACCCACCTTAGCGCCCTGTACCAGAAAACCCATACTCGACATCAGGCAGAGCTCCTGCTGATTCTCCGCGTAATCGACGGCGAATGGTTTCGCTCGGTCAGGAATGATGGTCGCGCAGGAAAACGGTCAGCACCTCTTTCGGCGGCACGCCGCCGCATTCGCCAATCATCCAGCCCACCGCGCCGCGGTGATAGGCGCCGTGAAAGAGCATGTGGTTCAGCATCTCCATCGCGGTCATATTGCCGTCGCCGCCGTCGACAAATTTGAAGGCGATACGTTCGTGGAAGTCGGCGGGGGTCATGGCGCTGACGTACTGAATGTATTCGTCCGTACAGGCGGTCATGGCCGTTTCCAGCTCATCAACGGTTGGCGTCTCAGGGGTATTCAGCGCGGTGTAGCCGTGCGGCCTGCCGCGCAGGTTCGCCCGGAAAATCATATCAACGACATGGATATGGTTCATCAGCCTGATGGTCAGGTGACGCTTTTCGCCATGTACCGTTCCGTCAATCGCGCGGATCGCCTGTAAGGTGGCAAGGTCAATCCAGCGCTTGTATTTCAACAGCGTTACTACTGTGTCTTTGTCCATAGTCGGTCCCGGGTTGGTTGAACCGTTATCATACTGGTTATGCCGGTGAGCCGTTACTCACCGGCACCAGGCACAAAAAAGCCTCGCCGAGGCGAGGCTTTTCAATAAGCAGGTGATTTAGTCAAACACACCGTTAATCACGGCGGTGACGATCGCGGTGCTCAGGGCCACCAGCACCAGATCATCGCCGACCGCCCGCCATTCATAGCCCGGATAATAGGGCAGGTCGTTAATCATAAAAGCTGGCAGGGTCTTTTTGGCGATCCCCGGAGGGAGCGGTTTGCCGCGGGCGACATTTTTGGCGATACCCGGCGGCAGCGCCTGATAGCCGACCAGACCGTAGTTCACGGCAAGGGAGCGCGCCCGTGAGAAGCTAATATCGCTGTCGACGTGGTCGGGCTTGCCGTAGTTTTTCCGTTTGCCGTGATCTTCAGTGGACTGGCCTTTATTTTGCCCTTTATTGCCATGGTCGCCACTGTTACCGTTGTTACCATGATTGCCGCTATTGCCATGGTTACCACTGTTCCCGTGATTACCACCGCCGTT
>NZ_JAZARW010000001.1:2207533-2217660 GCF_036233805.1 Klebsiella sp. EMBS2024 | reverse complement strand
ACCCGGGTTGGCATACGCTGGCGCGGCCATGACGGCAAGGGAAATAACCGCCGCCAGTGCTGTTTTGAGAGTGCGACGCTTAAGCATGATGTTGATACCTTAACAGGGGGTACACGCTTAAAAAATAAGATAAAGCTATACCCCAGGCAATCTCATGTTGTCTTATTTTTTTGCCCTTATTTAATTAGCGGCGGGAAAAGGGTAGCGGGACGCGGACGAGCAATTCCATTGCTGCGTTTTGACAGACGGGCGACCGCGCCCCGCTAAATATCTTGCCGGGAGGATCGCTCCCGGGCGTGGAGAAAAAATGCCCGAAGCCATTGGGCAAAAGAGTACAAAGATGTTCCGCTTCATTTATCGCGCGTCTCACAAGACGGGGCGGATAGTAAATCCTGGCGCTGCCGCGCACAATCGGTCGGTTGTTTAGAAATAAATAACCCCATCGACCGCGCTCAGGATGCGACCCAATGGCAGGCGACCCGATGGCCCGGGGCCACCTCGCGCAGCGCCGGAGACTCTCTGCGGCAACGTTCGCTGGCCAGCGGGCAGCGGGATGAAAAGCGGCAGCCGGCGGGGGGATTGGCCGGATCCGGGATCTCGCCTTGCACCAGCGCCTGCGGTTCGCTGTGCGGGTCGAGGGTCGGCACCGCAGCCATCAGGGCGCGGGTGTAGGGATGGAGGGGGCGGCTGAACAGCGCATCGCGGCAGGCGCTTTCCACCAGTTGCCCGAGATACATCACCGCCACATCGTCACATAAATGCTCCACCACTCCGAGGTCGTGGGAGATAAACAGAAACGTGACGCCGCGGTTGTCGCGCAGGTCGGAAAACAAATTGATGATCTGCGCCTGAATCGACACATCAAGGGCCGAGATGGGTTCATCGGCGACGATAAAATCCGGGTTGAGGATCAGCGCCCGGGCAATACCGATCCGCTGACGCTGGCCGCCGGAAAACTGATGCGGGAAGCGGGCATAGTGTTCCGGCTCCAGGCCGCAGATCTTCATCACGTCGATCACCCGGTCATATAGCTCATTGCGGGCGCACAGTTTGTGCTCCAGCATGGCTTCGCCAATCGCGTCGCCAATACGCAGCCGCGGGTTCAGCGAGCTATAGGGGTCCTGAAACACCAGCTGCATCCTGGGCCGGATAGCGCGCAGGGCAGGCGCGGTCAGGTCGGCCAGCTCCTGACCGTGAAATTTCACGCTGCCGGCGCTCTTCTCGTACAGGCCAAGCAGGGTCCGGCCGACGGTGGTTTTACCGCTGCCGGACTCGCCCACCAGGCCAAAAATGGTGCCCGGACGGATATTAAAGCTGACGCCGTCCACCGCGCGAAGCTCGCCGGTCTGCTGACCAAACAGGCCGTCGCGCAGCGGAAAATATTTTTTCAATCCATCCACTTCAATGACATAGCGTTCGCTCATGCTGTCACCTCCGCAAATTCGCTATAAAAGCAGGCAGCACGTTGGCGGTCGCCTAGCAGCGGCGGAATCGCCTCCCGGCAGCGCGCCGTCGCCCGCTCGCAGCGCCCGGCAAAGGCGCAGCCCGCCGGCAGGGCGGCCAGATCCGGCACCTGGCCGGGAATTGAGTACAGCCGCCGACGCCGCTCACCGGGCACCGGTCGGGAGGCGATCAGCCCCCGCGTGTAGGGATGCTGTGGATGCCGTAGCACTTCCGCGGTGGCGCCTTGTTCCACAATTCGTCCGGCATACATCACCACCACCTGCTCGGCCATCTGCGCGATCACCCCCAGGTCGTGGGTAATCAGCATCATCGCCATCTGGCTGGCCCGGGCCCGATCCCGCAGCAGGCGTAGGATCTGCGCCTGCACGGTCACGTCGAGCGCGGTGGTGGGTTCGTCGGCGATCAGCAGTTTGGGCCGACAGCTCAGCGCCATGGCGATCATCACCCGCTGCAGCATGCCGCCGGAAAGCTGGTGAGGATAGCGGGTCATCAGGCTGTCCCCGCGCGCCAGGCCGACCTCGCTTAACAGCTGGATGGCCTGATGCCAGGCGGCTTTCGGCGTGGCGCCGAGGTGGCGGATCGGCGGTTCGCACAGCTGCTCCCCGATGGTCAACACCGGGTTGAGGGCCGACATCGGTTCCTGAAAAATCATTGCCAGCTGGTGGCCGCGCAGATCGGCCATCTGTCTGGCTTTCAGCCGCAGCAGATCGCGGTCCGCGAAGCGGATCTCGCCGCCGTCGATGCGCGCCGTCTGCGGCGGCAGGAGGCCCATCAGCGCCATGGCGGTGACGCTTTTGCCGCAGCCGGATTCACCCACCACGCCAACGGTTTGCCCGGCCTGAATGGTGAAAGAGACCTCCTGCACCGCGCGCACGCGAGAGCGTTCGCCGGCGAAAGAGACGGAAAGATGATTAAAGGAGACTAACGGCGTGGTCATTTCAGCCTCGGTTTCATGTTGGGATCCATGGCATCGCGCAGGCCATCGCCCAGCACGTTGATGGCGATCACGGTGATAAAGATGGCGATGCCCGGCGGCATCCACAGCCAGGGGCGGCGCTGGAAATCGATCAGACTGTTAGCGGCATCCATCATGTTGCCCCACGACGGCGTCGGCGGCACCACGCCGAGGCCGAGATAGCTCAGCGCGGATTCACTGAGAATGGCGTTGGCGACGGCCATGGTCGCCATCACCACCAGAATCGGAATGGTATTCGGCAGCAGGTGGCCAAACAGCCGGCGACGCGCCGACAGGCCCAGCACCTGGGTGGCCAGCATAAAATCGCGTTCGCGCAGGGAGAGACATTGTCCGCGCACCAGCCGCGCCAGTCGGGGCCACTCCAGCAGGCTGAGCATCACCACCACCATATAAATGCGCGAGTCCGGCGAAAAATCGAGCTCAGAAAGCATCGCCCCGGCGACAATTAACAGCGGTAACCCGGGGATAGTCATCACCAGGTCGGCCACGCGCATGATCAGTTTGTCGGTTAACCCGCCGACGTAACCCGAGAGGGCGCCGAGCAGGTAGCCGAGGCACACCGACATCACCATGGTCAGCAGGCCGATAATCAGCGAGATGCGCCCGGCCAGCAGCAGGCGGGTGTAGACATCGCGACCGAGGAAATCGGTCCCCAGCCAGTGTTCCGCCCCGGGCGGCTGGTTGATGCTCAGGGCGTCGGTGGCATCATCACTCCACGGCGACCAGACGGGCCCCAGCACGCACCACACCGCCATCACCGCCAGCAGGATCAAGCAGAACATGGCCAGCCGGTTACGGCGCAGCTGTCGCCACCCCTGGCGCCAGGGAGAGGGGGTAATGTGCGCCAGCGCCGGGATAGCCGCCTGCCGCTGGCGGCGACGGGAAGCTAAGTAAGACAGGATCATCATGACCTCACCCGAATACGCGGATCGGCCCAGGCGTACAGCACGTCGGCGAGCAGATTCCCGACGATCGTCAGCACCGCCAGAAACAGGGTAAACCCCATCAGTACCGGATAGTCGCGGGCGGCCAGCGAGTCGATATGAATGTGGCCCGCCCCCGGCCAGTTGAATACCTTTTCGGTAATGATCGCCCCGGAGAACAGCCCCGGCAGCTCGAAGCCCAGCAGGGTGATAATCGGCAGCAGGGCGTTGCGCAGGGCATGTTTGAGGATCACCGTGCGCTCCTGCAACCCCTTGGCACGGGCGGTACGGATAAAATCCATTTTCACCACGTCGAGCATACTGGCGCGCACATAGCGCGTCAGGCTGCCCGCCTGCAGCATCACCAGCGCCAGCACCGGCAGCGCCAGATGGGCAGCCACCTGCAGCACATACTGCCAGCCGCTCTCGTCGCTGCCGGTATTGGTCATCCCGCCTACCGGCAGCCAGTGGAGATCGACGGCGAACCATTTAATCAGCAGCAGGCAGAGGAAAAAGGTGGGGAACGACATGGCGGCAAACACCGCGACGCTCACCAGATGATCAAACCAGGAGCCGGGTCGCAGGGCAGAAACCACGCCGACCGCCAGGCCGATGCCCCAGTAAAAGACCAGCGCGACGCTGGCCAGCAGAAAAGAGTTCCAGATGTACTGGTTGAGCAACTGGCTGACCGGGATCTGATACTGCAGCGAAAAGCCTAAATCACCGCGCAGCAACTGTCCCAGCCAGTGGAGGTAGCGGGTCAATAGCGGCTGGTCGAGGCCGTAGATCGCCTTCAGCTCCGCGGCGCGGGCAGCGGTCAGGGTGATATTGCCATCGATAAAGTCGCCGGGGGTTTTGGCAAACAGCAAAAAAATAATGAAGGAGGCCAGCAGCAGCATCGGCAGCGTTTGCAGCAAGCGCCTCAGGATGAAATTTCTCATGACGGTCTCACATCAGCCGCCGGTTAACCCGGCGGCCAGGGATTTATTTGACGATTTTTACATCCGGCAGGCTGCCGGTCAGGCCGTTGTAGATATCCGGCTTAAAGCCGCTGACGCGGGCGCTGCTGGCGGAAAGGATCTCGCGATAGCCGAGCAGGATCACCGGCGGATCGTCGGCCAGCACTTTATACAGCTGGTGGTAGATCGGCTTGCGCTGTTCAATGTCGAGCACCGCGTTGCCGGCGTTAATCAGCTTATCGACTTCCGCGTTATGGTAGCCGGACTCTTTAGCTTCGCTGCTGTAGAAATCCCATACCCCGTCGTGCGGGTCGTTGAGGGTGCTGGTGCTGAACGAGGCCAAATCGTAATTTCCGGCTTTGCGCTGCGCCATCAGGGCGTTGAAATCCACCACCTGCGGCTTCAGCAGCACGCCAATCTGCCGCCAGTTCTCCTTGGCGATGGGGATCAGCGCATCGTTGAGCACCTTCTTGCTCACCAGCAGGGTCAGCTCCAGGCGCTGGCCGTCTTTGGCGCGGATACCGTCGGCGCCTGGTTTCCAGCCGGCCTCATCCAGCAGCTTTTTGGCCTGTGCCGGATCGTAAGGGTAAGGGTTGACGCCTTCAGCGTTAAAGGCCCAGGAGATCGGCGCGATCGGTTCGATGGCGACTTTGCCGTATCCCTGATAGACCACGTCGATCAGCTTCTGCCTATCCAGGCCGTAAATCAGCGCCTGGCGCACCCGCTTATCCTGTAGCGCCGGGCGATGCACGTTGAATTCCACCTGGCTGTAGTCGCTGGAGCCGTAAAGATTAATATTGGCGAAGCCGAGCATCTTCAGTTGCTCAATATCGTCGGGGCGCGAGGTAAAGGCGTCGTAGTCGGTCTCCCCGGTCTGGAACAGCTGGAAGTTGGTGGACGGATTGGTCACGCGATAGATAAAGCGCGGCGTTGGCGGCGTCCCACGGTAAAAATGGCTATTGGCATGGAAGCGTATTTCCTGACCGGGAATATATTTGTCGTACACGTAAGGGCCGTTGCCCAGCGGCTTGCCGTGCAGTGAGCGCAGATAGTCGAGATTCCCCCGCTGATACCCTTTGCCGTACCAGGCTTTCGACAGTACAGGCCCGCCAATTTTGGCCAGCGTGGTGGCGCCTGGCTGCGTGGTGGTCACCTGCAGGGTGAGCGGGTCGATGACCTTCAGGCCGCTGACGCTGTCAGCCTTGCCGGCTTTGTAGTCCGCCCCGCCGGCGATATTGGCCAGGGTGATGTCGGTATCGCCATCATAGCTGGGGTCGAGCAGGACCGTCAGGGTAAAGGCGACATCTTCCGCCGTCAGCGGTGAGCCGTCGCTAAAGGTGAGACCAGGGCGCAATTTGATGGTATAGACTTTGTTATCCGGGCTGACCGTCCAGCTCTCCGCCAGTCCCGGGACCAGCTTGCCCTGGCTGTCCCAGTCGATCAGGCGTGAAAAAATGACGTTAGTCACGTTCTCATCCCAGCCGTTGACGAAAAAGTAGGGGTTAAAGATCCCTTGCGGCTCGGAGATCCCGGCCACCACCGTGTCTGTGCGCAGTTTGGCGCTGGCCGGGATCTGGCTGGCGTCAGTGGCCGGGGTGATACCTTCTTTCAGGATCACTTCCGCATGGGCAACAGAAGAAAATGCTACCACGCCGCCGAGCAGGGCCACTTTTAGCGCCAGGGCGAAGCGGGTTTGTCTGGTTTTTAATCCTTGTTGTAATCTGGACAAAAGTGCTACCTCATCAAATGATTGCGTGGTTATTTACAATTCATGACGAAAGATAAGAGGCGCACTTCGCCCTGTCTAACACTGAAACGCTATGATTTATAACTAATTATCCTTAGCAAAGGATCGGCAATATAATCCCATTTTATGGCTATGAAGCAGTGGTTTCCGCTGTCTGATGATGGTTGGTCAGCATGCTGTCTGTGACCCAGTTTTTCAATCGCGAGGTTCTGAACAGGCGTCACACCTGCGCGGTATTCGCCGGCTGAAAGGGAACGATGATAGTGGCCCCGTACCGACCGCCGTGTAGGGAGTAAGGCTCCCTGGCGGTCAGCTCCGGGCAGACGTTAACGCTCCTTCGCCGCTGGGGGCAGCAGGGAGGGTGCGGTTTCGGTTAGCGGCAACCAGAGCCGCTCGGGGTCATTAAATCCCTCTTCGACAAGGGCATAAAAGCGGCTGGCGTGGAGACCATCGACGAAGGCATGGTTAAACCGCCCGGCCACCGGGATAACGCCATTCTGCAATTTTCCCCAGGTGAGCGCGGGGACCGCCGCGCCGACGGCATATTCCGCATGGGTCATCGAGGTGAAGTGGAGCCATGGCAGACAGCTAGCGCAGATAAAATGCTCGCCATCGACGATGAGCGGCGCCGGGTATGTCTCTCTTGCCGCGACAATCTTCGGCGTGGCCGCGGCGCTGAAGGCGGTGAACTCGGGGGCATTGTCGCACCACACCTGACGGAATCCCTCTCCGACGGTCATCACCGGCGTCATTACTGCCAGACTGTCATATTCAATCACCTCATCGTTCCGCACGCGCTGGCGTAGCTGCGGTACCCCGTTGGCCGCGCGCAGCAGGGCATAGAGCGCGAGCTGAAAAAACGAGACCCGACGGTCCTTCGCACATTCGTACAGGCGCTGCGCCGCTATCGGCACGCAGAGATTAAAGCTGGGGTTGGCGAATTGGCGGTAAAAAGTGAAATGGTCCCGGCGGGGCCAGGATGCGGTGTCGATAATCCGGTAATGTGCCATGGATGCCTCCTGAATACTGGCGTTCTGCTGACTATGCGACGATTTCGATCAGGTTGCCATCGGGATCGGCGATCACCGCCTCATAATAGCCGTCGCCGGTGGTGCGCGGCGGCGAAATCAGTATTCCGGCGGCCCCGGCGCGTTGGGCGATGGCATCGACCTGTTCCGCCCCGCCCACCGAGAGGGCCAGATGCGCCCAGCCGGTATGGTTATTATCCGCGCTGGCCTGCTGCAGGCCAGGCTTGGTCATCAGCTCTATCACCACCTCATCGTCGATAGTAACAAAATAGGNGGCAAAGCCGGGGTTGGTCTGGCTAAGGTATTTTTCATTGATGCTGGCGGCAAAGAAGTCCACCCAGAAGCGGGCCTGGACGTCGAGCTGTTGGGTCCACAGGGCGAAATGGGCAATTTTCATGGTAAACCTCCGGGCAGGAACGTTGACAACCAGAGCAGGGCAGACGATCATGCTTGCTACTGCTCGGTTTTGATCATTTAAGGAGTTTTNNTGCTCGATTATGCTGCTTTCCCTCAACAGCGACAAGCGCTGATTTGCCAGATCCTGCAGGAAAACGGCAGAGTGGTGTGCGCGGAGCTGGCGGCGCGTCTTCAGGTGTCGGAGCATACCATCCGCCGCGATCTGCATGAGCTCAGCCGCGAGGGATTCTGTAAAAAGGTGTATGGCGGGGCGGTGCTGAGTCTGCCGGAAGCGGGGGATTACAGTCAGCGGAAAGATAAAAACCGCGCGATAAAGCTCAGGATCGCGCAACAGTGTGCCCGGCTGGTGAAGCCCGGCGGCACTATTTTCATTGATACCGGGACCACCAATCTGGCGATGGCCGAGGCGCTGCCCACCGAGCTGGCGTTGACGGTGGTAACGAACTCGCCGGAGATCGCCGCGGTACTGGTGAAAAAACCGCTCTATGACGTGGTGATCCTTGGCGGCCAGGTACAGCGAGCGAGCGGCGGTTGCGTCGGCGCCGCGGCGGTGGCTCAGGTGCAGGGCATGTTATTCGACCAAGGGTTTATCGGCGGCTGCGCGATGGCGCCAGAGTCGGGCCTGACCGGCTTTGACTATGCCGACTGCGAGTTCAAGAAAGCGGTCATTAAACAGTGCAGCGAAATTATTGTTGGTCTGACTTCGGATAAAATTCCGGCCGCAGCGCGGTTTGTGGTGGCCGCCAGCAGCGATATCGATGTGCTGGTGGTGGAAGAGAATATCAGTCGCGAATATCGCGTTGCCTTTCAGCAGCACGATATTCGCATCTATACCGTGTAACCCGCTAGCGGGTGAGGGAGGTGGCGATAAGCCGCAGGCCCAGCGCCCCCAGCACCGTCGCGGTGGCGATGTCGATCCGCCGCTTCAGCCGCAGGTAGACGCGGCGCGGGCGGTCGGCAGACAGCACCAGCGCCACCAGCGAATACCAGCTGACGTCGATCAGAAAGCTCATCAGCGGCACGATGTAATAGAAGGCGGTGGGGATCTGCGCCGGCAGCAGGGCGGTAAAAATTGAGGCGAACACCAGCGCAGTTTTGGGATTGCTGAGCTGAGTATACAGCCCGTCGCGGAAGGTCTTCAGCAAAGAGCGGTTGCCGGCCATCCCGCTGGCGGAAAAGTCCATCGGCTGCGCCGACCCGCGAAAAATTTTATAGCCCAGCCACAGCAGATAGAGCCCGCCCGCCACCTTCAAACCAATAAACAGCTCCGGCACCGCGGTGAGCACCTTCTGCAGGCCCAGCATCGCCATAATGGAGAAAATGGCCGCACCGGCGCCGGTACCGAGGGCGGTAACCATACCGTGCAGACGCGAGCGAGCGACGGCATTGCGCGCGACAAAAATAAAGCTTGGGCCGGGACTGATCACGCCCATGATCAGCACCGCGGCAATGGCCATCAGGCTGGATAGGAACATAGCGACTCCTGTTATGTCCGCCGCAGGCAGGCGGTCGGTAACGTGTGGACGGTTGGAGCAGACAGAGTAGCAAACTGGTTCAGGAAAGCACGTCAAAAAGGTGTGTATTAGACGGGGAGAAGCAGGCGTTGGCGGCGCGCGTTTTCTGCGCAACTGTTTGAATAACGATTCCCATTCTTGTCATCGATGGTAAACTGAATAACTGTGATCTTTGTCATACCGTAATAACTACAGAGAAGAGACACTGCTATGCAACATATCATTGAGGGCTTCCTCAACTTCCAGAAAGAGATCTTCCCCCAGCGTAAAGAACTCTTCCGCAGCCTGGCCTCCAGCCAGAATCCCAAAGCGCTTTTCATCTCCTGTTCTGACAGCCGTCTGGTGCCGGAACTGGTTACCCAGCAGGAGCCGGGACAGCTCTTTGTCATTCGTAATGCCGGGAATATCGTGCCGTCTTTCGGGCCGGAGCCGGGCGGCGTTTCCGCGACCATCGAATATGCCGTGGTTGCGCTGGGCGTGACGGATATCGTGATCTGCGGCCATTCCAACTGCGGCGCGATGAAAGCGATCGCCACCTGTCAGTGCCTTGAGCCGATGCCGGCGGTGTCTCACTGGCTACGCTATGCCGATGCCGCGAAAGCGGTGGTGGAAAAGAAAACCTGGGCTAGCGAAACCGATAAGGTCAACGGCATGGTGCAGGAAAACGTCATCGCCCAACTGAATAACATCAAGACCCATCCTTCGGTGGCGGTTGGTCTGCGCGACCATACCCTGCGCCTGCATGGCTGGTTCTACGACATCGAAACCGGCGATATTCAGGCGCTGGATAAAAACACGAAATCCTTTGTTTCGCTGTCGGAAAATCCGGACGTCTTTTTCGAATAAAGTCTTTCCAGGGCACGGAGGCCCTGCAAACCCTCACCACGCCACGCAAATTTTGCCAAAATGGGCGCCGCTTTGCAGACAGCGGAAGGCCTCCGACTGATTCGCGGCGACAGACCACTCCGCTTTACGCCGACAAGCCGCAGATAATCCAGCCAATCGGGTATTTATTGTTATCAGGCTTTTTTTGTGCTGAGAGTCAGTATTGTCCGGGATCCGGCGAATGCCGCATGGACCTGCCGGGAAAGGTCAGGAA
>NZ_JAZARW010000001.1:2205604-2207528 GCF_036233805.1 Klebsiella sp. EMBS2024 | reverse complement strand
AAAAACTAAAGCGCCGTCCAGGCGGCGCTTTAGGAAACGTTTAGGGGCAAGGGTTTATTTGCTCAGTTCAGCCGTCATATGAACACGGTTGTTAAACTGGGCGCTGGTAATTTTATAGGATGTACCCTGTTCTGCGGCCTGGGCGGCAATTTTAGCTTCCGCGCGGTCCAGCGTGGAGGCAGTGGCGCTGACGCTCTGAGCAAAGCTGGCAGCAGAGAACAGAGACAGCGCAGCAACAGCAACGAAAGTTTTGATGAATTTCATGGTGTATTCCTTAATTTGGTGTCTGATAAAGGGCCTGTTGCCCTGATGTGATAAAGAATACGCTTGATTGCTGGAGCCTAAAATCAAAACAATTTGCGAAACTCTTTCAAATAATATGAACGATTTTCCGCCAGCCGCGAGGCTGCGCGCGGCGGCAGGGTTGCATTAGCTGCTGTGGTCAGGCATCGGAGGTCGGCAGACAGGCGACTAAAAGAGAGCCTGTCGGTCATGAAATGATGAAAATGGCTATGACTGACCAGGCGGAAATTCTCTTTAATCCTTTCCAGGCCGTTATAGACCCGCTTGCGATTAATCCCCAGCGTAGCGGCCATTTGATGAACCGACTGACCCTTCATGGTGGCATCAATCATCCGCATCTCCAGGCGGTTGAGCGGGGCTCGTTGACGGAAAGAAACGCTCTGACGTTGGTGACGCGGCACGAGTGGCCAGCGGCGCTCGGCCAGGCAGCGCAGAAGGCGGCTCACTTCACGTACCGCTTCGCGCTGGCTGATCCACAGTAGGGTATCCGCGAAAAAGGCGCGTCCGCGCCTTACGTTGCCGGCTGACGTAAAGCCAATGACCAGGCCCTGAAAGTGCTGAGCGATTTCAGCGGCAGCCAGGTAATCATGATAGTTTTCCAGTGACAAAATAATCACATCCAGCCCGGACAGTTCTGGAAGATGGCTGAGGGGCAGGGAGTGAATAACCTTTAATTCGGGCGCTGTTTTCTGAATATCCCGAAAACACTGGGCGATACCGATATTAAAATAAATATTATTGCTGTGAATTAAAATATTCAACGAATAAACCCTGTTGCTGGCGATGTAAACGGCGCGGGGAGGGGATTAGCTGCGTACCAGAAGCTTATTCATATCAGCAGGCGAAGTGTTTATATAATTCATCATCCCCGGCGGTTTGTATGAATAAATTTCGGCTACGTAAACGTTATTAATATAATACCCCGCGCACTTAACGCGGATGATTAACGCGCTCTCCACGCCAGCCTGGTGTAAGCGAGACTTTAAGCTCTGAATAACCTGCCATAGGCGCTGCGCGGAAGGGCGGAGATTATTTTTTTCCCAAACGTTAATCATTAACTCTTCATCGCTGACCAGACGTTCTCTGCCGTGCGCCAGCAGGTACTCCAGTAAACAGGCCATGGTGCTGCGTAGCTGGACTTGCGTCCGTGTCCCGCGCAGCGTGATAATTTCCCGATGATGCAGGCAGTAGAAAATATTATCCGCTAACTTATAGCCAAGTAGTTTATAGCCTTTAGTCATCCACCACTCCCTGACAAATCCTCTTCTT
Source organism: Klebsiella sp. EMBS2024 (assembly GCF_036233805.1). Classification (NCBI taxonomy): domain Bacteria; kingdom Pseudomonadati; phylum Pseudomonadota; class Gammaproteobacteria; order Enterobacterales; family Enterobacteriaceae; genus Klebsiella; species Klebsiella sp. EMBS2024. The sequence continues at coordinate 2,205,956 of NZ_JAZARW010000001.1, read as the reverse complement.
GCCGGTGCAGAGTACCTGCCCGCTGCTGACTGACCAAGTGAATTTTATCAGTTAGAATAATCAAAACAAATAACCACACAGCCATACATAACTAGAATAAAAATCTGATAATATCGCTTGATTCTGTTGTATTATGCGGTATAGGAAAAGTCTTAATCGGGCGGCTGGCGAAGGTAAGCGCTTGAAAATATAGGTGGCATCGAAAAATAAATGCACTTAAATTGATTTGGATCAATTTAAGCTATTTCAGAGGGCGATGACCATTTACATTNTAAAACAAAGATTGAAATAACTTCCGTTACGCGGTGATACGCTAATTCTGAACTTGTGGAACTACCCAGGGAATGGTTCA
>NZ_JAZARW010000001.1:2201047-2205595 GCF_036233805.1 Klebsiella sp. EMBS2024 | reverse complement strand
AGGAGCGTTTTTATGGTCATTGCAACTCGTAAGCCTCTGTGCAACAAACGCTGGTCGGCCAGCCCGGCCTCCCAGGATCTTCAGTTGACTCAGCTACGTCACCCGTGGGTCGCCACCAAAGCTAGCTGCAAAAGTAAAAAAGGCTGGAAGAGCCGCGGTTAACGGCTCGTCCACTTTCCCGGACAAAACGCCCCGGTCGTGCTCATGCCGCAACCCGGGTTTTACTGTGGTCATTGTTCTGCTCAACGATCACACCGAGCGCAGACAATAGCCTGAGGCGGTGTTCTCCACTCTGGCGAATCCCGGCAGGCCAAGATGCATACCGGCAATCAACCACCGTTCGCTGGCGGCCTGGCGCAGCAGGATCTCCCTGGTACGCCGGGCCTGTTCAGGATCGACGTCGAAGGCGACCGAGGCTTCTGGCCGCGCAGACTGAATGGACGGGAAATGGACGATATCCCCCCAGATCAGCAGCGAGGTATCGCCCGCTTCGAGACGATACCCGGTATGCCCGGGCGTATGGCCGGGCAGAGGGCACGGGCGGATCCCGGCGATCACCTCCTCATCATCAACCCCGCTGATTTGCGCCGCGCAGTTCGCCAGTACACGGCGAACAAGCAGCACGTTGCGCCGGCCGCGATCGCTGGCGTTGTCGAACGTGGATGTTGCCAGCCAGTAAGCGCTTTCCCGCGTAGGCAGGAACACCGTGGCGTTGGGATACGCTGGCGTACCAGCGGCGGACAGCAGGCCGCCGATATGGTCCGGATGGGCGTGGGTGAGAAGGATGGCGTCGATCTCCTCGGGACCAACGCCGAGCCGCGCCAGATTGGCGATAAGTTCGCCGCCAACGCCATTGGCTCCGCCGGTGCCGGTATCCACCAGCACCGTATTCCCGCGACCGCGGATCAGATAGGCGCCAATCGCAATGGTCTCTGGTGAGGCTAATCCTGAATGCCGCTGCAGATGTTCCGCCTCCTCCCGTGAGATACCCGAGAGTAAGGACAGCGGCGCTGACATCAGACCATCACTCACGGCAGTCACCGTCAGGTCGCCAGCGGTCAACGTATAAAAGGGAGCAGGTGACATGGCGACCTCACGCGCGCTGCGCCGGGTTGCGTAACCGGGCGGTGATGGGCTGATAGATAAAGACGGCGGCAGTCGTGGCCAGGTGATGCAGGTTGTCTCGTGGGACGATGGCGGCATACCGGCTTTGTTCGGTCGCCAGGCCGCCTGGCTGCAGGAGTATCGGCGCAGCGACGGGCAAGTCCTCCGCGGTATCGCCCAGCAGCAGCACTTCATCCGGGGCAACCTCCCGCAGCGTATTATTCGTTAGATAGAGATGGCGATGCCAGTCGGCGATCGCCGATTGCCAGCGGGCAAAATGGCCGCCGCCGTTGCGGCGGTAGGCGTCGCTGTCGATGACGGTAGCATCGTGGATATCGTGCAGCGCCAGGAAGCAGGGGCAGCCCTCGCTGAGAGCGCGGAAGCGCTGGGAGGCGTAGAAACCGGGCACAGAGACCAGCGCCGGTAGTTTTTCCTGATTGTAAAAGGTATTCCACGCCGCTTCGCTTTGGGGATCGGTGTAGGCGCATTCGACGACATAGAGCATAGTGACCTCGATGAACAGATGATGTNCGCACAAGGCGCTTTAGTGAGTTTTCATCATCCTATCGGCTAAAAATGGCGCTGAAAAACGATGTTAATTCAAGGATTAGTGATATTCTGTCACTGACTTTCGGTGAGCCTGCACAAGGAGCATTGGCTATGCGTCGTAAAATCCCCAGCAGCGCTGCGCTACTGGCTTTTGAGGCCGCGGCTCGTCACGGCAACTTTGCCCGCGCGGCGGCGGAGCTCGCGTTAACGGAAGGGGCCATCAGCCGGCAGATTGCCCGTCTGGAAGCGCTCCTCGACAGTAAACTCTTCGACAGGACGGGGAGCCGGGTGCGGCTCAATCCGGCAGGCGCCCGCTATGCTCGTCAGGTCCGCGAGATCCTCGCTCGTCTGGAACGGGACACCCATGACGTCAGCGGGATGCCCGTCGATGGCCGCAGCCTGGAGATCGCCGTGCTCCCCACCTTCGCCAGCCGCTGGTTAATTCCCCGGCTCGGGCGCTTTGCGGCGCAGCATCCGCATATCGTGGTCAATATCGCCGCCCGCAGCGATCCCTTCATTCTGCCGGGAAGCGGATTTGATGCCGCCATCCATTTTGAACACCCGGCGTGGACCGGAATGGAGGTGACGTTTTTATTTGCGGAGTATTTGCTGCCGGTCTGCCATGCTGCGCTGCTGACGGATGACGATCTTCCGGGGCTGCTTAACCGGCTAACGCGCATTCACCGGCGGCAAAACCCGGACGCCTGGCTGCACTATGCCCGCGAGTGCGGTCTGGCGCTGGATAACCCCGCCCAGGGGCCGCGCTACGATCTGCATGAGATGGCGATCGCCGCGGTACTTAGCCAGCAGGGTGTGGCCCTGGTGCCGAAGATGTATGTGGAAAGCGAGCTGAGCGCCGGAACGCTGGTTGCCCCGTGGCCGGGCTCCCCGACGCTGGCTAAGCGCTTCTGCTTGATCAAACCCGGCGGCGGGGAGGGGGAGCCAGCGCTGCAGATGTTTGAGCGCTGGCTGCAGACGGAGATTGCGGCAGGTTAAGTCAGAGCTGGCCGGGAGACATTTAGCGCCGCCCGCTGGCGGGCATATTTGCCCGGCGATATCCCGGTATAACGGGTAAAAGCTACGCTGAACGCGCTGGCCGAGCCATAGCCGATGCGCTCGGCGATATCCGCAATGCTGATGCCCGTCTCGCTCAGCCACTGCATGGCCAGGGTCATTCGCCAGCCTAACAGATAGCCCATCGGGGTCATCCCGGTCAGGTCGGTAAAGCGTTCAAATAACGTCGAGCGAGACAGCGCGCAGTCGGCGGCCAGGGCGTTGACCGTCCAGCGTCTGGCGGGGGCCTGATGCAGCAGACGGATTGCCTGGGCGACCCGCGGGTCGCTCAGCCCGCGCATCAGACCGGGGGTCGCGAGCGTGCCGGAGGAACGGATGGCCTCGATAAAAAGCAGCTCAACCATCCGCGCCAGAACGAAAGATTTGCCCGCGCGATCCGCCTGCGCTTCCTCTTTCAGCAGCCCGACAAAGGTGGCCAGCCGCGGTTGATTGCGGATCACCACAAAGGCTGGCAATAGCGAGGCCAGCAGGCTGGCGTTCGTTGAACCGGAAGCGCAGTGGCCAATCAGCGCCTGCATCTGCGCAGGCTTGTCGAGGACGCCCAGCCGAAAGTGTCCCTCCGCCAGTTGCACCGGGATGGTTTCCAGCGCCGGTGAAGGAGGCGGGGTCAGGCTGGTTAGCGAGAAGCGGTACGCCGCCGGGATCAGAATAAAATCCCCGGCGCGCAGGATCTGCGGCTCATGCTGGTCAATTTCCAGCCGACAGCCGCCTTCCAGCACGACGCCATAAAATGACAACCCCTGATCCGAGCGCCGGACTCGCCAGTCTCCCGCCCCCTCGATGGTTTTGGTCAGCACCGCTCTGAGATTTAACATCGCGATGACCTCCGCCAGCGGATCGCTCATTTCCGGACTCCTGCTAAAGAATGATGGATTATTGACCCTATATCGTCCGGCACGGCCTGTCTATGATGAAAAGGAAGAAGCCATTCGGAGACAGAGATATGCAAACGATAATGATCACCGGCTGTTCATCGGGTTTTGGCCTGGAGACGGCGCGTTATTTTCTCGAACAAGGCTGGAAGGTTATTGCCACGATGCGCGCTCCGCAGGAAGGTTTGTTACCCGCCAGCGACCGCCTGCGGCTGGTACGTCTTGACGTCACTTCGGCGCAGAGTATCGCAGAGGCCATTGCCGAAGTCGGAGAGATTGATGTGCTGGTTAACAACGCCGGGGTGGGGATGCTTAATGCCCTGGAGGGCGCCCCGCGCGAGGCGATAGCCAACCTGTTTGCCACCAATACCCTGGGAACGATTGCCATGACCCAGGCGGTGATCCCCCGGTTCAGAGCGCGCCGAAGCGGGACCATCGTTAATATTACCTCGGCGGTCACCCTGCAACCGATGCCCCTGCTGGCTGTCTACACCGCGAGTAAGGCGGCGGTGAATGCCTTCATGGAGTCGCTGGCGCTGGAGCTCCTTGCTTTTAATATTCGCGTCGGGCTGATCCTCCCGGGACGCGCCCCGCAGACCCGGTTCGGGGAAAACGCCCGCCGGACGATGGGACAGCTCCCGGAGAGCTATGCGGCGCTCGGCCAGCAGATCTTCGACAGCATGCAGGATAACGCCAGCGTGACGCAGGCGACCGATGTCGCTCAGGCCGTCTGGCGAATGGTGCACGATCCTGATGCCCCTTCGCGGCTGCCGGCAGGGGAAGACGCCCTGGCGATGGCGCAGGCCAGTCATCGCCTTGTCTGAAGGCAATATGCGGGACTTGTCTGTCAGACGGTGGGTGCGCAAGCTGCCGCTGCGCTTTATGGTCGGGGAATATTATCTCTGTCAGGATCGCCTGGATAATATGAGCTGTTATACGATATNCGGTC
>NZ_JAZARW010000001.1:2200280-2201040 GCF_036233805.1 Klebsiella sp. EMBS2024 | reverse complement strand
ATTTACTGATATAAATCAGGACAGCAATGTATTTCATGGTGCGTTTTCGCAGCTTATTCTGGATGTGTGCGATCCGTCCGCTATATTATTAGATGATCAATAGCTCAGGTCATTTATATGTAAATTCTCAATGTAATTCGGGCGTTAATCTTAAAAAGTTAGTCTGGCCCGGTCGGGGCTGGACTTTCTTTATTTTACTGTGGCATGGTTTCCTCCCTGTTGTACCGCGCGCTCGCTTTTTTACACCAGGGAATAGTTTTCAGTATGGAATATTGTTGTTGCGAAGCCACCGCTTCTGCCCTGCGTCCAGACAGCTTCCTTCTCTCGCATGACAAAATATTATCAGTTTATTTGTTTTATTCTGTTTATCGTCTTTTTCAGCATTACGCAGTCACTCCCGATCTGAACCGAGATTCCGCTGAATTCAAACTGAATATACTCCGGCAGTACGCGGATACGAACGGGATTTTCTTGTGCATGTATTGCTGAGCGACTGCTATTCCGGGCGTTAAATAAAAGATCACCGTTCTGCCTTACCCAGTGCGCTTTGGGTTCCTGTAGGGAGACAGCGACGGGCGGTAGCGTTCGCGAAAGCAGGCGGGTGCGATAGCGCGGCCAGTGGGTGGCGAAGGGTAACGAATGGAGGACGTAATGATGAATTTTAACGCCAGAAAAGATGGAGTGAAGCGATGAGGAACAGGCTGATAAACGATGCAACCAGTTTGGTAAAGCAACCGCCGGGGCAGTCACGCTACCGGAT
>NZ_JAZARW010000001.1:2199795-2200136 GCF_036233805.1 Klebsiella sp. EMBS2024 | reverse complement strand
GCAGGAAGTCTTGCCGGATTATTATTATCCGTTGGAGCTGAAACATCCAGAGCAATATACACGTCCCGATATCTGAAGCGCAGAAATCCGGTACTGCATGATAAACTGCAAAATCTGGGAGATCTGGATCTTCTGTATTTTCTTGTTGAGGATATTGTAAAACCTTTCGAAACAGCGTGTATGGTCAGTGATAAGAATCCAGCAGAATTTAACAAAATATGTGAATATTTCTTTGGTGGATTATGAATATAAAACGAACATTACTCATCCTGCTTTCCCGTGTTATCAGAGGGGCTGGGATGGGATTAGGTGCTTCAGGTATCGCGCTGGCTGGTTGGTTC
>NZ_JAZARW010000001.1:2154158-2199788 GCF_036233805.1 Klebsiella sp. EMBS2024 | reverse complement strand
CTCAGTAAATGAATATAAATTTCTCTGGGGTTTACTTTCAGTTGTGGAATTCCTGGTGGGGTATCTGATATATCGATTTGCATATGCATATATTTATGATGAATGGAATGATTATCATTAAGAAATTAAACGGCGTGGTCTGTTGATCGATTTTTGATGCTCATTAAAAGGGTTGGCTTCCTTAGCACTCATGTGGACTAGTATGGACTATGCAAGGAAAACGCTTTGCCAAAACACAACATTTTAANGTCAGCAATACCAACGGGGAGCAGGTGATAAAATTCAGGAATTACAGAAGGAAAGATGATTGGTGCGTCTGAATGGACTCGAACCATCGACCCCCACCATGTCAAGGTGGTGCTCTAACCAACTGAGCTACAGACGCATTATGGTGCGTTTAATTGGACTCGAACCAACGACCCCCACCATGTCAAGGTGGTGCTCTAACCAACTGAGCTATAAACGCATTATGGTGCGTTCGATTGGACTCGAACCAACGACCCCCACCATGTCAAGGTGGTGCTCTAACCAACTGAGCTACGAACGCAATGTTGTGGTGACAACGGGGACGCATATTAGCGGCAGGGAGGGGATGTGGCAAGAGGTAAACGTCACTTTTCTTGCACATTGCATGCGATTGCGGAACTTTTACTCATTCCGGATATATTTTACTGAACCACAAGGATATTTCTTCGCCAGCGAGCATCACGGGTCTTATTTTTCAGCCAGTCCAAACCTGCGCGGAAGGGTTGCCGATGTGTTAAATTATCGGCCACCAGAAGAGAAGGAGTCATAACGAAGATGAAATCGATTGGTATTTTCTGCGGTTCTTCAGCTGGCGAACATCCGCTGTACCTCGAAACCGCCCGTCTGGTTGGACGTACGCTGGCGCAGCAGGGGTTGGCGCTTGTCTATGGCGGCGGCAAAGTTGGTCTGATGGGGGCGGTCGCCGATGCGGCGCTGGAGGCCGGTGGCGTGGTGATCGGCGTGATGCCGCGCGGCCTGGTGGAGCGGGAAATTGCCCACCGCGGCTTGACGGAGCTGCATGTGGTCGAGGATATGCACGAGCGGAAAACCAAAATGGCGGCGCTGGCGGATGGCTTTATTGCCCTGCCGGGCGGGGCGGGGACGCTCGAGGAGATTTTCGAACAATGGACCTGGGCGCAGCTGGGGATCCATGAGAAACCGTGCGCGTTCCTGAATATTAAGGGTTATTACGATCCGCTTCAGGCGATGGTCGATAACATGGTACGGGAAGGGTTTATGCACCCGCGCTACGCGGAGATGCTGCCGTTCGCTACCTCGGCAGACGAGATTATCGCCGGTTTTCGCGACTATACGCCGCCGGCCCGTAAATGGGTTCAGCAGCCAGCTATTTAAACATCAAACGCAGGGTAAACAGCGCGCAGACGATGAGCAGTAACAGCAGCAATTCGAAGCGATAGCGTTGCAGCATGATGTCCTCCTGAAAAAAAACCGGCGCTGTTCAGCGCCGGTTTATCACCTTAACGCCCTGACCATTATGCCGCCGGTTTAACCGCCGGTTTAGCTGCATGGTGCGTCGTTTTATGGTGTTTNTTCGCCGCCTGCGCTTTCTGCGCNACTGCCGGTTTAGCAGCGGCTTTNTGGTGTTTNTTCGCCGCCTGCGCTTTCTGCNCGNCTGCCGGTTTCGCGGCCGCTTTGTGATGTTTCTTATGGTGAACGGTAGTATGGCTGGCTGCTGCACTCGGGGTGGTGCTTGCCGCATTGGCAGCGAAAGCAACTGATGACAGACCCATAGCAGCGGCAACGACCAGAGCTAATACTTTTTTCATTCTGAAATCCTCGACTTGGTTTCTTGAGTAACCCCACTGCGGGGCTGTTGGCAACACTATAAGCGCCTGCCGGGAGGCTATCAGTGAGTCTTTGGTGTCAGGGAGTAACGGAATGTACAACGCGCCGTTATAGCGAAGAACGAAAAAGCCCGCCGGAGCGGCGGGCTTAGACAAGTTAGCGCGCAGCGCGCTGTAAGATGATGCTGGAAGGCTGGCGCTGCAGAAAACGCATCCGCAGCATCATCATGATGGCGGCGGAGGTCAGACCGATGATAAATCCGCACCAGAAACCGGCAGGTCCTATGCGGGGCACAATCATATCGGTCAGCGCCAGCAGATAGCCGCTTGGCAAACCCAGCACCCAGTACGCGGTAAAGGTAATAAAAAAGATAGACCGCGTATCTTTATAGCCGCGCAGAATGCCGCTGCCGATCACCTGAATAGAGTCGGAGATCTGATAGATAGCCGCCAGCAGCATCAGGTGCGAGGCCAGCGTCACCACCTCGGGATTATCGTTATACAGCAGCGCAATCTGCTTACGCATCAGGACGGTAAAGATAGCGGTAAATACCGCCAGGCAGACCCCCACGCCCACGCCGGTGCGGGCCGAAACCTGGGCATCGATCGTTGAGCCCTGGCCAAGGCGGAAGCCGACGCGAATGGTGACCGCCGCCGCCAGCGACAGCGGCAGAACGAACATCAGCGAGCTGAAATTAAGCGCGATCTGGTGACCAGCGACGTCAATGATCCCGAGCGGGGAGACCAGCAGCGCGACGACGGCAAACAGAGTGACTTCAAAGAACAGCGCCAGAGCAATGGGCAGNCCCAGCTGCACCAGCCGTAACAGGACGGCAAAATCAGGGCCACTGAAGCGCTCGGCGCAGCGGATATCGCGCATCGTACGCGCCCGGCGCACCCACCACAGCATGGTGGCGAACATCACCCAGTAAACGGAGGCCGTCGCCACACCGCAGCCGACGCCGCCCAGCTCGGGCATGCCGAAATGACCATAGATAAAAATATAGTTCACCGGAATGTTGACCAGTAATCCAATAAAGCCCATGACCATCCCGGGCTTGGTTTTTGCCAGCCCTTCACACTGGTTACGGGCGACCTGGAAGAACAGATAGCCCGGCGCGCCCCACAGCAGCGCGCGCAGGTAGCCAACCGCCTTCTCAGCCAACAGCGGATCGATGTTATGCATGGAGCTGATGATGTATCCGGCGTTCCACAGCACGACCATGATCAGCACCGAGACAAAGCCGGCCAGCCAGAAGCCCTGACGCACCTGAGGCGCGATACGCTCCCGCCGCCCGGATCCGTTAAGCTGCGCCACCACCGNGGTCAGCGCCAGCAGAAGGCCGTGGCCGAAGAGGATCGCCGGCAGCCAGATGGAGGTCCCGATGGCCACGGCGGCCATATCCGTGGCGCTGTAGCCACCCGCCATCACGGTATCGACAAAACCCATCGCCGTCTGCGCCACCTGCGCAAGGATGACGGGTATAGCCAGAGCTAATAACTGACGCGCTTCAACGAAATACTTCTGCACGTGAACACCTTCGANTTGTTGTTATTTTGAGACTAAAAAAGCCGCCGTAACTGGCAGCAAGGGGATAAAAATGAGGAATTTCCAGTCTATTGTAGCGAGGATTGGCTATTAAGCCAGTGAAAAAAGAGTCGAGGCACGAAGCGCGCTGGCAACCGCTTTGCCCTCCTGTTATTGTTCCCGATAGCGAAAGCGGTAATGATACCGTCATGATTTTCAACAGGAGCCAAACATGTTTACTGGTATTGTTCAGGGAACCGCGAAAGTGGTCTCCATTGATGATAAACCCAATTTTCGCACTCACGTGGTTGAGTTACCGGCACATATGCTGGAGGGGCTGGAAACCGGCGCCTCGGTAGCCAACAACGGCTGCTGCCTGACGGTGACCGAAATCAACGGCGCGCGCATCAGCTTCGATCTGATGAAAGAGACGCTGCGGATTACCAATCTTGGTGATATTCAGGTCGGCGATGAAGTGAACGTCGAGCGAGCGGCGAAATTTAGTGATGAAATCGGCGGGCATTTAATGTCCGGCCACATTATGACCACCGCGGAAATCGTGAAGATTCTGACTTCCGAAAATAACCGTCAGATCTGGTTTAAAGTGCAGGATCCAACGCTGATGAAATACATCCTCTATAAAGGATTCATCGGTATTGACGGCATTAGTCTGACGGTGGGTGAGGTGACGGCGACCCGTTTCTGCGTGCATCTTATTCCGGAGACGCTGCAGCGGACCACCCTGGGAGCGAAAAAACTGGGCGATCGCGTCAATATTGAGATTGATCCGCAGACCCAGGCGGTTGTCGATACGGTCGAACGCGTGCTGGCCGCGAAAGAGATGGCGGCTAAGGTCAATGAAGCCTGAAAAAAAATCCCCCGCCGATAAGCGGGGGAGTGTTATTTAACGGGCGACGCGCAGTCCATGTTCAATACCGCGCGAGAACACCACCTGCCAGAGCTGAATGTCGCGGGCGCGGAAGGCGCCGGCGCAGGCGTTCAGATAATAGGTAAACATGCGTTTGAAACGCTCAGAATAGTTATCGGCAATTTCCGGCCAGCTGGCGAGGAAACGCTCATACCAGGCCATCAGGGTCGTGTCATAATCGGCGCCGAAGTTGTGCCAGTCTTCCATCACAAAGTGCTTCTCGCTGGCTTCGGCAATGTGACGCACGGAAGGCAGGCAGCCGTTCGGGAAGATATATTTATCGATCCACGGGTCAACGTTATGGTCGGTGACCTTGGAACCAATGGTGTGCAGTAAAAAGCGGCCGTTGGGTTTCAAATTACGGTCGGCAACCTCAAAGTAGGTAGCGTAATTTTTCGGCCCCACGTGCTCAAACATGCCAACGGAGACGATGCGGTCAAAGCTGTCGTGCAGATCGCGATAATCCTGGAAACGAATCTCTACATCGAGATCGGCGCAGCGCGCCTGGGCCATTTTTTGTTGCTCGGCGGAGATGGTTACACCCACGACGCTGACCTGATAATTTCGCGCCATATATTCGGCGAGACCGCCCCATCCACAGCCAATATCCAGTACCCGCATGCCTGGCTCCAGCTCCAGTTTGCGGCAGATGAGATCCAGCTTAGCCTGCTGGGCGGCCTCGAGGCTCTGCGCCTCTTTCCAGTAACCGCAGGAATATTGCATATAGGGATCAAGCATCCGGCTGAAGAGATCGTTGCCGAGGTCGTAGTGCTCTTTACCGACAATCCAGGCACGTTTTTTACTTTGTAGATTAAACAGACGAGCGCCTGCGATGCGGAGTGTGTCTTTGAAATGGTGTGGGAGCTGCTTTTCCAACCCGGCGCGTAACACCTTGTGGAAGAATATATCCAGACGCTCGCATTCCCACCAGCCGTCCATATAGCTTTCGCCTAAACCCAGCGAACCTTCCTGCAAAACCCGTTTAAAAAAGAGAGGATTTTTAACCCGCAGGTCGGACGGCGCGGAGCCATTGATTTCAATTCCCGCACGGCCTAATAATTCAGCTGCAATCCGGTACCAGTCATCATTTGGTACACTTACTTCTTCTATACACGATGAACTCATAGCTTCTCCATCACGCCCAAGTGATCAGAACCTTAAAACAGCGTAGACGCTTTTTTGGCTTTGTGAGAAATCTCACGGATAATCCGTGAAGTCGCTATCCGACGTAAACAGAGGAAGGGAGATAACCCTTGCCGAAAGGCCTTCCATGGTGAAACGGAGGCATCCTGCATCCGTTAATCTGTAACTATTTTCTATTTATGTGAACCCGGATCCAGTATAGGACGCTAAGTACTGGCTTTCAATAAAAATTTCTTAGCATGCTAACGACTGGTCCGGGCCCTGGCGACGGGCATTACGCGTGGGAAGAGTGGGGTGTCAGCTCCGGCGTCTGCTGCAGGCGATAGCCTATTCCGGCTAAGCCAATCGAAACCAGCATTACGCTGGTGGTGGTCAGCAGCGGCGTGGCGATCAGCGCGGATACCAGCAGACTGGTCAGGAAGCACAGGCCAAGCTGCAGGGTATTTTGCAGCGCCGCCGCGCGGCCGGTCGCCTGCGGAAAAGGCTTCAGCGCCTGAGCAACCACGATGGGGTAGATCCCGCCGTTGACCACCGCCATCATGCAGAACGGGATCATTAACGCCACCAGCGAGGCATGGGTTTGCAGGCCCACCAGCCAGGTGGCGGCTACGCTGACGGCAAAAATCACCAGCAGCCACGGCAGCATCTGTTGACCGGACCATTTCTGCAGCAGCGCGCGACAGCCATAGCCTCCCACCAGAAAGGCGATGGTCTGCGGAATATAGCTCAGGCCGATAGCGGTTGGGCCATAGCCCATTTCGTGCAGGATAAAAGGTGAACCGGTAAGCCAGGCGAAGAAGCTGGCGGAACAGGCGGCGTAGATCAGGACGTTGCCGCTGTATTCCCGGGAGCGCAGCAGCGCGAGAAAGGTGATCTTTTGCTGCGTCACTACTACTGACTTCGCGGCTGCCTTCAGGCGCAGGGCAGGCAGCATCAGCAGCAGAGTGATGGCGAACAGGGTGGCGAAGATGGCTTGCCACTCGAAGTGCACCAGCAGCCAGCTGCCCAGCAGCGGGGCCAGCGCCGGCGACAGTCCTACCAGCGGCATAATGGTGGCGAAGATGCGGTTCGTGCGCTGGGCAGGATAGTAATCGGCGACCATCGCCTGCCAGGTAACGGCCGCGGCACAGACGCCAATCGCCTGCAGAAAGCGCAGCGCCAGCATCAGGGTGGCGTTGTGCACCCACAGCATCCCCAGACAGCCGGCCGCGAAAATCGCCAGGCCGCTCAGCAGCACCGGTTTACGTCCATAGCGGTCCGACAGCGGTCCCCAGAACAGCTGGCCCAGCGCGAAGCCGGCGAGGAACAGGCTCAGGCTGGCGCTAATGGAGGCGGCGGAGGTGTTGAGATCCTGCTGCATGGCGGCAAACGCCGGCAGGTACATATCGGTGGCCAGAAAGCCCAGCACGCTCAGGCCGGCCAGCCAGACTAAAAATCCTTTCCCGGGTTGTGACATAACGTTCTCATAGTTGGTGTACAGGTACGATGCCGCAGAGTGTAGGGAGTGCATTGTGGCTTGTGAAACGCTAATATTTGTCACATGCATTCAAAAATTTTGCAGGCAGAAAATGTGGTCTGAATACTCTCTGGAAGTGGTTGATGCCGTCGCCCGTAACGGCAGCTTCAGCGCGGCCGCGCAGGAGCTTCACCGGGTGCCTTCCGCGGTCAGCTATACCGTGCGTCAGCTCGAAGAGTGGCTCGCCGTTCCCTTATTTGAGCGTCGCCATCGTGATGTGGAGTTGACCCCCGCCGGGGTCTGGTTTTTACAGGAAGGGCGCTCTGTTATCAAAAAAATGCAGATCACCCGCCAGCAGTGTCAGCAAATTGCGAACGGCTGGCGCGGACAGTTGTCGATCGCAGTGGATGATATTGTGAAACCGGCGCGGATGCGTCAGATGATCGTCGACTTCTATCGCCATTTTCCCGACGTCGAACTGATCGTCTTTCAGGAAGTATTCAATGGTGTATGGGATGCGCTNGCCGACGGCCGCGTTGAGCTGGCGATTGGCGCAACGCGATCTATTCCGGTCGGCGGTCGCTATGCGTTCCGCGATATGGGGATGCTGAGCTGGGACTGCGTGGTGGCGAGCGATCATCCGCTGGCAAAGATGGATGGACCCCTGAGCGACGACGTCCTGCGTAACTGGCCGTCGCTGGTGCGGGAGGATACCTCGCGCTCGTTGCCTAAACGGACAACATGGTTGCTGGATAACCAGAAGAGGGTAGTCGTCCCTGACTGGGAATCATCAGCAACCTGTTTGTCGGCAGGACTCTGCGTCGGCATGGTGCCGAGCCATTTCGCCCGTCCATGGATAGATCGCGGCGAGTGGACTGCGCTGGCGCTGGAAAATCCGTTCCCGGATGCCGCCTGCTGCCTGACGTGGCAGCAGAACGATGCCTCACCGGCGCTGAACTGGATGCTTGACTATCTGGGGGACAGCGACACGCTGAATCGGGAGTGGCTGCGGGCGCCGGAGAGATCCGCGCCCGCCAGATGCCTTAACGACGATAATCGACAAACGGGCCATCCGCTACCGAGCGGCGCTCAACCAGACGGGGGTGCACTTCGATAGACTGCGACTCTTCACGCTTGTTGACGATACGATCCAACAGCATGTTAAATGCGGCCTCGCCCAGGGAATCTTTCGGCTGATGAATGGTGGTTAACGCCGGGCTGAAATAGCGGGCGTTGCGCACATTATCATAACCGATCAGCGAAATGTCCTGCGGCACCCGCAGTCCCATTTCATCCGCCGCGCAGATAGCGCCCATCGCCATGATATCGCCGCCGCAGAAGACCGCCGTCGGGCGGTGCTGCTGGTTTAGGATCTGCTGCATTGCGCGGTAGCCGGACTCCGGCTCGAAGTCGCCCTGCACAATCCAGTTTTCCGGCACGCTGATATGCGCCTCTTTCATCGCCTGCATGAAGCCGGCCAGTCGCCCCGCGCCGGTGTTGCGCTCCAGCGGACCCGGGATCACGCCGATTTCGCGATGGCCGCGTTCAATCAGGTAGCGTCCGGCGATATAGCCGCCCTGGAAGGCGTTATCGATCACCGCATCGGTGAAGTCGGCTTTCGCCTCGCCCCAGTCCATCACCACCATTGGGATATGGCGGTACTCTTCCAGCATGCTCAATACCGAATCCGGATACTCGGAACACATCACCAGCAGACCGTCTACGCGCTTTTGCGCCATCATCGACAGATAGGCGCGCTGTTTTTCCAGATCGTTCCACGCGTTACCGAGGATCAGAGTATAGCCCTTCTGGAAGCAGCTCTTTTCAACGGACTCAATAATTTCAGCGAAATAGGCGGCTTCGCTACTGGTCGCCAGCAGGCCAATCGATTTGGTGTGATTGACTTTCAGGCTGCGCGCCACGGCGCTCGGCGAGTAGTGCAGCTCTTTAATCGCCGCCCATACCGCATTACGCGTCTCTTCGGCAACGAAACGGGTTTTGTTAATTACATGTGACACAGTTGTAGTGGAAACGTTTGCGCGTTTCGCTACATCTTTAATAGTTGCCATTACATCTCACTCCATGCCTTGACCTGATCGCCTGATCATCGATACGTAAACGTTTGCCTACACACACCCTGAATACAATTTTCAACATTGCATCACGTCGGGAAAACGACACAGAACGACAGGAAGGGGTCAATGGCCGATACGCTTTTAAATTAGCGTGGGATTTTGTCCGATCTTGGGGCAAAGTGGAAGAGCAAAAATGTGCATCGCCCTAAATCCCGGAAGATTTTTGCGATTTTTTGTGCAAAAATGAGCAGGCTCACTTTTGGTGTGGGGATAACAAGAGGGAAAAATGATGGATACCAATTTAAAGTTTTCGCTGATCACCACGATTATTGCTCTCGGCGTGATTGTCGCTTTCAGCCTGACCGCCATACTGCACTAATGTTTCGCTGAGGGAGGAGGCCGCTTCCTCCCCATATCCCGCCATTATTATCAATTCTGCAAAAATCTTTTGTCATTTCGTTCACTTTTGTTTTTTTGTGATTGATGTCATGCTTTTGACTTCTGATGTTACGCCGTCCTCTCTGACGGTCTGATGGAGTCATTGAATGAAAATCAACTTTCCTTTACTTGCGCTGGCGATCGGCGCCTTTGGCATCGGTACCACCGAGTTCTCCCCGATGGGATTGCTGCCGGTGATTGCGAAAGGTGTGGACGTCTCGATACCGGTAGCGGGAATGCTGATCAGTGCGTATGCCATCGGCGTCATGGTCGGCGCACCGCTGATGACGCTGCTGTTGTCGCATCGCGCACGGCGCAATGCGCTGATTTTTCTGATGGGGATCTTCACCGTTGGCAACCTGTTGTCATCCATCGCGCCGGATTACACCACGCTGCTGCTGTCGCGCATTATTACCAGCCTCAACCACGGCGCTTTTTTCGGCCTGGGATCGGTGGTGGCGGCCAGCGTCGTGCCAAAGCATAAGCAGGCCAGCGCGGTAGCCACTATGTTTATGGGCCTGACCATCGCCAACATTGGCGGCGTGCCGGCGGCCACCTGGCTTGGCGAAACCATCGGTTGGCGGATGTCCTTCCTTGCTACTGCGGGATTAGGCCTGCTGGCGATGGTTAGCCTGTGGTTCTCCCTGCCGAAGGGCAGCGCGGGGGAACGTCCTGATGTCAAAAAAGAGCTTTCTGTCCTGCTGCGCCCGCAGGTGCTCTCCGCGTTGCTGACCACCGTGCTGGGCGCCGGGGCGATGTTTACGCTGTATACCTACATTTCGCCAGTGCTCAATACGCTGACCCACGCTTCATCGCTGTTTATAACCGCGATGCTGGTGCTGATTGGCGTCGGTTTTTCGCTAGGCAACTATCTGGGCGGCAAATTTGCTGACCGGTCGGTCTCCGGCACGCTGAAGGGCTTTCTGCTGCTGCTGATGGCGATCATGCTGGCGATCCCGCTGCTGGCGCAATCCCAGGCCGGGGCGGCCATCAGCATGATTGTCTGGGGCGCAGCAACCTTTGCGGTGGTTCCGCCGCTGCAGATGCGGGTTATGCGCGTAGCGCATGAGGCGCCGGGGCTCTCTTCTTCGGTGAATATCGGCGCGTTCAACCTCGGCAACGCGCTGGGCGCCGCCGCCGGTGGGGCGGTGATCTCTGGCGGACTGGGATATGCGTTTGTGCCGGTGATGGGCGCGATTATCGCTGGTCTGGCGCTGCTGCTGGTCTGGTTTAGCGGGCGAGCGCAGCCGGAAGAGGCTTTCGCCAGCCAGTAATCATCGGCTGGGCAAGGGCAAAAAAAACCGCAGCCGGGGAGACCCCGCTGCGGTTTGTCGTTTATGCCGCCAGGTTAGCCGCAACAAACTTCCAGTTAACCAGCGCCCAGAAGTGGTCCAGGTAGCTTGGACGGGCGTTGCGATAGTCGATGTAGTAGGCGTGTTCCCAAACGTCAACGGTCAGCAGCGGCTTCGCGTCGGTGGTCAGCGGGGTGCCGGCGTTGCTGGTGGAGACGATAGCCAGGCTGCCGTCGGCATTTTTGACCAGCCAGGTCCAGCCAGCGCCGAAGTTTTTCGCCGCGGCATCGGTAAATTTGGCTTTAAAATCCGCGAAGCTGCCGAAAGATTTGGCGATTGCGGCCGCCAGTTCGCCTTCCGGTTCGCCGCCGGCGTTAGGCGCCAGGCAGTTCCAGTAGAAGGTGTGGTTCCAGACCTGCGCTGCGTTGTTGAATACGCCGCCTTCAGACGTGCGGACGATCTCTTCGAGGGACTTGCCTTCGAACGCAGTGCCTTTGATCAGGTTGTTGAGGTTAGTGACATACGCCTGGTGGTGTTTACCGTAGTGATATTCCAGGGTTTCTGCGGAAATGTGCGGCGCCAGGGCGTCTTTTGCATATGGTAATGCAGGTAATTCAAACGACATTGCTACTCTCCTTATAACTTTTTGTTTTATCTCACATTGACAGGATGAGGTTTTCACCTGAATCGTGTTCTGACCGCCCGACGCTGTCGCGTCCCGGGCGTGTTATTGTATTGAGAATGTTAACATTTGCCGCAAGCAGTGAAAAGCCTTACAACGATAAAGGCTATTATCTCCGGTGCATGTGGTGAAGGCTTAACCGTTTTCTGCAGGAGTGGGCAATAAGCCGCCAAAATTGTTGCAACCATGTATAAGGAGATGCCCTCTGCGGATTTGCGAACTCGCATGGCAATTAACTACTCTGCTTCGCCGCTGTCACGCAATGCGCTGAACAAAAAATAAAACTTTAATATCAAACGATTAATAAAAATATGCGCTCAGGCAATCGTCGCTATGCCAATAATTCATTGTCTATTTTTTAATTTGTATGACAAATATAGCCGCCAGCAGTAATTTCCCCAGGATGACGACGATGGCAAAAACAGATGAGGTGGTGAGCGCGAAAATGATCCCGGTGGTGCAGGGGATTGTTGACTGGATCGAAGCACATATTTTCGACACCCTGTCGGTGAGCGCGATTGCGAAAAAGTCCGGCTACTCACACTGGTACTTCCAGCGACAATTCGCCATGGTAACGGGCTGCACGCTGGCGAGCTACGTCAGCCGACGAAAGATGACGATTGCGACAATCTATTTAACGCAGACGCAGGCGTCGATACAGAGTATTTCTCAGTGCCTGGGATACGAGGGACAAGCCGCTTTCTGCCGGACCTTTCACCGTCACTTTGGCATGTCGCCGACCCGCTATCGTCGTGATACGCCGGGCAAAGAGAGCAATCTGCAATATCCCTTGCGGGTGGGGATGGATATCGAGCAGGAGAGGCGGTCTGCCGCCGCAGCGGCAGACCGGGATCAGCGAATGGTTTTCGGCGTCATGACGCGACGAGCGCCGACATAATGGCGAACCCAGTAATCCTCGCTCAGGGAGGTGATTTGAATATCACGACCTGTGCGCGGCGACTGAATGAATTTTCCGTTGCCGACGTAGACGCCGACATGGTCGGCAGCGCCCCGTCCGCGGGTGCGGAAGAAGACTAAATCGCCGCTCTGCAGTTCATCACGATCCACCGGACGCGCATCGCGCAGGTGGTACATTTCGTTGGCCGTACGCGGGATGTGGATCTTGACCAGGTCCTTATAGGCGTAATAGACCAGCCCGCTGCAGTCAAACCCGGTGCGCGGCGAGGTGCCGCCCCAGCGATAGGGTTTACCCAACTGGCCCATCAGTTTGTTCATCGCGGTACTTTGCGCCTTTTGCACCCGGACCTTGTGGGCGTCGGCGATCGTTAAATTCGCTTCGCTGGCCTCGGGCTTACAGCGTTTTTTATAGCCCTTGCGCACCACGCATTTGCTTTTGACGCTGTTTAGCGCCAGGGTCGGCTCGGCGCTGGCGGCGACCGTTTTCGCGCACTGCTTTTTATAACCTTTACGCAGCACGCATTTTTTCGTCGCGCCGGCGGCCTGACGATGAAGTGCGGTTTGGCTTGCTGCGGTAGTGCGGGTAGGGAGCCGGGTGCGCGAGGACTTTTTACTGGTGGTTTTAGCGGTGGTTTTAGTTTTTTGACTGGTTGCTTTTTTCTTGCGCTCTGAGCCACTTTTCGCGGGCAACGCTTTTGGCGAAGCGGAGGCGTGCGTATGCCCTGATGCCTGAGCCAGTGGCGTGAATGAGATAGACGTGAACAGTAATGCACAGAGCGATATCGCGATTTTGTTTAGCCGCGCCACTGAGCAATCCCCTGATTAATTACAGACATGTACAAATGCCTGACGATGAATGACAAACCGGAATGATTCTAAAGCATAAAAAGCCGGAAAGTTAATATTCTTTTGTATCAAAAATGTCGATTGGTTAACGATTGCAAGAAAACGCGTCAGACATTGACCGCCTCGCACAGAAAATGCGCAATGAGCGCCCGCCTGTGACCGCAAAATGATATTTTTAAGGCAACTTCGCGCAACAGAAGATAAAATATGAATAGTGAAAAAAATGTTATTATCCGTCCTGCCTACAGGACGCTACAATGACAAGTTACTGCCGTAGAAAGAAGTTTAAGGAAGCACGACAATGAGCTCGACTTTAGAAAAGATCCAACGCCAAATCGCTGAAAACCCGATCCTGTTGTACATGAAAGGGTCGCCGAAGCTGCCAAGCTGTGGTTTCTCTGCCCAGGCCGTTCAGGCGCTGTCCGCCTGTGGCGAACGTTTTGCTTACGTTGATATCCTGCAGAACCCGGATATCCGCGCCGAGCTGCCTAAATACGCCAACTGGCCGACTTTCCCGCAGCTGTGGGTAGACGGTGAACTGGTGGGCGGCTGCGATATCGTCATCGAAATGTACCAGCGCGGTGAACTGCAGCAGCTGATCAAAGAGACGGCGGCAAAGTACCATACCGACGAGCCAAAAGCGGAGTAATTCCCGCCATCAGTGAAAAAGCGACTTCCTGGAAGTCGCTTTTTTTATCACTCCGGGGTGGCCACTGGCAGCGGCCAGCCGCCCAGACGCTTCCAGCGGTTCACGATCTCGCAAAACAGCTGCGCCGTCTGCTCGGTATCATACAGGGCGGAGTGAGCCTGCGCGCCGTCGAACGGCATACCCGCGGCAATACAGGCTTTCGACAGCACCGTCTGGCCCAGCGCCAGCCCGCTTAGCGCGGCGGTGTCGAAGGTAACAAACGGATGGAAAGGGTTGCGTTTAAGTCCCGCGCGTTCGGCGGCGGTCATGGTGAAGCTGTGGTCAAAGGTGGCATTGTGCGCCACCATGATTGCCCGGCTGCAGTCGCTCTCTTTCATCCCTTTGCGCACCATTTTGAAGATGGCATGCAGGGCATCGTATTCGCTGACGGCCCCGCGCTGCGGGTCATGCGGGTTAATCCCGTTAAAAGCCAGCGCTTCGGGCTGCAGATTGGCGCCCTCGAAAGGTTCAACATGGAAATGCAGCGTTTCATCGGGCATCAGCCAGCCGTGCTCATCCATCTTCAACGTAATGGCGGCGATCTCCAGCAGGGCGTCGGTTTTGGCGTTAAATCCTGCGGTTTCAACATCGATCACCACCGGATAAAAACCGCGGAAACGGTCGCACAGACCATTCAGTTGAGCGTTCTCGGACATCAGATTCTCTTAGCTGGAAAAAAGTAGCGCGCATTATGGCAAATTTTGCCGCGGCTTGCAGCAGGCAGGGGTGAAAACAACGGGCGCCGTAGCGCCCGGGCGAGCCATGGCATTAAATATGCCAGCGTGGGGAAGCGTTAGTTGCCCAGACCTTTGCCGGCATCTTTCTCTTCAATGAGCTCGATTTTGTAACCGTCCGGATCTTCCACGAAGGCGATGACGGTGGTGCCGCCTTTTACCGGCCCGGCTTCACGGGTGACGTTGCCCCCGTTCTGACGGATCCGTTCGCAGGCTTCGGCGGCGTTATCGACGCTCAGCGCGATATGGCCGTAGGCGGTGCCCAGCTCATAGCTGTCCACGCCCCAGTTGTAGGTCAGTTCGATCACCGCGGTTTCGCTCTCTTCGCCGTAGCCGACAAAGGCGAGGGAGTACTTGTACTCCGGGTTTTCGCTGGTGCGCAGCAGCTTCATGCCCAACACGTTGGTATAGAAGTCGATAGAACGTTGCAGGTCGCCAACGCGCAGCATGGTGTGGAGTAAGCGCATAATGTCCCCTATGCAGTTTATTTGATAGATCAGAACGTTGAGTATAGCGGCGATACGTCGCCGCTATCAATGGAGGGATTACAGAGTCGGGTAATCGGTGTAGCCTTCCGCGCCGCCGCCGTAGAAGGATTCCGGGCGTTGCGGGTTAAGCGGCGCTTTTTTCTGCAGGCGAGCCACCAGATCCGGGTTGGCGATGTAATCGCGGCCAAAGGCCACGGCATCAATCAGCCCTTTATTGATAAGATCGTTGGCTTTTTCTACTGTGTAAGCGCCAGCGCCAATGATCACCCCCGGGAAGCGGTCGCGGACTTTCTGACGGAAAGCTTCACTGTAAGGTTTGCCGCCCGCCCAGTCCGGCTCGGACATGTGCAGATAGGCGATACCGCGTTTCGCCAGCTCGCTAATCAGATACAGCGCGTCTTCTTCTTCGTTCGGGCCATTATCCACATTCTGGAAGCTGCCAATCGGCGACACGCGGATGCCAATGCGCTCGGCGCTCCACTCTTGACTCACGGCGTCAACCACTTCCAGCACCAGACGGGCACGGTTCTCCACGCTGCCGCCGTACTGATCGGTACGCTGGTTCGCCGATGGCGAGAGGAATTGGTGCAGCAGATAGCCGTGGGCTGAGTGCAGCTCAACCAGATCGAAGCCGGCGTCACGGGCATTGCCGACCGCCTGACGGAAATCGTTGACGATCCCTGGGATCTCTGCGGTTTCCAGGGCGCGGGGCATTGAGGTGTCGACGCGAATGGCGTGGCCGTTTTCGTCACGCAGTGAGGTACGGGTGCCCGCGCTCAGTGCGGAAGGCGCTACCGGGGCGGCGCCGCCAGGCTGCAGGCTGCTATGGGAAATACGCCCGGTGTGCCACAGCTGGACGGCGATATGACCATTTTCGGCATGAACGCCGGCGGTGATTTTCTGCCAGGCGGCAATCTGCTCCGGGCTGTGCAGCCCAGGCGCGCCGGCGTATCCTTTGGCCTGCGCGGAGATCTGCGTCGCTTCGGTGATGATCAGCCCGGAACTGGCGCGCTGGCGGTAGTATTCGCCCATCAGCGGAGTAGGGATATCGCCCGGCTCAATGCTGCGCAGACGCGTCAACGGCGCCATAAATACGCGATTAGGGACGGTGACCGCACCGACTTTCAGTGGGCTGAATAATTTTGCTTCCGACATAGTGACTCCTGAGTAGACCGGTCGTCTAGTAACTGATGAAATAAAAACGCCTGTTATACCGCAGGCGCCGCAATAATCTGTTTGGCGTGGGCAAGGGCGCTTTCCAGCGGCGTTGCGCTACGCGTAATTTTGGCCTGCAGGTTGGCCCCGAGCCACAGGGAATACAGCACCTGCGACAGGGTCATGGCCGCGCCGTCAAATGCGAGACTGCCTTCCTGACGTCCTTTCTCCAGCGCGTCGCCCAGCAGGGCGATAATCTGGCTGGCTCCGCGATCCATGGCGGCGCGCATATCTTCCGACAGATCGCAAACCTCCGCGGATAGCTTGACAGTAAGACACCCGCTAATAATCCCCTGCTGGCAGAACTGATTCAGCGTGTGCTGATAGTAGGCCAGCAGGCGATCGCGATAGTTACCGTCGCCATGATCGAAGTGGTCGACCAGGCGCTGCAGATATCCGGTGTAGTGATGTTCAAGCAGCGCGACGCCGAAGGCTTCCTTAGAGCGAAAGTAGTGGTAGAAGGAGCCCTTGGGCACCTCCGCCGTCTTCAGAAGTTCGCTCAAGCCCATTCCGGTAAAACCGCGATGCATGCAAAGCTGCTCGCCGGTGGCCAGGATATGTTCTCGGGTATCGCAATCGCTGTGTCTGTTCATGCTGCACACTGTAGTAGACCGATTGGTCTAATGCAAGCGTCGGCGGAAAAATGTTAGCTGGCGCAGCACGTAGTGAACAAAATTTGCGTCGGCGCGGGGAAACGTCTTCAATGAAAGGAGACGAGGGGACAGGAGGCGTGTGGTGGCAGAGCAGTTAGAATTTTTCCCGGTGCAGAGCCCGTGCCGGGGAATATGTCAGACCGATGAGCGCGGCTACTGTCGCGGCTGTTTCCGCAGCCGTGAGGAACGTTTTAACTGGCAAACGATGAGCGATGCGCAGAAACAGGAGGTTTTGCGTCTTTGCCGCCAACGGCTGCTGCGCAAAATACGCGCGAACAGGCCGGAGCCGGCGGAAGAACCGCAGCAACCCTCACTGTTTTAAGCCAAAAATTACGTATACTCAGAGCACTTTTTTATTGAGGAAGCGGTTATGGTTCAGCGTATTGCTATGGCTCCCCAGGGGCCGGAATTTTCACGTTTTGTGATGGGCTACTGGCGTCTGATGGACTGGAAAATGTCGCCTGGCGAGCTGGTCAGCTTTATTGAGCAGCATCTCGATTTAGGCGTAACCACCGTCGATCACGCCGATATCTATGGCGATTATCAGTGTGAGGCTGCCTTTGGCGAAGCGCTGAAGCGAGCGCCGCATCTGCGTAGCCGGATGGAAATCGTCAGCAAATGCGGTATCGCCACCCGGGCGCGCGCTGAGAACACCATTGGCCACTACATTACCGACCGCGATCACATCGTGCTCAGCGCCGAGCAATCGCTGCGTAATCTGGCGACGGACCATCTCGACTTGCTGCTGATCCACCGGCCGGACCCACTGATGGACGCCGACGAGGTAGCCGAAGCTTTTCTCGCGCTGCATCATAGCGGTAAAGTGCGCCATTTTGGCGTCTCGAACTTTACCCCCGCCCAGTTCACCTTGCTGCAGTCACGTCTGCCGTTTACCCTGGCCACCAACCAGGTCGAAATTTCACCGGTGCATCAGCCGCTGCTGCTCGACGGTACTCTCGATCAGCTGCAGCAACTGCGTATTCGTCCGATGGCGTGGTCTTGTCTTGGCGGTGGTCGCCTGTTTAACGAAGAGGGCTTCCAGGCGCTGCGCGATGAGCTGGCGCAGGTGGCGCACGAGCTTAACGCCGACAGCATCGAACAGGTAGTTTATGCCTGGGTGCTGCGTCTGCCGTCGCAGCCGCTGCCGATTATTGGCTCGGGCAAAATCGAGCGCGTGCGCTCGGCGATTGTGGCTGAAAAACTCAGCATGACCCGTCAGCAGTGGTTCCGCATCCGTAAAGCCGCGCTCGGGTACGACGTACCGTAACGGGCATTTCCCCTCCGGAAAGGCGTTCCTGGTTTACACTTAACAGGGAGACAGCCATCCGGAGGTGTTATGCAACGATGTATTCTCGCGATCTTATCCCTCGCATTTTGCGCTGGCGCACAGGCCGTTAGTGAAGATGTGCAACTTAATCTCGTGACCACCCAGGGCGTCGGTCAGACCATCGGCAGCGTCAAAATCACCGAAACCGACCGCGGACTCGAGTTCGCCCCCACTTTGCGGGCGCTACCGCCGGGTAAGCACGGGTTTCATATTCATGCCGAAGGCAGCTGCCAGCCGGCGATGAAAGAAGGTAAAGCCGTGGCCGCCGGGGCGGCGGGCGGACATTACGATCCGCAGCATACCGGCAAACACGAAGGGCCGTTGGGGGCCGGGCATCTTGGCGACCTGCCCCTGCTGGTGGTCAACGATGCGGGCGTAGCCGACCAGCCGATTATTGCTCCGCGCCTGAAAACGCTGGCGGAGGTGAAAGGGAAAGCGCTGATGGTCCACGTAGGCGGGGATAACATGGCCGACAGTCCGCAGCCGCTGGGCGGCGGCGGCGAACGGTTTGCCTGCGGGGTGATTAAGTAGTTCCTTCGCCAATTGTGCCGGCCACCGGGGCCTGTTCCAGCTGCGACAAGGCGCAGTACAGTCGCCAAATCGCGGCGGCCAGTTCCCGCGCCGCCGGCTGATGATGGTGGTTCAGGGCGTCGCAGATCCGCTGCAGCTCCTGCAGGGTGGAGGCCAGCGGGCGCTGCTGCACGCCGCGCTCGCTCATCACATCGCGTAACAGGTTGATGCACAGGTCGCGCACCTGGGCGAGAGGATCGGAGCGGGTTTCCCATTCGCGAAGCTGCCAGACGACGTGCGAGCAATTGAGCAGCACGACGCCCCAACGCAACAGCCAGCGGCGCGCCAGGGCATCCTTACTCTGGCTGAGCTGACTGACGTGGTGATAGACCAGCGATTCAAATTCATGCTCACTGTGCTGAGGATGACGGCTAAGCTGATCGACAAAGTGACGCCGTAACGCTCTGATATGGCGTCGCCCTTTGCGGGCGTCAGAGCCCGGACTCAGTACCGCAAAGGCCAGCCAGGCAAAGCCTACCCCGACAATCTTGCTCAAATTATCATTGAAAAAGGCCGCATAATCGTACACCGGCGGGTTGGTGACGGCGATAAACGAGCCCATAAAGACGATAAGCTGTCCCCACAGGCCGGCGTATTTGGGCCACTGCAGTTTGAGTAACTGCATGGTGGTCAGGAGCGGGAACAGGAACAGCAGAAACTGCCACAGGTCGGTTACCTGCACCATCAGGCCGAACTTCACTACGAAACTGAATAGCGACAGCAGGACCAGAGTCTGCATCAGCAATGTCAGCGAGCGAAACGGCGAGGCGGATACGGAGTAGAGCACGCAGCAGATGGAGGCCAGGGTCAGGGCCGCCGCGCAGCTGGTCCACTGGGTACTGATCCCCCATGCGCCAATCGCCACCAGCGCGCAAAAGGTACGGACACCGTTGAGCAACGCCTCCGCCTGATCGGTATGGCGGGCTAACGACGGGGCGGCGGGCACATTGAACTCGGCGATCGCCGAGGCATTTTCAACGCGGCGGATCCAGCGGCTGCTCTCCAGGTAAATGCGACAGAAATAGCGCAATCGCGCCCAGAAAGCGATGTGCCGGTAATCGGCATCCTGCCGCGGCGCCAGCGGCGCCAGGATCCGCGCAACGTGATAGCTGTCGGCATGAGGGGTGGCGAGCTCGGCGAGCAGCGACTCCAGTACCTGGCGAGTATTCGCCGGCGCGTCAGGCCAGTTCAGCAGCATCCGTCGCAGACTGGAGATGACGCTGGTCATTCTGAGCTGCTGATGCAGGAGGTAGTTCAGCAGAGGATTCTGCCGACGGAAACGGTAGTGGCTCCAGAAGGCCTGGATACGCAGCAGGTTCATGGTCAGGATCTGGCCAATCACGCTCTCATGGGCGGTGCGAATGGCATCCGTCGTCTCCGGCACCCACAGCAGGCTGGCGTGCTCCAGCAGCCGGGCGTGCATGGTTTTCAGGGCCGTCAGCAGGTTGCTGCCGTCGGAGGTGCTTGGCAGGATCATCATCATTAGCCCGCCGCAGAGGATCCCGACGATGACTTCGCAGACGCGCGACTGGGCGATGACCCACAGCTCGTAGCTGTCGCTGATGTTAATCACCGGAAAGGCGATGATGGCGCAGGTATAGCCCGCCAGCTGAAAGGCATAAGCGACGTTGTTGGTGAACAGGGCGCAGGCCCAGGTGCAGAGCGCCAGCCAGCCGGAGATACTGAACAGAAACAGCCAGGGATCGTTGAGTGTATGACCGGCAAGCAGCAGGGCGGCGCAGGCGCCGAGCAGGCTGCCTGCGATGCGGCCAAAACTTTTACTGATCACGCCGCCGACGGTGGGAAAGCTGACCACCGCCGCGGACGTCATCGCCCAGTAGGGCTCATCAAGATCCAGCGCATAGGCGATACTCAGCGCAAGACACATCGCGATGCCGTTGCGCAATGCGTACCGCCACTGCGGCCGGGTGGCTTTAACCCAGGGGAGTGCGCGCCACGACAGGGTCTGCAGGTTCATTACTGCCCGCCAATTGAGACAGTGCAGGTGGTGCCGGAGACCAGGGTGACATCGGCCGGCAGCGTATCAAAGGCAATTCGCACCGGAACGCGTTGGGCGAGACGAACCCAGGGGATATTTGGTTTGATGTTGGCCACCAGCCCGGTTCCCTGTTCCACGCTCTGGTCGACAATCGCGCGGCCGATGCTCGCGACATGGCCCTTTAGCGTCTGCTGATTGCTATAGAGAATAATTTGTGCCGGATCGCCGATGCGAATGTGGCGCAGTTTGGTCTCTTCGAAGTAGCCCAGCACGTAAAACGAGTGGCTGTCCACCAGGGCAAAGACCGGATGGCCGGTGGTAGCGTAATCACCGACGCGGGTGGAAAGGTTGGTCACCCAGCCATCCACCGGCGCTTTGACAACCGTCTGGCTGAGCTGCCACTGCGCATGTTTCAGCGCCGCTTCGGTTACGCCGACCCCCGCTCTGGCGGCAGCCAGGGTGGTGGTGGCGGTATTCAGGGCGGTATTGACGTTCTCAAGGTCTTCAGCCGAGATGGCATTTTGCGACAGGCTTCGGCGACGGCGAGCCTCGCTGGCGGCCTTGCTTTGCTCCGCCTGCGCTTTCGCCACCTCCGCCTGGGCTTTCGCCAGCTGCGCCTGGGCGTTCAGCACCGCGATGCGATAGGGGGTGTCGTCGATGGTAAACAATACTTCCCCGGCTTTGACCCGTTGGTTATCGGTTACGTTCAACTGCAGAATACTGCCGGAGACCTGAGGGGTGATCCCAACCTGCTCGGCGCGCACTTTGCCGTCGCGGGTCCAGGGTGACTGAGTGTAGAAATTCCATAACAACCATGCGGCAATCAGGGCGACGGCCGCGACCAGCAGCGTTGACAGATATTTTAATCTTTTCATAACAGGGAGATCACCAGGCAATGAGTAATACCAGGGCCAGACAGACCGAGAGCGCGAACAGGGAGAGATCCATTAGTAGCGGGTGCCAGATGTCGCCCGCATACATCCAGTCACGCAGCTGGCGATGTAAAAACAACCAGATAAAGAAACCCAACAAGACGGCTTTGAACAGCGGAGGGAAATAGACGGATGCGCCGAACACCAGGTCCTGCAGCGGCAATCCGGATGTGTTAAGACTCAGTTTCACAAGCAAAAATCCTTTGCCATTACAGGGGTAACCTCAGGACGTGCTACTCTTTAACAGTGTAAATCATTGTTTTGGTTTTTGTTGAATCAAGTAATTCATTTGTTTTGATAATTCAAATGCTGCACACTATTCTAAAATCAGTATAATAACTTAGCAAGCTAATTATAAGGAGATGAAATTGGAATCGCCACTTGGTTCTGATCTGGCACGTTTAGTTCGCGTTTGGCGCGCGCTAATCGACCATCGCCTGAAACCTCTGGAGTTAACGCAGACCCACTGGGTCACGCTGCATAACATCCACCAGCTGCCGCCTGAGCAGTCGCAGATCCAGCTGGCGAAAGCTATCGGTATTGAACAGCCGTCGCTGGTGCGTACGCTCGATCAGCTGGAGGAGAAAGGGCTCATTTCTCGCCAGACCTGCGCAAGCGATCGGCGGGCCAAACGCATCAAGCTGACGGAAAAAGCCGAACCGCTGATCAACGAGATGGAAGAGGTGATAGGTAAGACCCGTGATGAAATCCTCTCAGGGGTCTCGAAGCAGGAAGTGGAAACCTTGCTCCACTTAATCCGTAAACTTGAACAAAATATCCTCGATCTCCAGGCTAAAGATTAATTCTTTGCGGCCCGGGCTAATCCGGGCCTTTTTTCACCCTCCCTGCCGATGCCAGACGATCACCTGGTTACGTCCGTTATTCTTTGCTTCATACATGGCTTCGTCCGCGCGCTGAACGCACGCTTCCGCTGTCACGCTATTGTCGTAGGTGGTATACACCCCCATGCTGATGGTCATTCGCTCCGGTAAATGGCTCTCCCCGGCACTGACCGCCAGGCGGATACGCTCGGCGATCGCTTGCGCTTCTTTTTCACCGGTGTTGACCAGCAGCAGAGCAAATTCCTCACCGCCGATGCGTGCGGCGGCGTCATCTACCCGCGAATGGCTTTCCAGCACCGAGGCGGCGAACTGGATCACTTTGTCGCCGGCGACATGGCCGTAGCTATCGTTGATGCGTTTGAAATGGTCGAGGTCGCTGATGAGCACCGACAGCGGATGCTGGGCATTCACCTTCGCCAGCTGTTGGTTAAGAGTGTCGTAGAAAAAGCTGCGGTTGTAGAGGCGGGTCAACGGGTCGCGGATCGAATTCTGATACGAATGGACATATTTGTGGTTAGACTCGCGATAGAGGATAAAGACGTCAACCAGTAGCACCAGAATCAGGAACAAGGTGCATAGCGTTTCGAAAAAACGCGCCTGGTACCAGGTCTGATCCAGCTCCCCTGCGGTGGAGAGCAGCTGGAAAAGCGTGAACAAATAAGCGCTGNAAAAAAAAGCGCCGCTGAACCAAAAAATATTACGCAGTTTACTCAAGCTAATTAATAAAATCAGCGTGATGAACCAAACTGCCATCAGCAGCCAGCCGATAATACTTTGCCACAACGGGGTAAAGGTATGGCTCAGATCGTCGATAAAATTGACGCTCAGCCACGGCGAATGGCTGGAGTATAGCCATGATAAAACAATAATGGTCAACGTAAAAAGTATACATGCTGTAAATGTAAGAACGTGTGCTTTCCACGAATGCATGATGCGCTGGCGAAAATAGTACAAAATAATAGATGACATGAATAACACAGCCATCATTATATTGCGGAAGAAATAATAAATAACGGCGTCATTTTGATTAACGACCGGGGCCGGATTGCAGGTAAGCCAGTCCGGATAGCTGCTGAGCGTGCCAAGCATCAGCAGCGCTGAGCAGGCAAACCCGAAAGAGACTGGAGTAAGGTACAGACGCCGCTTGCTGCTCCAGTATTTCATGCCCATAAAACAGGCAATGGTAATATGAAAAACCATCAGGAAACTGGTCAGCAGCGGAAATAATATTGAGGAAGTACTACTGAAGCTGGTATGAAAAAACGCAGTCATCCCGGAAATGCCAATCCCGGCCAGTAAACAAATGCAAATATAAAGGATTAGACGTTTAACGATATGATGCACATGTTCGGGCATAGGCAATATTCCACATAAAAGGCAACGGCAGCGACGATGAGTCGCCAGGGCTAATTTACGTTCTTGAGGGTAATAGGGGCGGGCAGATAAGATATTGCGCAGGCGCAATGATTCATGGAATATTAAAATAAAGATGTCTGATGGTTACTACGAATTTATTACGGCGAAATAAACGTGGCTGAAAAATACGATGCGGCGCAACCGGCCGCATCGTAAGGGAGATTATCGCGGAGAGACGGTGACCTGGCTGCCGCTGCCGGCAATGGCCACGCGCTGACCAACGGAGAACGGAGTGCTGCCCTGTTTCTGCACTACCATAATGGTATTGCCATCGTCCTTACGGATTTCCAGTTCAACGCCCTGCGTTTTATTCATCGCGCCCTGAACGCCCTGACCGGCTACGCCGCCCGCGACCGCACCTGCCGCCGTAGCCAGAGAGCGTCCGGTACCGCCGCCGATGGTGTTTCCAAGGAACCCGCCCAGTACCGCACCGCCAATGGCCCCGATGGCATTGCTATCGTCGCCGCTCTGGATCTGTACGGCGCGCGTATGCACGATAGTACCGTAAGTCACGCTCTGCACCTGTTTGGCTTCAGATGCGGAATAAACGTCGCCGGACAGGCCGCTGCTGCTCACGCAGCCTGCGAGCGTAAAACCAATCATCGATACAGCCAAAACACGTAAAATCATTTATGAATCTCCTGTTCACCGAAGGTGTTCAATTGAACGTCCATACGGTTAATTATATGGCATTTAGTCGTCGGCGGGCATAGGTTCTCCCTGGACTATACAAAAAATAATAAACACTGGTGCTTCAACCTCAACTAAACGCCGGTTNTTTACGATGTTCTCTGATTTGTCGCTCTATTGTTAAAAAGTATTAGTACAACATAGCATTAACCGACACTTTATGATGGAGTGNGGGCATACAAGGGTCATGGAATGAAGGAAAACGTATGAGATCGGGTCGCTTTATTGGCGTTATGTCTGGTACCAGCCTGGATGGTATCGATGTCGTTTTGGCCACCATTACTGAAAACATGGTGGCGCAGCAGGCTAGTCTCACCTGGCCCATTCCACACGCGATAAAAGAAGAGATTCTGGCGATTTGCCAGGGGCAGTCGCTGACCCTTTCGCAGCTAGGTCGTCTGGACACCCGTCTGGGACGGCTGTTTGCCGATGCCGTACTGGCGCTGATGCGCCAGGAAAGTCTCAAACCCACCGACGTCATCGCCATCGGCTGCCATGGACAGACCGTATGGCATGAACCGCAGGGAGAGGCTCCGCATACCCTGCAAATTGGTGACAACAACCAGATCGCCGCCCACACCGGGATAACCGTAGTGGGGGATTTTCGTCGCCGGGATATGGCGCTAGGCGGGCAGGGAGCGCCGCTGGTGCCGGCTTTTCATCATGCGCTGCTGGCCCACCCCGTTGAGCGACGTATGGTGCTCAATATCGGCGGGATCGCTAATGTGTCGCTGCTGGCGCCAGGGCAGCCGGTGCGCGGCTATGATACCGGGCCGGGAAATATGTTGCTGGACGCCTGGATCTGGCGCCAGAAGGGCAAACCGTACGACAAGGACGCCCAATGGGCTAGCGAAGGTAAAGTGCTGCTGCCGCTGCTGCAGGACATGCTGAGCGATCCGTGGTTTGCCTTGCCGGCGCCAAAAAGCACCGGTCGGGAATATTTCAATTACGGCTGGCTGGAGCAGCATATGGCCCGCTATCCGGGGCTACGCGGGGAGGATGTTCAGGCTACGCTTGCGGAATTGACCGCCGTCACCATCAGTGAGCAGGTATTGTTAAGCGGCGGCTGCGAGCGTTTGTTAGTGTGCGGCGGCGGCGCGCGTAACCCCTTGTTAATGGCGCGCCTGGCGGCGCTGCTGCCGGGAACCGAGGTCTCCACCACCGATGAGGCGGGGATCAGCGGCGATGATATGGAAGCGCTGGCCTTTGCCTGGCTGGCCTGGCGAACGCTGGCTGGTCTGCCGGGCAATCTGCCCTCCGTGACCGGCGCCAGCGAAGCCTCGGTGCTGGGCGCCATTTTTCCGGCTAACCCGCCGCAGAATCGGAGTTAACTGAAATCTTAAATACGATGCGACCGGTAAACTGGACAAGTTAAGCGGAGGGCGGAGTGCCCGCCGTGACCGGGAAAGTCGAAGGCAAACGAATGAAAAAAATTCTTATCGCAGTTGTACCTTTTATGCTGGCGGGCTGTAGCTACTACAACCAGTTTGTCGAGCGGATGCAGACGGACACGCTGGAGTATCAATGCGACCAGAAACCATTGACGGTCCATCGCAATAACGCACGCCAGCAGGTCAGTTTTATCTATGATAATCAGCAACTGAACCTGTCTGAGGGGCTGTCGGCTTCCGGGGCGCGCTACACCGACGGCGTCTATGTGTTCTGGTCAAAAGGCGATACCGCCACCGTCTATAAGCGCGACCGCATCGTCCTTGATAACTGTCAGCTGCAGACGGCCAAACGTTGAGATTTCTGTCCGGGGGGCGCACAATAACGCCACCTTATGACTACATCCTCAATGGCCATGTCTGATAACGACGAACTCCAGCAAATTGCGCATTTGCGCCGTGAATACACCCGTGGCGGTTTGCGTCGCCACGATCTTCCTGCTGAACCCCTGCCGCTGTTTGAACGCTGGCTGCGTCAGGCCTGCGATGCGAAACTTGCCGACCCAACGGCCATGGTGGTCGCCACCGTCGATGAGCGCGGCCAGCCCTACCAGCGCATTGTGCTGCTGAAGCACTACGACGAAAAAGGGTTGGTGTTTTATACCAACCTTGGCAGCCGTAAAGCGCATCAAATTGAAAACAACCCGCAGGTCAGCCTGCTTTTCCCGTGGCATATGCTGGAGCGCCAGGTGATGGTAATCGGCAAAGCGGAGCGTCTGTCGACGCTGGAAGTGGTCAAATATTTCCACAGCCGTCCGCGCGACAGCCAGATTGGCGCCTGGGTCTCGAAGCAGTCGAGCCGGATCTCAGCCCGCGGCATCCTCGAAAGCAAATTCCTCGAGCTGAAGCAGAAGTTCCAGCAGGGTGAAGTGCCGTTGCCGAGCTTCTGGGGCGGATTCCGCGTCAGCATTGAGCAGATGGAGTTCTGGCAGGGGGGAGAACACCGTCTGCACGATCGCTTTTTATACCAGCGCGATAGCGGCGCCTGGAAAATAGACCGTCTGGCGCCGTAAACGCCGAAATTAGTTATCGAAGCGCTGGCGCTGAAAGGGCCGGCGCTTTATTCTATGTACTTTTCGCATCTGGCGAAAAGTCGTGTACCGGCAGAGGTGCAGTCGTTTATACATGGAGAATTTGATGGCAAGCAGTAACTTGATTAAACAATTGCAAGAGCGGGGGCTGGTAGCCCAGGTGACGGGCGAGGAAGCGTTAGCAGAGCGACTGGCGCAAGGCCCGATCGCGCTCTATTGCGGCTTCGATCCTACCGCTGACAGCTTGCATTTGGGGCATCTTGTTCCATTGTTATGCCTGAAACGCTTCCAGCAGGCAGGTCATAAACCTGTGGCGCTGGTGGGCGGCGCAACCGGTCTGATTGGCGACCCAAGCTTCAAAGCCGCTGAGCGTAAACTAAACACCGAGGATACCGTGCAGGAGTGGGTGGATAAAATCCGCAAACAGGTGGCTCCGTTCCTTGATTTTGACTGCGGCGACAACTCGGCGATCGCGGCGAATAACTATGACTGGTTTGGCAGCATGAACGTGCTGACCTTCCTGCGCGATATCGGTAAACACTTCTCTGTTAACCAGATGATCAACAAAGAAGCGGTGAAGCAGCGTCTGAATCGTGACGATCAGGGTATCTCCTTTACCGAGTTCTCTTACAATCTGCTGCAGGGTTACGACTTTGCCTGCCTGAACAAGCTGCACGGCGTGGCGCTGCAGATCGGCGGCTCTGACCAGTGGGGCAACATCACCTCCGGCATCGATCTGACCCGTCGTCTGCATCAGAACCAGGTGTTTGGCCTGACCGTACCGCTGATCACCAAAGCGGACGGCACCAAATTCGGTAAAACCGAAGGCGGCGCCGTGTGGCTGGATCCGAAGAAAACCAGTCCGTACAAATTCTACCAGTTCTGGATTAACACCGCGGATGCTGATGTCTATCGCTTCCTCAAATTCTTCACCTTTATGGACATTGCGGAGATCAATGCCCTGGAAGAAGAAGACAAAAACAGCGGTAAAGCGCCGCGCGCCCAGTACGTGCTGGCAGAGCAGGTGACGCGCCTTGTTCACGGCGAAGAAGGCCTGGAAGCGGCGAAGCGCATTACCGAAAGCCTGTTCAACGGTAACCTGAGCGACCTGAGCGAAGCAGACTTCGAACAGCTGGCCCAGGATGGCGTGCCGATGATCGAAATGGAAAAAGGCGCCGATCTGCTGCAGGCGCTGGTTGATTCCGAGCTGCAGCCGTCCCGCGGTCAGGCGCGTAAAACCGTTGCCTCTAACGCGGTGACCATCAACGGCGAAAAACAGGCCGACCCGGAATATGTATTCAGTGACAGCGATCGCCTGTTTGGCCGCTACACCTTGCTGCGTCGCGGTAAGAAAAATTACTGCCTGGTCTGCTGGAAATAAAAAAATACTGCCAGGGCGTGGGAAACCACGCCCTTTTTCTTTTTAGGGTTGTGGTAAGAAAATGAAGAACATCCTCGCCATTCAGTCTCACGTTGTGTTTGGCCATGCCGGCAACAGTGCCGCCGAATTTCCGATGCGCCGTCTGGGCGCCAATGTCTGGCCCCTGAATACCGTACAGTTCTCTAACCATACGCAGTACGGCAAATGGACCGGCTGCGTCATGCCGCCTTCGCATTTGACGGAGATCGTTCAGGGCATTGCCGATATCGACAAGCTGCAGACCTGCGATGCGGTACTGAGCGGCTATCTTGGCTCCGCTGAGCAGGGAGAGCATATCCTCGGTATCGTGCGTCAGGTTAAGGCGGCCAATCCGGCGGCGAAATATTTTTGCGATCCGGTGATGGGTCACCCGGAGAAGGGCTGCATCGTCGCGCCGGGCGTGGCGGAGTTCCACGTGCGCTATGCGCTGCCGGCCAGCGATATTATTGCGCCGAATCTGGTTGAGCTGGAGATCCTGTGCGGTCATCCGGTCGCCAGCGTCAGCGAGGCAGTGGCCGCCGCGCGGGAGCTGATTGCCCAGGGGCCGGAAGTGGTATTAGTTAAGCATCTTGCCCGTGCGGGTCTGAGTATGGATCGTTTTGAGATGCTGCTGGTGACGGCCGAAGAAGCCTGGCATATTAGTCGGCCGCTGGTGGATTTCGGCCTGCGTCAGCCGGTGGGCGTCGGCGATGTGACCAGCGGTCTGCTGTTGGTTAAATTGCTGCAGGGGGCAAGTCTGCGCGATGCGCTGGAACACGTCACCGCCGCGGTGTACGAGATTATGCTCGCCACCAAAAATATGCAGGAATACGAACTACAGGTAGTAGCGGCGCAGGATCGCATCGCCGTACCGGAGCACTGCTTCAGCGCCACCCGGCTGTAACTCCCAGGGCCTGNNGACGGTCCGCCGGGCAGGTTCAGGCCTTATTTTAAGCCTTCAGCCGCCAGTGCGGCCGCCACCGCCGGACGCGCTGCCACCTGCGTCATCCAGCTGCCGATATGACCATAGGCAGCCATATCCAGTTTTATAGCATAGGCCCAGCGCAGCACCGTAAACAGATAACCATCGGCAATGGTGAAGCGATGGCCGGTCAGCCACTGTTTGTCTGCCAGCGCTGCATCAACGTATTGCAGCTTTTTCTCAAGCAGCCCCCGCGCGACAGGCTTATAGTCCTCCGGGGTATCCGGGCGGAACAGCGGGGTAAAGCTTTTATGCAGCTCGGTGGCCACATAGTTCAGCCATTCGAGAGTCTGATAGCGCGCAATCGAGCCCACCGGCGCCAGCAGATGACGATCCGGCACCTGGTCTGCGATGTACTGCATGATGGCTACGCCCTCAGTGAGCAGGATATCATCATCCAGCAGCAGCGCCGGCACCTGACCTTTCGGGTTGATCAGCAGATAGTCTTCCCCGTTTTCCAGCCGTTTTTGGGCCAGATCCACGCTCTGCAGGGTAAAATCCAGACCGCTTTCGCGCAGGGCAATATGCGAGGCAAGGGAACAGGCGCCGGGTTTGTAGAACAGTTTCATGCGTGACTCCTCGTGGCTGCAGTTTTCTGTATGTTAGTCCTGCCAGGGGTAAAAAAAAAGCCGCTAAACTAACGTTAGCGGCTTAAAAATAATTAGTTTTCCCTGCGGCGTCAGGCAGCCGCGGTTTCGCGTGCTTTAATGTCCGCGCTGTCGTCCTGAGTCATACGATTCAGTTTCGGCGCGGTCAGCAGCATCAGGGCGGCGATAACCGCGGTGACGATACCAATCTGCAGGAATACGTGACCGTACACTTCCAGCGACACCAGCGGATCGGTGACATTCTCCGGGACTGCCATCAGGTTAGCGATTTTCCCGGCGATGATCGCCGCGCCTGCCGTGGTGAGGAACCAGCTGCCCATGATGAAGCCCATCAGACGCTGAGGAACCAGCTGAGCGACCATCGCCAGGCCGAGGCCGGAAATCATCAGTTCACCGATAGACTGTAGCGCGTAGCTCAGAATCAGCCAGTTGACCGAGACGATACCGGCGTCGCTGGCGAACTTCGCCCCTAAAGGCAGGACGAGGAATGCGCCAGAGCACAGTACCATACCGATAGCAAATTTGTGCGGCATCGGCAGGCGGTCGCCCATCTTGTTGTAGATGGCGGCCAGAATCGGGCTACCAATCATGATCCAGAACGGGTTCAGCGCCTGATACTGTTCCGGTTCAAAGGCGAGACCGAGGATCGAGTGCTCCACGTTACGGATGGCGAAGAAGTTCAGCGAGGTCGGCATCTGGCTGTACAACACGAAGAAGACAATCGCTTCTACCATCAGCAGGAAAGCGACGATCATTTTACGACGCGGAGCGCCTTTCAGGCCTATGGTTTCTTTGGCGAAAATCACGACGATACCCAGTGCGACGACGCCCAGCACCATACGTGCGATACCCTGGTTATGCAGCAGCCAGGTGGCGATAGCGACCAGCACCACCACGCCAGCGATGGTCGCCAGCAGTTTACCCATGTGTACCGGGGCAAAGTCCGGTTTAGAGCCGTACTGTTTAACCCATTTCTGACAGAAGGCGAAGTTAATAATGGTGATCACCATCCCCACCACGCTGAGGGCAAACGCTACGCTCCAGCCAAAACGTGCGGCCAGCCACGGGGTTGCCAGCATAGAGAAGAACGAACCGATGTTGATGGACATGTAGTACATGGTAAATGCACCGTCCAGACGTGGGTCGTTTTTGTCATAGCAGGTAGAAAGCAGGGAGGACGGGTTGGCTTTAAACAGGCCGTTACCGACGGCGATGGTCGCCATACCCATATAGACGATAGCGGCGTCATGGCCGGACCAGGCCACAAGCGCATAGCCAATCGCCAGCACGATAGCGCCCAGCATGATGACACGCTTGGTACCCAGCACTTTATCACCCAGCCAGCCGCCAATGGCGACGAGGCCATAAACCAGCGCGCTAAAGGAGGAGAACAGAGTAATGGAATCCGCTTCCGACATACCCAGCTGTTTTACCAGGTAAACGGCCATGATCCCTTGCAGGCCGTAGTAACCAAAACGCTCCCACAACTCGATCGAGAAAATGAGATAGAACGCGCGTGGTTGTTTGAAAGCGTTCAGACTCACGCTTTCTGCTGGTTTATTGTTTGCAGTAGACACATATACCTCTTTTTTTACATCCCATATTTACTGGGGGGTGTTCGGGGCGCAATCTCGTTGGACCGCCGCCTTTATAGTTATTCTTGGAGGGAAAACGGCAAGTAATGTTCACTATCCTGGCGCATCAGGCAAGGCTTTTGTAATAATCTGTTACACATAATCAGGGTGGTATAATGCTCCGGACATATAGATGTTATACAGCGTTAAATTTTACCGTTTCGATATCGTTGGTATTTTTATCTTTCGGGTTCGCCGGTTTGCCGGGAAAAGGCGATATATTCTACTGATCTGGCGTAATCATAGTGATATGGTCCATTATCTTAAAAAATCATGGGTCATTATCCTGACAATCTTTACTCATCCGTTGTATTGCCTGACATTTATTTCCATTCCAGTAACATTCATTCAACATAAAGTTGCGAGCATGATCTGGATCACAAATGCATAGAAATTTTGCGCTGATAAAAAATGAATGAACTAGTTGTTTGTTATATAACCGGATAATCATCCATAATCATGATGATTATGTGGTGTTAATGGCCGGTGAAATAGATGAATGCGGGCCATAACCCAGAGTTAAGCTATGACCGCAATAGAGACGAGACAGTCAGGCGTAGACTTTATCTTTGTATTCGCAAAGATCTTCAATCAGGCAGGAGCCGCAGCGCGGCTTGCGGGCAATACAGGTATAACGCCCATGCAGGATCAGCCAGTGATGGCAGTCGACCTTAAACTCGGCGGGGACCACCTTCAGAAGCTTCTCTTCCACCTGTTCAACATTCTTGCCCGGGGCGAACTGCGTCCGATTGCAGACGCGGAAGATGTGCGTGTCCACGGCGATGGTCGGCCAGCCAAAGGCGGTATTCAGCACCACGTTGGCGGTTTTACGGCCCACGCCGGGCAGCGCCTCCAGCGCTGCTCTGTCTTCCGGCACCTCACCATTGTGCTGCTCCAACAGGATGCGGCAGGTTTTGATGACGTTTTCCGCTTTGCTGTTAAACAGGCCGATAGTCTTGATATACGATTTTACCCCATCCACCCCCAGGGCCAGCATCGCTGCGGGCGTATTGGCCACCGGATAGAGTTTGGCTGTCGCTTTGTTGACGCTGACATCGGTGGCCTGTGCAGAAAGCAGAACGGCAATCAGCAACTCGAACGGCGAACTGAAATGCAGTTCGGTAGTGGGGTGGGGATCGTTTTCCCGCAGCCTGGTGAGGATCGCCAGGCGTTTGGCTTTGTTCATATTATGCTTTCCCTGTCACGTCGGACGGGGCGACAGAGACGGCCCGGGCCGCTTGCGCCTTCCGCTGTTTGCTACGTTCATCGATAAGGTATTTAATCGCCAGCATCATGCCGAGGCCAATAAAGGCGCCTGGCGGCAGCATAGCCAGCAGGAAAGGGGTGTCGGTGTGGAAAACCTCGATGCGCAGAACCTTCGCCCAGCTGCCAAGCAGACTGTCGGCGCCGTCAAACAGGGTGCCGTTGCCAAGGATCTCGCGCAGGGAGCCCAGCACAAACATCGCGCAGGTAGCGCCCATGCCGATCGAGAAACCGTCCAGCGCCGACAGCGCCGGCCCTTTTTTGGCGGCAAAGGCTTCGGCGCGGCCGACCACGATGCAGTTGGTCACGATAAGCGGGATGAAAATCCCCAGCGACTGATAGAGGCCGAAGGCATAGGCGTTGATCAGCATCTGCACGACGCTCACCACCGAGGCGATAATCATTACGTAGATGGGGATCCGGATCTCCGCCGGCGTCCAGCGGCGCAGGCTGGAGATGGTCAGGTTGGTCAGGGTTAACACCAGGGTGGTGGCCAAACCCAGCCCGAGGGCGTTGGTGGCGGTCGAGGTGACCGCCAGCAGAGGACACATACCTAACAGCTGAACCAGGGCGGAGTTATTTTTCCACAGGCCCTGGACGATGACGTCTTTAACTTCGCTCATGGTTATTCTCCACAGGCGGTGAATTCAGGAAGTTGCGCAGGCAGCGTTTGTGCATATAAGCCTGCGCGCTTAACGGCATTGACCACCGCCCGGGGGGTGATGGTGGCGCCGGTGAACTGGTCAAAATCGCCGCCATCCTTTTTGACCGCCCAGTGGCTATCGCCCTGGCCGTGGATGACTTTCCCGGCAAAATGGGTAATCCAGTCCGACAGGCGAAGTTCGATTTTATCCCCCAGGCCCGGCGTTTCATGATGCTCAGTTACGCGGGTGCCGAGGACCGTGCCGCTAAAATCGGCGGCAACCAGCAGCTGTATTGCTCCGGAGTAGCCGTCCGGCGCGGTGGCTTCCATCACCGCGCCGATCGGTCGATCGTTATTTTTGGCGATCCACACTTTATGCTGGCCTTTGCCCAGCGCCGGGGCGCTGACCAGATAGCAGCTCTTAAGCAGATCGTTATTATAGCGGTCGGCAGGTAAAACCTGGTCGAATAACGCCTTTTGCTGCAGGGCCGCCTGCTGGTCGATGGTGCTTTTGGTCAGCTCATTGATCGCCGCCGTCAGCCCGGTGGAACCGGCGGCAAACAGCGCCAGCGTGACGCCGTGTTTACGCATCGTTTTTAACATCATTGCTCTCTCAACGGTGGCCATATACGCGCGGGCGCGTGTAGTAATCGATCAGCGGCACGGTAATATTCGCCAGCAGAACGGCAAACGCCACGCCGTCCGGATAACCACCGAAGCTGCGGATGAGCCAGACCAGCAGGCCAGCGAGGGCGCCAAAGATCAGACGGCCGCGGTTGGTTGTTGAGGCCGTCACCGGATCGGTCAGGATAAAGAAGGCGCCAAGCATGGTCGCCCCGGAGAGCAAATGCATCTGCGGTGAGGCCAGGCTCTGCGGCGAAAAAATCCAGCCGAGGGTGGCGCACAGGCCGAGGCTAACAAGGAAGCTGACCGGGATATGCCAGCGGATCGCCTTCTGCCACAGCAGGAAAAGGCCGCCTGCCAGCCAGGCGATATTCACCCACTGCCAGCCCAGACCTGCCAGCACGCCGCCGTAGACCGGCAATTGCAGCACCTGCTGAACGCTATGTCCGGCATGCAGGGAGGTTTTAAAGGTATCCAGCGGGGTGGCCTGGCTGACGCCGTCGATACCCAGCCGCAGACTGGCCATGTCGCCTCCGGCGGCGGTATGACCGGTGAAGATCATCTGCAGCGCGTCGCTGAATGCCGGGATATGGGCGGCTATCTCATAGGAAGGCAGCCAGGAGGTCATCTGCACCGGGAACGAAATCAGCAGCACGACATAGCCGATCATTGCCGGGTTGAAGGGGTTATGGCCCAGGCCTCCGTACAACTGCTTGGCAATGACTACGGCAAAGGCAGTGCCGAGCACCACCATCCACCACGGGGCCAGTGGCGGAATACTCACCGCCAGCAGCAGGCCGGTGAGCAGGGCGGAATTATCTTTCAGCGTGGCAGCAACAGGCTGTTTACGCAGTTTGAGAATAGCGGCTTCGGTCGCCCAGGCCGTCAGGGCGGCGAGGACAATCTGCAGTACGGTGCCCCAGCCGAAAAACCAGGTCTGGACCACAATGCCAGGCACAGCGGCGAGCAGCACCAGCAGCATAATACGCGAGGTCTGCCGCTGGTTATGGGTATAGGGGGAGCTTGCGATTCTGAAAACCATTTATTCCTCGTTAACTGCCTGCTGTGTTGCTTTACGCGCCTGAACGCGGGCGATAGCCGCGGCGACGGCCGCTTTGCGCGGGTCGTCATTGGCTGCGGCTGACGCGAGATCCTGTTGTGTGGCCTGCTGTTCGGCTTTACGCGCTTTGGCGCGGGCGATAGCGGCTTCCACCGCCGCCTTGCGCGGGTCGACCGGTTCGGCGGCCGGGGCGTCCACCGGCGCGGCCTGCTGTTCTGCTTTACGCGCTTTAGCGCGGGCGATAGCGGCTTCCACCGCCGCCTTGCGCGGGTCGACCGGTTCGGCGGCCGGGGCGTCCACCGGCGCGGCCTGCTGTTCGGCTTTACGCGCTTTGGCGCGGGCGATAGCGGCTTCCACCGCCGCCTTGCGCGGGTCGACCGGTTCGGCGGCCGGGGCTTCCACCGGCGCGGCCTGCTGTTCGGCTTTACGCGCTTTGGCGCGGGCGATGGCGGCTTCCACCGCCGCCTTGCGCGGGTCGACCGGTTCGGCGGCCGGGGCGTCCTGCTGCTGCGCTTTGCGCGCCCGGGCCTCAGCCTTACGCGCTTCGCGGGCGGCAATTGCCTCGCTGTTGTCAGGTTTGGCGCCGGCCTGGATCACGATCGGCTGCGCGGCATCGCGCTGTTTATCCCGTACCCGGGCCAGGGCGGCGCTAATCGCCTCCTGATCTTTGGCGGCAGGCTGAACGGCGGCTTTTTTATGCCGCTCGGCGCGCGCAGCTTTCTCACGCTCCAGGCGCGCCTGTCGGGCCTCGAATCGGGCTTTGGCTTCCGCAGCGCGCTGCTCTTCCTGACGAATCGCCGCGATCTCGGCCTTTTCCTGACGGAAGTACTGCACCAGCGGAATATTACTTGGACATACCCACGCGCAGGCGCCGCACTCGATGCAGTCCGCCAGATTATGGGCAGTGGCTTTATCGTGCTGCTGACCTTTGCTGAACCAGTACAGCTGCTGCGGCAGCAGATCGGCCGGGCAGGCGTCAGCGCAGGCGCTGCAGCGAATGCAGCCTTTCTCTTCCTGCGGTTCGCCCATCTCGCTGGCGGAAGGCGCCAGCAAACAGTTGGTGATCTTCACCACCGGGACGTCGAGCCACGGCAGGGTAAAGCCCATCAGCGGGCCGCCCATGATCACCATTGGCTCGGCGCTGGGGCAGAAGCCGGCATCGTTCAATAGATGGCGCACCGGCGTGCCAAGACGCGCCCAGACATTGCCCGGTCTGGTTACCGCTTCGCCGGTGAGGGTGACCACGCGCTCGGTTAACGGCTCACCGTCAACCACCGCGCGTTTCACCGCATAAGCCGTACCGACGTTCTGCATCAGCACGCCAATGTCCGATGAACGACCGCCGTGCGGTACCTGTTTGCCGGTAAGAATTTGGGTGAGCTGCTTGGCGCCACCGGAGGGATATTTGGTGGGGATCACGCGCAGCGAAATGCCATGGGCGTCGCAGAGCACCGCCCGCAGCATTGAGATGGCCTGCGGCTTATTGTCTTCAATGCCGATCAGCACTTCTTCAGGCTGCAGTATATGAGCGAGGATGCGGATACCCTCGACAATCTGCGCCGCGCAGTCCTGCATCAGGCGGTCATCCGCCGTGATATAGGGCTCGCACTCGGCGGCGTTAATGATTAGCGTTTTAATTTTATCTCCGCCACCGCGCAGTTTACTGCCGGTGGGGAAGCCTGCGCCGCCGAGGCCAGCAACGCCAAACTGGTGGATACGCTCGATCAGCGCTTCACGCGTGCGGGTCTGATAGTCGCTCCAACCATCGCGCTCGATCCAGCGGTCTTCGCCGTCGGCGTCAATGATCACGCTCATCTCCGCCAGCGCCGACGGGTGCGCGGTAGTGTGCGGAGCGATGGCGGCAATGGTGCCGGAGGTCGGGGCGTGAACGGGCAGCATTCTTCCCCAGCCGCGGGTCAGCGGCTGGCCGCGCAGCACCCGGTCGCCCACTTTAACGCACAGTTCGCCCTCGG
This sequence comes from Klebsiella sp. EMBS2024, assembly GCF_036233805.1. Classification (NCBI taxonomy): domain Bacteria; kingdom Pseudomonadati; phylum Pseudomonadota; class Gammaproteobacteria; order Enterobacterales; family Enterobacteriaceae; genus Klebsiella; species Klebsiella sp. EMBS2024. The sequence goes on along the minus strand of NZ_JAZARW010000001.1, from coordinate 2,162,431 downwards.
CGCCAATGTGCTGCTTCAACGGGATAACAAAGCGCTGCGGCAGGGAAACCTGACGCAGCGGGGTGCCGTTAGACTGGGTTTTCATTTCAGGCGGGTGAATACCGCCGTTGAAATCCCAGACCTTGTCTTTTCGGAAAGCGGAAAATAGCTTAAACATGTTGTTCCACAGGAATATTTCGCACCGGGATCGTATGCAGATCCCATTTCCAGGTCTCCGGGGTGGTGGCCACCGGAACGAGTGAAATGCACTGGGTCGGGCAGGGGGCGACGCACAAATTGCAGCCGGTGCACAGGTCGCTCATCACGGTATGCATGGCGCGGGTCGCCCCAACGATGGCATCCACCGGACAGGCCTGGATACACTTGGTACAGCCAATGCAGTTCGGCTCGTCAATTACCGCGAGCATGCGGGCCGGCTCCGCTTCCTGTGCGTCGCCGTCGACAGGCTGCGGGTCGACGTTCAGCAAGGCGGCGATTTTTAACATCACCGCTTCGCCACCCGGCGCGCAGCGGTTTATTTTCTCACCCTGTACGCCGACTGCTTCCGCATAGGGGCGACACCCAGGGTACCCGCACTGCCCACACTGGCTCTGCGGCAATAGCTCATCAATTTTTTCCACCACCGGGTCGTCCTGCACCGCGAAACGACGCGAGGCGTATCCCAGTATTAAGCCGAAAATCAGCCCTAACAGGCTGATGGCGATCACGGCTATCCAGACTGCGCTCATTACAACTTCACCAAACCACTAAAGCCCATGAAGGCCAGAGACATTAAACCGGCGGTAATCAGCGCGATGGCATTACCGCGAAACGGCGCGGGGACATCGGCCACCACCAGGCGTTCACGGATCGCCGCGAACAGCACCATTACCAGCGAGAAGCCGACGGCGGCGGCAAAGCCGTACAGCGCCGACTGCAGGAAATTGTGGCCCAGATTAATATTCAGCAGCGCTACCCCGAGTACGGCACAGTTGGTGGTGATCAGCGGTAGAAAGATCCCCAGCAGGCGATAGAGCGCCGGGCTGGTTTTACGCACCACCATCTCAGTAAACTGAACCACCACGGCGATAACCAGAATAAAGGCCAGGGTACGCAAATAAACCAAATTTAGCGGGATAAGGATCCAGGTATCAATCAGCCAGGCGCAAATAGAGGCCAGGGTCATCACGAAGGTGGTAGCGAGCCCCATCCCCATTGCGGTTTCCAGCTTTTTGGAAACCCCCATAAACGGGCACAGACCAAGAAACTTCACCAGAACGAAGTTATTGACCAGGACTGTACCAATAAAGAGCAGTAAATAATCAGCCATCATGCGACCTGAAACGAAAAAAAGCCGCTTATTATCGAATAAAACGATACCAGCGACAACAGGTTAAGTGTGGGGGTATTACGGATTAACAAAAGTCCGTTTTACCCGCTGCGAACGGCGAAAATAGGGCGCCAGCAGCGCAGCGGCCAGCAGCGGAAACAGCAGCTGACGCAGGGCAAGCACATCCGAGACCGGCGAGAAGGCAAAAGCCTTTATCGCCAGCAGCAGGGTGATGAGCAGCCAGATAATGTAGTGTTTCGGCACCACCGAGCGCCGCTTGAAAAAGGCGATAGTCAGCCAGAGCGTGTAATACCACATGGCGAGGGCAAACAGCAGCGAGGCGACCCACAGCGCCATATGGCCCGCGCTCATGGCGCGCAGTAGTGTATAGGTCTGCGGCGACATCAGCGCATTGGCAAAAAACAGCAGCGATAACGAGGCGCTCAGCAGCGCCACCAGCAACCAGGCCAGCGGAGCCAGCAGCCATCCGCCGATGCGCTCTGCAGATTGAGACGTCATGTTTCTCCCCTATTCAACGCCAGTGAATAAAATCAGGCCGGGAAGTATAAGCAACTGGCGTGAAGGATGACAGCCTTACTGCACGAATCGCCAAACGGATTTAGGAACCTGGCCCACATCGAACAATTTACCACCGGAGACCAGCTCTGCGCGACGATGATCGGCGGCGCGATACATATTCACGATCTCCTGGGTGTCAGTCAGGGAGTAGTTAAGGTGATCAAATAGTTTTTCAAGGCTTTCCAGCGAACTGATTTTGCGAAATTTTAATAAGTAGTCCAGCACGGTCATTTTCGTATCCATTTTATAATCGGAATTATTGCGTTGAATATTATCAGCATTCACTAAACCTACTCTCAACCAACGGCGCCTTCTGCTGGGGCCGCGTGGAATGAATCAGGTTATATAAACCCATGACAAGGGGCAAAGCCAGCCTTGAAGAGCAGGGAGAAGTTTAAGAATATTCTAAAATCAGACCGGGCGCCGAATGGCGCCCGCAAGAGAAGATTAACGCTGTTCGCCGTGACTGGCAATAACAGATTTGTACCAATAAAAACTCTTCTTTCGTTTCCGCGCCAGATTTTGCTGGTGATCGACATAGACAAAACCATATTGCTTTTGATAGCCGTTGAGCCAGCTCAGCAGATCGATAAATGACCAGGGGTAATAGCCGCGCACATCTGCCCCCAGCGCCAGCGCTTTTTCGAGGGCGCCAATATGGCTGCTGAGATAATCAATCCGCGGGTCGTCGACCACTTCCCCGTCAATAATCGGGTCCTTCGCGCCGAGGCCATTCTCGGTGATATATATCGGAATATCGCCATAGCGCGCCTTAATCATCATAATGCCGTCAGTTAGCCCCTGCGGCCAGATTTCCCAGCCCCATTCGGTATATGTACTCTGGGGATTACGCACGAAATAGAATAATCCCTCCACGCCAGGCTCACCGCCGGTAGCGATCTCAGGCGGCTGGGCAGATACCGTTTCCCGGCGATAGTAATTCAGACCGATAAAGTCGCAGCGGTTGTCACGGAGCAGCGCGTCGTCGCCTGGAGCAAAGCGAGGTACCCCCCACAGCGCCTGGGTCTGCGCCAGCAGGTCGGCAGGATAGGTGCCTTTCAGCACCGGATCGTACAGCCAGTGAGTATGGATGGCGTCAGCCAGTTCGGTGGCCTTAATGTCCGCCTCGCTGTCGGTGAGCGGGGTATGCGGTTGCAGTACGTTGACGAAGCCAATCTCGCCGGCCACAGCCATCTCGCGAAAGGCCTTCACCGCCAGCGCATGGGCGATAAATACGTGGTGGCAGGCCTGAATAGCACGCGCCGGATCGCGGACCGCCGGGGGATGGAGGCCGTTAATGTAGCCGTGCCCAATGAAGACAATGGTTTCGTTGAAGGTAGCCCACAGCTTCACCCGTGAACCAAAGCGCGCATAGCACAGGCGGGCGTACTCGGCGAAGGCCTCGGCGGTAGTGCGCGCTTCCCAGCCGCCCTCATCCTGCAGGGCCTGCGGCAGATCCCAGTGATAGAGGGTGATCATCGGCTCAATATTGTGCGCCAGCAGTTCGTCGATCAGATCGCTGTAAAACTGGACTCCCGCTTCATTCACCTTACCGCGCCCGGCGGGCAGCAGGCGGGGCCAGGAGATGGAGAATCGATAGCTTTGCAGGCCCATTTCGGCCATTAACGCCACGTCTTCGCGAAAACGGTGATAGTGGTCGACGGCAATATCGCCGGTGGTGCCTTCAAAGGTGGTACCCGGCAGATGAGAGTAGATATCCCAGATTGACGGTCCTTTACCGTCGGCGTCGTGTCCTCCCTCAACCTGATACGCTGCGGTAGCGGCACCCCATAAGAAATTGTGCGGAAAAGCGGCCATGAAAAAGCTCCCTGTCTGATGATAAAGGGAGTGTAATAAAAGCGCGAGCATACGTGCAACCGGTTTCTGAAACCGGTTGCACAGTTGCGAGGCGGGTCACTGTTTTAACGCGGAGCTACTTCGTGTGCACCACATCCGCTGGCGGTGGGGACTGATAGTTATCTATATGGTGTGCGATAACCAAAAGCAGTGCCGAAATACCAAAAACAACCCAGCCAATAAGTTCTACAATACGGGTAAAAACAGTTGTCATAACACTTCAATATCCTTTGAACACAGCGTGAAATGTTACTCGATGGTCAGCAGATCACAAGGGGTATCTGTCTGATTTCTCACACTTGCATGTAAGTCGCAAAGTAAGGAATGATAAGTTTTGCTCACGGTTTGTAAAATTATTCTCATTAACCTGGTGTTGATATCAGTTGCATAAGCGAGGCGGTAAGATGAGCGATGCGATCCGGGTGGGGCTGGTGGGGTTCGGTTACGCCAGCAAAACGTTTCATGCGCCGTTGATCGGCGGCACGCCGGGTATGGCGCTGAAGGCGGTCGCCAGCAGCGACGCCGATAAGGTCCATGCCGATTGGCCTGGCGTGAAGGTAATGAGTGCGCCGGGGGATCTGCTGGACGACCCGGATATCGATCTGGTGGTCATCGCCACCCCGAACGACACCCACTTTCCGCTGGCGAAAGCGGCGCTGGAGGCGGGAAAGCATGTTGTGGTGGATAAACCCTTTACCGTGACACTGTCACAAGCTCGCGAGCTGGAAAGCCTGGCGAAGCACTGCGGTCGGATACTTTCGGTGTTTCATAACCGGCGCTGGGACAGCGATTTCTTAACGGTCAGCGCGTTGATCAACGAAGGTCAGCTGGGGGAGGTGTGTTACTTCGAGTCGCATTTCGATCGCTTCCGACCACAGGTGCGCCAGCGCTGGCGTGAGCAGGCAGGTCCTGGCAGCGGCATATGGTATGACCTCGCGCCGCATCTGCTCGACCAGGTCGTGGTGCTGTTTGGCCTGCCGGTAAGCATCACGGTGGACCTCGCGCAGCTTCGGCCCGGCGCGCAATCCACCGACTATTTTCACGCCGTGCTGGCCTATCCGCAGCGGCGGGTAGTACTGCATGGTACGTTACTCGCCGCCGCGGAGAGCGCGCGCTTTATCGTCCACGGCTCGCGGGCCAGCTATATTAAGTACGGTCTTGACCCGCAGGAGGAGCGGCTAAAAAACGGTGAACGGCTGCCGCAGGAGGACTGGGGATATGATATGCGCGACGGTACCCTGACTCGCGCCGAAGGGGATGAACGTAGTCAGGAGAAATGGCTGACGCTACCGGGTAATTATCCCGCTTACTATGCCGCTATCCGCGACGCGCTTAACGGCGTAGGGGAAAACCCGGTCCCGGCCAGCGAGGCGATTCAGATAATGACCCTGATTGAGTTGGGTATCGAGTCGGCCAGACATCGCGCCACGCTCAGCCTGGTCTGAGGAGGAGCCCGGCAGCACGGCTGCCGGGCCGGTTATCAGCCTTTGGCAACCCGCTGAATGAGGGCGGCTTTTTCCTGTTCGCCGAGGAACGCCAGGGTCAGGCCGTTGATCTGCGCCTGACGGATCTGCTCCCGGCTCAGCCCTGCCGCCGGCGCCGCCACGGTATACTCGTGAATGATGTCCACACCCTGGACCGCCGGATCGTCAGTGTTGAGGCTCGCCAGCACGCCGTGCTCAAGGAACTGCTTCAGCGGATGCTGGGCCAGGGAGGCCACGGTGCTGGTTTGCACGTTCGAGGTCAGGCAGGATTCAATCCCGATGCGGTGCTCGGCCAGGTAGTCCATCAGGGCTGGATCCTCTACCGCTTTAACCCCATGGCCGATGCGCTCCGCGCCCAGCTCACGAATGGCCTGCCAGATACTTTCCGGGCCGGCCGCTTCGCCCGCGTGGACGGTGATATGCCACCCGGCGTCGCGGGCCTGGTTAAAATGGTTGCGGAACAGCGTACCCGGGAAGCCGAGCTCATCGCCGGCGAGGTCGAGGGCAGTGATGCCCTCGCGGTGGGCGAGCAGCGCCGCCAGCTCTTCCTGACAGGCGGCTTCGCCGAAGGTGCGGCTCAGAATACCGATCAGCCGGGCGTCGACCTGGAAATCGCGGCATCCCTCTTGAACCCCGGCAATTACCGCCTCTACCACGCCGTCGACCGGCAGCCGGTGGGTCATCGCCATATAGCGGGGAGAGAAGCGCAGCTCAACGTAGTGCAGGCCATTTCGCGCCGCGTCTTCGACGTTCTCATACGCCACGCGGCGACAGGCTTCCAGCGAGGCCAGGACCTTTACCCCCCAGTCGAGCTTGGCGAGGAAACTAACCAGATCGGGCTCAAGGCTGGTGACCTGGACGTGCGGACGCAGCGTGTCGAGGGTGGTTGCGGGAAGAGCGATATTAAATTCGCGGCCAAGATCGAGGATGGTTTGGGCCCGGATGTTACCGTCAAGATGACGATGAATGTCGGTTAATGGCAATGAGGAATCAATCATGGTCGCACTCTTTTTTTAGTTAAAGTGCACGTCATTATACAACATGAACATAACTGTTTAAAAGCATTGAAAAAATGTATGCGATACAAATAGCTGGCAGCAATCAGGTCAGCATTACGGTCTTTTTGACTGGCCCCTTTAAAACGCAGAACGAATATCATGATTGACGCGATCCTGACCAGATCAGAAATGCACACGCGCTGACCGCGGCGCCCGCAAGGCAGACCGCCTGCCATCCCCAGTGGGAATAAAGCTGTGTGGCAACGATAGCCCCTGTCGCGCTGCCCAGCGAATAAAAACACATGTAAGCCCCAACCAGGCGGCTTGCCGCTGCAGGCCTGGCGGCAATGATCAGGCTCTGGCTGGAGACATGAACGGCCTGTACCGCAAAGTCCAGCGCAATGACGCCAGCTATCAGCCAAAGCAGAGAGGTTTCGGCATAGCCGATAGGAAGCCATGAGATGGTCAGCAGCGCCAGCGCCAGGCCGGTAGTGCGCTGAGCCCATCCCTGGTCAGCCCACTTGCCCGCTCTGGCGGCGGCCAGCATGCCAGCGAAGCCGGCTAAGCCAAACATCCCCGTCTGGGTGTGCGAGAGGGAAAGGGCGGTGAGCGGCATGACCATGGTCGTCCATAGCATGCTGAAAGCGGCGAAGATAAATAGCGCCAGGATCCCGCGCTTTCTCAGTTGCGGCTCGGTGAGGTACAGCTGAAACACGGACTTCAATAAGGAAAGGTAAGTCGGCTTTTGCGGCTGCGGCTGCTGCGGGGGCGAAGGCATGATTTTCCAGACGACCCCTGCAATCACCAACATCAGACAGGCAGCCGTGAGATACACGGCTCGCCAGCCGGCGATATCGGCTATCGCGCCTGAGATAAACCGAGATAACAGGATACCTGAAACAATGCCGCTGGTCAGGGTACCCACCGCCTGGCCTCGTTTCTGCGGCGTCGCCAGTACTGCCACCCAGGCCACCAGCACCTGCACCACCACGGCCATCAGGCCGACGATCAGCATGGCGCCAAGCAGCGTTGCTATATTGGGGGATAACCCTGCCGCGACTAACGCCGCTACTGAAAGCAACAGTTGACTCATCACCACGTATTTACGGTTCAACCAGTCCCCGAGCGGAACCAGGAACAGCAAGCCAATGGCATAGCCCGCCTGCGTAGCGGTGATGACGCTGCCAATCATGCCTGGCGACACCTTCAGGCTGACCGCCATCGAGTCGAGTAAAGGCTGTGCTGAATAAACATTGGCTACTGCCAGCGCGCAGGTTAGTGAAAACAACGCCGTTATCCCTGTGGTCAGCATCGTGTCAGGGACTGACGCAGTTTGGATCCTTTGGCCGGTACATCTACTTGCCTTACATTTCATAAGAGACCCTCTGTCTGGTTGCTTTTTAAAACTAGTGTACCTATAGAATTAGCCTTGCTGGTTTTTTTTTGCAACTGGTAAAGGTGAGGATTAAGCTAGATCAGTAGATAAATTGATAAGGAGCGCGCAGATGGCAAAGCAGGAATCACTTAGAACCAGTGAGTGTCCGGTGGCGAGAACGTTGGAATCAATTGGTGAACGCTGGTGCCTGATGATTATCCGCGAAGCATTTGACGATGTGCGGAGATTCAGCGAGTTTCAAAAAAATTTGGGGCTGGCCAAAAATATCCTTGCCTCGCGGCTGAAGCATCTGGTTGATATCGGTATTTTCGAGATTTTACCGGCATCGGATGGCAGCGCATACAAGGAATATGTCCTGACTGAAAAGGGGCGCTCCGTGTTTCCCATTGTTGTGGCGCTGCGGCAATGGGGAGAGCGTTATATGTTTGAGCAAGGGGAAACCTATTCGGTCCTGCTGGATAACGCGCACGGCCAGCCCCTTCAGTATCTGGATGTGCGTTCCGCTCAGGGGGATAAACTGCAACCAGGCGACTGTCATCGCCGGCGCATTGTGTCAGATACCCGCGCCGAATAATGGCGTGAAGAATTTGCAGGATACCAGCGAGAATACGAGCGTACCGCTAAAGGGTCATGGAACAATCCTGACGTGT
>NZ_JAZARW010000001.1:2152605-2154153 GCF_036233805.1 Klebsiella sp. EMBS2024 | reverse complement strand
GCGAACTGCTTTTGATGCCAAAGCTCCGGACGCGTGAAAGTGACCCACCGCCAACCGCAGGAGGCGGTGCATAACCATTTACAATTATATTTTATTTGAATGTATTCATGTTACATATTAAATTCTGCTTACTTTATCGACGATGAGGCAAGGATGCGGATGTGGAGAGCGTAATCCATAACAATATTGAGGGTTTTCTGCTGTTGTTATTAAGCATGTGGCCGATTCTGCTGGTGGTATTCATTGGCGTCGCAATTTCATTCTATACCATGCTGTTACGCAAGACGGCGCTGGCCTGCCTGCTTTTCGCCCTCGCCATCGGCGCCGCAGGCTGGAGTCTCGCTTAGCCGCTGGCCTCAGGGTTTATCCAGCAGGCTCATACTGGAGGTGGCGGCGCCATCATTCAGATTGGCGGGCGAATGCCAGTCGCGACCCGCCAGCGCACTGTCGCTCTGTCCGCTGCCGACGCCTTGCTGCGTCGACAGCGATGAACCTTCCAGTGCTTCATCCGCCCCTGACCGATCGGGCAGGGAACTGGTATAGCCGCCATTATTCGAGTACGTATCCATGCCGTTGACTTCGTTAGGCACCGTGTCGGTAGTCTTACCGTCATCGTTAATGCAAAAAGAGCCGCCAATGCCGTTTGGCTGACAGTCTGCAGCAAAAGCCGGACTGGCCAGCGCGGTCAGTAGCAATAACGGTAAGCCGATTTCCTTCATTCTTATCTCCCAGGGCCGTGTGGTCTGCCAGACATTCTGTACTATAGCGGCGGCAGTAGCGCGGTAAGTAACAAAACTGTGTAATTTTGTAATGACCGGTGGACGGTTTGTCGTTCGGCCAGGAAAGAGCGTGCGTTAAGCGTGGCATAGCGGCTCGGCAGAAAGCGGTAATCAATTGTTAATTCTACGTAAAGGTTAATGAAAATTTAAGGGAACGCCGCTATGTTGGCAGCATCATACTTTCCATAAAGGATATGCCATGCGCGATAAATATTCCGGCCTGCAGATTGGGATTCACTGGCTGGTTTTTTTGCTGGTAGTAGTAGCCTATGCGGCGATGGAGCTGCGCGGGTTTTTTCCCCGCAGTGAGCGGCCATTGATTAATATGGTGCATGTTTCCTGCGGGATCACCATTTTCGTGCTGATGGTGGCGCGTCTGCTGGTGCGGCTGAAATCGCCGGCGCCGCCGATCGTACCGAAACCATCGCCGATGATGACCGGTTTCGCCCATCTTGGTCACCTGGCGATCTATTTGCTGTTCATTGCCTTGCCGTTGATCGGCATGGTGATGATGTACTGGCGCGGTAACCCCTGGTATGCCTTTGGTCTGACCATGCCGTATGCCCCGCAGAGCGATTTTGAGCGGGTGGATACCCTGAAGGCGATCCATGAATGGTTGGCCAATGCCGGGTACTTTGTGATTGGCCTGCATGCTCTCGCCGCGCTGCTCCATCATTACTGGTGGAAGGATAATACTCTGCTGCGAATGATGCCTCGTAAGCGCTAAATCATCCTCTTTCACTTCCTGACCCCGTCCCGCGACGGGGTT
>NZ_JAZARW010000001.1:2151092-2152599 GCF_036233805.1 Klebsiella sp. EMBS2024 | reverse complement strand
GCCTTCACCGTTAATAGAATATAGTATACCCCCCTATATGATACGGAGGCGTAATCGTGCCACATTCACCTGAAGATAAAAAACGGGCGCTCAGCCGCGTAAGACNCATCCGCGGCCAGGTCGAAGCCCTTGAGCGCGCGCTGGAGTCCGGCGAGCCCTGTATGACTATTCTGCAGCAGATCGCCTCGATTCGCGGGGCGGCGAACGGCCTGATGGGCGAAATGGTGGAGATCCACCTGCAGGACGAGCTGGTCAGCGGCGACACCACCCCTGAGCAGCGGGCCGCGAGAATGGCAGAGGTCGGTCATCTGCTACGATCCTATTTAAAATAACATCACGACGAGGAAGAGACAGTTATGAAATCACGCGCAGCAGTGGCCTTCGGCCCCGGTCAGCCGTTAAAAATCGTTGAGATCGACGTCGCGCCGCCGAAAAAAGGCGAAGTTCTGGTGAAAATCACCCACACCGGGGTGTGTCATACCGATGCCTTCACCCTCTCCGGTGACGATCCGGAAGGTGTCTTCCCGGCGGTGCTGGGCCATGAGGGCGGCGGGATTGTCGTGGAAGTAGGCGAGGGCGTCACCAGCCTTAAGCCGGGCGATCACGTCATTCCGCTGTATACCGCCGAATGTGGCGAGTGCAAATTCTGTAAGTCGGGTAAAACCAACCTCTGTCAGGCGGTGCGTGCCACCCAGGGTAAAGGACTGATGCCGGACGGCACCACTCGTTTCTCGTACAATGGCGAACCGATCTATCACTATATGGGCACCAGCACTTTCAGCGAATATACGGTTTGCGCCGAGATTTCGCTGGCGAAAGTCAATCCGCAGGCGCCTTTGGATAAAGTGTGCCTGCTGGGCTGCGGCGTAACCACCGGTATCGGCGCGGTGCATAACACGGCGAAGGTCAAGGCCGGGGATAGCGTCGCGGTCTTTGGTCTGGGCGGCATTGGTCTGGCGGTGATCCAGGGCGCGGTGCAGGCGCAGGCCGGGCGCATTCTGGCGGTTGATACCAACCCGGATAAATTCACTCTCGCTAAAGAGATGGGCGCGACCGATTTTATCAATCCGAACGACTACGATAAGCCGATTCAGGATGTGATTGTTGAGCTGACCGACGGCGGGGTGGATTTCAGCTTCGAGTGCATCGGCAATGTAAATGTGATGCGCGCGGCGCTGGAGTGCTGCCATAAAGGCTGGGGTGAGAGCGTGATCATCGGTGTAGCCGGCGCCGGGCAGGAGATCAAGACCCGTCCGTTCCAGCTGGTGACCGGCCGCGTGTGGCGCGGTTCCGCCTTCGGCGGCGTAAAAGGGCGCAGTCAGCTGCCGGGCATGGTGGAAGACGCCATGGCGGGTAAAATTCGCCTCGATCCGTTTATTACCCATCGCCTGCCGCTGGAGCAGATTAACGAGGCCTTTGATCTGATGCATGAAGGTAAATCGATTCGCACCGTGATCCACTTTGGCGACCAGTAATCGCCGACGCTGAAGGCGAATCGTCACCCATA
>NZ_JAZARW010000001.1:2109225-2151086 GCF_036233805.1 Klebsiella sp. EMBS2024 | reverse complement strand
GGGCCCGGATGGGCCCTTTTGTGTATGTCGATCAGTGATGGTCTGGGAGCGCGTAGGCGATGATGTAATCGCCGCGATCCGGTGACTGGCGGGCGCCGCCGGCATTGATAATGATGTACTGCTTACCGGTTTTCGGTGAGACGTAGGTCATCGGGCCGGACTGGCTGCCGACCGGCAGACGCGATTTCCAGATCTCTTTGCCGTTCGCGGTATCAAAGGCGNGCAGGTAGAAATCCTGGGTGCCGGCGAAGAACAGCAGTCCGGACTGCGTTGCCAGCGATGCGCCAAGGGTCGGCATGCCGATTGGAATTGGCATGTGCATACGTATGCCCAGCGGCCCGGTGTCTTCTACGGTGCCAACTGGCACCTGCCACACCAGTTTCCCGGTTTTCAGATCTACCGCGGACATGGTGCCGAACGGCGGCTTCTGGCACGGAATGCCCAGCGGCGACAGGAAACGTTCGCGCATCGCGCCAAACGGCGTGCCCTCCATCGGCACGATGCCCATCTCGATCCCGCTGGCGTCTTTCGCCACCTTCGCGCGCGGCACCATATAGTTGGCCAGGCCCAGACGCATATCGTTGACAAACATCAGGCTGTTGTTTGGATCCAGCGAAACACTGCCCCAGTTCATGCCGCCGAGCGAGCCCGGGAACTGCAGGGAACGATCTTCACCTGGCGGGGTAAAGACGCCCTGATGGCGCATCTCTTTGAACTGAATACGGCACAGCAGCAGGTCGATCGGTGTCGCTCCCCACATATCGGACTCGGTCAACGTCTGGTTGCCGATCATCGGCATCCCTACCGAGTAAGGTTGCGTCGGCGAGTAGCGTTCACCTTTGACGTTGCCCGCCGGCACCGGACGCTCTTCCACTTTGGCCACCGGCTCGCCGGTCTCGCGGTTGAGCATAAAGATCATGCCCTGCTTGCTGGTCTGCACCAGCACCGGGGTGGTGCCGCCCTTGCCGTCAGGCAGATCGTACAGCAGCGGCTGAGACGGCAGGTCAAAGTCCCACAGATCGTGGTGTGTGGTCTGGAAGTGCCAGCGCACCTGGCCGGTGGTGGCATCCACGGCCACGATAGAGGAGCTGTATTTATCGTCCAGCGCGGTACGTTCGCCGCCAAAGAAATCTGGCGTGGCGTTGCCGGTGGGCAGATAGATCAGATTCAGCTTCGCGTCATAGGACATCGCCGACCAGACGTTTGGCGTACCGCGCGTGTAGGTCTGGCCTTCCGGCGGAACACCGGTCAGCGCTGGATTGCCCGGATCCCACGCCCACGCCAGTTTGCCGGTGTGGACATCAAACGCGCGGACCACGCCCGGCGGTTCGCCGGTGGAGTAGTTATCCGCGACGCGGCCGCCCACCACCACCACATTGCCCGCCACCAGCGGGGTGGAGGTCTGCTGATAGTAACCCGCTTTCACTTCACCCATGCCGACGCTGAGGTCGACAATACCGCGATCGCCGAAGCTTTCGCACAGTTTGCCGGTATCGGCATCAATGGCGATCAGGCGGGCGTCGATGGTCGGCAGGAACAGACGACGGGAACAGGCGGCCGGCTGCGTGCCTGACGCTTGCGCGGTTTGCGCCTGGCTATCTGCGTAATACCCTAAGCCGCGGCAGCGCTGCCAGTTGGGTGAAGAGGATTTGGAGTCATAGCGCCATTTCTCTTTTCCGCTGTCCACATCCAGCGCCAGCACTTTACTGTAAGGGGTACAGACGTAGAGAGTATCGCCAATCTGCAGCGGGGTGTTCTGATCTTCCGCGCCGGAGCCGTTGCTCTGCGGGATATCGCCAGTATGCGCTACCCAGGCAACCTGCAGCTGGTTGACGTTTTGTTTGTTGATTTGGTCGAGGGCGGCGAAACGGTCGCCGTGGGTGGTGTTACCCCAGTGCGCCCAGTTTTTCTGCTGTTCGCCTGGCGCGACGGGCTTGACTGGTACCGCTTCAGTCGCGCTGACCAGCGGTGCGGATTTGAACATCCAGCCAAAGCTCACCGCCAGCGCCACGGCGAGAACGGCGGCGACGCCATAGGCCGGGCCTTTTTTCGCCGGTGGGCTGGCGAGGAAAGGCCAGACCAGGGCGGCCAGGAAGGCCAGTACGCCGAGCGCAAACAGGCGCGAGAAGAGCGGCCAGTAGTTCCAGCCAGCGTCACTAATCGCCCAGATCACCGAGGCGATAAACGCCACGGCGTATAACAGAATACCGCCGCGGCGGTTGCGGAAAATCAACACCGCCGCGATGACCATGACCACGCCCATCAGCGCGAAGTACAGTGTACCGCCGACGAGGGCCAGTTTTGCCCCAAGAATACCCACAGCCAGACCGATGATGAGCATCAGTCCGGCGAGAAGCCACTGCAGGATCCGGGGGAATCCGCGNNGGCGCGTTGCCAGTTGCCATGTAATCTCCTTAACCACACCAGCCACCTCACTGTGAACCAAATGAAACATGTTGCTTTTGAATCATTTTTGAATGAAGTGGTTTTAACCTTCATAAGACTGTATTTGTTGCTTGATTAGATTTCGAGTGAACCATTTGGTGAAATCGAGACATGATAGATCTGTTAAAGAAGTTTGCGCAAATGTTAATAAATAATTTCGCACTAAATGATTATTTTGCCGAATATGTCTAACGTCATGGGGAGCGGCGTCGGCGCGTTTGCAGGTTCCCCGGCCGCTGCGGGCCGGGGAGAAAGGGGGGTCAGGCAGGCATGGACTTACGGATAGCGCTGAGCAGCGTCTGCGTACCCGGGGTCAGTGTCGCATCGACGCGGGTTAAAATGCCGATGGGCTCTCCGGCGCCCTGGGTGGCGATCGGCAGGGCGGTTAGCACGCCACGGCGAAGATCGTCTTTTACCGCCCCGGAAGGGACAAACCAGACATAGTCAAAATCCACCGTCAGCTGGCGCGACAGGGAGGCGGAGAGGGTCTCGATGCAGCCGGCGGGCATCTTACAGCCCTGGCTCTGGAGCAGCGCTTCGGCGTTTTGCCGCGGCACGGTGCCTTTAGGTGAGACCACCACCGGCCACTCCATCACCCGACTAAGGGTCACCGTCTCCTGAAGCAGGGGATGTCCCGGGCGAACCACCAGCTTCAGGGATTCAAGGAACAACAGTTCGTAATGCAGCCCGCTCATCAGCTCCGGGTCGGACATACGTCCAATGCCGATGTCGATCTCCCCGGATTTTAAGCCGGCGAGCAGCATGGTGTTGTTCATAGTGGCGACCTGCAGCGTGATATCTTTTTGCTGCTTGTGAAACTGGCCGATCACCGTCGGCAGGATCCCCAGCGCGGCGGTGGGCAGCGCGCCGATGCGCACGATATCGTTATTCAGGCCCTCTTTGCGGTTCAGCGCCTGGCCGGCCGAATTAAGGGCGTCAAGCACCTTAACGGCATGCGTCAGAAACTGTTCGCCGACCAGGGTTAGCTGCGCCCCAAGACGACCCCGCTCGAACAGCCGGGTACCGGTCAGCTGTTCTAGCTCGTTAAGCGTTTTCGAGAGTGCTGGCTGGCTCAGATTTAATGTTTCAGCCGCGCGCCCCAGCGTTCCCTGTTGAGCGACGGCCACGAAGGTGTGTAGATGGCGCAAGCGAATGCGCTGACTGAAGAGACCATTTTTTTCCATAGTAAGATGATGTTAAAAACACAGCGGTGAAAGAGACAAGCGGACTTGTTTAAATTTGATAACCAGATAGCAAAATATTATTAACATTTGGGTTGGTTACATGACAAGATCTTTCCCTGTGGTTGAAAACGCCTTCGCCCCGCAGAAACGGGGCGAAGGTGGTGGTCACCGCGACGGCTAAATATCGAAAAAGACGGTTTCGTTCTCGCCCTGCAGATGAATGTCAAAACGATAGACCACTTCCGTACCGCGAACCTCGCGCTCGGCGATTAAGGTTTTGCGTCTCACCTCCCACTCGATGAGATTCAGCACCGGGTCGCTGGCGTTGGCCTCGTGTTCATCGGCAAAGTACATCCGCGTATTCAGGCCAATATTGATCCCCCGCGCCACCACCCACAGGTTGACGTGCGGCGCCATCAGCCGGCCATCCCGACCGACCACCGGGCCCGGCTTGATGGTTTCAAAGCGCCAAATGCCGGAGGTGAAATCAGAGCAGGTACGCCCCCAGCCGCGGAAGGCCGGGTCGACGGCTTTCTGCTGTTGACGATCGTCAGGATGGTTATAGCGACCCGCGGCGTTGGCCTGCCAGATCTCCAGCAGCACATCGCGGACCGGCGTCCCGGAGCCGTCGATAACCCGGCCTTCAATGGTGATGCGCTCCCCGGCGGTATCGGCGGTAGTGAGGACCGGGCCAAAATTTTTCTCAAAAATATGAAAGCCTGCGGCGTCCGGCGCCAGGCCGATATGAACATAGGGTCCCGCCGTCTGCGAGGCGGTTTCAGGCAGATACTCTTTCATCGGGCGGCCCCCTGAGTGCGATTTTCAAACAGCGTGGCGCGGTGGCCGCGCAGAACAAGGTCGAAGCGGTAGGCCAGACAATCCAGCGGTACGGCGGCGTGCATGTCCAGCTCGGCGATCAGCGTGCGCACGGCGTCGTCATTATTAATAGTCCTGACGATCGGGCACTGCTTAATCAACGGGTCGCCTTCAAAATACATCTGGGTGATCAGGCGCTGGGCCCAGGCGTCGCCCGAGAGAGAAAAATGGATATGCGCCGGACGCCAGTCGCTGGCCTGGTTGCGCCAGGGGTAGGGGCCGGGTTTGATGGTGCGAAAACAGTAATAGCCGTTTTCATCGGTAAGCACCCGGCCGCAACCGCCAAAATTCGGGTCAATCGGCGCCAGATACTGATCTTTTTTATGCCGGTAGCGACCGCCAGCATTGGCTTGCCAGACTTCCACCAGCGTATTTTTCATCGGTCGGCCGAATCCATCGCGCACGTAACCGTGGACGATGATCCGCTCGCCGATAGGCAGGCCTTCTTTGGCATAGTTCAGGATTAGGTCATTATCCAGAGGGCCCAGGTCGTCGCGGCTAAATACCGGGCCGGTGATCTCTGACAGCGAGTTCTGCAGAGAGATGAGGGCGTTTTTTGGCGAGCGCAGGACGCTGGTTTTATAGCCCGGCGCGTAAGCGGGCGGGTGGCTACTGTAATCGCGATGGACAACCTCACGTGGGGACCATTTGTCGTTCATAGGGTACTCCGTGTAGACGGTAGAGGGGCATATTGTTGTAATGTCGCCAGAAGCAGTGTGTGTAAATGTATTGTTAATTTAAAGTGAAATTACAGGGTGTTTTTCATAACTATGGGTTATGTTTTGCGCAATGACCTGGACCGGCGGCAGGTTATCGCCATCACAGTTTGTAAATTCTTCCCCCCGCCGCGAGGCAGCTTTCCTACACTCCAGGAAGTATTCACTGGAGGTAACACATCATGGCGAACACCATCACGGCTGATGAGATTCGGGAGCACTTTTCGCAGGCCATGTCGGCCATGTACCAGCAGGAAGTTCCGCAGTACGGAACGCTGCTGGAGCTGGTGGCTGACGTCAACCTGGCGGTACTGGAAAATAATCCGCAGCTGCATGAACAGCTCGCTAACGCTGACGAGCTGGCGCGCTTAAACGTGGAGCGCCACGGCGCGATTCGCGTGGGCACAGCGGAAGAACTGGCGACGCTCCGTCGCATGTTTGCCATCATGGGGATGTATCCCGTTAGCTATTACGATCTCTCGCAGGCCGGCGTGCCGGTCCACTCCACGGCGTTTCGTCCCATCGACGATGCCGCGCTGGCGCGCAATCCATTTCGGATTTTCACCTCGCTGCTGCGCCTGGAGCTGATTGAAAATCGCGCCCTGCGCGAGCGGGCCGAGGCGATCCTCGCGCGGCGCAAAATCTTCACCCCCCGCTGCCTGGCGCTGATTGCGCAGTATGAAGCAGAGGGCGAATTCACCTCTGCCGACGCGCGCGAGTTTGTCCAGGAGGCGCTGGAGACGTTCCGCTGGCACCGGCAAGCCACCGTCGATGAGGAGACTTACCATGCTCTGCATCGCGAGCACCGCCTGATTGCCGATGTGGTCTGTTTCCCGGGGTGTCATATCAACCATCTCACGCCGCGGACGCTGGATATTGACCGCGTCCAGTCCCTGATGCCGGAGTGCGGTATTGAACCCAAAGCGTTGATTGAAGGGCCACCGCGCCGGGAGGTCCCGATCCTCCTGCGGCAGACCAGCTTTAAGGCGCTTGAGGAGCCGGTGATGTTCGCCGGAGAACACCGAGGCACCCATAGCGCCCGCTTTGGCGAAATTGAGCAGCGGGGCGTGGCGCTGACGCCGAAAGGGCGCGCGCTGTACGATCGGCTGCTGCAGGCGGCAGGAACCGGGAAAGATAATCTCAGCCACCAGCAGCATCTACAGGAGGTGTTTAGCGAATTTCCCGACAGCGAATTTCTGCTCCGTCAGCAGGGGCTGGCCTGGTTTCGCTACCGCCTGACGCCCACGGGTGNGGCACATCGCCAGGCGTTTCGCCCGGGCGACGATCCGCAGCCGCTGATTGAGCGCGGGTGGGTGGTCGCCCAGCCGATTATTTATGAAGATTTTTTACCGGTCAGCGCGGCGGGCATTTTTCAGTCCAATCTGGGCAACGAAACCCAGGCGCGCAGCCACGGGAACGCCAGTCGCGAGGCGTTTGAGGCAGCTCTGGGCTGCCCGGTGCAGGATGAGTTTGAACTATACCGACAGGCGGAGGAGCGCAGCAAACGACGTTGCGGTCTGCTGTAAAATCAGTACCCTGCTGGCATCAGCCTTACAGGGAGCAGGTTATGCAACATCCGTCGAAACCGTTGGCGAAAACCCGTCAGGGAACGCTTGCCGGGAGCGCAGAACAGGGGATTCATATCTGGCGCGGCATTCCGTACGCCGCGCCGCCCGTGGGCCCGCTGCGCTGGCGCGCGCCGCAGCCAGCCGCCCGCTGGCAGGGGGTACGTCCAGCTGAGACCTTTTCCGCCGCCAGCTGGCAGGACATTGACTACTGCCGCGAGCTCGGCGGCGGCGATCCTGGCGCCTTCAGCGAAGACTGCTTATATCTCAACGTCTGGGCCCCGGCCAGCGCAGCGCAGCCGCTGCCGGTGATGGTCTGGCTNCACGGCGGCGGGTTTACCATCGGCGCCGGCAGCCTGCCGCCTTACGATGGCAAAGCGCTTGCCAGCCGCGACGTGGTGGTGGTGACAGTTAACTACCGGCTGGGCCATCTCGGTTTTTTCGCCCATCCGGCGCTGGAACAAGAGGCGGGCGAACGTCTCTATAATTTCGCGTTGCTCGATCAGATTGCCGCTCTGCAGTGGGTTCAGGAGAATATCCACGCCTTCGGCGGGGATGCCGCCAACGTCACGCTGTTTGGCGAATCCGCCGGGGCGCGCAGCGTGCTGTCGCTAATGGCCTCCCCGAAAGCGAAAGGGCTGTTTCATAAAGCGATTATTCAGAGCGGGTATACGCTACCCGATCTGCCGCGGGAAAAAGCGCTGGAAAAAGGGCGCCTGCTGGCGGAACACTTCGCCTTACCGCAAGCCAGCGCTGAGGAATTGCGGGCGATCCCGGCGGAGGCCTTCTGGTCGCTCACCGCGCCGCTGAATACCGGGCCAGCGCCTATTGCCGGAGACGCGGTGCTGCCGCAGCCGATGCTGGAGACCTTCTTTGCCGGCCGCCAGCATCCGATACCGGTGATGATCGGCTCCAATAGCGATGAAGCCAGCGTGATGGCCGTGTTCGGCGTCGATATTGCCGGGCAGATCCAGAAGCTGCGCCGAGAGCGCCGTCTGGGGCTGGGGCTGATCAAACTCCTCTATCCCGGCGTGAAGGGCGATGAAGCGCTGGGGCGGGAAGTATGCCGCGACATGGCCTTCACCACCCTTGGTTATGTAGTGATGCAGGCGCAACAGCGCGTGGGTCAGCCGTGCTGGCGCTACTGGTTTGATTATGTCGCGGAAGCGGAGCATGACGCCTACCCGCATGGGGCCTGGCATGGCAACGAGGTGCCCTACGTGTTTGATAACCTGCGGTTGACCGACCCGGTGCGGCAGTACGCCAGCGAAGCGGATCTGGCCTTCGCCGCTCAGGTCGCTGACTACTGGGCGCAGTTTGCCCGCCTCGCCAGCGGCGAGCAGACGCTTTCCGGCGCGGTGCGCTGGCCGGCGTGCCTGCGCGGGCGGGATCGCCTGTTGCGCATTGGCTTGCATAAGCGCGCCGGGTTTAAAGTGGAGAACCGCTTTATGCGCGCCAGACTGGCGCTGTTTCGCCGGGTGATGAAGCATCACGTGACGCTGGAATAAATCCCATAATGCGCAACTGTCGCCACCGACCGGTGGCGACGTTATCTCACACGACCACCACCGGCTTGATCACCTTGCCGGACGCCGAATCGGCGAAGGCCTGGTTGATATCGGCCAACGGATAGCGGGCGATAAGCTTATCGATAGGGAATTTTCCCTGTTTATAGAGTTGCACCAACAGCGGAATAAACAGCGCCGGCACGGCGTCGCCTTCAATCACCCCGACCAGCGATTTTCCCTCCGCCATCAGGTCGTTCTGCACGTTAAGGGTGATATCTCCGGTAAAGCCCACAATCGCCACCGTTCCCAGCGGTTTCACCGCGTGTACGGCCTGCAGAACGATAGCGGAGACGCCGGTCGTTTCCACCGCGTAGTGGGCGCCTTTACCGGTGATTTGTTTAATCACGGCGACGGCATCCTGTTCCTTACCGTTGATCTGATGGGTGGCGCCCAGTTCGCGCGCCAGGGCGAGGCGGCTGGCATGGATATCCACCGCGATAATCTGCGAACAGCCGGTTAATTTCGCTGCCATGATGGCGCTGAGCCCCACCGCGCCGCAGCCAAACACCACCAGCGATTCGCCGACCACCGGTTTCAGGCGGTTGAGCACCGTCCCGCTACCGGTCTGGATACCGCAGCCCAGCGGGCCGAGCAGGGTGAGATCAACCTCCGGGTCGACCACGACCGCGTTGCTGGCGCGGGTGACCACATACTGGCTGAAAGACGACTGGCCAAAGAACAGGGACAGATCCTGGTCTCCCAGCCGGTAGGGGGTGGTGCCATCCTCGCGTCGGCCGCCAAAATTAAGCGTATTAAAATCTTCGNAAGCCGAAGGGTGGTTGCTTAAACAATTTTCGCAGTGGTGGCAGGCGGCGTAGCTGAGCACTACGTGGTCTCCTACTCTGATGCCGCTAACCGCCTCGCCGACGCTGGCAACGATCCCGGCGCCTTCATGGCCGAGGATCGCCGGCATAGGCACCACCCCGGGGTTGTCGCGCATCACGGCGTCGGTATGGCAGACGCCGGTGGCGACAATTTTCACTAATATCTCGTCCTTCCCCGGCGGGGCGACCTCGACGTCTTTGATGACAAAAGGCTGCTGGTAGCCCAGCGTAACGGCTGCTTTCACTTGCATGGCATGACTCCTGAATGAATTCCCTGGAGAGCGTGGCGGGACAGCCCGAACGGCTCTCCCCTGTTGGCCGCTAACGTGAAGAAAGATAGCGGTTATCGGGGAAAAGTTAGCACCAGGCGCGATGGGAATTTGCGCGAATCGTGCCTAAAAAACGCGCGCGGCGAGGAGCGATACATGGGGTGAATATTCAGCACTGGAGAATAGATTTCCCTTGAATAGTCAGGGGTAAAAAGCGGCAGGCAGCGTGTATGCCCAGGCTACACGTCAGAGGAAATGAAAAAAACAGTCTGTTCCTCTGGACAGGGCTTTTTTACCTTTTTTCTGCTGGCAACAATTGGATTATTAATCGTTTTTGTCTAGAGTGGGCGGAAATTATCACGCAGCGTGATGACGCGTTGCGAATCAATTCACCCGTGCAGAAGGACGCTTTCTCAGGCATGAACCGCAGACGTTTTCTTAAATCTTCCATGGCTGTTGCCGCCGTATGCGGAACGTCAGGAGTCGCTTCCTTATTCAGTCAGGCCGCTTTTGCCGAAGACGCGGGCATTGCCGACGGGCAAACGCGTCGTTTTGATTATGCTGTTCTGCAGGCGATGGCTCACGATCTGGCGCGCCAGCCGTGGGGCGGCGCCCCGCGCGATCTGCCGCCGACGCTCGCCAATCTCACCCCGCAGGCCTATAACAGCATCCAGTACGATGCCAACCACTCGCTGTGGAACAATATTGAAGAGCGTAAGCTGGACATCCAGTTTTTCCACGTCGGGATGGGGTTCCGTCGCCGCGTGCGGATGTTCTCTTTAGACGCCAGCACCCAGCAGGCGCGCGAGATCCACTTCCGTCCGGAGCTGTTTAAGTACAATGACGCCGGTGTGGATACCCGTCAGCTGGAAGGACAGTCTGACCTCGGCTTCGCCGGGTTCCGGGTGTTTAAAGCGCCGGAGCTGGCGCGCCGCGATATCGTGGCGTTCCTCGGCGCCAGCTACTTCCGCGCGGTAGACAGCACCTATCAGTATGGCCTGTCGGCCCGCGGTCTGGCGGTGGATACCTTTACCGATACCCCGGAAGAGTTTCCCGACTTTACGTCGTTCTGGTTCGAAACGGTCAAAGGGGACGCCACGGTGTTTACCGTTTACGCGCTGCTGGACAGCCCGAGCATCACTGGCGCCTACAAGTTCACCATCCACTGCCAGGATACCCAGGTTATCATGGACGTGGAAAACCACCTGTACGCCCGCAAGGATATCAAACAGCTGGGTATCGCGCCGATGACCAGTATGTTCAGCTGCGGCAATAATGAGCGGCGGATGTGCGACACCATCCATCCGCAAATCCACGACTCCGATCGGCTGTCAATGTGGTTGGGCAACGGGGAATGGGTCTGCCGGCCGCTGAATAACCCGCAGAAGCTGCAGTTCAATGCCTTCCAGGACAAGAACCCGCGCGGCTTTGGTCTGTTGCAGCTGGACCGTGATTTCTCCCACTACCAGGATGTGATGGGCTGGTATAACAAGCGTCCCAGCCTGTGGGTTGAGCCGCGTAACCAGTGGGGCAAAGGGGCGGTCAGCCTGATGGAGATCCCAACTACCGGCGAAACGCTGGATAATATCGTCTGCTTCTGGCAGCCGGAAAAGGCGGTGAAGGCGGGCGACGAACTGGACTTCCGCTACCGTCTTTACTGGAGCGCGCAGCCGCCGGTGAGCACTCCGCTGGCGCGCGTTCTGGCCACCCGCACCGGGATGGGGGGCTTCCCCGAGGGATGGGCGCCGGGTGAACACTACCCGGATAAGTGGGCGCGTCGTTTTGCCATCGACTTTGTCGGCGGCGATTTGAAGGCGGCCGCGCCGCGCGGTATTGAACCGGTGATCACCCTCTCCAGCGGGGAAGCGAAGCAGATTGAGATCCTCTACGTCGAGCCGTTCGATGGCTACCGGATCCTTTTCGACTGGTATCCGACCACCGACTCAACCGACCCGGTGGAGATGCGTCTGTTCCTGCGCTGTCAGGGAGAAGCCATCAGCGAAACCTGGCTCTATCAGTATTTCCCGCCGGCAGCAGATAAACGCAACTACGTTGACGACCGGATCATGAAATAACCCTGAGTCACCCGACGCCCGCAGGCAGTCCCTGCGGGCCAGAAGAGAGCGCTATGACCGCAGATATCCCAGCAGTACCTGAGTCGATCCCGGTAACCGACGCGCTGACGCTAATCGCCATTGATGAGCGCTACGTTAGCGACCTGCACCAGCTGGTGGTCAAAAACCAGCGCTGGCTACAGCAGTCGCTCAGTTGGCCCGCCGAGGTGCGCAGCGAAGACGAGACCCGCCGCCATGTGCAGGGCAACGTGATGCTGCATCAGCGGGATTACGCCAAAATGTTTTTGCTGTTTCTCGATAAGCAGCTAGTCGGCGTCCTGTCGTTCAATCAGATCGAGCCGCAGAATAAAACGGCCTATATTGGCTACTGGATCGATGAAGAGCACCAGGGGCAAGGGCTGCTTTCCCGTTCATTACAGGCCTTTATCCGCCATTATGCCGCCAGCGGGCTGGTGCGCCGGTTTGTGATCAAATGCCGGGTGGCGAACACCCGCAGCAACCAGGTAGCGTTGCGCAACGGGTTTGTTCTGGAAGGCTGTCTCCGACAAGCCGAGTATCTGAAAGGTAGCTATGACGATCAGAATATCTACGCCCGCATTATTGACCGCGATGAGGCATTAAAGCGCGCCTAACAGCGGCGTGCGGGTGATGTGCTGCTGGCCGTCAAGCGTTTTCGGGCCGCGCAGATGAATGGCCTCTCCCTCCTGTGCGGCAATCTGCACCTCGTCATTGATGGAGACCTGGTGCTCAACGATCACATCGCCGATGATGACTGTCCGCCCCTGGATCAGCACATCGTCGTCGAGCAGAATCGGACCACCTCGCAGCTGCGCCTCGCCGCCGACCATCGCCCGATGCTTCAGCAGGCAGTTGCCTTCAATCACCGCATTCTCTGCCACCTGCGAACTGTAGCGCACGGTGGGAATGGCATCCTCTCCACGACCGGCGATCAGACGCGCGTGCCCGTATACCCGGGCGTTATCGCATACCCAGACGTCGTTTTCTTCGTTCCCTTCAAGTCTTGCCTGGTCAAACACTTCCGCCCGATGTTCGACAAACGCATGCTCAACGAAGGCATCGCCGTAGATTTGCGCCTGGTGGAGAATGCGCGAGGCGCTGACGGTGGCTCGCTGATAGATCTGCAGGACTTTGTCGCGATCGGCGGTTAACCCGCGCGCGGCAATCACCTGGCAGTGGGGGAGAAGACGCGCCTCGTCGGCAAGGCGACAATAACCGCGCACCTGGCTCTGCATAACCGTGACGTTGTCACTGATCTGCGCGTGATGGCTGATCTGCGAGGCGTGAATGCAGGCCCGTCCGCCGATGGTGGCCTCATGGCTGACCACGCAGAACCCGGTTAAGCGGGCGTCGTCACGGATGCGCGCCCCGGCGAAGACCACGCTGTTGACATCGTAGATCCAGCACTCCCCCTGCTGGCTGAGAGCGCATTCCTCATCCACCCAGCCGCCTTCGCTGCCCGCTTTAACGTCAGCGAAATCAATAAGCGCCACTATCTGGCGCAGGGTGACGCTTTGTTTGCCATGCTCTTCCTCATAACAATACTGCCGGGTCTGTTCGCTGAGACGGTATTTACGCATGGCCGATCCTTATTACTTATGGTTAACATAAACATAGCAAAGATCGCCATAGCGCGCGGGATAAGGTTCCTTTAGAATGCAACTTCAAATTAAATTGATATCATCAATAAAATGAATAAAACGCAAACGCCGCGGCAGGTGCTAAACCTGCCGGCGGGTTATTTTGGCATGGTGCTCGGCACCATCGGAATGGGCTTCGCCTGGCGTTACGCCAGCACCCTCTGGCCGGTCAGCCGCAGCATTGGTGATGGGCTGGTGACGCTGGCGATGGCGATGTGGGTCCTGCTCAGCATGGCGTTTATCAGCCGGGCGATCCGCTTTCCGGCGAGCGTGCTGCGGGAGATGCGTCATCCGGTGAGCAGCAGCTTCGTCAGCCTGTTTCCGGCCACCACGCTGTTGGTGGCGATTGGTTTGGCTCCCTGGTGCCGGCCGCTGGCGATCGGGCTGTTTGTGCCGGGCGTGGCGCTGCAGCTCGCCTATGCCGCCTGGCAAAGCGGTGGGCTATGGCGGGGGAACCATCCTCGCGAGGCCACCACGCCGGGGTTGTATCTACCGACAGTAGCCAATAATTTTATCAGCGCGATGGCCTGCGGCGCGCTGGGATTTTCCGATGCCGGACTGGTGTTCCTCGGCGCCGGGGTCTTCTCCTGGCTGAGCCTCGAGCCGGCGATCCTCCAGCGTCTGCGCAGCGCAGGCGAGCTGCCGACGCCGCTGCGCACCTCGCTGGGGATCCAGCTGGCGCCTGCGCTGGTGGCCTGCAGCGCCTGGCTCAGCGTCAACGGCGGGGAGGCCGATACCTTCGCTAAGCTGCTGTTTGGTTACGGCCTGCTGCAGCTACTGTTTATGCTCCGTCTGATGCCCTGGTATCTTCGTCAGCCGTTCAATGCTTCTTTCTGGAGCTTCTCGTTCGGCATTTCCGCGCTGGCCACCACCGGTCTGCATCTCGGCCAGGCCAGGGGAGACGGCTTTTTTCATCATCTGGCGATGCCGCTGTTTATTTTTAGCAATNTGGTTGTCGGCCTGCTGCTGCTGCGTACAGCGTTGCTGTTGGTCAGCGGAAAACTGTTGCTCCAGGTCGACCGGGAAACACTCCTGAATAAGAAGGAAGGATCATGACAAAGCGTGACGCGGATTATTTTAGTCAAAAATACAGCCTGACCCGCACCCATTCCGAGGTGCTGCATGCCGCGACGATTGTGCCGCCGGGGCGGGCGCTGGATCTGGGCTGCGGCAACGGGCGTAACAGCCTTTATCTGGCGGCGAACGGCTTCGCGGTGACGGCGTGGGATAAAAATCCGATGAGCCTCAACAATCTGGAAAGTATTCGCGCCGCCGAGCGACTGGATAATCTGCAAACGGCGGTGAAAGACCTCAACAGCCTGAGCTTTGACGGCGAGTATGACCTGATCCTCTCCACCGTAGTGATGATGTTCCTCGAGCCTGACACCATCCCCGGCCTGATCGCCAATATGCAGCGCTGCACCGCCGCCGGCGGCTATAACCTGATTGTGGCGGCGATGGATACCGAAGACTATCCCTGCACCGTCGGCTTCCCGTTTGCCTTTAAACCTGATGAGCTTCGTGATTATTACCAGGGCTGGGAGCTGCTGAAATACAATGAGGACGTCGGTGAGCTGCATCGCACCGACGCCAACGGCAATCGCATCAAATTGCGCTTCGCCACCCTGTTGGCGCGCAAGCCTGCCTGATTCGCCGCGGCGTGGGAAGCTGAGCATGGCCCGCGCCGCATTCCCCGCCAGAGCCTGGGCAAGACAGAGACCCGTTGCGGCGAAAATGAGCCTGGAAAACCGCGCGATACCCCTTTTAAGTGATTATTTATTAACGTAATGTTCAGGCAATCAATATTTATAAATCTTCCTTGACGAAGCCNTTTTTTTGTCACAAAACTAGTGGGTCCTATTTGCTATAACGTCTGCCGAAAAAAAACTGCATTTACAGGGATCTCTCTATGCGTACTCGCGTTTTACTGAAAGTCGCCGCTCTGGCGGGAATATTGGCGTTGACCGGCTGTGCGGCGAAAGTGGCGCAACCGGATCAGTATTCGGGCTTCTTAAAAGATTATTCCAGTTTGAAAGAAACGACCTCTGCCTCCGGCAAGCCGGAGCTGCGCTGGATCGATCCGAACTTCAATCCGGCCAACTATGACAATATCGTTTATCACCCGGTGACCTACTATCCGGTACCGAAGCCGACCACCCAGGTAGGGGAGAAGGCGCTGCAGGATATTCTTAACTACACCAACAAAGAGCTGAAACAGGCTATTTCCGAGCGTAAACCGCTGGCCACTACCGCCGGCAAGCGCAGCCTCATCTTCCGCGGGGCGATCACCGGGGTGGACTCCAGCAAAGAGGGGCTGCAGTTCTATGAAGTGATCCCGGTCGCTATGATTGTCGCCGGCACCCAGGCCGCCACCGGCCATCGTACCATGGACACCGATCTGTACTTTGAGGCGGAGGTCATTGACGCCAGCACCAATAAGCCGGTCATCAAGGTCGTACGTAAAGGGGAAGGCAAAACCCTGGCGAATGAGAATACACCGCTGACCGTCGATACCCTGAAGCAGGTTATCGATGATATGGCGGTCGACGCCGTTAAATTCGATCCCTCTCAGCGTTAATCGT
This sequence comes from Klebsiella sp. EMBS2024, assembly GCF_036233805.1. NCBI lineage: Bacteria > Pseudomonadati > Pseudomonadota > Gammaproteobacteria > Enterobacterales > Enterobacteriaceae > Klebsiella > Klebsiella sp. EMBS2024. The sequence goes on along the minus strand of NZ_JAZARW010000001.1, from coordinate 2,135,324 downwards.
GCCAGCGCCGTCTGACGACGGCGCTGTTTTTCTTCAGCCTCCTCAGGCCAGCCTTCGGCGCAGCAATAGCTGTTCCGGTTTGGCAAACATCACCAGGTTACCCAGCAGGATCAGCGCCAGCCCGATCACGGCGTTGCTGTGCCAGACATACCCTTCATAGACGGTGGAAATGGATAAGGCGACCAGCGGAAACAGCAGCGTACTGTAGGCGGCTTTGCTGGCGCCGATGCGCCCAACGAGAGTGAAATAGGCGCCAAAGGCGATGACCGAGCCGAACAGCGCCAGGTAAAGCAGGGCGCCCAGATAGCTGACGGTCCATTCTGGCATAAAGTTATCGCCGCGCAGCAGAGCGATCGCCCCCATCACCAGCGTGCCGTAGAGCATCGCCCAGCTGTTGGTGGTCAGCGTTTCCAGCCCGCGGCGCTGGTGGCGAATACTGAACATATTGCCGAGCGAAAAACCGTAGGTGCCCAGGGCGCTCAGCCCGATCCCCCACAGCAGCGAGGCGTTCAGTCCGTTGGCCAGCAGGTCGTCCCAGAACAGGATGACGATACCGGCGAGACCCAGCGCGGCGGCGGCCCAGAAGCGGCCCGGCGGCTGCTGGCGAAAAAAGAGAAAGCTGTTGATGGCGTTAAACAGTACCGCCATCGAAAAGATCACCGATTCCAGACCGGTATTGATCCAGGCGGCGGCGGTATAAAAACACCAGAAATTAAAGCAGAAGACGCAGCAGCCCTGCAGCAGGCAGCAGAGATGATCTTTCGCGCCCAGCGGCCGCAGGCGTCGTGTGACGAGCAGAATCGCCAGCATCGTGACACTGGCTACGGCGAAACGCCAGAAAATCGATACCGGCGCGGCCACCGGTCCCTGTTGTAAAAAAATCGCAATCCACGTTGTACCCCAGATCACGACAACGAGTGCATAGAGTAATGCGTTCACCCTGGTTCTCCTCTACCTGTTGATGGGAGGAGTATGCCGGCTGCCGCCTGCTACGGCTTTCACCGGTTTGTTGTCGGCTTGCAAATTCTTGCGCTTATTTGCTATCCGCTGGCGGTGAGGACTGGAAACCGCGCCGTAGTCTCCCTAGACTAGGGCTTTTACAGACAATGTGTGAAGACGATGGGTTACGGGACATTTGAAACATTACGGCGACAGAACGCGGTGCTGAAGGGGACCGTGGAGCTGAATTCCGGTATTCAACTGGCCGCCTGGTATAACAATTGCGATACCGTGACGGTGCGCAGCGACCATCATACTTTAAGTCTGTACGTCGCTGATGGCTACGAAAGCTATCAAAAGACGCCGCACGGCTGGAAAAATGGCGGCGGCCCGGATCGTTTTTGTCTGATGCCGAAAGGCGATGAAAGCGTATGGGATATCCGCGGCGATCTGTCGTTTGTGCATCTTTACTGTACCGATGCGCACCTGCGTCGCGTCGGCGAGGAGGTGTGGGACCGCAGCCCGGCGAACTTCACCCTGCAGGAAAAGACCTTCGCCAGCGATGATAAAATCACCGCAGTGTATCGTCAGTTTTTGCTGGCTAACGACTGGCGGCAGCCGGCGAACCAGCTGACCCTCAGCGCCGCCAGCAGCTTACTGCTTACCCATCTGATCCAGCACTATTCCACCGTGCAGTGGCGTTTGCCGACGGTCACCGGCGGGCTGGCGCCAGGCGTAAAGCGTCACGTACTGGCCTGGATCGATGCTCATCTCGATCAGCCCTTGACCCTGGCCGACCTGGCGCAGCAGGCGGGTCTGAGCGAGTTTCATTTTGCTCGTATGTTTCGTCAGTCGCTAAATATGGCTCCGCATCAGTACGTCATGCAGCAGCGAATGGCGAAGGCGCAAAACCTGATCTGCCATAGCGCGCTGCCGTTAACCGAGATAGCGCTGGCCTGTGGTTTTAGCTCCCCCAGCCATTTCAGCCATCGGGTCAAAGCCGCCACCNCCTGACGCCCTCCCAGCTACGGGCGGCGCAGCGCGGATAGCACGCCGTAACTCACCCCGCCGAGCACCACGCCCCAGAAGGCGGAGCCAATTCCCGCCAGCGTCACCCCGCTGGCGGTGACCAGGAAGGTTAGCACTGCCGCATCGCGCTCACTGGCCTGATGCACTGCCTGAAACAGACTCCCGCCGATGGTGCCGAGCAGCGCCAGACCCGCCAGCATCTGGATCCACGCCGGCGGCAGGGCCGACATCAGGGCGGTGATTGACCCGCCGAACAGACCGGCCAGCAGATAAAAACCGCCCGCGGCTATGGCCGCCAGCCAGCGCTGGTTCGGATCCGGGTGCGCCTCCGGGCTCTGGCATATGGCGGCGGTGATCGCCGCGATGCAGATGGAATAAACCCCAAACGGCGCCAGCAGTAGTGCCAACCCCCCGCAAACGACGATCAGTGCGGAGACCGGTACGGTATAGCCTGATGCCTGCAGGGTGGCGAACCCTGGAGCGTTCTGCGAGGCCATGGTGACGAGGAAGAACGGCAGACCGACGCTGAGCAAAAGCGCCGGAGTAAACTGCGGGGCGACCCATTCCGGCGTCACAAATGCCAGCGGCACGGCGGCGCTAGCCACATCCCCGGACGCCGCCGCAATCAGCGCTCCAATCACCAGCGCGGCCACCACGGCGAAGCGGGGCCACAGCGCTTTACACAGCAGCCAGGCGGCGAGCATCCCGCCGCACAGCGGCAGATGATCCTGTAAGCCGGCGAAGGCCTGCAAACCAAACCGTAGCAGGATCCCAGCCAGCATCGCGGCGGCCAGCGAATGGGGAATGATCTTCATCAGCCGGGCAAACAGGCCGGTGGCGCCGCAGATAACGATCAGCGCGTTGGCGAAAATAAAGATCCCCACGGCCTCGGCGAGGGTCACCCCCTGCAGGCCGCTAACTAACAGCGCAGCGCCCGGCGTTGACCAGGCGGTGAGCACAGGAACTTTCCGCCAGGCGCTCAGCGCGAGAGTACTGATGCCCATGGCGAGGCCAAGAGCCGTCATCCAGCCGGCGATCTGCCCGGGGGTAGCGCCGGCCGCGGCGGCGGCCTGCCAGATGATGGCGGCGGAGCTGGCGTACCCCACCAACACGGCGACGAAGCCAGCGAACAGAGTGGGAAGCGGAAGACTAAACGAGCGCATCGATGATTCTCATGTGCGTTATAACATCCATTCACTGTATCATTGTGCGTTATAACGCACAAGCGGTGGTTCGCGCAGCTACCCTGGGAGAAAAACTCGCCGCCAGTGGCGTACGATGCCGTTAAACGTCCTGAAAAAATCAGACAAATGGCGGTATACTTTGCGCAGTAAAAACGGGAGGAAGGATGAATATTGCGCAACATCTGGCGGCAACGCTTAAAACCCTGCGCCAGCAGCGAGGCTGGAGCCTGTCGCGACTGGCGGAAGAGACCGGGGTGTCGAAAGCCATGCTCGGGCAGATTGAGCGGAATGAATCAAGTCCAACGGTGGCGACGCTGTGGAAGATTGCCACCGGGCTGAACGTACCGTTTTCGGCGTTCATCGTCCCGGACGCCAGCGCCGCGCCCTCCGCGTTTGATCCGCAGCAGCAGGCGATGGTGGTGACGCCAGTATTCCCGTGGGATCCCGAGCTGCGCTTTGACCATTTTTCGATAACCCTTGCCCCCGGCGCGCTGAGCGAATCAACGCCGCATGAGAAAGGGGTGATTGAGCATGTGGTAGTGATAAGTGGTACGCTGGATTTGTGCTTACAAGGGGAGTGGCACTCGCTGCAGGCGGGTGAGGGTAGGCGTTTCGCCGGCGACGCGACGCATGCGTATCGTAACCGCGGCGCCCAGGCGGCCCATTTCCATTCTCTTATCCATTATCCAAAAGAAAAAACCGCGAGCGAACCCGCGGCCAGACAAGATGACTGATGATAACCACTCACAACGTGACGAGGAAAATCCGGAATACGTGATGACAGTACTCTTCGCCGTGATTTGAGGGAAATATCTTTTCCGTCAATACTTTGTTGAAAAGTGAAAATTCGTCGTCGTGTGACGGCGGAAAAGGTTTTCGTCTGCGCCCGGTTCTGACTACAATAGCCGCCATTTCGACCCCCTTATACTGGATAACAACACGCGTATGCGCCTGCACAATCATCGTCTTGAACTTCTTAGTCCTGCCCGCGACGCCGGTATCGCTCGCGAAGCGATCCTTCACGGCGCCGATGCCGTTTACATCGGTGGACCTGGCTTTGGCGCCCGCCACAACGCCAGCAACAGTCTGAGCGATATCGCCGGGCTGGTGCCTTTCGCTCATCGCTTTGGCGCAAAGGTATTTGTGACGCTGAACACCATTCTGCATGACGATGAACTGGAGCCGGCGCAGCGGCTGATTACCGATCTCTACGACGCAGGCGTCGATGCGCTTATCGTCCAGGATATGGGGATCATGGAGCTGGATCTGCCGCCGATTGAGCTGCACGCCAGCACCCAGTGCGATATTCGCAGCGTGGAAAAAGCGAAGTTTCTCTCCGACGCCGGCTTCAGTCAGATCGTGCTGGCGCGCGAACTGAACCTCAGTCAAATCAAAGCCATTTACGACCACACTGACGCCACCATCGAATTCTTTATCCATGGCGCGCTGTGCGTGGCCTATTCCGGGCAGTGTTACATTTCGCACGCCCAGACCGGACGCAGCGCCAACCGCGGCGACTGCTCGCAGGCTTGCCGCTTGCCGTATACCCTGAAGGACGATCAGGGGCGGGTGGTGGCCTATGAGAAACATCTCCTGTCGATGAAGGATAACGATCAGACCGCCAACCTGGCGGCGCTGATCGACGCTGGCGTACGCTCCTTCAAAATTGAAGGCCGTTACAAAGACATGAGTTATGTGAAAAACATCACTGCGCACTACCGTCAAATGCTGGATGCCATTATCGAAGATCGCGGCGACCTGGCGCGCGCCTCGGCTGGACGCACTGAGCATTTCTTTATCCCGTCCACGGATAAAACCTTCCACCGGGGCAGCACTGACTACTTTGTTAATGCCCGCAAAGGCGATATCGGCGCCTTTGATTCGCCGAAATTTATCGGCCTGCCGGTAGGTGAAGTTCTGAAGGTAGGCAAAGACCATCTCGACGTTGAAGTCAGTGAACCGTTAACCAACGGCGATGGTCTCAACGTGATGATTAAGCGCGAAGTGGTGGGCTTCCGTGCTAATACCGTGGAAAAAACCGGCGAAAACCGTTATCGGGTATGGCCGAACGAGATGCCAGCGGATCTGCATAAAGTGCGCCCCCATCAGCCGCTCAACCGCAACCTCGATCATAACTGGCAACAGGCGCTGCTAAAGACCTCCAGCGAACGCCGCATCGCGGTAGATGTGACGTTGAGCGGCTGGCAGGAGCAGCTGGTTCTCACCATGACCTGTGAAGATGGCGTCAGCGTGACCCACACCCTTGACGGGGAGTTCGCCGAAGCTAACCAGGCGGAGAAAGCGCTGGCCAACCTGCGTGACGGTGTCACAAAACTGGGGCAAACCATCTACTATGCGCGCGAGGTGCAGGTTAATCTGCCGCCGCTGTTTGTGCCCAACAGCCTGCTCAACCAGCTGCGTCGGGAAACTGCGGAGATGCTGGATGAAGCGCGCCTCAACGCCTGGCAGCGCGGCACCCGCAAGCCGGTCTCCGTACCGCCGCCGGTCTACCCTGAGACCCATCTCTCCTTCCTCGCCAACGTCTATAACCACAAGGCGCGGGCGTTCTACCAGCGCTATGGCGTACAGCTGATCGACGCCGCCTATGAAGCGCACGAAGAGAAGGGCGATGTGCCGGTGATGATCACTAAGCATTGTCTGCGGTTCGCCTTCAACCTCTGCCCGAAGCAGGCGAAAGGCTCCATCAAGAGCTGGAAAGCCACGCCGATGCAGCTGATCCATGGCGATGAGGTCCTGACCCTGAAGTTTGACTGCCGTCCGTGCGAAATGCACGTGGTCGGCAAGATCAAAAACCATATCCTCAAAATGCCGCACCCGGGCAGCATTGTGGCCTCCGTCAGCCCGGACGATCTGATGAAGACGCTGCCGAAGCGCAAAGGGGCCTGATTCGAGTCGATGCTATTGGCAGGATGCCCGCGGTTTACGGTCGTCCTGCCAGCGGTGATGTTCGCGCAGGTCTGCGGCGGCCTCCTCGTGCTGGCTGCGAAGCTCATCGCTATCCGCTTCGTGCAGCAGCTGCTGTTCGAGACTTTGCACCGGAAAGTACTCGTGTCCCTGACGATGGGCCAACAGATGCCCGGAAAATAATGCGCACAGCAACAGCAGGGCGCTTATGCTTCTCTTTAACATACCTTTTCTCGACGGAACAATGGCGTGGACATACTATGTCAGGCGCAATGCAGGCTTTTTTTCGGGCATCTCAAAGAACGGCAAGAGTTTGTCAACGATGGCTGACGAAGGATGAAAAAAGGCCTGACGCGGAANCCAGGCCAGAGTGCTACGCTTTCGGCGGCAGCGGTTTCCCGCTGTGCTCGCTCCCTTTTGGCGGCTGCTTGCCGTTGTGCTGCGGCTGTTTACCGTCGTGCTGCGGCTGTTTGCCGTCTCGTTGTGACTGTTTGCCGTCTCGTTGTGGCTGTTTGCTGTTGTATTGCGCTTGCTTGCCATCGTGTTGGCCGTTTTTCACCGGCGGTTTACCCTGATGCTGCGCGCCTTTTTCCGGCGGCGGCGGGTTGTCGGCAGCGAAAGCCCATGACGACATTCCCAGCGTCATTATGGCGGAGAGTATAGCTAACTTCTTCATAGCAATATCCTTTCTTCAGATGTAGCGCCGTATTTCATCAGGCAAAAGTGAAGATAAGATGGAGAAGTCCCTTTTCGGACTTCTCTGCATCCCACTCAGACTTTTAGCCCTGCGGCGGTCATCAGCAGGCGAAACAGCAGGCTTATGGCGGCCAGCGTCAGTACGCTACCTCCCCAGAGCGCGATCAGCCACAGCAGACGTTTAGGCCAGGCAGTATGCATCAGTGATATCCCTCCCCAGGCTGAACTTTGCCGCGGAACACGTAATAGCTCCAGCAGGTGTAGCCAAGAATGACCGGAATAATCAGCAGGGCGCCCACCAGCATAAAGCCCTGGCTTTGCGGGGGAGCGGCAGCCTGCCACAACGTGATGGCCGGCGGGATAATATGCGGCCAGATGCTGATCCCCAGTCCGCTGAAGCCGAGAAAGACCAGGCCCAGCGTCAGCGTGAAGGGCGAAACATGGCGGTCGCGCTGATGCAGCGTGCGCCACAGCCAGCCGCTAACGAGGATCACCAGCAGCGGTACCGGCAGCAGGAAATAGAGATTCGGCAGGCTGAACCAGCGGGCAGCAATCGCCGGGTGCGCCAGCGGAGTCCACAGGCTGATGACGGCAAACACCGCCAGCAGGGCACCCAGCAACTGCCGCGATGCGCTGCGCATTCTCTGCTGCAGCGCGCCTTCACTTTTCATCACCAGCCAGGTGGCGCCGAGCAGCGCATAGGCCACGCATAGTCCGAGTCCGCAGAACAGGCTGAACGGGGTCAGCCAGTCAAACATGCCGCCGCTGAAGGCGCGACCGCTGACGGTGAAACCGTTGATCACCGACCCGACCACCACGCCCTGGCTGAAGGTTGCCAGCAGGGAGCCGCCAAAAAAGGCGCGATCCCAGAATGGCCGGTGCGACGGCGTAGCCTGGAAGCGAAACTCAAAGGCGACGCCGCGAAAAATCAGGCCGATCAGCATCAGGGTCAGGGGGATCGACAGGGCGTCGATGATCACCGCGTAGGCGAGGGGAAAGGCGCCAAACAGGCCGGCGCCGCCGAGCACCAGCCAGGTTTCATTGCCATCCCATACCGGCGCGACGCTGTTGACCATTACGTCGCGATCCCCGCCGCCCCGCACCGTGCTGAACAGCAGGCCGATGCCCAGATCAAAGCCATCCATGACGATGTACATCAGCGTGGCAAAGACGATAATCACGAACCAGATCACCGATAATTCGATACCCATTAGCGGGACTCCTTCTGCAGATAACCTTCAGTGGCGGCGGACAGCGGGCGGGCTGGCGTACCGGTTGTCGCCGGGAGCATCTCCTGCGGCCCCTTGCGGATCAGGCGCAGCATATAGCTGTAGCCGACGCCGAAGACGGCGCTGTACACTACGATAAAGGTCAATAAACTGACCGACATATGCAGATCGCCATGAGCGGAAACGGCATCGGCGGTGCGCTGAACGCCATACACCACCCAGGGTTGGCGGCCCACCTCGGTGGTCACCCAGCCGGCGAGAATAGCGATCAGGCCGGATGGCCCCATCCACAGGGCAAAACGCAGAAACGGCCGCGAGTGGTATAGCCGGTCGCCGCGACGCAGCCACAGGGCCAGCACGCCCAGCAGCAGCATCAACATGCCCAGCCCGGCCATCAGGCGAAATGACCAGAACACCACAGTAGAATTCGGGCGCTCCTCAGGAGCGAACTCTTTCAACGCCGGCACCTGTTTATCAAGACTGTGGGTGAGGATCAGACTGCCCAGGGCCGGTATCTCAAGCCCGTAGCGGGTGCGCTCCTGGTCCATATCGGGCCAGCCAAACAGCAGCAACGGCGTTGGCTCACCCGGCGGATTTTCCCAGTGCCCCTCAATGGCGGCGATTTTCGCCGGCTGGTGCTTCAGGGTATTCAGGCCATGCATATCGCCGATCAGCGCCTGGACGGGGGCGACCAGCAGCGTCATCCATAGCGCCATCGAGAACATCTTACGGATCGCCGGCGACTGATTGCCGCGCAGCAGATGCCAGGCCGCCGAGGCGCCGACAAACAGCGCGCTACTGAGAAATGCCGCTACTGTCATATGCAATAATCGGTAGGGGAACGACGGATTAAAGATCACCGCCAGCCAGTCGACGGGCACGACCTGGCCATCAACGATCTCAAACCCCTGCGGGGTCTGCATCCAGCTGTTAGAGGCGAGGATCCAGAAGGTGGAGATGATAGTACCCAGCGCCACCATGCAGGTGGCGAAAAAGTGTAGCCCCGGCCCCACGCGGTTCCAGCCGAAAAGCATCACCCCGAGGAAGCCCGCTTCCAGAAAAAATGCCGTCAGGACTTCATAGGTCAGCAGAGGGCCGGTTATGCTGCCTGCAAACTGTGAGAAACCGCTCCAGTTGGTGCCGAACTGGTAGGCCATCACCAGCCCGGAAACGACCCCCATACCGAAGTTGACGGCGAAAATCTTCGACCAGAAATGGTACAGCGAGCGCCAGACGGGATTTTTTGTTTTTAGCCATAAGCCTTCGAGCACCGCCAGATAGCTGGCCAGTCCGATGGTAATGGCGGGGAAGATAATATGAAATGAGACCGTAAAAGCGAATTGAACTCGCGCCAGATGGAATGCATCAAGACCGAACATGCAGGACTCCACAACAAAATTGATTCAGCGCAATTTTAGGTGGGGTGACGACTGAGGGGCAGAGGCAGTCACGCCATTTTTTATCATAACAGTTGGCCGCTGTTATGATTTTTCAGCTGTTGCCAGGGCGAGAAAATATCCTTGCGCAACCTTGATTAATCCCTGCGGAAGGTGATTAGGCGCTATTCCGCTGTCTGTCATATTATTGCTAACGGCTGGCTACGCGGCCCTGCCGCCGGTATGGCGTAGTCACCTGGTCGGCATAATATATCCTTACCACCCGCCGTGGCGCATATTTTGGCTTACGAAATCCGCCACGGATTTTTACTCTGATTTATTGTCACTCATTAGTATGAGAATAAGTAAAAACGCTGAGCCGGTTAATCGTAAATTAAATAATAATAAATTGTCGGCTCCGCGGCTAATTTGTACTGTATGAGCTCGGGAATAAATAAAAGGGAATGCCAATGTCTGAAAAAGGATTACAGAGTCTGTGCATTACGCTTGGCGTAATGATTATCTTCTGGTTTGTTTTAATCTCGCTATTCTGGGTGGTGATATTTTAAACCCATCCCGTGCTATCACGGCGACGCGGCCGCCGCTGCAGATATAACAGTTACAGGAAACTATGATTTTTTTATAACTGATATATGATAATGGGACGTTATCGTACGGGGACGGCCGCAATGAAAAAGTATCAACAGTTGGCGCAGCAACTGACCGAGCAGATCGCCCTTGGCGTCTGGTTGCCTGGCGATCGGCTGCCGTCGCTGCGCGAGCAGGTGATCAGCAGCGGCATGAGCTTTATGACCGTCAGCCATGCCTATCAGCTGCTGGAAAGCCAGGGGCGCATCGTCGCCCGTCCGCAGTCGGGTTATTATGTTGCCCCCCAGCCGGTGAAGCTCCGCCAGCCGGCGCCGCCTGCCCAGGTCACTCGCGATGAAGCCGTCGATATCAATACCTATATCTTTGAGGTGCTCCAGGCCAGCCGCCAGGCGTCGATGCTGCCCTTTGCCTCGGCCTTTCCGGACCCGCGTCTCTTCCCGCTGCAGCAGCTCAACCGCTCGCTGGCGCAGGTGAGTAAAACCGCCACCGCCATGAGCGTCATTGAGAATCTGCCGCCGGGGAATGCAGAACTTCGGCATGCCATTGCCCGTCGCTATGCCCTGCAGGGGATGAACGTCTCGCCGGACGAGATCGTCATCACCGCCGGGGCGCTGGAGGCGCTTAACCTCAGCCTGCAGGCGGTGACCGAGCCGGGAGACTGGGTGGTGGTGGAAAACCCCTGCTTCTACGGCGCCCTGCAGGCGCTGGAGAGGCTGCGTTTGAAAGCATTGTCGGTGGCCACTGACGTCAGGGAAGGCATTGATCTGACGGCGCTGGAGGCGGCCCTGCAAAACTATCCGGTGAAGGCCTGCTGGCTGATGACCAACGGCCAGAATCCGCTCGGCTTCACCCTCAGCGCTGAAAAAAAAGCGGCGCTGGTGGCGCTGCTGGCGCGCTATAACGTGATGTTGATCGAAGATGATGTCTACAGCGAGCTCTATTTTGGCCGCGAAAAGCCGTTACCGGCGAAGTTCTGGGATCGCCAGGAGATGACGCTGCACTGCAGCTCGTTCTCAAAATGTCTGGTACCCGGCTTTCGTATCGGCTGGGTGGCGGCCGGCAAACAGGCGCGGCGGATCCAGCAGCTCCAGCTGATGAGTACGCTTTCCACCAGTTCGCCGATGCAGTTAGCCCTGGTGGATTACCTGTCCACCAAGCGCTATGACGCCCACCTGCGCCGTCTACGTCGTCAGCTGGCGGAGCGTAAACAGCAGGCCTGGCAGGCGCTGCTGCGCCATCTGCCGCCGGAGGTCGTCGTCCACCACAGCGACAGCGGCTACTTTCTGTGGATCGAACTACCGGAAGGGGCCGACGCTAGCGCACTTAGCGCCCGGGCGCTGGCGTCGCACATCAGCATTGCCCCAGGGAAAATGTTCTCCACCTCCGACAGCTGGACCTCGTTTTTCCGTTTTAATACCGCCTGGGGCTGGGGGGAACGCGAAGAGCAGGGGGTGAAGCGCCTGGGGGAGCTTATTCGCGAACAGCTTGCCTGACCCTGTCGTTTATTTTTCTCATCATAAACATTCTGCGAAAATAAGCGAAAGAGGATTTTTATCGAGGCCGGTCATTATTTTACCGGCGCTCACCATAGGAAATATGCATACCCCTCCTCATTCCCTAACTCGTTGTCTATAATCCATAAAGTCCTGCTTGTGTTGGCGATTTTTACGTAATGCGTCCCGGGTCACAACCTGAATAAATTCCCCTGGGGGCGTTAATCCGCTGACTACCCTTATTTCAGGAGATATTTTTACGGCACGGCTGCCGCTAATTCCTTTGTGACAGGAGTAACACCTGATGAGCAAAAAAATTGCCCGTTGCAGCCTTTATGTGCTGGGTATGGCTTGTTTGACCGTTCAGGCGGCAGAGCCGCTCACCTCGCTGGATAAACCGGAAGGGCGGCTCGATATTATTGCCTGGCCGGGATATATCGAACGCGGTCAGACCGACAAACAGTACGACTGGGTGAGTCAGTTCGAAAAGGACACCGGTTGCCAGGTTAATGTCAAAACCGCTGCCACCTCTGACGAGATGGTCAGTCTGATGGCCAAAGGCGGCTACGATCTGGTCACCGCCTCGGGTGATGCTTCGCTGCGCCTGATCATGGGCAAACGCGTGCAGCCGATCAACACGGCGCTGATTGCCGGCTGGGGCTCCCTTGATCCGCGTATTGCGAAGGGGGCGTGGTTTAACGTCGGCGGTAAAGTCTATGGCACGCCGTATCAGTGGGGGCCGAACCTGCTGATGTACAACACCCGCGTATTCCCGACGCCGCCGGACAGCTGGCGCGTGGTGTTCGTCAAGCAGGATCTACCGGATGGTAAAACCAACCAGGGGCGGGTGCAGGCCTATGATGGCCCGATCTATATCGCCGACGCCGCGCTGTTTGTCAAAGCCACCCAGCCGCAGCTGGGGATCGAAGACCCCTATCAACTGACCGAAACCCAGTACAACGCGGTGCTGAAAGTCCTGCGCGACCAGCAACCGCTGATCCATCGCTACTGGCATGACGCCACCGTACAGATGAACGACTTCAAAAACGAAGGGGTAGCCGCCTCCAGTTCGTGGCCCTATCAAGCCAACGGCCTGAAGGCGGAAGGCCAGCCGGTCGCCACCGTGTTCCCGAAGGAGGGGGTAACCGGCTGGGCGGATACCACCATGCTGCACAGCGAGGCGAAGCACCCGGTCTGCGCCTATAAATGGATGAACTGGTCGCTCACGCCGAAGGTGCAGGGCGATGTGGCGGCATGGTTCGGTTCGCTGCCGGTGGTGCCTGAGGGCTGTAAAGCCAGCGCGCTGCTCGGTGATAAAGGTTGTGAGACCAACGGCTATGAGCAGTTTAACCGCATTCACTTCTGGAAAACGCCGGTTGCGGAAGGCGGGAAATACGTGCCCTATAGCCGCTGGACTCAGGACTATATTGCGATAATGGGCGGCCGCTAAGGATCGGAGGCAAACAATGACGTACGCGGTTGAGTTCCAGAATGTATCGCGCCTGTATGGCGATGTGCGGGCGGTGGATGGGGTTAGCATTGGCATACGCGATGGAGAATTTTTCTCGATGCTGGGTCCGTCCGGCTCGGGTAAAACCACCTGCCTGCGGCTGATTGCCGGTTTTGAGCAGCTCTCCGGCGGAACCATCCATATCTTTGGTCAGCCGGCCAGCGAACTGCCGCCCTGGCAGCGGGATGTGAATACCGTGTTCCAGGACTACGCGCTATTTCCCCACATGTCGATCCTTGACAACGTCGCCTACGGCCTGATGGTCAAAGGCATGGCGAAGAAAGCGCGCCATGCCCGCGCCCAGGAGGCGCTGGAGAAGGTGGCCCTTGGCTTTGCTCATCATCGCAAGCCCTCCCAGCTCTCCGGCGGCCAGCGGCAGCGGGTCGCGATTGCCCGGGCGCTGGTGAACCAGCCGCGGGTGCTGCTGCTCGATGAGCCGCTGGGCGCTCTGGATTTGAAACTACGCGAGCAGATGCAGGTGGAGCTGAAAAAGCTGCAGCAGTCGCTGGGGATCACCTTCATCTTCGTGACCCACGACCAGAGCGAAGCGCTGTCGATGTCGGATCGCGTGGCGGTGTTTAACAACGGGCGCATTGAGCAGGTGGATGCCCCGCAGGATCTCTATCTGCACCCCAGGACCGCGTTTGTGGCCGGTTTTGTCGGCACCGCCAACGTTTTTGCAGCCGAGGCGGCCCGACGATTGTGCGGGATGGCGGGCAGTTGGTCGCTGCGTCCGGAGCATGTTCGCCTGCAGGGCGGCGGCGAGGTGCAGGTGCAGGGCGTGGTGCAGGCGGTGCAGTATCAGGGGGCGGCGACGCGGATCGAGCTCCGCCTCGCGGATGGCGACAAACTGCTGGTCAGCCAGGCCAACATCGATGGCGCGGCGGCGGCCAGCGTTCCGCGAACCGGGGAAATAGTACAGGCGTCATGGTCGCGCTCGGCGATGACCCCGCTGGAAAGCGGAGGCTGAGATGACCATGGCAATAATTCCTGCGCAGACCGGGCGCATATCGGGGATCTTCTGGCGCCGACCGGCGCTGGGCCTGTTTTTACTGCTGCTCGGGCCGCTGATGTGGTTTGGCATCGTGTATCTGGGATCGCTGCTGACCCTGCTGTGGCAGAGCATTTATACCTTTGACGACTTCACCATGTCAGTGGCCAGCGATTTCACGCTGGCTAACCTGCGGGCGCTGTTCAACCCTGCCAACTACGATATTATTGTGCGGACCCTGGTGATGGCGCTGTGCGTCACGCTGGCCAGCGCGCTGCTGGCGCTGCCGATGGCCTGGTATATGGCGCGCTATACCAGCGGCAAAATGAAGGCCTTCTTTTATATCGCGGTCATGCTGCCAATGTGGGCCAGCTATATCGTCAAAGCCTATGCGTGGGTGCTGCTGCTGGCGAAAGATGGCGTGGCGCAGTGGTTCCTCGGTCATCTTGGACTGGAGGGGGCGCTGAACGCGCTGTTGAGCGTCCCGGCGGTCGGTGGCAATACCTTGTCCACCTCCGGCCTTGGACGCTTTCTGGTGTTCGTCTACATCTGGCTGCCGTTTATGATCCTGCCGGTGCAGGCGGCGCTGGAGCGTATTCCGGGATCGTTGCTACAGGCCTCGGCCGATCTGGGCGCGGCCCCGCGGCAGACCTTTCGCTACGTGGTGCTGCCGCTGGCCATTCCCGGCATCGCCGCTGGGTCGATCTTCACCTTTTCGCTGACGCTAGGCGACTTTATCGTGCCGCAGCTGGTGGGCCCGCCGGGATACTTTATCGGCAATATGGTTTACTCGCAGCAGGGGGCGATCGGCAATATGCCGATGGCGGCGGCGTTTACCCTGGTGCCTATCGTCTTGATTGCCCTCTATCTGGCGTTCGTGAAACGTCTGGGAGCCTTCGATGCACTCTGAACGCGCGCCCTGGTATCTGCGACTGGCGACCTGGGGCGGGGTGATATTCCTCCACTTTCCGCTGCTGATTATCGCCATCTATGCTTTTAATACGGAAGATGCAGCCTTTAGCTTTCCGCCGCAGGGGCTGACGCTGCGCTGGTTCAGCGAGGCGGCCGGGCGCAGCGACATTCTGCAGGCAGTGACACTGTCACTTAAGATCGCCGCCCTGTCGACCGCCATTGCCTTAGTGCTTGGCACGCTGGCTGCNGGAGCCCTGTGGCGCAGCGCCTTTTTTGGCAAAAACGCGGTGTCGCTACTGCTGCTGCTGCCTATCGCCCTGCCGGGGATCATTACCGGCCTGGCGCTCCTGACGGCGTTCAAAGCGGTCGGCCTTGAGCCTGGCCTGCTGACGATCGTGGTGGGGCACGCGACCTTCTGCGTGGTGGTGGTGTTTAACAACGTCATCGCCCGCTTCCGCCGGACTTCGTGGAGTATGGTGGAAGCCTCGATGGATTTAGGCGCTACCGGTTGGCAGACCTTTCGTTACGTAGTGCTGCCCAATCTGGGGTCGGCGCTGCTGGCGGGGGGAATGCTGGCATTCGCTCTGTCGTTTGATGAAATTATCGTTACCACTTTTACCGCGGGGCATGAACGCACCTTGCCGCTGTGGTTGCTGAATCAGCTGGGGCGGCCGCGAGATGTGCCCGTCACCAACGTTGTCGCGCTGTTGGTGATGCTGGTAACGACGATACCAATCTTAGGGGCCTGGTGGCTCACCCGCGACGGCGATAACGACGCCGGAAACGGGAAATAAAACCATGAAACAGGATAATGCTATGCAACACAACCTATTGATAAACGGTAAGTTAGTGGCAGGTGAAGGCGAGAAGGTTCCGGTATATAACCCTGCAACCGGCGAAGTGATCCTGGAGATTGCCGAAGCGACAGCGGCCCAGGTCGATGCCGCCGTTGAGGCGGCGGACCGGGCATTCGATGCCTGGAGTCAGACGACGCCGAAGACGCGTGCGGAATGTCTCCTGAAGCTGGCGGACGCCATCTCGGCGCAGGCTGAAACCCTGGCGCAGCTGGAGTCGCTGAACTGCGGCAAGCCGCTGCACTGCGTGATTAATGATGAAATGCCGGCCATCGCCGACGTCTTCCGCTTCTTCGCCGGCGCCGCTCGCTGCCTGCCGGGGATGGCGGCCGGAGAGTATCTCGAAGGGCATACCTCAATGATCCGCCGCGATCCGGTGGGCGTGGTGGCCTCCATCGCGCCGTGGAACTATCCGCTGATGATGGCGGCCTGGAAGCTGGCCCCGGCGCTGGCGGCGGGCAACTGCGTAGTGATAAAACCCTCGGAGATCACCCCGCTGACGGCGCTGAAGCTGGCGGAGCTGGCAAAAGATATCTTCCCGGAGGGGGTTATCAACGTGCTGTTTGGCCGCGGTAAAACGGTGGGCGACCCCTTGACCGCCCACGTTAAAGTGCGAATGGTCTCCCTGACCGGATCGATTGCCACCGGGGCCCATATCATCGGCCATACCGCCTCGTCGATTAAACGCACCCACATGGAGCTGGGCGGTAAGGCGCCAGTGATCGTTTTTGACGATGCGGACATCGATGCGGTGGTGGATGGGGTGCGGACCTTCGGTTTTTACAACGCCGGCCAGGACTGCACGGCCGCCTGCCGGATCTACGCCCAGCAGGGTATCTATGACCAGCTGGTGGAGAAACTTGGGGCGGCGGTGGCCAGCCTGAAAATGGGGGCGCCGGAGGACGCTGCCACCGAACTGGGTCCGCTGAGCTCGCTGGCCCATCTTGAGCGCGTTAGCGCGGCGGTGGAAGCCGCCAGGGCGCTGCCGCACATTAAAGTGGTCACCGGCGGCAGTCGGGCTGACGGCGCGGGCTATTACTTCCAGCCGACGCTGCTCGCCGGCGCCCGGCAGGAAGACGCTATTGTCCAGCGCGAAGTGTTTGGTCCGGTAGTCAGCGTGACGCCTTTCAGCGATGAAGCGCAGGCCCTGAGCTGGGCGAATGACTCTCAGTATGGCCTGGCCTCCTCGGTATGGACGAAAGATGTCGGTCGCGCCCATCGTCTTAGCGCCAGGCTGCAGTACGGCTGCACCTGGGTCAATACCCACTTTATGCTGGTCAGCGAAATGCCGCACGGTGGCCAGAAGCTGTCAGGCTACGGCAAGGACATGTCGATGTATGGCCTTGAGGATTATACCGTGGTCCGCCATGTGATGGTTAAGCATAGCTAAAGGATTGACCATTTAGCGCCAGGCGACTATTGCGCGATGGGTGTGTTAGGCCGCTAATAGTCACAATGGCAAAAATTGTCAAAACTCAACCCAGGGGATATGAGATTATTCTGATGCCCCTTCAAGAGCTAAGCCATCATGAGTGCCGGAGATAAGCGCCGGATGGGGTCCGCCAGTCACCCTGGGCGCACAGCGCCCGGCGGGTGGGGCGGCAACATCGCGGTTCGCGACCGAATTGCGGCCCCTGTCTGTCGGCAGGGGCTTTTTTGTGCTCGCAGAAGAGCGAAGAGATGAGCCGGCCAGTCGCGCCGGGGTAACGAGAATACCGCTTTAATTACTTTCAGCGCTTGGTTTTTTTGCTGGGCAGGCTGGCGCTGCGCCGGTCACGAATGTAGGAAATAAGATTATACACCGCCGCGACCAGCAGGATTAGCGCGATGACCAGCGTGATGATTCCGGACATATCCACCTCGAAATTCAAAGCGCGAACTGCGCTAAAGCATTACCAATGGTTATGAATGTAAGTATTATCTGACGCGAAGGCAAATGATATTTGTTGTCATTTAGCGCTATTTCTGGCTCTTATCCGTGATGACGGAGATGAAGAGGTTATGTTACAACGGCTTGCCATCGCCATTTATCTTCTTACGATGACGGCCCGCGCGATATATTGCGCCTGTGGCGAAGGCGGCGATCCTTTTCCCTTTGCCGACGGCGAAATATTTTCCTTATTAGCGAAATTAACTCCCCTGAACAGAAAGTATTTCACGGCTAGAGATAAGCTTTTAATATTTACGGTTATCGCATGATATTTGTTCTGAATATTTTATAGCCCTGAGGCAGAGGCAAATACCGGATGCCGCCCGGTAGCGCGCCCCGGGTTTGACTTTCCGCCGCCGCTCATGCGATCATTTAGGGCATATTAGGTTTTGACGTTGATGTCGCTGTGAAAATTTTTGCTTTTATTCTGCTGGCTATCGGCGCTGTGGCGCTGAGCTATGGTAATGCCCCGGCGAAACGAATCCAAAGCTGTGAGAAGATGGGCGTAGGGCAGGCCGTCTGCGCCGCCGCCGAATGGGATAGTGAAAAAGTCAATGTACTGCCGCGCTATAACCCCAGTCTTAATAAGGTAATAGCTGCCGCGCAGTTAGCCCCCGCCGCCCGACAGCAAGATAACAACTCTGTTGTTCGCGCGTAAAAAAGCAGCCTCCGGGGCTGCTTTTTTAGGTTTCGTTGCTGAATTAAATGATTAAAACCAGCCAAATCTTACGGACAGCAGGCTGATAAGCGCGAACGCGGCGCAGACATTAATCATAACGACGGTTTTACTGGAGACATCCATAGCGCCACCCTAATGAGTAAGTCCTAAAGGTATAGTACGGCGCCAGCGGTTGCGCTATCAGATTAAGACGAATCAGGCTTTATTCTGAATATTCAGCCCGTTTCTGATTTTGTTATACAGGTATCTCTGAATCACGACGTCATGGCAGATAATCATCCCACCATGGAACGNNNNTCAGGGAAGGAAAAAGTAAGAATGACGTTATATCAAAAAATGTTGGTGTTTTACGCCATTATGGGCGTGATATGCGCCGTGATTAGCTGGTTTTTAACCAAAGAGAGCCGGATGATCCGCCTGCTGGCGGCCCTGCTGATCGGCGCCACCTGGCCGTTCAGCTTCCCGATGGCGCTGCTCGTCTCGCTGTTTTAACCCTCAGGCGCTAGACGGCAGAAAGGGGTAGCACAAAGGATAAGGTTACTGTATAAAAAAACAGTAACCTTATCATGGAGGCATACAGGTGAACGGTTTTTATTCGTCCGTCGCTGGCGCCACGCTGCGCTGGCACGATTTCCCGGGAGATGGCCTTCCGGTGGTGTTTATCCACGGCCTTGGCTGCGCGTCATCCTACGATTATCCCCGCATTGCCAGCGATCCCGCGCTCCGAGAACGGCGCAAAATACTCATCGATCTGCCGGGCTTCGGCTATAGCGATAAACCGCGCGTGTTTAGTTACAACATACATGAGCAGGCTTTAGTTTTGGAGCAGTTCCTCAGCCACCTGCGCCTGCAGCGCTTCGCGCTGTTCGGGCATAGCATGGGAGGGAGCATCGCCATCGAAGCGGCGGGGCTACTGGGCGAGCGGGTGACCACGCTGCTGGTCTCGGAACCCAACCTGTTCGCCGGCGGCGGCGAGTACAGCAGGCGCATTGCGGCGCAGTCAGAGTCAGCCTTTGTCGCTGACGGCTATGCCAGGCTGCTGGCGGAGGAGCGCTCGCCGTGGGCGGGTTGTTTACAAAACAGCGCCCCCTGGGCCGTCTGGCGGGCTGCCAGCAGCCTGATACGCGGCAGCGACACGCCCTGGTTTACCCAGCTATGCCAGCTGCGCTGCCAGAAAATGCTGATCGTCGGAGAGCGGTCGCTCCCTTACGCGGATAGCGACCTCGTTCAGGCACAAGGGATCCCGGTCGGCATCGTGCCCCATGCCGGACACTCGATGGCGTGGGAAAATCCGCAGGGGCTGGCGCAGCTTATCGCCAGCCATAGTTAAGAGGCGCTGGGCCTCAGAAGGGAAGCTCGCGGGGCTGGGTCTGGATCGTTATCCAGCGCAGCTCGGTGAATTCCGCGATCCCGGCCCGCCCGCCAAAGCGGCCATAGCCGGAGGCTTTGCAGCCGCCAAACGGCATTTGCGCCTCATCATGCACCGTTGGGCCATTGATATGGCAAATCCCGGTATGCAGACGTTGCGCTACGTTCCACGCTCTGGCGCTGTCGCGGCTGTAGACCGCAGCGGAAAGACCATATTCGCTGTCGTTGGCCACCGCCAGCGCCTCCTCTTCGCTATGAACGCGAATAATCGCTTTCACCGGACCGAAGGACTCTTCACGCCACAGGCGCATCTCGCGGGTCACGCCGTCCAGCAGGGTCGGGCTCATATGGGTATCGTTGGCTCTACCACCGGTCAGCAGGCGAGCGCCTTTCGCTAACGCATCGTCAATGAGCGCGTTGCAGCGGGCGATGGTGTTCATATCGACAACCGGGCCCGTGAGGGCGGCAGGCAGGGCGGCGGCGCGCCTGGCCAGCAGCGGGATAAACGCCTCCGCTACGGCATTGTCGACAATAATGCGCTCGGTGGACATGCAGATCTGCCCGGCGTTGGCGAAGGCGCCAAAAACAGCGCCCGCCGCCGCTTGCTCAATATCAGCATCGTCCAGCACCAGCAGGGGCGCTTTTCCACCGAGCTCGAGCACCGCTGGTTTCAGATACTGTCCGCAGGTGCGGGCGATAATGCGCCCCACCGGTGTGGAGCCGGTAAAGTTAACGCGCCGCACCGCCGGGTGGGCGATCAGCGATTCCACCAGCGCCGGCGCATCTTCAGGCGCACAGGTAAGATAGTTCACCACGCCCGGCGGGAAGCCCGCCGCGTCAAGGGCGTCGATAATCAGTCCCTGAGTGGCGGGGGAAAGTTCGGCGCCTTTAAGGATCACCGTGTTGCCACAGGCCAGCGGCGTCGCCAGGGCCCGGGTGGCCAGAATCAGCGGCGCGTTCCACGGCGCCATGCCCAGCACCACTCCCGCCCCCTGGCGGACGCCCATCGCCAGGTTACCCGGCACGTTGGACGGAATTATTTGCCCTTCAATCTGGGTGGTCAGCGCCGCCGCTTCACGCAGAATATCTGCCGCCAGATGAACGTTAAATCCGGCCCAGTGCGCGGTCGCGCCGGTCTCCGCCGCCATGGCGGCGATAAATTTCGCCTCCCGCAACAGCATCTGTTCCGCCGCCTCGAGCAGTAAGCGACGTCGTTCCGCCGGCGCAGTATCGCGCCACAGCGGAAAGGCGCAGGCCGCGGCTTCGACGCAGCGTTTGCCGTCGGCGAGGCTGGCGGCAGCGGCCACCGAGGCTGCCTCATCGTGGGCCGGGTGGCGTCGGGTAAAGGTGCGGCGGCCTTCGGCATCGTGCCACTGGCCGTTAATGTACAGATTGCAGGTGATTGTCATGGTGGAAACCTCTTGTTCTGCGGTTCCCCCAGTGTACCGGGCGGCACTGACGGGAAGCGTGAGCCGGGCGGTTATCGCACATTTTTTTGCAGGAATTTTGTGTGGCTCACATCATCCCGAAGCCCTCTGGCGTAAAAAGCAGCGCAACGTCGATTAAACCAGCAAATTCCACGCGTTTTGCATAAGGTGATAGCCATTGATTATTTGCCGCCGTCAGGCGGCTGTGCTGTTATTACTGATCTTATAATCAATAATCAGGACTTATAACCATGTCTACAGGGAAAACCACGTTGGCGCTGCTGCTGAGCGCACTGCTGCCGGCCGGCGCCGCCTGGGCCGCAGGCAATGACACTCTGGTCTACTGCTCAGAAGCCTCTCCGGAGTCCTTCAATCCGCAGATCGCCAGCTCCGGTCCGTCGTTCGTCGCCAGCTCGCAGGTACTGTATAACCGTCTGGTGAGCTTTGACCCGGTGAAAAATACGCCGATCCCGTCGCTGGCCACCGAGTGGCACGTCTCTGAGGATGGCAAAACCTGGACCTTTACTCTGCGTCAGGGGGTGAAGTTCAACAGCAACAAATTCTTCAAACCGACCCGCGATTTTAACGCCGACGACGTCCTGTTCTCCGTGCTGCGCCAGATGGATCCTCAGCATCCTTATCACAAGGTGTCGCAGGGGAACTATGAATACTTCCACGACGTGGGCCTCGATAAGCTGATTAAATCGGTGAAAAAGGTGGATGATTACCATGTCCAGTTCGAGCTCAACGAGCCGAACGCGGCGTTTCTTGCCGACTGGGGCATGGACTTCGCCTCTATTCTGTCGGCAGAGTATGGTGAGGCGATGCTGAAGAAAGGAACGCCGGAAAACGTTGATAACTGGCCTGTCGGTACCGGGCCGTATGCGCTGCAGCAGTATAAAGTGGATTCGCAAATCCGCTATATTGCCAATCCCCACTACTGGGAAGGCGAGGTACCGACCAAGCACTTAATCTTCTCCATTACGCCGAACGTCGAGACCCGTCTGGCGAAACTGCAGACCAACGAGTGCCAGATTATTCCCGCGCCGTCGCCGGTACAGTTCCCGGTGATTAAGGGCAATAAAGATCTGGCGCTGCATGCGATTGAGGCGCTGAACGTCGGCTATCTGGCGTTTAACACCGAGAAAAAACCGTTTGATAATGTGCTGGTGCGCCAGGCGTTAAACTACGCTACCGACAAGCAGGCGATCGTCAAGGCGGTATTCCTCGATTCCGGCAGCGTGGCGAAATCACCGATCCCGTCGACGATGCTCGGGTATAAGAAAGATCTCCCGGACTATGACTACGATCCGCAGAAAGCCAAAGCGCTGCTCAAGCAGGCGGGTCTGGAGCAAGGCGCGGAAGTGACCCTGTGGTCAATGCCGGTCCAGCGCCCCTACAACCCAAACTCAAAACGCATTGCCGAAATGATCCAAAACGACTGGGCGAAAGTGGGGGTGAAAGCCAAAATTGTCAGCTATGAATGGGGCGAATACCTTGCCGGTATGCGTAAAGGGGAGCACGACAGCGCCCTGTATGGCTGGATGTCGGACAACGGCGATCCGGACAACTTTGCTGGCACATTGCTCAGCTGTGATAATATCCAGACCGGCTCCAACGCCGCCCGCTGGTGTGACAAATCCTATGACGCGCTGGTAAAGAAAGCGCTGTTGGTGAGCGATCCGCAGGCGCGGGCCAAACTCTACGAACAGGCGCAGGAGATCTTTTATCAGCAGGCGCCATGGATCACCCTGGCGACCGGGAAAACCTTCTATGCGACGCGCAGCAACGTCAGCGGCTACACCGTCAGCATGATGGGGAGCGATTTTTCCAAAGCGAAGCTGAATTAAGCGAAAGGAGAACAGGATGGCACATCTGGATGAGGTTATCGTCAAAGTCGATGACACCCTGGCCGAGGGCGTTATCGCGCATATGAATGAGCTGCTAATCGCCCTGAGTGATGATGCGCAACTCAGTCGTGAGGAACGCTATATCCAACAGCAGCGTCTGCGCACCGCCATCGCCCATCATGGGCGACAGCATCAGGAAGAGCAGGACGCGCGCAGCGAGCAGTTGACCAAAGGCGGCGCGATCCTCTGAAGATGCGCTCAGAACTGGCGTCTGGCCACCAGCCAGGCGCCCACCACCAGCATCACCGCCCCGCATAACGGTCCGATCAGCGCCCGCACCGGCACGCCGTGGGCGCGAACTAAATCCATGATCAACCCGCCCACCAGCTGGCTGGCCACCAGTACCGCAATGGTCGTCGCCGCGCCAACGTTTTGATAACCGCTGATGCTGGCGAAGACGAAAAAGGACCCCAGCAGGCCGGGGATCAGCGTCCACCACTTCACGCTCAGGGCCAGCTCCTGAAAGCCGGCGACGCCCTGGCGCAGCAGTAACATCGTCACGAAGATAACGATCCCGACCAGCGAATTGAGCAGCATAGCGATAAGGATCGTCGACGCCGACTGGGTGATGCGCACCATCAGAGTGTTCTGCACTACCAGGCCAACGCCGGCGGCGATCAGGCAGGCGAGAGTGAGCGACGCGTTCATGCTTTGCCGTCCGGGTCCTGACGCGCATCCAGCTGCAGCTGCATAAAGGTCAGATCCAGCCAGCGGCCAAATTTGGTGCCCACCTGCGGCATCTGCCCGGTGGTGATAAAGCCCAGCGTTTCATGCAGATGCAGCGAAGCGTGATTCTGCGACTCGATGCCGGCGACCATCACATGTTTATTCAGCCGTCGCGCTTCGGCGATCAAGGCGACCAGCAGCTTGCGGCCCAGCCCTTTCCCCTGGTGTTCGGGATGAACGTACACCGAATGCTCCACGGTATGGCGAAAGCCGTCAAATGCCCGCCAGTCGCCAAACGAGGAATAACCGGTAATGACGCCGTCTTCCTCGCTCACCAGTACCGGAAATCCAGCCAGCTGGCGGGCTTCAAACCAGGCGATGCGGTTGTCGGTATCCACAGTTTTATCATTCCAGATGGCGGCGGTATGGACGACGGCATGATTATAGATCTCGGCGATCGCCGCGCAGTCGTCTTTAATGGCAGGGCGAATGGACATAGCAAACCTCAATTTTTCGTACACTATAGTAGTACAATACTATTACAATAATGAACGCCACGCTGTCATCCGTTTTCAGCATAATTTTAACGGCTAACCCGGGAATAACGCGTCTCGGTGGATGGTTGTGTAATGGGGGGGCGCACACTATAGTGTTACGTTATGAATACTATAGAAGACAACCTCAATCAGCGCATCAGCGCGCGCATCCGCATCGAGCGCGAGTCCCGCGGCTGGTCGCTGAACGACCTCGCCGAACGGGCCGGCGCCTCGCGGGCGATGATCCATAAAATCGAGCGTGGCGAAAGCAGCCCGACCGCCTCGATGCTGGGCCGCCTTTCCGGTGCCTTCGGCATCAGTATGTCGACCCTGATCGCCCGCGCGGAAATGCAGGAGGGCAAGCTGCTGCGCTTTGCCAGCCAGCCGGTATGGCGCGACCCGCAAAGCCACTATCTCCGCCGCCACGTTTCGCCGCGCAGCGATTTGCCGATCGATCTGGTGCAGATTGAGCTGCCGCCCGGTAGCGATGTGCCGATGCCCGCCGCGTCCTATGCGCTTGCCCGCCAGCTAATCTGGCTGCAACAGGGCGAGCTGGTGTTTGTCGAAGGCAATACCCGCCATGAGATGCAGGCGGGGGATTGTCTGGAGCTTGGCCCGCCCAACGATTGTCGCTTTATTAATGAATCCGCAGAGACCTGCGTCTATCTGGTGGTTCGCCTTAATCAATCGCCATCCGGCTCTTAATGTTAAAGCATAATACGCATAAAGCAGCTAGCCTCAGTACAGTCTGCTAACAAGAGGAGTTTGCTATGACAGATCAACCGCAACGCCATCGCCGCTGGGTGCTGGCTTCCCGTCCCCATGGTGAACCGACGGCAGAGAATTTCCGCCTGGAAGAGAGCGAAGTGCCGACGCCAGGCCCGGGTCAAGTGCTGCTGCGTACCGTTTATTTATCGCTCGACCCGTATATGCGCGGGCGCATGAGCGACGCGCCGTCCTATTCGCCGCCGGTGGCCATTGGCGCGGTGATGGTGGGAGGGACCGTGAGTCGCGTGGTCAGCTCAAATCATGCCGATTATCAACCCGGCGACTGGGTGCTGGGCTACAGCGGCTGGCAGGATTATGAACTCTCCGACGGCAGCGGACTGGTGAAGCTGGGTGACAATCCGCAACACCCGTCCTGGTCGCTGGGAGTTCTGGGGATGCCCGGCTTCACCGCCTACATGGGTTTGCTGGACATCGGCCAGCCAAAGGCGGGCGAAACGCTGGTGGTCGCCGCGGCGACCGGGCCGGTTGGCGCCACGGTTGGACAGATCGGCAAAATTAAGGGCTGCCGCACCGTCGGCATCGCTGGCGGCGCGGAAAAATGCCGCTATGCGGTTGAGACGTTAGGCTTTGATCTCTGCCTTGACCATCGTGCGGATGATTTTGCCGAACAGCTGGCCCAGGCCTGCCCGCAGGGTATTGACGTTTATTATGAAAACGTCGGCGGCAAGGTTTTTGACGCGGTGCTGCCGCTGTTGAATACCGCAGCGCGGGTACCCGTCTGCGGGCTGGTGAGCGGCTATAACGCCACCGGGCTGCCGGACGGGCCAGATCGTCTGCCGCTGCTGATGGCGACCATCCTCAAAAAGCGCATCCGGATGCAGGGCTTTATTATCGGCCAGGATTACGGGCATCGGATCGCCGAATTCCAGCAGCAGATGGGGCGCTGGGTGCAGGAGGGGAAAATTAAATATCGCGAACAGCTGATCGACGGTCTGGACCAGGCGCCGCAGGCGCTGATCGGCCTGTTAAAAGGTGAGAACTTCGGTAAGGTAGTGATCCGCGTCGCGGCGGACGACTAGCCTGGCGGGCTTCGACTTAACAGGCCCC
>NZ_JAZARW010000001.1:2089178-2109219 GCF_036233805.1 Klebsiella sp. EMBS2024 | reverse complement strand
CGCCAGGGAAAAGGGGCCTGGCATAGAGGTCAGGCGTAGAAGGCTAACCGCTGGGCGAGCAGATCGACAAAGGCTTCGCGGTCCACATCCAGCATCAGGGTGGTATTGGGCCGATTGCCGGTCAGATGGTAGTAATCGACCACCGTCATCCCCTGGGTATATTTGCCTTCCGTTTCTACGCCAACCCAGCGTTCGATCGTGGTAAAGATCTCCGGCTTGAGGAGCCAGGCGATGGTGCAGGGATCGTGCAGCGGCGCGCCGTCGAAGCCCCACTTTTCATCTTTGTGGTAGGCCATAAAGAAGTCGAGCAGCTCGGCGACGATGGTCGACACCGGGTTGCCAATCTGGCGGAATCGCTCGATATCGGCGGGAAGGATTTGCGCCTTATGGGTGACGTCAAGGCCCGCCATCACCACCGGGATCCCGGACTGAAAGACCATTTCCGCGGCCTGCGGATCAACGTAAATATTAAACTCAGCCGCCGGCTGCCAGTTGCCCAGCCCCATGGCGCCCCCCATGATCACGATGCGGGCGATCTTCGCGTGCAGCTCCGGATGGCTGGCGAGCAGCAACGCCACGTTAGTCTGCGGCCCGGTGGCCACCAGGGTCACCGGCTCCTGGCTTTCCCGCAGCACGCTGGCCATCAGCTCGACGGCGGTGCAGTTCTGCGGCGCAAAGGCCGGCTCAGGCAGGCTCGGGCCATCCAGCCCGCTCTCGCCGTGCACGTTATCGGCGATGATCAGATCGCGCATCAACGGCTTCCACGCGCCGCCGGCAACCGGAATGTCCGGCCGGTTCAGCAGCGTCAACATACGCAGCACGTTGCGCAGGGTCTTCTCCGGGGTCTGGTTGCCCGCGGAAGCGGTGACGGCTTTCACCTCCAGCTCCGGCGAGGCGAGGGCGAGGACCAGGGCGATCGCGTCATCATGTCCCGGATCGCAATCAATCATAATCGGCAGTGCCATAGCAGCTCCTTGTTGGCGATGTTCTGTGACCAGACTAACGCTGCGAGTCGGGGCAGACGAGATGGTGTGCAGAATAGTGTGATGGAGACCACGATTGCTGCGAGGCAACGCGTATCGTTACGCGACCGTCCGTAAACATGGTGCCACGTTTTGCGGTGGCGCAAGATGGCGCCCGGCGCGACGCGATATAATAGAAAAATTGCTAATCCTTACGGATATTAATGGTTTGCTTTTCGGCGGGCGGGTTCTTATCCTTAAGAAAACTCAAGAGGTTATTACGATGAAAGATGTAGTAGATAAATGCAGCACCAAAGGCTGCGCCATTGATGTCGGGACGATCATTGATAACGAGGACTGCGTCTACCGGGCCGAGAAGGTGTTCCCAAACCGCGAAGAAGCGGAATCCACCGTAGCCGCCGTGCGCGAACGTGCTGCCGCCGCAGCGCCGGCCAGTGAACCGCCGCAGGTCGATTACACCATCGTCGCCGCTGGCGACGCGGTGAAACTCGACCTCTCCATCGCCTTCTCCTGCCAGGCGGAAAAGATCATTTTCGAGTTATCCCTGCGAAATCTGCTTTAATTCGTGCCCGTAGCGGAAGCGCGATGCTCTGGCGGGCAGGCGCCTTCCGCTGATGCAGCACGCTGCCCGCCCGGCGACCTGAGCCGGGTGAGCGCGGTTAGTCTTGAAAGACGACGTTTCCGCCAACCATAGTCATCACCACGCGGCTGGCGCCTATCTCCTCATGGGCTACGGCGAAGATATCGCGGTCCAGCACCTGAAAATCAGCGACTTTGCCGACCTCTATCGATCCGCGTACCGCTTCTTTCCCTTCCTGATAGGCCGCATTGATGGTGTACATCCGCACGCCGTCCGCCACGCTAATTGCCAGCTCCGGGCGAATAACGTTGCCGCTGGAAGATGATTTGCGGGTGACCGCTGCCTGAACCATTTTGCGCCAGTTCACCAGCGCCATAATGCCATCTGACCCGCCGGCGACGATGACCCCAAGGTCGATGATATCCCGTAGCCCTTTGCAGATTTCCCCCTTGATGCCACAGTAGCGGGCGCGCTGTTCATAGTCATATGCCGGGCCGCCAGGTGAGGGTTGTTCGGAAAGCAGAATGCCGTATTTTGCCGCCGTCACGAAATCTTGCCGATCGCCCATTGAGCCGTGCAGCACATAATGCCGTCGGCTCTCCCCCGGATAGCGCTGAATCGCCTGCACGAAGCTGTTAATCGTGACTTTTACCGCCTTATCGCCGACCGCATGGACTGCCACCTGAAAACCGCGCTGGTGAGCCAGCAGAATCATCTGCTGTAGCGCCTTAACTTGCGCTTCCTCGGTCGCCTCGGGGCCACCAAACACCGAGCGTCCGCGATATCCCGGCCGGTCGGCGTAATCCTGATTCATCCACGCTGTGTGCGATGTGGGAACGCCATCGCAGAACAGTTTTATGGTCCGACAGTCCAGCCAGTCCCGGTCGGTGAACTGGGAGAAATCAAAGCTATCCAGATCGCGCTTCAGGGTGGCGCAGGATTGAACCCCCCGCTCGGCAGAGTAAAAGGCGATGGATACCCGGGCGGTGAGTTTTCCTTCATCCTGCAATTCACGGTAGGCGGCGATGGCGCGATCCCCCGCGGCGCCTACCTCGCGCGTATTTTCCCCCGGACCCATGGCGCCTTCCGTGTAGCTGGCATACCCTTCGCTGTTCATCAGGCGCTGGGCTGCCAGAAGGTTCTCTTTGAGGGCCGCTACGGTCAGACGCGGCATCGTGCCGGATGCGAGATGCAGGGCGGGCAGGTCGATGAAATTGCCGTCCAGTTCTCCACTGGCCGTTCGCCCCAGATGTCCGCCGAGGGGATCAGGGGTGCTGGCGTCAAGACCGGAGAGGGCCAGCGCCCGGCTGTTGACGATGCAGGAGTGACCGTCCCACAGGGCGAGCAGGGTGGGATGATCGGCCGTGACGTCGTCAATATCCCAGCGCGTCAGAGAGCGCTGCTCGGCCGCGCACTCCTTGATTGCGTTTGGATCCAGACCGCAGACGCGGATCCATGCCCCGGCGGGAGTGCGGGCTGCCTGGTCGCGCAGTCTTTCCCGCAGTACTGCCAGGGAACGCACGTCCTGGCAGTTCAGGCAATGCCAGCTGTCAGCGAGCCAGCCGATATGGATATGTGAGTCATGCGCGGCGGGTAAAATGAGTTTGCCGCCAAGGTCAATGACCTGCGTCTGGGGACCAATATGCTGCTGAATCTCCTGGTCTTCACCAACGTTAATAATCCATCCCTGCTTCACGGCGATGGCGCGCTTAAAACTAAAATGTGCGTCCACCGTGGCGACCTTGCCGTTAATCAATACGCAGTCCGCATAAACGACATTATCCATTTATCCCTCCCTGGCTGATAAAAGTGCCGATCAATATAAATAGTAACCATGGTGATTATGTGGCGACTATCTGACTACGAAGGGGGTGGAGTGTCAAGCGCGGGTCGTTGGCGGGTGTCCGCCTGGCGGTGGAATAGACGGTAAGGAAAAGCGCTTCGCCCGCCGATCGCGAGAGGCATCGGCGGGGAAGGGGCGTGTTATTCGAAGCGCCAGGCGAGGTTCAGGCCGATGCCGTAGTTACGTCCCGGGGCAGGCTCGTAGTAACGCCCGTTAGACTCGTTAACGATGACAGACCCGACGTACTCCCGGTCGAACAGGTTGTCGATGCGACCGAACAGATCCATATCCATCCTGCCGTAGCTCCATTTATAGCCAGTCGTCAGGCCAACCACCGTCCAGGAGAGCGCTTTGGCGGTGTTTTCGTCATTGGCCATGATATCGCTCATATAGCGAATATCGCTCCCGGCGTACCAACCTTGCTCCGGCTGATAGCCAAAGGAGGCGTAGCCCATATTGTGCGCGATCCCCGGAATGCGATTGCCATTGCAGCTGGCGTCGTCGCAGACGTTAGTGCGATAGGTCGCGTCCAGCCAGGTCCAGGCCGCCTTCAGACGCCAGCTCTCGCCAAACTGCTGATCCAGCCCCAGCTCCATCCCCTGACGGCGGGTCTTGCCGGCGTTTTTATAACTGGTGCGCCCGCCGCTGCTGCTGTCGACCACAATCTCATTATCGGTATTGGTCTGGAACAGGGCGGCGGTGAACAGCCCGTTGCCGATCCGCGTCTTGCTGCCGATCTCCACCGTGTCGTTGGTGGAGGGTTTCAGGCCGAAGTTGAGGCCGCTCTGGTTATCGGAGCGGTAGGAGAGTTCGTTAATGGTTGGCGTCTCGAAGCCGCGGCCGGCGGAAAGATAGACGTTCCACGCGTCGGTCAGGGCATATTTCAGCGAGCCCGCGGGCAGCCATTTGTGATAGCTGGCATCACCGCTGTCATCGCCATTGCCTGGGGTGATGTAGTAGTCGTTCGAGTCGAACCATACCGAGCTGTAGCGAACCCCGGCATCGAGCGAGAGTTTGTCAGTGAGCTGCCACTGGGTCTGCAGGTAGGGGTCGACGTTCCACATCAGGTTGCGTTCGTTACGGCGCAGCGCGCCCTGTTCGCCATACTGCGGCGCGCCGTTGACCATCACAAAGTTTTCATACCCTTTGCGCCGCTCGCTCATGTTCTCGTAGTCGAGACCGGCGGTGAGCGTGACGGGCACCAGCAGCTCTCCGCGATGGGTCAGCCGGGTATCAATCCCCTGGTAGTGACGGGTAAGGTCGATCACCCCGCCGGCATGGCTCGGCTTCAGCTGCGGCGCGCGCGGGATCGACTGGAACTGAGTGGTTTCACGTTCTCCAGCGTACATCATAACGCTGAGATCGTCCTGGGCACTGAGCTGGCGCTCATAGCGCAGGCCGGCCTGGGTCTGTCGGGTATTCTTGCGGGTATTATACTGGTCGCCGCGCGGCGACTGGCGCGGGTTATCGCGCCATTCATCGGCGGTCAGGCCACCGGCGTCATTGGCTTTGATATCCACGCTATTCAGCAGCAGAGTCAGCTTACTGACGTCGTTGATGCGCACCCCCAGCCGGGCGTTCGCCAGATTTTTGCGCGCGCCGCTGTGATCGCGATAGCCATGGGTGGTGAAGCGATTGGTTGAGACCGTGTAATCCACATCGCCTGCGTGGCTGCCGTCGCCAACGGCGCCAGTGGCTTTCATCCCGTAGTGCCAGGTGCCGAAGCTGCCATAGTAGCTGCTGGCTTCCACGGTGGGCGGCTGGGTGCCGGTCTGGCTGGTGACGTTGATCACCCCGCCGGACGAGTTACCGTACAGGGCAGAGAAGGGGCCGCGCAGCACCTCAATGGTGTCAACGCTGCCGATATCAATATTTGAGGTCTGCCCCTGGCCGTCGGGCATGGTGGCCGGAATGCCATCCACATAGATGCGCAGTCCGCGCACGCCATAGGTTGAGCGCGAGCCAAAGCCGCGAATCGACAGCTGCAGATCCTGGGCATAGTTTTGCCGGTTCTGCACCTGCAGGCCCGGCACGGCGCCCAGCGATTCAGAGAGATTGACGCGCGGCGCGGCCTGGCGCATCTCATCCCCATTCACCACGCTGACGGCGGCGGGGGTATCCAGTTCAGAAACCGTGGTTGGCGCGGCGGTCACCACCATGGTTTGTTCATCAGCGGCCTGGGCTGCGGCAATGAGCGGCAAGAGCAGGGCCGGGAGGGCGGCGTGACGCACGGACAGGATTTTCATCGATAATACTCAAAACGAACCAAATGGAACATATGTATATATGTTACCTCGTTTGTAAAATATTTGAAAATTATTAACTGCTACTGGTTAACGGATAGTGCTCGCCAGGCATGAATTTACCGCACAACAACAATTAGCGCTCCACTTTGAGATAAATAATGATTACTATTCGCATTCAAAAATAAGGGTAAAGCCAGGACTTTACCGCCGGAAGCGATGTCGGGTCAGCACATACTGGTTTATCAAAGGGAGTCGTCATGTCATTACGTCATTTTGCCGCGCCGCGTCTGCGCCATTCACTGCTCGTCACTTCTCTGCTGCTGGCAGGCAGCTTTAGCGCCCACGCCGCGGAAGAGATGCTGCGCAAGGCCGTCGGAAAAGGGGCCTACGAAATGGCCTACAGCCAGCAGGAGAATGCGCTATGGGTCGCCACATCACAGAGTCGTTCGCTGGACAAAGGCGGGGTGGTTTACCGTCTTGACCCCACCACTCTCGACGTGACGCAGATTATTCACAACGATCTGAAGCCGTTCGGCGCCACTATCAACCATGCCACCGGCACGCTGTGGTTTGGCAATACCGTCGACAGCACTGTCACCGCTATTGACGCCAAAACCGGCGCCGTGAAGGGGCGCCTGGTGCTGGACGAGCGTCAGCGCAGCGAAACCGTGCGTCCGCTGCAGCCGCGCGAGCTGGCGGTCAATGAGCAGACCAACACGGTCTACATTACCGGTCTGGGCAAAGAGAGTGTGATTTGGGTGGTAGATGGCGCAACCCTGAAGCTGAAAACGACCATTACCGGCACCGGGGCAATGGCGACGGGTCTGGCGATCGATCCGCAGGCTAAGCGTCTGTATACCACCAACGCCGATGGCGAACTGCTGACCATCGACAGCGAGAGCAACACGATTGCGTCGCGCAAAAAATTGCAGGATGACGGCAAAGCGCATTTCTATCTTAACCTGAGTCTCGATACCGCCGGCCATCGTGCCTTTATTACCGACAGCAAGCAGCCGGAAGTGCTGGTGGTCGATACCCGCGACGGCAAGGTGCTGGAGAAAATCGCCGCGCCGGAGTCGCTGGCGGTGCTGTTTAACCCGGCGCGCAACGAAGCCTATGTGACGCATCGTAAGGCCGGGGAAGTCAGCGTTATCGACGGCAAGAGCTACAAGGTGGTGAAGACCTTTAAAACGCCGACTCACCCCAACAGCCTGGCGCTCTCCGAGGACGGCAAAACGCTGTACGTTAGCGTGAAACAGGCTTCCAGCCGTGAGAAAGAAGCCACCGCGCCGGACGATGTGATCCGCATCGCCCTGTAAGACCTCAGCGCGACGAAACCGGAAAACGGTGGTCGCGCTCCGCATGCCGCCGGGCCAGGCCCGGCGACTCACCCTCTGTTACAAACGCCTATTGGCCTGACAAACCAGATGGTTATACACTTAACCCTTTCCCGCCACGTGCGGGCAGTGGTAATCAGTGGAGATAAAATGAAAAAGCCATTCATGGTGATTTGCGCCGGCGCGATGCTGGCGCTGCTGGCAGGTTGTTCGTCAAACTACGTTATGACCACGAAGAGCGGTCAAACTATCGTTACCCACGGCAAGCCGCAGCTGGATAAAGAAACGGGGATGACCAGCTATATCGATGAGTCAGGTAATAAGCGGGAAATTAACAGCAGCGATGTGTCGCAGCTGGTTGAAGATAATTAAGTTCTGACCTCCCGGTTTGCCCGCGATGGACAAACCGGGAGTCCTGCCAGTTACTTCCTCAGCGTCGGCGCCGTGCTGTGAATCTCATGCACGCGTTTACGCACACCAAACCAGCCAGCCACCAGCAATACCGCCAGCAGCGGAATTGATCCTATGGTGTAGGTACCGTTCGGATAATCGAAGGCCATCAGCACCAGCACGCTGAACAGGAACAGCAGCGTCAGCCAGGAGGTGAACGGCGCCCCCGGCATTCTGAAGCTGACCTTTGCCGCTTTCCCTTCCTTGATCGCTTTGCGCAGACGCATCTGACACACCACGATAAAGCCCCAGGAGGCAATGATCCCCAGCGAGGCGACGTTGAGTACGATCTCAAATACCTGAGATGGCACCAGATAGTTGAGGAAAACCCCGACTACATATACCCCCAGCGTCGCCAGGATCCCGGCGTAAGGGACGTGGTGACGGCTCATCTTCGACATAAACTTCGGCGCGGAGCCTCCCATCGACATCGAGCGCAGAATACGCCCGGTACTGTAGAGACCCGAGTTAAGGCTGGAGAGGGCCGCGGTTAACACCACGATGTTCATCACGCTGCCGATATATGGCACGCCCAGCTTTGAGAAGAAGGTAACGAACGGGCTCTGTCCGGCCTGGTAGGCGTTCCACGGCAGAAGCAGCACCAGCAACACCACCGAACCGACATAGAACAGACCGATACGCCAGATCACGCTGTTGATGGCCTTCGGCACCATTGTCTCCGGATCCTTACACTCTCCGGCCGCGGTCCCCACCAGCTCGATGGAGGCGAAGGCGAAGACCACCCCCTGCACCAGCACCAGCGCCGGCAGGAGGCCGTGCGGGAAGAAGCCGCCGTTATCGGTGATCAGATGGAAGCCGGTGGCATTGCCGTCCAGCGGCTTACCGGAGCCGAGGAAAATGGTGCCGACCACGAGAAAGGCGACGATCGCCAGCACCTTAACCAGCGCGAACCAGAACTCCATTTCGGCGAACCACTTCACGCCGATCATATTCATGGTGCCGACAATAGCCAGCGCGCCGAGGGCGAAGACCCACTGCGGCACATCGCCAAACGCGCCCCAGTAGTGCATATACAGCGCCACGGCGGTGATATCGACAATCCCGGTCATCGCCCAGTTAACGAAGTACATCCAGCCGGCCACGTAAGCGGCTTTTTCACCGAGGAACTCCCTGGCATAAGAGACGAAGCTGCCGCTCGAGGGGCGGTGGAGGACCAGTTCGCCGAGGGCGCGAAGAATAAAGAAGGAGAAGATGCCGCAGACCAGATAGACCAGGGCGAGCGCTGGCCCTGCCATTTGTAAACGTGCCCCGGCGCCGAGGAACAAACCGGTACCGATAGCGCCGCCGATGGCGATCATCTGTACCTGACGGTTGCCCATCGCTTTGTGATAACCCGCTTCATGTGAGTTAAGCCAGTGGCGTTTTGCAGCATGATGCTCCGCTGCATTTTCGTGTTTCGTATTCATTGATGTATCAGTTTCCTGTCAATGCCCATGTTTGCAGCCGGAATGGAGGACGGCTGGCACATTATGCTGGCTTTCTCATCATTCTGACGTAGGAGATAAGCTCAGACATGGCGCTGAATCCTACACGTAACCTAATAGTTACGCACCTAAAACATTTACCGATAGCATTTGACAGATTTATCAATGAGATCAGCGTCGCAGAGTTTCCAGTAACAGCGTGAAAGCGCTGGTATGCTGGCGCCGGCTGGGGTAATAGAGATGGTAGCCGGGGAAGGCAGGGGTCCACTCCGCCAGCACCCGCACCAGCCGGCCGCTGGCTAAGGCCTCCGCCACGCAGTCATCCGGAACGTAGGCCAGCCCGAGGCCCGCCTCCGCCGCGTCGATGCGCTGCGGCAGGCTGTTGAGGATCAGCTGTCCCTCCACCCGCACCTGAATCTCCCGGCCATCGCGGGCAAATTCCCAGGCGTAAAGTCCCCCTCGTGTCGGCAGGCGCAGATTGATGCAGCGATGTTGGGCAAGATCCCAGGGCGTTTGCGGCGTACCGGCCCGCTGCAGATAGGCCGGCGAACCCACCACCGCCATCCGCATATCCGGGGCGATGCGCACGGCAATCATGTCTTTTGCCACTTGTTCGCCGAGACGCACCCCGGCGTCGAAGCGGTCACCCACGATATCCGTGAGCCCATTATCAACAGTGATTTCGATGTTAATATCAGGATATTGCAGCATAAATGGCTTTAGCGCCGGCCAGAGTACTGCGCTGGCGGCATGCTCCCCGGCGGTAATGCGCAGGTTGCCCGCCGGGCGTTCTCGGGTGTCGCGCAATGCAGCCAGGGCCTGCTCGATCTCTTCCAGATGCGGACCGAGGCGCTGAATCAGTCGCTCGCCCGCTTCGGTCGGCACCACGCTGCGGGTGGTGCGGGTTAACAGCCGGACATCGAGCCGCGTTTCGAGATGGCGCATGGCATGGCTGAGCGCCGACTGCGACACGCCAAGCTGGGCCGCCGCGCGGGTAAAGCTGCGTTCACGCGCCACCACCATAAAGGAGAGCAGATCGTTTACGTTCTCTTTTAGCATAATCTTTCCGGATTGATGAATACTGCTCACAGGTACGCAGAGTGTATGCCCGGCCTGAGGATTGTGCCAGCCTGATGGCCGGACGCAGTGGAGCAGAATGGTTATGGCGGATGATTTATTCCTCTATGCAGGGCAGGTATTGTAATAGGCCCAAAAAACGCCAGCGCCAGGTGAACCGACATTCGCTGGCGCGGCATGACCGGGGGGACGGCAGCCCGAAAGATGATTCAAGAGTATCGCCAGGCAGAGTCTGGTAACCGGGGAGAAACAGAGATGAATATCAACGTGGTCGGCACCAGCGGCTCAGGCAAATCCACTTTGGCCCGGCGCCTGGCGCACCGGCTGGAATTACCCTGGATCGAGCTCGATCGCCTGTACTGGCGGCCGAACTGGCAGGGCGCGCCGGATGAGGCATTTTTCGCCGCCATTGCCGCCGCGACGGCCACGCCGGGCTGGGTGCTGGATGGCAATTACAATCGCAGCCGCAGCGTTAAATGGCGTGCGGTGGATTTGGTGATCTGGGTAGATTATGGTTTCTGGCGCACGCTGCGCCAGGCGGTATGGCGGGCGGCGAGCCGGGCGTGGCGACATCAGGAGCTGTGGCCGGGCACGGGCAACTGCGAGAGCTTTCGCCGTTCGTTCTGCAGCCGGGAATCCATCATCCTCTGGACGCTGAAAACCTGGCGGCAGCATCGCCGACGCTATCTGGNCGATATGCAGGATCCGCAATATCGTCATATTCGCTTCGTCCGGGTGCGCAATCCGCGGCAGGCCGAGGCGCTGCTCCGCGAGCTGGAAGCGCAGCGTTCAGCCGGGCATATCTAATTTTCAGCAGTACACATGTGAATTAATTGTTTCTCAATAGTTGGCAGAGATTTTAATAATGCAGGCACGTACTTTCATATGAGCCTGCGAAATGTCTTATCGAATCAGTATCCTGGATAAAAGTCCGCTTGCCGCCGGGGAAACCGCCGCGCAGGCGCTGGCGCGTACATTAACGCTGGCGCAACACGCCGAAGCCTGGGGCTACCACCGCTTCTGGGTCGCCGAACACCACAATACCGATCAGCTGGCGAGCCCCTCGCCGGAGCTGGTTATCGCCTGGCTGCTGGGCCACACCCGGCGGATCCGTCTTGGGTCCGGCGGCGTCATGCTCCAGCACTATAGCCCCTATAAGGTCGCGGAAAACTTTAACCTGCTGGCCGCCCTCGCGCCGGGCCGCATCGATCTCGGGGTCGGCAAGGCGCCTGGCGGCCTGCCGCTCTCCACCCGCGCCCTGCAGCAGGGCCTGCATCAAGAGGAGAAAGGGACCTTTGCCGATCAGCTGGCGCAGCTGGATAACTGGCTGTCGCTGACTGAGCCCGGGGGAGAGGAGAGCCTACGCGCCACGCCGATCCCGCCGCGCCGGGCAGACGGTTTTCTGCTCGGCGCCAGCCTGGAGAGTGCTGAACTGGCCGCCCGCCTTGACTGGAACTTTGTCTTTGCCGCCCATCTCAATGGCGACAGCGCGCTGCGCCGTGCCGTGTTCAACCGCTGGCGCGAGCTCAGCCCGCGTGAGGCGATGGTCGCTGTCCAGGTGGTGGTCGCTGACGATTCGGCCACCGCCGCCGCGCTGGCGCAGCAGGTCGAGGTGTGGGGCGTCGAGCTGGAGAACGGCCAGCGGGTGACCGTCGGCAGTGAGGCGCAGGCCGTCGCTTTTGCCCGCCAGGCCGGCAGCCGACCGACGCGCATTGCCCGCCGTGAATCTTCGCTGATCTCCGGTACTCCCGAACAGGTTAAAGCCCGGCTTGACGCGCTGCAGGCGGAAGAACAGTTGGATGAACTCATCATTGATACCCCCATTAGCGACGGGCCAGCGCGCCTGCACTCTCTGCGCCTGCTGGCGCAGGCTCACTACGGCAAGGAGGTGCTGAATGTCCTTTGAACAACAACTGATTAGCTGGCGGCGCGAGCTGCACCAGAACCCGGAGCTCTCCCTGCAGGAGGTGGCCACCACCGCGCGGATCCGCGACTGGTTGCAGAGCGGCGGGCTGACCCTGCTGCCCTACGATCTGAAAACCGGGCTGGTCGCCGAAGTCGGCAGCGGCGACAAGGTGATTGCCCTGCGGGCGGACATCGACGCGTTGCCCATCGAGGAGGCGACCGGTCTGCCTTACCGCTCGCAGAATCAAGGGGTAATGCATGCCTGCGGCCACGATATTCACACCAGCGTGATGCTGGGGGCGGCGCTGCTGCTGAAGGAGCGGGAAGCGGAACTCCCGGGGCGGGTGCGGATCCTGTTTCAGCCGGCGGAGGAAAATTTTGGCGGCGCGAAAACCCTGATCCGCGCCGGGGCGCTGGAGGAGGTGTCGGCGATCTTCGGCATGCACAATGAGCCCGGCCTGCCGGTGGGCGAATTTGCCACCCGCGGCGGCGCGTTCTACGCCAACGTCGACCGCTTCGTCTTCAAAGTGACCGGGAAGGGGGCGCATGCCGCCCGCCCACATGAAGGAAGGGATGCGATCCTGCTGGCCAGCCAGCTGGTGACGGTGCTGCAGAGCGTGGCCAGCCGGGAGGTGAACACCCTCGACTCGGTGGTGCTCAGCGTGACGCGGATCCAGGGAGGCAATACCTGGAACGTGCTGCCGGAGAGCGTCGAGCTGGAGGGGACGCTGCGCACCCACAGCAGTGAAGTGCAGCAGCGGGTCAAGGCCCGGGTCAGCGAGATTGCCGCCGGTTTCGCCAGCGCCTTTGGCGCGCAGATTGACGTCTTCTGGTACGCCGGCCCGACGGCGCTGGTCAACGACGCCCGCTGGGCCGATTTCGCCAGCGAGGTGGCAGCCCAGGCCGGGTATCGCACCCACCATGCCGATCTGCATCTCGGTGGCGAAGATTTTGCGGTCTATCTTCAGCATATTCCCGGGGCGTTCGTCAGCATCGGCAGCGCCAGCGAATATGGTTTGCACCATCCGGCATTTAATCCGGATGAACGGCTGATTGCGCCCGCGGCGCACTATTTCGCCCGTCTCGCGGAAGAAGCGTTACAACACATTTAACGAATGACAGGGGAAGGGGTAGCTATGTCTGAAAATCGACAATTGCGTCTGGGAACCATATTGCATGGCGCATCGGGAAATATGTCCGCCTGGCGTCATCCGGCGGCCCAGGCGGACGCCAGTATTAATTTTGATTTCGTCACCCAGACGGCGCTAAAAGCAGAAGCGGGGAAGCTGGATTTTATTTTTGTCGCCGACGGTTTATATATTAACGAAAAATCGATTCCCCATTTTTTAAATCGCTTCGAACCCTTAACGGTACTTTCCGCGCTGGCCGCGATCACCCGGCGACTGGGGCTGGTGGGGACCTTATCGACTTCGTACAGCGAGCCGTTTACCACCGCCCGCCAGTTCGCCAGCCTTGACCATTTAAGCCAGGGACGGGCGGGGTGGAACGTGGTCACTTCCCCGCTGGAGGGGTCGGCGAAAAACTTCTCCCGGGCCCAACATCCGGATCATGCGCTGCGCTATCGCATTGCCGATGAATACCTGCAGGTGGTGAAAGGCTTGTGGGATTCATGGGAAGAAGATGCCTTTGTGCGCAATAAGGAGACTGGTCAGTTCTTTGATAAAAATAAACTGCATACGCTCGATCACCACGGCGATTTCTTTAAAGTCGCCGGGCCGCTGAATATTGCCCGCACGCCGCAGGGCCGACCGATTATTTTCCAGGCCGGCGCATCGGACGACGGCAAGAAATTAGCCGCACGCCACGCCGATGCCATTTTTACCCATCAGGACTCGCTGGCCGAGGCGCAGGCATTTTATCGGGATGTCAAAAGCCAACTCGCCGCATATCAGCGCAGTCCGGACCAACTGCATATTTTCCAGGGCGTCAGCGTCATCGTCGGGGATGACGCCGAGGATGCGGAGCGGCAGTACCAGACCACCGCGGCGCTGGTTTCCATCGAGGATGCGCTGAATTATCTCGGGCGCTATTTCGAACACCACGATTTCTCGCAGTACCCGCTCGACGAACCTTTCCCGGATATTGGCGACCTGGGACAAAACAGCTTCCGCAGTACCACCGACGAGATTAAACGTCACGCCCGCGAGCGGGGCTTAACCCTGCGCCAGGTGGCTCTGGAGGCAGCCAGCCCGCGTCCGCGCTTTACCGGCACCGCCAGCGATGTCGCTGATGGCCTGCAACTGTGGTTCGAGCAGCACGCGGCGGACGGCTTCATTATTCAGGGCGGCACGCCGGAAACCTTCCCGCGCTTTGTGGATGAGGTGGTTCCGCTGTTACAGGCGCGCGGACTGTTCCGTCGCGACTATCCGGGCACCACCCTGCGGGAAAGTCTGGGTCTGGCGCTACCCGCTAATCAATTCCAAAAATAATAAAAGAGAATCACGCTATGCAGAAAACAACACTCTTGCTGGCCGTCGCGTTGGCATTTAGCGCCTCATCGTGGGGTCAGGACGTCAAGATCAATGGCACCGGAGTGAGCCTGGAGGCCAACAAAACGCCGATTCATACAGCGAAAAATCCGCAGGCCATTGCCCTGTTGCCGCAAGATCTGCATCTGGCGGTGCCGGGGAAATTCACCGTCGCGGTGGCGGCCCTGAACTCTCCGCCGCTGACGGTCTTTGCCGATGACAACAAAACCCTGCTCGGCAGCGAGGCGGATATCGCCCGGCTGGTGGCGGAGAGCCTCGGGCTGGAAGTAAACGTGGTTCCCACTTCATGGGAAGACTGGCCGCTGGGGGTCACCTCCGGCAAATATGATGCCGCGATCAGCAATATTACCGTCACCAAAGAGCGGAAAGAGAAGTTCGATTTCGCCACCTACCGCAAAGACTCGCTGGGCTTCTACGTCAAAAGCACCAGCCCGCTGAGCAAGATTGACAAAGCGGAAGATATCGCCGGGCTAAAGATTATTGTCGGCTCCGGCACCAACCAGGAGGCGATCCTGCTGGCGTGGAACGCGGAGAACGTCAAGAAGGGGCTGAAGCCGTTTATCCCGGTCTACACCAAGGATGATGCCGCCCAGACGCTGGCCCTGCAGACTGGACGAGCCGACGCCTTCTTCGGCCCCAACGTGATTGGCGCGTGGAAGGCGGCGCTGACCGGCAAAACCAAACTGGTGGGCAGCGTCGATGGCGGCTGGCCGAAAGCGGCGCATATCGCGGTAACGCTGAAAAAAGACAGCGGGCTGGTGAATGCCGTCCAGGCGGCGCTGAACGGGGCTATCGCCAGCGGGGACTACGCCAAAGTGCTTAACCGCTGGGGCGAAGGGGTGGAAAGCATTCCGCAATCGGAAATCAATCCGCCCGGACTGGGCGACTGACAGGAGGCGCGATGAGCGAAGCATTCCGCGATATTTCTCCGGAGGCTCCGGAGCTGCAGCCGATTATTAGCGGGCTGTTTGCCGAATATGCCGCCCGCTACGGCGACTATTTTTCCCGCGATGCGGAAGTGGAGTTAAGTGAGTGGTATGTGCCGCCGCAGGGGCTGTTTATTGTCCTTGAGCGTGAGGGCGAAATTATCGCCACCGGCGCGTATAAGCCGAAGGATCGCCACACCGCAGAGATCAAACGTATCTGGACGCACCGCCGTCTGCGCCAGCAGGGGCTGGCGGCGAAGGTGGTCCAGGAGCTGGAACGACGGGCGGTGCTGGCCGGGTACAGCCATATCTACCTGACCACTGGTTTCCGTCAGCCGGAGGCGGTAAAGCTCTATCTCAGCCAGGGGTATGAGGCGCAGTTTGACCTCACGAGAGACCCGGAAGAGTACAGTCAGCCGCCGTACGATGGCCGGCTGCGGTTCACTAAAGCGCTGGCGGTGAGCGCCTACAGCCACAGCGCCTGAGGAGGCATTATGCATTCATCTGAAACGATCAAAGTGGTGCCGGCGCGCTATCCGCTGCGGGTGGTCGGGGCTCTGGTCGCCCTGCTGGTGCTGGCGGTGGTGATCCAGTCGGTGGCCTTTAACCCGCGCTGGGAGTGGGGCGTCTTCGCCCGCTGGTTCTTCGACCCGGTGATCCTCGAGGGGCTGGGGCAAACCCTGCTCCTGACCCTGCTCGGCACGGTGCTAAGCGTGATCTTCGGCGGCCTGCTGGCGCTGGCCCGTTTGTCCTCATCGTGGCTGCTCAGCAGTCTCGCCTGGGGCTATATCTGGCTGTTTCGCTCGCTGCCGCTGATTGTGGTGCTGATCATTCTCTATAACTTTTCCTATCTCTACGACACCCTGTCGCTGGGGATCCCGTTTACCGGCGTGACCTGGGCCAGCTATCAGACCATTAATGTGCTGGGGCAATTCTCCACGGCGGTGGTGGGCCTGACCCTGGTGCAGAGCGCCTATACCGCGGAGATTATTCGCGGCGGCTTTCTCGGCGTCGACCACGGGCAGTATGAAGCCGCCGCCGCGCTGGGGCTACCCGCCTGGCGGCGCACGCTGCGCATTATTCTGCCGCAGGCGCTGCGCACCATCCTGCCATCCGGCTTCAACGAGATCATCAGTCTGGCCAAGGGAACGGCGATGGTGTATGTCCTCGCGATGCCGGAACTGTTCTACACCATCCAGATGATCTACAACCGTACCCAGGAGGTGATCCCGCTGTTGATGGTCGGCGCCGCCTGGTATCTGGCGATCACCAGCGTCCTCTCCGCCATTCAGTATCTGGTGGAACGGGGCCTGGCGCGCAGCGAGCGCCGCTCGGCGGTAAACAGCGCCCGCAGCAGCCGTCTGAATCAACCCGCACGTCAAGCGCAGCCGCAGGAGGCCGTTCATGCCCAGCTCTCATAATGGCCATATCTCTATCACCGGGGTCAGCAAATACTATGGCCGCCACAAGGCGCTGGACGATGTGTCGCTGGAGATCCCCCCGGGCACGGTGACGGTGATCCTCGGCCCTTCCGGCTCGGGCAAGTCCACGCTGCTGCGCACCATAAATCACCTCGAACGGGTCGATGAGGGATTTATTCAGATTGATGGCGACTATATCGGTTATCGCCGCAAAGGCGACAAGCTGTATGAGATGAAAGAAAAGGAGATCCTCCGCCAGCGGATCAACGTCGGATACGTTTTCCAGAACTTTAATCTGTTTCCGCACCTGACGGTGCTGGAGAACCTGATAGAGGCACCGATCGCCCACCAGCAGGTCACGCGCAAAGAGGCCATTGCCCGTGCCTATGAACTGCTGGACGTCGTCGGACTGCGCAATAAAGCCGACGCCTGGTCACGGCATCTCTCCGGCGGCCAGCAGCAGCGTATCGCCATTGCCCGGGCGCTGGCGCTGAACCCGCGGGTGATCCTGTTTGATGAACCCACCTCGGCGCTGGATCCGGAGCTGGTGGGCGAGGTACTGGATGTGATCAAAAAGCTGGCGCGATCGGGCACCACCCTGGTGGTGGTCACCCATGAGATTGGCTTTGCCCGCGAGGTGGCCGACCAGGTGGTGTTTATGGTCGACGGCAGGATCGTCGAGCAGGGCAGCAGCGACGAGGTGCTCAACCATCCGCAGCATCCGCGTACCCGGCAGTTTTTATCCAGGGTGCTGCCGTCATGAACAGAGCGCTAATGACCCTTGTTCTCAGCGCTTTTGCCATGAGCGCTCACGCGGCGCTGGATCTGCGCGCCAATGAGCAGCCATTGCCGGTCACCCGCGACCCGCAGGCGATAGCGAAAATTCCGCCGGGCTATCGCTTCGTCGAGCCGGGGACGCTAACGGTGGCGATCTCGGCGCTCAATTCGCCGCCACTGGCCCTGCTGGCCAGCGACAACCGCACGCGGATCGGCAGCGACCCGGATATAGCCCGCCTGCTGGCCGGAAGCCTTGGCCTGAAGCTCAGGCTGGTGCCCACCGCGTGGGAGGACTGGCCGCTGGGCATCGCCTCCGGCCGCTACGATGTGGCGCTGATCAATATCGCGGTGACCGAGAAGCGCAAAGAGAAGTTCGATTTTGCGACTTACCGGGTGGACTCCCTGGCCTTCTCGGTGAAATCCACCAGCGATATCGCCGCGGTAAACGGACCCGCCGA
Organism: Klebsiella sp. EMBS2024; assembly: GCF_036233805.1. Classification (NCBI taxonomy): domain Bacteria; kingdom Pseudomonadati; phylum Pseudomonadota; class Gammaproteobacteria; order Enterobacterales; family Enterobacteriaceae; genus Klebsiella; species Klebsiella sp. EMBS2024. The sequence goes on along the minus strand of NZ_JAZARW010000001.1, from coordinate 2,091,261 downwards.
TCTCGCGGGGCGCAAAGTGATCGTCGGGTCCGGCACCAATCAGGAGCGGATCCTGCTGGGCTGGAACGAGGACAACCGCGCCGCCGGACGGCCGCAGGCCCAGCCGGTCTACCTGACCGATGATGCCTCCGGCAACCTCTATATCCAGTCCGGGCGGGCGGATATCTTTTTCGGCCCGCAGTCGGTGGCAGCCTATAAAGCGGCGCTTAACGGCCAGACCCGGGTGGTGGGCCTGGGGCCGAAAAAAGCGTGGGTGGCGACAACCACCAAAAAAGGCAACGGCCTGGTCTATGCCCTGCAGGCAGCCCTCGACGGGGCGATTGCCCGCGGTGAATATCAGCAGGTGCTGGCGCGTTGGGGGGAGCAGGGCGAAGCGGTGGCGCAGTCGGTGGTCAACCCGCCGGGGATAACCTACTAACCCCCAGTGGCATGGTGTGCCGGGTGGGTGAGCGGCAAATTTCTGCCTACACTTAGGCTTTACCCTGGAGGCCGACCATGATAACCGTTTATGGCGTGCCGGGATGGGGCTCGACGATTAGCGAGCTGATGCTCTCCCTGGCCGATATTCCCTACGAGGTGGTTGACGTGGATGGCTTTGACCAGCCCGGTCCGGCGCGCGAGCGTCTGCGGCAGATTAATCCGCTGTGCCAGGTGCCCACCCTGAGGCTGGCCGACGGGAGCATCATGACCGAAACCGCCGCCATCGCGCTGATGATCCTCGACCAGCGTCCCGATCTGGCCCCCGCGCCGGGGACGCCACAACGTCCGCAGTTTCAGCGCCTGCTGGTCTGGCTGGTGGCCAATGTCTATCCTACCTTTACCTATGCCGATTACCCGGAACGCTGGGCGCCCGCCGCCGCGGAGCAGCTGGTGGAGAATTGTCGCCAGTACCGGAAAAATCTCTATCTCTGGTTCGAACGGCAGCTGGCCGCCGGGCCGTGGGCGCTGGGCGCGTCGGTAACGTTGCTGGATTGCTATATCGCGGCGATGTACCGCTGGGGACCCCGCCAGGCGTGGTTTGACGACCACGCGCCAAAATTCGCCGCCATCGCCCGGGCGGTCTGTCAGCGACCGGAGCTGGCCGCGGCGCTACGCCGTAACAAGCTGATTTAACGCACGCGATGCCAACCAGAACGGCCATTCTGTGGTAGCGTTATGGCTCTCATCACAAGGAGTCTTTGCTATGCCGCATGTTGATATTAAATGTTTTCCCCGTGAACTGACTGATGAACAAAAAACCGCGCTGGCCGCCGACATCACTGAGGTGCTGATCCGCCATCTGAACAGCAAAGAGAGCGCCGTCAGCGTCGCACTCACTCAGGTTGAGCCGGACGCGTGGCAGGCGGTGTGGGACAGTGAGATCGCCCCGCAGATGGCGCAGTTGATTAAGCAGCCGGGTTATAACATGTAACCCGACACCCGGAGGCGATGCTGCGCATTTGTCCGGGCTACGCGTTCTCAGCGGTCTGCAGTTCCGTAGCCCGGGCAAGGCGCTTTGCGCCGCCCCCGGGGAGGGGCTTCTCCGGCGACGCACTGAGAGAAACAGCATGTTCATCTATCCTAAGCGCCAGAGAGCCAACCGAGGTGGGTATGAAAGACGAATTGTTTGCCGATCTGCTGGCGAGTGCAGAAGAAATGGTCAGGATCGAGAAAGGTGAACAAATGCCGAAGGAGCAGCACGTTCATACCTTCAGCGAAATTGACGTGAAAGCGATACGTGAAGCCACAGGTTTAAAACAGCAGGACTTTGCAGCGGCCGTTGGCGTTAGCTACGAGTTGGTTAAAAGCTGGGAAACGAAACGACGTCACCCAACCGGTGCAGCCAGAAAACTGCTTTTATTGCTTCAGGGTAATCCATTGATTATCAACTTGTTGAAGGTTGTTTGAAAGGTTATTCTTCGCAAGAAAAATGGCAGAGTTTGCCCTCTTTCGTAACCGGGGCCTTTAAAAAGGAGTGCATTACGTATGGAAACCAACGATTCTATTTTGTAAGAAATCAAGAAATACAGAGCTCATATTGATAGGTTTAGAGCGCGAGCAAACACTCATGGTATCTGGTTGTTTATTGCTACCCTTGGATGCT
>NZ_JAZARW010000001.1:2047769-2089172 GCF_036233805.1 Klebsiella sp. EMBS2024 | reverse complement strand
TAACTGAGCCCAGTATTCGGATATTAGCGTTCGTTATGCTTTTCTTTATTTTTTTTGTATCTTCTACACGGTAGCTTTCCAGGTGAAAAGCGAACGTTTAAAAAGATTCACGATGATATAAAAAATAAAATAGTTGATAATTTAACACCAGAGCAACAGCAAGAAAGGTTTCACGATCTTCTCATCGTTGAGAAAAAACGAAAGTCANTTGTTGGAATTATAAAAANAACCTTTATCTTTTTAGCCTGTTATGGTTTTTATTTTATGAGTTTATATTANTTCATACAGCACTGGCATAGTGACAAAGTAACAGCGTGTATTTAAATCAACCCGTCCTGGCATTTGAGCCGGACGGGCCGTTTGATTAAAACCAAATCTCCGTCTGCACGCCGAAGTTCCATGTCCCACCGGCGGTAAAGCCTTTGCTGCCGAAATCGTCATTTATCGCGTAGCGATCCAGCGCTTTATCCCAGTTCATCCAGGTGGCAAAGAAGCGGATTTCCGGCCGCGCCTTGATATCCAGCACATCGCCCACTTTAAAGGTGGGGGCGAAGGTCAGCTTGTAGAAATCACCGCGCACCGCCTGATACTGATAAACGTTGTCATTATAGCGATAGCTGCGCCCGTTCGGATTGAGATCCATATACTGCCACGAGGCCTCATACAGCAGGGCGAAGTGAGCGGAGATCCCCTGTGATACCCGCAGGTTAAACGTCGCCCAGTCGTAGCGGTCGCCGTCGCGATAGCGGTCTTCGCTATGCTGGGCTATCACCGACGGCGCCAGCTGCCAGTTTTTCCCCAACGGCAGGATGCCATACGACGCAAAGCGCAGGGAGGCCGCGTTCTCGGTCAGATCGCCATCGCTCCCCGGCTGACGCGCTTCGGCGCCCAGCCCGACGCCGTATTGCAGGGCGCTTTCCGACACCCCTGGAGCCAGGCCGTAGAACTGCTGTTTATCGTGGAGGGCCAGCATCGCGTAGTAGCCGTTTTTGGCGGTGTTATCGCTGCGCAGGGCATAGCTCCCGGTGGTCGAGGTATTATCTTTCAGGTCATCGTTGCCCTGGGCGGTCATCACCGTGGTCATCAGTTGCCAGTTGCCGTAAAAATGGTTGGCGGTGAACAGCAGATTCTGGATGTCATTATCCGCGTAATTATCGCTGCCAAGGTCGCCGAAGTTACGTGCATACACCGAATAGTCGCCGCGCAGGCCGCTTCCCCAGTCGACATCATTGATCCCGCCGCCGGTACCGCCGAGGAACATGATGTCGCTATCGGTAAAGTGGATATCGAAGTTATCCCGATCGAAGCGCTTGCCGGCCCAAATTGAGGCGCGTTTTAACGGACCGGTGAATTCGGCAAAGTTACCCATCTCGACGTACAGCTGACGAATGTTCAGATGGTGGCTGTCGTTATCCTGAACCCACGGATCCGGGTTGGTGGCCNCGTCGGCGAGCATGGTCTTAAAGCGCGCCCATGAGCCATCGTTGAAGGTGAGCTTTTTGCCAAAGCTCAGCTCAGCGTAATTATCTTTTTCGTTACCGAGACGACCGACATGGGCATCGCCGTTGAGCGAACTGGCCGGGGAGACGCCCGGCCCGCCGCGGGCGCCTTTACCATGGCTGTTGACTAACATCCCGGAACGGGCGTAGGCGTTAAAGGTAAACCCATCGTCCGGGGCGCGCTTCGCCAGCTGCTCGCTCAGTTGCTGATTAGTGGCCTGCTGTTTTTGTTCGCGAGCCGTGGTCTGCTGGCTGAGCGCCTGCACCTGCTGCTCCGCCGCCGCGGCGCGCTGCTCGGCGGCGGCAGTTTGCTGTTCTGCCCGCTGCGCGCGGCGGCTGGCCTCGCTGGCCTGCTGTTCAGCGAGATTGAGGCGCGCTTCCAGCTGCGCCAGCCGTTGCACCACGCTCAAGCCGGCGGCGCTGACGCTAATGAGCGGAAAAAGGGCGCAGCAAACCGCTGCGCTAATCACAGAGATACGCATAAAAATCCTTAATTTATCCAGAGGTTAAATCAGCGGGGGCGCCTTACATGGCGGGGGATTCTCCGGCGGTCGGGGCCGGGGCTGGCGAGGCGCCGCGTCCGGCATCAAGGTCGGCACGAATCTGCTCATACTGATCGTCGAGGCGGTAGAAGCGGCCCATCCACAGCATCGAGGCGAGGATCAATAGCGCCGGAATGTATAGATAGCAGGCCTTGATGGCCAACAGGGCGCTGTCGCTCTGCGTGTGGTTGGCGATATAGCCGCTGGAGGAGAGCAGCACGCCGGTGATAGCCCCGGCACCAGCCATCGCCACCTTGCCGAGAAAACCGTTTATCGAGGTCAGGATCCCTGCGGTATTAATCCCGGTTTTCCACACGCCGTAATCCACCGGGTCGGCCTGCATCGAGAAATAGATAGCCGTGCGTTGGCCGGCGCCGAGGGAGAGGATCACGGCCCCGACGATCAGTCCCAGAACGTGGGCGCCAGACACCATCATAATCCCCATCCCGAGCAGATTGACCGCGCTGGCCACCAGATAGACATGACGTTTTTTCATGCGTCGGGCCAGCAGCGGGACGGTGAGGGTGCCGAGCAGGGGAACGAAGGTGGAGATCCCGGCGATAACCGCCGTCAGCTCGGTATTCCCGACGTAATAATGGAAGAAGTACACCAGGGCCCCGGTCTGAAAGAAAAAGGCACCCCACATCAGAAAGATATTGCTGGCGAAGACCCACCACGGACGATTGGCGCGCAGACTAATCCAGGCGCGTTTTAGGGTCATGCGCTCCCCGGTAAGGGTGATCTTTTCTTCGACGTTGCGAAAGCTCACCAGCAGGAAAAAGGCCGCCAGTACGCCAAAAATCACCGCGGTATAGAGGAATCCCTGCTGCTGGTTGCCTTTGCCTAGCATGCCGACCAGCGGCAGCGTAGCCACGGCGACGATGGTGGCGCCAAGGGAGCCCAGCAAAATGCGCACCGCCGACAGCGTGGTGCGTTCTGCGGAATCACTGGTTAAAAACGGCAGCATGGCGCAGAACGGAATATTCACCAGGGTGTAGAGGAACGACAGACACAGATAGGTGACAAAGGCGTACAGCAGTTTGCCGGTGGTGCCGAAATCCGGCACATAAAAGGCCAGAATACACAGCAGGCCAAAAGGCAGGGCGCCGATCAGCAGCCAGGGACGGCAGCGCCCCCAGCGGGTGGTGGTATTGTCGATCACCAGCCCCATCAGCACGTCGGCCACGCCGTCTACCAGCCGGGTGACCAGGAACATCAGGCCGACATAATAGGCCGGGAGACCCATGACGTCGGTGTAAAAGAACATCAGATACAGAGAGATCATCTGCCACACAAGGTTGCAGGAGAGATCGGCAATGCCATAGCCAAGGCGCTGCCGCCACAGGGTAAACGTTGTTTCTGCCATAAATCACTCGCTTATCGTTGTTATTAAAGTCCGTACTGGCGAATAAACCAGGCCGGGGTACAGCTCCACGCATGGCAGTAACTGTTGATAAGCTTACTGCCATACGGGGAAAAGTCAGGATGTTGGGGGTCGAAAATTTCCCAGAAGGTGTCGGCGCCGTAGGCGACCATCGCCCCCCAGTAGGCTTTGATCTCCGCCACCGCCTCCTCGCGCAGGCCGGACTGTAGCAGGGCAACAATGTGATGATGACGCAGGTACGGGGTGTTCATGGCAATGGCGGGCGGCTGCTGCTGCAGGCGGCGCATCAGCCCCTGACGCTGCCCGGCGGTGCCAACTTCCGCCAGCACCAGCCAGATCTGCGACGCCCATGAGACCTGACGCACGGCGCCGCTGATAAACACCTGCCGCTCGTTGTCCCACAGGTGGTGGAGGGCGGCCTCCTTCAGCTGCCAGAGCGTGGCAGTGTAGTCGGGTACCCGCTGCGGTTCAAAACGCTGCGCCAGCCAGAGGGCGCGCTGCAGACAGTAGATGAGCACCCCCTGCGCCGAGGCCTGTTTATTCAGCTCCGCCTGCCAGTCGATAAATACCCACCAGTCATCGCTGTCGCGCACCAGCCCCTGAGAATCGCAGCGGGTCAGCGCCAGCTCGATTTGCCGCCGCGCCGTGGGCCACAGCTCACCGACGGTTTCCGTGTCGCCGGTGCTTTGCAGGTAGTTATAAAGCACGTCGACAAAAAACAATGAGTAATCAAATAGAAAGGTGTCATCGGCGCGTACCTCTGGCTGAACAAAGACATTGGCGGAAACCATGCCATCTTCCCGGGTATGGCCGGCAAAGAGATACAGGCAGCGGCGGACCAGATCGTGGTGGCCGAAGGTCACGTCATTCACCTGCGCCTGCAGGCGCAGGTCGCCCAGCCACAGCCGACGGTCGCGTTTCGGCCCATCTTCAAACACCTCCTGCATGCAGTTTTTCAGGGTACGAACGGCAACGTCATCAATGGCTTTCAACTGCGGATCGGCGATGACCGCCGGGTGCGGGCTGCCGGCAGAGGTGACGGTTTCCAGAGCGATCTCATCGAACTGCAGACGAAACTTGCGCGACAGCGCTTTGACCTCCACCTTCAGGTAGCGCAGGCAATAGCGACGTGGCAGAGCGACCCGGGCGGGCAGGACGTCAAGCCACAGATCCTGCTGCTGCAACCAGCTGCTGCTCAGCCATCCCTGGTATTCGCTGAACGGCTCACAGACTTCGCTCAGCGTCTCGCCGAAGGTGAAGTGCAGATGGGCCGGGGCATCGGGCGGGCTGCCGACGCTGCGGCAGCTGAACTGCAGGTAGCCAACAAAATGGCTGCCAAAATCAATAATGATGCTGTCGCCGACGTTGAGCGGTTGCTGATAAAACTGCTCCGGCGTGCAGACGGTATTCCCCCGCCAGCCGTTCAGCGCTCCTGGTTCAGCGACGGCCTCGACGATGGCCTGCGGCGTCTGGCGCAGGCGTTGCAGCGCGGGCGTCAGGTCGGCCGCACGCTGTAAAAAGCGCGGGTGACGGATCATCGCCACGCTGGAATTGTATTGAATTGCTTGTGACATACTGCGTCCTCTCCGTTAGGTTAGGCGCAGCATAGGCCGTCGTCCGGCGCGGCTACCACTCTGGCAATGCCAAACCGTCAGTGAAAATGGCAGGAATAATGAGGTGGGGGCGCTGGCGATCACAAATCCGCACATCGGGCGCGTGCCGAGGGCCGGAATAGATTATCGTGCCCCTGCGCCATAGGTTGTTCAGGATTTGCTGTAATGATGACACTGACCGTTGAGTATTATTTCACCCATCCCCAGGATAAGCTCGGCATGTACGCCAGTGACCCGGAGGATAATAGCCAAGAACATGGCCATGAATTTGCCGAACTGGTGATCGTCGAGGAGGGGCATGGGTTACACGTTATTAATGGTCGCCCGCTGTATATCCAACAGGGAGACGTATTTTACGTCCAGCCTGGCGATGTGCATTATTATGATGAGCTGGGGACGCTGAAGCTGATTAATGTCTTAATTAATCCGGCGGTGGCCTTTGGCTATTTACAGCAGATGGAGGGATTGCTGCAGCAATTATCCGCGCAGCGCGCCGCCTGCTATGGCTGGCTGGCGCCGGAGACTCGCAGCTATTGCCGGGAACTAGTGGAAAAGATATTTTCCCCGGCGCTGAGGGCGGCGGATAATACCCCGCTACGGGAGTCTCTCTTTTTCCAGCTGGTGACCACCATTCTCACAGCCGAGTCGGAAGCCGAATATAGCAGCACTCGCTATAAACTGCATAAATTACTCACCTGGCTTCAGGAGCACTGTTTCGAAGAACATAACTGGCAGCAGCTGGCGGAGCAATTTCATCTCACCACCCGCACCGCGTTTCGCCATATTAAAGAGGCCACCGGATTAACCCCGGATAATTATCTGAAACGTCTGCGGCTGGTCTCCGCGCGGGTCAAATTACGCGAAACGGAGATGACCATTACCGAAGTGGCTTATCTGTGCGGCTTCGCCAACAGCAACCACTTTACCACCCTGTATAAAAAAGTGTTTGGCCTGACCCCCAGCGCCGATCGCCGCCGCCCACCGGGTTAAAAGGGGGCCGCAGGCCGGGCAGGGGAAAAACCGGCCGCCCGCGGCAAGTCATGCTTATTCGTCGAGGGAGTTTGCCCGCACATGACGGCCGCTGGCGACAAAATTGCCGGTGCCAAGATGATGCAGGGTATTAAGCTTATCGTCGTCGAATTGCCAGCGTCCGGTGACGAACGCGCGCTCATCGGCGGCGGCAGAGACCACCTCCCCGAACAGGGTATCGTACTGGGTCTGGGCCGCCGTCGCCGGCAGCAACCGGCACTCCATCCATGCCAGACATTTCTCCTCGATCAGCGGCAGCCCCAGCTCCGGACCGGTTACTACCGGGATCCCCCAGGCATTGAATTTGTCCTCATCGCGGCCGCTGACGCTGCCGACGGCGTAGGTCCAGCTGGCGGCTGCGACGCCGGGAACCACAATGCCGAAGGTGCCATTGCGCTCGATGATCTCCCGCGTCCAGGTGCTTTTATCCACCACGATAGCCACCCGCGGCGGGGCGAATTCCACCGGCATTGACCAGGCGGCGGCCATTACGTTGCGCCGGTCGGACGGGGCATCGTAGCTGGTGATCAAAATGGTTGGGCCGTGGTTGAGCAGGCGGCTGGCGTACTGCAGTTCAACGTGGCGAAAGCGGCTCATAGGCGTTCCTTGAATAATGGGTCGGTTGGCAGGTAACACGTTAAGCCGCAATGAAAATGTAATCAATACGTCATCTCGTCTGACTATAGTCGCCAGCACTAAGTCCCAAAGAGGATCACAATATGTTGGCTCCCCTGATGCTATCCCAGGTGAGCGTGCCCCGTCGGATGTCGACCGCCGGGCTGGTCTCGCTGTCCCGAAAGGGAGGGCGATGATGCGCACGCTGACCCCTATCACCCTGCAGGAGGTCTCTTTCGCCTTCGCAGAGACCCCCATTCTTGACCGCTTCACGTTGCATATCGAACCCGGCCGCATCGTGGCGCTACTGGGCCCTTCCGGCTGCGGCAAAAGCACGCTGCTGCGTCTGCTGGCCGGGCTGAGCGTGCCGGCCAGCGGCGAAATCCGCTTTGGCGACAGGCTGGTCGCCCGCGCAGGATGGGGATTGCCCCCGGAGCAGCGCGATATCGGCATGGTTTTTCAGGATTATGCCCTCTGGCCGCATATGAGCGTGGCGCAGAACGTCGCCTTTCCGCTGCGCATGCGCGGCGTCTCCCGCAGCGAACGCGAGCGCCGGGTCAGCGAGGCGCTGGCGCGGGTAGGCCTCAATGGCTTTGCCGAACGTAAGCCTTCAGGCCTCTCCGGCGGTCAGCAGCAGCGGGTGGCGCTGGCGCGGGCGATCGTCGCCGCGCCGCGGGTGCTGCTGTTTGATGAACCGCTCTCCAACCTGGACAGCGAACTACGCGAATCGCTGTGTGGCGAAATGAGCCGCCTGCTGCGACAGCTCGGCATCACCGCCCTGTATGTCACCCATGACCGACGTGAAGCCGAGCTGTTAGCCGACCAGATTGTTTATTTATCCGCGGGCCGCGTGGCCGCTGTCCGCGCCGTTACGCCAACCTCAGGGGAAGTTGCATGAACACCGTTATGACCGTTAAGAAAGGAGTGGTACTCGCGATGGCTCTCTCCGCCATGATGCTCTCCAGCGCCCATGCGCTGACCGTTTACACCGCCGGACCCGGCTCGCTGGCGAAAAGCCTGGCCAGCGGTTTTGAACAACAGACCGGGGTGAAGGTGACCGTTTTTCAGGCCACCACCGGCAAAGTGATGGCCCGACTGGAGGCCGAGCAGGCCAACCCGCAGGCGGATGTGCTGATCTCCGCCTCGTGGGATACCGCCGAAGATCTGCACCAGCGGGGCTGGTTGTTGCCTTTTGCGAGCGCCAACGCCGACCAGGTACCGGCGAACCTGAAATCGGCGGACTATATCGCCCAGGGCGTCTCCGCCCTGGGTATTGTCTGGAACAGTAAAAGCGGCACCCCGGAACCGAAAGAGTGGCGGGATCTCACCCAGCCGGCGTTTAAAGACAAGGTGACAACCCCCGACCCGGCGCTCTCCGGCGCGTCGCTGGATTTGCTGATCGGGCTGCAAAACAGCATGGGCGACCAGGCCTGGCAACTGTTTGACGATCTGAAAAAGAACGGCATGGTAGTCAGCGGACCCAACGCCCAGGCGGTGACGCCGGTGATGCAGGGAGCGAAAGCGGCGGTGTTTGGCGCGGTGGATTATGTCTCCTACGGCAATATTCAGCAGGGCGAGTCGCTGAAGGTGATCTTCCCGGCCAGCGGAACGGTGATTGCCCCGCGCCCGATGATGATCCTCAAAACCAGCCAGCATCCCGGCGAGGCCAAAGCCTTTATCGATTACGTGCTGTCGCCGGAAGGTCAGGCGAAGGTCGCCGACGCCTGGCTGATGCCCGCCCGCCGCGACGTGGCGGCTAAACGTCCGCTACTGGACGCGCTGAAGGTGCTACCCACCACCAGCGAGGGCAGCAGCGAGCGGGGCGCCGTGCTCGCCCGCTTCAGTCAGCTGTACGCGCAGTAATTGATCCCGTTTCTCCGGCGCTGGCCGCCGGAGGACCCTCAGCTTCAGGAACCGGTTGTGAAACAAACATTCCTTTCCGGCGCGACCCTTGCCGCCCTGGTGATGCTGGTCGCGTTACCGTTAGTGTTTATTCTGCTGCAGGCGATTTTTCCCCATTTTAGCGCCGGTTCGCTCGGGGACGCCTTTGGCGGCATCCCGGCGCTGCTGGCCGATCCTCAGCTGCCGGCGATGCTCGGCGGTACGCTGTGGATCGCCGCCGGCGTGGCGCTGGTCAGCGTAATGATTGGCCTGCCGCTCGGCATCCTGCGCGGTATGTTTTCGCTGCCGCTGCCCCGGCTGTGGGATCTCCTGTTTTTGATCCCCTTTCTGACGCCGCCCTATATCTCGGCGCTCTCCTGGATGCTGGCCCTGCAAAGCCAGGGCTATCTGCAGCAGCTGACCGGCTGGCAGCTGAACGATCTGCTGTTCAGCCGCAGCGGGATCGTGCTGGTGATGACCTTTAATATATTTCCGGTGGTCTACTTTGCCGTCTCCCGCAGCCTGCTGGCGAGCGGGACCCGGCTGGCGGTGGTCGCCCGCGTCCATGGCGCCAGCGCCTGGCGCGCCTTCTGGCACGTGACGCTACCGATGCTCTCTCCGGCGCTGGCGGCGGGGATGCTGCTGGCGTTTACCCTCGCCATCGAGGAGTTTGGCGTACCGGCGGCGCTGGGCAGCCGGGCGGGAGTGGTGATGCTGACGGTCGGTATTGAGAAAAAGCTGGCCGACTGGCCGGTGGATCTCCCTGGCGCCGCGCTATTGTCGCTGCTGCTGATGGCGGTAGCGTTGTTCGCCTGGTGGCTGCAAAGGCGGCTGGTGGGGGAGAAAGAGGTCACCAGCGTCACCGGTAAGCCGGGGGAGAACCACGGGGCATCGCTGGGCTGGATGATGCTGCCCGCCGTGCTGGCGATGGCGGCCGTCGGCGGCCTGGCGGTCGGCGTCCCCGCCGTCTCGATGATGCTCACCAGCGTGATGGGCACGCTCTCCGGTGGCGTGAGTGTTGAGAATGTCACACTGCGTCATTTCGCGGCGCTGTTTGACCAGCAGGGAGATGCCCTGTCGGCCCTCGGCACCAGCCTGTCGCTGGCCCTGGGTTCGGCGCTAATCGTCGGCGCGCTGGGCCTGCTGGCCGCCTGGCTGGTGATGGTGCAGAAGATTAAAGGGCGCGGGATGGTGGACGCGCTGTCGCTGATGCCGGCGGCGCTGCCGGGCGTGGTGGTGGGGGTCGGTTTGATCCTGCTGTGGAATCAGCCCTTCTGGCCGCGCTCGCCCTATAACACGCTGTGGANGCTGCTGCTCTCCTATTGCTGCCTGCTGTTGCCCTGGCCGGTGCGCTATGTCGGCAGCGCGCTGCGCCAGCTGGGCCCGAACCTTGAGCCCGCCGCCAGGGTGCACGGGGCGTCGCCACTGCAGGCGCTGCGGTTGATTGTCCTGCCGCTGGTCTTTCCGGCGCTGCTGGCGGCGATGCTGATGGTGTTCGCGGTGGCCTCCCGGGAGCTGGTGACCTCGCTGCTGCTCTCTCCGGCCGGTACGCAAACCGTGGCGGTGTTTATCTGGCGCCAGTTCGAACAGGGTTCCGTCGGTCAGGGCATGGCGATGGCCAGCCTGACGTTGTTGACCGGTCTGGTCCTGATGCTGACGGCGCTGGCGCTGATGCAGCGCCGCACGCGCGGTTAACGCTAAGCGCACAAAAAAGACGGTCGGCGCGGAAAAATAGGCTATAAATGTCGGACACCTACAGCTGGAGGCCCTGATGAGTCCCTTTTTACGCGCCTATTTTTCCCGTCTGAGCTGGACGGGTGAGCCTGATGTTTCCATTGATACCCTGCGGGAACTGCATCTGCAGCATAACAGCGCCATCCCCTTTGAAAACCTCGACGTCCTGCTGCCGCGTGAAATCCACCTTGACGATGGGGCGCTGGAAGAGAAGCTGATCGCCGCCCGCCGCGGGGGGTATTGTTTTGAACAGAATGGCCTGCTGGAGCGCGCGCTGCGCGAGATAGGCTTTAACGTCCGCAGCCTGCTGGGCCGCGTGGTGCTGGCCAACCCGCCGCAGATGCCGCCGCGTACTCACCGTCTGTTGCTGGTGGAGGTGGCGGGGGAGCGCTGGATCGCCGACGTCGGCTTCGGCGGCCAGACGCTGACCGCGCCGATCAAACTGCTGGCCGATATCCCACAGCAAACGCCGCACGGCAGCTATCGTCTGGTGCATGAAGGGGATGAGTGGACGCTGCAGTTCAACCATCACGAACACTGGCAGTCGATGTACCATTTCGATTTAGGCCGCCAGTATGCATCTGATTATGTGATGGGCAACTTCTGGTCGGCGCACTGGCCGCAGTCCCACTTCCGTCACCATCTGCTGATGTGTCGTCATCTGCCGGACGGCGGCAAAATGACCCTCACCAACTTCCACTTTACCCACTGGGAGAATAACCATGTGGTGGAGAAGATCGATTTTGCCGATGTCTCCGCGCTGTATGAAGGGCTGCAGACCCGCTTCGGCCTGGTGGTGGACGATCCTAAACATGGCTTCAGCGAAGCGGCGCTGGCGGCGGTGATGGCGGCGTTCGCTACCCATCCGGAAGCCGGGAAGTAAATCTCCCCATGCCCGGCGGCGCTGCGCCTGCGCGGGCCTGCGAGGTATAAGCCTGTGAGAGGACCCTGTAGGCCGGGCAAGGCGNAGCCGCCACCCGGCGATACAGGTACCGTGCCTGANATCTNNCCCGGCNNNCGCTNCGCTTGCGCGGGCCTGCGNGGTNTGAGCCTGTGAGNGGANCCTGTAGGCCGGGNAAGGCGTAGCCGCCNCCCGGCNANATNACNGGTANCGTGCCTGATATCTNGCCCGGCGGCGCTGCGCNTGCGCGGGCCTGCGAGGTATGAGCCTGTGAGAGGACCCTGTAGGCCGGGTAAGGCGNAGCCGCCATCCGGCATAAAGCCTGGAGTCAGGTACGATAAATACCCGAACTTGGCGCGAAGGCCTCGTCCGGGCTACCGGTAAGGATGAATGGTAAACGTCGCCAGCGCTCAGCGCCGGGAGCGTACCACCTGGTAACGCCGGGTGAAATACTCCACCGGCGCGCTCCAGACGTGAACCAGGCGGGTGAAGGGGAAGATCAGAAAGATGGTCATTCCGAGCACCAGGTGGACGCGGTAAATCCATGCGACACCGTCCAGATGCGCCGAGGCGCCGCCGTGGAAGGTGACCACCGCCTGCGCCCAGTCCACCAGCTTGAGCATTTCGCTGCCGTCCGGATGCTGGGCGGAGAAGGGGATGGTTGTCAGCCCCAGCGCGCACTGAATCAGCAGAATGCACAGGATCAAAATATCCGCGGTCGTGGAGGTGGCGCGAATTCGCGGGTTGGTCAGGCGGCGCATCAGCAGGCCGATACCGCCTACCAGGGTCAGCACGCCGCAGATGCCGCCAAGGATCATGGCCATCAGCTGCTTCTGGGACATCGGCAGGAACCACGAGTAGACCCAGTGTGGGGTCAGCATGCCAAAGAGATGGCCAAAGAAGATGCCGAGAATGCCGATATGAAATAAGTTCGACCATAGCACCATCCCGCGCTTATCCAGCATCTGGCTGGATGAGGCGCGCCAGGTATACTGTCCGTAATCGTAGCGCAGCCAGCTGCCCACCAGAAAGACGGTGCCGCACAGGTAAGGGTAGATATCGTAAAAGAAGACGTTCAGATACTGGATCATTTCGGGCCTCCGGCGCGGATGTCAACGTACTGCGGCGCCACATCCTGACTAAAGCGTCGTTGATAAGCTTGCATCGACGAGCTATCGCAAGCGGTCGCATTATCTTCGATAAACTTCACCTGCTCTTCTTCCCACACGGCGTCCAGCGCCTGACGGGTATCGTCGCGCTTTTCTCCCGCCACCTGTTTTGTGACACTGTCACTGGTGAGCGGGCTTTTAGCCAGCGCCAGCAAGGCGTCAAACAGCTGGTAGTACGGGCAGGCTCGCTGCTTAAGACGGCCGCCGATCAGCGCCAGAATCGGCGCGATATTCTGCAGCCCCTCCCGAGCCTCCGCGGGAGGTAGAATACTGAGATACTCCAGATACAGCGGCAGATGGTCGGGCAGCTCGCGACAATCGATCTGCAGACCCGCCTGCTGATACTGATTCATCAGGTCGACCATCGCCTGGCCGCGGTCGCGGGATTCGGCATGCACATGTTCAAACAGCAGCAGCGAGGTGGCGCGCCCGCGCTCGAACACCTCGCACCATTCGGCCTGGCGATCCAACAGCGGAGCCGTCAACAGCTCAATGACAAACGGCGTCAGGGAAGGGACATCGGCCCTGACCAGCGCCAGGGCGTCGTCGCGGTTCTCCCACAGTAACTCGTCGGGGTACTCCAGCAGCAGACCGATCACTTTCAGGATCCGCATCACTCGCCCTCCCCATGCTTACGCACGCCGCTGACGTCGATGGCGTCGATCCGCCGGCTGTTAAACAGGTTGAATTTCGTATCTGATCCGTGGCAGCCATCGCCGAAGGTAAAGCCGCAGCCGTTACGTTCCGGAAAGGCATCCTCCGCCAGTTCGCGATGGCTGGTGGGGATCACGAAGCGGTCTTCGTAGTTGGCGATCGCCAGATAGCGATACATCTCTTCGACCTGCTCAACGCTGAGGCCCACCTCTTCAATGGCCCGGGTATCGGTGACGCCCTCGACGGTTTGCGAGCGCTTGTAGTGGCGCATCGCCATCATCCGTTTCAGCGCGCGCAAGACCGGTCCGGTATCGCCGGCGCTCAGCAGATTCGCCAGGTATTGCACCGGGATGCGCAGACTCTCAACCGCCGGCAGGATGTTGCCGTTGCTCGGTAAGCCGCCGGCGTCGGCAACCGACTGGATCGGCGACAGGGGCGGCACGTACCAGACCATCGGCAGGGTGCGATACTCCGGATGCAGCGGCAGAGCCAGCTTCCAGTCCATCGCCAGCTTATAGACCGGCGATTTCTGCGCCGCCTCAATGACGTTGTGCGGGATGCCTTGCTTTAGCGCTTCCTCGATGACCGCCGGATCGTTTGGATTAAGGAACACCTCGCACTGGCGCTCATAGAGGTCGGTTTCATGTTCGGTACTGGCCGCCTCTTCAATGCGGTCGGCGTCATACAGCAGTACGCCAAGATAGCGGATGCGCCCGACGCAGGTTTCTGAGCAGACCGTTGGCTGCCCGGACTCAATGCGCGGATAGCAGAAGATGCATTTTTCCGACTTACCGCTCTTCCAGTTAAAGTAGATTTTTTTGTACGGACAGCCGCTGATGCACATCCGCCAGCCGCGGCATTTGTCCTGATCGATCAGTACGATGCCATCTTCCTCACGCTTGTAGATGGCGCCGCTCGGGCAGGTGGCCACGCAGCTCGGGTTGAGGCAGTGCTCGCACAGGCGCGGAAGATACATCATGAAGGTATTTTCGAACTGGCCGTACATCTCTTTTTGCATGGCTTCGAAGTTACGGTCGCGGGCGCGTTTCTCGAATTCGCCGCCGAGCAGCTCCTCCCAGTTCGGGCCCCAGCTAATCTTATCCATACGCTCGCCGCTGATCAGCGAGCGCGGGCGGGCGGTCGGCAGATATTTGCCCTCCGGCGCGTTGTGCAGGTGCTGGTAGTCGTAGGTAAAGGGTTCGTAGTAATCGTCGATCGCCGGCAGCACCGGGTTGGCGAAAATCTTCGATAACACGCTGACCCGATTGCCGAGGCGGGGCGTCAGCTTACCGCTAATGCCGCGGATCCAGCCGCCTTGCCACTGATCCTGGTCCTCCCAGTTTTTGGGGTAGCCAATGCCCGGTTTGGTCTCCACGTTATTGAACCACGCGTACTCCATGCCTTCGCGGCTGCTCCAGACGTTTTTACAGGTGACCGAGCAGGTGTGACAGCCGATGCATTTGTCCAGATTCAGCACCATTCCAACCTGAGAACGGATTTTCATTTTTTCGCCTCCTGTACCTGATCGCGACCTTCGTCATCCAGCCAGGCAATATTCTTCATTTTGCGGATCATGATGAACTCGTCGCGGTTCGATCCGACGGTGCCGTAATAGTTAAAGCCATAGGCCAGCTGGGCGTAGCCGCCAATCATGTGCGTTGGCTTCGGACAGACGCGGGTTACCGAGTTATGAATGCCGCCGCGACGACCGGTCACTTCCGAACCCGGGATATTCATAATCCGTTCCTGAGCGTGGTACATCATGGTCATCCCCGGCGGCACCCGCTGGCTCACCACCGCCCGCGCGGTGAGAGCCCCGTTGGCGTTGAACGCTTCAATCCAGTCGTTATCTTCAATGCCCAGCTCTTTCGCGTCGGTTTCGCTAAGCCAGACGATCGGCCCGCCGCGCGACAGCGTCAGCATCAGCAGGTTTTCGCTATAGGTGGAGTGGATCCCCCACTTCTGGTGCGGCGTCAGGAAATTCAGCGCTTTTTCCGGAAAGCCGTTTGGCGGCACGGCCTTCATCTGGCTGACGCTGCGGGTATCAATGGGCGGGCGATAGGCTACCAGGCTTTCGCCGAAGGCGCGCATCCACGGATGGTCCTGATACAACTGCTGGCGGCCGGAGAGGGTGCGCCATGGGATCAGCTCATGCACGTTGGTATAACCGGCATTGTAGGAGACGTGCTCGCTTTCCAGTCCGGACCACGTCGGGCTGGAGATAATTTTGCGCGGCTGCGCCTGAATATCGCGAAAGCGGATCTTCTCATCCTCTTTATTGAGCGCCAGATGGGTATGATCGCGGCCGGTAAACTCTCCCAGCGCCTGCCAGGCTTTCACCGCCACCTGGCCGTTGGTTTCCGGGGCGAGGCTAAGAATAACTTCGGAGGCGTCAATGGCGCTGTCGATCCGCGGCCGGCCTTTGGCCGGACCGTCGGGCTTGACGTAGTTAAGCTTGCCGAGGAAATCGACTTCGCTTTGCGTATTCCACGAAATGCCTTTCCCGCCGTTGCCAAGCTTATCGAGCAGCGGGCCGAGAGAGGTGAAGCGTTCCCAGGTGGCAGGATAGTCGCGTTCCACCAGGGCAATCGACGGTGCGGTTTTCCCGGGGATCAGATCGCATTCGCCCTTGCGCCAGTCAAGCACCTCGAACGGCTGCGACAGTTCGCCGGGGGAATCATGCTGCAGCGGGACCAGCACCACATCGGTCTCTTTGCCAAGATGGCCGACGCAGACCTGCGAGAAGGATTTAGCGATATCCTTGTAGATCTCCCAGTCGCTTTTCGCCTCCCAGGCCGGGTCGACGGCGGCGGAGAGCGGGTGGATAAACGGGTGCATGTCCGAGGTGTTCATATCGTCTTTTTCATACCAGGTGGCGGTCGGCAGGACAATATCGGAGAAGAGACAGGTACTGGACATGCGGAAATCCAGCGTCACCAGCAGGTCGAGTTTGCCCTCAATCGCCGCGGTCTGCCACTCGACTTCCTCAGGTTTTACCTCATCGCTGGCGCCCAGTTCATCACCCTGAATACCGCTGTCGGTCCCGAGCAGGTATTTCAACATGTACTCATGCCCCTTACCGGACGATCCCAGCAGGTTTGAGCGCCAGATAAACAGGTTGCGCGGATGGTTTTTGCCGCTATCCGGCTGCTCGGCGGCAAAGCGAATATCGCCTGATTTTAACGACTGGACGGTGAACTCCGCGGGGGAGAGCCCGGCGGCCTCGGCCTGCTGCTTAATGGTCAGCGGGTTGACGTTGAGCTGGGGCGCAGAGGGTAACCAGCCCATCCGTTCCGCACGGACGTTGAAGTCGATAAGGCTGCCGCTAAATTTGCTGGCGTCGGCCAGCGGCGACAGCAGCTCCTGCGCGGTCAGTTTTTCGTAGCGCCACTGGCTGGCGTGGTTGTAGAAATAAGAGGTACTGTTCATCTGCCGCGGCGGACGACTCCAGTCCAGGGCGAACGCCAGCGGCAGCCAGCCGGTCTGCGGGCGCAGTTTCTCCTGACCGACATAGTGCGACCAGCCGCCGCCGCTCTGGCCGACGCAGCCGCAAAATACCAGCAGATTAATCATCCCGCGGTAGTTCATATCCATGTGGTACCAGTGGTTCACCCCGGCGCCGAGGATAATCATTGAGCGGCCGTGGGTCTTATGCGCCGTATCGGCAAACTCGCGGGCGATTTGTTCGATATGTTGACGCGGTACGCCGGTGATCTGCTCCGCCCATGCCGGGGTATAGGCTTTGACCTCGGCGAAATCCTTCGCCGCATTGACATCGTCAAGCCCGCGATCCAGACCGTAGTTGGCCAGAATCAGGTNATAGACGCTGACCACCAGGCCGCTTTCGCCACTGGCCAGCGTCAGCTGTTTAGCCGGTAGCGGGTGAAGGGTCACCGGTGACTGCGCTACGCTGCGAAAATGCGGGTTTTCGTTGCCGCCAAAGTAGGGGAAGCCCACCGACACCACGCTGTCGCGAATATCCAGCAGCGACAGCTTAAGCTCGACATCTTTGCCGTCTGCCCGTTGTTCGAGATTCCATTTGCCTTTTTCGCCCCAGCGAAAGCCGATGGAGCCGTTCGGCGCCACCAGTTCGCCGTCGCTGTTATAAGCCACGGTTTTCCATTCCGGGTTATTACTTTCTCCGAGACCGTCAAGCAGGTCGGAAGCACGCAGCATACGGCCCGGCGTATAGCTGCCGTCGTCGCGCGGCTCGAGTATCACCAGCATCGGCATGTCGGTGTAGGTCCGGCAGTAGTTGAGAAAGTAATCGCTCGGGTTATCGAGGTGGAAGGCTTTGAGGATCACATGGCCCATGGCCATCGCCAGCGCGCTGTCGGTGCCTTGCTTCGGCGCCAGCCACTGGTCGCAGAGCTTAGCGACTTCCGAATAGTCCGGCGTGATGGCGATAGTTTTGGTGCCCTTGTAGCGCACTTCGGTAAAGAAGTGGGCGTCCGGGGTTCGGGTCTGCGGCACGTTGGAGCCCCAGGCAATAATGTAGCTGGAGTTGTACCAGTCGGCGGATTCCGGCACGTCGGTCTGTTCGCCCCAGGTCATCGGCGAGGCGGGGGGCAGATCGCAGTACCAGTCATAAAAGCTCAGGCAGGTGCCGCCAATCAACGATAAATAGCGAGTGCCCGCGGCGTAGGAGACCATCGACATCGCCGGGATCGGCGAGAAGCCGGCGACGCGGTCCGGGCCATAGTGTTTGATGGTCCAGACGTTGGCGGCGGCGATGAGCTGGTTCAGCTCTTTCCAGCTGGAGCGGACAAAACCGCCTTTGCCGCGCGCCGCTTTATAGCTGCGGGTTTTTGCCGGATCCTGCATGATGCTATCCCATGCCAGCACCGGGTCGGGATGCTGCGCCAGGGCTTCGCGCCACAGCTCAATCAGTCGTTTACGCGCCAGCGGGTACTTCAGGCGGTTGGCGCTGTAGAGATACCAGGAGTAGCTGGCGCCGCGCGGGCAGCCGCGCGGTTCGTGATTTGGCAGATCCGGCCGGGTGCGCGGATAATCGGTCTGCTGGGTTTCCCAGGTAACGAGGCCGTTTTTGACGTAAATTTTCCAGCTGCAGGAGCCGGTGCAGTTCACACCGTGCGTGGAGCGGACAATTTTGTCGAACTGCCAGCGTTGACGGTAGCTATCTTCCCAGTCACGGTTGTTGTTGTAGACCTGGCCGTGGCCGTTGGCAAAGGTCTCGCCCTTCTGCTTAAAGTAGCGAAAGCGATCCAGAAGTTTACTCATGACATTTCTCCTGCTCCGATAATGTCCGGCATCGTGCCACCCGGCCGGATGAGCGAACGAACTCGTAAGGCCGGATAAGGCGTAAGCCGCTATCCGGCAGATAAATCGTTATGGTTAAGCGGGTTTACGGCGGCCGTAGACCAGCCAGGTCACCAGCACGCAAACCACATAGAAGACAAAAAAGACTTTCATCGCGCCAACCGGTGAGCCGGTCATCGCCAGCGAGGTGCCGAAGGCTTTCGGAATAAAGAAGCCGCCGATGGCGCCGATCGCCGAGATAAAGCCCAGCGCGGCAGCGGTATCGGTCACCGCCTCGTGCTGCGCTTCTTCATCGCTGCCGCCGCGCTGTTTTACGCTGTCGATGGTGAGCTGGCGGAAGATGACGGCGATCATCTGGAAGGTGGAGCCGCTTCCCAGACCGGCGGTTAAAAAGAGCCCCATAAACACCACGTAGAAAGCGAGAAAGCTGCCGGAGCCGCTGCCTGGCAGTGTCAGAAACAGCAGGCCGGTAAACAGCGCCATCAGGACGAAGTTAACCAGCGTCACCCGCACGCCGCCGAGACGGTCGGAGATGATCCCGCCGAACGAGCGCGCCAGCGCGCCGATGAACGGTCCAAAGAAGGCGAGCTTGAGGATATCGACCGCGGGAAACTGGGTTTTCGCCAGCATGGCAAAGCCGGCGGAAAAGCCGATGAACGAGCCAAACGTCGCCAGATAGAGCAGGCTTAACAGCCACATATGCGGTCGCTTGAGCACGGGAAGCTGATCGCGAATCGAGGCCTTTGAACCGGCGATATCGTTCATGCCGAACCATGCCGCGACGGTGGCGAGCAGCAGCAGCGGTACCCAGACGAGCGCCGCATTACTCAGGGAGATTGTCGAACCATCGGGCTGGGTGACGCCATGGACGCCGAGAAAGGTGAAGAGCGGCAGGAAGATGACCGCCGGGGCGACCATCTGCATCACGCTTACGCCCAGATTGCCAAGGCCGCCGTTGACTCCCAGCGCGCTGCCCTGTTTCGCTTTGGGGAAAAAGAAACTGATATTTCCCATGCTGGAAGCAAAATTCGCTCCGGCAAAACCGCACAGCAGCGCAATAATAATAAATACCCAGAACGGAGTAGTAATATTCTGGATTGCCACCCCTAACCAAATACAAGGCACGATCAGGATAACGGTACTTAATACGGTCCAGTAGCGCCCGCCAAAAAGGGGTACCATAAAGGAGTAGGGGACCCGTAATATCGCGCCGGAAAGTGAAGGCAGGGCGGTTAATAAAAAAAGCTGGTCGGTGGTGAAATGAAAACCGACCTTATTGAGATTCACCGCTACGGCGCTGAATAACATCCATACGCAGAAAGCAAGCAGCAGGCAGGCCACTGATATCCATAGATTTCTTCGCGCAATGGCTTGGCCTTTATTTTCCCAGAACGCCTTGTTTTCAGGCCGCCAGTTGTTCAAAAGGTAATGATTATCTTTATCATTCTGCACCGACATATTGCCCTCTACTTGCCCGGAAAGGAGTAAATAAATAAGGTCAACAGCTGAATACAAGGGGATAGTGAATAACGCTTAATTTGCGTTATCTATGAAGCGTAGATAAAAAAAACGTGCTGACAGAGAGCACGTGGTAAGCGTAGCGGAATTAATTGTTACTAAATGTAAATATGCCTAAAACAACTCCAGCGTAATCATCTTATTTACATAGCGGCTAAACGCCGCCTCATCCAGGGCCTGCGCGTCCAGCGCATAAATCCCGTCGAGGCCGCACACCAGGGCGATAAAGCGCCAGGCGATATCCGCCGCAGGCTCAGCCGACCGAAATTCGCCGCTGGCGAGGCCCTGCTCGATGATGGCGACGGTCTCGGCATGCCACATATTCATGGTCAGCAGGTAGGCCGCTTTGATGTCCGGATCGCTGTCGGCCAGCACCTGGCCTTCGCGCCACAGGCGGATATAGGGTTCCAGTCGGCCATCCTCGCTGCCGATCATCGAGAACAAGCGCTCGCGCCAGCTGGCGTCCTCAGCCACCAGCGGCATGTCGAGCATCTCGCGGATCAGGCGGATGAAAACCTGCGCTTTCAGCTCGCCGATGGAGGTGAAGTGGTGGTGCAGCTGCCCGGCGGCCACCTGGGCTTCGCGGGCGATCTGCCGCACGGTCATGGCGGCAACGCCGCCGCGCAGCGCCAGGCGCATGGCGGCCTGCATAATCCCTTCCCGTCGCGCATCACGTTGTAAATAGTGCATAGAACCCCGCTGTCATCTGGCTTTGGCCGAGTGTAACAAAAAGTTGGACATGTGTTCAACAATCCGGCAGGATCGCCATCCTGGACGTGTGTCCAATATTCAATATTGATTGAGGTACAAGCTATGTCACGGCAATGGATGACGCTGATGGCGATTTTGCTGGTTTATATTCCGGTGGCGATTGACGCTACGGTGTTGCATGTGGCCGCGCCGACCCTCAGCGTGGCGCTGGGTAGCAGCGGCAATGAGCTGTTGTGGATTATTGATATCTACTCATTAGTGATGGCCGGGATGGTGCTGCCGATGGGCGCCCTTGGCGATAAGATCGGCTTTAAGCGCCTGCTGCTGCTCGGCAGCGCCATTTTTGGCATCGCCTCGCTGTGCGCCGCGCTGTCGCCGACGGCCATGACGCTGATTGCCTCACGCGCTTTGCTGGCGGTGGGAGCGGCGATGATCGTCCCGGCGACGCTGGCCGGGATCCGCAGCACCTTTGCCGAGGCCAGCCAGCGCAATATGGCGCTGGGGCTGTGGGCAGCGGTCGGCTCCGGCGGCGCGGCCTTCGGCCCGCTGGTGGGCGGTATCCTGCTGGAGCATTTCTACTGGGGGTCGGTGTTCCTGATCAATGTGCCGATCGTGCTGGTGGTTATCGCGATTAACGCGAAAGTGGTGCCGCGCCAGCCCGCGCGCCGCGAACAGCCGCTCAATCTACTGCAGGCGCTCGTTTTGATTGCCGCGATCCTGATGCTGGTGTTTAGCGCGAAATCGGCGCTGAAGGGCCAGCTGGCGCTGTGGCTCACCGCGCTGGTGGCGCTCGGCGGGGCGGCGATGTTAACCTGGTTTATCCGCAAGCAGCTGTCGGCGGCCCGCCCGATGGTGGATATGCGCCTGTTCACCCATCGCATAATCTTAAGCGGGGTGATGATGGCGATGACGGCCCTGATTACCCTGGTCGGTTTTGAGCTGCTGATGGCCCAGGAGCTGCAGTTTGTGCACCAGAAAACGCCGTTCGAGGCGGGGATATTTATGCTGCCGGTAATGGTGGCCAGCGGCTTCAGCGGCCCGATTGCCGGCCTGCTGGTGTCGCGGCTTGGGCTGCGCGAGGTGGCGACCGGCGGGATGCTGCTCAGCGCCTTCAGCTTTCTCGGCCTGGCGTTGACCGATTTCAGTACCCAGCAGTGGCTGGCNTGGGGGCTGATGACGCTGCTGGGCTTTAGCGTGGCCAGCGCGCTGCTGGCCTCCAGTTCCGCGATTATGGCGGCAGCGCCGAAGGAGAAAGCGGCGGCCGCGGGGGCGATTGAAACCATGGCCTATGAGCTGGGCGCCGGTCTCGGCATAGCGCTGTTCGGCCTGATCCTGACCCGCAGCTACAGCGCCTCTATTGCGCTGCCGTCTGGCCTGAGTGGCACCATGGCGCAGCAGGCGGCGTCATCGATTGGCGAGGCGGTGAGTCTGTCCCAGGCGCTGCCCGCCGGGGTGGCGCAGGCGCTGATGGCGGCGGCGAAGACGGCTTTTATTCAGGCTCATAGCCTGGTGCTGGCGACGGCGGGTGTATTGCTTCTGCTGCTGGCCGCCGGGATCTGGCGCAGCCTCGCCACCGTGGCGAAACCGCAGTCGGCGCTATAGCTGCAGCGACAGATCCATCGCCGCGCGCCGTAGCGGGGCGAGAGCCTTCTCTTTTAACGCCGCGGCGCTGACCGTCGCGGCAGGTACCCCGACATTCAGGGCGGCCACCACCTGACCGTGACGCGACAGCACGGGTACCGCCAGCGAGCACAAGCCTACCTCGATCTGCCGGTCGGCGAGGGCATAGCCCTGCATGCGCACCCGGGCGATCTCTGCACGTAAACCGGACAAATCGCACAGGGTATGCGGAGTGTAGCGAATAAGCGTAACTCGTGACAACGTCACTTCCAGCTGTTCCTCCGGCAGCGCGCTCAGCAACACCCGCCCCATCGACGTGGCCCACGCCGGCAGGCGGCTGCCGCGCCCCAGATCGATGCTCAGTAAATTATTGACCGCCGCGCGGGCAATATAGAGCACGTTATCCCCGTCGAGCGTGGCCGCCGAACAGGATTCGCCGAGCGCTTTGCCAAGATTATCCAGCGCCGTCTGCGCCACCTTGGCCAGCGGCGTGCCTGCCAGATAGGCGTGGCCGACGGCCAGCACCCGGGGGAGCAGTTCATAGCTACGGCCATCCGGACTGTGCACCATGCCCAGCGCGGCGAGGGTATACAAACAGCGGCGTACCGCCGCGCGCGAGATTTGCGTTTTCTGGCTGAGCTGGGAAATGGTCAGCCGCTGGCGCTGGGGGGTGAAGGCGTTAAGGACCTCAAGCCCGCGGGCCAGAGACAGCATAAAGTTAGGGTCGTGCTCGGCCTGCCTGGCGCTCAGCGTATTGGGGATATTGTCGCTCATCGCATCCTTCTCCGTTGCAGCGTAAAGCTCACGGCAGATCACTATACCTTGCGCAAAATGGGGCGCGCTGAATTGTGCCGGTTTTACCACCATGATCACATTAATAACCGTCTTTTAACAAACGCGTCGATAATCGCACAACATTTCGATTATCGCCGTTGACCATCCGCCAGGCTGAACCCTATTGTCAATGGCACAGACCCCCGTTATGGATGTGGGTACAAAAAGTTATATATCTCATCAGGAACAGAAAATGACTGCCACCGTAGAGCAAATCGAGAGCTGGATTGTGGATGTCCCGACCATCCGGCCGCATAAATTGTCGATGACCACCATGGGCTGCCAGTCGCTGGTGATTGTGCGCCTTACCCGTTCCGACGGCATCTGCGGCATCGGCGAAGCCACCACCATCGGCGGCTTGAGCTATGGCGTTGAGAGCCCCGAGGCCATCTCGTCGGCGATCACCCATTATCTGACGCCGCTGTTGAAAGGGCAGTCGGCCGATAACCTGAATGCGCTGACCGCCCGTATGAACGGCGCCATTAAAGGCAACACCTTTGCGAAGTCCGCCATCGAAACTGCGCTGCTCGACGCCCAGGGCAAAGCCTTAGGTCTGCCGGTATCAGCCCTGCTCGGCGGCGCGCTGCAAACGGCGTTGCCGGTGCTGTGGACCTTAGCCAGCGGCGATACCGCGAAAGATATCGCTGAAGGAGAAAAACTGTTGGCCGAAGGCCGCCACCGGGCGTTCAAACTGAAGATCGGCGCGCGTGAACTCGCCACCGACCTGCGTCATACCCGCGCCATCGTTGAAGCGTTAGGCGACCGCGCCAGCATCCGTGTCGACGTCAATCAGGCCTGGGACGCTGCCACCGGCGCGAAAGGCTGCCGCGAACTGGCGGCGATGGGCGTCGATCTTATCGAACAGCCGGTCAGCGCCCATGATAATGCCGCCCTGGTGCGGCTAAGCCAGCAAATTGAAACCGCGATCCTCGCGGATGAAGCGGTCGCGACCGCTTACGATGGTTATCAGCTGGCGCAGCAGGGCTTTACCGGCGCTTACGCGCTGAAAATCGCCAAAGCCGGAGGGCCGAACAGCGTGCTGGCGCTGGCCCGCGTCGCGCAGGCGGCAGGGATTGGCCTGTACGGCGGCACCATGCTGGAAGGCACCGTAGGGACCGTGGCTTCTCTGCACGCCTGGTCGACGCTGCCGCTGCAGTGGGGTACCGAGATGTTCGGCCCGCTGTTGNTGAAAGACGATATTGTCAGCGTGCCGCTCACCTTTGCCGACGGTCAGGTGGCCCTGCCGCAAACGCCGGGCCTTGGCGTCGAGCTGGATGAAGACAAACTGCATTTTTATACCCGCCAGCCGTAGCGGGGAACAGGAGAAAAAAATGTTATTTAAAGTGGAGATGACCGTCAATATTCCGCCTGGCTTTCCCGCCAACGAGGCGGAGGAAATAAAAAAACGCGAAAAAGCCTATTCGCAACAATTACAGCGGGAAGGCAAATGGCGACATATCTGGCGCGTTGCCGGCCTTTATGCCAACGTCAGTATTTTCGATGTTCAAGATGCCGAAGAATTGCATCAAATATTAATGGGATTGCCGCTATATCCCTTTATGGCGATAAAAGTGGAAGCCCTCTGTCGTCATCCGTCATCAATTCGCGATGACGATCGCTAATAATAATATCTGACCTCACGCCGGTATTACCGGCGTATACCCTGCAAAATATAAGAGAGAACCAGTATGAGTAATGTATTCGTACAACAACCAGCTATTCAGAAATTATTACGCGACAGTGCCGGATTAGATGTTGCCGGCGGCGATGAACGTTTTAAGGCGATTATTCATCGTCTGCTGGAAAATATCTGCACGCTCATCGACGACTATAACGTTACGGAAGAAGAGTTCTGGCACGCGGTAAACTATTTGCACGAGCTGGGCGGGCGTCAGGAGGCGGCGCTGCTGGCGGCGGGTCTGGGACTGGAGCATTTCCTCGATCTGCGCCAGGACGCCATCGACGCGGCAGCGCATCGGGAAACCGGCACCCCGCGCACCATCGAAGGGCCGCTGTACGTGGCTAATGCGCCGCTGGCCGAGGGTCACGCCCGCATGGATGACGGCGCCGACGCCGGAGAAGTGATGTGGCTGCACGGTGAAGTCAAAGACACCGAAGGTCGGCCAGTGGCCAACGCTATTGTTGATATCTGGCACGCCAACACCCTCGGAAATTATTCCTTCTTCGACCCAGGCCAGAGTGAGTACAACCTGCGCCGGCGGATCCGCACCGGCGCCGATGGCCGCTACAGCGTGCGCAGCATCATGCCCTCCGGCTACGGCTGCCCGCCGGATGGCCCAACCCAGAAACTGCTGGACAGACTGGGTCGCCACGGCAACCGTCCGGCGCACATTCACTTTTTCGTCTCCGCGCCGGGTCATAAACATCTGACCAGCCAGATTAACCTCAATGGCGATAAATACCTGTGGGACGATTTTGCCTTTGCCACCCGCGACGGCCTGATTGCCGATCCGGTAAAAGTGACCGACCGCGAGATCATCGCGCAGCGCAATCTTGAGGGAGAGCACACCGAGGTTTGTTTTGATTTCACCCTGTGTAAAGCGCTGAGCGCCGACGAAGAGCAGCGCGGGATCCGCGTGCGCGCCAAAGAGTAAGCGGCATTATCGGCCCCGGGCACGCTACTGCCCGGGCCAGATATTGCACTCGAAAACGAAGAATTCACCCTGTTTCTTTCATCCTGAATCCTGCAGGAGGGACCGACTCATGCAAAAAACGCTCTCGACGCTCAAAGACAAAATCAATAATGCCTTAGTTGTCGACCGTGAAAATCATATTTACCGCTGCCATCGCTCTATATTTACCGACCCGCAGCTGTTTGAATTTGAAATGAAGCATATTTTCGAAGGTAACTGGGTATTTCTCGCTCATGAAAGTCAAATTCCCCAGCCGGGTGATTATTATACCCTGACGCTGGGACGGCAGCCGGTTATTATTACCCGCGATAAAAAGAATGAGCTGCACGCGCTAATTAACAGCTGCGCCCACCGCGGCGCCATGTTATGTCGACGCAAAACCGGGAATAAAAATTCGTTTACCTGTCCGTTTCACGGCTGGACCTTCAGCAATAACGGCAAATTATTAAAAGCCAAAGATGAGAGCACTGGCGGCTATCCGCCGAGCTTTAAACAAGACGGCTCCCACGACCTGCAAAAGTTGCCGCGTTTTCAGTCCTATCGCGGTTTCTTATTCGGTAGCCTCAATGCCGACGTGCAGCCGCTGGAGGCCTATCTCGGGGAAACCTGCAAGATTATCGACCTGATCGTCGACCAGGCGCCGGAGGGGCTCGAGGTACTTAAGGGTTCGTCGAGCTATGTATATGAGGGCAACTGGAAACTGGGCGCGGAAAACGGCGCCGATGGCTATCACGTCAGCGTGGTCCACTGGAACTACGCCTCAACCATGTCACGCCGCAACTATGAAGCGGAAGGGACGCACGCGGTGGATGCCAACGGTTGGTCAAAAAGCCTCGGCGGCGGCTATGGATTTGATAACGGCCATATGCTGTTGTGGACCCGGGCGCTCAACCCGGAAGTGCGCCCGGTCTATGCCCACCGCGAACGGCTGCAGGCGGAATTTGGCGAACGCCGTGCCGACCAGATGGTCAACGAAACCCGCAACCTGTGCCTGTACCCCAATGTCTACCTGATGGATCAGTTCTCGACGCAAATCCGCGTAATCCGCCCCATTGCGGTGGATAAAACCGAAGTCACCATCTGGTGCTTTGCGCCGAAAGGGGAATCCGACCAGGCCAGAGCGCTGCGAATCCGCCAGTACGAGGATTTCTTTAACGTCAGTGGGATGGGGACGCCGGACGACCTCGAAGAGTTCAGCGCCTGTCAGCGCGGCTATCTCGGCGAAAATCTGCCATGGAGCGACCTCAGCCGCGGCGCGCTGCGCTGGGTCGATGGCGCGGATGAGCATGCGCAACATGCCGGCTTTTCGCCGCGGTTAAGCGGGGTGAAATCGGAGGACGAAGCGCTGTACATCGCCCATCACCACCACTGGCAGACGCTGATGCTGGCGGCCATTGAACAGGAACAACAGCGTTACGACCAGTCCATTACCCAGCGCGTGGAGGTGGCCTGATGCTTAACCTCGAACAGGTTCGCCAGTTTCTCTACTACGAAGCCCGTCTGCTGGACGATCGTCAGTGGGACGAATGGCTCAGCTGCTACAGCCCGCAGGTGGTCTACTGGATGCCGGCGTGGGGCGACGATGACCAGCTGACCCGCGACCCGCAAAAAGAGATTTCGCTTATCTACTACCCCAACCGCGAAGGGCTGGAGGATCGCGTCTACCGCATTAAAACCGAGCGCTCCGGGGCCAGCACGCCAGAGCCGCGGACCACCCATATCATCAGCAACGTTGAGCTGATGGGCGAAAGCGACGAGGGTCTGGAGGTGCGTTACAGCTGGGTCACCTGGAGCCATCGCTATCAGCACACGGATGCCTATTTTGGCTCTACCTGCTGCACGCTAATTGAGCAGGACGGCAGGCCGCAGATCGTCCGTAAAACTGTGCGCCTGAATAACGACTATATCCGTCAGGTGATTGACGTTTACCACATTTAAGAGGCGCTTATGACCTTCAATATTGCTCTTAATTTTGAGGACGGCGTAACCCGTTTTATTCAGTGCAATGCCGGAGAGAAAGTCCTGGATGCCGCCTATCGCCAGAAGGTGAATCTGCCGATGGATTGCTCGGACGGCGTTTGCGGTACCTGCAAATGCCACTGCGCCAGCGGTGAGTACGACCTGGGCGAAGATTATCTCGACGAGGCGTTAAGCGACGACGAAGCGCAGGCCCGTCAGGTGCTGACCTGTCAGATGGTCCCGACCAGCGACTGCGTGATCGATGTGCCGGTGGCCGCTGCCCAGTGCAAAACGGCCCTGGCGACGCTCGGGGCGCAGGTGCGGCAGGTGAATTTACTGTCCGATACCGCCATCGAACTGGTGGTCGCCCTCGATGAGCCGCTGGCCTTCCTGCCGGGGCAGTACGTCAACATTCAGGTGCCGGGTACGCCTCATGTCCGCGCCTACTCATTTAGCTCGCAACCGGGTTCCCTCGAAGGGCGTTTTCTGATCCGTAACGTGCCTGGCGGGATGATGAGCCAGTGGTTAACCCAGCGGGCGCGGCCCGGCGATCGTCTTACCCTCAGCGGCCCGATGGGCAGCTTCTATCTGCGCCACGGCGAACGTCCGCTGCTGATGCTAGCGGGCGGTACCGGCCTGGCGCCGCTGCTCTCCATGCTCCATACCCTGCAGACACAGGGCAGCCAGCGTCCGGTGATGCTGCTGTACGGTGTTACTCGTGACTGCGATCTGGTGAAAACCGACGCGCTGGATACCTTTACTCAACAGCTGACGGGGTATCGTTGGCTACCGGTGGTGGCCGATGAAAACAGCACTTGCCCGCAGCGCGGCTTTGTCACCGACCATCTCGACGACGCGATGCTGAACAACGGCGACGTGGACATCTATCTCTGCGGCCCGCCGCCGATGGTTAACGCGGTTGCCACGGCGTTGCGCGACCGCGGGATCACCCCGGCGGGGTTTTGGTATGAGAAATTTATCGCCAGCCAGAGCGCGGCGGCATAAGGAGGCAAAATGCGTTTTACCGATAAAGTCGTCGTCATCACCGGCGCGGCGCAGGGCATTGGTCGCCAGACGGCGGAGCAGGCGGCTGCAGAAGGCGCGGCCCTGCTGCTCATCGATCGCTCGTCATACGTCCATGAGCTGGCGGCGACGCTGGCGCAATCCGGCTGTCTGGTGCTGGCGCTGGAGGCGGATCTGGAAGCGTGGGAAAGTACCGAGCAGGCGTTTGCCGCCGGGGTCGCTCATTTTGGCCGTATCGACGTGCTGATCAACAACGTTGGGGGCACCATCTGGGCGCGCCCCTTTGCCGAATATCAGCCGGAGCAGATTGAGAAAGAGATCCGCCGCTCGCTGTTCCCCACGCTGTGGGGCTGCCGCGCGGCGCTGCCATGGATGCTGAAGCAGGGCAAAGGCAGCATCGTCAACATTTCGTCGGTGGCGACGGCGGGAGTGAATCGGGTGCCGTACTCGGCGGCGAAAGGCGGCGTTAACGCGCTGACCCGCTCGATTGCCATGGAGTACAGCGGCAGCGGTATTCGGATTAACGCCGTGGCCCCGGGCGGGACCGAGGCGCCGCCGCGCCTGACGCCGCGTAACGAAGAGCAGCCGAGCGAGCAGGAAAAGGCGTGGTATCAGCAGGTCGTCGATCAGACGGTGGCGAGCAGTCTGCTGCACCGGTACGGCACGCTGGCGGAACAGGCGAATGCGATCCTGTTTCTCGCCAGCGATGAGGCCAGCTANATCACCGGCGTGACGCTGCCGGTAGCCGGAGGCNATCTCGGCTAACGGCGGGTGGTGTACCAGCAGAGCAGGGAGCCGAGACATACCATCCCGGCCCCCTGCCAGAAGGACCACGACAGGGTCGCACTCAGCAGGATCGCCGCCAGCGCAGAGGAGAGCACCGGCGTGAAGTAGGAGGCCGCCGCCAGCAGGCTGACGTTGCCGTGCAGGATGCCAACGTTCCACGCCGCGTAGGCCAGCCCCAGCGCCACGGAGACCGTCATCAGCTTAATGACCACCGGCCAGCTAAACAGCATCGGCGGCTGGTCGCTGGCGAGAAATTTCAGCCATAGCGTCAGGGCGGTTAACAGGACGAACAGCGTAATGGCGTTTTTACCGCGGGCATATTTGGCCGTCACCGTGCAGTAGGCGGCCCAGATGAACGCCCCGACAAAGGCCAGCAGATAGCTAAGCGGGCTGGAAATGACGTTACTGATAATCTCATCGGGCTGTAGCCCATGCTCACCGCCCAACACCCAGCCAACGCCCAGCAGGGCGAGAATCAGGCCGGGGATCACCAGCCAGCTGCTTTTCTGGCCATTAAAGAGAATGGCGAATAAAATCGTCAGGCTGGGCCACAGGTAATTGACCATCCCCACCTCAATGGCCTGCTGGCGGCTGGCGGCATAGCCCAGCGACAGCGCGAGGCAGATTTCATAGCTGACAAACAGCACGCTGCCGGCCAGCAGATAGCGACGCGGGATCTGGCGCAGGTTGGGAAAGCCGACGGTAAAGATCAGCAGCAGGCCGCTAAGGCTGTAAATCATCGCCGCGCCGCCGACCGCTCCCAGTCCTTCGCTGACGCCGCGAATCAATCCGACCATCGTGCTCCATAAGATAATGGCGGCGAAGCCGATCGTCGTGGCTCTCTTTTTCTCCATGCTTTTCCTGATGGTTACGCAAATGCAGCCGGCATATATATCATCTTTTTATCGGTGAGGGGCGAAATTTTCCGCCGTTGCTAACCCTTAGGGATTAGCGAAAATGGCCAGGGCTGGCGATTAAGGGGGCGAAGGTTTTCCTCCTTGATTTGACGCAAATTTTCCCGGGATTTTGCTGTTAGTTTCCTCCGCGCGATGAATCAACATCCTGCATGGAGGAATGCAATGGACGTCAGCCGCAGAAAGTTCTTTAAGATCTGCGCAGGCGGTATGGCCGGAACTACCGCCGCCGCCCTGGGCTTTGCCCCTAAAATGGCGCTGGCTCAGGCACGCAATTTCAAATTGCTGCGTGCGAAAGAGATCCGCAACACCTGCACTTACTGCTCCGTGGGCTGCGGGCTATTAATGTATAGCCTCGGCGACGGTGCGAAAAACGCCAAAGAAGCGATCTACCATATCGAAGGGGACCCGGACCATCCGGTGAGCCGCGGCGCGCTGTGCCCGAAAGGGGCAGGCCTGCTGGACTATGTCCACAGCGAAAACCGTCTGCGTTATCCGCAATACCGCGCCCCGGGCTCGGATAAATGGCAGCGCATCTCCTGGGATGAAGCCTTTAACCGCATCGCCCGACTGATGAAAGCCGACCGCGACGCCAACTTTATTGAAAAGAACGAACAGGGCGTGACGGTTAACCGCTGGCTTTCCACCGGCATGCTGTGCGCCTCGGCGGCAAGCAATGAGACCGGCATGCTAACGCAAAAATTTGTGCGATCGCTGGGTATGCTGGCGGTAGACAACCAGGCGCGCGTCTGACACGGACCAACGGTAGCAAGTCTTGCTCCAACATTTGGTCGCGGTGCGATGACCAACCACTGGGTGGATATCAAAAACGCCAACGTCGTGGTGGTGATGGGCGGTAACGCCGCCGAAGCCCATCCGGTGGGTTTCCGCTGGGCGATGGAGGCGAAAAACAATAACGACGCCACGCTGATCGTCGTCGACCCGCGCTTTACGCGTACCGCGTCGGTGGCCGATATCTATGCGCCGATTCGTTCCGGTACCGACATTACCTTCCTGTCGGGCGTGCTGCTGTACCTGATCGAAAACAATAAGATCAATGCCGAGTACGTTAAGCATTACACCAATGCCAGCCTGCTGGTGCGGGATGATTTTGCCTTCGAAGAGGGGCTGTTCAGCGGCTACGATGCGGAAAAACGCCAGTACGATAAATCGTCCTGGAACTACCAGTTCGATGAAAACGGCTACGCCAAACGCGATGAAACGCTCACCCACCCGCGCTGCGTGTGGAATCTGCTGAAGCAGCACGTTTCCCGCTACACGCCGGAAGTGGTGGAGAATATCTGCGGTACGCCGAAAGCGGACTTCCTTAAAGTGTGCGACGTGCTGGCCTCAACCAGCGCCGCGGACCGCACCACCACCTTCCTGTATGCCCTGGGCTGGACGCAGCACACCGTCGGCGCGCAGAACATCCGCACCATGGCAATGATCCAGCTGCTGCTCGGCAATATGGGGATGGCCGGCGGCGGCGTCAACGCCCTGCGCGGCCACTCAAATATTCAGGGGCTGACCGATTTGGGCCTGCTGTCGACCAGTCTGCCGGGCTATTTGACGCTGCCATCGGACAAACAGACCGATCTGCAAAGCTACCTCAGCGCCAACACGCCGAAGGCGACCCTGCCCGAGCAGGTGAACTACTGGAGCAACTACCCGAAATTCTTCGTTAGCCTGATGAAATCCTTCTACGGCGAGGCGGCGCAAAAAGAGAACGACTGGGGCTTTGAGTGGTTACCGAAGTGGGACCAGGCTTACGACGTTATCAAATACTTCAATATGATGGATAACGGCAACGTCACCGGCTATATCTGCCAGGGCTTTAACCCGGTTGCCTCCTTCCCGGACAAAAACAAAGTGGTTCGCAGCCTCAGCAAGCTGAAATATATGGTGGTTATCGACCCGCTGGTGACCGAAACCTCGACCTTCTGGCAGAACCACGGCGAGTCTAATGATGTCGACCCGTCGGCGATTCAGACCGAAGTCTTCCGTCTGCCGTCGACCTGCTTTGCCGAAGAGGACGGTTCGATCGCCAACTCCGGCCGCTGGCTGCAGTGGCACTGGAAAGGTCAGGATGCCCCAGGTGAAGCGCGCAATGATGGCGAAATCCTTGCCGGGATTTACCATCGCCTGCGCGAACTGTACCGCACCGAAGGCGGGAAGGGCGCGGAACCCCTGCTGAAGATGAGCTGGCGCTACAAGCAGCCGGACCATCCGGAATCGGAAGAGGTGGCAAAAGAGAACAACGGCTACGCGCTGGCGGATCTCTACGATCAAAATGGCACTTTGCTGGCGAAAAAAGGCCAACTGCTCAATAGCTTCGCGCTGCTGCGCGATGACGGCAGCACCGCGTCGTCTTGCTGGATCTATACCGGCAGCTGGACCGAGCAGGGTAACCAGATGGCGAATCGTGATAACGCCGATCCTTCGGGCCTGGGCAATACGCTGGGATGGGCCTGGGCGTGGCCGCTCAATCGTCGGGTGCTGTACAACCGCGCTTCGGCCGATATCAACGGCAAGCCCTGGGATGCGAAGCGGATGCTGATCCAGTGGAACGGCAGCAAGTGGGTCGGGAATGATATTCCGGACTTCAATACCGCGCCGCCAGGGAGCAAAACCGGGCCGTTTATCATGCAGCAGGAGGGGCTGGGTCGCCTGTTTGCGCTCGATAAACTGGCGGAAGGGCCGTTCCCGGAGCACTACGAGCCGATGGAAACCCCGCTTGGCACTAACCCGCTGCACCCGAAGGTGGTCTCCAGCCCGGTGGTGCGGTTGTATGAAGAGGACGCCATTCGCTTAGGTAAGAAGGATAAATTCCCGTATGTCGGGACCACCTATCGTCTGACCGAGCATTTCCACACCTGGACCAAGCATGCGTTGCTCAATTCCATCGCGCAGCCGGAACAGTTTGTCGAAATCAGCGAAGGGCTGGCGAAAAGCAAAGGTATCGCTAACGGCGATTGGGTGAAAGTCAGCAGCAAGCGCGGCTTCATTCGCGCGGTTGCCGTGGTGACTCGCCGACTGCGCACGCTGAACGTCAACGGCCAGCAGGTGGAGACCGTCGGGATCCCGCTGCACTGGGGTTTTGAAGGCGTGGCCCGCAAAGGCTACATCGCCAACACCCTGACGCCTAACGTTGGCGATTCCAACTCGCAAACGCCGGAATACAAGGCGTTCCTGGTCAACATCGAGAAAGCGTAAGGAGCGATTCAATGGCGATGGAAACCCAAGACATTATTAAACGCTCCGCGACCAACCCGATCACCCCCGCGCCGCGCGCGCGGGACTATAAAGCGGAAGTCGCCAAGCTTATCGATGTCTCCTCCTGCGTGGGCTGTAAAGCCTGCCAGGTTGCCTGTTCCGAGTGGAATGACATCCGCGATGACGTGGGGCACTGCGTCGGGGTGTACGACAACCCGGCGGATCTCAGCGCCAAATCCTGGACGGTAATGCGTTTTAGCGAGACCGAACAGAACGGCAAACTGGAGTGGCTTATCCGCAAGGATGGCTGTATGCACTGCGCAGAGCCGGGCTGCCTGAAAGCCTGCCCATCCGCCGGGGCGATTATTCAGTACGCCAACGGCATCGTCGATTTCCAGCAGGAAAACTGCATCGGCTGCGGCTACTGCATTGCGGGGTGTCCGTTTAACGTCCCGCGCCTCAATAAAGAGGATAACCGGGTCTATAAATGCACCCTGTGCGTGGATCGGGTCAGCGTCGGCCAGGAGCCGGCCTGCGTGAAAACCTGTCCTACCGGCGCGATCCACTTCGGTACGAAGAAAGAGATGCTGGAGGTGGCCGAGGAGCGGGTGGCTAAGCTTAAAAAACGCGGTTATGCCAACGCCGGGATTTACAACCCGCCGGGCGTCGGCGGCACCCACGTGATGTACGTCCTGCATCATGCCGACCAGCCGGAGCTGTATCACAAGCTGCCGAAGGAACCGCAGATCGATACCAGTATCAGTCTGTGGAAGGGGGCGCTGAAACCGCTGGCGGCGGCGGGCTTTATCGCCACCTTCGCCGGGCTGATTTACCACTACATCGGTATCGGGCCGAACAAGGAAGTTGACGACGACGAGGAGAAGCATGATGAGTAAATCGAAGATGATTGTGCGCACAACGTTTATCGATCGCGCCTGTCACTGGACGGTGGTTATCTGTTTCTTCCTCGTGGCGCTGTCGGGAATATCGTTCTTCTTTCCGACGCTACAGTGGCTAACGGAAACCTTCGGCACGCCGCAGATGGGGCGTATTCTGCACCCGTTCTTTGGGGTGCTGATTTTTGTCGCGCTGATGTTTATGTTCGTGCGCTTTGTCCACCACAACATCCCTGATAAACAGGATATTCCGTGGCTGAAAGGCATCGTCGAGGTGCTGAAAGGCAACGAGCATAAGGTGGCGCGCGTCGGTAAGTATAACGCCGGGCAGAAGATGATGTTCTGGACCATCATGAGTATGATTTTCGTGCTGCTGGTGACCGGGGTGATTATCTGGCGGCCCTATTTCGCGCCGTATTTCCCGATGCAGGTGATTCGCTATAGCCTGCTGATTCACGCAACATCGGCCATCATTCTGATCCACGCCATCCTTATCCATATGTATATGGCGTTCTGGGTAAAGGGGTCGATTAAGGGAATGATTGAAGGCAAGGTGAGCCGCCGCTGGGCGAAGAAACACCACCCGCGCTGGTATCGCGATGTCGAACGCCTGGAAGCGCAAAAAGAGAGCCGTGAGGGAATGAAGTAAGCCTTTACGGNNNGAAACCCGCTCCGAGGATGTCGGAGCGGATTCCCGGCAGTCAGCAGTTCGTGATAAGAGTATCGATTGAATCGATAACGCCCTGGCGCGCATGACTCAGATTGCAGACGAAATCCTGTGGCGGGATCCGTTTATTATTTAAGTTACTGCTCATTGGCGTACAAAGTAAAAAGCTGTCAAATTCTATATTTATCCTTGGTACGACATGCTGATGCCAGCGTGGTAACTGTTGTGGTCGCATTAAAGGAATAATGACTCTCGTGGCCAGGTCTGTATAATAATCATTCTGCACGATCATATAATATGGCAGGGTTTTATTTGTCTGAGCAGAACAATTTCGATAAACATTGAATTGTTCAAGCATCATAGCACCCTGAAAAATTCATCATCAGTAAGAGTGCCTCCTTTTGCAATAAATTCATTCATTGCGGCAATGAATTCCTTGTGCTGTCGCTGTTTATCTGCTTCTCGTAAATCCTTACCTGGCTGTTCTGACGCCTTCTGGACGGGTACGTCAGTGGGTCTTTTACGTAGCGTATTACTTTTGATCATAGGCTCCTTGCGGTTGGTTCTGTGATTATTTACTTTACCCACTAAAAAATAAATACCAGCAGTAAGTTTAATATTTATTTTGCGAGACAGCTTCCAGAGGGAAGTAACAGCCTGAAATATTCATGGTTATAGTAATAAACCTGGCGCTGGCATTAACCAGNGCGACGGGAAATAATCAAAACTTCTCTGGAATGAAGCGGAAAGGAAAATTAGTCTGTTTCATTTTGCCAATTTTGCGCTTCGGCAGCGTCACAGGCTCCACCGGTAAAGCTTCATAGGGGATCTGCGACAGCAGATGGGTGATGATATTCAGACGCACGCGCTTTTTATCCTCTGAGCGGGCGACGAACCACGGCGCCCAGGCGGTATCGGTGGCGGCGAACATGGCGTCGCGGGCAGCGGTATATTCATCCCAGCGGTTGAAAGACTTAATGTCCATCGGCGAGAGCTTCCAGATTTTACGCCCGTCGTCGATGCGATCCCGCAGACGGCGCTCCTGCTCCTGCGGAGAGACCTCCAGCCAGTACTTGAGCAGAATAATGCCCGATTCGACCATGCCGCGCTCCACCATCGGCGCGCCGTCGAGGAACTTCTGCACCTCCTCCGGCGTACAAAAGCCCATCACCCGTTCGACGCCGGCGCGGTTATACCAGCTGCGATCGAAAATCACGATTTCGCCGGCCGCCGGGAGATGCTTGATATAGCGCTGAAAGTAAAGCTGGCTTTTTTCGCGCTCGGTGGGCGA
This sequence comes from Klebsiella sp. EMBS2024, assembly GCF_036233805.1. Classification (NCBI taxonomy): domain Bacteria; kingdom Pseudomonadati; phylum Pseudomonadota; class Gammaproteobacteria; order Enterobacterales; family Enterobacteriaceae; genus Klebsiella; species Klebsiella sp. EMBS2024. Next base: position 2,052,785 of record NZ_JAZARW010000001.1, on the reverse strand, counting down.
GGGTAAGGCGACGACTCGGAAGATACGCGGGCTGACGCGCTCGGTGATGGCCTTAATGGTGCCGCCTTTCCCGGCGCCGTCCCGGCCTTCAAAGACAATGCACACTTTCAGTCCTTTGTGTACCACCCAGCGCTGCAGTTTCACCAGCTCAACGTGGAGTTTGCGCAGCGCTTTCTCGTACGCTTTGTTGTCGAGCGGCGCGATTTTTGCCGCCGTGTCGACCGGATTACCGCTTTTCTTGTTGCCCATCGCCATGCTCCGTGTTGCCGAGGTATCCCTTTGAAGTGTAATCCTCCCCCGGCGAGGCGGTGGAAAATTATTCGCCGGGTTTTCCCGCCAGGATGACTTCCAGTCCCACCCGCTGCCCCCACGACAGCTCCAGGGTGTTACCGTCCGGGTCGGCAAAGAAAGCGAAATAGCCCACCGGATCGCCCAGCTGCTCCGGCTCCCGGCGTAAAACACCTTCCCGCCGTGCGAGGGCCACTTTCTCATCGATCTCGGCCTGGGTGGCGCAGGCGACGCCGAGATGGCCGAACGGTCCCAGCGGCGTATCGGCCGGATCGTCACTTTGCACCAGCACCAGGGCGAAAGGCCGGGTGCGGTCGCTGAGCCATGCCACTTTCCGCGCCGAGGGGAGGTCGGGCTCGCGCTGATGAATGACGGTCATCGCGGTATAGCGGGTATAAAAATCGATGCTGCTGGCCAGACAGCGGACGGTAAAGGCGACATGAGTAAAACCGACATCAACACTATGCATGGATAATTCTCCCAAGGTGAACGATGATTTGACTTTACAACCTCAAGTTAACTTGAGATCAATGAGGTGTTTATCTCTTTGAGCTCACTGATTTTGATAGGGGATTGTTTCTACGAAACCACGCCGCCGGTATGCCACGCGGCTGGGGAACATGAACGAATCAGGCTGTTGTATGGAGGAAACTGCCGTCGGGCGTTTTTAGCTGGTGTGTCGGGGCGGGATAGTAAATAATGCCGGCCGGCTCTCAATATCCCTATAAGATGTATGAAAAAAACGATTTTTTCACTGGCGCTGGGCACCTTTGGACTTGGCATGGCGGAGTTTGGCATTATGGGCGTGCTGCCGGATATGGCGCACGATGTCGGAATATCCATTCCCGCCGCCGGCAATATGATTGCCTGGTATGCCTTCGGCGTGGTGATCGGCGCGCCGATCATGGCGCTGCTCTCCAGCCGGTTTTCCCTGAAATCGGTGATGCTGTTCCTGGCTGGCCTGTGTATTCTCGGCAATACCCTGTTTACCTTCTCCAGTAGCTACGCCATGCTGGCGCTTGGCCGGCTGGTTTCCGGGTTTCCCCACGGGGCGTTTTTTGGCGTCGGCGCGATTATCCTGTCGAAAATCGCGCCGCCGGGGAAGGTGACCGCCGCGGTGGCGGGGATGATTGGCGGCATGACGATCGCTAACCTGGTGGGCGTCCCGGGTGGCACCTGGCTTGGGCATCACTTCAGCTGGCGCTATACCTTTGCGCTTATCGCGGTATTTAACGTGGCGGTATTTCTGGCGATCTTCTGCTGGGTGCCCACGCTTTATGACCGGGCCAGCACGCGGCTGCGCGAGCAGTTCCGTTTTCTTGCCTCCCCGGCGCCGTGGCTGATTTTCGCCGCCACCATGTTCGGTAACGCCGGCGTGTTTGCCTGGTTCAGCTATATCAAGCCCTTTATGCTCAATGTATCCGGCTTTGCTGAAAGCAAGATGATGCTGATTATGATGCTGGCGGGGCTGGGAATGGTGGTCGGCAATCTGTTCAGCGGCAAAATTTCCGGGCGCTACAGCCCGCTGCGCATTGCGGCCATGACCGACGGGGTCATAGCCGTGACGCTGCTGCTGATCTTTGCCTTCGGTGAACAGAAAGTCGCTTCGCTGGCGCTGGCATTTCTCTGCTGCGCCGGGCTGTTTGCTCTGTCGGCGCCGCTGCAGATCCTGCTGCTGCAGAACGCCAAAGGCGGCGAGATGCTGGGGGCGGCCGGGGGACAGATCGCCTTTAACCTCGGCAGCGCCATCGGCGCCTTCTGCGGCGGAATGATGATCGCCCAGGGCTTTGGCTGGAACAGCGTGGCGCTCCCCGCCGCCGCGCTGTCGTTTCTGGCGATGAGCGCCTTGCTCATCTATGGCTGCCATCAGCGGCGACAAGCTTACTAACGACGCCTACTCACGCCAGGGTTCGCCCAGGGTAAGCATCAGGCGGTTGGCCCAGGCGAAAAAGGCCGCGGACTGCAGCAGATCCAGCTGGGCCAGAGTATCTAAGCCCTGCTCATCAAGCGCCGCCAGATGATCGGCGTTTAACGCGGGTGGCGTCACCGATAGCGCGGCGGCGGCGTCGATTTCCGCCTGCCAGCGCGGCGATTGCCCGTCGCGTAGATCCTCTCCCGGCGTCACCGCCAGCAGCGTGTCGACGGCGGTCTCGTCCTTCGCCAGCTGCGCCGCTTTGCGGGCATGCACCGAGGCGCAGTAAATACAGCCGTTGATTTTACTGGCGACCGTGGCGGCCAGCTCGCGTTCGGCGCGCGGCAATCCTCCCGCGGTATAGAAAATGCCCCTATCGGTCAGGGTCCGCTGCTCCAGCACCGGCTGGTTGCGCGCCAGCAGGCGAAAGTAGGGGGAGTCGCTATGGCCATATTTGGCCAGAATCGCCTGTTCTTCAGCGTTGAATTCCGCCAGCGGTTTATCGGCCAGCCAGGGTTCCCAGTGCAGCTCGTCGCGGGTGAAGCGAACCGGGGCCGCTTTGCCGCTCTGCGCGTACGGGGTGGTATGCCAGTATCCGGCGACCAGCGGCGTATCTGCGCTGACGATGGGCTTATGGTTGAGCGCCCGCAGGCCCAGCAGCAGTCGGCTCTGGAAGCTGACAAAGGCTACCAGCTGCGCCAGGGTGACGATGCCCCGCAGGCTCCAGCCCGCGCTGGTTAAGGTGTGCAGCGCGCCGGGAGTGGCTTCAACGGGGGTGAAGGTGAGCAGGCGGGCAAAGGCCAGCGCCGGGACCAGACGATCGGTGGTCGGATCGGCGAGGCCGAAACCGGCATAGTGCGCCGCAAGCGCGTCCGCCTGGTGCAGTTTTGCCACCTTCGCGGCCACCGCGAAGCGTTCATCAAGAGGAAAGTCAGCGTCCTGCTGGCGGAACAGCACTTCATAACTTCCCTGGGCGTGACGGGTGGCGGCATCGCGGACGGCGCGCGCCTGATCGAGCGGGGAACCGGGGGCGATCTCCGCCAGTTCGGCCAGAATATCCTGACTCAGCGTCATGGGGACTCCTTATCTGATGTGGGGGGCAATATGCTGAGCGATCAGCTCAATGGAACGCAGCGTATCCCGGTGCGAAGGCTCGACCGAGTGCACCTGAAACGAAATATCGGTGGCGCGGGCCAGCACGCTGTCCTGCGCCAGGGAGGCAATAACATGCTCAGGATCGCCAACGTGGGCATCAAGCTGTTGCAGATAGTCGGTGACACTGTCACCTTCTATCGTATGACCCGCCGCCCGGTGCTGAGTTGCCTGCTTGCGCAGACCGGGCTCGGCGACCTGCAGGGCGTGGGCGTGACTGTCGGCGACGAAGGCGGTGCGCGAGGCGAGGATCCGCGGCGCAACGCCGTCCGGCAGCGCCGCCAGGTAGGCGTCAATGATCGGGTTCTGAATGGCGTCCAGCGGCAGACGTGGCTCGCCGGGTGGCCGTGGCTGGGTGCGGGACAGCATCAGCCCGTGTCCCGCCTGACCGGCGCGGATGGCGCCCTCCGCAGAGAAGGTGGCGATCCAGATACGCTCCGCCAACTGCGGCGCCGGCGGATAGAGACGGTTGTCCGGGTGGCTCAGCGTGTCGCCGCGCCAGGCGCTATGGATCAGGTGCAGATGGTCGGCAAACGCCGCCCCGCGCTGCTCGCTGGTCAGGCCGAAGGGCAGAAACGAGGTTGGCGTGCCGCCGGAGCCAAAACCCACCTCCAGACGTCCGTCGGTGAGTAAATCCAGTACCGCCGCGTCTTCGGCGACGCGCAGCGGATTTTCCATCGGCAAGGTGATAATCGCCGTACCGAGGCGGATCCGGTCGGTCTGCGCCGCGACGTGGGCGAGAAACACCAGCGGCGAAGGCAGGCCGCCTTCCTGTTCATGAAAATGGTGCTGGGCAATCCATGCGCTGTCGAAGCCCAAACGCTCCGCGTGGCGGATCTGTTCGGCCGCCAGCCGGTAGCGCGTTTGCGCGGAGCCCTGATCGAGCAGACGGGTAAAAAAACCGAGGCGTTTTGGCATTATGCGTTCTCCGTGTGGGCCTGTGCTAAGCGGGAGGAAACCTGGGGAATGGCGGCGATCAGTTCGCGGGTGTAGGCCTGCTGCGGGGCGGCGAACAGGCGGTTTACGTCGCCATGCTCCACCACCTGGCCGGCGCGCAGCACCGTGACGCTGTCGGCGATCCGCCTGACCGTCGCCAGATCGTGGGTAATGAACAGGTAGCTCAGTCCCAGCTGCTGCTGTAGCTGCTGCAGCAGGGCGAGGATCTGCGCCTGAACGGTGACGTCGAGCGCCGAAGTCGCTTCGTCAAGGACCAGTATCGCCGGCTCGAGGATCAGCGCCCGGGCAATCGCCACCCGCTGGCGCTGGCCGCCGGAAAGCTCCCGCGGCGTACGCGACAGCAGCTCGGGGGCCAGGGCCACCCGGGCGGCAACGCTCTCCACACGCTGGCGACGCGTCGCCGCGCTGAGGCGCTCAAAGTTTTTTAACGGCTCTTCGATAATCGCAAACAGCGTCTGGCGCGGGTCGAGCGAAGCGAAGGGGTTCTGGTAGACAAACTGGATCTTGCGCCGCAGCTGACGCTGTGCCTCGCGGCTGAGATGCCCGGCGTCGATACCGTCGATGGTGACCTGTCCGGCGTCGGCGCGCTCAAAGCCCAGCAGGATCCGCGCCAGGGTGGTTTTCCCGGAGCCGGATTCGCCCACCAGCGCATGGGTGCTGCCGCGTCTGACCTCAAAGCTGACGCTGTCGAGCGCCTGCAGCGCCTG
>NZ_JAZARW010000001.1:2040141-2047736 GCF_036233805.1 Klebsiella sp. EMBS2024 | reverse complement strand
CACGCGAATGGCCGGCGTGGCCAGCGGCCGGTGACGCGCCGCCGTCAGCCCCAACGGCGCATCCAGCAGGTCGTGGAGCAGCTGGCGGGTGTAAGGATGCTGTGGACGCTGGACAATCGTCTCGGTGGCGCCTTGTTCCTGAATCTCTCCCTGGCGAAACACCATGATCCGGTCGGCGCGTTCGGCGGCCAGCGCCAGATCGTGGGTGACAAACAGCACGGCGGTACCCGACTCGCGACGCAGGATATCGAGCAGGTCGAGAATGCGCTTCTGCACCGTGACGTCGAGGGCGCTGGTGGGCTCGTCAGCAATAATCAGATCCGGCTGCAGGGCAATGGCGATGGCTATCAGCACCCGCTGTTTCATCCCGCCAGACAGCTGATGCGGATACTGGTCAAAACGCTGTTCCGGGTGGCTGAGACCGACTTTAGCGAGCAGGTTAAGAACCTGCTGTCGGCGCTCAGCGGCGGAGAGGGACTGATGCAGCCGCAGGATCTCTTCCACCTGCTGACCAATGGTTTTTACCGGGTTGAGCGAATTACCGGGATCCTGCGGGACCAGGCTGATGCTCACTCCGCGCAGGCGGTTCAGGCGTTTATCCGACCAGTCGCTAATCACTTCGCCATTGAGGACAATCCGCCCGGCATCCCGGCGGGCATTATCCGCCAGCAGGCCGATAATGGCCTGCGCGGTGGTGGTTTTCCCCGAGCCGGATTCTCCGACGAAGGCCAGCATTTCGCCGCGCTGGATGGAAAAGCTGATGTTGTGCACCACCTCGCGCCATTCGCCCCGCGAGCGGTAGCTGATGCGTAGATCTTCAACGGACAAAACGGTCATGGGCGTGCTCCACTCCACTGGCGGCTAAGACGATTGGCGGCAAGGACCACGGCGACCACGGCGAGGCCGGGGAAGGTGGTCAGCCACCAGGCGGTTGACAGGTAATTGCGACCTTCGGCGATCAGTAGTCCCCACTCCGGGACCGGCGGCGGGGTGCCGTAGCCGAGGAAACTGAGGGTGGCCAGGGCCAACATCGCCTGTCCGAACTGCAGCGTCGCGAAAGCAAGCACCGCAGTGAGCGAGTTGGGCAGAATATGGCGCCAGAAGACGGCGAAAAAGGTGCCGCCGCTGCCCCGGGCCGCCTCGACGTAATCGCTGTGGCGCACGCGCACCACTTCTGCTCGCGCCAGGCGCGCGAAGCTGGCGATAGCCGCGACGCCAACCGCCACCGCCGCATTCACCGTGCCGAAACCCAGCAGAATAATCACCGTGAGCTGCAGCAGCAGGGAGGGGATGGCCAGCAGGACATCGACCAGGCGCATGATGGTGGATTCCACGCGTCCGGCCAGCGCCCCGGCGAGGGTGCCAAGGGTGGTACCCACCACCAGGCCGATGGCGACGGCGATCAGCGCCGCCGACAGGGAATGCACCGCGCCGTAAACCACCCGCGTCCACAGGTCGCGCCCCAGCTGGTCGGTACCCAGCCAGTAGTGCGCCTGCGGCGCCAGGCGCTGAGCGCCGGGGATCCCCTCCAGCGGGTTAGCGGAGGTAAACCACTGTGGGGCAATGGCCATTAACAGGGCGGCGATCATCACCGCCCACGCCAGCCACAGGCCAGGCTGCAGGCGCACTCTACGCCACTCCGGGCGGCGGCGAACCGCGATGGTATAGTCGACCAGGCTCATTTCGCACCTCCGGTCTGTAAATGGAGTCGGGGATCCAGTCGCGGCATGACCAGGTCGACCAGCAGGTTGATCAGGACGAAACCGAGGGCGGAGATCATCACCACCGCCTGTAGTACGGCGATATCCTGGTTATTGACCGCCTGCTGGGTCAGCTGGCCGAGGCCGCTGCGGCCGAAGACGGTCTCGGTGATTAGCGCCCCGGCAATCAGTTCGCCGAGCAGCAGCCCGGCAATATTCAGCGCCGGCAGCAGGGCATTCCCCATCACATGGCGCCAGAGGACGCCCGTTTCGCTCATGCCCTTGGCGCGGGCGACCGCGACGAAGGGCTGAACCGCCACCTGATCCATGCTGCGCATCAGGATCTGCGCCAGCGGGGCGGAGATGGGCAGCGCGACGGCGATAACCGGTAAAATCAGTCCTTCCAGTGGGCCGGGATTGATCACCGGGATCCAGCGCAACTGAAACGAGAAGAGCTGGATCAGGGCGATACCCAACCAAAAGGTAGGTAGAGAGATAAACAGCACCGGTAGCGACTGCAGAAAATTGCTCAGCCAGCGCAGCCCCGGCAGCCGCGAGGCGAAAGCGAGGGCGAACGCCAGCGCCACGGCCAGCAGGAAGGCCGGCAGCGCGAGGCTTAAGGTATCCGGCAGGTTGCTGGCAATCAGACTGCTGACCGCCAGACCCGCCTGCAGGGAATAGCCGAAGTCGCCGTGCAGCATCGCCAGCAGCGTGTGCAGGTACTGGCGCCACAGCGGGCTATCGGCGCCGTAGGCCAGCCGCATCTCCGCAATTTGCGCCGGGCTCAGGCCGAGGTCCGGGTTCTGAAACTTGATCAGCACCGCATCCCCCGGCAGGACCTGCAGCAGGAAAAAGGTGAGGGTAAAGGCCGCCCACAGGACCAGCAGCCCCTGGCCGAATCGTCGCAGAAGATAAGCGCTCATAACCGGCCTCTTAGTGCTTGTCCAGCCACGCGCCGTAGAACGACGGACGACCGACGGCCTCGAAGCTGACGCCTTTGACCCACGGCGCGCCGGCGAACACCTGCGGCTCTTCGAAAATAGGGATCACATAGGCGTTATCGATCAGATAGCGCTGGGCGTCGCCGGTTAACTGCAAGCGCTGCTGCGGCTCAACCGCCNCGGAGATGCCGGTCAGCAGGTCATTGAGCTTATCATCGCGGAAGCGCTGCACTTTATCGCTGGAGCCGCCTTTCTGCAGCAGCGCATCGCGGTTGTTGGGGAAGAACATACTTTTCACCACATCCGGGTCGGCGCGGCCCACTTCTGAGACGGTGAGCGGGGTTTTCTGCGGGTCGAGGTTATCCAGCGTACGGCTACCGGCATCCCCGGCTTTGACCGTCAACGCCACACCCACCTGGCGCCACTGCTGGGCGATCAGCTGCAGCACTTCCTTATTTTGCGGCTGCGGCAGCGACTCATAGACGGTCAGCGCCAGCCGCTGACCGTCTTTGCTGCGAATACCGTCGGCGGCGGGCTTCCAGCCGGCGTCATCCAGCAACTGCCGGGCTTTGGCCTGGTCGAAGGTGAGTTTATCGCTGAGATTGACATAGCCGGCGGCAGAGCTGGCCAGCACGGAGGTGGCTTGCGGGTAGTTAGCGGAGAACAGCGTCTCCACCACCTGCCTGGCGTTGGTGGCATGGAGCAGGGCCTGACGCACCCGCAGGTCGGCGACCAGTGGGTTATCCGGGCGGAAGCTCAGGCTGTCGTTGACCCCGCGGGTAGGGGCAGCGTAGATCTTAAATCCCTGATCGGTAGCCTGCTTTTCATCGTAGGCCTGCACCTGGCGAATAAAGCCCGCCTGACCTGCCAGCAGCGCGCCGATACGCACGCTGTCTTCCGGCGTCACAATATAGGTGATGCCGTCGAGGTTAGCGGGCCCCTGCTGGGCAATGTTTTTCGGCCCCCACTGGTAATCCTTGCGCGCCACCAGCGTCAGCTCGCGGCCTGGTTTTTCATCCTGCACGACGAAGGGGCCGGAGCCGATAATATGTCGGGCATCGCCCAGCTCTTCAAAATTACGCTGCAGGGTGCTGAGAGATACCAGACCGGAGCCGATGGTGGCGGTTCCCTGCAGGAAGCCCGGCGACGGCTTGTTGAAGTAGAATTTTACCGTCAGCGGGTCGATCACTTCGCTGCGCTGGTAGTTATTGATGACCTCCGAGACGGGCAGACGATGGGCTTTATCTCCCAGACCATAGGTATCGAAGTTTTTGGCGACGGCGGCGGCGTCCAGCGGTGTGCCATCTGAGAAAGTGACCCCTTTGCGCAGGTGGAAGGTGTACTCGGTTTTATCGGCGTTGCTGGTCCAGCTCTCGGCGATCCACGGCTCAATCTCCAGCGTTTTGGGATTCTGCCAGGTGAGCTTGTCGGTTATCTGATTGAGAATCCCGCCATTCGGGTAAAAGCCGCCGGCGGGCGGATAGAGATTGGTGTGCGGTTGCTGCTCCAGATAAATTAAGGTGCCGCCTTTAACCGGCGTGTCGGCGGCCCAGACGGAAAAGGCGCCGGTGAGAAACAGCGCGGCCAGCGCGGGCAGGCGAAAATGACGATGCATGGTGAATTCCTTTGTTATCTATTGTGTTGCCATCATCGGGCGCGGCTAAAAACAAAGGAACCAAGGAATTGCGCTAAGCATTTGCGGAAATTGCATTTACTTCCCGGGTTGGGAAGCGAGAGGACGTGCCAGGGGGATCGCCTCTCCCGGACGGGAGAGGCGCGGGTGATTAGCTACGCAGATCGATAACCATACGGCCGCGGATCTGACCTTGCTCCATCTCTTTGAAGATAGCATTGATATCTTCCAGCGGACGCAGGGTGACTTTCGGCACCACTTTGCCTTCGGCGGCAAACTGGAAGGCTTCCACCAGATCCTGACGGGTGCCGACCAGCGAACCGACCACCTCGATGCCGTCCAGCACCAGACGCGGAATATCGAGGCTCATCGCCTCCGGCGGCAGGCCCACCGCAACCACGCGGCCACCGGCGCGAACGGCATCCACCGCCGAGTTAAAGGCCGCTTTAGCCACCGCGGTTACTACCGCAGCGTGGGCGCCGCCGGTTTTTTCCTGAATCACTTTCGCCGCATCTTCATTGCGGGAGTTGATGGTCAGGTCGGCGCCCATCGAGGCCGCCAGCTCCAGCTGTCCGTCGTTGACGTCGATAGCGATCACTTTGGCGTTAAAGACATTCTTCGCATACTGCAGCGCGAGGTTACCCAACCCGCCGAGGCCGTAGATGGCGATCCACTGGCCCGGTTTGATGTGGGAGACCTTGACCGCTTTGTAGGTGGTGACGCCCGCGCAGGTGATGCTGCTGGCGGCGGCGGAGTCGAGGCCGTCCGGAACTTTTACCGCGTAGTTGGCGGTGACGATGCACTCTTCCGCCATGCCGCCATCGACGGTATAGCCGGCGTTTTTCACCGAGCGGCAGAGCGTCTCGTTGCCGCTGTTACAGTAATCGCAGTGGCCGCAGCCTTCGAAGAACCACGCCACGCTGGCGCGGTCGCCCGGCTTCAGGGAGGTGACGCCCGGGCCGACTTTTTGTACCACCCCGATCCCTTCATGGCCGAGAATGACGCCGGTTTTATCGCCAAAATCGCCGTTTTTCACGTGCAGGTCAGTATGACACACGCCGCAGCATTCCATTTTCAACAGCGCTTCGCCGTATTCCAGCGGGCGCAGCGTTTTTTCCGTGACGTTAACCTGATGGTCGTGGGTAACAACAGCTGCCTTCATGCCTGTCTCCTTGTGGGGGAATTGATTAACTTAATTAATGCAATAGTACCCAATAAGGATTAGACGCTGAGCGGTAAAATACAAGGCGCTTAGTACAGAATGTGGCTTTTTGCTACAGAGATAGCACAAAATTCAGACAACATCGCTATATTTGGTAGGTAATAATATTGACGCTGAATGGTCATGTTTTTGTCATCACTCGAATCTATTGTTTTGCGCATCAATTTCTTATAACAACAGAGTGATACAACAATGCATCTGGTAAAAACCATCCTCACCGCCGGTCTGCTTTTGTCCGCCGCCGCCCAGGCCCACAATGTGCTGGAATTTCCCCAGCCGGAAAACAACCCGGAAGAATTTTACGCCGTCACTGAGATCCCGACGGGCGGGATCATTAAGTACGAAACCGATGCTAAAACGGGGTTTATCGTCGCCGACCGCTTTCAGTCGATGCCGGTGGCCTACCCGGCGAACTACGGCTCGCTGACCCAGTCGCTGGCCGGGGATGGCGACCCGCTGGACGTGGTGTTTTATACCCGCGCGCCGATGGCCCCGGGCACGCTGATTAAGCTGCGGGCAATTGGTGTGCTGAAGATGATAGACGGCGGTGAGAAAGACGACAAAATCATCGCCGTACCGGCCAGTAAAATTGACCCGACCTACGACGACATCAAGACCATCTCCGATCTGCCGAAAATAGAACAGCAGCGGCTGGAGGCCTTCTTCCGGGTCTATAAAGAACTGCCGGAGGGGCGTAAAAAGGTCGAGCTGGCCGGCTTTAATGACGCCGCGGCCGCGAAGCAGGAGATCAAATCGGCCTGGGAGGCCTGGAAGGCGAAGAACCCGCAATAATATTCATCGCGGGCGCTGTCCGGCGCCCGCGGCATTCGCTTTCACGATCCCTATGGCGGCAAAATCACACGTCACACGTCACACGACAACGCTTATTCCACCATATTGCATCTTGACGCAGGATGAAGGCGAGGTTGTATTGTACAACCATTTCATTTTCTGGACCCGCCGCCATGCCTGATACCCCCTTAATCCAACAGATTCGTACCGCCTCGCGGTTAATGGTGCGCGAGCTGGGCTTTATGAGCACCACGCTGGCCGCCACCCATTATTCACCTTCGGCGGTGCACACCCTGCTTGAGGTATCGATGAGGGGGGAGATGACGGCCGCGCAGCTGGTCACGTTGCTGGGACTGGAAAAATCAAGCGTCAGCCGGATGGTCTCTCGTCTGCTGGCGGCTGGTGAGCTGGAGGAGCGTCCTTGCGCGGAGGATGCGCGCGCGAAATCACTCGCCCTGACGGCAAAGGGGCACGATACGGTGGCGAAAATTAACGCCTGGGGTACCCGTCAGGTGGTGGAGGCGTTAGACCATCTGGATGAGACGCAGCAGCAAACTGTCGCCACTGGACTGGCGGCCTATGCCCGGGCGCTGGCGCAGTGTCGGGATAGCGCGCTTGCGGATACGGCTCCGCAAATTTCACTGATGACCGGCTACCATCCGGGGATGATCGGCCGGATAGCCCAGATGCACGGGGAGTATTACGCCCGTCATCATGACTTTGGCGCTTTTTTTGAAGGCAAGGTCGCCAGCGGCGTAGCGGAATTTGCCACCCGGCTCTCCTCCCCGGCCAACCAGATCTGGCTGGCGATCCGCGAAGGGAAAATCGTCGGCTCGCTGGCTATCGATGGCGAGGACCTCGGCCAGCAGGAGGCGCATTTGCGCTGGTTCATTCTCGATGACAGCTGCCGGGGAAGCGGCATTGGCAGGCGGCTCCTCAGCGAGGCGATGGCTTTCTGCGATAGTCGCCAGTTTAGCGCGGTGCAGCTGTGGACCTTTAAAGGGCTGGACGCGGCCCGCAAACTGTATGAATCCTTTGGCTTCACGTTAATCCGAGAATGGCAGGGGGAGCAGTGGGGAAAGGTAATGACCGAGCAGCAATTTACCCGGTCCGGAAACACCGGCTAAGGGCGTGGCGCCTTAGCCGGTGGGGGGACATGGAGATTACGTCAGTTGGTTAAGCAGGCGGGCAATCTCCTCTTGCCACTGTGCCTGCAGTGACGGCTTTTGATGTTTTGGCTTGCGGGCCATGTCGTCAGCCAGCCACTGCTCCAGGTCAATCAGCCGCGCCAGCAGCGCCTCCTCATC
>NZ_JAZARW010000001.1:1992958-2040134 GCF_036233805.1 Klebsiella sp. EMBS2024 | reverse complement strand
GCCCCGGCGGGTGTACTCTGCAAAGCGAGCCGACTGTCCGGGGCGGGCGCCACGGCCTGCAGACGGGCATAGACCTCCTCCAGGCTGTGCCACTCCGTTAGCCCGGCGCTGTCAATCAGCCAGAAGCGGTTACAGCTTTCGCTAATCAGCTGGCGGTCATGACTGACCAGCAGCACGCCGCCGGGGTAATCGCGCAGCGTCTGCGCCAGCGCCGCTTTACCCTCCATATCAAGATGGTTGGTGGGTTCATCCAGCAGCAGCAGACTGTAGCGCGCCAGCGACAGGCCAACGAACAGCAGCCGCGATCGCTCGCCGCCGCTGAGGGTGCTGACCTTCTGGCTATGTCTCGCCCAGCCAAACCCGGCGGCGATCAGCGCCCGTTTACGGGTGTCCGCCGACGGGGCAAACGGCGTCAGGGCCTCGAGCAGGCTGGCCTCGTCCGGCAACTGCGCCAGCGTCTGGTCATAGTAGCCGGGGTGCAACCGGGGATGCAGGCGCAGCCCCGGGAGAGGCGATGCGTTGTTCATCTGCTGCCACAGCAGGCGCAGCAGGGACGATTTGCCGCCGCCATTACGTCCCATGATGGCCACGCGATCGCCGCTGCGCAGGCGCGCCACGCCGGTGGTGAAGAGGGATGGCTGACCCGGCGCGGGCGAGACGGGAAGGGTGTCCATCTCCAAAAGGCGGTCGGCCGGCAGGGCGTCCCCCTGTAACACCAGGCGCCACGGCGGGCCGACGCTGAGCTCGGTCTGCTCGTCTTTCAGGCGGGCGACCTGCTTCTCCATCTGTTTGGCTTTGCGGGCGAGATCTTCATTGTCATAGACCCGACCCCAGGTGGCCAGCCGCCGGGCGCTGGCGCTGACCCGGTCGATCTCTTTTTGCTCCGCCTTATGACGTAACGCGGCGCTTTCATCCTGCTCCTGCAGTGCCTGACGGGCAGCGCTGCAGGGCAAGGCGAAGCAATGTAGCGTCTGGTCACGGAGGATCCAACTCGCATTAGTTACAGCATCCAGTAAGGTGTTGTCGTGTGACACCAGTACGAAGCTCCCCTGCCAGGTTTGCAGGAAGCTTTCCAGCCACAGCAGGGTGGGCAGATCGAGATGGTTGCCCGGCTCATCCAACAAGAGCAGATCAGGCTGGCGGATCAGCGCCCGGGCCAGCAGCAGACGCGTGTGCTGGCCGCCGCTCAGGGTGGCGGTCTGCTGCTCCATCACCGCCGGGGTAAAGCCCATCTGCGCCAGCAGGCGCTCGGCCAGCCAGCGCTGTGCTTCCCGCGCGTCGGCGGGTAATGGGGCCAGCACCGCCTGCAGCAGCGACTGCGTATGCAGCGCCTCCGGCAGATGCTGTTCAACGCGGGCCATCAGACACTGACCGGCGAGCGAGACGCTGCCCGAGGTGGGCGCGAGGGTGCCGTCCAGCACTTGCAGCAGGGTGCTTTTGCCGCAACCGTTATGGCCGATGAGACCGATCCGGTCGCCTTTCTTCAGGGTGAAGGAGAGGGAGTTAAACAGCGGCCCAAAAGCCGTCTCCACGTGGAGCGCATGGGCAATTAGTAATGTACTCATAGTCAACTTACTCAAGAGTTACAGGCATGCAAATGCCTCGTCAAAACTCGCTGACGATAACCCGGTAAGCCGGAGAGAAGGGATTGCGTGAAGGGTCTTCGCTCAAGCCATAGTTATCGCAGCACGATACCGATAACGCTTGAGCTGGCGCAATTGCCTAAGGCATGTGAAACAATAAACATTTCACAATACAGCATGGGGGGCCTCCTTTTTTATTCAGTAAGTTGATGGGTGATGGCAGTGTAGTGGGGAAAGGGAAAGCGCGCCAGTGACAAAACTGGCAGGGGCCGATACCCACCAGTTTTCGTGTTCAGTGCCATTACCGGCGAGATATTGTTGGCGCAGAAGGCTAGTGTGTTTGCTAAAACGTAATGGGAAACCAGCGGGCGTGGTCGCGGGTATATTCCGTCATCGCCTGGGGATCCTTTATCGCCTGGCAGGGAGCCTCGAGAATATTCGGATACGAATCCGGATACCAATCCTCTTCGGTCGTTAAGGTAAAAAAGCGAGACTCCCGGTGAGTTTCACAGGTATAGGCGTTTTTAATATTGTCGACTTTGCGATATCCCCTGGGATCACGATATTCGATATACACGTTGTACTCAGAGCGGGTACCCCGCCACGCGCCAGGCTCCGGTTTCTGCCAGCGTATCGTCTGGTAGTAGCGCTCCCGCTCGCCGTAGCGATAGACAGGGGTTTCCCCGCCGGGAATCACGTCGGGTCTCAGGAAGAAAAACAGCAAACCCGCCAGCAGGAGTAACACCGATGGGAGAGTGTGGGTCAGCAGCCGCGGCGCCCGACGGTTAACCAGCAGCAGCCACAGCAGCGGCGGGATCGTGCTGACGATAAAAGCAAAGAGGATTTTCGCCGGCGTATAGAGTTCATGCACAGAGACCTCGCCGGCTTTCGCCGCGTAAAACGCCTGCTTATCGCCGAAATACCAGTACTCACCGTGAAAGGCGCTGATGGCGCTCACCAGCAACAGTCCGCTAAACAGCCCCAGCCAGAGGCGTAATATCGGCTGCAAAACCATTTTTTGCTGGCTCATTTACGGCTCCTGATGGTTTTAGTGACAAGCAGCTCGTCTTCAGAGACCGTATCCAGATCGGCAATCTGACTACACTGGTTGGCAAGGACCTGCAGATCGCCGTTCGGGAACCAGCCCTCATTGAATGACAGGGTGTAAAACTGGGTATGCCGCTGCACTTCACAGCGCCAGGCGCGGCGAAGATTGTTTCTGTCGATAAGCCAGCGGGGATCTTTCGCTTCAACAAAGGTTTCATATTTTGATTGCTTAGCGGAATGACTACCTGACCGGGTTTTCATCCAGAATATAGACGCATAATAGGTATTGTGTTTACCGTACTGAATACTGGCATCCCGACCCGGGGTGACCTCCGGGTGGAGGAAAATAAATATCCCGGCGGCAATCAGTACCATCAGCGGTAATATAGGATGCTGTATCGGCCGCCAGGGGATTTTACGTACCGCCAGCAGCCAGACCAGGGTAATAATAAACACGTAGAGCAGGGCGAAGATAAATTTACTCGGCTCATAGATGACGACATCCACCAGATCGCCGGTGGTGGGCTGATACTGCTCAGCGCGCGGGGTGAGCATCCACATATCACCGCTGAAGAGGCACATTCCGGTGATGATGGCGATACCGCCGATAAGAAACAAGACAATACGGATCAGAATCGCATTCGCTTTATTCGCGCCAGGGGTTAATTTTAGCATTTCACATTCCGTTGTGAGGGGGTGAGAAACAACTATTTTGCACAGCGGAGGGCGCGCGGCAAATGCTATCCGTTTTATATTTTTACGATGAATGAATATGGGCGAAAAAAACGTTTCTGTGGCGGGAGATATTATTCTGACGTTATTAAAAACCGGGCCGATATGTCGACCCGGTGAGCGTGATTAAATCGAGGTGCGGCGATAATTGCGATATTCCGGTAACCAGAAATTATCGCTGATCGCTTGCAGCAGCGCTTCGGCGGAGGTTTTCACCGCCACGCCTTGCTCCTGGGCCACCTTGCCGACCGCGAAGGCAATTGCCCGTGAGACGGTCTGGATATCCTTCAGCTCCGGCAGCACCGGACCTTCGCCGTTGTTGACCAGCGGCGAGTGCTGCGCCAGGGTTTCGCTGGCAGCCATCAGCATCTCGTCGGTGACCCGCGACGCGCCGGAGGCGATCACCCCCAGTCCAATACCCGGGAAGATATAGGAGTTATTGCACTGGGCGATGGGATACTGCTTGCCTTTCACGGTAACCGGGGAGAATGGGCTGCCGGTGGCGACCAGCGCTTCGCCGTCGGTCCAGCTCAGGATATTCTGCGGCGTCGCTTCCACCCGTGAGGTTGGGTTGGAGAGCGGCATCACGATAGGCCGCGGGCAGTGCTTGTGCATCTCGCGGATAATCTCTTCCGTGAACAGTCCCGGCTGACCCGAGACGCCGATCAGGATGTTCGGCTTCACGTTGCGCACTACGTCCAGCAGGGACAGCGCCTCGCTGGTGGTATCCCAGCTCTGCAGCTGCTCACGCTTTTGCACCAGCTTGTTCTGGAACGGTAGCAGATTAGGCATGCCGTCGGTTAACAGGCCGAAGCGGTCAACCATAAACACGCGCTGGCGGGCCTCTTCTTCACTGAGTCCTTCGCGGACGATCTGGGCGATAATCTGTTCAGCGATACCGCAGCCGGCCGAACCCGCGCCGAGAAAGACAATTTTTTGCTCGCTCAGCTGGCTACCGGCGCCGCGGCTGGCGGCGATCAGCGTCCCGACGGTCACCGCCGCGGTGCCCTGAATATCGTCGTTAAACGAGCAGATTTCATTGCGGTAGCGGTTGAGCAGCGGCATGGCGTTCTTTTGCGCAAAATCTTCAAACTGCAGCAGCACGTCCGGCCAGCGGGCCTTAATCGCCTGGATCACGTCGTCAACGAACTGATAGTACTCGTCGTCGGTAATGCGTGGATGGCGCCAGCCCATATACAGCGGATCGTCGAGCAGCTGCTGGTTGTTTGTTCCGACGTCCAGCACGATAGGCAGGGTGTAAGCCGGGCTGATGCCGCCGCAGGTGGTGTACAGCGACAGTTTACCGATCGGGATCCCCATTCCGCCGATTCCCTGGTCGCCGAGGCCGAGAATGCGCTCGCCATCGGTGACCACAATCACTTTCACGTTGTGGTTCGGGACGTTCTGCAGGATGTCGTCAAGGTTATGGCGATTCTGGTAGGAGATAAAGACGCCGCGGGCGCGACGATAGATCTCGGAGAACCGTTCGCAGGCCGCGCCTACCGTCGGGGTATAGATAACCGGCATCATCTCTTCAAGGTGGTTGCCGATCAGGCGATAAAACAGGGTTTCGTTGGTGTCCTGGATGTTACGCAGATAAATATGTTTGTCGATTTCAGTTTTGAATCCCTGATACTGGATCCAGGCGCGTTCCGCTTGCTCTTCGATAGTTTCAACCACTTCCGGCAGCAGGCCGAGCAGATTGAAATTGCTGCGCTCTTCCATACTGAAGGCGCTTCCCTTGTTGAGCAGGGGGAATTCAAGCAGAACGGGACCCGCGTAGGGGATGTACAGGGAACGGTTTTTCTTATGGGTAAATTGCATCGCACTAACTCCTTGATCATGACCACAGTCCCGGCGCGGCGATAAGCGAAGGGCGGGTGGAAAGCAGCGGGCAGAGTATAGAGCAGAAGGTCTTCAAGCGGGTAAACAAGCAGTCAATTGCCATAAAAAAACACCATCCTGGCAACAGGACGGTGTTGTTTATCATCACTCAGGCTGAAAATTAACCACCGCGGCGTTTGCGGCCGGTAGCATGGATGTGGTTGATGGTGGTTTCTTCATCGCCTTCCAGCACCACTTTTTTCTGCCGGGAAAGCTTATAGTTCAGACCGAGAAGATGACGTGCCTGATGGTTCGATTTCATTCTGACTCCTTTATCCTGTTCTGGTTTCAAGGGCAAACCCGGTAATGACCGGATGAAATGTAACCCAAAGTCGGCCGCGCGTTTTTTGTGCGGCCACAGGTAGGGTGGTCCATTTTCTCGGTAATAGCAACCCTGGGGAGCCAGATTAAGAACAGTCCTCCTTGCGCGCCGCAGGGGTCACCACTTCATCTCACCGGTATTAACTTTGGCGCTTAACTCCAGCGAGCTGGTCTCCGCCAGGCCCGGCCACTGTGCCTCCATCGCCTTGATCACCCCGGCCGAATCCGAATGCGTCTTCAGCGCCTGCTCGAACTGCTGGAGATAAGTTTTTGTAAAGCGCACCGCGCTGTCTCCCTCCGGCGGGGTGCCGAGATAATGACCCGGGATCACCCGCTGCGGGTGCAGGGCGATCATCTGGTCCAGCGTATTACGCCATTGCTGACGACTGGCCGGCGTCTGGGTGTCGGCGGTCCAGAGATGCATACCCCACGCCACGCCGGTGCCGCCGAGGATCGTTTTGTTCGCCCGGATCCAGACGAACGCCGCGTAGTCATGCGGCTGCATGATGGTCACTTTCTCGCCATCGATGGTAAAGCTGTTGGCCTCCAGCGCCTGTGGGACATACACCTGCGACGGCGCGCCGTCTTTCATTTGCGGGCCCCAGTACGCCAGTTTGGCCGCTTTGGTGGCTGCAATATGTTTGACGACCTCCGGCGTGGCGACCACCTCCGCCTGCGGGAAGGCTTTTACCAGCGGCTCAAGACCAAAATAGAAATCCGGATCGCCAGAGGTGATCACAATCCGCGATAGCGGTTTGCCGTTTTTCTTGATCATCTCCACCAGCTTTTCCCCATCTTTGACGCTGAACTGCGCGTCGAAAAGTACCGCTTCATGCGGACCGGAAACGAGGGTCGAGTTGACGGCAAAAAGTCCTTTTTCCTGCGGGTTGTAAGTTTGCAGCGTCAGAGGCGCCGCGAAGACCGCGCCGCTGAACAGGGCGGTAGCAACAGCAAGGGCAGATAATTTCATGATTTATTCTCAGTAACAGGTGAATGCGTTCCATTGTACGGATTTCGCTATTTGATAAAATTCCTGAAACAAGAGATGCTGAGTTTCATAAAACGTGCAGATCAGGGGGAGTGATGGACAGGGTGATTGCTGCGCAGGTGTATCTGCGCATCTGCGAGCTGGGAAGTCTTAGCGCCGCGGCGCGGGCGCTGGGTATGTCGCGCCCGATGGTGAGCCGTTATCTGGAACAAATGGAGAGCTGGGCCGGCGCCCGGCTGATCCATCGCTCAACCCGGCGGCTGACGCTGACCCCGGCCGGGGAGAAGGTATTGCTCAAGACCCGCGGTTTGACGCGGATCGCCGATGAAATCGCCGGCGAGCGTCAGCGGGCCGATCCCAGCGGCACACTGCGCGTCGCCTGCGCGCACTTTACCGCCATGCAGCTGATCTCTCCGCTGCTGCCGGACTTTCTCGCCCGCTATCCACTACTGCGCCTGGAGCTGGATATCAATAACCATCCGGTCAGCCTGATCGGCGAGCGTATCGACGTGGCCATTCGCATTACCGACAACCCGGAAGCGGGGGCCATCGCTCGTCGCCTCGGAGTGTGCCGTTCGCTGCTCTGCGCCGCGCCGCGCTGGATGCGCCAGCATGGCCCGTTGACGACGCCCGACGATCTGCAACGACATAACTGCCTGCTATACAGCCATTTCGCCAGCCAGCACTGGCAGTTCAGCGATGCGCAGGGGCGGGAAGCGTCGGTGGCGGTGAACGGTAATCTGAGCGCAGGGATATCTTCATTGCTGCTGGAGGCGGCGGTTGCCGGGTGCGGCATTGCGATGCTTCCCGAACTGGAGGCCCGGGGCGCGATTGCCAGCGGCACGCTGGAGGTGGTGCTTCCGGAGTGGACGCCGAAGGCGTTGAGCGTTTACGGCATCTATCTTTCCCGCGACTACCAACCTGACGGATTACCGCTATTTCTTGATGCGCTGCAGAGGCGTCTGGGAGAGGAGACTGGCCACGGCTGAGTCTTGGCGCTTCGCGCCCCGACAGCACCGGCGGAAGGCAATTCCGCCGGTAGGCTGACGTTGAGCTTTATTCGTTGCCCCACTGATTAAGGAAATTAGCGATATCGTCAATGCGGTCTTCGTTAATGGCCGCCTCGCGGGCCATTTCTCGCTGCGCCTCTTCGTCAATCTCTTCGTTATTAGTTAACCGCGCAATCAGCAGTTGGAAATAGCGCGCCAGCGCATCGCGTTCTTCATCCTTTACCGGCGCAGCCGCTTCGGTCTCGTATTCGTCCACGATGTCATAAAATTTCAGGGGGATGTCATTACTCATCTGTCGTCCTCAGGGGTGGCGTCGGGGCCAGGGTTAGCGCACAGCGGCGGGCGGACATCATAGCATGCGGCCAGAGTAACGGAGTGGAGGAAAGAAAAAATTGCCGCAACCGGGAGGCGAGGGGCCAGTATATAGCCGCAAGGGTTGGCCGGGAAAATACCGGCGCGCGCTGGCGCGCGTCGGTATGCCGGGAGGCTTAGACCACACCATCCCCGCCGTCAGAACACCACACCTGTCCGGAGGTATATGAGCAGGCATCGGATGCCAGGGTGACATACAGCGGGGCGATCTCTACCGGTTGTCCCGGGCGCCCCATCGGCGTGTCTTTGCCAAACTGTTTCACCTTCTCGTCCGGCTGGCCGCCGCTGGATTGCAGCACCGTCCAGTAAGGGCCAGGCGCTACGGCGTTCACGCGAATGCCTCGTTTCGCCACCTGTTTAGCCAGCGATTTAGTGAAGATCGCGAGACAGGCTTTGGTCTGCGCATAATCGAGCAGGATCGGGCTGGGTTTATACGCCTGCACCGAGGTGGTATTGATAATCGCGCTTCCGGCCTGGAGGTGAGGCAGTGCGGCGCGGGTGATCCAGAACGGCGCGTAGACGTTGGTTTTAAAGGTAGCGTCGAAATCTTCGGTAGTGAGTTCCTCAAGGGTTTCACAGTATTGCTGACGCCCGGCGTTATTAACCAGGATGCTCAGACCTCCCAGCTGTTCCACCGCGTCGGCCACCAGCGACTGGCAGAAGGATTCGGAGCGAATATCACCCGGGAGGGCCACCGCGGTGCGCCCTTCGGCTTTGATCAGGGCGATAACTTCATCCGCATCCTTTTGCTCTTCGGGCAGATAGTTTATCGCGACGTCGGCGCCTTCGCGGGCAAAGGCGATCGCCACCGCACGGCCAATACCGGAGTCGCCGCCGGTAATTAACGCTTTCTTACCGGCCAGCCGCCCGGAGCCGGTGTAGCTGGTTTCACCGTGGTCCGGGGATGGCTCCATTTCCGCATCCAGACCCGGCGGGGTTTGTTCTTGCTCCGGGAACTCCGGACGTGGAGCCGTCTCTTCTGGCAACATGGAGGTGGGTAACTTCTTCATTGGCGGTTTTTCATCTTGCATAGTCATCTCCTTCAGACAGAACGGGCCAGCTCTAAGAATAGGTCAGCTTCTCCTGGCGACAGACCCTGGATGACTCGCAACATCGCAGTCAATGGCCAACCGTAGGCGTAACGGTATGCTTTAACCGACTGATCCTTGGCGTATTTCGGGGGATAGCGTTGCGTTATTATTGCTGACGTTAAATTAGGATTATTCCATCCTTAATCAAGGGCCAAGGGCTATTTTCGTAACGCGCATGATCTTTTTCTCAAGTTACGATGAAGGTGCTGCATGAATAAACGATGAAGATGTTCATTAGCAAACCATGGTCTATAAGGTAATACCTCTTTAGGGGTAATATTTCTGNNNTTGTGTTCCGCGAGATAAAGAAATATTTATTCATTAAATCGTTTGCATTTTTTTACAAACGGCCGTTGGACGATTCTGTTTTACCCGCCGGTGAACATAACCTACGTCAAATAAAGGAGTTGTGTGAGGTATATTTTATCTTACCGCTTCGTTAGTAAAGCTTTATTTTGTCAGTGCGCGGATGGGTATCTGAAATTAATTTGACTCCTGCAGGCATTCCTCTAGTGTTAGATATCGAGGGCGATGATTTGTAACAGGGTCATTTTCCATTTACCAACCGATATTGATCAAACCAAAGGTGAAAATTATGGCAGAGCATAGAGGCGGTTCAGGTAATTTTGCAGAAGATCGTGAGAAAGCATCCGAAGCCGGGCGTAAAGGCGGACAGCACAGCGGCGGGAACTTTAAAAATGATCCTGAACGTGCATCCGAAGCCGGTAAGAAGGGTGGTAAGAACAGTCATGGCGGCGGCCGTAAATCCGGTGACAGCTAGCGACTGATGAGCTGTGACGCCGACAAATCGGCGTTGAGACAAAACCTGTGGGCCAGATGGTCCGCAGGTTTCTGCATATTCAGGGTTTATTTATCTATAACGACATTCATTATCCGCGATGTGGGGAAACTAAAAGGTGAGGAGGAAGTCGCCGCATCACTAGCAATAAAAGACGGCCGCAGCGGCAATAAATTAGCCGGACGGTAAAGACAGAAAATAACGGAACGGGACAATACGCAACGCTACTTTCTTTTTTATGCTTAGGCAAAAGAAAGACATTTTCAGCGTAAGGTTTAGCGCCTGACGCTGCGGTCAGAGCGTCGATAAAATGGTCGCTCAATATTGTTCGGTCCTAAGGTAATAAAATGAAGTTGACGCCAGTGTTTATTAAGCGCTGTCATCTTGTCGCCGCCGTTATGTGGGTGGGTCTGGCGATACCCTCGTTGATCTGGTGGAAAGACAGCGTACTGTGGGTCATTCTCATCAGTATTTATGCCAATATTGTTGGCCATTTATCCGGATATAGCGCAGCGCGAGCTGACCAGGCGGCGGAAGAGAGTGAAGATTCCACGTCAAAATAAAAGGTTAATGATCAGAGGTGTATATGACGGATATTGAAAATTATCACAACTGGCTTCGCGATGCGCATGCCATGGAAAAACAGGCTGAGTCGCTGCTGGTGGCCACCATCAGACGCCTCGATAATGAACCGCAGTTACGCACCCGCCTTGAACAACATCTCTATGAAACCCGACGGCAATTGTCCGCCCTGCAGGATATCATCGCCCGCAACCATATTTCCCGCTCTGCGCTGAAGGATGCGATGAGCCGGGTGGCGGCGTTAGGACAGACCATTGGCATCATGCTGCCCGGTGATGAGGTTATTAAAGTGATTATCACTGCCTACGTTTTTGCCCATTTTGAGGTCGCCTGCTATACCGCTTTATTAACGGCGGCGAAAAGAGTAGGCGACCACAGCGCGATGCATACACTGGAGGGTATCCTGGCTGAAGAGAGAGGAATGGCTGATTGGCTGCTCCATTATCTGCCAGCGCTGACCGGGCAATATCTTATGGATACCGATATGCCTGGCGTTGAGGCCGGGCATTAAGCCGCCGGAGAACGCTATGGTCAAACGGCAAACCATCGCGCTCCTCGCCGCCGAGGAAGAGGTTCCGCTGGTATTAACCGCCAGGCAGCAGGCGCTGGTGGACGCGGTAGCGAACAGGATGCTACCAGCGGAACGCAATCCCGTATCGCCTGTCGGCAAACCGCGCGCGAAGGCCAGGGCGGGGTCCGGATCGCGCTGAGGCGGCTGACAGGGACGGGCAGAACGCGAGGTGAGAGTGATGCAACGGGAAGAGTGGTTTCACAGAGCGGTCATCTATCAGGTTGACAGTTCGCTCTTTTATGATGCCAATGGCGATGGTTTTGGCGATCTCGCGGGCATTCGCCAAAAGCTACACTACATTCGCAGCCTCGGAGCGACGGTGCTCTGGCTGACTCCGTTCTATCTCACTCCTCTGCAGGATGATGGCTATGATATCAGCGATCATCTGCAGCCCGATCCGCGGTTCGGCACTATCGCTGACGTGATTGAGCTGATTGCCCGCGCCCGCGAGCTGGGACTGCGGGTGATCGTTGAGCTGGTGATCCAGCACACCTCCGCGCAGCACCCGTGGTTCCAGGCGGCGCGACGCGATCCCCGGTCGCCGTGGCGGCCGTATTATCTGTGGGCCGATCGGCCGCCGGAAAACGACGATCCTCCCATGTTTCCCGGCGTTGAGGAGAGCGTCTGGCGCTGGGACGAACAGGCTGGGCAATATTATCGCCACATGTTTTATCACCACGAGCCCGACCTGAATCTCGCCCATCCGCCGGTGATCGCTGAAATCGAAAACATTATCACCTTCTGGCTGCAGGCTGGGGTGTCTGGCTTTCGTCTCGATGCCGCGTCACATCTGGTCAAGCAGGCCGGAAAGGGCGACGAGACGCGCGGCTACCCGCTGCTGACCCATCTCCGGCAGGTTGTACAGCGCCTCAATCCCGATGCGATACTCCTGGGGGAAGTGGACGTCGCGGTAGAAGATTACCGTCATTATTTCGGCCAGGGCGATCGGCTGCAGATGGTGCTTAATTTCTGGCTTAACAAATACCTCTACCTCAGCCTGGCGCAGCAGGGCGCCGCGCCGGTGGTGAAGGCCCTGCAGGCGATGGTGACCCCGCCGGACGGGTGCTGCTTCGTCAACTGGCTGCGCAACCATGATGAACAGGATCTTGAGGGGATTGGCGAGCGCAACAAGCGCCAGGTTATCCGCACCTTTGCCCCTGATAAATCGATGTCCGTTTACCAGCGCGGCGTACGCCGAAGACTGGCGCCGATGCTGGACGGCGATACCCGACGCATAGCGTTAGCCCATGCTATCCTGCTGGCGCTGCCCGGCGTGCCGGTGATGCGCTATGGCGACGAGATTGGCATGGGTGATGATCTCTCCTTACCGGAGCGTTACGCGGTCAGAACGCCGATGCAGTGGTCGGCCGCGGCCAACGCCGGCTTTTCCCGGGCGGCGCGGGATGATTTGCCGGTAAAACCGGTGGCCAGCGGGCGGTTCCGCTACCAACGGATCAATGTCGAAACGGCGCTGCGCCATCCCAGGTCGCTGCTGCATCGGGTACGCAATATGGTATTGGCGCGCACGGAATATACTGAACCGGGATCCCTCCCTTTTACTCTCCTTACCCTAAAGCCCGACGCGGTGCTGGGCTTGCTCTATCGCAGCGAATCGCGGGAGGTACTGATGCTGGCCAACTGCAGCCAGCAGGCGGTAGAGGTCCTGCTCCCGACGCTGGCCGAGGGCTACTGGAGCCCAATTCTGGAAGATAAGCTCTATCAGGATGGCCTGCACGGCGGGAAAGATGCGCGGCTGGCACTCTCCGGGTATGGTTACCGTTGGTTCAGCCGCAGCCTGAGTTAGCGCCGTTTTCCGGAACGACGGAACAACGCCCGCAGCGCCATCGTCGCCACCGCTACCCCGACGCCGGCGGCGACTTTACCCGGGAGATCGGCGCTGATGGTGACTGCTTTACGCCGTGCGCCATCGTTAAAGGAGCCGTGGCCCGGATGATTGCCGCGCACCGGCGTGAACAGGTCGTCCTGTTGGTCTGACGACTTTGGCTGACCGGTAAACTGTCCCTCCCACGCTTTTTTCACCATCAGCCGATCGAGCAGGCGAGGGAAGAAGACCTGGCCGAGGATCGACTGGATGGTGCTTTTTCCGACCCACAGCTCGTTGACCGGGCGCTGGATGACGCTGTAAATAGCCTCGGCGGCGACTTCCGGCTGATAGACCGGGGGCACCGGCTGCATGGCCTGATCCATTTTGTTTCGCGCCCAGCCAAACTGGGCGGTGTTCATCCCCGGCAGTTGCACCATGGTCAACTGGATGTGGCTTTTCTCATGCATCAGTTCGGTTCGCACGGCATCGGTAAAGCCGCGGATCGCCGCTTTCGCTCCGCAGTAAGCCGACTGCAGTGGGATTGAACGCCAGGCCAGCGCCGAGCCGGCCTGAATAATCACCCCCCGATCCCGGGGGATCATGACCTCCAGCGCCGCGCGGGTGCCGTTCACGTACCCGAGATAGGTCACCTCCGTCACCCGGCGAAACTCCTCCTCGCTCATCTGACGAAAGGGCGCCAGCACGGTGGTCATGGCGTTGTTGATCCAGACGTCGATTGCCCCGAGGGTGGTTTCCACCTCGGCGGCGGCGCGCTGCAGCGCCCCGGCATCGACGACATCGGCGCTAATAGCCAGCGTTTTAATGCCAAACCGTTCACAGGCCTGTCGCGTCTCCTGTAAACCCGTTTCGTCTCGGGCGATCAGCGCCACGTGATATCCAGCGCGGGCGAAACGCAGCGCGGTAGCTTTGCCCGCTCCCGCGGTTCCACCGGTAATAACCATCACAGACATAGTGACCTCATTATGTTTTGGCTTTCACAATATTGACTGTACGGATCGGTTAATTATTTCTCACCAATGGCAATGACGAGGTGGGAAATATCCTGGAATAAGCGCAATGTGAATCAGGCGGCATCTCCTGGTTAGTTTCGGCAGATCCTACATACTTCGGCGAAGGCGTTCTATAATTTGTAGGATCCCTGACAACCAGCGAGGAGGAAAAATGTTAATGTTGAACGTTGTTAACGGTGAAAAAGAAGAGGATGACGCCACTCGCGCTCCGGAATCAGGTGATAAACAACCGGAGCGTGATAAATAGCGAAGCCGATACTATTCCTGCCCAGGAATAATGGATATCTGGCCGTTACGCTCGAGAATAGCGAATTTGATCGCTTTCAATTCATAAATGCCATGGTGCTGCCTGGCCGCCAGCAGGATATCATCGACAGAGATATTGACGAGCTTAATCTTCTCGTCGATGACAGCACCATTTTCCACCACGATAACCGGCGTACCATCGAGAAAATTTTCTGCCTGAGCAAATTTTTTCTTAATATAGCCGAACAAAATATCAATACTAACCAGGGTGACGATAGTCAGCATCGACCCGGTAACCGAATAGTCTGTGCTGAGCATCGCCTGCTGGGTGGCTTCGCTGATAATCAGCAACAGTATCAGGTCAAAGTTGGTTAATTGCATCAGGGTTCTTCTGCCGGCAATCTTAAAAATAATCAACAGGATCAGATAGATTGCTGCGGCTCTAAGGACCATTTCCATAGCGACTCCTACGGATAGACAAACTGCTGCCAGGTTACAGAATAGCGATCGTTAACTACCGCCTGCAGAGAGATATTACCGGCCGTTTTTGGGGTAACGGCTAACCACACAGATATCGGTGAAGGGGGGGTCGACCGCTGATAGACGAGATGTAATTTCCCGTCGGCGCTATACATTTTATCCGGCTGCGGACGGATATCACCGATCTGGTAGCGGGTTAATAACGGGGCGGCGAAGCTGATAATTGTGTCGCTGGCCGTATCCGGTTTAATCTGAATATTAAACTCGGTTTCACTCATCAGCCTGGCATAGCGCTGATAATCGACGCTTAATTCGCCTCCACTGGTTTCCCTGTGTGCTTCACTGAAATAACCGGAGGACCACAGGCCGCTTAACGCGGTAAGAATGATGAGACTCAAAACAATTATCCCATAGCGGCGGAAACGATATTCAAAGCGTAAGGAGCGTTCATTCTCATCGACGATAGGACAAGGCTGTTGATTCTTAATCATTAATATTTTCCCCGCGTTTCGTTTCGCCAGGAGCGTAACGATAAGGACATTCTTATATTAGACGATATCAGAACAATTGACTTTGTAAAAATGGCCAGCATCAGCCAGGCTTTATTCTCATCGTCAGCAAAAAACGGAGGCATGATGAAAAAACTAGCATTGGCCATGGCATGTCTGTTTGCCGTAGGTGTCGCGCAGGCGGACGATAAGGGAGGGTTTAGCCAGGATGCCGCGCCGCCGCCGCCGCACAAACTCGATGACGGCTATCGCGGCGTCGAGGATGGCCGGATCATGACCGTTGAGCAGGCGAAAACCATGCACGATGGCGCGACCGTTTCGCTGCGCGGCAATCTGCTCAAGCGGCAGGGAGATGACCGTTATCAGTTTCGTGATAAAAGCGGCACCATCACCGTTATTATCCCGGTCGCCGCGTTTAACGAACAACACGTAGAGCCAGACGATCTGGTCAATATCAACGGCAGTCTGGATCGCAAAATGACGCCGCCGGTCGTGCGAATCGATCGTCTGCTCAAGCAGTCGCCTAAGTAAGCGGAGCACGTCGATATGAGCACCTTTTCTCACTCGCAAGACGAAGAGCGCGGTAAGCAACCTGCCCGTGAGGCGCCCGGGGAGCAGGGCGAAGTTCCGCGTAAACGGGACGACAGCAAGGATGACAAATCTGATCCCTGGCATCCGCAGGATGGCCGATAGCGTCACNAACGACACGAAAACCAGGGGAACGTGGGAGCCAGAGGCTGCGAAAAGACGCAGCTTCGGCATCACGCACTATACTTTTTGTTCGACATCACTACAGGAGGAATCAAATGGCGATTCATAAGAAAGGGCTAGCGCACTGGGAAGGCGACCTGAAGCATGGCAAAGGCACCGTGTCGACAGAAAGCGGGGCGCTGAGCCAGCAGCCCTACGGATTTAACACCCGTTTTGAGGGGGTGAAGGGCACCAACCCTGAGGAGCTGATCGGCGCTGCACATGCCGCCTGCTTTTCGATGGCCCTGTCGCTGATGCTCAGCGAAGAGGGATATACCGCAACGTCCATTGACACTACCGCAGTGGTCACCCTCAATAAAACCGACGGCGGCTTTGCGATTACCGATATCGCGCTGCAAAGCCAGATCGTCCTGCCGGACGTGTCTCCGGCGGCGTTCGATGAGATCATCCAGAAAGCGAAAGCAGGCTGCCCGGTATCGCAGGTGCTAAAGGCCAACATTACCCTCGATTACCAGCTGAATCCGTAAGCCGTCGTGCCCGCGTGCTGCGGGCACTCTTTCCGCAATATCTCTCCCAATGCTGTCCAACAGTGGTATCTTTTGTCCTTTAGTTGCACGTAANNNATACCATCATGATCGGCATTCGCCGGATGATCGAGGCGCAGGTGCTCGGCCTGACCGGCATGGCGCTAAAAGAGATCGACTTTGAACGACCCAAAGGAGAGCCGGGGCTGTTTGGTCCCCAGTCGGCCATCTGGCAGGTGCACGGCGATTTTACCTCGATGCTCTGCGGCGGCATTAGCGCGCTGTTGCTGCAGATGCTGCATCCTCTGGCGCTGGCCGGCGTCTGGGATCACTCTCGTTTTCGCGAGGATATTTTGGGCCGCCTGCGCCGCACCAGCCAGTTTATTTCTGCCACCACTTTTGCCACTACCCCCGACGCCGAACGGCTAATCGCCAAAGTACAGGGGATCCATCAGCGGATCGCCGGGGTGGATAAGGACGGAACCCCGTATCAGGCGAGCGACCCGGCGCTGTTAACCTGGGTGCACGTCGCCGAGTGCAGTTGCTTTATGGCCTCCCACCTGCGCTACAAGCGGACGGTGGTCAGTCCCGAGCGCCAGGAGGACTATTTTCGTGAGTCGGCGGAAATCGCCCGGCGGCTGGGGGCTCGGGATATCCCTCAGACACCGCAGGAGGTGGCGGACTATCTCGAGGCGATGCGCCCGCGACTGCGCTGCGACGAACGTACCCGGGAGGTAGCTCAGGTGCTGCTCTCCACCCGTCTGCCGGGGCGGATGAGCCAGCCGGTCGGCCGGGTGATGATGAACGCAGGAATTGACCTTTTGCCGGAATGGGCGCAGGAGATGCTGGGATTGTCGCTCACGCCGCTGCAGCGGCGCACGACGCGCCTGGTGGTGCATGGCGTGGCCCGCGTACTGCGCGCCTCGGTACGCAACGGCGCCTGGCATTGCGCCATGCGCCGGATGACGGAGGCGTGATTCAGTTCGCTTGGCCCAGGTGACCGGCAATCAGCGCCAGCAGACTGCCATCTGCCCGCCACTCGCTAAGCGCGTCGTTTACCGCGTGAAAACGGTCCACGTCCGCCCGGGCGACGCAGATGGCCTGCTGGATCTCGGTAAAATTATCCGCCAGTACCCGCACCCCGGCGTGCTGACGGGCTGTCGCCTCCAGCGGCTGGCGGATACCGGCGACCATATCCCCTTCACCGGCGAGGAAGGCGTCGATTGCCTCCTGCGAAGAGGGAAGGCGATGCAGGCTGGCGTGCTGCAGATGGCGGGTTAGCCATAGATCGTATGCGGCGTTTTGTCCGACGTTAATGGTGGTTGCCGGGCGATCCATGTCGGCCACGCTCTGGCAGGGCGAATCAACGCTGACCAGCGCGGT
This sequence comes from Klebsiella sp. EMBS2024, assembly GCF_036233805.1. Lineage (NCBI taxonomy): Bacteria > Pseudomonadati > Pseudomonadota > Gammaproteobacteria > Enterobacterales > Enterobacteriaceae > Klebsiella > Klebsiella sp. EMBS2024. Next base: position 2,022,445 of record NZ_JAZARW010000001.1, on the reverse strand, counting down.
GCCCTGGATGGTGATATAGGGCGAGGTAAAGCGCAGGGTGGCTTCCCGCGCCGGATCGATGGCCAGAAAGGCAATATCCCAGTGCTCGCCACCGGCGTCAGCCACCACTTTACCCGCGGCAGGATAGGGAACGAATTCGGCGCTGACGCCCCAGCGCGTCGCCAGCCGATGGCTGAGCTCGACGGTGATGCCCGCTGGCTTTCCTGTCTCCCCGAGATGGGCCAGGACCGCATTGCCCAGATTAATGGCGAAACGCAGCCGGGATGGTTTGTTATGTGACATCGCTGACTCCTGTGGTGGCTAAGCTAAAGTGGCCCGACCTGTGGCCACCCTTCAAAAGATAGTTCATAGGCGCAAGGTTGCAGCGTTCCAACGGCACATACAGTAAATAGTCATTACCGACCGCCGCGATATCGTTAAACGGCAAGGCAATGGCTTTTATATTGTTAAGCATAAACTCAGTTTGTCAGTTTATTCTTCTCGCTCACAAAGGGAGAGAAATAATGACACAACATAATTTTGAAAATGATAATAAATATCANGAGCGTTCGGTGCAGGCGCGAAAGAGTACCCTTGTAAGCGTGGTGGTTAATATTTTCCTTTCTGCCTTACAGGTAGTCGTGGGAATATTTTCCGGCTCTCAGGGATTAATTGCTGACGGAATGCACTCTTTTTCCGATCTGGTCGCCGATGGCGTGGTATTGATGGCGAATAAAAAGAGCCGTCGACCGTCTGACCACGATCACCACTATGGCCACTGGCGCTATGAGAACGGCGCCTCCCTAATCATCGGCGCGATGCTGCTGCTCGTCGGGGGTGGCATGCTATGGTCCGCGGCGGGCCATCTCGCGCAACCGCAAACTATTCCGCCGGTGCACAGCGCGGCGCTGTGGATGGCGCTGGTGGCGCTGGCCGTCAAGGAGGGGCTGTTTCGCTATATGCTGGCGGCCGCCAGGCGGCTGAATTCGTCGCTGCTTATCGCCAATGCCTGGCATGCCCGCTCTGACGCCGCATCCTCCCTGGTGGTGGCCCTGGGGATTATCGGTAATCTGGCCGGGTTCGCCTGGTTCGACCCGCTCGCCGCGCTGGCGGTGGGGCTGCTGATTGCGCGCATGGGCTATCGTTTCGCCGTCAGCGCGCTGCATGATTTAATGGACCGTGCGGTTGATGAAGAGATGCAGCAGGCGATCGCCGATACGCTGCGAACCACGCCGGGCGTGGCGGGCCTCCACGATCTGAAAACCCGTAAGGCGGGGGATCTGGTGCTGGTGGATGTCCATCTCGAGGTGGCTGGCGAGATGTCGGTAGCCGAAGGGCATCAGATTGCCCGTCACGCGCGGGAGCGGGTGCTGGCGCAGCATCCGGTGCTTAATGTGATGGTGCATCTCGATCCCTGCGAAGCGCAGGGGTTGACGAAAGCGGTCTGATACACCCGGTAGCATAAGCGGAAAAATGAATTGGCTCAGCGGTTATTTTTTCTTCTGAGCCATTATTGCTGGCGCATTGATTGCCTGAAATATAAAAAAGGCCCATACTAAAAACGCCATTACCATCGCTAAATAATGGCGCAGATCTGCCCATCGCAGTTAACGATAAAATAAACCAATCGGCTCATAGATAATCTCTATTCTGTATTCAGAGATAATGACCAGAGCGGTAATTCAGGAAGTCAGACAATGATCATTCGGCCAGAACAACACTGGTTTCTTCGCCTATTTGACTGGCACGGCTCCGTGCTGTCGAAAATCATCTTTCGCCTGCTGCTAAATGTGCTGATGTCGATCATCGCCATTATCAGCTATCAATGGTACGAACAGCTGGGGATCCACTTAACCGTGGCGCCGTTCAGCCTGCTGGGGATTGCGATTGCGATTTTCCTCGGCTTTCGCAACAGCGCCAGCTACAGCCGCTTCGTCGAGGCGCGCAATCTGTGGGGGACGGTGCTTATCGCCGAACGCACGCTGGTGCGTCAGCTGCGCAATATCCTGCCGGCGGAACACGATGCCCATCGCCGCATCGTCAGCTATCTGGTGGGCTTTAGCTGGAGCCTGAAGCACCAGCTGCGCAAAACCGATCCGACGGCTGACCTGCGGCGGTTGCTACCGGAGGAGAGGGTGACGGAGATCCTCGCCAGCTCAATGCCCACCAACCGGATCCTGCTGCTGGCCGGCAACGAAATTGGCCAGCTGCGGGAGGCGGGCAAGCTCAGCGACATCACTTACGGGCTGATGGACAACAAACTCGACGAGCTGGCGCACGTGCTGGGCGGTTGTGAAAGGCTGGCCACCACCCCGGTGCCTTTCGCCTATACCCTGATCCTGCAGCGTACCGTCTACCTGTTCTGTACGCTGCTGCCGTTCGCCCTGGTCGGCGATCTGCACTACATGACGCCGTTTGTCTCGGTCTTTATCTCTTACACCTTTTTATCGTGGGATTCGCTGGCGGAAGAGCTGGAAGATCCGTTCGGCACCGCAGCCAATGACCTGCCGTTGAACGCGATGTGCAATACCATCGAGCGCAATCTGCTCGACATGACCGGTCAGCATCCGCTGCCGGAGACGCTGCGTCCGGACCGTTACTTCAATCTGACCTGAGCCTGGCCCACCGGGCGGTTTCGCTGCCCGGTCATCACTTTCCGTAGCAATTTATCCGTCACAGCACCGCGGTGAAAACCGCAAAATTTGCAAATAAGTTAAATTTAACACCTGATAGATAACATCAATTATACAGAATTGTGGTGTATGTTATTATTCAGTTAACAAACGCAGTACCTACGCTTTCCCATCGTACTATCCTTGAGAAACAGCATTCTTTTCAGGTGACGCCATGCGATTCACGCTTCGTCGCCGGGGTTGTCGTACGCCTTTTTCGGCTAGAGACAGCCAGAACAGAGCAGCAGGAGTAAAGAGATGACCAATAAAAGACGCGCGGTTCCCGGTGTTCACCCCTATGACGGTCCGGCAGGCGGGTGGGGCGCGTTGAAGGCCACGGCCATCGCCGTGCGCACCCAGATGGATGCCTTTGAGGCGCCCGCCACGCTGCTGCGTACCAACCAGCCGGACGGTTTTGACTGCCCGGGCTGCGCCTGGCCGGATAAAGAACATAAATCGACCTTCCAGTTTTGCGAAAACGGCGCCAAAGCCGTGACCTGGGAGGCGACCACCAAACGGGTGACGCCCGCATTCCTCGCGGCAAATACCGTATCTTCCCTGCTGGCAAAAAGCGATTTTGAACTGGAGGGCTACGGCCGCTTAACCCATCCTTTGGTTTACGACCGGGACAGCGATACCCTGCGCCCGGTGGCGTGGGAGCAAGCCTTCGCCCGTATCGGCGAGATCCTCCGCGGCCTGCAGCCGGATGAGGTTGAATTCTACACCTCTGGCCGAGCCTCCAACGAAGCGGCGTGGCTGTTCCAGCTGTTTGCCCGCGAGTATGGCACTAACAACTTCCCCGATTGCTCCAACATGTGTCATGAATCCACCAGCGTGGGCCTGCCACAGTCGATCGGCATTGGTAAAGGCACCGTCTCCCTCGACGATTTTGACCAGACCGAGCTGGTGATCTCCATCGGCCATAATCCGGGCACCAACCACCCGCGGATGATGGGCACCCTGCATGAGCTATCCCGCCGCGGCGTGCCGATTATCGTTTTCAATCCGCTGCGTGAACGGGCGCTGGAGCGTTTTGCCGATCCGCAGAACGTAATGGAGATGGCGACCCGGCGCTCGACGCCGATCGCCTCGACCTACTACCAGGTACGGGCCGGCGGCGACGCGGCGGCGCTGAAAGGGATCGCCAAAGCGCTGCTGCAGCTGGAGGAGGAGCAGGGCAATGTGCTCGACCACGCGTTTATTGCCCAACATACCCAGGGATTCACCGCCTTCGCCGATGACCTCCACGCCACCCGCTGGCAGGACATCGAACAGGAGTCTGGCCTGACGCGCGAATCCCTGAACCAGGTTGCGGCGGCTTACGCCAAATCCAGGGCCACCATCGTCACCTACGGTATGGGCATCACCCAGCATAACAAAGGCACCTCCAACGTGCGTCTGATTGCCGACCTGCTGCTGATGCGCGGCAATATCGGCAAGCCGGGGGCCGGGATCTGTCCTTTGCGCGGTCACTCGAACGTCCAGGGTAACCGCACTGTCGGGATTAGCGAAAAACCCTCCGCGGCTTTCCTCGACAGCCTGCAGCGGGTGATGGGGATTACGCCGCCGCGGCATCATGGCCACGATGCGGTAAAAGCCCTGGAGGCCATGATCGCCGGCGAAGCCAAAGCGCTGATCTGCCTTGGGGGCAACTTCGCCGTGGCGATGCCGGACCACGAACGCGCCTTCCCGGCGATGCGCGGCCTTGAGCTCAGCGTTCACGTCGGCACCAAGCTCAACCGCTCACATCTCCTGACGGCGAAAGAGACCTTTATTCTGCCGTGTCTGGGCCGCACCGAGCTTGACCTGCAGGCCAGCGGCCGGCAGTCGATCACCGTCGAGGATTCGATGTCGATGGTGCATGCTTCGTCGGGCAAGCTTAAGCCCGCCTCGCCGATGCTGCGCTCGGAGCCGGCGATTGTCGCCGGTCTGGCGAAGGCCACCTTGCCCGCCAGCAAAGTGGACTGGCAGTACCTCGTGGAAGACTACGATCGCATTCGCGATCTGATCGAACAGACCATTCCAGGGTTCGAGGATTATAACCAGCGCATTCGCCATCCTGGAGGCTTCCGCATGCCGCTGCCGCCGACCGAGCGCATCTGGCCTACCGCCACTGGTAAAGCCATGTTCTCGGTATTTAAAGGGGTGCATGAGAACGTGGTGGTGGAGGGTGAGGACGTGATGCGCCTGGTGACGCTGCGCAGTCATGACCAGTACAACACCACCATCTACGCGATGGATGACCGCTACCGTGGCGTCTTTGGCCGCCGCGACGTGCTGTTTATGAACGAGCAGGATATGGCCGCCCAGGGTCTGGAGCATGGCGATCGGGTGGATATTCATACCGCGCTGCCGGGAAGCGCGCTGACGCTGGAAGATATCACGGTGGTGGCCTACGGCATTGCGCCGGGCACCGTCGGCGCCTATTATCCGGAAGCCAACGTGCTGGTGCCGCTGAACTATCTGGATGAAGAGAGCGGCACCCCTTCGTATAAGTCGGTTCCCGTTCGTCTGACGCTGCGCTCGAAAGAGATCCGTCCGCTGGCCGGCGGGCGCTAAAAAGGTATAGCGCAGAGCGGCGTCGCGCCGTCCTGCGCCCCGCAGCACCTCGTGGTGTCCTCGCTTGAATTTATCGCTAGCGAAACTAACATTCTGGTAACCTGTGCGCGGCCCCGGGGGTGAACGGCGGGGTTCAAACGGGAAAGAGAATGGATATTAAGCAACTCAAGTATTTGATCGCGCTCGATCAGACGCGCCATTTNGGCCAGGCGGCGGCGGCCTGTCATATTACCCAGCCGACGCTCTCCATGCGCATTCGTAACCTGGAAGAGGAGCTGAACCTGACGCTGATCCAGCGCGGCCAACGCTTTGAAGGTTTTACCCCAGAGGGAGAGCGGATCCTGGCCTGGGCGCGGGCGGTGCTGGCCGCTCATGACGGCCTGGCGGCAGAGGCGGCCATCTGTCGCGGGCAGATGGTCGGCCAGCTGCGGGTCGGTATGGTGCCGCTGGCGAGCCTCAATCCGATGCAGTTGATTAGACCCCTGGCGGAGAAATATCCGGCGCTGCAGTTCAGCCTGTTGTCGATGACCTCGGAGCAGATTATCGATGGCGTCAGCCGTAATCAGCTGGATCTGGGGATCTGTTATCTGCAGCATCTGGATGAAGGTCAGTTCAAGATTGCTCGCTTGCCGCAAACCCGGATGGGACTGCTGCACGATAAACGCCATTTCGACTTCAGCGCCGGGACGCCGGGATGGGAGACGCTGGCGACGCTGCCCCTCGGCTTTCTGACCAAGGGGATGTATTACCGGGAATCGATTGAAATCAGCTTTAAGGCCAAAGGGCTAACGCCGGGGTATGTCTTTGAAAGTGATTCGACGTTTCAGATTATCCAGGCGGTGCAGGCGGGGATCTGCTGCGCCATTATGCCGCTTAACAACGGCCTCGAAGCGCTAAGCGATAATCTTGAAATTCTGCCGATCGCCGAAACTCATGTTGATTCACAGCTGGCGCTGATTATGCGCCAGCAGGAACCAGTCTCGACCCTGGCGGAAAAATGCTTCGCCGAGGCGCAGGGGATATTTGGCTGAGGCCGGGCCGCCGACCTGGCGGCTTGTCACTAAAATGCCTAAACGCCCCTCTGATGGGAAAGTGTCAATATAGCCCCGGTGATGCTGGACCGTTGGTAAAAGTGGTATTGCGGCGCCGCTTAATGCTGTCCAGAAGTTACAAGCCTTAATGACAATATTTTATCCCTTCTGCAGTACACATCACAAATATTAACTATGGCAACAGTCGTCATTCACTTAACAAGTAGGGAAACCGTATGGATATGGAAGCAACCGTCATGGAACTCATCATTAACGCCGGTGAGTCCCGCAGTCTGGCGATGCAGGCGCTGCAAGCCGCCAGAAAAGGAGTGTGGCAGGACGTTGATAGGCTGATGCAGGACGCCGCAGATGCCGCAAAACGCGCGCATGATGTACAAACCATGCTTATCGGTATGGATGAGGGCTGTGGCAAAGTACCGGTTAATCTTATTCTGGTACATGCCCAGGATCATATAATGACCTCTATGCTTGCGCGGGAGTTGATCGCGGAGCTTATTGAGGTTCAGCGCCAGCTGCAACATCGCAACTGATAAAATATGTCGCCGCCGGCACCCTCGGCGGCGACCGCCATCAGATATTCTCCAGACGAATGCCCCGCGTTCTCGGGCCGAAGATCCCCACCGACAGCATCACCATCAGCATACTGACGACGATAAAGCTAATTACTCCCGGCGTGCCGGCGTATTGCAGAATAATGCCGATCAGAATGCTGGTCACCGCGGTCGAGAGCCGGCTGAACGAGTAGCAGAAGCCGACGGCGCGGGCGCGAATATGGGTCGGAAAGACCTCGGCCTGGTAGGCGTGGTAGCTGATGGTCAGCCAGGCGTTGGACCAGGTGATCATAAACCCGCAGATCACCAGCAGAATCGGGTTGTTTTGCAGAGCGAACAGGGTGCCGAAGATAACGGTCATCAGCGCGGAGAGGACAATCTGCCACTTGTTTTCAAAGCGATGCACGAAGCGGGTGCAGAACAGGCAGCCCAGCGGATAGGCGAGGGTGATAAAGAAGGCGTACAGCAGGCTATGGGTGATGCTGGCGCCCTGACCGGAGAGCAGCGCCGGCAGCCAGTTGCCAAAGCCGAAGAAACCGATCGCCTGGAAGAAGTTCATCACCATCAGCATCAGGGTGCGCTGCCGATACTGCGGCGCCCAGATTTCGCGGAAGGTGCCGCGTTTGACGACGCTCTGTGCCGCATGCGCATGCTTCGGCGACGGCGTCAGGCCGCAGCGGGCTTCCATCTCACACATCACCGTATGCGCGTCATCATGCCGCCCTTTGCTTTCCAGCCAGCGGGCTGACTCCGGTAGCTTTTTGCGGATAAACCAGATCGCCAGTGAGAACAGTGCGCCAAAGATGATCACCCAGCGCCAGCCGCTGAGGCCGAACAGGGTGGTCGGCACCAGCATCCAGGACATCAGCGCCACCGCCGGAACCGAGAGGAACTGGATGAAGAAGGCAAAGGCAAAGGCTTTATTGCGCAGATGGGTTGGCACCCATTCGCTGAGATAGGTATCAATGGTCACCAGCTCAATGCCGAGGCCGATCCCCACCAGAAAGCGGAAGAAGATCACCCCTTCAGCGCTACTCTGCGTCGCCATCAGCAGCGAAAAAAGACCGTACCAGGCGAGCGCCACCATAAAGGTCAGGCGGCGGCCCAGTTTGTCCGCCAGCGGCGCCAGCAGACTGGCGCCGATAAACAGCCCCATAAAGGTGGCGGAGGCGAAGGCCGCCTGGTCGGCGATGCCGAAGATGCCCGCCTGTCCGGTGTGGAAAATGCCCTCCGCCAGCAGGCCCGCGCTGATATACCCGGTCTGGAAGAGATCGTAGAGCTCAAAGAAGCCGCCAAGTGAGAGCAGGGTAATAAACGACCATAACCCAAATGAGGCGGGCAGCGCATCAATGCGTCCGGTTAAGCTGGCGTGCGGTTGTCCTGGCGAAGCATAGGGCGTTTCGCCGAGAACCTGGGTGGTAGACATGGTGTTGTGTTCNTCAGGAAGAATGGTTTGCCTGCTAATGTTAATTGATTGTTAATAGTTTTAAATTTTTAATCCTTAGCCTTAGCGACATTCTTTAGCGTAAGATCGCGCTGGGGAGACATAAAGATGATATTCATGCTGGTTTTCGCCGCATCCCAGCGACGGAATTGAAGTAAATCACCGCTGACGGCATTTTAGTCGCCTGGCGATGTCACGCTACGCAGGACCCGCGAAAGACAAACTAAACGAATCGTCACCGGCGGCGTTTTCGTGCTTTACCCATCATTACCCCGGGCTATAATGTGCCCACTTTTATTCAGGAGTCATACGTTGGACAGTCACCCTTATTGCGATTTTCCGGCAAGCTAACGCGATCATTTCGCTGCTTGCCATCCCGGCGGGCAGCAATCTCTCAGTTCCGGATTGCCTCCCTCAATAATTTATGCGCCATTGAGCGCGAGAGGCAGCGTTATGTTTATGTTTTCCAGACCCTTATTTCCTCCACCATCATCCACCCGCTAATCGCCCGGCGCGGCTGAGCGCTACATCTGTAATTTTTGGCTTTCTGTTTTCTGGAGGAAGGCGCGATGGTATTTCCTTATATGACACATTTACTCGCGGCAATGTTGTTGGGGGCGCTGATCGGCGCGGAAAGACAGTGGCGACAACGTATGGCCGGTTTACGCACCAATGCCCTGGTGGCCACCGGCGCGGCGGTGTTTATTCTCAGCGCGATGTCGGCCTCGCCGGACAGCCCGGGGCGTATTGCAGCGCAGATCGTCTCCGGTATCGGCTTCCTTGGGGCAGGGGTGATTATGCGTGATGGCATGAACGTCCGCGGCCTCAATACCGCCGCCACGCTGTGGTGTTCGGCCGGGATCGGCGTACTCTGCGGCCTGGGACAGTTCTGGAACGCGACGGCGGCTACGCTGATTATTCTGTGCGCCAATATCCTGCTGCGCGAGGCGGCGCAGCGCATTCATGCCTTGCCGGGGGCCGGTGACGAAGAGAAACGCTATGTCTTACGCGTCACCTGTCTGCGCGAACATGAAAATGCCGTGCGTCAGCTGTTGCTGAATATTGCGCAGCAGCAGCGGTTTACCCTGCAGGGATTGCAGTCGGCGGCGGCGGACACCGCGGACCATCTGGAGATTTGCGCGCAGCTGATTAGCCATAAGCAGCACCAAAAAACGCTGGCGCAAATTATGGCGCAGATGGGCGTTCAGCAGAACGTCACATCGGTGCACTGGCGTGTCGGAGAGGCGTAGGGGCTGGCGGCGGAGCAGCGGAAATGGCCGCTCGTCGCGCGATTCGCCATCCCGCGGGAAAGCGGCTAGAATGGCCTCCTCGCAGGAGGTTATAAGAATGTTAAATAATGGATGTGTACCCTCGGAATCTGGTCCCACAGAGGTGACGGCTGATTTTCGTTTTACCCGCGTGATGGCCGAGCAGGCGGCGCGGGCGCGTCTGACGCTGGACGACGATCAGCTGTCACTCATCGCCCGCCTTGACGCCCTCGGTCAGCAGTTGGTGTCCACGACAGGCAGGCCGCAGGGGGTGTACGTCTGGGGACGTACCGGGCGAGGGAAAAGCTTTATCCTCGACCACTTTTTCGCCAGCCTGCCGCTCGCCGCCAGGCGGCGGGTCCATTTTCATCACTTCTTCCGCGAACTGCACCAGCGGCTGAATGCCCCCGGAGCGCCCGACCTGCAGACGGTGATGAGGCAGATGACATCCGGTTGCCGCCTGCTATGCTTCGACGAATTTCATCTGCACGACCCCGGCGACGCCATGCTGATTAAAGCCTTGCTGGAACACCTCTTTCAACACGGTATCGTGCTGCTGGCCACCTCAAACTACCCGCCGGAGATGCTGCTGCCCAATCCGCTGTATCACGATCGCTTTTTACCGTCGATCGCGCTGATCCGCGCCCATCTAACGGTGGTGGCGCTGAACGGCGAGGAGGATTATCGCGAACGGCATCTGAGCCAGGATAACGCCTTCTGCAGCGGGCGGATGTGGGTTAATCCGAATGCACAACAGCGTCAGCTGTATGACCTGCCGTCGCTGCCTGGCGAACCGGTTTCGCTGACGGTAGGCTATCGCACGCTGCTGGCGGCCGCGGCGTCGCCCGCGTTGCTGCACTTCACCTTTACCCAGCTTTGTCAGGCCGCCACGGCGGTGATGGACTATCTGACGCTCTGCGAAAGCTATGCCGTCTGGCTACTGGACGAGGTGCCGCCATTGGCTACGGTGGGGCCGGCGGCCCAGCAGCGCTTTATCAATGTGATTGATGTGCTGTATGAAAAGCAGATCCGCCTGCTGCTGGTGACCCGCTGCGACCTGGAGACGCTGGTGGCAGGGGTGGAACTGGAGGATATTCAACGAACGCGGAGTCGCCTGCAACAGCTGCCGCGGGCGGTATAAGGAAAACGCCCCGGCGGGAGCCGGGGCGAGAGGATTACAGATCGAAGCGGTCGAGGTTCATCACCTTAGTCCAGGCGGCAACGAAGTCATGCACCAGCTTCTGCTGCCCGTCGGCGCAGGCGTACACTTCCGCCAGGGCGCGCAGTACCGAGTTGGAGCCAAACACCAGATCCACGCGGGTGGCGCTGTACTTCGCTTCGCCGGTTTTACGGTCGCTGCCGGTAAACAGCTCCGCGTTATCATCGGCCGCTTTCCAGACGGTAGCCATATCCAGCAGATTGACGAAGAAGTCATTGCTGAGCACGCCGACGCGGTCGGTAAACACCCCGTGTTTGCTGCCATCGTAGTTCGCGCCCAGTACGCGCAAGCCACCGACCAGCACGGTCATTTCCGGGGCGGTTAGCGTCAGCTGCTGCGCTTTATCGATCAGCAGGGTTTCCGTCGAGACACCGCCTTCGATACGGCGATAGTTGCGGAAGCCATCCGCCAGCGGCTGCAGCAGATCAAACGACTCGACGTCGGTCTGCTCAGGCAGAGCGTCGACGCGGCCTGGGGTAAACGGCACATTGACGCTGACGCCGGCGGCAGCGGCCGCCTGCTCAACGCCGACCACGCCGGCCAGCACGATAATATCGGCCAGCGACGCTTTGCCGGAGGCGCGCTGGATCGCCTGCAGGGTCGGCAGCACCCGGCTGGCGATGGCGTTAACCGGCCAGTCTTTCTGCGGGGCCAGCGCCAGACGCGCGCCGTTAGCGCCGCCGCGTTTATCGCCGCCGCGGAAGGTGGAGGCGGACGCCCAGGCGACCGAGACCAGCTCACTGACCGACAGGCCGGCGCCGGCGATGGCGGTTTTCAGGCTGGCGATATCTTCCGCGCTCGGCTGATGGGTCGCTGCCGGCAGCGGATCCTGCCAAATCAGATCTTCTTTCGGCACTTCCGGCCCGAGGTAACGGGATTTTGGCCCCATATCACGGTGGGTCAGCTTGAACCACGCCCGGGCGAACGCCTCGTTAAAGGCCTGCGGATCGTTGAGGAAGCGGCGGGAGATTTTTTCAAACTCCGGGTCGAAGCGCAGGGTCAGGTCGGTGACCAGCATGGTCGGTTTGCGCTTTTTCTCCGGGTTAAACGGATCTGGGATAATCTCCGGCGCGTCTTTGGCTTCGAACTGGATCGCGCCAGCCGGGCTGCGGGTCTGCACCCATTCGTATTTGAACAGGTTTTCGAAAAAGTAGTTGCTCCACTGGGTGGGCGTCTGCGTCCAGACCACTTCCAGACCGGAGGTGATGGCGTCCGCGCCTGCGCCGCTGCCGTAGCTGGAGTGCCAGCCCAGACCCTGCGCTTCCAGCGGCGCGGCTTCTGGCTCGGCGCCGACGTGGCTGGTTTCTGCGGCGCCGTGGGTTTTGCCCAGCGTATGGCCGCCGGCGATCAGCGCGACGATCTCTTCATCGTCCATCGCCATATTGCCGAAGGTGGCGCGAATGGCCGCCGCGGCGGACAGCGGCTCGCCGCTGGCGTTCGGACCTTCCGGGTTGACATAAATCAGACCCATTTCGGTGGCGCCGATGGCCTGTTTCGCCAGGCTTTCCGGATGACGGTGGGCCAGCCACTCTTTCTCATCGCCCCAGTCGACGTCGAGATCCGGTTCCCAGACGTCTTCGCGACCGGCGCCAAAGCCAAAGGTGCGGAAGCCGGCGTTTTCCAGAGCGACGTTACCCGCCAGCATGTAAAGGTCGGCCCAGGAGATTTTCTGGCCATATTTCTGTTTCACCGGCCACAGCAGACGGCGGGCCTTATCGAGGCTGACGTTGTCAGGCCAGGAGTTCAGGGGGGCAAAGCGCTGCTGTCCACGACCTGCGCCGCCGCGACCGTCAACGGTGCGGTAGGTGCCGGCGCCGTGCCAGGCCATACGAATAAACAAGCCAATATAGCTACCCCAGTCTGCCGGCCACCACTCTTGCGAATCGGTCAGCAGCGCTCTGAGATCAGCCTTCAGCGCGGAGTAATCGAGCTTTTTAAACTCTTCCCTGTAGTTAAAATTCTCACCCAACGGGTTGGAGCGATTGGAGTGCTGGTTTAACAGATCGACACGCAGCTGGTTCGGCCACCAGTCGCGGTTGGCGGTGCCGCTGCCGGCGCTCTGTTTTGGCGTCTCGGCGTGGAAAGGGCACTTCCCGGCGGATGCATTGTTGGATGGGTCGTTAGACGTGCTCATATCAGGCTCCGTTTGCTTTTGTGAATGCCGTTACGATATACACTGCTACCAATAAGCGATATTTGAATGAATCTACGGATTTAATAGCTATTTCCGTTCAATGAAGGGTTAGGCAACCCCCTGGTGGGACCGTGTCGGCCTGGAGATTGAGATTAACCTCATTAGTAACCATAGCCGTAACGAGGCGGCAAAGGAAACGATTCGCGTCAAGCTGGGCGAAGGAATGCTAATTGTTTGAGATATGACAAGTTTTACTACGAATCTCGCATTAGCGCTGCCAGTAGGGCGGCGATCCAAACACGTCGGCAAAATAGTCAATCACTGTCCGCACGTTGAGAGAGGGATGGCGGGTATAAGGATAAATCGCCGCGATATACGATGGCGTGTGGCTGATGGCCGCCGAATAGCGATCCATCAGCGTGACTAATGTCCCGTTGTGCAGCGCCCCGCTGACCATCCAGTCGGGAAATAACACGATCCCCATCCCGCCGATGGCTGAAGTGAGCAGGGCATCGGCATTGTTCGAGGTCATGAGCGGGGTCAACGGATAGTGCACCCATGCCTCTTCGCGCTGGCGAAACAGCCAGCGGTTGGCTCCCTGCGAACCGCCATACACCAGCGTGCGATGTTGATGCAATGCCTCCGGCGAAGTCGGGCTGCCGTACCGTGAAACATACTCCGGGGAGGCGGTCAGGTAATAGCGCTGGCTGCCAAACACTCTGGCGTGATAGCCCGCGTCCGGCAGGCTGCTGATGCGAAAAAGGATATCCGTCGCATCGCGATGGGGATCGATAAAATCGTCGGTCAGCATCAGGTCAAACTGCAGTTTGGGATGCCGGGCCGCCAGTTCCGGAAGCCAGGGGGCGATATGACGCTGACCAAAATAGACCGGCGCATTGATCCGCACCAGTCCGCCGGGGACCTGTGCCCGATCCTGTAACGCCCGTTGCGCGTCGGCGTACTGTCCCAGCAGTTCGCGGGCGGACGCTGCGAAAAAGCGTCCTGCTTCGGTCGGTACCACGGCACGGGTGTTGCGGTAGAACAGCTGCTGCCCGAGGGCATCTTCCAGCTGCTGGATGGTTCGCGAGATCAGCGAGGGAGAGACCCCTTCGCGGCGGGCCACTACGGAAAAACTCTGGTTATCGTAAACCGCGATGAAAAGCTGAAGGGCGCGAAAATCGACGCTGCTGGCATCGGCCATCTGTGCAATTCCTGCAATAGTGTTTTCTGCATTATACCGTTTATCGCATCAGCACGCTGTTTTATCCTCAGCCGCCTGTTGTACAGAGGAGGCGCAGTAATGGCGTTATTATTCATTTTATTAGTGATTGCCGGCGGCATGGGATTATCGGTCGAGGCCGGCCTGCTGGGGCCGCTGGCGAGCCAGGTGGGGGATCTGTGGGCAACCATGAGCATCTTTGGGATTGGCGCAGTGTTAACCTTTTTTCTGATGCTCTTTTTCAGCCCGCGTAGCAGCCCGTCGTTCTTTTCTCTGCCCGGCTGGCAACTCACCGGCGGTCTGTTGGGGGCGGGGTACGTGGTGATCTTGACCATGGCGACGCCGGTGATTGGTATTGCCATGACCATGATCGGCATCCTGGCGGGTCAGGTGGCGAAAAGCCTGGCGATCGACCATTACGGGTTATTCGGCAGCCCACGGCGCAAAATCGATCCGCGACGCGCCGTGGCGCTGGGGTTGATTATGGCGGCGTTACTGCTGGTGGCCCTGGGTTAAGGAGTAAAAATGAGTACGCTGATAATTATTCTGGCGCTGTGCGGCGGCGCATTGCTTAGCATTCAGGCGGCGATAAACGGCCGTCTTGGCAGCCAGGTGGGGGTGCTGCGCAGCGCCTTTTTAACCTTTGCCACCGGCGCGCTGGTGACCGGATTACTGATCCTGTTTTTTGCTCCGGCGACGTCGGTAACGCTACTACAGGTGCCTAAGTGGCAGCTGCTGGGCGCTTTTTGCGGTGTGCCCTACATCGTCATTATGGTGCTGGCGGTGCAGCGGATAGGCACCGCGACGGCCACCGTGGCGGTGATCTTTGGCCAGCTGACGATGAGCTTGCTAATCGACAACTTTGGCTGGCTGGGCAACAGCACGATGGCGTTCTCGCCTGCGCGACTGGCGGCGGTGATATGCCTGGCCCTGGCGCTGTACTTAATCTATACCTCAGGGAAGTCGGCTGCCTCCGACAAGGCGGCCCGCGCAGAACAGTGAGCCGCGCCGACGCGTCGGGCAACGTGAATACAGTCTGACGCGTCACGGGCAAGGTTAAGAATAACGATCCCTCTAACATGCTGAAACATTTCTGCCAGATCATTAGCAACCTTTCAGTAGGGCTGACGCTGCGATAAGGCTATGCTTCCCGGCCGTTACGCCGTTGGCTTTTCCAGTGATTCAGGTGATGTACCGCTAATGCCCCTTTTGAGAGATGAAATTCGCGACCACTCCGCGGAAGAGATGCTGTTTATCCGCCGGGCCGCAATTGCTTTTCTGCTGGTGGTGGTCTGCTTTGGCGTGCTGATCGTTAACCTCTACCATCTGCAGGTTGAGCAGCACGATTTTTACCAGACCCGGTCAAACCAGAACGACATCAAAATGCTGCCCATCGCCCCCAGCCGCGGGCTGATATTCGATCGCAACGGCATTCCGCTGGTGCAGAATATCACCCTGTATCGCCTGCAGGTGATCCCGAGCAAAATTCCCGATATGGCCGCGCTGTTGCAGCAGCTGACGCCTATCGTCGACCTGACGCCGGACGACATCGCCAGCTTTCGCGACGATATGCACCACACCAGCCGCTACAAAGCGGTCACCCTCAAGTCAGACCTCAGCGATGTGGAGGTGGCCCGCTTCGCGGTCAACGAATTCCGTTTCCCCGGCGTGACGGTGGAGAGCTACCAACAACGGGAATACCCCTACGGCGCAGAGCTGGCGCACGTGGTGGGCTATGTGTCGAAAATCAACGACAGCGATCTGCAGCGGCTGGCGAAAAACGGCGAAGAGGAGAACTACGCCGCCGACCGCAATATCGGTAAGCAGGGCATCGAGGGCTATTATGAAAAAGCGCTCCACGGCACCACCGGCTATCAGGAAGTGGAGGTGGATAACCACGGCCGGGTGGTGCGTCTACTGAAAGAGGTGCCGCCTGTGGCCGGGAAAAACCTCTATCTGACCCTCGACCTGCACCTGCAGCAGTATATTGAGTCGGTGCTGAAGGGGCAGCGCGCGGCGGTGGTGGTGGTCGATCCCCGGGATGGCGGCGTGCTGGCGATGGTCTCCAGCCCCAGCTACGATCCTAATCCGTTCGTCAAAGGTATCGGCTATCAGGCCTATAAATCGCTGCTGGAGAATCCGGACCGGCCGCTGATCAACCGCGTCACCCAGGGGCTATATCCTCCGGCTTCGACGGTCAAACCCTATATGGCGCTGTCGGCGCTCTCCGCTGGGGTCATCACCCCGAACACCACCTTCTTCGGGGCGCCGACGTGGACGCTGCCGGGCACGCAACGCCGCTACCGCGACTGGCTGAAAACCGGCCACGGCATGCTCAACGTGACTAAAGCCATCGAAGAGTCAGCGGACACCTTTTTCTATCAGGTCGCCTTCGAGATGGGCATTGACCGGATCCATGAATGGCTGAGCAAGTTCGGCTACGGCCAGTCCACCGGCATCGACCTTAATGAGGAGTACGCCGGGGTGCTGCCCAGCCGGGAGTGGAAACAGCGGGTGCATAAAAAGCCCTGGTATCAGGGGGACACCATCTCGGTCGGCATCGGCCAGGGGTACTGGATCGCCACCCCGATCCAGATGGTGAAGGCGCTTACCACTCTGCTGAACAATGGTAAAGTACAGGATCCGCATCTGCTCTATTCGATGAAGCAGGGCAACCATGTGGAACGTTATCAGCAGCCGGCGAACCTGCCGCAGGTGGGTGACCCGAAATCCCCGTACTGGGGCATTGTGCGCAACGGCATGTATGGGATGGCGAATCAGCCCAACGGCACCGGCTATAAGCTGTTTCATACTGCGCCGTATCAGATCGCGGCGAAGTCCGGGACCTCGCAGGTCTTTAGCCTGAAGCAAAACCAGACCTATAACGCCAAAATGATCCCGGTGCGTCTGCGCGACCATATCTTCTACACCCTGTTTGCCCCTTATCAGCATCCGAAGGTGGCGATGGCGCTGATTCTGGAGAACGGCGGCGGGGATGGGGTGGTAGCCGGACCGACGGCGCGCGCCATCCTGGACCATATTTTTGTCCCGCAGCAGGCATCTTCGGCGGCAGCCGATGTGCCGCAGCGTGATAGCGCCGATGCCCAGTAAGCGACAGGACTTATTCCGCAGGCGCATCGTCCATAGTAATTGGTTATTTGTCCCATCGTCTTCCCGGCGGCATAGTGTTTTACGGGAACATGACCCGGAGCGAGGAGGAAAGGTGACACGTAACCGATTACTGCTGGTCCAGACCGGCACGCCGCCGACGGCCATTCGCCAGGCGCATGGCGATCTGCCGCGCTGGTTTCGCACGCTGCTGGCGCCGTGGCAGACGCAGCTCACCACGGTGCGGGTGTTTGAAGATGAACCGCTGCCGACGCCGGATAACCAGACCATAGCGGTGCTAACCGGCTCGTGGGCGATGGTGACCGATCGTCTGGCGTGGAGCGAACGGACCGCCGACTGGATCCGGCAGGCGGTGGCTATCGACATGCCGCTGTTCGGCGTTTGCTATGGTCATCAGCTGATGGCCCATGCCCTGGGGGGCGAGGTGGCGTATCATCCTGGCGGGCGGGAAAGCGGCAGCCAAACCATTACGCTGTCGCCATGGGGTGTCGATGATCCGCTGCTGAGCGGCCTGCCGGCTACATTTCCTGCGCATCTGAGCCATTTGCAAACCGTGACTCGTCTGCCGGAAGGGGCCACGGTGCTGGCCGCGTCCGCCCACGATCCCCACCAGATTGTGCGCTATGGGCCGCACGCGGTCTCTACGCAATTTCACCCGGAATTTACCGCGCCGATAGCCCGTTCGCTGATCCGCCACCGGGAGGCGGTGCTGCAGGCGGAAGGTATTGACGCGCAGCGGTTACACGACGAGGTGCAGGAGAGCCCGCAGGGCGCGGCGATCCTTACGCGCTTCGTCAGCGCCTTTCTGACCCCGGATGCCCCCGGCAATTAATCCCCTGTCGTGAACAGCACCTGCCAGCGGCGACGCCGGCGGGTCATTTCGCGTGCCAGATCGGCCACCTCTGCAACGCGCAGCGCGTCAACCGCCTGCGGCGTTAGCTCTGGTAAACCATACTCCTGACGCAGGGCGGACAGCGCCCGCGCCTCTGGCGGCCTGCTGGCGCGGATCTGAGCGGCCAGGCGCTGCTGTAGCGGTCTGAAGGTCGCCTCATCCATGGGGGCCAGCTGGCGCAGAAAGTCTTTACCACAGCGCAGCAATTCCCCGGCGCGGCGATCCGGGGACTGGAGCGCCATCAGCAGCCCGTCGCGATCGGCGACCCGCTGATAGCGGCAGCTCACCACATAGCCAATCTGCTGCTCCACCCGCAGGCGCTGGAAAAATAGCGGCTCACAATGCTGCGCCAGCAGCCGCAGGGCCGCCAGCGAGGCGCCATCCGGCAGCGGAATAAAGACCAGCAGCGCTGTATCGCCTCCCGGATAAACCAGACGTTCGACGCCGCGGCGGCAGGGCGCCGGAGCGGGCATCGGCGGATTAACCGGGGCGGTAATCAGGCTCAGCTGACGCGCTACCCACTGCGCATCTTCTGCGCTGCCGCCGGCCAGGGCCGCCAGCCAACCTTCCTGATGCCCGGATGTACCCAGCCGTTCGGGGAGTTGAGCCATGAGATGACGGATAGCGATACTATCCGGCGGTGGGGTCAGCGAGGCGACCGGGAGCGCGAGCTGCCGCAGGATGGCCTGCAGGATCGCCTCCGGCCGTCGGCCTGGCTCCGGCAGCTGGAGGGTCAACTGCCAGCTGCCGTCGAACAGATGCCACTCGCCGTGTCCCCCGGCATGGCGCAGGGCGGCAAGCAGTGGGCGCAGCTGTTCCCCACGCGCCAGTCCTTCGGCCTGATCGGGCGAGCAGTAGAAGGGCGGTCGCAGCAGGAGCCTCGGCGGCTCTTCCGGTAACGGGAGATGGAGCAGCGGCGCGGCTTTCTCCGGGCATTTGGCAACGAGATCGCCAGCGGCCTGCGGATAAAAAGCGAACCCCAGCGCCGGGTCAGACTCAGGGCGGCGGCGCCAGCGGCTAAGCGGCAGGCTAAAGCCCTGGGTGGCAACAGGCTCCCCTGGGGAAACGGTTTGACAGGCCAGGCTGACCGACGGGGCGGCCTGCAGGGCGGCGCAAAAATCGGCGAACCCGGCGGGCGGCGCGCCGGGGGCAAAGCCGAATGCCCGCTGGCGCAGCTGATCGAGAGGCGACAGCGCCTGAAAGCGGCGGCGGGATAGCTGATAGTAGTGTTGCTGCTGCTCAGGCGTCGTTTGCTGTAGCGCCTGCAGCCAGTGGGTTATCTGCCGGTCGACCTCTTCCGGCCGGTCGCTGGCGAAGACCAGCGCCAGCCAGCCGAGGTGCCGATCCTGATACAGCCAGTTCAGCGCCACATCCCCGGCCANCCGGCGCTGGCGCAGGCTGGCCATCAGGCTGCCGGGGGCTTCATCCAGCAAAAACTCGCGCAGTAACGTGACGTTGTCACTTAAAGCGATCAGCGGGCAGCGCCACAGCGCGGGCTGGCTGGAGACCGCCAGCTGCAGTGCAGTGAACTCGCCCAGGCGCAGCGGCGGCGCCGGCGGCGGAGGCTCGCCTGCGGCAAGCCCGGCGGNGAAACGGGCCGCCAGCTCGCCGAGCGCCTCCAGCGACTGCGGTCCCTGCAGCCAGAGCTGCATTCGCCGGGCGACGTAATGGGTGCGGTGAAAATCGCCTAAGGCGGCCTGCAGCGCAGCGAGATCGCCCGCCAGCGCGTCGGCGCTGCCTACCTGAAAGCGGCGAAACGCCGCGGGCGCGCTGGCGGCGTGGCGCACCGCGGCTTCCCGGCGCGATGGCTCATGCTGCTGGATCAGGCGGTACTCGGCGTCAATCACCGCCACTTCGCGCTGAATATCTTCCCTGAGCAGCAGCGGGGCCTGCAGCATCTCCTGTAGACGCGCGACGCCATCAGCCAGAGCATCGGCGGCAACCTCGAAAAAGAACGCGCTATGGCGAGCCAGGGTGGTGGCATTCACGCTTCCGCCCTGGCGCTGCACCCAGCCCATCAGTCGGTCATCATCCTGGTAGCGCTCTCCGCCGTAAAACAGCAGGTGTTCCAGCAGGTGCGCCAGCCCAGGGAAGCGCGACGGTTCGTGGTGGCTGCCGGCGGCGACCCGCGCCAGGGCAGCCGCGCGATCCGCCTGCGGCTGATGGACCAGGGTGGCCTGCAGGCCGCCCGGCAAAATGACGGTGCGGGTCGCCAGCGTCATTACAGGTCCCGGGTTTGGTAGATCAGCTGCGAGCGGGTACGGTTGCGGAACTGCAGCTGGCTGACTTTTATGTCGCTGCAGGCCGCTTCGCGCCTGGCCTCGAGGATTTTGTGATGATGCGGGGATTTGCTGCACACCGGGTCGGCGTTATCGGCGCTGCCGGTCAGCATAAAGGCCTGGCAGCGGCAGCCGCCGAAGTCCTTCTCTTTTTCATCACAGGAGCGGCACGGCTCCGGCATCCAGTCATACCCGCGGTAGCGATTGAAGCCGAATGAGTCATACCAGATCGATTCCAGACTCTGCTCCAGCACCGACGGAAATGCCACCGGCAGCTGGCGCGCGCTGTGGCAAGGCAGGGCGGTGCCTTCCGGGGTGACGCTGAGGAAAATCGATCCCCAGCCGCCCATGCAGCCTTTCGGCCGCTCTTCGTAATAGTCCGGGGTGACGAACAGCAGGTTGGTGAGGTTGCCGCTGGCGGCCATTTTCTGCCGGTAGTCAGCGACCACCTGCTCGGCGCGGGCGATCTGTTCCCGGGTCGGCAGCAGCCCTTCGCGATTAAGAAACGCCCACCCGTAGAACTGGCAGGTGGCCAGCTCAACGTCATCGGCTTCCAGCTCAATGCACAGCTCGATAATTTTATCGAGCTGGTCGATGTTGTGCCGGTGGAGAACGAAGTTGAGCACCATCGGGTAGTCGCGCGCTTTCACGGCTTTGGCCATGGTCAGCTTCTGCTGGAAGGCTTTTTTGTTGCCGGCCAGCGCGGCGTTGAGCACTTCATCGCTGGCCTGGAAGCTAATCTGGATATGGTCCAGCCCGGCCTCGCTGAAGGCGTCCAGTTTGCTCTCCGTCAGCCCTATCCCGGAGGTGATCAGGTTGGTATAGAACCCGAGGTCGCGCGCGGCGCGGATCAGCTCCGGCAGATCTTTACGGGTCAGCGGCTCGCCGCCGGAAAAGCCCAGCTGAACGCTGCCCATCGCCCGCGCCTGGCGAAAGACCTCGATCCATTGTTCGGTGGTCAGCTCCTTATCCTGCCGGGCGAAGTCCAGCGGATTGGAACAGTAGGGACACTGCAGCGGGCAGCGGTAGGTCAGCTCCGCCAGCAGCCACAGCGGCGGATTGACGGTGGGTTTACTCTGGTTCACGGCAGGTGATCCACTTCTGTTGACAGGCGATCTGCAGGAACTCGATGACGTCGTCATCGACGCCGCCGGCTTCCGGGAAACGTTCATTAAGCATGGCGATAATCGCCGCGACGTCGCGCCGGCCATCGACCAGCTCGAGGATCGCCGCGGCGGTCTCATTGAGTTTGGCCATACCCTCCGGATAGAGGATCACATGGCTCTCCTGGGCGGCTTCCCACTGCAGTCGGTAGCCGCGACGAAAGGCAACGATGGACGTTTTCTGCATGATTACACCAGTCGGGTCGTGTGCCAGGCCGCCTTGTCGGTGACCGTGTGATAGGGTGGGCGCTGCAGGGCATAGGCCATGGTCATGGCATCGAGCATCGACCACAGAATGTCGAGCTTAAACTGCAGGATCTCCAGCATCCGGTTCTGTTTTTCAGCGCTGTCGCAGTAGGCCTTCGCCAGCGCCAGGCCATGCTCAACGTCGCGATTGGCCTGGCTCAGACGACTGCGGAAGTAAAAGTAGCCTTCCTCTTTGATCCATGGATAGTGCTGCGGCCAGCTGTCGAGGCGCGACTGATGGATCTGCGGGGCGAACAGCTCGGTCAGGGAGCTGCAGGCCGCCTCCTGCCAGCAGGCGCGACGGGCGAAATTAAGATAGGCATCCACCGCGAAGCGCACACCGGGCAGCACGTGACGCTCGCTGAGCAGATCGTCGCGGCTCAAACCGACCGCTTCCCCCAGCCGCAGCCAGGCTTCAATCCCGCCGTCCTCGCCGTGGCTGCCGTCGTGGTCGAGGATCCGCTGCACCCATTTGCGCCGGGTCTGCGCATCCGGGCAGTTGGCCATAATCGCCGCGTCTTTCAGCGGAATAGTGGTCTGGTAATAAAACCGGTTCGCCACCCAACCCTGAATTTGCTCGCGGGTCGCGTCGCCGTTATGCATGGCGATGTGGTAAGGGTGGTGAATATGGTAGAAGGCGCCTTTAGCCCGCAGAGCCTCTTCAAAGGCCTGCGGCGACAGCGTGTCAGTGATCAACATGCGGTATCCTGAAGGGTGATTGCCATCCCGTCCCAGCTCACTTCGATCCCCTGTTGCGTTAGCGCCTGGCGCTGGGGAGACTGCTCGTTAAGGATCGGGTTGGTGTTATTAATATGAATGAGAATTTTGCGTTTTGCCGGCAGGGAGGCCAGCAGGGCCATCATCCCGTGCTCATCGCCGAGCGCCAGGTGGCCCATATCGCGGCCGGTATTGCGCCCGACGCCGGCGGCCTGCAGCTCGTCATCCTGCCAGACGGTGCCATCGATCAGCAGACAGTCCGCTTTTTGCAGCCACGGCAGAAGGGTTTCATCCGGCTCACCCAGCCCCGGGGCATAGAACAGCGTCTGCCCGTTGCGGCGGTTTTCGATAAACAGCGCCACGTTATGACCCGGCAGCGGCCGGTCGCGATACGGCGAATAGGGCGGCGCGTTGCTGGCGATAGGCACCGCGGTAAACTGCAAATCAGGACAGGCGTGAACGGTAAAAGGCTGCTGCGGAGCGATGGGATGATGCACCAGGCCGCCGTTCCAGTGCCGCAGCATGGTAAACACCGGGAAGCCGGTGGAGAGATCCTCATGAACCTCCGGGGTGCACCAGACCTGATGTGGGCAGCCTTCCCGCAGGCTCAGCAACCCGGTGGTGTGGTCGATCTGGCTGTCGGTGAGAATAATGCCGCCGATATGCGTTCCGCGCAGTACGCCGGCTTTATTTAACTCGGGGGTATGGGCAATCTGCTGGCTGATATCCGGCGAGGCGTTGCACAGCACCCACTCTTTACCGTTGTCGCTGACGATAATTGACGACTGGGTGCGGGGGGCAGCCTGANTGGTGCCATCGCGCAGACCCTGACAGTTGGCGCAGTTGCAGTTCCATTGCGGGAAACCGCCGCCGGCGGCGGAACCGAGGACTTTAATGAACATGAAGACGGACCGGGTAATGAATGAAGGTGCCCGCGCGAACGGCGGGCGGGGCGATTAACGGTTAGAAATGTACAGCGTCACTTCCAGACCGAGACGTAAATCGATAAAAGCAGGTTTCTTCCACATGTTTTGTTCCTCTTAAAAATGACTACAGGCCTCACGGATAATGGTGGATCTGTGACGGCTGCCGCATATTGCGCTTCACCGGGAGAGAGATCAACCCGGAATCTGTAAGGAATTAACTTTATGTTTACAATATAACCTATTGTTGCCAAACATTTTTTAATACCCGTAGCCAGTTACGCCACAGCAGCTTATCCAGCACCAATTGATCATAGCCGCTAGCGCGCAACGTATTGATAAGCCGCGGTAAGCCGGCCACATCGCCCAGCTCGTCCGGCAGGGTGATGCCGTCAAAATCCGAGCCAAGGGCCACATGATCCTCACCCATTATGTTAATAAGATAGTCGATATGCCGGACAATGGTGGTTAAGGGCGTGTCGCTATCGCGCCGGCCGTCGGCGCGCAGGAAAGCATTGCCGAAATTGACGCCCACCACGCCGCCGCTGTCGCGGATCGCCCGCAGTTGCTGGTCGGTCAGATTGCGCGGCTGCGGGCACAGGGCGTGGGCATTGGAGTGGGTGGCCACCAGCGGTGACGTTGAGTGATGGGCGGTATCCCAGAACGCTTTTTCATTCATATGAGACACGTCCATCTGCATCTTCAAGGCATTGACCTGCTTAATCAGATCGATACCTGCCGCTGTCAGTCCAGGCCCAGTGTCCGGGCTACCGGGAAACGAACCGTTAACGCCGCTGCCGAAGCGGTTCGCAATATTCCAGAACGGACCAATGCTGCGGACCCCGGCGGCATAAAAGGCCTGCAGGTCGCGGCCCTCGCCATCAAAACCTCCGGCACCCTCAATATGCGCCACCATCGCCAGTACCTTATCCTCGCGGCAGCGTTCGATATCCGCCGCGCTCAGACACAATCTCAAGCGTCCAGCGGAGTGGGCGATAAGTTGCTTCAGGATAGCCAGTTGCTGCCAGAGGATATCGATCGGATCCCATCGTTGGCTGGCGTATTGCGGCGTCATACGGGCAATATATTCCTGCGGTGGCACGAATAGCGCGAATAGCCCGCCGGCAAATCCGCCTTGCAGCATGCGCGGATAGTCGAGATGGCCGTTCTCTATCCCGGCAAAGAAGGCGCTCACCGGATCCGCGCGATGGTGAAGCCAGAGATTCAGCAGCAGGTCATTGTGACCATCAAAAATCGCCATAGCGGGTTCCTGCGTTCTCAAGTGGTGAAAAATGCCTGCCACGGTAACGGATTTATCTCCCGGGGCAAGCATAAATTCACATGCCCGCAACAATTGCCAACCTCGACTTTGTATCACACTGTATCTCGCGGCGCAGCGCTGACATTAAGAGATAAAAATGGCCCCGGTCGGGCACATGGCGGATACAAATTTCCGCTTTACTGGTCACGTACTCTCTTGATGACGATAAAAGGTGAGAAAACGATGAACAGATTATCCCTTGTCCGCTATACCAGCGCCGTGGCGCTGGGGTTATCCACCCTGTGGTCCGCCGCCGTTTGCGCCGCTGAAGACGCGGGGGCGTTCGACAAGATCCAGCAGATCCGCGCCGGCGACCTGAATATTGGCTACGTGGATATCGGCCCACGCGACGGCCAGCCGGTGATCCTGCTGCACGGCTGGCCCTACGACATTCAGAGCTATGCCCAGGTGGCGCCGGCTCTAGCGCAGAAGGGTTACCGGGTGATCGTGCCGTATCTGCGTGGCTACGGCACGACCCGTTTCCTCTCCGCCAGCACGCCGCGTAACGGTCAGCCGTCGGCGATGGCGGCCGATATTGTCCATCTGATGGACGCCCTTAACATCAGGCAGGCGGATCTGGCCGGTTTTGACTGNGGCGCGCGCACGGCGGATATCGTCGCCGCGCTGTGGCCGCAGCGGGTGAAATCCCTGGTCTCGGTGAGCNGGTATCTGATCAGCAGTCAGCAGATTGGCGAAAAACCGCTGCCGCCGCAGGCTGAGCTGTCGTGGTGGTATCAATTCTATTTTGCCACCCCGCGTGGGGAGGCCGGTTACCGGCAAAACACCCACGACTTTGCGAAATTTATCTGGCATCAGGCGTCGCCGCAGTGGCAATTCAGCGACGCGACCTTTGCCAAAACCGCCCGGGCGCTGGATAACCCGGACCATGTGGCGATCACCATCAGCAACTACCGCTGGCGCCTGGGGCTGGAGAAAGGGGAAGCGGAGTATGCCGGCTATGAACAACGGCTGGCGGCGCTACCGCCGATAACCGTGCCCACCATCACCCTGGAAGGGGCGAATAACGGCGCGCCGCATCCGGCTCCCGCCAGCTACCGTGCCAAATTTACCGGTAAATATGAGCACCGGGATCTGCCGGGAGCGGTGGGCCATAACCCGCCGCAGGAGGATCCGACGGCGTTTGTGCAGGCGGTGGTGGACGCCGATCGTTTGTAACCCGCGCCTTGCCGGCGGCGCGACGTTGCGCTTCCGGCAACACGGCTTATGCTTGTGAAGAGTTTATTTTGCCGCAGGAGCAGCCTTTGGAGCGTATTGACCACATCCTGGTCGTCGACGACGACCGCGACATCCGGGAACTGATTGTCGACTATCTGGAAAAATCGGGATATCGCGCCAGCGGCGCGGCGAACGGCAAAGCCATGTGGTCGGTACTCAAAAACCATCAAATTGACCTGATTGTGCTGGATATTATGATGCCGGGCGAGGATGGCTTAACGCTCTGTCGCCAGCTGCGCGCTAACCCGCAGCAGGATATCCCGGTGCTGATGCTCACCGCCCGCACCGATGACAGCGACCGGATCCTCGGCCTGGAAATGGGGGCTGACGATTATCTGATTAAGCCCTTTGTGGCCCGCGAACTGCTGGCGCGCATCAAAGCCATTTTACGCCGCACCCGGGCGCTGCCGCCGAACCTGCAGATCACCGAGGCGGGCAGGCTGATCGTCTTTGGCGACTGGCTGCTCGATACCGCCGCCCGTCATCTGCTGGACGACAGCGGCGCCATCGTCGCCCTCAGCGGGGCGGAGTATCGGCTGCTGCGGGTGTTTCTCGACCATCCCCAGCGGGTGCTGAACCGCGATCAGCTGCTCAATCTGACCCAGGGACGCGACGCGGAACTGTTTGAGCGGTCAATTGACCTGCTGGTGAGCCGACTGCGCCAGCGGCTACGGGAGGATGCTCGCGAGCCGGCCTACATTAAAACGGTGCGCAGCGAAGGCTATGTGCTGTCGGTACCGGTCTCCATTCGCGAGAGGCATGAATGAGGTTCTGGCCCGCCTCGCTGCAGTCGAGGCTGATGGCGCTGCTGTTTCTGGCGCTGCTGCTGGCGAATACCTTAACCCTGTCGCTGCTGTTTTATGAGCGTATGAGCAGCGCTCGCAGCGTGATGCTGGGCAATCTGGCTTCCGATGTCGCCACCAGCGTGGCGATCCTTGACCGCCTGCCGGCCGCTGAGCGCCCACAATGGCTGCCGAAGCTGGCGCGCGGCAATTATCGCTATCTGCTGGACGCCGGGGAGCGCGGCGATTACCCGGCCAGCTGGCGCGCCCGGGACGCGGCCCGCTCCCTGCAGGAGGCGCTGAGCGCGCAGTATCCGGTAAGTATTGTGGCGATCCCCGGCCCGCGGCAGCATATTCAGGCCCATATTACCCTTCACGACGGCGCGCCGTTGACCCTCGACCTGTGGCCGAAACTACCGGCCATCGCCCGCTGGCTGCCGGTGGTGCTGATCGCTCAGTTTGTCCTCCTGCTGGCCTGCGCCTGGTACGCGGTTCGCCAGGTATTGCTGCCCATCTCCCGCTTTACCCACGCGGTAAATGCCTTGGAGCCGGCCAGCGACACGGCGGGAACTATGGCCGAGCAGGGGCCGGAGGAGGTGCGTCGCGCCGCCCGCGCGTTTAACGCGATGCAGGCGCGCATCCACGATCATCTGCAGGAGCGAGCGCGGATCCTTGCCGCCATCTCCCACGATCTGCAAACCCCGATAACCCGAATGAAGCTGCGGGTGGAGATGGCCGACCAGCCGGAACTGCGCGATAAGCTACTGCAGGATCTCGACAATATGACCCGTCTGGTGCGGGAGGGCATCGCCTTCGCCCGCACCTCGCAGCCGCTGGAGGAGGCGCGACAGCGGCTGAATCTCGATGCGTTTCTCGACACCATCGTCTGCGATTATGCCGATGTCGGCCGGCCGGTCCAGTTTTGTCCCGAAGAGACCGCCGGGGTGGTGTGGATCCCGCCGCAGGCTCTGCGACGGGTGATGACCAATCTTATCGATAACGCCTTGAAATTCGGTACGACGGCCACGGTAACCCTGACCCGTGACGCCGTGGGGGATATCACCCTTCATGTGCTGGATGAGGGGCCGGGGATCCCCGAGGCCTCGCTGCAGGAGGTGCTGCAGCCATTTTATCGCCTGGAGGACTCGCGCAATCGCGATACCGGCGGCACCGGCCTGGGGCTGGCGATCGCCGCGCAGCTGGTCAGCCAGATGGACGGCGCGCTGCGCCTGGCCAACCGCCCGCAGGGCGGCCTGGACGCCAGTGTTCGCCTTGCCGCGGCGGGATTGTATCCTGCTGTATCTCCGGGTAAGACGGATAACTAAGCCGACAATTCTCCCCCTTTCCCGACACATTCGCCTTACATGGCCTTGCTGTAATGTCGTGGCTGCCACTCTCGGCAGCGACGGCATAATGAGGAGAAGGCGATGTCGATATTAATTGCATTTTTGGGCGGGATGTTAACCCTGCTGAGCCCCTGTACACTGCCGGTGATCCCGCTGCTGTTCGCCAGCGTCCGGGGCCGCCGGGGGCAGCTGGCGATCATGCTGGCAGGAATGGCGCTGATGTTCGGCGCTGTCTCCTGGCTGGTGACGGTCGCCAGCGGCTGGGTGGTGAATCTGACCCTCGCAGGCCGCGGTCTGGCGCTGGCGTTCTTCGCCCTGGTCGGGCTGAGTCTGCTTTCGCAACGCGTCGCGCAACGGCTGACCTCACCCCTGGTAGCGTTGGGGAATCAGCTTAACGATGCCAGTTCACGCCAGCGCGGCTGGATCGGTTCTCTGCTGGCCGGGCTGGCGGTGGGCCTGCTGTGGGCGCCGTGCGCCGGGCCGGTATTGGGGGCGATACTTAGCCTGGGCTTTGTGCATCCGGGGCAGGCGACTACCGGCGGCTTGCTGCTGGCCTACGGCAGCGGCGGGGCGCTGATGTTATTCCTGCTGGGGTGGTGCGGGGCGGCGTTGATCGCCAGATTGCGTCGCGGACAGGCGTTCGGCGAACGGCTGCGCCGGTTGGCAGGGGGGGCAATGCTGGCCTCGGTGGCGCTGATCGCTAGCGGCGGCGATCGCTATCTGCAAAGCGCTGGTGGACTGAGCCAGGCGCTGGAGCAGCGGCTGGCCGCCCGTCTGCCGCAGCCGGAGCAAAAGACCAGCCTCCAGCCGATCGCCGCGCCGCAGCCCAGTAGCGCGATGCCCTCTCTGGCGGGGGGCAGCGCATGGATCAACAGCCCGGCGTTAACTCCGGAGCGTCTGAAGGGCAAAGTGGTGCTGGTGGATTTCTGGACCCGGGAGTGTATCAACTGTCAGCATACCCTGCCTTACGTGCGCGACTGGGCGAACAAATACCGCGCGGCGGGCCTGGTGGTGATTGGCGTTCATACCCCGGAATATCCCTGGGAGCGTTCGTTGCCCCTGCTGCGCCAGGCGGTGAAGGACTGGCGGATAACCTACCCGGTGGTGGCGGATAATGAGTACGCCATCTGGAACGCCTTCGGCAATCAGTACTGGCCGGCGCATTACATTTTCGACGCTCGCGGGCAGCTGCGTTATACCGCCTTCGGCGAAGGGGATTATGCCCGCCAGGAGCAGGTGATCCAGCAGCTGCTGCAGGAGAGCAAAGCCTGACCCGCGGCGCAGGCGTCTGGCGGACGGAACCCTCCAGCCCTTATACCCATTGCCGGGCGGCGCTGCGCTTGCCCGGCCTACATC
>NZ_JAZARW010000001.1:1991797-1992816 GCF_036233805.1 Klebsiella sp. EMBS2024 | reverse complement strand
TGGCGTGACAGTGTCACCTGTCGAGCCATTCCTGCAGGGCCTCGGTCATCAGTTCGCCGAGCAGCGCCACGGCGGCGGAATGGTGTTCCTCACGCGGGGTTTGTCGCAGGCTAACGGCCAGACTTCCTGGAGCTGGCAGGAGTCCTCCTGCGGGGCGCAGGTTGCCTGGCATGCCGATGCGGGTGCGTATCGTCAGGCCCAGCCCGGCCTGCACCGCCGCCCAGATGCCGCTCAGGCTGTGGCTGACGAACACCACCTGCCAGGGGATCCCCGCGGCATCGAGACAGGCAATGGCGCGGGAGCGCATCAGACACGGGCTGTCGAACATCACCAGCGGCAGCGGCTCGCCGGAGACCAGCAGAGCGCGAATATCCAGGTCAGGATGCGCAATCCACGCCAGCGGGCAGAGGCCCAGCCCGGAACCCTGATCTTCGGTTTGCCACAGCAGCGCCAGATCCAGCGCCTCTTCCGCCAGCGCCTGGTGCAGCGGACCATTGCGATCCACCCTGGCGACTATCCGCACCTGCGGATGATGCCGTTTAAATTGCCCGAGGATCCCCGGCATCAGCGATTCGCCAAAATCTTCCTGCATACCAAGGTGGATCTCGCCGGTGAGCCGCTCACCCTGCAGCGCGCGCAGGGTTTCATCATTGAGCGCCAGCAGGCGTCTGGCGTAGCTCATCAGCTTTTCGCCTTCCGCGGTGAGCACCAGATGCCGCCCCTGTTTGGTCACCAGCGCCGCACCGCACTGGCTCTCCAGCTTTTTAAGCTGGGCGCTGACCGCGGAAGTGGAACGCGACAGGCGCAGCGCTGCCTGGGCGAAACTGCCGCACTCCATGCCGGTCACAAAGCTGCGCAGGGCGTCGAGATCCAGCCCTGGTAAGCGTTTCTCCATCATCATCCCCATTTTCAGGACGTTTATCCTGAACGTTGTTATTTTCGGGATAGTACTGTGGCATCGCGAGAGGCAGGGGTCAACGGGCCCTGCGAAGAGAGCATTAGCGGTGCGGAAAGAAATA
>NZ_JAZARW010000001.1:1985154-1991791 GCF_036233805.1 Klebsiella sp. EMBS2024 | reverse complement strand
GCCGATAAGGACATTATCGGCTTATTGCAGGCAAGGCTGACAGCGGGGCGGCAGGCGCCGCCTCGCTAAGGCAGGTTATTGCGCCAGCAGCTCCTGAGCGGTGTGCTCCACCAGGTTCAGCAGAACCTTCACGTCATCCAGCGTCACCACCGGGTTCAGCAGAGTCAGCTTCAGGCAGGTAACGCCGTTGTGCTCGGTTACGCCGACGTTAGCGCGGCCGGAGGCCAGCAGGGCGTCGCCGACCCGCTGGTTGAGCAGCGCGATAGCCGCCGCGTCGCTCCCGGCCATCTGCGCCGGACGGGAACGGAACAGCACGCTCGCCAGCTGCGGCTGCATCACCAGCTCCAGCGTCGGCTGCGACTTCACGTACTCCGCCACGTTTTTCGCCATCGTGACGCCGTGATCGATGATCGCCGCATACTGTTTCTGGCCCAGCGCTTCCAGACCCATCCACAGCTTCAGCGCATCGAAGCGACGGGTGGTCTGCAGCGACTTAGACACCAGGTTCGGTACGCCGTGTTCTTCATCGAACTCGGAGTTCAGATAGGCCGCCTGATAACGCATCAGCTCGTAATGGCGCGCGTCCTTCAGCAGGAAGGCGCCGCAGCTGATGGTCTGGAAGAACTGCTTGTGGAAGTCCAGGGTAACGGAATCCACCAGCTCCAGACCGTCAAGGTAGTCGCGATACTGCTCAGACAGCAGCAGGGCGCCGCCCCAGGCTGCGTCAACGTGCAGCCAGATCTGATGTTCCGCAGCGATACCGGCGATGTCGCGCAGCGGGTCGATAGCGCCCGCGTCGGTGGTGCCGGCGGTGGCGACGATCGCCATGATCTGCTCGCCGTTAGCCTGCGCTTGCGCAATCTTCGCCTGCAGGTCGGACACGTTCATCCGCGCGAATTCGTCGGTTTTCACCAGCGTTACCGAGCGGTAGCCGAGGCCCATCAGCGCCATGTTCTTCTGCACCGAGAAGTGGGCGTTTTCCGAGCACAAGACTTTGTACTTGCGGATATCCCCCGGCAGCCCATCCTGCTGGATGGAGTGGCCCTGACGGGCGAAGAAGGCGTCGCGCGCCAGCATCAGGCCCATCAGGTTGCTCTGGGTGCCGCCGCTGGTGAAGACGCCGGCGTCGCCCGCCGGAAAACCGACCCGGGCGCGCAGCCATTCGATCAGCTTCATCTCGATAATGGTTGCCGACGGGCTCTGATCCCAGGAGTCCATGCTCTGGTTGGTGGCGTTAATCAGCACTTCCGCCGCCTGGCTAATCACCAGGCTCGGGCAGTGCAGGTGCGCCACGCACTGCGGGTGATGCACCGACAGGCTGTCTTTCAGGAAGTACTCGATCGCACGATCAATCGCCGCCTGGTTACCCAAACCCTGTTCGTTAAATTCAAGGGAGATACGCTCACGCAGCTCGTCAACGCTTTTCCCCTGATACATCTCAGGTTGCTTCAGCCACTGCACAACGGCCTGGCTGGTCTGCTCGATAACCTGCTGATAGGCTTCAACGCTCTGCGCTGAACCAGCAAGAATCGGATTCAATGTGGACATGGCGGTCACTTACTCCACTCAGACCGGTTTTACGCCGGCGGCCAGCAGGGCCTGTTCAAATTTGTCGAGGAACACGTCCAGCTCCGCGTCGCTGATCAGCAGGGACGGCAGCAGGCGCAGCACGCAGCCGTGACGACCGCCACGCTCGAGGATCAGGCCCGCTTCGAAGCATTTCTTCTGCAGCAGGGCAGAGAGTTCGCCGTCAGCCGGGTAGCAGCCCATGTGATCCTGCGCTTCGTTCGGCTTGACGATTTCGATACCGATCATCAGACCGAGACCGCGAACGTGGCCAATCACCGGGTAGCGTTTCTGCAGCTCGGCCAGTTTACCTTTCAGCCACTCGCCCTGGGCGGCGACTTTGTCGGCGATCTTGTTGTCGCGCAGATGACGCAGGGTGGTCAGGCCGGTGGCCATCGCCAGCTGGTTGCCGCGGAAGGTGCCGGTGTGGTGACCCGGTTCCCAGGCGTCGAACTGCTTTTTAATGCCCAGCACCGCCAGCGGCAGCCCGCCGCCAACCGCTTTCGACATCACGATGATGTCCGGCTGAATACCGGCGTGCTCGAAGGCGAAGAATTTACCGGTACGGGCAAAGCCGGCCTGCACTTCATCGACGATCAGCAGAATGCCGTGCTCTTCGGTCACTTTGCGGATGCGCTGCAGCCACTCGACCGGCGCCGGGTTCACACCGCCTTCGCCCTGAACGGCTTCAAGGATCACCGCCGCCGGTTTACGGACGCCGCTCTCCACGTCGTTGATCAGGTTTTCGAAGTAGTAGGTCAGGGCTTTCACGCCGGCTTCGCCGCCGATGCCCAGCGGGCAACGATACAGGTGCGGGTAAGGCATGAACTGGACTTCCGGCATCATGCCGTTAACCGCCGCTTTCGGCGACAGGTTGCCGGTGACGGACAGCGCGCCGTGGGTCATCCCGTGATAGCCGCCGGAGAAGCTGATCACCGCGGTACGACCGGTGTATTTTTTCGCCAGCTTCAGCGCGGCTTCCACGGCGTCAGCGCCGGACGGGCCGGTGAACTGCAGGCAATATTCTTTCCCTTCGCCCGGCAGGCAAGAGAGCAGGTANTCGGAGAAGCGATCTTTTAACGGGGTGGTAAGATCGAGAGTATGTAACGGCAAGCCGCTGGTAATGACACTTTGGATGCTCTGCAATACATCAGGGTGGTTGTGGCCCAGAGCGAGAGTACCGGCGCCCGCGAGGCAGTCCAGGTACTGTTTGTTATCCGCATCCGTCAGCCACACGCCTTCGGCTTTAGTGATAGCCAGCGGCAGCTTACGCGGGTAACTCCTGACATTCGATTCGAATTCGGCCTGACGGGCCAAAAAGGTTTCGTTGTTTGCGTCTAATAAATCGGCACGTAAAGTATCAATACGGACTTTATCCGTCATCATATCACTCCCACAACCAGCATTGCGGTTGAACGCTGGTTGAATAATTGGTGTAAGAAATTGAATTGGCATTCATAAAGCGCGCACAATATATGGCTTTTTAAATCTGCATTCAACGTTTTATTGATTGCGCTATTTTGACGTTATTCTTACCAGGGGCAAAATTAACGTAACTTGCTGAATTATAATAGAACAACGCTCTGTCACTATAACCCTTTAAAGTGTAATTATTAGTGAGAAAGTCTCTATATTTTTATTGCCGCTACGTTAAAGCGCTGACGGAATGCCTTCCGTCAGCGATAGCAAGACTCAATGCAGTTCCACCGCATAATTTGTTAAAGGTGTAACTTTTTTCACCAACTTATTGTTATATAAAAACTGTTCGTAAGTCTCGTAGCGCGCTTTATCAAGCGCTGCCGGATCGGTGGCGAACAGGGGCACGGTTTGCAACCACGCCTGGTGGTTGAGTTCGGTCCTAAGCTCCGGGTGGGCGGCGGCGAACGCCTCCCAGCTCTTCTGCGGATGGGCGCGCAGATAGCCCACTCCCGCCTGCAGGGCGGTGAGGAATTTACGGATCTTCGCCTCTTGAATTGCGTCGCGATGGGCGACAATCACCAGCTCGTCATAGGCCGGCACGCCGTAATCTTCGACGTTCATCACTACCGGCGTTTTGCCCTGCAGCTTCAGCTCCTGCGCTTCTATATTACGATAGCCGCCGATAACCGCGTCCACCTGGCCGGCCAGCAGGGCGCTGGTCAGCTGGAAATTGACGTTCACCAGTTTGATGCTGGCCGGATCGATCCCTGCATGTTGCGCCATGGTCGCCAGGGTGGCCTGCTCAATGCCGCTGACCGAGTAGCCCACCTTCTTGCCTTGCAGATCTGCCGGGGTTTTGATCTGCTTATCCAGGGCGATAACCGTATTCAGCGGCGAATTAATCAGAGTCCCTACACGCACCAGCGGTAACCCTTCGTCAGCAAAGAAGTGCACCTGCGGCTGGTAGGTGATGGCCAGATCCGCTTGACGGGCGGCCACCATGCGCGGAGGCAGCGCGGGATCGGAAGGGGGGATAATCCTGACGTCCAGCCCCTGGGCCTTAAAGGCGCCGATCTGCTCGGCCACCATAATCGGCGCATGGTCGGGATTAATGTACCAGTCCAGCACCAGCGTCAGCGGTTCATTGGCCAGCGCGTGGCCGCTGAACAGGGCGGTCAAGGTTGCCCCGGCGAATAGCGACTTTTTCATCTGTTTTCCTTTATTACGTCATTCTTATTCCGGCGACCAGTCGATCAGCCGGTGTAGCAGGGTATCTACCGCCAGCCACAGCAGGAGGGTCAGTAGTACTAAAATAAACAGCGCGGCGAAGCAGATATCGGTTTGCAGTCGCGCATTGGCGTTGAGCATGACGTAGCCCAGCCCCTCGGCGGAGCCGACCCATTCGCCGATGATCGCGCCAATGGGCGCCACCGCCGCCGCCATGCGCAGGCCAGAGCCCAGCGCCGGCAGGGCGGCCATCAGGCGGACATGTCGCAGTTGAGCGCCGAAGGAGGCATTCATGCTGCGCGCCAGATCGAGATACTCCTGGTTGACCCGCCGCAAGCCATCAAAGAAGGCGGAAGTCACCGGAAAGAAAATCACCAGCACCGCCATCGCCACTTTGGCGCTCATGCCAAAGCCCAGCCACAGCACCAGCAGCGGGGCGAGGGCAAAGACCGGGATCGCCTGACTGGTGAGCACCAGCGGCATCAGCCAGCGCTGCAGACGGGGGGAGAGGATCATGCCCAGCGCCAGGGTGACGCCGAGCGTCACGCCCAGCGCCAGGCCGCTCAGGATCTCACTGAGCGTGATAAGCGTATGCCAGCCGAGATAGGCGCGATTTACCCATAGCGCCTCGGCGACCGCCAGCGGGGACGGTAAAAGAAAATGGGGAATGCCGCTGCGGCTGGCCAGACCCCAGAGGAGCATCAGCCCGCCGAATACCATGCCGCCGCGCCAGAGACGTCCAGTCATGGTTGGGCCCTCATCAGCTGCTGCAGCAGGGCGGCCTGGCCGATCAGGAGATCGGGCGCGTCCGGCGCGCGCGGAGGTGTGCCGGCGAGGTGATGGCTATCATCAATGTCGCCGTCGGCCGCCGAGAGGACCAGCAGGCGGTGGCTCAACCGGCAGGCCTCCTGCGGATCGTGGGTGATAAGCACCACCGTGCGACCGGCCAGCAGGGTGGCCGCCAGGGTCTGAATCCGCGTACGGGTGAGGGTATCCAGCGCCGAGAAAGGCTCATCCATCAGCACGATGGGGCGATCCTCATACAGCGTGCGCGCCAGCGCGGCGCGCTGACGCATGCCGCCGGAGAGAGTCGCCGGGCGGGCGTCGGCGCAGGATGAAAGCTCAACTTGTTCAAGCAGCGCGGCGACCCGGGCACGATCGACTTTTTCACCGCGCAGCCGCGCGCCGAGGGCGACGTTGTCCCGAACGCTCAGCCAGGGGTAGAGCAGATCTTTCTGCCCCATCCACGCCAGACGGCCCTGAATAGGCTGCCCATCGCTGGCGACCACTTCTTCCCGGGTGGCGGGCGCCAGACCGGCCATCACCCGCAGCAGGCTGGTTTTGCCGGCGCCGCTGGCGCCGAGGAGCGACACCCACTGCCCGCCGGGGACCGTAAACGACAGGTTGTCGAACAACCGACGGTCGCCGACATGCAGGCTCAGGCCACGGACCTCAATACCCGGCGCCGTCACGCCCGGGTCTCCGCCGTCGCGTTGAGGCCCATCTGCCAGAACTGCGCCTCAAGGCGGGTGGCAGTGGTGAAAATCTCGCTCAGCTCAGTGATCCGGGCCTCGCTCCCGCGCTGCTGCCACACCGTTTCCAGCAGCGCCAGCGCGGCGTTGACGCCGTGCAGATAGCCTTCATCGCCATAGTTGCGGATCCACGAGGCGTAGGGGTTATCGTCCAGTCGGGTGGCGGGATGCTGCAGCAGGCCGAGACCGATTTCCGCATAACCGGCCACGCAGGGCATCAGCGCGACCAGTAGATCCAGCGCGTCACCCGAGTGGCCAATATCCAGCACGTAGCGGGTATAGTTAATGGTTTCCGGCGCTTCAGGCTGGGTAGCCATCTCCTGCTCGCTAATGCCCCACCGGGCGCAGTAACCGACGTGCAGCGGCAGTTCGTTGAGGATGGCGTTCATCGAGGCGGCCGCGGCCCGCATCTCCGGCAGCGTGCGCAGTTTACTCACCAGCAGCGCATAGCTGCGGGCAAAGTGGATCAGAAACAGATAATCCTGGGTCAGGTAGCGACGAAATGCGCTTTCCGCCAGGGTGCCCTCGGCAAGCTGCTGGACGAAAGGATGCGCCACATAGCGCTGCCAGTCAGCGGCGGCCAGCTGGCGTAAACGGCCGTAAAGACCTTGGCTAAAAGCGGGAACGATCACAGGACCTCCATTTATTCAGGGGAGATCCGGGCGTGCAGGGGTGTGAACAGGCAATGGCGGTAATGCTGGCAAAATTGCCGACCCGTCCCTTCGCTGGCATGACCCAGATCAGGTTCAAAGGGTTCGGCTTGCGCCATCTCAGCCCTCACGGGACACCCCTCGGTAGCGCTATGTTATACGACATTCACCTTTTGAATACAATCACCGCGCCACCTTGCCGCAGGATGATGGTAATGGGGGATAGCCAGCGCTTTTCCGCGC
>NZ_JAZARW010000001.1:1984961-1985114 GCF_036233805.1 Klebsiella sp. EMBS2024 | reverse complement strand
GCTTTTCCGCGCGTAATAGTTTCGTTGTCGGCGCTGAATACCGTTTTTAACTAAAACCGCAGGCGCTATCTGCCGGTAAGATGCGCGCACTTTTATTGCTGTGGAGAGGCTGTTGATGCGTAAAGCCTTCTGGCTATTATTCGCGCTGGCGCT
>NZ_JAZARW010000001.1:1978879-1984954 GCF_036233805.1 Klebsiella sp. EMBS2024 | reverse complement strand
GCNNNGNCNNTGCCGGCGCTGGCGCAGGATCCGGTGCTACCCGCCGTGACGGCGATCCATACGGCGCCCACCCTCGGTGAGCTGCCGCCGCCGGAGTCGCTGCGACCGTGCTGCGCTTTTGGTTACGACCTGCACGTGCGCGCGGCGGGCATTCCGATCCCGATGTACCAGATCGGTAATGTGTTGACTCTGGGTACGCTGGGTAAGCACCATTACAACGACAGCGCGTTCGGTGCGGTGAAAAATCTGCTGGGGCTCAGCGAGGAGCAGAACGGGCTTATCTATACCCGCCGCGGCGGGTTTATTGATATCGCCCATGTGCGCGATACGGCGGACAACACCTTTTATCTGTTCAATCGTATTGCGCCGACGCTGGGCCAGGCGGGGCGGATCTACTACAGTGAAGAACTGGGCGTGCGCCGCGTGCAGCTGAATGCCTTTACGCCGCCGGCGGGCGTCAGGCAGCGCTATCAGCTGGCGGCCTGGCTCGCCGGGCATCTGGCCTTCGAAATCGCCCAGTGGCATGAGATCGCCCAGTGGTATGGCTTCCAGTCGGTCCCCGGGTTTTCCGAAGAGATTTCCGCTTTTTCGCCCGAGGATCTCTACTCCAATTTACTGGGCGCGAGGCTGGCGATTAATGTCATCCTCAGCGGCCACGGCGGTTCGCTGGAGGATTATAACCAGGCCATGGATGCGGCGCTGAAACAAGTGCTGACCCGGCTGCTGGTGGCGACGCGCGGAGAGACGGAAGCGATGTTTCAGCAGATCGACGGCGACTGGTGGAATAGTCACCGGCGGGTGCCGGATAAGTTTCTGGTACTGAAGCGTAACTACGATCTACAGGAAAACCGGCTGCCGACGCCGGTCCCATTCGAAACCATGCCGCCGTATCGCCTGACCATGCCGGAGCAGGTCGGGGGATTCCGCTTACGCGACCTCGGCGAACTGCAGATCTATCCAGGGCACGATATGCAGGCATTGCCGGTTCCCGCGCAATACTATGGCGCCGGAGCGTTCCAGGGGCTGGCGGACCGCGCCCATGAGGCGGATAAAACCCAGCTGGCGCGGACAGAAAAATAGCCGTAAAGGCTCAGGACGAACGCCCTGAGCCGGCGAGTTAGCGGAAGTCGACCCAGCAGGCACCGTTGTCGGCAGAACGCACGCAGTTTTCCACCCAGCGGACGCCGAACGCCCCGGCGCGGGCGTCCGGGTACCAGAAGTCGGCCAGCAGCGCCTCGTCGCGACGGTCGGCGGCATCCATGGCGATGGCGAAGCGGCGATAGAGATTCGACCATGCCTCAAACAGTCCCTCGGGATGGCCGCCGCCGATGCGATCATCCTGACGCGCCAGCGGATCGAGATAGTCCATACCGCGCTCGAGGATGCGCACGGGGTCGCCCTGGATTTCGTAGCGTAGCTGGTTGGGCTGTTCATCCCACCATTCGAGACTGGCTTTTTCACCGATGATTCGCACCTTTTGCCCGTGCATCGAACCGCAGTTGACGGCGGAGCTCCACAGTGAGCCGATGGCCCCATTGTCATACTCCATCAGTACATGGGCGTTATCTTCCAGCGGCGCGCGGCTTTTGACGAAGCTTTGTCTGGCGCACATCAGCCGGGTGATCTTCAGCTGCGGGGCCATGGTTTCGACCAGAAACAGCGGATGGGTGGCCAGGTCGCCCAGCACATAGCTGGGGCCGACGAAGCGGGGATCGACCCGCCAGCGGGTACTGGCGTTTTCCTGTTCCACCGGCTGGGCGTGAAAACCGTGGGCAAACTGCATATTAACGATACGGATATCGCCCAGCAGCCCGTCGGCGATCATCTGCCGGGCCTGCAGGATCAGCTGGTGGCCGGCATAGCCGTAGGTCACCCCGATGATCTTGCGCCGCCGCTGGCTGAGCGCCACCAGCTCGTCAGCTTCCTCGCTGCTGAAGCACAGCGGCTTTTCGCACACCACGTGCAGCCCGGCCTCCAGCGCGGCCCGGCAGATGGCATAGTGGGTGTTATTTGGCGTGGCAACTGACACCGCCTGAATGCCGTCAGGCCGGGCAGCCTCGCCGCGGAACAGGCTTTGATAGTCGGCGTAACAGCGGTCGGGATCCACCCCCAGCCGTTGGCCGAACTGGCGTCCGCGCTCGGCATCAATATCAAAGGCGCCGGCCAGCAGCGTGAAGGTGTTATCGCGCAGCGCTGCAGAACGGTGAATATAGCCGATCTGGCTGCCGTCGCCGCCGCCGACCATGCCCCAGCGCAGGGTGCGGTCGAGAGGTTTTAAACCGTTAATCATGTCGTGCCTCCTGTCAGAATCCGACGTCGCGCAGATAGCGCAGACTTTCCGTGACCGCCTGCAGGCTGCCTGCGGCATGGCGCGGGTCGCGCTCTTGTTCAAGGGTTATCCAGCCCTGATACCCCCGGCGGGCAAGAAAGTCTTTGATAGCCGGATAGTCAATGGCGCCGCTGCCGAGCGGGCACATCACCCCTTCGGCGCAGGCAGTGAAGAAGTCGATACCTTCATGGATAGCGCGCTGATAAACCTGCGGGTCGACATCCTTGAAGTGCAGATAGTCCAGGCGGTGGTAATAGCGATCCAGCCAGTCGAGCGGATCCATCCCGGCGTAATAGAGATGTCCGGTGTCCAGACACAACCCGGCGACGTGGTGCGGGATATCGTTGGCCAGCCGCTCGATCTCATCCGCGAATTCAATGCTGCCCCCGGCGTGCGGATGGATAACCGCCCGCACACCGTACTCCTGCCAGGCGAGGGTGCTAAGGGCGATAATGTGCTCCATCATGCGCTGCCAGTCTTTGTCATTGAGGCGCGGAGCCAGCGCGCCGCGCCCGGCAAAGCGCGCCCGTTCGGGGTTGCCGAAGTCGATAATCACCAGATAGGGCGGCTGGAAAGGGCGGCCCGGGATCGGTTCGGCAGCGGCTACCTGCGACAGATTGCGGCAGATTTGATGGGTCAGCGCCACCAGGGTGGGGAAATGGGCCTCGCTCACCAGATCGTCAAAGATCGTGCCGGCGACCAGCGACAGCTGATGCTGCTCCAGCGCCGCGCGCAGGCTGGCCGGATCGGTGGGGAGATAACCCCAGGGGCCGAGCTCAATGCTGCGATAGCCAGCCTGCGCCGCCTCCTTAAGTACGGTAGCCCAGGCAGGGAGGTTAGGGTTTTTCGGGTCATCGACGCCCCAGCTGCAGGGGGCGTTAGCGATAGGATGTATCATGTCGGCTTCCTTTTTCATACAAGGGATGCCGCTGAGTATTGAATAAAGATTTCATTGTCAACAATGATGGAATTTTGATTTTATGATAATCGTCATGATTTTAATTGATGGATATTTTGATAATTTTTTATCAAGTCGAGAGGTGGCGCGGTCCGCCCGATAACCATCTCCGCTGGAGACGGAGCCGGAAATTTACATATTTTCTTTGGTGATGATATCGAAAGGCTGAGGGAGTGAAATCACCTCGCTATGGGGGCGTGAAGCGGCGTCCGCCATGGCGCGCAGCGTAACGGCGGCAAACTCATCCAGCCGGTGGTTAAGCATGATGTCGATGGTGCCATCGATCAGGGCCAGTTCACTGTCGCTGAGCGGACCGTGGCAGACCAGAGCGATCTCCTGCTGACGGCCGCTGTCGCGCAGCGCGTCGACGATCCCTTCGACGCCGCCGCAGGGGGCGTAGATCGCCTGCAGGGCCGGGTACTGAGTCAGCATCTGTTCCGTCACGGTCCTGGCGATATCCGCCCGTTCATGACTGCGAACCGGCTCAAGGATCTGTTGCCCCTTGCCCTGTTCTCGCAGGCAGGAGCGAAAGCTGATCTCACAGCTTTCCTGGCAGGTAAAACGATTATCGCCAATGATAATGCCAATTTCGCCATTCCCCCGNCATAAGCGCTCGATAAACCAGGCGGCTGTGCGCCCGGCTTTATGATTATCGAGGCCGATATACCCGCTGCGCTGGGGGACCGATAGATCGGAAAGCAGGGTGAACACGCGCACGCCGCGGGCGGCGGCCCGGGCCACCGCGTGGCGAATCAGCGGGTGATCCAGTGCCACCAGGCCGAGCACCTCCACTTCATCGCTGAGTCGGTGAATGGCCTGAGCCATCGCTTCCACCGCATCGATGGCAAAATGCAGTATCACCGGCGCCTGGCCCGCCGGTAGCCATGGGGCAGCCTCGCGCGTCAGCGCCCGGGCCAACGGCAGGTAGAAGGAGTGGCTCTCCTGCAGCAGGATAAAGCCCATTCTGATCGTGACCGGCGCTTTGCCGGCAGCCAGGCGATAGTGGGGCTGCTCGAGGGTAAAACCCAGCCGGCGGGCGGCCTCCAGCACGCGCCGCGCCGTGGACTCTTTCACCGCCGCGCGCTTATTGAGCACCCGGTCGACGGTGGCTACGCCGACGCGCGCTTCACGCGCAATGTCGGCAAGGGTGATTTTAGTGGCGATTTTGTTCAAGGTAATTGTCGCTATGAATGAGCGTAATGATAGAAACTATCACGGTTAGCCTGGGCAGAAAAGCGACTCTCTGCCCGCCCTGGCCTATGCCGCTGCGCCTGCCGGGTAACCCCTGTTGGCGATGCACACTCTGTGATCAAAAGCGACTACCCGTTCTGGCATTGCTGCTATGCTGTTGAAATAAAATTATTATTAAAGGCAGCATCGCTTCTGTTGGTTAAACTGCGCGCAAAGTCACCCTCAGAGGGCTTTACTGGGCGCATAACCGACTATACTTGGCGCGCTCGCGCGTAATTGCGGTTTCTCGGTGTCTATTTTGCTTTCACTTTAAACCAGCGTTGGGGCTGCACAGCGTTAAGTGCCGTTCCGCGCCGGCAGTGGGTCGGTTTGGGGCCTGTATGTTATTAAAAGAGCTGGCTGTTTTTGAGGTCTTAAGCACCCCGATATGGGTAGTTCATCCTTTTAACGAAAGGGTGGTCTATGCCAATCAGGCTTCCCGGACATTGAGCGGCGAGATGTCGCTCAATGAGATGCGTAACGGTATTTATTCCACCTGTCCGGAAACGCAACTGCAGCACTACCTTCGCTATCTCGACACCATGAGCGAGATATTCGAAGTCTGGACGTTACCCACCGCCAATGGGTTGCAGTCGGTGTATTGCAAAACCACCCTGATTGATACCGAAGACTGTGGTTGCTTGCTGCTGTTTGAAGCCGTGAAGCTGCTGGCGCAAAACCAGTCGATTCATACCGGCTCCCGCCGCTACCAGCGGCGTAACAATGGCTTTTTCGCTCGCTTTTTTATGACCAATACCGCGCCGATGCTGTTGATCGACCCTCATAAAGATGGCCGGATTGTCGATGCCAATATTGCCGCGCTACGTTTTTATCATTATTCCGATGAGGAAATGCGCACCAAACATACCTGGCAAATAAATACCCTGGGCCGGGACGTCATCCCCATTATGAATAATATTGCCAATCTGCCTGGCGGTCATAAACCGCTTAATTTTACGCATATTCTGGCTGACGGCTCGCTACGTCATGTCCAAACTTATGCCGGGCCGGTGGTGCTGTATAATATTCGACTGATGCTATGCATCATTCACGATATCACCGAAGAAGTGCATCTGAAAAAAGAGCTGGAATTTTCCGCCGCCCACGATCCGTTAACCGGCTTGCTTAATCGCCGGGAGTTTCACCGTCTGGTTGAGGCGCCAACTTTTATCCCCCGGGGTTATTGTCTGCTGTTAATCGATATCGATCATTTCAAGAGCATTAATGATATTCACGGCCATCAAAAAGGCGATGAGGTCCTGCTGGTGCTCTCTCGTATTCTGGAAACGTCGGTCGACCGCGAAGATAAAATTTATCGCTGGGGTGGAGAAGAGTTTCTGCTTTTTTTGCCCCATTCGCCGATCGGCCGCGCGCTGATACTGGCGGAGGGGATCCGCCAGGCGGTTAGCGAATACCAGACGCTGTCGGTGACCGTCAGCATCGGCGTGGCTGAACATCATGACGGCGAAACGGTTGAACAACTGTTTTCCCGCGTCGATAAAGCGCTGTATGCGGCAAAAAATGACGGGCGTAATCGGGTCTCGCGCATGCCTTTTGA
>NZ_JAZARW010000001.1:1958541-1975037 GCF_036233805.1 Klebsiella sp. EMBS2024 | reverse complement strand
GGGTCAATCCTGACACCACACCCGCTCGCCGTTCACCCACGTCTCGCTGATATTGCGTTCATCACCCAGGGTCATCAGCACGAACAGCTGCTCATAAATGTCATGGCAGCGGCCTATGCGCAGGCGCTGCAGCGGGGTGACCGCCGGGTCAATCACCACAAAATCCGCCTCTTTGCCCGGCTGGAAATTGCCAATTTTCTCCTCCAGCCGCAGGGCGCGCGCCCCGCCGAGGGTGGCGTGATAGAAGGCCTCGCTGGCGCGCAGGCGATAGCTCTGCAGTTGTCCTACCTTGTAGGCCTCGCCCAGCGTCCGCAGCATGCTGAAGGTGGTCCCGGCTCCGACGTCGCTGCCGATGCCCATCCGCACCTGGTGCTGCCAGCAGGCGGGCAGGCGGAACAGCCCGCTGCCGAGAAACAGATTCGACGTCGGGCAGAAGGCGACTGCGGACCCGGTGTCATGCAGGCACTGCCACTCGGCATCATCGAGATGGATCCCGTGAGCGAAGACGCTGCGTTCGCCGGTGAGCTGATAGTGATGATAGACATCCAGATAGCGCGCATGCTCAGGCCACAGCTGTTTAACCCAAGCGATCTCCTCCCGGTTTTCACTGAGATGCGTCTGCAGCCAGGTGTCGGGAAACTCGGCCCGCAGGCGCTGCACCGCCTCCAGCAACCCCGGGGTCGAGGTGGGGGCAAAGCGCGGGGTGATGGCATAGCCCAGCCTGCCGCGCTGATGCCAGCGGCGGATCAACGCCCGGGTCTGCTCGTAGCTCTCCCCGGCGGTTTCGCACAGGTAGTCGGGCACATGGCGATCCATCATCACTTTCCCGGCGATCAGGCGCATATTCAGACGCAGCGCTTCGCTGAATAACGCCTCCACCGAAGCCGGATGCAGGGTACAAAACACCAGCGCGGTGGTGGTGCCATGGCTTATCAATTGATTTACAAAAAACTGCGCTATCTCCTGGGCATACTCCGCATCGGCAAACTGGCTCTCCACCGGGAAGGTGTAGGTGGTGAGCCACTCCAGCAGCTGTTCGCCAAAGGCGCCGATCATCTCGGTCTGCGGATAGTGAACGT
This sequence comes from Klebsiella sp. EMBS2024, assembly GCF_036233805.1. Taxonomy (NCBI): domain Bacteria; kingdom Pseudomonadati; phylum Pseudomonadota; class Gammaproteobacteria; order Enterobacterales; family Enterobacteriaceae; genus Klebsiella; species Klebsiella sp. EMBS2024. Next base: position 1,973,958 of record NZ_JAZARW010000001.1, on the reverse strand, counting down.
GGGCATCAACGAACCCCGGCAGCAGCAGCTTACCCCTCAGATCGACATAGCCCTTCAGGGGATGCAGAAAGGCTTCCCCCTCCTGCCATGGCAGCAGGGCGATAATTTTCCCCTCCTGCAGGAACAACAAGCCATCATCGAGATAGCGGGCCTGGGCGGCCACCTCATCCGGGGTCTCCGCCACGCCGGCGATATCAAAAAATGCACCGCGCACCGCGGTCTGGTAATCCATCATCGAACCTGCCTTCTCTTAACGCTCTGGGAATAGTGATAAACAGCAAGATTGGTGCCAGTTTGCAGCCTGCCGCGGCCNGACGCCGCGGCAGGTGGGGAGGGTTACTCTTTTTGCGCCACCGCGCCGGAGCGGAAGGCAGCTTTCGCCTGCACTTCGCGCTCGTCGCGAGCCAGCCAGCGGTAGGTGGTGGCGCCGAGGAAGACGCCGATAAACCAGCTGAAGTTCGCCACTTCATGCAGGGCCGGAATAAAGCTGATAATCAGCCCCAGGCCCACCGACGGCAGCAGGGCGGCAATCGCTTTCGGGTTAAAGCCGTTGCGGTACCAATATTTACCCTGCGGCGTATCGTCAAACAGATCGTCCACTGACACCCGGCCGCGTTTGATCAGGTAGAAGTCGGCGATCAGGATGCCAAACAGCGGGCCAATAAAGGCGCCCAGCACGTCGAGGGTATAGTGGATCAGCTCCGGCGAGTTAAACAGGTTCCACGGCGTCAGGAGTATCGAGCCCACCGCGGCAATCATCCCGCCGGTACGGAAGCTGATTTTCTGCGGGGCGCAGTTGGAAAAATCGAAGGCCGGCGAGACGAAGTTAGCCACGATATTAATGCCGATGGTGGCGGTGATCATGGTCAGCAGGCCGATGGCCACCGCCAGATCGTTACCCACGCGGCTGACGGTTTCGATCGGGTCGGTGATCATTTTGCCAAACAGCGACTGGGTGCCGGAGACAATCACCACGGTAACCACCGAGAATAGCAGAAAGTTAAACGGCAGTCCCCAGCGGTTACCGCGGCGGATCTCGCCCATGCTTTTGCCGTAGCGGGAAAAGTCACCGAAGTTAAGCAGCGGCCCGGAGAAGTAGGAGACCACCAGCGCCGTGGCGGTGATCATCTGCCAGGTCTGCTCGCCGGCGCTCAGGGATTTGCTGGCGAGGGTAAAGGAGATACCGTCCAGACCAGTCTTGTATACAATCCAGCCGGCCAGCGCCAGCATCACCACATAAACCGCCGGACCAGCGATATCGATAAAGCGTTTGATGGCGTTCATGCCATGCCAGAACACCATCGCCTGCAGCAGCCACATAGTGGCGAAGCACAGCCAGCCGAGGGGCGACAGCCCGAGAAAGCTGCTGCTGGTTAGCGAGGCAAGGGAGGGCCAGAACTTGAGCAGGACCAGCATCAGGGCATTCGCCGCCAGATAGGTCTGAATGCCGTACCAGGCAAAGGCGATCAGCCCGCGGATCACCGCCGGGATATTGGCGCCGAAGACGCCAAACGCCTGACGACAAATCACCGCATAAGGCACCCCGGCCATCTGGCTCGGCTTCGCCACCAGGTTGGCGCACAGCTGGACAATACAGATGCCCACCAGCAGGCAGAGCAGAACCTGCCAGCTGGCCAGCCCAAGCGTAAAGAAGCTCGCCGCCACTACGTAGCCGCCCATGCTGTGCACGTCCGACATCCAGAATGAAAAGATATTGTACCAGCTCCAGTTCTGGTCGCGGGTCGGCGCCAGATCGTCATTACATAGCCGCGGACTGTAGCCGGCGGCCGCCTTGTGAGTCTTCGTCTGCTGCGTGTGGGATGAATGTGGCATGAAACCTGCTCCTCTGAATGAAAACCCTTTGATATGGATTGCTGAGGCTATTGCAGGATCCAGGCCAGAATGATGAATCTTGTATACAAAAATTAAATTTTATGTATACGATCTGCTATCGATAAGTGAAACCGGAGTGGGTTAATGAATAATGAACATCGTCTCCAGGCCGCGCCAGCGCTGCAGGACAAGGACGAAAGCATTTACCAGGCGCTGATGACGGCTATCGTCGAACATCAGCTGCCGCCGGGCAGCAAACTGCCGGAAGAGGCGCTGGCGGAGGTGTTCGCCGTGAGCCGCACCGGCATCAGAAAGGTGCTGCAACGACTCGCCGCTGTGCAACTGGTCACGTTGACGCCCAAACGTGGTGCACACGTCACCAGCCCGAGCGTGGAAGAGTCCCAGGCGATCTTTCGCACCCGGGCGCTGCTCGAGGTCGCCAATCTCCCCGATGTGATCGCGCGCTGTCAGCCGCCGCATCTGGCGGCGCTGGAGAACATTATTCAGCGTGAACAGCAGGCCCATGCGACGCACGACGGCCCGGCGGCGATCCGCCACTCCGCTGACTTTCATATTCAGCTGCAGGCTATCTCCGGCAACCCGGTGCTCACCGAGATGGTGACCCGCCTCAGCCAGCGCTCCTCTTTAGTGATTGCCGCCTGGGGCGCCCCCTGGCGACAGGGCTGCCGTTGCGACGATCACCAGCAGCTGGTCGGTTTGCTGCGGGATAAAGCCCTGCAGCCGCTCAGCGAGGCGCTGATGCACCATTTTGATCATATTGTCGCCAGCCTGTGCTTCGAGCGCGATGGCGTCAGCCTGCCCGATTTTTCCCGGCTGTTCGCCGGCCACAAGGAGTCGTGATGTCTTCCGTTCGTATACAAGTGATTAACCCCAACACCAGCCTGGCGATGACCGAAACGATAGGCGCCGCCGCGCGTGCGGTCGCTGCGCCGGGCACCGAGATCCTTGCGGTCTGTCCCCGCGCCGGGGTGCCGTCAATTGAGGGCCACTTTGACGAAGCCATCGCGGCGGTCGGCGTGCTGGAGCAGATCAGGGCCGGACGCGAGCAGGGGGTGGATGGGCATGTGATCGCCTGCTTCGGCGACCCGGGGCTGCTGGCGGCGCGGGAGCTGGCCCAGGGGCCGGTGATCGGTATCGCGGAGGCGGCAATGCATATGGCGACGATGGTCGCCACCCGTTTCTCCATTGTGACCACGCTGCCGCGCACGCTGATCATCGCCCGTCATTTGCTGCACCAGTACGGATTTCATCAACACTGCGCGGCGCTGCACGCCATTGACTTGCCGGTGCTGGCGCTGGAAGACGGCAGTGGCCTGGCGCAGGAGAAAGTGCGTGAGCGCTGCATTCGCGCTCTGAAAGAGGATGGCAGCGGGGCGATTGTTCTTGGCTGCGGCGGGATGGCGACCCTGGCGCAGGAGCTGACCCGCGAGCTGCGGGTGCCGGTGATCGATGGCGTCAGCGCGGCGGTGAAGATGGTGGAGTCGCTGGTCGCGCTGGGCCTGGCGACCAGCAAGCATGGGGACTTAGCGTTCCCGGAGAAAAAAGCGTTAAGCGGACAGTTTCAGTCGTTAAATCCATTTTAAAAGGGGCAGGAGATGGGAGAGAACCAGGAACACTATCCTCGCGATCTGCGAGGTTATGCAGGGGAGCCGCCGCACGCGCGCTGGCCGGGCGGGGCGCGGATCGCGGTGCAGTTCGTCCTCAACTATGAGGAAGGCGCGGAGAATCACGTCCTGCATGGCGATGCGGGTTCGGAACAGTTCCTGTCCGATATTATCGGCGCCGCCAGCTACCCGGCGCGCCATATGTCGATGGATTCACTCTATGAGTACGGCAGCCGGGCAGGGTTCTGGCGCATCCATCGCGAGTTCAGCCAGCGCGGGCTGCCGTTGACGGTCTTCGGCGTGGCGATGGCGCTGGCGCGGCATCCGGAGATTGTGGCGGCGATCAAGGCCGCGGATTACGATGTGGTCAGCCACGGCTGGCGCTGGATCCACTATCAGCACATGGATATTGCCGAGGAGCGCGAGCATCTGCGCAAAGCGGTGCAGGTGCTGACCGACCTGTTCGGCAAACCGCCCACCGGCTGGTATACCGGCCGCGACAGCCCTAACACCCGCCAGCTGGTGGTGGAGCACGGCGGCTTTGACTACGACAGCGATTATTACGGCGATGATTTACCTTTCTGGAGCGAAGTGACCTGCAGCGACGGCAGCCAGCGGCCGCACCTGATCGTGCCTTATACCCTCGACGCCAACGACATGCGCTTCGCCACCGCCCAGGGATTCAACACCGCGGAGCAGTTTTATACCTATCTGAAAGACAGCTTTGACGTGCTGTACGCCGAGGGTGAAACCGCGCCGAAGATGATGTCCGTGGGAATGCACTGCCGGCTGCTGGGGCGCCCGGGCCGTTTCCGCGCGCTGCAGCGTTTCCTTGACTATATCCAGCAGCACGACAAGGTGTGGGTCTGCACCCGGCAGCAGATTGCCGACCACTGGCGCGAAACCCATCCGTATCGCGGGTAGCTTGTTGCCCCTGAACCTGGCCCTCTCTCCAGGGAGAGGGCTCCGCCCGGCCGCGTCTGTTACACCGGTTTACCAGAATGTAATTTGATTATTGAATAAGCATGGCGAGGAGTACCAGGCACAGCAGCAGCACATAGATGCGCGCATACCATACATCAGGTACCGCAGGGATTGCCCGGCGGCTAAACACTATCCCGGCCCAGCCGGTCAGGACGAGCAGGCCTAAAATTTTCAGGCTGATAAACCCCAAAAATCCGCTCAGCGGAATACTGTGCCAGCCAATGACGGCATAGGTCACAGCCCCGCATAGCGCCACGGGCAAAGAAAGCGGGTTGGATGCGCTAACGCACTCCTGCATTGCATACCCGTGTCGCCGTAGCAGGGGCACAGTCATGACGCTGCCGCCCACGCCCAGCAATGCGGCGATCGTACCGATAATCACACCGCCGCCGGTGACCACTGGCAGGGACAGGCGACGCCGAGCGCTGCCCGTGAAAAAACCCTTGCGCAACAAACAATCGCTGATGGTTGCCAGCATATAGAGAATAAACAGCGCGCGAACAATATTCTCGCTCAATATCCCCGCCAGACAGGAGCCCACCACCGCCCCAATGGCAATAAACCATAACAACGGAAACAGCGTCTGCGCGGTAAGCCTGCCCGCCCGCCAGTTTCGATAGCTGACCCAGCCGGCGTTAAATATCATCACCGCCGTTGAGGTAGCCACCGCGACATGCATGGCGTTGCCCGCAATCGCCGGCTGCCGGAGCATCAGTTGATAGACAAAGGGCACCACCACAAAGCCGCCGCCGAAGCCGAACAGCACCGTGGTAATGCCGGTAGTAAAGCCTGCCAGCGCAATAATAACGATCTCATTCAAGAGAGTATCCCCGACCTGAAAATGAGCGAGCAGCTTATACCGGTCGCGTACTGCTTCCCATTTGCGTAGCGCTCAATTACCTTTGTAAATCGGTCAGAGGGAGGCAGGTGTGCGCAACGTAAAAATTGACGAGGTCGATCGACTCGATCGTGATGTGGTGGCGTTAGGTAATGACTATGCGCAGGGATTTATCCTGCCCCCGCACCAGCATCGTCGCGCACAGCTGCTGTATGGCGCGACCGGACTGATGTATGTCACTACGCAGGACGGAGAATGGGTGGTTCCTCCGCAACACGCTGTCTGGATCCCCCCTGAAACCGTGCATGCCGTCAGATTTGCAGGGGTGACCACGCGTAGCTTGTATATTGAGCCAGATTGTGTGGCCGCTTTGATTAAATACCGTCGTTGCGAAGTGATCAGCGTCTCGCCGCTGTTGCGCCAGCTACTGCTTGAGGCTGTGGATTTACCACCGTTGTACGACAGCCCACGCGATCGCACGCTGATACAGTTGATGTTGCTGGAACTGGCCGCCATGCCGGTCCGCGAATTTGACATTCCGTTGCCGCAGCATCCGGCGCTGCTGGCGCTTTGTCAGGCTTTTTTGCTTAACCCCTCTATCCATGATCCTGCGGCGCGCTGGGCCAGGGCGCTGTTTATGAGTCCTAGTACCTTTCGCCGCCATTTCCTGAAGCAGTTGGGCCTGTCGTTTTCCGCCTGGCGACAGCGAGCCTGCGTGGTGAGCGCCCTGGCATGGTTGATAGCAGGCAAACCGGTGAACGAAGTGGCATTATCCCTTGGATACGACAATGCGTCCTCTTTCGCCACCATGTTCCGCCGCGTGACCGGGCAGCCGCCGTCGTTTTATCACCCAGCCTGATGCGTCGGGGAAGGGGACTCCGGCAGCATGTGTCGGAAATGAATGTCGCTTTTATGGCGTTGCTATGCGTTTACGCGGTCATAAGACAGAAAATCCAGGAAGGCCTGGCTTCGTCTTCAGGTACCCCTACATTTAGTGGTGGCTACATCCAGGCGGTTTATCTATTCTGCCTGTAACCGTGAGAAGACCGGAGTCTCTCTTTGTGAACCATCTTATCGTTGAAAAAATCATCATCATCATTCTTCTCGTCCTGTGGGGATTCGATACCTTCAGAACCAGGAAAAGAAAACGCTATGATCCCGCGATTGAAGCCGCTGATGCCAGCGAACGTTATCAATGGCGCTATCTGAGATGGGGGTTTCGAATCATACAGGTGGTAGCGGGAGTGTATATCGTCGTGCAGCTGATTCAGGTTTTACTGAGATAGAGGCATGGGCAGAGTTGCTTTTCGCGTCGACAAGGGGAAGCGTTCGCTCTGTGCCAGAGCAGACGTTAACGTCGATAACTACGTCACTTCTGAAGCTGAACATAACCATTATCAGCTACGCTTGTTCCTGTTTTTCGTCGAGAGCTGAGAACTTGCCTGCATATCAAAGGAGGGTTTTTAGATGATAACATTTCAAATAACGGCTTATGTGACCCTGCAATGATGCAAGTGATACTGGTTCGACACGCGGAAACAGAATGGAATGTAAAAAATATTATTCAGGGACACAGTGATAGCGCATTGACGCTTCGTGGGGAGCGTCAAACATCAGCTTTATTGGCAGCGTTTGCAGAGAGTGATTACCGGGTAGAATGTGTTTACGCGTCTCCACTTGGCCGGGCCTGGCAAATGGGACAGCGCCTGGCTGAGCGTCTTTATTGTTCACTGATAGCTGAACCGGCTCTGAAAGAACAGGCTTTTGGTCAGTTTGAAGGCATGACAACCGTAGCGCTGCTGCAAAATAATCCGGACGCCGCAGAAGCATTATTCACCCTGGATGCAGAGTATTGTCCGCCAGGGGGTGAGTCTCTCTCAGATGCTTCGCAGCGAATGATACATTTTTTATCCAGTCTGGAAAAAAAACATCATCATCGAACAATATGTATTGTGTCTCACGGGCAGGTCATTCAGGGCGTGCTTGCGACATTAAAAAGTGGATCTGTGGATGATTTTCACCGCTATGCACAACCCAATGCGAGTTACGCCGTTTTCGAGCTGATTAATGGAAGCTGTACCGTTCTAAGCTGGGGGATCGCGACACATTTACGTCACCTGGATTAGCCGTTACCTTGCTGTCATTCAAATCGATGATGATTGAAGTACAACGTCCGCTTCTTGCCCGCATCGAACGGAGGTTACATAGCGGAAATATGTTTTCGGACTCTACCAGGATGCCTTTCATCGAAACGTTTATGACTTTCCTTCTCGCACTGACGCTTCTGGAGATTTCTCCTGGGCCAGACATGATGCTGACNATCGCCACCAGGAGCGGACGTTCAGATGACTGGGGATCCCCGGTTATATCCTCCCGTTTTTTGACGTCAGAAATTCATAGTTTTATGCCCAGGTTTTGATATTTCAGAGGAACTGGTAACAAAAGCATGTTGAGGTAGAACTTTTTTAAGTAAAAACATATTGGTGTCAGGATCTGGATCTGCGCAATAATCATTCACAACGATAAGGCGGTAATCCAGATCAAAAGCTTGTCCGACTGTGGAAAGCACCACACGACTGGTAGTTACACCCGTAAGAATCAGGTTTTCGATGCCTTGAGCACGAAGGATCATCTCAAGTTCAGTAAACGAGAAAGCTCCGACTCTGCGTTTGACGATGACGACTTCATTTTCTGCTGGAGCAACATCAGGATGAATAGCCGTGCTCTCGTTATCAGCCATAAAAACTCCATTCTCCTTAATCGAAGCGAAGATAGTGTTGTTTTTGCTGACCTCTGGATANNNNTTGCGGAATCCGACGCTGACATAAATGACCGGTACGCCTGCTGTGCGCGTAGCGGCAATCAGCGGAAAGCCGCCTCCGCCTTCTTGAGGCAATCAATTCAAGCAGACGTAGCCTGAGGGCGAGGGGTATTGCGATATCCTAATATAAGTCGCCAGTTTTGATGACAGAACGACAAAAATCCGCTTTTCGCTCACAGCGGATCTTCACCTGCGTTAGCTCGTCCGCTCCTCCCTTAAAGCTGCCCTTTACGGCAGACTAGTGCCAGGAGCGGATGTTGCATGCCCACAGGAGCGCGATGGAAATGTAGCAGTACAACTTATCCCTATCGTCAAAAAATGGCACTAACTGAAAGATGTCAATCTGCTTCCTCATATATATCTACATTCCCCCCTATTCATTAATAAAGGATGGATGAAGATGCTGAGAGGTAAAAGAGCTGTAATTACCGGTGGTGGCACGGGATTTGGTCAGGCGCTGAGCGTATGGTTAGCGCGAGAAGGCGTCGAGGTGGATTTTTGCGCGAGGCGCGCTGATGACATTCAAAAAACTTGCAGTATCATTACGGCTGAAGGCGGAATGGCGAAAGGGCATCTCTGTGATTTAACCCTACCTGAATCCCTTTCTCAGTTTTCTTCACAGTTGTTAACTTTAGACAAGCCCATAGACATTTTAATCCTCAATGCTGCTCAGTGGCTTTCAGGAACGTTAGACGATCAATCAGACACAGAAATCATAAATACTATCAGTTCAGGCCTGACAGGTTCTATTCTGCTGACTCAGGCATTGCTACCCGGGTTAAGACGTTCAGAAAGTGCGGATATCGTCTCAATTATATCTTCATGTGGGATTCCTAATTTTACAGATTCAATTGCGCACCCCGCTTTTTTTGCCAGTAAACACGGGCTTAGCGGGTTTACAACTAAACTTTCGTACCAGTTGTCTAAAGAAAATATACGTGTGACTGGGTTGTATCCCCCGGATTTCGAGCTGACAGGGTTAGAGGCGTTTGTCGATAGCCAGCCCAAAATGGGGGAACGTCTGATGAATGGGCGTTCAGTCTGGGAAACAATTCGCTTTGTGCTGACTCAACCCCGTAATTGCCATATCAGGAGCATCTACTTTGAAGGCCCAACTCGCGAAAAACTGGCAGTCAGAAGCTGAGTCTGCGACGTTTAACAGTGTAGCCAACGTCCGCTGATCGCTCATATCAGACCTTCAACTCAGATAGCTTGTCCGCTCTGTGCCAGGAGCGGACATTAAAATCAAAACCGATGGCAAGCTCACCGAGCATAACATTATGCTTGCGCTGCTTTGTAACGTGCTTCCAGCTTATGCAGAAAGTCAAAAAGCACTTGGTTCATTTCACTGTAATCGTGCGCCCGGAGGGCTTCAGGCGTGTCAACGAAACGATTTTCTGCTGCACGGCTCAGGTCTTTCTCAGAATGAGCGATCAGCCGTTCTACAACGTCCAATGTGAGCTCCATGTGGCACTGGAAACCAAAGACGCGGTCTGAATAGGCAACGATCTGCCGCGGACAGCCTTCGCTGTAAGCAATAATTTTAGCCTCCGGCGTCAAACCTGGCATGTCGTTATGCCAGTGACCCACTGCCAGTGTTTTCCCAAAGTGAGAGAACATCTCATCCTTACTGCCGTCTTCGGTCAATGTGATCGGGAATTTACCAATCTCTTTTTCCGGGCTATGAGAGAACGGCGCGCCCAGCGCTTCACCAATGAGCTGTGAACCCAGGCAGATACCGATCACCGCCTTACCGGTTTTAACCGCGGAAGCAATCAGCGCCTGTTCCGCTTTAGCATTAAAGTGCGGGCACGCTTCAAGCGTGGTGTCAGGATCTTGCGGACCGCCCATAACGATAAGAAAATCGATGCCTACGGCGTCATCAGGTAGCCGATCGCCTGCATAGACGCGTGAGTAAGTTACATCATGACCCTGGTTTATTGCCCAGGTTTCATATGCGCCCGGGGCTTCAAAACTTTCATGTACGATAAAGTGTACACGCATGAGGTTAAGCTCCTGTAATATCTTTGATGATCAGGATGATAAGTCACGCACCCATTGCCTAAGGCTCTACTCCGGGTGGTTCCAGTTTCGATATGATAATGGCAGGGGCTAAATCTGAAATGCCAGGTAGTATAGATAAAGCGCCAAGACATGATGAAGCCACAGGCTGGTCCAGTACTGCGATAAGCTATCAACGCGGCGAGGCAGATCCTCCCCATCATCATGTTGAGGGGCAGCTACTCTTCGCCACCAGAGGGGTTATGCTGGTGCAAACAGAGAGCGACCGTTGGGTGATCCCTCCTCAACGGGCATTATGGCTACCGCCTCTGCATATCCATAGTTATCATCTGCTTTCACAAACCGATCTCAGGGCGATCTATTTCAGCAGTAGCCTTATCGCAGAATGTACGAGCTTTACGAAGAGTCAACAGGTGCATGTGATCACGGCTACGCCCTTAGTCAAAGAGCTTATCGCTGGGCTGTTCAGTGAGGACTACGCCAGACCGAGTCAACGGAAGATAGCGTTGTTGCTTCTGGAAATTCTCAGCGAGGCTCCACCTTTAACGATGGCGCTTCCCATGCCGAATGATGAGCGATTATTCAGCGCGGCCAGATCGCTACTGGTCAATCAGCGCTGGGAAGCATCGCTGAGCGAGCTGGCTTTTATGTCGGCCATGTCGGAACGGACCTTTTCCCGATTGTTTATGAAGGATACAGGCTTTAGTTTAAGAACATGGAAGCAGAGAGCCAGAATTTGCGCTTCGTTGGATCTTCTCGCGAACGGTGTTCCAATCAAACAGGTCGCTTACCAGCTTGGTTTCTCATGCCCGGCGGCCTTTACCGCTGCTTTTCGCTGCATTTTGGGGGCAACGCCACGCGATTATGTGCCTTAAACCGGGAAACCCTCAAAGCGGTCTTTGAGACTGTCATGGGCATATTACCAGACGCAGAAACCCTGCGAGGGCAGGGATATCCCGCCTTTGCTGTTGAGAAAGGTAGTTTAATTTGCACCCGACACACTCTCATTGATTAAAGCACGGAGTGGAGATTACTGCGGTCCACAGTTCTGACAAACCGTGAAAGAGAAGGCTTGCATGAAGAAAAAAGGTGTCGCGATGTGTGATGAAATTACCTTATGACAGACCTTGCGGTGATTTACGGCACCGGGTGGTGGATTCCGGACGCTGTGAGCCGACTCATTGCTACGAAGCCTGATTCTGCTGTACCTCAGGCCATATGATAGCCTGCGCAACAATCACATCCTGCCCATTAATGCGTCCAGGGGAGTACTCCCGGGCCCTGGACATCTCCTGTGTGCCAAAAGCGGAAGTAGGCTGAAGATAAATTAGCATTGCTGTTAGTCGTGGGTTCTGCAGATGGGTAGAAATTGATAACTTAGGATGCAAGTTCGTCCCGCTCTTTCTGCAGTTTTCATCGAGGGGATATTCTCCGGAATAATTGTACCCATATACAAAGATAGTTCCGAATCGGAATGAGTTAAGGAAGGTGCGAATAAGCAGGTCATTTCTTCCCAAGCTGACTCGCTGATTAAAATTTCGCGGATCTGGGCCGATTTTTTTCCCGCAAACACATCGAATCAGCCTATTTAGGCTATTTTTTCCACCATTTCTGGCGTTATTTCCGGTTTTTACTGAGATCTCTCCCACTGACGTATCATTTGGTCCACCCGAAACAGGTTGGCCAGGGTGAATAACATCGCCAGTTGGTTATCGTTTTTCAGCANCCCTNTGTATCTGGCTTTCACGAAGCCGAACNGCCGCTTGATGATGCGAAACGGGTGCTCCACCCTGGCACGGATGCTGGCTTTCATGTATTCGATGTTGATGGCCGTTTTGTTCTTGCGCGGATGCTGCTTCAAGGTTTTTACCTTGCCGGGACGCTCGGCGATCAGCCAGTCCACATCCACCTCGGCCAGCTCCTCGCGCTGTGGCGCTCCTTGGTAGCCGGCATCGGCTGAGACAAATTGCTCCTCTCCATGAAGCAGATTACCCAGCTGATTGAGGTCATGCTCGTTGGCCGCGGTGGTGACTAGGCTGTGGGTCAGGCCACTCTTGGCATCGACACCAATGTGGGCCTTCATGCCAAAGTGCCACTGATTGCCTTTCTTGGTCTGATGCATCTCCGGATCGCGTTGCTGCTCTTTGTTCTTGGTAGAGCTGGGTGCCTCAATGATGGTGGCATCCACCAAAGTGCCTTGGGTCATCATGACGCCTGCTTCGGCCAGCCAGCGATTGATGGTCTTGAACAATTGACGGGCCAGTTGATGCTGCTCGAGCAGGTGGCGGAAATTCATGATGGTGGTGCGATCCGGCAGGGCGCTATCCAGGGATAATCGGGCAAACAGGCGCATGGAGGCGATTTCGTACAGGGCATCTTCCATGGCACCGTCGCTCAGGTTGTACCAATGCTGCATGCAGTGAATACGCAGCATGGTCTCCAGCGGATAGGGCCGTCGGCCATTGCCCGCCTTGGGATAAAACGGCTCGATGACTTCCACCATGTTTTGCCATGGCAGAATCTGCTCCATGCGGGAGAGGAAAATCTCTTTTCGGGTCTGACGGCGCTTAGTGCTGAATTCACTATCGGCGAAGGTGAGTTGATGGCTCATGATGTCCCTCTGGGATGCGCTCCGGATGAATATGATGATCTCATATCAGGAACTTGTTCGCACCTTCCCTAATGCAGTATGATTTAGGTCAGAATCCATACCTACAATATCAATAAAAGGTTTGTTAATATTTCCGCCCTGATAACGGGGGCCAGTAAGAAATTGCTTTCCATCAATTTTGAGTTTTCGTTGTAAAAAATATTCCTGACATAATCCAGTTTCTCTCCAGGGAAATCGCGCCGAGAAACTTCTGTCTGTACACCTCGATTCCTGCTCTGACAACCATTGTTTTAACCATGAATGTAGAGTAACTTCAGGCACAGGTAGCCTGGCATATTGAGATAGCATGTAAGATAGCATAAAAAATATTTTGCCCTTGGATGTAAAAATGTTTTTTTAAACAAATCAGAATAGTTCTACTCTCACTTTATTACCAATTATAGCTGGCACGTCAGCACCTTGCTCAATGCGGACCTTTAGCTCGACAGCTTGTCCGCTCCGCGCCAGAAGCGAACAGTGTTATGAGTGGCCAGTGATAAAACGTCAGCCCGTTGACCTTGCCTTACAGCACCTCAACCACTTCAAATTCTTCTGCGATCAACTCCATATCTTCAGAAAAATGACCTTCAGAGCTGAAAAATCTCTGATGCTCTTTCTTCCAGTATTCAAGGCTTAAATCGCCTTCACCTTCTTTGCGGGCGAACGCTTCAGTGACATCACAAAAACGAACCAGCTGCATCGAAATCAGTCTGATCACGCAAACTGGAACATTCTGACCATCAAGAATAATGTTATAACTCCCGATTCTCGGGGCGGATTCTTCCTGCTGGTAAGAGGCAAAAGATCCGCAAGAGGCCGTTTTGATCCCTTTTTTGATCAGGTCAGCAAGCTCGTTAGCCAGTTGCGGACTGTCACCCATTTGCCAGGCATCTGCGCCGGGATATTTCTTTTTTATTTCCTCAACCTCAACCATGAAAATTCCTTCGTTATCGTCAATGAAAAGAAAAGCTATCCCTTTTTTAACATGAGCGGTCCCAACATAATAGGCGATATCATTCTTTAGATAGTGTGGTCCGTTCTTCGCTCAAAACTGACCTTGATCGATAACTTCGGCTGGCTGGACAATGCGTCGATTCCATTCTCGATGAGCCGAATCGGCGCCATTGTCTCCACGGGTATCGCGCTGTACTTGATTTACTCCAGCAGCTGGGCAAAAGCCGCAACGGTGGAAATCCCCCGTCGGCCAGTACCCCGGGGGAGCTGACGATTATTGCCAGCGTTTCAGCAGCAGGCTGGCGTTAACGCCGCCAAAGCCAAAACCGTTCGACAGCGCATAACGCATCTTCTGCGGGCGGGCCTGCAGCGCCACCAGGTTCATGCCTGCCGCGTCTTCATCGGGGTGATGCAGGTTCAGCGTCGGCGGCACCACCTGGTCACGCAGGGCCTGAATGGTGAAGATGGCCTCGATCCCGCCGGCCGCGCCTAACAGATGGCCGGTGGCGGATTTCGTCGAGGTAATGGCGACCGGATGCGCGCCAAACAGCGTTTTAATCGCCGCCAGCTCACCTTTATCACCGACCTGCGTCGAGGTGGCGTGGGCATTGATATGGTCAATCTCGTCGACGGTCACCCCGGCCTGGCGAATTGCGGTCTCCATGGCCCGACGTGCGCCGTTCCCGTCTTCCGGGCCCGCGGTCAGGTGATAAGCATCTGCGCTGGTGCCGTAGCCGACCAGCTCGGCCAGCGGCGTGGCGCCGCGCGCCAGCGCGTGCTCCAGCGACTCGATCACGATAAGCCCGGCGCCTTCTCCCATCACAAAACCATCGCGGTCACGGTCAAAGGGGCGGGAAGCGCTTTCCGGCTGGTCGCTGGAGGCGCTGGACAGCGCCCTTGCCGCGGCAAACCCGGCCAGGCTAACGCGATGAATTGCCGCTTCCGCGCCGCCGCAGAGGGCAATATCCGCCTCGCCGCTGCGGATCATCCGCGCTGCATCGCCGATGGCCTGGGCACCCGCTGCGCAGGCGGTGACCGGCGCGCCGATGGGGCCCCGGAAGCCGTGGGCGATAGACACATGCCCGGCGGCCAGGTTGGCCAGAAAAGAGGGGATAGTGAACGGCGAGAGACGACGCGGCCCGCGTTCATCGGTGGTATGTACCGCATTGGCGATCTCGCTGAACCCGCCGATCCCGGTGGCGATCACCGTGGCGGTACGTTCCTGTTCGGCCTCGGATGCTGGCGACCAACCGGCCTGGGCCAGCGCTTCGCGGGCGGCGACCAGCGCAAACTCAATAAAGCGATCCATCTTTTTGCGCTCTTTCGCCGGGATGGTCGCCAGCGGGTCGAAGCCGTGCAGCGGATCGCTGTCAATGGACGGCACCTGGCCGGCCACTTTGCAGGGAATATCCGCGACCAGCTGCTCGCTGAGTCGGGTGATCCCTGACTTTCCTGCCAGCAGCGACTGCCAGACGTGCTGTACGCCGCAGCCCAGCGGGCTGACAATCCCCATCCCGGTGACGACAATGCGTTTAACGGAAACGCCCATAGTTAACTCTCCTGTAGTATCAGTGTGCCGGCGGCTTTTTCATCAAGGGAACCAGCAGCGCGGCAAGTAAAAAAACTATCATGATGAGGTAGAAAGCATCGGAAAATGCCTGGGTTCGCGCCTCCCGTAGCGCCAGCGCGG
>NZ_JAZARW010000001.1:1940571-1956081 GCF_036233805.1 Klebsiella sp. EMBS2024 | reverse complement strand
TTTCTTACTGGCCGGATTCATTGCTGGCATCTCTGTAAGGTTCAGGCTGGAATTTTTGCCCGCTATCGCCTTCGCGTTTGCGCAGCAGATATTCATGACGATATTTCATCAGCGGCGAGGCGGCGGGGCCCGGCACCATGGCGTATTTACCCGGGATAATCTCTTCCCCAGTCGCTTTATCCACCATGACTGGCTCCACGTGGCGCTGGGTTGCCATTTCCACCAGCTGCATCTGACGCCCTTCGGGGGCGAAGTGGCGATTACCCCATTCCGCCAGCGCCAGCAGCACCATGCGGAAATCGCGGCCGCGCGGCGTGAGGTGGTATTCGTAGCGCGGCGGGGTGCTGCTGTAGCACACCTTCTCCAGCAGGCCGTCGTCGACCAGCGCCTTCAGGCGGCGCGACAGAATATTGGGCGCGACGTTGCTGCTTTTCTGAAATTCGTCGAAGCGGGTAAAGCCCGCAAAGGCGTCGCGCAGGATCATGATGCTCCAGCTGTCGCCGATGCGGCCCAGGCTGCGGGCGATGGGGCAGGGAGCGCGGCAAAGCGGTTCATTTTTCATGGGAGGTCCAGGTAGCAGGTGGCTTTTGCCAGCAAATTGACATAGTCACTATCAAAATGCAAGTTACTCTTCATGGTACCCGGAGAAGAAGCTGCTGCCGTTTCGCTACGCCGTTTCACCTTTGAATGCCGAAAACTGGACAGTCGCCGCCGCCTTATATCTGCTTGACCGTAATAAGAGATAAATATCGCTGATGGCAGATGAAACATTTTAATAATGATAAAAATCGATGTGCTGGGTAATGACCTTTATTGGGGGATACGATATAAGGTATGGCGACACTCAAATTAACATTCTCATAACTTATAAAGGTTAAATAAATGAAGCAGGTGGGTATTGTTGGTTGGCGAGGGATGGTGGGCTCTGTATTACTGCAAAGAATGATCGAAGAAAATGATTTTGACGGTATTTCAGCGCATTTTTTTAGCACCTCCAGTGCGGGCGGCGTGGGCCCGGTTATTAATGGTAAAAGCGACAAACTGAAAGATGCGAATTCCCTTAGCGCCCTCGCCGAAATGGATATCATCATCACCTGTCAGGGCGGGGATTATACCAAAGCCATCTATCCGGCGTTAATTAACCATGGCTGGCAAGGTTACTGGATTGACGCCGCTTCGGCGCTGCGGATGGATGAGAACGCCTGCATTATTCTCGACCCGGTCAACCGCGATAATATCGATCGCGCGGTAAAAGCGGGATTGAAACTGTTTGTCGGCGGCAACTGCTCCATCACACTGAGCCTGATGGGGCTGGCCGGGCTGATCAAGGCTGACCTGATTGAATGGATGAGCGTGATGACCTACCAGTCTGCCTCCGGGGCGGGCGCCAAACAGGTGCGGGAATTAATCGCACAAAGCGCTTATATCAGTCAGCATTTATCCGCTGATGAACTGACATCATCAGGTTCCGTGCTGCCATTGGTAAATAAAGTGAGTGAGTTGATTAACAGCGCGGGCATGCCGGTGGAGAATTTTGGCGTCCCCCTCATGGGCAGCATCATTCCGTGGATCGACAGCGATCTGGGCGATGGAAACAGCCGCGAAGAATGGAAGGGCGAGGCGGAAACTAATAAAATTCTTGGCCTTGCGCCGGGTACCATCCCGGTCAATGGTTTATGCATTCGGGTCGGGGTGATCCGCTGTCACAGCGCGGCGATTACGCTGAAACTTAAACGTGAGGTCAGCGAAGCAGAATTTGCTGGGTTAGTCACCCATTCCCATCCGTGGGTAAACTATGTCCGCAATAATAAGCAAGAGAGTGTCAGTAAATTGACCCCGGCTGCTATTAGTGGTTCGCTGCAGGTAGGTATTGGCCGCTACAAGAAAATGTCGCTAAATAATGACCCAGTCTACTCGGTGTTAACGGTTGGCGATCAGCTATTGTGGGGCGCTGCGGAGCCCCTGCGCCGCATGTTAAATATCCTGCTGGGCAAAATATAGTTACGGTCATCCGGGGAAAGCCCTCGCGCGCAGGCGGTTAAGACAAATGTTTAACGAAGCGTTTGCGAACCTCCTTGTAGCCGTTATTTTCATAAAATTGATGCGCTCTGATTCTTTTTTCACTACTTGAAAGCTCGATCTGAGCGCATTGTTTATCACGGGCGAGGCGCTCTGCGGCCTGGAGAAGCTGCTGGCCTATCCCTGATCCACGTGACGATTCCTCGATGACCAGCGCGGAAATTAATGCCCATAAACGGTTCTCATGTACCGGTAAAATAAAATTGATAACGATTACGCCACACACGGCGTTTTCTGTTTCCGCCACCAGCGCACTCATCATGCTCTGCGGGGCAGTGATGCGTTGCGCTAAGATCGCCGTCTCCGTCTGATAGCCCAGCTGCAGAAATAGCGTTTGCAGCGAGGGGATATCTTTTGCTTCCGCAGCTCTGATGAACACCATGATATTCGACTCCAAATAGCATGTTACCGGACCGGAAGCGGGCCGGTGGATACCTTAGTCTCCGGTCCGCTCCCGTATACTCTACTCAGTCCATCAGACTGACCTGGGCGGCGACAATCCGCCAGCCGTAGGGGAAGCGTACCCAGGTCTGCTGCTGGCGGCCCAGGCGCGCGCTGCCTTCGCGGGTGAACTCGGTGCTGCACACCGCCATATCCGCGCCAAAGGTGGTAATGGTGGTATGGCGCAGATCGCGGGCCAGACCGGCGGCGGGGCGGGCGGCGCGAAAGGCGCGGATCGCCTCGATGCCATACAGATTTTCGCCGGCTCCCAGCCGTACGGTGCGCGGGTCGTGCCAGAATAGCGCATCCAGCGCCTCGATGTTATTGCTGACCAGCGCCTCTTCATACTGATAAAACGCCGCCGTCACCTCGGCGAGGATCGCCGGGCGGTCTACATTATCCAGATTGATCATGCTGCACTCTCCGCCACTCGGGCATCGGTAATGCCCATCGCTTCCAGCGCCCGCGCGGCGCGAAGACAGGCTTGTTCGTTAAACGGCGCGGCAATCAGCTGCAGGCCAATCGGCTTACCGCTGGCGGTACGCAGGGGCACGGTCACCACCGGCAGCCCGAGGAAGGAGATCGGCTGGGTCAGCATTCCCATGCTGGCGCGCACCGGCAGCGGCTGGCCGTTAATCACCATCTCCTCCGCGCCTATTGGCGTGGCGCTGCATGGGGTGGCCGGGGCGATCAGCACGTCGGCCTGGCTGAACAGGGATTTCATTGCCTGGCGAGCATGACGGCGAAAACGCTGAGCCTGCAGATACCACGCGGAGGGGATCATCGCGCCGGCCAGCAGCCGCTCGCGGGAGTGAGGTTCAAAGCGCTCGGGCGAGTGGTGAAGATCCGCCAGGTACTGATTGCCGCCTTCGCTGGCGCTGATGATAAAGGCCGCCGAGCGGGCCAGGGCGGCATCCGCGAACTGCAGCTCGCTGTCGGCGCTCAGCGCGTGGGCGACCCGATCCACGGCCGCCCGGGCGTCGTCATCGCACCAGGTGGTGAAATAGCCGCCCAGCCGCGCGCAGCGCAGCCCCTCCAGTCCGCGCTCCAGCAGGTTGCCGGTGCGCTCGCTGGCTTTATCAGCCTGAAAGTCATCGGCCGGGTCGCGCCCCTGCAGGGCGTCATACACCGCGGCGAGGTCGGCCACCCGGCGGGCAAAAGGACCAATATGATCCAGACTGGCGACAAACGGATGGCTGCCAGAGCGCGAGAGGCGACCGAAAGTGGGTTTCAGGCCAAAGATCCCGCACAGTGACGCGGGGACGCGGATCGAGCCGTTGGTGTCGCTGCCGAGGCTGAAATGAACCAGCCCGGCCGCCACCGCCGCGGCCGAACCGCCGGAAGAACCGCCGGCGATCCGCGACAGATCGTGCGGGTTGCGCGTCGCGCCATAGTGGCTGTTTTCGGTGGTAAAGCCGTAGGCGTAGGCGTCCATATTGAGCATCCCGCTGAGCAGGGCGCCGGCGCTGTGCAGCTGGCGCACCGCCCAGCTGTCGCTGGTCGCTGGCGGCCGGTCGCTCAGCAGTTCGGCGCCGGCNAGGGTGGTATGCCCGGCGACATCAAACAGATTTTTCACTGCGTAAGGAATCCCTGCCAGCGGCGGCAGGGGGCGCTTTTCCCGGCGCAGGGCGTCGATGCTGTCGGCCTCCGCCAGCATGCGCTGGGCGGTGACCTCGGTCCAGGCGTTGATCTGCGGATTCACGCGGGCGATATCGTCCAGCGTCTGGCGGGCGATCTCCCGGGCGCTCAGTTCGCCCTCGTGCAGCGCACGCTGGAGATCGGCGATAGTGAAGTGATGAAGAGTCATGCTTTATACACCCCCGCAATCTCCTCGCGCGGCCCGAGGGGATAGTCCATCAGCGGCTGCGCCATGGCGGCGATGCGTGCAAACTGGCGCTCCAGCTCTTCACGACGCGGCGCATCCAGCTCCATATCCAACAGGTGAGTCATCTGCGTCAGATACTCGCTCCAGTCTGGCTGTGTGGTCATGGTCTGCTCCTTAGTACCCGGCGGCGGCGCCGTTGCTGCGTGGATCGGTCGCCCCTTCAAGCAGACCGTTGGGATGGCGGACAATGGCGCCGGCGTGGCCCATCGCTTCGCTGAAATCGGCCAGCACTTCTACGTCATGCCCCAGCTCGCGCAGGCGCGCGATACAGGCGGGGGCAAAGCGTCCCTCCAGCTTCAGTGAGTCGGAGGACTGGCCCCAGGTGCGGCCCAGCAGCCAGCGCGGACGGGAGATGCTCTCCTGCAGCGACACCCCCTGCAGGATATAGCGGGTAAACAGCGCCGCCTGAGTTTGCGGCTGACCGTCGCCGCCCATCGAGCCATAGACCATCACCCGGCCATCGTTCAGGCGGGCGGCGGCAGGGTTGAGGGTATGGAATGGCTGTTTGCCAGGGGCCAGCGCCAGGAGATGCTGCGGATCGAGGCTGAAGGCCGCCCCGCGGTTTTGCCAGACGATCCCGGTGTCCGGGAGTACCACGCCGCTGCCGAACTCGTGATAGATACTCTGAATAAATGACACTGCCAGTCCGCTGTCATCCACGACGCCCATCCAGACGGTATCGCCCGGGCCTTTGCCGCGGCCCCAGGGGGAAGCGCTGGCGTCGTCGATGCTGTCGGCCAGCGGCTGCAGGGCTTCCGGGGTGAGCAACGCCTGTACATCCACATCCAGATGGCGTGGATCGGTGATATGCGCATCGCGCAGGGCAAATGCCCGCTTGGTGGCTTCGACAATACGGTGCACCGTTTGCGCGTCGTCGGCATCGGCCATGTTCAGGCGGTCGGTGATGCCAAGGATCGCCAGCGACACCAGTCCCTGCGTCGGCGGCGCAAGATTCCATAGCGTGCCCTGCTGGTGCTGGAGCGTCAGCGGCGCCGGACGCCGGGCGCGGTGGGTCTGCAGGTCGCGGAGGGTGACAGGCATCCCCAGCGCGGCCATACCCTGCGCGAGACGCTCGGCCAGCGGCCCGCGATAAAAGCTGTCGAGACCGTCGCTGGCCAGCATGCGCAGGGTACCGGCGAGGGCGGGCTGGCGGAAGCGGCTGCCGGGCCGCGGGGCCTCGCCCGCTACCAGCCAGGTTTCGCTGAAGCCCGGCTGATGGCGCAGCTCTTCCAGTTTGCTGGCGGTGGCGTGGGCCTGCGAGGCAGTGACCGGAATGCCGTCTTCGGCATAGCCGATCGCATCGGCCAACAGGCGGGCCACCGGCAGCGCGCGGCCGGTTAAGTCGCGTGAAATACGCAGCGCCTCGTCCCAGCCGCTGACGGTGCCGGCGACGGTCAGCGCGGCCTGCGGTCCCCGGTGGGGAATATGCCGCTGTCCGGCGTAGGCCTCGAGGGTCGCCAGCGATCCGGCGGCCCCGCTGGCGTCAATGGCGATGGGGTCTCCCTCAGGCGGCACGATCAGCCAGAAGCCATCGCCGCCGAGGCCATTCATATGGGGATAGACGACGGCGATGGCCGCCGCGGCAGCCACCATCGCTTCAATGGCGCTGCCGCCCTCGCGCAGGATCGCCAGCGCGCTCTGACTGGCGAGGTGGTGGGGGGCCACCGCCATGCCGTGGGTCGAAACGTTGCTACTGTGCATAAATTATCCTTTCTGAACGAATCACCCGCAGAACACTGCAAAAGCTGTTCCATCTCTGAACGTTTCGTTTCATTGATAAAAACGATGACCAGAATTTTCCCACTGGCACGCTATGTGTAAGGCATAGCAGATACAGTATGATGAGGAATAGATGATGAAACGAAAGTTACAGGGGCGCTATGCAACAACTCGATGAACGACTGAAAGGGCAATACGCCTCGCTGTCGCCGCAGGAGCAGCGGGTGGCGGATTTCATCTTTGACCACTTTGACGACCTGATAAGCTACAATAGCGCCGAGCTGGCGCAGCTGAGCGGCGTGTCGAAAGCCACCGTCAGCCGGCTGTTTAAGCGCCTCGGTTACGACAAATATAAGGATATGCGCGATGAACTGCGCACTCTGCGTCAGAGCGGGATGCCGCTCACCGACCAGCGCGACGCGGTGCAGGGTAACACGCTGCTGGCGCGCCATTATAAGCAGGAGATGGCAAACCTCACCCAGTGGGTCAACGCCCTCGACGCCCGCCAGTTCGCTGAGACGCTGACGGCGATGGTGGCCGCCCGCCGCATTGTGGTGATTGGCATGCGCAACGCCTATCCGGCGGCGCTGCATCTGCGCCAGCAGCTGCTGCAGGCCCGCGGCCAGGTGCTGGTGCTGCCCCAGCCGGGTCAGAGTCTCAGCGAAGAGCTTGTCGATCTGACCGCCGATGATCTGGTGGTAATGATGGCGTTTCGCCGCCGGCCGCGAATAGTACGCCCGCTGCTGCAGCAGCTGCAGCGCGACGGGGTGCCGGTCCTGTTAATGTGCGAGCCGCAGGCCCACAGCCTGTTTCCGCTCTCCCGCTGGCAGCTCTGCGCGCCGCTGGACAGCGTCTCCGCCTACGATAGCTATGCCTCGGTCAACAGCCTGATTAATCTGCTGGCCAATGCCTTTCTCCATGAAACGCTCGACAGCGGTCGTCCGCGCATCCACGATATCGCCACGCTTTACCAGCAGCTGGACGAGCTGGAACAACGCTGATGGGGCGCCAGCGTGGTGCTGTGCATTATTATGGTGCAATAAAAACCACGTGATGGCGCCGCCGCTCTCTGAGCACTTTTCCGTTAACGCTTGTCCTTTCTCACTTTTTGTTTTAATTCCTCGCCAACCCTCGCCTCGTCTGTATCTGGCACATTAGTTGCAAAAACAGATTCAAAGAATCTTTTGTTTCATGCTAACGTAACNGGTAAACATCATGAAGAAACTGTTGATCGCGCTGGCCGGGGCCGCTTGTCTCCTATCGTCTGTTTCTGCCGCGCAGGCTGACCAGCTCCAGGATATTGAAAAACGCGGCGTCATCCGCATTGCCGTACCCCAGGACTTTCCACCGTTCGGCTCGGTGGGTACCGACCTGCAGCCGCAGGGGTATGACATCGATATGGCGCGCTATCTGGCGAAATCGATGAAGCTCAAGCTGCAGCTGGTCCCGGTGACCAGCGCCAACCGCGTGCCGTATCTGCAGACCGATAAGGTGGACCTGGTGATCTCCAGCCTCGGCAAGAACGCCGAGCGCGAGAAGGTGATCGACTTCAGCCGCGCCTACGCCCCGTTCTTCCTCGGGGTGTTTGGCCCGAAAGGGGCGGAGCTGAAGGACGCGGCCGCGCTGAGCGGCAAAAGCATCGGCGTGACCCGTGGGGCGGTGGAAGATATGGTGCTGACCAGCGTGGCGCCGCAGGCGGCGCAGATTAAGCGCTACGAGGACAATAACACTACGCTGTCGGCTTACCTGTCCGGTCAGGTGCAGTATGTCGCCACCGGAAACCTGGTGGTGGCGGCTATCTCCCGGCAGAACGCCGACAAAGCGCCGGTCCCGAGCTTTATGCTGAAGGACTCGCCGTGCTTTATCGGTCTGAAAAAGAACGAACCGGCGCTGAAGGCGAAAGTGGATACCCTCATCGAGCAGGGCATTAAGGACGGCACCCTCAACGGTCTGTCTGAGAAGTGGCTGAAAGCGCCACTGCCTGCCAGCCTCGGCGCGTAAGGTCTGGGGATGACGGAGCAACTTCATTTCTCTGAGCTCTGGCCGCACTGGCCGGAGCTGCTGGCCGGTCTGTGGGTGACGGTGCAGTTGACGGTGCTGGCGACGATCGGCGGACTGGCGATCGGCATCCTTGGGGCGGCGATCCGCAGCGGTCGCCCGGGAATGCTCAGCCGGGTATGGGGCGGATATGTGGAAATCATCCGTAATACGCCGTTTGTGGTGCAGCTCTTTTTTATCGTCTTTGGTTTACCGAACCTCGGACTGAAGATGACCGCCGGTGAAGCGGCGCTGCTGGCGATGGTGGTCAACCTCGGCGCCTATAGCACCGAGATCGTCCGCGCCGGCATCCAGGTGACGCCGAAGGGCCAGTGGGAAGCTGGTCGCGTGCTCGGGCTTAGCCGGACGCAAACCTTCGTTCGCGTCGTACTGCCCCCGGCGCTGCAGCGGATTTATCCGGCGCTGGTCAGCCAGTGCATCATTGTGATGCTCGGCTCGTCAGTGGTGTCGCAGGTCTCCTATGAGGAGCTGACCTTCGCCGCCAACCTGATCCAGTCGCGGACATTTTTGAGCTTTGAGGTCTATCTGGTGACCACCGGGATCTACTTAGCGTTATCGATAGCGATGCGCCAGCTGCTGATGGCGGCGGGGCGTAAATGGCTGGGGGTACAGGCCTGATGACCACTTTTACTGACTGGGACATTATCCGCAACCTGCTGCTGGCCGGTCGCTGGACGGTGCTGCTGTCGCTGGTCGCGTTCACCGGCGGGGCGCTGGTGACCTTACCGTTACTGCTGCTGCGTCTCACCGGCGGACGCCAGGTGAAACGGCTGATCCGTGGGTATATTGAGCTGTTCCAGGGCACGCCGCTGCTGATGCAGCTATTTCTGGCATTCTTTGGCGTGGCGCTGTTCGGCGTCGACGTCTCGGCGTGGACCGCCGCCTCGGTCGCCCTGACGCTCTACACCAGCGCCTTTCTGCTGGATATCTGGTTCGGCAGCATTCGCGCGCTGCCGAAAGGCCAGTGGGAAGCCTCGCGCTGTCTCGGGCTGAGCTTCGGCCAGACCCTGTACCGGGTGGTGGCGCCGCAGGCGCTGCGCATTGCCATCGCGCCGACGGTGGGCTTTGCCGTACAGGTGATCAAAGGCACGGCGCTGGCATCGATTATCGGCTTTGTGGAGCTGACCAAGGCAGGGACGATGCTGACCAACGTCACTTATCAGCCATTTAAAGTGTTTGCCCTTGTGGCGCTGGGCTATTTCATTCTGTGCTATCCGCTGTCCCGCTACAGCCGCTATCTGGAGAACAAATTCAATGCCTCTCATCACCATTAATCAGATGCAGAAGTACTACGGCGACAACCATGTGCTGAAGGGCGTCGATCTGGATATCGACATGGGGGAAGTGATCTCGATCATCGGCCGCAGCGGCTCGGGTAAAAGCACCCTGCTGCGCTGTATCAATGGTCTGGAGGGCTACNAGGAGGGAAGCATCAAGCTCGGGGGCATGACCATCACCAACCGCGATTCCCAGGCCCGGGAGATCAGCCGCTCCATCGGCATGGTGTTTCAGAACTTTAATCTCTTTCCGCACATGACGGCGCTGGAGAACGTCATGCTGGCCCCGCGGCGGGTGCTGAAGAAGTCCCAGGCAGAATGCCGGGAGCTGGCGCAGCGGATGCTGGAGAAGGTCGGGCTCGGCGACCGTCTGGATTACTACCCGGCCAACCTCTCCGGCGGCCAACAGCAGCGCGTGGCCATTGCCCGGGCGCTGGCCATGTCGCCGAAAGTTTTACTCTGTGACGAAATCACCTCGGCACTCGACCCGGAACTGGTGGGTGAAGTGCTGAAGGTGCTGGAGCAACTGGCGGCGGAAGGTATGACGCTGATCCTCGTCACCCATGAAATGAATTTTGCCCGCGAAGTGGGCGACCGCGTGGTGTTTATGCATCAGGGACGCGTCTGGGAGCAGGGCGACAGCAAAACGCTGTTCGCCAGCCCGCAGACCAGCGAACTGAAACAGTTTATCTCCTCGGTGCGCGGTCTTAACTAACGTAAGGAATGGCAGATGGATATCACTCAGTTTTCGCAAATCAACCCGCCGCAGCGCCTGCTGATGGGGCCGGGGCCGATCAATGCCGACCCGCGCGTGCTGCGCGCCATGTCGAGCCAGCTGGTTGGCCAGTACGATCCGGCGATGACCCACTACATGAATGAAGTCATGGCGCTCTACCGCGGCGTGTTTCGCACCGAAAATCGCTGGACGATGCTGGTCGACGGCACCTCGCGCGCCGGGATCGAAGCGATTCTGCTGTCGGCGATCCGTCCCGGTGACAAGGTGCTGGTGCCGGTGTTCGGCCGGTTTGGTCATCTGCTGTGCGAGATCGCGCGTCGCTGTCGGGCAGAAGTGCACACCATCGAGGTGCCGTGGGGCGAGGTCTTTAAACCGGATCAGGTTGAGGATGCGATCAAGCGCGTGCGGCCGCGCCTGCTGCTCACCGTGCAGGGCGATACCTCCACCACCATGCTGCAGCCGCTGGCGGAGCTGGGAGAGATTTGCCGTCGTCACGATGTGCTGTTCTATACCGACGCCACCGCGTCGCTCGGCGGTAACCCGCTGGAAACCGACGCCTGGCAGCTGGACGCCGTGTCCGCCGGGATGCAGAAGTGCCTGGGCGGTCCTTCCGGCACCTCGCCCATCACCCTCAGCCCGCGGATGGAAGAGGTCATCCGCCGCCGCCGCTGCATTGAGCAGGGGATCCGCACCGATGCCCATCACGATGGCGTCGACGAGATGATCTACTCCAACTATTTCGATCTCGGCATGGTGATGGATTACTGGGGGCCGGAGCGCCTTAACCACCATACCGAAGCGACCTCGGCGCTGTTCGCCGCCCGGGAGTGCGCGCGCCTGATCCTCCAGGAGGGACTCGACAACGGCATCGCCCGCCACAAACTGCACGGCGATGCGCTGCTGAAGGGCATCCAGGCGATGGGGCTCGAGACCTTTGGCGACCTGCGGCACAAAATGAATAACGTGCTGGGGGTGGTGATCCCCAACGGGGTCAACGGCGATCAGGTACGCAAACTGATGCTGGAAGATTTCGGCATTGAAATTGGCACCTCGTTTGGTCCGCTGCACGGTAAAGTCTGGCGCATTGGCACCATGGGTTATAACGCGCGTAAAGACTGCGTGATGCAGACGCTCAGCGCGCTGGAAGCGGTCCTGAACTACCTCAGGTTCACCACTACTCAGGGCGCGGCGATGCAGGCGGCCTGGGATCACTACCGCACCGAGGCCACCCTATGAGTGACACCGTCCGCCAGCAGGCGGAGAGAGAGGCGGCTGCCAGCCGGGTGATGGCGCGCGCCGACCAGCTGGCCGCCCTCAGCGAAACCGCCGACGCCCTGACCCGGGTCTATCTGTCGCCCGAGCATCTGCAGGCCAACCAGCTGGTGGGCCAGTGGATGCAGGCCGCCGGCATGATGGTATGGCAGGACAGCGTCGGTAATATCTGCGGTCGCTATGAAGGCGTGCAGGAGGGCGCGCCGGCGGTGCTGCTGGGCTCTCATCTCGACACCGTGCGCAACGCCGGGCGCTACGACGGCATGCTCGGCGTACTGGCGGCGATTGAGGTGGTCCAGCGTCTGCANCAGCAGGGGCGACGGCTGGCGAAGGCAATCGAGATCGTCGGCTTTGGCGATGAAGAGGGCACCCGCTTTGGCATCACCCTGCTCGGCAGTCGCGGCGTCACCGGCACCTTGCCTGAAAGCTGGCTGTCACAGTGCGATACCGACGGGGTGAGCGTCGCCCAGGCGCTGGTGAATGCCGGACTCGATCCGGCGCGGATCGCCCACGCGGCCCGTCACCCGCGGGATATCGCCGCCTATCTGGAACTGCATATCGAGCAGGGGCCGTGCCTGGAGCAGGCGGGGCTGGCGCTCGGCGTGGTGGAGGCGATTAACGGCGCCAGACGGCTGAACTGCCGTTTTACCGGCGAAGCTGGCCATGCCGGCACGGTGCCGATGCTTCATCGCAAGGACGCCCTCGCCGCGGCGGCGGAATGGATGGTGCAGGTGGAAAACCTGACCCGCCAGCGCGGCGGTAACCTGGTGGCGACGGTCGGCACCCTGCGCTGTGCGCCGGGCGCGGTAAACGTGATACCGGGCGAGGTGCAGTTGACGCTGGATATTCGCGGCCCGCAGGATGCGCCGCTGACGGCGCTGCTGGAGGAACTGCTGGGGCAGGCGCAGGCCATTGCCGGGCGCCGCCAGCTGAGTTTCGCCGCCGAGGAGTATTATCGCATCGCCGCCACCGCCTGCGACAGTCACCTGCAGGCGGTGCTGAGCGAGGCGGTGGTGGCGGTGCAGGGGCGTTCCCTGACGCTGCCGAGCGGCGCAGGGCATGATGCTATCGCCATCGCCGAGCGCTGGCCATCGGCCATGCTGTTTGTGCGCTGCCTGGGGGGCGTCAGCCATCACCCGGCGGAGTCGGTCACCGCCGCCGACGTCGGGCTGGCTATCGACGCTTTCTCCCGGGCGGTAGAGAAGGTGGCCGACGCCTGATCGCGGCGGTTACCGTGCCCCGGCTGGCGGCTTTACACCGCCAGCTGGTTGACCACCTCGGCGACGGAGGTGATGGCATGGATGTTGCCGATCCCCGCGCCCACCGAGATATATCCCTCATCAGTATTCCCCTCCAGCATGCCCAGCCGCATCCCGCGCAGCCCGCCCATCGCCTGGGCCAGCTCGGCTTTTGAGGCGCCGGCCCGGTCCATGGCTACCAGTGTGTCGCTCAGTTTGCCGGGCAGCGCGCGGTAGTAGTCCGGCAGGGTACGGAACAGGCGCAGATCCAGACCGTTGGCGGCCACAATTTTCGCTTTCACCGAGTCGGGAACCCGGCTTTCGATGGTGCTGATAAATACCGAACCGGCGAAGACGCCCTCCGCCCCCAGGGCATGAACGGCGCGCGCGCCCCGGGCGTCGGTGATCCCTCCGGCGGCCATCACCGGAACCCGCTGTACCGCGTCGACGATCAGCGGGACGATGGTGAAGGTCCCGAGGGCGGTACCCGGCAGCGTGCCGCCTTCGTCAAAGCCGGTGGCGACAATAATATCCGCTCCGGCCTGCTCCGCGCGGCGGCTGTTCTCCGGCGTCGGGTTGATGTCACGATAGATAATGGTGATCCCGGCGGCTTTCAGTTCGTCGAACAGCGCCGGTTTTAACGAACCGTCGCCGTAGCCGGTGTAGACCACCACCTTAACCCCTTCCTCTTTGATCACCGGGAGGATCGCCGGCGTCCAGATGTCATTTTCCGCCGTCGGGATCAGGTTGACGCCAAAGGGTTTCTCCGTCAGCTGTTTGGTTTTGCGGATCTCTTCGCGCATTTTCTCGGCGGTGGCCTCCGGGGTGGAGACGGCGGTTGTCGCCGTCAGTCCGGCGTTCGGGCCCAGCACGCCAAGCCCACCGGCGTTGCCGACGGCCGCCACCAGACGAGCATCGGTTAGCCAGGAGAGGGGCCCCTGGACCACCGGTTTTTCAATACCCAGAATGCGGGCGACGCGGTTAGGTTGCATGCTATTTTCCCTTGTATGTTAATAAGTTATAAATTTTTTCGCCCCAGCGATGCGGCAATGAGGGCAGTGTAGGCGTCTTTATTGTTTTAAAAAATGAGCAAAAACTTTCATCACTATTATTAAATTAGTAATAATGTGNACTGATGAAGAGGTGGGAGGCGGGCCATCATGCAAATGAATCTGTTTGAAAATATTAAAATTTTTATTGAAATCGTCGATGCCGGCAGCTTTGCCCAGGCGGCGGAAAATTTGCAGATCCACCGACCGGCGGTGACCAAAGCACTGCAGCAGCTGGAGCAGGAGAGCGGGGTCCGGCTGCTGCAGCGCACCACCCGGCGTCTGTATCTTACGCCGGAGGGGGAAGAGTTTTATCGTCGCAGCAAACCGTTGCTCTCCCAGGCCGACCATCTGCTGGAGTCGTTCGCGCCGGACCGGCCGATCCGCGGTCAGCTGCGCGTTGATATGCCGATCGCCTTTGCCCGGCTGCTGGTGATCCCGCATCTGCCGGATTTTTATCAGGCCCATCCGGAGGTGGAGATTGTCCTCAGCAGCTCCGACGTACGCCGGGATATGCTGCGCGATGGTCTGGATTGCCTGCTGCGGGTGGGGGATCTTGAGGATGGCGACTATGTGGCGCGTTCACTGGGGGAGGTGGCGTTAACCACCTGCGCCAGTCCGGGCTATCTGGTGCGCTATGGGGCGCCCGCGACGCTGGAGGACCTGCAGTCGCATCTGGCGGTGAACTGGGTGAACAGCAGCAGCCGGCAGATTATGCCCTGGCGATTCCAGACCCCGGAGGGCATCAGGCAGATCGCCATTCCCGGTAAACTGGTGCTGGACAACTCTGAAGTCTTTACTGCTGCCGGGCTGGCGGGGCTGGGGATGCTGCAGGGGATGCGTTTCTTTTTGCAACCTTATATCGACAGCGGGCAACTGGTGGAAGTTTTGCCGGACTTTCCGGCGCCGCGTCGACCGTTGTCGCTGCTCTATCCGCACCGGCATCTCTCGCATAAGGTTCGGGTCTTTGCCGACTGGCTGCAGGGGCTGGTAGCGACCCTGGACTGACAATCGGCGCTGTCGCCTTGACTCTATCGGCTGAGCGTTTATATATAAAATGTGAATGCTATTAATGCAACGAATCACAAAGCTGGATAACGACTTAACCTGTAAGGGAATGCTGATGAAACTCTGGAATAAAACACTACTCGCTTCCGCCCTTTGCCTGACCCTGTTTGGCTGCGACGATGCGTCGAAAGTTGATAACAAACTGGATAAGGCTAAAGATAATGCGGAGCAGATGAAGGATGCCGCGGCGGATAAAGCGCAGGCAATTAAACAGGATGCGGATAAGCAAATCGATACGCTGAAAAGCCAGGCTGACGCCGAGGCCGATCGCCTGAAGGATCAGGCCAGCGCCATCAAGGCCGAGGCGGACAAGAAGGCGGACGCCATCGCCCAGCAGGCGAAAGCCCAGGCCGATGCGGTGAAGCAGAACGCAAAGCAGGAAAGTGACCGCATAGTCAAAGAGGCGGGTCAGATCAAAGACAACGCCATCGGTGACGCCAATCAGCTCTCGGCTGAAGCGGCGAGCAAAACCAAAGCCATCCAGGACAGTATCGCGAAGGATAAACAGAACGCCGCGCCGCCTGCCGCACAGCAGTAACTCGCGGTGTTTGCCTGACCCGCCGCCCGGAAATATAGGGAGCGGAGCCTGATAGATTGCCCGGCGGCGCTGCGCTTGCGCTGCCTACGCAGGAGCGCGTTGGCTGCGCAATGACCGGGTATCACCCTTTTGTAGGCCGGGCAAGGCGTC
>NZ_JAZARW010000001.1:1932743-1940562 GCF_036233805.1 Klebsiella sp. EMBS2024 | reverse complement strand
CGGCACATGGACCGCAATAACATCCTGCTCAGGGGTATCTTACGATACCCCTTTTTTATGCCCGCCGTGGGTTCAACGGTTTGGCAGCAGGGTGCCTTTCAGGCCGTGCGGCTCCGAGCGCAAATACTGCGACGGCACACGGACCTGGGCGCCAAGGCTGGCCGCAGCGTGCCACGGCCAGTGCGGATCGTAGAGTACCGCGCGGGCGAGGGCGATCAGGTCGGCATCGCCATTCTCCAGCGCCGCTTCCGCCTGCTGCGGGTCGGTGATCAGCCCCACGCCAATCACCGGGATGGCTACCTGCTGGCGAATATCGCGGGCGAAAGGCAACTGGTATCCCGGCCCAACGGTGATCGCCTGCTGCGGCGACAAACCGCCGCTGGAGACGTGAATATAGTCACTGCCCAGCGTTTCCAGCTGCTGGCTAAACTTAATGGACTGCTCGCAGTCCCAGCCGCCTTCGACCCAGTCGGTAGCCGACAGCCTGACGCCCACCGCCATGGTGTTGCCCACTGCCTCGCGGATCGCCTTAAAGACTTCCAGCGGATAGCGCATTCGGTTCTCCAGCGAACCGCCGTACTCGTCGCGGCGCTGGTTGCTGAGCGGCGAGAGAAACTGGTGCAGCAGATAGCCGTGGGCGGCGTGCAGTTCAATCAGCTCAAAGCCCAGCCGCTGGGCGCGCAGCGCGCTGGCGACGAAGGCCGCTTTGATGCGCGCCATATCGGCATGGCTCAGTTCAGCGGGGGCGCGATCGCCATCGTGAAACGCCACGGCGGAAGGGGCGACGGTCTGCCAGCCACCATCGTTGAGCGCCAGCTGATGGCCTCCCAGCCACGGGGCGGCGCAGGATGCCTTGCGTCCGGCATGACCCAGCTGGATCCCCAGACGGATCGGCGACCAGGCCCGAATATCTTCGACTACGCCGCGCAGGGCGTTTTCGGTTTCATCATCCCACAGCCCCAGATCCCCCGGGGAAATACGCCCCGCAGGCTCTACCGCCGTGGCTTCCAGAATTAACAGGCCGGCGCCGGAGAAAGCCAGTTGGCCAAGATGGATCCGGTGCCAGGAGGTCGCCTTACCCTCGTCGGCGGAGTACTGACACATCGGGGCGATAACGATACGGTTATCAAGGGTGAGTTGACCAATTCGCGTCGCGCTAAAAAGATGACTCATGAATACCTCGTAAATGTTAAACGTGGTCGTGCAGGGGACGGACAGTTGCTGTTTATAGCACGCCTGTTCACCCCCCCAGTATTCGGATATTGCGCTTAAGCGCTCCGCTATTCGATATACCAGAGACGGCGCCGTCGGCCGGCGGCCTGCTGCGACACGGCGCGGGCCATTGCGCTGCCAATCTCGGCGCTGGCCGTCAGCCCCTGCACAAAGGGGCGATCGTGCATCAGCCAGGGAAGGGCGCCGAAGGCGACCCGGCCGCGCACTGTCTCCGGCGCCTGCAGCGTGTAGTCATCACCGACATCCGGAATGCCGTCGCCGCAGGCCAGCAGCTGCTGGCGCAGTGAAGGGAAGGGCAGATCCCGGGTTTTCAGCGCCTTTTGTCCGCGGGCATCGATAAAGACATCGAATTCGCAGCGCTGACGATGATGAACAATCAGCGTCCGGTCAGGCTCCCGCTGCAGCTCATAATCTTCGCCCAGCGTCAGGATCCGCAGAATGCCAGCCCGGTGCAGGGCCAGCAGCCGACGTATGGACTCCGGCGGAATGGCGGCGTAGTTATCGATAAATACCCGGGCGAGGCCCTGGCGGAAGCGACGGCTGTCCGCGTCGTTGAACTGCGGCACCACGGTTTCAATCGCCTCATGCAGGCGCAGAATGGCATAGCGCCAGGGCACCGTGTGGTGTTCGCGCTTATTGCGCTCCACCTCCTGCAGATTGCGCTGCGCCCACTGAAAGGGGTCATGGGTGAGGCGGTCGGCAAACCAGGCGTCGGCGATACTGTCAGGCGTCAGCTGACGAAGCCCGATCGCCTCGCTCCAGTCGGGGGCAGCATATTCCAGCTCTTTAACGATCAGCTCAAAAATCCGATTTAACAGAGCGTCGCTACCCTCCGCAATGGCCNCTTCGAGGGCGGCGGGAGTGGCAATCTCCAGCGGCTCCCACGGGATCGGGCAGTAAAAATCGGCCTCCGGCAGCACGCCGTGGCGTGACATCAGGGTGATCTCCAGCGCTTCGCTGCCTGGATGGAGGGAAAAATGGGTCGTTTTGTCGTCCTCGGTATGGAAAACGCCGTGGCGGGCCACTACCGCCACGGCGGCATCAATCGCGCTTAATGAAGTCCCAAGGATCCCCACCCGGCAGGGGGCAATGCGGGCCTCCATCAGGCCGGTCCACGGGCTGGGGAAGTACTGTCGGCTGGCGCGCTCTTCTTCAGGCCACAGATGGCCGGTGGCAATCGCCACCAGGTCGACAATTACCGGGTCTGCTGCACTATCGGTGTGGATGGCGATCCCGGTGGGCTGAACCGCAATATCCGTGACTTCACAGGATTCACAAACGCTAATCACAAAGCCGACGTCCCGGGCCCGCTCAACGAGGTACAGAAAACGGTCGCGATAGTATTCGCCGAGGATAACCCGCGGCAGAAACTGGCGCTCATGCAGGGCGTGCCGTTCAAGCCCGCGCGCCGCCAGCCAGTCATCGCTTTGCTGCTGCAGCCATTGCAGGTAGGTCAGGTCGATGGGGGGGATCTCAATGCTGGCAATATTGGCCAGCATTTGCGCCGCGGTATTATCGTCACTGTAGGGCATACCCACCCCGGCCTGCGCCTCTTTTTCAAACAGAGTGATGGCCAGCGGCTCACCGCGCTTCACCAGTTCATAAAAGGTGTAAATCCCCGTCGGCCCCACGCCGACGATGGCAATTCTCTTCATGATTCTCTCCCTTCCTGTGGGCAGATGCGGCATTGATGACGCTTCGCTTAAGCGAACCTGGTTTTAATTCTGGTCGAAAATTGCCGAACCGGTGAGGGGAACACGCAATTTGAAACAAATTAGCATGCTAATAAACTTGCCGATTGTCGTAAAAGGGGTGTAATTAACAAAAGAGCAACTTTCTATACAAACAATTTACACAAGCGGTGACCCCAGCTCGCTCTGCTGGACGCCGCGCACACTCCCGGCAATGCCGTCGGGATAGGGATGACAAGATGCACGGCTGGACCTCACGACAGCGTAATGCGGCGATAGCCAGTTTTTTAAGCTGGACGCTCGATGCTTTCGACTTTTTCCTGTTAGTTTTTTTACTGAGCGATATCGCCCAGTCGTTTCATGTCGACGTTGAGGAGGTCACCCTGGCGATTCTGCTGACTCTGGCCGTGCGGCCCGTCGGCGCGCTAATTTTCGGCAGGGCGGCGGAGAAGTTTGGTCGCAAACCAATCCTGATGCTCAATATTGTGTTCTTCTCGGCTTTTGAGCTGCTCTCCGCCGCCGCGCCGTCGTTGATGCTGTTTTTCCTGCTGCGGGTGCTGTACGGCGTGGCGATGGGCGGGATCTGGGGCGTGGCCTCTTCGCTGGCGATGGAGACGATCCCCGACCGCTCGCGCGGCCTGATGTCCGGCCTGTTCCAGGCGGGATACCCCTTCGGCTATTTGCTGGCGGCCGTCGCCTACGGGCTGCTGTTTGAACAACTCGGCTGGCGCGGGATGTTTGTCATTGGCGCCGCGCCGGTGCTTCTGCTGCCGTTTATCTATTTCTGCGTCGAGGAGTCTCCGGTTTGGCAGGCGGCCAGGCAGAATAAAGAGAGTACGGCCCTGCTGCCGGTACTGCGTAGCCACTGGAAGCTGTGCCTGTACCTGGTGGTGCTGATGGCGGCTTTCAACTTCTTCTCTCACGGGACGCAGGATCTTTACCCGGTCTTTTTGAAAGTTCAGCACGGCTTCGAGCCTAAAACGGTCAGCATCATCGCGGTCTGCTATAACATCGCCTCGATCATTGGTGGAGTGTTCTTCGGTTCGCTGTCGGAGAAGATTGGCCGACGCAAAGCGATTATGATCGCCGCCCTGCTGGCGCTGCCGGTCATTCCACTGTGGGCTTTCGCCAGCGGCTCGCTGGCGCTGGGGGCGGGGGCGTTCCTGATGCAGTTTATGGTCCAGGGGGCCTGGGGGGTGATCCCCACCTGGCTCAATGAACTGGTCCCGGCCAACACCCGGGCGGTGCTGCCCGGCTTCGTCTACCAGCTGGGTAATTTGCTGGCTTCGGTGAATGCCACTCTCCAGGCATCAATCGCCCAGCATCATGGGCATAACTACGGCCTGGCAATGGCCCTGGTGGCCGGGACGGTGGCGATTGTCATTACCGTCCTGACCTTTTTTGGTCGCGAAGGCCGGGCGATCCAATCCGCAGGAGCGGGACATCACCAGCCGCTCTCCACCAGCCGTTAACTTTTGTGACCGGGCGTGGCCAGGCGCCCGGTCGCATACATTAGTCACGCAGACGAATAGACGCCGCCTGGCGTTTCTCCAGCGAGCAGATCCCAATCCCCACCATGATGAACAGCGCGCTAAACAGATGCCAGGCCTGCGGTTGAGTATGCAGGAAGAGGATGCTCAACACCCCACCGGAGAGGGGGATGATGTGGGTGTAAATTTCGCCCCGCGTGGCGCCAATGGTGGCGATACCTTTGTTCCAGAACAGGTATGCCAGCCACGATGGGAAAATTACCAGATACGCCAGGCCGCTAAGGAAAAACGGCTCGCGCCAGGCTGCCCAGTCCTGCGCCGGGTGGCGCATCAGCCAGAAGATGACGATTGGCACCAGGATCAGGGCGCCGAGCAGCGAGCTGACGGCGACAAAGCCATTCGCCGGGATACGGCGGTCCTTCAGACGTAACAGCGAACAGTAGAGCGCCCAGCTCAGCGCCGACCCCATCGCCCACAGGTCGCCGATGGCAAAGGTGTGCAGAGAGGCGGCGTGCAGCGGATTTCCCTGAAATAAGAGGATCATCACGCCGAGGGTGCTAAAAGCCACTCCAAGCCAGTTACGCCCTGATACCGGATCGCGGAAAAACAGTCGGTTAATCAACAGTACCATGCTCGGCGTGGCGGACATATAGATGGCGGCGTTGAGCGCGGAGGTGGTTTGCAGGCCAATATAGAGCGTGAGCGGGAAACTGACCTGGCCGCAGAGGGTTAGCACCACCACCACTGGCGCGTTTGCCCGCAGCAGGTGGCGACTGCCGGCGATTTGCCGTCGGTAGAGGAGGCCCAGCAGCAGCGCCGTCAGCGCCCAGCGCGCTTCGGTCATCAGGATCGGATCCACGCCCTGCACCAGCACGTGCCCGACAACATAATTCCCGCCCCAGAACAGAGCCGCCAGCGTCAGTAACAGATAAGGCATGATGATTCCTTGTGTCGTTTGTCACTGTACTGAATGGTAATGTTATTGTTTTTATAATATCAATAATATTTTAGTGGTTTTTATTGTATTCATTTAAATTCTTTAATAAACAGTAAATTGAAAGCGAGTGTGAAATTTACGTTGCCGCATCATGGACGGTACTATACCGTATAGTAGCCATGTATTTCACAGGGATAAATCATGCGTAACACAGATAATGGGGTGATTGGAAGCGACCAGACCGCGGTGATGGCCAGGCTGGCGCTGGATGAGTTAATTGACCAGCTTTTGCACAGCAACGCGCTGTCGCTGAAGCTGACGGCCAACCCGCTGGTGGCCGACAGAGCCTGGCATCTCACTGAGAATACCTGCATCCGCGCCTTCTCCGCTGACGATCCACAGGCCAAAAAGCGTGCGCACCACGCGCTGTTCATTCTCTATCAGTCCTGGCTTGCCGACCCGCTCTCGCCAGCGGCCGCCAATCAGTTTCATCCNCTGCTTTCCGGGATCAGAAATTACATCGAGTCTGAGTGGCTGCGGGCGGAAAGCAAACGCTTCCACCACCAGAGACCAATGCTTAACGCCGGCAATATCGTCGACGAACTGCGCGCCTTATGCCAGCAGCACCCGGCGTCTCATCATCCGCTGTTCGATTTCCTTGCCAGCGAGGCCTCTGCGGCGCAAATCGACTATTTCTTCAAAAGCGACAGCGCCCTCAATCTGCTTTTCTTCGATCTGGTGGCGATGGGGCTGGTGGGCTCGCTGCCGGAAACCCGCGCTGAGATTGCGCAAAATCTGTGGGATGAGATAGGCCAGGGCAGCACCGAGATCACCCACGTTAATCTGTATAAAGATTTACTGAAGCGGCGAAATATCGCCTTACCGGACAATCATTTTGCCCATTTGTACGAGTGGCAGGGGCTGGCCGGGTATAACGCCTTTATGCTGGGCGGCGTAAACCGTCAGCATTACTACAAATCGCTGGGCGTGATGGCGATGACCGAGCTGCTCGACCCGCCGCAGTATGAAAAACTGGTGGCGGGCTGTCGGCGGATTGGGCTTTCCGAGCGCGACGTGCATTACTATGCCGAACATATCACGGTCGACATCGGTCATGCGGATGGCTGGCTGAACAATGTGATTGTGCCGATTGGCAAAAAACATCCGGCGGCGATGGAGGAGGTCTTCTTTGGCGCCGCGCTGCGTCTGCAAACCTGCAACGATTACTATGATTGTCTGCTGGCGGCCCTGCAGTCGCTGGGCGGCAGTTTATCATCTCACAGCGTACCGCCTTCTGAGTAAATAAGCGCTTTGGCCGCGCTCCAGGCGGTCACCCCTGGCGGGATCTCCCGGCATTCGGCGGACTCGGCCTGCTGGGCGGCGATGGCGCCATCGATGAGCATCACCATCATCATGGCCACCCGCTCGGCAGGTTCCGGTTTTAACACCTGCAGGAGGATATCGCGGAAGAACTGCCAGAGGAGCGACTTAAATCGGGAGCATTGCTCCCGGATCGCCGGCGATGACGCGCCATATTCAAACAGCGCGCGAGTAAACATGCAGCCGTGGAACGTTTCGCAGGTAAACCAGCGATGGTAGTAGTCGAACACGGCGAACAGCTTTTCCCGTGCGCTGGCTTTATCCGCGGTGATCTGCGCCAAATCCTGCATAAATTCGCTCTCTTTCTGCTTGAGGATAGCCAGAATGAGCGCCTCTTTATCGGCGTAATAGCGGTAGAAGGTCATTTTGGAGATGCCAGCATGTTCAGCAATCCGCTCGATGCTGGGCGACTGATATCCTTCGCGATTAAACAGCGTGCTGGCGTGGCGGAGAATGTCCGCTTGTTTTGGCTTCATGCGTTTTCCTGTCGAATGGTTCGCTGTCACGACTGCCGGTGACACGGCCGTCCTGCGACAGCGGTGCATTATGCCGGATCTTGCCGCCAGACGGGCAAAAAGTAAATCAGCCGCGGTTTATGCGGCGTCGGTTCCCTCAATAAAAACAAGATTGCGTAGACATACACAAGTCATGTCCTTATGTTTCTGAACCGACGTATTATTCGGACCTTTATACACATAAGCTGTGAATGATGTACTTTCTGATAGGCACTATTTCTGAAGTCTGAGACGGTTACAGCAGGACAGGCATCGAATGAGGGTATTACAGACATCATTACCAGGATGATCCGATAACTATGATGAATCTTATTAAAAGATTGCTGCGAAGAATATTCAGGTCGTTAATTTCATATTATGGCCCAGCTGTACTGACCATCCTCTTCGCCGTNGCGCAAGGGCTCTTTTTTCCAGAGACGCCTCTCTGGCTTGTTCCCCTGTTTTTCGTATTTGTTATTGTAATGTTTTATCGGTTTGTGAAATTTTAATATCGAAATTTAACTTTATATTAAATTGACAAGGAAGTGCGATGGCTGGGTTGAGGCTGCGCAGGTTAAGATGGCCCTGCGATTG
>NZ_JAZARW010000001.1:1899832-1932732 GCF_036233805.1 Klebsiella sp. EMBS2024 | reverse complement strand
GANAAGAAGAGTAAAGATAATGTTACCCCTGACCACGCCCCGGCTGCTGCTGCGCCGGTTCAGAACGGAAGATCTGCCGTCTTTCAGCCATTATCGCAATCTGCCGGAGGTGGCCCGCTTTCAGAGCTGGACCCACTACGGCATGACAGAGGCGACAGCCTTCTATGAACAACAGCGTTCGCAGGCCTTTGCTGAGGATGAGAGCTGGTTCCAGCTTGCCGTAGAGATCCAGGCCAACGGTGCGCTGGCGGGAGATGTGGGGATCCACTTCTTAGATCACGGCAGACAAGCCGAGCTGGGGATGACCTTTTCCCCGACGTATCAGCATCAGGGGTATGCCCGGGAAGCGATGCGGGCGGTGATGGCCTTACTCTTTGAACAGTTAGCCCATCACCGGCTGATGGCGGTGGTTGATACCCGCAATACCGGCGCGATCAAACTCCTGGAAGGGCTGGGCTTTCGTCGCGAGGCGCATTACCGGCAGAATATCTTTTTTAAAGGCGAGTGGGGCGATGAGTACCTGTACGCGCTGTTGCGTAGCGAATATCAGTGAAGTGACGGGCGAGCCGTCACTTCTGCCCGGCGTACGATTAGCTATGCTGGCGGATAAAGCGCGCGCGCCACGGTTTTAGCACCCACAGCGCGAGGGCGGCGGTGACAAAATCAAGGCCAATCGCGCAGCTGAAGACCACATGCCAGCCGTGAGTGTACTGATAGAGCAGTGCCGCCAGCGGACCGCCAAAGATTGACCCGATGCCCTGCGAAATATACAGCCAGCCATAGTTGCTGGCGGCATGTTCGCTGCCGAACGTATCGGTGAGCGTCGACGGGAAGAGCGAGAAGATCTCCCCCCAGCCAAAGAACACCACCCCGGAGAGCAGGACAAACAGCAGCGGATCTTCCCGGCACGCCAGCCAGAGCATCATCGCTACCCCCTCCAGCGCAAAGGCGATAAACATGGTTTGCTCGCGGCCGAAGCGGTCGGAAATAAACCCAAACAGCGGCCGGGTTAAGCCGTTGGTAAAGCGGTCTATCGTTAACGCCAGCGGCAGCGCCGCCATGCCAAACACCACCGCCTGGCTAATGCCGAAATCCTCGGCGAACACCGCCATCTGCGAAGTGACCATCAGCCCGGAAGTCGACATCATCGCCATCATGACGAACATCAGCCAGAACAGCGGCTGGCGCAGCATTTCCCGGGAAGTAAACGATCTGCTGCTCTGCGCCACCGTCTGACTGACGGGCTGGGAGACAGCGGGCGGCGGCAGATTCAGCCCCTGACTGGCGAGGAAGCCGACGAGGGCGAAAAGGATCCCGAAAGTCGTCATCGTATGTTCAAGGCCGTTAGTGGTCAGCGACAGGGAGATGGGGAAGGTGGTTATGATGGCCCCCATCCCGTAGNCCGCCGCCACCGCGCCGGCGGCAAATCCCCGCTGCTGTGGGAACCATTTGACCATCAGGCCGACAACACCGATGTAGACGATCCCGGTCCCGAGGCCGCCCATGCAGCCATAAACCAGCCAGAGCGTTGCCAGGCCATTCACCTGCGCGGAAAGCACCCAGCTCATTCCCGCCATCACTGTGCCAATAGCGATCAGCCGCCGTGGGCCAAATTTTTCCACTAACCGCCCCTGAAAAGGGGAAAAGAAGGTCTGCAGGATGATCAGCAGCGAGAAGGTGACCTGCAATTCTGGCAGACCGACGCCAAGTTTGGCGGCCAAGGGTTTTGTCAACAGCGTCCAGACATATTGCGGACTGGAGATGGCGGCCATACAGATCAGGCCCAGCACCAGCTGGCGCCACTTGCCATATTTCGGGGTAACCAACGGTTCGCTGAGTGTCGTCATGTTGTTCTCCGTTTTCAGTAAGCAGGCTTCCGTGAAACGCATCCACCCTGGATGCCTCACAGAAAGGGGAAGGTTGCGACCGCAGACTGGCGACCTGTTGTGGCCATATGGCATACGTTCTTGTCCANATTGCGGTATACAAGCGAAGAGCATTAAACGTGCCATATAAAATAATTTTTTATATTCAACTGGTTAATGTAATGAGGGCATGTCTGACGGGGGGCGGCATGGTGAATGTGCGGCACCAGGGCGGTGCAAATGAATTATCGCGGTGCGCTTTACCTGCTAACTGGCGTAGGAGACATCGTATATCCTGGACTGGCGCTAGACGGACTTCAGTGCAAAGCCGCCCAGGCGGGTCGAGGCTACGAAATCACCGCCTGGGGCGGCTGGCAAGATAAACGGGAAATGAGGCTGGCGGTTTACCCGCTTAGTAGCGAAAAAACGCTACTGTCCCGACTATTTTTTGCTTTATGAGCTGG
This sequence comes from Klebsiella sp. EMBS2024, assembly GCF_036233805.1. Classification (NCBI taxonomy): domain Bacteria; kingdom Pseudomonadati; phylum Pseudomonadota; class Gammaproteobacteria; order Enterobacterales; family Enterobacteriaceae; genus Klebsiella; species Klebsiella sp. EMBS2024. The sequence goes on along the minus strand of NZ_JAZARW010000001.1, from coordinate 1,930,403 downwards.
GCATTTATTGTATGGACTCTCGCAGAGAGACATTCTTCCTGGTAGAAACCCTGGCTACCACACACAGATACTAGATAGGGGAAGCCTTATCGCCCTATATTAAACTCATGCCGCGGTACTGGCCCGGACTTTGAGCACTGACGGAATTTCAATGAACTTTTCACCAGGCTTATCGTTAAGCAGTTCGAGAAGAGCTTTACCGGCTTTCACCCCAATGTCATGCCAGGGAAACTCAACGGTTGTCAGGGCAGGGGAACAGACTGTCGATAACACTCCTCCGCCTAAACTCGCAATGGCTACGGTATTGGGCACCTTAATGCCGGCACTGTGGCAGGCCATCATACATCCACAGGCCATTTCATCCGACGTGCAAATTAACGCATCCAGATCGCCCCAGGTAATCATCATATCCTTGAATATATTGACGCCTGTGGCGATGGTGGATGGCAAATGAGTGGTTACCACCCGGTGCGGGGAGCGGTTCAGAGCGAGCATCGCCGTATTCCAACCGCTCAGCAACTGGCGAAACATTGTGTTATTAGCCGGGGTACAGAGCAGTGCGATGTTTTTTAATGAGGCGTCGGCCAGATGAGTCACGATCTGTTTTACGGCCTTACCGTAATCCACGCCGATGCACATACCCACAGGGTGGGTATTTAGCGCGCCAATTTCCAGAATAGGAACATCCACGTTGGCCAGCAGCTGGGTGCAGCTCTCAATGGTATCGATATTGAACTGAATAATGGCCGCCGGGTTATAGGCGAGCATTTTTTCAAACGTCTTTTGTTCACTTTGACCGTCATGCCCGGATTCCATAAACATCATGGTATATCCGCGTTCGGTCAGCACTTTTTGCAGCGCTTCAGAGACCGGCAAAAAACCCGGCGAAGAGAAGGTGGGAACGACGGCGAGAATAAGATCGGAATGGACCGACGCCAGATTACGTGCCTGCAGATTAGGGACATAGCCGAGTTGACTGACGGCCGCATCGATGCGATCGCGAAGCTCAGGATTCACTTTTTCAGGCATTCTCAGCGCTCGCGAGACGGTCATGGCGCTCACACCGACAAACTCAGCCACCTCGGTCAGGGTTATCTTACCCGTTCCTTTACGTCGTTTTTCTTTCGGGCTACCGTCCGCGTCTAAACTCTTCACCAAAATCACCAACCGTTTGAAAAATAAAATATAACGAAAGTATATCTGCGAATCGCATTATAACTTACCACAGCGAGGGGGAAAGCACATTATAGCCAGTGTTAGCGGTAACGCACTTTTTAACATTTTTCTTTGTTAGCGCTAACTTTGGGAGGTGTATCACAGTTGCATTTTATTTAGCTGTTTATAGTGCAGCACATAGACCCCCTCGGGAGAGCATATGATCAGAGACTGGTTAACCCCGGATAAAATTAAAGTCATTAACTCAATAGATAGCTGGGAAAATGCCGTTCGACTTGCAGCAGAACCCTTGCTGATGCAAGGGTATATAGCCGGGTCGTATATTGAGGCGATTTTGCAAAGCCATAAAGAACTTGGGCCCTATTACGTATTAGCTCCCGGCTTGGCGATGCCTCATGCCCGTCCTGAACAGGGGGTGTTAAGAAATGGATTATCGCTTCTTCATATTAAAGAAGGGGTGTCGTTCGGCTCGACAGAGAACGATCCGGTAAACGTGGTAATCATACTATGCGCTCGTTCCGGAAATGAACATATCACGATGATTGGTGAACTGGCTGAAATCTTTAGCGATCAGCAAAAGTTACACCGATTGTTAAATGCCGATGATAGCAAGGCGATTCAGGCCGTTATTGACTGAAGGAAAACAGAATGAAAAAAGTGCTTATCGTGTGCGGTAATGGTTTGGGCAGCAGCTTCATCGTTGAAATGAATGTCAAAAAGATCCTTGCCGAAATGAATAAAGAAGCTGAAGTCGCACATACCGACCTGACGTCGGCAAAAAGCGAAACTGCCGATCTTATTCTCAGCGCCAAAGACATTGCAGAACATCTTAGCAGTCACTCTGCAAAGGTCGTTGGATTAAGTAATTTACTTGATAACAATAAAATTAAAGAAATTTTAGCAGAAAACATTTAAGCAANGGCTATCTGATTCGTGGAGTTAAACATGCTTCATTTTCTTATTTATGATGTGCTAGGAACACCGGCGATACTGGTTGGTTTATTTTCACTGATCGGTCTGCTGTTGCAAAAAAAAGGAATTTCAGACGTTATTTCAGGCACGCTGAAAACCATCATGGGTTTTGTCATATTGACCGCCGGCGCCGGTATTATAGCCTATACGTTAACCATCTTTAGCCAGTTATTTGAACATTCTTTCCATATTCAGGGCGTGGTGCCCAACACTGATGCCATGGCCGCTCTGGCGCAGAAGAATTACGGCACGGAAACCGCCACCATTATGGTATTGGGCATGCTGATCAATATCGCCCTGGCGCGTCTAACGCCATTAAAGTACATCTTTCTGACCGGACATCATACGCTTTATATGGCTGCGATGCTGGCGGTTATCCTGTCTGTAGGGGGCTTGTCAGGGGGATGGGTGGTGGCCATCGGGGCGGTTATTCTCGGTGCGATGATGGTCATCTCCCCGGCTATCTTGCAGCCGTTTACCCGTAAAATAACCAACACCGACGATCTGGCGCTCGGGCATTTTGGATCTATTGGCTATCTGCTGTCCGCGCTGGTGGGCAAAATTATTGGTAAAGGTAGTCCCTCGATTGAAGAGATCAAAGTACCTAAGTCGCTCAATTTCCTTCGCGACTCATCGGTGGCCATCTCTCTCACCATGATGATTCTGTTTCTGGTGCTGGTGCTCGTTGCGGGCAAATCCTTTGTCGAGGAGACCCTGAGCGCTGGTCAGAACTTTATTATCTTCGCCATTATTCAGTCCCTCACGTTTGCTGCAGGAGTTTATATCATCCTCGCCGGGGTTCGGATGGTGATTGCCGAGATCGTCCCGGCGTTTAAAGGGATTGCGGACAAACTGGTTAAAGACGCGAAGCCGGCGCTGGACTGTCCGACGGTGTTTCCCTTCGCTCCGAATGCCGTCATCGTCGGCTTCCTCGCAAGCTTTGTCGCAGGGCTGGTCAGTATGTTCCTCTGCCCGCTGTTCGGCTTGAGCGTCATCGTCCCGGGGCTGGTTCCCCACTTTTTCTGCGGGGCCACGGCGGGGGTTTACGGCAACATTACCGGCGGACGTCGCGGGGCGGTGGTAGGGGCTTTTGCTCACGGTCTGCTCATTTCGTTCCTGCCTGCCATTCTCTTGCCCATGATGGGGGATATGGGACTGGGCTCCACAACCTTTGGAGACGCAGACTTTGGCGTTGTCGGCATCGTGCTGGGTCATATCATCGCAATGTTTAACTAACTATTTATCGGAGGTGGTTTATGAGCGCTAAATTTTCACCGTCACTGATGTGCATGGATTTAACGCAGTTCAAAGAGCAGATCACGGCAATGAATAAAAAAGCGGATTTTTACCATGTTGATATAATGGATGGCAATTACGTCCGCAATATCACACTGTCTCCCTTTTTTATTGAGAATCTGAAAAAAATTACTACTGTGCCCATTGATGTTCATCTGATGGTGAATCATCCGGAAGATATCATTCCCATGTGTCTCGAGGCCGGCGCCGATATCATCAGCTTTCATCCCGAGACGGCGAATAACAAAATATTCCGCCTGCTGAATCAGATCAAGGATGCGGGCAAAAAGTGCGGGGTGGTGCTGAACCCGGCGACACCGGCAGAAAGCATTGCCGAATATGCGCATCTGCTGGATAAAGTGACGGTCATGTCGGTTGACCCTGGCTATGCCGGACAAAAGTTTATTCCTGAGTCGCTGAACAAGATTAGAAAGCTCATCAACATGCGCAAAAATAATGGCTATCACTATCTGACGGAAATTGATGGCTCTTGCAATGAGAAAACCTTCGGTCAGATTGCTGAATCCGGGGTAGATGTCTTTATCGTCGGCACATCGGGTCTGTTTTCGCTCCATGAGGATGTCAGCCAGGCGTGGGACAGAATGATCGAGATCTTCCAACGGGAAACTGTCGCTGCATAACGGGTTATTTCTCTTCGAACCACAGTGTGTATTTGAATAAGCCTTAAAAGATCTGCATCACGCCAGCGATGCTGGCTTGTTATTTAACGACAACTCTATATGAATGCGGGTGAATCATGGATATTTCGACAGTGCTTAATGTTAAAAACATCAAGTTAAATATGACCGCCAGAACCAAAGAAGAGGTGATAGAAGAACTCACCGATTTACTTATCCAGGATGGCGCCGTCACCAATAAGGAAGACTTTATTCGTGATGTCTGGTTACGCGAGGAGCTAGGCTCTACCGGCTTTGAAAACCATATCGCTATTCCACATGGTAAATCTTCCGGTGTTTCCCGTACCGCATTAGCCATCGGACGCACGCAACATGCCATTCCCTGGGAGACCATGGATGGCAGCGATGTCCGCTGTGTTATTTTATTTGCGGTTTGCCTGGTGGATCAGAATGCCACCCATATTCGCCTGTTGGCACAAGTGTCTGGGTCACTGGCGGATGAAGACATTATCGCTAAATTACTTGTTGAATCTGATCCACATAAAATCATTGCGCTTTTCAATTCAGAAACTGAAAACGCCGATGCTTAATACCAACTTGCTAATATCGATTTGTAATTTATTAAATTAATTAACGGAGAAACATTATGAATATTGTCGGCGTTACCGCCTGCACGGTGGGGATTGCACATACCTATATTGCGCAAAAGAAAATTGAAACTGCGGCTAAAAAAGCCGGACATAACGTTAAAATCGAGACGCAAGGAACCATCGGCATTGAGAACCCGTTAACCGCTGATGAGATTGCTGCGGCAGATATTGTCCTGCTTGCTGCCGATGTCAAAGTAACGGGCGAGGAGAGATTTGCCGGCAAGAAAGTCGTTAAAGTCGCGACGGAAACGGCAGTCAAATCCCCCAATAAGTTGATTGAAAAACTCAGTGAAATAGTCAATTCATAATTTTATTTCGGCCTGGCGACTCTACATTAAAGGGCGTGACTTATGTCTCTAAAACAAATATGGCAAGCAGCAAACCCTAAAGGACATCTGCTGACCGCTATCTCGTTTCTGATCCCCATTGTCTGTGGCTCTGGGTTTATTATCGCCATCGGCATGGGGCTTGGCGGAACGGTGCAGGACACGTTAACTCCGGGACAATTTGATGTATGGCAGGCGATGGCCACCCTGGGCGCCAAGGCGCTTGGGCTGTTGCCGGTGGTGATTGCCGTGGGAATATCTGGCTCGATCGCCGGCAAACCAGGCATCGCGCCAGGATTTGTCGTCGGGCTGGCGGCGAATACCATAAGCGCAGGCTTTATCGGTGGGATGATTGGTGGCTATATTGCGGGGTATATTGCGCTGGCGATCATTAAAAACGTCAAGGTGCCTGACTGGGCCCGCGGGTTGATGCCGACGCTGATCGTTCCCTTTTTTGCCTCCATTATCAGCTGCCTGATTATGGTCTATATCATCGGTACGCCTATCGGTATCTTTACGGAAGCGCTTACGTCTTTCCTGAGAAGCATGGGCACGTCGTCGAATTTGGTGTTAGGCGCAGTCATAGGCGCATTGTGTATTGTTGACTTTGGCGGCCCGCTAAATAAGACATGCTTTGCTTTCGTGCTGACCCTGCAGGCGCAGGGGATAAATGAACCCATTACCGCACTTCAGTTAGTTAACACCGCTACGCCTATCGGATTTGGCCTGGCTTTCTTTATTGCCAAACTGCTGCGTAAAAATATCTATAACCGTGAAGAAGTGGAAACCTTAAAATCAGCGGTTCCGATGGGGATTGTGAATATCGTTGAGGGTTCTATTCCGATCGTCATGAATGATATTGTGCGCGGTATCGCGGCGGCGGCTATCGGCGGCGCGTGCGGCGGGGCGGTCACCATGGTCTATGGTGCGGATGCGACGGTTCCTTTTGGCGGAGTATTGATGATCCCCACGATGTCACATCCGATGGCAGGCATCATGGCCCTGCTGGTGAATATCGTTGTTACCGCCACGGTCTATGCCGTCATCAAAAAAGATATCCCTCGCGACGTGATTGTTGATAATGATTACGAAGAAGAGGATATCGACCTGGATGATATTAAAGTGAGCTAACGTATCCCAGGGTTATTTTAAATCAACATTAAGCCCTTCCTGTAAGAACATCAGCCCATGACTAAGCATTACTTAGTCATGGGCTACTCTTTGCATCTGTCATCCCCGAAGAAAAATGGAGCAGGGTAAGCAGAAGATCAGGGGAAATAATCTTGTTGCAAAAATGTGAACCCTTCAGTAGCCTTGTCTCTTTCGGAGACAGGAAATGCTCGTCACTGATTCACTTCTTGCATACACCCTCGCTGCCACACTGCTTACTCTTACACCAGGTCTCGATACCGCGCTCATCCTGCGCACGGCGACCGCTGAAGGTGGACGCAAAGCCTTGCATGCCGCGTTAGGCATTGATCTCGGATGTTTTATTTGGGGCGCCGTGGTGGCCTTTGGCTTAGGGGCGCTGTTGGCGGTTTCTGAGTTTGCTTATACCTTGTTGAAATGGTGCGGAGCGGGCTACCTTTGCTGGCTGGGCATCCAGTTGCTTCTGCGCCCGCGCCAGCAATTTAACACCACTCCGGCAGAATCCACTACCACCAGTAACTGGTTTCTGCGTGGGATGCTGGGGAATGTGCTTAATCCCAAAATGGGTGTTTTCTACGTTTCGTTTTTACCTCAGTTTATCCCCGCCGGGCATTCACCCGTGAGCTGGACTTTTCTCCTGGTCGCTATCCATGTATTGATTGGTACGCTGTGGTCGTTAACGCTGATTACCGCCACTCGCTATGCCGCAGGCATCCTGAAAAAACCAGCCGTAGTGAAATGGATGGACCGAACGACCGGCTGCCTGTTTCTGTTGTTTGCCGCGAAGCTGGCCATGAGTCGGCGGTAGTCACGCAGGGGCGTATGCCCCTGTTTTTGCCTTAAAAAATGAGCAACCCGTGGAGTACTACTCAGTGGTGAAACGATCGGGCTCGAACGTACGTTTAGCCAGTTTCTTTTGCAAAACGATGACAATAATTGGGGTTCCTGATGCGGTAATTGCACATACCGCCAACAGCGTATCCATATTTTGTAGCGCCATGCGATGGTCGGGTAACAAAAAAGCAGACAGGAAAAATGCGGCAGTTGTCATCAGATACATCATGGATGTCTGTAATGAAGAGAATCCCGCTCGTTGCTTGTTATCAGGAAACTGAATCGTCACCGCCGACGATGACACCAGACGACTGTAAGCTGCGCCGAGAAATAACGTAATAAATAGCGCTGGATGCGGATAGCCCATCAGGGGTATCAGTAAGCTCAGGATAAAAACGAGGGTCGACCCGGTCGCCAAACTCAAAGCAGAAACACGAGAGGTTAATGCGCCTGTCATTCTGGTAGACAGATACACCGCCAGGCCCCCGCCGAAGAACAACCAGGGCAGCAGACCTTGAGAAGCCCCCAACAGCTGCGTCATTAATGGCGCCAGGACAGGAATGATCAGCATTGGACTAAACTGTACCAGCGCATTACCGGAAGCAAACAGTAAAGTATCTACATCGAGGGGCAGCGCGTGGGACGTGTCGAAAGTGACGGGATCCTGAGGGATGATGGAGACGATCAGTGGCAATGCCAACCAACACAGTGTACAAATTAACCACAACGCGACATGCCAACCGTAATGTGTACACAAAAATAGTACAGCGGGCATCCCCACGATGCTGACCATCGAAAATGACGCAATCACCGTCGCCAACATTTTTCCGCGCAAGTCAGCCGGTGTGTGGTTTATCAAAATAGTGATCCCCACAGCCATTGTCGTACCGCCAACCAGTCCTGCGAAGAAGCGCAATGTAAGAAGAAGAGGAAAACTGGTAGTGAATGTCGTCAACAGTGTCGCCATGGCTAGCAGTACCATATTAGCGATTAAAAAATGCTTCTTATTGCAACGATCAATCCAGTAAAAGGCGATAATTCCCGACAGGACGGCTCCAGATGTGTACATACCGGATACATAGCCTGAGAAGGTGACGGGAACAGCGAAATCTGCAGCCATAAATGTAAAAACAGGGCTGAACATCATATATTCCAGCGCATTAGTAAACTGGACAAAAGCGATTACCATAGCAATCCGAATGAGCGTCTTTTGATTAAATGTTGTGGTGACCAGTGGCATAGCAAGCGACCTGTGGATGAAAGATATCCTAGCTTAACTGCTATCAAACTTGTCGATTAGATGGTAAAAATGGCACTCATTATTATCATATGTGGGATAGTTGATGCGGCCAGTTCTTGACTTTAATGCGCTGAAAATCTTCATTGCTGTGGTGGAAAGAGACAGTTTTGTCGGGGCATCGAAAGCCCTGGAAATGCCGACATCAAATGTGAGCCGTTGCATTTCTCAGTTAGAAGACAAACTGAACCTTCAGCTCATTGAGCGCAGTACCCGACATATGAAGCTCACACAGGCTGGGCATCTACTCTATACCCGGGCGAAGCCATTACTGGAAGCACTTGAGCAAACTGAAACCGAATTAACGTTGCGACAAATGCAATTCAAGGGGCCATTACGTATCTGTATTCCCAATGAAATCGGTCCTGTATTGCTGGGCTCTGTTGTTGCTGATTTCGCCTGTCAGCATCCGGATCTGGAGATGAGTTGCGTCACAAATTTGTCGGGTTATGAATCCCTGCGAGATGATCTGGATTTAGCTGTCATTGTTAGCCGTGGTCAGATGGATGACAGTGACTACATCGCCCGTCATCTGGTGACGATCCCTTGCACCATCGTTGCGGCCCCCTCCGTCATCCAGCGTTATGGCACGCCTTCTCGAATACAGCAATTTGAAGAGTTACCCTGTATTACAACGGTGAATGCGCTTAAAGGCGCTCCCTGGCAGTTTGTGAATAAAAAGGGCGGATTCGAGACGATCAAGGTTAACGGTCGTTATCGGGTCAACAGCGGAGAGATGGCAGGGCGAGCGGCCATCTCAGGTGTCGGTTTTGCCATCCTGTCGAAACAAGCCTGCCAACCCTATATTGATGATGGGCGGTTAATCGAGATTGAATTTGAACAATCGGCAGCCCCCTTGCAATTGTTCGCTCTGTATTCAGATCGGCGTTACTTGCCGGCAAAAACAAGAGCGCTTATTGATTTCATGCATCAGAGATTGAGTCATTAACAAGAGGCCATCTTCAGCGCGCCAGGGCGGCGCTGTTTTATTCAGCCGGCCGGCTCAAGCAACAAATCTCTGAGATAGCCCTCCAGCAGGGAGGCACAAACTCGCGTTTCATACGACATCATCCCAGCTGGTGGATGGAGCAACCAGGCACTAAATGGCGGGATCGGATAGTGGCTTAAGAGGGGGATGAGCGCGCCGTCTGCCATTTCTTTTCTGCAAACCGGACTTTGCAAAACACCAATGGCATGTCCCGCTAATAACCAGGAGANGACACTCCGCCAGTGCGTGGACTGAAATTGAATATTGACGGGAACATTAATGAGTTGATCTTCGGAAGCGACTAATTGAATGCGATTACTGGCGAATACACCGGAAACAGCAGCAAATGGATAATCCGTCAGCGCATCCGGCGTGTCAGGATGACCCATTTTCGCCAGCAGAGCCGGAGAGGCCAGTAACACTCTGCGCACGGTGCCAAGCGGGCGTGCGACAAAAAAACCTTCGGAGACATCACCTAATCTCAGTGATAAATCGACCCCCTCGGTGACGGGATCGATGACGCGGTCGTTAAAAATGACATCGACCTGCAGCGCCGGATGCTCGTTCTGGAGCTGCAACAATGCAGGCATCAGCAAGCTTTCTCCGGCGGAATAGGGCGCGGCAATACGGATTTTGCCTTGCAGCCCCTGATTTTCCTCATTCACAGAAAGAGCATGCTCTGCCGCCTGAACGGCCGTTTTGCTTCGCTCATAAAACACGTTACCGCTTTGCGTTAGAGACATGTTACGCGTGTTGCGCCTAAGCAAACGTGTCCCAAGATGAGCTTCCAGTTTTTCTATTCTTTCACTCACGGCGGGCTGGCCAATACCGAGATCGCGGGCTGCAGCCGACATGCTGCCCCGTTCAACCACCCTGATAAATATGCGCATTGCTGAGAAGAGATCCATTCACCAATTATATTGGCTTTACCGATAAATGTAAGTGGGGACAGGTATCTACTGCTTTACTGCGAAATGATGAAAAATCCAGACTCAAGGCCTGAGTCAGGCTAAATTTCAATCTATTTAATTGATTTATTGGTGGAAAATAATGATGCCAGAGATAAAGCTTTTCATGTTCCAGTCAGGAACACAGCATTGTCGATATCAGCATATCCGGATGAATCAGGGCGTGGGAGAGCATTATGAGATCCCTGTCCCCTGGTTTCTGCTGACCCATCCGGATGGGTTTACGCTGATTGACGGCGGTCTGGCTGTCGAAGGATTGAAAGATCCCAGCGGTTATTGGGGAAGTGCTGTAGAGCAGTTTAAACCGGTGATGTCAGAAGAACAGGGTTGCGTGGAACAACTTAAGAGGATTGGCATTGCTCCTGAGGATATCCGCTATGTGGTCCTGTCCCATTTGCACTCTGATCATACGGGAGCAATTGGTCGCTTCCCCCATGCTACGCATGTTGTCCAGAGGCAAGAGTATGAATATGCCTTTGCCCCTGACTGGTTTACTTCGGGAGCCTATTGCCGACGCGATTTCGATCGTCCCCAACTTAACTGGCTATTTCTGAACGGGTTGTCCGATGATCACTATGACCTTTACGGTGATGGCACGTTACAATGTATTTTCACCCCAGGGCATTCACCGGGCCATCAATCTTTCCTTATCCGCTTACCGGGTGGTACAAATTTTACGCTAGCGATTGATGCGGCTTATACCTTAGATCATTACCATGAGAAGGCTCTCCCGGGGCTAATGACGTCTGCTACTGATGTCGCTCAGTCTGTGCGAAAGCTGCGTCAGCTTACCGAGCGATATCATGCGGTATTCATACCCGGCCACGATCCTGAAGAATGGAAAAAAAACAGGCTTGCGCCAGCCTGTTACTATTGAATCATTCCTCGCTGATCGCCAAAAAGCGTCTGTTAAGCAGGGCTGTCAGCTTATCTTGTTCGAAATGGCCCTGGTGATGGCCGGGGCCATTTCTGCGGGCAAGCTCAGGGCTTCACGTCCAGCACGACATGACTGAAGGTTTGATAGGTTTTTTCGTCCGGCGCGGGCGGGATGTTGGCTTTTTTCAGCGCGGACATCACCTGCGCGCAGAATGGCCGATCGCCGCTCTCGACCGTTGGATCCTGCACCGTCCCGTCACGCTGCAGCATAAAGCGCACCGAGCATTTTTGCCCTTGCCAGGAGGCCGGCTGGTCTATGTTAGCGAAGATAGCCGCCTGGATCCGCGCCAGATAGCGTGAGGCATTGGCCTGGGGTGAAGTATCGGAACCCGTTTGATAATCGCGAAGTATCTTATCCACTTCAGCCGATATTTTAGCGTCTTCGGCGCTGCCCGGCGCAGAAGCACGACCCGAGCAGGCGGAAAGGAGTAAAGAGAGGGTGCAAACGAGCACAGCGTTGGTTTTCACGGACATGCTAAGCCTCCTTGCTGGTGGTGATACCGTCGTGTACGAGGCGGTTATCCTCTGTTATTCCGCGATATTATTCAAACGCTGAATTGCATGGCACGCGCTTTCAGTGACAGTGTCACTCATTTTTTACTTTCGTCGCGGGCGGTGATGCCATCCAGTCGCGAATGATGTCACCGTATAGCTGTTCGGCCTCCGCCAGTCGGCTGAGCAGGCAGTATTCGTCGGTTTGATGCGCCATCGACGGCTCGCCGGGGCCGAGAATAATACAGGGCGGATCGCCCAATGCAGGCAGCAGCAGCGAGGCGTCGGTAAAGTAGGGCACCACGCGCGGCGCAATCGGCTCAGCGTGCAGCGGCTGACAGCGTTGATAAACCTGCTTAATCCACGCATGATCCTCCCGGCTGAGGACGGCGGGCAGGTCGACCAGCGTGGAGACGGTGACGCTTTCGCCAAGCAGCGTCGTCAAGCGCTCCCGGATAGTGGCGTGCTGTAAATTGGGCGCGCTGCGGATATCGACATCAAAACGCGTGCGGTCCGGTACGGAATTAATATTGAGTCCGCCTTCTATGCGTCCGACGTTGAGGGTGGGTTGCTTCATTAGCGGATGCGGCGCGCCTGGCGAAAAATGCTGAATCTTACCCAACGCATCCGCCGCAAGATAAATAGCATTGATCCCCAGCTCCGGCATCGCGCCGTGGGCGGTTTTCCCCCGCGTTTCGCAGCGTAGCCAGAGCGCGCCTTTATGGCCGATAACCGGATAGTTGGCGGTGGGTTCACCGACGATCAGCGCGCCCACCTCCGGCAACGTTGCGGAGGCGATCAGCGCCCGCGCGCCGTCGCAGCCGGTCTCTTCTCCGCCGGTTATCAGCAATACCGCGCCGCGTCCGGCGAGGATCGCTTCCCGCTGATGAACGCAGGCGACGGCAAACGCCGCTATCGCCGCTTTCATATCGCTGGATCCGCGGCCATAAAGACGCCCGTCTTCCATCTGCGAGCCGAAAGGATCGTACTGCCAGCGGGCATTTCCCAGCGGGACGGTATCCAGATGTCCGGTAAAGGCCAGCGGTTTACCGCTCTTCGCCCCGGGCAGGCTGGCGATAAGATTGCAGCGTCCTTCGCCGAACGACGACAGCGAAACCTCAAAACCGCTATCGTCAAGCCAGTCGGCGAAGAACCGCATGCAGTCGGCTTCGCTGCCCGGCGGGTTGATGGTGTTAAAGCCCAGCAGCTGCCGGGCGAGCTCAAGGGTCGCGGTCATCAGCGGCGTTCCGTCAGCCAGTCGAGGCAGTTAATCCACAGCTGGCGATAGCCGGGCCATTTGGCAAACTCTTCCGGCAGCCAGTGCGCCGACATGTCGCTGGTCCACACCAGCGAGCGACCCTGCTGATATTCGCGAACAGCCAACAGCGGATGACCGGTACCGGCCACGGTCGCCAGCAGTTTGCCTTCCGGGTGCATTTCAACTTCGTTATAGCCCAGCAGCCACGGCCATTCGCCCGGAATATCGTTAAACAGGGGGTGAGACTCCGTCACTTCGGCATAGCAGCCTTCCGGGGTTTCAATGCGATCGTCCCAGGCCAGGCAGCGTACCGGCAGCACTTTCTCCACCTCGGTATGGCGGTAGCGCGCGCCGCCGTTGATTCCCTGGAAGCTGTAATAGCCGCCGATCATCATCAGCGCCCCCCCGCCGGCCACGTAATCATGCAGGAGCGTTAAACGGTTGGCGGTTCGGCGGCTCTTCAGCCAGGTGTCCGGATGCAGCAGCAGCGTATTGGCGCCAATGTCCGAGAGAATAATCGCATCCCACTCCTGCAGCGCTTCCAGCGTCAGCGGAAAGTCGGTCGCCGCCGCGTGGGCGGGCATATAGGTAATGGCATAGGGACTGTCGGCGAGCGCGGCCAGAAAGTCCGTTGCGCCGGTGTGCCAGGTGGCGGTGGCAAACTGGTCGAAGCCTTTAACGTGCGTTGACGTGCTGGTCCAGGACTCACCGACCAGTAAGATTTTTTTCTGCATGATGACGTTTCCTTTTATCCGCCAAAGACCCGCTGGGGGTTTCCAATCATTAAGGTTTCAAGTTGTTCGCCGCTGACGCCGTGGCGCCGCAGACGGGGAACAAAATGCTTGAGTATGTAGCCATAACCGTGGCCGCCGTAGCGGGTGAGCATGGTTTTCAGGAAGACGTCCTGCGACAGCAGAATTTGCTGGATGTAGCCGTCGTCAATCAGCTCGCGGATCGCGCGGGCGTTCTCCTCGTCGGAGGGCGACTGCGCCGACTCGTCGGCGTAGTAATAGCTCATGCCAATCATGTCGTATTCGAGAAACGCCCCGCGCTGCGCCAGTTCGCGCTGGTAGCGCTTATCGGCAAAGCTGGGATTCATATGGCACAGCACGGTATGGCGTAAATCGGCGCCTTCCTGCTCGAGAATATCCAGCACCCGATGGCCCAGCCGCTCCCAGCCGGGCAGATGGACCTCGATCGGCACGCCGGTCGCGGCGCTGGCCCGACCCGCAGCGCGCAGGGATTTCTCCTCATCCGGCGTAAAGCGGCTGGAGATACCGATTTCGCCGATGAGCCCGGCGAGCACCTCCGGTTTCTCCTCCGCGCCGCCAAGATCGTAAATCAGCCGTTCGGTCAGCTGTTCGACGCTGCTGATTTTTACCCACTCAGGGTGCGAAGGTTCCAGATAGAGCCCGGTACCCATAATGATGTTCAGACCGGTCAGCCGCGCGATGCGCGCCAGCGCTTTCGGATCGCGGCCAATGCCGATATTGGTCGGGTCGACTACCGTTTCTCCGCCAAGGGCGCGATATTTAGTCAGCTCGTCAATCGCAACGTCGACATCAAACAGCTGACAGTTATCGCGGCTCATCAGCGGGTTGAGCGACAGTTCGCCAAGGTTTTCCATTTTCACCGGCATTTCGGCAAGATGGCGATCGCTGCAGCAGCAGGGCGGCACCCATTTGCCGGAGGCATCCAGCAGAATATGCTCATGCATCAGAGTAACGCCCATTTCGTTAATCGGCAGTGGGCCAAGCACAGTCATTACGTAACCGCTGCTAACGCCAACCGGCAGCGGGGAGGGATGGCGAAAAATTGATCCTTTCATCAGCTATCCTTTTGCCGCGGAGCGCGTCGGGTTGAGAATGCGGGTGTTCAGCCAGATAGCCAGCAGGATAATGGTGCCGGTGGCTATCTGGGTGTAAAACGGCGAAATATGCGACAGGATCAGCCCGTTCTGAATGACCGCAATCGACAGTGCGCCCAGCAGCGTGCCAATAATAGTTCCGAAGCCGCCAAACAGACTGGTGCTGCCTAGCACAACGGCAGCAATGACCTGCAGTTCAAAGCCTTCGCCCTGGTTGGAGGAGCCGCTGCCGAGGCGTGCGGTAATGATCATCCCCGCCAGCGCGGCGGCCATTCCGCTGATGATATAGACCTTCATGGTGACCGCTTTGGTGTTAATGCCGCTGCGCCGCGCGCCTTCGGCGTTAGCGCCGATGGCGGTCACGTAGCGGCCAAAGCGCATATGGTTGAGAACGATATGCCCGATCAGCAGAATCAGAATGCCGAGCAGTGCGGGCATGGGGATTCCGACGACCCACGCGCGTCCGATAAAGGTAAACAGGCTGTCAGCCGGCACCGGAATCGAGTAGCCCTGGGTGACCAGCAGCGCGATGCCGCGAACTACGGCCAGGGTGGCGAGCGTGACGATAAACGCCGGAATGCCCTCATAGGCAATAAAGAAGCCGTTGATGGCACCAACGAATCCGCCTAGCAGCAGGCCGCCGAGGAGTACCACCGGCCACGGCAGACCCCAGCTATTCAGGGCGATAGCGGAGAGCGCGCCGACCAGCGCCAGGGTGGAGCCTACCGACAGATCGATACCGCCGGTGGTAATGACCAGAGTCATTGCCGTCGCGACGATCAGCAGCGGGGCGCTCTGACGGATAATGTTGAGCCAGTTGGTGCCGGTGAGAAAGTTGCTGGTGATCAGCGAAAACACCACGCAGCAGAAGACGAAAAAGAGCGCGATGCTGACTACGCCTGAATGGTTATGCAGCAGGCGGCGCGGCAGCGAATGCTGGATCATGCGTGAGCTGCTTAAATTCATGATACTCATCCTGTTACCTCAATGTGTTGCCGCAGAGCGGGCGGTGAATTTTTCGCCCACAATCAGGTTAACGATATCGCTCAGGCTGGTGTCGGACACCCGTCTGTCGGCGACGTTGGTACCTTCATACATCACCATGATCCGGTCGCAGACCAGGAACAGGTCCTGCAGGCGGTGGGTAATCAGAATCACGCTCACCCCGCGAGCGGAAACGCGGCGAATGAGCTCCAGAACCGCTTCAACTTCCGCGACGGCCAGCGCGGCGGTGGGTTCATCCATAATCAGCACTTTCGGGTCAAAGGCCGCGGCGCGGGCGATGGCTATAGCCTGGCGCTGGCCGCCGGAGAGATTTCGCACCAGCAGCCGGGTATCCGGAATGGAGATCCCGAGCCCTTTAAGCATCTCTCTGGCATCGGCGTGCATTTTGGCCTCGTCGAGAAAGGGGATGCCGAGGACCGATTTCATCGGCTCACGGCCCATAAACAGATTGCCCGCGACATCGACCGTGTCACAGAGCGACAGATCCTGGTAGACCATCTCGATATGGCAACGGCGTGAATCGGCCGGATTCGTAAACTGTTGCTGTTCACCGTCGATACGAATCGTGCCGCTGGAGGGGATCACCGCGCCAGAGAGCACTTTGGTCAAGGTGGATTTCCCCGCGCCGTTATCGCCCACTAAGCCCAGCACTTCGCCCGGGGCCAGCTCAAGGTTGACTCCGCGCAATGAGCGTATCGACCCGTAGGTCTTGGTGATATTGATCATCTCTACCCTTGGCGGGGTAGTTTGTGGCTGCTGCATCTGATAACTCCCATCGCTGTGGCCGGGAAAATGTTCGCCATCCTGCGGGAGAGACTCTATCCGACACGGTTTGCAATCTAGTAAACCGGTTTACCTGCGGACCAGAGCACTCGCCAGTGCAGTCAGGACAAACGCTATGTAAGATATTTGTTCGCCAGTAAGAACATTGCAGCATCCGTGCCAGGGCAGTAACCACACAGCAGCCCTGTAACTTAACCTTATGTATTCAATACACTTAATTGAATACAATCCGGTAAACCGGTTTACTGATTATAGTGAATAAATTGTTAATTGATCGTTTTTTGCGCCAAAAGCGGGCGCTTTTGCGCCATTTTGGGACGGGCTTAACAAATCTTGATCGAGTCGCGGCCAATCCATTCAACCGGCAGGCGGGTTTCCGCAGGGATATCCGGATCGTCGTTTAGCAGGCGCATCATGATGTTCACCGCAGTGCGGCCCAGTTCGCGGGCGGGCTGACGGATAGTGGAGATCCGCGGCTGGGTAAAATCGGCATAGTTGGCGTCATCGAAGCCGACTAACGATAGCGCCTCTGGCGCCTGGAGCCCACTGGCGCGCAAGCCGTCGAGCAGACCGAGCACCAGATAGTCGCTGGCAGCGAAGACGGCGGTAGGGCGAACCTGTTGGCTGAACAGGTACCGCAACGCTTGCTGGCCAAACTCGCGCTGGTAGTCGCCATACATCACCCATTCGGGCGGCCAGCTCAGGCCCGCTTGCTCCATCGCGGTGCAAAAGCCCTGATAGCGCTCGCGGACGCTCATCAGCTTGTCCGGGCCACCGACGAAAGCGATATGGCGATGCCCGGCGGCGATCAGTTTTTCGGTGGCGATCCGCCCGCCCTGGACGTTATCGGCAAACACTTTCGGTACCTTACTGCCGGGAATATCTTCATCCAGCAGGACAATCCGTTCGTGACGCTGGACTTCCTTGCGCAGCAGGCCATTATCGGGGCGGTTGGTGGTGAACAGCAGACCGTCGACCTGGCAGGTATCCAGCCAGCGAATGAACTGGCACTCTTTTTCCGGGTTGTTGCGGGTGATACACAGCACCAGGCTGTAGCCGCTGGCAGAAGCGGCCTCTTCGGCTGCGTCGGCCAGTTCGGCAAAGAAGGGGTTGGTAATATCGGGAAGCACCAGGCCAAGCGTTTCGCTGCCGCCTTTGCTAAGACGGCGTGCCAGGCTATTGCCGCGATAGTCCAGTTCGCGAATGGCGGTTTCGATGCGGTCGATGGTGTCCTGCGGCAGCACAATACTGTTGTTCATATAGCGCGACAGGGTCGCCTTCGACAGCCCGGCCAGCTTTGCCACATCGGATAACAATACACGTTTTATACTCATTTCCTGCGCCATTTGTGCCAGAATCGGCTATCTGTAACATAGTTAAGCGCGGTGGATACAGCAATTTCTCTGCGAACAATCACCAAAAATAAATGCTTGACAAATTTTAATCAGCAGAGAATTGTATAGGCAGTTTACCGCATTATCCGGGAAGTCATTCCCAACCCCGTTTAAGTTATTCCAGTCGCGCACCGACACGGACCGGTTGCCGGGATGGCATTAAGCAGGTATCCGCCGAACGTTCAATGATTGTTCTGGCGATATAGACGATATTTGCCCGCCAAAAAAAATAATCCTTCTGCGTTCGCATGCGGCGCGGAACTCTGCTGGCTATCAACTATTCCCGACGAGGATACTGATGATGTTATTTCACACCGGAAAACTGCGTTTCCTTGCTGTCGCCACGACCATGCTGGCATCCATGAGTTTTATTTCTGCCGCCAGCGCTGCCGGTCCGACTTATGCGCTGGTACAAATCAACCAACAGGCGCTGTTCTTTAATCTGATGAATAAAGGCGCACAGGATGCGGCCAAAGCCAGTGGCAAGGATTTAGTTATTTTTAACTCTAACGATAATCCCGTGGCGCAAAACGACGCGATAGAAAACTATATTCAGCAAGGCGTTAAAGGCATTCTGGTTGCTGCTATCGACGTTAACGGGATCATGCCAGCGGTTAAAGAAGCCGCCGCCGCAAACATTCCGGTGATTGCGATTGATGCCGTATTACCGGCCGGGCCACAGGCAGCTCAGGTCGGCGTTGATAATATTGAAGGCGGCAGAATTATCGGTCAATACTTCGTGGACTACGTGCAGAAAGAGATGGGCGGCCAGGCGCGACTGGGTATAGTCGGCGCGCTGAATTCGGCCATTCAGAACCAGCGGCAGAAAGGGTTCGAAGAGACGCTGAAAAGCAATCCGAAGATTACTATCGCTAACGTGGTCGACGGGCAGAATGTGCAGGATAAAGCGATGACCGCGGCGGAAAACCTGATCACCGGTAATCCGGATCTGACAGCGATTTATGCCACCGGCGAACCCGCGCTGCTCGGCGCTATCGCCGCCGTAGAAAACCAGGGGCGGCAGAAGGATATTAAAGTCTTTGGCTGGGATCTGACGGCGAAGGCGATTTCCGGTATTGACGGCGGCTACGTCACCGCCGTACTGCAGCAGGACCCGGAAAAGATGGGCGCCGAAGCCCTGAATGCTCTGAACAGCATCACGTCGGGTAAAACCGTGCCGAAAACCATTCTGGTTCCGGCGACGGTGGTAACCAAAGCGAACGTCGATTCATACCGTCCGCTGTTTAAGTAGGTCAGCGCGCCCCGTCCGTGGTTAACAGGGCGGCGAGCTCACGGCTGCCGGGAAACGCGCTGAGCGTCCCCCGGCGGCTAACCGTAATGGCGGCAGCGCGACTGGCGTGCGCCAGCGCCAGCGCATCCGGCGCGACGCCGCGCAGCAGGGCGGAGGCCAACATGACGGCGAGGAACGTGTCGCCCGCGCCGGTAGTATCAAGCGCCTCGGCGGGCACGGCGGGACAAAACTGACGCTGGCCCTCCTGGACCAGCCAGGCGCCTGCGGCGCCCTGGGTAATCACTAAGGTTTTCACCCCGTATGGCTGGAGCAGCTCGGCCTCGGATTCATTGACCACCGCGATGTCGATGAGGGGCCACAGATGGCAAAAGTCAGGATTGACAGGTGAGGGGTTGAATACCGTCGTCATGCCGCGGCTTCTGGCGTACTGGAACAGCGCCCGCGTTTTATCGAGGGAGAAATTGCCCTGCTGTAGCAGAATATCGCCAGCGACGGCATCCGCCATATGCGGAATCATTTCATCCAGGCTGAATGTATCGGCCGCCGCCGTAGTGGTAATGATGGCGTTGTCGCCATCAGCGCTATTTAAAATAATCGAGGTATCGCTATGTTGATTGAAATGGCCGTCGGGTAGTAGCATCAGTGGTTCATTTTTTATCTGCTGGCGGATCCACGCGCCGTTGCTGTCATTTCCCGTGGCGGCAATTAAACGCGTCTCTATTCCGCAGCGGGATAATATAATCGCCTGGTTCGCGCCTTTACCGCCGATATCCTGCGACACTTTAACGCCGTGAATGGAGGCTCCTTTTTTCGGTATATCCGGAATGGACCAGGTTTCATCTACGGTAATATTACCAGTAACGTAAACACGCATAGTGTTCCCTTAACAGGATGGATAAGATGGTTGCTATCTCAGCAGAAAAAACGAATGCAATACAAGCTATTTTTTCACGAAGCAAGGCTGTTATTGGTGTTATTCATTGCGACCCATTTCCTGGCTCGCCAAAATATCGAGGAAAATCAGTCTCGGATATTGTTGAACGTGCGCTTCGCGATGCTGAAAATTATATTTCAGGCGGTGTTCATGGTCTGATTATTGAAAATCATGGCGATATTCCTTTCTCTAAACCTGAGGATATCGGCCATGAAACCTCCGCGCTGATGGCGGTCATTACCGAGAAAGTTCGTGAACGTTTTGCTGTGCCGCTGGGCATTAACGTTCTGGCTAACGCGGCGATCCCGGCAATGGCGATCGCCCTGGCGGGAGGCGCCGATTTCGTCCGGGTAAACCAGTGGGCCAACGCCTATATCGCCAACGAAGGATTTATAGAAGGGGCGGCCGCTAAGGCGCTGCGCTACCGCAGTATGCTGCGCGCTGAACATATTCGCGTTTTTGCCGATAGCCACGTTAAGCACGGTAGCCATGCCATTGTCGCCGATCGTTCGATTCAGGAACTGACGCGCGATGTCGATTTCTTCGAGGCTGACGCGGTGATCGCCACCGGCCAGCGTACGGGCGATAGCGCCACGATGGCGGAAATTGACGAGATCCGCGCGGCGACGGAACTACCGCTCCTGGTGGGCTCCGGGGTGACACCGGCTAACGTGAAGCAGATCCTCGGGCGGACTCAGGGGGTCATTGTGGCCAGTACAATGAAGGTCGATGGCGTCTGGTGGAACGATGTTGAGCTGGCCCGGGTGAAACATTTTATGTCGGTCGCGCAGGCCGCGCTGGAGGAGGCATAATGGAAGCGTTTAGCGAACGCCTGCTGCGCGAACATCAACCGGCGTGGCAGGCGATGCAGCAGCACCCGTTTGTGACTGATATCGAACAGGATCGTCTGCCGACAGTCGTCTTCAACCGCTATCTGGTGTTTGAGGGCAACTTTGTCGCGACGGCAATCGCGATTTTTGCCCTCGGGGTCAGCAAAGCGCCGGGTATTCAACAGCAGCGCTGGCTGATTGGCGTGCTGAATGCCCTGGTTGATATACAGATCGCGTGGTTTGAACAGGTGTTGTCAGCACGGCAGATCGATCCCGCTGAGTACCCGGATGATTTGCCCGGGGTACGGCGCTTTCGCGACGGTATGCTGCGGACCGCCCACGAGGGCAGCTATGAGCAGATTGTGACCCTGATGTTCGGTGCGGAATGGATGTACTATTTCTGGTGCCGACGGGCGAGCGAACATTATCAGAGCGATGCTGATTTACGACGCTGGGTGGAAATGCACGCGGAGGACGAATTTTATCAGCAGGCTCTCTGGCTAAAAAACGAACTCGACCGCTGCGCCATGGCGCTGAGTGAAGACGAAAAGCAGGCGTTATCGGCGCTTTACGGCGAGGTGCTGCAGTGGGAAATTGATTTCCATCACGCGGCGTACGAGGAGTAGCCGCGAGGTGAAGAACAGGAGGCGCCGGAAGCGGCGTCTCCTGAAATATTGCTCAGGTCGTCCGCCTCTTATCCGGGCAATGTCTCTCCAGCCATTGTGCGACGAGGGGCCATAATTTCTCCGCATTCCGGGTACGAAAGAAGCCCATATGACCAATGGATGAAAGTCCGTAATCCGCCCGCCGTATTTCACGGCGTTCTATTTTTGCGTTTTGCGCTGGAGCAAGCAGGCGTGAGATGGCTTCTGTATTAGCCCAAGGGTCGTCATCAAAACCCAACACCAGAATAGGTAAGGTTATCTTTCCTGCCCGCTGACGCGCATCCCACTCCGGGTCGTCATAGAAATATTCAGGCATCGCGCTCCAGCGTCCCCACTGAAGCATCGCCGGAGCCGGTAAATCTTCACCCAGCCCGAGACGTCTGGCTGGCATATACCCAAAGAGCCGGCAAAGTGCCGGCCCCAAAACGCGCAGTAAGCACCATACTCGCAGCTTTTCCTTCGTTTGGCTGATAGTGCTTGTCACGCCTGCGTGTGAGGCAAACATGACGGCGGCTCGCAGGTCGGTGGAGGCGGAAGATAACAGCACGGCATGCCCGCCAATACTGTGCCCAATCGCCAGCAGGGTAAGGCCAGGGGCTCGGGCTTTCGCCCACGCGGTGATGCATCCGACGTCCTGCTCGATCCAGTCGGACATGGTGTTTTTGTTGTGACGGACTCTCCCGGACTTCGAAAGACCAGTGCCCCGGTAATCATAAGTAATGACACTAAACCCCCTTTTATAAAGGTATTCAGCGAATCCTTTATAAAATCCCTGTACAACGGCCGTCGCCGGGTGAACGATCACCAATGCTTTGGCTTTGTGTCTTTGCCAGAGCGTGGCGGCGACAAAGCCGCCCTGGCTTACGGGGATGATGACAGATTCCATGAGTCTCGCCTTGTGTGGTCATACCAGTTTAACCTGGATTTACTGTAGCTGCTGCGGCAGAAATCAGCGAATGTTTTTGAGACGATCTCAGTAAGAAAAACGTCTTGAAAGCATTGGCGACCAGAATCAGGAGCCCTCAGGCGGGGTGCCAACTCCCAGCCTGCCATTTAAGGTCTCATATCCTTTCACAATCAATCAGCCTCTGCGCCAGGTGCCTTGTGTTCGGGGGGATAATGTCCGCTTTAGTTTCGTGTCGCCTTGCCGGAATACAGACTTTCCTGCCATACCATGGCAAATTTCCTGCACTTTGACGCTCATTGATTATACTTTGATGGCAGCTTGTGCTGCCTCAAGCAGTTGTCGCGATGGTGGATATCAAAACCAATATCCCGAACATTGGGTCAACGGGGCCGAGGAACATGTGTTCATGTAACAGTCGTGGAGGTATGGAAAGATGGGATTATTAAATTTTGTGAAAGAAGCGGGCGAGAAAATATGGGATGCCGTCTCCGGCGACAGTAAAGAAGATCGGGCCGATAAGCTGAAAAAACATATCGATGGACTTAATCTGCCTGGCGCCGAAAAGGTCAATATTGATGTTGCGGAAGATGGCACCGCAACGGTCACTGGTGATGTCGCTTCGCAGGAGGATAAGGAAAAAATTCTGGTTGCGGTCGGGAATGTCACTGGCGTAGGCCAGGTCAGTGACGGCGTTAAGGTGACGCAAAGCGGGGCGGAAAGTCGTTTTTACACGGTCAAATCCGGTGACACTCTGAGCGCAATCTCAAAAGCGATGTATGGCTCGGCCAATGAGTATCAACGCATTTTTGAAGCCAATAAACCGATGCTGACCCATCCCGACAAAATCTATCCGGGTCAGGTGCTGATTATCCCGGCGAAGTAGGCCACTCAACAGCAACATCAGCGATGGCAGGAATACTTGCTTTATACCGCTGTCGGAAGCCGCCGCGGACATCTATTCTTCTATCAACGACAAAAGAGCCAGCAAGCTGGCTCTTTGTTCCCCCGGGTTCAGGCGCTTACTGTGCGTCAGCCAGTGCCAGTCGGGCCTCTTCCTGCTCGGTGATTTTACGCTGTTGCTCAAGTTCCAGCGCGCCGCGATGAGAGAGGTAGCAGAAGAGTATGCAGCAGACGATCCCGCCCATCAGCAGATAGAACCCGCCGTGCCAGCCCATTTTATCGACCATTACGCCGAACAGGCTGGTGCCTAACGATGCGCCAAAGATATAGCTCATAAATCCGCGCAGACCCACGGCTGAACCGACGGCAAAGCTGGGGACGATTTCCATGGTCTGGACCGAGGCCAGAAACTGCGGGACATAAATAAGGCAGCCCACAATCGCCGCGAATACCGTGACCATCAGTAGCGATTCGCTTTTCCAGTAGCCAATCAGACAGATGAAGATTAGCGTCATACAGATTATGGCTAACGGCATCCGGCGCCCTTTAAACAGCTTGTCGGAGAGCCAGCCGGCCAGCAGAGTAGACGGAATCGCCGCCCACTCAAAAAACAGGAATGCGACGCTCATTTGTTCTTTGGAAAAATGTTTCACCGTCAGCAGGTAAATTGGCAGCCAGCTGATCATGCCGAAACGCACCATATAGACAAACACATCCACAAAGGAGACATACCAGGCGTTTTTGTTACGCAGTACGTAGGTACAGAAGATCTGAAATGCGCTCATGTGCTCCGGCGCTTTCTGGCCGTGTTTGGTCTTCAGCACCACTTTCTCTTCCGGCATCATCTCTGCCAGCGAAGGCAGACCTTCCTCGCGCGGCGAACCCTTACCCAGCACCAGTACGCTAATGGCGAATACCACCGCCACGCAGGCCGGTACAATGTAGCTGGCGCTCTGCCAGTGCTCGGTGCCGAGAATGGCGAATGCGGCGCCGACGATCGGGGCGACAATTCCGCCGCCGACGTTATGGGAAATGTTCCAGAACGCCCCTACGCGGCCACGCTCACGGCGCGGGAACCAGTTCGCAATAGTAATAAAAGAGGGGCCGACCCCCATACCCTGAAACAGGCCGTTCAGGACAACCAGCGCAGCGAAGACCCAGAATGCGGTACTGAATCCTAACCCGACGTTGACGATGGCGCACAGCACCAGGCCACAGGCCATAAAGACTTTCGGGCTGGCTTTATCCGCGAGGCTGCTCATTACGCCTTTACTGATCCCGTAGGCGATGAGCATACAGCTGCTGAGCAAACCGATCTGCGTGGCGCTGAGGTCTAACTGTTCTTTCAGATAGGGCGTGGATAAGGTGAAGTTATTGCGCACGATATAGTACGCCAGGTATCCCAGAAATACGCTTAGCAGCGCCTGCATACGGTATCGACCATAGGTTGCCTGAATTTTCTCAGCAGGAACTTTATTCGCCGACGGGCCTTTTTTTAATAATGATAACATGTCGTCACCTGTATTTATATTGATATGAACATCAGGAGTAATTACCCCGAAGGGTGAAATAAGCGGCTAAAAAATTCAAATCGTCGAAATGAGTCAAAATTGACTCAAAATAATGCAGGGACGGGTTGTTTTTGACCCCTCTGGCATGAGCGAGATTTTGCGCAATTAATTTTGCGCTGATTTTATGTCCGGCTTGTGCGGACACTAACAAATTGCCTAATCATTATCTGGTAATCTTTCCCGATATTCCCGGACGCCCGTTTGACTATTTTTCCGCTCGCGGCGATTAATTCACCAGATGTCATAAACGGGTAAGTTTTGTCTCAACGCGGTTTTTACGATATTTCAATATTTATGAACGGGATCACAAACATATTTCTTCGTGGGGTCAGGATAATGGGCAAAATGTTCGCGCTGCTGCTGCTGACCGCATGGCTGAGACCCTGTGCGGCGCAAGGCAATGAGCTGGTGATGGCAACGACATTTTCTCCCAGCGCCACCGTGTGGATTATCGATCGCTGGCAGAAAGAGCCGGGGTCGGTGATGATAAGGACGCTCAACCGCACCAGCGCCTCGCTGGAACAGTTGCTTGATACGGCAAATGCCGAAAATGTCGATCTGATCCTGACTTCGTCGCCGATGCTGCTGCAGCATCTTCAGGAGCATCAAAAACTGGCGCCGTTCAGCGGTGCGCCGGCAGTCAGCCAACATCTGGTGCCGGAATCCATTCGCTCCACCTCCGTGGCCGTGGCGATCTCCGGGTTCGGTTTGCTGATGAATCGCTCGGCACTGATGACCCGGCATCTGCCTGCGCCAGCGGACTGGGATGACCTGACCGATCCCCGTTATCAGGGGGCGCTGCTGATGAGCAGTCCGTCGCGTTCGGATACCAACCATCTGATGGTGGAGTCGCTGCTGCAACAAAAAGGCTGGATTAAAGGATGGGAAACGCTGTTGACGACGGCGGGAAATCTCGTGACCATTTCATCCCGCAGCTTTGGGGTGGCAGATAAGATTAAAAGCGGCCTGGGCGTGGCTGGTCCGGTGATTGATAATTACGCCAATCTGCTGCTGAACGATCCGTACCTGGCTTTTACCTATTTCCCGCAGTCGGCGGTTTCGCCGACCTATGTCGCAGTGCTTAAAAACAGCCAGCACGCCAGCGAAGCGCGGCGGTTTATTCGCTATCTGTTAAGTCCGGAGGGCCAGACGATCCTCGCCGACGCTAATACCGGGAAGTATCCGGTAACACCGCTGGCGCCAGGCAATCCACGGGCGGCGCAGCAGGCGATGCTGATGAATCAACCGCCATTAAACTATCGATTGATCCTCAAACGTCAGCGTTTGGTTCAGCGGATGTTTGATACGGCGATTAGCTTTCGTCTTGCTCAGCTCAAAGACGCCTGGCGAGCGCTGCATAGCGCGGAGGTCCGTCTTAAGCGTCCGCTACCCGAGATACGGGCGCTGCTCACCCGTGTCCCGGTGGATCCGGCCAGCAGCGAGGATGAAGCCTGGCTGGCTCAGTTCGACAACAAAAGTTTTGCGGAACAGCAGATGATGGAGTGGCAGCTCTGGTTTCTCAACAACCAGCGGCAGGCGATTACTAAACTGGAAGAACTGAAATGACGGACAGGTCCATGCTGCAACGCCTGCGGCAAATCAGTATCAGTAGCAGTCTGCGCGGGGCATTTCTGACGGGGGCGCTGCTTACGCTGATTGTCAGCAGCGTAAGCCTCTATTCCTGGCATGAACAAAGTTCGCAGATCCGCTATTCGCTGGATGAGTATTTTCCGCGCATCCATGCGGCGTTTCTGATTGAAGGGAATCTCAACCTGGTGGTCGATCAGCTCAATGAATTTCTGCTGGCGCCAAATACCACGGTACGACTGCAGCTGCGCAACCAGATTATCCAGCATCTGGACAAAATAGAACGGCTAAGTCAGGGGTTGTCGCCGGCAGAACGCCAGCAGTTGGGGGTGATATTGCAGGACAGCCGCGCGCTGCTGGCGGAACTGGATCGCGTGCTCTACAACATGTTTCTGGTTCGTGAAAAGGTGGGAGAGCTTGCGGCGCGGATCGACTGGCTGCACGATGATTTCACCACCGAGCTGAATTCGCTGGTGCAGGATTTTACCTGGCAACAGGGAACGCTGCTCGATCAGATTGAAGCCCGACAGGGGGATGCGAGGCAGTATCTGAAACGCGCCCGGGAAGTGCAGAACGAACAGCAGCAGGTCTATACCCTGGCTCGTATTGAAAATCAGATCGTTGACGACCTGCGCGACAGGCTCAATGAACTGAAATCCGGGAATGATGACGGCATGCTGGTGGAGACGCATATCCGCTATCTTGAAAACCTGAAAAAAACGGCGGATGAAAATATCCGTGCGCTGGATGACTGGCCGAGCACCATTACCCTGCGACAAACGATTGATGAGCTGCTGGAAATTGGCATGGTGAAAAATAATATGCCGGATACCATGCGCGACTATGTTAGCGCGCAAAAAGCGCTCGTGGAAGCCAGCCGGTCCAGAGAAGCGACGCTGGGGCGCTTCAGAACGCTGCTGGAAGCCCAGCTTGGCAGCAGTCACCAGCAGATGCAGATGTTTAATCAGCGTATGGCGCAGATTGTCCGGGTCAGCGGCGGGTTAATCCTGGTGGCGACGTTGCTGGCGCTGCTGCTGGCATGGGGGCTAAACCATTATTTTATTCGCTCGCGGCTGGTGAAACGCTTTACCGCGCTGAATCAGGCGGTGGTGCAGATTGGTCTGGGCCGGACCGAGGCGACCATTCCGGTTTACGGGCGCGACGAGCTGGGACGTATTGCCGGTTTGCTTCGTCATACCCTGGGTCAGCTTAATGCGCAAAAACAGCAGCTGGAACAGGAGATTGGCGAGCGAAAAGCGATTGAGGCCGATCTGCGCGCCACGCAGGACGAGCTGATCCAGACCGCTAAACTGGCGGTGGTGGGACAGACGATGACCACCCTGGCGCATGAGATTAATCAGCCGCTGAACGCGCTGTCGATGTATCTTTTTACGGCGGGAAGGGCGATCGAACAAGGACAGGCGGAGCAGGCGCGGACGACGTTAAGCAAAGCAGAAGGGCTGATCAACCGCATTGACGCGATTATCCGCTCCCTGCGCCAGTTTACCCGCCGCGCAGAACTGGAAACGCCGCTGCATCCGGTCGATTTGCGTCAGACGTTTACCGTGGCGTGGGAACTGCTGGCGATGCGTCATAAGCCTCAGCAGGGGACGCTGGTGATACCGGATGACACTGTCTGGATCCAGGGGGACGAAGTGCGCGTCCATCAGGTGCTGGTGAACGTGCTGTCCAATGCCCTCGACGCCTGCCCGCACGCCGCGCAAATCACCGTGAGCTGGCAAATCCAGGGCGGAAGGCTGTGCGTGTTGATTGCCGATAACGGCCCTGGCTGGCCTGCGGCCTTACTCCCTTCGCTGTTAAAGCCGTTCACTACCAGTAAAACCGTGGGGCTCGGAATAGGGCTTTCGATATGTGTTTCGCTGATGACGCAAATGGAAGGGGCGTTGCGCCTGGCGTCGACGTTTACACGCAGTGCCTGCGTGGTGCTGGAATTCAATTTGACGGATGTAAAAGATGTTGAGTAATAACTGTTCGATTCTGCTGATTGACGATGATGCCGATGTGCTGGATGCCTATACGCAGCTGCTTGAGCAAGCGGGGTATCATGTCAGTGCCTGTAATAATCCGTTTGATGCGCGGGAGCAGGTGCCGAAGGACTGGCCCGGCATCGTTTTAAGCGATGTCTGCATGCCCGGCTGCTCCGGTATCGATTTAATGACGTTGTTTCATCAGGATGACGATCTGCTGCCGATTCTGCTTATCACCGGTCACGGCGATGTGCCGATGGCGGTGGAGGCGGTGAAAAAAGGGGCCTGGGATTTCCTGCAAAAGCCGATCGATCCGGGCAAGCTGCTCACGCTGGTGGACGCCGCGCTGCGTCAGAGGCAATCGGTTATCGCCCGTCGCCAGTATTGTCAGCAAAAATTACAGGTTGAGCTTATTGGCCGCAGCCAATGGACGGTTCGGTATCGCCAGCGCCTTCAGCAGCTGGCAGAAACGGATATTGCGGTATGGCTTTACGGCGAGCCGGGAACCGGCCGCATGACCGGCGCGCGTTACCTGCACCAGTTAGGACGGCACGCTGAAGGTCCGTTTATCGCCTGCGAGCTGACTCCGGCTAACGCCCATACGCTTAATGAACTGATCGCCCAGGCCCAGGGCGGGACGCTGGTCTTAAGTCACCCCGAGCATCTGACTCACGAGCAACAGCATCAGCTGGTACAGCTGCAGAGTCATGAGAAGCGGCCTTTTCGCCTGATTGGTATCGGTAGCGCTTCGCTGGTGGAGTTGGCCGCCAGCAGCCAGATAGTGGCGGAACTCTATTACTGCTTCGCGATGACGCAAATTGGCTGCCAGCCTCTGTCAAAGCGACCTGATGATATCGAGCCGCTGTTTCATCACTATTTGCAAAAAACCTGTCAACGGCTGAATCATCCCGTCCCGGAGGTGGATGCTGGTCTGTTGAAGGGGATGATGCGCCGGGTGTGGCCAAATAACGTTCGCGAACTGGCGAACGCCGCCGAGCTGTTTGCAGTGGGGGTATTACCACTTGCAGAAACGGTTAATCCGCTGATGCACATCGGCGAGCCGACGCCGCTGGATCAGCGGGTTGAGGACGTCGAACGGCAGATCATCACCGAAGCGCTGAATATCCACCAGGGACGTATTAATGAGGTGGCGGAGTATCTGCTGATACCGCGTAAAAAACTTTATCTCAGAATGAAGAAGTATGGTCTGAATAAAGAGCACTACAAAGGGGTTTAGGGCATCTTGTCAGACGATGGTTGAAAATTATGAGGACAGATACAGATTATAAATGCCTTCAAGTCAGCAGAGGCGATTTATGTTATTGTGACTGCTTAAATTTCCTTAAAAGGTGTGACTGTTGAACATGCGAATATTGACTGTAGTTGATTATGATGAGATGTGGCCGGCTTTATTTGAGAACGAACGTACTCTGTTGCAGATGACGCTTGGTAAAGTGATATCCCGGATTCATCATATTGGTAGCACCTCGGTGCCTGGATTATCAGCTAAGCCAGTAATAGATATATTAATCGAAGTTGCTAATCTTGAAGAACTGGACAGTTTGAATCAGGCAATGGAGGGTGTAGGATATACTGTGCGTGGTGAAAACGGCATTTTAAATCGTAGGTACTTTACAAAAGGTGGAAATCAGCGTAGTCATCATATCCATGCGTTTGCCACCGGGGATGCTCAAATCATAAAACACCTGGCATTCCGTGATTACCTTATTAAAAACAATGACGTAGCCATTCAGTACGCTTTAATGAAAAAAAGCGCGATGTTATTATGTGAAAATGACAGCCACCGATACAGCATTTATAAAGCGGATTTCATTCAGAAACATCTTCGTATGGCGCTTATTGATGCGGGTCACCTGGGCTAGCCTTCAAATAAACTACAAACCATGT
>NZ_JAZARW010000001.1:1896056-1899824 GCF_036233805.1 Klebsiella sp. EMBS2024 | reverse complement strand
TAATTTTTCTCAGCGTTACCTCTTGTTTATCCATTATTAGCAAACAGCACGCCTTGCAGACTACCTGCGGCTTCCTGCAACTGAGCATTCTGAATAAGCGACGGGGCGATAAAGCCGATAACGCATCGTTCAGTATGGAGGCACTATTTCACAACCCCAGCGGCCTGGCCTCCTGTATGAACTCAATCAGAAGGCGAAGCCCGGTCGGCAATTGCCGGCGGCTTGAATAATAGATATGAAAACCTTCCTCCAGTGGGGACCATTCCGTAAGCACCAGACGGAGCCGTCCATCCTTGACATAGGGTGCAACAAGAGGCTCCGGAAAATACATCAGGCCAGCCCCGCCCAATACGGCCACCAGACCCGTTTCGGCATGATTGACCGTCACTGAGCCTGGCACTGTCATTTGGTATGTTTCGCCGTCTCGCGCAAGTTCCCAGCGATAAACCCGATCGTCACCGAGACGATTGCTGATGCAGCGATGGTGTAATAAATCATCCGGATGTTCAGGCGTTCCGTAGCGTTCCAGGTAATCAGGGGAGGCCGCGATAACCCAGCGAATATCGGCAGATAAACGCCGGGCAACCATGTCCTCCGGGACGGTGCCACCATAGCGGATGCCGGCATCGAAGCCCGCATCAGTCACGTCAACCATACGGTTGCTGGCCACAATATCGATTTCAATATCGGGATAGCGATCCATAAAAGCGGGCATGACCGGCGCAAGCAAAAGATTTGCCGCTTCAACGGCTGCATTGATGCGGATACGTCCGGTAGGGGTATTGCGATACCGGTTAAGCGATTCAAGCGCGCCTTCTATGGTGTCGAAAGGCTGAAGAACAGACTGAACCAGTTCCTCACCAGCTGCCGTAGGGGTGACGCTCTTGGTCGTGCGATTAAGCAGGCGAACTCCGAGCCGGGTTTCCAGTCCCTTCAGGGCATGACTCAGCGCTGATGCACTGACGCCTAGTTCTATTGCCGCACGGCTGAAGCTGCGATGACGTGCAATCGCCATGAAATAAATAAGATCGGCAACATCAGCTCTGCTTATTTGCATACAGAATAGTTTTCCTTATGCGGCGTTAAAACCCGAATGCGTTGATGAAGAAATGATATACACCTTAGACCGATTAGGGCTAATCCATTGCTGAATTTTTTTCACAAGTCCATTCATGCACGTCCACTCACTGTACACGTTGTGCTTCGTTATTCTTGAAAATCATGCGCTCTGGCTGGTAGGCCAGGGCGGAACACTCATCTAACGGAGCCGTTTATGAACTATACGCATCTTGGCCGCACCGGCCTGAAAGTCAGCCGCCTTTGTCTCGGAACCATGAATTTTGGTGACGTCACCGACGAGAAGACCAGCGCCCGCATTCTGGATGAGGCGCTTGAGGCGGGTATCAATTTCATTGATACAGCAGACGTGTATGGCACTGAACAATCTCCCGATATCCAGCAAGGCTCGGGGCTGTCCGAGGAAATTATTGGTCGCTGGCTTCAGCAGGGTGGCCGCCGTGAACGCATCGTTCTGGCGACAAAAGTCTATCAGCCTATGGGACCGGGCCCGAACGATCGCCGGCTTTCTGCGTATCATATTCGCAAAGCCTGCGAGGACAGTTTGCGACGGCTTAAGACCGACCATATTGACGTCTATCAGATGCATCACATCGATCGTCATACGCCGTGGGAAGAGATCTGGCAGGCCATGGAACTGCTTGTTCAGCAGGGAAAGGTTCTTTATATCGGTAGCAGCAATTTCGCGGGCTGGGACATTGCGACTGCGCAGTCAGTCGCCACGGCCCGTCATTTCCTGGGCCTGGTCGCCGAGCAAAGTCTCTACAATCTGACTGCCCGCACCATTGAGCTGGAGCTCATTCCCGCATGCCGCCATTTTGGCCTGGGGTTGATCCCCTGGAGCCCACTTGCCGGAGGGCTGCTTGGCGGCGTACTGAAAAAGATGGCAAGCGGGCGCCGAGCAAGGCCCGCGCTTGCCCGCCAAATTGAACAGTATCGTCCGCAGCTGGAAGCCTATGAAGGATTATGTGAGAACCTCGGCGAAACCCCTTCCGATGTGGCGCTGGCCTGGCTCCTGCAGAATCCTGTCGTTACCGCTCCACTGATTGGGCCTCGTACGGTCGAACAACTCCAGCAGGCGCTTCACGCAACGACAGTCACGCTATCAGACGACACCATGAGCTGTCTTGACGAAATCTGGCCCGGCCCCGGGGGAGAAGCGCCTCAGGCTTACGCCTGGTAATGACCAAATTAATGAATCCTTTCTTCGTTATAGGGAGTTCCAGTTTATGAGCAAGATGATGCATGACCAGCCTTCTGCTGCCGTACCCGCTTCCCGGGACCGGCGCAATTTTCTGATCGCCGGCGCCGGTCTGGCGTTGGCCGCAACCACCCTTGGCAGGAGCGGAGCCGTGATGGCGAAACCGGCTGGTCAGGACACGCCGAACGCCCCTGCAGATGCTGTTCCCGTCCGGAAGGAAACCTTAACCACGCGTAAACTCGGCTCGCTGGAGGTGTCCAGCATGGGACTCGGTTGCCTGCCGATGGTGGGCTATTACGGCGGAGGTCCGCGCGATCGTAAAGCCATGGTTTCGCTCATCCGGGCAGCCTTCGAACAAGGTATCACGTTCTTTGATACTGCCGAGGTGTACGGCCCCCATCTCAGTGAAGAATTTGTCGGGGAAGCACTCGCTCCCGTTCGCGATCATGTGGTGATTGCCACCAAGTTCGGCTTCGGCGTGGAGGAGGGGAAGCCCACTTCCCTTAACAGCCACCCTGACCATATCCGCCGTGCCGTAGAGGGCTCACTAAAGCGTCTGAAAACGGACCACATCGATCTTCTTTATCAGCATCGCCCCGACCCGAATGTGCCGATCGAGGATGTGGCGGAAACCGTGAAGGCGCTGATCCAGGAGGGGAAAGTGAAACACTGGGGACTGTCGGAAGCGAGTGCCAGGACAATCCGCCGCGCACATGCGGTACTCCCTGTGACTGCAGTGCAGAGTGAGTATGCCATGTGGTGGCGGGAACCAGAGACGCGGATAATTCCAACGCTCGAAGAGCTGGGTATCGGTTTCGTACCTTACTGCCCGACTGCCCGCAGCTTCCTCGCCGGAGCAGTCAATTCAAGCCAGCGGTTCGACAGCACCGATCGGCGGCATAACCTGCCACGCTTCCAGCCCGATGCCCTGGCCAAAAACATGGTGCTGCTTGAATTTGCGCAGTCGTGGGCCCGTCGCAAAAACACCACTCCGGTTCAGTTCGCGCTGGCCTGGGTAATGGCCCAGCGGCCCTGGATTGTCCCTATCCCGGGTACGACGCAATATCCGCACCTGATAGAAAACAGCGGTGCACCGCAAGTCCGGTTGACGGACAGCGAGCTACGCGAAATCGATGCGGCGCTTGCCAAAATCCCATTGCAGGGCGGTCGCGCCGATCCGTTTACCGAAAGTCAGTTTGATAAAAGTTAATACCTGCTGTCACAGGGAGACTGCAGGTGAAGTCTCCCTCTGTATTATTGCCGGGGATAAACCACATGAATGGACTAAATCATAACGCGCTTACATGCAGTGCCGTCCCCATACCGCCCTGGGAGCGTTCTCTTCAGACCGTGGAGGCCCAGCCGTACTTCAGCGTTTCACAGGCGTCGCTCGTGCTCGAAGGGATCGTGTTCGATCGGAACAATAACCTGCTGTTTGTTGATGTGGCGACGGGGCGCGTGTTTAAGCTAACCCCGGAGCGGCAGCTTTC
>NZ_JAZARW010000001.1:1894370-1894549 GCF_036233805.1 Klebsiella sp. EMBS2024 | reverse complement strand
GCGGTCGATAACGTCCTGNAGGATCCTGAGTCGGTTTACATCGTTCATNGAGAAAAACTCCGTTCCGTATGCCGTCATGAGTCTCATCCTTTGAAAGCAGNGATCGCNGTNGNGAGANTGTAGCGCGGACATGTCTATTTGGTCAGAGACGGACATCTCAAGTTAGCTACTACAACATG
>NZ_JAZARW010000001.1:1885535-1885749 GCF_036233805.1 Klebsiella sp. EMBS2024 | reverse complement strand
TCGTTTCTGCCAGCATGATATCGGCCACGCAGGCGCCGTGTTTCAGCGACAGCGAATTGGTGCCCATAAATGCTTTATCGACGTTTAGCGTGTCGAGAATGGAACGTCCGTTGATCGCCACCACGCAGTGGTATCCCTTCTTAACGATCCCCCCNAGCAGAATAGTTTGAATCGAGGCACTGGCCTCAGGCTCCCGGGCGATTTGGTAATCATT
>NZ_JAZARW010000001.1:1851164-1878273 GCF_036233805.1 Klebsiella sp. EMBS2024 | reverse complement strand
AGTCAGCGACCTGGATGCGGTGCAGCAGCGGCTGGCGGCGCTCGGTTATCCGCTCGATGAAGGGCCGATAGAAGAAGACAACGTGCGCTTCCTGCTTATTCGCGGCCCCGATGGCGAACGGCTCGAGTTCGATGCCTGTAAACGCTAAGCGGCAGGGCTGACCCCTTCACTCTTTTAGGCCCGGTTAATACGGGTCTAAAAGATAGCGTCCTCTGGCATTATTCACGTCGGTTTGATTCGCAGATATCTCTCCCCCACCCGGTCTCTCCTGCCCATTGTGCAATGTTACAAAATTGCTTCTGTTTTGTTGATTTTCTATTGTGAGCCATTCGGCAATTTCCTCTCCTGAATTTCCCCAGACTACTCCTACTCAATACGCGATATCAGGAGAGACACATGAACAGCACCTCCGCCGACTTCCAGAATCTGTACCAGGCCCTGAGCCACAGCGCCGCCCGCAGCCCGGATGCCCTGGCGCTGGCGTTTGAGGATCGGCGCTATCTGTACCGCGATTTTCATCTGCGGGTACAGCGGGCGATGGCGCAGCTTGATCGCGGCTGGTCGCTGCGCAAAGGCGACCGTATTCTGCTGGCCTGGGGCAATCACCCCGCTTTTTGCGAAGTCCTTTTTGCCGCGCTGGGTTTGGGCATCGAAGTGGTGCCGTTCAGCACCAAGCTTAAGCAGGCCGAAAGCGAGGCGCTGGTAGGCCATATCGCTCCCCAGGTTGTCCTGTTCGATGCGACCGTACAGGACTGGCTGAAAAACACCCCTGACGCGCGTGCGGTTTCACTCAGCGAATGGCAGGCGCTCTGCCTTCCCGAACCGCTGACCCGCCCGCCGGTCCCGGTTAACCGCGACGATACGGCGGTGATGATGTTCACCTCCGGCACCACCGGAGAGCCTAAAGGGGCGATTATCACCCACAATAACCTGCTCTGCGCGATTGACGCCTATGCGCAAAAACTGAATCTCACCGCCGCGGATAGCACCATTCTGGCGGTGCCTATCTATCACATCACTGGCCTGTCGGCGCTGCTGGCGCTGTTTATTAGCCTCGGCGCGAGCATCTGGCTGCAGCATCGGTTCAATGCCCCGCAGGTGATCACCACCCTGCGCGAGCAGAACATTACCTTTCTGCACGGCTCGCCCACCATTTTTATCCTTCTTTGCCAGGCTGCGCGTGAGCAGAGCGTCAACCATCCCAGCGATTTTCCGGCATTGCGCACGATTGCCTGCGGCGCTGGCCACCTGAGCGATGGACTGATCAAGGAGTTAAAAACCCTGTTCCCGCATACCGCGATTCAGCCGATCTACGGCCTCACCGAAACGACCTCGCCTGCGACGATTTTTCCGGGCGACGTCTGGGGCAGCGATAAATGCGGCAGTTCAGGTCAGGCGATCCCGGGTCTCGCCATTACCATCCGCAACGATCGCCAGCAGCCCCTCCCCGCCGGACAAATCGGCCATATCTGGCTAAAAGGCGATGTGGTGATCCGCGAATACTGGCAGCACAGCGAGCGACGCCCGAGCTGCGATGCGCAGGGCTGGTTTTGTACCGGCGATCTGGGCTATCTCGACGACGAAGGCTGGCTGTACATCAAAGACCGCAGCAAGGACATGATCAATCGCGGCGGCGAGAAAATTTACTCACTGGAGCTGGAAAACATTCTCTCTACCTATCGGGGAGTACGGGAAGTTGCCGTCATCCCGACCCCCAGCCCGGTCTACGGCGAAGAGCCCGTGGCGTTTATCGTGCCGGATGGCCAGCATCACCTGACCAGCGAAGAGATCCTCGACTGGCTCAAGGTCAAAATCGCCCGTTTTAAGCTACCGGCGCGCATTATTTTCACCCGTGCTTTACCGCGTACCCACAACGGCAAAGTGAGCAAACAGCAGCTCAAAAAGCGTCTCGCAGAATCCATCATCACGCTATCAACGGAGGATAAAAAGTGAGCAGCAAATTTATCGACGCCCATGAGGCGGCGCGGTGGGTCGCCAGCGGCGACACCGTCTGCACCGTCGGGATGACGCTTATCGGCGCGGCGGAGTCCATTTTAAGCGCCATCGAAGCGCGCTTTCTGACCGCGGGCGAACCGCGTGACCTGACGCTACTGCATGCCGCGGGGCAAAGCGATCGCCAGCGCGGTATCCAGCACTTTGCCCATCCGGGTATGGTGACCCGCCTTATCGGTTCGCACTGGGGCCTGGCGCCGCGCTGGATGGCGATGATCAACAACAACGAAGTGGAAGCCTGGTGCCTGCCGCAGGGGCAGATCGTTCATCTCTATAGCGCGATGGCCGCCGGACTGCCGGGGCGGCTTTCTCCCGTCGGTCTCGGTACCTTTGTCGATCCGCGCATAGAGGGCGGAAGGATGAACGCCCGCACCCGCGAACGACCCAATCTGATCGAGCACGTCACGTTTCGCGGCGACGAATATCTGTTTTATCCGGCCCTTCCTCTGGACGTGGTCATTGTGCGCGGCACCCATGCTGATGAAGACGGTAACCTCACGACCGATGAAGAGGTGATGAAGCTGGAAGTCCTGCACGCCGTTCTCGCCGCCAGACGCTACGGGGCGAAGGTGCTGGCGCAGGTGAAATATCGCGTAGCGAAAGGCTCGCTGCATCCGAAAAGCATCACTGTTCCCGGCAACCTGATCGACGCCATCGTGGTATGCGAAGAGCCGCAGACGGATCACCGCCAGACTTCAAGCTGGGCCTTCGACCCAGCGCTGTGCGGCGATATCCAGCTGCCCGCCGCGCAGAATGCGCCGCTGCCGCTGGACCTGCGCAAGCTTATCGGGCGGATTGCTTGCCGCTATCTGACCCCCGGCTGCGTCATCAATCTCGGCACCGGTATTCCCAATGACGTGATTGGCGCCATCATTCACGAGGAACAGCTCGGGGAGCAGGTCACCATCACCGTCGAGTCAGGGATCTACGGCGGGCAGCAGGCGGGTGGCGTGGATTTCGGTATCGGCCGTAATCTGAGCGCGATGATTAGCCACCAGGATCAAATGCTCTACTACAACGGCGCAGGGGTCGACATCACCTTTATGGGCGCCGGCGAGATTGACCCGCACGGGCACGTCAATGCCACACGGCTCGGCGCATCCTGCCCCGGCGCGGGCGGTTTTATCGATATCACCCAGAATGCCCGCCACGTCGTGTTCTGCTCCTCTTTTACCGCCAAAGGGCTGGAGATCGCCTGTGAACACGGGGCGCTGCATATCCGCCGCGAAGGCGAAGTGCGTAAATTCGTCGCCGGGGTAAACCAGATTTCTTACAACGGCGAACTGGCCCGCGCCAAAGGACAAACCATGCATTACGTCACCGAACGGGCGGTTTTCGAACTGCGCCCGGAAGGACCGGTGCTGACGGAAATCGCCCCCGGTATCGATCTTGAGCGCGACATCCTGGCGCATATGGATTTTCATCCGGCGATCGCCGCGGATCTTCAGGTTATGGACAGCCGATTGTTCGCCCCGCCGCCCTGCGGTCTCGCGGAACATCTGTCCCGGAATTCATCCTCTGACTCATAAGGAACGTTGCTATGAAACTTGCCAGTAAAACCGCCATTGTCACCGGCGCCGCACGCGGTATCGGCTTTGGCATTGCCCAGGTGCTTGCGCGGGAAGGCGCGCGAGTGATTATCGCCGATCGTGATGCACACGGCGAAGCCGCCGCCGCTTCCCTGCGCGAATCGGGCGCACAGGCGCTGTTTATCAGCTGCAATATCGCTGAAAAAACGCAGGTCGAAGCCCTGTTTTCCCAGGCCGAAGAGGCGTTTGGCCCGGTAGACATTCTGGTGAATAACGCCGGAATCAACCGCGACGCCATGCTGCACAAATTAACGGAAGCGGACTGGGACACGGTTATCGACGTTAACCTGAAAGGCACTTTCCTCTGTATGCAGCAGGCCGCTATCCGCATGCGCGAGCTCGGTGCGGGCCGCATTATCAATATCGCTTCCGCCAGTTGGCTTGGCAACGTCGGGCAAACCAACTATTCGGCGTCAAAAGCCGGCGTGGTGGGAATGACCAAAACCGCCTGCCGCGAACTGGCGAAAAAAGGTGTCACGGTGAATGCCATCTGCCCGGGCTTTATCGATACCGACATGACGCGCGGCGTACCGGAAAACGTCTGGCAAATCATGGTCAGCAAAATTCCCGCGGGTTACGCCGGCGAGGCGAAAGACGTCGGCGAGTGTGTGGCGTTTCTGGCGTCCGATGGCGCGCGCTATATCAATGGTGAAGTGATTAACGTCGGCGGCGGCATGGTGCTGTAAGGAGAAAAACAATGACCCAGGCTAATGATATTGTGATTGTCAGCGGCGTCCGTACCGCTATTGGCACGTTTAACGGCAGTCTTAAACATACCCATCAGCATGACCTTGGGGCCGCCGTCATTCGCGAAGCGATCGCCCGCGCCGGGATTGCGCCGCAGGATATCGACGAAACGATCGTCGGCAACGTCGGGCAAATCGCCGAAAGCGGTTTTATCGCCCGCATCTGTCAGCTGCGCGCGGGGATCCCGCAGGAGAGCACCGCCTATTCCGTTAACCGCCAGTGCGGCTCCGGACTTCAGGCCCTGGCGGACGGCATGATGCAGCTGCAAAGCGGCCAGGCCGAGGTGGTCGTCGCCTGCGGCACTGAAAATATGACCCAGCTGCCCTACTACCTGCGTAAAGCGCGCGATGGCTATCGCATGGGCCACGGCGAGCTGGAAGATGGCCTGATCTCCATTCTCACCTGGCCGGAAGGCCCTTATCACAACGGCATCACCGCGGAAAACGTCGCGCAACGCTTCGGTATTACCCGCGAAGCGATGGACGATTTCGCCTGGTCGAGCCAGCAGAAGGCGCTGAAGGCGATCGCGGAGGGTCGCTTTCGCGAGCAGATCCTGGCCCTTGAGGTGCCGGACGGCAAAAAAGCGACCCGCCTGTTTGCGACCGATGAACACCCGCGCGACACCCCGCGTGAAAAGCTCGCCACGCTGCGTCCGGCGTTTAAAGCCGACGGCGTGGTGACGGCGGCCAACTCATCGGGCATTAACGACGGCGCGGCGGCGCTGGTGATGATGACCCGCCAGCAGGCGGAAAAACGCGGCTTAACCCCGCGCATGCGCATTCGCGGCTGGGCGGTCGCCGGCTGCGGAGCGGAGATTATGGGGTTTGGTCCCT
This sequence comes from Klebsiella sp. EMBS2024, assembly GCF_036233805.1. Classification (NCBI taxonomy): domain Bacteria; kingdom Pseudomonadati; phylum Pseudomonadota; class Gammaproteobacteria; order Enterobacterales; family Enterobacteriaceae; genus Klebsiella; species Klebsiella sp. EMBS2024. The sequence goes on along the minus strand of NZ_JAZARW010000001.1, from coordinate 1,873,091 downwards.
CTCCCGCTACCCGACGCCTGATGGACCGTCTCAATATAGATGTGCAGTCCATTGATTTAATTGAACTCAACGAGGCCTTCGCCGCTCAGGCGCTGGCGGTGATGAACGATCTGCGTCTCGACCCGGCCCGCGTTAACGTCAACGGCGGCGCGATCGCCCTCGGCCACCCGGTAGGCGCCAGCGGTGCGATTCTGCCGGTCAAACTGATGTATGAAATGGCGCGCAGCGGCGCACGCACTGGTCTGGTCACCATGTGCATCGGCGGCGGCCAGGGGATTTCTATGCTGTTCGAGCGCGAAGGCGCTTAGCAAAAGACGGCCCGAAGTGGGGCTTCGGGCCGGGCGTCGTTCGGGTCAGCACCCGGCGACAACCTGTGAGCTGACGAACGGGATCGTCTCGATCCCGGCAAGGCTTCTGACCACGAATACGGGGAAATAATAACCATGTCCGCAATAAATGAAAAGGCGGTAAACGGGACGCAGCTGCAACGCACCCATAAAAAAATCTACCGCCATTTGATGCCGCTGCTTATCGTGGCGTACATCATCAGCTTTATTGATCGTACCAATATTGGCATGGCGAAAGCGACCATGTCGGTGGATATCGGCCTTTCCGCAACCGCATTCGGCCTCGGGGCCGGGTTGTTTTTTCTCACCTACGCAGTGCTGGAGATCCCCAGTAACCTGTTTCTCACCCGGATTGGCGCACGGCGCTGGATAGCTCGCATCATGATTACCTGGGGCATCCTCTCCTGCGGTATGGCGTTTGTCACCGGGCCTACGTCCTTTTACGTGATGCGCCTTCTACTCGGCGCCGCCGAAGCGGGACTCTATCCGGGCATTATTTACTACCTCACCCTCTGGTTTGGCCGCGAAGAGCGCGCAAAAGCCACCGGCCTGTTCCTGCTGGGGGTCTGTCTGGCCAATATTATCGGCGCGCCGCTGGGCGGATTGTTATTAAGCCTTGATGGCATGTCCGGCTGGCACGGCTGGCAGTGGATGTTCTTTATCGAAGGGCTGCCTGCGATAGCGCTGGCGTTCGTCGTCTGGCGCAGACTGCCGGATAAACCAGCCGACGCCCGCTGGCTGGACAGCGACGATGTGCAAGCCATTAACGCGGTACTGGCGAAAGAAGCCGAGGAAACGCGCCATACGCCGAGCCGTTTCTCCCTGAAAACCGCGCTGTCCACCCGAGTGTTTTTGTTGCTGGTGCTGATTTACTTTACCCACCAGTTTTCGGTTTACGGCCTGAGTTATTTCCTGCCGGGGATCATCGGTAGCTGGGGCCAGCTTACTCCGCTGCAGATTGGTCTGCTGACCGCCATCCCGTGGATTGCCGCCGCCGCGGGTGGGATCCTGCTGCCGCGATTCGCCCGCACGGAACAGCGTTCCCGCAGCATGCTGATGGCCGGATATCTGGTCATGGCGACCGGCATGGCGATTGGCGCCATTGCCGGCCACGGTGTGGCGCTGCTTGGCTTCTCGCTGGCCGCTTTCATGTTCTTCGCTATGCAATCCATCATCTTTAACTGGCTCCCGTCCATCATGAGCGGGCATATGCTGGCGGGCAGCTTCGGCCTGCTCAACTGCCTCGGGCTGTGCGGGGGCTTTCTCGGGCCGTTTATTCTCGGCGCGTTTGAGGACCGCACCGGTGCGGCAACGTCCGGCTTATGGTTCGCTGTCGCGCTACTGATTATCGGCGCGCTGGTGTCCCTGTTTCTCAAAAGTTCCTCATCCCCAGGCTCCGTATCGGCGAAACAGGCCCACGGTGAAAAAGTGTAATCAGGAGGCCATTATGCGCATTGAAGTGTTACTGGATTTAAAAACCCGACTCGGCGAAAGCCCGGTCTGGGATGTCGAACAGCAGCGTCTTTGGTGGGTGGACAGCCTCGACGGGCGCCTGTTCGCCTGCAACGCGCAGGGCGGCGCGATCAAGAGCTGGGACGTGCGACAGAAAATTGGCTCTTTCGCCCTGCGCCAGAACGGCGAAGGCGCGGTGGTGGCGCTGCAGAATGGCGTTCATCTGCTCGACTTCGCCAGCGGCGAGCTGACGCTGTTGCACCATCCGGAAGCGGACCGACCCTTTAACCGGCTCAACGACGGCAAAGTCGATCGTCAGGGACGCTTTCTGTTCGGGTCAATGGATATGCGCGAAGAGGAACCGAGCGGCGCGCTATATCGCCTGGACGCCGATCTGTCACTGCACGTGCTGAAGAAAGGCATTATCGTCTCTAACGCCCCCTGCTGGAGCCCCTCCGGCGAGACGTTCTATTTTGCCGATACCTGGACGGGCGAAATCTGCGCCTGGGACTACAACACCGCGACCGGCGATCTTTCCGGCGAACGGGTCTTTTGCCATGTCGATCGCAGCGAAGGCGGCGCGGCGGACGGCGCCACCGTGGACAGCGAAGGCTATCTGTGGAACGCGCTGGTCTACGCGGGCAAGCTGGTGCGCTATACCCCGGAGGGTAAGGTCGATCGCATCATTGAGATGCCGGTGAAAAAAGTGACCAGCGTGATGTTCGGCGGCGAAAACCTTGATGTGCTGTACGTCACCTCCATGGCGCAGCCGCCCCTGCCGCGCTTCCCGGAAGATAATCAGCTGCGCGGCAGCCTGTTCGCCATTTACGACCTGGGCGTGACCGGCGTAGCGGAACGGCGCTTCGCCGGCTAAACGAATCACCGGCTCGCCGCGATAACAATAATACCCGGCGAACTGACTCTGACCCTGACACCAGGCGGCGCGCATCATGCTGTCGCGACGCCGCGGAGTAAACACGACTATGACAACAATCAATCACACATCTGCCGGCGAACAACGTGGCAAAAAGCGGCTGATACATCGCTTCTCCTGGGTTTCGCTACTGGTTTGCTGGCTAATCTGGGTGCTTAACGCCTACGATCGCGAGATGATCCTGCGCCTTGGCCCGGTCATCTCTAAGGAGTTCTCGCTCTCGCCGGAACAGTGGGGCAATATCGTCGCCCTGATCATGGTAGCCCTTGCGGTGCTGGATATTCCCGGCTCCATCTGGAGCGATCGCTACGGGTCTGGCTGGAAACGAGCGCGCTTTCAGGTACCGCTGGTGCTGGGCTATACCGCGCTGTCTTTTATTTCCGGGATTAAAGCGATCAGCCACGGGCTGACGGCCTTTGTGCTGCTGCGCGTGGGCGTCAACCTTGGGGCCGGCTGGGGCGAACCCGTCGGCGTCAGCAACACCGCGGAGTGGTGGCCGAAAGAGAAGCGCGGTTTTGCGCTGGGGGTGCATCATACCGGCTATCCGATTGGCGCGCTGCTGAGCGGCGTGGTGGCAAGCCTGGTGCTTGCCACGTTTGGCGAAGGCAGCTGGCGCTACTGCTTCCTGCTGGCGCTGCTCGTCGCCATCCCGCTAATGATCTTCTGGGCAAAATATTCTACCGCCGACCGCATCAACACGCTTTATCAGCATATCGACAGCCAGGGGTTGACGCGCCCGGCGACGCAGGAAAGCAGCCATGTCGCCAAAGGCGAAGGGATGAAGACCTTTTTACGCACCCTGCGCAACCGCAATATTTCGCTGACGGCGGGCAATACCCTGCTGACGCAAATCGTCTATATGGGCATTAACGTTGTACTGCCCCCGTATCTTTATCACGTCTCCGGCCTGTCGCTGGCGGCGTCCGCCGGGCTGAGTATTATCTTCACGCTTACCGGTACCCTGGGTCAGGTAATCTGGCCCTGGCTGTCGGATAGCTTTGGCCGTAAACGAACCCTGATCGTCTGCGGTCTGTGGATGAGTATCGGCATTGCGCTGTTCTATTTCGCCACCAATATGCCGCGCCTTATCGCCATTCAGCTATTTTTTGGCCTGGTGGCCAACGCCGTGTGGCCTATCTACTACGCCATGGCGTCGGACTCCGCCGAAGAACGCGCCACCTCTACCGCTAACGGAATCATCACCACGGCGATGTTTATCGGCGGCGGCATTTCGCCATTGCTTATGGGCTGGCTCATTCAGTTTGGCGGCGGCTGGGAAAATCCAGCGGGTTATATCTACGCCTTCTTTACCATGGCGGGATGTGCGCTGCTGGGGATGTTATTACAGCTCATGACCACCGATAAAACGCCGCGCAAAGCGCATTAACGCAGGAGAACGTATGAAGATTGTTATCGCGCTGGATTCGTTTAAAGGTAGCTGCAGCGCGCAGGCCGCTTGCGCAGCGGTAGCCCAGGGATTGCGCCGGGTTGACCAGACGCTGGAGCTGGTCGAAATGCCCGTGTCCGACGGCGGAGAGGGACTGCTGTCGACTCTGGCGGATAGTCCGTTGCTTAAGGGGGCGGTGTGGCAACAGCAGCGCTGTACCTCGCCTTATGGCCTCTCCCTGCAGGCGGATTTCCTGATCCTGCCCGGCGAGCGGGCCATTATCGAGATGGCGCAAAGCTGTGGGCTCGAACTCACGCCGCCAGCGCAGCGGGATGTGCGTCAGGCCAGCAGCTACGGGCTGGGCGAACAGGTAAAGGCGGCGCTGGACGCCGGGTGTCGGCATTTGATTATCGGCCTGGGCGGCAGCGCGACCAACGATGGCGGCATCGGTTTTGCCCAGGCGCTCGGCGCGCGCTTCTGGCGTAAGGACGGCACCCTGCTGCCGGCTCCCGCGGCAGGTCAGGACCTGGCGCATATTCAGCGCATCGATTTGAGCGGTCTGGACCCGCGTCTACAGCAAAGCGAAATACAGGCCTCCTGCGATGTCACTAACCCTCTGCTTGGCGAGCATGGCGCCACCTGGGTGTATGGGGCGCAGAAAGGCGCGGACGAGGCGGCGCTCAGCGAGCTGGAGGCGGGAATGGCGCATTATAGCCAGCTGCTTACGCAAACCCTCGGATTCGACGTCAGCGGACGGCCCGGCGCCGGGGCCGCNGGCGGTATGGGGGCTGCGCTTATCGCCTATACCGGCGCCACGCTGCGTCCGGGCATTGACCTGGTGCTGGAGCTGCTTAACGCCGACGGCCATCTTCGCGATGCCGCGCTGACGATCGTGGGTGAAGGCTGGCTCGATCGGCAGAGCGCCTTTGGTAAGGCTCCGGTGGGCGTGGCAGGCAAAGCCGCACGCCATGGCGTGCCGGTTGTGGCCCTTTGCGGCGGGCGTGATGAGAGCAGCCGGCAATTATATCAACACCATATTGACGCAATGTGGTCTATTTGCCAGCGCCCTATGGCGCTGGCAGAGTCGATGAACACATGCGAACCGCTCCTCGCCGACGCCGCGGAGAATGTTCTACGAACCTTTCTGAGCGGGTGGCGCGGAGAGGCACATAAGCGGATAACTGTATGATTATTACAACAGCGCTGGCTAATGAAATTGTCGCCCGGGCAATGGCGATAATTCATCATAACGTGAATGTGATTGACCATCATGGACAGATCATTGCCTCAGGTGAACGGCATCGTATCGGCGAACAGCATGAAGTCGCCCGGGAGGTAATACGCACCGGGAAACGCATTTGTATTAACAACGCCGCGGAAGCCGCGCGTTTTCACAACGTGCATCCTGGTATTAATCATCCCATTATCTATGACGATCGCGTGGTGATGGTGGTAGGCATCAGCGGCGATCCCGCGGCGATAAGCCGCTATGCTGAACTGGCGGTGCTCACCGCCGAACTGCTGGTCCGCCAGGCCATAGAGATGCGGGAAACCAACTGGCGGCAACGTCTGCGTGACACCTTGTTTTGTCAGTATCTGGAACAAGGGGCTACGCCCGCCGGGCAAGAAGCGCTTCATCGCCTGCTGGAACTTGGTTTCGATTTTGATACACCGCGGGTTCCGATCGTAGTGACCGTGCAGGTCGAACAGCATCAGTTAAGCGACATACTGAGTACGCTGTTGCGGGAATTCTCGCAGCTCTCCGGCGTAAGTGACGTTATTTTGCTGGGCAGCCATGAAATATTGATCCTCAACGCGCTAAGCGAAGCCCAGGAAACCCTGCTGCGGGGCATTGAGTTTGTACTGAGTAATCAGATAAGCCATTACCATATCGGGATTGGCGTGCAGGCGGACAGCGCCCCGGACATTCGCGAGGCCATTCGGTTCGCCCGCTCGGTGATCGAAGTGGGTAGCAAAGTGCAGCCGCAGCGGCAGATCTACTACTTTCGCGAAATGGCAATGCTCTGCCTGTTCAGGGTGCTGGAAGACAGCTATATGGTCAATTTTTTTATCAATAACGTACGCCAGCTGCTTGAGCATGATTCCGGCGAAGTACTGCTGGATACCCTGAGCAGCTTTATTGCCAATAATGCCGAACCGGGCAAAACGTCGCTGCTGTTGGGGATTCATCGTAATACGCTCACCTATCGGCTGCAGCAAATTAAAAAGCATATACAGCTCGATCCGATGGTCTTCACCGACCTGACGCAGCTGGCGGTGTCGGTACACTGTTATCGCCGGCTGAATCCGCGCCAGAGCGAATGGATTGATAGCTTAAGTTAACGTACGGTAGATTCGAATTGATGCCCCATCCGCCAGGATAAGTGGCCAACATGGCCACTTCTTTCCAGGCGTGGGTAGGAAACTACGCTTTTGACGACGGCGACAGCCACTGATATACCGCAGACAAATCCTCTCCGGCATATCCCGCGTCCGCCGCCTGCTGCCACAGTTCGGCGATGTTTTCCAGCCCCGGCATGGTGTGCGGCTCGGCCAGGGAAAGCGCCAGCCGGGCATCTTTCAGGGCATGCGCCAGCTGCATCTGCGGGGTAAACTGCTCGCTGGCGATGGCGTCTAGTTTCACTTTGACATAGGGCGCCGCCAGCGGGCCGCCTTCCAGGGCGCTCCACAGCTGGTCGGGGGTGAAGCCCAGCGTCTTCGCCAGCTGGGCGCTCTCCGCGATGCCCTGCATCATCGAAATCAGCCAGGCATTGAGGACCAGCTTCATTTTCTGGCTGTTGCCCGCCTCGCCAAACCACTGCGTCCCGCGGGAGATAGCCGCAAACACCGGTTCGGCAGCGGCGCCCTTTTCCCTATCGCCGCTGGCGAGCACCAGGATCTGTGCCTTCTCCGCGGGGGCTTTGGTCCCCGACACCGGGGCATCGATATAGGTCATCGCTGGCTGAAGTTCCCGCAACAACGCGATGGCCTGCCGGGTCTCCGGCAGGCCAATGGTGCCCATCTGGCAATAGATCGCCTGCGGCTGACAGGCGGGCGCGATTTGCGCCAGTACCTCGAGGGTGGCCTCGCCGTCGGCGAGCATACTGATGATCACCTCGGCATCGGCCACCGCCTGCTGCGGCGTGGCGTGCAGAGATAACCCATGCGCCTGTAAATCTTCGCCGCGGGCTGGCGAACGGTTCCAGCCGGCAACGGTAAAGCCGTTTTTCAGCAGGTTACTGGCAAAAGCGTGTCCCATGGCGCCGAGTCCCAGCACCGCGACCTTTGGTAATGTACTCATCTTGTCTGTCCTGATTCGCGTCTTAATAAAAGCGGACCTCTACTATCGCATCTCTGGCATGGATGTCAGTAGCAATAACGGGCATGAAAAGTGACACTGTCACTGATGTTCTCAAGGCTGACGAAGCCATTCCAGTAAGCGGCGCATCGCTGGCGACAGGCTGGCGTCATCCTGGTAGCACAGGCACAAACGGCGCTGCGCCCAGCGGTCCTGTAACCCGATGACGGCAAACGAATAGCGCTGCCGGTAACGCTCGGCAATAACGCGCGGCAGGATCGCCCCGCCGGCGCCGTGCGCCACCATCTCGCAAAGCCCTGCAAAATGGCTCATCCTGACCCGAACGTTTAGCGCCTGGCCGAGTTCAGCTGCGTGCTGTTCGATATGCTGCTGTAGCGCACTGGTCTGATAGAGGGCGACCAACGGCTCGTTGAGCACAGCCGCAAACGCCACTTCCTGTTTTTCGGCCAGAGGGTGAGCTGGCGGCACGATCAGCACCAGCGGGTCGTCAGCGACGGGATCGAGGCGCAGCGGCCCGGGGTCGACCGCATCGGACACCACTCCGGCCTGCGCCAAGCCCGCCAGGATACAGCTGACGATATCCGCGCTGGTGCGTTCTTCGGTTTCGATCTGCACCGCCGGGTGCGCTGCCATCCAGGCGGCGAGCTTCCCCGGCAGAAAGGCCGACATCGCCGAGGTGTTGGCGAACAGGCGCAGCGTCCCCCGCTGACCGCAGGCGAAGGCGTGCATCGCCTGGCGCAGACGCTGCTGCTGCGCAAGAAGCGGGCGGGCATGGCGCGCCAGTACCTCCCCGGCCTCTGTCATCGTCACCCCGCGGGCATGACGGTGCAACAGCGGCACGCCGATCTCGGCCTCCATCTTGCGCAGCCTCTCACTGGCGGACGCCAGGGCCAGATGGGCATTCGCCGCTCCGCCGGTGATACTGCCGGTATCCACGATGGCGATAAATAGCCGCAGATCGGCCAGATCCAGTCGCATCAGGCCCTCCTTTCCCTTCGGTTTTTCCGTAGTCTATGGCCAACATACCGCATTGTGGCCCTCACGACCAGCTGTTTCAATGCCCCTTTCTACCCTGAAAAGTGAGCCATAATGTTCGATTTACACACGATCTCTTTCCTGTTGATCTTTATTGCCGCCGGGCTGGTCAAAGGGGTGACCGGCATGGGATTGCCCACCGTGGCGATGGGCCTGCTTGGCCTGCTGATGCCGCCGCAGGCCGCAGCGGCGCTGCTGGTCCTTCCCTCGCTGCTCACCAATCTCTGGCAGTTACTGGCAGGCCCGGCGCTGGCGCAGATTGTACGTCGTCTCTGGCTTATGATGACCGGGATTATTATTGGCACGTTGGCCGGATCCTCACTGCTGATCGGCCTCAATCCTCGGTGGTCGGCGCTGGCGCTTGGCGCCGCATTGATAGTCTATGCCGGGTATGCGCTCTGCAGTCCGGTGTTTCAGGTTTCCGGCCGCGTGGAGAAGTGGCTGTCGCCGCTCATGGGCGGGCTGACCGGCGTTATCACCGGGGCGACCGGGGTATTTGTTATTCCGGCCGTTCCCTGGCTACAGGCGCTGGGCTTTCGTCGCGACGAGCTGGTGCAGGCCCTGGGGTTGTCGTTCACCCTTTCCACCCTGGCGTTGGCGGCCGGCCTCGCCCTGCACGATGGCTGGCATGATGATGCATGGCTATTGTCGGCNCTGGCGCTGTTGCCGGCGCTGCTCGGCATGTGGCTGGGACAGCGGATCCGCTCGCGTCTCAGCCCGCAGCGCTTTCGTCAGGGCTTTCTGTTGTTCCTGCTGGCGCTGGGGATAGAGCTGATCGCCCGGGGATGGCTGGTCTGAATCCTCTAGCGGCGGGTAATGTGCTTCACATTGTACTTACTGGTGTTCTGGTAGATCTCTGAGAAATCGACGATCGCCCGGTTCTGGGCGTAGCTGATCGACTGCACCCGCAGCAGGAGGCTGTTTGGCGCCACCTGCAGCAGCTCCGCCTGCTCACGGGTCGCCAGCACCGGGGTATAGCTGCGGTGGCTCTCGATAATGGTGATATGGCACTCTTTTTTGAAATAGTTGAACTTAGACTGCTCGAGGTTACCCACGCTGAGCCAGGGGAAGGTGGCGAAGGGGATATAGCTGTTTTCCACCAGGATTGGGACCTCATCGATCAGCCGCAGCCGTCTGACGTAATACACTTTCTCCCCCGGCTGGATCTTTAACTGCTGGGCAATGGCTGGCGGGGCATCAAGCAGCGTAAATTCAATAACTTTGTTACGGTAGTTGGTGACGCCCACCACCTGCATCTGGTAGTTAAAGCCCTCCAGTTCCCCGCCATGATAGTTACTTTTACGCACAATGCAGGTTCCGCTGCCGTGCCGCCGCGCGATCAGCTTTTCTTCCTCCAGTAGCGCCAGCGCTTTGCGCAGCGTCATCACCGAGACCTTCAGCTCCGCGGCGAGCGCTTTTTCGCTGGGCAGCATATCGCCGACGGCATAGTCGTCGCTGTTGATGCGGGCCTTCAGTTCAGTGGCAATCTTTTTATAAATCACTTTTAGATGTCTCGATGGAGTGGCGCCAGTCAACGGTAGACATGAATAACTTCATGTAATTAAATGATTATTTTTATCTTTCAGCGAAAAAGTCAACAATGACACATCTATAAATCACGCCATATTTATATATCTGTCCAGCAACAATATATATGACTTTCGTCACAGATGGCCCTTTTCCTGCTCGGGTTCCCGGTGGTCTGCTCCTAGTCTGATAAGCCTATTCATCAGGTGATGACAGCGGTCTGCAAAGACGAGAGGACAACCATGATTGGAGTGAAAAAGCTTCAGGACTTTTCCAAGGCGATGATCGGGCCGGTGCTGTATCTGCCAGCTATCGGCCTGTTGATCGCCCTGTTCAGCATGACGACCAACCGGCTGTGGGTGGATGAAAGCAGCGGGCTCTACCTGGTGGGGAAATTTGTCTCCAGTATGCTCTGGGCGCTGATGAACCATCTTGGGTTTCTGTTCTGCCTTGGGCTGGCCAGCGGTCTGGCGAAAACCCGCAAGGCCGAAGCGGCCTTCGTGGCGGCCATGACCTGGCTGATGTACCTGGCGGCGAATAATAGCTGGCTAACCCTCACCCATCGCCTGGCGACCGGAGCCACCAACGCGCAACTGTACGGCAGCGGACAAACCTTTATCTTCGGTTTTCAGGTTATCGATATGGGCGTATTCCTTGGGATTATCCTTGGCTGCGCTGTCGCCTTTGTCCATAATCGCGTGATTGGGATTGAGTTTCGCGGCGCGCTGTCGATCTACGGCAACAGTAAGCTGGTGCTGATCGTGATGCTGCCGCTGGTTGGCATGTTCGCCATCGCCACCGTCTATCTCTGGCCGGTAGTGGAGCTGGGCATTTCGGCGCTGACCGGCTTTATGAAATCCTTTGGCGCCATCGGGGTCTTCCTGTACGGCTTTCTCAACCGGTTCCTGATCCCCACCGGGCTGCATCATCTGATCTGGTCGCCGTTCGTTTTTACCTCTATCGGCGGTCAGCTGCTGATCGATGGTCAGACCGTCATTGGCGCTAAGCCTATTTTCCTGGCCGAAATCGCCCGCCACCCCGTTGACGCGCTCAGTGATTCCGCCCGTTTCCTCACCTATGGGATGGTGAAGATTTTTGGCACCGCCGGCATGGCGCTCGCCTTCTACCGTACGGCGAAACCGGAGAATAAGCAGCGGTTGAAAGTCACGCTGATCCCCTTGATTGTTACCTCCGTCCTGGTGGGGATCACCGAACCTTTTGAGTTTCTCTTTATCTTCACCGCCCCATTGCTGTGGCTTATCTACTCCCTGCTGGACGGTTTTTTCCAGATGCTGGCCTGGCTGCTTCACGTCAGGGTCTGCGCCACTAACGGTCTCATCGATTTCGTCGTCTATAACCTCCCGGCGGGAGTCAGCGCGACGCGCTGGCCGGTGTTTGTCGCCCTCGGTCTGCTGGAAACCGCGACCATGTACCTGGTCGGCACCTTCTGTATTACCCGTCTGCGGCTGCTCACCCCGGGCCGAGAAACCGCAGCCGAAGATGAGCATTCGCAACAGGCTAATAGCGAGTATCCGGATAAAGGCGCGCTGGTGATTGCCGGGCTGGGAGGGAAAGAGAATGTCTGTGCGGTGGGCAACTGTTTTACCCGTCTGCGGGTTGATGTGCGGGACCCCGCCCTTATCCAGCAGACGCTGTTGAAAGAGAGCGGCGGGAGCAGCGTGCTGATTAAAGGAAACCATGTCCAGGTTATCTATGGCCTGGGAGTTAACAAAATTCGAACGGCGGTCAACGCCAGTCTGGGTGTTATTGAATAACGAGGTGGTAAATGAAAGATAATTTTGTGGTCACCATTGCCGGCGGCGGCAGTACTTATACCCCTGGGATTGTGATGATGTTACTGGAAAATATGTCGCGCTTTCCCCTGCGGGAGATCCGTCTGTATGACAACCATCACCAGCGTCAGAAGACTATCGGCGACGCCTGCGCCATCCTGGTGGCTGAACGCTTCCCACAGGTGAAGTTCAGCTATACCACCGATCCGCAGGCGGCCTTTACCGACGTCGATTTCGTGATGGCGCATATTCGCGTTGGCCTGTATGAGATGCGGGAAAAGGATGAAAAGATCCCGCTGAAATATGGCGTGCCGGGCCAGGAGACCTGTGGTCCGGGTGGGATTGCCTACGGTATGCGCTCGATTGCCGGGGTGCTGGAGCTGGTCGATTATATGCAGCAGTACGCTCCAGGGGCCTGGATGCTCAACTACTCCAACCCGGCGGCTATCGTCGCGGAAGCGACCCGTCGCCTGCGGCCCGACGCGCGCATCATCAACATCTGCGATATGCCGGTGGCTATCGAGGGTCTGTTCGCCGACATCCTCGGCCTGCCGTCGCGCAAAGCGCTGAACGTTCGTTACTATGGCCTGAACCACTTCGGCTGGTGGACCAGCATCACCGATAAAGCCGGTAACGATTTGATGCCGGCGCTGAAGCGTCACGTGGCGGAGCAGGGATACAGCAGCCCAAAAGAAGACTTTCAGCATAAGGCGCCGAGTTGGATCGAGACCTTTAAAAAGGTGAAGGATGTGTTTGCCCTCGATCCGTCGACGCTGCCTAACACCTATCTGAAATACTATCTCTACCCGGACTATGAAGTGGCGCATTCCGACCCGGAGTTTACGCGGGCCAACGAGGTGATGGCCGGACGCGAAAAAGAGGTCTTTGATATGGCCCGGGAGATCACCCGTCGCGGCACGGCGGAAGGCGCGCATTTCCATGCCGGGGCCCATGCCACCTTTATCGTCGACCTCGCCTGCGCTATCGCCTTTAACACCCAGGAGCGGATGCTGTTGATCGTCGAGAACAACGGAGCCATCGCCAACTTCGATGAGACGGCGATGGTGGAAGTCCCCTGCCTGGTGGGCGTTAATGGTCCGGAACCGCTGGCGATGGGGAAAATCCCGTCATTCCAGAAAGGGTTGATGGAGCAGCAGGTGGCGGTTGAGAAACTGGTGGTTGAGGCCTGGATTGAGGGCAGTTACCAGAAACTGTGGCAGGCCATCGCCCTGTCGAAAACGGTGCCTAGCGCTTCGGTGGCGAAAGCCATCCTCGATGAACTGATCGTCGCCAACGAAGGCTACTGGCCCGCACTGCACTGATCTTTTTCGTGATGGGTAAGATGCAGAGAATCCACCTTCTCTGCATTTTTACCCGGTGTTTCCCCCGGTGATGCATTCATCCTTAACCTCCTCCCCCGTGGGCAAAGCGAATCGCTCATTTCCCCCTTCAGACCGGAGGTAAAAGGCCTCTATCTTCATTTTGCCCCGATCGTGACAATGAAATATAAATTCTATTCTTCAATATTATGGCGTAAAAATGTGATCTGCGTAGTATTCTTCGATTTACATTAACCCACTGAAAACAACATCGTTATTACCTCACTGTAAATTTAACCTGCTTTTCATGGGGATATACTCCCTTTAGCCTTTGTGATTGGCTTCATGCATTTACCATTCTGCAACACTGATTTGAAATTAAATTTTCATAATGTGATCTTGTTGCATGTTCATTCCATTTCTTTGTGCCATATTCTTACCACGGTAAATCGCCGGAGCGACAGCAACGTGCCACACCAGAGCGCTGTTCATCGGCAAATGTCGTCGCGACTGACGCACTAAAGACCGCTAACCCGCAAAGGAGAACGGATATCGACTACATCCATGTCAACACCAAGCCGTAAACCTCTTTGACCGCCATTGCTTAGCGTACCCTGCCTTGTGCTGAGCAATTACACAAAGAAGAAAATCATTTAATTCAGTTAGATACGACAACACAGGCGTGATAAATCCTGACTGGGGAGATGTATTTTTATCTTGTGTCGTTCAACAAAATAAAGGGACTACCATGTCATTTATAACAAACCTGAACCAGCAACAGAGAAAACGACTTCATCAGATCACCTTAGTGGCCACCTTCGGCGGCCTGCTTTTCGGTTACGACACCGGCGTTATCAACGGCGCCTTTTCCTCACTGAAGCAGTACATGGCGCTGACCCCAACCACCGAAGGGCTGGTAATGAGCGTTCTGCTGGTCGGCGCCGCGCTGGGCAGCGTGTTTGGCGGCAAATTTGCCGATTACTTCGGCCGGCGTAAATATTTACTCTTTCTCTCCTTTGTTTTTCTCATCGGCGCGTTGCTTTCCGCCGCGGCCCCCGATATCACTACCCTGCTGATTGCCCGCGCCCTGCTGGGCTATGCCGTCGGCGGCGCTTCGGTCACCGCCCCCACTTTTATTTCAGAAGTGGCGCCTACCGAGATGCGCGGCAAGCTGACCGGCCTGAATGAAGTCGCCATCGTCATTGGCCAGCTGGCGGCGTTTGCCATCAACGCGATCATTGGCATCATCTGGGGCCATCTGCCGGACGTCTGGCGCTATATGCTGCTGGTACAAGCGATTCCGGCCATCTGCCTGTTCGTTGGCATGTGGCGCGCGCCGGAAAGCCCGCGCTGGCTGATCAGCAAAAATCGTCATGATGAAGCGCTGCATATCCTCAAACAAATCCGCCCGGCGGAACGTGCGCAGAAGGAGTACGATGACATCTCTACCCTGATCAAAATTGAAGCTGGTAATAAGTACAGCGCCCAGAGCACCTTTGCGACGATTGTCAAAACACCCTGGATCCTCAAAATTTTGCTGGTCGGCATTACCTGGGCCGCACTGCAGCAAACCACCGGCGTTAACGTCATTATGTATTACGGTACGGAAATCCTGAGTGCCGCCGGTTTTTCCGAACGAACCTCGCTGATCTGCAACGTGCTGAACGGTGTTTTCTCCGTGGGCGGTATGCTGATCGGGGTACTGTTCCTTGTCGACCGCTTCAAACGTAAGACAATCATCATCTACGGTTTCGCCATTATGGCAACCCTGCATCTGATTATCGCCGCTGTCGATTACACCCTGGTGGGTGACCTGAAAGCTACCGCCATCTGGCTGCTGGGCGCGCTGTTCGTCGGCGTGATGCAGGGCTCCATGGGCTTTATTACCTGGGTGGTATTAGCCGAACTGTTCCCGCTGAAATTCCGCGGGCTGTCGATGGGGATCTCGGTATTTTTCATGTGGATCATGAACGCGGTGGTCAGCTATCTGTTCCCGCTGCTGCAGGCAAAACTGGGCCTTGGGCCAGTCTTCTTTATCTTCGCCGCCATTAACTATTTAGCCATTCTTTTCGTGGTCTTTGCCCTGCCCGAGACCTCCAATAAATCGCTTGAGCAGTTAGAAGCAGAGCTGTCAGCAAACCATGAAGATAAAAAATCCACTCGTCTCACCAGGGAGGTTGGTTATGATCGATAACATCACGCTGGATAATCTGCATATTGGCTGCAAAGCCAGTAATAAAGCGGAAGTCATCGCCATGATCGGCGCGGAGTTTAAAGCCAAAGGCTATGTCAATCAGGAATGTGTCCACTTTCTGCTGGAGCGTGAACATCAGGTCTCGACCTTTTTAGGCAATGGCATCACCCTGCCGCATTTGCCGAAATCCGCGACGGATATCATCCTTAAAACCGGGATTGAGATCTATCAGTTTCCTGATGGCGTAATCTGGGATCGGAGCAATGTAATGTTTATTGCCATCGGCGTGATCGCGAAAGAGAAAGAGCATATTGACGTACTCAAGGAAATTGCCTCGATATTTAGCGATGAGCTGATCGCTAATGCACTGTCATTAATCTCTGACAAACATGATTTCCTGAAAATTCTGCAGCATAACGCCTTGCCCCATTAAGTATGACACCGACCGGAGCTCTGGCCCCGGTCGGATTTTCACCCCTCGCCCAGCAAACATGGCGAATAATCTGATTCTCCCCGTTATAACCTCAATGGCAATAATAACCAGAGAAACCAACGTATTGCTACTTGCTTGAAGTACGCACATTAGCGCAGGCATCTCATAACTAAAACCCCATTAAAACAATGAGTTAAATATTCTTCAGGGCTACTGACCCTCAGGTTTATTGCTCGCGCTGTTAGCACCGTACGCCAGTGATTCCTACGGTATTCCATTAGTTTTGATTTATATCAATACCTGTTCGATCGTTAAAATGCATTTTACAGCGCGATTATTTTAGCAGGGTGAATACGACATTGGTTTTACGATTGGGATATTTATTTAGCCGACCCGCAAGTCTGTGGGGATGGCTGATGTGTAATGCGTTTAACGGTATTGCGATTGTCCTCTGCTTTCGTGGCATAAGCATCGTCACCGGTTTCAGCGAGGCGATCTGGCAGGCCATCATCACGCTGGCTATTATCATATCGACCTGGTACAGCGCTAACTATTTTGCTGCGCTGGAAGCTCGACGCGATAAACGACGCTATCTGCTGCTGGCCCGGGTGGTCATAACCATTCTGTTGAATTTTATTCACCTTGGCGGTGGTTAACGCCATCTATTAAAGGTTCATACCATGACGCTGGCGATGCTGTTGGTGCTTATCAGCCACCATAAAGGGCTGACGCTCTTGCTGATCGTAATTATTGCGCTGCTGTTTATTGCGCTCACTCCGCTGGTCAAAAAACTGTTGAGTCACCTTCACGATCGTTCCTGAATTTTCTTTTATGACCGCCTACAGGGGGCCTTCTCTTCGTCATCTCCGTTTATCCCGTCACCCGCTCCCCCAGCATACAGTTTGTGGCAACGCCAGAAAAAGAAATGAGAACCATTATCATAAAAGCTGTGCTAACGTGTCAGCCCAACAATAACGCCAGAAGCAACAAAACAGGGGGACAGACGAGGTGAAGTTGAGTTCAGGGAGCATCACAACAGGTCGTACGAGCGGGCTGCTGACGCTGGCGATTGGCGCACTCTTCTACAGCAGCGGCAGTATTGCCCGGCCGGTTCTTCAGCCGCTGGGGCCGAACATTGCGGATAAAGGGTCGGCTTTTTACCACTTTACGCAACGCCAGTATGACTCTGCCGATGGCGAACGTCACTACCGGGTATGGACCGCAGTGCCGGACAAAACCCCGCCCGCCGCCGGCTATCCGGTACTGTATATGTTGGATGGCAACGCGGTGATGGATAAACTCGACGACGCGTTTCTGCAGCAGCTCTTCGCCGGCTCCCCGCCGGTGATCGTCGCTATCGGCTACCAGACCGCGCTGCCCTTTGATACCGCAGCCCGCGCCTGGGATTACACCCCACCGCTAAAGACGCATGAGCCTCGCGCCGGGAAACCCGCGCTACCGCCGCGTAAAACCGGGGGCAATGATGTTTTTCGCCAACTGCTGACCGAAACGATGGTTCCCCAGACGGAAGCTAACCTGAAAATAGATCCCCACCAGCGCGCTATCTGGGGCCACTCCTACGGCGGATTGTTTGTGCTCGACGCGTGGAGGAAGGCTTCGCCGTTTGGGATCTACTATTCCGCCAGCCCGTCGCTAGGTCAGGCCCTGCAATCGCCTTTGCAGGCAAGCCAAAGTCTTGATGCCGTCCGCTTTCGCGGGAAATCGCTGTACCTACTCGAGGGTGACGGTAAAGCCCGTGGAGAACCGTCCGGGCACGAGGCCTCGCTTGAGGTGTTGCGTCAAACCCAACAGCAGCTTGCCAGTAAAGGGTTGACCGTAGCCTTCTGGCGCTACCCCGGCCTGACGCACGGTCAGATGTTCGAGGTCTCGCTGCGCTCGGCGCTGCTGCATCTTTCCGGGCAGGCAGCGCTTGCGCATCAATAACGCCCTTACGCCCACCAGCGGAGGGTGGGCGCATCAGCGCCGGTCGGGCAGGTGTTTGATATCGACCGGCTCGCCGAACAGAAATCCCTGCATCTCGTCACATCCCTCCTCTTCGAGGATCTGCAGTTGTCCAGCCGTTTCCACCCCCTCGGCGATAAGCGGCGTATTGATCGAATTGCCCAGCGAAATAATGGCTCGCACGAATGAGCGTACCTGAGGGTTGCTCTCCACATCTGTCATAAAGCTGCGGTCGAGTTTGATGACGTCGAAATGAAAATCGCGCAGCATGCTCAGGGAGGAGTAACCGGTGCCAAAGTCATCCAGCGCAATACTGATCCCCATTTTTTGCAGATGATGCAGAACGCTGAACGCCAGCTGTTTATTGATCACAAACGCCGTTTCGGTGACCTCAAACTCCAGCAGACTGACCGGGTAGGCGGTACGCATCAGGATCTCGCGAACTTTTTCGATAAAGCTACGATGACGCAACTGCACCGGAGAGATATTGACCGAAACTTTTCTGTTCAAACCATTTTCCAGCGATTCGTTACACACCTGCTCGAGCACCCAGTAACCTAAGGGCACGATGGCGCCGCTCTCTTCGGCGATGGGAATAAACACGTCCGGCGGGATCGTCCCCAGCTGCGGATGCTGCCAGCGCAGCAGCGCCTCGTAACCGGTGATGCTACGATCTTTGATGTTGCGGATAGCCTGATAGTGGAGCGAAAACTCCCCGGCGTGAATACCGCGCCGGATATCGGCGGCCATCATATTGCGCTGCCGCGTCTTGTCATCCATTTCACGTTCATACCAGCAAATCTTATGGTCGAGGCTGCTTTTTGCCCGATACATAGCCAGATCGGAATTGCTCAGTATCGTATTAATATCCGTGCCGTCCTCCGGGTAGACTGAGATGCCAATGCTGGCGGAGAGAACCACTTCCGTCGCGGCAAACGTCTGCTTACCGCTGAAGCAGTGCCACAGGCGCGCAGCAAAGGCATCCACTTCACCCTCATCGGAAAAAGGTTTAACGGCCACAAACTCATCGCCGCCGAAGCGGGCGACCATCTCCTCCTTCTGCAGCGTTTTGAGCACGGCGCCCGCAACGCGCTGCAGCAGCTGGTCACCAATCAGATGGCCCTGCAGATCGTTAATCTCTTTAAATTTGTCTAAATCGATCGTGAAAATGGCAAAGCGGCGGGCATCATTTCCAGTGATCAGCTTCTCCACCCGTTCAAAAAACTCCACCCGATTGGGTAAACCGGTTAACGCATCGTAGCGCGCCATCCAGGCGATGCGGTCGTTAATCGCCTTCTGTTCACTAATGTCGCGGGTAATTTTGGCAAAACCCAGCAGGGTGTTCTGCTCATCGCGGATGGTATCGATCATGACATGCGCCCAGAATCGGGACCCGTCTTTGCGATACCGCCAGCCTTCCCCTTCAAACTGCCCGCTACGCAGGGCGATTTCCAGGTTTTTTGCGGGTACACCGGAGAGTTGCTCAGCTTCGCTATAGAAGAGACCGAAGTAGCGACCGATGATCTCGTCGCTCAGGTACCCTTTTGCCCGGCGGGCGCCCTCATTCCAGCTAATGACCGTGCCGTCGGCGCTCAGCATATAGATGGCATAATCTTTAACGCTTTCAATAAAGTGGCGATAGGCAATATCCGTCAGGTGATCGTTACTCATGGTACAGCGCTCTCTGTGGCTTGATCGTGGCAAAACGCATTAGATATAGCAGAATTACGCCTATTAAGAATACAAGGAGATAGCCTTTTGTTGGCCTCTTTCTGACCCGGACACCGCAGAAGGCGCGGCGGACGCTCTCGTTAAGCGTAGTGGACCAGGCCGTCCGAAGGAGTGATATTCCCCGCGATTTTTGCACTTAGGTCGCCCACTAATAGTTACTTTTATTGATTAAAAAGTTTGATTGAAAGAATAAATAAAAGGAGTAATGTTAATAATACTTTCTATGGAGGTTAAATATGTTGCGTGATTATTTAAAAGTGGAAAAAGAAGACCAGCTTGTTGAACAACAGAGTCGGCATGACAATAGCCAGCATTATTCTTCGGTGACCGAATGGGTTATTTTAAGTAAAGATGGCCAGCGCAAAGGCCGGGTATCCCTGTTCGACCGCTTCACCACCCGCCGCTCCTGGAGCGACAGTTTCCGCATTACGCAGTTCGATAATGCGGGTAAAGTGGTGGTGGATAAACTCACTGACGCGCTGTAAATCCTTCGGATTCCCGGCCTGACGGGAGAATATTAATACGCAAAATTAACACCTGCATAAAATATATTGATGCGTCGCCATCATGTTATTTTCTTTCTGCATACCGATAATCTAATGGGTAATTTTCGCCATGGTGCACAGCGCGAATTTTTAACCCGAAAAAATGCTGAATATAAGCCCGCTGGTCGGGCTTTTTTGCATGGTGCTCGCCATCCACGCCACAAAATGCCAAGGACATCCCGCGCTGGATTGTATACGATGTATATACGAATCATTACGGTATATATCTATGGGAATCGTCAAAATCTCCGATCTGCTGCACGATGATATTCGTGATGCCAGCAAAGCCATGTCCCGCTCCGTCAATGCCCAGGCGGAATACTGGATCCGTCTGGGCATGATGAGCGAACTCTACCCTGAGCTTAACCACCAGCAGATCAAACTGCTGATGCTGAAATCCGGCTCTGACCGTCTGCTGGAGGTGATCAATGCCATCAATAATCATTAAAACCGCCGACGAACTCGCCCGGCAGCGCCATGCCGGCCAGCTGCTGGCGTCAGTGTTTGATATGCTGGATACTTTTATCGTTCCCGGCGTAACGACGATGGCGATTAACGATCGAGTGGAAGATTTTATCGTCAACCAGCTGCACGCCCGCCCGGCCAGCAAGGGGCAATACGATTTTCCCTATGTGTTGAACACTTCCATTAACGATGTGGTGTGCCACGGGATCCCCAAAGCGACCGAACATCTGCGCTCCGGGATGATTGTTAACGTCGATATCACCCTCGAGAAAGCGGGCATGATTGCCGACTCCAGTAAGATGTACCTGATAGGCGATGTCTCCCCGCTGGCCCGCCGGCTGGTAAAGACTACCTATGAAGCGATGTGGAAAGGCATTGAGGTGGTGAAGCCTGGCGCGACGCTGGGCGATATTGGCCACGCTATTCAGCGCTGGGTGGAGGAACATGGCTATAGCGTGGTCAGAGAATATTGCGGTCACGGCGTCGGTCAGGAAATGCATGAGGAACCGCAGGTGCTGCATTACGGCCGCCCCGGAGAAGGCGCCGTGCTGCAGGAAGGCATGGTGTTCACCATTGAGCCGATGGTCAACCAGGGCGACAGCCGTATCAAAACCAAAAAAGATGGCTGGACGGTGGTTACCCGCGATAAAAAACTCTCCGCGCAATGGGAGCACACCGTGGCCGTCACCGCCAACGGTTTTGAGGTGCTGACGTTACGCGACGATGAACAGTCGCGGATCCGCTGAGTTGCTTCCCTTTCTCTATGACGGTGGGCCGCTTTCCGATCCCGGAGCTCGCTTGGGCGCCAGACGACACCTGATTCTGCCGCCGGGCGGCGGCAATAATTGTTTTCATGAATGATTTTCTGCGCGCGCGTCTGCCCGCTGGTTATGGCTGATGCGCGCATAAACCGCACAACGGTTTATCCTTTACCTCCTTGCATCAGCTTACTCTTCATTGCCTTTATCCCGCCTTAGCGATAGCGAATAATGACATCCGCTTCACTATGCTGCGCATTTCGCCAGTGAATACTGACCTCACCGCGATTGTCCGGCATGGCGTAGCGAGGACGGTTGTTTGTCAAGGCGACCTGTTCCGGTGAATGGTGCTGGCACGAGACATCGATACGATCGTGCCGGGGGACGATAACACAGGCCGGATTGATGACCCGTCCTGAAAAATGAACCTCGCCGGAAAGCGCAGCAGACGACGCCAGCGGCGCCAGGCACAGACATAGCAGAGCGAGACGGAATGGAGACATAGCAATCTTCCTTGATAACGGGTGACACTGCGCGGCACAGCATCGTTTCTGTGCCCTACAACCTGCGGCTTCCTGCCGTCACTCCACGCTACTGCAAAATAGCGGCAGCGTAAATGATTATTCCGGGTCCCCCGGTCAACTGCCGGGAATAACAGCAACTTTTTCGTAAAATTTGCTCAGAACAGTTATCTCCCGNAAATAATGCATTATACGTATGGGACTC
>NZ_JAZARW010000001.1:1847613-1851158 GCF_036233805.1 Klebsiella sp. EMBS2024 | reverse complement strand
AATATTTAATGAGATTATACTTGCACCAAAAAGTAAATAATGTTACAGCTTAACACATCTTATCAATGGGCCTTTACGATGTTCTCCGTATAATCCCGCCCCCGACGGTAATATACATTAGCGATGCTTACCGTTTTTTTGTGAACAGAAATAAAAAACATGCTTTAAAAATGTTAAACGCTTTTGTTAACTTGTGATTATTTAATAAGGTTTGAGTATGAAAGAAAAAGGCACCCTGCTGGTTGTTGGTTCACTGCTGGCCTTAAGTCTGGCTACTGTGACCACCGCCCGCGCGGCGGGTACACTGAATTTCACCGGTAAAATTATTAACGAGTCCTGCCAGATCGCCAATAACGGTGGCGATGTTAATGTCGATTTTGGCAACGTCGATATGTCGGCGCTGAAATCCCATGAAGCGAAAACCGCAGAAACGCCGTTCACTATCAACCTCACCGGTTGCCCACTGGCGCAGAACATCAGTATCAGCCTGGAAGGTACTCCGGACACCAACGCTAACGGCACCAGCGCCGCCGTGCTGGCGCTCTCCGACGCCGCGGATACCGCCAAAGGGGTGGGCATTGAAGTCTTCTCTTCCCCTGACGGCTCAACGGAAGGCACTCAGCTGACCTTTGACAAGCAGAGCAAAACGGCGGTTTCGCAAGCCGACGAAAACGGTGATATTGCATTTAACTTTATTGCCGATCTGAAGAGCGATTCCTCACAGGATGTCACCGCCGGCAATATTAATGCCACGGCCAATATTGATATTGTGTACGAATAGAATGTCCTGATTGCCACTTTTCCAAGGGCAGCGTCCCCCTGCCCTTATTCTCATTCCTCGTGACCGGATCCTCAATTATGCAGTGTTATAAAGCGGCTTTTATCCTGAGCCTTCTCTTTTGCCCGTTCCTGGCGTCTGCCGCCGGGGTTGCCATTGCCGGCACTCGTGTCATTTATAATGAACAAAGCCATGAGGCAGACATCACGGTAAAAAACACCAATCCTCACGATCCGGTGCTTATTCAGAGCTGGGTAGACGATCTGGCTGATAATAAGAAATCACCGTTTATCGTCACCCCGCCATTGTTCCGTCTGGATGCCGGAGACAGCAACGATCTGCGCGTCCTATTAACCTCGGCGCAACTGCCAAACGATCGGGAAAGTTTGTTCACCCTGAATATCAAAGTGATCCCTGCCAATACCGCGCCGGCTGGCGAGAACATTCTGCAATTTGCTATAAAGAATCAACTGAAGCTCATTTATCGCCCGGCAGGGCTCCCTGGCTCGGCGCTCAACGCGGCGCAGCACCTGCGCTGGCGGGTCAGCGGCAACCACCTGCAGGCGGAGAATGCCTCCCCCTATTATGTGACTATCACCACGCTCACCTGCGCGGGCCAGAACCAGAAAACGCCGCTTGAGCGCAGCGTGATTGCTCCTCACAGCCGTGAAGATTATGCCCTCCCCGGCGAGGCCTGCGCCCGCGAGGTGAGCTGGCGCATTCTGGATGACTTTGGCGCTGTGCAGACGTTTAGCGCCCCCGTTTCGGCGCACTAAGCGTCTGATGTCGCGATGCGCCACGGCCCGGCTCATACCGTTACCGTCGTCAGCCTCTCCATCCTGCTGGGCGGACAGAGCGCGCTCTTGCACGCCCAGGCGACCTTTAATATGGATCTGCTGGAGAAAAACGACCATTTGCCGGCAGTGGATCTGCAACGCTTCAATCAGCAGGCGGGCCAGCCGCCAGGCGACTATCCGGTGAGCTGGCAGGTCAACGGCGTCACGCTGGACGCCCGTAAGACCGTCACGTTTCGCCAGAACGATCGCGGACAGCTCACGCCCTGCCTTAAGCCGGAAGATCTGCTGCAGGCCGGAGTTAACCCGGCCGTGCTGTCCCAGGCGCCCGGCGCAACGTCCCGCTCATGTCCCGAACTCAACGCACTGCTGCCGGGCAGCACGGTCAATTTCGATTTTGCTCATCAGCGGCTGGTAATGACCATTCCTCAGGCGCTGATGACGCACCGGGCGAGGGATAATGTTCCCTCTGCGCTGTGGGACGAAGGTATTAGCGCCTTTCAGAGTAACTATCGTTATTCAGGCGCCAGCCAGCGTACCCGCGAGGGCAGCACCGAGCGCGATAACTATCTGATGTTGAAAAGCGGCGTGAACGTCGGCGCCTGGCGCCTGCGCGCCAGCAATAGCCTGACCGCCAACAGCGATGATAAGCCCCAGTGGGCGACCAGCGGCGCCTGGCTTGAGCGCGACCTGACGCGCTGGCAGAGTGAACTGACCCTCGGGGATACCTTCACGTCGGGCGATGTGTTTGACGCGGTACAGTTTCAGGGAATATCCCTCGCCTCCAGCGATGCAATGCTCCCGGACTCGCAGAAAGGTTTTGCCCCGACCATCCGCGGGATTGCCAGAACCAACGCCCAGGTCACGGTTCGGCAAAATGGCTACGTGCTGTATCAAACCTACGTCACCCCCGGCGCGTTCGTGATTGACGATCTTTATCCCACCGCCAGCAGCGGCAATCTTGAGGTTGCCGTCAAAGAGTCGGATGGCGAAATCCGCCGCTTCACCCAGCCGTATGCTTCGGTGACCAGCATGCAGCGCGAAGGCAGCCTGAAATACAACCTGGTCGCCGGGCGCTACCATAGCGACGATGCCAGCCAGCGGCCGTTGATGATGCAGCTGTCGCTGATGCGCGGGTTCGCCCATAACCTGACGCTGTTTGGCGGACTGCAGAGCGCGGCGCAATACCATAACCTCTCGCTCGGCGCAGGACAGGGGTTGGGAGAAGCCGGGGCGCTCTCGCTGCAGCTGTTAAACGCCCGCGACCGGCACCAGCAGGATCCGATCGATGGCCGGGCCTGGCAGCTCCAGTACAGCAAAGGTTTTGATCGTCTTGGCACGCAGTTCACCTTCACCGGCTGGCGTTATTCGCATCAGCGCTATGCCACGCTGAGCGAGGCGTTTTCCAGCCCGGGTAGCGAAGACGACCTGCAGGATAGCGACAACAAAAAAGCAACCCTGCAAATCACCGCCAGCCAGAGCCTGCCGTACGATATCACCCTCTATCTGAGTCTCGACCAGGACAGCTACTGGTCAGGGGGCGCCTCACAGCGTACCGCCAATATGGGGATCAGCAGCCAGGTTCACGGTATCGCGTGGTCGCTCAGCTACAGCGGCTCCCGCAGCAGCCACGGTGACGAGGAGGATGACGAGCCGCATTCCGACAAAGTGGTGACATTGTCACTTTCCGTGCCGTTGAGCCACCTGCTGCCGGGGAGCTATGCCGGCTATACCCTGACCTCCTCCCGCCACAGCGTTGGCAGTCAGATGGTCAGCCTCAACGGCACATTGCTGGACAATCACGCGCTTAGCTACGCCGTCAGCCAAACCCGCGATCGGCAAAACGGGTCCAGCGGCAGCCTGACGGCCGGGTACAGCAGTGGAAGAGGCGATCTGAATCTCGGCTACAGCCACGATTCGCAGGCCGCTCGTCTGAACTACGGCGCCAGCGGGGGCATTCTGATTCACCGCCA
>NZ_JAZARW010000001.1:1842797-1847587 GCF_036233805.1 Klebsiella sp. EMBS2024 | reverse complement strand
ATGGCGCTGTCGTCCTGATTGACGCCGGTGGCGCCGGGGGTGTGACCCTCGCCAACCAGAAAACCATCGCCACCAATGGTGACGGGTACGCCGTGCTGCCCTTCGCCACCGCCTATCACCGCAACGACGTCTCTCTCGACAGCCATTCGCTGCCGGAGAATGTGGATCTGGCCAACAGCACCGTGACGCTGGTCCCTACCAAAGACGCGGTGGTTCTGGCGCGCTTTCACACCCACGTTGGCTATAAGGCGCTGTTTACGCTGCAGTCGCGGGGACAACCGCTGCCCTTTGGCAGCGAAGTACGCGCCAAAGACACCAACAGCATCGTTGCCAGCGAGGGTCAGGTGTACCTGGCCGGCCTGGCGCCAAAAGGCACCCTTTATGCGCAATGGGGGCCGGGCCCTCAGCAGCGCTGTAGCGCCCGCTACGATCTCACCCCGACGCTGGCGCAGACCCCCCATCCACTCATTTTACAGCAGACGTTATCATGTCCTTTTTAACTCTCCTGCGTCGGGTCGCCATGACGCTGTTATTTATTCTGTTACCGGCCGCCAGCGGATGGGCCTGTACGCCAGTGTTTGTCCGCGGCCAGGCCTCCACCCTTCGGCTGAACGTGGGGCAGCTCACGGTTCCGGCTGACGCCAGACCCGGCACCCCGCTGTATCATAAAAGTTTCGCCTGGAACCGCCTTAGCGACGGCGGCGAACAGTGGATCCGCTGCGCGGACGATCCGCACGGGCTGTCACCGCTGCTGCTGGACAGTCTGCTGTCCGGGGGAGTGACGCGACCGACGGTTTATCAAACTAACCTCGCCGGCATTGGCGTTCGCGTATCGCTGCGCGCTATCGGCGGCTATGGCGGCTTTCCTGACCGGCCGACGCCCTCGCCGTTTAGCCAACGGGTGGACAATCCCGCCGCCTTGCCCGATGCGGTGTGGAAACTGGGCTATTTCCGCCTGACGATTGAGCTCATTAAAACCGGTCCCGCGGCGACGCCGGGCGAGCTTGAGTATCACAGCGAGCGCTTTTTAATGGCGGAGCATACCCCGCTGGCCGCGTTAGACTTAACCGGCAGGATCAGCACCGCGGGATGTTCAGTGAATGACGCCACGCCAGCCCTGATCAAGCTCCCTGCGGCGATGCTTGACCACTTCGGCGGCGTCGGCAAAACCACCGGCGACACCCCTTTCGCGCTGCAGCTGGATTGCAACAGCGCGGTCACGGTTTCTCTGCGAGTTGACGGCGCGGAGCCCCTCTCCGCCCGGGGGCATGGCGTTCTGCGCAATGACGCCACCGACGATCGGGCGCAGGGTATTGGCGTGCAGTTGCTTTACCATCATCAGCCGGTCGTACTGAATCATGAGATGACGCTGGGCAGCGCGAGCGCGGGCCGGTTTACCCTGCCGCTCACTGCCCGCTACTACCAGACACGTTCCCGGATCACCGCCGGTCAGGTGTCGGCCGTCGCGACCTATACCTTGCATTATGACTAGGCGATGGCGAACCGACGGATGAAGCGGATGAAGGAATTGCTCTGACCGGCGAATCGTAAGAGAATAGCGCCTACACGCGACGATCTGAGTACACGGGAGTTCATCATCAGCCATTCTCGTCGATTCCCCTTAGCCAGCAAAGTGGCGCTGGCAGGCGCGGCGCTCATCGCCGCTGGCATGCTGTTCAGCTGCACCAGTAAAGCCCCTAAATCCCTTGTCACGCCGCCGAACGCTGCCGCCGTCAAAGCCGGGCAGGCGCACCGGGAGCCGGTGCGCGGCGTGTGGCTCACCACCGTTTCGCGCCTTGACTGGCCGCCGGTCGGGTCGATTATCGCCAGCACGCCGGAGAGCCGCATCACGCAGCAGAAGCTGGCGCTGATCGCTAAACTCGATAACCTGCAGCGCCTGGGGATCAACACCGTCTTTTTCCAGGTGAAACCGGACGGTACGGCGCTCTGGCGGTCGGATATTCTGCCGTGGTCCGATATGCTGACCGGCAAAATCGGCGAATACCCTGGCTACGATCCGCTGCAGTTTATGCTGGATGAAGCGCACAAGCGCGGCATGAAGGTTCACGCGTGGTTTAACCCCTACCGCGTCTCGGTCAACACCAAACCGTCGACGATTGCCGAGCTGAACAACACCCTCACCCAGGTACCGGCCAGCGTGTTCGTCCTGCACCGTAACTGGATCCGCACCGCCAGCGATCGCTTTGTTCTCGACCCGGGCATTCCCGAAGCGCGTGACTGGATCACCAGCATCGTCGCTGAAGTGGTGCAGAACTACCCGATTGACGGCGTGCAGTTCGATGACTATTTCTATACCGAAACCGCCTCTTCCCCGCTTAACGACAACGAGACTTTCCGCCGTTACGGGCAGGGCTATGCCTCGAAGGGCGACTGGCGGCGGCATAACACCCAGCAGCTCATAGCCCAGGTTTCCACCACCATCAAAAAGCTCAATCCGAACGTCGAGTTTGGCGTGAGCCCGGCCGGGGTGTGGCGCAACCGCTCCCACGATCCGGCGGGGTCCGATACCCGGGGCGCGGCCGCCTATGATGAATCCTATGCCGATACCCGCAGCTGGGTGCAGCAGGGACTGCTCGACTACATCGCGCCGCAGATCTACTGGCCGTTTGCCCGCGATGCCGCGCGCTATGATGTGCTGGCCAACTGGTGGGCCGAGGTGGTTAAACCGACCCATACCCGGCTGTATATCGGCGTGGCGCTGTACAAGGTGGGTGAACCGTCCAAAAACGAGCCTGACTGGACGGTGGACGGCGGCGTGCCGGAGCTGAAAAAGCAGCTCGATCTCAATGAGACTCTGCCGCAGATCCAGGGCACCATCCTGTTCCGCGAAAACAACCTCAATCAGCCGCAAACCCGGCAGGCGGTTAACTATTTGCGCAGCCGCTGGGGGCAGCCGCAGAGCTAGCCGCCAGCCGGCTCTGCTATAGCGCCTGCAGCCCTTGCTGCAGGCGGGCGTGCAGCTTCAGCATGTTCTCTGTAATGGCCTGCCAGACGTGGCTGGAAAAGTCCGCCGGCAGCGTCCGGCGAGCGCTTTCGATTGCCTGCGGCACATGCCCGGCAAACTCCTGGAGGATCGCCAGCATCTGCTCCCGGGGAAAGTTCACCGCTTTGGCCGTCGCCAGAAAATGACGCGGATAGATGGCGTTAATCTCTGTTTTACGCCCTTTTGTGGCATTGAGCCCCATCGACAGCTTCAGATCGCGCAGATGCAGTCCCGTGCCGCCCAGCACCGGAAACGCCGAAATAATGTCGTAGAACGGTGTTAAGCGGTAGCTGCCGCCGGGCAACAGGTAAATTGAGAAGTTTTTTGCGTGACCGTCCGTCGCCCCCGTCAGCCACTGGAAGACCATGAACTTCATAAAGTCATAGCGATCTTTCAGCGCTTCACTCGAGCCCAGCAGAAAGGTCATGATCGCGGCGATACCCGGCCCGCCGTCAGACTCATATTTCATCGCTGAAGGAAGACCAAAAGCCTGACACAGATCCTCCTGCGGCAGACGCAGCAGCACCCGTCCCTCCTGCGCCCAGCGCCGGTCGAAGCGGGTTACCGCCAGGGCGCGGATCCGCGGGGTGGCGATGATCTCCGCTTCCGGCACCGCCAGGCCCAGTTCTCTGGCCAGCGCCAGGCACAGATACTCATTATCCACGCTTTCACGCAGATCCAGCGTCGCATTGGGCTGCTTTATCTCGCCGATGGGCAGCTTAATGATATGCGTGGTCGGCGTGGCGCCCTGCGGAATACACCACTGCTCGCCCATCCGCAGCAGCGCCGTTTTCTCCTGGGCGCCGGCCACCGAGATACGGAAATCGTCCTGGCTGGTAATCATCCCGAGGGGGATATCCGACTGGTAAGCGGTCAGCAAAGCGGTGAGCTGCGCCTCGTCCAGCGTCTGCCAGCGTAATCCTTCCAGGTGCGCCTCTTCCCCCGGCGGCAGGAGGGTCACCGCCCCTACGCTATCCCGCCCGACTTCGGCCAGCAGATCGAACGGCTGCTTCGAGCGCGCCTGATAGCGCCTGACGATCCGGTCGCGGACCTGCGGGCTGTCGGGCAGCAGGTTATCAAAATAGTGATACACCGCGTCGGCAGTGATATTGCCATACTGCAGCGGCAGTGAGAGGGAGAGCGGTCTGGCGCGCGGGCTGCGCAGCCACTCTTCGTCATAGCGAAAACTGTGCGCCCCGTTAGCCTGGCGGGTTAAGGTTCCCACGCGCACATTGTTCATCCAGGTGGTAAGCGTCGCCATTACCAGTCAAGGTCCGTGTTGTTATCGGGAGCCGGCGCCGTCTCAGCAGCTTTGGCGTTCAGCGTCATCACCACCCCCAGCGACTGGAGGATCTTAAACAGCGTGGTTAAGGTGGTTTTGTCGGGGTGATTTTCAAAATTGGACAGCGTGGCCTGCTTAATGCCGATCCGCCTGGCCAGCGCATCCTGGGTCCAGTGGTTCTGCTGGCGCAGCAGCTTCAGGTAATTGGCCAGCTGCACGGGACTGTATATCTGCGGGGAATTCATCGCCTTGTTCCTCACCATCATTTATCCCCCTGTCGGGATAAAATTGGTTTTATACCCTATAGGGGATAATGTCAAGGATATCCCCTGGTGGGGATAGGAGAATAATTATCCTTGTGTGGGGATAAAACAGGAAGGATGATCGCCGGAGCCACCTGTACATGCCCGGTGGCGGCTGCGCCTTACCGGGCCTACGGGCTGTCTCTACCCGCTCCGTAACGATCCAGGCCGGGCAAGCGCAGCGCCGCCCGGCAGCGGTCAG
>NZ_JAZARW010000001.1:1821260-1842792 GCF_036233805.1 Klebsiella sp. EMBS2024 | reverse complement strand
CTTAGCTGCCGCGGTAGGTCGACCACCCGCCCGGGGCGATGAGAAACGGCAGATGGAAATGGTCCTCTGCCGCCTCGCCGATAACAAAATCAATCTGCGCCCGGGTAAAGACGCTCTCGCGCCCGGCGCGGGCAAACCACGCCCCGGTTTCCGCTGTTAAGCAATAGCGCCCCGCCGGCAGCGGCGCGGCGCTAAAGGTGGCGATACGCCCCTGGGCGTTGGTCACCAGGTTCGCCAGCGTCTCGCCCTCCCGGCTCAGGCTGACCGTTACGCCTTCTGCCGGCGTACCGGTGGAAATATCCAGAATATGGGTGCTCAGGGTGCTCATTCGCCAATCACTCCTTCCAGTCTTAACATCGTAATCTCTCGCAGCTGGGCAAGCGCCTCGGCCACTTCTTCGTCGGCGGTATGCTGCAGCCGGCGCGTCAGCGCCTGCAACATCTCATCGCCGCTGCGCCCTTTGGCGCGGATTAAAAACACCCGGCCAAAACGGGACTCGTAGCGGGCATTGCCCTCCCGCAGGGCCTGCGCGAGCCGCTCATTCTCGCTGTCCACCGCCGACTGTTCCTGGCGCGACAGCGCCGCGTGCGCCTGGCCGCCGGTCGGCTTCTCACCGATCCGCGGATGGGCGCTGAGCGCCGCGTTCAGCTCATCCTCTCCCCAGTTAGCCATCGCCTTACGGGCGGCCTGCAGCAGCGCATGGCGGCTGGCGAAAGGTCGTAAGCTCACCAGCATCTCGCCCCAGGCCGGGATCGCCACGCAAGGGGCCAGCAGCCCCGCCGCCTCATCTTTGCTCAGGCTGTTAAACTGACTCAGCGCGATCATCCTGACTCCTTAACGATTTCGTCGCCGCCTGCTCCTGCGGCAGAATAAGGTTCAGCGCTATCGCTACCAGCCCACCGCTGGTGGCTGCCGAACCGAACAGATCGCCGACCATCGGCGGAAAATGGCTGAGAAACGCCGGCACCGACTCCACGCCAAGACCCGCGCCAAACGCCAGCCCCACGATCAGCACATCGCGACGGCTCAGCGGGGTCTGGGTAATAATCCGGATCCCGGCCGCCACCACGCAGCCAAACATCACCATCGTGGCGCCCCCCAGCACCGGCGCCGGGATCTGCCGCAGCAGTTCGCCCACCGGGGGAAACAGCCCGAGCAGGATCAGAATCACGCCAATGTAGCGTCCGACATAGCGGCTGGCCACCCCGGTCATCTGGATCACGCCGTTGTTCTGCGCGAAGGTGGTGTTCGGAAAAGCACAGAGCATGGCCGCCACCATACAGCTGACGCCATCCGCCAGGATACCGCCCTTCAGTCGGTTACGGAAAGCGCGATCGTCAACAGACTGTTGCGAAATCAGCGAGTTGGCCGTCAGATCGCCCACCGCCTCCAGAATACAGACCAGCGACACCAGGGCGACCGGCAGAAATATCGCGCTGTTAAACTGAAAGCCAAACGGAAACAGCGTCGGCAGGCGAAACAGGGTGTCGCCCAGGCTGTGAAGATGGAACTGACCGCTCAGCCCCGCTGCGATGCAGCCCACGGCAATGCCCACCACCACCGAGGAGAGCCGCAGCCAGCGGTTTTTGGCGCAGCTCAGCAGGACGATAACCCCGAGGGTGCCCGCCCCGAGCGCGATATTGCTCATGCTGGCGAAATCCTCGGCCTTTTCCCCACCGCACCAGTTGATGACGCTGACCTTGATCAGGCTGATGCCGATCAGCGCAATCACGCTGCCGGTAATGATGGGAGTAAAGATTTTCTTCAGCGGTTCGATAAAGCGGCTGACAATCACCGGCACCAGAGCGGCGACAAAGTTAACGCCAAACAGCATCGCCATCATATCCTGCGGCCCGCCGCCCTGGGCTTTTACCCACATCCCTCCGGCCACCGTCACGCCGAGGAAGGCAAAACTGGTGCCCTGCATGCAGATCATCCCGGCGCCGATGCCCCATACCCGATTGGACTGCAGAAAAGTGCCAATGCCCGAGGCCAGCAGCGACATACTGATGAGATACGGCAGCCAGTCGCCAAGCCCGAGGGTAGCGCCGATGATCAGCGGCGGCGTGATGATCCCCACCAGGCCCGCCAGCACATGCTGGAGAGCGCTGAAAAAGGCCGGAAGCGGTGGGATCCGCTGTTCAAGGCCGTAAAGCAGGCCACTGTGATGTTCGTCAGACATAGTGATATCCCGTAGCAAAGAGAAGTGCATGGGCTAGTGCACAAAGCAGGCCAGAGACGACAAAAGGGCACCAATAAATTTATTATCACTCCAAAATCATCAACTTAGATTACGCTCGTGATGCATCACCCCTCTCCGCTGCTGAACCAGGCGTCTGAAACGATAGATTCTTAATGCAACATACAGAAACTTTTGATTCATAAAAAGGCAACCAATACCTCACATTGCACCGATGCGGTGCGTCATGAGCCATCGCTGTGCCTCAGGCAGGCGGTTTTCCTCCCTCCAGCGAACTGGTACGCAAATTGCTGTAGTCAGTCACAACATCGGGAGAAGGAGAAAAAAATGAAAGCAATCGTGATTGGCGCCGGCATCGGCGGTTTAAGCGCGGCAGTGGCGCTCAAACAGTCGGGGATCGACTGCGACGTCTATGAAGCGGTGAAAGAGATCAAACCGGTCGGCGCAGCGATTTCCGTGTGGCCCAACGGCGTGAAGTGCATGGCCCACCTCGGCATGGGCGACATCATGGAGACCTTCGGCGGGCCGCTGCGCCGGATGGCGTATCGTGATTTCCGCAGCGGCGAGAACATGACCCAGTTCAGTCTCGCCCCGCTGATCGAACGCACCGGCAGCCGCCCCTGCCCGGTCTCCCGGGCAGAACTGCAGCGGGAAATGCTGGATTACTGGGGACGGGACAGCGTGCAGTTCGGCAAACGCGTCACCCGCTGTGAAGAAGACGCCGACGGCGTGACGGTATGGTTTACCGACGGCAGCAGCGCCAGCGGCGATCTGCTGATTGCCGCCGACGGCAGCCATTCCGCACTGCGTCCGTGGGTGCTGGGCTTTACCCCGCAGCGCCGCTACGCCGGCTACGTCAACTGGAACGGCCTGGTGGAGATAGATGAAGCGCTGGCCCCCGGCGACCAGTGGACCACCTTTGTCGGCGAAGGCAAGCGCGTCTCGCTGATGCCGGTCTCCGCCGGCCGGTTCTACTTTTTCTTTGATGTGCCGCTTCCGGCGGGTCTGGCGGAGGATCGTGACACCCTGCGCGCTGACCTCAGCCGCTACTTTGCCGGCTGGGCGCCGCCGGTGCAGAAGCTGATCGCCGCCCTCGACCCGCAGACTACCAACCGCATTGAAATCCATGATATCGAACCTTTCAGCCGCCTGGTGCGCGGCCGCGTCGCGCTGCTCGGCGATGCCGGACACAGCACCACCCCGGATATTGGCCAGGGAGGCTGCGCGGCGATGGAAGATGCAGTGGTGCTGGGCGCCGTTTTCCGCCAGACCCGCGATATTGCGGCCGCCCTGCGCGAGTACGAAGCCCAGCGCTGCGACCGGGTTCGTGACCTGGTGCTGAAGGCGCGCAAACGGTGCGATATTACCCACGGGAAGGATATGCAGCTCACCGAAGCCTGGTACCAGGAGCTGCGCGAGGAGACCGGGGAGCGCATTATCAACGGCATGTGCGACACCATCCTCAGCGGGCCGCTGGGCTGACCGTCGCCATG
Organism: Klebsiella sp. EMBS2024; assembly: GCF_036233805.1. Classification (NCBI taxonomy): domain Bacteria; kingdom Pseudomonadati; phylum Pseudomonadota; class Gammaproteobacteria; order Enterobacterales; family Enterobacteriaceae; genus Klebsiella; species Klebsiella sp. EMBS2024. Next base: position 1,839,099 of record NZ_JAZARW010000001.1, on the reverse strand, counting down.
GATTCGATCACCGCACTCAGCGTCTGAATGGCCATTTGCGCGGGCCGCGAAAGCTGACGCGAGGGCGCAGTACACAGCGCCAGGGTCAGCGGTCGCAGCAGCGTACTGCGCAGCGGGACAAAGGCCAGCTGTCCACGCTGGACCTCGTCCAGCACGTCGAGCAGGCTAAGGAGCGTCACGCCGCTGCCGCGCAGCACCAACGACTTGATAAGCCGGATATCATTGCAGCTGATGGTATTCTCCGGCGCAAAGTCATGGTGGCGATAGAGGAGCGCCACCCGCTCATGGACGATCAGCGGCGCGCCGGGCACGATATGCCGCTCCAGGCTGAGCTCGCCCAAAGACAGCGCCTTCGCCCCCGCCAGGGGATGGTCCGGACGCATCACAATCCCCACCTCCAGTTCGGCAAAGGCCAGCACGCTGAGTCCAGCCTGCCCCTGCGGATCGAGGATCAGGCCGACGTCCAGGTCCGCCTGACGCACTTTCTGGCTGACGGTGTGGCTGTCAGCCACCTGCAGATCCAGCTCCAGCCACGGCCAGCTGGCGATGATCTCCGCCAGCGCGGCGGCGAATCCCCCTTCCGCCAGCGCCTGCACCATGCCAACGCTAACGCTTCCGCGCTTCATCCCCTGCAGCTCATCGAATTTGTGCCGCGTCTGGCGAAACTCCTTTTGCCAGCGCAGCAGGTTGTCATACAGCAACTCACCGGCGGTGGTCATCCGCAGTCCCTCCGGCAGGCGCTCGAACAGCGGGGTGCCGAAGGCCTCCTCGGCCTGCAGGATCTGGCGGTTAATCGCCGAGGCGGAGATATGCAGCTGCTCGGCGGCCCGGCGCAAGCTGCCGCAGCGGGCCACGGCGATGAAATAGTGCGCGAAACGGGAAAATGGACTCATGGCACCCCTGTACTCTTTTTTGCAACAGCAGAGTGAATTAATGGTGATGGATGTGAACACCCTAATATGACAACAATAATCTCACAACAATAAAACAATCACCGATGTGAGCAGGAAGAGAAATCATGAAGACAACTACCCCCACGCCCCCCGCCCATTGCACCTTTGATCCAGAGGACTGGCTGCGGCTGGCCCGCTGCTGGCACCCGGTGGCCCGCGCCTGCGATATTACCGGCGCCCCGGTGAAAGCCACCCTGCTGGACGAACAGCTGGTTATCTACCGTATTAAAGGCCAGGTGGTGGTCGCCCGCGACGTCTGCCCGCACCGCGGGGTGCCGCTGACCCTGGGGTTTCATGAAGAGGAAGGCATCGTCTGCCCCTATCATGGCCTGCGCTTTGGCGAGGATGGCCGCTGCAACCGCATCCCCTCCAGTCCGGGGCAACCCATTCCGGCCAAACTACATCTCACCAGCTTCGCCGTGGAGGAGCGCTACGGGCTGATCTGGACCTGCCTGGCCTGCGATCCGGACAATCCGCCGCCGTTACCGACCATGCCGCACTGGGACGACGCGGGATTTCAGCAAATCAACTGCCCGGCCTTCGAGGTAAAGGGATTTGCCGGCCGCCAGGTCGAAGGCTTTCTCGATGTCGCCCACTTCGCGTGGATCCACACCGATACCTTCGCCGATCCGGACAACCAGCAGGTGCCGGACTACACCCCGCAGGAGACGCCGTTCGGCTTTGTTGCCGACTACTGGAGCTCGGTGGGCAATTACCCGGCCAGCTCTGATTTCCGCGCGCCGGAAGGGTTCCAGTGGCTGCGTCACTTTGAAATGCATCTGCCGTTCACCGCTACGCTGACCATCCATTTTCCCGCCGACGCCAGGCTGGTGATCATGAACGCCGCCTCGCCGGTGTCGTCCCGGGTGACGCGGATGTTTGCCCCTATTGCCCGCAACTTCGATCTGCACGTGCCGGTGGAAGACGTACATGCGTTCAACCTGCGGGTATTTGAAGAGGACCGCCTGATGGTCGAGACCCAGCGTCCGGAACGGTTGCCGCTGGATCTGACCCTGGAGGCGCATATTCCGGCGGACCGCAGCTCTATCGCCTACCGGCGCGGGCTGAAGAAGATGGGCTTTGGCGATTTCTTTCTGGTATGAGTGGAGGTCATATGCGCGACATACTCCCGGTGGTGGTCGATGGCCTGTGGCGCCAGGGCGCGAAAAACCTGGCCGTTCGTCTGGTGAGCGCCGAGGGGCAATCGCTGCCGGCGTGGACGCCCGGCGCCCATATCGATCTCCATCTTCCCTGCGGGCTGATCCGTCAGTACTCCCTGACCGGCAACCCGGCCGAACGGGATCGCTATCTGCTCTGCATCGCCCGCGAGTCGCAGTCTCGCGGTGGCTCCCGTTATATTCATGACACCCTGCGCCCGGGACAGCCATTGATGATCTCTGCCCCGCGCAACCACTTTCCGCTGCACGAGGGCGGCCATGTGGTGCTTCTCGCCGCCGGGATCGGCATTACGCCGCTGCTGGCGATGGCCCACGCCCGGGCGGCGTCCGGCGCCAGCTTTACGCTGCACTATTACGTTAGCCGTGCGCAGGAGGCCGCCTTCGCCACCGAGATCGCCCGCCAGCTAGCGGGTGGAATCTGCCAGATCCACTGCTCAGACGAGGGGCAGAGTCCGCGCCAGCGGCTGGCGCAGGATCTGGGGGCTCCGGACGCCGACACCCGGGTCTACTTCTGCGGTCCGCCCGGATTTATGGCCCGGGTTCGCGATACCGCGCGGGCGGCCGGATGGGAGGAGGCGCAATTGCACAGCGAAGCGTTCCAGCCGCCCGCCCCGACGGCGGCGTCGGCGGCGGACGGAACCTTCACCATCACCCTCGCCTCCACCGGGGAGCGCTGGCCGGTGCCGGGGGACAAAACCATCGCCCAGGTGCTGCAGGAGCATGGCGTCGCGGTGCCGCTCTCCTGCGAGATGGGGATCTGCGGCGCCTGCCTGACGCCGGTACGCGAGGGAACCGTCGACCACCGGGATACCGTGCAGTCGGAGGCGGAAAAACAGGCCGCAGAGCAGCATATTGCGCTGTGCTGCTCCCGCAGCCTGTCGGCCAATTTAGTTATCGATCTCGCGGGATAAGCGGCCCGTCACCGGCTGGTCGGCGCGGGCGACCGGTTTCACCCGTACGGCGGCGAAAACAATCACCATCGCGCCCAACAGCAGCAGACCGCTGCCGGTGAAGACGCCGCTGGCGCCGTGCAAATCAAACACCGCCCCGCCGCCGGCGGCCCCGGCGCTGATGGCCAGCTGAATAGAGGCGACCAGCAGACCGCCCGCGCTTTCTGCTTCATCCGGCACGGTGGTGGCAAGCCAGGTGGACCAGGCCACCGGCACCAGGCCGAAGGCAAATCCCCACAGGGCGACCAGCAGCCCGGCCAGCATGGTCAGATGGGCAAACGTCACCATCAGCAGCGCCAGAACGCTCATCATCAACGGCACCAGCGCCAGGGTGAGACGCAGGCTACGGCTCAGCAGATAGCTCGCCACCGAAGTGCCGATAAAGTTAGCGATACCGAAGCCGAGCAATATCAGCGAAACCCCTTCGACACTGGCCTGCGCGACGGTCTCAAGGAACGGCCGCAGGTAGGTAAAGAAGGCGAAATGGCCGCTGAAAATCAGGATCGTCGCCAGCATGCCGCCCAGCATACCGGGACGGCGCAGCACTCTGAACAGCGTGGAGAAGGTCCCGACGCTCTCCGGGCGCATGGANGGCAGCACCCACAGCTGCCAGAGCAGCNCCAGCAGGCTGGGTATCGCACAGAGAATAAACACGTTGCGCCAGCCGATCAGCTCCCCGAGGTAGCTGCCGAGCGGCGCGGCCACCACCGTGGCGACAGACACCGCGGAAAAGATGATCGCCAGCGCCTTTGGCACATGGGCCGCCGGCACCAGACGCATCGCCGTGGCGGTGGACATCGCCCAGAAGCCGCCGATGGCGATCCCCAACAGCAGACGGCCCAGTAGGAGAAACGCCAGCGAATCGGCAAAAGCGACTATCAGGCTGGAGACTATCTGCAGCACGGAAAAGAACATCAGCACCCAGCGGCGATCGATATTGCGGGTGGCAGTGGCGATTAGCAGGCCGGTAACTAACGCCACCAGCGCCGTCGCGGTGACCGCCTGTCCGGCCATCCCTTCACTGACGCCGAGGCTGCTGGCCATCGGCGTTAACAGGCTGGCGGGCAGAAACTCGGCCACGATCAGGCCGAACACCCCGAGGGCCAGGGCATAGACGGCGCGCCAGGCAGGTTTGGCGGGAGACAGGCTCGCGTCAGCAGCTATGCAGGAACTCATATACAACTCTCCAGGTTTATTAACATCCTGGTCATCTTAGGGACTTACTTTCGGACGATATATGATGCATACTCTTCAGTTATTGATTATTCGTCCGGAATTGCCATGAGCCAGCCTGCCATCGACCTGACCAGCGAACTGTTGCGCGGTATGCGCCTCTCCGGCGTTAACTACCGGCGCATCGAAACCGCACGCCCGTTCGGCGTCGGCTTTAGCGCCGTGGCGGGTAAAGCCCAGTTCCATTTCATCAGCCGCGGGCCGGTGCTGCTGCGCATGGCCAGCGGAGAACAGTTCACCCTCGAGAGCGGCGATGCGCTGTTTATTCCCAACGGCGACGGGCACGCCCTGCTCTCAGATCCGCAGGCCACGGTGGTCAATGTGGCGCAGCTGCCCAGCGAAACGGTGTGCAGCACGGTAAGTTGTATCAACGCTGGCGACCAGCCTGACTGCCCGGAGCGCGCCGTCATTTTCAGCGGTTGTATGGACTTTGAGCTCGGCGGCATGCAGCCGCTGGTGAAGGCCATGCCCGAGGTGATGCGGGTCAGCAGCCTGCTAAACACCTGGCCGGAGATCCAGCCGCTGTTGGTAGCGATGGAGCGGGAATCGCTCACCCGCCAGGCAGGCTATGCCGGGATCCTCGCCCGGCTGGCGGACGTGGTGGCCGCGCTGATTGTCCGCGGCTGGGTAGCGTGCGGGTGCGGCAACGCCACCGGCTGGGTACAGGTCCTGCGCGATCCCCGGCTGGCGAAAGCGATCTACGCCATGCATCAGCGCCCGGGGGTCAACTGGAAAGTGGAAGATCTGGCGCGGGAGGCGGGTCTTTCACGCTCGCTGTTCGCGGAACGTTTTCTCGCCGCCACCGGCACCACCCCCGCCCGCTATCTCACCGAGCTGCGTATGCGGCTGGCGGTGCAGTACATCACCCATGAAGGCCAGGCGCTGGAAAAAGTCGCCTTCAGCCTCGGGTATCAATCGCTGGCGGCCTTCAGCCGGGCTTTCAAACGCATCACCGGCCAGCCGCCGGGAGCCCTGCGCGCCACGGCACGCTAGAGTCAGCCTTTATGTAAAGCGATACACGCCGTTGCCGACACGAAAGCGCTGCCCCTTAAGCGCCGGGTTGGCGACGCGGAACACCAGTTCGGTCAGCTGGTTGGCAGCCCCTTCACGGAAGATAAATTGCTGGCCGCCCACGTCCAGTCCCTGCTCCCCCAGTGGCGGAAAGCCCAGCAGCGCCTGCCAGCGATCGCGCACAGCCTGCGGATTGACCACCTCGAACACCGCCTGCTCAAGCGTAATGTCGCCCAGCGGATGCGGCACGTCCAGCCTCTGGGCGCGCAGCCGCGTCAGCCGGGTGGCGTCGTCTTCTCCCCACTGCAGCACAAAGGGATAGACCAGCCCGGCAGTGTCGCCATCGATGGTGAAGATCCGCCAGCGGATGATATTGCCCTGCGGATCGTTGCGCTGGCCATCGACAATCGGTGACACTGTCACCCCTGTACGACGCAACTGGTCATAGGTGGCGTCGATGTCGTCGCTGCGCAGCGCCACCCGAAACAGCGCCTCATTCTCCGGCAGCAGCCGTGCGGCGTCGCGCGAAAGAAGGAATTTGTCCGTCGCGGCGCGCAGTTCGTCCGGGTCGGCAATGGCGAGGAATTCGATATACGTCAGGCCAAAATAGCTCAGCGCATTACGGGTTCCCCACCCCGGATGCCGCCCTCCGGCCACCGCCCGCAGCTGCTGCCCGGCAAAGATTTCAATCGCCGCTTCCGGCTGATTCACAAACTGTACTGCGTGGTCCCACTGCAAGGTTGCCATGATCTCTCCCGCGATTGTGCCTGGTCAGGCGCCAGCGGCAAAAGATAGTGCTGGGGTGAAGGGAATGGCAAACAAGAATTAAATATATCGAAAGCTGGATAAGTGATTTATATCAACGCGGTATGTCGCATCTGACAGGCGATGAAACGGCGGGCAAAGAACCGCCCGCCGCGGGGTCAGACCGACCCTTCTTTCTCAATCACCAGAATACGCGCCGCCCCCTGCGGGTGGGCGACATGCTCGCATCCCACCCCGGCGTAGAAGATATCGCCGGCGTTTAGCATGATAACCTGCTCCTCGCCGTCGACTTTCACATGCATCGCCACCTGACCATCCATCACGGCAAACACCTCCTGACCATCATTGATGTGCCAGATATAGGGTTGGTCGGTCCAGTGTAGACGCACGGTGGTGCCGGAAAAATTGGCAATATCCAGCGCGCCCCACGCGCGGTCGGCGGTGAAATCTTTACTGCTCCAGCTCTGCATGGTGGTGTCCTGTGGTAAGGGTTATTTTTTCTGCCAGTTTGCCCAGGGATCCGCTTTCTCCACCGGCGCGTCATCATCAAGGGAGGCGAGATACATAGCCTCTACCTCTTTGCGCGCCCACGGCGTCCGGCGGAGAAATTTGAGGCTGGACTTAATGCTGGGATCGCTTTTAAAGCAGTTAATGTTGACCTGGCGGGCCATTTCCGCCCAACCATAGCGCGCCACCAGGGCATTGAGCAGCGCTTCCAGCGTCACGCCGTGCAGGGGATCTTTCGAGCTGTGCATTACGATACGTCCGTTCCGCATTAAAAAGTGCGCCTACCTTACTGGCTCTCACCGACGGGCGCAACCGGCTTCATTACGCGCTTCGCGCCTATATCTATTTAACGCAAAAGCACTGAACCCCGCGCAGTCATAAATTAGAAAATAACGTTATTGGTTGCTTATTTGGCCTTGAGGCAAGCTGTGTTCAGCCCCGGACAGAGGAAATCACCATGCGCTGCTGTTGTGCCCGAACCCAGAACCTGAATCTACCCATAACTTATTACCCCGTTTTCGGAGAACACAATGAACGCGACCACCCTGCCGATTCTCGACCTGGCCCGCTACGCGGACCCCGCGGATAAAGCGGCCTTCCTGGCCGACCTGCGTCATGCCGCCCGCGACATCGGCTTCTTCTATTTGATCAACCACGGTGTCGACGACGCGCTTCAATATGAAGTTCAGCGCCAGTCCCAGCGCTTTTTTGCTCTCGATGAGGCGCAAAAACAGCAGGTGGCGATGATCCACTCCCCCCATTTTCGCGGCTATAACCGCGCGGCCTCTGAGCTGACGCGCGGCCAGCCTGACTGGCGAGAACAGTTTGATATCGGCGCCGAACGTCCGGCGCTGACCCTCAGCGACGACGCCCCGCGCTGGCAGCGCCTGCAGGGTCCGAATCTGTGGCCTGCCGCCCTGCCGTCGCTTAAACCGGTATTACTTCACTGGCAACAGCAAATGACCCAGGTGGGCATCCGCCTGCTGCGCGCCTTTGCCGAAGCCCTGCAGCTCCCGGAAAATGCTTTCGATCAGCTCTACGGCGACAAACCCAACGAGCATATCAAACTGATCCGCTACCCCGGCCAGCAGGAGACCCAAAGCAGCCAGGGCGTCGGCGCCCATAAAGATTCGGGGTTTCTCAGCTTCCTGCTGCAGGACGAGCAGAAAGGACTGCAGGTTGAGGTCGCGCCTGGAGAATGGATCGACGCCGTGCCGCTGGCCGGCAGCTTTGTGGTCAATATTGGCGAACTGCTGGAGCTGGCGACCAATGGGTATTTGCGCGCTACCGTCCATCGCGTGGTGTCGCCGCCGGCGCAGCAGCAGCGCCTCTCCATCGCCTTCTTCCTCGGCGCCCAGCTTGACGCGGTGGTGCCGGTTTACACCCTGCCGCCCGAGCTGGCGCGTGAAGCGCGAGGGCCGGACAGCGACCCGCACAATCCGCTGCTGCGCGATGTCGGCTGGAATTATCTCAAGGGCCGTCTGCGTTCCCATCCGGACGTGGCGGAACGCTACTATCAGGACGTGTTTCGCGAACGCGCCGAGCAATTGATCGTTTAACCATAACTAAAAAGGAACACACCATGAAATATGCCGCTTTTAAACTGGCAGGGGTCGCACTGTCTCTTTCTCTGGCATGGACGTCTGCCCAGGCTGCCGCGCTGCGCGTCGCCGCGGACCCGGTTCCCCACGCGGAGATCCTCAACTACATCAAAAAAATCGATCCCAGCCTCGATCTGAAGGTGGTGGAGCTGACCAGCGGGGTCAACGCCAATGAACTGCTGGCCAGTGGCGATGTGGATGCCAACTACTTCCAGCATGTCCCNTACCTGAAGGATCAGGAGAAAGCGTTGGGTAAAACCTTTACCGTCGCGGCCACGGTGCATATTGAGCCGCTGGGAATTTACTCGCATAAGCATAAAGATTTCTCATCACTGCCGGAAAACGCCACCGTGGCGGTGCCGAATAACACCACCAACCTGAGCCGGGCGCTGTTCCTGCTGCAGGCGCAGAAGCTTATTAAGCTGGACCCTAAATTTACCGACCCGGCCACCACCCTGGCGACGCCGAAGGATATTGTCGAGAACCCGAAACACCTGAAGATTCTGGAGATTGAATCGCCGCAGATCCCGCGCTCCCTCGACGATGTCGACCTGGCGGTGATTAACGGTAACTACGCGCTGGAAGCCGGCCTGGTGCCAGCGAAGGATGCCCTGGGGCTGGAAAGCGCCGAGCATAACCCGTACGCCAATATTCTGGTGACCACCCCAGCCCTGGCGAATGACCCGCGCATTAAGGCGCTGGCGAAAGATCTGACGTCACCGCAGGTGGCGGAGTTTATCCGTAAAACCTACAACGGCTCGGTGATCCCGGTGGCCCCTCAGTCATGATAACCATCGAAGGGCTGAGCAAAACCTACGCCGGAACCGGCCGACCGGCGCTGAACGATATCGCGTTGCAGATACCGAAAGGGGCAATATACGGCATTCTCGGGCGCAGTGGCGCCGGCAAAAGTACGCTCATCCGCTGTCTCAATTTACTGGAGCGGCCCACCTCGGGCCGCATTCTGGTGAACGGACAGGATATTACCCAGTTGAACAAGGCGGCGCTGCGGGATTATCGCCTGCGCACCGGGATGATTTTCCAGCACTTCAATCTGCTGCATGCCCGCACCGTCGCTGACAACGTCGCGGTGCCGCTGGAGATTGCCGGAGTGCCGAGGGCCGCTCGCGAGGCCCGGGTGCGCGAACTGCTGGAGCTGGTGGATCTCAGCGAAAAGGCCGCCGCTTTCCCGTCACAGCTTTCCGGCGGGCAAAAGCAGCGCGTCGGCATCGCCCGGGCGCTGGCCGCCCGGCCGGAAGTGCTGCTGTGCGATGAGGCGACCAGTGCGCTGGATCCCGAGACCACCGCCTCGGTGCTGGCCCTGCTGGCGGATATTAACCAGCGCCTCAATCTGACCATCGTGTTGATTACGCACCAGCTGGAGGTGGTGAAAACCATCTGTGACCACGCGGCGCTGCTGGAACAGGGCGAGATTGTCGAAAGCGGTAAACTCGCCGACCTGCTGGTGACCCCATGGTCGCGGCTGCGCCAGTCGCTGCTGCACGACCCGCAGGCTGAACAGGAATTTCTTACCCGCCACGGCGTTCAGGGGAGGCCATTATGCGGAGTAGCATGAGCTGGGAAGATTTGTGGCCGTTATTACTCGACGGCACGCTGGATACGCTTTATATGGTGGGCCTGGCGGCCCTGTTTACCGTGCTGATCGGGTTGCCCACCGGCGTGCTGTTATTTATTTCCCGCGCCAACGGGCTGGCGCCGATGCCGAAACTGAACGCGCTGTTAGGCGCGGTGATCAACATCGGCAGGTCGCTGCCGTTTATCGTGCTGCTGATCGCCCTGATCCCCTTTACCCGCCTGATCGTCGGCACCACGCTGGGCAGCACCGCCGCCATCGTGCCGGTGACCATCGGCGCCTTTCCGTTCTTTGCCCGTCTGACGGAAAACGCGCTCGACGAGGTGGACTACGGGAGAATTGAAGCCATTCTGTCGATGGGCGGCAACGTCTGGCACGTGATTTTTAAATCCCTGCTGCCGGAAGCCCTGCCAACGCTGCTGGCCGGGATCACGCTGACCATCGTGATGCTGATTGGTTTCTCCTCCATGGCCGGTGTGATCGGCGGCGGTGGACTCGGCGACCTCGCCATCCGCTACGGCTATCAGCGGTTTAATAATGAAGTCATGTTTGGCACGGTGCTGATCCTGGTGGCGATGGTGCAGGGGGTGCAAATGGCCGGCGATCGGCTGGTGCGCCGCCTGGCCCACCGCCGCTAGCCGTCAGTCATTAGTTCCAGCCGCTCTCTGCCGCCAGCTGGCGGATCAGAATGGCGGCGTCACACTCGCGGATCAACCCCACCCCCTGCCCGGCCCAGTGGGCGCCATACTCATGGACGCCCTGGGCTTTCGCGGCGGCGGCCAGTGCTTTGCCGATATCATACGCCAGCGGATAATCCGGCACGGCGCTCGCCGGATAGCCTTCCCCCAGCGCACAGAAGGCATTCGCCAGACAGCGTGCCGGACGCCCGGATATCGCGGAGGTCAGCACCGTACGCCCGTCAAGACTGTTGTGGATCGCCGCGCGGTAGCCGGCGTCGGCGGCCGATTCCGGACACAGTAAAAACGCCGTACCGAGCTGTACGCCCTGCGCCCCCAACTGCATCACGCTGGCGATCCCCGCTCCGTCCATGATGCCCCCGGCGGCCACCACCGGGATGGTTAGTCGACGCCGCAGAAGTTGCACCAGGGTGAAGGTGCTCAGCTGCGCGTCAGGCGCCTGCGGAGCAAAGATCCCCCGGTGCCCACCCGCCTCATAGCCCTGAGCGACCACCACGTCGATCCCCTGCTGTTCAATCAGCAGCGCCTCCTGGAGCGAGGTTGCCGTCGCCAGGGTAACGATCCCCTGCCGCCGCAGACGCTGGATCGTCTCACCTTCAGGAAGGCCAAAATGAAAGCTCACCACCGCCGGCGAGATGTCGAGAAGCAGCTCCAGCATCGGCGCATGACCGATAAATGTCTGGTAGATCTCGCTTAACGAATCCGGTGGCGTACTGCCATAGCGGGCAAAATGGGGACGTAATGTTGTTGCCCAGTCGGCTTCCCGCCGGGCGTCGCGCCGGGGCGGCGCATGGCAGAACAGATTGACATTGAACGGACGGTCCGTCAGCTGGCGGGTGGCGACTATCATCGCTTCCGCCTGGGCAACGGTTGAAGCGCCCAGCCCCAGCGAGCCCAGCGCACCGGCATTACTTACCGCGGCAGCCAGCGCGGGGGTGGAGACGCCCGCCATCGGGGCCTGAATCAGGGGATAATCAATATCAAGAAGCGAAAGCAGCGGGTTGCTCATGGTTTCCTCATGCATTAACGATGCTGGAGGCTTACCATCTCCTTTAAAGATGGTAAGATCAACATTATTATCGTATTGAGAAGAAAAATATGAACCACAGCACACTCGAGATCTTCATTCAGGTGGCAGAAACGCAGAGCGTCACCCAGGCAGCAAAACGGCTGGGCCGCGCACAGTCCAATATCACGACCCGCATTCAGCAGCTGGAAGAGGAGCTTGCCGTTGAGCTCTTCGTTCGCGGCAACAAAAAAATGGTGTTGTCCCCGGCAGGCGTGCAGTTTCTCAGCTATGCCCGGCGGATCCTGAGCCTGGCGGAAGAGGCAAAGCAGGCTCTGCATCCGACAACCCCAGGCGGCAGTCTGCGTCTGGGCGCGATGGAGGCGACCGCCGCCAGCCGGCTGCCGCCGCTGCTTACCCGCTTCCAACAGCAGTGCCCACAGGTGGATATCACCCTCATCACCCAACCGACCCGCCAGTTAACCGAGGGGGTGTTAACCGCCGCCCTTGATGCCGCGCTGGTCTGCCTGCCGCCAGGGGCCGATGGGCAACCTGCCTGTCCCGCCGAACTGGCATTCACCCCGGTGTTTTATGAAACCCTGATGCTGGTCCGTCCGCAGACCCCGGGTCCGCTGCGGTTCGCGGCATTTGCCAGCGGCTGCAGCTACCGCGCGCTGGGAGAACGCTGGCTGGCGGAACAGCAGGCGGCCGTCGAGGTGCATGAGGTCAATTCCTATCACAGCATGCTTGCCTGCGTGGCGTCCGGGCGCCACGCCTGCCTGCTGCCGCAGAGCGTGCTGTCGCTGATGACGCTTCCCGAAAACTGCCTTAGCGAACCGCTGTGCGAGGCGACCACCCAGCTTATCTGGCGCAGCGGCTTGAGCGCCCCCGCCCTGAGCGAGTGGCGCAAGCTGCTGCAAAGCGTGGCGATTGGCTAAGCCTGGCGTTCGGTAAAGACCAGCCCTGCGGCAATCAGCAGCGCCAGCGCCGCGGCATAGAGCGCCGGGTTAAATGAAGCCGCGATCTGATACAGCGCGCCGGCGATAAGCGGCCCGGCAATCTGTCCCACACCGTACAGTGCAGTCATCGCGGCAATCATATTGAAGCTCACCTGATGGCTGAGACTTTTCGCCTTCGGTAGCGCAATGGTTACGGTGCCCATAAAGGTAAAGCCCACCAAAAGCGCGCTTAGCACGCAAAACAGCAATGAAGCGCTGCAGGCTGGAAGGATCACGCCAAGCGCCTGGACGAGCAGGTTGCGGGTCAGCGCTTGCCGGTATCCCCACTTTAGCACCAGCTTATGCCAGATGAGGCAGGACGGCGCGGCCGCCAGACCAAACAGCGCCCACAGATGGACCGGGTCAACGCTCTGCAGCGAACCGGACAGAAACAACGGCAGATAAGTGGCGGTGATGATATAGCCGAAGCCCGCCAGACCGTAAACCATCAAGAGTCGCCACGCCGCGCGACGGGTATCGCTCCCGGACGCAGGCAGGGAGGTTTCAACATGGGAAACCCGCACCAGTGCAGCCGGCGGAGTCAGTAGCCAACGGATCGCCAGCGCCAGCAGCAGACCGGCGCATAATGCGCAGAGCAGCCAGATCTGCTGGCTGGTGAGGCTCAGGGCATGTCCAAGGGCGATCCCCTCCGCGGAGATAAATATCCCCAGCCCCACCCCGGCATACAGCAACGGCGCCCCGTGATGATGCCCCATATGTTCCAGCAGCCACAGCGAACCTGCAATCAGCGTTATCGCGCTCAGCGCGCCGGCGACGGCGCGCAGCGTAATAATGGTCCACGGCGAGCTCACCCAGGCCAGCAGCGCCAGGCTGGTGATGGTCAACCCGGCGGAGATAATGCTCAGTCGGGTGGCGGCCCCAGGCTGCACCCGCGCCAGCAGCAACGCACCGACCAGATAGCCAGCGTAATTGGCCGACGCGGCGAGATTGCCCTCGTGCAGGGTTAACAGACCTTCATTAAGCATAAGCGGCAGCACGCCGGTGAAGGCAAAGCGCCCATAGCCCATGCCGATCATCAGTACTATCGATCCAGCCAGTGCCAGCCATAAGGCCTGGCGCGATTGGTTATTCATCCACCACCCCACAATGATTCTCAATTTAAGAACAATAATATTGTATAATTCTTTTTTTATTATGCTGAGGAGGTATTGTTGGCGCAAGTCGGATGTTAATCCGCTATGGTATTTACAGAGAGAAGGTNNCGCCTGGGCACGGCTTAACACACGCCGGGCCGATTTACCGGTACAGTATCAACTCAACTTATGCTCACGGGAGTCATTATGTCGTTCTGTCATATGCGCATTGCCAGGCCGGTCAGTGAACTGGACACCACCGCCAGCATGTATTGCGCCGGGCTGGGACTCGAGCTGCTCGGCAGCTTTANCGATCATGAAGGATTCAGCGGGATAATGCTCGGCGCGCCCGAAGCGGGCTGGCATCTGGAATTCACCCACTGCCGCCACCATCCCGTCACCCCCTCGCCAGGCGATGAAGATCTGCTGGTGCTGTACTATCCGCAGCAGGCGGCATGGGAGGCACAGTGCGCAGCCATGGATGCCGCCGGATTTCTGCGCGTTACGGCGTTTAACCCTTACTGGGAGGTCAATGGCGTCACTTTCGTCGACCGGGACGGCTACCGCACGGTATTGCAAAACCGCGCCTGGGGCATGGTGTGTGATTCGTCGGGTATGGCGGCGAGCTGACGCTGAGCGAGGCGGGCGTTAAGCGCTGTAAAAGCAGTTATTTACATTCGTACAAATATCGTTCCCGTCGGTTACCGATAAAACGCTGTCGCGCCTCGCCAGCGTCCTCACGGCGCGCTATGCTACACATCCCGTTGTATTAACCTCTTATCCCTATGAGCACTTCCGTCAGCACTACACAACTCAATTTGCGCATTATTTCGATCGTTGTTTTTACCTGTATCTGCTATCTCTCCATTGGTCTGCCGCTGGCCGTACTGCCGGGCTATATTCACTATCAGCTGGGCTACAGCACCTTTGTGGCCGGAATTGTGATCAGTCTGCAGTACATATCGACGCTGATAAGCCGGCCGCACGCCGGGCGCTACACCGATATCTGGGGGCCGAAAAAAGTGGTCAGCCTTGGGATCGTCTGCTGCCTGCTCAGTGGCGCCTTCACGCTACTGGCGGTAGTCCTGCAGGCAACGCCGATGCTGGCCATTGCCGCGCTGCTGGCGGGCCGGGTGTTTCTCGGCGTCGGCGAGAGCTTTACCGCCACCGGCGCCACCCTGTGGGGGATCAAAACCGTCGGCGCGATCCACACGTCACGGGTTATCTCCTGGAACGGCGTGGCGACCTATGTGGCGATGGCGGTCGGGGCGCCGCTGGGAGTTACCCTCAATCACTATTTTGGCATCAGCGGCTTTGCTACGGTGGTAGTGCTGGTCGCGGCCATCGGTCTGCTGTTCGCTCGTACCCGCCAGGACGTCAAGGTGACCGCCGGCGCCAGAGCGCCCTTTCACGCGGTGGTGCGAAAAATCTGGCCTTACGGCCTGGGGCTGGCCTTTGGCACCGTCGGTTTCGGCGTTATCGCCACCTTTATCACCCTCTACTTCGCCGCGCACAGCTGGCAGGGCGCCGCGTTTACCCTTTCGCTGTTCAGCGTCGGCTTTATCTGCGTTCGCCTGGTGCTGGGAAATACCATTACCCGCTTTGGCGGAGTCCCGGTCTCCCTGGCCTGCTTCATCATCGAAAGTCTCGGCCTGCTGCTTATCTGGCTGGCGCCATCAGCATGGATGGCCGGCGTCGGCGCCTTTCTCACCGGTTCGGGTTTCTCGCTGGTCTTTCCGGCTTTAGGAGTTGAGGCGGTAAAACAGGTGGAAGAGCAAAATCAGGGAACCGCCCTCGGCACCTACTCGGCGTTTCTTGATCTGGCGCTGGGCCTGACCGGGCCGCTGGCCGGCTGGGTCGCCGGGTTCTACGATCTCGCCACGCTGTATCTGCTGGCGGCGATCGTGGTGGCGCTCGCATTCCTGCTGATTTTCCGCGTACATCGGCAACAGCGGCTTGTCGCCAGAGAGTAGTGTGGCCCGGTTCGCGGGCCGCCGCGGTCCGATGACGCCGGCAAAAAATGAATCGGCAATTGACGACGATTCGGCTTCCGTGCCAACATCCCGTCAGCGTCTGGCAACAGATGCATGGACGGTACTGGTAGACAACAGAGTTCGCGCAACGATCCAGCCCGGTACCGTAGTCCAATCCGAATCACTGACCCACACGGTGAATTCCTGATTCTGGCGGGAAACACAGACATGCACCAAAGTTTTAATCAGCGCGTTCATTTCTATTACTGCGTCCTGGTCGCGCTGAAGATGCACGGAAAATCGAAAAAAGCGGGTGGTATCAGGGGAAAGAATAACTTTCTGCTGAAATGGCTGCGCCGGGCGCAGGATAACAACATTTTTCCTCCCGATATCACCAGTGAAATCGAATGGCTGCGAGGAAAAATTATTCAGGCTGGCTATGACACCGATCTCGAGCCGATGCTGGATTTTGTCTACGCCACCGCCAGCCGCGCCGAGGCGCTCAAAAACGCCGAATAGGCTCCTGCGCCCGCCACGGGCGCAGAGACTTTCCCTGCCATGTCTCAATCCCAGGTTCGGCCAACAGCGCAGGCGCAATCCAGCCACGTTCTATTTTGTGACACTGTCACGCACAAAGGTGACCGCTGAGGTTCATTAACCACTGACATGCCGCCTGACGCGTTCTATGCTTTTCCCTGTCTCCCTCCTCACACAGGAACTGCACCCGATGGCCGACTGGAATCCTTCGTTGTATCTGCAATTTGACGCTGAACGTACCCGCCCCGCGGCCGACCTGCTCTCGCGTATTGCCCATCTGCAGGTCGAGCACGCCGTCGACCTCGGCTGCGGGCCGGGAAACAGCACCCGCCTGCTACGCGCCGCCTGGCCGTTGGCGACGATCGTCGGTATCGATAACTCCCCGGCCATGCTGATCCAGGCGGCGCAGGCCTTACCCGACTGCGAATTCATTGATGCCGATATTGCCCGCTGGCGGCCTGCGCAACCGCCAGATGTGATCTATGCCAACGCCTCTCTGCAGTGGCTGACGGATCATGAGACGCTTTTCCCCCATCTGGTAAACCAGCTGGCGGACAACGGAACGCTGGCAGTGCAGATGCCGGATAACTGGCAGGAACCTTCCCATACCCTGATGCGTCAGGTTGCCAGCGAGATGGGGTTGCCGGACCGTGGACGCCAGCCGTTACTCCCGCCCGCCTCCTGGTACGATCTGCTCAGCCGCCAGGGTTGCGAAGTTGATATCTGGCGCACCACCTATTTCCATCCCCTTGCTTCTCATCAGGCGATTGTCGACTGGCTGCAGGGCACCGGGTTACGCCCCTATCTGGCAGGCCTGGACGAGCAGGCCGGAAGCGCGTTTCTCACACGCTATCTCGCATTGCTGGCCGCACACTATCCGTTACAGCGTAACGGGAAGGTGCTCCTGCGTTTCCCACGGCTGTTTATCGTGGCGCGAAAGATCGCCGCCTGACCGTTGGGATAGGTGGGCAGAAAAGCGGAGTGATGAAAGGTGTAAAGGATCGGCTATACCATCCTGATTTTCAGGATTGATAATCCCGAACGTTGCGATATTCAAT
The DNA here is from genome assembly GCF_036233805.1 of Klebsiella sp. EMBS2024. NCBI lineage: Bacteria > Pseudomonadati > Pseudomonadota > Gammaproteobacteria > Enterobacterales > Enterobacteriaceae > Klebsiella > Klebsiella sp. EMBS2024. The sequence goes on along the minus strand of NZ_JAZARW010000001.1, from coordinate 1,821,943 downwards.
ATCTTAGTCAGCGTGCGACAGTGATGACTCCTTTAACCTGCAAAGAGAATCACTATGAGTACTCCTCCTGTCGATCGCCGAACGCTGGCTGCTATCGCGCCAAAGCTAGCCGAGCTGACCGAAACGGTGCTGTTTGGCGATATCTGGGCGCGTAGCGAGCTGTCGCCCCGCGAACGCAGCCTGATCACCCTTTCCGCCCTGACGGCGCAGGGCAAAACTGAACAGCTGCCGTGGCACATCGCGTTCGGCTATCAGAATGGCCTGAGCCGGGAAGAAATTGTCGAATTGTTTACCCATCTGGCGTTCTATGCCGGTTGGCCGGCGGCGGCCAGCGCCCTGACCTGCCTGAACGCGCAGGAGGCGTCATGCCCTTGACCCGAATTTCGCTTGGCACAGCCTGGCGTCCCGCGGAGTTTGCTCAATTGTCGGCGCTCTTTCATGAGTGTCTGGTGGCGGAGTTCGACGTTCCGTCAGCAGATAGATTTCAGTTTATCGAACGGGCCGCCGATGAGCAGCGCATTTACGACCCGCACTACCTCAGCGAAGGACGCAGCGCCCGCTTCGTATTGTTTCATATTTTCGCTGGAAAACCGCGCAGCCGGGCGCAGAAACAAGGACTCTATCGTCGGCTCTGCGCACGGTTAGACGATGAGATGGCGGTCAGCCCGCAGGACGTGATGGTG
>NZ_JAZARW010000001.1:1809377-1819559 GCF_036233805.1 Klebsiella sp. EMBS2024 | reverse complement strand
TCGTATTGTTTCATANTTTCGCTGGAAAACCGCGCAGCCGGGCGCAGAAACAAGGACTCTATCGTCGGCTCTGCGCACGGTTAGACGATGAGATGGCGGTCAGCCCGCAGGACGTGATGGTGGTTATCCAGTTTAACCAACTGGAGGACTGGAGTTTTAGCGCAGGGAAGATGGCGGGTGAATGAGACAGGCGGCGCCGCAAGAGGCGCCGCGTTTCAGATGATATAATTTACTACCACGCGAGATGATGCACCAGCGAGAGATCCCAGGCCGTTGCCAATAGCGAAAGAAACATAATCACATTGACCACTGTTTCAAGACGTTTTTCCATCGTTGCTTCTCCTGAGCCTGTTTCCCCTGTTATAGCGGGAAAAGCTTAACAACCTCTTACCGCTTCAGGACTCAAGCGTGATCCTGTAGCGTACGTAATCGTCAGCCGGGGTAAACTCATCATACAGATGACGGGCGGGATTATCACGGCGCGTATGCCAGTACAGCCGCGACCAGCCTTTGTCCGCCCCTTCGCTTTGCAGCGACTTAATCATGGTTCTGGCAATACCCTGTCCACGGAAGGCGGGATCGACAAACAGATCCTCCAGATAGCAGATCGGCGTGGTAACCCAGGTTCCCTCATGAAGAACACAGATAGCGAAGCCGACCACCGCATCATCCACCACCGCGACTCTACCCAATACAGACGAGTTTACATCCAGCATCCGCTGCCAGGTGCATTCGGTCACCTCTTCCGGCTGCGGGCAACCGTAAAAACGAGTGTAGCCTTGCCAAAGCTGAAGCCATTCGGCTTTGTCGTGGGGCCGTACTTCCCGGATATCGATGACCATGAGAGTTTCCTTACAGATGAATGCATTAGCCTGCGAATATTGGCAGGAGATATGAGTTGAGGTCATTATTTTCCTGCGCAGATATTTGTTCAAGCGCTTCGGCCATAATTCTCCTGCTGTTCGGAACGATTTGGCACTAAAAAGCCGTATGCAGAGGAGCCACTGACCGGCTTTTACAGGTTAGCATAATAGTATGTTGTAACTAATAAAAATCCTGCACAACCCGGCCGCAGCCGGGTGTATAGATGGACTATCAGCAAAGAGGTTTGACGGCGTCGCGCATACCGCAGGTCAGGATAGCGTCAAGGTCGGCAGTCACCAGCTCCACCAGCCCCGGGATCTGGCTCAGATCCTGCTGCCAGTGATCCGCCACGCTGAGCACGGCGGTGACCAGCTCGCGAGTGCTCATCTGGCCATCGCGATGGCGGGCCCACAGCGTTTGATAGCGCGATATCCAGTCGGCGTCATCCTGTACTGGATAGCTCTCACCATCCCGCTCTCCCCGGTAAAAGGCGATCAGCGCCGCCAGGGCAAAGGTCAGACGCGGCGGCAGCGCGCCATGCGCTTTCTGCCCCGCCAGCAGCTGCGGCAGAATACGGGTGCGGTACTTGGTCATGCCGTTGAGCGCAATCGAGAGCAGCTGATGTTTAATATAGGGATTACGGAAGCGCCCTGTCACGGCGCTGGCGAATGACACCAGCTCATCGCGCGGCAGATCCAGCACCGGAATAATCTCGTCATAAATCGCTTTTTCGACAAACGCGCAAATCTCCGCATCGTTCATCGCCTCACCCACGGTGTCGATCCCGGCCTGGAAGGCCACCGGCACCAGCGCGGTGTGCGCCCCGTTAAGGATCGCCACTTTGCGTTCTTTATACGGCTTGATATCGTCCACAATGCGCACATTCAGCGGCAGTTTATCGAGACGCAGCTCGGCTTCCAGCGAGGCAGGTCCCTGGATAACGAACAGGTAGAAATGCTCAGCGGTATCAAGGAAAGCATCTTTATAGCCGGTCTGCGCCTCGAGAGCCGCCACTTCATCACGCGGATAGCCGGTCACAATGCGATCCACCAGCGTCGAACAGAAGGTATTCGCTGAGGTCAGCCAGGTGATAAATGCCTGCGGCAGTTCCCATTCGCTAGCATAGCGCAGCACCAGCGCCTGCAGCGCCTCGCCGTTATAATCGATCAGCTCGCAGGGAATAATCACCCATCCCTTGTCGGCCGCACCGGCGAAATACTGGTAACGCTCAAACAACAGACGGGTCAGTTTCGCCGGATAACTGACCGGCGGCGCGTCGTCAAACCGATCCCCGGCATGGTAGCTGATGCCCGCCTCGGTGGTGTTGGAGAAGACAAACCGCATCTCCGGGTTATGCGCCAGGCGTAAAAAAGCGTCGAAGTCTGCGTAAGCGCTGATCTCCCGGTTGACCGAGCGGATAAGACGCGCATCGCTGACCGCTTCGCCCTGCTCGTTCAGGCCGCGAATAATAGTCGTGTACAGGCCATCCTGGGTGTTCAGCGAAGGCGGAAAATCTGTGGCGATAGGCCGCACGACCACGATGCCCGCATTCAGGTCGGTATGCTCGTTGAGCAGGTCGATCTGCCAGTCAACGAATGCGCGCAGGAAGTTACCTTCCCCAAACTGGATGATACGGTCAGGGTACTGCGCGCCGGGGAAATCACGACGGTTTAAAGTTTTCACAATGGGTTCCCTCTAATAGTAGTCATACAACCTGAGTAATTGGTCCAATAAGTTATCAGGTTTTGCTACCAGTGAAACCCTGTTTTGATCAAAGCAATCTGCAATAGCGGCCGTCAGGGCAGAAACTTATAGAATAGTGAGGTGGCAGTCATTTCGCCGTCGGGCATCAGCGCATAGCGCGGAATTTCCCCCACTTTTTCCCAGCCGTAGCGGGCATAGAACTGTTCCGCCCCGCTGCCGGTCGCCGTGTCAAGCACCAACACCGTCTTCCTTTCCCGCCGGGCAATGCGCTCCAGCTCGCTCATCAACGCCTGGGCGATCCCCTGGCGGCGGACATTTTGGTGAACCAATAATTTGGCGACATCCGCTCGATGGGGCTGGTTTTCCGGTTGACTGGTGATAAGTTGCACGGTGCCAACGGGACGTTCCTCCGCATCGAAGGCGGCCAGAACAATGCGCTCCCCGGCCGCCACGCTGTCGGCAGTGCGTTGCCAGAACGTTATCGCCGTTTGCGGCGCGAAAGGCAGCATAAAGCTCACCGAGGCGCCGCCGTTGACGCAGCTTGCCAGGATCTCGCTTAATGCCGGGAGGTGATGGAGAATATCGTCACGCGAGAGCGTGCGCAGTGAAAAGGATGTGGTCATAAAAGCTCCCTGTTATCGACCACATCACTATGTTTTTAACCAAAAATTAGCACAAGCAGGATCCCGATAGGATTTTCTTATGGCGCGCTTTCGGTCAGCGTCGGCATACAAATTTGGTTACGACCGCTCTGTTTGGCTTTCACCATCTCATCGTCCGCCGCCAACAGCAGCTGGTTAAACAGCTCGGTGATGCGGGCGTGGCCTACCTCGCGCGTCTCCAGTCCCAGACTGATGGTCAGGTGGATCGGGTTCTGGCCCAGGCCGAAAGGCTGCGACTCCACCCCGTGACGGATCTTTTCCGCCAGCAAATAACCCTGCTGGGCGCTGTCGACGACGGCGGCCACCGCAAACTCTTCGCCACCGATACGGGCCACCATCCCCTGCTCACCCACCAGCTGTCGAACCTGCTGGGCAAACTGGGTCAGCACGCAATCGCCGCCTTCATGGCCCAGAGCATCATTCACCCGTTTGAAGCCATCGATATCCAGCACCATCACCGTCAGCAGCTTATCCGCCGGCAGCGTCTGACGCTTCAACGCTTCGCTCAGTCCGGAACGAGAATAGACGCGGGTCTGAAAGTCAAAATCGGCGCGCAGGGCCAGCTGCTTCACCAGCGTGTTAATCGCTTCGACACTGGATGCGACAATCACCGGGCTAATCAGCATGGCGGCAATTCCGAGGCGGGTGGAGAACAGCTGCCACGGCTGCATTCGCGCATCTGGCGAAAAGTGAATTAACGAATTAGCGACCAGCAGTATTTCGCCGATGCCAGTGAGAAAAGTCAGCAGACAGGTCAGCGGCAGCGGATAGCGTACGGCGCACCAGATCAAAGCCGGTAACGGGAAGGTAATGCTGCCCGCGCCGCCTACCGCCACGCCAAGCGCAATTGACAGGACCAGCGCCAGCACCGGCAGCAGCTGGCGAAAGCGAAAACCGCTTAATGCCGAAGGCAGCGTCAGGGTCAGAATAAAGGGCAGGATTAATACCGCCGTTGAGAACTGTTCGCTAAACCAGTCCGCCAGCTGGGGAACGAAGGTGGCGCGTTCAACATCCACCGACCCCAGCGCGCCGACCGCTGCGCACAGTAAGGCGGCTAACAGGCAGAAACAGAATAAATTAAGCGCGTTTATCGGGCCCGGCATGGAGTCGGCGCGACGTTTATCCCACAGCACCAGCTGCGCCAGCGTCACAATAAAGACAATATTGGAAAAGTTAATCAGCAATGAGGCAAAGCCCATTCCCCAGCGCGAGGTTAATCCGTCATAGACCAGCATTGCCGCAAAACAGACGGCATAAAAATAGCTGCGGTTAAGCCATACATAGCGTGCAAAAATCCCGGCCATCACTGCATTGAGCGGCCAGAAGAAAGAGAGCTCCTGCACCAGACGCAGCATAGCGCCAAGAAAATGCAGCAGTAGCGTTAACGTAAATAAGACCAATGCATCGCGCACGGGTTGTTCTTCACGAAACAGCGTAAATNACCGAATCGACAGTGAAGACATTCAGTAATTATCCGTCTAATTGTTTCAGGAAATTATTATGTTAATAGTTAGTTAGCGGATTATCATAACATGAGAATATTTATCAGGCATACTCCGGCGCCGATCAAATGCAAATTAGCGCACAGACGGCGCATTCATTTGTAGCACCAGCCAGCGGTGGATGACCTGCACGATATAGTCCTGCTCCGGCTCACTCAGCGCGCGGCCGTGGGGAATGGCATGCCATTTTTCCAGGCAGCCGCGACAGCAGGTAGCGGTCGCGTGCTGGGCGATAAACACCGGGTGACCGCGCATCGGCGTCTGCTTGCCATCATTGATCGGCGCAGCAGGCGCCAGCCGCTGGCGAATAAAGTCTGCGGCATGCCGATCGATGACCTCCGGTCCCTTATCGAGACAATATTGCCGCTCTTTCCCCCCCAGACGGAAGCGTGAGCGAAACGTCGAGCGCGCCAGGCGCGCAAACAAGCGATCCTGATCGACCATCAGAACACCGACCTCCCCATCCGCTGAGTCAGTTTTTCCAGCATCGCCACGCCGGCCAGCGAGTTCCCGGCGTCGTCAAGCTCCGGGCTCCACACGGCGATCGCCATCTCCTGCGGGACAATCGCCACGATCCCGCCGCCGACGCCCGATTTCGCCGGCAGGCCAACGCGCCAGGCGAATTCACCGGCGTTCTGGTACATGCCGCTGGTCATCATCAGGGCATTAACCTGGCGGGACTGGATGGGCGCAATAACCGGCGCGTCGAGATGCGGAGCAATGCCGCGGTCGGCGAGAAACAGAAAGGTTCGCGCCAGCTCAACGCAGCTCATCTCCAGCGAACAGTAATGGAAATAGTTCTGCAGCACGGTGGCGACGTCGTTATGGAAGTTACCAAAGGATTTCATCAGCCAGGCGATGGCGGCGTTGCGCGCCGAATGCTCAAACTCTGAGCGAGCCACCACCGGATCGTAGGCGATATCGGCCACGCCGCTCAGACGGCGGACAATCTCCAGCATCCGCTGACGCGGGGCGCTGAGCCGGCTCTGCAGCATGTCGCAGACCACTAGTGCCCCGGCGTTGATAAACGGGTTGCGCGGTTTGCCCTGCTCGATCTCCAGCTGCAGAAGCGAGTTAAAGGGCTGGCCGGAAGGATCTTTCCCCACCCGCTGCCAGATCTCCTCCTCCTGATAGTGGTTCATGGCCACCACCAGGCTCAATACCTTGGAGATTGACTGGATGGAAAAACGTTCATGGGCATCNCCAGCGGCAAAGTGCTGACCGTCCACCGTACTGATCGCGATACCAAGCTTGTCGCCGCTGACGCTGGCCAGCGCCGGAATATAATCCGCCACTTTTCCGCGGCCAATCAGCGGCCTGATTTCTGCCAGAATGGCTTCCAGCATTGCATTATTGATAACCGTCGCCACACGCGGCTCCTTGCCCACCATCAAAATTCGGTGGGCGAGTATAGCAGACGTGGACGACTGTCGTCAGGGGCTAACGTTGATTAGCGACGGTCTTTCCAGACGGTCTGCGCATTACAGAACTCGTGCAGACCAAAATGCGACAGCTCGCGGCCAAAACCGCTCTTCTTCACGCCGCCGAAGGCCACGCGGGCGTCGCTGGCGCAGTAGCCATTGAGGAAGACGCCGCCGCATTCCAGCTCGCGGGCAAAGCGTTGGGCCTGCGCCTCGTCGGTGGTATAGACCGTGGCGGACAGGCCAAACTCGCTGTCGTTGGCGAGGGCCAGTGCATGGTCAGCGTCGCGAGCGGTGGTCAGGGTTGCTACCGGACCAAACAGCTCCTGACGAAAGCCGGTCATCCCGGCGGTGACGTTGCCCAGCACCGTTGGCGCATAGTAGTTGCCCGCCCCTTCGATTTTTTCCGCGCCCAGCAGCAGAGTCGCTCCTTCATCAAGGGTCGCCGTTACCTGCTGGTGCAGTTCATCGCGTAAATCGAACCGCGCCATCGGTCCGACGTAGTTTTGCTCATCGCGCGGGTCGCCCATCTTCAGCGCTGCCACGGCGTCGACAAATTTGCGGGTGAAGGCCTCGGCAATGCCGGCTTCGAGGATAAAGCGTTTCGACGCCGCACACACCTGGCCACTGTTCTGATAGCGGCCGGTGACGGCAGCTTTCACCGCTTCATCGAGATCGGCATCGTTGAGCACGATAAAGGGATCGGATCCCCCCAGCTCAAGCACGCATTTCTTCAGCGCCGCGCCCGCCTGGGCGCCAATCGCCTTCCCGGCGCGGACGCTGCCGGTGACGGTCACCGCCGCGATGCGGTCGTCATTGATAATCTGCGAAACGCCGTCATTGGTGGCGTTCACCCAACCAAATACACCATCCGGCAGGCCGGCGGCGGCAAAAATTTCGCCCAGCAGACGGGCGCTGCCCATCACGTTCGGGGCATGCTTCAGCAGATAGCTGTTGCCGGCCAGCAGGATCGGCACCGCGCCGCGCATCACCTGCCAGACCGGGAAGTTCCACGGCATCACCGCCAGTATGGCGCCCAATGGACGATACTCAATCACCGCCTGGTTATTTTCCACCAGGGTAGCTTCCGTCGCCAGCATCGCCGGGCCGTGTTCAGCGTACCAGTCGCAGAGGTTGGCCGATTTGGCCACCTCGCCGCGCGCCTGAGCGATCGGCTTGCCCATCTCAAGGGTGATCATCTGGGCCACCTCTTCACCGCGGGCGCGCAGCGCGGCCCCGATGCGGCGCAGGGCATCGGCGCGGTCGGCAAGCGGCGTCTGACGCCACTGGCGATAGCCCGCCGCGGCGAGCGCGATGGCCGCGTCGACCTCGCGTTCGCTGACCCACGGCAGCGAGGAGACCACCTCACCGGTAGTCGGATTGACGGAGACGGCGTGCGTTGCAGATAAATTCATCATTATTCTCTCTCGTTGCTTGCGAAGTGTCCGTATTCTGGCTTACCTTTCCATTCATTGAAAATGAATAATATTAAGCAACGCATTCACAAAAGAAGAATATCATGGACCTGACTCAGCTAGAGATGTTTAACGCTGTCGCCAGCACCGGCAGCATTACCCAGGCGGCGCAGAAAGTGCATCGCGTGCCGTCCAACCTCACCACCCGCATCCGCCAGCTGGAGGCCGACCTCGGCGTTGAGCTGTTTATCCGCGAGAACCAGCGCCTGCGCCTGTCGCCTGCGGGACACAGCTTTTTGCGCTATAGCCAGCAGATCCTCGCCCTGGTGGACGAGGCGCGAATGGTGGTGGCGGGCGACGAACCCCAGGGGCTGTTTTCTCTTGGTTCGCTGGAGAGCACCGCGGCGGTACGGATCCCCAGCACTCTGGCCCACTTTAATCAGCGCTACCCGAAAATTCATCTGGCGCTCTCAACCGGCCCTTCCGGGACGATGATCGACGGCGTGCTGGAAGGCGCCCTGAGCGCCGCGTTTGTCGACGGCCCGCTGGTGCATCCGGGCCTGGAGGGGCTGCCGGTGTTCCCTGAAGAGATGATGATCGTCGCCCCCTACGGCCACGCACCCATCACCCGCGCCAGCGAAGTGAACGGGGCCAACGTCTACGCCTTTCGCGCCAACTGTTCCTATCGCCGGCATTTTGAGAGCTGGTTTCATGCCGACAGAGCGACCCCGGGCAGGATCCACGAGATGGAGTCTTACCACGGGATGCTGGCCTGCGTCATCGCCGGCGCCGGCCTGGCGTTGATCCCGCGCAGCATGCTGGAGAGTATGCCCGGCCATCAGCAGGTTTCCGCCTGGCCGCTGGCCGAAGAGTGGCGCTGGCTCACCACCTGGCTGGTGTGGCGCCGGGGCGCCAAAACCCGCCAGCTGGAGGCGTTTATAGCGCTGCTGAACGAAGATCGGCAAACAGTGGTTTCTCCATAAACACGCTGAGCGGATCGGGTTGATACGGCGCAAACGCGCAGCGGGTCTGGTAGCCGTTGCGCGTGTAGAGGGCGATGGCCGCATGCTGATGGATACCGGTCTCCAGGCGCAGGGTATGGCAGTCGCGCTGACGCGCTTTCGCTTCCAGCGCCGCCAGCAGCTTTTCTCCCAGCTGCTGGCCGCGGTGCTGGGGATCGATATAGACCCGCTTCATCTCGCCAAAGCCTTCCTCACTGAGAACAATAGCCCCGCAGCCAACGGCCTCGCCCTGCGGGCTGCGGATCGCCAGGGCGATGACCGTCTGCGGCGGCAGCTGGCTAAGGTCCAGCAGGTGGTTGCTCTCCGCCGGGTAGAGGGTCTCCTGCCAGGCGTCGAGGGCGGCAATCAGGGCGATAAATTCGGCGTCGGTAGGGGCGATGTCGGTGATGGTGTACATAGGTGAGCTCCTTTTTTACCCCACTGTAGCGCGGCCGGCGGCTTTTCCCGACATAGCATTAACTTATATTGCCGCCCGCCTATTGCGCTAACCAACTGAAACACAGTAATTTTATCCGCTGCTGTTCGTACTTGAGATCTGAATATGCACACCAAAGCCCGTAAAGTGATGATTATTGGCGCCGGCAATGTCGGCGCGTCGGCGGCCTACGCCCTGCTCAACCAGAGCATTTGCGAGGAGCTGATCCTCGTCGACCTTAACCAACAGCGCGCTGAGGCCCACGCTCAGGACCTGAGCGACGCCGCGGCCTACCTGCCGGGGATGATGACCATCTCCACCCGCGAGGCCAGCGACTGCGCCGATGTCGATATCGCGGTGATCACCGTCTCCGGCGGCGCGCTGCGCCCCGGCCAGAGCCGGCTGGATGAACTAACCTCCACCGCGAAGATTGTGAAGAGCATTGTGCCGACGATGATGGCCAACGGATTTAACGGCATCTTTCTGGTGGCCACCAACCCCTGCGACATCATCACCTGGCAGGTATGGCAGCTTTCCGGCCTGCCGCGCAGCCAGGTGCTGGGCACCGGCGTCTGGCTGGATACCACCCGCCTGCGTCCCCTGCTGGCGCAGGAACTGGAGATTGGCGCCCAGAGCATCGACGCCTTTATCCTCGGCGAGCATGGCGATACCCAGTTTCCGGTGTGGTCGCACTCCTCGGTATATGGCACGCCAATCGCCGACCTCTACCAGCAGCGCACCGGCCTGCCGCTCGATCGCGAGGCGATGGCTGACAAAGTGCGCAAGCTGGGATTTGAGATCTACGCGGGTAAAGGCTGCACCGAATATGGCGTGGCAGGGACCATCGCCGAGATCTGCCGCAATATCTTCACCGGCAGCCACCGCGCGCTGGCGGTCTCCTGCATTCTTGACGGCGAGTACGGGGTCAGCGGCGCGGCGGCTGGGGTGCCGGCGGTGCTGGCCCAGGGTGGCGTGAAGCAGATCATCGAACTGCAGCTGGCCGGCGAAGAGCAGGCGAAGTTCAGCCAGTCGATCGCGGTGATCAAGGCCAATATCGCCCGTCTGCCCTGACGGCAGCCTGCGAGTCAGTCGGCAATGATCAGCTGCGGGGAAAGGGTCTCCAGCGCCTCGCGGGTTTTATCCGGCAGGTGGGCGTCGGTCACGATATCGGTCAACG
>NZ_JAZARW010000001.1:1802464-1809112 GCF_036233805.1 Klebsiella sp. EMBS2024 | reverse complement strand
GCAGGTAAACCGTTCCGCGCATATAGGTGGTGGCCTGGCCGCTAATCAGCACACGGTCGCCCTGCCACTGGCAGCGCAGGTCGCCGCCGCGAGCGGAGACCTGGCGCGCCATCATGGTGGTTTTCCCCAGCTTTTCGCCCCACCAGGGGATCAGCATGCTATGGGCGGAGCCGGTGACCGGATCTTCCGGCACCCCTTCTCCCGGGCAGAAGAAGCGGCTGACAAAGTCATACTCTTCATCCGGCGCGCTGACGCAGATCATTTTGCCAAGCGTTCGCAGCCGCGCCATATCCGGTCGCACCGCTTCAACCTGCTGGCGATCCGCCAGCACCACCAGATAATCGCGCCCTTCCCGAACTTCAACGGCGGCCTCGAGTCCTAGCCCGGTCAGCAGATCCGCCGGCGGTTTTTCCACCGGAGAGGTCGACCACGCAGGGAAATCGAGCGTCAGCCAGTCGCCATTACGGGTGACCCGCAGCTCACCAACAAAACGGGTGCTAAAGAGAATCGTCGCCGAAGGATGGTCGAGATATTCGAAAATAACGTGCGCTGCGGCGAGGGTCGCGTGACCGCAGAGATTGATCTCAGCGAGTGTGGTAAACCAGCGCAGCTCATAGCCCTCGTCGGTACGGACAAAGAAAGCCGTTTCGGATTGATTATGCTGCTGGGCCATTTTCAGGAGCACATCGTCGGCTAACCACTCGCTGAGCGGGCAGACGGCCGCGGCATTGCCGCCAAAGTTTTTATCGCTGAAAGCATCGACCAGATAAAATTGAATTTCCTGCATACCCTGTCCTTACTTTTTTTACTTTCCTTCAACATGACATAAAAGCGCCCCCTTGACACTATCCATAGCAAAATTAATCGCTTAACCGCGGCCGGCCCCTTGCGATTAAATGAGACGCAGATCACAAAATGATTGTCTTTTCGCCAACAATCGTTTTAAGATCAGCGTCACATCTTTCCCTGAATCACCAGTCCAGAGCTTATGACTACGAATACGGTCTCACGCAAGGTAGCGTGGCTACGTGTCGTGACGTTGGCCATCGCCGCGTTTATTTTTAACACCACAGAGTTTGCCCCGGTCGGTCTGTTGTCGGATATTGCCGACAGCTTCGGCATGGAAACCGCCCAGGTGGGCATGATGCTGACCATCTACGCATGGGTGGTGGCGTTAATGTCGCTGCCGTTTATGCTGCTGACCAGCAAAGTGGAGCGCCGGCGCCTGCTTATCGGCCTGTTTATTCTGTTTATCGCCAGCCACGTCCTGTCGTTTTTTGCCTGGAATTTTGACGTGCTGGTGATTAGCCGCATTGGTATCGCCTTTGCGCATGCGGTTTTCTGGTCGATAACGTCGGCACTGGCCATCCGCATGGCCCCGCCGGGCAAACGGGCGCAGGCGCTGAGCCTGATCGCCACCGGTACCGCGCTGGCGATGGTGTTTGGTATTCCGATCGGGCGCATTATCGGCCAGTACTTTGGCTGGCGGATGACCTTCCTGGCGATCGGCCTCGGCGCGTTAGCCACCCTGGCCTGCCTCGTAAAACTGCTGCCGACCCTGCCGAGCGAACATTCTGGCTCGCTGAAAAGCTTGCCGGTGCTGTTCCGCCGCCCGGCGCTGGTCAGCGTGTACATTCTGACCGTGGTGGTGGTGACCGCTCATTATACCGCCTACAGCTATATCGAGCCCTTTGTCCAGACGGTAGCGGGCCTGAGCGGCAACTTTGCCACCGTACTGCTGCTGATCCTTGGCGGGGCCGGTATTATCGGCAGCATTCTGTTCGGTAAGCTCGGTAACCAGCACGCGTCGGGGCTGATAAGCCTGGCGATTGCCCTGCTGCTCGCCTGCCTGCTGCTGCTGCTGCCGGCCTCGCATAACCCGCAGCACCTGATGCTGCTCAGCATCTTCTGGGGGGTGGCGATCATGATTATCGGTCTCGGCATGCAGGTGAAAGTGCTGGCCTCCGCTCCGGATGCCACCGACGTCGCCATGTCTCTGTTCTCGGGTATCTTTAATATCGGCATAGGCGCCGGGGCGCTGGTCGGCAGCCAGGTGAGTCTGCATCTTTCCATGGCCTCCGTCGGCTACGTCGGCGCCATTCCGGCGCTGGTCGCGCTGGTCTGGTCGCTGATGATATTCCGTCGCTGGCCGGTATCGCTGGAAGACCATCAGCCGCACCACTCCTGATTCCGTCGCACAAAAAAGCCCGCCGGTATCGCGCCGGCGGGCTTTTTTTCTCTGCGCATCGCGGGCGGTCAGGGATGCCAGGTCGAAATGATCTCCAGCACGCCGTTAATAATAAACTGCACGCCCATGCAGACCAGCAGAAAGCCCATCAGTCGCGAGATGGCCTCGATGCCGCCTTTGCCAACCAGACGCATAATCGCGCCGGAACTGCGCAGACAAGCCCACAGAATCACCCCTAACAGCAAAAAGATGATCGGCGGCGCCGCCAGCACCACCCACTCCGGGAAGTCCACGCCGTGCTTAACGGTCGAGGCGGAGCTAATAATCATCGCGATGGTGCCCGGACCGGCGGTGCTTGGCATCGCCAGCGGCACAAAGGCGATATTGGCGGTCGGTTCATCCTGCAGTTCTTCCGATTTGATCTTCGCTTCCATCGAATCGTGGGCTTTTTGCTGGGGAAACAGCATGCGGAAACCGATAAAGGCCACAATCAATCCGCCGGCGATACGTAGCCCAGGTATTGATATGCCGAATGTATTCATCACCACCTGACCGGCATACCACGACACCATCAGGATGGCGAAGACATACACCGATGCCATTAACGCCTGTTTATTACGCTCGGCGTTGTTCATATTACCGGCCAGGCCAAGGAACAGCGCCACGGTTGTGAGTGGATTCGCCAGCGGTAAAAGCACCGCCAGGCCGAGCCCTATTGCTTTAAACAAATCGAACATAGTTAATTAAAGTCCCGTTAATATTCATTTTTTAAGAATGGTTTCATTCCGTGAGTATATCGGCTTCAACAAATTTGACGCCAGCCTGCTGATAAATCACTTCTGCAAAAAAATAACAAGCGTTAGAAAAATCATAAAGAGTGACCCACATCGTACTTTTCCATTTTAGCAAATCGTGGCATCGGCCAATTCATAATGTTGACTTATGATTGCCTGGGCAATAGTATCACTTGCAACTAATTACTTGCCTGGGCAACCATTATGAAAAGTACCAGCGACCTGTTTAATGAAATGATCCCGCTGGGCCGCTTGATCCAGATGGTTAACCAGAAAAAAGATCGCCTGCTCAATGACTACCTCTCACCTATGGATATTACCGCGACCCAGTTTCGCGTGCTCTGCTCCATTCGTTGCGAAGTATGTATTACCCCCGTTGAGCTGAAAACCGTGCTTTCCGTCGACCCGGGCGCGATGACGCGCATGCTCGACCGCCTGGCGTGCAAAGGCTGGATTGAACGGTTACCCAACCCCGCTGACAAGCGCGGCGTGCTGGTGCAGTTGACGCCGGACGGCGCAGCCCTTTGCGAGCAGTGTCATCAGGTTGTGGGTCAGAAGTTACACCAGGAGTTAACGAAAAATCTGTCGGCGGACGAAGTCGCCATGCTTGAGCAACTGCTCAAGAAGGTCCTGCCGTAAAAATAAGAAGAGGTAAGATGATGTCCAGACGTAATAATGACGCCATCACTATCCATAGTATTTTGTCGTGGATCGAGGATAACCTGGAATCGCCCCTGTCGCTGGAAAAAGTGTCTGAGCGCTCCGGTTACTCTAAGTGGCACCTGCAACGTATGTTTAAGAAAGAGACCGGCCATTCCCTCGGCCAGTACATCCGCAGCCGCAAGCTGACGGAGATTGCGCAGAAGCTCAAGCAGAGTAATGAGCCAATCCTGTACCTGGCGGAACGCTATGGTTTCGAGTCGCAGCAGACCCTGACGCGAACGTTCAAGAACTATTTCGATGTTCCGCCCCACAAGTATCGCATAACGAATGTACCTGGCGAATCCCGCTATCTACATCCGCTAAATAACTGATGTTAATCGCCTGCACTATAAAAGACGTATTGAGGAAATCATGAAACTATTCGCTGCCGCAGCTATCGTACTCTTGTCGCTGGCCTCCAGCCTCAGCTATGCGGAGCAAAACACCACGCCGGTGCGTCAAAACCAGCGTGATACAATGATTATCCCTTCCGAACATAATGATTCGCCGTTTGATTTCAATCATATGGCGGCTGGTAATGATAAATCTGACGAACTTGGCGTGCCGTACTACCAGCAGCACGACCTGTGATGCCATTACACGCATAATTGTGTATAGCCCCGTCTCCGGGGCTTTTTTTTATCCGCGCGCCATGCCAGGCCGCACCAAACGTAAGCCAAAGACATTAATGTAGAGCCCGGCCATAATCAGCACCGCCCCGGTGAGCTGCAGTCCGCTCAGCGTCTCCCCGAGCAGCAGCGCAGCGCTGGCCATTCCCACCACCGGCACCAGCAGCGACAGCGGCGCCACCCGCCAGGTTTCATACCGCCCCAGCAGCGATCCCCAGATGCCATAGCCGACGATAGTGGCGATAAACGCCAGATAAAGCAGCGACAGTATCGTTAGCAGATCGATGTGTTGCAGACTCGCCAGCATGGTCTGCGGGCCATCGATCAACAATGAGGCCAGCATAAACGGCAGCACCGGGATCAGCGCGCTCCAGACCACCAGCGACATGATTGGCGGCCGGCTCGCCTGGGACATTATTTTCTTGTTGAAAATATTGCCGCAGGCCCAGCTGAGCGCCGCCGCGAGGGTCAGCATAAAGCCCACCAGCGGCACATGCTCCCCGCCAAGGCTGCCCTCCACCAGCACCAGCACGCCAAAGATCGCCAGGGCGATCCCCGCCAGCTGCTTGCCCTGCAGACGTTCGCCAAATACGAAGGCGCCAAGGATGATGGTGAAGAAGGCTTGCGCCTGCAGCACAAGGGAGGCCAGCCCGGCCGGCATACCCAGGCCGATAGCGCAGAACAGAAAGGCGAACTGACCGAAACTTATGGTCAGGCCATAGCCCAGCAGCAGGCGCAGCGGAATAGCTGGCCGGGCGACAAACAGCAGCGCCGGGAAGGCGACCAGCATAAAGCGCAGCCCCGCCAGCATCAGCGGCGGCATATTGTGCAACCCCAGCTTAATCACCACAAAGTTAAGCCCCCACACCACCACTACCAGCAGCGCCAGTAGTCCATCTTTCCTCGTCATACCCCTGCCTCTGTCGTTATTGGAATTTTTGTGAACAAAATCAAAGTAGCGAAAAAGCGGCCGCCGGGATAGATCATTATTTTTGGCAGGCCCGGAAGTGCGCCCGTCGACCGCGATGACCTGTACAAGGCGTAATGACCGTGTTATTTGTGATCGAAGACATAAAATTATAACAACATGACAGGCAAGGAAATCATGATCACCACTCTCCGGCGCTCCACCATCGCGCTGCTGGCATCGTCGTTACTGTTGACTATCGGCCGCGGGGCCACACTGCCGTTTATGACCATCTATCTCACCCGACGCTTTCAGCTGGAGGTAGATGTGATTGGCTATGCCCTGTCGCTGGCGCTGGTGGTTGGGGTGTTGTTCAGCATGGGTTTTGGCATCCTCGCTGACAGGTTCGATAAAAAGCGCTATATGGTGTGGTCAGTGCTGGTGTTTATTCTCGGCTTCAGCGCAATACCGCTGGTCAATAACGCCCTCCTGGTGGTGATCTTCTTTGCGCTGATCAACTGCGCCTACTCGGTCTTTTCCACCGTCCTGAAAGCCTGGTTCGCCGATCGGCTGACGGCAGAGAAAAAAGCGCGCATCTTCTCGCTGAACTACACCATCCTCAACATCGGCTGGACCGTTGGGCCGCCCATCGGCACCCTGCTGGTAATGCACAGTATCAATTTGCCGTTCTGGCTGGCGGCCGCCTGCGCCGCCTTTCCGCTGGTGTTTATTCAGCTGTTTCTTCAGCGGGATGGCGCCGCCGCGGCCCAGCCGGGCGCCGCGCCCTGGTCGCCTTCGGTGTTGCTGCGCGACCGGGCGCTGCTGTGGTTTACCTGCTCCGGGCTGCTGGCCTCCTTCGTCGGCGGCGCCTTCGCCTCCTGTCTCTCGCAGTATGTGCTGGTGGTCGCCAGCAGCGATTTCGCCGAGAAAGTGGTGGCCGTGGTGCTGCCGGTCAACGCCGCGGTGGTGGTGGCTCTGCAGTACGCGGTTGGCCGGCGGCTGAGCGCGAGAAATATCCGCCCGCTGATGACCTTCGGCACCGTCTGCTTTGTGATCGGCCTTGTGGGCTTTATGTTCTCTGGCGCCAGCCTGTGGGCGTGGGGGATCTCGGCGGCGATCTTCACCCTCGGGGAAGTGATTTATGCCCCCGGGGAGTATATGCTGATTGACCATATTGCCCCGCCGGGGATGAAGGCCAGCTACTTCTCCGCCCAGTCGCTGGGGTGGCTTGGGGCGGCATTCAACCCGATGCTGACGGGGTTGATCCTCACCCATCTGCCGCACTGGTCGCTTTTTGTCATTCTTATCGTGGCGATTGTCGCCGCCTGGCTGATGATTTTCCGCGGGATCAATGCCCGCCCCTGGCAACCGGATTCTCCGCTGGCCAACGCCTGACGCCAGCTGGCATGCGGCTGTCAGGTTGCTGNC
>NZ_JAZARW010000001.1:1783905-1802450 GCF_036233805.1 Klebsiella sp. EMBS2024 | reverse complement strand
TCGCTGTCGTGGTGGCTGGCGGCCCGGTTCACCATACTCCATCACAGGTTTACATCCGCAGAACGTTATGGAGCATACGAATATGAACAGCAACAATCAGGTCAAACAATTACGGCTGCAGCGCGCCTGGTCCCAGGAGCAGCTGGCCGAAATGGCGGGTCTCAGCGTCCGCACGATCCAGCGCATTGAGAATGGCGAACGCCCGGGGCTGGAGACCCTCAGCGCCCTCGCCGCGGTCTTTGAAGTGACGGTGGCCGAGATCGGCGGCGAAGCCCGGCGGGAAGACGCGCCGGGCCAGGAAGCTTCACTGGATCTGCGCATAGAGGAAGCCAAAGCGCGGGTGCATCAGGAGAGCCGCTTTTTCCGTTCGCTGTCGGTGGCGCTGGTGGTTTGCGTGCTGCTGGCGGTGCTTAACCGCTTCACTAATCCACAGTACTACTGGTCCGGCTGGGTCGCCCTGATCTGGGGCGCCCTGCTGGTGGTGAGAGGATTACGCCTGTTCGTGTTCGGCGAATGGATTAAAAACTGGCGCCAGGCGCGCCTGCAGCGGCTGCTGCGCAAATAGGCCGCAAACCGGCGGCGCGACCGCCGCCGGCATGGTCAGATGGTCACCATGGCGCGCACGCCGTCGCTCTCCATATCACCACCCTTGCCTTGCTGGACGATGGCGCCGCGCGACATCACCAGGTAGTGGTCAGCCAGTCCGGCGGCAAAGTCATAGAACTGCTCCACCAGCAGGATCGCCATGTCTCCGCGGCTCGCCAGCTGGCGGATCACCTCGCCAATCTCTTTGATGACCGAGGGCTGGATCCCCTCGGTGGGTTCATCAAGGATCAGCAGCTGTGGGCGGCTGGCCAGCGCGCGGCCAATCGCCAGCTGCTGCTGCTGGCCGCCGGATAAGTCACCGCCTCGCCGCTGCTTCATGGTCCTGAGCACCGGGAAAAGCTGGTAGATCTCCTCCGGCACCTGCTGCGCTTCGCGGGCGGGAAAGCGCGACAGCCCCATCAGCAGGTTTTCTTCCACCGTCANCGCGGAAATATCTCGCGCCCCTGGGGGACGTAGGCGACCCCGGCCTGCACCCGCTGGTGCGGTTTGCGATGGGTGATGTTCTGATCCTGCCAGCGTACCTCACCGCTGCGCGCCGGGATCAGCCCCATCAGGCATTTCAGCAGCGTGGTCTTACCGACGCCATTGCGCCCCAGCAGNCAGGTGACTTCGCCCTGGCGGGCGGAAAAATCCACCCCGCGCAAAATATGGCTGCCGCCGTAGTATTGATGTAGCTGACTCACCTGTAACATTGGCGCTCCTTAACGTCCCAGATAAACTTCAATGACCTGCTCATTGGCCTGTACCTCCCGCAGCGATCCCTCCGCCAGCACCTGGCCCTGATGCAGGACCGTCACCCGGTCGGCGATGGTCTCGACAAATCCCATGTCGTGCTCCACCACCATCAGGGAGTGCTGTCCGGCCAGCGTGCGAAACAGCTCCGCCGTATACTCCGTTTCCGCATCGGTCATGCCGGCCGCCGGCTCATCAAGCAGCAGCAGATGCGGCTCCTGCACCAGCAGCATGCCGATCTCAAGAAACTGTTTCTGACCATGGGACAGCAGACCGGCCTGGCGGTAGCGCTCGCCGTCAAGACGCAGCAAGCGCAGCACCTCATTCAGCCGATCGTCCTGTTCGCTGCTCATCCGGGCGCGCAGGCTGGCCCACACCGATTTATCCCCCTTCATCGCCAGGGCGAGATTTTCCGCCACCGTCAGCGCTTCGAAGACCGTCGGCTTCTGAAACTTGCGCCCGATGCCCTGGCGGGCGATGGCCACCGGGTCAAGAGTGGTCAGATCCACCGACTGGTCATAGAGCGCTTTGCCGCTCTGCGGCCGGGTCTTGCCGGTGATCACGTCCATCAGGGTGGTCTTGCCCGCCCCGTTGGGGCCGATCACACAGCGCAGTTCGCCGACGCCTATCGCCAGCGACAGATCCGTCAGCGCCCGGAAACCGTCAAAGCTGACGTTGATGTTCTCCAGCTGCAGCACCGGATCGGTTTGTTCGCGAAAGCGATCGCCGGGCAGCTGGCGGGTAAATAGTCCTTCATCCGGTTGCATTAGCGGTCTCCTCGACGCAGCAGGCCCATCACCCCGCGGGGTAAAAACAGGGTCACAATGATGAAGATGAGGCCGAGAAACAGCTGCCAGTACTCTGGCATCGCCACGGTGAAAATGCTTTTCGCACCGTTGACCAACCCGGCGCCAAGCACCGGGCCAATCAGGGTGCCGCGCCCGCCGAGCGCCACCCAGATGGCGGCCTCGATGGAGTTGGTCGGCGACATTTCGCTGGGGTTGATGATCCCCACCTGCGGGACATATAACGCCCCCGCCAGACCGCAGAGCACCGCCGACAGCGTCCACACCAGCAGCTTGAAGCCGCGCGGGTCGTACCCGCAGAACATCAGCCGGTTTTCGGCGTCACGTACCGCGGTGAGGATCCGGCCAAACTTACTCTGCGCCAGCGCCGAGCCCAGCCACAGGGTCAGCAACAGCAGCAAAACCGTGGCCATAAACAGGCTGGCGCGGGTGCCGGTGGCGGTGACCGGAAAACCCAGCAGCGTGGTAAAACCGGTGAAGCCGTTGTTGCCGCCAAACCCGGTCTCGTTGCGAAAGAACAGCAGCATACCGGCATAGGTCAGGGCCTGGGTCATGATCGAGAAATAGACCCCTTTGATCTTCGAGCGAAAGGCAAACCAGCCGAAAACCAGGGCCAGCAGACCGGGAACCAGCACCACCAGCGCCATCGCCCAGGCGAAATGCTGCGTGCCCCACCAGAACCAGGGCAGCTCGCTCCAGGAGAGAAAAGACATAAACGCCGGCAGACCGTCGCCCGCCGCCTGGCGCATCAGGTACATCCCCATGGCGTACCCGCCGAGGGCAAAGAAGATCCCGTGCCCCAGCGACAGCATGCCCGCATAGCCCCAGACCAGATCCAGCGCCACCGCCACAATGGCGTAGCAGAGGATTTTGCCGCTCAGCGTCAGCAGCCAGCTCGGCACCGCCAGCGGATGCGAGGCCGGCAGCAGCGCCAGGAATGGCATACACAGCAGCCCCAGCACCAGCAGGATCCCCAGCCAGCGCAGAGGCCGCGGCGCGCGCTGCGCCAGCGTTAAGGTGATTGGTTGGCTCATTAGTCAATAACCCTCCCTTTCAGCGCGAACAGACCCTGCGGGCGTTTCTGAATAAACAGAATAATCATCACCAGGATCAGGATTTTGCCCAGCACAGCGCCCATTTGCGGTTCGAGAATTTTGTTGAAAATGCCCAGCCCAAAGGCCGCCGCCACGCTGCCGGCCAGCTGGCCGACGCCGCCCAGCACCACCACCAGAAACGAGTCGATGATGTATCCCTGACCCAGTTCAGGCCCGACGTTGCCAAGCTGCGACAGCGCCACGCCGCCCAGCCCGGCAATACCGGAGCCGAGGCCAAAAGCCAGCATATCCACCCGCCCGGTAGGCACGCCGCAGCAGGCGGCCATCGCCCGGTTCTGCGTCACGGCGCGGACGTTCATCCCCAGACGGGTACGGTTCAGGATGAGCCAGGTAAAGCACAGCACCAGCAGGACGAACGCCAGCACCGCCAGCCGGTTCCACGGCAGGATCAGGTTCGGCAGGACCTGCACGCCGCCGGAGAGCCAGGCCGGGTTTGCCACCTCCACGTTCTGCGCGCCAAACAGCATCCTCACCAGCTGGATAAGCATCAGGCTGATCCCCCAGGTGGCGAGCAGCGTTTCCAGCGGCCGACCATACAGATGACGAATAATGGTGCGCTCCAGCGCCATGCCGATCCCGGCGGTCACCAGAAACGCCACCGGCAGCGCGACCAGCGGATAAAAGGCCAGCCATTGCGGCGCGAGCTGCGCCAGCGCCTGCTGTACCAGCCAGCAGCTGTAGGCGCCGATCATTAACATCTCGCCGTGGGCCATGTTAATCACCCCCAGCAGGCCATAGGTGATCGCCAGCCCCAGCGCGGCCAGCAACAGCACCGATCCCAGCGACAGTCCCATAAAGGCCTGGCCCAGCAGATCGCCGAGCAGCAGACGATGTTTGATCTTTTGCAGGCTGTCGCTGGCCGCCTCGCGCACCGCCGCATCCGGCTCATGTTGGGCATCGGTAAAGGGGATCAGCAGCGCCTGGGTTTCCGGGTCCGCGGAATGGCCGAGCAGCGTCACGGCGGCCAGCCGCGCGCTGGCCTCAGGCTGAGTGAGCTGCAGGCGCGCCAGCGCCACCTCCAGCAGACCCCGCACATTATCATCGGTTTCCGCCTGCAGCCGCTGTTGCAGCAGCGCGGCCATGGCCGGAGTCGCTTCCCGCTGTAGCGTTCGTGCGGCGGAAGCTCTCTCCGTGACGTTGTCACTTAAAATAAGGTGGCTGGCCAGCGCGCCGGCAGCCAGATTGCGCAGCCGGTTGGTCAGACGGACCGGCCGGGTTTCGCCCTGCGGCGCGGCGACAGCGCCCAATGGCTGTAATCCGCCCTGTCGGGTGCGGAAAGCATGTTTTCCGTCGTCCATCACCAGGCTCTCGGTGGTCAACGCCCGCAGCAGCGGCAGACGATCCGCCTGCGGCGCTGCCGCCCACTGGGTCAACAGCTGCGCCTGCTGGCTGCGACTGGCGGCAACGAAGTCGTCCGCCTCCGCGGCCTGCGCCCGCCATGGCAGCAGGATCAGCAGTAGCGCCAACACATTCATGAGACGCAATGCGTTCATGTCGTTCTCCTCTGGTCAGCGGCCGACGGGCGCTATGCTCCAGCCCCGCCGGCCGTGGCGCTTACTGGCTGACGGTTTTCACCGGATGGTCAGGTTTCTTATCATTACCGGGGATCCACGGACTCCACGGCTGCGCGCGAACGGGTTTATCGGTCTGCCAGACCACGTTGAACTGGCCGTTGCCTTCAATTTCACCGATCATCACCGGCTTATGCAGATGATGGTTAGTGGCATCCATGGTCAGGGTAAATCCGGACGGCGCGTTGAAGGTCTGCCCGGCCATCGCCTCGCGTACTTTGTCAACATCGGTGGTGCCCGCTTTGGTCACCGCCTGCGCCCACATATGCAGGCCCACCCAGGTCGCTTCCATCGGATCGTTGGTCACCACCGTATCGGCATTCGGCAGCTTGTGCGCTTTGGCATACGCGCGATAATCGGCGACGAAGGCTTTGTTGGTCGGATTATCGACGGACTCAAAGTAGTTCCATGCCGCGAGGTTGCCGACCAGCGGTTTGGTATCGATGCCGCGCAGCTCCTCTTCCCCCACCGAGAAGGCCACCACCGGCACATCGGTCGCTTTCAGACCCTGGTTAGCCAGCTCTTTGTAGAACGGTACGTTGGAATCGCCATTGATGGTGGAGACCACTGCCGTTTTGCCACCGGCGGCGAATTTTTTAATATTGGCGACGATGGTCTGGTAATCGCTGTAGCCGAACGGGGTGTAGACCTCCTCGATATCTTTGTCCTGGATCCCTTTGGCATGCAGAAAGGCGCGGAGGATCTTGTTGGTGGTGCGCGGATAGACGTAGTCCGTCCCCAGCAGGAAGAAACGTTTAGCGCCGCCGCCGTCCTCGCTCAGCAGGTATTCCACCGCCGGGATAGCCTGCTGGTTAGGCGCCGCGCCGGTATAGAAGACGTTGGGGGACATCTCTTCCCCTTCGTACTGCACCGGGTAAAACAGCAGGCCGTTCAGTTCCTCAAACACCGGCAGGACCGATTTACGCGAGACCGACGTCCAGCAGCCAAACACCACCGCCACTTTATCCTGGGCCAGCAGCTGGCGCGCCTTCTCGGCAAACAGCGGCCAGTTGGAGGCCGGGTCGACCACCACCGGCTCCAGTTTCTTGCCCAGCACCCCGCCTTTGGCGTTGATGTCGTCGATGGCCATCAGCGCGACGTCTTTCAGCGGCGTTTCGGAAATCGCCATCGTCCCGGAGAGCGAATGCATGATCCCGACTTTGATGGTGTCGGCGGCATAGGCCTGGAAGGAGAGACCCATAGCCATAACAGAGGCGGAGAGTGCAAAAGCTTTTAATAACGTTCTACGTTGCATGATTCACTCCTGAGTAGCGCAAAAAATAAAGAATTAACAGCTAACCAGAGGTGATAAGGCAAAAAAGGTGCCAGGTTGTGAAAACAGCAGGATGCGGCGCAGGTGGGCGATAGTGGCGAAGAGGATGGCAGCGTTGCCTCATCACGGTGCAACGCTGCGCTAAGAAAGCAATTACCAGACGTCGGCGGCGATGGAGGTCACCAGACGGACCTTTTGCCATTGCTGGTCTTCGCTGAGGGCATTCCCCTCTTCAGTGGAGGCGAAACCGCACTGCGGGCTGAGGCAGATCTGCTCGAGCGGCACGTACTGCGCGGCCTCGGCGAGACGCGCTTTTACCCCCTGCGGATTCTCCAGCTCGCCGTTTTTGGTGGTGATCAGCCCGAGGACCACCTGCTGATGGCCGGGACGAATAAAGCGCAGCGGCGCGAAATCCCCGGAGCGGTCGTTGTCGTACTCCAGGAAGAAGGCATCGACATTAACGCCGCCAAACAGCACCTCGGCAACCGGCTCGTAACCGCCTTCCGAGATCCAGGTTGAACGGAAGTTACCCCGGCAGACGTGCAGGCCCACCGTCAGATCGGCCGGCTTACCCTCCAGCGCCTGGTTCAGCACCCGGGCATAAATACGCGCCAGCGCATCCGGATCCTCGCCGCGCTCACGTACCTGCTGGCGCTGGGCATCGGAGCACAGATAGGCCCACACGGTATCGTCCAGCTGCAGATAGCGGCAGCCGGCGTCATAAAACGCGCGGATGGCGTCGCGCCAGGTGGTGGCCAGATCGTCGAAGTAGTCGCTAAGATCCGGGTAGACCGTGGCATCGATATCTTTCCGCCCGCCGCGGAAGTGCAGCACGCTCGGGCTGGGAATGGTCATCTTCGGCTGCGCGTCGCCGCTGATGCTTTTCAGATAGCGGAAATCCTCCAGCATCGGGTGGTCGCCAAACGCCAGCTTGCCGGTGACGCGAACGCCGTGCGCTTTGGTCTGCACGCCGTTGAACTGGATCCCCTGCTCGGCATCGTAACGTTCAACGCCCTGCAGGCCATCGAAGAAATCGAAATGCCACCATGCGCGACGAAACTCACCGTCGGTGACCACATGCAGGCCGCAGTCGCATTGCTGCTGAACCAGATGACGGATCGCGTTATTCTCAATCTCGCATAGCTGAGCGGCGTCGATAATCCCCTCAGCCAGCTGCTGACGCGCCTGTTTAATGCTGTCCGGGCGCAAAAAACTGCCGACGATGTCTGCGCGGAACGGGGCCTGTTGACGTTGCATGCTGTCTCCTTAGCGGTGGGCGCGTTAGTTGCCCACCGTGATAGTTCATTATTTGAATTTTTAGACTTCTGGATGGCTATATGTCCAGATACTGGCATGCAGAGTGGTGGGTCGCAAACGAGAATATTTCATGGTACATGAAAAAATTTCATTTACCGGAAACAAACGCATAGCCCTCATCTTCCCAGCCGGTGAGTCCGCCGAGCATCATTTTCACCGGCCGCCCGAGCTCAGCCAACTTCAGCGCGGCAACGTCAGCGCCGTTGCAGTGCGGCCCGGCGCAGTAGACCACAAAGAGGGTATCCGCCGGCCAGGCGGCCATTCGCTCGGCGGTGATCTGGCTGTGCGGGAGATGCTGCGCGCCTGGCAGGTGACGTCTGGCGAAGGCTTCCTCACTGCCGACCACGTGCAGCAGGACGAAGTCGACCTCGCCGGCACGCTGGGCGCTGTGCACATCGGCGCAGTCGGTCTCAAGATGCAGCTTATGGCTGAACCAGCGGATAGCCTCAGCGGAGGTGGCGGGGGTAAATTGGGTTACTACACTCATGGCGTCTTCTCCTTGTCTGTGATAACACTACTTTACTGACGCCCATCACCCTGATCTGCCGGCAACCATGACAGAAAACGCTAACATTCTGACAACCCCTTCTGTGACACCGTCACGTCATCAGGTGATCGCCCTCGCCTACGATGGCCTGTGCACCTTTGAGTTTGGCGTAGCCGTGGAGATCTTCGGCCTGCCGCGCCCGGAAATGGGCGACAACTGGTACCAGTTCGCCGTCGCCGCCGTCGATGAAGGGCCGCTGTGCGCTACCGGCGGCATCCGCCTGATGACCGACGGCGGTCCTGAACTTCTCGCCCAGGCGGATACGATCGTGGTCCCCGGCTGGCGCGGCGTCGACGCCCCGGTCCCCGAGGCGCTGTGCGCCGCGCTGGCTTCCGCCCACGCCCGCGGATGTCGGATTATTTCTATCTGTTCCGGGGTGTTCGTTCTCGCCGCCGCCGGGCTGCTCAATGGCCGCCAGGCGACAACCCACTGGCGCTACACCGCGGCGCTGCAGTCCCGTTTTCCGCAGATCCAGGTGGTGGAGGACGTCCTTTACGTGGGCGATGCTTTGCTGATGACTTCCGCCGGCAGTGCGGCGGGGATCGACCTTTGTCTGCATCTGGTGCGTGAAGATTTCGGCAGCGAAGCCGCCAACGTCGTCGCCCGCCGCCTGGTCGTCTCTCCCCATCGCGACGGCGGTCAGGCGCAGCAGGTCCTGCGCCCGGTAGCCCGCAGCCGGGAGAGCCTGCGCCTCGGTCAGCTGTTTGACTATCTGCACCAGCATCTTGCCGCCAGCCATACCGTCGCTTCCCTCGCCCAGCGCGCCGGCATGGGGACGCGCACCTTTTTGCGCCGCTTTGAGGAGGCCACCGGTAAAACGCCCGCCCGCTGGCTGCTGGAGGAACGACTGCTGCGCGCCCGCCAGCACCTGACGGAGAGCACGATGGGCATCGATCAGATCGCTGAGCGCTGCGGGTTTGCCAGTGCCGGCACCCTGCGCCACCATTTTCGCCAGCACTTCGCGCTCAGCCCGCTGCAGTACCGTAAACAGTTTACGCCTTCTCCGATTGCAAAATCGTCGCAGCCACGGACAATAGACGGCCACAGTAAACCGGTCGCCAGGAGGGTCGATGATGAAGAAAGAGTGTCGGGTAGTGATCTATAAAGAGGGGCTGCTGGGCAGTCTGTTTTTTGGCGAAGCCAAGGCCGACCCTGACAAAATGAGCCAGTTTCTCAGCAGCTATACCCGTGAGGGATGGGAAGTGAAAACCATGTCGGTGGAGCGCCGCCGTACCGCCCTGTTCTGGTCGCGGGAAGCGTATCTTTTCGTGCTCGAACGCCCCCTCTGACAGCCTGCGCCTGGTTTACCCGTTTAAGCCAGGCGTTTCTAAGCGTCAGCTTTCAGGGCTGACGGATATAGCCCTGCTCCTGCATTTTCTGCATGCCTTCCTCGCTGGCGCAGACCATGCCGGTAGTCAACATGGCAAAGCCAAAGCGCTGATAAAACGTAATTTTATCGGCCACCGCATAGATAAATATTTTGCCAAAGGGCAGGAGTTGCTCCCGGATGGCCAGCATCAGCTGTTGCCCGTAGCCCTGTCCCTGACGAGCGGGGACGATCGCCACATCCGCCAGATAGCTGCTCCAGGTGCAGTCGCTGATGGCTCGCGCCACGGCAATCAGCTGACCGTTCTCATAGCCAAACCAGCAGAAGGTGCTCTGGCGGAACGCCTGCTCCAGTTGCTGAACATCACGCTCATTCAGCCCGGCCTCGGCGATGATCGTTCGCACTCGCTGCCAGTCCACCCGCGCGATCGCCTCTTTATCCTTAATCACCATCATGACCTTGTCTCCCGTCGTCTCCCGGAAGCAAGATCTAGCATGCCGCGGCAGGATATGCCAGATGGAAAGCCGGACTGAAGCAGTCGGTACAGGGTGGAAGGGGCAAAAAAAAACCGCCATATGACTGGCGGTAAATCAATGCTTGCATGGATAGATTGTGTTTTGCATTTTTCGCAGACAGATAAGCTTTACCTCTCTACGTTTGCTGCCGAAGTTAGCATGCTCAACTTCAATAAAGCCTCAACGACCAGCAGCTAAAGCTTCTCCACCAGCGCTTTCAGCTGCGCCAGAGTCTGCTGCCGGTCCTCCGCGGCGGCGACAGGCCAGGCCGACTGGCGCACGATGAGCCGGGTCGGCAGCAGCTCGCGGATCCGCATCTGCGGGGCCGCCATCAGGGCAATCAGCCGCTCCACCGCCCTTTTGCCCAACAGATCGAAGTCCTGCGCCACCGTGGTGAGCGGCGGCTGGAAGTAAAGGCTGTCGGCGGTGTCATCGTAGCCGGTCACCGATACCGCCTGGCTGCCGCTGCGATTGAGCTGGGCCAGCGCGCTGAGCACGCCGAGCGCCATCTGATCGTTTGCCACCACTATGGCGCTGATCCGCGGCTGCAGGCGGAGGAGCTCGAAAGTTTTCTGCCAGCCGCTGGCGGCGCTCCAGTCGCCAAACACCGTAGTAGAGCGGGCAATATTCAGACTGTGCAACGCCTCGCGCCAGCTGGCGAGACGCAGACGGGCGGAAACCGAACTTTCCGGTCCCGCCAGCAGACCAAATTCGCGATGCCCCAGCTCCCACAGGTGGCGCACGCAGGCCCCGCAGCCGTCGCGGTGGTCGAAGCGCACGCAGCAGACATCGGCCTCCGGGGAGACATCGAGAAACAGGCAGGCCAAATCCGGATTGTCTTGCACCAGCCGCTCGGCAGTGGCGCTCTCCAGCGGCAGACTGACGATCACCCCGCGAATATGCTGAGCGCGCAGCTCGTCCAGCCGGGCCTGCAGCGCGACAAAATCAGCCTGCGCCGGCATCGCTATCGCCACTTCCAGCTGATGCAGGCTGGCATGGCTCTTTATCGCGGCGGCGATCTGCGAGGGGGCGTGCAGCGTCAGCGAGGCGGTAATCAGCCCGATGGAGGGCGCCGCTTTGCCGGCAAGCAGCTGCGCTGAGCGGTTAGGCACATAGTGCAGCGCCTGCATCGCGCGGATCACCTGCTCGCGGGTGCGGGCTGACACCACCTCAGGACGGTTCAGCACCCGGGAGACCGTCTGCTGGGACACGCCCGCGGCGCGGGCGACATCCTCCAGGGTTGCGGTACGACGCGGCATCTTTTCTCCTCAGCAATAACAATGTCGTGCGCTAACATTTTATGTTTAACGTGCGACAAAAAACAGCGCTTCTCCCCCGCTTTCGTGATCGTCTATTAATTTCGATTCCCCCGAGATTGCTGGACAAAACAAATTACCCGATAACGTCAATCATCCTGTTTAGCGAACGACAATTTCTGACTTACCGGGGTTTAATATGCAAATTAGCGATACCGGCCGCAGCCACACTCCTGACTTTCACGCCGTCCTCGCCCGTGAAGACTGGCAGAACCAGAGCATTACCCACCTTAACCGCCTGCCAGCGCATCCCGTTTTCGCCAGCTGGCGCGATGAGCTTGCCGCCCGCGATAACCTACCTTCATCCCGCCGCCGTCAACTGGACGGCGAGTGGCAGTTCTCTTACGCCCGCAGCCCGTTTGCCGTCGATGCACAGTGGTTGACGCAGGATCTACCGGACTGCCGCGACACGCCTGTGCCTTCCAACTGGCAGATGGAGGGCTATGACGCGCCGATCTACACCAACGTCCGCTATCCCATCGACACCACCCCACCGCGGGTGCCGGAGGATAACCCGACCGGCTGCTACTCCCTGCACTTTACGGTTGAGGACACATGGCGCGAGAACGGGCAAACGCAGATTATTTTCGATGGCGTCAACTCGGCGTTTCATCTGTGGTGCAATGGCGTGTGGGTCGGCTATTCGCAGGACAGTCGCCTGCCGGCGGCGTTCGATCTCAGCCCCTTCCTGCGTCCGGGCGACAACCGCCTGTGCGTGATGGTCATGCGCTGGAGCGCCGGCAGCTGGCTGGAAGACCAGGATATGTGGCGGATGAGCGGCATTTTCCGCTCGGTATGGCTGCTGAATAAGCCGCAGCAACGGCTATGCGACGTGCAGTTGACGCCAGCCCTTGACGCCCTCTATCGCGACGGCACTCTGCAGGTCCAGGCGACCATCGAAGCGACTGAGGCGGCGCTTGCCGGGCTGAGCGTCGGAGTTAGCCTGTGGCGCGGCGAGGAGCAGATCGCCGCCGGGCGGCAGCCGTTAGGTACCCCGACGGTGGATGAGCGCGGCCACTACGCGGAACGGGTCGATTTCTCCCTGGCGGTGGCGACGCCGGCGCACTGGAGCGCGGAAACCCCGAACTGTTATCGCGCCGTGGTCACCCTGTGGCGCGGCGACGAACTGCTGGAGGCCGAAGCGTGGGACATCGGTTTTCGCCGCATCGAGATTGCCGATGGCCTGCTGCGTCTCAACGGTAAACCGCTGCTGATCCGCGGCGTTAACCGCCATGAGCATCATCATTTGCGCGGGCAGGTGGTCACCGAGGCGGATATGGTGCAGGACATTCTGTTGATGAAGCAGAACAACTTTAACGCCGTGCGCTGCTCGCACTATCCCAACGCGCCGCGCTGGTATGAACTCTGCAACCGCTACGGTCTGTACGTGGTCGATGAAGCCAATATTGAAACCCACGGGATGGTGCCGATGAATCGGCTGTCCGACGATCCGGCGTGGCTGCCAGCCTTCAGCGCCCGCGTCACCCGGATGGTACAGAGCAACCGCAACCATCCGTGCATTATCATCTGGTCGCTGGGCAACGAGTCCGGCGGCGGCGGCAACCACGAAGCGCTGTACCACTGGCTGAAACGCAATGATCCGAGCCGTCCGGTGCAGTACGAGGGCGGCGGCGCGGATACCACCGCCACCGATATTATCTGTCCTATGTACGCCCGCGTCGAACGCGACCAGCCGATCCCGGCGGTCCCCAAATGGGGGATCAAAAAATGGATCAGCCTGCCCGGTGAGCAGAGGCCGCTGATCCTTTGCGAGTACGCCCACGCGATGGGCAACAGCCTCGGCAACTTCGCCGATTACTGGCAGGCCTTTCGCGAGTACCCGCGGCTGCAGGGCGGGTTTATCTGGGACTGGGCCGACCAGGCGATCCGCAAAACCTTTGCCGACGGCAGCGTCGGCTGGGCCTATGGCGGCGACTTTGGTGATAAGCCTAACGATCGCCAGTTCTGTATGAACGGTCTGGTGTTTCCCGATCGCACGCCGCATCCGTCGCTGGTGGAGGCGAAGCACGCCCAGCAGTATTTTCAGTTCACGCTGCTGTCGACCTCGCCGCTGCGGGTGCGCATCATCAGCGAATACCTGTTCCGCCCAACCGATAACGAAGTGCTGCGCTGGCAGGTGCAGGCGGCCGGTGAACCCCTGTATCACGGCGACCTGACCCTGGCGCTGCCCCCTGAGGGCAGCGACGAGATAACGCTGCTCGATAGCCTGATCCTGCCTGAAGGCGCCCGCGCGGTGTGGCTGACGCTGGAGGTGACCCAGCCCCAGGCGACCGCCTGGTCAGAAGCGGAGCACCGCGTCGCCTGGCAACAGTTTCCCCTGCCCGCCCCGCTGGCGCTGCCGGCGCCCACCGTTTCTGCCGGCGCTCCGGATCTTATCGTCAGCGACGAGGTCTGGCAGATCCGCGCCGGTTCGCAATGCTGGACCATCGATCGCCGGACGGGTCTGCTGAGCCGCTGGTCGGTTGGCGGTCAGGAGCAGCTGTTGACCCCCCTGCGTGACCAGTTTATTCGCGCGCCGCTCGACAACGACATCGGGGTCAGCGAAGTAGAGCGTATCGACCCCAACGCCTGGGTGGAGCGCTGGAAAAGCGCCGGCCTGTACGATCTTGAGGCGCACTGCGTCCAGTGCGATGCGCAGCGCCTGGCAAATGAAACCCTCGTCGACTGCCGCTGGCACTACCTGCGCGGCGAAGAGGTAGTGATTGTCAGCCACTGGCGCATGCACTTCACTGCTGACGGAACCCTGCGGTTGGCGGTGGACGGCGAACGGGCGGAAACCCTGCCGCCGCTGCCGCGGGTCGGGCTGCACTTCCAGGTGGCGGATCAGCAGGCGCCGGTGAGCTGGCTGGGTCTGGGGCCTCATGAGAACTACCCCGACCGGCGGAGCAGCGCCTGCTTCGCCCGCTGGGAGCAGCCGCTGGCGGCGATGACCACCCCCTATATCTTCCCGACGGAAAACGGCCTGCGCTGTGATACCCAGGCGCTGGACTGGGGGCGCTGGCACATCAGCGGTCATTTCCACTTCTCCGTTCAGNCATGGAGCACCCGTCAGCTGATGGAGACCGACCACTGGCACAAGATGCAGGCCGAAGACGGCGTGTGGATCACCCTCGACGGCATGCATATGGGGGTGGGAGGCGATGACTCCTGGACCCCCAGCGTGCTGCCGCAGTGGCTCCTGAGCCAAACGCGCTGGCAGTACGAGGTCTCATTGCGTTGCTTTTAATCCGTGGGGGCGACAGCCCCCACCCCACAAACAGAATAACAAGGGATCATGGTGATGAAATTCTCAGAACTGGCGCCACGAGAACGGCATAATTTCGTCTATTTCCTGCTGTTCTTTTTCTTTTACTATTTCATTATGTCGGCCTACTTCCCGTTTTTTCCGGTGTGGCTGGCGGACGTTAACCATTTAACTAAAACGGAAACCGGGATCGTTTTCTCGTCTATCTCGTTATTCGCCATTATTTTTCAGCCGGTGTTCGGCCTGATGTCGGATAAGCTCGGCCTGCGCAAACATCTGCTGTGGACCATTACGGTATTGTTAATTCTGTTCGCGCCATTCTTTATTTTCGTTTTCTCTCCGCTGCTGCAGATGAATATTATCGCTGGTTCGCTGGTAGGCGGGATCTACCTGGGGATTGTTTTCTCCAGCGGCTCCGGGGCGGTGGAAGCTTATATCGAACGCGTCAGCCGGGCCAACCGCTTTGAATATGGCAAAGTGCGGGTCGCAGGCTGCGTCGGCTGGGCGCTATGCGCCTCGATAACCGGCGTGCTGTTCGGCATCGATCCCAATATCACCTTCTGGATCGCCTCCGGCTTTGCGCTGGTGCTCGGTCTGCTGCTCTGGCTGTCGCGGCCGGAAAGCAGCAACAGCGCCCAGGTTATCGAGGCGCTGGGCGCCAATCGCCAGGCCTTTTCGCTGCGTACGGCGGCAGAGCTGCTGCGTATGCCGCGCTTCTGGGGCTTTATCGTCTATGTGGTGGGTGCCGCCAGCGTCTACGACGTGTTTGACCAGCAGTTCGCCAACTTTTTCAAAAGCTTTTTCGCCAGTCCGCAGCGCGGTACCGAAGTGTTTGGCTTCGTCACCACCGGCGGCGAGTTGCTCAACGCGCTGATCATGTTCTGCGCGCCGGCCATCGTTAACCGCATCGGCGCCAAAAACGCCCTGCTGACCGCGGGGATGATCATGTCGGTGCGTATTCTCGGGTCGTCCTTCGCCTCATCGGCAGTCGAGGTGGTGATCCTCAAGATGCTGCATATGTTTGAGATCCCCTTCCTGCTGGTGGGAACTTTTAAATATATCTCTTCCGCCTTTAACCCGCGCCTCTCGGCCACCCTGTTCCTGATCGGTTTTAATCTGTCAAAACAGCTGTCCGGGGTGGTGCTTTCCGCCTGGGTGGGCCGGATGTACGACACCGTCGGCTTCCATCAGGCCTATCTGATCCTCGGCTGCATAACCCTGAGCTTCACCCTGCTCTCGTTCGTCACCCTACGCGGCGGCAACCGTCTGCTGCCGACCGCAGAGACGCAGAGCCCCGCCTGACTCCAGCGCCCCCGTCAGGGATGACGGGCTTCACTCGACAATCCGCGTCTCACCGCCGCGATTCTCCAGCGCATAGCGCTGACAAGGCGCCCCGGCGGCGATAAGCTCCGCCAGCTCCGCCGAGTGGCTGGTCAGCCAGATCTGGCTGTAGCGCGAGGCCTCGATAATCAGCCGGGCCAGCGCGGGCAACATGTCGCGATGCAGGCTGTTCTCCGGTTCATTGATCGCCAGAAACGCCGGCGGGCGCGGACTGAGCAGCGCGACAGCGAGGCACAAAAAGCGCAGCGTACCGTCGGACATCTCCGCCGCCAGCAGCGGGCGGCGGATCCCTTCGCGACGCATTTTCAGAGCGAAACGCGAGTGCTCGTTTTCACAATAAAACTGGCAGCCGGGAAAGGCGTCGGCAAGGATTTCATGCAAAATCTCCTCCGCGCCGATCTCGACAATGGTCTGAAAGGCGGCGGCGAGATTCTGGCCATCGCTGTCGAGGACTGGCGAACGGTAACCCACGGCCGGCTGACGCAGCGGCGAATGACGGCCAATCGCGAATTCATGATAAAACCGCCAACGGCGCAGCGTCTCCCGCACTCGCGACACTTCGGGAAAACGGTGCGGCTCGCCAAGCTGACCGAACACCGACTCATTTTCATAAATACTCTCGGTGAAAGTACTTTTCTCCCCGGTGACATCGACGAGAAACGCCGCCTGATTCTTGCGCTGCAGTACGCGGGAGGAAGGCCGGCGGGAGTAGCCGGCCAGCCAGATATTCTCTTCTTTAACGATAGGATCGAGCATGAATTGCGTCGGATAGGGCAATTTTTCAGGGAAGCCTATCTGCAGCTCATAATCGAAGCTGTCGGTCCGGCAGGCGATTTGCAGCCGGCGGGGGTGACGATCGAGGGGCGAACGCTCCCCGGACCACATCATATTCTCCAGACCGCCCTCTTCGCTGATAAACCCCGAAAGCCTGCCCTCAGCGGCAGCGGTCAACAGGTGGATGGCGTTATAAATATTGGATTTACCGCAGCCGTTAGGGCCGAAGACAATGTTCAGCGGCCCGAGCTCCAGCGCGATATCCTTCACTGAGCGAAAATTTTGAATACGAATGTACTGAATCATTATGCGTCCGGCCCTGGAAATAGAAGGCTGCCACAGTAGCACAGCGGCGCCCGGCACACCCTCTTACGCCCCCTTTCGGGCAGGGTTTAACAGAACATTTTTTTCATTCCACGGGTCAGGGCGACCCGCGTCAGCTTATCGCTATCCTGATGGGCGTCGCTGAAAACGCCAAAAAAATAGCGTTCATCGTCAATGGTTTGGCTAACAATTCGGTAGCTCAACGGTTGCCCGGATAGCGCACCGTACTGCGCAGGCGTCACCGAGACCTCGGTCGCGTCATCGGCGACGCTGACCAACAGCCCGTCCGCCTTACCGCCCACCAGCATGACCTTAATTATCGGGTGCACCAGTTCCTCCCGGGATGGCATATAGCGTTGGCGAACCGCAGGGACCGGCGGGCGTGGTGATCGGCAAACAGCGACGCCCGACAGAGTGCGGTATTTAGTACTTTCTTATAGTTCATCACGGCCTTGAGTCAAAAAATAGCGTGCTTAGGCAGGGCTAGATATTGATTATTCGAAATAAAAGATGACAAATGATGAAGGAAAAAAGAGGAATTGTGAATCAGCAAAACGCCGGGTTATTCTTATTTGTCGCTTCTTTACTCGCCTTTATCGGCCCTCACTCAAGGATGTATTGTGGTTATGCGTTATATTCGCCTGTGTATTATCTCCCTGTTAGCCACCCTGCCGCTGGCGGTACACGCCAGCCCGCAGCCGCTTGAGCAAATTAAACAAAGCGAAAGCCAGCTGTCGGGCCGCGTAGGCATGATAGAAATGGATCTGGCCAGCGGCCGCACGCTGACCGCCTGGCGCGCCGATGAACGCTTTCCCATGATGAGCACCTTTAAAGTAGTGCTCTGCGGCGCAGTGCTGGCGCGGGTGGATGCCGGTGACGAACAGCTGGAGCGAAAGATCCACTATCGCCAGCAGGATCTGGTGGACTACTCGCCGGTCAGCGAAAAACACCTTGCCGACGGCATGACGGTCGGCGAACTCTGTGCCGCCGCCATTACCATGAGCGATAACAGCGCCGCCAATCTGCTGCTGGCCACCGTCGGCGGCCCCGCAGGTTTGACTGCCTTTTTGCGCCAGATCGGCGACAACGTCACCCGCCTTGACCGCTGGGAAACGGAACTGAATGAGGCGCTTCCCGGCGACGCCCGCGACACCACTACCCCGGCCAGCATGGCCGCGACCCTGCGCAAGCTGCTGACCAGCCAGCGTCTGAGCGCCCGTTCGCAACGGCAGCTGCTGCAGTGGATGGTGGACGATCGGGTCGCCGGACCGTTGATCCGCTCCGTGCTGCCGGCGGGCTGGTTTATCGCCGATAAGACCGGAGCTGGCGAACGGGGTGCGCGCGGGATTGTCGCCCTGCTTGGCCCGAATAACAAAGCAGAGCGCATCGTGGTGATTTATCTGCGGGATACGCCGGCGAGCATGGCCGAGCGAAATCAGCAAATCGCCGGGATCGGCGCGGCGCTGATCGAGCACTGGCAACGCTAACCCGGCGGTGGCCGCGCGCGTTATCCGGCCCGCAGCACCTCGCAGGCGTGCCGGGCGATATGACTGGCGGCGGCATCGGAGAGATGCCGGTCGGTAATGATGGTGGTGAACCGGGTCAGAGGTAACGCCATAAACGTGGCCACCTGATTGTATTTCGAACTGTCGCACAGCAGGATGCTTCTCGCGCTGACCTGGCTGACGGTCTCCTTGACGGTAACCTTGTTCTCAT
>NZ_JAZARW010000001.1:1783570-1783769 GCF_036233805.1 Klebsiella sp. EMBS2024 | reverse complement strand
GATCACGCCGCACTGGCTGGCATCGATCAGCAGCTGGGTTATCTCAAAATCATTGGTGACCACCTGGAGATCGTTCCGGTCGAGGATCGCCCGCGCCAGCGCCAGGGTGGTAGTCCCGGCATCCAGATAGATGCAACTGTTTTTAGCGATATGACTCGCCGCCAGCGCGCCGATCGCCNGTTTCTCCTCACNCTGCAGC
>NZ_JAZARW010000001.1:1783184-1783397 GCF_036233805.1 Klebsiella sp. EMBS2024 | reverse complement strand
CTCCACCAGGGCTAAAATACGCTGATGTCGTTCTATTGGAATCACCGCTCTCCCCTTACCATTTTTTCACACCAGGCGTCACCACCCAGGCTACGGCCCTGGCGACACCCTCTGTTGTTATCGCGCTTTGCCGCTGTTTTTAGGCTATTTTANGGCAAGAATCGCCGTTGTGCAGCCTCTTTCCGCCTGTGAATTTTTTATATTCATGTGGGT
>NZ_JAZARW010000001.1:1781191-1783025 GCF_036233805.1 Klebsiella sp. EMBS2024 | reverse complement strand
GCCTGCAGGCGGGCCTGAACACCTGGGGCGTTGACATCAA
This sequence comes from Klebsiella sp. EMBS2024, assembly GCF_036233805.1. NCBI lineage: Bacteria > Pseudomonadati > Pseudomonadota > Gammaproteobacteria > Enterobacterales > Enterobacteriaceae > Klebsiella > Klebsiella sp. EMBS2024. Next base: position 1,782,985 of record NZ_JAZARW010000001.1, on the reverse strand, counting down.
TCCCGACAACTGTCGCGCACTGCTGGCGGCGGGCGCCAAAGGCGCGGGCCCCAGCGCGGTGCCGTTCGCCGCGGAACTGGATGCAGTTGTGCTGCTGGTGGTCAATGCCGCCCAGGTGCGGGGGATCCTGTTCGGCGANAGCGGCCTCGCCGCCCATCTGAAGCCNGNCNCCGTCGTGATGGTGTCGTCCACCATCGCCTCCGCCGATGCTCAGGCCATTGCCGAGGCGCTGGCGGAGTACCAGCTATTGATGCTCGACGCGCCGGTATCGGGCGGCGCCGTGAAAGCGGCCGCCGGCGACATGACGGTGATGGCCTCCGGGAGCGATGCCGCCTTTGCCCGCCTCGCGCCGGTGCTGGACGCCGTGGCCGGCAAAGTCTACCGCATAGGGAGCGACATTGGTCTTGGCTCGACGGTAAAAATTATCCATCAGCTGCTGGCCGGGGTGCACATCGCCGTTGCCGCCGAAGCGATGGCGCTTGCCGCCCGCGCCGGGATCCCACTGGAGACGATGTATGACGTGGTCACCCACGCGGCGGGTAATTCCTGGATGTTTGAGAATCGCATGCAGCATGTCCTGGATGGCGATTACTCGCCAAAATCCGCTGTCGATATTTTTGTCAAAGATCTCGGGCTGGTGAATGACACTGCCCGGGCGCTGACCTTCCCGCTGCCGCTCGCTACCACCGCGCTGAATATGTTCACCTCCGCCAGTAATGCCGGATTCGGTCGGGAAGATGACAGCGCGGTGATCAAGATTTTCAACGGCATTACCCTGCCGGGCCATAAACAGTGAGGAGAGACAACATGCAGCTTGGTGTCATTGCCGATGACTTCACCGGCGCCACGGATATTGCCAGCTTCCTCGTGCGCAACGGCATGCCGACGGTGCAACTGAATGGCGTGCCGACCCGCGATATTCCGCTGACCAGCGAGGCGGTGGTCATCAGCCTGAAAACCCGCTCCTGCCCGGCGGAAATGGCCGTCAGCCAGTCGCTGGCGGCCCTGCGCTGGCTGCAGGCCCAGGGCTGTCAGCAGTTTTATTTCAAGTACTGTTCCACTTTCGACAGCACCGCGCAGGGCAACATTGGCCCGGTGCTGGATGCCCTGCTGGCCGAGCTGGGTGAGACGCGGACGGTGATTTCCCCGGCGCTGCCGGTTAACGGCCGCACGGTCTATCAGGGATATCTGTTCGTCGGCGAGCAACTGCTGAATGAGTCCGGGATGCGCCACCATCCGGTGACGCCGATGGAGGATGCGCACCTGGGCCGCTTAATTGAGCGCCAGGGGCGCGGAAAAGCCGCGCTGATTGCCTGGCCGATTGTCGCCCGGGGGCCGGAGGCGGTCGCCGCCGCGCTGGCGGCAGTCAACGATCCGGCGGTGCGCTATGTGGTGCTCGACGCCCTCAGCGAACAGGATCTGCTCACCCAGGGCGTGGCGCTGCGGGAGATGAAGCTGGTCTCCGGCGGTTCCGGCCTCGCCATCGGCCTCGCCCGCGACTGGGCGCAGCGCCATGGCGCCCGGGGTGAAAGCGCTCAGGCCGGCATGCCGCTGGCCGGCCCGGCGGTGGTGCTCTCGGGCTCCTGCTCGGTGATGACCAACAGCCAGGTGGCGGCCTATCGTCAACAGGCCCCCGCCCGCGCCGTCGACTTAAGCGCCTGCTTTACCGATCTGGAGAGCTACGTCAGGACGCTGACTGACTGGGTGGACGCGCAGCTCGATGCGCCGCTGGCGCCGATGATCTATGCCACCACCGAGCCGCAAACGCTGNAGCGGATCCAGGCGCAGTNTGGC
>NZ_JAZARW010000001.1:1773812-1781080 GCF_036233805.1 Klebsiella sp. EMBS2024 | reverse complement strand
GTGGCGCAGACCCTGGGGGTTGAGGCGTTCCATATTGGGCCGACCATCTCCCCTGGCGTGCCCTGGGTGCGTGACACCCGCCAGCCGCTCTCCCTGGCGCTGAAGTCAGGTAACTTCGGCGATATCCAGTTCTTTGCCCGTGCCCAGCAGGAGTTTCGTCATGACTGAGCAACAACTGCGAGAGGAAATGGTACAGATTGGCGCCTCGTTGTTTAGCCGCGGCTATGCCACCGGCTCCGCTGGCAATCTGTCGCTGCTGCTGCCGGACGGCAACCTGCTGGCGACGCCGACCGGCGCCTGCCTCGGCGAACTGCAGGCTCAGCGGTTGTCGGTGGTGACGCTGCAAGGGGAATGGATCTCCGGCGATAAACCATCGAAAGAGGTCACTTTTCACCGGGCGGTCTATTTGCACAACCCGGCCTGCAAGGCGATCGTCCACTTGCACAGCCACTATCTGACCGCGCTCTCCTGCCTGCAGGGGCTCGATCCGCACAACTGTATCCGCCCCTTTACCCCCTATGTGGTGATGCGCGTCGGCGACGTCCCGGTGGTTCCCTACTACCGGCCGGGCGATGACCGTATTGCCCAGGCGCTGGCCGGGCTGGCGCCGCGCTATAACGCCTTTTTACTGGCCAACCACGGACCGGTGGTTACTGGCTCATCGCTGCGCGAAGCCACCAACAATACCGAGGAACTGGAAGAGACCGCACGGCTGATATTTACCCTCGGCAACCGCGAGATCCGCTACCTGACCGCTGACGAAGTGAAAGAACTGAGATAAAACCATGCCAAAATTCGCTGCAAATTTATCCATGCTGTTTACCGAACTGCCGTTCCTGGAACGCTTTGCCGCCGCTGCCCGGGCGGGATTTGAAGCCGTTGAGTTTCTGTTTCCCTATGAGTATGCCGCCGGGGAAATCAGACAGCGCCTGCAGGAGAACCAGCTGCAGCTGGTGCTGTTCAATACCCCACCCGGCGACGTCAACGCCGGAGAATGGGGGCTCGCCGCCATCCCCGGGAGAAGCGCGGAGGCCCGACGCGACATTGAGCTGGCGCTGGACTATGCCTGCCAGCTCGGTTGCCCGCAGGTGCATATCATGGCCGGCGTGGTGCCGCCGGGAGCGGATCGCGCAGCCTGCGAGGCCGTGCTTATCGATAATCTGCGCTACGCCGCGGAGTGCTTTGCCCGCCACGACAAGCGGATACTCATCGAAGCGCTGAATCCGCAGACCAAACCGGGCTATCTCTACCACAGTCAATATCAGACGCTGGCGATGGTGAAACGGGTCGACAGGCCGAACCTGGCGGTGCAGTTAGATCTGTTTCACGCGCAGAAGGTGGACGGCAATTTAAGCCATCTTATTACCGAATATGCCGGCCAGTATCGCCATATTCAGATTGCCTCCCTGCCCGACCGTCATGAACCGGATGAGGGCGAAATAAACTATCCGTGGCTCTATGCGCTACTGGATAAAACCGGTTATGACGGCTGGATCGGCTGCGAATATATCCCCCGGACAGACACGCTTTCCGGGCTGGGGTGGTTCTCGCCCTACCGGAAAAAATAAACGCCGTTTTCTAAAAAAATAACTCTCTGTACACCTGTTAATACCCGAGGCAAACCTATGTCGACATCGGCGCTGTTACTTATTGCGTTAGCCAGCGTAGTGCTGTTGCTCCTGTTAGTGATCAAAGCGAAAGCACATCCTTTTGTGGCGCTCCTGATCGTCAGCCTGCTGGTGGCATTCGCCACCGGCATTCCGGCAGATAAAATTATAACCACCATTGAAAAAGGCATGGGCGGCCTGCTTGGCCACATCGCCAGCATTATTATTCTGGGCTCAATGCTGGGGGTGCTGATTGAAATGTCCGGCGGCGCCGAATCGCTGGCGAAAACGTTGACCGGCGTACTGGGTGCAAAACGAACCATTGCCGCCTTAACCATTGTGGCTTTTATTCTCGGCACCCCGGTCTTTTTTGAAGTCGGCTTTATCATCATCATTCCGTTAATCTACGGCTTCAGCAAAGTCGCCCACGTGTCGCCGCTGAAGTTTGGCCTGCCGATGGCCGGCGTGATGTTAACCGTCNACGTGGCGCTGCCCACCCATCCTGGCGCAGCGGCTGCGGCAGGCATTCTGCATAGCGATGTCGGTTGGCTGATGCTGGCGGGGATTGGGGTGTCGGTGGTCGTCGGTATCGTGGGCTATTTTGTCGCCCGGTTTATCAATCGGCGCCATTATCATCTGTCGATTAACGTGCTGGAGCAGCAACAAACGGCGGAAGTACCGGATCTCTCGGTTAACGCGCAGCAGACCCGTCTGCCGCCGCCGAATGCGCTGGTTATCGGTGGGCTGATCGTGGTGCCCATCATGCTGATTGTTTCCGGGACGCTGTGTCAGGCGCTTCTGCTGCCGGAAAACGCGGTTCGCCAGCTGATGACCGTCATTGGTACCCCGCCGGTCGCCCTGCTGATCTCCCTGGGCCTGGCCAGCTGGACGCTGGGCATCCGTCGGCGGATGAGCCTGAAAAAGCTGGGCGAAGTCACCGGCAGCGCGATCCCCTCGTCGGCGGACGTGATCCTCGTCGCCGGCGCCGGCGGCGCCTTTGGCGGCGTACTGGTCGCTTCCGGCATCGGTAATGCCTTAGCCGAGGCGCTGGAGACAATACATCTGCCGCTGATGCCCGCCGCTTTTCTGCTATCGCTGGTGCTCAGAGCCTCGCAGGGTTCGGCCACCGTGGCGATCCTCACCACCTCCGGTCTGCTGTCGCAGGCGGTTGTCGGTCTGGAGCCGCTGCAGCTGGTGCTGGTGACGCTGGCGACCTGCTTCGGCTCGCTCGGGCTGTCGCACGTCAACGACGCCGGATTCTGGGTCGTCACGCGCTATCTCGGACTCTCGGTGCCGGATGGACTCAAAACCTGGACCGTCTTGACAACCATCATGGGGGTGACGGGCTTTCTCATCACCTGGCTGCTGTGGTTTGCGCTTTGATGTTAACCTGGGTGGCTCCGGCCACCTTAACTTCGCCCCGGCACAGGCCCTGACCCACTACCGCTGTCAGACCGCAGACCCGCTGCCGACAGCGTCACCGGGATAAAATAGCGTACGCGATAGCGCCTGTCCCCTGCCTCTTCGCCTTCCGCATGGCGGGTTATAAAACATTCAATGTCATAGCCGTCCCGACGACTTACCCCCAGGGATGGCAGCAGCTCCATATACAGATCGCTGGATAAACGAGCATAACGTGACCAGCTGCCGTAGAATTCAACCCCGACATAAAGCCCTGACCGGGTGGTCAGCGAGCTGTTCATGGCCAGCGCGGGGGGCAGCTTTCCCGCCTCATGACAGCCGACAAAAGCGTTAACCTCGACGTTAAGCTCATTTTTACTCGCCGCGGCGTAGTCGGAAAGTACGGAAAGCGAGCCTCCGCCAGCGGTGAAAAAACGGTCAACCTTTTGTCTGATGCTCGTCTTAGCGGTGCTTTGCAACACCAAATCCGACAGGCGCAGTTCATACTTCATTGGATAGCCGTAATAGACCTGTTCCGGCAGAGAAAAAAAACGAGCCAGAGGTAGGCTCTCTCCGTCCGGGTGAAACTTTTTCAACAGCTTTGCCGTGTCCCAGTGCGCCGCGCAACGGTATTCACGTGGCGAGAGCGAAAAGCGCTTCTTAAACTCCCGGGAAAAGGTCTGCGGCGAGTCATAGCTTAACTGCCAGGCAATAGCGGCGATCGGTTGTCGTGTTAAGCGCAGACTGACCGCTGCGATGGTCAACCGCCGCAGACGAATATACTGCCCGATGGGTAACTGGCCATACTGGTAAAACACGTCGTACACAAACCGACGCGAATAGCCCATATACTGCGCCAGGTCATCGATCGCCGGGTTACAATAGATATTATCGTCCAGCCACGCCAGCATTTTCAAATAGAGCATCTGCTTCATAAGTACGGCATACATCCTGTATTCTTGTCCTCCGCTAATTTTAACAACAGAGCGCGGCTATCACTAAGCTTTTTATGCATCGCAAAAATAAAAAAACAGCAAACGGCTTTAAATAGTGAAAAATATATGCTTAAGGTTTTGTTTATTAGGAACTTTCGCATATCAATATACCGTTATCTCACTTTCCCTACCAGATATTGCATTAATGGAAAACATCCCTTAGATTACCACGGCTAAAAATTGTACCCGCATCATCATTATATTCTTTAATTTATCCAAGTATGTTTTTTAATGCCCACAGGGAAGTTATATGACTAATTTTTTGTTCAATATAAAAAATCACTATTTGCGAGTCGCTATTGCTGAACTGGTTGATGAAGCGATGAAGGCCGCCGGGCGGCCACACTATCAGTTTTCTCAACAATGGGATGCAGGATCGATGGCGCAAGCTGATGTGATATTCACGGAAATGGTCGCGGGGGAGTGGTACTTGTGCCAGGATCTTTTTCAGCATGCCCCGGAACAATATACGCTTTTTATTTTCCCGGACAATGAACACGCTACCGTAGATGAGGGTTTACCGAATTGTCTGCAGCATGCGGTATTTATGCCGCCTCACGCTCGCGTTCAGCGGCTGAAAGATGAGATAGCTAACGCCATTGAACGTCCGCTGCTACCGCGGCAAGACCCGCCGTTCAATCGTCTGCGGCGTTGCATTAATTGCGCCTGCAGGTCGGTCAGCGACGCGCAAACCAAAGTCATTTACGCGTTCAGTATTGGCCTGAGCCCGCATGAAGTCGCCGCTGCGCTAAATATTAGTCCCAAAACGATTCATTCACATAAAAAGAATATTATGAGTAAATTTAATTTGAATAGCCGTCAGCAGTTTAACAACCTTGTGCAACTGCTCGCCAAACGCTGATACAACTCGTCGTTTTATTCTGTCAAACAATCATCTTCTGGAACGGAAAACATACCGTCTCTTGCGCCTTTCCTGAATATAGGAAAAGCCACTCCATAAAGAAATGATGGGACATAAAATCAGACACAAAATAATAAAGAAGTCGCTCATATCAAACCTGACAAAAGAATTTAATTTAGAGTGATAATATTCACTCGATTATATTCAGGCAAGACCAGCGCCTCATTTTTGAGAGTGGGAAATAGAATGGCAGGATAATTCCTGGTAGCGAATATTAACAGGTAAAATAAGACGCAGCGCCAGTGTCTGAGGAGGGAATGAGAGGCCTGTTAGCGTCTTTTTGCATTGAGGATGAGAAAAAGATAGCCAAATGTGTAATTCCCTGTACAGTGGAGGGAATCACAAAGTGAAGCTCGCGTTCCGCGTAGCGGACATCACGGTTGGTTGAATGTTTGTACATATCAGCCTCGCCCTCCTTTAGGGTCAGGCCATACTCATCTTGCATGCTGAGCGCGGATGTTCTTACGCCGCGGGAGCGATCGTAACAACTATGCTAACCACCCTGATTTACCGCAGCCAGGTTCATCCTGACCGCCCGCCCGTCGATCTCGACGCTTTAGTCCATCGCGCCAGCAGTAAAAATTTGCCCCTTGGCATCACCGGCATTCTGCTGTTTAACGGCCTGCAGTTTTTCCAGGTCCTGGAAGGGACTGAGGAGGCACTTGAGTCGCTGTTCAGCGAAATCCAAAGCGACCCGCGTCATCGCGACGTAGTGGAGCTGATGCGCGATTACTCAGCCTACCGACGTTTTCACGGCACCGGAATGCGCATACTGGATCTCCGGCTGTTTGAAACCGATGGCGCGCTGGAGGAAATTCTGCGCTTTAGCACGTTTGGGGTCACCGAACCGGTCAACGACCGGATGTTCCGGCTGCTTAGCGCCTTCATTGCCGACGGCGGCCGCTATTGCCTGCCCGAGCCGCTGCAGCCCTCTCGCTGGATGATGATGCCCGCGTCAGGTACGGCCGCGCCGCAGCACCTGCCCGGTCAACCTTGCCAGTTTGCTCTGCAGGCTATTGTCGAGCCGGCTAAAAAGCGAGTTTCTTCCTTTGAGGCTCTGATCCGCAGCCCAACCGGCGGCTCTCCCGTGGAAATGTTTGCCGCCATTGCGGCGGAGGATCGCTACCGTTTTGATATTGAAAGCAAAGCGTATGCATTCGCTCTCGCCGGCCAGCTGCCGCTCGGGAAACATCAGCTGGCGATTAACCTGTTGCCCGGATCGCTGTATCACCACCCTGACGCCGTAGGCTGGCTGATGGACAGCCTGCTGGCGGCCGGCCTCAGACCGGATCAGGTACTGATCGAGGTGACCGAGACAGAGGTGATCACATGCTTTGACCAGTTCCGCAAGGTGCTCAAAGCCCTGCGCGTCGCGGGCATGAAGCTGGCCATCGACGACTTTGGCGCAGGTTATTCCGGCCTGTCGTTACTGACCCGTTTTCAGCCTGATAAAATCAAAGTGGATGCGGAACTGGTGCGCGATATCCATATTAGCGGCACCAAACAGGCGATTGTCGCCTCGGTCGTCCGCTGCTGCGAGGATCTTGGCATTACGGTGGTGGCTGAAGGTGTCGAAACCCTGGAGGAGTGGTGCTGGCTGCAGTCGGTGGGCATTCGCCTGTTTCAGGGCTTTCTTTTTTCCCGACCCTGCCTTAACGGCATCGGGGAGATCTGCTGGCCGGTAGCGCGCCAGGCAATGGACCTGTAAGGCCGCGCACCCGGGCATCGTCACTGCCAGTGGGCAAGCTTTTCGCTCAGCGCCGCCAGGGCATATCGTACCGCTTTCGCCACCACGGTCTCACAGTCGCCGGCAAAGCACATCCGTTTGGTTTCAGTCTGGCCGCGAAAATTCCAGGCAAACCATACCGTGCCGGCGGGGGTACCATCTTCCCCGCCCTCCGGTCCGGCGTAGCCGCTGACGGCGATGGCGATATCGGCCCCGGCGAGCGCCAGAATACCAGAGGACATTTCCTGAACGCAGGCTTCGCTGACGGCGCTGTGTACCGCCAGGGTTTCCGCGCGAACCTGCAGCACGTTGCGCTTGGCTTCATCGCTGAAGGTCACTACGCCGGTATCATAAAATGCCGCGGTATCCGCCTGGGCACAGAGCGCTGCCGCCAGATTCCCTCCGGTGCAGGACTCCGCCGTGGTCAGTCGCCAACCGCGCGCGATCAGCGCCCGAGCCACTTCAGCGGTTAGTTCATGCGTACTGTTTGCGTCGCTATCGATCTCGTCAGTCATTCTTCCTCCTCGCCGAAATTGAAAGAAATAGCAGACTCACTGCGTCTGTTAACAGAATAGCATATCGATTTCTTTGTCGTCGGGAGGCCATTTATATTTTCA
>NZ_JAZARW010000001.1:1756069-1773807 GCF_036233805.1 Klebsiella sp. EMBS2024 | reverse complement strand
AAAGGATAAAGGCCCGCAGAGCGGGCCTTTAAGGTAACATCCTCGGAACAACGGTGAATCAAACTTTATGTTCTATCACGCGCCCCTGATTCTCGATCGCAATTTTACGCGGTTTTTCGCTCTCCGGGATCTCCTGGTGGATGGCTATTTTTAAGATGCCGCTATCCAGCTGCGCCTGATTAATTTGGGCGTGTTCAGGAAGAGAGAAACTGAGCTGGAAATTAGCGCGGCGGATACCTTTATAAATCCAGCGTTCACCGCTGTCTGTCGAGGCATCGGTTTCCTGGCGTTTCCCGGAAATATGCAGATTCCCCCCTACGGTTTCTATTTCCAGCTCATCATCTTTCCAGCCAGGCACGCTGACGCAGAGCAGGAAATTGCTGTCGTCGACTTTCTGTAAATCATAAGCCGGTAAAGTGCCCACCGGCGTATCGCCCGTTAACTGGCTGAAAAGACGGTCAATACGATTAAAGCGATCGGCAAAAAGAGAATCAGCAAATACCGGGAGTGCTGACAAGGTTTTGAGTGCCATAATTAACCTCCTGAATATTCATTCAAAAGCTCAACATAAAGGCAAGCATTGCTTGTCCGCTATATAAAATAATATCTAAGGCGCGTTTTTCAAGACCCGAAATAAAAAATTTTTCTTCGCCAGCCTCAGTGAAAAATAAGCATGCCGGTGGCGAAGTTACCCCCGCCCGACGGCGGGGGCTGTGGCGCTTCTGAGTCCCATAACTGATGCTGTTTAACATTCAATAAACAGAAGCGACATGTATATATAACTTGTTTAAGGGGATGTCAACGTCCGAATCGCTCCCCCTTTGCCGTCGTGTATTCTCCCCATGAACAGCGCGTTTAGCAACACGGCTGCCTGTCAGGATCCCCTTGCCAACAGCGGCGCTTCGACGTGGCATTCGCCTTGTTGCCGTCAACCGGACGCCGCTGGTGAAAATATACCCGGCCGGGTAAGGAACCTTTCATCCGACACCGTGCCTAATGATCTGCATACGCACTTTCTGAGGCACCGCCATGACCAGCATTTTTATCTCAACCACCCTGTTCGCCCTCTTCGCGTCGATGTTGATCGGCCTGGGAATGGTGTGGAAAAGCATTTCCAACAATCCTGATAACTGATTCTGTTGTACGCCGTTGCTGTTCACCCTCCGCAGCGGCGGGTCTACCCCGCCCCTTTTTATCAATGACCACCCCAGGTTTCGCTCAGGCGCAATCTCCTCAAGGACCCGCGCCTGCAAAAGGTATTTTTGAAAAAGCAATTCATACAGTGAATAAGTAACTCTGATTAATATATTTGAGACCAGAATTAACGCATGCAATATAANCAATTTAAGCAGTTTGTGCCAAATTAGCGGTCATGCCCGCGCAACGCTAAAAAATAAGTCATTGATTAATATGCCATTAATTTCACTCGCCAGCTCAAAGTCCAAAATTAGACTTATTGCATTTGTTGATTGTTAGAAATATCCTAAAGGCATACGCATTTAATGTTCTCCACTTTAAATGCATGACAACTTTCACGATCGCCATGACTATGCCTGATATTTTAATTAACACTGAAAACATATTTCTTAATCGCGGAATTTGCGAACTGCTTAGCGAGATCGCGAAAGAAGAACACATCCGTGAACCGTATTCCGTTGTGGACTGTTCCACAGATATATTAGGTCCGATTGATATGCTGTTCACAGAAATGGCCGCTGGTGAACATTATCTATGCCACCCGTTTTTCAAAAAACTTCCTCCGCACACGTCTATTTTTATTTTCGTCGCCACCGACAGCGCTTTGCAGGTTGAACAGTTACCACTTTGTCTACGCGATGCCACTTTTATCAGCATGAACAGCGGCTTGCGCCGCGTAAAAAATCAGATTGCAAAACGTCTGACGGAGTCGACAACATCTAGTTGCGGTGGGCTGGAAAAAGACAGCAGACGCTGTGTCAAATGCCCTCGGTTAACCTTGACCAAATCACAACTTTATATTATCGATGCGATCAGAACGGGAATGAACAATCAGCAGATAGCGCAAAAACTGGGCATCAGTCATAAGACGATCTTCTCTCACAAAATCAATATTATGAAAAAATTCCAAATAGCTACCAAACAAGAGTTAACNAGATTCTCATCTGTTGCTCTTGCGCTTTCCACAGGAAGGATCGGTTAACGTCGGAATTTATTAAAGCGCATCTTCATTTTTCTTCTTTCTCTAACATAGGACAGGCCAAAAAACAAAGATGTAAACAATAACACCACCGCCAGGACTAATAATAGTGAGTTACTCATAACAACCTTTTAAAAGATAAAGATGACTTTTTAAATAATAAGGGGTGGATATTTTCAAATACAACCCAGCGACAACCATTTCAAACAAAGGTAAAACTCTGTGCGATAATTCTGAAAGATAATAAAAAGAGTAAAAACGATTTCCTTTATCAGACAGGCGTTAGGGTAATAACGATGAAGCATAAACGGACAATGCCAGGCCTAACGCCCAGCGTGTACTGTCGCGACGTCAGGCAAGATGACGGCCTGAAATAATGGTCTACTGACGTGGAAGGAGCGTGGTATTTGGGCAGGTGAAAACACCGTTTTGCAGCTGATCTATACTGTTAGTCAGACATGACGCTGGAGGTGGCTATGTGCGGACGTTTTGCGCAAGCGCAAAGCCGGGAGGAATACCTGGCGCATCTCGTGGAAGCGGCCGAACGAGATATTGCCTGGGACCCGGCGCCTATCGGGCGCTATAACGTCGCGCCCGGGACAAAAGTTTTACTCCTCAATGAACGCGATGAGCAACTCCATCTCGATGCCGTTTACTGGGGCTATGCGCCAGGATGGTGGGATAAACCGCCGCTGATTAATGCCCGGGTTGAGACTGCAGCCTCCAGCAGGATGTTCAAGCCGCTGTGGGAGCACGGACGGGCGATCTGCTTCGCCGACGGCTGGTTTGAGTGGAAAAAGGAAGGAAATACAAAGCAGCCATACTTTATCCAGCGTAAGGATGGCCAGCCAATTTTTATGGCCGCGATTGGTCGGACTCCGTTCGAACGTGGGGACCATGCCGAAGGATTCTTGATCGTGACGGCCGCCGCCGATCGCGGTCTTGTCGATATTCATGACCGTCGGCCGTTGGTCCTGGCGCCTGAAGCCGCCCGGGAATGGATGAGGCAGGATGTCACCGGCGCGGAAGCGGCGGAGATAGCCAGCATCGGAGCCGTCCCCGCCGACGATTTTACCTGGCACCCGGTAACGCGGGCGGTCGGCAATGTGAAAAATCAGGGGCCCGAATTACTTGCCCCTCTCAGCCCATGACAAACGTAATCAAAGCGGCGGATAACGCATCATGTTCAGCGAAGAGATAATTAAATTTTATACCGCCCTGGAGTAGTGCCGAACATCCGACGGAACAAGGCTATGAAGGCACTCACATTGTCATATCCCAGATCCAGCGCTATCGCCGTCACTGGCTTGCCGGCAGCCAGAAGCTCAAGAGCCCTGAGTAAGCGTATCCGCTGTCGCCATTCATTGAAGCTAAAACCCGTTTCGGCTCGGAATCGTCGCGTGAGCGTGCGTGATGACATGCCGGCCCAGGCTGCCCATTCTTCCAACCTGCGCCCGTCGTCCGGGTTTGCTGACAGCGCCTGCGCGATTCTGAGCAATCGGCTATCTTGCGGCATTGGAAGCCCAAGATTAACCCTGGGAAGGGAACCAATTTCATCAAGAATAACGCCAGCTAAACGTTTTTGGGACGCAGTAAGCTCTACACCTTGCCATGCAGCCGCTCGCGTTATCGCTTCACGCAGCAGATTTGTCATTGAGAGAACAGATGGCTTATCAGGTAGCTCGCCACAGGCTTTGGCAGAAACATAAACACTCCATCCTGAATATGGACCGTGCGAGCGCAGGCCGTGCGGAACACCTGGCGGTATCCAGACGGCATGTGTTGCCGGTACCACCCAGCGACAATCACCGCCATCGACCGTAAGTAGCCCACGTATGGCACCGATTAACTGCCCACAGCTGTGATGGTGGCGTGGAGTCTCCCGTATTACCTCAGACTGACGTACCGCGACGAGTAAAGTGGGTCCCTGGGGTGAAAACACCGGTTCGAATGGAATCAATGGATCGTGCATATTGGCGTGTTTGAGGTGTTTAATGTCTTTTATACCGTACTGAAGCCAGTTAGTCGATTGTAAAGTATTCATCACTTTCACAGAGGACTAACCATCAAAATGATTACTATTACTAGGGTATTGGATGACATTATCAACCACCAACAGATACCACTGGATCGGATACTCAGTCGCTATTTTAGTCCCGGTTATCGGCAGCGCACTGATAACAAGTGGGAAGGATTAGATGGCTTTGCTCAGCATGCGCGTAGACTCCGGGAAATTATCGCCTTCGCTAAAATTGAGTTACATGACGAACTTCGTAACGGGAATCTTTATGCCACAAGGCATCGCGTTCTGTGCACCAGGCGCAGCGGAGAAGAGGTGGACATGGAAGTTTATATGTTCGCTGAAATAGATGATTCCGGGCGCTTCATTCGTATCGAAGAAGCCACGTTAATGCTTAAAGGGAGAGAGAGCGATAGAGATTTAGGCAGCGTGAGGTAAAAGAAATATAAGGTTACGACTAGATCAGACAAAAAACCGGGCANCGCGCCCGGNTATCNTGTCAGNCNNAAATNGCCCTACGCANTCANCCCNCGNTTTTTCAGCATCGGCTCAATCTGNGGATCGTGNCCGCGCCACTGNCGATANAGTTCAGCTAAATCAGTGCTNTTNCCGCGNGANANAATCGCNTCNCGGAANCGCTGNCCGTTCTCACGGGTCAAACCNCCCTGCTCCACNAACCANTGATAGCCGTCGTCGGCCAGCATCTGGGTCCACAGATAGGCGTAATANCCTGCCGCATAGCCGCCGCCGAAGATATGGGAGAAATAGCTGCTGCGATAGCGCGGGGGGACCGCCGCCAGATCCAGGTTCTCTTCCCGAAGCACCAGCTGCTCAAACGCGTCCACCTCCTCCGGTAATGCCGAGGTCGACAGGCTATGCCACCGCATATCGAGTAACGCAGCAGCCAACAGCTCGCTCATGTCATACCCTTTATTGAAGGTTGCCGCACGCAACATATTGTCGCGTAGCGCCTGCGGCATCGGCTCCCCGGACTGGTAGTGCTTCGCGTAGTGGGCAAACACCTGCGGCTGGCTGGCCCAGTGTTCGAAGATCTGCGAAGGAAATTCGACAAAATCGCGCGGCGTATTGGTCCCCGAGAGACTGGCGTAGCGCTGGCTGGCGAACAGCCCATGCAGGGTATGGCCGAACTCATGAAACAGGGTGATCACCTCATCCCACGACAGCAGCGCGCTTTGCCCTGCCTGCGGGCGGACGTAGTTGCAGACATTGTAGATAACCGGGCGCTGCGCGCGCAGAGTCGACTGTTCGACAAACACATCCATCCATGCGCCGCCGCTCTTTGAGTCACGAGCGTAGTAGTCACCGTAAAACAGCGCCATCCCTTCGCCGTTGTGATCGAAGATCTCCCAGACCCGCACATCCGGGTGATAGACCGGTATATCGAAGCGCTCAACAAAGCGCAGACCAAAGAGCTGCGAGGCCGTCCAGAATACACCGTCTTGCAGCACCCGCTCGAGGGCAAAATAGGGTTTGAGCTGCGCGTCATCAATGGCATAGGCAGCCCGCCGCACCTGCTCGCTGTAGTAAAGCCAGTCCCATGCCGTCGCGCGAAAACCCCCGCCTTCGTTGTCGATCACCTGCTGGATGTCCGCCAGCTCTCGTTCCGCCCTCGCCCGCGCCGCCGGCGCGATCTGACGCATAAAGCCCAATGCCTCCGCCGGGGAAGCCGCCATTTGATCGGTCAGCGCCCAGCTGGCGTAATCAGCGGCTCCCAACAGCTCAGCCTGCTGCGCGCGGATCGCCGCCAGCCGCAGTACCAGGTCACGCGTATCATGCTCATCGCCCTGCTGATTGCGGGTCCAGCCGGCGGCGAAGAGATTCTCCCGCGTTTGCCGGTCGCGCAGCGCAAGCAGCTGCGGCTGCTGGGTGGTATTGGTCAGCGTCAGCAACCAGCGGTCGCTAAGCCCTCTTTCACGCGCTGCGTCAGCCGCCGCCGCTATCTCCTCATCGCTCAGGCCAGCCAGTTGATGCCGGTAATCAACCACCAGGCCGCCGCTTTTTGCCGCTCCCAGCAGTCGCTGCTGGAACTGACTTTGCAGCGTAGCCGCTTCGGTGTTCAGTGTGCGCAGCGCCGCCTGCTGCTCGGGAGCCAGCGTCGCCCCGGCGTGAACAAAACGTTGCCACGTCAGGGTCAGGAGACGATAGGACTCGCTGTCCAGCGCCAGCGCGTCGCGCTGCTCGTAGACGCTGTTCACGCGCTGAAACAAGGCCGCATTAAGCCAGATGTCATTCCCCAGCTCGGCGAGTTCGGCGGAAAATTGTTCATCCAGTGATTGAATATAAGGATTGGTATGGGCGCCAGCCATGGCGAAAAAGACCCGCGTCACCCGCGCCAGCAGCTGACCACTCTGCTCCAGCGCCTCGAGCGTGTTGGCGAAACTGGCCGGCTGCGGATTGTCGATAATAGCGCGAATTTCGGCCCGCTGCTGCCGGACGCCCTCATCAAACGCCGGGCGATAGTGGCTGTCGTCAATCACATCGAACGGCGGCGCCTGGTAAGGCAACGTACTGACGCTAAAAAAGGGGTTTCGTTCGGACATCTTTCTCTCCTGTACAGGCTAATGCTGTAAGATTAGGCCTCTCCTTAAGGGGTCGCAATGATTTCCGTTACCGGTCGCCGCCTGTGCGTGCTATGGTATGAAAACACAAAAAGCGTTGAGGAACAGTAAGATGATTATCATGGTCACCGGCGCCACCGCCGGTTTTGGTGAAAGTATTACTCGCCGTTTTATCGCTAACGGTCATAAAGTGATTGCCACCGGTCGTCGTGAAGAGCGCCTGAAGACGCTGAAAGACGAGCTGGGCGATAACCTTTATATCGCGCAACTTGACGTCCGCAACCGCGCCGCCATTGAGACGCTGATTGCTGACCTGCCCGCCGAGTGGCTGGCTATCGATGTGCTGGTGAACAACGCCGGCCTGGCGCTTGGTCTGGAGCCGGCGCACCGCGCCAGTGTGGAAGACTGGGAAGATATGATCGACACCAATAATAAAGGGCTGGTGTACATGACCCGCGCCGTGCTGCCGGGGATGGTTGAGCGCAATCGCGGCCATATCATCAATATCGGCTCTACGGCAGGCAGCTGGCCTTACGCCGGCGGAAACGTCTATGGGGCGACCAAAGCCTTTGTCCGTCAGTTTAGCCTCAATCTTCGTACCGACCTGCACGGCACCGCGGTGCGCGTGACCGACATCGAGCCGGGTCTGGTGGGCGGCACCGAGTTTTCTAACGTCCGCTTTAAGGGCGATGACGCTAAAGCCGAAAAAGCTTACGAAAATACCCANGCGCTAACGCCGGAAGATGTGACCGAGGCGGTCTGGTGGGTCGCCACCCTGCCGAAACATGTCAACATCAACACCCTGGAGATGATGCCGGTGAGTCAGAGCTTTGCCGGACTCAGCGTTCACCGTCAGGGCTAACCGTCAGCCACCCGGCCTGCGGGCCGGGTATGGGCGGAAACGCAAAAAACGCGTAAAATAGTGCGCATAACCCCCTAAAAAGTAACCATCAATGGCCGCAGAATCGCAACTGAATCCGACGCAACCCGTCAATCAGCAAATTTATCGCATCCTCCGCCGGGATATCGTTCACTGCCTGATCCCGCCTGGTACACCGCTGTCGGAGAAAGAAGTCTCCGTGCGTTTTGCGGTGTCTCGTCAGCCGGTGCGCGAAGCCTTCATTAAGCTGGCGGAAAACGGACTTATCCAGATTCGTCCCCAGCGCGGTAGCTACGTCAATAAAATCTCATTGTCGCAGGTGCGTAATGGTTGCTTCGTCCGCCAGGCGATTGAGTGCGCGGTGGTTCGCCGTGCCGCCGGCATGATTAACGAAGAGCAACTTTATCAGCTGGAACAGAATCTTCACCAGCAGCGTATTGCTGTTGATCGGCAGCAGTTAAACGACTTTTTCCTGCTCGATGATGAATTTCACCAGAAGCTGTCGATTATCGCCGACTGTCAGCTGGCCTGGGAGACAGTGGAAAATATTAAAGCCGCCATCGATCGCGTCCGCTATATGAGTCTGGACCATGTCACCTCTCCTGAGATGCTTCTGCGCCAGCATCATGAGATTTTCACCGCGCTTGAAAAACGCGATGCCGAGGCGGTAGAAAAAGCCATGAGTATCCATTTGCATGAAATCAGCGAATCCGTACTGCTGATTCGCCAGGAGAACCGCGACTGGTTTAGTGAAGAATAAGAGTCAGACGGCTGCCGGCATGGCCGACGCAGCCGTCCTCATTGAAGGGATTATCTAACGACCAATACCGGCGTTTTGGCGTAGCGCAGAATTGACTCGGCGTTGGAGCCCAGCAGATGGGTGGAGATCCCCGGTTTGCGGGAACCAATCACAATGACATCGAACTCTTCGTTGTTACTGATAGCCAGAATTTCGTCACGCACGTTGCCAAAGACTACGCGGGTATGGATCCGCGTCATGGGGATGGCGAACAGTCGCGCCACCTCGCGCATTTTTTTCTCCGACTCTTCTTTCATATAGGCTTCAAACTTACGAATATCCGCCGTAAAACCGCGCAATAGCGAACGGCTGCTGTTCGGCAGAACGTTGAGCAAGGTGATCTCGCCATTTTCGGCCGAAGCGAGAAATTCCGCGTGACGCACCGCTTTATCGCTTAAATCCATTTCAAAGACATCAACAGGCAATAAAATTTTTTTATACATGGCCCGTACTCCTTTTGCAGAGAAAGTTCTTTTTCAATAACTTAACTATGCCATTATTGCGGTGAAACACCAGCTATTGTTCGGAAAAATAACAGCTAATTATCTTTAGTAAATCAGGGAAATATAGAGTTATGTATAGACATTGCGTTCGATCATATTCTGCGTCTGCTAAAACCGATCGCTAGCAAAAAATAGACATCAGCGGAGTATCGTAGAAATAACTGAAGAGCCGGTGTCGACCCCGGGACCGACACCGGAAAAAGATTATTGCGCGGCGGCCCACGCGGCGACGGTAGCTTTAGCCCCCTGCCGCTGCAGCGCTAAGTAGGCGCGGGTCACCGCCGTGACAAAGCGTAACTCCTGCGGCAATTCGACGCCGAAAATCGCCTCAATACCCAGCAGCGCTTTGACTCGCGCTTCGCCATCGGCGCTGGCAGCCACCGCTTGCTGGATAACCGGCAACAACGGGTCGCATATCTCGATTGCCTGGCCCGCATCGTCAACGCCGCCAACGTAGCGCATCCACCCTGCCACGCCCAGCGCCAGCAGTGTAAAATCACGCTGATGCACCAGATGCCAGCGTATTGAGTCCAGCATGCGCTGGGGCAACTTCTGGCTGCCGTCCATGGCTATCTGCCAGGTGCGGTGCTTCAGCGCCGGATTGCAGTAACGGTCAATCAGCAAACTGGCATAGCGTGACAGATCCACCCCCTGCACCTTCAGCGTTGGTGCTTGTTCGTCCAGCATCAACGACAGCGCCGCGCGACGGTAGTTATCGTCCTGCATACAGTCGTTGATATGCTGATAACCGGCCAGATAGCCGAGATAAGCGAGGAACGAATGGCTACCATTGAGCATTCTCAGCTTCATCTCTTCGAAAGGCACCACGTCGGCGACCAGTTCCGCTCCCGCTTTCTCCCACTGCGGACGTCCGGCAACAAAGTTATCCTCAATCACCCACTGACGGAAAGGTTCGCAGGCCACCCCGGCCGGGTCGCGCACCCCGGTCAGCTGGTTAATTTTATCGAGGGTTTCGGCAGTCACCGCCGGGACAATCCGGTCCACCATGGTCGACGGAAAGGTGACATTCTGCTCTATCCATGCGGCAAGATCCTCGTCTAAAGCCCGGGCGTAGGCGCAGACGACGTTGCGCATCACGTGACCATTTTCCGGCATGTTATCGCAGGACATCACGGTAAAAGCAGGCAGGCCGGCCGCCCGGCGGCGAGATAAGGCCTCCACCACTACCCCCGCCGCCGATTTTGGCTGGTGCGGGTTATGCAGATCGGCGGCGATCAGCGGGTGATCGAGCTGCAGTTCGCCGCTGGCTGGCGAATGGCAATAGCCTTTCTCAGTAATCGTCAGGGAGACAATGGCCACCTGTGGCTGGCACATCGCCGCCAGCACTGCTTCGAGACCATCAACCCCGGCGTGCAGCGCCTTCTTCACCACACCAACCACGCGCGCGGTCCAGGCGTCGGCGGACATTTCGGCGACGGTATACAGCAGATCCTGCTGCTGGAGATCGGCGATCTGCTGCTCGCCGCCAATCAGATTAACTTCGGTGTAGCCCCAGTCGCTGCCGTACTCGCTGGCCAGTATATCGGCATACACAGCCTGATGAGCGCGATGAAACGCGCCAAAACCAAGATGAACGATACGGGGGATCAGTGCGCTGCGATCGTAGGTCGGCAGCGTGGCGTTAGCGGTTAAGAGGGTGTTTTCCATGATGACTCTCGTTGTTATGTAGCCCATCAACCATTCTCGGGGAGAACTCTCGAGGAGAATGCCTTTGTGCCTCAACCATCTCACGCAATTGGTATAACATCTTTGATTTCTGTCAACTACCATACAAGAAGATCTCGCCTGATAAAGCACGGGGCACGTGGCTGCAATCGCCGCAGTGACAGGATAGCGCAGGAGAAGAACATGGCGGCCGCGCGTCCCTGCGGGCCTGCTGTTGACGAATCGCCGAGCGTTGTTAATCGATGCGAGTTTTGACGATAAAGAAGTAGCACAGCGCCCCGGCAAAGGTCACCCCGGCGGCGATCGCCAGCGCCAGATTGAAAGAGTGAGTCGTATCCACTACCCAGCCGGTCACGATCGGCGCGAAGGAGGCAAACACAAAGCTGCCGAAGTTCTGGATCGCCGCCACCGAAGCCACTTTATGCTCCGCCACCATTACCTGCACCAGCCCCCAGGCGGACGTCCCGGCAAAATGAACGCAAAACAGCGCCATGGAGATAAAAGCCACCGCCTGGGCTGGCGTGGACGATTGCACCACCAGCAAGGTGCCCAGCGCCGACAGCACCAGACCGATAACAATCGCCGTTTTGCGGGTTTTCGCCTGATCGTAGCCTCTGCGCGCCAGGGCATCGACCACCAGGCCGTTGACCCACATCCCCACCGCCGCGGCAAGAAACGGGATCGCCGCCACCCAGCCGGTACGGGCCAGGCTTAACCCCTGCTGCGCCTGCAAATAGCCGGGCAACCAGGCGATATACAGCCAGCCGGTGTAGTTCACACCGGAAAAGCCGAGGATCATCCCCCAGGTAGTCCGCCGTTTAAACAGAGCCAGCCATTCGCTAAACTTCAGCGCCGGGCGGGCCGCCTCCTCACTGGCCAGATACTGCTGCTCCTCCTCCTGCAGGGTAAACTGCCGACGGTTACGGTAGCCCACATACCAGCACAGGCCGACCACGATCCCGGCTAAACCAATCACCACAAACATCGTTCGCCAACCCCAGGCCAACTGCATGATGACCAGGGCCGGCGGGGCGATAGCCTGGCCCAGCACCGTCGAGGAGTTGAATATTCCCACCGCCGTGCCGCGCTCTCTTTGCGCATACCAGTCGTTGATCGATTTCACGCCGGCTGGCATAAACGGCGCTTCGCCGATCCCGAGGCCAATGCGCAGCAGAATAAAATGCGAGAACGAATTGACCATCCCGGTCAGGGCCTGCATCGCGGACCAGAAAATCAGCCCGGCGCCCAGCACAATCCGTGGCCCCAGGCGATCCAACAAAATACCGGAGGGCAGTTGCGCGAAGCCGTAGGAGAGCGAAAAGGCGGAGAGCAGCACCCCAAACTCGGTGGCGCTAAGGCCCAGGTCGGCGCGTATCGCCTCCCCGGCGACGCTCAGCGAAGAGCGGTCAAGAAAGTTGACGATACCGGCGATAAACAGCAGCGTCAGGGTGATCTTCTGCACCCGACGGATGCGTAACGGCGTCGCCCTGGTCCGGGCGGCAAGAGTCTCGATAGCCATCGTTGTTCCTTACAGAGTCATATGAAATAGGATGTCTGATAAGTAAGGCAACAGGTCGACTACCATACAAGAATTAGGGTTGAAAAAAGCGGCAGGGATCACACATGACGGGCTTAGGCCCGTTCCCACCCCGCCACGATGATTAGCATGCCGCACAGGGCGATGGCCGCGCCCGCCCAGTCATAATGGGTTAATTTGACCCCATCAACGACCCGCAGCCAGAGCAATGCGGTACAAACGTACACCCCACCGTAGGCGGCATATACCCGCCCGCTGGCGGCCGGATGGAGCGTCAGGAGCCAGACGAATAGCGCCAGCGCCAGGGCGGTGGGGATCAGCAGCAGCGGCGTTGCCCCGCGCTTGAGCCATAGCCACGGTAGATAACAGCCGACGATTTCACACAGAGCGGTAGCAAAGAACAGCAGCGTTGTTTTGAGCATTAAAAGATTCGTAAAAGAGACAAAGCGTTGAACCATTCTACGCGATAATGGCCTCTGCCCCACGCTGTTTTGCCGGCTATGCCCGACAAAAGAGCTGTAGTAAACTGAACCTGAGGGTTAACCCATCACTTAAAGGAAATCGTGATGAACATGACACTGAACAAACGCTGGTGCCTGACCGCCATTCTGGCGTTAAGCGCTGTGGTCTACACCTCCAGCTCCTATGCCGCCACCGACCGGCTGGTGATTGAATCTGGCGACAGCGCGCAGAGCCGTCAGCAGGCGTCGATGGAAAAAGAGCAATGGAACGACACCCGCAGCCTGCGCCAGAAGGTGAACAAACGGGCGGAAAAAGAGTGGGATAAAGCCGATGTCGCTTTCGACGCGCAGGATAACTGCCAGAAGAGCGCCAACGTCAATGCCTACTGGGAGCCAAACACCCTGCGCTGTCTTGACCGTCGCACCGGCCGCGCGATCAATCCCTGAGCCGCTCCCTGACCACGCTGGCGCCTGCGGGCGCCGCCTTTCTGTAATCCCTTTTCCGTTTTGACCACAGGAATCTCCATGACCGACGCGCTACACGTCAAACTCCGCCCGCTTGAGCGCGAAGATTTGCGCTTCGTCCACCAGCTCGATAACAACGCCAGCGTCATGCGCTACTGGTTTGAAGAGCCGTACGAGGCCTTCGTTGAGCTCTCCGATCTGTACGACAAACATATTCACGATCAAAGCGAGCGCCGCTTTGTCATCGAATGCAATGGCGATAAAGCCGGACTGGTGGAGCTGGTTGAAATCAACCATGTGCACCGCCGGGCCGAGTTCCAGATCATCATCTCCCCCGACTTCCAGGGAAAAGGTCTCGCCACCCGCGCCGCACGCCTGGCGATGGACTATGGCTTTACCGTGCTCAATCTGTATAAGCTGTATTTAATCGTTGATAAAGAGAATGAAAAAGCGATCCATATTTACCGCAAGCTCGGCTTTATGGTCGAGGGTGAACTGATCCATGAGTTTTTCATTAACGGCGAGTACCGCAACACCATCCGCATGTGCCTGTTCCAGCACCAGTATCTGGCCGAGCACAAAACGTCCGGGCCGTCCCTGCTGAAGCCGACGGCTCAGTAATAATCGATACGGTTTTTAATGGTGTAGTGGCGGGTCAACGGCGGCTGGACGCTTTCATCGATCACCTGCAGCTCACAGCTCAGCGGATTGTCGTGATCGTCGTAGTCGCAGGTCTGACGCACCGTGCCCAGCGTGCGATCGTTGAAGGTGCTGATGGCGGTATAGTCCAATTTCTTACGCGGATCCTTTGACGGCGTTGAGGCGACGGTAAATCGCTCCTCTTTGGCGGTGGTGGTTTTTCCCAGCGGATAGCCATCGCTGTCATAGCGGTAGGTGGCGGTGGTCTCTTTGCCGCGTGCGCTGATAATAAAACCGTTATCATCCGTCTCCCAACTCACCCCGGCGGCAGGCATCTCCGCCAGCTGACACTTGCCCTGCAGGCGCAGCCGCTTCTCGTGGGTGCGCCCGTCGACGTAATAGTTGGCGTCCAGCAGCAGCGTGGCGCCGGTTTTGTTCTCCACATCTTCCAGGGTCAGCAGATCGAAACACCCTTCCCTGGAGAGCTGAGCGCTCACCTTCTTGACCACCACATCGTGTTCATCCAGAAGCGTCTGGCTAAAATCTTTCACCGGCCCGCGCAGGGGATCAAACTCAAACTCATTGGAAAAACTCGCCATTTCCGGGGTGAAGGCGTCCGGGGCGCTTTTACGGTCGCATGCCGTCAGCAGCAGCGCTGCCGGGATCAGCCAATACAATCTTTTCACAGACGATTCCTTTTGTGTACATCCGATCATATTAGCAAATACAATTGTTTACACCAGTTCTGCTATGCTTAAATCTGGATAACATCGATAAGGAGCGTAAGATGAAACTATCCCTCTGCACCGGCGCTGCGCTACTGCTGTGCTCCACGGCCGTACTGGCGGCTCCCGACTCCTGTGAACGGGTCAAAAGCGACATCCAGCAGAAGATCATCAACAATGGCGTACCGGAAACCGCCTTCAGCCTGGCCATTGTGCCAAACGATCAGGCAGACCAGCCCGGGGTTCAGGTGGTCGGTCATTGCGCCAACGACACCTTCAAAATCACCTATACGCGTAACAGCGACAGTCCCGCCGAAAACGACGCTCAGTAAGTCCTCTTCGGTTTCAAATGAAAGATCTTATCCCTGCATTGACCAGGGATAAGGTCTACTGGCTACCCATAACGTATTATCGCTCACCCCTGCGTCTGTTAATGGCACAGCGGCCCTTCTCCGTACAACATAACGATCATGGAGTGAGCAATGTCGAATCAGGAATCTCCCGGCGGCGTCAGCCGACGCGCGCTACTCAAATCTACAGCCCTCGGCTCCCTGGCGCTGGCCGCCGGCGGGCTGACCCTGCCCTTTACGCTGCGCCGCGCCGCGGCGGCGGTACAACAGGCTACAGGCGACACAACCCGCATTGTCTGGGGCGCCTGCTCGGTTAACTGCGGCAGCCGCTGCGCCCTGCGGCTGCACGTGCGTGATGATGAAGTGGTTTACGTCGAAACGGATAACACCGGCGACGACCGCTACGGCGACCATCAGGTCCGCGCCTGCCTGCGCGGGCGTTCGATTCGCCGGCGCATCAATCATCCGGATCGCCTTAACTATCCCATGAAGCGCGTCGGCAAGCGCGGAGAAGGCAAATTTGTCCGCATCAGCTGGCAGGAGGCGCTGGATACCCTCGCCGACCGCCTGAAGAGCGTGGTAGCGCAGTATGGCAACGAAGCCGTATACATTAACTACTCTTCAGGGATCGTCGGCGGCAACATCACCCGTTCGTCGCCTTCCGCGTCGCCGGTAGCGCGTTTAATGAACTGCTACGGCGGCTCGCTTAACCAGTACGGTACCTACAGTACTGCGCAGATTGCCTGCGCCATGCCCTACACCTACGGCAGTAACGACGGCAACAGCACCTCGGATATTGAAAACAGCAAGCTGGTAGTGATGTTCGGCAACAATCCGGCGGAGACCCGGATGAGCGGCGGCGGCATTACCTGGTATCTGGAGCAGGCCCGCGAGCGCTCTAACGCGCGAATGATCGTCATCGATCCGCGCTACACCGATACCGCCGCCGGTCGGGAAGATGAGTGGATCCCCATTCGCCCCGGCACCGACGCCGCGCTGGTGGCCGGTATCGCCTGGGTGTTGATTAACGAAGATCTGGTGGACCAGCCTTTCCTTGATAAATACTGCGTTGGCTACGACGAGAAAACGCTCCCGGCCGGGGCGCCGGCGAACGGTCACTACAAAGCCTATATCCTCGGCGAGGGCGACGACGGGATCGCTAAAACGCCGCAGTGGGCCTCGCGTATTACCGGTATCCCCACCGATCGCATCATTAAGCTGGCGCGCGAAATCGGCATGAGCAAGCCGGCCTACATTTGCCAGGGCTGGGGGCCCCAGCGCCAGGCAAACGGCGAACTCACCGCCCGGGCGATCGCCATGCTGCCGATCTTAACCGGCAACGTCGGCATCAACGGCGGCAATAGCGGCGCCCGCGAATCAACCTACACCATCACCATTGAGCGCCTGCCGGTGCTGGAAAACCCGGTGAAGACCGCCATCTCCTGCTTTACCTGGACCGACGCCATCGCGCGCGGTCCAGAGATGACCGCCAGCCGCGATGGCGTACGCGGAAAAGAGAAGCTGGATGTGCCGATCAAGTTCCTGTGGAACTACGCGGGCAACACCATCATCAACCAGCACTCCGACATCAATAAGACCCACGAAATTCTGCAGGATGAAAGCAAGTGCGAAACCATTGTGGTTATCGACAACTTTATGACCTCGTCGGCGAAATACGCCGACCTGCTGCTGCCCGACCTGATGACCGTTGAGCAGGAGGATATCATTCCTAACGATTACGCCGGCAATATGGGCTATCTGATTTTTATTCAGCCCGCCACCTCAGCGAAGTTCGAACGCAAACCGATTTACTGGATCCTAAGCGAAGTGGCGAAACGGCTCGGCGACGACGTGCATCAACGTTTTACCGAGGGACGTACCCAGGAACAGTGGCTGCAGTATCTGTACGCCAAAATGGTGGCGAAAGATCCGGCGCTGCCGGCCTACGAGGATCTGAAGCGAATGGGCATCTACAAGCGCAAAGACCCGAACGGCCACTTCGTCGCCTATCGCGACTTCCGGCGCGATCCTGAAGCGCATCCGCTCAAAACCCCGTCCGGCAAAATTGAAATCTACTCCAGCCGACTCGCAGAGATTGCCGCCCGCTGGCAGCTGGAGAAAGACGAAGTTATCAGCCCGCTGCCGGTCTACGCCTCCACATTTGAAGGCTGGGACGATCCGCTGCGCAGCCAGTATCCGCTGCAGCTGTTTGGTTTCCACTATAAAGCGCGCACCCATTCCAGCTACGGCAACGTTGATGTATTACAAGCGGCCTGTCGCCAGGAAGTATGGATCAATCCACTTGACGCGGAAAAACGCGGGATTAAAAACGGCGATATGGTGCGCGTTTTTAATCAGCGCGGCGAAGTCCGTCTTCCGGCGAAAGTGACGCCACGCATCATGCCGGGGGTCTCGGCGATGGGCCAGGGCGCCTGGCACGACGCCAATATGACCGGAGATCGGATCGACCATGGCGCCTGCATGAATACCCTGACCACCCACCGCCCGTCGCCGCTGGCGAAGGGGAATCCACAGCATACCAACCTGGTCGATATCGAGAAGGTTTAAGGAGTAAACCATGAGCACGCAATATGGATTCTTTATCGACTCCGCTCGCTGTACCGGATGCAAAACCTGCGAGCTGGCCTGTAAGGACTACAAGAACCTGACTCCGGAGGTCAGCTTCCGCCGGATCTATGAGTATGCCGGCGGCGACTGGCAGGAGGACAACGGCGTCTGGCAGCAGAACGTGTTTGCCTATTACCTCTCCATCGCCTGTAACCACTGCGAAGATCCGGCCTGCACCAAGGTCTGTCCGAGCGGCGCGATGCATAAGCGCGAAGACGGTTTTGTGGTGGTCAACGAAGAGGTATGCATTGGCTGCCGCTACTGCCATATGGCCTGCCCGTACGGCGCCC
>NZ_JAZARW010000001.1:1745803-1756002 GCF_036233805.1 Klebsiella sp. EMBS2024 | reverse complement strand
GAAAAAGCCGATCTGCGTCGAGTCCTGCCCGCTGCGGGCGTTGGATTTNGGGCCGATTNCCGAACTGCGCGCTAAGCACGGCCAGCTGGCCGCGGTAGCGCCGCTGCCGTCGGCGCACTTTACCCGGCCGAGTATCGTTATCAAACCTAACGCCAATGCCCGGCCGTGTGGCGATACCACCGGTTANCTGGCGAACCCGAAGGAGGTGTGAGATGGGAAACGGATGGCATGAATGGCCGCTGGTGCTGTTTACGGTGCTGGGTCAGTGCGTGGTCGGCGCGACCATCGTCAGCGGTCTTGGCTGGCTGGCGCTGGGGGACCAACGGGAAGCCCGGCGGCGGCTGGTGCGCAATATGTTTTTTATCTGGCTGTTGATGGGCATTGGTTTTCTTGCTTCGGTGATGCATCTCGGTTCACCGCTGCGCGCGTTTAACTCGCTGAACCGCATCGGCGCCTCGGCGCTGAGCAACGAAATCGCCAGCGGCGCTCTGTTCTTCGCCGTGGGCGGATTCTGGTGGCTGCTGGCGGTGCTGGAAAAAATGCCAGCGACGCTGGGTAAAGTCTGGCTGGCGATCGCCATGCTGTTAGGGCTGCTGTTTGTCCTCGCAATGACCCGGGTTTACCAAATCAATACCGTGCCAACATGGTACAATGGCTACACCACCAGCGCGTTCTTTCTGACGGTGCTCCTCAGCGGGCCGCTGTTTGCCGCCCTGCTGCTGCGGCTGGCGAAAGTCGACTTTAACGGCTGGTTTTTTGCCGGACTGAGCGTGGCCGCGCTGGTCATCAGCGCCGCAGTTATCATTATGCAAAGCGCCGGGCTCAGTACCCTTCACAGCTCGGTTCAGCAGGCGGCCACCCTGCTGCCAGATTACGGCAAACTCCAGGCGCTACGCCTGGTACTGCTGGCGCTGGGCCTCGGCTGCTGGCTATGTCCGCTGATCCGCCGCCAGCCGCCGCGCGCTACGGGGCTGCTGATCGGCCTGCTGCTGGTCTTGATCGCCGAATGTATTGGCCGCGGCCTGTTTTATGGTCTGCATATGACCGTCGGTATGGCGGTTGCCGGTTAATGAGACGGCGCGCAGGCGCGCGCCGCAGAAAGGAATAAGTGATGATGCCGATCCCAAATCGCGACGCCGTCGCGTTAAGCGCCCGCACCCTGGGCGCGCTGTTCTCTTATGCGCCGAATAGCGCGGAAATTGCGCCGCTGGTCGCCGCCTTCCAGGACGGGAGCTGGCAGCAGCAGTGGCCCTTCCCGGTCGCAGCCCCGCTGGCGTCAGGGTTTGCCGCATCGGCTGAAGAAACGTTGCCGGAAGCCTGGCAGCGCCTGTTTATCGGGCCATGGGCCCTGCCGGCGCCGCCCTGGGGCTCTGTCTGGCTGGATAAAGAGTCTGTGCTGTTTGGCGATTCCACGCTGGCTCTGCGCCAGTGGATGCGCGAGAACGGTATCGCGCTGGAGGCCGATGGCAACGAACCGGAAGATCATTTCGGCACCGTGCTACTCCTGGCGGCATGGTTGTGCGAAACGGAGCAGGATGCGTTGTTCGCTCAGCTGCTGGCCTGGCACCTGCTGCCGTGGTCCGGGCGTTTCCTGAGTGTCTTTGTCGACCATGCCGCCCACCCCTTCTATCAGGCGCTGGGTCAGCTGGCGCAGGCGACTCTGGCGCAGTGGCAGGAGAATCTGCCGATCGCCGTGGCGCAAAAACCGCTCTATCGTTAACCCTTCGCCGCGCCGGTATCCGGCGCGGTTTTATTTTGCCGCTTCCCAGCCTTTCACCCGCACTTATCGCTTTTGCATCTAAGGTTATTCCCTATCACAATAAGCCAATGTTTTCTGAACCTCGCCGTGACTAATGCATCGTCTTCATCCCTATCCTGATGTGCAGGTGATGTTTCGCCGCCTGCTGATCGCCACCCTGATTGGCCTTCTCGCCGCCCTGGCGGTGGCGCTGTTTCGCCACGCTATGGTGGTGCTGGAAACGCTGTTGCTCAGTAATGACAGCGGGAGCCTGGTCAACGCCGCACAGTCGCTGCCGGCGTGGCGTCGGCTGGTTACCCCCGCGCTGGGCGGCCTGACGGCGGGAACCTTACTCTGGCTCTGGCAACGACGCAGCGTCGCGCGTCCACATGCCGCCACCGATTATATGGAAGCCCTGGAGACCGGCGACGGCTGTTTCGATACGCCGGCAAGCCTGGTGAAATCACTGGCGTCATTGCTGGTCGTGGTGACCGGCAGCGCGATTGGCCGGGAAGGCGCCATGATCCTGCTGGCCGCGCTGGCGGCCTCGCTGTTTGCCCGTCGCTTCACGCCGCAGAGTGAATGGAAGCTATGGGTCGCCTGCGGCGCGGCTGCCGGGATGGCCAGCGCCTATCATGCCCCGCTGGCCGGCAGCCTGTTTATTGCTGAAATTCTCTTTGGTACGCTGATGCTGGCCTCGCTTGGGCCGGTGGTGATCTCGGCGGTGATCGCCCTGCTGTTGACGCAGTTTCTTAATGGCGGCGCCGCGCCGCTGTATCACGTCGTGTTACAGCAAAACCTCAGCGCCCTGCACTATGGCTTAATGCTGGCGACTGGCCTGCTGGCCGGGCTGTGCGGGCCGCTGTTTATCTGGCTGATGGACTACAGCCACCGCGGGTTCGTTAAACTAAAGCTGGCGCCGCCGTGGCAGCTGGCGCTGGGCGGGCTAATTGTCGGCGGCTTATCGCTCATCACCCCGGCAGTATGGGGCAACGGCTACAGCGTAGTGCAAAGCTATTTGCTGCTGCCGCCGTCCGTTGCGCTGCTGGTGGGCATATTTATCTGCAAACTGCTGGCGGTGCTGGCCAGCAGCGGCTCCGGCGCGCCTGGCGGGGTCTTCACCCCGACGCTGTTTGTCGGCCTGGCGATGGGCATGCTGTTTGCCTGCTTCAGCAGGCTGTGGCTACCGGGAAGTGAAGAAATGGCCATCATGATGGGTTTGACCGGCATGGCGGCGTTTCTGGCCGCCACGACCCATGCGCCGATCATGTCAACCCTGATGATTTGCGAGATGACCGGGCACTATACGCTGCTGCCCGGTCTGCTGATAACCTGCGTCGTGTCGTCTGTGCTGTCGCGGACGTTACGCCGGGATTCGATCTATCGCCATCACGTTGCCGAGCATGTCTAAGTCGACGTAGCGGCTCAGCTCACGCTGTTCGGCGCGCGGTAGATAAGGCAGCTCGCCGATCAGCGGCGCCGGCAGCTTTTTGCTGAGGACATCGATGATTTCGGCGTAGTGCGCCAGACCGGGGTTGATCCGATTGGCCACCCAGCCAATCAGCGGTAAACCGTCATTGGCGATCGCCTGGGCTGTCAGTAGCGCATGGTTGATGCACCCCTCCTGGATCCCCACCACCATCAGCACTGGGAGCTGCTCCTGAACCACCCACTCGGAGAGCGGCCGCAGGTCGTTCATCAGGCTGCGCCAGCCGCCGGTGCCTTCAACCACCACGTGTTCGACCTGCGCGGCCAGACGCTGCAAACCATCGGACAGCAGACCGTAGTTGATCGGGCAGCTATGCGCCACGCTGCTCTCGTCTTCGCTTAAGGCGATGGGGTTGACAGCCTCATAGGGTAAGGCCAGCGTGGAGACGCTCTGCAACACCAGCGCATCTTTGTTACGTAAACCGTCCGGCGTCTCTTTGCTGCCCTTCGCCACAGGCTTATACCCAGCCACGCTTTTGCCTCTGGCAGCAAGTGCCTGCAACAGCGCACGGGAAACCACTGTCTTCCCGACAGAGGTGTCTGTACCTGTAATAAAGAAACGCTTAAACATCACTAACCCCACAGTTTTGTCGATGAAATATACGGGAGAGAAATAATCAACGGTGGGCAAAGTCTACGTGAAGCCGTCTGAGGTCAGCTTGAGATAGCGCAATTTTTGGTGTGACTATGAAAAAATGTTAACCCTGTAACAGTCGTATGAGTAAGGATCCGTTATAGAGCGCATCTTTAACCAGCGCCGCGCCAGCCATCGTTCCGCGGTTGGAGAATTGAGTACTTTCAACGGTAATATGCCGGCTATAGGCTGGGAGAGATTGTTGCCGAATACAGCTGGAAATTGCCGGAAAAAGAATTTCTGCCGCCAGATTGAACGGCGAGCCAATCAGAATTTTCTGCGGATTAAACAGATTGACCATGATCGCCAGAATTCGCCCAACGTGATTACCCACGCCGCTGATGATGTCCCGGGCTAACAAATCGCCCTGCAGCGCCGCCTGACAAAGCCACTCCACGCNCAGCGGACGCTGGTGCAGCAGCGAGCTCATCGACTGCGCCATGCGCATCTGCGCCAGCTCCAGCACGCTTTCTACGCTGGCAATCGTCTCCAGGCAACCATGGTTGCCGCAGTAACAGCGTTTGCCGTAGGGATCGACCTGGGTATGGCCAATCTCCACCAGGCTGCTGCTGCCAGCGTGCAGCAGGCGCCCATCGGTGATCACCCCGGCGCCGACGTTATGATCGATGACCACCTGAATGACGTCCCGGGCGCCGCGCGAGGCGCCAAACAAAGATTCCGCCATAGTCCAGGCGCTGATGTCATGCTGAATATAGACTGGCACCCCGGTATGATTGGCCAGCGCTTCGCCGAGCGGGACATCTTTAACATCCTCATAAAACGGCATGCGATGAATAATGCCATTTTCGGTATCGATAATACCGGGCATCGTCATGGCGATGGAGGTAAGGCGTTCCAGCTTCTTTTGATGGNGAATAAAGAAGCGATCAATATGGTCGATAACGCGCGTCAGAAACGGCGTGCTGTCGGTGAGCGCCAGCTCCAGCTGATCCTCCACCACCAGCTGACTGCTTAAATCACGCAGCGAAAGATGGATCTCACCGCGGCTGATGCGCACCGCCAGATAGTGCCATGCCTCGGTCTCCACCATCAGCCCCACCGCCGGGCGGCCGCGGCTGCCGGGCTCCTGGATCTCGGTCTCCTGAACCAGATGCGCTTCCAGCATTTCGCGGACGATTTTGGTGATGCTGGCCGGCGCCAGTTGCGCAAATCGGGAAAGGTCGATACGCGATACCGGGCCGAGCTGATCAATCAGGCGATACACGGCGCCCGCATTGGTCTGCTTTATTTGATCGATATGGCCTGGTTGACTATCCGCTACCACCATTGACTCCCTTATTTTCGCGCTTCGAAATAAACTTTCGGCTATGGTGAAGCACTTCGACGGTGAACGTCAAATTTTTACTTAGCCTTGTGATTTACCGCACATTTCCAGCCCCTTTTCGCCTCAATTATGCTCGCTTTTCCAGGAGAGCAGCGCCTCACGAAAGCGTTTTGCCAGTGCCCCTTGCTCATGGTGTTTAGACCACACCAGCCACATCTCCGATACCGCATCCTGTTCGTCGATCGGCAGCCAGCGCATTTCACTGAGCTGGACGCGCTGAAAGGAGGCCGGGAGGATCGATACCCCCAGGCCGGCGGCCACCAGACCAATAATCGTCATTGCCTCCCCCACCTCCTGGGCAATCTTCGGCGTGTGGCCGTAGCGGCGCAGCAAGCCGAGGATGTCGTCATACAGGCCAGTGCCGACGTGCGGGTCGAAAAAGACGAAGGGCTCGCGCGCCAGCGCCGCCAGGCTGACCGAGGGCTGGCGGGCCAGCGGGTGATTCGCCGGGACCATCGCCAACAGCGGCTCGCGCAGAACCCGCTCCCACGCCAGGGTGTCCGGCAGTTGAGTATTGCGCAGCAGCCCCAAATCCAGAGCCCCCTCGCTCAGGGGCACTATCTGTTCGCGGGTGTTAGTCTCGCGGGTGAGAATATGCACATCCGGAAGGCGTTGGCGAAACATCGATAGCGTATCGGAGACGGCCTTAATAAAAGGGGCCGAGGAGGTAAAGCCGATGCGCAGCTCACCCGTTTCGCCATGGTGTAGACGGGCGGCGCGAGCAGCCGCCTCATCCACCTGGGCGAGGATTTGTCGGCTATCGGCGAGAAACTGCTTTCCGGCCGCCGTCAGGCTGACGCTGCGGTTGGTACGGGCAAACAGGCGAGCGCCGGTCTGCTGCTCAAGGATCTGAATCTGCTGGCTTAGCGGTGGTTGAGAGATGTTCAGTCGCGCCGCGGCGCGGCCAAAATGTAGCTCCTCGGCGACGGCGACAAAGTAGCGCAAATGACGCAACTCGATATTCATATTTAAAACGTCTTATTTGAGATTATTAATATATTAGACAGAATATTTACATTTTCATACCCTAAAAATGTGAGCTGAATGGTCACAACACTCTGTTGGTAAGCAGCAACTTCTACGCAAGGAATTCTCTGTGAGTCGTACAACAACCGTTGACACCGTGCCGGCGGGCGAGGTCAGCGTCGCTGGTGCATCCCGCCCGGATCCGTTTATTAAGCGTGGCACCCCGCAGTTTATGCGCGTCACTCTCGCGCTGTTCTCCGCCGGTCTGGCCACCTTTGCCCTGCTCTACTGTGTGCAGCCGATCCTGCCGGTGCTGTCGAACGAGTTTGGCGTGTCGCCGGCCAGCAGCAGTATTTCGCTTTCAATTTCCACGGCGATGTTGGCGGTGGGCCTGCTGTTTACCGGCCCGCTGTCGGACGCTATAGGCCGCAAGCCGGTGATGGTCACCGCCCTGCTGCTGGCCGCCAGCTGTTCACTGTTGTCGACCATGATGACCAGCTGGCACGGCATCCTGATTATGCGCGCTCTCATCGGCCTGTCGCTGAGCGGCGTAGCGGCGGTCGGCATGACCTATCTGAGCGAGGAGATCCACCCCAGTTTCGTCGCCTTTTCGATGGGACTCTATATCAGCGGCAACTCCATCGGCGGCATGAGCGGCCGCTTGCTGACCGGGGTCTTTACCGATTTCTTCGGCTGGCGCGTGGCGCTGGCGGCGATCAGCGGCTTTGCGCTGGCCGCCGCGATTATGTTCTGGCGTATCCTTCCCGAGTCGCGCCATTTCCGCCCGACCTCGCTGCGACCGAAAACGCTGCTGATTAACTTCCGTCTGCACTGGCGCGACCGTGGCCTGCCGCTGCTGTTCGTCGAAGGTTTTCTGCTGATGGGCGCTTTTGTCACCCTGTTTAACTATATTGGCTACCGGCTGATGATGTCGCCGTGGTCGTTAAGCCAGGCGGTGGTAGGCCTGCTGTCGGTAGCTTATCTCACCGGGACCTGGAGTTCACCGAAGGCAGGGGCCATGACCGTACGCTTTGGCCGCGGGCCGGTGATGCTTGGCTTTACAGCGGTGATGCTCTGCGGCCTGCTGCTGACGCTCTTTTCTTCCCTGTGGCTTATTTTCATCGGCATGCTGCTGTTTTCCGCTGGCTTCTTCGCCGCGCATTCCGTCGCCAGCAGCTGGATTGGCCCACGCGCCCGCCGCGCCCGCGGTCAGGCATCATCGCTGTATTTGTTCAGCTATTATTTGGGTTCAAGTCTTGCCGGGACGTTAGGCGGGGTATTCTGGCATCACTACGGCTGGAACGGCGTCGGTGGGTTTATCGCGCTGCTGCTCCTTGCCGCGCTGTTGACCGGCACCTGCTTACATCAGCGACTGAAATAGTCGCGTGTGACGTGGCCTGTGGGCCACGTTTCACCACATGCCCATTATGGAAGACAAGCCCATCAGCTCTCTGACGGCATCAACGGACAGCAGTGCAATAAACAGCCAGGTGAACGGATTCATAAACCACCCCCGAACCTCCAGACCTGTGTAATCGATCACAGTTTAGTACCGATATGTTACCGTTTTCTGTCACACCGATCACAGAGGTGAGCTTATTTTCCCGCCATGTGTCTTTCCCTTCCCCTGTGCGCAACGCTCGACCCGCCGGGCGTATCAGGATAGTGTAGAGGCAAAGCGATAATCTCTTTATTCACCTGTCACGGACCGAACGCCACTATGACTGAAAATACGCCTTATCAGCAGCTTACCCGTACCTTTCAGCGCCTGTCGCGCTTTTCGCATCTCGCCGCCATCGCCGGCTGGGATATGTTCGCGATGATGCCTCCGGGCGGGAGCGTCGCCCGCGGCGAAGCGCTGGCCGAGCTCGGCGTGCTGCAGCATCAAATCCTGACCGATAAAAAAGTGGGACAATGGTTACAGGAGGCCCGCCAGCAGGATCTTAATGATGTTGAACAGGCCAACCTGCGGGAAATGCAGCGTCAGTACGATCAGGCGGCGCTGCTGCCGGAGAGCCTGGTGGAAGCAAAATCGCTGGCCGGCAGCCGCTGCGAGCATGCCTGGCGCAGCCAGCGTCCCGCCAATGACTGGACGGGCTTTGCCGACAACCTACGCGAGGTGGTCAGACTGAGCCGTCAGGAAGCGCAGATCCGCGCCGATGCCAGGGGCGGCTCACGCTACGACGCGCTGCTGGATATTTTCGAACCGGATATGACCAGCGCGCGGCTGGACAGCCTGTTCGCCGATCTCAAATCGTGGCTACCTTCCCTGCTTAGCCAGGCGGTGGAGAAGCAGGCGAAGCAGACGCTAATCGCCCCGCAGGGGCGTTTCCCCATTGCTGAACAACGGGAGCTGGGCCTGCAGGCGATGCGTATCCTTGGCTTTGACTTCGACGGCGGGCGCCTCGACATCAGCGCCCACCCGTTCTGCGGCGGCGTACCCCAGGATGTGCGCATCACCACCCGCTACAACGAAAACGACCTGCTCAGCGCTCTGTTCGGCGTGATCCACGAAACCGGCCACGCCCGCTACGAGCAGAATCTACCTCGCCCGTGGGTCGACCAGCCCGTAGGACTCGCCCGCTCCACCGCTATCCACGAGTCGCAGAGCCTGTTTTTTGAAATGCAGCTGGGACGCAGCGAGCGGTTTCTTAACCGCCTGTTACCGGCGGTGCGCGAGCGGTTTGGCGATCGGCCGGCCTTTAGCCAGGACAATTTTGTCGCCTGGAATCAGCAGGTGAAACCCGGCTTTATTCGCGTCGATGCCGATGAGGTGAGCTACCCGGCGCATGTCATCCTGCGTTATGAAATTGAACGTGCGCTGATCGACGGCGAGATTGAGGTAGATGATATCCCGTCGCTGTGGGACGAGAAAATGCAGCACTGGCTGGGGCTGTCGACCACCGGCAACTATCGGGATGGTTGCATGCAGGATATTCACTGGACCGACGGCGGATTCGGCTATTTCCCTTCCTATACCCTGGGCGCGATGTATGCCGCGCAGTTGATGGCCGCGGCCCGCCGCGCGCTGCCGACATTAGATCGCGATATTGAGGAAGGCGATTTCAGCGCCCTGTTCGACTGGCTGCGGCAGAATATCTGGCAGCATGGCAGCCGCTTCACCACCTCGCAGTTGATTCAGCAGGCCACCGGTGAGGATCTTAATAGCCGCTACTTCCGCGAGCACCTGACCACTCGCTACCTGTAATCATACGCGCCGGGCTACCCGGCGCGTCCTGTCGTTCCCGCCTTGTACATTCGGTTACACGCCGATACCAAACACTCACGGAAAGCTCGAAAAGACAAGCATATAGTGATTTCACCGGCCCCGCAGTGGGGTTGAAATTAAGAAAACTTTTCGAGGATATCAGAATGAAAAAAGTATTAGCTCTGGTCGTTGCCGCTGCTATGGGTCTCTCTTCCGCCGCTTTCGCTGCTGACGCAGTAAGCACCACTCAGGCACCGGCTGCCACCCACAGCACGGCTGCCAAGACCACCCATCACAAAAAACACCACAAAGCCGCGGCAAAACCGGCTGCAGAGCAGAAAGCTCAGGCTGCCAAAAAACACAAAAAAGCAGAAGCTAAACCAGCCGCTGCTCAGNAAGCCCAGGCCGCTAAAAAACACAAAAAAGTAGCAGCTAAACCAGTTGCTCCGCAGAAAGCTCAGGCGGCGAAAAAGCATCACAAAGCTGCGGCTAAACCGGCAGCCCAGAAAGCGCAGGCAGCGAAAAAACACCACAAAACCACTAAACACCAGGCCGCTAAACCGACTGCACAGCCGGCAGCATAATTCCTCCCGGTGAACCAACCTTCTTAATAATCGGCGCTGTTTCAGCGCCGTTTTTTCTGGAGAGCACTATGCTGCGGCGCTATCGTTTTGAGCTCATCCTGATCCTGCTAATTATATGCGCAGTGGTTGCAACCCGTTTTTTCCTCTCTTAATTATTTATCCCGCGTTCGCATTTTGCTGCTTCTACCAGCTTTTCATTAAAATGAATACCGTGCGGCTATCGCTGACCCGCTCCC
>NZ_JAZARW010000001.1:1733721-1745788 GCF_036233805.1 Klebsiella sp. EMBS2024 | reverse complement strand
ATTATCCTGTGACTCTCTGCGGCGCAAAAAAATGTCCGGCGCCAGAAGACGCCAGACATGTTAGTCGTAATATGTCGCACGCCTGGCCCTTGCCGGGTGGCGCGCCCATCACAATGCACGCACGGCTTCCATCACCAGATAGCCGGTCGCGCCCCAGATAGCGACTGAGACCAGGGAAACATAAACCATTGCGCGAATACCTTTTTTAGACATAAGCCCTCCGAACGCAGGGGAAATAGAGTTCAGGCTATCATCGCCGGTACTACCTCTCTATTTACTCAACGGCAGGGCGACGGTAACAACGTTTTCGGTGAGAAAATGTTTCGCATTGAAAATAATTACGAGAGGCGTAAAGAAGTGCGAATTCCGGTGAAGATCTGGTGGGTAAAAGTATTATTTTTGGGCATTATGCTGACAAACCAGGAATAATCCCACGGATGAATTGCTGCATTATTAACCGAATTCAGTACGTTCTGATACATGAATTTTGTTGCGCAAGACGCCACTTTCTGCGGAAATAGCACAAGCAGAACACTGGTATTAACCGCTTGAAATCAGGAGGTTTTACCAGCGCCAGACCCCACCGCGCGCTGATGTGGTATACGGTTTGGCCTGTTTAGAATTATTGTTTACTTTCAAAAACTTAAATCTCCTGCTACTGTCAATAGACATCATAGCCTCCCCAGAGAGTGATATGCGTAGAGACGTTCTGTTATTACTGTGTTCATTTTATCTGTTACCTCTGGGCGCACATGCCGATGATAGCGGACTGAGCGCCAAAGATATTAAGACGTTGTTTTTCGGTCACGATGACCGCAAAGCGGTGAACCGCCCCGAGGAGAGTCCGTGGGACGCGATTGGCCAGCTGGAAACCGCCAGCGGCAATCTGTGTACGGCGACGCTCATCTCTCCGCATCTGGCGCTGACCGCGGGCCACTGTCTGTTAACGCCCCCGCGCGGCAAGCCGGACAAAGCGGTCGCCCTGCGCTTTATTTCCCGCAAGGGCAACTGGGTCTATGAGATCCACGGCATTGACGGGCGAGTCGATCCCAGCTTAGGCAGACGCCTGAAAGCCGATGGCGACGGCTGGATTGTCCCTTCCGCTGCGGCGCCGTCCGATTTTGGCCTGATCGTGCTGCGCTATGCTCCGTCTGGCATTACGCCGATCCCGCTCTTTCCGGGCAGCAAGGCCGATCTCACCGCCGCGCTGAAGGCGGCGGACCGTAAAGTTACCCAGTCTGGCTATCCTGAAGATCATCTCGATAATCTTTACAGCCACCAGGATTGCATCGTGACAGGGTGGGCGCAAACCAGCGTACTGTCGCATCAGTGTGACACCCTGCCTGGCGACAGCGGCTCGCCGCTGCTGCTGAAAACGGAGGACGGCTGGCAGGTGATCGCCGTGCAGAGTTCGGCCCCCGGCCCGCAGGATCGCTGGCGGGCGGACAATCGCGCCATTGCGGTGACTGGCTTTCGCGATAAGCTGGAGGCGCTTGCCGGTGAGTAATGGACCGAGGCCGGTGAAGAATATCATTATTGACATCGTCCTGGCGGAAATGATTTTCCGCCAGCCGAAAGCAGTGAACCTGCGCAGCCCTCAGCGTCACCTGACACAATTACAGCGGGGCAAGGCGTGAAGGAAGTTTCCGTTTGCCGCCTGGCTTTGCAGGCGGCGAGACGTCAGGCGAGTTTAATTAACACCATGCCGGCTACCAGCAGGATAACCCCCGCCCAGCCTTTGTTATTCAGACGCTGACCAAACAGCACCCAGCCGGCGGCGATGGTCGCCGCGATACCGAAGCCGCCCCACAGCGCATAGGCGACCGAGAGATCGATCCCTTTAACCGCCTGCGACAGGGCGCTGAACGCGCCCAATACTGCCGCCAGGGACAGGATGCCGTAGATCTTGCGGCGGAAGCCGTCGGAAAACTTCAAAAAGACGTTGGCAATAATTTCCAGCACAATGGCGATTGCCAGCCAGGCGGCGTGGATCCACTCAAACTGCTGCATGGGCCACCTCCTGCTTGGAAGACGCTTTTTTCTGGGTTCCGGACTTAATTAAGACGATCCCTATCACCAGGGTGGTCAAGCCGGCTATTTTCAGCAGGGACAGACTCTCATCAAACAGCAGCACGCTGAACAGGGTAATCAGTAAAATACCGATCCCTTCCCACAACGCATAGGCCACACCGAGGGCAATCTTTTTAACCGCAAAGGCAAGAAAAATATATGACAGGGCAATCATGGCCAGCATTAAAATAAAGCCGGTGTGCCCGCCGCTCACGCTTGCCCATTTCATAGACAAGGTGCCGGTAATTTCAGCAATAATTGCTAAAGCTAATAAAATCCAATAAAACATGATCCCTTCTCCTGCTTGAGAATATAATCCATTACCGTTTACGCGAGACGTAAACAGGAAAATTTCTGACGTAGATATCGCTGTGCGCTTGGCGCCAGCTCAGGCAGAAAGAAGGTGACTATAGCGCCGAATGCCAGTGCTGTTCGCCGGCAAAACGGGAAAAAGTGAGGGATACTGCGGGGTGATTTAAAATATACATCCTGAACTGATTGTCCATAAAATTACAATTATCCGCGGTGTTGCTTCTCGTCCGGTGCGGATGAAAATTGTCCTCAGTAGTTAAACACAGGTAGATTTGTAGCATAGTGCTACATTTAATTCAAAGACTTTGCAATTCTTTACGCCGCGGTTTTTCTTCAATGCGTTTGTTCTGCAAAAAAGCGTCATTATGCTAATGTAACGCAACCTGTTAATAGGCAAGGAAGTTTGAGGTCGGGATCCTATGGCTAAACCCATTATTACACTTAACGGATTAAAGATGGTCATCATGTTGGGCATGCTGGTGATCATCCTTACCGGCATTCGCTTTGCGGCGGACATAATCGTCCCGTTTATCCTGGCGCTTTTTCTGGCGGTGATCATCAATCCTCTGGTCCAGCTCCTGGTCCGCTGCCGGGTGCCGCGCGTGCTGGCGATCTCGCTACTGATTGGCCTGATTGTTATGTTAGCCATTGTGCTGCTGGCCTCGCTGGGGACCTCGCTCAACGAGCTGGCGCGCACCCTGCCGCAGTATCGCAACTATCTTTATGAGCCGATGCAAACCATCGCGCCCTGGCTGCAGCGTATGGGATTCACCGTTTCGGTGGTCGAGCTCAATAAGTACATCGACCCTAACGCCGTAATGACCCTGGTCACCAGCCTGCTCACTCAGCTGTCGAATGCCATGTCCTCTATTTTTCTGCTGCTGCTGACGGTGGTGTTTATGCTGCTGGAGGTGCCGCAGCTTCCCGCTAAGCTGCAGCAGTTAATGTCCAGACCAGTAGAAGGCATGGGCGCCATCCAGCGGGCCATCGACAGCGTATCGCATTATCTGGTGCTGAAAACTGCGATAAGCCTGATCACCGGCCTGGTGGTCTGGGGCATGCTGGTGCTGCTGGATGTGCGCTTCGCCTTTATGTGGGGGCTACTGGCCTTCGCGCTTAACTATATTCCCAATATCGGTTCCGTGCTGGCGGCAATTCCGCCGATCCTGCAGGTGCTGGTGTTCGGTGGTCTGTACGAGGCGCTGGTAGTGCTGGCCGGCTACCTGATCGTCAACCTGGTATTCGGCAATATTCTCGAACCTCGTATCATGGGGCGCGGGCTGGGCCTCTCGACGCTGGTGGTATTCCTGTCCTTAATCTTCTGGGGATGGTTGCTGGGTCCGGTTGGCATGCTGCTCTCGGTGCCGTTGACGATTATCGTCAAAATTGCCCTCGAGCAGACCAGCGGCGGGCAGAGTATCGCTTTCTTATTAAGCGATGTCAGTAAACAGTAGTCCTTCCGCAGGCCGGCGCTTCGCCGGCCTGCTCCCTGCCCTACACTCTCTCCGTAGACCACTACGCCTTATGGATTATTGATCCGCATCACAAACGTTGCGGCGGAATCGTTACTCTGATGCTAACGATCGGCCACCGCGCTTAATTGATGCTCATAGCCTCGCGTCGCACACTAATCTCCACCAGGACAAACAAAACGATTTGTCGAATCAGGAGGTTATTAATGAATGCCGAACAAACGACGGGGCGGGTCTGGAACCGTCGCCGAACGGAAAAACAGCGGCGGCTGGCCGAGGCGAACATGCCAGGTAAGGTCATCCCGACTGACCAGTTGGTCAGCGTACTGGAAAACCTGCTCGCCCCCGGCGACCGGGTTGTGCTGGAAGGCAACAACCAGAAACAGGCCGATTTCCTCTCGCGCATGCTGGCGGAAGTTAATCCGCAAAAAATTCACGACCTGCATATGATTATGCCCAGCGTCGGGCGCAGCGAGCATCTGGACCTGTTTGAAAAAGGTATTGCCCGCAAGCTGGATTTCTCTTTCTCCGGCACCCAGAGCCTGCGCATTTCGCAACTACTGGAAGATGGCCTGCTCGAAATCGGCGCCATCCACACCTATATCGAACTCTACTCGCGCCTGTACGTCGATCTGTCGCCAAACGTCGCGCTGATTGCCGGCTATAAAGCTGACCGCAAAGGCAACCTGTATACCGGACCGAGTACCGAAGATACCCCGGCGCTGGTGGAAGCCGCCGCCTTCCACGACGGCATTGTGATAGCCCAGGTCAACGAACTGGTGGACGACGAATGCGATCTGCCGCGCGTCGATATTCCCGGCTCGTGGATCGATTACGTGGTGGTTGCCGACAAGCCGTTTTTTATCGAACCGCTCTTCACCCGCGATCCGCGCCTGATTAAGCAAGAACACATACTGATGGCGATGATGGCGATCAAGGGCATCTATGCGGAACATCAGGTGCAGTCGCTTAACCACGGTATCGGCTTTAATACCGCCGCCATCGAGTTGCTGTTGCCGACCTATGGCGAGCAGCTCGGCCTGAAAGGCAAAATCTGTAAACACTGGACCCTGAATCCGCATCCAACCTTAATCCCGGCCATCGAGAGCGGCTGGGTGGAGAGCGTGCACTGCTTCGGCGGCGAACTGGGNATGGAAGAGTACATCCGCGCCCGCCCGGATATCTTCTTTACCGGCCCGGATGGCTCGATGCGCTCTAACCGCGCCTTCTGCCAGCTGGCGGGCCAGTACGCGGTAGATATGTTCATTGGTTCAACCCTGCAGGTGGATGGTCTGGCTAACTCCTCGACCGTCACCCGCGGCCGTCTTTCCGGCTTCGGCGGCGCGCCGAACATGGGCCACGACCCGCACGGTCGCCGCCACGCCACCCCGGCATGGCTCAATATGATCACCGAGCCGGACCCGATGCAGCGCGGGAAAAAGCTGGTGGTGCAGATGGTCGAAACCTTCCAGGCCGGCGTGAAACCAACCTTCGTTGAGACGCT
Source organism: Klebsiella sp. EMBS2024 (assembly GCF_036233805.1). Taxonomy (NCBI): domain Bacteria; kingdom Pseudomonadati; phylum Pseudomonadota; class Gammaproteobacteria; order Enterobacterales; family Enterobacteriaceae; genus Klebsiella; species Klebsiella sp. EMBS2024. The sequence goes on along the minus strand of NZ_JAZARW010000001.1, from coordinate 1,740,430 downwards.
GGATGCAGTTGAGGTGGCGAAAACCTCCGGCATGCCGCTGGCGCCGGTAATGATTTATGGTGATGACGTCACCCACGTCCTGACCGAAGAGGGTATCGCCTACCTGTACCGTGCGGAGAGCCTTGAAGAGCGCCGGGCGATGGTCGCCGCGGTGGCCGGGATCACCGATATCGGCCTTGGTGTGGACGCCAAACGCGTCGCCGCGCTGCGTCAGAGCGGCAAAGTGGTCTACCCGGAAGATCTCGGGATTCGCCGCAGCGATGCCACCCGCTCCCTGCTGGCCGCCGGCAGCGTCGCCGACCTGGTGGAGTGGTCCGACGGACTGTATAACCCACCGGCAAAATTCCGGAGCTGGTAATGAAAAATCTCTCCTCCCTGCACGCAGAAAGCCGCGTCAGCTGGCTGGCGCATACCGCCAGCGCCTGTCTGATTGACGAAGCCCGTCTGAGCCCGAAACCGGGTCTGGTGGATAGCCGCGGCAACGGCGCGCATCAGGACCTGAATCTGGCGCTGATGGAGCGCTCTGCCCGCAGCCTGCAGCCCACCTTTCACGCGCTGGCAGAGCAAAGCTGGCGTCGCCCGGCGGACATTGCGCTGCGCGAAACCGTCGGCCGCCTTGGTCGCGAAGGCGAAGCGCAGATGATGCTGGCGACGGGGGGGGTTAACACCCACCGCGGCGCTATCTGGGCGCTAGGCCTGCTGGTCAGCGCGGTGGCGATGTTGGGTGGAGAGNGTCAGTCACAGGCGATCGCCGACGCCGCCGCCGCCCTCGCCCGCCTGCCCGACGGCTTCGCGCCGAAAAGCTTTAGTAAAGGGCTTCGCGCCAGCCGCCGCTGGCAGGTGCCAGGCGCCCGCGAGGAAGCGCAGTGTGGTTTCCCGCATATCACCCGCCTGGCGCTGCCGCAACTACAGCAAAGCCGGGCGCGAGGCGCCAGTGAGCCGCAGGCGCAGCTTGATGCGCTGATGGCCATCATGACCTCGCTGAGCGATACCTGCGTGCTGTCGCGCGCCGGTATGGCCGGGCTGCAGGCCATGCAGCAAGGCGCTTGCGAGGTGCTGGCGGCTGGCGGTTGCGCCAGTTTCGCCGGGCGCGCCGCCCTGGCCCGCCTGGANNCNNNNATGCTGGCGCTAAACGCCTCGCCGGGAGGCGCCGCCGATCTCCTTGCCGCCACCCTGTTTCTCGACAGAGTTGCTGGCTAACGCATTCAGAGGATGTTATGGAACAGATTACATTGTCATTTCCTGCCAGCCGCGCCCTGAGCGGCCGAGCGCTGGCAGGAGTCGTGGGTTCAGGCGATATGGAAGTACTTTATACCGCCGCACAGAGCGCCACGCTCAACGTACAGATCACCACCTCAGTGGATAACAGCCAGGCGCGCTGGCAGGCGCTGTTCGACAGGCTGAACCTGATCAACGGCCTGCCCGCCGGGCAGTTGATTATCCACGACTTCGGCGCCACGCCGGGCGTCGCCCGTATTCGTATTGAACAGGTTTTTGAGGAGGCCGCTCATGCGTAACGATCGCAGCTTTATCGAACTGCGCGCTCGCGAACGCGCCCACGCTCTGCTGGACGACGGCAGCTACCGCGAACTGCTGGATCCGTTTGAAGGCATTATGTCGCCGTGGCTCGGCGCCCAGGGCATCGTCCCGCAGTCCGACGACGGTATGGTGGTCGCCAAAGGCACGATCAACGGCCAGCCTGCGGTGGTGATTGCCATCGAGGGCACCTTCCAGGGAGGCAGTATGGGCGAAGTGTCCGGCGCCAAAATGGCCGCCGCGCTGGAGCTGGCGGCGGAAGATAACCGCAACGGTATCCCGACGCAGGCGGTGCTGTGCCTCGAAACCGGCGGCGTACGTCTGCAGGAGGCCAACCTCGGTCTGGCCGCCATCGCTGATATTCACGCGGCGATTGTCGATCTGCGCCGCTACACCCCAGTGGTCGGCATCATCGCCGGCACCGTCGGCTGCTTTGGCGGTATGTCTATCGCCGCCGCGCTGTGCAGTTACCTTATCGTCACTCGTGAAGCCCGTCTCGGCCTCAACGGCCCGCAGGTTATCGAGCAGGAAGCCGGCATTGAAGAGTACGACTCCCGCAACCGGCCGTTTATCTGGAGCATGACCGGCGGCGAAATTCGCGCCGCCAGCGGGCTGGTAGACGCGCTGGTTAACGATGGCGTTAACGCCGTTAAAACCGCAATGAATGAGGCGATCGCCAAAGGCGTACCGGTACAGCACCGAAGCGACAACTATGACGATTATCTGCGTCGCTTGAGCCAGTTCGACACCCGCCAGCAGGCGGATACCGCGCAGATTAAACAGCTTTTTGCCCGGGAGGATAAATAATGAGTCAGTTCCCAAACCGCGCCGCGCTGTGGCTGAACAAACTGGCGCCCGACGCGCCGCTGATGAGCGGCCTGTGCCCTTCCGTCCAGGTGGCAGACGGCCAGATTAATGGCGAAAACGTGCGTTTTATCGCCGTGGTCCCGGATGCTAACAACCACTACCCGCGCGCCGCCGCCGGCGAAGTCGGCCTGCTGGAAGGCTGGACGCTGGCGAAAGTGGTTAATGAAACCATTGCCGCCGACGCCGACCAGCCAGTCAAACGGCCGATCGTCGCCGTGATCGATGTGCCAAGCCAGGCCTATGGCCGCCGCGAAGAAGCTTTCGGCATTCACCAGGCGCTGGCCGGGGCGGCTGGCGCTTATGCCAAAGCCCGTTTGGCCGGCCACCCGGTAATTGGCCTGATCGTCGGCAAAGCGATGTCCGGGGCGTTTCTGGCCCACGGCTACCAGGCCAACCGCCTGATCGCCTTTAACGATAGCGGCGTGCTGGTCCACGCGATGGGTAAAGCGTCGGCGGCGCGCATTACGCTGCGTACCGTAGAGGCGCTGGAGAAACTGGCGGCTACCATTCCGCCAATGGCCTACGACGTCAGCAACTACGCTACGCTCGGCCTGCTCTCCGCCCTGCTTGATATCAACCATCCGGATGCGCCAGACGAAGGCGATCTGTCACTGGTCAGCCGTACCCTGCGCGACGCCATCGCTGACGCGCGCACCGATACCTCACTGAAGTGCCGCCTGGGCGCGGAAAACCGCCGCAGCTCGCAACTGGTTCGCGATCGCATGCGCGCCAGCTGGTAAGACGTTCGTACGTAAGTAGTAGAAGAAAACCTGCCGGAAGCCGTCCCCCGGAGCGCGTAATAACCGCGCCGGGTAGGGACGGCTTTTAGAAAAAATAACAATCGCGCCAGTACTCTATCTTATTTACAGGTGATTTATGACTTATGTGATTATTCATGCTCTTGCCCCGATTTTCGTTATCATGCTGCTGGGCTTCTGGGCCGGTAAGGCCGGGATGGTAGATAACAAAAACGTCTCGCTGCTTAATATTTTTGTAATGGATTTTGCCTTACCCGCCACGCTGTTTAGCGCGACGGTACAAACGCCGTGGGCCGGTATCGTCGCCCAGTCGCCGTTGGTGCTGGTGTTGACCGGCGCGATGTGGATCACCTATGCCGCGATCTACTTCCTCGCCACCAGCGTGTTCAAACGCACGCCGCAGGATGCCGCGGTGCTGACCCTCACCGTCGCCCTGCCAAACTATGCCGCGTTAGGTCTGCCGATCCTCGGCAGCGTACTGGGTGAAGGCGCGTCAACCTCACTGTCGGTAGCGGTCTCTATCGCCTGCGGCTCGGTGCTGATGACCCCGTTCTGCCTGCTGATTCTGGAACGTGAAAAAGCCCGCGCCGCGGGAGAAAACAGCGGTTCTACGCTGGCGATGCTGCCGGTGCTGATGTGGCGTTCGGTGAAAAAACCGATCGTCTGGGGCCCGCTGCTTGGGGTGGTGCTTTCCGCGATCGGCATTAAAATGCCGGACCTGCTGCTGGCGTCGATCAAACCGCTGGGCCTGGCTGCCACCGCCGCCGCGCTGTTCCTCACCGGGGTGATCCTGTCGGCGCGTAAACTGCAGCTCAATGCACTGATCGCTACATCAACCATCGTGAAACTGCTGGTGCAGCCGTTTATTGCCTGGGGTCTGGTGATGTTACTTGGGTTGCACGGTTCCATTGCCATTACCGCGATCCTGATGATAGCCCTGGCCGCCGGCTTCTTCGGCGTGGTCTTCGGCAACCGCTTCGGCGTACAGTCTCCGGATGCTGAAGCCGTGCTGCTGTTGAGCTCGGTTCTGTGTATCCTGTCGCTACCGCTGTTTATCTCTTTGACTTCAGGACTGTAAACCATGTCAGCAACGCCGCGTCCCCACGATTTAGTTTGGTTAAACCACGCCAGCGCCCTGGAAGACATTGCCGAGCCGTGGGTGGCTCAGCAGTGGCGAGCCGCGCTGCCGGTGGTGGTGAGGCGCGACGTTGACGACCAGGCCCGCGTCCCGGTTGGGGTGCGGGGCATGAAGCGCGAGCAGCGCGCCGCCGGCTGGGTACAGGCGCGCAATATCGTGCGCAGCGTCACCCCGGAGATGCTTGTCGAGCGCGAAGCATTACTCTGCTCGCCGTTTGTCTCGCAGCCGCCGGTCCAGGGGGCTATCGCCCTCACCTTACACCGTTGGCCCTGGGGCTGGGGCGTCACCGGCAGTACCGGCTACGCGCTGGCAACCGAGATCCCGGTGCTGCATGCGGCCAGCGATCTGGATCTGCTGATCCGCGCGCCACAGCCGCTGGACCGCGAGGCGCTGCTGGAATGGCAGACCCGGGTGGCCCAACTCCCATGCCGCGCTGATACCCAGGTCGAAACGCCGTACGGCGCCTTCGCCCTTAATGAATGGCTGCGCGACGGGCGCGCGCTGCTGAAAACGTCCCGCGGCGCGCGCTTAACCGCGACGCCGTGGCACAGGGAGGAATAATGAAGATTTTATTTACCTTTCCCGGTCAGGGCGGCCAGCGTCCCGGCATGCTGGCGATGATCCCCGATCGCGAGGCAATCCTCACCCAGGCGCGCGCCGTGCTGGGGGATGAAGTCGATACCCTCGATAGCGCCGATGCGCTACAACACACCCGTGCGGTCCAGCTCTGTCTGCTGATCGCCGGTGTCGCCTGGGCGCGCGAGCTACAGCGTCAGGGCGTGGATCCGCAGATGGTCAGCGGCCTCTCTATCGGCGCGTTTCCGGCCGCGGTGATTGCCGGCGCGCTCGATTTCGCCAGCGCGTTGCGGCTGGTGGCCCTGCGCGGGGACTTAATGGAACAGGCGTATCCTGAAGGTTACGGACTGACGGCGATTATGGGCCTGACCCGCCCGCGGGTTGAGGCGCTGATGCAGGGCCACGAGGTTTATCTCGCCAACCTGAACGCCGAAACGCAGTTCGTGATTGCGGGCCGTGATGAGGCAATGGCCGAGGTGGCGCAGCTGGCGCTGCGGGCTGGCGCCAGTAAAGCCCAGCGGCTGGCGGTCAGCGTGCCGTCGCACTGCGCGCTGCTGGATAAACCCGCCGCTGAGCTGGCGAAAGCTTTTGCCGGCGCCAGCTTAAGGCGCCCACGGTGCGCCTATTTAAGCGGCTCGACGGCGCGCGTGCTGTGGGATCCGCAGCGGATCGCCGACGATCTGGCGATGAACATGGCGCGCCCGGTCCACTGGCAGGAGGCGATGGTCGCCGCCGATGAGCGCGATGCGCGCTTAGCCATTGAGATGCCCCCCGGGGGGGTGCTCACCTGCCTGACCCGCCAGGCGGGCTGGCGCGGGGAGACCATTGCGCTGGAGCGCAGCGGCCTGGACGTCGCCCGCCATCTGGCGCAGCGGCTTAGCGATTAATACTGCGGGCGTACATCCGTCCTTCCGCCGCCAGCGCCAGCAGGTCGGCATCGCGTTCGCGATGGTGCGAATAGACGATAGAGATCAGCTGGCGCATCTGGTAGGGTTCCGCCAGCTTTAGCAGCTGTACATCCTTCTCATACACTTTCTTCATCCGCCCCGGCAGCAGGGCAAAACCGACGCCAGCCTGCACCAGGCTTATCATCGAAAAGATATCATTCACCCGGGTGACGATCTCCGGCTCGAAGCCGGCGATATGGAATGCTTCCCGGAATCCGGCATAGGTGGCGAACCCCTCCGCCAGCGAAACAAACTTGCGGTCGGCGTAATCGCGCAGATCGGCGAGCCGTGAGGCATCCAGCCGTTCAGTCGCCGGGGCGGCGAGAAAAATATCGTCCTCAAACAGCGGCACCACGTCGAAAGCGGTATTATTGAACTCCCCTTCGTTGGTGGCGATCAGGATGGCATCGAGGGCATCGTCTTCCAGCATATCCAGCAGCATCTGATTTGAACCCATCGTCAGGTCCAGCTCCAGCTCCGGGCGACGCAGCTTCATCCCCATAATGATGCGCGGAACGGTTTCCAGGGTCAGAGAATAGAGGGTACCGATGCGCAACCGCCCCTGACCGACGCCTGCAACCTTGCGCGTCGCCTCGAGCCCGCGGTTCATCAGACTTATCACATCCTGGCAGTATTCAAGCAGCGTCCACGCCGCCTGCAGCGGCAGCAGGTTGCGCCCTTTATGGACAAACAGCGGGCAGCCCACCCCCTCTTCCAGTGTATGCAGCGCGCGGTGAACGCTGACGCTGCTGAGTTTCATCGCTTCGGCGGTTCTGGCGATATTACCTTTCGCCATAAACATCATAAAGACCGACAGCTTGCGGAAGGTGATCTCCTGGTTAATATCCTCTTGCATGGCCCTTCCACACTCCTGGTTTAATTTTCTT
>NZ_JAZARW010000001.1:1729559-1731407 GCF_036233805.1 Klebsiella sp. EMBS2024 | reverse complement strand
GGGAAGACCATGGTCTTCCCTTTTTTCACTGTCGAGTTTGCTTTTACAGCGCCATATCGTGCTGCGGCGAGGCCTCGCGCTGCGGCTCTGCCGGCTTGGCAGTCGCGGTAGGTGCGGCCGCTGGCATCTGGATCACCGGCGGTTTCGTCAGCTGCAGGGTCGCAGCGGTGTCATCCCAAACCTGCTGGGTCAGCGCCACGTTACCGTTCAGCTTCTGGCCGTAGCTCGGCACAATAGCGTGAATGCGGCTCTGCCACTCCGGCGAGTTAAACTGCTGCGGGAACATCTGCTTGAGCACGTTCAGGGTGATCGGCGCGGCGGTGGAAGCCCCCGGCGAAGCGCCGAGCAGCGCGGAAATGGTTTTCTGCTGATCGACCACCACTTCGGTACCGAGCTTCAGCACGCCGCCCTTCTCTGCGTCTTTCTTGATGATCTGTACGCGCTGGCCGGCCTGGATCAGTTTCCAGTCTTCTTTACGCGCGTCCGGGTAGTACTCTTTCAGCGCAGCGAAACGGTCATCATCGCTGAGCATCACCTGGCTAACCAGGTATTTCACCAGATCGAAGTTGTCGAGACCGACGTGGGTCATCGGCAGCACGTTATCGGTGGTGGTGGTGCTGAGCAGGTCAAAGAACGAACCATTTTTCAGGAACTTGGTCGAGAAGGTGGCGAATGGCCCGAACAGCACCACGCGCTTACCGTCGAGATAACGAGCGTCAAGGTGCGGCACCGACATCGGCGGCGCGCCGACTGAAGCCTGGCCATACACTTTCTCCAGATGCTGCGCGGTGACCGCCGGGTTCTCGGTCATCAGGAACGAGCCGCCCACCGGGAAGCCGGCATAGTTATCCGCTTCCGGAATACCGGTTTTTTGCAGCAGCTTCAACGCGCCGCCGCCGGCGCCGATAAAGACGTATTTGGCGTCAATAGTCTGCGCTTCCCCGCTCTGCACATTCTTAATCGTTACGTGCCAGGAGTTGTCGGCATTACGTTTGAAATCCGTTACCTCAGAGGAGGTCTGCAGGGTGAAGTGGTTATTTTTCTTCAGGCTGCCGATCAGCTGGCGAGTGATTTCGCCGTAGTTGACATCGGTACCCACCGGCGTCCAGGTGGCTGCCACTTTCTGCTGCGGATCGCGGCCTTCCATCACCAGCGGCGCCCACTGTTTAATTTGCGCGTGATCGGTGGAGAATTTCATCCCCTGGAATAAGGTGGTCTGCTGCAGCGCGTTATAACGCTTCTGCAGATAATCCACATTATCACCCCAGACGAAGCTCATATGCGGCGTGGAATTAATAAACGAGTGCGGATCGTGCAAAATACCGCGTTTCACCTGTGCCGACCAGAACTGACGGGAAATCATAAATTGCTCGTTAATATCGAGCGCTTTGCTGACGTCAATCGACCCGTCCGCCCGCTCCGGCGTATAGTTCAGCTCCATATTCGCCGAGTGGCCAGTACCGGCATTATTCCAGCCGTTGGAAGACTCCAGCGCCACGCCGTCCAGTTTCTCCACCATGGTCAGATCCCAGTCCGGCTGCAGCGCCTGCAGCCAGGTGCCGAGCGAGGCGCTCATGATCCCGCCGCCAATCAGCAGGAAGTCGGTTTTTTTCGAGGTATCCGCTTCAGCATGCGTCGCCGCGCTGACGAACATCGCTAATGCGGTTAAGGAAATAATCGTTTTTTTCATTGCAGGCATAATAGAATTATCACGTAGCACACGGTCATAAGAGGCAGCATATTAACGCACTTTTACTTTATTTTAAAATATCATTTACACTCTCGCATTTTAAACCAAACAGTTATTTAACTTAAAAAATCAATTTTAAAAACAGAGCGAAGACGGAT
>NZ_JAZARW010000001.1:1721475-1729552 GCF_036233805.1 Klebsiella sp. EMBS2024 | reverse complement strand
TAAGGTCGAAAATTCAATATCTATTGCCGGGTAAAATAAAAGTTAAGAATTTCTTTAATTACAAAAGTCCAGGNGCGCATGCTCATCGCGCGCCTGGCAGAGAAGGGATTACTGGGCGGGAGTGACAGCGCTACGCTGGGCTTCACGCAGGGCGAGACGCAGATGATCGTGATGTTTGGTTAGCAGCTCCCGCGCGTGCCAGGCGTCAAGCCCGCTGAGCAGCATCAGGATCGCGGTGCGGCAGTGCTGATGACAGCTGGCCAGGGCGGCCTTTGCTTCACTGCGCGTGCAATCGGTGGCCGCCATCACAATCGCTATCTGCCGCTCCGCCCAGTGCGAATTGTCAGCCTGCACGTCCACCCGCAAATTGCTGTACACCCGACCGTCACGGATGGCGAGTCCGGTTGTCAGCATATTGACGATCTGCCTCTGGGCCAACTGAGCCTTCGGATTGGCTAACCCCGCCACCGCCTCCGGCCCGGTCTGCGGAGCAATAATGATATCCGCCAGCTGCGCCGCCTCGCTGGTCGGCTGCTGGGTGATGACCGCTATCGGGGCGCCCAGCGACCAGGCGTGGCGCATCGCCCCCCACACCCATGGCGTCTTGCCGCTGACGGTCAGCGCCAGCAGCATATCGCGGTTGCTGAAGTCCAGCGACTGCAGCTCAAAGGCGCCCAGGTCATAATTATTCGCCGCAGTCTCCCGCTCGGCCATCGCCGCCGTCTGCCCACCGGCAATCAGCCCCACCAGCGCGTGTTTACCTTCCGGCGAATAGTCGCTGACCGCCTCAATGGCCGTCCGGCCCGAAGCGCCGGCGCCAATAATGACCAGGCGCCCTCCCCGGCTTATCGTCGCGGTGGCGATATCAATCAGCCGGGCGATATCCGGCAGACAGGCGCCGACCGCCTCCGATATCTGCTTATCATCCTGATGCAGCATCGCCAGCATATCGGCGGTGGCGAGGCGATCGATGTGGGTGGTCTCCGGGTGACGACGAGCCTGCATTGACGCGGTTAGCGAACTGCTCATAACAACCTCCATTTACGACAGAAAAAGCGCATCTCGGCAAAATCAGCGGCCTGATGCATATCCTTATATTCATCAGGACTATTTAACCTCTGCCGCCACTATAAGTGGAATGTTCTGCGCTTTACCGCCGTCGGGGTCACAGTTTACCGTCCCCAACGCGCGTTTACGGGTGATTGTCGGTTATCTGAGCAATTCTGTCTGAGGTCTCATCTTCACCACCCGCCTGCATAGCCAGCCAGAAGGATTGCTGGCAAAGGTTATAAAACTGTTTGCGCATCGGGTTGATCTCCTGGCCGGCGGCGTCGATAACCTGCCAGTCAATCCAGCACTCCGGGCAGGATGCGCTATCCTGCTGCGCGATCTCGAGCTCATAGCGGCGCTGGATCACCACCCCGCTGCGATGCCGCCAGCGGGCGATCTCCCACTCTGCTTCCGCTTCATTATCCTGTTCACGATGCTGCGCCAGACGTTCAACGTGCCGCTGCCGGAGGATATCCCGGACCAGAGAAGCCAGTTCCATAGTGTCTCCCTTAAGCCTGTGGCGAAAAGCCGCAGTGTACCGCGCGCTGGAGGAGTCTGCCGTAGCAAAAGCGGCCTTTTGCTTTGATTACACGGCTTTATGTATGCCGCGCTATCGGCGATAATAATCTTTCACTGAATCTACCCGGGGTCGTCATGAAGGCTTCAGAGCACCCGCCTCGCGTTCGCCAACGCGTCTTACCGTTAAAGCTGAGCACCGCCGTGTCCTTGATGATCGGCAGCGTCATCGGCGCCGTGCTGCTGCTGGTGTATGCCTTGTGGTATATGCAGATCAGCAACGCCACCCGCGACGGTCTGAAAGAGACCGCGCTGGCGGTGGCGCGCACCATGGCCGATATGCCGCAGGTGAAGCGCGGACTGGAGGCGCCCCCGCAGCAGCAGATCATTCAGCCGCTGGCGCAGGCCATTACCCGCCGCAACGACCTGTTGTACGCTATCGTTACCGATATGCAGGGTATTCGCTATTCGCATCCGGACAGCTCAATCATCGGCAAACCGTTCATCGGCCACGATATTCAGCCGACGCTGCAGGGAAAAGAGAATGTCGCCATCAACCACGGGGTGCTGGCCCCGGCGCTACGGGTGTTTACGCCGGTGTTCAACGAACGGCATCAGCAAATCGGCGTGGTGGTGGTCGGCATTTCACTGAGTAAAGTGGACGAACAGATCGCCAACAGCCGTTGGGACGTGCTGCTGACCATCCTGTTCAGCGCGCTGGTCTGCGCGCTGGGCACCTGGAGCCTGGTTCGCGGCCTGAAGCGCGTGCTGCTGGGGCTGGAGCCGCACGAAATATCCACCCAGTTTCAGCAGCGTCAGGCCATGCTTCACGCCCTCAAGGAGGGGGTGGTAGCGGTCGATGCCCATGGCGAGGTAAATCTCATCAACCCCGCGGCGGAAGAGATCCTCTTTTCCGGCCCGGATAAGACTCTCGTTCACAGCCCCCTGCTCGACGATCTGCAGACCGTACTGCAGAGCGGCGAGCCAATGTACGACCGCGAACTGGGGTGCAATGGTCTGCTGCTGATCGGCAATACAGTGCCCATTCGCAGCCAGGGTGCGGTGGTCGGCGCCATCTGTACCTTCCGCGATAAAACTGAGGTCAGCCAATTGCTGCAGCGACTGGACGGCATGATGAGCTATGTGGATGCCCTGCGCACCACCTCCCATGAGTTTATGAATAAACTGCACGTGATCCTCGGTCTGCTGAATATGAAAAGCTACGGCAAACTCGAGGAATACGTGCTGCAGACCGCCCACCGCTACCAGGCGGACATCGGCGACATTCAGCACCGCATTAAATCCCCGGTGGTGGCCGGCTTCCTGATAAGTAAAATTCAGCGCGCCACAGAGTGCGGCTTTACCCTGACGCTGGCGGAGGAGAGCCTGGTGCCGGATTGCCCGAACGAGAAACAGGTCACGGTGCTGGTGACGGTGCTGGGCAACCTTATTGAGAACGCGCTGGACGCCATGAGCGGCCAGGCGGAGGGTGAGATCGGCCTGCTGCTGCACTACCAGGACGGCTGGCTAAGCGGTGAAGTGAGCGACGATGGGCCGGGGATCCCGGAGAACAACATCGACGCTATCTTTAACAAAGGCTTCTCCACCAAAGGCGAGAATCGCGGCGTCGGGCTGTTTCTTGCCAACCAGCAGTTGCGCGAGCTCGGCGGCACCCTCGCCGTCGAATCGGAACCCGGCGTATTTACCCAATTTTTTGTTCATCTCCCCTGGGATAGTAAAAGGAAACCTGCGTGATAAATGTTTTAATTGTTGACGATGATGCCATGGTGGCCGAACTGAATCGCCTGTACGTGGCAAGGGTTCCCGGCTTTCGTTGCAGCGGGAGCGCTTCGACGCTCAGTCAGGCCCAGGAGATGATTAACGATCCGCAGCAGGAGATCGATCTGGTGCTGCTGGATGTCTACATGCAGCAGGACAGCGGGCTCGATCTGCTGCCGACCATCCGCGAGTCGGGTCGCGCCATCGACGTTATCATGATTACCTCGGCGGCGGATGCCGCCACGGTACAGACCGCGATGCATTACGGGGTGGTCGATTACCTGATCAAACCCTTCCAGTTTCCGCGCTTTGAAGAGGCGCTCACCACCTGGCGGGAGAAGCGCAAGCTAATAACCGGCCAGCCCTATTACGAACAGGCAGATGTCGACCGCCTGCTGCACGGCGGCGCGCCGGAGGCCAGCGACGCGCGCAAGCTGCCTAAAGGATTAACCGCGCAAACGCTGCGCACACTCTGCCAGTGGATTGACGCCCATCCGGATGTCGAATTCTCTACCGATGAGCTGGCGGCGGCGGTGAATATCTCCCGCGTTTCCTGCCGCAAATATCTGATTTGGCTGGCGCAGATCAATATTCTCTATACCACTATCCACTACGGCGCTACCGGGCGGCCGGTCTATCGCTACCGTCTGGTCGCCGAACAGTACAGTTTGCTTAAGCAGTACAGTCAATAACCCGATAGCCGCTGTCCAGCGGCGCAAAACGCAGCCGCTGCGGCGATGAGAGAATAATGTCGCGATTTTTGGTAACGAAAATCGCGTCGATATCCTGCCGCTGACGCAGCGCTGCGCAGCCCTTCTCCACGCCGAGGCCGAACAGCAGCGTGGTCCAGATGTCGCCGTCTAAAGAATCCGCGGAAATGACCGTCACGCTGTCGAGTTCGTTGTCCAGCGGATAACCGCTGCGCGGGTCGAGAATATGGTGCCAGCGTTTGCCATCCTGTTCGAAATAGCGCTCGTAGGTCCCGGAGGTGACTACCGATTGCCCGTTGACCGTCAGGGAACCGATCAGCGCCTGCGCGTCGGCAAATGGTTTTTTCAGGCCAATGGCCCATTCGCCGAGGGTATGCACATTGCCGCCGAGGTTGATCAGCGCCTTCTCCACCTGCTGCTGACGGAGAAAATCGCGCACGCGGTCAGCGATATAGCCTTTGGCGATCGCCCCGAGATCCAGCTCCATCCCCGGCTGTTGGAGAAACACGCTGCAGGTTGCCTCATCAAGGATCACCTCCTGTGGGCGGGTCAGCGCCAGTCGGGCTCTTATCTCAGCCGCGTCAGGCACGCTGTGCCCGTGAAAACCAATTCGCCACAGCTTCACCAGCGGGCCGATGGCGAGGTTAAAGGCGCTGTCGCGCACCATGCTGGCGGCTTTGGCGCACTGGATCAGCTGAAAGACCGGTCGGCTGACGGTGACCGGATGACGCCCGGCGGCATGGTTGATATCCATCACCTGCGACTCGGCGCGGTTAACGGTGAGCAGGTCTTCGTAGCGCTTGATAAGCTGGAAAACGCGGGAGGCCATCGCCTCATCGTGGGAACAGAGTTTGAGCAGGATGGGCGAGCCCATCAACACGGCGGAGTAGCTATAGACGCGGTTATCGGACATCGGGCTTTCCTTAGAAGGGGCAAGCCGGGCGGCGAAAGCGCCAACCCGGCAGGAGCAAGGTTACAGGTTATCCTCTGGCACGTTTCGCCGCCTGATGGCCCGCGAGGGTACCGAAGATGATGATATCCGCCACCGCGTTACCGCCGATACGGTTGCCGCCGTGGATCCCGCCCACCACTTCACCGGCGGCGTAGGCGCCGCGGATCGGCTGCTGCGCCACATTCAGCACTTCGCCATCGGTATTAATGGTCACGCCGCCCATGGTGTGGTGCACCCCGGGGGCGATGCGAATGGCGTGGAACGGGCCTTCGTTAATCGGCGCGCGCAGCGCGGTGGTCCGGCCAAACTGTTCATCATGCTGTTTTTCCACCGCCCCGTTATAGCACTCGAGGGTGGCGAGGAAGGCATGGTAATCCATCCCCAGTTTCTCCGCCAGTTCCCGCGGTGAGCTGGCGCTGGTGACGAAGCCTTTGGCGATGTACTCGTCGGCAGCTTTGTTTTTCGCCCGAACATGCTCGTCGAAGACGATGTAAGCATAGTGTTCCGGCAGAGCGATAATCGCCGCCGAGACTTTATCGCGGGTCTCCATCTCGTTGAAGAAGCGGTTCCCCTGCTGGTTTACGAGAATAGCGCCGCCGCCGCGAATCGATTCGGAAATCAGATACGAGGTCTGCTGCTCGACGGTCGGGTGAATCTGAATTTCGCCCATGTCCACGGTGCCGGCGCCGATGCGTTCCAGCAACGCGATACCGCTCCCGGTAGCCCCTTTGTGGTTAGTGGTGACGAAGCCTTCAAGGTCAGGACGATACTTCACGACCATCGCGCTGTTAGCGCTGAAGCCGCCGGTGGCCACTACGATGCTTTTGGTCTGTACTTCAATGACCTCTTTTTCGTCGTTGATCAGACGTACACCGCTAACCTCATCCCCGCGCATCAGGATCTCTTCCACCGAGGTATCCAGCAGGACGTCAATACCGCGTTTGGTGATGTTGCGCACCAGGCCGCTAATCAGATAGCCGCCAACCGCTGACCCGTCGCGCGGACGGTGGGTACGGTCAATGCTCATCCCACCGGTGGTGGTAATGTCGTTGAGCATAATGCCCCGGTCCGCCAGCCACTCAATGGCTTGCGGCGCGTTTTCAACGAAACGGCGCAGCAGCTGCGGGTTGTTTTTGTTGTGGCCGCCCTTCAGGGTTTCCTGATAGAACAACTCCTTACTGTCTTCGATACCTTTCACTCGCTGGAAGCGGGTTTCCGCGGCGTTCATCCCGGCGGAAGCCTTGATGGTGTTCCCGCCGATGGTTGGCATTTTTTCGACGATCAGCACGCTGGCCCCTTCGTCGTGGGCCTGAATGGCTGCCGCCAGACCGGCGCCGCCGCTGCCGACTACCACCACATCATAGCTTTTCGGCGCGACGTCATTGCCGCCCTCTTCCGCCGCCAGCGCTTTACTCGATTTCAGCATCGCTTTGGCGACCGCTTTTTTCACCGCCTCGCTCTGGCTGGTGGCCCCGGAAATGGCATCGACGTGCGGGGTATTGGCGGTGAGAATACGTTCGCGGATCTCTTCGAAGCTGGTGGTGAATTCCACGGTCTGGACCGGGCTCGCCGCCAGTTCGATATCGGCAATATGGTCATTTTCGAGGCTGACGTTGATCACCAGCTCATTGGCGTCATCGTGGACGGTCTCAACAAACATCCCCGGTTTAAATTTGGCGTCGCCCATGCTCATGTCGCGGATCATCGCTTCCACCAGCGAGAAACGCCATAGCGGTTCCGGAATGTGCAGCGCTTCACGCTGGGTGCTGTCGATAAACAGCTCCAGCTCTTCGCCGGCGGCGATACGTGACGCCCAGTCCGGATAGGCGATGCAGGCGCGGCCCACGGCGATCAGGTCATAGCCGTGATCGAGGCCCTGCTCGGCATCGGCGGCGTTGACTACCCCGCCGACGCCCATCACCGGCACCTGGGCGAGGGTGTCAGAGCGCATCGCGCAGTATTTCTCGATTAGCGGCGTCGGATCGCTGGTATCGACGATAGACGGACGCAGGGTCGCGCCCACCGAGAAGTGCAGATAATCGACACCGCGGGCGGCCAGCTTTTCCAGCAGATACATGGTGTCGTCAAAGCGGATCCCCGGGACCTCCATCTCCTCCGGCGAGAAGCGATAGCCGATGATAAAGGCATCGTCGGCGTACTGGCGGGCCATTTTGTGGGTAATATCCAGCACCGCCAGTGGGAAACGGGCGCGGTTGTCGCGGCTACCGCCCCACTCGTCATCGCGCTGGTTGGAGTTCGGCGAATAGAACTGCTGAATGAGATAGGTGTTGGCGCCGTGAATTTCGACCCCGTCGAAACCGGCGAGAATGGCGCGACGAACGCCGTCGCCAAACTTGGCGATCATCCCTTCCACTTCTTCTCCGCTCAGCGCCCGCGGCATGGCGGCGCCCTCACGCGGCGCGGCAATAGCGCTCGGCGCCACCGGCTGGCGCCCCCCGATCAGCTGCGGGTCGACCATACGGCCGCCGTGGTAGATCTGCAGAATCGCTTTTGAACCCTCGGCTTTGATCGCCTCAGCGATTTTCGCCAGGCCGGCAATTTTTTCATCATTATCGATGCCGATCGCGCCCGGGAAGGCCAGACCGTAGTCATCAATAAAGCAGCACTCGACAATAATGGTACCGATGCTTCCGGCGCGCGCGCGGTAGTACTCCACCAGCTCGCTGGTGACAGTACCATCGAAATAACCGGTGCAGGTGGTCATTGGCGCCATGAGCAAACGGTTTTTCAGCTCGGTACCATTTGGTAAAGTAAATGGCTGCAAAATACGTTCGTTACTGGTCATAAGTTACGCTCCAGATTTTAAAATATTAAAAGCTCAGAATGAGGTGACGGAATCATTAATGGTTTTGGTTTTTTAATTCCTGTTGTCATGCCAATAATATAGCGCGTTTTTTAATTACTAAACCAATTACGTTAGTTATAAAACTATTTAACCCCAGCAATAACATCGCTACCTCTATTGTATTATTAAAATAATAAATAGTATTTACATAATACAAATGCGTGATAACAATTAGGATACTTTTGTTAACATAAACAATGACAA
>NZ_JAZARW010000001.1:1715655-1721466 GCF_036233805.1 Klebsiella sp. EMBS2024 | reverse complement strand
CAAAAANACNATAAAATCATTAAGATACTAAAACAGAAAATAATTTCAGCATTTATTGTTCATTTTTCCTTTAACATCTATCGATATTTTCGCCAAAATAACACCTCATCACATAGGGTTATACTGATAATAAAAAAATAGTGAAATCACCGGCTTTTCTTGATCTTGATCAATTGCAACGGCCATTGAAAGCGCAATATATAAATAACCAACAAATTTAATTTAACGCCTCATAAAACGCGTTAAATAAGCGCCCTGTCGATACTCAGAAACGCAAAATAAAAACTAAAGTAACTTTTGTAATTAAAGAAACCACTGAGTAAGACGCTGGCGTAAACGTTATTTTCAACAACTTGCAGATACTCATTATGAAAGAGAAAAAGACAACCATACCGCCTGCCGGTGCAGTCAAGCCAACGACTGCGAATAAAAAACCTCTCCTGATGATGGCGCTGCCGATTATCGTTGCCGTGCTGTTATTGTTCGTCCCGGTCCCCGAAGGCCTGCCGCCGTACGCCTGGCACTACTTCGCTATCTTTGTCGGAGTGATCGTCGGGTTGATTTTTGAACCGCTGCCCGGCGCCGTTATCGGTATCACCGGCGTGGTAGTTATTGCCCTGTGCAGCCAGTGGCTGCTGTTCAGCCCGGATCAGATGGCCGCGCCAGGCTTCAAAATGGCTGGCGCCTCCTTTAAGTGGGCGGTGAGCGGCTTCGGCAACTCCACCGTGTGGCTTATCTTCGGCGCGTTCATGTTCGCCGCCGGCTACGATAAAACGCAGTTCGGCCGCCGCCTGGCGCTGATTCTGGTGAAATATCTTGGCCGTCGCAGCCTGACGCTCGGCTACGCCATCACCTTCGCGGATCTGCTGCTGGCGCCGTTTACGCCATCTAACACCGCACGCAGCGGGGGGACTATCTACCCGATTATCGCTAACCTGCCGCCGCTGTACGGTTCAAAGCCAAACGATCCGAGCGCACGTAAAATCGGTTCCTATCTGATGTGGGTAGCGATCACCGCCGCCTGTATTACCAGCTCGATGTTCCTGTCGGCTTTGGCCCCGAACCTGCTGGCCCTGGCGCTGGTCAAAAGCATTGTTGGCATCAATATCTCCTGGGGCACCTGGTTCATCGCCTTCCTGCCGCTGGGTATCCTGCTGATTCTGGCTATGCCGCTGCTGGCCTACTGGTTCTACCCGCCGGAAGTGAAAGTCAATAACGAAGTGCCGCTGTGGGCCGCGCGTGAACTGGAAAAACTGGGCAAACTGTCGCGCAATGAAATTCTGCTGCTGGTATTCGTCTGCTTCGCGCTGATGATGTGGATCTTCGCCGCAGACTGGATCGAACCGGCGCTGGCTGCCCTGCTGGTTATCGTGCTGATGCTGTGGACCGGCGTGCTCTCCTGGAGCGATATCACCAACAACAAAGCGGCATGGAACACCTTTGTCTGGTTCGCCACCCTGGTGGCACTGGCCGACGGCCTCTCCTCCACCGGCTTTATCGCCTGGCTGGGTAAAGAGGGCGGCGCGCTGATGAGCGGCATCTCCCCGGGGATGGCGACCATCGTCCTGCTGCTGGCGTTCTACCTGCTGCACTATCTGTTTGCCAGCACCACCGCGCACACCACCGCGCTGCTGCCGGCCATGCTGACCATTGCCTCGACTATCCCGGGAATGAATATGGAAGTGTTTGTCCTGCTGATGGTCACCTCGCTGGGCGTGATGGGGATCATCACCCCGTACGGTACTGGCCCAAGCCCAATCTACTACGGCAGCGGCTACCTGCCGACCAAAGATTACTGGCGCCTCGGCACCATCTTTGGCGCCATCTTCCTGGCCGCCCTGCTGCTGATTGGCTATCCGTGGATGTCCATGATGTTCTGATTCATAACCGCCGGGACTACCCCGGCGGTTTTTATCTTTATGGAGTAAGTGACTATGTCGACTAAACCGTTTGTTTATCAGGATCCGTTTCCGCTGGCGCTCGACGATACGGAATACTATCTGCTCAGCAAAGAGCACGTCTCCGTCGCCGAATTTGACGGCCAGCAGGTCCTGAAAGTAGAGCCGCAGGCGCTGACCCTGCTCGCTCAGCAGGCCTTCCACGACGCCGCCTTTATGCTGCGCGTCTCCCATCAGCAACAGGTCGCCTCGATTTTGCTCGACCCGGAAGCCAGCGATAACGATAAATATGTCGCCCTGCAGTTCCTGCGCAACTCGGAAATTGCCGCCAAGGGCGTGCTGCCGACCTGCCAGGATACCGGCACCGCGATTATCATGGGGAAAAAAGGCCAGCGCGTCTGGACCGGCGGCGGCGATGAAGCCGCTCTGGCGCAGGGCGTTTACAACACCTATACCGAAGATAACCTGCGCTACTCACAGAACGCGCCGCTGGATATGTATAAAGAGGTTAACACCGGCACCAACCTGCCGGCGCAGATCGATCTCTATAGCGTCGACGGTGAAGAATATAAGTTCCTGTGCATGGCGAAAGGCGGCGGTTCCGCCAACAAAACCTATCTGTACCAGGAAACCAAGGCCCTGATCACCCCGGCGAAGCTGAAAAACTACCTCGTTGAGAAGATGCGCACTCTCGGCACCGCCGCCTGCCCGCCGTACCACATCGCGTTTGTGATCGGCGGCACCTCAGCGGAAGCGACGCTGAAGACCGTCAAACTGGCCTCGACCCGCTATTACGACGGTCTGCCGACCGAAGGTAACGAACACGGTCAGGCGTTCCGCGACGTGCAGCTGGAGCAAGAGCTGCTGCAGGAAGCGCAGAACCTCGGCCTCGGCGCGCAGTTTGGCGGGAAATACTTCGCCCACGATATCCGGGTGATCCGTCTGCCGCGCCACGGCGCCTCCTGCCCGATCGGCATGGGTGTCTCCTGCTCCGCCGACCGCAATATCAAAGCCAAAATTAACCGCGACGGTATCTGGATCGAGAAGCTGGAGAGCAATCCGGGAAAATATATTCCTGAACATCTGCGTCAGGCCGGCGAAGGCGAAGTGGTAAGCATCAACCTGAATCAGCCGATGAGCGAGATCCTGGCGCAGCTGTCGGCACATCCGGTCTCCACCCGCCTGAGCCTTAACGGCACCATTATCGTGGCCCGCGACATCGCCCACGCCAAGCTGAAGGAACTTTTCGACAACGGCGAGGCGCTGCCGCAGTACGTCAAAGATCACCCGATCTACTACGCGGGCCCGGCAAAAACGCCAGCCGGTTACGCTTCCGGCTCCCTCGGCCCAACCACTGCCGGCCGCATGGACTCTTACGTTGATCTGCTGCAGTCCCACGGCGCGAGCATGGTGATGCTGGCGAAAGGCAACCGCAGCCAGCAGGTGACCGATGCCTGCCATAAACACGGCGGCTTCTACCTTGGAAGCATCGGCGGCCCGGCGGCAGTGCTCGCCCAGCAGAGTATCAAGAGCCTCGAGTGCGTGGCCTATCCGGAACTGGGGATGGAAGCTATCTGGAAAATCGAAGTGGAAGATTTTCCGGCGTTTATCCTCGTCGATGATAAAGGCAACGACTTCTTCCAGCAGATCCAGAATAAGCAGTGCGCGGGCTGTAAACAGCACGGCTAACGCTATCCTCTGACGCTGATATCAGGCCGTCGCCGTTTGGGCGACGGCTTTNNNNATGTCCGCGTTTACCCAGCTTGAATTCACTTCGCACCAGGCTATGCTCAACTACAAGCCCTCCGTTTTNTGCTGAAAAATAACAATAATTCTTATCTCAGGTGCCTCAGTGAACAGGATGAGCATCGTTATCCTCTGGGCGCTGGCGCTGCTGGTGCTCCAGCCGGCGCTGGCCGCCGAACCGCGACAGCAGCCAACCGCGCGCGAGCAGGCACGCACGGTCACGATTTTCCACCAACCTGTCGTCATGTTGCAGGCCACCTTTGGCCAGACCACGCCCGAAGAGCGCGTTTTGCGCACCCGCAGCGCCCTGCGCGCCTTCACCGAAGATGATATTCGCCAGCCGCTGCGGGTCGTGCCTGTTATCCGCTATGGTCAGCCAGGCAGACTGTTTCTGATGAACGGCAAACCGGTGCTGCTGCTGAGCCAGGCGGATCTCGACGAGGGCGATGATTTAACCCTCGACCAGGCAGCCCAGCGGGTGCTGGCGCGTATGGAAGCCCAGCGCACCAGCCTCCAGGAGCAGTTCAACAACCGCTATCTGTTCATCTCCGCCGGTAAAGCCCTGGCCGGGGCGCTGCTGCTGGCGCTGTTTTACTACGGCGCCTTCCGCGCCTGGCGGCGGGTGCGACGTTTTTTCCTGCTGCGGATCCTCGAAAAACGTAGCGCCATACCGCAGCACTGGCGGCGCTATCTCGGCAATATTGAAGTTCGACTCTATGCTGTGCTGGTCATCCTTCTCGGCATGCTGGCCTGTTATCTCTGGCTGAGCTGGGCCTTCAGCCTGTTTCCCTGGACGCGGGTGTGGAGCGAATCGCTGGGCGACTGGTCGCTGGGGGTGATCCGCGACCTCTCTCTGTCGATTGTCGCCTCCCTGCCGGGACTGATGATCGTGGTGCTTATTTTCCTTCTCACCTGGCTTATCATTCGCCTGGTGAAGGTGGTTCTCGACCAGGTCGCCGCCGGCCGCATTCAGGTTCCCGGCATTCATCCGGAGACCGTTAGCGCCACCCGTCGACTTATCTCGGTGGTCATCTGGTTGTTTGCCCTCTCCGCCGCCTACCCGTTCCTTCCCGGCGCCAACTCTCTCGCCTTCAAAGGCATTAGCGTGTTCTTCGGCCTGATGCTGACCCTCGGGTCAACCGGAGTGATGACCCATGCGATGAGCGGCCTGGTGCTGATCTACTCTCGGGCGCTGCGCAAAGGCGACTGGATCCGCCTCGCCGATAATGAGGGTCAGGTCAGCGAGATTGGCGTGCTGGCGACCAAAATTCTCACCCGCGAAAATTACATCGTTACCGTCCCGAACGCGGTGGTGGTGAGCGGGAAAATTATTAATCTCAGCGCCGAAAGCGCCGACGGTGGAGTCAACCTCACCACCAGCGTCACCATCGGCTACGATACGCCGTGGCGTCAGGTCCATGCGCTGCTGGAGCTGGCGGCGAGACGCACCCCGGGGATCGATCAGCAAATTGCCCCGGTGGTGCGTAAGCTGGGATTGCTCGACTGGTATACCTCGTATGAGCTGCAGGTGCGCTTACTCCCCACAACCAAGCTGCCGGATGGCCGCAACGCATTGCATAGCAGCATTATTGATGTGTTTAACGAATTCGGTGTGCAGATTATGTCGCCGAACTTTGTGATGCAGCCAAAGGCGGCGGTAGTGGTGCCGCAGGAAGCCTGGTACGCCGCCCCGGCCGTCGCGCCGCAGGAGCCGGAGAAATAAAGGTTAACGTAGCGGCATTTCTGCCGGGTGGCGGCTGCGCCTTACCCGGCCAGGGGTTCGTGCGGCCTGTCACTCATTTANCCANTTGCGCGACTGAAACTGCCGGTGCTGGCGGNCTCAAAATCGCTGAGACGTTCCCGGAAGGCCGGGGCAGCCCGCATGGATGCGGGCTGAGGGCCGTGTTTTGCAGGGACGCTGCCTCGGCCCGACCCGCAGCCTGCAGGGATAANNCGAAGNNACCNCGCAGNGGCGATTTTGCTGGCCGGAGCCCGGGGNTACAGGGGGCGGCGGCGACTGGCCGCCCCCTGTGCGCTCCCTGCGCCATANGAGACANAACGCAGAAGATCAACCGGGAGCGCAATCTGNCCGGAATTAACATAGAAGTTGTAGCCCTGCCAAACGTTGTGGTCCTGCCAAACATAGTGCGAACAGGGACATTTCCGG
>NZ_JAZARW010000001.1:1715169-1715650 GCF_036233805.1 Klebsiella sp. EMBS2024 | reverse complement strand
CCGCCATTTCGCCGGGTGGCGGCTNCGCCTTACCCGGCCAGGGGTTCGTGCGGCCTGTCACTCATTTANCCANTTGCGCGACTGAAACTGCCGGTGCTGGCGGNCTCAAAATCGCTGAGACGTTCCCGGAAGGCCGGGGCAGCCCGCATGGATGCGGGCTGAGGGCCGTGTTTTGCAGGGACGCTGCCTCGGCCCGACCCGCAGCCTGCAGGGATAANNCGAAGNNACCNCGCAGNGGCGATTTTGCTGGCCGGAGCCCGGGGNTACAGGGGGCGGCGGCGACTGGCCGCCCCCTGTGCGCTCCCTGCGCCATANGAGACANAACGCAGAAGATCAACCGGGAGCGCAATCTGNCCGGAATTAACATAGAAGTTGTAGCCCTGCCAAACGTTGTGGTCCTGCCAAACATAGTGCGAACAGGGACATTTCCGGTTGTGCCGNNATTTCGCCGGGTGGCGGCTNCGCCTTACCCGGCCTACGG
>NZ_JAZARW010000001.1:1699317-1714907 GCF_036233805.1 Klebsiella sp. EMBS2024 | reverse complement strand
GAGACANAACGCAGAAGATCAACCGGGAGCGCAATCTGNCCGGAATTAACATAGAAGTTGTAGCCCTGCCAAACGTTGTNGNCCTGCCAAACATAGTGCGAACAGGGACATTTCCGGTTGTGCCGNNATTTCGCCGGGTGGCGGCTNCGCCTTACCCGGCCTACGGGGTCTACAGGCGATCTTCGCTTCCCAGGCCCGGCAAGCGCTGCGCCGGAGGGCAATCTATCGGCGCCATACCCGCCATTTCGCCGGGTGGCGGCTGCGCCTTACCCGGCCTACAACGACTGCCGGGCAATCCGACTCGGACGACGACTCAACCCTGCGCGGCGTCGATGTCGTCAAACACCTGCTGCGCCAGATGCATCGTGGCATTGGCCGCCGGCAGCCCGCAGTACAGCGCAGAGTGCATGATCAGCTCTTTCAGCTCATCGCGGGTCACCCCGTTGTTAAACGACGCGCGCAGATGCATCTTCAGCTCCGCCTCGCGATTGAGAGCGATCAGCATGGCAATAGTGATCATGCTGCGGGTATGGTGATCGAGCCCCGGACGCGTCCAGGTCTCGCCCCAGGCATAGCGGGTAATAAAGTCCTGAAACTCATCATTCAACGGCGTCAGATGCTGCAGCGTACGGTCGACGTGGGCGTCGCCCAATACTTTGCGCCGTACCGCCATCCCGTCCTGATAGCGCTGTTTATCATCCATGGCGTTCCCCCTGGAAAAAGCTCAGCAGCGCCGAAGTAAAGCTTTTCGGCGCCTCAATGTTAGACAGATGCGATGCCGCCAGAACCACCACCTCGGAGGCGGGGATCTGCTGCTGCAGGAAATGAGCGTCACCGACCGTGGTGACAGGGTCACTTTCCCCGGCGATGATTAGCGTCGGCAGCGGGATCTGCCCCACTTCGCCCCGCAGGTCGGCGGCGGCCAGCGCCTCACAGCAGGCGGCATAGCCTTCAGCATCGGTATGGGTCAGCTGGTGACAAAGCGCCTCGACCACCTCCGGCGCCTTCTGGCGAAACGCGTGGGTGAACCAGCGGTCTGCCGCTCCGGCGGCCACCACCGCCATCCCCTCCTGACGTACGGCCCGCGCCCGCGACAGCCAGCTGGCCTGATCGCCAATGCGCGCCGCGGTGTTGGCGACCGCCAGACCATGAAAACGCTCCGGCGCAAAGCGGCCCAGCCACAGGCCGGTCAAACCGCCCATCGAGATCCCGCAGAACCAGGCGCGGTCGATATTCAGGTGATCGAGCAGCGCAATCACATCCTCACCCAACTGGGCGAGGGTCACTTTGCCATTTTTCGTCGTTTTACCGTGGCCGTGCGTGTCGTAGCGCAGCACCCGGAAATGGGCGGTTAACGCCTCGATCTGCGGCTGCCACATCGCCCGGGTGGTGCCCAGCGAATTGGAGAGGACGATAACCGGCGCGCCATCCGGCCCGTCGAGTTGATAATCAAGATTCATCACGTTGCTCCTGATAACGCGCCAGCACCTGGCGCACAAAGCGTTCGGCGCTGCCGGTCGCCGTTGCCGGGTCCAGCAGCGTGGTTAAGCGTTCACGAGAGAGATACTGACTGACCTGTGGGTCAGCCGCGAGCAGATCGACCAGCGGGCAGTGACGGTCCAGCGCCTGGCGGCACAGCGCTTCGATGTGATGATGCGCCTCGGCTTTGCCAATGAATTCCGCCAGCGCCAGAGTCACCGCCTCAGCCATAATCAGCCCATGGGTGATATCGAGATCGGCGCGCATTTTCTGCGGGAAAACCTGCATGTCGCGCACCAGCGCCTCGCTTTGCGCCAACGCCCCGCCCACCAGGGTAATTAGCTCCGGCAGGGTCTCCCACTCCGCCTGCCAGCCGCCCAGCGCCCGCTCATGCTGCTGGAGTTGGCTGGCGTAGAGCGTCGCCATCAGTCCCGGCGTACGCTGGGCGGCGGTCAGGATCGCCGCGCAGGCCACCGGATTGCGCTTATGCGGCATCGTCGACGAACCGCCGCGACCTTCCGCCACCGGCTCGCCTACCTCAGCCACTTCGGTCTGCATCAGCAGGGAAAAGTCGTTAGCGAATTTCCCCAGCGTGCCGCAGACGCCGGCAAACCAGGCGCCCGCCTCCAGCAGCCGATCGCGCTGGCTGTGCCACGGAGTATCCGGCAGCGACAGACCGAGGATCTGCGCCAGCGCCAGGCCAACCGCCGGCCCTTTCTCTTTTAGCGCGTCCAGAGTGCCCGCGGCGCCGCCGAACTGCAGCACCAGCAGCCTCGGACGCATCTCGCGCAGCCGCTGCTGCCAGCGCAGGAGCGCGTCGAGGGTGCCCGCCAGCTTCAGGCCAAAGGTCACCGGCAGCGCGTGCTGCATCCAGGTCCGTCCCGGCATCACGGTATCGCGATAACGATCCGCCTGGAGTGCCAGGGCCGCCAACAGCTGCTCAAGCAGAGTCTCAGCGGCATCCAGCGCCCCGCGTAGCTGGAGCACCAGTCCGGTGTCGATGGCGTCCTGGCTGGTAGCGCCCCAGTGAACGTAGCGCGCAGCCTCGGGATCTCGCGCTTTTACCTGGGCCGTCAGCTGTTTCACCAGCGGGATGGCCAGATTACCGGCTCCCACTGCCGCCTCGCCCAGCGCGGCAAAATCGATGGCTTCGTGGCGGCAGGCCGCGACAATTGGCCCGACCGCTTCCGGCGGCACCATCCCGCAGGCGGCCTGCGCTTGCGCCAGCGCCGCTTCAAAATCCAGCATGCCCTGCACCCGCTGCGCGTCGCTGAACCAGTCGGTTAGCGGACTGCTGCGCAGCATCGGGGTCAACAAACTCATTCTGGCTCCTTAAACACGTTCAATAATCAGGGCGATCCCCTGTCCGACGCCGATGCACATGGTGCACAGGGCGTAACGACCGCCGGTCCGTTTCAGCTGATAAGCCGCGGTCATCGCCAGCCGGCCGCCGGAGGCGCCGAGCGGGTGGCCCAGCGCAATCGCCCCGCCGTTAGGGTTCACGTGGGCGGCATCGTCCGGTAAGCCCAAATCACGGGTCACCGCCAGCGCCTGCGCGGCGAAGGCTTCATTCAGCTCAATGACATCCATCTGGCCTAATGTCAGGCCGGTCTGCGCCAGCACCTTGCGCACCGCCGGCGCCGGGCCAAACCCCATGATCCGCGGCGCAACGCCAGCCGTCGCCACGCCGACCACCCGGGCCAGCGGCTGAAGATCGTTGGCCGACAGCGCCGTCTCGCTGGCCAGCAGCAGCGCGCAGGCGCCGTCGTTAACCCCGGAGGCGTTACCGGCGGTAACGCTGCCCTCGGCGCGCACCACGCCGCGCAGTTTAGCCAGCGCCTCCAGCGAGGTACTGCGCGGGTGCTCATCGCGGCTAAACAGCAGCGGCTCGCCTTTGCGCTGCGGCACCTGGACGGCGATCAGCTCATCGGCGAAACGCCCCGCCTCTTGCGCCGCGGCGGTACGCAACTGACTGCGTAAGGCGAACGCGTCCTGATCGGCACGGGAGATGGCAAACTCATCGGCGACGTTTTCCGCCGTCTCCGGCATGGAATGCACGCCGTACAGGGCTTTCATCTGCGGGTTAATAAAGCGCCAGCCGATGGTGGTATCCTCCATCTGCATGCTGCGGCTAAAGGCGCTCTCCGCTTTCCCCATCACAAACGGCGCGCGGGACATGCTCTCCACCCCACCGGCGATCATCAGCTGCGTCTCCCCGCTTTTAATCGCCCGCGCCGCGACGCCGATCGCGTCAAGGCTGGAACCGCACAGGCGGTTGATGGTGCTCCCGGGCACGCTCTCCGGCAGGCCGGCCAGCAGCAGCGCCATCCGCGCCACGTTGCGGTTATCTTCCCCGGCCTGGTTGGCGCAGCCAAAGATCACATCGTCAATGCGCGATNGATCCAGTCCCGGGTTCCGCGCCAGCAGCGCTTTCAGCGGCAGCGCCGCCAGGTCGTCAGCGCGCATCGTCGCCAGGGCACCGCCGAAACGGCCAAAGGGTGTACGCACCGCATCACAGATAAATGCCTGATTCATCATAGGTTCCTTACGCGCTTTCCGCCAGTTGTTGAAAGGTCAGTGGCACCGGAGTGATGCGCTGCAGCTCTTCAAAAGAGAGGCCGGTAAAGATTTCCCGCACCACCGGGCCGCGGTCGGTGATGTCGATCACCGCCAGGTCGGTATAGATCCGGCTGACGCAGCCGACGCCGGTCAGCGGGTAGCTGCACTGCGCCACCAGCTTGCACTCGCCGTCACGGGTCAGGTGGTCCATCATCACAAATACCTGGCGGGCGCCGATGGCCAGATCCATCGCCCCGCCAACGGCCGGGATCGCATCCGGCGCACCGGTGCTCCAGTTGGCGAGGTCGCCGCTGGCGGAAACCTGATAGGCCCCCAGCACGCAGATATCGAGATGGCCGCCGCGCATCATGGCGAAGGAGTCGCCGTGGTGGAAATAGCAGCCCCCCTGCAGGAGGGTGACATACTCTTTACCGGCATTGATCAGCTCGGGATCTTCTTCCCCGGGCTGCGGTTTCGGCCCCATCCCCAGCAGGCCGTTTTCGCTGTGCAGGAACACCTCTTTGTCAGCGGGCAGGTAATTGGCGATGCGGGTCGGCAGGCCGATACCGAGGTTGACGTAAGCGCCTTCGGGAATATCGCGGGCCACGCGCTGGGCCATTTCATCACGGGTCAGTTTTTGCATGTCGGGCTCCTCAGGCGCGTTGTGCGGCAGTCAGGTTTTCCAGCGAGAAGACGCGCTGGACGAAAATGCCGGGGGTGATGATGTTTTCCGGGTCGAGGTCGCCCAGCGCCACCAGCTGCGAGACCTCTACGATGGTGGTTTTCGCCGCTGTCGCCATGATCGGGCCAAAGTTGCGCGCCGCCTTGCGATAGACCAGGTTGCCCCAGCGGTCGCCCTGGTGGGCTTTAATCAGCGCGAAATCGGCTTTGATCGGGTACTCCAGCACGTAGTGGCGACCGTCGATTTCCCGTGTCTCCTTGCCTTCCGCCAGCGGCGTGCCGTAGCCGGTGGGGGTAAACACTGCCCCCAGCCCGGCGCCGGCCGCCTGGATCCGCGCCGCGAGGTTGCCCTGCGGCACCAGCTCCAGCTCCACTTTGCCGCGACGGTAGAGATCATCGAAAATCTGCGAATCCACCTGGCGCGGAAAGGAGCAGATCATTTTGCGCACCCGGCCCGCCTTGAGCAACGCGGCGAGACCCACTTCCCCGTTGCCGGCGTTGTTATTTATGATGGTCAGGTCGCGAGCGCCCTGGTCAATCAGGGCGTCAATCAGAAAGGTCGGCTGGCCGGCGGGGCCAAAGCCGCCGATCATAATAGTCGCCCCATCGTGGATCCCGGCGATGGCCTCGCTCAGCGTCGATACGCTTTTATCAATCATCAGGTCGCTCCAGTGATGTGCGGTAATCGCACTTTTATTCGTTGTTCGCACAAAATGTGACCCGCTTAACGATGTCGGTCAAGGGCGATAATCGAAATATGGTGCGATAATCGAACATCGGTTATCTTTAGCGAAAGAATGTGATCGATGGCAAATATGGGGAACAGAAATGGACAAGCATCCAGACGATTTACTGACCGGCGACGGCGATCCGTTTAAAGGCGATCCTAACTTTATGGCCTCCCTGGCGCGGGGTCTGGAGGTGATTCAGGCGTTCACGCCGCAGCGGCCCCTGCTGTCTATCTCACAGATCAGTCAGAAGACCGGCATCCCGCGCGCCGCGGTACGCCGCTGCCTGTATACCCTGAGCAAGCTGGGGTTCGTGTATGCCGAAGACGGTAAGAATTTCCAGCTGCGGCCGCGGATCCTGGCGCTGGGCCACGCCTGGCTGGCCTCGACGCCGCTGGCGCGTTCGGCGCAGCCGGTGCTGCGGCATCTGAGCGAAATGCTCAATGAGTCCTGCTCCATCGCCACCCTCGACGGCGACGATATCCTGTATATCGCCCGCGCCTCCAGCTCGCGGATTATGACCATCGACCTGGATATCGGCAGTCGCCTTCCGGCGTGGGCGACCTCGATGGGCCGGGTGCTGCTGAGCCATCAGCCGGAGGAGAAGCTCAACGATATGCTGGGCCGGGTGACCATGATCCGCTATACCCCACAGACGGTGGATTCGGTGGCGAAGCTGCGCGCCGAACTGAAACGGGTGCGTCAGCAGGGGTATGCCCTCAACGATCAGGAGCTGGAGATGGGGCTGCGCTCCCTCGCGGTCCCGCTGTTTAACGCTCAGGGGCAGGTTCAGGCGGCGCTCAACGTCGGGGTGCATGCGGGCCAGATGACGGCCCGCGAGATGATCGAGCGCGTGCTGCCGGAGCTGCAAAAAGCCGCCCGCGAGCTGACGCTGCTTCTGCGCTAACGACTGCGCTTGGCGTGCTGCTCCCAGGTCTCCTGCTTCGCCTGCGCCGATTTACGCAGCGCGACATAGCAGGCGCCGCTGCCGCCATGATGCGGAAGCGCGGCGCAGAAGGCCTGCACCTCCGGCAGCTCTTCCAGCCAGCGCGCCAGATAGCTGCGGATAATATTGGCGTGGGACTGGTCGTCGCGGCCTTTGCCGTGAACGATCAGCACATTGCGTAACCCCTCTTTCTGCGCCTGTACCATAAAGGCGAAGAGCATCTGCCGGCACTGTTCCACCGGCTGGCGCAGCAGGGAGAGGCTCGCCTGCTGGCTGTATTTCCCCCGCCGCAGCTTATCCAGCACGCCGCTCTGCAGCCCTTCTCGCTTAAACTCCAGCGGCGTGGCGAGCGGCACGATATCGAGATAGCCGGTGGTGAGAAAATTATCCAGCTGCAGGGTATCGACGCGTTGCGGGGCCCGGCTGTTACGCCCGGGATGCCAGTGCACGTCATTATTACGTTTCAGAGGCTGGACATCTTCCATGGCGTCAAGAAACAGGGATTTGTCATCAAGGTTCATGGGCTCTCCTCCAGCGGCTGTCGCCAGCTACTATAGCCGCCTCGCGCTCCCCTCTCAACGCGTTTAGCCGCGTTCGCTGGCAAAGTGAGCGCGACGGACGATTAAGGAAACAATTGTCGGCTCTGGCGGCGGAACAGGGTGATTAACGACGCCGTGAGCGGCGTCTGCCGGGTATCGCGCCGCTGGATCAGATAATAGGTGGCGGTGGGTAACACTTCACGGATGGGGATCATCACCAGTTTGTCGGCCATCAGCGGGTCGTTGCCCAGCTCCACCGGCAGGATGCTGAGAAAATCACTTTTCACCACCAGGCTGATGCAGGATGAGAACGTTTCGCAGACGATCCCCACCTTTGGATCCCGTCCCAGCTGTTCGAAGCGCTCCTGCAGCTGCTTGAAGTAGCTGCCGCGCGGCGTCGGCATGGTCCAGTGGTGATCCATCAACTCCCCCAGCGAGGTGGCCTGCGCCGCCGGATGGCCCGCGCGGGCGAACACCGCGAACGGTTTCTCAAACAGTTTCTCAAAGCTGAACTCATGGTCGTACGGCCCGGGGTAATAGGTATTGATGGTGAAATCCAGCTCTCCCTGGCGCAGCTCATTGATCATCGCCAGCAGTTGGCCCTCCATGATCCGCACCTTTACCTGCGGATGCTGCTGATGAAAGCGGCAGATCACCGACGGCATCAGCGACCGGGCGACGCTGGCGCCGAGGCCAATATTAATTTGCCCGGCCTGCTCGCCCTGGCGCTGCAGCAGTTCGTCCTGCGCCGCCCGCAGCTCCTCAAGGATCAAGCTCGCATGTTGGTAAAAGCTTTCGCCGTTTTCGGTCAGCGCCACCCCCTGACTGCGGCGCACGAACAGCTGGGCGGAAAGCCCCTCCTCCAGCTCTTTAATCGCTTTGGTCAGGGCCGGCTGCGAGACCGCCAGCGCCCGGCTGGCACCGCGAATACTCCCTTCCCGGGCCACTTCGACGAAGGCGCGGATATGATGAAATTTAATCTGAAATGCCATGCTTTCGGTGATAACCATTGTTTATCAGACAGAAGAAATTCACATCTACTGTAATCCATCAGGCTGTGGCAGGTTAAGTGGGATACGGCCTGTAAAACGCAAGTGATAAACAAAAGCTATCACATCGTGAACGCCGTCACATTTTTTACTTATGACAGGATAAGCTATGCCGCAACTTGATGAATACCTCCGCCAGCTGGCGCCCTCCATGACCCAATGGCGCCGCGATTTTCACCTGCACGCTGAATCCGGCTGGCTGGAGTTTCGCACCGCCAGTAAGGTCGCGGATATTCTTGACGGGCTCGGCTATCAGCTGGCGCTAGGCCGCGACGTCATCGATGCCGACAGCCGGATGGGGCTGCCGGACGAGGAGACCCTGGCCCGGGCTTTCGAACGCGCCCGCGAACAGGGCGCGCCGGAGCGCTGGCTGCCGGCGTTTGAAGGTGGTTTCGCCGGCGTGGTGGCCACGCTCGACACCGGGCGGCCCGGGCCAACCCTGGCCTTTCGCGTCGATATGGATGCCCTCGATCTCAACGAACAGCATGACGATAGCCACCGCCCCCATCGCGATCATTTCGCCTCCTGCAACGCCGGCATGATGCACGCCTGCGGCCATGACGGCCATACCGCCATCGGGCTGGGGCTGGCGCATGTGCTCAAGCAGTATGCCGCCCAGCTCAATGGCGTCATTAAACTGATTTTCCAGCCTGCTGAAGAGGGTACCCGCGGCGCCCGCGCGATGGTGGCCGCCGGCGTGGTTGATGACGTGGATTATTTCACGGCGATCCATATTGGGACCGGCGTGCCGGCAGGTACCGTCGTCTGCGGTGGAGACAACTTTATGGCCACCACCAAATTCGACGTGCAGTTCAGCGGCGTGGCCGCCCACGCCGGCGGCAAGCCCGAGGACGGGCGCAACGCGCTGCTGGCCGCCGCCCAGGCCGCCCTTGGCCTGCACGCCATCCCGCCGCACAGCGCCGGCGCCTCGCGGGTCAACGTCGGGGTGATGCAGGCCGGTACCGGGCGCAACGTGGTGCCCTCTTCCGCGCTGTTAAAAGTGGAAACCCGCGGCGAAAGCGAAGCCATTAATCAGTACGTGTTCGAGCGGGCGCAGCACGTCGTCGCCGGGGCTGCGGTGATGTACGAAGCCCGCTACGAACTGCGCATGATGGGCGCGGCGACCGCCAGCGCACCGTCGCCGGCGTGGGTGGACTATCTGCGCGAACAGGCCGCCCGGGTGCCCGGCGTGCAACAGGCGGTGGATCGCATCGCCGCCCCGGCGGGCTCGGAAGACGCCACCCTGATGATGGCCCGGGTCCAGGCGCGCGGCGGCCTCGCCTCGTACATGATTTTCGGCACTGAACTCAGCGCCGGTCACCACAACGAAAAGTTTGACTTCGACGAGAGCGTGATGGCGGTAGCGGTCGAAACCCTGGCGCGCGTCGCGCTTAACTTTCCCTGGCAGCGGGGGGTGTAATGGAAGCCATTTTTCAGTTTGTGGACGAGGTGGTTGAGGCACAACGCGACACTTACTGCGCCATCGCCGACGACATCTGGGACCACCCGGAGACCCGCTTTGAGGAGTTCTGGTCAGCCCAACGGCTGGCCGACGCCCTGGAGGCGGAAGGTTTTCAGCTCACCCGCGATGCCGGCGGGATCCCGAATGCCTTTATCGCCAGCGTCGGTGAGGGCCAACCGGTCATTGCCCTGCTCGGCGAATTTGACGCCCTGGCGGGACTCAGCCAGCAGGCCCACAGCGCGGAACCGACGCCCTTGACGCCGGGAGCCAACGGCCACGGCTGTGGGCACAATCTGCTCGGCACCGCGGCATTCGCCGCGGCGGTCGCCGCCAAAGGCTGGCTGCAGCAGCACGGCGACAGCGGCACTCTGCGCTTCTACGGTTGTCCCGGCGAGGAAGGCGGTTCGGGAAAAACCTTTATGGTGCGCGAAGGGTTGTTTGATGATGTCGATGCGGCGCTGACCTGGCATCCGGAAGCCTGGGCCGGGATGTTCAGCACCCGCACCCTCGCCAACATTCAGGCGGCATGGCGATTTACCGGCACCGCGGCCCACGCCGCTAATTCGCCGCACCTGGGCCGGAGCGCGCTGGATGCCGTCACCCTGATGACCACCGGCAGCAATTTCCTCAATGAACATATCATCGAGAAGGCGCGCGTCCATTACGCCATTACCGATACCGGCGGCGTCTCGCCCAACGTGGTGCAGGCGCAGGCGGAAGTGCTGTATTTGATCCGCGCGCCGGAGATGGCCGACGCTGAGCAAATCTTCGCCCGCATAGAGAAGATTGCCCAGGGGGCCGCGCTGATGACCGAGACCCAGGTCAGCTGCCGCTTTGAAAAAGCCTGCTCCAGCTATCTACCCAACCGCACGCTTGAGGCGGCGATGTATCAGGCGGTCTGTCATTACGGTACCCCCGCCTGGAGCGACGAGGAACGCGCTTTTGCCGCGGCGATCCGCGCCACCCTCAGCGCCAACGATATTAACAACAGCCTGAACAATATTGCCGGCACCAGTGGCGAGGAAGGCAAAACGTTCGCTCGTCGCCACCGCGACACCTTGCTGATTGATGAGGTGGCGCCCTGGGCGGCCACGGATAACGTCCTCGCCGGATCCACCGACGTCGGCGATGTTAGCTGGAAAGCGCCGGTGGCCCAGTGCTTCAGCCCGTGCTTCGCGGTGGGTACCCCGCTGCACAGCTGGCAGCTGGTGAGCCAGGGCAGAACCTCCATTGCCCATAAAGGGATGTTGCTGGCGGGGAAAGTGCTCGCGGCGACCGCCATCCGTTTATTCAGCGACAGCGCCCTGCTGGAGGCCAGCCAGCAAGAGTTCAGGCAGGTACTGGCCGAACGCCCCTATCGTTGCCCGATCCCGGCGGAGGTGAGTCCGTCCGTTTTACGATAACCACTTAGAGGCTACTCCTGGCCAACGCTGACCGGATCGCGGCACGCACCGCCCATAATAACCGCCGGCAGTACGGGAGCAGGCCTGCCCAACACAACAACGACAACAGAGGAATGCCCATGAGTATGTCATCCATACCGTCATCTTCCCCCGGCGGAAAGCGCTATGGCTGGGTAGAGAAGATCGGTAACAAGGTCCCGCACCCGTTTTTGCTGTTTATCTATCTCATCGCCGTGCTGATCGCTGCCACGGCAATCCTCTCCGCCCTCAACGTTGGGGTACAAAACCCAACTGACGGTTCGCGGGTGGTGGTCAAAAACCTGCTCAGCGTGGAAGGATTGCACTGGTTTTTGCCGAACGTGATTAAAAACTTCAGCGGTTTCGCGCCGCTGGGGGCGATCCTCGCCCTGGTGCTGGGCGCCGGCTTTGCCGAGCGGGTGGGCCTGTTACCGGCGTTGATGGTCAAGATGGCCTCGCACGTCAGCGCCCGCTATGCCAGCTATATGGTGCTGTTTATCGCCTTTTTCAGCCATATCTCTTCCGATGCGGCGCTGGTGATTATGCCGCCGCTGNGAGCGCTGATGTTTCTTGCCGTCGGTCGGCATCCTGTCGCTGGTCTGCTGGCGGCGATAGCCGGCGTGGGCTGCGGCTTTACCGCCAATCTACTGATTGTCACCACCGACGTGCTGCTCTCCGGGATCAGCACCGAGGCGGCAAAGTCCATCGATGCCTCTTTGCACGTCAGTGTGATCGACAACTGGTACTTTATGGCGACCTCGGTGATCGTTCTGACGCTCGTCGGCGGACTGATCACCGATAAGCTGGTCGAGCCGCGGCTGGGCCAGTGGCAAGGCAGTCGTGATGAAAAGCTGCAGACGCTGACGCCCGCGGAGCGGTTCGGCCTGCGCATCGCCGGCGTGGCGACGCTGGTATTCGTGGCGGTCATCGCCCTGATGGTGGTCCCCGAAAACGGTATTCTTCGCGATCCGGTTCAGCATACGGTCATGCCCTCGCCGTTTATCAAAGGCATCGTGCCGCTAATTATCTTTTTCTTCTTTGTCGTGTCGCTGGCATACGGCATCGCCACCGGCAAAATTCGCCGCCAGGCCGACCTGCCGCAGTTGATGATTGAGCCGATGAAAGAGATGGCCGGGTTTATCGTGATGGTCTTCCCGCTGGCGCAGTTCGTGGCGATGTTCAACTGGAGCAACATGGGCAAGTTTATGGCCGTCGGGCTGACGGATCTGCTGGAGAGTTCAGGCATGAACGGTGTTCCGGCGTTTGTCGGTCTTGCGCTGCTGTCGGCTTTTCTGTGTATGTTTATCGCCAGCGGCTCGGCCATCTGGTCGATTCTGGCGCCGATCTTCGTGCCAATGTTTATGCTGTTGGGCTTTCACCCGGCGTTTGCGCAGATCCTGTTTCGTATCGCTGATTCATCGGTGCTGCCGCTGGCGCCGGTGTCACCGTTTGTGCCGTTGTTTCTCGGCTTTCTACAGCGCTACCGGCCGGATGCCCGCCTCGGCACCTACTACTCGCTGGTGCTCCCTTACCCGCTGATTTTTCTCGCCGTCTGGCTGCTGTTGCTGGTGGGCTGGTATCTGGTGGGACTGCCGATCGGCCCTGGCATCTATCCGCGGCTGTCTTAACCCACCGATGCGCCAGGGACGGCCGCCTTAGCTTAACGCGATATCTTCACTTTGAACTTACGGGTCGCTTCCCCGGCTCCGGCGAATATGCCGAAAAGCGCGCGATACCCCCGCTCAAGCAACAGCGACATACCGTGAATAACCAGACCGCTGAAGATCAGTACGATTACGCCAGTCAGTATATATTGCATAGCTCCACCTCTGAGTTATTAACCGCGCCGCGCCGACGCGGTAGCACTTTCCCGAGCGCGCACAGCGGCGCGGAGGACCGACGTCGTCAGCTTAAAAGTAGCAAAAACCCTGTCCGGTAACCCGCCAGGATCGATCCAAAAATAAATCATCGTGGCGATCGCAGAATGCCTCCACGGCGGATAGCCCGCCGTGCTATCTGGCGATGCGGTTTTACCTTTTGGGAGTATAGTTGACTGCCGTCAGCGCGTGGTATCGTGTGCCTCTCATGTACGATGGTGGATGACAGAAACGATGTTGACCTTGCTGCAGGATAAAATGGATACCCCGCTGGGGCCGTTGTGGGTGCTTTGCGACGAACAGTTTAATTTGCGCGCCGTCGAGTGGGACGAGCACCGCGATCGGATGGAAACGCTGCTCGACGTACACTATCGTCGGGAAGGTTATCAGCGCGTCGACTGCCGCAATCCCGGCGGTCTCAGCAGTAAGCTGAGCGACTATTTTGCCGGCGATTTAGCCATTATCGAGACTCTGCCTACCGCCACCGCCGGCACCCCTTTTCAGCGCCAGGTCTGGCAGGCGTTACGCGATATCCCTTGCGGCCAGGTGATGCACTACGGCCAACTGGCCGAGGCGCTCGGTCGTCCCGGCGCCGCGCGCGCGGTGGGCGCCGCCAATGGCGCCAATCCGGTGAGTATCGTGGTGCCCTGCCATCGGGTCATCGGGCGCAACGGCACCATGACCGGCTATGCCGGCGGCGTACAGCGTAAAGAGTGGCTTTTGCGTCATGAGGGCTATCTGTTGCTTTGACTGAAAATGCCTTTTCTGGAATTTTCAGGTAATTTTACAATCAAAAGTGGCGTAATAATCTGTTTTTAATCAAATAGATACACAAGCGATTTGATTTACCCTGCTGATATTACGTGTTTCCGGGCCTGAAGGCTTACCTGCTGATCAAAAAGATGTTAAAATTGACCAATATCAATTAAGGCCTGAGCAGACATATGATCCCTGAGAAGCGAATTATTCGACGCATTCAGTCTGGCGGTTGTGCAATCCATTGTCAGGATTGCAGCATTAGCCAGCTCTGCATCCCCTTTACTCTGAACGAGCATGAGCTTGATCAGCTGGATAATATTATCGAGCGGAAAAAGCCTATCCAGAAAGGTCAAACCTTGTTCAAAGCCGGTGATGAGCTGAAGTCGTTGTACGCTATTCGCTCCGGGACCATCAAAAGCTATACCATCACCGAGCAAGGTGATGAGCAGATCACTGGCTTCCATCTGGCGGGCGACCTGGTGGGCTTTGACGCCATCGGCACCGGTCTGCACCCGAGCTTTGCGCAGGCGCTGGAAACCTCAATGGTCTGCGAGATCCCCTTCGAAACTCTTGACGATCTTTCCGGAAAAATGCCCAATCTGCGTCAGCAGATGATGCGCCTGATGAGCGGTGAGATTAAAGGCGACCAGGATATGATCCTGTTGCTTTCCAAAAAGAATGCCGAAGAGCGCCTGGCCGCGTTTATCTATAACCTTTCTCGTCGTTTCGCCCAGCGCGGCTTCTCACCACGTGAGTTCCGGCTGACCATGACCCGCGGCGATATTGGCAACTATCTCGGCCTCACCGTCGAAACCATCAGCCGTCTGCTGGGCCGTTTTCAGAAAAGCGGCATGCTGGCGGTGAAAGGCAAATATATCACTATTGAAAACAGCGATCTGCTGGCCCAGCTGGCCGGGCAGGCGCGCAACGTCGCTTAATCTCTGCGCAATACCTGGTCACGATCGGCAATTTTTTCAGATTTGTTGATCTGACCAGGCTCCTCCCCTGTTTCAATTCATCCATATAGGTTATCTTTTTAATAACTGACGGTAGCTGCAGTTGTAAGGAGACCCTGTATGGCGAAGTATCAGAGCATGCTGGTAGTAATCGATCCTAACCAGGACGACCAGCCGGCGCTTAGGCGAGCGGTGTACCTGCACCAACGGATTGGTGGACGCATCAAAGCCTTTTTGCCGATCTATGATTTTTCCTATGAAATGACCACCCTGCTGTCGCCGGACGAGCGGACGGCAATGCGCCAGGGCGTCATTGCCCAACGAACGGCCTGGATCCGCGAGCAGGCGAAATTCTACCTGGAATCGGGCGTGCCGATTGACGTGAAAGTGGTGTGGCACAACCGTCCCTTCGAAGCGATTATTCAGGAGGTGGTCAGTGAGAAACACGATCTGCTGCTGAAGATGGCCCACCAGCACGACAAACTGGAGGCGGTGATCTTTACCCCGACGGACTGGCATCTGCTGCGTAAATGCCCTTGCCCGGTGTGGATGGTCAAAGACCAGCCGTGGCCGGAAGGCGGCAAAGCGCTGGTCGCCGTCAATCTCGCCAGCGAAGAGAATTATCACAACACCCTTAACGAGAAGCTGGTTCGCGAGACGCTGTCGCTGGCGGAAGAAGTCAACCACACTGAAGTGCACCTGATCGGTGCCTACCCGGTGACGCCGATCAATATCGCGATAGAACTGCCGGATTTTGATCCCAGCGTCTACAACGACGCGATCCGCGGCCAGCATCTGCTGGCGATGAAAGCGCTGCGGCAGAAGTTTGGCATCGATGAAAAATTCACCCACGTCGAAAAAGGACTGCCTGAAGAGGTGATCCCGGACCTCGCCGAGCATCTGCAGGCGGGGATCGTGGTGCTGGGAACGGTCGGACGTACCGGCCTGTCGGCGGCGTTCCTCGGCAATACCGCGGAACAGGTTGTCGACCACCTGCGC
Organism: Klebsiella sp. EMBS2024; assembly: GCF_036233805.1. Taxonomy (NCBI): domain Bacteria; kingdom Pseudomonadati; phylum Pseudomonadota; class Gammaproteobacteria; order Enterobacterales; family Enterobacteriaceae; genus Klebsiella; species Klebsiella sp. EMBS2024. The sequence goes on along the minus strand of NZ_JAZARW010000001.1, from coordinate 1,699,452 downwards.
TGTGACCTGCTGGTGCTGAAACCGGAGGCCTACCAGACGCCGGTGGAACTGGACGACGACGACGACGATTAACCGCTACCGCTCATCTTCCCCCGCCTCGCGGGGGATTTTTTTGCTTGCTGCCAGCCAGGCACA
>NZ_JAZARW010000001.1:1638728-1699312 GCF_036233805.1 Klebsiella sp. EMBS2024 | reverse complement strand
GGGCCGTTGGCGGCCCCTGTCGCTGTCCAGCGAGAATGGCTTAGTGGATACCCAGACGCCAGGCCAGATCGATCTCTTCTTTCAGCTCCAGCGAGGAGAGCGCCATCAGGTCAGCAAACTCCAGCTCCAGCAGTTTAAGTTTTTTCAGATACTGCGCTGGGGTCATGACGGTGGGGTCGCGGCGTAAGAATTCGATGGCCATCTGCGTTGGGGTTAACTCGGTATCCATAATATCCTCTGTCTGATTTAAGAACCGGAACATTATATCACCTCTTGCCGCTTATTTTATGAACAATTCCAGGCATCCCCCTGCATATAAAAAAGCCGTCTCACAGGAGACGGCTTATAAACAAACGTTGTAAAACAATTATGTTACNTTACAGCGCTTTCAGGATCGCATCGACGCTGGCTTTAGCATCGCCAAACAGCATATGAGTGTTCTCTTTAAAGAACAGCGGGTTCTGTACGCCGGCGTAACCGGTGTTCATTGAACGCTTAAAGACCACCACATTCTGCGCTTTCCACACCTCGAGCACCGGCATGCCGGCGATCGGGCTCTTCGGATCGTCCTGCGCCGCCGGGTTGACGGTATCGTTGGCGCCGATCACCAGCACGGTGTCGGTGTCGCTGAAATCGTTGTTGATCTCATCCATCTCCAGCACGATGTCGTAAGGCACTTTGGCTTCCGCCAGCAGGACGTTCATATGCCCCGGCAGGCGCCCGGCCACCGGATGAATACCAAAGCGTACTTTGATACCCCGCGCCCGCAGCTTCTCGGTAATTTCTGCTACCGGATACTGCGCCTGAGCCACCGCCATACCGTAGCCCGGGGTGATGATCACCGAGTGCGAGTTTTTCAGCATCTCCGCCGTCTCTTCGGCACTAATCTCGCGATGCTCGCCCACTTCTTCATCGCCGCCGCTGGAGGAACCATCGGTGCCGAAGCCCCCGGCGATCACGCTGATAAAGGAGCGGTTCATCGCCTTACACATAATGTAAGAGAGGATGGCGCCGGAAGAGCCCACCAGCGCGCCGGTGACGATCAGCAGGTCATTACTCAGCATAAAGCCCGCCGCCGCTGCCGCCCAGCCCGAGTAGGAGTTGAGCATCGAGACCACCACCGGCATGTCCGCACCGCCGATAGAGGCCACCAGGTGCCAGCCAAAGGCCAGCGCGATCGCGGTCATCACCAGCAGGCACAGGACCTGGGTGCCGGTGCTGTCAGAGCGAACAAAAATCACCATCAGGATGAAGGAAACCACCAGCGCCGCCAGGTTCAGCTTATGGCGATTGGGCAGCATCAGCGGCCTGGAGGAAATTTTGCCGCGCAATTTACCAAACGCCACCACCGAACCGGTGAAGGTCACCGCGCCGATGAAGATCCCGAGGAACACTTCGGTCAAATGAATATTGACCAGAATTTGCTCCATACCGGTTTCATGCTGCAGGTAGCTGTTGAAACCCACCAGCACCGCTGCCAGCCCCACGAAGCTGTGCAGGATAGCCACCAGCTCCGGCATCTCGGTCATCTCGACCTTCTTCGCCAGACGAATACCGATCGCCCCGCCGATCACCATCGCAAGAATAATCCAGCCGACGTTGCCGGCGTCCGGCCCCAGGATGGTAGCGATCAGGGCAATGGCCATCCCGGCGATGCCGAAATAGTTGCCCTGCTGCGACGTTTCGTGTTTCGACAGGCCCGCCAGGCTGAAAATAAACAGGATTGCAGCAACAATGTATGCAGCCGTTACTAATCCACCAGACATGTGCTACCCCTTATCCTTTGCGAAACATTTTCAGCATGCGCTGAGTCACGGTAAAACCACCGAAAATATTAATGCTGGCGATCAGCACCGCGATAAAGCTCAGGAAGCTGACCCAGCCGCCGTGGCCTATCTGCAACAACGCGCCAACCACGATAATGCCCGAAATGGCATTGGTCACCGACATCAGCGGCGTATGCAGCGCATGGGAGACGTTCCACACCACGTAGTAACCCACCACGCAGGCCAGCGCGAAGACGGTGAAATGGCCGAGGAACTCTTTTGGCGCCACGTTGGCCAGCCAGCCGAAGAGAATAATCGCCAGCGCCATCAGCGCATATTTGCGCCACGGCGACGCCGGTTTCACCGCTTCTTTCGGCGCTTCCACTTTTTTCGCCGCGGCCTGCGGCTGAGCGGAGACCTGAATCGGCGGCGCCGGCCAGGTGATTTCACCTTCGCGAACAACGGTCACGCCGCGCACTACCACGTCATCGAAATCGATAACGATATTGCCGTCTTTCTCTTTGCACAGCAGCTTCAGCAGGTTCACCAGGTTGGTGCCGTAGAGCTGGGAGGACTGGGTCGGCAGACGGCCAGGAAGATCGGTGTAACCGATGATTTTCACGCCGTTGGCGGTGGTCACCACTTCGCCCGGTACGGTGTACTCACAGTTGCCGCCGTTTTGCGAGGCCAGATCGACCACCACGCTGCCCGATTTCATGGAGTCGACCATTTCGCGGGTGATCAGCTTCGGCGCCGGTTTGCCCGGGATTAACGCCGTGGTGACAATGATATCGACCTCTTTCGCCTGCGCGGCGAACAGCGCCATTTCAGCCTTAATAAAGGCCTCAGACATCACCTTGGCGTAGCCATCGCCGCTGCCCGCTTCCTCTTTAAAGTCCAGCTCGAGGAACTCGGCGCCCATACTCTGCACCTGCTCCTTCACTTCCGGACGGGTATCGAAGGCGCGAACAATAGCGCCCAGGCTGTTGGCGGCGCCAATCGCCGCCAGACCGGCGACCCCGGCGCCAATGACCATCACCTTGGCGGGCGGAACCTTGCCTGCCGCCGTAATCTGCCCGGTAAAGAATCGACCAAATTCATGCGCCGCTTCAACGATAGCGCGGTACCCGGCGATGTTGGCCATTGAGCTGAGCGCATCCAGCGACTGGGCGCGGGAAATACGCGGCACGGAATCCATCGCCATTACGTTGATATTACGGGCCGCCAGTTTTTCCATCAGCTGCGGGTTTTGCGCCGGCCAGATAAAACTAATCAGCGTGGTCCCCGGATTCAGCAGGGCAATTTCATCGTCATTCGGAGCATTGACCTTAAGGATGACATCAGACTGCCATACCTCGTCGCCGGTCACGATTTCAGCTCCTGCCTCGGCAAAGGCCTCATCGTCAAAGCTGGCCAGCTTCCCGGCGCCGCTTTCTACCGCGACGCTAAAGCCGAGTTTGAGCAATTGCTCAACGGTCTTCGGCGTGGCGGCGGCCCGGGTCTCCTNGGCTAGCCTTTCTTGTGGTACACCAATACGCATAGTTTTCCCTTCCATCGGTTTTTGATGATGGTTTACTTTTCTGCCCAACAACGCCAGGACGGCAAAATCTTCCTCGCCATCTTTCGCTGTCTACAAAATGAAACAGTAACAAACTTTTTATAACCTACTGAAAATACCGATTGTGATCTACTGCGATAAAACACAAATTTTGATTTTATTGCTTATTGTCAGCTCAGATGGGTCCGGGCAGCAATATTTACCTGAATTTGCCGCCCAGGCCTGATAATCCGCTTATCCTGCGGTATAAAACGCCATTTATCGCCATTGAGATCATTGTGTTAACATTACATTAACTAATAAAAGTGGTATTGATTATCGTTTTTGCTGGTCAAGCGCCTGTTTTTTCAACATATCGAAAAATGTTATCTTTCCGTAGTATACGATTCGGGCGGCAAGCAAAAATTGACGCAGACAGTCACGGCGATTAAATGCAATAATCAAACGTTTTCAGTCAACAACAACACCAGTATATGGTTTGCGCAAGGCAAAGGATTATTTTTATGAAGCTTAAAAACACCCTCCTGGCGTCTGCTCTCCTGACAACCGCCACGTTGTCTGCCCATGCAGCGACCGAGTTGACCCCGGAGCAGGCGGCTGCGCTGAAGCCCTACGATCGCGTTGTCGTCACCGGCCGGTTTAATGCCATTGGCGATGCGGTACAGGCAGTATCGCGCAAAGCCGACAAAGACGGCGCGGCCTCATTCTATGTTGTCGACACGTCGGACTACGGCAATGGCGGCAACTGGCGCGTCACGGCTGACCTTTATAAAGAAGACGCGCCGAAAGCGGATGCGCCGAAGAATCGCATTATCAACGGCGTGATGGAGTTGCCGAAAGATCAGGCCGTTGAGCTGATGCCTTACGACACCGTCACCGTTCAGGGCTTCTATCGCAGCCAGCCGGAAGTCAACGACGCCATCACCAAAGCGGCGAAAGCAAAAGGCGCCTATGCGTTCTTTATCGTCCGCCAGGTTGACGCCAACCAGGGCGGCAACCAGCGCATTACCGCTTATATCTACAAAAAAGATGCTGAAAAACGCGTGCTGCAGAGCCCGGACGCTATCCCGGCTGACTCTGAAGCTGGCCGCGCAGCGCTGGCCAAAGGCGGCGAAGCGGCGAAGAACGTGGAAATTCCGGGCGTTGCCACCACCGCCGCGGTGGGTTCGGGTACCGGCGTTGGGCGTTTCTTTGAGACTCAGTCTTCGAAAGGTGGACGTTACACTGTCACCCTGCCGAACGGCACTAAGGTCGAAGAAGTGAACAAAGTGACTGCGGCGCAAATGGTGCCGTTCGATAACATCCAGTTCACCGGCAACTACGGCAACATGACCGAAATCTCCTATCAGACGGCGAAACGCGCGGCGAAGAAAGGGGCGAAGTACTACCACATCACCCGCCAGTGGCAGGAACGCGGCGGCAACATCACCATCAGCGCCGATTTGTACAAATAATCGCTGCTGGCTGGCTAAAAAGGCGGCGCATTGCCGCCTTTTCATTTTTTTTCATCCCCCGCCATTGCATGGCCCCCGGACACTCCGTAAAATCCCGCGCCTTAGCGCAATCCTCCATTTTTATGCGATTTCGCAAAATAAATATTCTGGAACAGCCATTTTCACCTCGGGAATGCAATGGAAAAGAAACTGGGCCTGAGCGCCCTGACCGCCCTGGTCCTTAGCTCAATGCTCGGCGCTGGCGTATTCAGTTTGCCGCAAAATATGGCTGCCGTGGCCAGCCCTTCCGCTCTGCTCATTGGCTGGGCCATCACCGGCGTCGGGATCCTGTTTCTCGCTTTCGCCATGCTGCTGTTGACCCGTATTCGTCCCGACCTCGACGGCGGGATCTTCACCTACGCTCGCGAAGGATTCGGCGAACTGATCGGCTTCTGTTCCGCCTGGGGATACTGGCTGTGCGCGGTGATCGCCAATGTCTCCTATCTGGTTATCGTCTTTTCGGCGCTCAGTTTTTTCACCGATACCCCTGAGCTGCGCCTGTTTGGCGATGGTAATACCTGGCAGTCTATCGTTGGCGCGTCGGTTCTGCTGTGGGTCGTCCACTTTCTGGTCCTGCGCGGTGTCCAGACGGCAGCGGGGATTAACCTGGTGGCCACCCTCGCCAAGCTTCTGCCGCTGGGCGCCTTCGTCGCGCTCGCCGCCCTGGCCTTTCAGCTGGATACGTTCCGCCTCGATTTTAGCGGCCTGGCGCTGGGCGTGCCGGTATGGGAGCAGGTCAAAAACACCATGCTGATCACCCTGTGGGTGTTTATCGGCGTGGAGGGGGCGGTAGTCGTGTCCGCGCGGGCGCGACACAAGCGCGACGTTGGCCGCGCGACGCTGCTGNCGGTGCTGTCGGCCCTCGCGGTGTATCTGCTGGTCACCCTGCTGTCGCTGGGCGTTGTGCCGCGCAGCGAACTGGCCGAAATGCGCAACCCGTCGATGGCGGGACTGATGGTCAGGCTGATGGGGTCATGGGGGGAGATCGTCATTGCCGCCGGGCTGATCGTGTCGGTGTGCGGCGCTTATCTCAGCTGGACCATCATGGCCGCGGAGGTGCCTTTCCTCGCCGCCACTCATAAAGCCTTCCCGCGCCTGTTTGCCCGTCAGAATAGCAACAACGCCCCCTCCGCCTCATTGTGGTTGACCAATATCAGCGTTCAGGTATCGCTGGTGCTGATCTGGCTGACCGGATCGGACTACGGCACGCTGCTGACCATTGCCTCTGAGATGATTCTCGTGCCCTATCTGCTGGTCGGCGCCTTTCTGCTGAAAATCGCCACTCGCCCGCTGCATAAAGCGGTGGCTATCGGCGCCTGTATTTATGGCATATGGTTATTATACGCGTCGGGGCCTGTGCATTTGCTGTTGTCGGTGGTACTTTACGCTCCGGGTCTTCTGGTCTTTTTGTACGCCCGACGTACGCACCAGCACGATCGTTCGCTCAAACGCCGCGAAGTGGCGCTAATTGGTTTATTGCTGGTTGCCGCTGTGCCGGCAACGTGGATGCTGGTGGGGTAAGCGGTCGCCCTGCCGCAGAACGCATAGGAGATACCCATGGCTGAACAACAGCCCCGCCCGATTCTGATCACAGGAGCAGGCCGCCGCATCGGCCTCGCTCTGGCACACCATTTTCTGCAGCAGCGCCAGCCGGTCATCGTCAGCTATCGTACGCCCTATCCGGCGATTGACGGCCTGCGCGAAGCGGGCGCGCTCTGCCTGCAGGCCGATTTTAGCAGCGATGACGGCATTCTGACCTTCGCTGAAGCGGTCAAATCACACACCGACGGTCTGCGCGCCATCATCCATAACGCCAGCGACTGGATAGCGGAAAAGCCGGGCGTCCCGCTGAGCACCGTCATCAACCGCATGATGCAGATCCACGTCCACGCCCCCTATCTGCTCAACCATGCGCTGGAGGCGTTGCTGCGCGGCCACGGCCATGCCGCCAGCGACGTTATCCATATCACCGATTACGTGGTGGAGCGCGGGAGCGACAAACATATCGCCTACGCCGCCAGCAAAGCCGCCCTGGATAACATGACCCGCTCCTTCGCTCGCAAGCTGGCGCCAGAGGTTAAGGTCAACGCCATCGCGCCGTCGCTAATCATGTTTAATGAGGGTGACGACGAGGCCTATCGTCAGCAGGCGCTGGATAAATCGCTGATGAAAATCGCCCCTGGCGAAAAAGAGATTAGCGATCTCATCGATTACCTGTTTACCAGCCGCTACGTTACCGGCCGCTCATTCGCTGTCGACGGCGGCCGCCCGCTGCGCTAGTGGAAACGGCTCCAGCCGAGGATTAACAGCCAGGCGCACAGCCCCCAGCATCCCACCGCGCCTGCCAGCGCCAACGGCAGGCGCATAATCCCGGTGAAATACCACAGTGACAGCAGATAGATAAAATAGGGAAGAATCGACCACATGCCGAATACGATGGTCGCGCGCAGGGCTTCGATCCCCCGCTCGCTGGCGACAATATAATGAGCGATGAGCGCAAAGGTGGGAAACAGCGGGACCAGGCCAGCGATAGCGTAGTTTTTGGTTTTCGCCAGCACGCCAATCAGCACCACCACCAGCGCTCCCAGCAGCCCTTTGATTAACAGCCCCATGCCCGTATGCCTTAACAGTGAATCAATAAGTTAGGGCAGCATAGCGGATTTAACGCTGTTTATAAAAGAGTAATGGCGGGTAAAATAAGTGCGGTGTATGTTACTTCTTTTACTGATGTGCAATAGACATGAATAAAATCGTTTTTGTTGAGGATGACCCTGAGGTAGGCACGCTGATCGCCGCCTATCTCGGCAAGCATGATATGGATGTGGTGGTCGAGCCTCGCGGCGACCGCGCTGAGGAGGTGATCGCGCGGGAGAAACCGGATCTGGTGCTGCTGGACATTATGCTGCCCGGCAAGGACGGAATGACGCTCTGTCGCGATCTGCGCGGGCAATGGCAAGGGCCGATTGTCCTGCTGACTTCGCTCGACAGCGATATGAACCATATCCTCTCCCTGGAGATGGGCGCCAGCGATTATATTCTGAAAACCACGCCGCCAGCGGTACTTCTCGCGCGACTGCGTCTGCATTTGCGCCAGCATATTGCTCCGGCAGGCGCCGGTTCCGCCTCCTCAACGCTCACGCCACATAAAACCATCTCCTTCGGCTCGCTGACCATTGACCCGGTCAACCGCCAGGTGCTGCTTGGCGGAGAAAACGTCGCCCTGTCGACCGCCGATTTCGATCTGCTGTGGGAGTTGGCCACCCACGCCGGGCAGATTATGGACCGCGACGCACTGCTGAAAAATTTACGCGGCGTTACCTATGACGGGATGGATCGCAGCGTCGACGTGGCTATCTCCCGCCTGCGCAAAAAACTGCTCGACAACGCCACGGAGCCCTATCGTATTAAGACCGTTCGCAACAAAGGCTACCTGTTCGCCCCTCACGCCTGGGATAACTAAGCAGCCCTTCTGCGGCCCTGCGAGGGGCCCGCTCATCGCGCGCTCGCCGGCGGCAAAGTTATCACGTTTGCTGCCTGCTGCGTTCGTCCCTGGCGCGCACATTCATCACCGGAACTTGTCATATTGACTAAATCATTAGAATTAGCCGTACAGAACCCCATCACATAACTCCTCAATATGATTGTGCTCAAGGACTTACCGCTGTCAGAGTGGCATAAAGCCTGAAAACACAGGACTTTTGCATGATGAAATACGTTGTACTTTTGGCACTCTCACTGTTCACTTCTCTCTCTGGCTGGGCTTTTTCCCTCGACAACGCCGATATTCGACTCCTCTGTCCGCAGCGCGGGCAAATCGAGGTGATCCTTCATCGCTATGAACATACCCAGCAATCCTGGGGGCAGCATCACTTTGAAACCGGCGGCGGCCACGTTCGCCAGGGGCCGCTGCTGGTGATCCCGTTTGCCAACCTCGATCAGATGATTTACCACCAGACCACCGGCGAGTTTGCTTACTGGTATGCCGAAACGGAAAAGCTGGTGCGCTGTCGGCTGCTGAGTCTGACGACCACCTATCCGGTAGACATTCCTTATTATCGTGAGTAGCGTATCCATCGACGCACAAAATACGATTGCCCTGCTCNNNNGAGGGTGAAGAAATCAACGCATCGAGTGACACTGTCACCTTTTCACCGTTCTGTCTCCAGGCTGGCTATTGTCAGGGGGCATAAACCCTGCTTTGATAGCGTATCTATGATTTCCCCGCGCCTCGCCCGGGGATATCGATAACATTGACTCCCCGACGCGCAGAAGATGCCCCTGGGGCGCCAGACAGGTTTCTCTTGAATACGCGGTAATGTAATGAAAAAGCTGTTCGTGCAGTTCTATCTTCTGCTCTTCGTCTGCTTTCTGGTGATGACCATGCTGGTCGGTCTGGTCTATAAATTTACCGCGGAGCGCGCCGGACGGCAGTCGCTTGACGATTTGATGAAAAGCTCGCTGTATCTGATGCGCAGCGAGCTGCGGGAGATACCGCCGCGCGACTGGAGCAAGACCCTTAAAGAGCTGGACCTGAATTTATCGTTTGATCTGCACATCGAGCCGATCAGCAAATTTAAGCTGTCGGAAAGCTCGATGCAGCACCTGCGCGCCGGCGATATCGTCGCCCTCGACGATCAGTACACCTTTATTCAGCGCATTCCCCGCAGCCACTATGTGCTGTCGGTGGGCCCGGTGCCCTATCTCTATTTTCTGCATGAGATGCGCCTGCTGGACGTGGCGCTAATGGCGTTTATTGCTATCTCTCTGGCCTTTCCGGTGTTTATCTGGATGCGCCCGCACTGGCAGGACATGCTGCGCATTGAGACGGCCGCCCAGCGCTTTGGCGAAGGTCACCTCAGCGAGCGCATTCACTTCGACAGTATGTCCAGCTTCGAGCGGCTCGGGGTGGCCTTTAACCAAATGGCCGATAACATTAATGCGCTTATTGCCAGCAAAAAGCAGCTGATTGACGGCATCGCCCATGAACTCAGGACACCGCTGGTACGCCTGCGCTACCGTCTGGAGATGAGCGAGAATCTCACCGAGGCGGAATCGCAGGCGCTGAACCGCGATATCGGTCAGCTGGAGGCGCTGATTGAAGAGCTCCTGACCTACACCCGCCTCGACCGCCCGCAGACGGAGCTCAGCCTGACGACTCCCGATTTTCCCGCCTGGATCAGCGATCACGTCGAGGATATCCAGATGGTCAACCCACAGCGCGAGGTCGCCCTGGCGACGCTGACCCACGGTAACTACGGCGCGCTGGATATGCGACTGATGGAGCGGGTGCTGGATAATTTGGTCAATAACGCCCTGCGCTACAGCAGCCAGCGGGTGGCGGTCAGCCTGACGCTGCAGGGTTCGCGCGCATCGTTGCTGGTTGAGGATGACGGCCCGGGAATCGCCCCCGAGGAGCGCGAGCGGGTGTTTGAGCCCTTTGTCCGCCTTGACCCCAGCCGGGACCGGGCGACAGGAGGCTGCGGCCTCGGCCTGGCGATTGTCCACAGTATCGCCCAGGCGATGGGCGGCGAGGTGCGCTGCGAGGCCAGCCCTCTCGGCGGCGCCCGCTTCTGCTTTAGCTGGCCGGTCTATCATCAGCTGCCTGATTTCACCTCTGCCTGAATAAAACTTGCGCAGAAGCCGCGGGCTGGGTATGCTGCAAAAATCTAATAGTATGTTGTAACTAAGGTGGTAATAATGGCCAGCTACGACCTCGTTGAACGTCTGAATAATACCTTTCGCCAGATCGAGCTGGAGCTGCAGGCGCTCCAGCAGGCGTTAAGTGACTGCCGTCTGCTGGCGGGCCGGGTATTTGAACTGCCGGCGATCGGTAAGGATGCCGAGCACGATCCGCTGGCCACCATTCCAGTGGTGCAGCACATCGGCAAGACGGCCCTGGCGCGCGCCCTGCGCCACTACAGCCATCTGTTTATCCAGCAGCAATCGGAAAACCGCAGCAGCAAGGCCGCCGTACGCCTGCCGGGGGCTATCTGCCTGCAGGTTACCGCCGCGGAGCAGCAGGATCTGCTGGCGCGTATTCAGCATATCAATGCCCTGAAGGCCACCTTCGAGAAGATCGTCACCGTCGACTCCGGCCTGCCCCCCACCGCCCGTTTTGAGTGGGTACACCGTCATTTGCCGGGGTTGATCACCCTTAGCGCCTACCGCACGCTGACGCCCCTCGTCGACCCGAGCACCATCCGCTTCGGCTGGGCCAATAAGCACGTCATCAAGAATCTGACCCGCGACCAGGTGTTGATGATGCTGGAGAAAAGCCTGCAAGCGCCGCGGGCGGTGCCGCCGTGGACCCGGGAGCAGTGGCAGAGCAAACTGGAAAGGGAGTATCAGGATATCGCCGCCCTGCCGCAGCGGGCGCGGCTGAAAATAAAACGACCGGTGAAAGTCCAGCCGATCGCCCGCGTCTGGTACGCCGGCGAGCAGAAACAGGTACAGTACGCCTGCCCCAGCCCGCTGATCGCCCTGATGTCCGGCAGCCGGGGGGTCAGCGTACCGGATATTGGCGAGCTGCTGAACTATGATGCCGACAATGTGCAGTATCGCTACAAACCGGAGGCGCAGTCGCTGAGATTGCTTATCCCGCGCCTGCACCTCTGGCTGGCTAGCGAATAGCCAGGCTGCCGACCATCTCTTCCGGGCGCACCCAGCTGTCGAATTCGGCTTCCGTCAGGTAGCCCAGCGCCAGCGCCGAGGCTTTGAGAGTCAGCCCCTCATGGTGCGCTTTTTTAGCGATTTCCGCCGCCTTGTCGTAGCCGATATGGGTATTCAGCGCAGTAACCAGCATCAGCGACTCATTGAGCAACTGACTGATCCGCTCGCGATTCGGTTCAATACCCACCGCACAGTGCTCGTTAAAGCTCGCCATACCGTCCGCCAGCAGACGTACCGACTGCAGGAAGTTGTGGATGACCATCGGGCGATAGACGTTAAGCTCAAAGTTGCCGGAAGCACCGCCGATATTCACTGCCACGTCGTTGCCCATCACCTGGCAGCAGACCATGGTCAGAGCTTCGCACTGGGTTGGGTTAACCTTGCCCGGCATAATCGATGACCCTGGCTCGTTTTCCGGGATGGCGATTTCACCAATGCCGCAGCGGGGGCCGGAGGCCAGCCAGCGGACATCGTTAGCGATTTTCATCAGCGAGGCCGCCAGGCCTTTCAGCGCGCCGTGGGCATGGACCAGGGCATCCACAGTGGCCAGCGCTTCGAATTTGTTCGGCGCGGTGACAAATGGCTGTCCGCTGAGTGACGCCAGCTCGGCCGCCACCCGTACGGCATATTCCGGATGGGTATTCAGCCCGGTTCCTACCGCCGTCCCGCCCAGCGCCAGCTCGGCAAGATGCGGCTGACTGGCTTCAATGTGCTTCAGGCTATGGTCCAGCATCGCCACCCAGCCGGAGATCTCCTGGCCTAAGGTGAGCGGCGTGGCGTCCTGCAGATGGGTGCGGCCGATCTTGACGATATCCCTGAAGGCCACCGCTTTTTCATTGAGCGTCGCCCGCAGCGCCTGCAGCGACGGGATCACTTTTTCCCGCAGGGCAATCAGCGCCGCGACGTGCATGGCGGTGGGGAATACATCATTTGAGCTTTGGCTCTTATTCACATCGTCATTGGGATGAATTTTTCGCGCCATCCCCCGTTCTCCGCCGAGCAGTTCACTGGCGCGGTTGGCCAGCACCTCGTTCATATTCATATTGCTTTGGGTGCCGGAGCCGGTCTGCCAGATAGCCAGGGGGAACTCCTGCGCGTGCTTTCCGGCCAGCACTTCGTCAGCGGCGGCGACGATCGCCCCGGCTTTCTCCGCCGTCAACAGTCCGAGATCCTGGTTAACCTTCGCCGCCGCCCGCTTGGTCAGCGCCAGGGCGTATATCAGCTCCCCGGGCATTTTTTCGGTCGAGATGCGGAAATGCTCCAGCGAGCGCTGGGTCTGGGCGCCCCAGAGTTTATCGGCCGGGACCTCGATGGCGCCCATCGAGTCTTTTTCACTGCGATGCGTTGTCATTACTTTCTCCTTGGATGAAAAGTGCGTCATAGCGACAAAGCTCACCTGCTTAAAAGACTAAGTATTGGCCAGATTGATAAGTTGTTTTGGTGGTTCGTGCCGCGAAGCGACATAAAAAAAGCCGCCCCGAGGGGCAGCCCAGACCGCTGACAAAATGCAATCGTCGGGATTTCCCGGCGGCGCTGCGCTTGCGCGGGCCTATAGAGAACTGCATAACTTATTGATATTGCTGTTTTTCGTAGGCCGGGTAAGGCGAAAGCCGCCGCCCGGCAGAAAGGCGCTCACCCTAACGAAATCAGGTTTGTCATCGACCAGCGCCGCCCCGAAGGGCGGCCTGGGTTACTTCACGCAGCGGGCGCACTGCGAGGTCTGGATCTGCTGGAAGAAGTCATTGCCTTTATCATCAACGAGGATAAAGGCCGGGAAATCCTCCACTTCAATTTTCCAGATAGCCTCCATACCCAGCTCCGGATAGGCCACGCACTCGAGGCTCTTGATGCTCTGCTGGGCCAGCACTGCCGCCGGGCCGCCGATGCTGCCGAGGTAGAAGCCGCCGTGTTTGTGGCAGGCGTCGGTGACCTGCTGGCTGCGGTTGCCTTTCGCCAGCATGATCTTGCTCGCCCCATGGGACTGCAGCAGATCAACGTAAGAGTCCATGCGGCCTGCGGTGGTCGGCCCCAGAGAGCCGGAGGCGTAACCGTCCGGCGTCTTGGCCGGACCTGCGTAGTAGATCGGGTGATCTTTGACGTACTGCGGCAGCGCCTCGCCGTTGTCGATAAGCTCCTTCAGCTTAGCGTGGGCGATATCGCGGGCGACGATGATAGTCCCGCTCAGCGACAGGCGGGTGGACACCGGATACTGTGACAGCTGCGCCAGGATCTCGCTCATCGGCTGGTTAAGATTTACCTTCACCGCTTCGCCTTCCCCGGCCTGGCGCAGATGCTCAGGGATATATTTCCCCGGGTTGCTCTCCAGCTTCTCGATCCAGATGCCGTCGCGGTTAATCTTGGCTTTGATGTTGCGGTCGGCGGAACAGGAAACCCCCATCCCTACCGGGCAGGAAGCGCCGTGACGCGGCAGACGGATCACGCGGATATCGTGGGCAAAGTATTTGCCGCCGAACTGCGCGCCGAGACCAAGGTTCTGCGCCTCCAGCAGCAGCTCCTGCTCCAGTTGCACGTCGCGGAACGCCTGGCCGTGCTCGTTACCTTCGGTCGGCAGGCCATCGTAGTATTTGGTGGACGCCAGCTTCACGGTCTTCAGCGTCGCTTCCGCCGAGGTACCGCCGATCACGAAGGCGATATGGTACGGTGGACAGGCGGCAGTACCGAGGGTGCGCATCTTCTCGACGAGGTAATTTTTCAGCTTCGCCGGGGTGATCAGCGCTTTGGTTTCCTGGTACAGATAGGTTTTGTTCGCCGAGCCGCCGCCCTTGGCGATGCAGAGGAATTTGTACTCATCGCCATCGGTAGCATAGAGATCGATCTGCGCCGGCAGGTTGGTGCCAGTGTTAACCTCTTTATACATATCCAGCGGCGCGTTCTGCGAGTAGCGCAGGTTGTCCTGGATATAGGTGTTATACACCCCCTGCGCCAGGGCGGCTTCATCGCCGCCGCCGGTCCACACGCGCTGGCCTTTTTTACCCATGATGATCGCGGTGCCGGTGTCCTGGCAGGTGGGCAGAATACCTTTGGCGGCGATATCCGAGTTGCGCAGGAACTGCAGCGCGACGTATTTATCGTTTTCGCTGGCTTCCGGATCGTTAAGGATATCCGCCACCTGCTGCTGATGCGCAGGGCGAAGCATAAAGGAGGCGTCGTGGAAAGCATGCTGCGCCAGAAGGGTCAGCGCCTGAGGGTCAACTTTTAGCACTTCCTGGCCGGCGAATTCGGCGACGGAGACGTAATCACTGCTGAGGAGATAATACTCGGTGTCATCCTTTTTGAGCGGAAAAGGATCCTGGTAAACAAACGGTTTATTCGACATTGTACTCTCACTTACTGCTTTGGCTGATTATGTTTCAGGCAGGGACTCCATGTGCCTGTAGAAAAGCGAGTCGAACAATCTTACACAATTTTTTAACAAAAACTGAGACAAGGACGACTTTTTCTTTCAGCAGTTGCTTCTCCACCGTTTGCTGGTTTAATAGGGCGATAAAATTTACTTTGTTTGAAACAGGGATTGAGAATGCAAAAGCTGATTAACGCCGTGCAGAACTATGCATGGGGAAGCCACACCGCCTTAACCGAACTCTATGGCATCGCCAACCCGGACAATCTGCCGATGGCAGAGCTGTGGATGGGGGCGCATCCGAAGAGCAGCTCGCAGATCCTGGCGGCCGACGGCCAGCCGCGTTCACTGCGCGAGGTGATTGACGCGGATAAAGCCGCTCTGCTCGGCGACAAGGTTGCCGCCCGCTTTGGTGAACTGTCGTTCCTGTTTAAGGTACTGTGCGCCGCTCAGCCGCTCTCAATTCAGGTGCATCCCAACAAGCAGGCCTCGGAAGAAGGTTTCGCCCGCGAGAACGCCGCCGGTATCCCGCTCTCCGCCGCCGAGCGTAACTACAAAGATCCGAACCACAAACCGGAGCTGGTTTTTGCCCTGACGCCGTTCCTGGCGATGAATGCATTTCGCGAGTTCAGCGAGATTGTCACCCTGCTGCAGCCGGTGGCTAGCGCGCATCCGGCAATCGGCGCCTTCCTGCAGCAGCCGGACGCGACTCACCTGAGCCAGCTGTTTGCCAGCCTGCTAAATATGCAGGGTGAGGAAAAGGCCAAGGCGCTGCAGGTGCTGCGCGACGTACTGGCCCGTGAACAAGGCGAACCGTGGCAGACTATCCGCCTGATCGCGGAATTCTATCCGGACGACAGCGGCCTCTTCTCCCCGCTGCTGCTGAACGTGGTGAAGCTGAACCCAGGCGAAGCGATGTTCCTGTTTGCTGAAACGCCGCACGCCTATCTGCAGGGGGTGGCGCTGGAGGTGATGGCCAACTCGGATAACGTACTGCGCGCCGGCCTGACGCCGAAATACATTGATATTCCTGAGCTGGTTGCTAACGTCAAGTTCGAGGCTAAACCGGCGGGTGAGCTGTTGACCCAGCCGCAGCGTCACGGCGCGGAACTCGACTTCCCGATCCCGGTGGAAGATTTTGCCTTCTCCCTGCATGACCTCTCCGCCGAGGCCAGCGATCTGGCCCAGGCAAGCGCGGCGATCGTGTTCTGCGTCGACGGCGAAGCCGTACTGCGCAAAGGCGACCAGAGCCTGACCCTCAAGCCGGGCGAGTCGGCCTTCGTGGCCGCCAGTGAATCGCCGGTGCAGGTCAGCGGCCGCGGCCGCGTGGCGCGCGTTTTCAATAAGCTCTAGTAAGCGACTGACCCTTCAGGTCGCGCTTACTGTTGGTGATAACTCAGCCAGGCGGTCTCTCCGCCTGGCTTCATTTATGGATAAATGCTATGAAAAAATCGCTGGTCGCAGCAGGAGTCATCGTGGCGCTGGGCGTGGTATGGACAGGCGGCGCCTGGTTCACTGGTAAACAGCTGGAAGGCCGGATCGCCGATATGGTGCAGCAGGCAAACGCCCAGCTGCGCAGCAGCGCGCCGGAGTCAGGTCTGGAGCTGAGCTATCAGGACTACCAGCGCGGGCTGTTCAGCAGCCATCTGCAGCTGGTGGTGAAGCCGATCGCCGGTCAGGCTAACGGCTGGCTGGCCGCCGGGCAGAGCGTGGTGCTTGACGAAGTGGTCGATCATGGCCCCTTCCCGCTGGCCTCGTTAAAAGCCTTTAATCTGGCGCCGGCAATGGCTTCCGTCCACACCACGCTGGTGAGAAACGACGCCAGCCAGGCGCTGTTCGAGATAGCCAAAGGCGACACCCCCTTTATCGTCGATACGCGCATTGCCTACAGCGGCGACAGCCAGTCGGCTATCGTCCTTAACGCCCTCGACTACGCTAAAGGCGATGAGAAAGTCACCTTCAGCGGCGGTCAGTTCCAGCTCGACGCCGACCGCGACGGCAAAAACATCAGCCTGAAGGGCCAGGCCGGCAGCGGGCAGATCGATGCGCTCAACGAATATAATCAGAAGGTACAGCTGCGCTTCGTCAACCTGACCACCGACGGCGCCACCGAGCTGGCCAGCTTCAACGAACGTATCGGCCAGCAAAAAATGACCCTCGATAAACTGGCCATCAGCGTCGAAGGCAAAGAGCTGGCGCTGATCGACGGCATGGCGCTGGACGGCGGCTCGACGCTGACCCAGGACGGCAAAGGCGTGAACAGCCAGGTGAACTACACCGTCAACAGCCTCAAGCTGCAGGGGCAGGATATGGGCAGCGGCAAACTCACGCTGAAAGTGGATAACGTCGACGGTCAGGCGTGGCACCAGTTCAGTCAGCAGTACAGCGCGCAGTCTCAGGCGCTGCTGGCGAAACCGGAGCTGGCGCAGAATCCGGAGCTGTATCAGCAGGCCCTCACCGAAACGCTGTTCAATGCGCTGCCGATCCTGCTCAAAGGCAACCCGTCGGTGACCATCTCTCCGCTGAGCTGGCGCAATGCCAAAGGCGAAAGCACCCTCAACCTCTCGGTTCTGCTGAAAGATCCGGCCCAGGTGACCGCTCCGCCGCAGACCCTGGCGGACAGCCTGGATCGCGTGGTGCAGTCCCTGGACGGCAAAGTGGTGATCCCGGTGGATATGGCGACGGAGTTTATGACTAAGATCGCCGGTCTGGAAGGCTATCAGCCGGCCGATGCCGCCAAGCTTGCCGATCAGCAGGTCAAAGGCCTGGCGGCGATGGGCCAGATGTTCCGCATTACCACCATGGAAGATAACGCCATCAGCAGCAGTCTGCAGTACGCGAACGGCCAGGTGACGCTGAACGGACAGAAAATGCCGCTGCAAGACTTTGCCGCGATGTTTGGTCTGGAAGCGCCTTCGCTGCCGGACAGCGCGCCGCAGGAAGGCCAGCCGCAGCAGGAAGGCCAGCCGCAGCAGGATGACGCCGCTCCTCAGCAGGACGACGCCGCCCCGCAGCCGTAACTTATCGGTACAGGAGACGGCCAGCGCGCGCCGTCTCCCTTATTTTCGCGTCACCAGCCGCGGGGGCATAATCTGGTTTCGCGTCTCGCCAGTCCCCTCTTCCAGCCGCCGCAGCATCGAATCCGCCAGGCTTTTCCCCATCTCCCGCGCCGGGGTGGTCACCCAGGTGAGGGGCAGGTCGTCGAGGGCGGCCTCCGGCACGTCGGCAAACGCCGCCAGCGCCACCCGCTGCTCAAAGTAGCTCTCAACGCCATCTTCCCCGCTCTGTCTTCCAGCCCGTAACAGACCGAACCACGCGCCGGTGGCTACCACGTTGTTGTAGCACAGCACCGCGGTAATGGTCGGATTCTGGCGCAGCAGGCCGGTCATCGCCTCCGCCGCCTGCTTCTGACTGGACTCGCACTCCAGCACCCATTCGCTGTGAAACGGCAGGCCGTATTTCAGCAAGGTGGCGCAATACCCGCCGACCCGCTCGGCGCGCGTCAGCGAAGCACTCTGCCCGCCGAGCCAGGCGATCCGCTGATGGCCGCGGCGGATAAGATGCTCCGTCACCAGCTGCGCCGCCTGCATGTTGTCCGGGCGGATCAGGTCGACATCGTCAAGATAGCTGGCGCGGGAAGCAAACACCAGCGGCACCCCCGCCTCCGCCGCACGCTCGCGCAGCTCGCTCCCGCGGTCGATCGCCCCGGCGATAATCACCCCGTCCACCCCCTGCGCCGCCAGCGTATCAAACCGCTGGGCCATCTTCTCGCCGCTGCGGCCTCCCTGGGTGAGAAATACCATTTTCCCCTGCCTCTCCAGGGCATCGGTGAGGCCGGCGGTTAATTCAGCATAAAACGGTTTTGACAGGTCGCTGACGATAAGGCCAATCACCCCGCTCTGCCCACCGCGCAGCGAGGCCGCCTGACGGTTGCGCACAAATCCCAGCTGTTCGATAGCCTGATTAACCCGCTCGCCGGTGGCGCTGGAGATGCGCCCTTTGCCGCTCAGTACCAGTGAAACGGTACTCACGGAGACGCCGGCAGCCAGCGCCACATCATTGATGGTGATCTTTTTTGCGATTGCCATAACCTGCTGGCTGACTCCCTTGCCTGTCGATAAANCGTTTTATCTTGCCGTGGCGTTAGTTCNNCCCGACCACTTATGAATCAGGAACCGTGCTATGACGGCGAAAACAGCACCAAAAATCACCTTATGGGAATTTTTCCAGCAGCTGGGAAAAACCTTCATGCTGCCCGTAGCGTTGCTCTCGTTTTGCGGGATCATGCTGGGGATCGGCAGCTCGCTAAGCAGTCACGATGTTTTGACTCTGCTGCCGTGGCTGGATATGCCGCTGCTGCAGGCCATCTTTATCTGGATGAGCAAGGTCGGCTCCTTTGCCTTCAGCTTCCTGCCGGTCATGTTCTGTATCGCCATCCCGCTGGGTCTGGCGCGAGAGAACAAAGGCGTCGCCGCCTTCGCCGGCTTCGTTGGCTACGCGGTCATGAACCTGGCGGTCAACTTCTGGCTGACCGCGAAGGGTATTCTGCCCACCACCGACGCCGCGATCCTGAAGGCCAACAATATCCAGAACATTATCGGCATTCCGTCAATCGATACCGGGATCCTCGGGGCGGTGATCGCCGGAATTATCGTCTGGCTGCTGCATGAACGCTTCCATAACATTCGCCTGCCGGACGCCCTGGCCTTCTTCGGCGGCACCCGCTTCGTGCCGATCGTCACCACCGTGGTGCTGGGGCTGGTTGGGCTGGCGATCCCGCTGGTGTGGCCAGTCTTCGCTATGGGGATCAACGCCCTCGGGAAGATGATCAACAGCGCCGGGGATTTTGGGCCGATGATCTTTGGCACCGGCGAGCGACTGCTGCTGCCGTTTGGCCTGCACCATATTCTGGTGGCGCTGATCCGCTTTACCGAAGCCGGCGGCACCCTCGACGTCTGCGGCCACAGCGTCAGCGGCGCGCTGACCATCTTCCAGGCGCAGCTGAGCTGTCCGACGACCCACGGCTTCGCCGAAAGCGCCACCCGTTTCCTGTCGCAGGGTAAAATGCCGGCATTCCTCGGCGGCCTGCCGGGAGCCGCGCTGGCGATGTACCACTGCGCCCGTCCGGAAAACCGACATAAAATTAAAGGCCTGCTGATCTCCGGGGTCATCGCCTGCGTGGTCGGCGGCACCACCGAGCCGCTGGAGTTCTTGTTCTTGTTTGTCGCGCCGGTCCTGTATGTCATCCACGCGCTGCTGACCGGTCTCGGCTTTACCATCATGGCGGTGCTCGGGGTAACCATCGGCAACACCGACGGCAATATCATCGACTTCGTGGTGTTTGGCATTCTGCATGGCCTGGCCACCAAGTGGTATCTGGTGCCGGTGGTGGCGGCTATCTGGTTCGCGGTCTACTATGCCATCTTCCGCTTCGCCATCACCCGCTTCAATCTGAAAACGCCGGGCCGCGACATCGACACTGCCGCCAGCGTGGAGAAAGCCGTCGCCGGTACCATCGGCAAATCCGGGTATAACGTACCGGCGATTCTAGCGGCGCTCGGCGGCGCAGAGAACATTGTTTCGCTGGATAACTGCATTACCCGTCTGCGCCTGTCGGTGCACGATATGAGCAAAGTGGACGCCGCCGCGCTGAAAGCCCATCGCGCCATCGGGGTGGTACAGCTCAACCAGCATAATCTGCAGGTGGTTATTGGCCCGCAGGTACAGTCGGTAAAAGATGAGATGGCCATGCTGATGAATACCGTGCAGGCCTGATCCCACTAGTCCCCCTCCGCTACGGAGGGGGCGCTCGCTAAGGAAGCTCCAATGTTTGATTTTGCCACCCCTATCGATCGCCACGGCACCTGGTGCACGCAATGGGACTATGTCGCCGACCGGTTTGGCGCCGCCGATCTGCTGCCGTTCACTATTTCCGATATGGATTTCGCCACCGCGCCCTGTATTCTCGACGCCGTTAGCCAGCGGCTGGCCCACGGGGTGTTCGGCTACAGCCGCTGGCGCAACGAGGCGTTTCTCGGGGCGATTGCCCACTGGTACGCCAGCCGCTTTAACAGCGACATCGATCTGCAATCTGTGGTCTACGGACCGTCGGTTATCTATATGGTGGCGGAAACCATCCGCCAGTGGTCGAAAGAAGGCGACGGCGTCGTGGTCCACACCCCTGCCTACGATGCGTTCTATAACACCATCACCGCTAACCGGCGGCGGATTGCCCCGGTGCCATTGATCCTGAAGGATAATCGGTGGCGCTGCGATATGGACCGCCTGGAGGCGGCGCTGGCGGAGCCAAAGAATACCCTGCTGCTGCTGTGCAGCCCGCACAACCCAACGGGGAAAGTCTGGCGTCGCGAGGAGCTGGAGACTATGGCGGCCCTGTGTAAAAAACATGGCGTCAGGGTGATTAGCGATGAAATTCATATGGACATGACCTGGGGCGAACACCGCCATATCCCGTGGAGCGAGGTCGCTCAGGGACCATGGGCGCTGTTCACCTCCGGTTCGAAGAGCTTCAATATTCCGGCCTTTACCGGGGCCTACGGCTTTATCCCGGAAGAGAACGAGCGCGACAGCTACCTGCAGGCGCTAAAGGGTCGCGACGGGCTCTCTTCCCCTTCCGTGCCGGCGCTGGTCGCCCATATCGCCGCCTACCGCGACGGGGCTCCCTGGCTCGATGCCCTGCGCGACTACCTGCAGGCGAATATGCGCTATGTCGCCGACACGCTCAACAACGCCTTCCCCGCGCTCTGCTGGCAGCCGCCGGAGGCCACCTACCTGGCATGGATCGACCTGCGCCCGCTCAACGTTGACGATCGCGCGCTACAGCAGGCGCTGATCGCCGAACAGAAGGTGGCGATTATGCCGGGTTATACCTATGGTGCTGAGGGCAACGGCTTTCTGCGACTCAACGTCGGCTGCCCGCGCGAGAAGCTGGAACGCGGTGTCGAAGGACTGATTGCCGCCCTGCGCAGCCTCAGCTGATTCGACGCGCAATCTACAGGTCATCGCGCCGGCGAAACGCCAGGTAACCGGCGCCGAGGGTAAAGACAGCGACAATCACCACCAGCAGGATAAACCCGTGGTGGTTGCTTGCCAGCGGGATCCCACCGACGTTCATGCCGAAGAAACCGGCGACGATGTTAATCGGCAGCGCGAGGACGGTGATCACCGTCAGGGTATAGAGGGTGCGATTGCTCTGCTCCAGCTGGCGGGCGCCAATCTCCTCCTGCAGCAGACTGATGCGCTCGATCAGGCCCGACAGATCGTTAAGCACCACGCTAAACTCTTCGGTGAACTGACGAAACGCCTGCACCACCGCGCGATCCATCCACGCCGGCGGCCGGTTAAGCAGCCGGAACATCGCCGCCGGCTCCGGCGCCAGCAGCCGCTGGAAGCGTAAAAGCATCCGCCGTAGCCGCGCCAGATCGGCCCGGTTGCGCTGCACGTGATTGCTCAGAAGACGCTCTTCAATAAGGTCAACATGGCGGCTGGCCTGGCGGACGACCTGCTCCAGCACCTCCTCCTGCTCCTCCAGCAGAAAGGCCAGCAGCTCAGTAGACGTGTTCACCCTGAGCGTCTGCAAGCGCGGCAGCATCCATTCGATAAACCGCAACGGTTTGAAGCGCGCCGTCACCACCAGCCTGGGGCTACAGTAGAGCCACAGCGTGGCGGTTTCCGCGCTGGTATCCTGGGGACGAAACAGCACATCGTTAAGCACAGCGAACAGATTTTCCCCCTGTCGCTCAATGCGGGTGGTGTGCGAGCCGCTGCGGATCTCCTCGAAGAAAAAATCGGCCACCGGAAAGTGGCTGGTTAACCATTTCTCGGCGGTGGCATGATTAAGATTCAGGTGTAACCAGATAAACGCCTTGTCATCGGCGAGCGCCTGATAGCGGGCGCAGACCTCGCCAGAGGCGATGGGCTGCGGGGGGCGCTGTTCATGAAACAAATAGCCATGCACCAGGCCGGAAACTTCACTATCAAAATCGGGCTTTAACATCTTCGCGGTGACGTCTTGACTCATGGCTCCCTCAGGACAGGCACTGGCACCGTTGATGCCCGAATAGTGCCATCTTTCGCTATTTTCCGCGGGCTGGCAAGGTTAATAATCTGGTCATAAAACAGTAACCTGGCTGACATATGACGGCCAGTATCACGCTTCATCCCCTCGCCGCGCAGGCGATGCGATGGAGGCGAACAGAAGGTCTTCTTGCCTTTATGCTCAGGTGGTTATTAAAATAAATTTGATTATCCTCAAAACTTTTTTAGGCAGAAAGCGGTATTAATTTGCGCGCTTAATCATTGCTTTCACCCAGGTTTATTGAGGAGGAGACCATGAAAACCTATGACCGTAATCGTAACGCTATTGCTACCGGCAGCATGGTAATGATCGCCGGTAACGGGACGACGGGCGTGATTAAAGCTATCCATGGCGAGGGGAAAACCGCTGAGCAGCTGCGCCGGGCGGACTGCGTTGAAATCGACGGCTGCGAGGGCCGCTTCTGCCCGTTGGATCTGATCCGTCTCGGCTTCCATTAATTCCTGCCGCCAGGTCGTTAGTATCAGGCCACCTGTGGTGGCCTGCTCTTTTCCCGGGAAATAAAGCGTCTAGCGAAAGCTCCACTGAACACTCATCACAAAGATCGCCGGCACAATAATGCCGCCTTCCACACCGAAATAATCGGTGAAATTATATTGCAGGCCATGATAGAGGTAGGGCGAAAAACCGATGCCGGTGATTTTTTTGGCGGTGCGGTAGGTGCCGGAATCCCCACAGTGGCTGAAGGCATCAAAGAAAAATTCCCCGGTATAGGCATACACCCCTTTCAGTACCCAGCCGGTATCGTTTTTCAGCCAGTCGCGGCGCACGCCGAGAGTCAGGCAGCGATCGTCAAAGCTGTTTTTCATCGTTCCGACCAGCACGCTGTATTTTGAATCCTGAGAAAACTTGCGCTCCACCGAGAAAAAGTTGTTATTGAAATGTTCGTTATATTGTCCGTGGTTACCCGTCATATGATAGACATAGGAACCGGTATTCATCGAATAGAGGTTTAATTCCCCGGCCTGCGCCGACGGCATGGCAACCATTAGTAGCCCTGATAACAAAATCCATAATTTATTTACCATTCAGTAACCTATGCCATACCCGTAAAAAGAACCCGGCATGCTAGCACCGCTTAGCTAAACCAAAGGGCAATCAGATAAACCGACGCTCTTCGCGGCGGGAAAATATGACGCTATCTGCACTATAGCAGTCGCCCTCTCGCCTGGTGAGCGCCTGCGGTTATACTGGAGAAACATTTCTCTAATCGTTAAGGACCGCTGTGTTAGCCACTCTCCTCGTTGCGCTGGTCGCTATTATTCATCTCGCCATCCTGGTGCTGGAGATGTTTCTCTGGGAAGCCCCCGCCGGGCGCCGGGCCTTTAACCTCAGCGCCGATTTCGCCCGGCAGACCCGGGTGCTGGCGGCCAACCAGGGCTTGTATAACGGCTTTCTGGCCGCCGGCCTGGCATGGGGGCTGTGGCTGGGGGCGCCGGGGGTACAGGTGGTTATCTTTTTCCTGGCCTGCGTGCTGGCCGCCGGGATTTTCGGCGCGCTGACCGCCAGCCGCAAAATTCTCTATATTCAGGCGCTGCCCGCGCTGCTGGCGCTGGTTGCCGTGCTGACGCAAGCGTAGGGCCTTGATCCAAAACAGAGAAAGCAGGCGCTAAGGCGGGTACTATTTGCCCCCTTTGGTCGGTCATCGACCGTTAATACCTTCTGAGTTCAGAGGCATTTTTATGACATGGCAATCCTTCAAACAGGCCTGGCTTATCCGGTTCTGGTCTCCTGTCCCGGCGGTCATTGCCGCGGGCATTCTCTCTACCTACTATTTTGGCATCACCGGCACCTTCTGGGCGGTGACCGGCGAATTCACCCGCTGGGGTGGTCAGCTGCTGCAGCTGCTGGGCGTCCACAGCGAACAGTGGGGCTATTACCAGCTGATACATCTCGAAGGGTCGCCGCTGACCCGCATCGATGGCAGGATGATCATCGGCATGTTCGGCGGCTGCCTGGCCGCCGCGCTGTGGGCGAATAACGTCAAACTGCGCTTGCCACGCAGCCGGATCCGCATTGCGCAGGCCGTGGCGGGCGGCATCATCGCCGGGTTCGGCGCACGGCTGGCGATGGGCTGCAACCTGGCGGCCTTCTTCACCGGCATTCCGCAGTTCTCCCTGCACGCCTGGCTGTTTGCCATCGCCACCGCCATCGGCTCCTGGTTTGGCGCCCGCTTCACGCTGCTGCCCCTTTTTCGCATCCCGGTAAAAATGCAAAAAGTGTCCGCCGCCTCGCCCTTAACCCAAAAACCGCAGCAGGCGCGCCGCCGCTTCCGCCTGGGGATGGTGGTCTTTTTCGCCATGATCGGCTGGGGCCTGCTCACCGCCGCAGACCACCCGGCGCTGGGCCTGGCGATGCTGTTCGGTATTGGCTTTGGTCTGCTTATCGAGCGCGCGCAGATCTGCTTTACCTCCGCCTTTCGCGATATGTGGATCACCGGCCGGACGGTGATGGCGAAGGCGATTATCTTCGGCATGGCGGCGAGCGCCATCGGTATCTTCAGCTATGTGCAGCTGGGGATGGCGCCGAAAATTATGTGGGCCGGTCCTAATGCGGCGATTGGCGGGCTACTATTTGGCTTTGGCATCGTGCTGGCCGGCGGCTGTGAGACCGGCTGGATGTACCGGGCGGTGGAGGGCCAGGTTCACTACTGGTGGGTTGGGCTGGGCAACGTCATCGGCTCAACGCTGCTCGCCTGGTGCTGGGACGATATCGCCGCCCCGCTCGCCACCCACTGGCAGAAAGTCAACCTGCTGAACGCCTTCGGTCCCTTTGGCGGACTACTGGCCACCTATCTACTGCTGCTGATCGCCCTGCTGCTGGTGATCGCCTGGGAGAGACATTTTTTCCGCCGCCAGGCGGCGGTCCGGACCGTGAAGGAGAGCGCATGAAAAACATCATCCCTGATTATCGCCTGGATATGGTCGGCGAACCCTGCCCGTATCCGGCGGTCGCTACCCTGGAGGCAATGCCTTCCCTGCAAAAAGGCGAGATCCTCGAAGTGGTCAGCGACTGTCCGCAGTCGATCAATAACATTCCGCTTGATGCAAGGAACCACGGCTACACGGTGCTGGATATTCAACAGGATGGCCCAACCATTCGCTATTTGATCCAGAAGTAGCGCCGTTTTCCCGTCGGCGGCCTTCCCCGCCGGCGCTTGTCTCCTCGTTCCCGCCTCGCCGTTCGCTTACGCATCGCTGACCAGGTAGCCAAACGATTGCAATAGATTGTAACACTTGAAACCGTGTTCCAGTTACGCAATAACCATTAATATAACGCGCCTATATTATTAAAATACGAATAAGTTATTTAGTGAATGGTTTCTGCCGCTATCGGCCAAAGCCGCACACAGCGACACGATAAGGATCGAAATGGAACTGCTGGTCAGGCTGGGTCATTTTTTTGAGCAAGCGCGTTCTGACGCCGACTATGCCACCTTCGCCAATGAACTGCGTCGGCATCAGGTCTCCTACTACATCTATTTTGTTTCCACCGGCAATATGAATTTCGTAATGGCAAACGACGAGGTGGTCTCGGTAAAAAGCGCCCGCGGGCTGCTGCGCGTTCGCGCTGAGGCCAGCCATTGTCTGACCAGGGCCGCCGTTATCCGCCACTTTGCCCGGGCCATTAACTTTGAACAGTACTGCCGGGATCTCGCCAGCGCCGGGGTATTTAAGTGGATCGTCGATCTGGAAGAGGAGACCCGGCACTACTGGTCGAAGGATAATACGCTGTTGTATAAAGAGTGCCTGATGCCCCCCTGAGCCGGTCTCAGGGGGAGGCGGCGAGGGTCAGCCTTTAATCGCGGGTCTGCACCCAAAAGGCGTGGATCAGGCCAGGAATATAGCCCAGCAGGGTCAAAATGATATTGAGAATAAACGCCCAGCCGAAGCCTTTTCCCAGCAGCACACCCAGCGGCGGCAGAATGATAGTGAAAACGATTCTCCAGAATCCCATAACCTCTCCCTTCGTCTAACGTCAATTTTTTACTAAGCTATTCAATAGTTAAGCATAGACGCTTTTCGTCGTTTCGCCAGCAGGCAGCCCCCTCATCTCTGGTAACAAAAATCATTCCCTGCCGTCACGGGCAAAAAAGACCGGGAAAACATTCACTTTTCCCCTCTCCGGCCCGCAGGCCCTGGCAAAGCGCACAGATTGTCAGTTGACCAATCAGGGGGACAGGGCTAAGCCTGGAGGAGTTTCATCACATCGAGTCGTTTTACCAACCGGAGAATATCCATGAGTAAACTTGGGATTAATGGATTTGGTCGTATCGGACGTCTGGTGTTACGTCGTTTATTAGAAGTCAACAGCAGCCTGGAAGTGGTGGCTATCAACGACCTCACTTCGCCAAAGGTGCTGGCCTACCTGTTGAAGCATGATTCAAACTACGGCCCCTTCCCGTGGAGCGTCGACTTTACCGAAGATGCGCTGATCGTCAACGGCAAAACCATTACGGTGTATGCCGAAAAAGAGGCGCAGCATATTCCATGGCAGGCGGCAGGCGCCGAGGTGATTGTGGAGTGTACCGGGTTCTACACCTCGGCCGAGAAATCGCAAGCCCATCTCCAGGCCGGCGCGCGCAAAGTGCTGATTTCCGCCCCCGCCGGCGAGATGAAAACCATCGTCTACAACGTCAACGATGACACCCTGACCCCGGATGACACCATCATCTCCGTGGCCTCCTGCACCACCAACTGCCTGGCGCCGATGGCCAAAGTTCTGCAGGATGCCTTCGGCATCACCGTAGGCACCATGACCACCATCCACGCCTATACCGGCACCCAGTCGCTGGTGGACGGGCCGCGCGGAAAAGATCTGCGCGCCTCCAGGGCGGCGGCGGAAAACGTTATCCCGCACACTACCGGCGCGGCAAAAGCCATTGGCCTGGTGATCCCTGCCCTGAGCGGTAAGCTGAAAGGCCATGCCCAGCGCGTACCGACCAAAACCGGCTCAGTGACGGAGCTGGTATCGGTGCTGGAGAAAAAGGTGACTGCGGATGAGGTCAATCAGGCGATGAGGCAGGCGGCTGAGGGCAATGAATCCTTTGGTTACACCGAAGAGGAGAACGTCTCTTCCGATATCATCGGCAGCCATTTCGGTTCGATCTACGATGCTACCCAGCTGGAGATTGTGGAGGCCGGCGGCGTACAGCTGGTGAAAACCGTCGCCTGGTACGATAACGAATACGGCTTTGTCACCCAACTGATCCGCGTGCTGGAGAAATTTGCCCGCTAAGTAAACGGCGGACAGCCTGCGCTGTCCGCCGGTTCTGTGTGGAGTGCCTCAGGCCTGCAGATAGACCACCTGGGTCTGCAGGTACTCATTCAGGCCGTGGCGGCCATCTGCCCCGCCGATCCCCGACTTACGCCAGCCGGCGTGGAACCCCTGCATCGCCTCAAAGTTCTCACGGTTGATATAGGTTTCGCCAAACTTCAGTCCCTTAATCGCTTTCATCGCCACGTTCAGATCGCGGGTATAGATTGAGGAGGTCAGGCNATAATCGCTGTCATTGGCCATCGCCAGCGCCTCATCGAGGGTCGAAAAGGCCACCACCGGCAGCACCGGACCGAAGGTTTCCTCATGGATAATGTCCATCTCCTGACGTACATCCAGCAGCAGGGTCGGCGGATAAAAATAGCCTTTGCCCTCCAGCGGCTGACCGCCCAGCGCCACCCGCGCCCCCTGCGCCACCGCCTTCGCCACTTTGCCCGCCACCTGGTCCCGCGCCGCCGCGTTGATCAGCGGCCCCATCGCGATGTCATCTCGCGTCGCCGGGTCGCCAAACTGGACGGCCTTCATCGCCTCACCGAGGCGGTTGACGAAGCGGTCGTATATTCCCTGCTGAACATAGACCCGCTCGACGCAGTTACACACCTGCCCGGTGTTAATCACCCGCGAGTCCACTACCGCTTTCACCGCCAGCTCCAGATCCGCATCGTCCATTACAATGGCAGGCGCTTTGCCGCCGAGCTCGAGGCACACTTTGGTGATATTTTTCGCCGCAGCGGCCATAATTTTTTCTCCCGCCGCCACGCTGCCGGTCATGCTGACCATCGCCACCTTCGGATTGCCGGCCAGCTCCTGGCCAACGGTTTCTCCGCGGCCAAGCACAAGGTTAAAGACCCCTTTCGGCAACCCAACCTGATGGACAATCTCGGCAAAGGCGATGGCATTATTGGGCGTAAATTCGCTGGGCTTAATGACGATGGTATTTCCAGTGATCAGGGCCGGCGCCAGCTTGCGGGCGATAAGAAAGAACGGGAAGTTCCACGGCAGGATCCCGGTGGTCACCCCCAGCGCGCGTTTAAAGACAAGGATATTCTCCCCCGGGCGATCGCTCTGCACGATCTCACCTTCGTAACGGCGCGCCCATTCTGCCATATAGTCGAGATAGTCCGCGGTGAACGCAACCTCCACCGCCGCCAGCTGCTGGATCTTGCCGCCTTCAGCGACAATCAGCCCGGCGATCTCGTCGGCACGCTGGCGGATACCGGCGGCAATTTTGCGCAGCCAGCCCGCACGCTCAATGGCCGGCAGCGCTTCCCAGCCGGGCTGGGCGCGCTCGGCGGCGTCAATCGCCAGCCGCGCCTCTTCGGCAGTCCCGTCCGGGATCCGCGACAGCAGCGCTTCGGTCGCCGGGTTAAGCACGTCGATCCAGCCGTCGCCGCGACCGGAAACGAACTGGCCATCAATATACATCGGGTGTTGAACGGGTGCTGTCATGGCTGCTCCTGTGGTGCATTTGTATTTAACAGGTGATTTTTTTGTTAAATATCGAGCGGATAAGCCGCTGTTCGGCAGCACATTGACGCAGTTCTGTGAGCTGATTCATAAAAACGGGCCAAAAATGCCCGCTTGAGGTTACATTTTAATAACACAAATTGCCCGTTTGCGACGAATCTGCCGTAAACGGGCATTTTTCAGCCGAGGGTGCGGGCCTGCAGCGCCCCGGCAAGCTGGGCGTCCTCCCGCAGCTGTCGCCAGGCGTCGAGGATCTCCGGCGGGAAGGTGACATGGCTGATGAAGTCTTTTCCCCGCGGACCGTACCCTTCAGGGGTATCCTGCAGGCGCGGCAGCTCGCCCAGCAGCAGCCCCAGGTAGCGGGTGACCGGCCAGAGCCCCGCTCCGCCGCCCGCGAACCCCAGTTGGCCATCGGTCTGCTCCAGCACCGGCGAGCAGCCGGGAAAGCTCAACCACTGCGGCGTCGTCGTCGCCCCCTGCCAGACGCGGGCGAAGGTAGCCATGGTTCGCCGCTGCATAGTCGGGTCCTGAATGACGATCCCGCGATGATGGGCGAGCCCCCGGCTCTCCAGCGTGGTCCGGGTAAAACGGGCGTTCTCACCGCAGTTGGTTGACTGGTCCTCCACCACCAGCCGCGAATGGGGGATGTGCCAGTAGTCATGAGCAATGTCGGCCAGAACATGCGCTTCCGGGCGGCCATCCACCGGCAACGTACGGTAACGGGGATCCTGGCGCACCGCCTCGTAGAGATAGCCCGTAGAATGTCCCACGCCGCCGCTGATCAGCAGCGGGACCGCCTGCGCCGCCGCCAGACGGCAGGCGGCGTCGATGGTTGGGATCACGGCGTTGCCGGCCAGCACTACCACGTCCACCTGCGGCAGCGCGGGCAGCGTCGCCAGATCGTCCTGCGCCAGCCAGGCGCCGACCTGGTTAGCCGCCGCCAGCGTCGCTGCCGACAGCGGAGGAAATTGTTCTGCCATTCTGTCTCCTTAATCCTCTCTCAGCCGAGCGGAGAGGATGCTTTCGCTATCATAAACGCCGCCTGCCGGGAGGCATAGCGGCGTCGATTTGTAACCATTTTGAAATAACAAGAAACATCTAAAAACAGGCGGGTTGCACCTGANCAACTCACTATGAAAATAACAAAAAACAGCAAAATCAGGTGGAAAATAAAAAATAGCGTCGCGGTTATACCAGTTCAAAGCGCGCCATAACGCCCAGTTTGCCAGCGATAAACTTGCCAATTGNAACCTTCAACCCTAAGTTGCTTAACAATTACACAACCTTTTCACATCAGGTTGCACCCTGCTCGTACAGAGTGACACCTGACCTATCTACCGTGGCGGGAGAACGTTTCGTAATGAGCAATCCACAAGACAACACTGCATCCATTCTGCAGAAAAACAAGAAGGTACTGATCGCGAGCCTGACAGGCAGCGCCATCGAATGGTTCGATTATTTTCTCTATGGCACCGCCGCCGCGCTGGTGTTCAACAAAATCTTCTTTCCGATGGTCGACCCGGTTATCGGCCTGATCCTCTCCTGGCTCTCCTTCTCGCTGACGTTTTTTATCCGCCCCATCGGCGGCGTGATTTTCGCCCATATCGGCGATCGCATCGGCCGCAAGAAGACGCTGGTGCTGACCCTGTCGCTGATGGGGAGCGCCACGGTGGCGATCGGCCTGCTGCCCACCTACGAGATGGTGGGCCTCTGGGCGCCGGCCCTGCTGATTACTCTGCGCATTATTCAGGGCATGGGTATCGGCGGCGAATGGGGCGGCGCGCTGCTGCTGGCCTATGAATACGCGCCGGAAAAGCGGAAAGGCTTTTTCGGCAGCATTCCCCAGGCCGGGGTGACCATCGGCATGTTGATGGCGACATTTATCGTCTCGCTGATGACGCTGTTCGATGAGGCGCAGTTTCTCGCCTGGGGCTGGCGCATACCGTTCCTGCTCAGCTCCGTCCTCGTTTTTCTCGGCCTGTGGATCCGCAAAGATATCGACGAAACGCCCGCCTTTAAGCAGGTGAAAAAATCCGGCCAGGTGGCGAAGGCCCCGCTGCGCGATACGCTCAAGCACCACTGGCGGGAAGTGCTGATCGCCGCCGGCCTGAAAGTGGTGGAGACCGCCCCCTTCTATATCTTCTCCACCTTTGTGGTCAGCTACGCCACCACCACCCTGAGCTATCAGAAGTCGCAGGCGCTGGAATCCGTGACCCTGGGCGCGCTGGTGGCCACCGTGATGATCCCGCTGATGGGGCTGCTGTCAGACAAGGTGGGTCGGCAAAAGATGTACACCCTGAGCGTGGTGCTGCTGGGGCTGTTTATCGTCCCGTGGTTCCTGCTGCTCGACACCGGCACCGGCTGGGGCATCATGCTGGCGACGATCGTTGCCTTCGGCATCCTGTGGGCGCCGGTAACCGCGGTGCTCGGCACCCTGTGCTCTGAGATTTTCAGCGCCAATGTGCGCTATACCGGGATCACCCTCGGCTACCAGCTGGGCGCCGCGCTGGCCGGGGGCACCGCGCCGCTTATCGCCACCGGTCTGCTGGCGAAATATGACGGTGACTGGCGGCCGGTGGCCGTTTATCTGGGCATTACGGTGGCGATTTCGCTGCTGGCGATATTCTGCGCCAGCCGGATGAAGTCCGCGCTGGGCACGGCCCCCTCCCGGGCGGAAAGCGCCTGACCGCCGCCCGCCAGGACTACTACGGCGCCGACTATCCCGCCCGGCGGCGCTGCGCTTGCGCGGGCCTGGGGGGATCGCGCCGCGGGGGAAACCGCTTATCCCTGGTCCNNTAAGCATGTAGGCCTGGTAAGGCGTCAGCCGCCACCGGGCCGAAACAGGCGTCAAGTCTTCCCCCCTGCTTAGCCGGCCGCCAGGGCCGGCGGGTGTCAGGCGCTCTGGTTGTCCAGCTGAAGCTGCCCCTCGCGCCGCTGCTTCAGCTTCCAGAAGCCCCACAGCGCGATAAACCACAGCGGAGAAGCCAACAGCGCCAGCAGCGTGTCCGGGTCAAAGATCATGATGAAGATAGCGAACGCGAAGAACAGCAGGCTCACCCAGCTCATCACCACCCCGGCGGGCATCTTAAAGATCGACCCGGCGTGCAGGTCCGGACGCTGACGGCGGTAAACCAGATAGGCCACGAGGATCATCCCCCAGCTGAACACCACCATAATCGCCGCCAGGGTCGAGACGATGGTGAACAGGGTCATCACGTTCGGCACCAGAAACAGCAACAGCGTGCCGATCAGCATGCAGAAGCAGGAGAACAGCAGGCTGCGCACCGGAATGCGGGTACTGCGCGACAGGATACGAAACTGCCAGTGCGCATGCTTCTCCACCGACAGGCCGTACAGCATGCGGGTGCTGGAGAAGACCCCGCTGTTGGCCGAGGACATCGCCGAGGTCAGCGCCACAAAGTTAATCACCGCCGCGGCGGCAGGCAGCCCGGCCTTGGCGAACAGCGTCACGAAGGGGCTGGTCTCCGCCGACACCCCCGGCCACGAGGCGACAGCGATGATCACCACCATCGACAGCAGATAGAAGATGATAATCCGCAGCGGCAGAGCATTGATCGCCTTGGGCAAAATGCGCTGCGGATCGCGGGTCTCCGCCGTCATGGTGCCCAGCAGCTCAATGCCGGTAAAGGAGAAGATCGCTATCTGGAAGCCGGCGAAAAAGCCGGTGATGCCGTGGGGCATAAAGGCCGTCGGGTCGGTGAGATGGCTGAGGGAGGCCGTCACGCCGTCCGGGGAGGTCCAGCCGGTGGCAATCATCCAGCCGCCGGTGCCGATCAGGGCGATAATGGTGATCACCTTGATCAGGGCGAACCAGAACTCCGCCTCGCCAAACATTTTCACCGACAGCAGGTTAAGCAGGAACAGGATCGCCAGCATGCTGAGGGCCGGCATCCACGCCGACAGTTCCGGGAACCAGTACTGCATATAGCTCCCGCAGACCACTACGTCGGCGATACAGGTCACCACCCAGCTTAGCCAGTAGGTCCAGCCGAGGTAAAAACTGGCCTGCGGCCCGAGATACTCGCCGACAAAGTCGGCAAACGAGCGGTAGTCATGGCGGGTGAGCAGCAGCTCGCCCATCGCCCGCATCACCATATAGGTAAAGAACCCGACCAGCACATAGATAACCAGGATCGAGGTGCCGGCGACGGCGATGTTGCGCCCCGCCCCCATAAACAGCCCGGTGCCGATGGCGCCCCCGAGGGCAATCATCTGGATATGGCGGGCGCTGAGCCCGCGCTTAAGCTGTGACGCGCCTTCACCTCCGGCGGCAGGTGACGCCCGATGTTGATGTTCAGTCATGGTGTTTCCTCAGGCTGGTTGCGGGAGACGAAGGGCAGCGGCGCGGAGCAACAGCCCGGCGCGCTGGCCGGTGGCGACCCCGGCGTTGGGAAAGAGGATATAGGGGGCCCGGGCCTGCACCACCCAACGTTTCTCTGCCTGGCGGGCGATCTCATACCCTGCCGGGAGCGCGGTGAAGTTTTCAACGTCTGCCGCGAGATTAAGCGTAAATTCCCCCTCGCGCTTGATAATGCTCTCCTCGACCAGGAAGTAGTCCACCGGCGCTTTGTCGCGCGGCGGCAGCGGCNCATCAGCGATCCAGGCCCGGATCGCCGCGTCGGCGGCGGCGAACAGGCTGAGATCGTTGGCGCCGAACGGCATCACTTTCCCCAGCTCCAGGGTGGCGCTTTGCGCGGCGAACTTTTCGCAGGTGAAATGGGTGAAGGTGCCGCCCGCTTCGGTATGGCGCACGACGGCGTCCATCCCGCTGGCCTGCAGCAGCTGATAGAAATCGGGCGAAAAATCCCCGGCGTGGGCCGGGAGCAGCGCAAACTGGCGATACAGCGATCCGCGAATGGCGGTGTGCATATCGAGATGACCACGGTTGACCGGCCCCGCCGCATCGGCGGCGCGATAAAAAGCCTGCACCGCCTGCTCCAGCGCAAAAGCCCGCCGCGACTCATTTCCCGGGGTGACCGCCAGATGGCGGCCGCCGAACAGGCGATTCAGGTCGTTATGCAGATAGCGGCGCGCGGCGCGGATCGCCGGCAGATTACCAAAGACGATCAGCAGCGCCTGCGTGAGCGGCTGCCGCCCCTGGCTCAGATCGTGGGTTAGCTGCAGCAGCAGTTCAATCGGCGCGGTCTCATTGCCATGCACGCCGGCGGAGAGGATCGTCGCCCGGCGCCACGGCGCCGTCGGCAGCAACTGTAAAATGCCCTCGCCCAGCCAGCGGGCCTCGATGCCCGCCGGAAAGGTCCACGCCTGCAGGCGGCAGTGCAGTAAATCGTTAACCAGGTGCTCCATCTGCCGCTCCTTAACGCTGAAAATCATAGACCGCGCCGAGGCGCAGGATCTGCGTCAGCTCATCCAGCGCCTGATAAACCTCGCGCAGCAGCTGCGGGTCCGCCAGATCGCGGGCATGCAGCCGGTCGCGATAGTGTTTTTCCACCCATGCCGTCAGCTGCTGATAACGTTCGTCGTTCATCAGGCTATGGGCGTTGACCGCCTGGCGCTCCGCCTCGTTGAGCACCACTCGCAGCCGCAGACAGGCCGGGCCGCCGCCGTTGCGCATGCTTTCCCGCAGGTCAAAGACCGCCACTTCATCGATCGGCGATGCGCTATCGGCGGCGAGATCGCTGAGATAGCGCCAGACGTTTTCCCGCTGGCGGCACTCCTCCGGCACCACGATCAGCATCTTGCCGTCTGGTTTGCTCAGCAGCTGGCTGTTGAACAGGTATGAGGCCACGGCGTCATCGAGCGAAACCCGCTCGTCCGGCACTTCCACGCTGGTGAACGGGATATCCAGACTGTCGCTTTTAGCCCGCAGCGTGGCCAGCACTGTCGCCTGATCGACAAACGCCAGCTGATGGTGGAACAGCACATGGCGATTGCTGACCGCGATGACGTCGTTATGAAACACGCCGCGATCGATAGCCTGTGGCGCCTGCTGGGCAAACACCGTGTAGCGCGGATCCAGCTGATGCAGGCGGGCCACCGCCTCACTGGCCTCGAGGGTCTGCCGCGCCGGATACTTCACCGGGGCGATACCGCCGCTGGCGCGTCGACCATAGACGAAAAACTGCACCCCCTGCCGGTCATATTCCCGGCAGAAGCGGTTATGGTTGGCCGCCCCTTCATCGCCGAGGTCGCCATGCTGCGGCAGCGCCGCATGGTGGGCAAAGTAGCGCGGATCGGCGAACGTGGCGCCCAGGATCGCCGAGGTGGTGGGTGCCTCCTGCATACGGTGCAGCTTATTGTTCAGGTTGGCGACGGTGAAATGGACTTTGCCATCGGCGCTGTCCGCCGACGGTGAGACGGTCGCCGCGTTGGCGGTCCACATCGACGAGGCGGAGCTGAAGGCGGAGAGCAGCTGCGGCGCCGCGTGGGCCGCCTGCCGGATAACCTGCTCATCGCTGCCCTGGAAACCCACTTCACGCAGCAGACGCAGATTCGGNCGCGGCTGCGGCGGCAGAATGCCCTGCACGAAGCCGCGATCGGCCAGGGCTTTCATTTTATACAGCCCCTGCAGCGCCGCCTTTTTAGGGTTAGAGAGACCATCGCGGTTATTTTGCGAGGCTTCATTGCCGACGGAGAGTCCGGCGTAGTGGTGCGTCGGGCCGACCAGGCCATCAAAGTTTGCTTCAAAACCAGACATATGTCCTCACAGGATCCGTTATCAGAATGGCAGGCCCGGCGATACCGTCGCCGGAAGCGTCAGCGTATCGCTGACCAGAGAGGCCATCGGCCAGGCACAGTAATCGGCGGCGTACCACGCTGCCGCGCGATGGTTGCCGGAGGCGCCCACCCCGCCAAACGGCGCTTTACTCGATGCGCCGGTCAGCGGCTTGTTCCAGTTGACGATCCCGGCTCGCGCCTCGTCCGCCAGCTGATCAAACTGCGCCGCATCGCTGGAGATCAGCCCGACGGCCAGGCCATAGCGGGTCTGATTGGCGAGGCGAATCGCCTTCGGGAAGCCGTCGTAACGGATAATCGTCAGCAGCGGGCCAAAGTACTCTTCATCCGGCACCTCAATACCGGTGACGTCGACGATCCCCGGGGTCAGCACCGTGGAGCGCGGGTCAGGCTGGCGCATGCGCAGCAGCACCTTGCCGCCGAGCCCCTCCAGTTTTTGCTGCGCCGCCAGCATGTTCTGCGCAGCGTCGAGAGAGATCACCCCGCCCATAAACGGCGCCGGCTGATCATCCCACTTGCCGGCGCGGATCTGCGCGCTGGCCTCTACCAGCCGCTGCAGCAGCGCATCCCCCTGCTCGCCGCGCGGCACGATCAGCCGGCGCGCGCAGGTGCAGCGCTGCCCGGCAGAGATAAACGCCGACTGGATAATCACATGCAGCGCCGCATCGATATCGGCCACGTCGGCGACGATCAGTGCGTTGTTGCCGCCCATC
The DNA here is from genome assembly GCF_036233805.1 of Klebsiella sp. EMBS2024. Classification (NCBI taxonomy): domain Bacteria; kingdom Pseudomonadati; phylum Pseudomonadota; class Gammaproteobacteria; order Enterobacterales; family Enterobacteriaceae; genus Klebsiella; species Klebsiella sp. EMBS2024. The sequence continues at coordinate 1,662,175 of NZ_JAZARW010000001.1, read as the reverse complement.
TCGAGGGCCAGCATCTTCTCCGGCTGGNGCCGAAGGAGCGATGGAAATGGAAACCGGCCGCCGCGCTGCCGGTGAACAGCACGCCGTCGATATCACGATTTTCCAGCAGCGCCTGGCCGGTGGCTTTTCCGCCCTGCAGCAGGTTGATCGCCCCGTCGGGGATGCCCGCCTGCTGCCACAGCTGGACCGTCATTTCAGCGGTAGCCGGCGTCAGCTCGCTGGGTTTAAACACAATGGTGTTCCCGGCGATCAGCGCCGGAATGATATGTCCGTTGGGCAGGTGGCCCGGGAAGTTGTAGGGGCCAAAGACCGCCATCACGCCGTGCGGTTTGTGGCGCAGCAGCGCTTTACCGTCCGGCAGCGTCGACTCATGAAAGCCCGTCCGCTGGTGATAGGCTTCGATGGAGATCGCGGCCTTGCCGATCATCGCCTGCACTTCGGTGCGGGTCTCCCACAGCGGCTTGCTGGTCTCGCGGGAAATCAGGGTCGCCAGCGCCTCTTTATGCGTCTCCAGCAGCGCGGCAAAACGCTGTACGACGTCAATACGCTCGGCCAGCGGCCGGTGCGACCAGGGATAAAACGCCGCGCGCGCCGCGGCGCAGGCCGCCTGGACGTCGTCAGCCCCCGCGCTGGCCGCCTGCCACAGCAGCGACTGATCCTCCGGGGCCAGTTTGCTCATCGTTGCGCCGCTGCCTGGCAGCCACTGCCCGGCTATAAACTGTGCTTTTACCGCCATGATCTGTTGTCCTCTGGATTCAGGGTTACCGTATAAACGCGGTCGGTTTCACTGACCTGCAGCGCGTCCAGCGCGGCGCTGTCAAGCGAGACCTGCTCTTCGTGGGCCACCAGCAGCGCCCGAAAGTTGTCGAATTGACCGTTGGCGACGAGGGTCGGCGCCGGCAGGTCGCCCATCAGCTGCCGGACAGGCAGACGCTGGCTGTCGCGCACGGCGCGGATCTGATCGGTGTCCGCCTCCAGCACCGGACCGGCATCGAAAATATCCACCGAGCCGCGCCAGCTGAAACCCTCTTTCTCGAGGATCGCCCGCGCCGGGGCGGTATTGGGATGCACCTGACCGATGACCCCGCGGGCCGCTTCCGGCAGCAGTGAGATATAGATCGGGTACGCCGGCATCAGTTCGGCAATAAAGGTTTTCATGCCGGTGCCGGTCAGCCGGTCGGCATCGGCGAACGGGATGTCGAAGAAATGATGGCCCAGCGCATCCCAGAACGGCGACTGTCCCTGCTCATCGCTGCAGCCGCGCAGTTCGGCAAACAGGTGCGGGGAGAACCACTCGCGAAAGGCGGCGATAAATAAAAAGCGCGCCTTGGAGAGCAGCAGACCATTGCGGTTGCGCTGATACGCCGGGTCGAGAAACAGCGTACACAGTTCGCTGTGCCCGGTGTGGTCATAGCTGAGATTAAGCAGCTCCTGGGGCTTATAGACTCCCAGCGCTTTCGAGGCGCGTACCGTTTTCTGAATGCGAAAATTGTAAAACGGCTCGTCCAGGCCCACTGCGACCTCAATGGCGCTCACCCCCACCACCCGCGCCAGCGCGGTGTCCTCCAGCACAAACAGGAAACCCTGCTGGCTGCGTGGCAGTTCGCCGGCGAAGGTCTCGATACTGCGCCGGATCCGGGCCGCCAGGCGCCCGACGTCATGCGGTAAAGAGGTCATGCCGACCCCCGCCCGCGCGGCGAGGCGGACGATGTCGTCGAGATCGTTTTCCCGTACGGGACGAAATAGCATCACAGGCCGTCCTCCCGGTTAGCGGGTTAAGCGGGCAACGGCGCGATCAAGGCGCACGAAGGCTTCCGCAATATCCGCCAGCGGGATATTGAGCGCCGGCGCGAAGCGCAGCACGTCCGGGCCGGCAATCAGGGCGATCAGCCCCTCTTCCGCCGCCAGGTTAGTCAACGTTTTCGCCTTGCCGCGCAGCGGCCCCGCCAGCTCAGCGCCGATCAGCAGACCGGTGCCGCGCACGGCGCTGAACGCATCGTATCGGGCAGAGATCGCATTCAACTGGTCAACGATCAGCGCATGGCGCTCGCCAACGCCCGCCAGCAGCGGCGCATCGAGATGGGCCAGCACGGCGTTAGCGACGGTTGCCGCCAGCGGGTTGCCGCCGAAGGTGGTGCCATGGGTGCCTGGCTGGAAGACCTGCGCCCAGGCCTCTTTCGCCAGCATCGCGCCGATCGGGAAGCCGCCCCCCAGCCCTTTGGCGCTGGTGAGAATGTCCGGGACGACGTTGTAATGCTGGTAGGCGTAGAGATGGCCGGTACGCCCGGCGCCGGTCTGCACCTCATCGAATATCAGAGTGGCATGATGGCGATCGCAGAGGGTACGCAGCGCCTGCAGGAACGCCGGGTCCGCCGGGATCACCCCGCCTTCGCCGATAATCGGCTCGACGATCACCGCGCAGGTGCGCGAGGTGATCGCCGCGGTGACCGCCTCGATATCGTTATAGGGCAGATGGGTAATGCCCTGCGGCAGCGGAGCATAATCGCTGGAATATTTCGGCTGGCCGCCAACGGAGACGGTGAACAGCGTGCGGCCATGGAAGGCGTGGTTGAAGGCGATGATTTCGCTTTTTTCACCGCCAAACTTATCGTGGGCATATTTCCGCGCCAGCTTAAGGGCCGCCTCGTTGGCTTCGGCGCCGGAGTTGCAGAAAAACACCTTGTCGGCAAAGGTCGACTGCACGAGGGTTTTTGCCAGCTGCAGCACCGGCTCGTTGGTATAGCCATTGCCGATATGCCACAGTTTCGCCAGTTGATCCTGCAGGGCCTGAGCCAGCGCCGGGTGAGCATGGCCCAGGGCGTTCACTGCGATGCCGCCCGCCATATCGATATACTCTTTCCCCTGCTGGTCCCAGACGCGGGAGCCCGCCGCTCTGACCGGAATAAACGGCGCGGGGGCAAAACAGGGAACCAGGTAAGCGTCAAAATCTTCGCGAGTCATACTGCCTGACATAATTTATCTCCGGAACGTAAGACGACGGAAAACGCTCCCGTCGCGTTGGACAATCGACATCAACCCTGCCCCTCGGCTTATTTTGGGCACGAGCGCGCCCGCTGCGATGGTAAAAATATTCATCACAGAAAAATAAAGCCCTATTCTTTTTACGGGTAATTGTTAATTCATGGTTAATGCCATGTTGTTGTGTGGGCTAATGCTGGCCTGTGAACAACATGATTGTCAATACGGACAAAAGCAATTTATTCACTTTTTGAAGATCATCAAGATAATGAAAAACATAGAAAAAATATTTTCTTATGCGCATAAGTGAATAAAAAGTGAATTAAAATGCACAGCTTGCGGGTGGTTGACGTGCGTAGTTATTCACTTAAAAAATAAAAAATCTAACAAAAATTTAAAAATCGGAATTGCCGTCAAATACCGCTTTATAAAATTGGTGATACCATTCATTGCACAGAGTTTACTGCTGTAGCTATTCCACGGTTTTACACGACATAAATAACACTGAGAAACAGGACTCTTATGGAAAAGTTATCTTACGCATCTGAAAGTAGTACATCTCCATGGACCACCTACCTGCGCCAGATCGACCGCGTCGCGCCTTATCTCGGCGATCTTGCCTACTGGGTGGAAACCCTGCGCCATCCGAAGCGCGCGCTGATCGTCGACATTCCTGTGCAAATGGACGACGGCACCATCCGCCACTTCGAGGGCTATCGCGTTCAGCACAATCTGTCGCGCGGACCGGGTAAAGGTGGTGTTCGCTACCATCCGGATGTCGATCTTAACGAAGTCATGGCACTTTCTGCCTGGATGACCATTAAGTGCGCCGCGGTCAATATTCCTTACGGCGGGGCCAAAGGCGGCATCCGCGTCGACCCCTTCTCCTTGTCGGAAGGTGAACTGGAGCGTCTGACCCGCCGCTACACCAGCGAAATCGGCATTATTATCGGGCCGCAGAAAGATATTCCGGCGCCGGACGTCGGCACCAATGGCAAAGTGATGGCATGGATGATGGACACCTACTCCATGAACCATGGCACCACCATCACCGGCGTGGTCACCGGCAAACCGATCCACCTCGGCGGCTCCCTCGGTCGTGAAAAAGCCACCGGACGCGGCGTGTTTGTCACCGGCCGGGAAGTTGCCCGTCGCGCCGGTATCGAAATTGAAGGCGCCAAAGTGGCGCTGCAGGGCTTTGGTAACGTCGGTAGCGAAGCGGCCCGCCTGTTCGCCGGCGTCGGCGCTCGTATCGTGGTTATTCAGGATCATACCGCGACCCTGTATAACGAAGGCGGAATCGATATGGCCGCCCTCACCGCCTGGCAGGCGGAGAAAAAGCAGATTGCCGGTTTCCCGGGCGCCCAGGAGATCGATAAAGACGCCTTCTGGACCACTCCGATGGACATCCTGATCCCGGCGGCGCTGGAAGGGCAAATCACCCGCGAGCGCGCTGAGAAGCTGACCTGCAAACTGGTGCTGGAAGGGGCCAACGGCCCAACCTATCCGGAAGCGGACGACGTGCTGGCCGAGCGCGGCGTGATCGTGGTGCCGGACGTTATCTGCAACGCCGGCGGGGTNACNGTCAGCTANTTNGAGTGGGTNCAGGANNTNNCCAGCNTNTTCTGGAGCGAAGAGGAGATCAACGCCAAGATGGACCGCATTATGACCGACGCTATCGTGCACGTCTGGGATAAAGCCGCCGAGAAAGAGTGTACGCTGCGCACCGCCGCCTATATCGTGGCCTGCGAGCGCATCCTGATGGCGCGTAAAGACCGCGGCATCTACCCGGGCTGATCCCCATCAGCAACCGCATCAGGGGTGGCCTTGCGCCGCCCCTTTTTTTCTTTGCCGCGCCGTTAACCGCCGAGGATGTGCGCTATCTGACGAGGAGTTGTTCGGCAAAGGTGACAACGTCACGCAAGTAATAACCATCCGCTGCCCGTAGGGGATTATTTTTCGATTAAATCAAAATCGCCATGGGTATAGCGTAAGCCAGTGACGTTGTCGGCAGTGAAAATATGTTCGATGGTGAGGATGTCCTCCGGCGCGAGGGTAATATTCGCGGCGCCGGCATTGTCGCGCAGGTGAGCAATTTTCCTTGCCCCCGGGATAGGCACGATATCCTCGCCTTTGCTCATCACCCAGGCAAGGGCAATCTGCGCAAGGGTCGCGTCATAGCGGGTGGCCACCTGCTGAAGGCGCTCAAGCAGCAGCTGGTTTTTGCGCATGGTTTCGGCCTGGAAGCGCGGCAGATGGCGGCGGAAATCATCCGCTGCCAAAACGCCGGGATCGGTAATTGTCCCCGTCAGGAAGCCGCGGCCAAGCGGGCTGTATGGCACAAAGCCGACCCCCAGCTCGCGGCAGGTGTGGAGAATACCGGCCTCCGGCTCGCGGCTCCATAGCGAATATTCCGTCTGCACGGCAGCGATCGGATGTACCTTGCAGGCCCGGCGCAGCGTCTGAGCAGATACTTCCGACAGACCGATATGGCGAATTTTACCCTCTTTAACCAGATCGGCCATAGTGCCCACCACCTCTTCCACCGGTACCGCGGGATCGACGCGGTGCTGATAGAGCAGATCGATGGTCTCGACATTCAGTCGCTTCAGCGACCCTTCCACTGATTCGCGAATATGTGCCGGACGGCTGTCAACGCCGGCCATCCGCTCCAGACCCTGGCCGGTCGGCAAAATACGAAATCCAAATTTGGTGGCAATCTGCACCTTATCGCGAAAACCTTTAATCGCTTTTCCGACCAGAACTTCATTATCGAAAGGACCATATACTTCGGCGGTATCCAGGAAGGTCACGCCCATGTCCATGGCGGCATGGATCGTATTTATCGCCTGCGACGTTTCAGCGCCGCCATAGGCAAAACTCATCCCCATACATCCGAGACCTAATGCGGAAACCTGAAACTTCTCTTTTCCAAGATAACGTGTTTTCATCTTATTTTCCTTAATTGCTGAATGGCATTAAATATATACTTCCCTTTCATATTGATAACAATTAATCTATTCCGAACGCGGTGTTAGCTGGAAATTAACAATGAAAACCTTGCCCGATCTGCAACAAATAGAAATATTAATACTCATAGTGAAACATGGCAGTTTTCGTCAGGCCGCTAAAGCGTTAAACCTTTCCCCACCGGCCCTTACCGTCGCTATTAATCATCTGGAAGAAAAGTTAGGCGTGCGCCTGCTAAATCGCTCAACGCGCAGTTTGTCATTAACCGCAGTGGGTGAGGAATTTCTTAATAATATAACGCCGGTGGTCAATGATTATCGCCGGGTGGTGGACAGTCTGAATTATCACCGTCTGACTCCGGAAGGCGTGGTGAAAGTTAATTTACCGCGCATTGTTATTGACCTGTTTTTTCAAGACTATTTTATCGCCTTTAAAAACGCCTGTCCCAATGTGACGCTCGAACTGTATGCCACCGATCGGAAAGTCAATATTATCGAGTCCGGTTTTGACGCCGGCATTCGCTATTCGCAGGATGTGCCCAAAGAGATGATTGCCATCCCCTTTGGCGAGAAACTATCGCTGATCCCGGTGGCCAGCCCGGATTATATACGCGAAGCCGGAGAGCCCGATACCCCGCAGTCATTAGTTAATTTCCGCTGCATTAACCGCTGTTTTCCTGGTGGTGAGAAGTACCGCTGGGAGTTTATTGGCCCCAGCGGCGAGCTTAGCGAGGTCGCGGTTAAAGGCGATCTGGTCGTCGATGCCGATAGCGCAATGATCCAGGCCGCGGAGAGCGGATTAGGCATCGCCTTTGTCTATCAGTCGCTGGTGACGCAGCAGCTGAGCGCGGGCAGCCTGGTCCATTTGTTACCCGGCTACCGCTATCCTGCCGACCATTTCTGCGTCTACTACCCAAGCCGGAAACATATTCCCGCCCCCCTGCGGGCCTTTATCGCCTGGGTGATGGCGCAGAATAAAAATATCCTCGGTCAGCAGACCGCACGACACAGATCGCGGCCGGAAGATTAACTACAATTAACGTACATACCGTTAACCAATTTCTATCTTTCATCTTGAACTCCGGCGGTTATCCGGCATAAAATCGTTAGAGCTCTAACGATATTGACAGACGACCTATGGACAATCGACAGCTTACCTTCTCTCATCTTTTATACCTCACCGCGCACCACTGGCGGCTGGCGGTCAATCGTCGGCTGAAAAATCTCGGTCTCAGCCAGGCCAGCTGGGTGGCGGTAGCGTCCATCGCCCGCCACCAGCAGCCGCTGTCGCAAAGCGAACTGGCGCAGGAGCTGGGGGTGGAGAGCCCGACCATTGTGCCGTTGATCCATCGTCTGGTCGCCCTCGGACTGGTTGAGCGCATCACCACCGCCAGCGACAAACGTAAGCGACTGCTGGTGGTCACCGACAAAGGGAAGGCCCTCTATGAACAGGTCAAAACGGTGGCTGACGATCTGCGCGAAGAGATCCTGACGGCGATTACCCCACAGGAGCAGGAGCAAACCCAGCGGGTGCTGGAAAAGCTGTTGCGCGAAGTGGAGAAGAAATAATGCCCCGTCGCCAGGATAACCCCTACGCCCCGCATGACTGGGCGCCGCATGAAAAACCGGCTCTGCTCGGTTCGCCGTCGACGCCGCTGCACAGTCCGGCGAAACGCCTTGCCTACGGCGTGGTCGGTCTGCTGGTATGTCTCACCGGCGCGCTGGGCAACGCAGTGGTCACCGCGAACCTGCAGCTGCTGCAGGGTACCTTCGCCGCCTGGTCGNCAGAAATCGCCTGGCTGCCGGCGGTATACGTGATGACCAACGTCTCCATCAACCTGCTGCTGGTGAAATTCCGCCAGCAGTTTGGCCTGCGCGCTTTCACCGAAGGCTTTTTGGTGCTCTATGTGCTGGTCACCTTTTTCCACCTCTTCGTCAACGATCTCAGCTCAGCGATGATGGTTCGCGCCGCCCACGGCATGGTGGCCGCGGCGCTCAGCTCGCTGGGGATCTACTACCAGGTACAGGCCTGGCCTGCGCGCCATCGCCTGAAAGGGCTGACTATCGGCATCACCGGCTCGTCGCTGGCCATTCCCCTGGCGCGCCTCTTTTCCACCGAACTGCTGCAGACCGATGAATGGCGCGGTCTCTACTTCTTTGAGCTGGGCCTGGCGCTGGTGTCGCTGGCCTGCGTCATCGCGCTAAAACTGCCGCCAAGCGATCGTAAAAAAGTGTTCGAAAAAAAGGATTTCATTACCTTCTTTCTGCTGGCGCCAGGCATGGCGCTGGTGTGCGCCGTGCTGTCGCTGGGGCGGCTCGAGTGGTGGTTTGAAGCGCCGTGGATCGGCTGGGCGCTGGCGGCGGCGGTAATACTGATCGTCGCTGCGATTACCTTCGAGCATAACCGCAGCAACCCCCTGCTCAATACCAAATGGCTCTCCAGCGGCAGCATCGTGCGTCTGGGCCTGATTATGCTGTTGATCCGCATCGTGTTGGCGGAGCAGAACACCGGGGTCATCGGCTGGCTGCAGTACGTTGGCCTGCAAAACGAACAGATGACTAACCTCGCGTGGTCGATTTTCGCCGGTATTCTGTGCGGGATCATTGCCAGCTGTCTGACGCTCAACCCGCAGAAGCTCTACTGGCCGACCGCCACCGCGCTGGCGCTGATCATGATAGCCTCGCTGCTCGACAGCCAGTCCAACGCCCTCACCCGTCCGGAACAATTAATGTTCAGCCAGTTTTTACTCGGCTTCGGCAGCGCCTTCTTTCTGGCCCCGGCGATGCTCGCCGGGATTGGCGGCGTGTTTGCCGACCCGCGCAACCTGGTCAGCTTCTCGGTGCTGTTCGGCATGAGCCAGAACATTGGCGGGCTGCTCGGCTCGGCGATCCTCGGCACCTTCCAGACCTGGCGTGAGAAATTCCACTCCAGCCAGCTGGCGGACCAGATAACCACCCTGAACCCGCTGATCGTCGAGCGGCTGCAGCAGTACAGCCAGATGTATCAGAGCCAGATTGGCGACAGTACGCTACTCAACGTTCAGGCCACCACCCTGCTGCAAAACGCCGCGGCGCTGCAGGCCAATATTCTCGCCTGGAATGATACCTATCTGCTGACGGCGGCGATCTCCGCCGGGACACTAGTGTGGGTTTTCTGGCGCTTAATTCGCTTACGACTGACTGCCCGTATCGCGTTGCAACGCGCTACCGGCAGCAAATAATTATCATCATTTCATCTCTGGAGTCGTTATGAGTCAGCAGGATGCGGCCAAACAACAGGCCAACACCCGGAATAATATTCGCGTGGTTTCCATTTTTACCGCCGCGGCGATAGGCCTCGTCGGCGTGCTGGTGATCCTCTACGCCTGGCAACTGCCGCCGTTCACTCGCCATAGCCAGTTTACCGACAACGCCTATGTGCGCGGGCAGACCACCTTTATTAGCCCGCAGGTCAACGGCTATATCACCGCCGTCAACGTCAAAGATTTCGCGATTGTCCAGCCGGGCGAGGTGCTGTTCCAGATAGACGATCGCATCTATAAACAGCGGGTGCATCAGGCCCAGGCTACCCTGGCGATGAAAGAGGCCGCGCTGCGCAATAACCTGCAACAGCGCAAAAGCGCCGAGGCGACGATCGCCAAGAATGAAGCCGCGCTGCAAAACGCCCGCGCGCAGAATCTGAAAATCCAGGCCGATTTAAAACGCATCCAGCAGTTAACCGCCGACGGTTCGCTGTCGATCCGCGAACGTGATTCGGCGCGGGCCAGCGCGGCGCAAGGGGCGGCGGATATTGAGCAGGCGAAAGCGGCGCTGGAGATGTCGCGCCAGGACCGTGAATCGACCATCGTCAATCGCGATTCGCTGGAGGCCGACGTGGCCAGCGCCAAAGCGGCGCTTGAGCTGGCGCAGATCGACCTGCAGAATACCCAGATTATCGCCCCCACCGGCGGCCAGCTGGGGCAGATCTCGGTGCGTCTTGGCGCCTATGTCAGCGCCGGAACCCATCTGACCTCGCTGGTTCCGCCGCAGCACTGGGTGATTGCCAACCTCAAAGAGACCCAGTTGGCCGAAGTACGCGTTGGCCAGCCGGTCACCTTCACCGTAGACGCGCTCAACGGCGAGACCTTCCACGGCAAGGTGCAGAGTATCTCCCCGGCGACCGGGGTGGAGTTCAGCGCCATCTCTCCGGACAACGCCACCGGCAATTTCGTCAAGATCGCCCAGCGCATCCCGGTGCGTATTACGGTCAACGACGGGCAAAACAACAGCGAACGCCTGCGGCCGGGGATGTCGGTGCAGGTGACTATTGATACCCGTGCGGAGAAACAACCATGATCCGCCCGGTCGCCCTTGCTATCGTTCTGGCGCTGGTCGGCTGTCAATCCGCCGATGTGCAACGCGCGCAGCCGACCCTGACCATTCCTGCCGCCTGGCGGGCCGACGTTGGCCCGGCCAGCCCGGTGGAGGGCGTATGGTGGCGCAATTTTCATGACAGTACCCTCAATCAGTATGTCGACCAGGCGCTGCGCTATAACAGCGATGTGCTGATCGCCCGCGAGCGGGTGAATGAGTATCAGGCGCGCGCTTACGCCGCCGACAGCAGCCTGTTTCCGTCACTGGACGCCAGCCTCACCGGCACCCGCGCCCGGACGCAGTCCGCCGCCACCGGCCTGCCGATCCACAGCACACTGTATAAGGGCGGCCTGACCGCCAGCTATGATGTCGATATCTGGGGAGCGAACCGCAGCGCGGCCAACGCCGCCGGGGCCAGCCTTGAGGCGCAGAAAGCCGCCGCCGCCGCCGCCAATTTGAGCGTCGCCAGCTCGGTGGCCGTTGGCTACGTCACGCTGCTGTCGCTGGATGAGCAGCTGCGGGTGACCCAGCAGACGCTAACATCAAGGGAAGACGCGTGGCGCCTGGCCAAACGTCAGTTTGAAACCGGGTATACTTCACGCCTTGAGCTGATGCAGGCGGATTCGGAGCTGCGGTCAACGCGGGCGCAGATCCCGCCGCTACAGCACCAGATTGCGCAGCAGGAAAATGCGCTCAGCGTGCTGCTCGGCGATAACCCTGGCGCGGTAAAACGCGGCGAATTCGCCCAGCTTACCCCGCTGCGTCTGCCGTCGCAGCTGCCGTCCACCTTGCTCAACCGCCGTCCGGACATCGCTCAGGCCGAGCGCCAGCTGGTGGCTGCCGACGCCACGCTGGCCTCGTCGCAGGCGCAGCTGCTGCCCTCTATTAACCTGACCACTACCGGCAGCCTGCAGGACCGGACGCTGCCGGATCTGCTGGACAACCCGCTGCGGCTGTGGAGTCTTGGCGGCAGTATTCTGGCGCCGCTGCTAAACCGCCAGGCGTTAAATGCCCAGGTGGACGTCTCCATGGCCCAGCGCAACCAGGCGCTCTATAGCTATGAGAAAACGGTGCGCAGCGCGTTCAAAGAGGTCAATGACAGCCTGGACGCCATCAGTCGCTATGGCGAACAGTTAACCGAGCTTCAGGAACAAGAGACCGTTGCCCAGGAAACCTTACGTATTGCACAAAACCGCTACCGTAACGGCTACTCTTCTTATCTGGATGTGCTTGATGCCCAGCGAACGCTGTTCTCCACCCAGCTTAGCGTGGTGCAGGTGAAGAACAACCTGCTGCTGGCGCAGATCGATCTGTACCGGGCGCTGGGAGGCGGCTGGTCTGACTCATCAGGGAGCTAAATGGGGAAGCGTCATATGCAACAACAGTGGTCGGCAGTAGACAATTATTTGATTAAGGCCTTAATTCCCGGCGATCCTGTGCTCGATCGGGTACTGGAAAACAACCATCGTGCCGGGCTCCCGGCACACGATGTCGCCGCCAATCAGGGTCAGTTTCTCGCCCTGCTGGTACGGCTAACCCAGGCTAAGCGGATACTGGAGATCGGCACCCTCGGCGGCTATAGCACCATCTGGATGGCGCGCGAGCTTCCTGCCGACGGCCAACTCCTCACCCTGGAGGCCGACGCGCATCATGCCCAGGTGGCGCGGGAGAATCTGCAGCTGGCGGGCGTTGACCAGCGGGTCACGCTACGGGAGGGACCCGCGCTACAGTCCCTGGAGTCGCTTGGCGAATGTCCCGCTTTCGATCTGATCTTCATCGATGCCGATAAGCCGAATAACCCCCATTATCTGCGCTGGGCGCTACGTTATTCCCGCCCAGGAACCTTAATTATTGGCGATAACGTGGTACGCGACGGCGAAGTGGTCAACCCACAGAGCGCCGACGAGCGCGTTCAGGGCGTGCGTCAGTTCATTGAGATGATGGGCGCCGAGCCAAGGTTGACGGCAACGGCGCTGCAAACCGTGGGCACTAAAGGCTGGGACGGCTTTACTCTGGCGTGGGTAAACGCTTAAGCGTGGACGCCTGACCAGTAGCCCCGGTAAGCGCAGCGCCACCGGGGACAACCAGCCAGGCTATGGGGTAATTTGCTCCATCGCCTGCAACACTCGCTTGTCCGAGATAGGATACGGGGTGCCCAGCTGCTGGGCGAAGAAGCTGACCCGCAGCTCCTCGATCATCCAGCGGATCTCCCGGACATCGTCGTCCTCACGGCGGTTCGGCGGTAGCTTATTCAGCCACTGCTGCCACGCCTGCTGCACGCTCTCCACCTTAAGCATCTGCGCCCGATCGCGGTGCGGATCGATAGCCATCTTCTCCAGACGCTTTTCAATCGCCTGCAGATAGCGCAGCGTATCGCCAAGACGGCGGAAACCGTTGCCGGTGACAAAGCCGCGATACACCAGACCCGCCATCTGCGCTTTGATATCCGACAGCCCCAGCGCCATGGTCATATCCACCCGGCCTTTCAGCCGTTTGTTGATATTGAACACCGCGGTGAGGATCTGCTCGACCTGTTTAGCGATCTCCACCACCGTGTCGTTGAGCTCGGCTCGCACTTTATCGTGCAGCTGACTAAAGCCCTCTTCCGTCCACACCGGACCGCCCGCTTCGTCAATAAGCTTATCAACGCCGCAGGAGATGCAATCGTCAATCAGATCCAGCACTTTGCCGTACGGGTTAAAGTAGAGCCCAAGCTTGGCTTTATTCGGTAGTTTCTCGTGCAGATACTTAATCGGCGACGGGATGTTGAGCAGCAGCAGGCGACGCAGACCGCGCCACATGGCCTGCTGCTGTTCCTGTGGATTATCAAACAGCTTGATGGCCACGCTGTCGCGCTCGTCCACCAGCGCCGGCCAGGCTTTCACCTTATAGTTACCGCGCTTCTGTTCGTAACTTTCCGCCAGGGTGCCAAAGCTCCAGATATGCAGCCCGCTCTGCTCAATACCGTCATCAGCGACCGCCGACAGCGTCTCCTGCACTTTGCCCTTCAGGGCGTCTTTCAACGCCTGCAGCGAGCGCCCTTCCTGCAGCTTCTTGTTTTTATCATCCACCACCCGGAAAGTGATTTTCAGGTGATCGGGCACCTGATCCCACTGCCAGGCTTCGCGGTCGATGGTCACGCCGGTCATCTTACGCAGCTCGCGCTCCAGCGAATCGAGCAGCGGCAGCTCAAGCGGCGTCGCCCGGCCAAGAAACGCTTCCGCATAGTTGGGAGCCGGGACGAAATTGCGCCGTACCGGCTTCGGCAGCGATTTTATCAGCGCGATAATCAGCTCGCGACGCAGACCAGGGATCTGCCATTCAAACCCGGCTTCCTCTACCTGGTTCAGCAGCGGCAGCGGAATATGCACCGTCACGCCATCGGCGTCGGCGCCAGGTTCAAACTGGTAGCTAAGCCGCAGCTTGAGGTTGCCCTGATGCCAGAAGTTCGGGTAGTCCAGTTTACTGACCTGCTNCGCCCCCTCTTTAATCAGCATGCTCTTTTCAAAATTGAGCAAGTCTGGCGTTTCGCGGCTGGCCTGCTTCCACCACTTATCAAAGTGGCGAGCGGAGATGACGTCGTGGCTAATGCGCTGGTCGTAAAACTCGAACATCGTCTCGTCATCCACCAGGATGTCGCGACGGCGCGACTTATGCTCCAGCTCTTCGATTTCCGCCCGCAGCTTCAGGTTTTCGCGGAAGAAGGCGTGCCGCGTCTGCCAGTCGCCCTCTACCAGCGCGTGGCGGATAAATAGCTCACGACACAGCGCCGGATCAATCTGGCTGTAGTTGACCTTACGCGCGGCGACGATCGGCAGGCCGTAAACGGTAACCTTTTCCGTCGCCATCACCGCGCCCTGCGACCGCTCCCAGTGCGGCTCACTGTATGAGCGCTTGATCAGGTGCTGCGCTACCGGCTCCACCCACTCCGGCTCAATGCGCGCGGCAATACGCCCCCACAGCCGGCTGGTCTCGACCAGCTCCGCAACCATCGTCCACTTCGGCGGCTTCTTGAATAGACCGGAGCCGGGGAAGATAGAGAACCGCGCATTACGGGCGCCGGTAAACTCCTGCTTATCGGCATCTTTCATGCCGATGTGCGACAGCAGACCGGTCAGCAACGCAGTATGGATCTCGCGATATTCCGCCGGCTCACTGTTGATCGGCAGGCCAAGCTCTTTCACCACCTGGCGCAGCTGGGTGTAGATGTCCTGCCATTCGCGCACGCGCAGATAGTTAAGAAAATCGACCCGGCACTGGCGGCGGAACTGATTCGACGACAGCGCCTTCTGCTGCTCGCCGAGGTAGTTCCACAGATTGACGAAGGCGAGGAAATCGGACTCTTTATCGTGGAAGCGGCGATGTTTTTCGTCAGAGGCCTGCTGTTTGTCCATCGGCCGCTCGCGCGGGTCCTGGATCGACAGCGCGGAGGTGATGATCATCGCTTCCCGCACGCAGCCGTGCTTCTGCGCCTCCAGCACCATGCGCGCCAGACGCGGATCCACCGGTAGCTGGCTGAGCTGGCGGCCCAGCGGGGTTAGCTTATAAGCCGTTGCCTGCGCATCGGTGGTGATGGCGCCCAGCTCTTCCAGCAGGCGTACGCCGTCCTGGATATTGCGCTTATCCGGCGCTTCGACAAACGGGAAGGCGGCGATATCGCCTAAGCCCAGGGCGGTCATCTGCAGGATGACCGACGCCAGGTTGGTGCGCAGAATCTCCGGGTCGGTAAATTCCGGGCGCGACAGGAAATCGTCTTCTGAATAAAGACGAATACAGATCCCTTCCGAAACGCGGCCGCAGCGGCCCTTACGCTGGTTGGCGGACGCCTGGGAAACCGGCTCGATCGGCAGGCGCTGCACCTTGGTGCGATAGCTGTAGCGACTAATACGCGCAGTACCGGGATCGATAACGTACTTAATGCCCGGCACGGTCAGCGAGGTTTCCGCCACGTTGGTCGCCAGCACGATGCGCCGCCCGCTGTGCGGCTGGAAGACGCGGTTCTGCTCGCTGTTGGACAGGCGGGCGTACAGCGGCAGCACTTCGGTATGGCGCAGATCCAGCTTATTCAGCGCATCGGCGGTATCGCGAATTTCCCGCTCACCGCTCATAAAGATCAGAATATCGCCGGGCCCTTCGCGCCCCAGTTCGTCAACCGCATCAAAGATCGCCTGTAACTGATCGCGCTCGGTATCGTCCGCCTCTTCCACTATCGGCCGATAGCGCACTTCCACCGGGTAAGTCCGCCCGGAGACTTCGATAATCGGCGCATTATTGAAATGCTTTGAGAAACGTTCCGGGTCGATGGTCGCCGAGGTAATGATGATTTTCAGGTCCGGGCGGCGCGGCAGGAGCTCTTTCAGATAGCCGAGCAGAAAGTCAATATTCAGACTGCGCTCGTGCGCCTCATCGATAATGATGGTGTCGTACTGCATCAACAGACGATCCTGCTGGATCTCCGCCAGCAGGATACCGTCGGTCATTAGCTTAACCATGGTGTTTTCGCTGACGTGGTCGCTGAAGCGGACTTTATAGCCGATGCAGCCGCCCGGCTCGCTCTGCAGCTCTTCGGCAATACGATTGGCGACGGTCCGCGCCGCCAGGCGACGCGGCTGGGTATGGCCGATGAGTCCTTTCAGCCCGCGCCCCAGCTCCATGCAGATTTTGGGCAACTGGGTGGTTTTACCCGAACCGGTCTCCCCGGCGACGATCACCACCTGGTGGTCGCGCACCGCCTCGAGAATCTCTTGTTTTTTCTGGCTAACCGGCAGGTTTTCCGGATAGGTGATGGCCGGACGCGCCGCTTCGCGCAGCAGGACTTTACCGGCTGCCTGGCTTATCTCCAGCGCCATCTCCTGCAGAATGGCCTGTTGCGATTCAGGATTTTTAACCTTCTTCACGCCGTGTAGACGGCGGGCAAAGCGCGTTTTGTCGCGCAGCATCAGGCCGTCGAGCTGTTGATAAAGCTGGGGGAAGGTGATTTTTTGTTGTTCTGTCATAGCGTTATCGGGCAGAGCTCTGCCGGGAAAATCTCTTTTGAAGTATTGCCTTAGAGTACCACATCTGTGTCATTCGTGCCTTGTTCAAAAAATCTGAACATAGGATTCGATATATTGCGCTATCTCTGTGGCGCGATTGTGAATACAGTGTCAACAAGCACCAGGGCATTGACCCGTCAATCACATT
The DNA here is from genome assembly GCF_036233805.1 of Klebsiella sp. EMBS2024. Taxonomy (NCBI): domain Bacteria; kingdom Pseudomonadati; phylum Pseudomonadota; class Gammaproteobacteria; order Enterobacterales; family Enterobacteriaceae; genus Klebsiella; species Klebsiella sp. EMBS2024. Next base: position 1,645,691 of record NZ_JAZARW010000001.1, on the reverse strand, counting down.
AAAAAAAGGAAACACCCATGAGCAAAGTATTAGTTCTGAAATCCAGTATTCTGGCAGGGTACTCACAATCTGGTCAGCTTTCCGACTATTTTGTTGAACAATGGCAGGAAAAACACCCTGGCGATGAGATCACCGTGCGTGACCTGGCCGCCAATCCGATCCCGGTTCTGGATGGCGAACTGGTTGGCGCCCTGCGTCCGAGCGACGCGCCGCTGACTCCGCGTCAGCAGGAAGCGCTGGCCCTTTCCGACGAGCTGATCGCCGAACTGAAAGGCAACGATGTGATTGTTATCGCTGCGCCGATGTACAACTTCAACATCCCGACGCAGTTGAAAAACTATTTCGACCTGGTGGCTCGCGCCGGCGTCACCTTCCGCTACACCGAGAAAGGGCCGGAAGGTCTGGTAACCGGTAAACGCGCGGTCGTCGTTACCAGCCGCGGCGGTATCCATAAAGATACTCCGACCGACCTGGTCACCCCGTACCTGTCCACCTTCCTCGGCTTCATCGGCATCACCGACGTGAACTTTGTGTTCGCCGAAGGTATCGCTTACGGCCCGGAAGTCGCGGCCAAAGCGCAGTCTGACGCGAAAGCGGCCATCGACAGCGTGGTTGCAGCCTAATATTTCACTCCTCTCGCTTCCTGCGGGAGGAGAGTTTTACTTTTTCTCGTAGCGTAAATACCCCACCACGCCTCCGCCGCCATCTTTTGGATGATTCACGCCGTCGTTGACCTCCACGCAAGGGAAATCGAAAGGCGAAACGCCGTCAATGCAGGCCACATTCACCCCATACTGCTGTGGGTTTGATCGCCGTTGATGAAAGGTGTAGATCCCGCATACCGAGCAGAAAAAGTGCACGGCTTCCCCTGTATTAAAGCGATACTCTGTGAGCTTATCCCCTCCGCGTACCACCTCTATTCCTGAACGCGGCGAAGAGACCGCGACCGCCCCACGCATGCGACAATATGAGCAGTTACAGCGCCGAACGGTGTTGAAGCCGTCGCTGAGTTCCACGGTAAACGCCACCGCACCGCAGTGACAATGAGCGGATAATTTCTCTGCCATAATTTTACCCCTCAGGTGGCGGCTTTTGGCCGCAGGTTTTCATCAAACGCCAGCCGCTTACGCCCTGCTTCGACTTCCCGTAATGGCTCCACCTGGTGCAGCGTCTGCTTACAGCGTTCCACCAACGCCTGGTATTCACGGGTACCTTGTTTTTTCCACGCCAGCTCCTGTTCGCTCAGGGTGCGAATCGCTTTTGCCGGGCTGCCGATAATCAGATGGTTGGCGGGCATCTCGGCGTTGGCTTTGACAAAGGCCGAAGCGCCGACAATGCTGTTTTCGCCAATGACCGCCCCGTCGATAATCACCGCACTCATGCCCACCAGCGCGTTGCGGCCAATCACGCAGCCGTGCAGAATAGCGCCGTGGCCGATATGGCCCTCCTCTTCCACCACCGTATCCTGGCCGGGGAAGCCATGCATCACGCAGTTATCCTGAATATTGGCGCCGTCTTTGACCACGATGCGCCCGAAGTCGCCGCGCAGGCTGGCGTTGGGCCCAACATAGACCCCTTTGCCGAGGATCACGTCGCCAATCAACACCGCGGTCGGGTGAACGTAACTCTCCTCCGGCACCACCGGCGTCAGTCCATCAATCTGATATATCGGCATGCAACCTCCTTATGCGCCCGGCAAACCGCCAAAGCGCTGATAATAGAGCGGACCCGGCGCCGGGAGCTCGCCCACCGAGCTCTCACCTTTCTCGCTGACGAACGCCAGCGCGCCGGGACTCACGCGTTGATAAATATTGATACACAGCTGGCGGGCGGTTTGCCCTGCCCAATGCGCCGGCAGGAGCTCTTCCGGTAGCAGCGGGTCTTTGAGCACCACCCGGCGATAGAAATGGATAAGGAGCAGTTGGATCTGGNAACAGCGATCCGGCGTCAACTCTGACGGGTCGCAATCGCGCAGCAGCGGCAGTAGAGGTCGGAACAAGGCGATAAACGCCTCGTACATCTCATTTTGTTCGGTGNGATGCCAGCACTCCTCCACCCGGCTGCGCAGGGCCGCTCTGGAGAGCGCCAGCGGCGAATGGGCTTCAAAACAGATGACGTTTTCGGCGACGCCCGCTTCGTGGAGCAGAGACTGGACATCGGCCAGCTTTTGCGACGGCGAGGCCAGCAGGCTCGGCGCCAGCGCGCCAAACCCCTGCCACAGCAGCTGCTTTTTAACGTCGGCGAGCACATTTTTCTCCAGCCCTTCCGAAAGCAGCAGCAGCCAGGTACCGTCCCATTCCGGGGCACTGGCGCGATAAATTTTATGCTCCGCGCGCCGGGTCAGGCGCAGCCCTTTATCACTCAGGCGATAGAAGCTGCGCCGGCCGATGCGGACAACATCAAGCCACTCTTCTTTATTGAGGCGAAACAGCGCGGTGCGTACGAAGCGCTCGCCGAAGCCTAATCCTTCCAGCAGCGCCGCGACGCTGCCCAGCCACACTTCCCCACCGCGTTGTAATAAAGCGTCGCCATACAGCGAGGCAATTAATGACGTGCCGCTGATCGGCATCGCCGTCACCGCTTGTTGAATAAAGGCGTCGAGTTTACTCATCTGATTCATTCTGTTGTTATATTTTTCCTTTATGAATCATAGCACAGGAAACTCCCCGGCTGACGGCGCAAACGCTTCAGCCGGGTGCCTGCCGCGCAGCCACGCAGCCGGAGAGAGGATTAACCGCTAACCACCGCTTTTCGCAGGTCGAATACCCGACAGGCTTTCCCTTCCGAGCGCGGAATGCTGCCGCAGTTGACGATAGTAATATCGGTGGAGATCCCGACCATCGACTTAATGCGGTGACGCAACTGATGGCAAATCTGGCAGCGTTGTTCATGACTCAGCGCCAGCCCGCTCTCTTTCAGCTCAACGCGCACCGCCAGCGAATCCAGATGACCGCGGCGATTGACCTCTAACTGATAGTGCGGCGCCAGGTGTTCAAACTTGAGGATCTCCTCTTCCAGCTGCGAGGGGAAGACGTTAACCCCGCGGATAATCAGCATATCGTCGCTGCGTCCGCTGATGCGATCCATGCGGCGCATGGTCCGCGCGGTTCCCGGCAGCAGGCGCGTCAGATCGCGGGTACGATAGCGGATCACCGGCAGCGCTTCTTTGGTCAGGGTGGTAAACAGCAGCTCACCATGCTCGCCATCTTCCAGCGGCGTACCGTCGTCCGGGTTGACGATTTCCGGGAAGAAGTGGTCTTCCCAGATAGTCGGGCCGTCAACGGTTTCCAGACACTCCATCGCTACGCCCGGTCCCATGACTTCCGACAAACCGTAAATATCCAGGGCGGTGATCCCCAGCCGGCGCTCGATTTCCGCGCGCATCGCCAGCGTCCACGGCTCAGCGCCAAAGACGCCGACCCGCAATGAACAGCCGCGGGCATCGCCGCCCATCTGGCGCTCCAGCTCTTCAATCAGATTCAGACAGTAGGACGGCGTCACCATGATCATATCCGGCTGGAAATCGCGGATCAGCTGCGCCTGTTTTTCGGTCTGTCCGCCGGACATCGGGATCACCGTCGCGCCCAAACGTTCCGCGCCGTAGTGCGCGCCAAGGCCGCCGGTAAACAGGCCGTAGCCGTAGGCGACGTGAATTTTATCTTTTGCTGAACCACCGGCCGCGCGCAGCGAACGGGCGACAATATTGGCCCAGTTATCAATATCGTTTTGCGTATATCCCACCACCGTCGGTTTGCCGGTGGTGCCGGAAGAGGCGTGAATGCGCACCACCTGCTCCATCGGCACCGCGAAGGTATCGAAGGGATAGTTGTCGCGCAGATCCTGTTTGGTGGTACAGGGGAATTTTTGCAGATCGTTTAATTCCCGAAAGTCGTCAGGGTGCACGCCGGCGGCGTCGAACTTGCGGCGATACATCGGCACATTTTCGTACGCATGCTTCAGCGTCCATTTCAGGCGCTGGGTTTGCAGGGCCTGCAGTTCGTCACGCGATGCGGTTTCAATCGGATCTAATTTTGTAGTAGTTATCATTGTAGGGTACTCGCAGGTAAATTAGCTCACACTCGCTCGAGGATCATGGCAATGCCCTGACCCACGCCAATACACATCGTACACAGCGCATAGCGCCCGCCCCGGCGTTGCAGCTCAAGGCTGGCGCTCAGCGCTAACCGCGCGCCGCTCATGCCCAGCGGATGGCCTAACGCGATGGCGCCGCCGTTGGGATTCACGTGCGCCGCATCGTCCGGCACGCCGAGCTGTCTGAGCACCCCCAGGGCCTGGGCGGCGAAGGCCTCATTCAGCTCAATCAGATCCATATCGTTAATATTGAGTCCCGCCCGCTCCAGCACTTTACGCACCGCCGGTACCGGCCCCAGTCCCATCAGGCGCGGTTCGACACCCGCCGTCGCCATCGCCACGATACGCGCCCGCGGCGTGAGCCCCTGGATAGCGGCCTGCTGTTCGCTGGCGATGATCAGCGCCGCGGCGCCATCGTTGACGCCGGAAGCATTGCCCGCAGTAATGACGCCGCCCTGGCGGAACGGCGCTTTCAGTTTCGCCAGCTGCTCAAGCGTGGTTTCCGGGCGCGGATGCTCGTCCTCGCGCACGTCGCTAACCGCCCCTTTCCGGCCGACAATCTGCACCGGCACAATCTCCTGCGCCAGAATGCCGTCGCGCTGGGCCTGCGCCGTGCGCTGCTGGCTGCGCCAGGCGAAAGCGTCCTGATCGGCCCGGCTGATATTTAACAATTCAGCTACATTCTCGGCCGTTTCCGGCATGCTGTCAGTTCCGAAGTGTTGCGCCATGAGCGGGTTCACAAAACGCCAGCCAATCGTGGTATCAAAGAGTTCCGCCTGACGCTGGTACGGCGCGCTGGCTTTTCCCATCACGAAAGGCGCACGCGACATCGATTCCACGCCGCCGGCAATCAGCAGATCGGCATCGCCGGCTTTGATCGCCCTGGCGGCAAAGCCGATGGCATCCAGACCCGATCCGCACAGGCGGTTAATCGTGGTGCCCGGCACGGTATGCGGGTAACCGGCCAACAACGTCGCCATGTGCGCCACGTTGCGGTTATCTTCCCCGGCCTGATTCGCACAGCCGAAAATCACATCATCAATTGCTGCCGGGTCGAGCCCAGGATTACGACTCAGGAGCTCACGCAGCGGGATCGCCGCCAGGTCGTCGGCGCGCACACTGGCCAGCGCGCCGCCGTAGCGGCCAATCGGCGTACGGATCCCGTCACAAATAAAGGCGTCGCGCATTACACGTCTCCCGTGATTGTGCCGCCGATGCGGTGCGATTTGCCGCGGAACAGGGCCACAATCTTTTGCTGTTGATTAACAATTTCGATGTCGTAGACGCCGGTCAGCTTGCCCTGCTGTTTGACTCTGGCGGTGGCGACCAGCCGGTCGCCGGCAAACGCCGGACGAAGAAAATCAATGCTTGCCGCCGAGGCCACCGCCGCCAGCCCCTGGCTGTTACAGGCGTAGGCGAAAGCGGTATCGGCGAGCGTAAATAGCTGACCGCCGTGACAGGTTTGATGGCCGTTAAGCATGTCCGCCGAGACGGTCATACTCATCTGCGCAAAACCGTCGTCCATTTCGATAAGTTCGATCCCCATCTTTCTGGCGCAGGTATCTTTTTCGTACATCACGCGCGCGTTGCGCCACGGATCATTGCTCATGGTGCTTCTCCATCAGCGCCTTCTGGCGCAGCAGGGAACTGGGGCGATAGCGCTCCTCGCCATAATGGTGTTGCAGGTTCTCCAGCAGTTGCAGCACCCGCCGCCAGCCAAGGCGTTCTCCCCATGCCAGCGGGCCATGCGGATAGTTCACGCCAAGGCGCATCGCGGTATCGACATCCTGCGGGCTGGCGACGCCTTTTTGTACCGCATCCAGCGCTTCGTTAATCAGCATCGCCACCGTGCGCCACACCAGCAGGCCGGGATAATCGGCAATACGCAGCACTTTCTTGCCCTGCTGCTGGAAGTAATGCACGGCCTTATCAGTGGCCGCAGGCGCGTTGGTCGCCGCTGCGGCCAGCACCACCGTATCGCTGGCGCACAGGTCATACACCACCACCGGGCGGTGATGCTTAATACTCAGCGCCAGGGCGGTCTCGCCTTCAGTCTCCAGCAGCAAGACATCGTCTAATTCAGTGACGTTGTCACTTCTGACGGTAACGGATTCAGCACCCATCATTACCGGCGGCAGCGCCGCGTCCGGCAGTATCTCAGCGGGCCAGCGATAGACGCCGTGGCCGCTCTTTTTACCTAGCCGCCCGGCCAGCGCCAGCTCTTGCTGGAGGAGCGATGGCAGGTAGCGGCGGTCCTGCCAGAAGGCGTTAAACACCGAACAGGTCACGGCGAAGTTGACGTCCTGGCCAATCAGGTCCGTCAGCGCCAGCGGTCCCATAGGAAAACCGCCGCCGTCACGCAAAGCGGCATCGATAACCTCCGGGGCGGCGACCTGCTCTTCCAGCGCGCGCCAGGCCTCAGCGTAGAACGGACGCGCTACGCGGTTAACGATAAAACCGGGCGTTGAGCGGCAGCGCACCGGCTGTTTCCCCCAGCCGCTTACGCACTGGCACAGCTGCTCCACCACTTCTGTGGAGGTCGCAAGACCACTCACCACCTCGACCAGCTTCATCACCGGCGCCGGATTAAAAAAGTGCAGTCCGGCCACCCGCTCCGGGTTTTTGACCCCGGCGGCGATAGCGGTAATCGAAATAGACGAGGTATTACTGGTCAACAGCGTTGACGGCGCGCAGATCTCCGCCAGCTGCGTGAACAGCGCCGTTTTGACCTCCAACCGTTCAGAGGCCGCTTCGATCACTAAATCCGCATCGGCAAGCGCGGCTAAATCGTGGGCCGGATGCAGGCGCGCCAGCAGCGCATCGGCCTGCTCTGACGCCAGTTTGTCCCGCGCAACGCGTGACGCCAGACGC
>NZ_JAZARW010000001.1:1631123-1638689 GCF_036233805.1 Klebsiella sp. EMBS2024 | reverse complement strand
TTAATATCAAAAATACGCACCGGATGCCCGGCGGCGGCAGCCACTTCGGCGATGCCGGCTCCCATGGTGCCGCTGCCGATCACCGCCACGGTGGCTAAGGATGTCGTCATCATCTATTTCCCGCTGAACTGTGGTGGCCGTTTGGCCAGAAACGCGCTGACCCCTTCGCGGTAATCATCGCTGCGCCCGGCCAGACGCTGATAATCGCGCTCCAGGTCCAGCTGCGCGTCGAGACTGTTGGTTTCAGAGGCCAGCAGCGCCTTTTTAATCAGCCCAAGACCAAACGTCGGTTGCGCCGCCAGATGGCGCGCCAGTTGCAGACTGGTATCCGCCAGTTCTGAATCGTCCACCAGTTGCCAGATAATCCCCCACTGCGCGGCCTGTTCTGCGCTGAGGCTGTCGCCCAGCAGCGCCAGCCCCATCGCGCGAGCGCGGCCGGCCACCCGCGGCAGGAACCAGCTGCCGCCGCAGTCCGGCACCAGGCCGAGCTTGCTGAACGCCATCACAAATTTGGCCGAACGCGCGGCCAGCACGATATCGCAGCCCAGCGCCAGGGTAGCGCCCGCGCCGGCGGCCACGCCGTTAACCGCGCAGATGACCGGTTTCGGCAGCGCCGCCAGACGGCGCACTAACGGGTTGTAAAAGCGTTCTACCGACATGCCAAGATCCGGCGGCGGGCCGCTGGGGTCGACATTGCGGTCGTTCAAATCCTGGCCGGCGCAAAAACCGCGGCCGGCGCCGGTGATCAGCAGGCAGCGCACGCCATCATCGCGCTCGGCCTGCTTCAGACATTCCGCCAGCTGGTGATGCATCAGGTCGTTAAAACTGTTGAGGCGGTCCGGGCGATTGAGGGTAATGGTCATGACGCCCTGTTCCACTGCGCTGAGAATGAAAGCTTCCACGATTAGCGTCCTTTAAATTCCGGGGTACGTTTTTGTAAGAAGGCGTCGATGCCTTCGCGGCGGTCCTCGGTGGCGCTCAGCAGGCTAAACAGCTGGCGCTCCTGTTGTAGACCGGCCTGCAGGCTGACTTCCTGCGCCAGGCGCAGCGACTGTTTTGCCGCCCGTAGCGCCAGCGGCGAATGGCGGGCAATGGTGGTTGCCAGTTTCAGGGCATACTCATCGGTTAACGCCGCCGGATGGATATCACTGACCAGCCCGGCCTGCTGCGCCTGGCGGGCGTCAATACTCTCGCCGCTCAGCACCATCCGGCTGGCCAGCGCCTTGCCAACGCTGCGGATCAGCCGCTGGGTGCCGCCCGCGCCCGGCATTATGCCGAGGGTAATTTCCGGCAGGCCAAAGCGGGCGTTGTCCCCGGCGACAATCAGATCGCACAGCAGAGCCAGCTCGCAGCCGGCGCCGAGGGCGTAGCCGTTGACCGAGGCGATGAGCGGCTTAGTAAAAGCATCGATTCGCCCCCATAACCGTGGGCGAATATCATCCAGGGTGGCAGGCAGATCTTTTTCCGCCATTTCATTGAGGTCAGCCCCGGCGGCGAAAAAACGCGCGTTACCGCTGATAACGCAGACGCCGACGCTGTCATCAACTGCCGCGGCCTCCAGCGCCTCGGCAATCTGGGTTAATAAGGCATTGTTCAGCGCGTTGCGGGCCTGCGGGCGGTTCAGCGTCAACTGAAGCACCCGGCCATGACGGTGGATCAGCAGGTCACTCATGCCATCCCCCGCGCGTCAAAGTCGACCACTACATCGCCGCTGGTCGGCAGCGACTGGCAGCTCAGCACGTAGCCCGCCGCCAGCTCATCCGCTTCCAGGCTGTAATTGGCGGCCATCGCCACTTCACCGCGTAGCACTTTGCATTTACAGGTGGCGCATACCCCGCCCTTACAGGCGAACGGCAGATCGGCGCCCTGACGCAATGCGGCATCCAGGATGCTGTCGTCTTCGGCGCTGAGGGCGATAAGCCGATCGCGCCCGTCCTGGCGGATGGTCACCGTACGCCCTTCCGCCTGCACTCCAGCGACCCGCTTCACATTGCCGCCTGGGGTATTAAAGCGTTCGAGATGAATCGATTTCTCCGCTACGCCAAGTTCACGTAACGTCGCTTCCGCCTCGTCCATCATCGCCGCCGGACCGCAGATAAAGGCCTCGTCGAAACGGCTGAAATCCAGCAGATGGTCAGCGAGCTGGCGCAGTTTGTCGCCGTCAATGCGCCCCTGTAGCAGATCGCTGTCCATCGACTCCTGGCTAAACAGGTGGATCACCTGCAGGCGCTGCGGATAGCGGTCTTTTAAATCGGCCAGCGCCTGGCGGAACATCATGCTATGGCTGCTGCGGTTGCCGTAGATCAGCGTGAAGCGGCTTTGCGGCTCGGTCGCTAGCGTCGCGCTAATGATCGCCATCATCGGCGTGATCCCGGAGCCGGCGGCAATCGCCAGATATTCTCCCTGCCGTTCGGCCTGCGGTTGATAACCGAAATGCCCCTGCGGCACCATCACCTCCAGCTCCATACCCTGCTGGATATCCTGCTGGGCGTAGCGCGAGAAGCGCCCGCCGTCGATGGCTTTGACCGCGACGCTAATTTCGCCTTGCGTGCGGCTGTGACAAATGGAGTAACAGCGGCGCAGTTCTTCGCCGCCCAGACGGGCTTTTAGCGTCAGATGCTGGCCCGGGCGAAAACAGTATTCCGCCTGCAGGGCTTGCGGGATCGCAAAAGTGATGGTCACCGCATCGCGGGTTTCCGGCTCGACTCTCGCCACCTTAAGCGAATAGAACGTCGTCATGGCAACCTCAAATACATTTAAAGTAATCAAAAGGTTCCCGGCAGCTGTCGCAGCGATAGAGCGCTTTGCAGGCCGTGGAACCGAATTCGCTAATCAGCGAGGTATGGGTGCTGCCGCAGCGCGGACAGCTCACCTCAGCGGGCATATCCGCATGGCAGGCGTGCCCCTGGGGCGGGCTGATGCCGTGCTGGCGCAGGCGCTCGCGGGCATCCTGACTCATCCAGTCGGTGGTCCACGGCGGATCCAGCTGCAGGACGATATGTACCGGCTGAAAGCCATGCTCGCTCATGACCGTGCGGATCTCCCCCAGCAGATGCTCCGTCGCCGGACAGCCCGAATAGGTCGTGGTAAAGCCAATCACCCAGCCGTCGCCATGGCGCGCGACGCTGCGCACCATACCAAGGTCGGTGATGGTGAGTACTGGCACTTCCGGATCCGGGATCGCGCTTAATAATCCCCAGATGGTGCGAACCTCTGCAGGAGCGATATCGGCAAGACATTGCATAGTCACCTCACTTACCACTGCAGTCCGGGATGCGAACGCTGCAGATACTGCATCTCCGCCAGCAGCGGGCCGAGATGTTCACTGTGCAGCCCCTGTTTGCCGCCGCTGCGGAAGGCCGCTTCCTGCGGGATCTGTAAGCCGGAGTCGAGAAGCGCCGTGTGTACCGCGCTTTGCCATTCGGCCTGCAGTTCACGCGGATCAACCGCAATGCCCTGCTCAACCAGGCTGAGCTCCACTTCATCAGCCAGGAACAGTTCGCCGGTGAAGCGCCACAGATTGTCGACCGCCTGCTGCATTTTGCGATTTGATAATTCGGTGCCGTTACCCAGACGCTCCAGCCAGCCGCGGCTAAAGCGCTGGTGGTAACGCACCTCTTTCAGCCCTTTAGCGGCAATGGCCGCCAGCTGCGCGTCGCGGCTGTTCACCAGCCGGCTGTACAGGGCGACGTGCCAGACATCGATAAAGAACTGGCGGGCGATGGTGTCGGCAAAATTGCCGTTTGGCTGCTCCACCAGCAGCAGGTTGCTGTACTGGCGCTCATCGCGACCAAAAGCCAGCGTATCTTCGTCGCCGCAGCCGTTAAGCTCGGCGGCATAGCTTAAAAAATTGCGCGCCTGGCCGAGCAGGTCGAGGCCGATGTTGGCCAGCGCAAGATCGATCTCGAGCTCGGGAGCATGGCCGCACCAGGCGCCTAAACGCTGGGCCAGAACCAGACCATTGTCGCCAAGCCGCAGGGCGTAGGTGGCTACGGGGTTAGGGATATTCATCGCCGCCTCACATATGTTCCATGCCATCCGGCACGGTATAGAAAGTCGGATGACGGTAGACTTTGCTTTCCGCCGGGTCGAAGAATTCGCCGCGCTCTTCCGGCTGCGAAGCAACGATTTCGCTGGCCTTCACCACCCAAATTGAGCAGCCTTCGCTGCGGCGGGTATAGGCATCGCGGGCATTCTCCAGCGCCATTTGATCATCGGCGGCGTGCAGACTGCCGACGTGACGATGGGATAACCCCTGTTTGCTGCGAACGAACACTTCATATAACGGCCAGTAAACTTTGCTCATGTTGTCTCTCCTCATGCCGCGCTGCGGGCCTGCTGTTTTTGCGCATGGGCCAGCGCGGCCTCGCGCACCCACTCGCCCTCTTCCCAGGCCTTACGCTTGGCGGCCAGCCGCTCGTGATTGCAAATGCCACGGCCGCTAATCACCTCGTTAAATTCCTGCCAGTCGATTTCGCCGAAGCGGTAGTGCCCGCTGGCTTCATCAAACTGCAAATCCGGGTCCGGGACGGTCATACCGAGGATCTCTACCTGCGGCACGGTGTTATCGACGAAGCGCTGACGTAGCTCGTCGTTGGAGTGCAGTTTGATTTTCCACGCCATGCTGCGGGCGCTGTTCGGCGAGTTGTCGTCGTTGGGGCCAAACATCATCAGCGCCGGCCACCAGAAGCGGTTAATGGCGTCCTGCAGCATCTGCCGCTGCGCGTCATTGCCCTGCGCCAGCGCCATGCAGGCTTCAAATCCCTGACGCTGGTGAAAGCTCTCTTCTTTGCAGATTTTGACCATCGCCCGGGCATAGGGGCCGTAGGAGGTCCGGCACAGCGCCACCTGGTTGACGATGGCCGCGCCATCGACCAGCCAGCCGATCACGCCGATATCCGCCCAGCTGAGGGTCGGGTAGTTAAAAATGGAGGAGTATTTCATCTGCCCGTCGAGCATCTTCTGATACAGGTCTTCCCGGGCGCAGCCAAGGGTTTCCGCGGCGCTATAGAGATACAGCCCGTGTCCAGCCTCATCCTGTACCTTAGCCAACAGGATCGCTTTGCGGCGCAGCGTCGGCGCGCGGGTGATCCAGTTGCCTTCCGGCAGCATGCCGACGATCTCCGAGTGCGCGTGCTGGCCTATCTGCCGAATCAAGGTCTTACGGTAGGCATCCGGCATCCAGTCCTGCGGTTCGATGGCCGTTTCCTGCGCGATGCGCTGGTCAAAGCGTTGTTCTTCTGTCACGTCATCACCTTTATGATTCCGATATTCACAACAAAAACATTTATGTGAATCACTTTGTTTATTGAAGGTTACATATTGGTTAAATAAAACCACAAATTTTGTTTGCTCTTTTTGTGATAATCTCCGCAAAACCTTTTGTAAACCACAATTAATACAGTAAGTTAAGCATAAGACGTAACGCCATCGCGATTACAATGTTAATAATTTATTAAATATGGGCTTGCATTTTATGATTCATAAAAGAACTATTTATAGATATCACACGTAACACATTTGGAGATTTGCGATGCAGCAGTTAGCCAGCTACTTATCCGGCGCCTGGCAGACCGGCCGGGGCCGCGCCCGTACTATCCATCACGCCATCACCGGCGCGGCGCTTTGGGAGGTGACCAGTGAAGGCCTGGATATGGCGCAGGCGCGCCGCTTCGCGATTGAGCGCGGTGGTAAAGCCCTGCAGGCGATGACCTTTATTGAACGCAGCGCGATGCTGAAAGCGGTAGCAAAACGGTTGCTGGAGCAGAAAGACGAGTTCTACGCCATCTCCGCGCAAACCGGCGCCACTCGCGCCGACAGTTGGGTGGATATTGAAGGCGGTATCGGTACCCTTTTCACCTATGCCGGGCTCGGTAGTCGAGAATTACCGGACGATATCCTGTGGCCGGAAGACGAGCTCATCCCGCTCTCCAAACAGGGCGGTTTTGCCGCGCGTCATGTGCTGACATCAAAATCAGGCGTCGCCGTCCATATCAACGCCTTCAACTTCCCCTGCTGGGGAATGCTGGAAAAACTGGCGCCCACGTGGCTTGCCGGTATGCCGGCTATCATTAAACCGGCAACCGCTACCGCCCAGCTCACCCAGGCAATGGTGAAAGCGATTGTCGACAGCGGCCTGGTGCCGGAGGGCGCCATCAGCCTGATTTGCGGCGGCGCGGGCGATCTGCTCGACCACCTCGATAGCCAGGACGTGGTTACCTTTACCGGGTCAGCCGCCACCGGCCAGCAGCTACGGGCGCACCCTAACCTGGTAGCCAAATCCATTCCCTTTACCATGGAAGCAGATTCACTCAACTGCTGCGTGTTAGGCGAAGACGTCACTCCGGAGCAACCGGAATTCGCGCTGTTTATTCGGGAAGTGGTCCGCGAGATGACGGCGAAAGCCGGGCAAAAATGTACCGCTATCCGCAGAATCATTGTGCCACTGGCTCAGATTAATGCGGTTAGCGATGCACTGATCTCCCGCCTGCATAAAGTAACCGTCGGTGACCCTGCGCAGGAGGGCGTTAAGATGGGGGCCCTGGTTAATAGCGAACAGCGTCAGGACGTACAGGAGAGCGTCAATAAGCTGATAGCCGCTGGCTGCGAAGTACTGCTCGGTGGAGAGGCGGACCTCAGCGCGGCCGGCGCATTTTTCCCGCCGACCCTGTTGTACTGCTCACAGCCGGATGAAACGCCGGCGGTTCACGCCATTGAAGCTTTTGGTCCGGTGGCGACGCTGATGCCGTATCGCGACCGCCAGCATGCGCTGACGCTGGCGCGCGCCGGCGGCGGCAGTCTGGCGGGGACGCTGGTCACCGCCAGCGGCGAGCTGGCGCGTGAGTTTATCCTCGGCGCCGCCCGCGCCCATGGCCGTATTCAGATACTGAATGAAGCATCCTCCGCAGAATCAACCGGCCACGGTTCGCCGTTGCCGCAGCTGGTGCACGGCGGCCCCGGCCGCGCTGGCGGCGGAGAAGAGCTTGGCGGGCTGCGTTCGGTGAAACACTATATGCAGCGTACCGCGGTCCAGGGCAGCCCAACGATGCTGGCGACCATCGGTCAACAGTGGGTGCGCGGCGCCCAGGTGAACGAAGACCGTATTCACCCGTTCCGCAAATATTTCGAAGAGATTCAGCCTGGCGACAGCTTATTAACCCCGCGCCGAACCCTGACCGAAGCGGATATCGTTAACTTCGCCTGTCTGAGCGGCGATCATTTCTACGCGCACATGGACAAAATCGCCGCCGCCGAGTCGATTTTTGGCGAGCGGGTGGTCCACGGCTATTTCCTGATCTCCGCCGCGGCCGGGCTGTTCGTCGATGCCGGCGTCGGGCCGGTTATCGCCAACTACGGGATGGAAAACCTGCGCTTTATTGAGCCGGTCAAACCGGGCGACACCATTCAGGTTCGCCTCACCTGTAAGAGGAAAACGGTCAAATGTCAGCGCAGCGCCGATGAGAAAGCCACCGGCGTGGTGGAATGGGCGGTGGAGATTTTCAATCAGCACCAGCAGGCGGTGGCGCTGTATTCCATTCTGACCCTGGTGGCGCGTCAACAGGGAGA
>NZ_JAZARW010000001.1:1630992-1631118 GCF_036233805.1 Klebsiella sp. EMBS2024 | reverse complement strand
GGCGTGATAGCGAAAAATAGATCGCTGGCGCTCTGTTGGCCGACCCTTTAGCCTTTGATACTGCAATCGGTTTGCAACGGTTTCGCCCCGGGAAGTCCTTTATGTTATCCGTGGCTTCAGCGCACA
>NZ_JAZARW010000001.1:1627357-1630945 GCF_036233805.1 Klebsiella sp. EMBS2024 | reverse complement strand
AGCGCACAGGGGGCGGCCAGTCGCCGCCGCCCCCTGTACCCCCGGGCTCGGGCCAGCAAGAATGGTGAATAAATTAACGGCAGGCCGCACGGACCGTAGGCCGGGTAAGGCGTCAGCCGCCACCCGGCAAAAAAATCAGCGCACGTACTCAATGCCTCTGCGGAGGCATTTTTTACGCCTGTCTGGCAAAACTGACAAACAAGCTGGCAAAAGCAAACAAACGCCCCGGCGCCGCTGGCTGGTAGCTTAAGGATGACAAAGCCGACATTCGCAGCGGCAAGAGACAACACAACAATAAGATGAGGTCACAATGGCAAACGGCTTGATGTTTTCCCCTCGTAAAACCGCGCTGGCGCTGGCTGTCGCGGTGGTTTGCGCCTGGCAATCACCGGTCTTCGCTCACGGTAGCGAAGCGCACATGGTGCCGCTGGATAAAACGCTGCAGGCGTTCGGCGCCGATGTGCAGTGGGATGACTACGCGCAAATGTTCACCCTGATAAAAGACGGCGCTTACGTCAAAGTAAAACCCGGCGCCAAAACGGCGATCGTCAACGGTAAACCCCTTGATCTACAGGTGCCGGTGGTAATGAAGGAAGGTAAAGCCTGGGTCTCCGACACCTTTATCAACGATGTATTCCAGTCCGGTCTCGATCAGACCTTCCAGGTAGAAAAGCGCCCGCACCCGTTAAACTCGCTCTCGGCGGCGGAAATCAGTGACGCAGTGACCATTGTTAAAGCCGCGCCGGAGTTCCAGCCGAATACCCGCTTTACTGAGATTTCCTTACACGAGCCGGACAAGGCGGCGGTATGGGCCTTTGCCCTGCAGGGAACACCCGTTGATACCCCCCGCACCGCCGATGTGGTGATGCTCGATGGCAAACACGTCATTGAAGCCGTCGTCGATCTGCAAAACAAAAAAATCCTCTCATGGACGCCGATTAAAGGCGCTCACGGGATGG
This sequence comes from Klebsiella sp. EMBS2024, assembly GCF_036233805.1. NCBI lineage: Bacteria > Pseudomonadati > Pseudomonadota > Gammaproteobacteria > Enterobacterales > Enterobacteriaceae > Klebsiella > Klebsiella sp. EMBS2024. The sequence goes on along the minus strand of NZ_JAZARW010000001.1, from coordinate 1,629,986 downwards.
TGCTGCTCGATGACTTCGTCAGCGTGCAGAACATTATCAATGCCAGCAGCGAGTTCGCTGAGGTGCTGAAAAAGCACGGTATTACCGATCCCAGTAAAGTGGTCACCACCCCGCTCACCGTCGGCTACTTTGATGGCAAAGATGGCCTGCAGCAGGATGCGCGTCTGCTGAAAGTCGTCAGTTATCTGGATACCGGCGACGGCAACTACTGGGCGCACCCGATTGAAAACCTGGTGGCGGTGGTCGACCTTGAAGCGAAGAAAATCATCAAAATCGAAGAAGGTCCGGTGATCCCGGTCCCAATGGAGCCACGTCCGTATGATGGTCGCGACCGCAACGCCCCGGCGGTGAAACCGCTGGAGATAACCGAACCGGAAGGCAAAAACTACACCATTACCGGCGATACCATTCACTGGCAGAACTGGGATTTTCATCTGCGCCTGAACTCGCGCGTCGGACCAATTCTGTCAACGGTGACTTACAACGATAACGGCACAAAACGCCAGGTGATGTATGAAGGTTCCCTCGGCGGGATGATCGTCCCCTACGGCGACCCGGACGTCGGCTGGTATTTCAAAGCCTACCTCGACTCCGGCGATTACGGCATGGGCACCCTGACGTCGCCGATTGTTCGCGGTAAAGATGCGCCGTCAAATGCGGTACTGCTGGACGAAACTATCGCCGATTACACCGGCAAACCAACCACTATTCCAGGCGCGGTGGCCATATTCGAACGCTATGCCGGGCCTGAGTATAAGCACCTGGAGATGGGCAAACCCAACGTCAGCACCGAACGCCGGGAGCTGGTGGTACGCTGGATCAGCACCGTCGGCAACTACGACTATATCTTTGACTGGGTGTTCCACGACAACGGCACCATCGGTATCGATGCTGGCGCCACCGGCATTGAAGCGGTGAAAGGCGTGCTGGCGAAGACCATGCATGACCCCAGCGCCAAAGAGGATACCCGCTACGGAACGCTGATCGACCATAATATTGTCGGCACCACTCACCAGCACATCTATAACTTCCGCCTCGACCTCGATGTGGACGGCGAGAACAACACCCTGGTGGCGATGGACCCGGAAGTGAAGCCCAACACCGCCGGCGGCCCGCGCACCAGTACTATGCAGGTGAATCAGTACACGATTGACAGCGAGCAAAAAGCGGCGCAGAAATTCGACCCTGGCACCATTCGCCTGCTGAGCAACACCAGCAAAGAGAACCGCATGGGCAACCCGGTCTCATACCAGATTATCCCTTACGCCGGCGGCACGCACCCGGCGGCGACCGGCGCCAAATTCGCCCCGGACGAGTGGATATATCATCGCCTGAGTTTTATGGATAAACAGCTGTGGGTGACGCGCTACCACCCGACAGAGCGATATCCGGAAGGGAAATACCCGAACCGTTCCGCCCACGATACCGGCCTGGGCCAGTACGCGAAGGATGATGAGTCGCTGACTAACCACGATGACGTCGTGTGGATCACCACCGGCACCACCCACGTGGCGCGCGCCGAAGAGTGGCCGATCATGCCGACCGAGTGGGCGCACGCGCTGCTCAAGCCGTGGAACTTCTTTGACGAAACCCCTACTCTGGGCGAAAAGAAAAAGTAATCTTAACCAGCGGTGAAATCCAGCAGGATCTTACCGCCTCTTCCCGGCTGGCCGGCGGCGGCAATCGCCGCCCGCCAGTCGTTCAACGCTATACGCTGGGCCGGCGGCTGGGAGGTCGTCGGCAGGCGCTGCCAGATTTCGTCGAACGCTGCCCGCCACGCCGCCACGCTGAGTGTCGGCAGCGCCTCCCGCAGATGAAACTTGCGCACCGTCGCGCTACCGCGCGTCTGGGTCAGCGGCCGCCCGGATAACAGCCCATAGGAGATGAGGGTCGACGACCCGGGCAGCACCGACAGCAGCGTATTCGCCAGTTCGCCGCCCACCGCGTCAAACACNAGATCGCTGTGCTGGCTGACCTTCTCCATCAGCGCCCGGTCGGTATCGAGGATCGGATAGATCCCGGCCTGTTCCAGGCGCGCCCGATGCTGCGGCGAGCGAATAATCCCGCTCACCGAGCGGGCGCCCATCGCCAGCGCCCACTGCCCCAGCAGACTGGCGCAGGAGGACGATGCCGCGGTCAGCACGAGGTGTTTTCCGGCAACCGGCCAGCGCTTGAGCATCAGCATCGCCGTCAGCGGATTGATATACCCGCGGGCGGCCAGCAGATCGTCAACTGCCGGCGGCACCGGCACCAGCCAGGTCTCATCCAGATCGATAAACCGCTGCCAGGTGCCGCCCCCGCGCAGGGGCAGCACCCGCTGGCCCGCGGCTAACCGGCTGCCGTATGGCGCGGCGACCACCTCGCCAAGGCCTTCATAGCCGGCGACGGCCGGCAGTCGGGTGCGGTGGCGATAGGCGCCGGTCACGGGGATCAGATCCGAAGGATTCACCGGGGCAAAGCGCATCCTGACCCGCACCCGTCCGCCCGCCAGCGGCGCCAGCGGCAGGCGTTTCAGCGTTAGCACCGCGGACGGCGGCCCGTAGCGGTCATAAACAATGGCGTCGTTGAACATCGACTGGCTCCAGACAACGAAAGTCGGGATCATAGCAGATCCCGCTTCCAGTGGCTC
>NZ_JAZARW010000001.1:1602922-1617392 GCF_036233805.1 Klebsiella sp. EMBS2024 | reverse complement strand
CCCGCGCCTGCCCGGGTCAGCCCGGGCCGTCGCTGGCCGCAGCCAGCAGCGGCACGATGATATCGCTGAGCGGCGTCGGAATGCCGTGCTGACGCCCGCGACGCTGCACCACGCCGTTACGAATATCCCACTCCAGCGGTCGGCCATTGAGGCGATCGATCATAATCGAGGTGCTTAAGTCGGCAGGCGCCCGATGAAAGCCGGCGATAATCTCCTCCGGCACGTTGTCGCTCAGGGCGGCCCCTTCCGCCCGCGCCACCTGCAGGCATTCGCGCAGATAAGCCAGTCCGAGGGCAGTGATGTCCTCCCGGGCGAACATCCCGGCGCGTCGTCCGGTCAGCACCATCAGGCCGGCAACCGCGTTCTGCAACAGTTTGCGCCAGGCTACGGTGGTAAAATCAGCCGCCAGGTCCACCGCGCAGCGGGTTCCCGCCAGCGCCTGCTGCACCCGCTCTGCCCCCGGCAGATCCGGCAGCGTCAGGCGCGGCGTGGCGCGCAGCCAGACAGAGGCATCGGCATCGCGCTGCGCCGGGAACCAGACCACCGACGGCAGCACCGTCGCGCCGCCGGTCAAGGGGGCAAACTGCTGGCGCTGCTCAACGCCGTTTTGCAGCACGCACACCACGGTGTCAGGGGAACACAGGGCCGTCAGCCAGGGGGCGATGGCCTCCGTCTGGGTGGTTTTCACCGCGACAAAGACCAGGTCGAAGGGGGCGGCTATCGCCATCGGGTCGGTGTACACCGGGCCGGGCACCACGATCTCACCCTCGTCAGTGCGCAGCACCAGCGCCGAATGGGCGGTACGCCCGCAGACCATCGGCGCCCTCCCCCTCTCAAACAGGGCGGCGGCAATCGTGGTGCCGATGGCGCCGGGACCAATTAGCGCAACCTTAGGAAATGCTGTCATGCCGAAGACCTCCTAATGATTCACCGNNNAGATTAGGCAAAGATTGCCCTCCACAGTAGCGAGAAAGACCGGAAGTCGGCAAGGGGCGCGTCGGGAAAAGCCTTTCGCCTTCCCCGACGGAGGGCTAGTAGCGCACGCAGACGGATTTGGTTTCGCACCAGCCGTCGAGCCAGTCAGGGCCGAAATCGCGGCCGGTACCAGACTGCTTCATGCCGCCGAAAGGCAGGTTGGCGTCAATCAGGGTATGGCTGTTGACCCATACCGTTCCCGCCTGCAGACGGTCGGTGTAGTTCAGGGCCTGGGTCAGATCGCGGGTCCAGACGCTGGCGGTCAGACCAAAATCGCTGTCGTTGGCCAGGCGCAGCGCCTCCTCGCCATCGGCCACTCGCACCAGGTTCACCACCGGGCCAAAAACCTCCTCACGGCTGAGACGCAGTCCGGCGTCGGGGTTTACCACCAGCGTTGGCGGAATATAGTACCCTCCCGCATCTGGTCCGGCGCTGCCGCTGATAAGCTCTGCCTTCTGCTGGCGAGCCTCTTCGAGGTAGGCCGCCACCTTGTCGCAGTGGGCCCGGGAGACCACCGGGTTGATCTGCGCCGTCTCCTGCATCCCCGGCCCCACCTGCAGCGATTTCACCGCCTGCTCGAAGCCGCTGACCAGGGTGTCAAACAGCGGCGCTTCGATGTAGATCCGCGAGCTGGCGGCGCAGACCTGCCCCTGATTGAGGAAGCTTCCGGTCATCAGCCCCTCAATAACCCACTGGGGGTCGGCGTCTTTGAGCACAATCGCCGGATTCTTGCCACCCAGCTCCAGCGTCACGCGGGTCAGGCGGTCGGCAGCCACGCGGGCAATCTGTTTCCCGGTCGCCGTCGAGCCGGTAAAGCTAACCTTCGCCACCTGCGGATGGGCGGTCAGCGCCGCGCCGCAGCCGGCGCCGCTGCCGGTGACCACGTTGAACACCCCGTCAGGAATGCCCGCCTGGGTCGCCAGCTCCGCCACCCGCAGCAGGGTCAGCGGGGTGGTTTCCGAGGGTTTGATGACGATCGAACAGCCCGCCGCCAGGGCCGGCATGACCTTCCACATGCCGATCATCAGCGGGAAATTCCACGGGACGATGCCCGCCACCACCCCGACCGGCTCTTTTTTGGTCCACGCCTGGTAACGCGCCCCTTGCGGGAACGGGATCGAAACGTCCAGCGTCCGGCCGCTGATCTTGGTGGTCAGCCCCGCGGTGTAGCGCATCCAGTTCAGGGTGCAGCCGACCTCAAAGGCGCGGGAGATGGCAATGGATTTCCCCTGCTCGAGGGTTTCCAGTTGCGCCAGCTCTTCGCCGTGCTGCTCCACCAGATCGGCAAAACGCAGCAGGATGCGTTCACGGTCAGCCGGGGTGCGCCCGGCCCAGCGGCGATCGACAAAAGCGCGCCAGGCGGACATCACCGCCCGGTCGACATCCGCCGGGCTGGCGTCGGCGGTGGTGGCAATCGCCTGCCCGGTGGCCGGATCCCAGACGGTTAACCGGTTTTCGCTCTGCGCGGCGCAGGGGGCGCCGTCGATATACAGGCCATGCTGACGGTCTAAAAACTGCTGGACGCTGGCAAGCAGCGCTATCTGTGAGGTGGACATACCCTTTCCTTATTCATCGCGGATAGTGCTTTCAGTCTATGTCTGGTTGGCGGTTGGCGCTTTTTTCTCTGTGACATTCGTTTGCGCCGCTGTGACAGTCGCCGCAATTCCGTCGTCTGCCCTCGCAGAAATGTGCCGCGGGTAATAGTTCTTTCATATACCCGCCATCGCGCCCTTGCCTGAGGCGACACAAATGCAACAATGCAGAAACATTGTTATTACAGGAGAAGGGCGAATGATGACCACGGCAGAGGGAGGGCTGGCATATCAGCGCTGGCTGGCGACGATCAATCAGGTCTGCGGCCATTTCGCCGCCCGGCCGTTGGAGGAGAGTTTCCACGGCGAGATTGACGCCCGCTACGCCGGCAGCCTCAAGGTCAGTACCGTCACCGCCGCCGGCGTCAATCTCTACCGCACGCGCAATGAGATAAAACGCGATAACGACGCCTGGTTCTATACCGTGTTTCAGCTCGCCGGCGAAGCCATCATCGAACAGGACGATCGCCAGGTGACGCTGGCGGCAGGCGATATCACGTTAATCGACGCCGCCCGCCCATGCTCCATCGTCTGGCAGCAGACCTCGCGTCAGGCCTCGCTGCTGCTGCCGCGCCAGCGGGTGGCGCCCACAGGGGACATCACTACCGCCTGCCGGCTGGACAAATCTCTGCCAATGGTCCAGCTCAGCCAGCGACTGCTGCTGGAAAGCATGGGCGGCACGACGCTCTCCGCCAGCGAGAGCGAAGCCGCGCTGGAGGCGATCGCCTGCCTGTTGCGCCCGGTGCTGCATCAGCGCGATCCTGCCCCTTCCCGGCGGGAAAAGCAGTTTCAGAAGATTATTGCGTTAATCGATGCGTCCATTCAGTCGGAGCATCTGCGTCCGGAGTGGCTGGCCAGCGAGACGGGCATGTCGGTACGCAGCCTGTACCGGCTGTTTGCCGATCAGGGGCTGGTGGTGGCGCAGTATATTAAGAACCGGCGGTTGGATCTGTGTGCCCAGGCGTTACAGAATGTTCATGACGATGAAAAGCTGGCGGGGATCGGCTACCGCTGGGGCTTCAGCGACCACAGCCATTTCTCCACCGCCTTTAAGCAGCGCTTTGGCGTCACCCCGGGGGAATACCGCAAGCGCTGTCGCTAATTATTTGCGCAGCCACTGGCCGTTCAATCCCTGGACGTACTCCCCGGGCTGCGCGCGGGCCACCAGCTTCTGCCCGGCCATTTTCGCCACTTCATCCACCGGCAGATTGTTGTCATCCGCCAGCTGCTGGTAGCTTTCGCTGCGCGCGGCGTTAATCTGCTTTACCAGCGCCAGCGTTTCTTTATCCTGACGCAGCGGCGCGAGATAGCCGTTCAGCGTCTCCCCCACTCGTCCCTGCTGGCGCGCTTCGCTCAGGGTCAACGCCAGCGCGGGCGCGCTGAGTAAAGCCAGCGTCAGCGCCGCGGTTAACAGTCGTTTTCTCATCGTCGCCTCAGAACAAATCGCTGCGGGATTTGAGCAGGTTTTCCACATCCTTATCGACCTTGATATGGATCTCATGCTCAATTTTGACATTCATATTGATGGTGATGGGCTCTTTCGACGCCGCGATTTCGATGCGCGGCGTACAGCCGGCGAGCAGCATCGACGCCGCCATGGCCAGTAACAGCTTCTTCATTTAGGTTCCTTACATGTCTTACCGTCCGTACAGCGCCGTACGGGCAGCGTAGCATTCTGCTCGAGCCACGCCTGCAAATTGTCGCCGAAGCGCAAACTGCGCCACAGGTCGAAAATATTCTCTTCATGAGCGTAGTTTAAATGCACGGTACTGCTTTTCCCTTCCACCCGGCTGGTGCCGTTGATGCTGGCCTTAAGCGTCAACACGCCCAGATTATCGAGGTTAATCTGCGTCCACGAGCGGGAGATTTCCATATAGCGCAGCCAATTAATCGCCGCCCCGGCGGAGACATTATCCGCCACCAGCGCATCGGCGGTGTCTTTATCCAGCCGCAGGGTCATCGGTCCGTCATTGCGCAGCCAGCCGTCGTGGATGATCCATTGATTATTCTCCAGCCACAGCGGCAGCGCGCCGCTCACCGCGCCGGACATGGCGAACTGTTTCACCTTGACGGCGCTGGTCAGTTCGCTGCTGGAGATATGCTGCAGGCGGATCAACGCCGGGTCGCGCTGCGGCATACGCAGCTGCAGCAGCGTCAGTTTCCCGCCTAACAGATCGACGCTGACGTCGCTGAGCTGCAGCGGATTGGCCTCGCTCCACGGCCAGGTGCCCTGCAGGTCCGCCGTCAGATTACGCGCGGTGACCTGGTTGACGATTTCGCCAATGCGCAGGGAGACCGGGCGGCGGATGCCCAGCTGCCAGTGACCGTCGCTGAAGCGGAACGGCAGGACGAAATCGACGCCGTTGATCTGGTTATCCGGCATCCAGGCGCTGCCGCCCTTCAGGACGCCATGGCCGCCCGCCTCAAATCCCTGCCCGGCTGCCGCCGAGAAGGCCACCTGCGCGTAGAGACTGCCTTCACGCAGGTTCATCTTCCAGTCCGGCGGCACCAGCGGCTGGAACACCGTTAGCGACTGTTTTGGCCACCACGCCTGGCCGCGCAGCCGTTCGCCATCCCAGCGCCCGGACAGACGCACCGGACCGATAGCCTCGGCATGCAGGGCGCCGGTGAACTGGAACCACGTCGGGTCCCGACCGTCGAGGGCGAATTTCAGCGTTGAGGCCGGGAGATAGCTGCCGCCGGAGAAGGTGGTTTTGGCGGCGTCCAGCGACAGCGCGCCGGTCAAGCGCGGATGCTCAGCATCGCGCAGCCAGCGGATCGGCTGCTCGAGGGTCAGACGCGGGGTGCTGACCCGCATTGTGCCGTACTCAAGCTTATCGAAGCCGGTGGAGAGGCTGCTCAGGGTAATAGCATTGTCGCGCCACTCCCCGCTGCCCTTCACATCCCAGCGCGCCTGCATCGGGGTAAAATGTCCCTCGCCCCAGTAGCGCCACTGCCAGCGGCCGCTGTCGGGCAGAAAATCGCTCGCCTGACCGTCCAGATGCAGCGTAAAGTCGCCCATCTGCTGCTCATGGGCGCGAAGGATCGCCTGCAGGCGGCCATCGACGCCCTGCTGAGTGACCTTAACCCCGGCCAGCGGCCAGCGGATTTCGTCAATATTCAGCGCGTCGATCACCCGCCCGCGCGAGCGCAGCAACGCACCGGGGTGAAAAGCCAACTGCGGGCTGATCAGCGGCCCGCTGAGCTGAGCCGGCAGCGCCGCGTATAGTATCATCTCCCCCAGCTTGGCCTCGCCGGTGAGCCGCAGCGGCAGATCGCTGTTATCCATGCTCAGCTTGCCCGGACCAATATTCAGTACCGCATTGCCCTTCCCGGCATGCCCCTCGGTGAGAACATTCAGGCGACCGCTGACGATCATCTGTTCGGTGCCCTGCTGCCAGTTACCCACCGACAGCGCCACCCGCCCGCGCAGCGGATACGCCTCGTAACGGGTGCGCCAGCGGCCGTCGCTGATAGTGATCCGCTCCGGGGTGATCTCCCACGGCAGGTCCAGAATAGGCTCTACCTCACCCCGCGGGGTGACCAGCAGTTGGCCGCGATTGTGCTGCCACTCGAGCTCAGCATCGATCCATTCCGCAGTCTGCGGGAATTCGAAGGTGCCCTGCATCTGACCGTCGACCGGCAGACCATCCGGCACCAGCGGCAGATGGAAGGTCCCCACCAGCTTCACCGGCGGCTGATCGTCAGTCAGCCGGGCGCTGAACTGGCTGACGGTGAGCGCCTGGCCGCGCAGGCGCGCCTGCAGACTCAGTTCCTTCCCGGCAAAGCCGATATCCTGCTGCGCAGGCGTTAATGACATTACCAGCCGCCCCTGCCATTTCTCCCACGGCGACAGCCGCAGATTGTCAATGGTTAACCAGCTATAGGGCAACATCGATTGCCATTCGGCAAGCGTGCGCGGTGAACCGGGAGAGGGATCGCTGGCCGGCAATTTGCTCAGGCAGGCGCTGTTGATCTCCAGCTGGCCAATATGCAGCCGCCAGCGGCTGGGACGCGAGAGACGGGCATCGGTCACCCGGGCGATTTCACAGTCGCCCACCAGATAACGCAGATCGGGGATCAGCAGGGCCGACCGCGTCAGGCGCGGGCTCTCCTGCAAAGAGATACGCGTGCCCACGGGCAGCCAGATGCCCGCCAGCGTCGGCACCCAGTGGGTTAGCGTCAACAGCAGGGTTAGCGGCAATAACACCAGAACTAACACCAGCGCGATGGCGGCTTTATATTTACCCTTCATGGGCAGTTAATATCCTGATTCAACATAAGTAAAAGCCGAAAGGCGTCCATTGTGACACGTTCGACCAGTGAGTGAAAGTTTACGGCCTGTTAAAGCATAGTTGCCAGCCGGACTCGCGGCGCGACGTTCGGCCATTATCATTTAACTGTTGTTTAAGTCGCCCCTGCCACACTCCAGCCAGACGGGAATAGCTTGCGGGAGAGGCGGTGTCGTTAATTATCTCGCTCATAGAGAGCGCACAGGACCACTATCCATGGGTATTGCTGATTGTTTTTCTGCTTACCTTCACTAAATCCTGCGCATTGGTCTCGCTGGCAATCCCCGGCACCTCCGGCCTGCTGCTGCTGGGAACATTCGCTTCCGCCAGCCTCGGACATTTCCTGTTAATGTGGTCCAGCGCCAGCCTCGGCGCCATCGGCGGATTCTGGCTATCGTGGCGGCTGGGCATTCGCTACCGTCATCGCCTCACCCATCTACGCTGGCTGACCGCCGAGCGTCTGGCCCGCAGCCGCCTCTTCTTTCAGCGCTATGGCCCGTGGGCTATCTTTTTCAGCCGCTTTCTCTCTCCCCTGAGGGCTACGCTGCCCTTCGTTAGCGGCGCCAGCAGTCTGCCGCTGTGGTCGTTTCAGCTGGCTAACGTCAGCTCCGGTCTGCTGTGGCCGCTTCTGCTGCTCGCCCCCGGCGCTTTCAGCCTCAGGTTGTGGTGAAAAAACTTTGTCTTTCAAAGAGATTCCGCAAGTCCGCGATATGCTCTAGAATTAGGATTAGCACCCTCTCATTAAACTATTTTTTAATAATTGTACGATTATTTTAAATATGCTACCGTGACGGTATAATCACTGGAGAAAAGTCTTATGAAAATCGCGGTTTATAGTACGAAGCAGTACGATAAAAAGTACCTGCAGCACGTTAATGATGCATACGGCTTTGAACTGGAATTCTTCGATTTCCTGCTGACAGCGAAGACTGCCAAAACCGCCAACGGTTGCGAAGCGGTATGTATCTTCGTCAATGACGACGGCAGCCGCCCGGTGCTGGAAGAGCTGAAGGCCCACGGGGTGAAATATATCGCCCTGCGCTGCGCCGGGTTTAACAACGTCGACCTTGAGGCGGCAAAGGAGCTTGGCCTGCGCGTCGTGCGCGTTCCAGCTTACTCTCCGGAAGCGGTCGCTGAGCATGCGATCGGTATGATGATGTCGCTCAACCGCCGCATCCACCGCGCTTACCAGCGTACCCGCGATGCCAATTTCTCCCTCGAAGGCCTCACCGGCTTCACCATGTACGGCAAAACCGCCGGGGTGATCGGCACCGGGAAAATTGGCGTAGCGATGTTGCGGATCCTCAAAGGCTTCGGCATGCGCCTGCTGGCGTTCGACCCGTACCCAAGCGCCGCCGCGCTGGAGCTGGGGGTGGAATATGTTGACCTCGCCACGCTGTACAAGGAATCGGACGTGATCTCCCTGCACTGTCCGCTGACCGACGAAAACTACCACCTGCTCAATCGCGAAGCTTTCGATCAGATGAAAGACGGGGTGATGGTGATCAACACCAGCCGCGGCGCCCTGATCGACTCTCAGGCGGCCATCGACGCCCTGAAGCACCAGAAAATTGGCGCGCTGGGGCTGGACGTTTATGAGAACGAACGCGATCTGTTCTTTGAAGACAAATCCAACGACGTGATCCAGGACGATGTCTTCCGCCGCCTCTCCGCCTGCCATAACGTGCTGTTTACCGGCCACCAGGCGTTCCTCACCGCCGAGGCGCTGATCAGCATTTCGGAGACCACTCTNGGTAACCTGNAGCAGGTCGCCAACGGCGAAACCTGTCCGAACGCCATCGTCTAATGCCTTTCCCTTTTGTGCTCCTCTCCCGGGGGGAGCACATTCAGATAATCCCCACAGATCCCCGCTGCGATACCGTTACACTGGCTTGGTTTTATTAGTTATGTGAATGTTTTGGAGTGAAAATGAACAAATTTGCGGCGCTTCTGGCGGCAGGTATGCTGCTGTCCGGCTGTGTCTATAACAGTAAAGTGTCCACCGGTGCGGAACAGCTGCAGCATCATCGTTTCGTGCTGACCAGCGTCAACGGCCAGGCGGTCAACGCCAGCGACCGGCCGCTGGAGCTGAGCTTCGGTGAGAAGATGGCTATTACCGGCAAGATGTATGTATCCGGCAATATGTGCAACGGCTTTAGCGGGGAAGGTAAAGTGTCGGACGGCGAGCTGAAGGTCAAATCGCTGGCGATGACCCGGATGCTGTGCCACGACGCCCAGCTCAATACCCTGGATGCGACGATCGACAAGATGCTGCGCGAGGGTGCGCAGGTCGATCTGACGGAAAACCAGTTGACGCTGGCGACCGCCGACCAGACGCTGGTCTATAAGCTCGCCGACCTGATGCACTAGCCGGCGTTGAGGTGCCGCTGACGCTGCCCCGCGACGGGGCCGCTGTTAGTAGCCGCAGCTGCCGCCCGCCAGCGCCTGCTCGCTGCAGCGTTTGCCGTTCGGCAGCGCGCACATGCCAATCGCCGAACCATCGAGCTGACGAGCCACCGATAACGAGCCGCCTATCATGGCGCAGTTGGCCTGACCGGCGTCGCTCATCGCCGCCCGCATTCCCGGCGTGACGTGCGCCGCCGTGGCCTGCTGAACGGGTTCACTACTGCACGCGGACAGCAACAGCGCCGCACATCCTACTAACATCGCAGCTCGCATTCTCTCTCCCCTCGGAAACGTCTTAAAAAAGCAAACCCCAGAATAATAGGCAGCGTGGCGGGCGGCGTCGAGAGGGGAAGTACGTATTTATGCGCCTCATTAACATTTTCTAGCAAATTTTCGCCTAAAGCTTGATCTGCCTCGGCCATGTCGCCCGGCGCAGGTGGTTCATCTCCCGGCAGGCAGCCATTTTCTCCGCGAACCACGCAAAATATTGATCTGGTCACGGGTACCCGGCGCATTGAGGACACAAATGCAAAAATGGCGGGGTCAGCGGTTTGCTAAACTACCCCTTATATAATTACAGGGCGCGTCGCGGTTTCACGCGTCCATTCTTTTGCGCAATGTAAGGGTGTCTTCATATGATTACGATTGATGGTAATGGCGCGGTCGCTTCCGTCGCGTTTCGCACCAGTGAAGTTATCGCCATCTACCCGATCACGCCCAGTTCAACGATGGCGGAACAGGCTGACGCCTGGGCCGGCAATGGGCTGAAAAACGTCTGGGGCGATGTTCCCCGCGTGGTCGAAATGCAGTCGGAGGCGGGCGCCATTGGCGCCGTACATGGCGCGCTGCAGACCGGCGCCCTCTCCACCTCCTTTACCTCATCGCAGGGCCTGCTGCTGATGATCCCCACCCTGTACAAACTGGCCGGCCAGCTGATGCCGTTTGTGCTGCACGTCGCCGCCCGCACTGTCGCTACCCATGCGTTGTCGATCTTCGGCGACCATTCCGATGTCATGGCCGTCCGCCAGACCGGGTGCGCCATGCTGTGCGCCAGCAGCGTCCAGGAAGCGCAGGATTTCGCGCTGATCTCGCATATCGCCACCCTGCAAAGCCGGGTGCCGTTTATTCATTTCTTTGATGGTTTCCGTACTTCGCACGAAATCAACAAAATCGCCCCGCTGGCGGATGACACCATTCGCGCCCTGCTGCCGCAGGATAAGATCGCTGAGCATCGCCAGCGCGCGCTCAACCCGGAACACCCGGTGATCCGCGGAACCTCGGCCAACCCCGACACTTATTTCCAGTCCCGGGAGGCCACCAATCCGTGGTACGACGCGGTGTATGACCATGTCGAGAAAGCGATGGACGATTTCGCTGCCGCCACCGGCCGTCAGTACAAACCGTTTGAGTTTTACGGCCACCCGCAGGCAGAGCGCGTGATCGTCATTATGGGCTCGGCCATCGGCACCTGCGAAGAGGTGGTCGATGAGTTGCTGAGTCGCGGCGAGAAAGTCGGCGTGCTAAAAGTCCGCCTCTATCGCCCGTTCTCCGCCGCCCACCTGCTGGCGGCGCTGCCGGAAAGCGCCCGCGCGGTTGCCGTACTGGATCGCACCAAAGAACCCGGCGCGCTTGCCGAACCGCTTTACCTCGACGTGATGACCGCCCTGGCGGAAGCCTTTAACCGCGGCGAGCGCGAGACGCTACCGCGCACTATCGGCGGCCGCTACGGTCTCTCCTCCAAGGAGTTTGGTCCGGAATGCGTACTGGCGATATTCAGTGAACTGCAGGCCGCCCAGCCGAAGCCGCGCTTTACCGTCGGGATCTATGATGACGTGACCAACCTGTCGCTGCCGTTGGGCGAAAATACCCTGCCGGCAGAGGCCAAGCTCGAGGCCCTGTTCTACGGCCTCGGCAGCGACGGCAGCGTGTCAGCCACCAAAAACAACATCAAAATCATCGGCAACTCGACCCCATGGTTCTCCCAGGGCTATTTTGTCTATGACTCGAAGAAAGCGGGCGGCCTCACCGTCTCGCATCTGCGGGTCAGCGAAAAACCGATTCGTTCATCGTATCTGATTTCGCAGGCTGATTTCGTCGGCTGCCACCAGCTGCAGTTTATCGATAAATACCAGATGGCCGAGCGGCTGAAGCCCGGCGGCATTTTCCTGCTCAACACGCCGTACAGCGCCGATGAGGTCTGGTCCCGCCTGCCCCAGGAAGTCCAGGCCACCCTGAATCAGAAAAAAGCGCGTTTTTACGTGGTCAACGCGGCAAAGATCGCCCGCGAATGCAGCCTCGGGGCGCGCATTAATACCGTGATGCAGATGGCCTTTTTCCATTTAACCCAGATCCTGCCGGGTGATAGCGCGCTGGCGGAACTGCAGGCAGCCATCGCCAAAAGCTACAGCAGTAAAGGTCAGGAGCTGGTGGAGCGCAACTGGCAGGCGCTGGCCCTGGCCCGTGAATCACTGGCGGAAGTACCGCTCCAGCCGGTGAACGCCAGCAGTCCGAACCGCCCGCCGGTGGTCTCCGACGCCGCGCCGGATTTCGTCAAAACGGTCACCGCCGCGATGCTGGCCGGGCTCGGCGATGCGCTGCCGGTCTCTGCCCTGCCGCCGGACGGCACCTGGCCCATGGGCACCACCCGCTGGGAGAAACGCAACATCGCCGAAGAGATCCCCATCTGGAAGGAAGCGCTGTGTACTCAGTGCAACCACTGCGTCGCCGCCTGCCCGCACTCGGCGATCCGCGCCAAAGTGGTCGCCCCGGAAGAGATGGAGAACGCCCCTGCCAGCCTGCATTCGCTGGATGTGAAATCCCGCGATATGCGCGGGCAGAAATACGTTCTGCAGGTCGCCCCGGAAGACTGCACCGGCTGCAACCTGTGCGTCGAAGTGTGCCCGGCAAAAGACCGCCAGAACCCGGAGATCAAGGCCATCAATATGATGTCCCGCCTGGAGCATGTGGAAGAGGAGAAGGTCAATTACGAGTACTTCCTCAACCTGCCGGAAATCGACCGCAGCAAACTGGAGCGCATTGATATTCGCACCTCGCAGCTGATTAGCCCGCTGTTTGAATACTCCGGCGCCTGCTCGGGCTGTGGCGAAACGCCGTATATCAAACTGCTGACCCAGCTGTACGGCGACCGAATGCTGATTGCCAATGCCACCGGCTGCTCCTCCATTTACGGCGGCAACCTGCCCTCGACACCGTACACTACCGACGCCAACGGCCGCGGCCCGGCGTGGGCCAACTCGCTGTTTGAGGATAACGCCGAATTCGGGCTCGGCTTCCGCTTGACCGTCGACCAGCATCGCCAGCGCGTGATGCGCCTGCTGAGCGAGTTCGCCGATAAACTGCCGGCAGAGCTGAACGCGGCGCTGCACGCCGAGGCGACGCCGGAAGATCGCCGTGAACAGGTGGCGGCCCTGCGTCAGGCGCTGGCCGGCGTGGCGGGTGCTGAAGAGCTGCTGACCGATGCCGACGCACTGGTGGAGAAATCCGTCTGGCTGATCGGCGGCGACGGCTGGGCTTACGATATCGGCTTCGGCGGCCTGGACCATGTACTGAGCCTGACGGAAAACGTCAATATTCTGGTGCTGGACACTCAGTGTTACTCCAACACCGGCGGGCAGGCGTCAAAAGCCACCCCGCTGGGAGCAGTGACTAAGTTTGGCGAGCATGGCAAACGCAAGGCGCGTAAAGATCTGGGCGTCAGCATGATGATGTACGGTCATGTTTATGTGGCGCAAATTTCGCTGGGCGCGCAGCTGAACCAGACGGTAAAAGCGATTCAGGAAGCGGAAGCCTATCCGGGGCCATCGCTGATCATCGCCTATAGCCCTTGCGAAGAGCATGGCTACGATCTGGCGCTCAGCCACGACCAGATGCGTCAGCTGACCGCCACCGGCTTCTGGCCGCTCTACCGCTTCGACCCGCGTCGAGCAGATGAAGGCAAGATCCCGCTGGCGCTAGATTCCCGTCCGCCATCAGACGCGCTGGCCGAGACGCTGCTTAATGAGCAACGTTTCCGCCGCCTGAACGCCCAGCAGCCTGAAGTGGCGGAGCAGCTATGGAAAGACGCCGCCGCCGATCTGCAGAAGCGCTATGACTTCCTCGCCCAGCTGGCTGGCAAAGCGGAGAAATCGCCAAGCGAAGGTTAACCGCCCCGTCACCTTTGTCCATAAAAAAAGCCCGAACACAACGTTCGGGCTTGTCGTTTTACCGATAAACAACATCATTCCGCAGAATGAGACGGCAACAATAAATTATTGGCATGACAATAAAGGCATATAACGCGCAAATAATACGTGATTAGCCCGGGCATGTATAATTTTTATTTTGTATATTATCTATAAATGCATTCAGCATAATTATCACCATTTCATTGGTATNATTTATTTTAGATTTTACTTATATCGTAACAATTGAGTCTTACCGGATCTCAGACCGCTCCTTTAGCATGAGTTCACTTCCCACCCGGAAGTTAAAACATAAAAACAGTTAAAGGAATTTCTTCATGAAAAGAAAAGTACTGGCCCTCGTTATTCCGGCTTTATTAGCCGCCGGTGCCGCGCATGCGGCGGAAATTTATAATAAAGACGGGAATAAATTAGATCTCTATGGCAAGGTAGATGGTCTGCATTATTTCTCCAGCGACTCGAAAAAAGACGGCGATCAAACTTATTTACGTTTTGGCTTTAAAGGCGAAACCCAGATCAACGATATGCTTACCGGCTATGGCCAGTGGGAATATAACGTTCAGGCCAACAACACCGAGACCTCCAGCGATCAGGCGTGGACCCGTCTGGCATTCGCCGGTATCAAAGTGGGCGATTACGGCTCCTTCGACTACGGTCGTAACTACGGCGTGCTGTACGACGTTGAAGGCTGGACCGATATGCTGCCGGAGTTCGGCGGCGACTCCTACACCTATGCGGATAACTTTATGGCAGGCCGCGCCAACGGCGTCGCAACCTACCGCAACAGCGATTTCTTCGGTCTGGTGGAGGGTCTGAACTTCGCCCTGCAGTATCAGGGTAAAAACGAAGGCCAGAACGCGCAGGATATCAACGTCGGCACCAATAACCGCAGCAGCGACAGCGATGTTCGCTTCGACAATGGCGATGGTTTCGGCCTCTCCACTTCCTACGACTTCGGCATGGGTATCAGCGCGGCGGCAGCTTACACCTCGTCTGACCGTAC
>NZ_JAZARW010000001.1:1602779-1602879 GCF_036233805.1 Klebsiella sp. EMBS2024 | reverse complement strand
GGCGATAAAGCGGAAGCCTGGACCGCCGGCCTGAAGTACGACGCCAACGATATCTACCTGGCGACCATGTACTCTGAAACCCGCAATATGACCCCGTACG
>NZ_JAZARW010000001.1:1601317-1602747 GCF_036233805.1 Klebsiella sp. EMBS2024 | reverse complement strand
GCCAATAAAACGCAAAACTTCGAAGTCACCGCGCAGTATCAGTTCGACTTCGGCCTGCGTCCGGCCATCTCCTACCTGCAGTCCAAAGGCAAAGATCTGTACAATAACGGCCGCTATGCCGATAAAGATCTGGTCAAATATATGGACGTTGGCGCGACCTATTACTTCAACCGTAATATGTCCACCTATGTTGATTACAAAATCAACCTGCTGGATGGTAACGACAAATTCTACGAAGACAACGGTATCTCTACCGATAACATCGTCGCCCTGGGCCTGGTTTACCAGTTCTGATGCGCCTGCCCGCCGGTTCCGGCGGGCTTTCCCCCACCCGCCTCGCTGCAGATAAAACAAAACGCTATATCTCGCGGACTAAAATAGCCGTCCGTTTAATGATATAGTCATGGCCAGTCAGTGCTTGCCCGAGGACGTCCATCATGCACCACCATCCGGTAAAATCTTCCCGAATTATCTCCGTCGCCTACGATGACGCCTCCGCCACACTGGAAATCTATTTCTATCACCAGCCGCCATTACAATATACCGGGGTCCCACCGCGTATTTTTCATGATTTTTTACAGGTGGTGTCAAAAGGCCGGTATTATGACGGGGTGATCAAAGGAAAATTTCCCGAACGCAAGCTACGTTAATGTCAAAGTGTGACTGCGGTCATGATACAAAACGTGCCCTAATACCGTACAATATGAAGGGATACTTAAACAGGAGGTTTTATGAGCAGAATGATTCTTGTCCCTATCGATATCTCTGATAAAGAATTTACTGAACGCATTATCAGTCACGTTGAATCGGAAGCGCGGATTGACGACGCCGAGGTGCATTTCCTCACCGTGATCCCTTCTCTGCCCTATTATGCCTCACTGGGAATGGCCTATACCGCTGAGCTTCCCGGCATGGATGAGCTGCGTGAGGGTTCTGAAACGCAATTGAAAGAGATCGCGAAGCAGTTCTCCATCCCGGAAGACCGGATGCATTTTCACGTCGCGGAAGGATCGCCAAAAGATAAAATCCTTGCGCTGGCCAAGTCGCTGCCAGCCGACCTGGTGATCATCGCTTCGCACCGACCGGATATCACAACTTATCTGCTGGGCTCCAACGCCGCCGCGGTGGTTCGTCACGCCGAGTGCTCGGTACTGGTGGTCCGCTAACGCCGCAGCCCGCCGCCCGGCGGGCTTTTTATTTCCGCATCAGCCGCCCCCGCCTGGCTGCTCGCTGCCGAAAGTGCCGGAAAGATGCTGACATTCCGCCCCTGAATCCGTACCATACACGCCACGGTTGCCTGTCAAACCTCAATAATTGCTACGCGCCAGCGCCACGTTGTTCAGCGGCTGGCAGAATGCGTGCTCTTCTGATGCCACACTATGAATTGAGCCACTATTACATGCTGCAAAACCAAGAAATCAGTAAAAAAG
>NZ_JAZARW010000001.1:1600588-1600843 GCF_036233805.1 Klebsiella sp. EMBS2024 | reverse complement strand
TACAACGTGGCGCCAGGGACTAAAGTTTTGCTCCTGAGCGAACGTGACGAGCAGTTGCACCTCGACCCGGTTCACTGGGGTTACGAGCCAGGATGGTGGGATAAACCGCCCTTGATTAATGCCAGGGTTGAGACCGCAGCCAACAGCAGGATGTTTAAACCCCTGTGGCAGCACGGTCGAGCGATCTGCTTTGCCGATGGATGGTTTGAATGGAAGCGAGAGGGAGACAAGAAGCAGCCCTATTTCATCCATCGT
>NZ_JAZARW010000001.1:1594241-1597014 GCF_036233805.1 Klebsiella sp. EMBS2024 | reverse complement strand
GCGTTGTCATCGAAAAGATTCAGCTGCGCTACGCCCTGGCTGTAGAAATCACCAAGCATAACGCCTGCTTTCTGATAGCGATGCCCCTCTCGCCAGATTACATCGAGACATTTTGTCGCCGCGGTGATGATGTCCCGGCTATCCTGGGTCGGTGTAAGCAGCTTTACTGATGCACTGTTCCCGTAATACGGCTCGTTCAGCGCGAAAGGACTCGTTTTGACAAATGCGGAGATAAACCGGCAATACTGGTGCTCACCACGGAGTTTCTCCGCTGCACGTGAGGCGTAGCTGCATATTGCCTGCCTCATCTCATGGTATTCCGTGATACGACCGCCGAACGAACGGCTGCAGACGATTTCCTGTTTCACCGGTGCGAATTCCTCCAGACCGAGACAGGGTTCCCCACGAAGCTCCCGCACAGTCCTTTCCAGCACAACGTTAAAGTGTTTCCGGATAAAACGGATATCGGTATCCGCCAGTTGAAGCACCGTTTTAATGCCCATTGCCTCCAGTTTTTTACTGATACGGCGCCCGACTCCCCAGACCTCATCCACCGGAAGCAAAGCCATCAACTTCCTCTGCCTTTCAAGATTAGACAGATCCACCACTCCTCCGGTCTGTCGCTGCCACTGTTTCGCCGCGTGATTGGCCAGCTTTGCCAAAGTTTTAGTCTGGGCTATGCCGACACCGACTGTGAGGTGCGTCCTGCGCAGAACCGTCTCGCGAATTTCTCTGCCAAAATCGGTAAGGTCGCGACAATTCCGAACTCCTGTCAGGTCGCAAAATGCCTCATCAATACTGTAAATTTCGCAGCGTGGAGAGAGTTCCTCCAGAGTTGTCATCACTCGGTTGGACATATCGGCATAAAGCTCATAGTTGCTGCTAAACGCGATAATACCGTGCCGGCGAAAAATATCCTTTTGTTTGAAGTACGGCTCACCCATTTTGACGAAGGGCTTCGCCTCTGGTGAACGGGCGATCACACAGCCGTCGTTGTTTGACAGAACGACCACCGGCCGCCCCTTCAGGTCAGGACGGAAAACAGTTTCGCAGGATGCGTAAAATGAGTTCACATCGCAAAGTGCAAACATCTCAGCCAGCCGATTTGATGATGTAAGTTACGACCCCGAACACATCAAGAGTATCCTCGCTACCCACGACTATCGGCGAATATGCAGGGTTCATTGGGTTAAGCTGAACCCGCGGATGCAGCTGAAGCTTCTTAACGGTAAATTCCCCATCCACAGCAGCAATAACGATATCGCCATGAACTGCTGTCCTTGAGCTATCCACAACCAGAAGATCCCCTTCCCCTATGCCGGCGTCTTTCATGCTGTCGCCCGCGGCTTTGACAAAATACGTCGCACTGGGGTGGTTAACGAGCAACTCGTTCAGATCNATACGTTGCTCAACATAATCCTGCGCNGGACTAGGAAAACCACATTGCACAAGGTCGCTGTACAACGGGAGCAGCATGATCTGACGTAACTCAACGGGCGTGTAGAACTGNATAATAAACTCGCTCACATTAANACTGTTTTTATATACAGTAGTTTTAACAGAGCGACATATCAATATAGGTTCTGGCTATCAATTTACGTCATTGACGTAACACATTGATGTAATGAGTAAGGTAAGTCTTAAAGTGTATTCAGTCCTTAGCTGTTTGATGGTTTTGCGAACAATGCGAGGTTAAAATTTTTCAGCTATAGCAATGCCTTCATAGCAAATTGCTCACCTGCGATCTCTTGCATACGGTTCGCAGGTGTGCAAACTTAACCGGCTGGCAAATATTTCTCAATCGTCTTCACCCCCTCCTATCACATCGGCCACCGACCCNATGNTTTAACTGCTCANACCAGAAATATCTGGAANCTTTAGGNATCTTCTTGGAANATNGANGAGNGCAAAGACGCACACAGCAATGATGTTATGTAGTATTTTCCCCTTGAGTGTGCCTGCTCAAGGGGATTTTTTATCGCCGTATTGTACNGGNAAATATTTGTAAATNGTCTTCACNCCCACGCCTGTCACATCGGCCACACGCTANTGGACAGGCGNTTAGTCCGGTATGTTTCTCGCGCTACTACTGCTTACGTTAACGTCTGGTAATGATCTAGCGGCGCGACGTAAAGCGGCGTTGAAAGCAATTATAGTGACCGGCCGGCGNTGGTACTTCACACGGTTAGAATGNCTCTGAAATAAANAAACATCTTCTGGATAGCGTTCTCTTCTNCGAGCAATCATCGCCTCCACTGGAGGGGTTGATTNAACACGTAGCTCCTTCAGGTGACCCTGTTTTCGTATCAGTATCAAGTCACCATCAATATCATCATATCGAATACTCAGCAGCCTTCCAGCGCTTAAACCCGTGTGAAAAATTAACGCCCACAAGTCNGCCCATGTATCTGAGATGGAAACAAGATTGCTGTTAATAGTTAAAAATTGNTCAAAACTTATTGTTTTCTTACCGTTCACGAACAAACCAAACTGTTTTCAAANCTGAATGAATTGATTAAGCCAAACGTAACATATCAGGAAAAGTAGTGAAATCTTTGTCTTCAAGTCGCCGGGAGGTACTTGTAGATTGTTTTCACGTCTACANCTATNACATCTGCNANCTGNTGCCGGGTNGCGCCGTTCTCCAGCATTCNGCGGCANCNNTCCACCACNTCTTCNGTCATTACCCGGCGGCGNCCGCCNACTCTCCCCTGNTCCCTCGCNNCTGCNAACCCGGCTCGGGTACGCTCNACGATCAGCTCGCGCTCCATCT
>NZ_JAZARW010000001.1:1583779-1586018 GCF_036233805.1 Klebsiella sp. EMBS2024 | reverse complement strand
TGGCCTGCGTCGGCGTGGACGTATAAGCTCGCCTTTGCCGCGCGCGACCGGTGGTTAGCTGGGTTCGTTTTAACGGGCTTACAGGCTGGAATCCGTATCCTTCCTGCAGTGGCATTGGAAGATAGTCATGTGGGTAGTAGATATCAGTCATGCAGGCTCCCGGTAAAGTATCTCGAATAAAATTTCACCATTAACCTCAGGAGGGTTTTCATTTCAGAATAAAGCACGATGGAATCGAAGAAATCTCTGATTTTTTGGTTCAGATTAATGAAGATAAAAATCTTATTAAATCGAAACAAACACACAAGGCGATATATTTATCAACTCACCTCAAGAGCTAAAAGAAATCAAAAATAACAGCATTATCAATATATTAATTTTATTGGATTTAATGTGAACTTACATTGTTTCGGCACAGCCCCATATCAAAATAAAAAAATGGCGATGCGCCGACAGGAAATATACGTCAATGTGACTGCTTGTTTAAAAGCAACTCCTGAAGAAGAAGCGCAATAGAAACAAAGATCAAAACCCCACAAAAAACAATTTTTGCAAAATCATAGTTAAACACGGTTGTAAGCGTATCATTATTATATAAGTGATTATGCCTATAGGAATAAGTTGTGTAGATGTCATCGCATATTTCAAGAATTCCACCGACAATCAAAACAAGCCAAAGAAATGAAAACTTCACTCGGACCTCCTTACGTTTANGTCTCCTATTGAAGATTAGTCCGCCAATAAAAAGAGGAATCATAAAAGCTATGAAGTCTTTAAATGTAAATGTTAACAACGCTTCCATTAATAAGATCCTTGTGTTTTCTTGTACCTACTCAGATTGTTAGACTTACCTACCTAATCAAGTCTCAGCTAATGCAGTTTAGCTTACCTAGGGCCGTGTCGTGTATAGTTTCCTTTTAGAGCGTTGCCAAAAGCCCCTTGTGGCATGGTAACCTCCTTTGTGAGTTCACCTTTTAACTGCCTGGAAAGCTGTCGATTATTCTGATTGAGTGTAGCGCTCAACTGCTCCGGAGTAATACCCTGGAGATGAAACTCCTGATTAATCGGCGCGTGTACAGTTGTTTGCCTACGGTTATCGCTGTTAACGTTCTGAACACCAGTACCAAACCCTGTGCGCCCCAGAGTTGCATCAAGCGGTTGGCCATTTCGAAGTGCCTCAAGCTGAGACACGCCGATCCGGTTCGTTGATGCCTGGTCGAAGACGTACTCTCCTTTGTGAACAATACCCGCTGGCTGATACTTACCACCGGGGCCTGTGTAACCGCCGAAGGCGAAGCCAACACCTGAAACAGCCTGGATATTTGAGACGATACTGGCAGTCTGCGCAGCGATTGAGGCCATAGCGATGATGTTGGCCGGATAAGGCGCGCTAACTGCACCGCTTGCTATAGCCTGCTGGATTTTCACCATTGAGTCCGCGATAGCGAATGCCTTGCTCGCAGCAAAAGCGACCTTGTAGATTGCCGATTGCTCACCAAACCCCGTTCGCATGATTTCAGCGGTGCTATCAAACAAGGACTGCGTGGCCGCAGATATGATGGTGTTTTTCTGAGCCTCTATGACCTGATTTGCATCCGCTGCACGCTGACGAATAGAGGTCATTCTGGCCTCACCCTCGGCAGTTATTTCACCGGCCTTCGCATAGGCTTCCTCCTGAGCTGCCAGCCAGCGCTGGAGCTCTTGCTGAGCCTGGTCATATTCGTTGATTTGCCCCTGCATCCCCTCAAAAGTTCCAGAGAGTCGCCCTCCTGTGGGTGTCAGGTTTCCTACAACATTACGAACCGTCGAGGGCAGTTGCATATCGGTGTTTTGATAAATATCTGCCCGCGTTTTTTCATATTCACCGGGTTTCAGTTGCCCGGTTGCTTTGGCTTTCTCCAGCAGTTCAAGACGGGTTTTAAGCAGATCGTTGGTCCGCTCATCCTTCGTCTTTACCTGCTCCTGCATCTTCCGGTAATCGTCCAGGGTTTTTACGGAATTTTGAAGTGCCTCCTGCTGCTTATATGCCTGGAGGATTTCATCTGAACGGGAAAGGATCGCCTTCTGGTCAGCGGTGAGCTGCGTCTTAGATTTGAGGTCAGCAATCTGCTGCTCGAACTTGATACGAGCCTGTGTCGCGCTATTAAGCTTGTCACTGGCATCCAGCTGGGACTGCATGGCAGCAGTCTGCTGGTTTATCTGATCAAGCAGCCGGGTTGCTGCGTCCTCGGTATATGCT
>NZ_JAZARW010000001.1:1581976-1582993 GCF_036233805.1 Klebsiella sp. EMBS2024 | reverse complement strand
TTAATCGCGGGACCAATACCGCCGAACATATCTTTCAACTGCCCGCCCTGCTGCATGAGCACCATGAATGGCGACTGACCTGTAGATAAGCCGACAATAATATCTGTCATTTGAGCAGGGATCATGCGCATAGCATTGGCAGTCTGAGCTGCAGACTGGCCTGTTTTACCCAATTGCGCCTGGGTTTTCTCCAGGGCATCGCGGGATTCTGCAAGTTTGCTGTTGAGGCGATCGTAAGCCAGGGGCGACAGCATCCCGGATGTTTTGGCTGTATCAAGCTGGCGCTGTTGCTCGTTCAGGCGGCGGAATGCTTCACCTACGGGATCTATTTGGGCCTCAAGACGACGCAGTGCATTTACCTGTTCATCATGTGCTTTTGCAGCTTCGCGCTCGGCTTGTGCTTCGCCGGTTACTTCTCGGCGAGTATCCTGCAGTTTTTTGCTGTAGGCATCATATTGAGAAGTATTAATTGCCCCCGATTTAAAGGCCGTGTTGAGTTCACTTTGCTGTTGTTCAAGATTGCGAAGCGCAGCTGCCAGAGGGTCGATTTTATCGAGCATTCTTTGGAATGCATTAGCCTGCGCCTCCTGCTGAGCAGCAGCTAATTTGCTGGCCTTTTCTGCTTCTCGTTGAGCTTGTGCAACGCCGCTTAACTCATCGGTCGTATCATTCAGCATTTTGGAGAGAGAGCGAAACTCTTCCTCGTCAATTAGCCCCTTGTCGAAGTATTTTTTCAGCTCAGTAAAGCGGCGGCCAACGGTATCAATAGCAGCACCAACCGGATCAATGACTGCTCGCAATTTATTGAGCGCGTCTTTTTCCTCGTCAGTCGCTTTTGTCACTTTGAACATGCTGGTTACGGCTTTATCACCAGACTGAGTCATCTTATCAAGCGCAACTGCAAGGCTGTCAGCCTGTTTTTCTGCCCCAGAGCTATCTATAACAATGGCCAAGCGGGAAGTTTGTTCTGTCATTTGGCNNTCTCCGGGCAATAAAAAACCCCGCCGNAGCGAGGTT
>NZ_JAZARW010000001.1:1579901-1580569 GCF_036233805.1 Klebsiella sp. EMBS2024 | reverse complement strand
AGCGGTACGCCAGCCATGCCGGCATACTTCCTGCCGCGCGATATCATGGCGTAAGCGTTGAGGATCTCCCCAGTGACTGCATCGATTTCAGGCTCTGGAATGGGCGGGAGATTTAGCTTCTCCCTGCGCCACTTTGCTTTCTCGCCCTGTTCGCCGGCGAAGTCCTTTAGCCACTTTTGGGCTTCTATGGCTTTTTTACGGTTTCCTGAGTCTGCTGCTCTTTACCCTGAGCAATGCTTGCGGCCTCGGCCAGTATCAGCCAGTACAGATCCGGATATTGTTTCAGCATGGCGACACCGAGTTCTGGGGTATAGTCGAGAGCAACCTCTGAACCATCCACCAACTGGCCCACCCCCTCCCAGCCTTTCAACAGGAACCGGGCGACGTTATCGATCAGCAGGTCATCAACGGAGTCGATATCGCCCACGCTGGCGAGATTGAATTCCTTGGTACCTACCTTATAACCTGCGTCCATCTTATCGATGTGGCGCCGCACCAGCGCGTTACGGGAGCGATATTGCGGATTCTCGCTGCTGGCCACCAGCAGGCGAAGTTTAAACAGCGATTCTTCTTCCGCCGAGAATTGCCTTTCGCTGTCTTCTGGCTTTTTGTAGGGGAAAAACCAGCGTTCACCATTTAAATCAATTTTGGGGGTAACAATCAGCATA
>NZ_JAZARW010000001.1:1579491-1579820 GCF_036233805.1 Klebsiella sp. EMBS2024 | reverse complement strand
GGCGGCGTATTGGCTGCTGTGATATCCAGCTGAACCTGAACAATGTCAGTACTGCCAGCATCAGGCCAGTCACCGGAAATCTGCACTTCCGGGAAATAGAAGGTATATGCGCCTTCAGCATTCTCCAGCGTAAAGCTAAACGGTACCGTTTCGCCGGTGAACGTTTTCTTATAGAGCTCCCACGCAGCTTTTGACCAAGAAAGCGTGATCTGCCCGGACGGCGTAAAGGTTGTCGGAATATTCGCGCCGGCGAACGCCGAACCGGTACCGATGCAACGCTGGGTCTGCATATTGTTGTCGAACTGGATGTTGAAGGTATCGACACAGAA
>NZ_JAZARW010000001.1:1576672-1579247 GCF_036233805.1 Klebsiella sp. EMBS2024 | reverse complement strand
GCCACTGAGAACGTGATGCGGCCATTGCCCATCGTCAGCACGTTATTTACCCATTCGGCGCCGAAACAGCTGGCAAGAAAATCGTCATGCTGATTCCAGCGAAACCGTGTGCCGACATCGCCGCCGACATCCACTGTGCCGCGTGAAACACCCTGCGCCATACGGTCACCAGCGATTTCGTCATTGTCGTTGGTGTTCTGCGTTGGTTTCAGACCAAATGAAGAACGACGCAGCAGGTTCCACGCCCCTGCTGTTGGCGTGATTCCTGGCGTTGTCTCGCGAATAAACGCGGCTACTAATTTTGCACCTGAGCTCACAGGAGCCTCCTGTTTTTTGTGCGCTACAGAGCGCGATAAGGAATTTGAAGATTGAGCTGTAACCAGCCATCGGTCTCACCCGCCGGCACAGCAGAAACAGCGAAATAACTAAGTTTTCCGTCGTCCCTGAACTCGAATAGCTCCGTTAGCTGATCAGCCGTCCGGGAGATAAGCAACGTCCCGGAGCCAACCGGAACAAATAGCTGAATGATGAGTAAGCCCGTCCTGTGGACGACTGGCCCATCCCCGATCTCGGTTGCGCCAGCCTGTCCTGCAATGTTGGTGAGGCGGGCCCAGATATCGCGGTTGCTGGGGTCAAATACCGGACCATTGGGATAATCCACCGCATCAGAGGCAATAGCGGTCTGTGCCGCCATTCGGGAAATGACAGCGTTTCTGATTTCTGAAAGGGTCATTTGTAGGCCTGAATCACACCATTAAACGAGACGGCATAGACGCCTGTTGGCGCCTGCGTTGAGTGACCATTCTCCAGAGGCACGGAGTAAGGCAGGTTCGACTGAATGTAAATCACCGAGTAGGCTGGCGCCTGGTCAATAATATTTTTGCCATTAAGAAACGTCATTGCCCCGCGCGGATCCGGTTCGGTCGGGACGGAATGATCAGGTTCGCCGATGCTGACAAAATGCGATGCCCTGAAGGTTCCTGCGCGATACTCAGCCGGCCGCCTGATATCCATGCTGTCATTAACACGGACTTTCTTCCTGAGCCTTCCGGTTTTGGTCAGGTTAGCAGGATCGGCATAAAGAGATTCGTTCCATTCCCCAACAGCTTTGTTGTATTGAACCGCGGTCGCGTTGATGGCCCACAGCTCCGGGTTTCCTACCGGCGACCGTTGAACGATTTCATTCAGCAGGTGAATGGCGATTGTCCGCTGGCGTAGTTTGACATCTTCGGCCACCAGCCGGGCGAATGCCGCCGGGTCAATGTTCCAGCCCTTAGCCATATCACGCCCTCCGCAGTTGAATGGAGTACGCAGCTCCAGCAGAGTCGGCAGAAGCGGTTATGATCTCGTAACGCTGAAGCTCACCCGTAATCGGATCCGGTGCGATGATGATATGCCCGACTGCCGGCTTATCAGTCACCTCGTTAACCAGGGCGGTTAGCTTCACATCACCATGCAGAATATTAACGCCATCGATACGGCGGAGTTTATAGCGCGCCAGCACTCCGCGCCCTGAGTAAGTCACCTGCGTTTCAGTGCTGGTTTCCGTCACCGGGTCCCAGGCACCTCGAACGGTGTATGACCCAGTGAAATCCTTAACGGCATCCTGCAGGTCTGTATCGAAGTCTGCGGCGACTTCAGTTTGGAGTTCGTCGCGGATACCCACGGTCTACCTCCTCTATGCCTTTTTCACCAAAACGCTGAAGCGGGATATTGTTAGAAACATATCCGCCAGTAAAAAGGACCAGGACGTTACCACGCAGTTTCCTGGTATAGATTTCGCCGTTGCGTTTAACCCTCAGCGGAAGCGGAGCAAACTCAACAACGCCCTTTGCCGGGTTTGCGTAAACGACATAATTGATCGGGTTTCCATTCACAAACACATCGCGAGGGCCGAGCCCGTCACCGGCATAATGCACATCAGTGTTTTGCATATCACCCCCTTACCAGCCGTACCTGAGACTGACTAACGCCATAGGGCTTTAGCATTGCAAGCGCCAGCTGCAGATCGGAATCAAGCAATGCCGAGCTGTTGGTAGCAAGTTCCGCGAAGGTCTTTGAAACGCTGACATCATCGGCATCTACCGTCTTACTCAGCAACACACCAGAATCGGTTTTCTGCTGATAAAGGCCACCATTCGAGGCCGCTAGCGCCGCATAGGCGCCAGCTTGTTTCACATCGTCAGGAATGATGATTTCGTGAGTTGCCTTATCGCACGGCATTTTCAGGTTAAGTCCATTCATCCAGGTATTGGCCATCAGCACAGATTTGGCTTTTTTGCTTTCATCTGTCCAGGTGGCACCGAGTATCGAATTGACGTCTTCAACGGTGATGAAAGTGATCATGCATCACTCCATTTCTTTCCAGCCGTGCGCCTTCCAGTTCTCCACTTCATCAGGGTGAACGTTGGCGGTATTGGGGGCGCCGGGGAATGCCGGGAAATCGGTAATCATCGTCACCAGCTGCGATGTGGTCGATACGGGTACGTTGTTATCCGCCTGCGTAGACGCAGTTTGCTCAGCAGCTCGTTGGGCGCGCTGCTCTTTTGTTAATCCGGCCATTAGCCCTCCACTA
>NZ_JAZARW010000001.1:1570096-1576665 GCF_036233805.1 Klebsiella sp. EMBS2024 | reverse complement strand
GGGGCCGAAGCCCCTGTTTATCAGCCCAGCAACAACGCTGAGTGCGCCGACTTAACTGCCGCTACGCCCCAGGACAAACCGACTTCGTAACGCACCTGGCGATACTGGCGGTACAGGGCTACCTGGTAAGTGATGCCAGATACCGGGTCAGTAACGTTCATCACATCATCCGCAGTATCGCCGCCCTGCGGCATTGCCGGGGTTCGGGATGCAAGCAGGAATGCATTGCGATCAAACGCCATGTTTGCGGTGTAGGCGCCACCAGCGGTAATAGCTGTGTTGTCGGCCAGTGCCTGACGTAAGCCAGGAGCAGCCAGGGTGATTGCTGTGGCCGTCGCAGCAGCAACAAGGTATTTATTGCTGTCCCCGTCAAACGTCACGATTCGCCCGCTGCAAAAGCACCTGTGCCGGTATCAATGGCAATCAGAATATCGCCTTCAGCTTTTGCTCCATTCACCAGGTATCCGGCAGCCGGAGATGCAGCGCGTTTCTTAACATGCGCGGATTCGTGGATATTGAAACCTTCCAGTCGCCCCACGATACCTTCGCGCAGAAGCGCATCAGTACCGGACTCGTTTACTTTGAACAGAACAGACTGTTTACCGCGGAGGTTTGCGATAGCCGAAGAACCGAGAACCATCTGCAGATCAGTTGTCGGCGAACCGTTGTCAGAGAGAACCTGGCGCGCATTTGCCGCATCCGACAAATCACCTGCAATACCGAAAGGAGCGGTGCCGGCCGTACCAACAGCACGGGAGGATGCGAAATACAGAGCCGCGAGATCTGCATCCATCTCATTAGCCAGCGCGCGAAAAGCCTGCTTAAACTGATCAGCAAGAATGGTGTTGTATGTCCCTGCGGGCCCCAGCGCCAGTTGTTCCTCACCGTTCCATTTGACCGGGGCCATTTTGGATTTGGTGATTTTGACATCAACGGTGCCGATCGTCTGGTCGCCGTCATTTGGCGCAGTAGCCCCCGGGGTAATATCAACAGTGGTTGCCGGTGGCGCAACCGGCGCAGTAACAGTCTGGTCCTTCGCCGCCGCATCAGCTTTAGCATTACGCGATACAGCCGGGATAAAACCGACCTGTTCGCGAGATACGGTATCCAGAGCCGTGAAGATAGTCGGGATCAACCCGGTAAGCGTATTAGCCATGTGTATAGATTCCTTGGAGATTAAAATATAGGGTTGGTTGAGCTATCCAGCTCCGGCACCAGCAGCCATCCGGCGGCTGGCAAAGAATTAATCGACGATGGTGATACCGTCTTTGAGAGTTGATTGCTGATCTGTCGGACTCAAACTGGTAAACGCATCGCGTTTCATCGTTTTCTGCCCGAGTGAATGCTGAGACTGCCGTGAGCCGCCTCCCTGGTTGCCGCTGGCCTTCAGAATGTGGTCTTTCTGTGGGTACTGCTCCACCAGGAACTCCAGCGCCTCATCAAAGGCCGCCAGTTCGCCCGGCTTCGAGCGGGAATAAATTTTGTTGCCAGAGCCATCATAGGCAACGACTTTGCCGTCCTCGACTTTGAAGGACTGACCGAACCGCGCCTGAAGCATATCTGCCGGAATTGCTACTTTATCTGCGATGAATTTCGAGCCAGAGAACCGGCCGCCGATCATTTCCTGATAAAGCTGGCCTTCAAGAGTCGTCGCACGCTGAGTAGCTTCATCAAGCTGGGCCTGGAATGATTTGGTGATATCCGCTTTAACCTGATCAACGGCGCCTGCGTCGATCAGTTTTTTCTGGTCGATTTTAGTCATCATCTCCAGCGCTTCGAGCGCCTTTGCCGGATCGCCGATTTTGGCAAACTTAGCCAGACCGGCTTCAGCGGCTTCTTTGGCTTCACGATGAGATTTTGCCTCGCCATTCAGAGAGGAGATTTTCCCAACGGCCTGCACAGCATCAAAACCAACTTCCTGGCCGTCATCGTGGACGTAGACGGGTAAACCGCTGGCATCGATTTCTGCATAGCTTTTGCCGTTAACTTCGACTGTTTTCAGTTTCATGTGGTTACCTTTTCGGTGGTCATCCGACCGTTGCACCGCTCACCATCCGGATCACGGCAATAAAAAAGGCCGCCCGGAGGCAGCCTGATTGAAGACTTAAAAAGCTTTAAAGTCTGGCGTTGCTGAACGCCTGAGCATCCAGGTTACGAAGTTGCTCCAGAGTCAGCCATTCGCCCTTGTCGTTGTAGAAGTCATCGGGCGACATGCCGCCGTCACGAATCAGCCGGGCCCGGGTTACGCCAACGATCTGGGACTGTCGCGTGAAAGACTGGCGCGAGAACCAGCCCTGATAATCGGTATCCGAAGGCACCTGCCCGTCCATGCTGGCACGTGAGCTATCTGATATTTGCCCAACAGCAATACCCAGCTCATCAGATGATTTCAGGATATAGGTTTCGACGCTGCGACAGCAGAAATGGATTTTCCCGGGTCCCTGCAGATACGGCACCTTATGGCCGATCGGCTTGTTATCGAGTGTGTACTTGAGGCGGTCGCGAATCCGACAGTCTTTTGATGTACGGTTATCCAAAGTGGATAACCACTGCTTACCCTTCAAAATGTCATCGTTCGCATCTGCAAAGCTTTTCCTGGCCGTAGAAGCAAGATGCCCCACAGCCGTTTTTGCAATACTGCCGGCATTGGTTCGGCTCATCTGCAGCGCGCCATCCTGATAACCACGGTTAGCATGACCCCGGACCTTTCTGGCGATTTGCTCATGCGTATCGCCCAGGAGAAAACCCTGCCGCACTGTATTGGAAATTCTTGCCATTCTGTCAGCTTCAAGGTTATCTACCCACTCCGAAAGCAGGCGCCCCTGAAACGGCTGTGCCATCGCAGTTGCGTAAACGGCATCCGGTGAAATGCCCACCAGCGGGTGAAGCGATAGCACATCATCGGGGATCGCAAACTGGAACAGGCTCAGCTGAAAGCCTGCTTCGTGCTGAGCGAGTTGCTGCAGCTCATCAGATAGTCCCGCGTACATTGACTGCACAGCCTCGCGATTGAGAGCTCTGACACTAACGAGCAGCGCTTCCAGTCGCGACACGGTAAAGCTGTCAGCATCCAGGCTATCCATCGCTACCAGCAATCTGGCTGTCAGTTCCGCATCGCTGTCATTCAGGATTTTTATCATCCTGTTTGCAACGCTGGTGCTGTACCGTGCTATCCATATCGCATGCGCTATCGATTCATCCTGAAGCTTGTCATTCGCCGTTGCCATTTGCACCACCCGGGTTACTCAGTCCGCCGGCCAGCGTGACCTGCTGATTTCGCAGCTCGTCGATTACCTCTTCGGGCTTCGCATCCGGATCGATAAATTTTAGGGCCTGCAAAACGCGAACAGCATCGACCTGACGTATATCACCACCCTGGCGGAGCGACTGAACAGCTGTTGCAGCTGCGGCATCAAACGTCTGGGCTGAAACATCCAGTTCGGTGCGTACATCGACATTGCCGCCTTCTTTCTCGCCCAGCCATTCCGCCATAATCTGCAGGATATTATCGAGCGCATCCTCAAGCGAGCTTGCCATGGTGTAGAGAGGTGAATTCTCCTGCATCCGCTCTTCGTGAGTCTGGTCTAAGGATTTAGTCGATGTGTTTTCCGCGCGCAGCAGTTTTGCGCCGGCCTGACGCATCTGGTTTTCCAGATCCTCAAGGGAAATCTTACCGGCTTCAATCGCAGCCCCGGTATGCTCGACATATTCCAGTCCCTGCCGCTGTCGGTCATCGAAACGAGTCGCAGAGGAAGAACCTATCGTCAACGTTTCGCCATCAGCCAGACCGTAAGCCACCAGCAACGGCACGCGAGCGACATGAAGAATGTTGTCCTGTTCACTCTGACTCTGCCAGTGCTTGATATTCAGTAAGGCGAGATTAAGCAGTGGCGGTGAACCGCGCATAAAGCCTGTGCGTTTCGTGTAAAGCGTCACCAGGGGAATATCATCGCGACTGGTTTCCCACTCGTCGTGAATCTGCCACTGGCTTTCGCCGTTATCACCTTTATTTCGGCGATAAATTTCAACCTTGCCCGGCATGATATGGCGTATTTGCTCAACTTTCGTTTGCCCGTAATCGTCGCCATCAATAATGATGACCTCTCTGATACGCAGATCGGTCAGCATCACTTTCCCTTTAACCACTTTCGATTTCCAGCCGATGACCTGGCGAGGATTTAACATCGTGGCATACGGGCGGGATCCCGCGGCTTTTTCGTCGGCTTTAGTTTTTACTGCCTCCCGGTCAATTTTCGGGAAATCCACCAGCGCATGTACCAGGCCATACTGGAATCCGATGCTGAAAAATTGCTGCGCCCAGACATCGAGCCGGTTTCCTTCCATATCAATATCTGGCGACAGCTCTCGTATTTGTTCAGGAGAGTCCTCACTCAATACCGTCGGCTCAGCAAACACTCGCCCGATGTTTTGTTTAATGGCCTCTTCATAGGCAGGGAGTAACGTTGCCGAAGCTAAACGCTCCTTATAGCTTTCAGGATCTTCGTTCGGCCATTTCGGGAGATACTTCTTACCCTGCCGGCGCATTTCCAGCGTACCGCCCATCAGTGCATCATTAATATCCCATGCCTCAACCATGTCGTTATAGTCGAGGTTGGGCGTTGAAATATCAGGCATGGTTTTACATCCGCAGTTGGGTGACTTTTCCAGTCGGTTTGATAATCGGGAATTGCTTCACAATGAAATACCCACCGGCATCGTTGGGGTGATCGTTATCCGCCGTTTTATCCGGCTCACCGTTTTCGCCCCAAACCTGTTGCTCAAGCGATTCGGTGTACACCGGGCATCGCTTTACATTCACTTTGTAGCGACGTTCGCCGTTACCATTGCAGAACATGGCATTCATCGCGTTGATGCGGTCTTTCACTGGCGGGTTTGATGCATTAACAACCACATTGAAGCCGGCCTGCTTAAGCTGAGCGATATCCGTGGCGCTGGCATTGCTGGATTTGCGGGAATCGCCGGAAGCGTCCGGGTAAATATAGATTTCCCGCACCTTGCGATAATCGTTGCCGTCATACAGCCAGAACCGTTCTTTGATGATGCGGATCATGTCAGGGGTGTCGTAAGCCTTCACAATTTCATTCACCGCAAACGGAAGCCCCATACGTAACACATGAACAACCCCGGCCATCTTCCCGACGTTGAAATCCATACCGATATACAGCGGCTCACCGGGTTGCTCTTCTTCCCTGCAGTTATTCAGCTTACGGTCAAACTGATGGTAAATCGTCCCGCTGGTAAGGTTGGTGAACTGGCCACGCAGATAAGCCTTGATCAGCTCCGGCGGGTATGACTCCATCAGCGACGGGATATAGTCCGGCGGCAGATTCTTTTCATTGTCGAACGTCGAGGCCTGCACCAGGCCGTACAGCGTTGAGAGCGAAGGCTTATCGCGTACAGCCTTTGCGAACTGCTGATAAACGAATTTAAACCCTTCCGGCGTCGTGGTGACGTCGATCCCGTTACGAAGACCGGCCACGTTGTAACGCATACGAGCAATGATTTTTCGCCAGGCTAACTGCGCCTTTTTGGCGGGCATTACGTCCAGCTCATCAATCAGCGCATTACCGATTTTAAAACCAACAATGGTTTGCGGTTTCTCCATCGAGCGGCAAATCGTCGTTCCTCGGTACTGGCGCCCGGCGTAGAAGTGAACCTCTTTGTTTCCCTCGTTGATTTTGACATTCAGCCCCCAGTCGTGGGCCACCTCCTCAACAGTGGGATAAAAGATGTCACGGATCTGCGGATACGTTGGCGCAAAGTAACCCTGGTTGATTTTGGGGTGTTCCCACATCCCTTTGCAGATACCACCACAACCGACCCACGTCTTACCGGAACCGAAGCCGGCGACATAGGCCTTAAATTTGTACTGCATCGCAAGGAATTTGGCCTGAGGGATGTTAAGCGTCGGTGCTATCGCCATCCTCTTCCCTCACTCGTGCATCGACTACGTTGATATTGATTGCAACTGGCGTTGGTTCGTCATCCTCCGGATCAGCAGCCAGCTCTTTGCGTAATTTTTCAACCTCCAGCTGCCGGCGCTCAATTTCAATCAGCTGCAGACGCTGGGCGAACTCGCTATCAGTCAGGCCGAGACGTTTCATCACCGCCTCGTACATTCGCTCGCGGCTAATAGCGGTAATCTCTACGCCATTCTTCCCAAGCTTCACACCGGAATAGGCAAGCGCAGCATCCGGCGCCAGCTTACGCGTATCAGCGAAGTATGGCTGGCCGACGCCATCACCATTACAGCGAGGGCATTCCGGGTTAGGTGCGCTGGTGTGGTCGTAACCGTAACCACCAACATCTACGGGCTCGCGACGTTTACGCTCAAGCGCTTCGAGCCGCTTCTCTTCGTACTCCACGGCATCACGCCATTGATACTGATGACCAAAGCCCCAGCAGTAACGGCAACTCCCGCGGCGATACTGTGATAGCTGGTTAGCGTCGAACGTTGCCAGCCGCCACATCTGCTCAAGCACTTCATCAGCGCTGCCGAGTGTGCGCACAATGGATGCTTTCTGCTGCTGCGCAATGGCCTGCGCAAC
>NZ_JAZARW010000001.1:1569739-1569954 GCF_036233805.1 Klebsiella sp. EMBS2024 | reverse complement strand
TCCACCAGCTCTTCTGCGCACTTTTCTTTCTGCGCAGTGCGCAATTTCTTCTGCGCAGGTTTTTGCGCAGGTTGCGCAGAAGGCTTTTTGATGTATCGACGGGCGGTAGCGTAGTTCAGTCCCTGCGCTTCACACCAATCCTTCGGTGATACGCCGGTTGCGGCATGATCGGACAGGAACCGTTGCTGAAGCTCGCCCCAGTCCGGTTTCGCCAT
>NZ_JAZARW010000001.1:1568897-1569016 GCF_036233805.1 Klebsiella sp. EMBS2024 | reverse complement strand
CAGGGTTATGGATTCGGCCCTCTTCGGAGAGGATGTTCTGATTTACCCATTCGCCGATTTCGGTAGCAGGGATCAGCCGGGTATAAGGTAGCCAGTTTTCGCCAGTGAAGTTGACGGGA
>NZ_JAZARW010000001.1:1568459-1568577 GCF_036233805.1 Klebsiella sp. EMBS2024 | reverse complement strand
CTAATCCCCGTCTTATCCAGATTGCACTACCCCAACGCAGAGTAAAGCTTCGCGTTTAACTCCAGACTAGCCTGCCACGTGAACGGAACCTCCATTCCGGGGATCGGTGTGTCTGCAG
>NZ_JAZARW010000001.1:1564393-1566431 GCF_036233805.1 Klebsiella sp. EMBS2024 | reverse complement strand
TTTGCTTTTACTAGCTCGTAGGTNGATATTGTTGGGAAGGAAAGCATGGAGATAACCAAATGAAACAGATACTATTTACATGGTTTGCTTTTACAAATACCTATGCCTGCATCACCGCCAGCATTAATGTGAACAACTCGCTAATGCTTAATTCAGCTGTGCCGTGGATTGTTGGGGTTTCTCTTGGAGTAATCACCAATTACTTATTGGCTAAAAAACTAAAGGAAAGCGGGTTTCTGTAGGCCTGCTGGTTTCTGGCCAGGTTACTTCTTAACGCTGTCCGGCATCACCGCACCAACAACGCCAGCCAGCGCTACGCCGCCAGCGATGACGGTTTCCTGAATGCCCGGAGGCATCTGATAGCCGAAGACACCGGCAATGACTAGGATGATGCCGCGCCAGGTTGACGGCTCTTTCAGTCGATTAATGAGATAGTTCATATTTCCCTCAAACAAGAATACTTTTTGCCAGGAGATAGCGGGCTTTACGGTCATCAATGCCGTTCTGTCCGCCGTTGATAATCTGAGTGACGCGTGTAAGGTCACCGGGATAACGCAAACAGCCGCGTGAGGTATAGAACCAGGCAGCACTGCGCGCCGCATACTCATCCTGTGCCAGCAATTCAGGCTGTTTAACCAGATCAATCTTCAAAGCATTCCCGCATTCGCGGTAATTGTTCAGGCCGGTGGTCTGGATGAGCCCGCGCCCGCGGTAAAACCAGCCGTCTGTTGCCCCGTTATTCCCCATGCGTTTGCTGTACACCAGATTGGCGATCGCTCGTTGCCTCTCCAGTGGCAACGATGGTTCACCCTGCCGGCGGCCGAGCGAATTAGCCTGACCCTGCGTCAGCCGCCCGGCGCGGACAAAACTATTCAAGCCAGCCACGCTATAATTGAAGCTCTCAACAAGCTGGGTAAATCCCGTGCTTTCATGCCCTACCTGGGCAATGAACATCGCCTGGTCGATAGCGGAAGTGATGCCAAACTCTTTCATCGCGGCTGTAATATGCGGAAACCAGCGCGCAGCTAACCCGGCGCTGATGCCAGCCGCCTTCTGGAATTGTGTTTGATTCATTAGTGCCTCAGTGTATCGATCAGACGCGCCACGTTACCCCGAGCCCATAGCACGGCGGCGCATATCATCACGTTTGCCATTACCACCAGCCAGTGGGACTGTACGTAAAGACCGAAGATAAATTGGAAAGGTATGCTCGCGTAAATCAGTACAAGCAAGTAAGCAATGATGGAGATACCAGGGCGATGCCTGGCACCGCGACGTTGATAAAACATCAAAGCGCAGACAATAACGGCACATATCACCGCATTGGCCAGCGCTGCCGGGTCATTTATTACCATTCGAACCTCCTCCCCTTAATCGGGAAAGTAATCCGAACAGGCTGCTCAAGTCCTGGCTGTTAATGAAAGTCAGGACCTTGATGGTGACAGCAGATGCCACCACCGCACCGAGCGCATCAAGCGGACGATCTGTATAGCCTGTCCAGGTAGTAAATTTTGAGCCTAATAATCCGGCAGCCAGAACACCGACAATAAACGACGTCATGAAGTAAGCTATTTGCCTTCCACGTGTTAGGTTTGCGGTCGTTGCCACATAAAACACCGCGCCGCCAAAAGCCCCAAATACCACACCAAAATCGGTGTGGGTGATAACGCCATATACGACGGAACCAATTAAACCGCCGCCAAAAATCAGGCCGGTACCAGTTAAAGGATCGGACATTAAGCCCCCTCTTATTGCTGTGAGTCCTCTCAGAATTGAGGGGAAAAAGAAAAGGCCACGCATAAGCGCAGCCTCAAATGATTTGTACCTCAGCTTTCCGAGGAGACTTATTCATGGCGAAAAAAAGCCCGCTCAGAGGNNCGGGCAGAAAGTAGGCATTCTAGGTAGTAACGAAACGAAGGCACTCCTAATAGTCCGAGCTACCGATTNACCAGGAAGCATTCACTTTTGCCGTTACGTTCTATAAACATAGACGGGCAACCGCAGAAATAAACCTTCCATAAATCTTAAATATGTTTAG
>NZ_JAZARW010000001.1:1561856-1561973 GCF_036233805.1 Klebsiella sp. EMBS2024 | reverse complement strand
TCATGATTTAATGAGTCCCTCTTTCCGCCAGATTTCCAGGGTNCGCATTACCCCCTCCGCNTGCATCAGGCGCAATTCGTCGTAGGTGAAATCGGTGGTTTTNGTTCTGCCGTCGAT
>NZ_JAZARW010000001.1:1559135-1561821 GCF_036233805.1 Klebsiella sp. EMBS2024 | reverse complement strand
GAGTATCGTCAGGCTTGCATCCTGTGCCGCACGTACCCGCCAGGCGGTAATGCGCCAGCACGCTGGTNTCCGGGTTGCCGTTGCAGTNNCCNGGGATCCGCACNGTNCATTCGCGGCCNCGNGCCTCTTTGCGNAGGTTNGCCATACTCACCCCCACATCCTGTTGCGCCAGCGAGAGTCTGGCCGCGGCGGTTTTTTGTCCTCCACCAGCTGCGCGCTGACGGTCCATGTCATAAAGTCAGGGTTTAAGCTTCGTTCGACCTTTACGCCCCGCTGACGATATCTCGCTACCAATTCTTCGGCCTGCTGCGTTGTGCATTCGAGATGGTGAAACCATGAGNGTTTCATCGGCATCACCCCGCGAAGCTTAAAAGCTGGTTNGCGGCGTTCTCAGCNTCNTGCAGGCTGTTGAANGAACGAGAGAGGATCCACCGCCAGAGAACATCGAGCGATGCTTTGTACAGTTCCTGGAATTCGCATTCGTCCATGCTNGCGAAAGAAATGCTNCGAGGGTGTTTTTTCAGNGTGCCGTCCGGCAGNTGTATGGCGTCATAGTGGCCGGCTTCAACGATGACCCACGCCCGGTAAGCATCGAANGATTTGCAAATACTGATATAGCCGGATCGCTTCTCNGCTATNCGGTCGAGATATTGCCCNGCGGCATCAAGNAACGCCGATTCACTCCCNCCATATGCAGCAAGGTATTTGGCGTAACCTGTGATAAGCCTGCGCTCNTTAGACGAAATCGCCCCGCCGGTAGGTTCCCAATATTCAAANCCNAGATTGAGTAANGCNAANTANCGGCGGTGAAACGCCGGATTNCGGACAAGCTTANANTCGGCNTCCAGAACGGNNCCGAGCTTGCATTTTGATTGCANNAAATCNCTGGTCTCCNGCGTNGCNGGGATCAGNANACCTTGNGANTGNTTTATTAAGTGCAATTGCGCCATGGTTTCTCTCCGTGGCGCAGTAGGTCAACGGTTGTTCAGGCCGTTGATTTCATATTATCAGAAGGCGGGATAACCCGGTAGCCGAGGCGATGAAGAAAACTGGTCATTGCGTTGAGATTAAATACTCCCTCGTCCTCAAGCAGTGGTCGCATAGAAGTAACACCATTTGCCGTGTATACCAGAACCCGGCCTGCTGCCCTGATGCTGCCAATAACTTCACCTGTAGAACGTTTAACCAGATCGTAGTACTCATTACTCTCATTGCGCATCCCTACCTCCCGGAAGCNNNNTCATATACTGTGTTTTTATACAGTATAAATTAATGTTAAATCACTTACATGTGAAAATTTCACGGTGCGGAAGATATGATGGCAGATGAAGATCACCCTACAAGCCACTATTTTCAAAAGAGATTATCACAATTGAAAGTTTGGGAGTTTTGTTTAACTTTCATGGCTAACGGAGTGAAAAGTTTTGCGCGGTTGTCGACGGCATATTTTGTGTATCGTATAAGCCCCTATTTACCAGTGCAAAAAAGAAAACCCGCCGAAGCGGGTTTTCTCATGCTGCCNTACCATTTCTCTCTGTCAACTTTGGCAAAATTGAAAGTAGAAGGCTNTCCANTTGTNTAGTCTGNCAGTTTAGANGAGACGACTACCACTGGGTAAGTNGCATTGACGCCATACTCAAGTAGTGAGCTAACCCNCNAGGCATTAACTAACCACNTTATTATGGCTACATCGAACATTTATTTCAGAAACTTGTTATACACGAAGAACTCAGTATCTCGCACAAATCCATTACGCTCATACAACGCCTGTGCACGGATGTTATCTGTAGCGGTACTAAGCATAATAAATGCCGAATCGCTCTCCTTCGCCAGTTGCTCAGCACGTGAGATTAGTTTGTGTGCCACACCATGCTTNCGAGCTGACTCATCAACGAAAAGGTCATAAAGCAACCAAATACGTTTCATCTCAAGAGAGCAAAATAAAGGATAGAGCTGCGTAAAGCCTACCGCTTTNCCATCAACCTCGGCGTAAAAGATCACGGACTCATTAAGCTGAAGGCGCTTGAGAATAAAATCTCTGGCCTGCGAGGCATTTTCTTCGACCTCGTAGAAACGACGGTACCCGAGATACAGGGGAAGGATAGTATCCACATCATGTGGTTGAGCCTGGTAAATCTTCATACAAAAACCTCATAACNAATGAGTGTATAATTGTATTACAAATAATTTTTCCGATTTGTCCTTTTGTGGGCTTAAGTTCACTTTTCGCCCCCCCATTCTCCTGTTGGATTAATTTTTCGCCATAAAAGATAAAACCCGCCGAAGCGGGCTTTATCATGCTGCAATGTCTTTTTTCAGNCACATCTCCGGCAAATTAGCCCTCACCAGCGCCTCAGCNAANGGNGGNGGNACNGCATTGCCNCAGCGNGCNACCTGCTTATCNTTCGCATACTTCACNCCGCGGTAATCCTGATCGATGATGTACCANTCNGGGAANCCCTGCGCNCGGTANAGCTCATGCGGNTGNAGCATNCGCATNCCGATATCAANAATGCGGTAAGTNACNCCGCCGATNTNCACCANNCCGGTGCAATCCTCCCCGCNGTATTCCTGCAGGAACGCCAGCACNTGCTGCGCGCGCTCTTCGTCNTAGTCCTCGACCGCCAGAGTCGNAACCTCCCCTACGTGCTGCCCGCCGGCAGTGATAGTCGGCATCGGCTCGTCA
>NZ_JAZARW010000001.1:1558521-1558865 GCF_036233805.1 Klebsiella sp. EMBS2024 | reverse complement strand
CGCGACTCTTTCAGGATTGTGTGGGCGGGTTTATCAAGCGGGCGCGGTTTAGCCTGGTATTCGCTGCCACCGTTGCCAGCGAGGAACGGGACAAGGCCCGCCTCAACAATCCCCAGCGCATGACCATTGCCGCCNGGGCGTTTTGACGTACCGGCGGTCACCGTGGGTACCGGTTCGGTGACTGGCTGCCCGGTGGCGCCGGTGCGAAACTTGGTTAGGTGTGGTACCGCGACGGCAAAACCGTGGGTTTTCGTAATCGTCTGCAGCGGCCCAGTCATCGACTGCCCGCGAAAACAATCGTACTGCCCTTTCGTCGTTGTGTGGTTGCACTTCACGATGAACGG
>NZ_JAZARW010000001.1:1557547-1557830 GCF_036233805.1 Klebsiella sp. EMBS2024 | reverse complement strand
ACCGATTCGCAATAGTGCAGCGTGTCCGGGTGATTGGTGGTATGCATAGCTACAGCGTTCGGGTCATGGTTAATCGCAATATCCACACTGCGCCCAATCGCCANCTCGATGCCCGTTGAGGCGCCGCCGCCACCAGCAAAGTTATCAACGATGATTTCTCTCACGCNTATTTCTCCATGGCNCNGGCCAGCGAACNAGCCGCGGCGATAATTGACGGTACCGGCATTTTTTCCAGCCACATACGGTTGATATGGTGCTGCAGTCGGCGCTGGTGGTGCGCCGG
>NZ_JAZARW010000001.1:1554022-1556841 GCF_036233805.1 Klebsiella sp. EMBS2024 | reverse complement strand
TTTGGCACCATCCCAAGCCGTTTCATGTCAAANTCGATNANGGNNCGNTGATCGCGGAACANNCCCANACGNCCATGCCGGACAACCTCGCCAGTCGCTTCTGCTTCGGAAAAATACCGCTGGACAGTAGCGCGGCTCAGCCCNAGTTTTTTCATTGCCTCNGCGGTCGTGAGTCGCCCCTGATGTCTGGTGATCCGAATCACTGCGCGGACGTACTCTCTGCGCTCAACTGCTGACAATGCTCTAGCCATACATACCTCACTTAACGACGCGCAAATAGCGTACGTTTTTGCGATAGCTGTCCCATTCAAAATTCACCCACATGCCGCCATCCATCTGGAGTCGGTCAAGGATCCGTATGCCCAGTGTTTCCCTCAGCGATTCATAGTTCAGGTTGGTTAGGATGCCGACAGGTCGCATGGAGGACAGCCGGCGATCGATAACCTGATTCAGGATGACTTTTTCACCGCTGCTTCCGCGCTGAATACCCACCTCATCCAGAATAAGCAGGTCCACATGGCACAAATCATCCAGCAATGACGCCTCTGACTGCCCGCCGTCATAACATTCCCGAACACGCAGCATGAGATCCGGAATGGTTACCACCAGCACAGAGCGGCCACCCGCCAACAGGTGATTTCCGATTGCCGCCGCCAGATGATTTTTCCCGGTGCCTGGCGCTCCGCTGAATACGAAGCTCGCAAACCCTGAGCCGAATTGCTGCGCGTAACTTTTCGCCATCGAGAGCGCCCGACGCTGGCCATCCGACTCAACCTGATAGTTCGCGAATGTGCAGCCGCGGTGCAGATCCTGAATTCCTGCACGTCCAAAGATTTTCTCTGCACGTGCGCGCTGGTTTTGTTTTTCCAGTTCCTCACAGCGCTTACGGCCTTCTTCGGCTTGCCAGGCAAGCCATTCATCAACGCTGCCGAATTTTGGCTGAACACCAGGGGGAATGAGTTTTTTCAGTCGTTCCAGTGCATTCCCGGTGCCAATCATGTTTTTCATCGCTACCCCCTGAATCCCGATGGGATGGTTTTGTCAGGTTCCGAAATCTGATTGGGATCTCGTGCGCCTGGCGCCTGCTGAATCGCCCACGGCTCGCTGAAATGCATACCAGGGCCAAAAAACGTTTTCGCCTGTTTCACGTACTGCGTGTTCAGGATTCCCTCGGCTTTAACGAAAGCCGCGTAACGTTCCACGCCGGAGAGGATTTCCGCCGTAGTGGTTCCATCCCTGATTCGGGCATTCCAGGCTTTGAAGGCATCGGATTTGCTGTTACCCCCTGCCCGCCGGGGATAAACCAACCAAACCTGCTCGAACTCATTCGGGTATATTTTTTGGGGTTCAGGTATTTCGCGTTCGTCCTGGTTCTGATCGTCTGGGGGTGTGGCGGAGCCATGCCCCGAACTATCTTCTTCCTGATCCTGTTCCTGCTCCTGATCCTGTTCCTGGTTAAGGAACGGTTCGAGAACCCTTTCGGAACCCTTTAGTTTTGCGATGCCGATGTGGGATATTGCCGAGGCTAAAACCCGCGCCAGCTCTGGCTTAACCGTAGATGTGTCCGGGACCTGATCAAACAAACGCAGTGCTGCAATTCCCTGGTTTGGGTTTTCAACTGAATTCCAGGTCAGAAAGTTACGAATTAGCACCCATTTCGATGACGAATCGCGCGTTGCGAAACCGTTAGCCGATAGCTCATCAAACCCTTTCGAAACCCTTTCAGGAGTCCATGCTAAGTCTTCCGAAACATATCCATCAGGCAGCCGGAAACACCCAATCATGTTCGTGTGTTGCCCGGTGAGCAGGTACAGCGCCAGCAACCTGGCATCATCCGATACCCGGCGCATTCCATCGCTTATCCAAAATGATGTATGCACCTTGCCGTAATCACGCATAGAGACCCCGTTGTTGCTTAAACTGGTGTGTTTTCATCACCAAGCACCCACAGCAAAGCCGCTGCGTATTCGCCGCTGGCGGTTTGAAGTTGCTGGGTGATTTCCTTACGGGATTTGAGACGCGGCTTTGTGTCTCCGAGGACAGCGCGCTGTCGGCGAGCTTTCTCATGGCCAGTTACACCCTCTGCCGCTGCCTCTAACTGTTTGACCGTTTCCCGTTGCTTTTCCGGTGGCATATCGACCA
Organism: Klebsiella sp. EMBS2024; assembly: GCF_036233805.1. Lineage (NCBI taxonomy): Bacteria > Pseudomonadati > Pseudomonadota > Gammaproteobacteria > Enterobacterales > Enterobacteriaceae > Klebsiella > Klebsiella sp. EMBS2024. Next base: position 1,554,699 of record NZ_JAZARW010000001.1, on the reverse strand, counting down.
ACTGACGCGCTTGAGTGACAGTGACTTTTCCTGCCTCAACCGCCGCCTGGACGGCCTGCGTAGCATCCAGTAGAGCCACGGTTGCCTGGACCGTTTTTACGCTGCAGCCAAATAGCAGGGCAATGTCATTTTCGTCATGCCCGTACTCCATCTGCTGAACCATTTTTTTTGCCCGGCCCAGTGGCGTATCTGGCTGCGTTATCTCGTTTTCACTGACCATGTATTTGGCCATTTGAATTGCTGACCCGCGTTTAGCTATACCTGGTATTGGCCAGGGTTCTAGCCCTTCCCGCTTGCGCCTGGCATTTGCTTCCGTGGCGTTCTTCACGCGCTGCCTCCCTGCCACCACGCATGTTTTTCCGGACTCAGGGTCCTTCCACACGATAATGGGTTCGATTACACCGAGTTCCATGATGTTGAGGATCACCGATTCACTCAGCGGCAGGTGTACGCGCTCGTCGTATAGCGGGTGTGATATATCGGTAACCAGGTGAAGACTTTCCGGATCGAAAAAAAGCACGTTGCTTTTGCCGCTGGCGCCGTAAGCGTCGATTGAATTTTTAGCCATTGGCGCCCCCGTTATTGATATTNAGTTNNTCANTGTTCATAATTGCCCCTGTGAATTGATCCAGTCATTTCGCATAGAAAGCCGTTGGTGTTCGNGCACCGCGGCTTTC
>NZ_JAZARW010000001.1:1553421-1553785 GCF_036233805.1 Klebsiella sp. EMBS2024 | reverse complement strand
TCCAGCGGAAGAACGGCCATGATTGCCGGGGTAAGAAGGCGAACATATTCGCGATAGCGCTCAGACTCGGCCGGGTTGTCCAGGTAGCGAAAAAGCTTCTGTCTGGCACGGCTGATATCATGAGGAAACGCGATATCCTGACCGCCCTGCTGTCGCCACTCATCGATGATGTGTGCCGACACAACATCCTGCCCTTCAGTTGCTGCCCAGGCGCGAACGGCAGAACGAATTGCGTCGTGATCTGCCTCTCTCTGTTGATTTCGCTTTATCAGAGCGCCGGTGTTGAATCCGGTATTTTGTTGAAAGGGAAGTGTTTGCATGTNCAGCCTTCCTGTTTCGGCAGGCCGTCAGTTGGGTTTGGGTA
>NZ_JAZARW010000001.1:1552776-1552870 GCF_036233805.1 Klebsiella sp. EMBS2024 | reverse complement strand
AAGAAGAACAACAGAACATGCTGCGGGTCGTATCTCTGCGCCTGAAGGAGCTCGACGAACTGTACGCGAAGTACATGGGGCGAAGGATTAAGGG
>NZ_JAZARW010000001.1:1546740-1550563 GCF_036233805.1 Klebsiella sp. EMBS2024 | reverse complement strand
AATGAGTAANCANGGNATCAGAGCCNTGGTCATTTCNGCAGTNATTGGGCTCTTCATCTGGATNGCGCTCTTCAGCGCACTGAGGGNNTTNTTTCTATGAATGATTTCGCACGCAAACCCGCTCGTCAGCAGGCTGTTCGNTTAAGTCCGCTGTCAGCTTTCATCCGCCGGGTGTGCTACATGCTCGCGCAAAAAGGAGACCCTTCATGAGCACGATGTTTGCCNTGGTTCTCACCGTCAGCATGCTGACGGGCGGTAATCAGGATGTCCTGCTCGGCGTTTACGACANTGAGAATGACTGCAAGGCAGCTGCAGAAGAGCAACACGTGAANGCNGAATGTTATCCGCTGAAAGGTGTACTGGACGAGCATCCGGCNGGGTTCACGGTGCAAATGTAGGGGGAANNAATGCAGAAGAANTGCGGTTANTGCCGNAAAGCNATCGAGGGAAAACCAGTGGTAAGCACCCTGTTGTACCTCCAGGGGAACCAGCTCGCACGGAAAGAAAAAGAGTATTGCTCNGAACGTTGNGCCTCTCACGACCAGATGGCTCACGAGGGCTAACGTAAACCCGCCGAAGCGGGCTGTACGTCCGGTGCCACCGACCAAAGTTACACCGGAAATTACCAAAACCAATGACCACCCTGAATGGGCGCTACCAATGGCCCGGGGGATTCTACATCCAAAATAGAGGCTATCACATGGAATATTTTTATCTGATAAAAGCGACTCAAAAATCGGGTAAAGCTGATGCCGTAATCTGGCGCACTAATAAATCAGAAGCNCGCGCNCTNCTGCANCTNGACGTCGATCTGGAAGACGCTGGGATCGAAACAGGCCGCGGCAAAGACTATCAAAAACCAATTCGNACCGATTTCCCGGTATTCAANGACCTNCCNGCGGAAGGNGTTCTCNATTACTCATGGTGCGAACGNTACCAGCTCGGNGATGATGGCCGNACCTGGNCNNTGAAGCCAGGNCAGGCGCCTGCGGATCATCACATCGATGATGCCGGAGTATCCGCTGAGNCCGTTAGTGGCGNGNTGNTTGATGCCAATACTACTGGNGACGCGGCACAAGGTGAGACCGTGGAAACTTTCGGTAGCGATGAATACCAGNACGATTCNAGCGCGCTTTTTAACGTGGCAGAACTCCCCTTTCGCNCTCAGCTGCTGGCGCAGTATATGGCCGAAGAANNNCACGTTTATCATATNAGCATGCCTCACCGGCAGGAGCTNTCAGTTCTTGAAATGGACACTGATAANGCNGCNGTCCAGGATNTGATTCTGGCCGCCGAGAATATCCCTGAAATCAAAAAATACGATATGCCGGCNCTCTGGAAATTCACCAGCGCCAATAAAAAAGTNTTCCCGGAAGGGAAACGGCATGAGCTCGGCAANCGTATCCAGTTTGCAAAGCTGTGGTTCGCCACGAACGCGATNGACCGCGGCATTCTCACCAGGGAATGGGCTGCCGGTAACTGNATTTCTTCGGTTTTGAAAACCGATGCAGGTACGAATGCTGGCGGCGGNAATAAAACCGATCGCAACCCTGACTACACCCATACCCTTGATACGCTCGATGTAGAAATAGCCCTGGCCACAATGCCAATGGATTTCGATATCTACAATTTCCCGGCATCAATTCACCGCCGGGCCAAAGAGATCGTCCAGAAGAAAGAAAGTCCGTTCAAGGAATGGTCNGCNGCNCTGCGCAANNNCNCNGGCATCCTGGATTATTCNCGNGCNGCNATTTTTGCCCTTATCCGTGGCGCCACCAGCGATATTCACCATTTCCCGGTAAGTCTGCAGACCTATATCAANGCNAACCTGACNGAGCATAAGCATGACGNCCCTTCNNCTGANACGCTTGNNAANGCNGGNCATNTTTCATCTGCCGCNGTCACTCTGGACNCTGTGAAAAAGGCTATCGATGGAGATGAAGGTGTGCCTGACCTGGAAACTCTCCCAACTGACTTTCAGGTAATTGGCACCGAACTGGTNAAAGANGCTCAAAAGNAACGTCCNGACGCTAATCAGGTTCTGGCCNCCGANCGNGGCGAATATGTNGAAGGNATNAGNGACCCNACGGATCCNAAGTGGNTAACCGAAGACCTNACCAANNCCANNCAGCCTGAAGTTTNNAACATGGGCAATGGTGTTTTTTCGATTGATGGTCTGATGGATAGCCAGACATCACCAGCACCAGCACCAGCACCAGCACTTTCTATCGTGGACCAGGCGCGCCAGCGCGCTGCAGAANAAAAATTACATCCAGCTAATTCCGGGGAAACCACCAGCNATGTGCAGATGGAAACGGCTCAGCCGGTCGAAGACGAAAATGATAATGCGGTATCAGCAGGCGANGNCGCTGATGANCCTCCTGCGCAAACAACTGCCGTGAACATGAGNNAAATACTGGCTGAACGCTGCCCGGATCTTACCGCCGAAGTGCTGAAAAGCCAGGTTTCCGAGAGTGCTCATAGCGATGAAGAGGAAGNGGCTGAACAAGCAGCGCCAGCATGGCCGGAGTATTTCGAGCCTGGTCGATATGAAGGCGTGCCAAATGAGNTCTACCACGCCGCTAACGGNATCAGCTCCACGATGGTTAAAGATGCNCGGGTATCGCTGATGTATTTCGAGGCGCGCCACGTATCCAAAACCATCCAGAAGGTACGCTCCCCTGTTCTGGATATGGGNAANCTGGTGCATGCACTGGCGCTGCAGCCTGAGCAGCTGGAAAAAGAATTCAGCATCGAGCCGGAAATCCCGGAAGGCGCCTTCACCACGACNGCGACGATCCGCGCGTTTATCGACGANTACAACNNCGGGCTNCCGCCGCTGTTGAGTGCTGACGANATCAAGNCGCNGNTGGAGNCGCACAACGCCACTCTGCCCGCTCCTGTACCGCTGGGCGGCGACAAAGATGCAATTGGCATTGCGTATCTGGAATTACCTGATGAGTTCAAGCGAATCGTTGGTGACGATAAAAACTTTACCGCGTCAGCAATGAAGGCCTGCATCAAAGAATACAACGCCACCCTGCCAGCGCCTGTTAAAACCAGCGGNAGNCGTGATGCCATGTTGGAACAACTGGCGATTATCAATCCTGACATAGTTGCTCAGGAAGCACAGAAGCCGCAGCCGCTGAAAGTATCAGGCACTAAGGCGGATCTGATTCAGGCCGTGAAATCGGTTAAACCGGTTGCCGTGTTTGCCGATGAGCTGCTGGATGCATGGCGCGAGAACCCGGAAGGAAAAGTGCTGGTTACCCGCCAGCAGCTGGCTACGGCACTGGCCATTCAGAAAGCGCTGTTGAATCACCCGACCGCCGGCAAGTTATTGACGCACCCGAGCCGTGCCGTCGAGGTGAGCTATTTCGGCATTGATGAGGAAACNGGNCTGGAAGTTCGCGTGCGTCCTGACCTTGAGATAGACATGGGCGGCCTGCGCATCGGTGCNGACCTTAAAACCATCAGCATGTGGAACATCAAGCAGGAAGGCCTACGCGCGAAACTGCACCGGGAAATCATCGAGCGCGATTACCACCTGAGCGCGGCTATGTACTGCGAAACNGCAGCCCTTGACCAGTTCTTCTGGATATTCGTCAACAAAGACGAGAACTACCACTGGATCGCCATCATCGAGGCATCCGAAGAACTNCTGGAACTCGGCATGCTGGAATACCGCAAAGCTATGCGCGCGATCGCGAACGGTTTCGACACTGGCGAATGGCCGGCGCCAATCACTGAGGATTACGCCGAAGAACTCAACGATTTTGATNTGCGCCGTCTCGAAGCGCTGCGCGTACAGGCATAAGGGGGA
>NZ_JAZARW010000001.1:1545694-1545807 GCF_036233805.1 Klebsiella sp. EMBS2024 | reverse complement strand
CGCCACCTCGGTGATGAACTGTANGACCAGTTNCGCATCACNCTGGACGACATGAAACCGGAATACGTGGGCTAAGGGAGGCGGGAGGGTTCGCCCTCCCGGTAACGATATGA
>NZ_JAZARW010000001.1:1521415-1542589 GCF_036233805.1 Klebsiella sp. EMBS2024 | reverse complement strand
TACAACATCGATAAGCTGCAGAAACGTCTGCGCCGCAANGTCGGTGAGGCGATTGCCGACTTCAATATGATTGAAGAGGGCGACCGCATTATGGTTTGTCTTTCAGGCGGCAAGGACAGCTATACCATGCTGGAGATCCTGCGCAATCTGCAGAAAAGCGCGCCCATCTCCTTCTCGCTGGTGGCGGTGAACCTCGATCAGAAGCAGCCAGGGTTCCCGGAGCATATTCTGCCGGCGTATCTGGAGCAGCTGGGGGTTGAATACAAGATTGTCGAAGAGAACACCTACGGCATCGTCAAAGAGAAGATCCCGGAAGGAAAAACCACCTGCTCGCTGTGCTCTCGCCTGCGTCGCGGCATCCTCTATCGTACCGCCACCGAGCTCGGGGCGACCAAGATCGCCCTCGGCCATCATCGCGACGATATCCTGCAGACGCTGTTTTTGAATATGTTCTACGGCGGCAAAATGAAAGGGATGCCGCCGAAGCTGATGAGCGACGACGGCAAACACATCGTCATCCGCCCGCTGGCCTACTGCCGGGAAAAGGACATCGAGCGCTTCTCCCAGGCCAAAGGCTTCCCGATTATTCCGTGCAACCTGTGCGGTTCGCAGCCAAACCTGCAGCGCCAGGTGATCGCCGATATGCTCCGCGACTGGGATAAGCGTTATCCTGGGCGCATTGAAACCATGTTCAGCGCGATGCAGAACGTGGTGCCTTCGCACCTGAGCGACGTCAATCTGTTTGATTTTAAAGGTATCACCCACGGCTCAGAGGTGGTGGATGGTGGCGATCTGGCGTTTGACAGGGAAGATATTCCCCTGCAGCCCGCCGGCTGGCAGCCGGAAGAAGAAGACGCCCGTCTCGATGAGCTGCGTCTGAACGTGGTGGAAGTGAAATAACCCTCACGCGTCTCAGGCAGCCGCCTGAGACGCACTCTCCTGCCCTTACTTCAGCAGTCGTACGCGGCAGGATTTACCTTTGATCTTGCCATTTTGTAACTGCTTATACGCCTTCTGCGCCATATTCTGGCGGATCGCCACATAGACGTGGGCCGGGTGGACGGTAATTTTGCCGATATCGGCACCATCAAAGCCCATATCCCCGGTCAGGGCTCCCAGCACATCTCCCGGGCGCATTTTCGCCTTTTTCCCGCCGTCGATACACAGCGTCGCCATCTCCGCCGTCAGCGGCGCGATGGTGTTGCCCGTCGGCGCCGGCAGCCAGTTCAGGGAAAGCTGCAGCATGTCGGCCAGAATAGTGGCGCGCTGCGCCTCTTCCGGCGCACAGAAGCTGATGGCCAGCCCTTGTTCACCGGCGCGGGCGGTACGGCCGATGCGGTGAACATGCACCTCCGGATCCCAGGCCAGCTCGAAATTCACCACCAGCGCCAGGGATTTGATGTCCAGACCGCGGGCAGCGACGTCGGTCGCCACCAGAACCCGGACGCTGCCGTTAGCGAAGCGCACCAGCGTCTGATCGCGATCGCGCTGCTCAAGGTCACCATGCAGCGACAAGGCGCTCTGCCCGGCGGCGTTGAGCGCATCGCAGACCGCCTGGCAATCGCGTTTGGTATTGCAGAACACCACGCAGGATGCGGGCTGATGCTGGCTGAGCAGGCGCTGCAGCAGGGCAATCTTACCGTGGCGGGAAATTTCAAAGAACTGCTGCTCAATCGCCGGGAGCGCATCGACAGTGTCGATCTCAATGGTCTGCGGATTGCGCTGCACCCGGCCGCTGATCGCCGCGATTGCCGCCGGCCAGGTAGCAGAAAACAGCAGCGTCTGCCGGTCAGCCGGTGCGAAGCGGATCACCTCATCAATGGCATCGCTAAAGCCCATATCGAGCATGCGGTCCGCTTCGTCCATCACCAGGGTCTGCAGCGCGTCAAGGGAGACCGTTCCCTTCTGCAGATGATCGAGCAGACGGCCCGGGGTGGCGACGATAATATGCGGGGCATGCTGCAGGGAATCTCGCTGGGCGCCAAAGGGCTGCCCGCCGCAGAGCATCAGAATCTTGATGTTCGGCAGGCAGCGCGCCAGGCGGCGCAGCTCGCCGGCGACCTGATCGGCCAGCTCGCGGGTCGGGCATAACACCAGCGACTGGGTCTCGAAGCGCGCCGGATCGATATGCTGCAGCAGACCCAGCCCAAATGCGGCCGTTTTTCCGCTGCCGGTTTTTGCCTGCACGCGCACATCTTTCCCCGCGAGGATCGCCGGCAGGGCGGCGGCCTGAACCGGGGTCATCGACAGATAACCCAGCTCGTTAAGGTTGGCTAATTGGGCGGCAGGTAAAACAGTCAGGGTAGAAAAAGCGGTCACAATGTATTCTCGTATTAAAAGGCAGACAATCTGCAGGCGCGTATCCTCGCAGATCTCCGCGCCTGATGCGACAATTTAATCGGCTCTTCGTCAGGCGGCGGATCGGGCTGGGGCTGCGGACGCGGTCGTGGATCGGGTAAAGGAGCCGGATCGTTCGGCTCGGGCGAGATAGGGATAGACTGGGCTGTCAGCTCTGAAGCGTAATACATAGAGGCCTCCCGGAGAGTGATACGGGCGTACCCGCAGGCGTCAACGGCCAGAAACCGTCGGGTGTCTTAGTAAGGGTAGAAGCTGGACCGGAGAGCGCAAAAAAAAAGCCGACTCAACAAAGCCGGCGTCGTACGAATCAATTGTGCTATGCAGTAATTCAAAAAAGGAAGTAAGACAATATGGAGCGCAACGCCCATCGCTTGACGTTGCATTCACCTGCGAGAGAGATATTGCCCTGAATGGGTAGATGGTTTATTGATTTCGCTCAAACATTGCCGGGTTTTCCCGGCACTACAGCCGCTAAAAGGCGATTCTTTACAGCCATTTACTGCGATGTAACCACCACGCAACACCACCGATGACAACGACTAACATCAAGCAGAAAAGGCTAAACCCCAGATGCCAGCTGTTGCCAGGGATCCCGCCGAGGTTGACGCCGAACAGGCCGGTTAAAAAGGTGCTGGGTAGAAACACCATCGCCATCAATGACATGGTATAGGTCCGCCGCGCCAGCGACTCCTGCATAATCTGGGCGATCTCGTCGCTCATGATCGCCGTCCGCGCGATACAGCTGTCGATCTCATCCAGACCGCGCCCCAGCCGCTCGGCGATATCCTGCATTCGCCGCCGCTGATCGTCACTCATCCACGGCAGCCGCTCGCTGGCCAGCCGGGCGTAAACGTCGCGCTGCGGCGCCATATAGCGGCGCATCACAATCAGCTGCTTACGCAGCAGTGCGAGAAATCCGCGCGGCGGCACCTGCTGATCGAGCAGGTCGTCTTCCAGGTCGATAATGCGATCGTGCAGTTGTTCGATAAACTCGCTGGCATGATCGGTCAACGCATCGCAGACCTCCACCAGCCAGCTGCCGCCGTCCGTCGGGCCATTACCTTCCTTCAGGTCACCCAGCACATCGTCCAGCGCCAGCACTTTGCGCTGACGAGTGGAGACGATCAGCCGCTCATCCATATACAGGCGCATCGCCACCAGCTGGTCGGGCCGCTCATCGGTACTGCCGTTGATACAGCGCAGGGTGATCAGCGCCCCGTCACCGATCCGCGTCACCCGCGGCCGGGTGCTCTCCCCCGCCAGGGCATCGCGTACGTTATTGGGCAACAACGGGGTGGCCGCCAGCCAGTCGGCGCTGTCGCTATGGGTATAGTTGAGATGCAGCCAGCAAGGCTTGTCTTTGTCGATAATATCGTCATCGGCGAGCGGCTTAACGCCCCCCTGCCCGTCGAGCACCCACGCGAAGATCGCGTCCGGTATCTGCAACTCCGAGCCTTTAATCGCGTCCACTCAACCTCCGTTAATCCATATCTGCTAAATTACGCGCCTTCTCTATAAGGTACGCGAAAGCGCGCATTCTTGCTTTTAATGACCCGGAAATACAGGCCTAGTCGCTTCATTGAAAAGCGCATTCGCCCCCGGTCGCGGCGCTCCCCTCATTTAACGTTAAAACTTAGTGAAATCAAGTTCTTCACGATTCAACACATACAGAGCGACGTTTTGCCGTTTATTTTGCAACTTCTTGCTGTATTATGCTGTTTATTGCGTTAATTTGCGGAGTCAATGGCCATGCATAAGCTCGCCAGGCAAAAACATATTCTCGACAGGCTTAGCGAAACCGGTCAGCTGAGCATCAGCGAGCTGGTTGCAGAGCTGCAGGTGTCGGCCGATACCATTCGCCGCGATCTGAGCGACCTGGAACAACAGGGCGTGCTGCAGAAAAGCCACGGCGGGGCCATCGCCCTTAACGTCCCGGCCATGACGCGCCAGGGCAGAAACGCTCTTCTCACCCAGACCAAGCAGCGCCTGGGTCAGCAGGTCGCCGCGCGCATTCCCTCTGGCTCGACGCTGTTTCTCGACGCCGGAAGCACGCTGCTGGCGGTGGCAGCCCAGCTGAAAGGGCCGTTGACCGTGATCACGGCTTCTCTGGATATCGCTCAGCTGTTCAGCGACCGTGCCGATATCCAGCTGATCCTGCTTGGCGGCCAGTGGGATAGTAAACAACGGCTGTTCGCCGGCAGCGCCACCCTGTCGCTGGTCACCCGCTACCGGGCCGATATCGCCATTCTCGGCGCCTGCGCGCTCCATGCCGGGCTGGGGCTGAGCGCCAGCCAGGAAGCTGATGCCGACGTTAAACGCGCCATGCTGGCCGCCAGCGCCGAGCACTGGCTGGTGGCGGACCATACCAAACTCAACCGCTGCGAACCGTGGCGGGTGGCCGGACTCAGCGACATTCACCATCTTTTTCTTGATCGTCCCTGGGCTGAGCTGGGGGATGACCCCGCCCTCTCTGTACATATTGCTGACGCTTAACAACGTGGAGAACCTGATGAGTAACAACACGATAAATATCGCCCTGATTGGCTACGGATTCGTCGGTAAGACCTTCCACGCGCCGCTTATCCGTTCGGTGCCGGGGCTGAACCTGGCGTTCGTCGCTTCCCGCGATGAAGAGAAGGTCAAACGCGACCTGCCGGACGTCACGGTGATCGCCTCCCCGGAAGCTGCGGTCCAGCATCCGGACGTTGACCTGGTGGTCATCGCCTCCCCTAACGCCACGCACGCCCCGCTGGCCCGCCTGGCGCTGAACGCCGGCAAACATGTGGTGGTGGATAAGCCCTTTACCCTCGATATGCAGGAGGCCCGGGAGCTGATCGCCCTGGCGGAGGAGAAACAGCGTCTGCTTTCCGTCTTCCATAACCGCCGCTGGGACAGCGACTATCTCGGGATCCGTCAGGTGATTGAGCAAGGCACCCTCGGCGCGGTGAAACACTTCGAGTCGCATTTCGACCGCTTCCGCCCGGAAGTCCGCGTCCGCTGGCGCGAGCAGAACGTCCCGGGCAGCGGCTTGTGGTTCGACCTGGGGCCGCACCTTATCGACCAGGCGCTGCAGCTATTTGGTTTGCCGCAGTCGGTGCAAGGTAACATAGCCACCCTGCGCGACGGCGCGGAGATCAACGACTGGGCGCATGTGGTATTAAACTACCCGGCGCATAAAGTGATCCTGCACTGCAGCATGCTGGTCGCGGGCGGCTCGTCGCGCTTCACCGTGCACGGCGATAAAGGTAGCGTTATCAAAGCGCGGGCCGACCAACAGGAGAGCCAGCTGCTGGCGGGCGTGGTACCGGGCAGCGCCGGCTGGGGCCAGGATGACGACCCGCTGGTTATCTATGATGCCTCGCTGCAGGCCCACGCGCAGGCTACCCCGCAGGGCGATCAGCGCCAGTACTATATGCTGATCCGCGATGCGCTGAAGGGCCAGATCGCCAATCCGGTGCCGCCGGTGGAAGCGCTGGCGGTGATGGCCGTTCTGGAAGCGGCGGTGCGCTCTGCTGAAAGTGGTATGGTGCAGACCCTGGACCTGTCCGACGACGAGCGCAACACGCTGCGCTAATCCGCCCTGTTCTCCGGTTACCTGCGCGGCCCGCAGGTAACCGCTACTTTTGCGCCACCTTAGAAAAAATCACTATCTATCCGCAGATTAACATTGCTTTATCCTGCTCCATGGCGCAAAGCACCGCTGGAAATTTCAGCCAATTGGGAGGAGGATAGAATGCAGATCGATCGTAATGAGAAAGAGGTTGCTGACGCTGTGGACGCGGCAACCGTACTACCGGACAGGAGAAGCGCATGTATTACACGTTAGGAGATACCACTCTCCATTTTTATCGCTATCAGTGCAAATTTTACGTCGCCCACTGGGAAGGGGGTAACGTGATGAGCGAAAAATTTAAATCGTTTATCGAACAGATCACTGAGAAGACCGGGCTGGATGCGAAACGCGTCGAGACCGCCGCGCGCGATTATTTTACTAACGTGGATTAACAGGCAGTGCTGTTCGTAAGAGACAAGCTGGTGCGGTAGCCGCGCAGGCTAACTCCACCTTTCACCGCCAGGACGCCTCGCGCCGCCTGGCGGCTTCTCTATTCTGCCAGCATTAAACGGTAGTCAGTTTTGCCAGAATGGCGGCGAAGGCGTCATTAACCTTATCGCCGGCGAGCAGTTTTTTACGCAACGTGAAGCTTCTGCCGCTGGAACGGATCAGCAGCCGGACTTTCGCATCATTATTGCTGCGTTCAACTACGGCAACATCCCGCAAGGGAATAACGTAGGTATCGGCATAGAGCCCCGGCGTAAATATCATCGACTCGCCGCTCACGCCAATCACCACCCGATTTTGCAGACGATAGCCATTGCACAGCGCAACAATACCGGCGGCAATAAATACTCCGCCTATACCCATGCCAATCATTAAAATAATGATCCCGGCGATGAGCGCCAGCGCCCCTTGGGGATAAAAGCCTGAGGCATTAAAGGTTAATAGCTGCTGGTTATCAGCCTCGCCCACTGCCGTGGTTGATCGCCAGGGCGTAAATCCGGCATTAATCCGCGTTTGCAAGCTGAACAGGCTACCCACCAGAAAGATCACGCTGGCGGGCACCATCACGATGCCGCCAACAAACGCCAGGACGATGGCCAGATAAGGGTAGCGGCCTGACAGCATTATGCTGATCGCCTGAACCACCACGGCAATAAACAGGGCCAGCACCAGCCAGGACCATACGCCGTCCGCCCGACTATGGAAGTTCAGCTGTCCTTCATCAAGTAATAAATTTCGCGCGACAAAACAGATAATAATATTGACGAACAGGCCTATCCAGGCCAGCTTGTGCACATGCTTCATACCCTACTCCATTATGGTTTTTACTATTCCATTTCCAGGCATTATTAAATACACTCTCAATGCCGGCTGGATAGTAGCAAAGCGGTACGCAAGATCAATAAAAAGCGCGCGGTCTCCTCACATTCTAATTTATATTCAGCGTGATATTGTTAGTTATCATTTATCGTAATTATATAAACCATCCTATATATTGGCGCTATATATTTTCAGCGCAATAATATCGCCCTGCCGCCAGGCAGGGCGTCGCAGATTAACGCTCCTCAAGCGCCGCCACCGGCGCCGGCGCGCTTTTCCTGCGCAGCAGATAGCCTGCAGCAAGGATCAGCAGCCATACCGGGATCAGGCAGACGGAGATGCGGATGTCCGGGGTCAGATACATCACCCCGAGGATCGCGGCGAGAAACAGCAGACACAGCCAGTTTGTCAGGGGATAGGCGAAACTCTGGAAAGCCGTTACCTTCCCCGCCCGCTGCATGGCGCGGCGGAACTTAAGATGAGTGATGCAGATCATCGCCCAGTTGATGACCAGGGCGGCCACCACCAGGGCCATCAGCAGGGCAAAGGCTTTCCCGGGCATCACATAGTTAATCACCACGCAAAGCGCCGTGGCGACGGCGGATACCGCCAGGGCGGTCAATGGGATCCCGCGGTGGTTCACCCGCAGCAGCGCACGCGGGGCGTTGCCCTGCTGAGCCAGGCCGAACAGCATCCGGCTGTTGCAGTAGACGCAGCTGTTGTAGACCGACAGCGCGGCGGTGAGCACCACCAGATTGAGGGCGTTGGCCACAATATTGCTGTCAATGGCGTGAAAGATCAGCACAAAGGGGCTTCCCCCTTCCACGACGTTCCGCCACGGGTAGAGTGACAGCAGGACCGCCAGCGACCCCACGTAAAACAGCAGAATACGGTAGATCACCTGGTTGGTGGCTTTGGGAATGGTTTTATGCGGTTCGTCGGCTTCCGCCGCGGTGATCCCCACCAGCTCAAGCCCGCCGAAGGAGAACATGATCACCGCCATGGCCATCACCAAGCCCGTGATGCCGTTAGGGAAAAATCCCCCGTCCTGCCACAGGTTGGCCACCGTCGCCGCCGGGCCGCCGTGACCGCTAAATAACAGATAGCAGCCAAAGGCGATCATGCTGATGATGGCGGCCACTTTGACAATCGAGAACCAGAACTCCAGCTCGCCATACACTTTGACGTGCGTCAGGTTGATGGCGTTGATCGCCACGAAGAAGATCGCCGCCGACAGCCAGGTGGGTACCTCCGGCCACCAGTACTGAATATAGATCCCCACCGCCGTCAGCTCCGCCATGCTTACCAGCACGTACAACACCCAGTAATTCCAGCCGGACATAAACCCGGCGAAGGGCCCCCAGTAGCGGTTGGCGAAATGGCTGAACGACCCCGCCACCGGCTCCTCTACCACCATTTCGCCAAGCTGACGCATGATAAAGAAAGCGATAACCCCGGCGATGGCGTACCCCAGCAGGACCGACGGGCCTGCCATACGGATCGTTTGCGCGATACCTAAAAACAGTCCGGTGCCGACCGCCCCCCCGAGGGCGATCAACTGGATGTGGCGGTTTTTTAACCCGCGTTTTAACTGATGCTCTTGCTGCGTTATCATCTCTGACCTGCCCCTGTTTGTAAAAAGTCACGTTCGCCGGTAGCAACTTTCAGGCCAGCGGAGCGTCTTGCAGCGTCAGACAAAAATTAATTAATTGAAATATATTCAAATATTCTTTTCAAATCAGTTCCGGTAGCTGGTCATGTCGGCGCCGACCTGGCGCATCACACGCGAAAACTGGCCAGATAACGCACAGATCATGAGAAAAAGAGCGGATGAATGCATGAACCTGACCCGTTTTGGTGCATCCGGTTTGCCGCCGTCCGCTCAGACTTCACGCCAGGCAAAAAACTGTTAGGCTGGTAGCCACTTTTACGTTCCGCTAGTGGCCACTATGTACAACATCGACGACTATGATCTGAAAATACTTACCCTGCTGCAGGCCAATGGCCGTTTAACCAATCAGGAGCTGAGCGAGCTTATCGGCCTGTCCGCTTCCCAGTGTTCGCGCCGCCGTATCGCCCTTGAACAGGCACAGCTTATCCTCGGCTACCATGCGCGTCTGGCGCCGGATGCCGCCGGGCAGGAGATGCTTGGCCTGATTGAGGTGCGTCTGCTGAATCACACCCCGCAATGCGTGGAGAGCTTTCATCAGATGCTCAGTGAAGTGGACGCCATTCTGGACGCCTGGAAAACCACCGGCGACGCCGATTATCTGCTGCGGGTAACGGTCCCGGACCTGCCCGGTCTGAGCCATTTGATCAGCCATATTCTGGCGCAAAACAAAGGGGTGGCCCATCTGAAAACCGCCGTCGTGCTCAACCGCCTGAAAGAGAACGGCCAGCTGATGCCGGGCACGACCCCGCTGCGCTGAACCGGGGCACAGTGCCCTGCGCTGGTGCAGACGCGGGGCCAGACAATGCGCGACAAGCGGCAAATTCGCACAATTCACGCATTCGGAAACCATAAAACGCACGACCCGTGCAATTTTCTCTTCCTGTCAGAACAACAGGTTAGGCTAAACCACGGCTATTTTTTCCGCAAACGCTCGCCAGGGCACGCTCCTCTGGTGCGATTTTTGCAAACAAGAGCTTATCCTTGTTAACGAAAAGATAGTGCTTATTTATGGATAATATCCTTTCCCCTGAAAAACTGACCCACACCTGGCTGGAGGATACCCTGGCGCTGCTGTTCGGCACGCTGATGATCTCCTTTGGCATTATTTTATTTCGCCAGGCCGGTGCCCTGACCGGCGGAACGGCAGGTATGGCCTTTCTGATCCACTATGCCACCCACCTGCCGTTTGGCGTGGTCTTCTTCGTCATTAACCTGCCATTCTACTGGCTCTCTGTCCGGCGGATGGGCGCCGCCTTCACGCTGAAAACCTTCTGCGCGGTCGGACTGGTGTCCCTGTTCTCTNACCTGCACGGTTACTTTATCCATGTCGATCGCCTGAACCCCTATTACGCCACCCTCTTCGGCAACATAATGGTCGGCATCGGCTTTGTGGTGCTGTTTCGCCATAAAGCGAGCCTCGGCGGCGTTAATATTCTGGCCCTCTATCTGCAGGACAAAAGCGGCATCCGCGCCGGTAAATTCCAGATGGTGGTTGACGCCTGCATCGTCACCGCCTCGCTGTGGGTAGTGAGCTTGCCGATGCTGCTGGTCTCTATCCTCGGCGCCGTGATTTTGAATTCGATTATCGCCATGAACCACCGTCCCGGACGCTACGCGGTGTAATGGCTTCACCTTTGACGGTCATTTCAGGAGTAACCACTGTGTTTCAGAACGTTGACGCCTATGCGGGCGATCCTATCCTGTCGCTGATGGAAGCCTTTCAACAGGATCCCCGGGCAGACAAAGTTAACCTCAGCATCGGGCTGTACTATAACGAGCAGGCCATTATTCCCCAGCTGGAGGCGGTCCGTCAGGCCGCTGACCGGCTGCAGAGTCAGCAGCAAAAGGCCAGCCTTTATCTGCCGATGGAGGGGCTGGCGCCCTATCGCCGCGCGGTCCAGGCCCTGCTGTTTGGCGACAATCATCCGGCGTTGCGTGCCGGACGCATCGCCACCATCCAAACACTGGGGGGCTCCGGCGCGCTNAAGGTGGGCGCTGATTTTCTCAAGCGCTACTTCCCCGACTCCGCGGTCTGGGTCAGCGATCCAACCTGGGAGAACCACGTTGCCATCTTTGCCGGCGCCGGCTTTGAGGTACATACCTATCCCTGGTTCGACAGCGCCACCCGCGGGGTGAATTTCCCCGCTATGCTCGCCGCCCTCCAGCAGCTGCCGCCGCGCAGCATTGTGCTGCTTCACCCTTGCTGCCATAACCCGACGGGGGCCGATCTCACCCGCGAGCAGTGGGATCGCGTGATTGAGGTGCTGATCGGCAGGGAGCTGATCCCATTCCTTGATATCGCCTACCAGGGCTTCGGCCGCGGACTGGACGAGGATGCCTATGCCATTCGCGCCATCGCCAGCGCCGGGCTGACGGCGCTGGTCAGCAACTCGTTTTCCAAGATATTTTCGCTGTATGGCGAGCGGGTTGGCGGCCTGTCAGTGGTCTGTGACAATGCCGATATCGCCGGGCGCGTGCTGGGCCAGCTGAAAGCCACCGTGCGGCGCAACTACTCCAGCCCGCCGGGGTTTGGCGCCCAGGTGGTGTCGCAGGTGCTCAACGATCCCGAGCTGAATGCCCTGTGGCAGGAAGAAGTGGAGGCCATGCGCACCCGCATCAGCGCCATGCGCGTCGCGCTGGTGAAGGCCCTGCAGGCAGCCCTGCCGGCGGGGGATTTTTCCTATCTGCTGACCCAGCGCGGCATGTTCAGTTACACCGGCTTTAGCGCCGATCAGGTAGACGTTCTGCGTCAAGAGCATGGCATCTATCTGATCGCCAGCGGTCGGGTCTGCGTGGCCGGGCTCAACCACGGCAATATTGCGCGGGTAGCCAGCGCCTTCGCCGCGGTCTGCGCACGCTAACCGGGTCAACCCCGGCGCGGTAGAGCGATTAATCGCGACGCAGCCGGCGAGCCAGGCGGGTCCCCAGCGTCTGAATAAGCTGGACAATAACAATCAGCACCAGGGCGGTAGTGAGGGTGGCGAAAGCGTCGAAGCGCTGATAGCCATAGGTAATAGCCAGATCCCCGATTCCCCCGCCGCCCACTGTACCCGCCATGGCTGTGGCGCCGAGCAGACCGATGGTCGCCGTGGTGAGGGCCAGAATCAGCGATGCCGCCGCCTCCGGCAGCATAAAGTGCCAGACAGTCTGCAGCGGGGTTGCGCCCATGGCGTCCGCGGCCTCGAGGATCCCCTCATCCACCTCCAGCAACGAGCTCTCCACCAGCCGGGCAATATAGGGGGCGACAAAGACGATCAGCGGCACGATGGCTCCCGCGGTGCCGATAGTGGTGCCCACCAGCAGTCTGGTAAAGGGCAGGATCACAATCAGCAAAATGATAAACGGCAGCGAACGCAGCACGTTAATCAGCGGATTCAGCGCCTGATGCACCACCGGGTTGGCCACGATGCCGCCGGGACGGCAAACCACCAGCACAATCCCCAGCGGGACGCCGATCAGCGCGCCAAAGCCCAGCGAGACGGCGACCATAATCAGGGTGTCATGCAGCGCCAGCAGAAACTGATCCCCGGTGATGGCGGTATCAATAAGATCAAACATGGGTGATTTTCACTCCTGCATCGACCAGATGGGTGATGGCGCGTTCGGTTTCGTCAGGCTCGCCGAGGAGCTGCACAATCATAAATCCCAGAATCCGACCCTGAACTTCAGACATGCTGGCAAACAGGATATTCACCTCGACAGCATACTCGCGGATCAGGTGGTTAATAATCGGCTGCTGCGCCGTCGCGCCGACAAATTCGAGGCGTAAAGCCCGGGCGCCGTTATCGCGCTGCAGGAACGACGCCACCCGCTGCGGCAGGCGGTCGTGCACCACCGACTGCACGAAACTGGCAGTGACCGGATGCTGCGGCTGAGCAAAGAGATCAAAAACCGCCCCCTGTTCAACGATACGGCCCGCCTGCATCACCGCCACCTTGTGACAGATTTTCTGGATCACCGACATCTCATGGGTGATCAGTACGATGGTGATGCCATACCGACGATTAATCTCCTGCAAAAGCAGTAAGATCTGCACCGTAGTGTGGGGGTCGAGCGCCGAGGTGGCTTCATCGCACAGAAGGACCGACGGGTTGGTGGCCAGCGCCCGGGCAATACCGACCCGCTGCTTTTGTCCGCCCGACAGCTCATTAGGGTAGCTGTGGATTTTGTCGCTCAGATCGACGAACGCCAGCAGTTCCGCCACCCGCGCCTGGATAAAGGCCTTGTCGCGCCCCTGTAAAATAAGCGGGATGGCGATGTTATGAAAAACGGTTTTCGAATTCAGCAGATTAAAATTCTGAAAGATCATGCCGATATCTTTTTTGATGGCCTGCAGGCGCTGGCCGCNGCAGTCCTGTAGCGGCTCGCCGTTTAACAGTACCTCGCCCTCGCCAGGTGTTTCCAGACG
Organism: Klebsiella sp. EMBS2024; assembly: GCF_036233805.1. Lineage (NCBI taxonomy): Bacteria > Pseudomonadati > Pseudomonadota > Gammaproteobacteria > Enterobacterales > Enterobacteriaceae > Klebsiella > Klebsiella sp. EMBS2024. The sequence goes on along the minus strand of NZ_JAZARW010000001.1, from coordinate 1,529,272 downwards.
ATTAATCAGCCGTAATAAGGTGCTTTTTCCTGCCCCGCTGTAGCCAATAATGCCAAAAATATCGCCTCGCTCAATGCTGAGATTAATATCCTGCAAGGCCAGAACCGGATGTCCTTTCCTGGAAAAGCTTTTACTGACGTGGCGAAATTCTATCATCGCGTTATTCATTTTAAATAGTCAGGCAGCAGGTAACCATCATACTGCGGATGGCTGAGAATATATTTTTTGAACTCGGCCGAGTGGTAGCCATCGATAATATCTTTGGCAAACTGCGCCTTCTGATTTTTACCGGCGACGGTCACGACATTAATAAAATGGCTGGTGGCTGCTTCCAGCTTTAAGGCCGAGGTCAGGGACATACCGCTGGAGACGGCAAAATTGCCCTGAATCAGGCCATAGTCGACGTCCGGCAGAGCGCGAACCTGCTGGGCATTATCCATCTCTTTTAGGACAATTTTGTAAGGATTATCTACGATGTTACGCTGCGAAAAAGTGGCCGGATCGCTGTCTGGTTTAATTTTCACCCAGCCAAGGCTCTCCAGCACCAGTACCGCGCGATATTCATTTGACGGCTGGTTTGGTACCGACACGACGGTGCCCGCCGCCGGGGTCCCCAGGGTGGTCAGTTTCCCACCATACAGCCCCATCGGCGGCGTGGGGACCTGCACAATGCCCACGTTATCGATCCCCAGCCGCTCATTAATTGCTTTCAGATATACCGGATGCTGCATAATATTCGCTTCGATATCGCCGCGGGCTACCGCGTCATTCACCTGAATACCGTCGCTGAAATCCTTATATTCGATTTTATACCCTTTACTCAATAAATAGGGCGCGACGCCTTTCTCAAATTGTTCTTTATACGGCCCGGGGTTAAAGCCGACGCGGATAAGATGAGCGTCGGCGGCGGCATAAAAAGAGGTGGCCGACAACAGGGCGAGAGCGATCCCGCGCGCAACTGACTTGTTCATAAGGTATTTTCCTGGAGGGTTGGCGATATTGAACGATTAAATCACAGCCGACTGTGGGTTGTAAGCCAGAACGCCGAATTTCCTTTTGCTAATTCCTCATTAACTTTTGCTATACCGACATATCTTAAAAACAAGAATCTTTTGCGTATATTGTTATTTAGCCAGCCGCTATAAATCCCTTAAAGATGGTTAATTATTCGTGATTTAAACCGGGAGTGTTATGCCTGATTTTACTGCTTCGCCGCTGGTGGACGCCCTGGAAGAGAATCTGTTCAGCCTGCTGGAAAAACTGGCCGCGGAGGTCAACACCGAAGCGCTACCGCTGATCGATCTTTCCAGCGGCAGTCCGGATCAACCCACCCCGCCGGAAGTGATCGACTCGCTGCAGAGCGCTATTCATCGTCGTGAAAACCATGGCTACCCGTCGTTCTGGGGCAAACCACAGGTCCGCGAGGCGATCGCCCGGTTCTATCGCCGGCAGTATGATGTGGAACTCGATCCGCACAGCGAAGTCGCCGTGTTTCAGGGGTCGCATATCGGTATAGGCGGCATCCCGCGGGCGCTGCTCAGCCCCGGGCAATACCTCATCTCCACCGATCCCTGCTATCCGATTTACCGCTCGGCGGCGCTGCAGTCCCAGGCGGCGTTTTATGGCCTGCCGCTCAGGGCGGAGAACCATTTCCTGCCGGATTTTAACGATCTTCCCCGGGAAGTCGCTGACAAGGCCGGGCTGGTGGTGCTTAACTATCCGCATAATCCAACCGGCGCCCTCGCCACGCCGGCGCTGTTCGCCAGCGCGCTGCAGTTTGCTCGTCGTCACCAGGTGCCGATCCTCCATGATTTTGCCTATGCGGCCATCGGCAGCGCGGCCAGCGATGCGCCGCTGAGCCTCTTCTCCCAGCCCGACGCGAAAGCATGGGGAGTGGAAACCTATACTTTTTCCAAGACCTTTAATATGGCCGGCTGGCGCTTCGGCTTCGCGGTCGGCAACGCCTCGATTATCCGGGCGTTTAAAAAGCTGCACACCCATAGCTACAGCACGGTGTTTGGCGCGATTCAGGATGCGGCGATCGCCGCGCTCAACCTGCCGGCCGAACGGATTGCGCAGCTAACGGCGGTCTATCATCAACGTCGGGAGTGGGTTCTGCGTCGACTAGCCGCGCTGCGCTGGCCGGCGCGTGACGCACAAGGCACTTTCTTCCTCTGGCTCGGCGTGCCGCCCGGCTACCGTTCGCAGGAGTTTGCCCGTCTGCTGCTGCAGGAAGCGCATATTCTGGTGGCGCCGGGCACGGGTTTTGGCGCAGGGGGGGAAGGATTTATTCGCATCAGCCTGACCGCAGGGGACGAGGCGCTGAGCAACGCGCTGGACCGTCTTGCCCGGCTGGCGCTGTTTTAGCCCGCCGCCGGGAGAAGCAAAAACGCAACCCTGGCCGTCGGGGATTACCCGGCTGACGAGTCCATCACCGACAGCACGATTTTGCCCTCAAGATGCCCCTGCGCTGCTCGCTCATGCGCCATCTGCGCCTGCGCAAGGGGGAAAACGCTGTCAATTGCAACCCGGATGACCCCGGCGTCCAGCAGGTCGGCAAGCCGGGCGAGCTGCGCGCCGCTGGAGCGTACCTGGGTGGTGGAGACCGTCACTCCGCGCTGTCGCGCCTCTTCCGCCCCGGCAAAGCCGAGCGGAAAGATCGGGTACAGCGCGCCGCCGGGTCGCAGGGTACGCAAAAAACGGCCGCTGGCCGGCCCGCCCGGCGCATCAATGACCAGGTCCAGGTCACGCACCGTCTCCTCCACTGCGGTGGTTGTATAGTCGATAACGCTATCGGCGCCGAGCTGACGTAAAAAGGCTTCATGGCGGCCCGCGGCGGCGGCAATCACCTCGGCGCCCTGCCACTTTGCCAGCTGCACGGCGAAATGACCGACTCCCCCTGCCGCACCGTTGACCAGGACGCGTTTACCCGCCAGCGGCACCGGCCGATGCGGCCCCGGCTGCAGCGGATTCGCCACCTCATGCCCGGGATCGATCATGAACTGCCAGGCGGTGAGGAGCGACATCGGCACCGCGGCGGCCTGCTGATGGCTCAGGGTTAGGGGTTTGCGAGCGAGGTCGCTGACCGGCACGCTAACGTACTCGGCGTAAGCGCGGCTGCCCCCTGCCGCCCCTTCGGGAAAACGCGCCATAGCATACACTTCGTCGCCGACCGCCACCTCCCGGACGTCATCCGCCCGCGCCACCACCACCCCGGAGAGATCGGTCCCGAGGATCAAGGGAAAGCGGACCTCGGGCCGCCACTCCGGGGGCAGCTGTTGATAGCCATCGCGCAGATAGCTGTCCGGCGGGTTCACGCCCACCGCGTGCACCTGTACCAGTACTTCACCGGCCTGCAGGACCGGCATGGGCGCATCCTCATAGCTCAGGACTTCCGGCCCGCCAAAGGCGTGCTGTTGAACGGCCTTCATCATCTGCGTCGACATCGCTTTCTCCTCATATGGAAATGCGTTATATTTAACGGAGCACCGCTCCGAATATATGGAGCAGTGCTCCGATTGTCAAGGAACGCCAATGAGAGCTGATGCCAGAAAAAATTATGACCTGTTGATCGAGGTGGCCCGGGACGTCTTTGTGGAGCAAGGCGCTGAGGCCTCGCTGCGCGATATCGCCCGCCGGGCGGGCGTCGGAATGGGAACCCTCTACCGCCACTTTCCCAACCGCGACAGCCTGCTGGAAGCCCTGCTCCGCAGCCGCTTTGCGGCGCTAACCGCCCGGGCTGAGTCGCTTCTGCTCGCCGCCGATCCTGCCGCGGCGCTGCTGGAGTGGCTGGCCGAGAGCGTGGCGTTTACCCATCAGCATCGCGAGATCATCGCCCCGCTGATGAGCGCCATCGACGATCCTGAGTCCGCCCTGCACAGCGCCTGCGTTGCCCTGCGCGCCGCCGGTACGTCGCTGCTGACCCGCGCGCAGCAGGCCGGGCTGGCACGGCCAGATCTCAGCGGAGAGGAGCTGTTCGATCTGATCGCCGCGCTTGCCTGGCTGCGGGAGCAACCGTCCCATGCCCCGCGCGCAGAGCGGATTTTAGCGGTGCTGGCCGACGCGATCCTGACTGCCGGCTAGCGGCGGCCGGTCACCGACGAGACAGCGCGCCTGGCNNNTAACNANAACGCCCGCCTTTAACGATCAAACGCCCAGCTGGCCGCGCTGGTCAGCGCCCGCTCGAAGGCGGGACGGCCGGGGCCGGCCAGCCAGCCGGCGAAGGTGTGCAGCTGCGGGTGCAGCTGGCGCATGGCGTCGAGGTCGGCGTGCCCCGCCAGCCGCCCGTCGTCCACCAGCCCGGTCAGCTTGTGCAGAAAAGGACTGGCGGCCAGCACCTCGTCGGAAAATCGCGAATAGGGGATCGGCCGTCCCGCCGCCGTGGAGAATAACCCCTCCAGCTGACGACCGGTCACGCTGTCGCTGGCGATCTCGAACGTCTTGCCGGCAAACCGCGCCGGCGCGGCAAAAACCGCCGCGACAAGATGGCCGATATCCTCCACCGCCAGCACCTGCATTCTCCCCTCCGGCAGCATAAAAAATTGAAAACGACCTTCATCAAGGCCAAAACCAGGCATCACCAGCAGCTCCATAAAGGTGGCGGGCCGCACGATGGTCGCCGCCAGCGGCAGGCGGCGAATATGCCGTTCAATTTCCGCTTTGGTGTCATAATGCGCTACGCCGGTCGGCGTCTCTCCCGTCGCGCTGCCGGAGCTGTACACCAGATGCTTCACCGCGCACTCGACGGCGAGATCGGCGATGGTTATCCCGTAGCGTACCTCCTGCTCATCGGTCACCGTCCCTCCCGGCGAACTGGGCTGGACGCTGAAGACGCCGTCGACCCCGGCCATCGCCGACCGCATTGCCGCCCGGTCTTCAAAGGTTCCCACGACCAGCTCGGCTCCCCGCGCCGCCAGCGCAGCGGCCCCGGCGGAGAAAGGATCCCTGACCAGCGCCCGAACCCGCCAGCCGCGGTGCAGCAGCGCCCGCGCCACCGAGCCGCCCTGCTGACCGGTGGCGCCAAAAACCAACACGCTTTGCGCATTATTCATCACTGTTCCCCTTATCTGCAGCCTGTTTCCCGGCCTCTCGCCAGCGATAGTCACCTTGCTTATCCTTCTCCAGCCAGCCGCAGGAAGGCCCGGCAAAATGCCCGGTGAACCATTGAGCATGATGGCTTGCCCCCCACGCCATCATCTCCCGTCGCGAGACTTCCGCCTGCCGGGGATCGCCGCAGAACGCTGAATTCCACTGCGGATGGGCAAACTGGATCGGGGAATGCAGAAGATCGCCGGAGAAACAGGCGTAGTCATCTCCGGCGGCGAGGACCAGCGCGGCATGGTCCGGACTGTGGCCGGGGGTGGGAATAAAGTCGATCCGTCCGCCGACCCGCGGCCGGGTCGCCACATCGACGGTCTCCAGCTGGCCGGCCTCAATCACCGGCAGCAGGCTGTCAAGCCACAGCGCCCGGTAGCGTTCGCTGTTTTTCACCCGCGACAGCTCTTTTGCCGAGCACAGATAGCGGGCGTTGGGAAACAGCGGCACCCAGCGATCGTCCTGCCAGACGGTATTCCATCCGACATGGTCGGTATGCAGGTGAGTCAGTAGCACCAGGGTCACGTCCTCCGGGTTCACTCCCGCGGCGCGGAGATTCTCCAGATACGGCGTGCTAAGTTGATGATAGAGCGGATTGCCGCCGCGCTCCCGACCATTGCCGGTGGCGGTATCGATAACAATCAGATCGTAGGGGGTCTGCACCACCCAGCTGTGGATTGACAGCGCAATCGGCTGAATAACGGCCTCCGCCTCCGCTACCGGGAACGCCTCTGGATAGAGCGCTGCCGGCAGCAGGGAAATCTCGCGCTCCGGCACTTTGAAAATCAGGCTATCGCCTGTCTGGTAAGTTTGCATCACTCCCTCCGCGCGCATTGCGCTGGTTGATTTATCGGGGTGATATTCACTATGCTGCCGGGATAACCCACATTCAAATTGATTATCATAATGAACAAAATCATTGAAAATGATTTTAGTCGTATCGATCTGAATCTGTTGACAGTCTTGATGGTGCTGTACCGCGAAGGGAGCGTCACCCGTACCGCAGAGGTGCTGCATCTTGGCCAGCCGGCTATCAGCGGGGCGCTGAAACGGCTGCGCGAGATGTTTGACGACCCGCTGTTCGTCCGCAGCGCCAGAGGCATGCTGCCGACGCCGCGGGCGCAAGCGCTGATGACCGACCTGCAGCCGCTGATGGAAAACCTGCATTCGGCGATGTTTGGCGCCGCAGAGTTCGTCCCGGCGCGCGCGCAGCAGCTTTTTCGCATCGGCCTCAGCGACTGGAGCGAACACTGGCTGATGCCCCCGCTGTTACCCGGGCTGATGCAGGAGGCGCCCGGAGTGTCACTGCAGTCGATAGCCGCCGACCCCTTCCAGGTTCGCCAGTTGCTGGAGGAGGAGCGCATTGATGTCGCGGTGTCTGTCAACAAACAGAGCCGTGGGGAGATCGTCAGCGAGCCGGTGATGTCCATGGGAGTCACCACCCTGTGGTCGCCGCAGCAGATCCCCTGCCGCGGTCCGCTGTCGGTGAGCGACTTTGTCGCCTGGGAACATGTGATGGTGGCCTATCGCGAAACCGGCCACGGTGAAATTGACCGCCAGCTCGCCAGCCAGGGGCTCGCGCGGCGCGTGCGCTTTGCCACGCAGAATTTCTCCACCTTTCCCCTGCTGCTGACCACCCTGCCGCTGTTCGCCACCGTCCCGCAGGGGCTGGCGCAGCGCTGGCAGGCGCAGTATGCGCTGCGCGCGGACGCTCCGCCGGTAGCGTATCCGGAATTTACGCTGTGCATTTTGCGGCACAAACGGCGGGCGCAGGATCCGGCGCTGAACTGGCTGGTGACGAAGTTAAAACAGGCCATGCGCGGCCAATAACCGGGCCGATGCCCCGGCATCAGGCCTCGCTGTGCGGGGGTTGCAGCACACGCCTGCTCCAGTCATAAAACGCGCGCACCGCCGGCGGCAGATAGCGGTTTTGCGGATAGACCAGCGACAAGGGAAGATCAGAAGCGGCCTGCTCCAGACAGGCGACCAGCGCCCCGCTCTGCAGATAAGGTTGCGCCAGATAGCTGGCGACGCGGATCAGGCCCAGCCCCTGAATGCCGGCCTGAATGTAGGCATCGGTATCGTCGACCACCAGCGTCTCCCGCATGCGGATCGCGCAGTCGCCTTCATCGAGGGAGAAAAGCCAGTCGATGGTCCGCCCGGTACGGTGATTCAGGTAGCCCACCGCCCGATGCTGGTGCAGTTCGTCGATGCTCTGCGGCCGGCCGTGGGCCGCGAGCCAGGCCGGCGAGGCGAGGACCATCCAGCGGTAGCGGGCCAGAGGACGCGCCACCAGGGTGGTGGAATCTTCGATCCGCCCGGTACGGATCACGCAGTCGAATCCCTCCTGAATAATATCTTCCACGTTGTCGCTTGAGCAGAGGATCAGCTCCAGATCGGGATACTGCTGCAAAAACTCGCCGATCCTCGGCAGAATGCAGTGGCGGGCAAGGGATTGCGGCATCCCTACCTTGAACCGCCCGGCGGGCTGAGCCGAGCGCCCGGGAAAGGAGGCTTCCATCGCCGCCATCTCGGCCAGCAGCCTTTTACACTCCTCATAATACCGGCGACCCTCCGCCGTCACGCTGAGCTTGCGGGTGGTGCGCTGGAGAAGCTGCGCCCCGAGCCAGGCTTCCAGCTCCTTCACCACCCGCGATACCGTGGAGCGCGGCTGCCCGAGCACCTCCGCCGCGCGGGCGAAGCTGTGGGCATCCACGACCGCAACATAGACCTGCATGGCATCCAGTTTGTCCATTTCGTTAC
>NZ_JAZARW010000001.1:1516217-1521410 GCF_036233805.1 Klebsiella sp. EMBS2024 | reverse complement strand
GGCGCTCATTATCCCATTATTACGAACAGTCTAACCCGAAACGCTGTACTTATCGAATGACGACCGTCCCCCTACACTGAGCCTGTATCCCGTCAACACAAGGCTTAACTGAGCAAGGAGTTAAAATGAAAACTGATAATTTTAATCATGCGGAAAAGGTATTGGTGCTGGGAGCGGGACAACTGGGCGCCGCCGTTCTTGATGCGCTGGTGCCTGCGGTAATCGAGCGCCAGGGCACGGTCTCGGTCATCGTCTCGCCGGCGGCCTGGGATGAAGCCGGCCAGCTGCGGTCGGCAAACCATCAGGCGCTGGCCGACGCCGGAGCCACCTTCCTCGCCGTCGACATCGCCGGTAGCGCCATGGAGACGCTGGCCGATCAGTTTCGCGGATTCACCACCGTGATTAACTGCATGGGGTTTGTCGCCGGTCCGGGGACACAGCTGAAAATTACCCGCGCGGTGCTGGCGGCCGGGGTACCCCGCTATTTTCCCTGGCAGTTTGGCGTCAATTACGATGTGGTAGGCAAAGGCAGCGGTCAGCCGGTCTGGGACGAGCAGTACGATGTCCGGACCCTGCTGCGCGCGCAGCGGGCCACGGAGTGGGTCATTGTCTCCACCGGGATGTTTACCAGCTTTCTCTTCGAACCAGACTTCGATGTAGTGAATTTATCCAACCGAACCCTTCACGCCCTTGGCAGCTGGGATACCCAGGTGACCGTCACCTCACCGGCGGATATTGGCCGCCTGACCACGGCGATTTATCTGCATCAGCCGCGGATCGTCAACGAGGTGGTGTTTGTTGCCGGCGAAACGACCTCTTACCGGCAGTTGGCGGATACCGTCGAGCGCGTAACGCAGCAGACGTTCAGCAAAGCCGTCCACACCCTGCCCGCCCTGCTGGAGCAGCTGCGGACAAACCCGGATGACGCCATGCTGCGCTATCGCGCCGCCTTCGCCCGGGGGGATGGCGTGTGGTGGCCGATGGGCGACACCTGGAATGCCCGCCACCAGCTGCCGACCCAGGACATTGCCGGCTGGCTGCAGACCGCGCGCTGATTTTCTCTCACAGGACAGAATGACGATGAACAAGTTAATTCCACTGATCGTATTGAGTTGTCTGCTGCCCCTGGCGGCAAATGCCAGAACCATCACCGCCACCGGCGATACCCTGGACCATGCGGAGAGCAAAATCCGCCAGCAGGCCGCCCGCGAGGGCGCGACTACCTATCGCATCACTGAAGCGCGAATGGGCAACAAAGTGCATATCACGGCGAAAATCGCGGACTAAAGCACCGGCGTCAGGCTCAGGGATGAGCTGCCGGCAGCCCGCGCGCCAGGTCAGGCGCTCATTTTTTCCCGTCGACGATCGCGGCCCGGCGGCGCGCCATACAGGCGAGCGTATTCCCGGGTGAACTGCGACACGCTGATATAGCCCACCTCCCCGGCAGCCTGCGCAATACTCATCCCTTCCGCCAGCATCAGGCGGCGGGCGTGGATCAGGCGCAACTGCTTCTGAAACTGCAGCGGCGACAGCGTGGTCATGGCGCGGAAATGACGGTGAAAGACAGAGACGCTCATCCCGGCGGCGTCGGCCAGCGCGTCGACGCTGACTGGCTGCATAAAATCCCGGCGCAGCATCGCCACCGCCCGACGGATCCGCGCCGAATGGCTGTCTACGGCGCCCAGCGCCCGGATGGCCGGCCCATGGACACTCTGCAACAGCCAGTAATGTAGCTCCCGCCGCAGACCTTCCCCCAGCACCGCCAGCGCCCCCGGTTGATCAAACAGCCTTGCCAGCCGGTAAGCGGCATCCGTCACATCGGCGTTCATCGGTTCGATACCAACGCGGGGCGCCTCATCCGGCCCTGACGGCCCGGCCTCCTGCAGCTCGCGCAGGATAGCCAGGTCCAGCTCCAGCACCAGCGCGTAATAGGGAAAACGCTGACTGGCCTCGGTGATCTGGCTGGTAGTGGGAACATCCGCGGCAATCACCATCGCCTCGCCCGGACCATAGTCAAAGCTTGCCAGGCCGGTGGTCACGCTCTTACGCCCCTGGAGCAGCATGGCCACCAGCGGCCTGGCGATAGCCGCCTGCAGGTCACCAGGATGCAGGGCCCGCACCAGAGTAATACCGGGAACCGGGGTAACTGCCACCCCGCTGCTATCGACATGAGCATCGGCAAACCGGCGGCAGAGATCGAACAGAGCGTCGCGCATAAGATCCTTTCAGGCAAGTTTTAAAGCCTGAGTATGCGCTATTTCCCGGCAAAAGGGAGTGAACGGAGAGAAATGGGCAAAAAATAACAAGGATTGGGCAACCCGGCCCGGTGAGCCTCTCCTATTGTAAGGACTCCACATACCAGAGAGGACCGAACATGGCTAAAATTGCACTTATTACCGGCGCCAACCGCGGCCTTGGCCGTCAGACCGCACTGGATATCGCCCGCCAGGGTGGGGATGTCATCGTCACCTACCGCGGCAATCTCGAACAGGCGGAAGCGGTGGTCGCCGACATCCGCGCCCTGGGCCGCAAGGCCATCGCCCTGCCGCTGGATATGGCGCAAACCGCCAGCTTCCCGGCCTTCGCCGACAGCCTCGGCAGCGCGCTGGCCAGCGTCTGGGGGCGGGCCACTTTCGACCACCTGATCAATAACGCAGGGCACGGCGAATTCGCCCCGCTGGCCGAAACGCGCGAAGCGCAGTTCGACGGGCTGTTTAACGTCCACGTTAAGGGGGTATTTTTTCTCGTACAAACCCTGCTGCCGCTGCTGGCAGACGGCGGGCGGATCGTTAACTTTTCCTCCGGGCTGACCCGCGTCTCCTATCCTGGCTTCTCCGCCTACGCCGCCGCCAAAGCGGCTGTGGAGATGCTGAGCGTGTACATGGCCCGCGAGCTGGGCGGGCGCGGCATAACCGTCAATACCATCGCCCCCGGCGCTATCGCCACCGATTTTGGCGGTGGGCTGGTGCGGGACGACGCAGAGGTAAACGCGCAGTTTGCCGCCATGACGGCGCTGGGACGGGTGGGCGTTCCCGAGGATATTGGGCCGATGATCGCCAGCCTGCTACGCGACGATAACCGCTGGGTGACCGCCCAGCGGATCGAGGTGTCGGGCGGACAAACCATCTGACGACTCAGGCTGGCAGGATGCGCTCCAGCGCCAGGCCTGCCAGCCGCACGGTCTCCAGAAGACGCGGCAGACTATCCCCTTCCCGCGCTTTCGCCGACAGGCCAAGCATCAACGTATCCATATAGTCAGTCACCCGCAGCGCGTCCTGCGGGCGATGGCGGGCGATATACTGCTGGATTTTGGCTCTTGCCGCAGCATGCCATTCGCCTGCCGCCACCCGGGCATCAGCATCCTGACAATGTACCCCCTCCAGCACCAGGCAGCCGGCGGCGGCCGGATCGGCCACATAGCGGCGAGCCGCCTCCTGCAGTACGGCGATGAGCGACGCCGCCACCGGCTGGTCGTCTCGCAGCAGGGCATCAATGGGAATGGCCCCGGTCTGGCTGTAGCGCTGCAGGACGCGGGTATACAGCCCGAGCTTGCTGCCAAAAGCGGCATAAAAGCTCGGGGGGTTGATGCCGAAAGCCTGGGTCAGATCGGCCACGCTCACCGCGTCGTAGCCTCGCGCGTGGAAGAGGCGTTGCGCCGTTTCAATGGCCTGTTCCGCATCAAACTGGCGGGGACGTCCCGGAGTACGCCCTGGTTTTGTAGTGGTCACTATATTAATCCTTGACAGCCTGTTTAGCCGCAGCATATTGTAATCATCACTACAATATCATGAGGTGTGGGATATGACAGCGTTTCACAACAAATCAGTGCTGGTTTTAGGCGGGAGTCGGGGAATTGGCGCGGCGATCGTCAGGCGTTTTGTCGCCGATGGCGCGTCGGTGGTGTTTAGCTATTCCGGTTCGCCGGAAGCGGCCGAGCGGCTGGCGGCAGAGACCGGCAGCACGGCGGTGCAGGCGGACAGCGCCGATCGCGATGCGGTGATAAGCCTGGTCCGCGACAGCGGCCCGCTGGACGTATTAGTGGTCAATGCCGGGATCGCGCTTTTCGGTGACGCTCTCGAGCAGGACAGCGATGCCATCGATCGCCTGTTCCGCATCAATATTCACGCCCCCTACCATGCCTCCGTCGAAGCGGCGCGCCGCATGCCGGAAGGCGGGCGCATTATTGTCATCGGCTCGGTCAATGGCGATCGCATGCCAGTGCCGGGAATGGCGGCCTATGCGCTCAGTAAATCGGCCCTGCAGGGGCTGGCGCGCGGCCTGGCGCGGGATTTTGGCCCGCGCGGCATCACGGTCAACGTCGTCCAGCCCGGCCCAATTGATACCGACGCCAACCCGGAGAACGGCCCGATGAAAGAGCTGATGCACAACTTTATGGCCATTAAGCGCCATGGCCGTCCGGAAGAGGTGGCGGGAATGGTGGCGTGGCTGGCCGGTCCGGAGGCATCGTTTGTCACTGGCGCCATGCACACCATCGACGGAGCGTTTGGCGCCTGATACCTCAGGGCGGCGATGCGCGCTTTGCACCGCCGCCGCGGGGACGTCATCGCCTGTCAGGGATCATCAGGCCAGGCTATCGACCGCCATAAAAAAGCGATCTTCGGTAAGCATAAGCCGCGCTTCCGGGGACTGGTGCGCCTTGCGGATCATCCAGCCCTCCTCCGGGGCCAGGCTCAGATAAAACACCTCCCGGGATCCCGCGCCGTCGGGCGCCTCAAGACTCAGGGTCACGATCCCCTTTTCCACGCCATCCAACAGCTGCTGCGGCACGATATTGACGCTGCGCTCGCCGTTTTGCAGACGAATGGCCGGGATATCGTAGCGGCAGATGCCGCTGTTGAGGCTGTAGCCAAGGGTACTCAGGTCGTGGAGATGGCGGGTCGAAATCACCACCTCAATACCGGTTCCATCAAACCACTGACTTATCTGCTGAGCCAGCTCCGCCATCTGCTGACGAAACCTGGCGATATCCGCGGCGGCCGACCCGTCGAGGGCCGCTGTCCGCCGCGGATTTTGCTGTTGCTGCAGTTTCTTAAAAAAACGTTCCCTCGCTGTCACGTTATCTCCCTGTGCTGTGATGAAACCGGTTGGGCTGGATGAAGATGGTTATCGCCCGTTCGCTGGTTACGAAGGTTGAGGGCGAACTGGCGCGATGGCCCCGCCGCAAATGTTTGT
>NZ_JAZARW010000001.1:1512879-1516208 GCF_036233805.1 Klebsiella sp. EMBS2024 | reverse complement strand
GTTACTTCGCCGCTTCAGGCCTGAGCCGTAGCTGGTTGTGTTCGGCGGTGAAAATGCGCGGCTTGTCCGGATCCAATTCCTCACGCGCCAGCACCTGCTTCCAGGTATTTCTTTGTGTGTCCGGATGGCGGAACAGGCCGACAACCGCCACGAACGTCGCCTCCGCTTCCAGCGGCATATTCAGACTGGCGTCCCCTCCGGGACCGATCACCACATCGCGACTGGCGAGGAGATCGGCGGCGAGCAGAATATCCCCCTCCTCCAGCAGCTGCTGGTAAACCAGCCGGTCAAAGGTCTGGCGATCTTTAAGCTGATAGATGCGCACCACCACCGGTTCAGAGAGCGAGTGATTCTCTCTGGCATCGGTGTTGAGCGCTTCGCGCGCGGTAAAGTCCAGATGCAGCGTATTAATTTTCTTATAAAAAACGGCGTTGAAGGCAGACTTTGTTCCCTCCGAGACGCGCTGGGTGAGTCCGCATCCGCTCAGGCAAAGCGCAAGCAGGGGCAGCAGACAGGCGGTTTTAGTCAAACTTATACGTAACACGTCGGTTTCCTTGTAGAAAGGTGGCAGGCTGCAGGCCCGTATAGGTACCCAGCTCGGTGGTAAAGGTCTGAGGAATATCGTCCTCACTCTCGCCCTCACCCACGCCCAGCACGCCGTTCATACCGAGCCAGAACGGCTCGTCCCCCAGCGGCGGGACAGCCAGCAGTCGGGTCGGCGCGGTCAGGGTGATGTTGGCCCGGAATCGCCAGCCGAGGTATACCCGCAGCAGGATGAGAAAGTCCCGAAACAGCGGGCCGTCAGGCTTCCAGCCCTGCGCCTCCGCGGGATTGTCGGTGGTAAGGGCGACGAGGAGCTGGCTGCTGGCATCCATCGCTTCGTCACCCAGCGGCGTATTGCCGTCCAGGAAGAAGTCGTCATCGCCGTAAAACCCCAGCGGCTGGCTGATCGCCACCGGACGCAGGCTGTACGGGCTCACCCTGACGGTGGTCTCCGGGGCCAGCAGGGTGACCAGCGCCTGGATCCCCTGCTGGGTTTTGCCCGGCTGACGCAGCACGCCGGTGAGCGCCAGAAAGCGCGACGCCGGCGAGGCGATATGCTGCGTCGTGCCGGGGATGCCCAGCCCCGCCAGGCCCAGTAGCGACTGCGAGAGACGATCGGTGCCGCCGGGCTCAAAGGTGGCGGGCCAGGAGTATTTCCGCCAGATGCGGTAAAACTGCGTCATGATCCGGTGGCTGAAGATATCCAGTAAGCCCTGCAGCGCTTCATGCCCTTCCCTGTGCTGGGCGATATCATCGAGATATACCGTCGGGAGCGGCGAATCGACACCGTACAACCCCATAAAGGTGGTGCGAATGACCGGCGGCCTGCTGTTATCGGCCTCATCGTATTCCACGGCTTTCAGTTCGCTGGCGGGAAATCCCATTCCCGGATGCGGGTAAAAACGCACCGGATCGTCAGCCGGATGGCTGGTTCCCCCCATCAGCGGTTGGCCGGGACGCCGTTTTTCCAGAAGCTGGCAGAAGCGGTAAAAATTGATCCGCGGCAGGTCGGTCTCCAGCCGCGGGGTCAGCCGGGAATGCGGCGGCTGTGCTTCTCTTCCCATTCCAGTCGTTCTCCGGTTGGTTGCAGAATGATAATCAGGCGGTTGAACAAGTAGATGTCGGTGTAGAGCGCGAAGAAGCGGCTAAGCATCTCGCCAAACAGGCATATATCGCCTCGTCCGGCAAAGCCGTGACTGTCGAGGGTGACTTCAATCTGCACGCCGCGCACCAGATGGCCCTGTGCAAAGCGCTCTGTTGCGCGGTGCTTCACGTCGAGGATGGCTTCCAGACGCCGACGATTCATCTCGCTGTCGGTCCATTCATACAGCGCCAGGGTGCCGCGCAGGACCTCCGCGTTATCCATCAGGGAAAGAAAACTGCTGCCCAGATGGCTCAGCACCCGCCAGTGAAAACGGTCCTGGGCGGGGGGATAGCACGGCAGCGTCGGCGCGCAGAGGTTACGCACTGCAATACTGGCGGAAGTGGTTTTCATCACCGTATCGAGCACGGTGCTCTGCAGCGCGCGACGCGGCAGCTGGCCGTTGGTTCCGGTGAGGGTCAGCGACAGGCTTTCATCTTCCGGTACGGTATGATTATCAAAGGCTTCTCCGCCGACGATAAGCCAGGTGTTGTACAGCCCGGAGGGGCCACGGCGCACCCGGGTATGATAGTAATAGTCCGCCGCGTCATGACGCATCATGCCGCCTTTGTGGCGAAAACTTGAGAACGGCGCGTAAACCTGCTGGTGTGAGGAGATCACGGAATCGACGGTGTAAATTTCGGTGTGGCCGTCCTGCACGCGCATCGGGCGCAGCGGGTATTCGGTCTGCAGGGAATTGATGGTCAGCGGATCGGACTCCAGCGGAAACAGGTTGATCACTGGCACGCAGTGCAGGCGCAGCTGCTTTTCGCTGAAGCGGAAGTCATGTTCCCAGCGTTCCGCCAGCACGACGTCGATTTCAAACCACGCCAGTCCGGCCGGAAAAGCCACCGTCTCCAGCCCGCGCAGATCGATGAACATGAACTTTTCGCGGAAGGTAAAATACTCCAGCAGCAGCTGGTAACCGCGAAAACTGCGGCCATCTTCAGGCCAGAGGCCGTCATCCTCGCCAAATCCCAGCGCGCTGAAATACCCGTCCAGCGGCCTTCTGTCCACCTCATCGGGCATGCGCAGCCACATCCGGGCCACATTGAGGGTAAAGGCCTCGTGCATGGCGCAGGCCAGCGGCGCATCGGCGTTGCAGTACAGCGGGATATGACTGAGATCGACCCGGCGCCAGTCCGTCAGCTGGCTGCAGGTAAAGCGCAGCGTGATCACCGACCGGCCATCCGTATCGGTGGCCAGCTGGACGCGTTCCAGGGATAACGGCTGCAGAGCGATCGCTTTGGTGGTGGTGTACCGGCAGCGCGTGCCCTTTTCACCGATCGGCCGGGAAAGCACTTCAAAACCTTTGCCTATCGTCATCGATTCTTTCATTTCCGGCCAGTCGGGGGTGAACTCCACGACCGACATCGAGGGAATGGTACGTAAATAATGTGGCCACAGCAGACTGACCACGCCTTCGGTCAGCTCAGGCAGATCGTCATCGAGTTTCTCGCGCATGCGGCCCATCAGGAAGGCAAAACCTTCAAACAGGCGCTCGACAAAGGGGTCGCGAGCGCCCGCTTTGTCGAGATTGAGCATTGCCGCCTGCTCAGGATGAGCGCGGGCAAACTCTTCACCCGCTTCCAGCAGGTAGCGCATTTCAGCGTCGTAATAACGCAAGGTTAAATCGTCCATAAAT
>NZ_JAZARW010000001.1:1512170-1512837 GCF_036233805.1 Klebsiella sp. EMBS2024 | reverse complement strand
ACGGCTTTGTTGAATAAATCGAACTTTTGCTGAGTTGAAGGATCAGATCACGCATCNTCCCGACAACGCAGACCGTTCCGTGGCAAAGCAAAAGTTCAAAATCACCAACTGGCCCACCTACAATAAAGCCCTCATCAACCGTGGCTCCATAACTTTCTGGCTGGATGATGAAGCTATTCAGGCCTGGTATGAGTCGGCAACGCCTTCATCACGGGGAAGACCTCAGCGCTATTCTGATCTCGCCATCACCACCGTTCTGGTCATTAAACGCGTGTTCAGGTTGACCCTGCGGGCTGCNCAGGGTTTTATTGATTCCATTTTTACACTGATGAATGTTCCGTTGCGCTGCCCGGATTACACCAGTGTCAGCAAGCGNGCAAAGTCGGTTAATGTCAGTTTCAAAACGTNCACCCGGGGTGAAATCGCGCATCTGGTGATTGATTCCACCGGGCTGAAGGTCTTTGGTGAAGGCGAATGGAAAGTCAAAAAACACGGCAAAGAACGCCGTCGTATATGGCGAAAGTTGCATCTGGCAGTTGACAGCAANACACATGAAATCATCTGTGCAGACCTGTCGCTGAACAANGTNACGGACTCAGANGCCTTCCCNGGNNTNATCNGGCANACNCACNGAAAAATCAGGNCAGCNNCNGCNGANGGCGCTTAC
>NZ_JAZARW010000001.1:1505667-1508805 GCF_036233805.1 Klebsiella sp. EMBS2024 | reverse complement strand
CTGGCAAATCAGTTCGGTATCGACGCCGGAGATCTTATTGACCTCATCGCGGATACGCTGAAAATCATCGTCATAGCCCGGATCGTCCCCGGTTGGTTGGGCGTCACTGATTGGCGCAAGCCAGGACTGCCACTGCGCCTGACGTGACCGGGCCTGCTGGCGCAGTACGCTTTCATCCAACTGACTGGCGGCAACCAAATTTTGTAAAATACTCATAATTCCATCTCATCCATGTCACTATTCCCTACCCCCGTCGTCAGGACCTGTGCGCTCTCAGCCGCATCGACAGTAAAAATCTGATCCGGCAGGGTCAATCCGCGCAGCGCCAGAAGCGCCAGCGGGCCGCTCCCAAGCTGGGAGCGCAATACCCACTGCAGGGTGCGGCCATCCGGGGCGGTGAAGCTCATCATCCACTGGCTGCGATCCAGCGGATGGCGTTTACCCTGCTCCAGCCAGCGAATAAAGCCCCAGGTACCGCTGTAGTCACCGAACAGACGCGTGCCCGCATTGACGGTGGTCCAGGTCAGCAGAGTGCCGGGTTTATACGTCTCCCCCGGCCAGCGGAAAGTCTGCCAGTCGGCCATCTGATTGAAATAGCGCAGCTTTTGGCCGTCTATCGTCAGCTGTGTCTCGACAACCTCCGGGGCAGGCCTGGCCTGTAACTCAAAGCTGATCCCCTGGCTGCCGTCGGTGAAAAGAATGTCGGACAGCTGGCTTAGCTGATTGATCGCGCGCAGAAAGGCCGGATTAAAGACCAGGCCGTGACTGTTGACCTTATCCGGCACCCACTGACTGCCTTCTTTATGCAGGACACCGTTCAGCTCCGTCGTGAGAAAACGTTCGATTCGCCCGCTGTCTTTGCGCACAAACTCAGCCAGCATCGGCAGGGAGGCGTCGCTTTTGCTGGCGGCAAACGGAAAGCGTCCGTCAAAGGCGGTGTGCCAGTTGGCGACCACCGATCGGCGCCATTTGTCATTCAGACTGGCCGCCGACGGCAGAAGCACGGTTTCCCATGCCTGGGTCAGCGGTTGCACAAACAGAGTGTTGCCGAAGCCACTCCACTCTTCGCCAAGGCTTGCCGAAATCAGGCTACCGTACTGTTGCGTGTCGGTCAGGTCGACGCTTTTTCCCTGGAAGACGGTCTGCGCCAGGACCTGCATCATTTCCTGCGGATCGGAGGCATTCGCAACCTGCTGCAGGCGCAGGCGCACGCGGGTGATACGGGTCAGATAGGTTTGCAGGCTCAGGGTGCTATCGGCCGACATGACGTTGCTGCCCGTGTTTTTCCCCATCAGCTGGAGCAGTGGGCCGAACGTGTCATCCAGAGGCCCCTGCGGGCCGGCTGCCGACTGGTCGATGACCGGCTTGTCTTTCCCGCCCACCAGATCTTTGGCCGATTTAATAAGGCTGTCCGACAGCCCCTCCCTTTGTTGCCCCGCCTGCCCCTGCCAGGCAAGGGTATTCATCAGGGCAATCAGCGGCGACTGGCGGACATCGCTTATCAGCGTGAGCTGGTCGGTAACATCGGCAATGGTGGTCGCCGGGTTGAGTCGCAGACTGTTGAGAAAATTCAGCCAGCTGCCGGCGAAATCGGTGAAGTAGCGTCGGGTCAGACGCGCTTTCAGCGCCTCCGGCGACAGGTCTGTCGACACCGTTTTGCGCGAATCGCTCAGCACCCAGTCGATTTCCTCCCGGCGCGAGCTGGCTGCCTTATCAATGGCCTGCTGAATGCCGCCTTCCCATGCCTGGCGGGTAAACATCCCCGGGACCACTTCATCGGTGGTAAACAGGCGGCGCGCGTCGGTGCCACTGGTCATGTCTTCCAGCGACACATCGGCAAAATTACGACGCACGGATTTGAGCATGTTCTCATATAAGGTGCTTTCGGCATTGCGGCGACCTAGCTGCTGCAACAGAACCTGACGGCTCTGACTCACCCGTTGCGCATCCGGGATGATCTTCCACTCTGGCCGCTCGGGCAGCAGGGAGAGATAAAAGGCCCACAAATCCGGCGCCAGACTTTGCCACAGACCGGTCGAGATCCCTATTCGCGTCGGCTGGACCGCTTTCATGGTCTGCGCGAAAAATGCGCCATCGGCTTTATCCGGACGAGCCATCATCAGCCAGGCTTTCAGCTGGTCATAGCCCGGTTTCGCCAGCTGGGCTCGTTGGTCGCTATTGGGGGCGGAGTTGACCAGCGCGCTGAGCGCCTGCTGCAACGCGGCATTGGCCGGGTCACGTATCAGGCGATGATTTGCCACACCGTACCAGGGCAGGACGGCGTCTAATAGTTGCTGATGATGGTCCAGACCAAAGCGCCGATACCAGGGAGCGCCCTTCTGCCCATCGTGCACGAGACGGCCGGCTTCGTTGCGCAGGGCATGGAGGGCCGTCAGTTGATAGTCAGAAACGGAGGGGTGGGCCACCAGGTCGCGGGCTTTTCCCGCTACCGAAGCAATCTGACTGTAATTGAGGGCAAAGGAGAGCAGCAGTCCCGCCGCCCACAGGCCGAAGATGGCCAGCAGACCGCACGCCAGGCCCCGCTCCCATGCCATTCCCACGTGATGCCCGCGTAAACGGCGGCAGTCATCGACGATCCCCTGCCAGGTGGCGGGCAGCGTCAGGAGGTGAGGCTGGCTCGCAGGCAGGGCATCAGCTTCCTGATACGGATCTACGGTACGAGGCTCTGGCAGGCTAAACATCAGGCCTCGCAGCGCAAGCCGCTGCCGCGAGGCGGTCAGCCACGGCGCCAGCTGCCGGCGCCATTGTGCGATCTCCCCGTCGATAAGCTGCTGCCCCAGACGCAGCAGGAAGTCGTGGCGGGTATCTGCTGCGATCTGGTGCATCCCCTGCTCCCGTAGCGTCGGCAACATCTGCGCAAGCTGACGGGCGACATCTTCCTCAGTGGCGCGCAACGGGAAGCTAACCCCTACCGCCTGCACCGCGCGGTCAGCCTGCGGCCACTCACTGTCGCACAGTTTCCATAACCAGACCGGGGCGGCATAGCCCAGCAGTTCGCTGATTTTTTCCAGCCCGTGCAGGTCGCTCTCGCTTATCTGCGGCGTCAGGGTGAGAGACGACGGCATCACCCGCACAATCCCGTCCAGAGGACGGCCACGGCGCAGCTTGCGCAGCGCG
>NZ_JAZARW010000001.1:1505509-1505634 GCF_036233805.1 Klebsiella sp. EMBS2024 | reverse complement strand
CTGCCGCCGTAAATCAGAACGGTACGCTGGCCCTCCAGCCAGCGCTGCTGTCGCAGGCCTGGCACCAGTTGTTCGATTGCTGCCTCGTCGCCGGTAACCAGCAGCAGGCGGACTTTGCGCCGCCA
>NZ_JAZARW010000001.1:1501305-1502516 GCF_036233805.1 Klebsiella sp. EMBS2024 | reverse complement strand
TGACCCTGGCCCAAATTCAGTGCAGTGCTAAATCAGAGATCTTCGTCTTTCCGGAGACTTCGGATGAATTCAGCCGGAGTCATGTCATTTAATGATGAATGCGTTCTCTCATGATTATATTCCCTGCGCCAGTTGTCGAGTTTGTCCTGCGCATCTTCCAGCGAGAGAAACCAGTGAATGTTCAGGCATTCATCCCGCAGACTGCCGTTAAATGATTCCATAAACGGGTTACCCGTTGGTTTTCCGGGGCGGGAGAAGTCCATTGTAACACCGTGCTCATACGTCCATTTATCCAGACTTTTCGAAATAAACTCGCTGCCGTTATCTGTCTGAATACGTACCGGCAGGCGCTTGCCCAGCACCCGTAACCTTTCCATCACACCGACCACATCCTCATCTTTCAGCGACTTCCCGGCATGGATCGCCACACACTCCCGACTAAAATTATCCACTACAGTCAGCGCCCGGAAACGTCGTCCGTTAAACAGGTTATCCGACACGAAATCCATACTCCAGCACTGATCGACTCCGGTCAGGACCGGACGTTGCTGACGATGTGCTGCACTGACATGCCTGCGGGGGCGCTTTCTGCGCAGGTTGAGGCCTTCCAGACAGTAAATCCGGTGTGTTTTCTTGTGGTTAACAGGCCAGCCTTCCCGCCGCAGCTGAATATGAATACGCGGGCAACCGTAGCGGATCCGGGTTTCCGCTATTTCCCGGATACGCAGGGTTACCGTCCGATCATCCCGCCGGCTCTGCCAGTGGTAAACGGTTCTGCTCTGCATCAGCAGTCCGCATCCCCGTCGGACACTGATACGGTAAGCCTCCCGCAGAAAATGCACCGCCTGACGCTTCTGAGCCGGCCTCAGAACTTTTTTTGATAACTTCCTGCAGCATCTCCTTGTCCAGACTTAAATCGGCCACCAGACGTTTCAGACGCTGATTNTCTTCCTCAAGCTGGCGCAGGCGGCGCAGCTCTGTCACGCCCATGCCGCCAAACTTTTTCTTCCAGTTGTAAAATGTGGCTTCAGANATGCCCATCTTTCTGCAGACTTNCTCCACCCGANTGCCGGTTTCGGCCTGTTTCAGCGCAAATGCTATCTGTTCTTCGGTATAGCGGGTCTTTTTCATGGCGATGTGCCTCTCTGTGAGATGGAAGAAAGACCGGAGACTTCAGTTTAGCCTGGNACTGTTTTCAGGGAGGAGATCAA
>NZ_JAZARW010000001.1:1480605-1494529 GCF_036233805.1 Klebsiella sp. EMBS2024 | reverse complement strand
CTGACCGCCGGCTCCATCGCCAGCACCTGCCCCTGAGCCTGCACCTGCCCGTCAGCGCTGATAAAAATACCCTTCTGTGCCCGGATAGCTCCCCAACTGTCGGTTCTCAGCTCAAAGCCTTCGCCGCGCAGCTGCTTTTCAGCATCCACCAGATGCCCGAGATTGAGCTGGCTTTTACCGCCGTACTCCGTGCTGACCTTGATATGTTCTTTCCCGCGCTCATCGTCGAGGCGGATTTTGTTGTTGGCCGGGGTGCGCAGGACGTTACGTTTGTCATTGCGAATGGTGACGTGGTCGCCGTGCGCCGAGTCGTGCAGCACGCCCGCGATATACGGCCGGTCGGGGTTACCATCCTCAAAGCCAATCGCCACCTCCGTCCCCGCCAGCAGCGGCAGGTGCAGGCCGTAAGTGTCTCCGGCATACGGCCGCGACTGACGGACCCACAGGCTCTCGAACCCGGTTTCCCAGCGCGCCCGATCAAACAACATATTCACCCGGTAGCGTCCGTGTTTGTCGATATGCCCGTAGATGTCGTTTTCCCGGGTGCTGGTCACGCGGGCCGGCAGCGTCCCGGCCATCACCGGACGCGCGCCGGGCTCAGGCCGGTAGCCGACGTCCGGGCTGTCCGGTATGCCGGCAAACTCCACCGCAAAGTCGGCATCGCGCCGGGCGTGGCTGTGCATCGCCGTGACGAGCACGCCATCAGCAAACTCCCTGGCCACCTCCTCTCCGCCGGTGACCTTCAGCACCTGTCCCGGGCAGAGCGTCGGGCAGCTGGTGGTGGCCTGCATCCGGGTCTGGCCGTTCAGATAACGCTCATGACGAAGCCGGGCGTAAAACGCCCCGGACTCCGGCGCCGGATGGCGGTCATGGACATTCCCCGCGGTCAGGTAGTTATCTCCCCAGTGGTAAGCCTCACCAAAGGTGGTGGTCTCCCCGCGGGTGACATCCACCTGCGCGTTCATGTCCGCCGTCGCCTCGCGGTAGTTGTAGTCGCGGGTACTGACCTGCTGCTCCACGACGCGGTGGCGGCATGCCATCTCCCACACCGCGTCCACCCCGGCCGACTGCTGCCCTGACGGCGGAACCGAAGGCAACGTCAGCCCCTTCTCATAGCCCTGCTGACTGTCNCAGAACTCAGCGACGTCGATGTGCAGCCGCGTGTCGGCGGTAAAGCGAAACCAGATCCCCACCTCACCCAGCAGCCGGGTGATAAAGCGCAGGTCATCCTCGCCGTACTGCATCACCTGCTCGCGGCGCGGATACGTTTTTGTCAGCGAGAACAGAAAATCCTGACCGCGCAGGCCGTGGCGCTCGCGGAGGATTTTTTCCACAATCTGCGGAACGGACTGGTCCTGGTAAATGGCGTTCTGGTGCGAGCGGTTAAGCAGCGCCAGGCGCGGCTGAAGCGTCAGCGCGTAGTGCGTTTCATCCCTGGAGGTACTGAGCCGTTCAAACCCCGTCACCACGCCCTGGATAACCCGCACGGGTTGCTGAACATTGATGCCGAAGCCCTGAGCCACCGGCGCCTGCAGCGTCAGGGAGGCTGCCTTCATCAGCATCATCTCTTTGCTGATGGCATGGTCTGCGCTGGTGAATTCAATACGGTAGCGGAACGGCTGGCTCAGGGCTTCATCGCCCTCGAAGGCCAGCACATCAAGCCCGGCTTCACATCCCTTCACCGAAAGCAGGTGGTGGTTATGGCTGAACAACAACGATTTCACGCTACTCATCGGATATTGTCCCCTCGTCAAACGCCATCACGACGCCTTCCTCTTCGTGATACCCCAGCGTCACCTGGCGCGGTTTCTGCCCCGCCGCCATATGGCTCAATAGCTGCTGACTCAGCGCCGGCAGGATCTGCTGATTGAGCAGACTGTCGACGTTACGGGCGCCGGTATCCGGCAGCAGGCAGGCCTCGGTCAGCGCGTCGAACAGGCTCTCGCTGAGGGTGGTGTTGATTCCGTAATGGCAAGCCAGACGCTGACTTACCTGCCCGAGCTTCATGCCGACAATGGTGCGCAGCGCTCCCGCCGGCAGCGGACGGTAAATCACCGTCTGGAAGCGGGCCAGCAGCGCCGGCTGGAAGTGGCCGCGCAGCACCGGGCGCAGCAGCTCGTGCAGGTCTGATTCGCTGGCCTCCGGCTGTTCATCCAGCAACTGCATCAGGAGGTCGCTTCCGAGGTTGGCGGTCATCAGGATCACGGTGTTGCGAAAGTCGATTTCACGCCCCTCGCCGTCGCGCATTACCCCCCGGTCGAAGACCTGGTAGAACAGGTTCATCACATCGCGATGGGCCTTTTCCACCTCATCGAGCAGCACCACGCTGTAGGGGCGTTTGCGCACCGCCTCGGTCAGGATCCCGCCCTGGCCGTAGCCGACGTAGCCGGGCGGAGAACCCTTCAGCTGGCTGACGGTGTGCGGCTCCTGGTACTCGGAGAGATTGATGGTGATCAGCGCTTTCTCGCCGCCGAACAGCGCATCGGCCAGGGCGAGCGCCGTTTCCGTTTTGCCGGTGCCGCTCGGCCCGACCAGCAGGAACCCCCCTTGCGGACCGTTCTCCGGCGTCAGGCCGGTTTTCGCGGCGCGCAGGCGCCGGGCAATAGCGCTCAGGGCCGCCTCCTGGCCAACCACCCGTTTGCCGAGACTCTCTTCCAGACTCAGCAGCTCCGTCTGCTCATCTTTCATTAGCGAGGAGAGCGGCACGCCGGTCCAGTCGGCAATCACCGTCGCCACGGTGCGGACGTCGACGTCCAGCCCGAGCAGCGGATTGACCTGCTGGACGGCGATAAGCGCGGTTTGTAGATCGCTAATTTCCGCCTGGCGGGAGATATCGCGGCGACAGGCGAGCAGCGCTTCCGTCAGCTGCAGCTCCTGACCATACTGAGTTTCAAGGGTATCCAGCGCCAGAATAAGGCGGATCTCCTCCTGCTCAATGGCCGCCAGCCGATCGCCGCGGGCGCTGTTGCCCAGCGCAATATCTTCCAGCAGCGCCTGCTTCTCCATTGCCAGCGCGGTGAGCTGCGCCTTCATGCGGGTCAGCGGCTCAGGCACGGTATCCAAACTCATACGCAGGCGGGCGGAAGCGGTGTCGAGTAAATCCACTGCCTTGTCCGGCAGCTGGCGACCGGTGAGATAGCGTCGTGACAGCGTCACGGCGGCGCGCACCGCATCATCCGTGATATGCACGCCGTGGTGGTCGGCATAGCGGGACTTCAGGCCGCGCAGCATCAGGCAGGCGGTGTCGTCGTCCGGCTCATCCACCTTGACCATCTGAAAGCGGCGCTCCAGCGCGGCGTCGCGCTCGAAGTACTGCTTGTATTCACTCCAGGTGGTGGCGGCGATGGTCCGCAGTTCGCCCCGGGCCAGCGCCGGCTTCAGCAGGTTGGCGGCATCCGCGCCGCCCGCCTGATTACCCGCGCCGATGATCGTGTGCGCCTCGTCGATAAACAGCAGCACCGGCGAAGGCGACTGCTGTACCGCCTCAATGATATTTTTCAGCCGCTGCTCGAACTCGCCTTTGACCCCGGCGCCGGCCTGCAGCAGACCGAGGTCAAGGGTGCGCACCGACACTGGCTTCAGCGCGTCGGGGACGTTGCCTTCGGCAATGCGCAGCGCCAGGCCTTCCACCAGAGCGGTCTTGCCCACGCCCGGCTCACCGACGAGGATTGGGTTGTTTTTTCGCCGACGGGAGAGAATATCCACCATCTGGCGGATTTCCGTGTCACGTCCGAACACCGGGTCAATCTGGCCGTCTCTGGCTTTGGCGGTGACGTCGAGAGTGAATTTGTCCAGCGCGTTCTGCAGCGCCGGGTTGAGCCCATCCGCATTCAGTTCGCTGCCCGCAGGACGCCCCACAAATTCCACGTCCCCGCCATGGGGCTGCGCCAGCGCCGCTTCCTGCTGCGCTGGCGGACGTTCGTCGGACTGGGCATCAAGCAAGGGGCGCAGGCGTTCCAGCTGACGCTGGCCCAGCGTTAACAGCGGCCACAGGCCATCGCACTGGATCAGATTCTGTTTTTCAACCAGCGCCATCAGCAGGTGAACACTGCGGATCTGCGCTTCGCCGCTGAGCGAGGCAATCAGCCAGGCCTCCTGCATCAGCCTCAGGGTATGGTCAGAGAGCTGGGGACGATGACGTACCGAGCGCGGCTGTTTATCCAGCCAGTTCAGCAGATCCTGCCACAGCGCATCCATATCCCATTCATAGCGCCGCGCCAGCACCGTCAGATCGCCTTCCCCCTGTTCCAGCAGCTTAAGCAGCCAGTGCTCGGGCAGGATCTCGGCATGCGCCCGGGTCTGGCACAGGGAGGCCGCCCCCTCCATTGCGCGGGCACAGCAGGGATTAAGACGGNGTAACANGNTGGCNGGATTTTCCATGAGATNCTCTCTTATTGTTTCCGGACACGCTACCGCCCGTCGCT
Organism: Klebsiella sp. EMBS2024; assembly: GCF_036233805.1. Lineage (NCBI taxonomy): Bacteria > Pseudomonadati > Pseudomonadota > Gammaproteobacteria > Enterobacterales > Enterobacteriaceae > Klebsiella > Klebsiella sp. EMBS2024. Next base: position 1,490,105 of record NZ_JAZARW010000001.1, on the reverse strand, counting down.
GTTCCTGAACAGGAACCCAAAGCGCANNAGGTCAGGCAGNCAGATTGTGTTTTTCTTTGCTGAGAACCCGTATCTCAGGCGTTCAGCAAAAAACGGCGGGCAGAGAAACGCTGCCCGCATCAGGCGATCGCCCGCAATAATCCCCGGCCGCAGAGATAACGATGCGGCCGGGATGAGCGAACGTCGCCTGCGCGCCAGCGGCGCGAAATATGACGGGCAATTACGCGGTGGCGCGTTCGTTCCAGNNATCGGANTGAATGATGTTGCCGTCTTTNTAGGTCCAGGTGATNTTNTCGTAGCGCAGNTCNATCNGNTCNAGATGGTTGTGCTTCTCGNANGNNGGNTNTTTGANGTCGTGCATNANNGGATTCACTTTNACCACNTTNACGTTNTCNAGNTTNGTNTTGAANTACTCCACTTCCTGNCCNGCNTCGTTGATTNNGTACCACTTGAACTCAGCNGATTTCAGGGTCTGGCCGGTGGTCACNGCCTTGTACAGGTANGGGCTGGANGAGTCGATNTCNTTGGTGAACAGGAACGGCGTNTGAATACGNGTNCCNGTCAGNTTGCCGGTGTTGTTATCGGTCGGNATGTACAGNTTATGCTCCTGNGCCACCACNTCNATNCTGCCNTCACGNTCCTNNACGTCNACNGANCCTTTAATGTCCGCGCCNCCGTCGTCTTTCAGCCANAGATAAACNGGNATTGCCATGGAATTACTCTCCATTGTGTAGTGAAGCGCCATCATCCTGGGATGACGCAGAGGGTTGGTCCGGTAACCGGCAGGCGTCTACCTGCGGCACCAGACTGATTTCGACACGACGGTTCAGCGCACGGCCTTCCGGCGTATCGTTTGTTGCAATTGGTCGGCTTTCGCCATAGCCCTGAACGGCAAAGCAGCTGTCCGGCACGTCGCCGGTATCGCGCATCCAGTCGCGGACCGATTCCGCACGTTTCAGCGACAATAGCTGGTTGGCTTTTTCCTCACCCACGCTGTCGGTGTGACCCGCCACCACGATCAGCCACCCGGGCCTGGCCTTAATGTCCATCAGCGAGTTGACCAGCCGCTTTGTCGAACCAGGCTTCAGTACCCATTTCCCGGTATCGAATAGCGACATGCTGTCAAGGCGGATGACGTTCGGGGCAACGCGCTGCACCGGCCTGGGCGGAGGCGGAGGCGGCACGTAACCGCGAATCGCCTCCAGCAACGGCAGGCGAATCTGCTCCCCGCGATATAAGCCCAGACTCAGGCGCAGCGGGACGCCGTTACGCGCCCAGCTATCAAGCAGCGCGGCATCTTCACGCAGCACCCTGACAGCGCTGGCTTTTGGTCGATAATCATCCATCGCAATCCGCTCATAACGGGCAATATCGACGCCCACGCGCTGCAGCAGTTGTCGATTGTTCCAGCCACTGCTGAGCAGCGCGGCGACAGCCGCGAGGGTGAAAATCGCGAGCGCCGCGCGCCAGGCCCTGCCTCGTGGCGTGAGTCCCCGTCCCGCCGGTAACTGCGGCAGGATGAATTCCGGCAAAGCTGAAGCGTCCCCGGTGTCGCTCTCATCTGGCTGCCAGCCAGCTACCCGCGACAGGCCGCTATGTCGGGATAACCACGTCGTCCAGGCCGACGATGCCAGACTTCCAGGCAGCGAGGGCCCGAGGCCCCACAGCACGGCCGCAGGGGTCAGAGGTGGCAGGTCGGTATTCTCTTCCGTCAACACGGCATAGACGTGCTGTTCAGACCAGCCCATCAGGCTGTTCATCAGCACCTGCTGCTCCAGCGCGGCCGCCCCGCCGGCGCTTACCCAGGCCGGTACGGAACAGGGGGCGCAGGAGGGCTGCCAGACTTTCACCGCTTCACCCGGTATCGCCGCCTGCCACAACAGGTCGCGACTCATCGCGCTGCCCACCTGCCCCTGCAGCGCCAGCGGTACGGCATACCCCATCTGCTGGCGCAGCTGGCTGAGTTGCCAGCGCAGGGCCAGCAGAGCGCTGGTCAGCGCATCGCTTTGCGCATGCCGCTGCGGGCAGACGCAGAGCAGCACCGACAGCTGAGGCCCCCATTCCGGCCGCTGGCTCAATACCTGGCGCGCGACCTGCTGCAGCTCCTCCGTCTTTTTCACGCGGATCCAGCAGCCCTGTTTGACCACTCGCACCGGTGACGCTGGCGGCCAGACACACGGCAGGTCGCCGCAAACGAGGACCACCGGCTGGCGATAAGCGCCCTCCGGGAGAGGGGCCAGGGTTGATGCGACGTTACGTCCGGTACGACGACTGGCGATGCGCCAGATCCCGATGATCAGGGCCAGCGTGACCAGCAGAATGAGCCACGCCCCCCAGCGGGGAACCGGCAAAAATAGCAGGCACACCAGCGCACTCAGCAGACTGGCCCACAGCGCCAGCCCACGCTGCTGCGCGGGGCTCATTTCACCTCCCCCGGTAACAAGGTCAGCAGCAGGTGATCGAGCCAGTGGTTGAGCCCCCACCACAGGGCGAGTACCACTACCACGCTCAGGCCAATACGTACCGGCCATGGGGCCAGCCAGCCGCTTATCCCCAGACCGGCGCGACTCTCTACCAGTACGGGAGCGGTAGCCGGGCACTGAAAAGGAGGAACACGCTCACCGAGCGCGTTGACCAGCTTCAGGCGCTCGGGGTCGTGGAGGGAGCGAAAGCTGCCAATAAAACCCAGCAGCATCACCCGCTGAAAACAGGTGACCACGGCCAGGTTGGGCGCCGGTTCACGCAACACATCACGCATCCGCTCGCACAGGGTGTCGCCGGCGTCCATGGTGCCGAGGAAGTGCCCCTGCAGCGGAATGTCATACCACTGCAGGCAGGCCTCATCCTCCACGCCGCGACCTTTCACGGCTTCATCGAGCAGCGCACACTGGGCGGTGAGAATATGCTGACAGCTGGCGTCATCAAGCCCGCTCGCCTTCAGCTCATGTTGCACGCGCTCGACATCAGCGATACAGCGCTGCCATAGCGTGTACCCTTCCTCATCGCGGAACTGCGGGCCGTGGCGCAGGCTGATAACCTGCAGCCAGGTGTTCTGCAGCAGCGCATCAATATCAATGGACGCGGCGTTGCCGCGTTTAGGCTCATTCACGTTCGTAGTACCGCAAAAAGTTCAAGTTCAGGCTCACCGAGCATCCCCGGGACGTAAAACATACAGGTGCCGCTCTGCAGCATTTCCGTTGCCAGAGGGTGGGACACATCGAGGCTGAAATACTGATTTTCCAGACGCAGCGGGATCGCCGCCGGCACATGACGCAATGGCGTGAGGGGCACCCCTGTCCGCGAGGAGTTGACGATGGCTTTGACATGATCCGGACTGCCCACTTTGCACTGGCGCGGAAACTGCTCCTGCAGTTGGGCGACCGGTACCGACGAACGAACCGACAGGTAGTAATCAGCCCCTTCCCGCAGCCGGGCATCGTGCAGACGCGCCTGCCAGAAGTGCAGCCGGGCATCATGCTCCAGGGCAATCGCCACCACCCGCGATGGCAGGCTCGCCTCCAGCAGGTCGCTCAGTAAATCAAACAGCGGCGGAAAAACCGCGTTCAGCTGGTCATGCTGATAGATCGGGACGGCATTCGCCTGATGGGTGAGCGAAAAGGTCAGCAGGCTACCAGCCAGGCGCGCCAGCTCCGGGTAGAGGCGTTCCGGCGGGCTTTGCCGGTAACGCAGAAAGTACCCCAGCACCGGCTCGGCGCTGTTCAGCGCATTCAGCAACCAGAACAGAGAGACATCGGCTACGGCAAAATCAGCCATCCGTTCATTGCTTTCGCGACGCATGGCCATCAGGCGCGTCAGACGAGCCCGGAGCTGGATGAGCAGCTGTTCAAGCTGCGTCGCCAGCCAGCGGCTGCCCTGGATCTGCAGCAGCGGCGGGAGAAACGTCTCGTCGATAAGCCAGGCCCCCTGCGAGTCCCGCTGCAGGCGAACAAGCGGACAGGTCAGGTAATCGCTGTTGTCCTGGTGGGCGAAGCGGAGGGTCAGCTCCGGCTGTATGACGGCAATCTGCCGGGTATCATCCCCAAACTGGTTACGGACATCGCGCCAGCGCTGCCGGAAGCGCGCCGGCCTTTCGGCCACCTCCTCCGGCTTCAGACAGTTGCCGCCATTCGCCTGCATCAGGGGCAGCGCCAGCACGATCACCGCCTCGCCGGATGCGCCGTCCAGCGACAGCGCGGACGGCAGCGCATCGGCATTGTCCGTATCAATCATCGTGCCATCCTGGAACCGGACCTGCAGCCTGTGAGCCTGCAGGCGGCCCAGTTTGAGCATCTCTGGTTCGAAGGTCGCCTCAACCACTCCCCAGGGGTGGTTAAGACCCATCCGGGCAATCACTTCCGCAGTCCAGGCTGCATACGCAGCCTGCTGTTGAAAATGCTGAGGCGACACCATAATGCCCCGGCCCCACAACGGACGTTCCGTTTTCATCATCGTCCGAACCTACGCCTTCGCCTTTGGCATCTGGCTAACCAGCGACAGATTGACGTCCATCCCCTCGACCTGGAAGTGCGGCACCGCGTACAGCTTCACGCGGAAGAAGCCCGGGTTATCCTCGATATCTTCCACCACCACGCTGGCATCGCGCAGCGGATGGGAGGCCTGCAGCTCGTCGCCGGGGTCGGTCATTTCNGTCACCAGGCTCCGCACCCAGGTGTTCAGCTCCAGCTCCAGCAGNCGCCGGTCCTTGGTGGTGCCGATATTCTCGCGCTGGATCATCTTCAGGTAGTGCGCGATGCGCGACAGCAGGAAGATNTAAGGCAGACGCGCGTTGATACGGCTGTTGGCGGTGGCGTCGGCGGTATCGTACAGCGCCGGTTTCTGCGCGGAGTTGGCCGAGAAGAAGCAGGCGTAATCGCGATTTTTGTAGTACGACAGCGGGATAAAGCCCAGGCTGGCGAACTCAAACTCCCGCGTTTCCGGGATCATCACCTCGGAAGGNATNTTCACCTGGTTGCCGGTGCCCAGATCGTACAGATGGATNGGCANATCTTTCACCGCGCCGCCNGCCTGCGGACCGCGAATTTGCACGCACCAGCCGTTNTTNACAAAGCTCTTCACCATATTNGANGCGAAGGAGAACGCCGCGCTGGTCCAGAGATANTTTTCGTGNTCCGGNCCNTTCACCTGCTCGACATAGTTGAAGCTGCGCACCGGCACGGTGTCCGGACCGTACGGCAGACGACCCAGCACGCGCGGCATCACCAGNCCGATGTAGCGGGCATCGTCNGTTTCGCGAAACGCCTTCCAGCGGATATATTCCGCACGATCGAAGTAGTTGCCGATATCCTTAATGGCAGCCACCTCTTCCATGGTCTCTTTCAGGAAGAAGGCCGGGCCGACNGCGCCGATAAACGGCATATGGGCGGCCGCAGAGACGCGGGAGATATTGCGCAGCAGCGCCACATCCTGCGGGCTGGCGTCGAACTCATAGGCCGAGATCACCGAGCCGATCGGCTCGCCGCCGGGAGTGTCATACTCCGCGGTATAGGTGTGCCAGTACAGGCCGCTCTGGATAAGCTCCGGCGCGTCCTCAAAGTCCTGGCGCAGATCGTCTTTGGCGACGTCGAGGATCTCCGTTTTGACGTTCTGCCGATAGTCGGTGTTGTCCACCAGCTGTTTGAGGCCGCGCCACAGGGATTCGACCTGCTGAAACTCCTGATGGTGCATCACCGCGTCCAGCTGACGGCTTATCTGGAAATCCAGCTCGGCGATATGGTGGTCGATCAGCGTTTTGTCGAGCTTTTCCACCCGCTGGCCGGACTGACGGATGCGTTCCATAAACACCTGCATCGCCGCGGTGAGACGCTCCGCCGCCGGCGNCTCGGAGAGCGCGGCATCGTCCAGAAAGTCGTTGATATCCCCGAGNCNAGACGCCGGGGNGAGATTAATTTTTTCAAACAGCGAGGCGTAAACGCCCTCGCCCGCCCTGTTTTCCTGCAGCGTGGTTTGCCCCTGAACAGGGGCGTTTTCTGTGGTAACAGACATTAGCATTTTCCCGGTTAATCCATTAACAGACTTGCCCCGCACTTATTTCGGGGCAAGCGCACTCATTTCGTCGCGTAATTCCTGGGACAGCGCCGGATCTTTCAGGATTGCCTCAAGCTCTTTTCTGAAAGTGGCGTTATCGAGCAGATTGGATTTGAGATCGCGTAATAAATTACGCATCGCCAGCATGGCNCGGAGNTGCGGAATTTGCCGGGCAACCTGCTCCGGTTCAAAATCTTTGATGTCGGTAAAACGCAGTCTGACGTTCTCCTCTTCGCCATTGCCGGCCAGCGTATTCGGCACCGAGAGGTTNACTTCCGGGCTAAATTCCGAAAGTACGCTGTTAAAATTATTTTTATTGACGTTGATTTTTTCTCTTTCCGATAAAGGCCGGTTTTCCTTCCCATGACTAAAATCGCCAATGGTAAGCANNTTGAGCGGCAGTTCGACCTTCTTTTGCGCGCCGCCGGTATGAAGAGATAATTTGAGATTAATGCGCGCCCTGGGGACTTCATTCTGGAACGTATCAGCCATAGCAGTTCCTTTCCTTAAGGAATAATTATTGAAGATATATTGATGTGAAACGTGACGATGATAAAGCAAAAATGGATTACCGATCAACTTAACCACCTAATAATTATATTTATTCATAAACACCCCCTTTCACCATGAAAATAAAAGCACCATGAATATCAACATTTAAAATGTGTAACAACAGTCAATGATAAATTCAATAAATAATGCACCAAAGGAATGTTTGCAATGGATACTATAAGGCGGGCTAAAACATTAAGCGGATGAATAAAGGAAACCATAAAGACGACCNNNNCAATATAATTCGCTCATTATGCAAATTTAGCGTAACAACGCAATAAATTACTCAGAGGGATAATATCTGGCTTCCATCCGATTGCCCCTTCGCGGCGGACGCTTAATAGTCCTGGCGCGAAATCTAAACGGTAACAATATTCTTCTGCTCCCCTTACTCCTCACAAACCGATTTTTTGCGGATAACGAGCCACAGCGCGATATCGAACAAAGTTGTCGTTAGCAAAAAAACATGAGCCCGGCTACAAGACGCACACGACACCGTCGTCGGCATCCTGAACGGTTCGCATTCTGCAAGTCGCCAGGCTATATCTAAGACACCTTTCGCCCACAACGAGACACAAAGATGAGCAAGAAAATCCTAATGCTGGTCGGCGATTATGCCGAAGATTACGAAACGATGGTTCCTTTTCAGGCACTGCAGATGATTGGACACCAGGTCGATGCCGTCTGCCCGGATAAAGCCGCTGGCGACTATGTCATGACCGCAATCCATGACTTTGACGGCGCCCAGACTTATAGCGAAAAGCCGGGCCATCGCTTCACGCTGAACGCTGACTTCGCCGCAGTTAAGGCCGAGAACTACGATGCGCTAGTGATCCCCGGCGGCCGGGCGCCGGAGTATCTGCGCCTGAACGAGGAGGTTATTAAACTGGTACAGGCATTCGACGCCGCGCGTAAACCTATCGCCGCCGTCTGCCACGGCCCGCAGCTGCTGGCCGCCGCCGGTATTCTGCAGGGACGGACCTGCAGCGCCTATCCCGCCTGCGCTCCGGAAGTGCGCCTGAGCGGTGGGCACTATGCGGATATTGGTATCGACCAGGCGCATGTGGACGGTAACCTGGTTACCGCCCCCGCCTGGCCTGCTCATCCACAGTGGCTGGCGAAATTCGCCGCCCTGCTGGCGGAATAACCATACTGAGCCGGTGTTTTTGTTGAGCCACCCGCTCCCCTGCGGGAATCTATGCCTCAGCGCGGTGTTTAGTCTCGGGTAAACGCGCTGTTGTATGTTATGCCGATGGCGGGGATGCGCCACGATTTACCGCTTATCTTCAGGGGCCGGTTAAAAAACCAGCCCCTGAAAGATTTATCGCTGCCCTGACGGGCATCATCAATTCAGCAACGCGATCTGCTTGACCACTATTTCATTGATTTTATAGATTATTTCAGGAGTTACGCGTTCTTTGATATCGCGGTCAACAAATACCCGAATGCAATATTTGATGATTTGATACTGATTTAACTTATCACCACATTCAATTAACGGTTTTATTTCGTAGCGGTTCTTAAGATCTTTCACCAAAAGCTTAACTTCGGTTTTATCCAGGTCTTTAAAGGCGCAGTCGGAGACAATATCAACGGCAAATTCATGTGGTTTGAAATGAGGCTGTAATACAGAAGTCAATAACCCGGTGAGTTGACTCTTCCACGCCTTATTTTCCTTGTCAGCGATGTTAGCTTTATACACAGAGTGTTTGGCCTCATAGACCTTCGACCATGGGTGTCGGTTAATAATGTCAGCAAGTATTTTTTTATTAACCGCCTCGGTATCGCTGATATCTATCCATTCACCAACCTTGTCATTCAAAAAATAATCATCACTGCACGCCAAATAAAACTCCTTCAGCGCGTCGATGAAGCTTTCATCGCTATGGTCAACGATACGGTCGGTAACGTCAGCGATAATGACATTTTGTGGATCCTTGCTTTGCATAATCTCACATAATGTGCTCAACATCGTCGCAAAGGCGCGGTTTGTTTTATGGTAATACACCTGCGAGAAAAGGCTGGAGCGCGCCCCAATAAACTCAGCGATCGAATCAATCCCACTCTCTTTGTAAGCAAGGTACAATTTTCCCTGTTCCTCGACCGGGACAATTGACATAAACAAGCGATTGTAATCGTAGATGCCACACTTGACGCCGGAGAAATAGCCATCTCTGAGCAAGTAATCCATCCGGTCGGCATCGATCGGACAGGAAGAGATGATCGAGGTCATTAACGGCAGGATATCTGTTGCCTTTCCATTAATTTCCTCAATGATCTGTTGGTCACCGTATCTTTTTTCGATAATTTTTAACACATTTTCGATATTTATTTCGTCATCGACCTTACCTTGTTTTCTCAGATCATGATAAATCATCAGGCTGAACAACAGCGAAAGCTGTTCATGTTCAACTTTCTGTTCTGGCTTGCTTAATACATCAATGATTGAATGGTAGGCCGTGGGGAGAACATCGGAGAATTCGTGCTTACCAGGCATAAAACTCTCAAACTGGTGGGATACCGGCCCGTGCCCGATGTCATGCATCAGGGCAGCGAGTCTCAACTCCTGAATGTTGTGTTTTGGTATCTGATCGATATGACCAAACACATGGCCATCATCATATTTCTTTTGATACCGTATCGCATTCAGGCGTAAATTATTGAGTATTTCACTTGATAAATGCAGCACCCCGAGAGAGTGTTCGAAGCGGCTGTGCACCGCAGAGGGAAACACCTTATATAAAAAAGAGTTCTGTTTAATGTTGCGTAAGCGCTGGAACAGGGGGTGATTGATAAAGGCAATCTCGAGTGTCGTCAAACGAATAGTGCCGTGAATGGGATCAAGGATCTTACTGGTCAATTCATTTTCAAAATCCATATCTTAAATCCTTTCATACNTGCAT
>NZ_JAZARW010000001.1:1473158-1480592 GCF_036233805.1 Klebsiella sp. EMBS2024 | reverse complement strand
CATATTGACTGTTTATTCAACAATAATCTTGCGCATTCAGGCAATAAGGTCAATCACTAATATTTAACGAGCAACGCGGCAGATCATTATTTCCTTATCTCTCCACAGCGTCGCGCTATATCGGCATCCACTGACATATCGATTGACTACGGATGAAAACAGCCCCGGTTTTCTTCGCTCAGATGCGCATTCCCCCGGAAACCTCAATGCGCTGGGCATTCACCCAGCGATGATCATCGGATAACAGCGAGGCGATCATCGGCCCGATATCCTCTGGCAGGCCAGGTCGGCCCAGCGCCGTCATGTTCGCTACCGCCTGAGCGACCTGCGAGTTATCCCGCACCACCCCGCCGCTGAAATCGGTGGCGATGGCGCCGGGCGCCACGCAGTTCACCGTGATCCCGCGACTGCCCAGCTCAAACGCCATATAGCGAGTCAGGGTTTCCACCGCGGATTTCATGATCGCATAGGGCGCCCGGTTCGCCATCACGATGCGGGTGAGGCCGGACGAGACATTCACTATTCGCCCGCCATCGGCCAGCAGCGGCAATAGTTTTTGGCTGAGGAAGAAAACGCTCTTCACGTGGATGCGATACAGCGCATCGAATTCCGCTTCCGTGGCGTTAAGAAATCCCATGCCGCTGGCGTTGCCGGCATTATTGACCAGATAATCAAATTTATCGGCGCCCAGCTCCGTCAGCGCGCCCTGAAAAGCGCTAACAAATGCGTCAAAGGTGTCGATTTCGCCGGCGCTGAAAGGCAACGCGATCGCCCGGGCGCCCAGTGCTTCAACCCGTGTAACCACCTCGTTCGCCTCGGCAAGACGCGTTTTGTAGGTCAGTACTACATTTACGCCGCGCTGTGCCAGCGCTTCGACGGTCGCGCGTCCCAGGCCGCGGCTGCCGCCTGNCNCCNGTCACCAGGGCGATTTTTGCGCTATTGTTCATGTTTTCTCCTTTTCTCTCTGCTGAAAACATGAGCGATTATAAGCCCCTGAATGCCGACGATAAGACCGCGTTGGGCGACAGGATAGTTTTGCCAGCTGGAACAATGTCATGGATAAACTGGATACTCTGACCTTGTTTGTGCGCATCGTCGAACGGGGCTCATTCAGTGCCGCCGCCGCGGATCTGGGGGCTTCCCGGCCAGTAGCGACCGCGGCTATTAAAGCGTTGGAGGTCAGTCTCGGGGCGCGGCTGCTACATCGTACCACCCGGCACGTACGGCCGACGGCAGAAGGCTCGCTGTATTATCAGCGCTGCGTGTCCATTCTGGCGGCCCTTGAGGAGGCCAACCGCAGCGCCGGGGGGAGCATCTCCGGCACCATTCGGGTAGACGTGGCGGGCAACCTGGCACGGACCCTGCTTCTGCCCGCGCTGCCGCAGTTTCTCGCCCGCTACCCGGACATTACGCTGCAGATCGGCGAAAGCGAGCGTGACGTCGATCTGGTTCGCGAGGGAGTCGACTGCGTCATTCGCGGCGGCCATCTCCCCGACAGCGAGATGATCTGCCGGCCGCTCGCCGGGTTGCAGGAGATCACCTGCGCCAGCCCGACCTATCTCGCCCGGTACGGCACCCCGCATACGATTGAAGGACTGACGGGCCACGTGATGATCGGGTTTGTTTCATCGCGCGCGCAACGTACCTTGCCGCTGAGCTTTACCCAGGATGGCCGTCAGAGCGAGGTCAGTTTGCCCTGTCGGCTGCTGACTTCCGATGCCGACGTCGGCGCCGAAGCGGCAAGGCTTGGCTTTGGCCTGTATCAGGCGCCCTTGCCCCGCCTTGAGGCCGATCTGGCGTCGGGCGCGTTAACGGAAGTGCTGGCCGATTTTCGTCCTGCGCCGCTGCCGCTCTCCCTGCTCTATCCCAGTAATCGGCAGCTCTCTGCCCGGGTACAGGTATTTATCGACTGGGTGACGGCGCTGATGAAGCCTCCCCTGGCGCAGCAGGCATCCGGAAGGCTAAAATAACGTTTGCTATTATTCACGGCACGTGCGTTAATCGTTGAGTCGATTTACCAGACAAAAAGTTATTATCTGAGTACGTGTTCTCATCTCCAGGCGTTATCCCTGATACCACCTTCCTTTGAGCAGTCCCGTTAGTAGTTTGCTTTTTCTGTAAACAGGCCCTGTCAGATCCTTGTCGGCTCCTTAAAAAGTCCGCCATCTGACACAAAACCCGGCTTACCACCAACTAAAATCAGCCGCGTTAATTTTCCTGAAACGACCATTGTCTTTTCAACAGAACATCACCCATACAAGGTTTACATTATGATCGAACATATCCATTTTAGATGCCCATGCTGCCATGGCTCCCAGTACAGAACGTCCCAGTTTGACGTCACTGAAAAAAACCCTTTTGGTGCGAAATGCATTTTCTGCAAATCAGCCATGATGACATTAGATATCATCCGTCCTCATCACCTTGGCGTGCACTCCGCTGCCCAGGCACAGCAATAAGATGATGAAGCCGGTGAACGCGGGTGGGGAAATTCCCCCGGTGATTCACCCGGGGGCAACGTCTGTTCCCTCACCCGCAGCGATCGTCGGTGGCATGGCTTAGGCGGGTATCAGGCAACGCTTCTATCAGGGTAGTCACATTCTCCCCGGCGCCAGTTTCCACATTAAAATAGTCCACCGCACGCAGAATAAGCCGCAAGCCTCTGCCGCCTTCCGCTAACGGATCGACATCAAAGTGCTCATCGTTACGCGCCAGCGCCAGGCGTTCGGCAGGAAAGATCTCTCCCGCATCGATAAAGCGCAGTGTCACGCGGTCATTGGCAGCGAAAATTTCCCGGGAGACTGCCGCTTTAAAGGCCACTGCGACGGAAGCATCCAACCGACATGTCACCGGCCAGAGGATCAACTGTCACCAGTCAGCTGCCCGTGACGATCGACTACCGCATTGACAACCATCGCGGCAAACGCGTGGGCGCTAACCAGCATACCGAGCCCGTCGCCGCGGCGCAGGCGGGGAGATGAAGATGGAGCCAATCGGTGCCGCGGTCAGTCGTGGATTTTCACCCCCAGACATCCGCGAACGAACTCAGGGTTGAAGTGTTTTACCGCTTCGCCAACATAGCCTAAATCCAGGGCGCTGATTTGCGCCATTTCGTTATCTGTTAATACGAAATCCCAGATAGCAAAATTTTCTTCAATGCGCTCCTGGCGGGTGGATTTAGGGATCACCGTGACGCCACGCTGCACGTTCCAGCGCAGAACAACCTGCGCAATGGTTTTCTGGTGCGCATCGGCGATCCCCTGCAGCAATGCATCTTGATACGGATTATGTCTGCCACCGCCTAACGGCGCCCACGCTTCAGGCTGAACGTGATAATGCTTCATGGCTTCCAGCGCCGCGGGCTGCGCGAAATAAGGATGCAGTTCAACCTGGTTCACCATTGGCTTAATTCTGACAGTTTCGCAGAAGTTAGCTAACACATGGGGGTAAAAATTGGAGACGCCGATCGCTTTCAGGGTACCGGCCTCATAGGCCTCTTCCAGCGCACGCCAGGCGCTGAAATAATCGCCCATCGCCTGATGTAGCAAATAAAGATCAAAGTATTCCAGGCCCGATTTTTTTAATGACGCGGCAATCCCGGTTTTCGCCATCCCGGTGTTGGCCATGTCCTGGACCCACAGTTTGGAGGTAATAAACAGCGCCTCGCGGGTACACAGACCTTCGGCGATGGCTTCGCGCACGGCCTCACCCACCGCATCTTCATTATCGTAGACGGCAGCGGTATCGATGAGGCGATAACCGGTGCGAATGGCGTTCAACACCGCCTGCTTACACTCCGCTTTATCGGTCACCTTGAAAACGCCGAAACCCAGCATCGGCATTTTGCGAGCGTTACTTAATACTGAATATTCCACGGTGAAGCTCCCCTCTTGTTAAAACACCATGGTAAGACAGGAACGCGGTCACGATTAGCCTCTCATTCCTGATTTGACTTATGCATTCAATTCATTAATCGCAGTGCGCTGAGATGATCTGATTTTGACAGAGAGCAGAAAAGTCACCCCTGCCGCGCCCAGCAGTAACAGACCGCTCAGTGCAAAAGTGCTGTGCCATCCCAGACTATCAAACACCAGGCCGCCTACCGTTGACCCGAGGGCTATCGATAGCTGGATCACGGCGACCATCAGCCCGCCGCCCGTCTCCGCATCCTCGGTCAGCGTCCGCGCAATCCATGTCCACCAGCCGGTGGGCGCCGCCGTCGCCAGCAGCCCCCACAGGCTTAACAGTACGGCGACCGATCCCGTGTGGTGTCCGGCCAGCAGAAGCGTTCCGGCAATTGCGGCCATTAACAACGGGATAGCCACCAGCGTCGGATAAAATCGGGCATTCAGAACGGTCGTAATAAGCAGCGTGCAGATAAAACCGGCGATACCCATTGTCAGCAATATCAGGGACAGACCAGAAGGACTGACCTGGGTCACCGTCTCCAGAAACGGTCGCACATAGGTAAATAAGGTAAACTGTCCCATAAAGAACAGTCCGCAGGCCAGCAATCCCAGGGATAGCGTAGAAAGACGGAACAGACGCAGCACCGATCCCTGCCGCTGTGGTGCGCGCGGACTTTTCATCGACGGCAGGCTAATGCATTGCCAGACGAAGGCCAGCACCGCCAGCGGGACAAGACATAAAAAGGCGCCGCGCCAGCCGACGGTGGCCCCCAGGTAGCTGCCCAGCGGCGCTGCCACAACGGTGGCCAGCGCGTTGCCGCCGTTAAAGATGGCCAGTGCGCGGGGGACCTGGCGTTGCGGCACCAGCCGAATGGCCGTTGCCGCCGACATCGACCAGAAGCCGCCGATGACGATCCCAATGAGCGCTCTGCCCAGCATATAAACCGGGAAACTGGACGCCAGGGCAATAATCACCCCAGAGGCTGCCATCAACGCCGTGAGCCCCAGCAGCAGCCATTTACGGTCCAGCGATCCGGTAAGACGGGATATCGTCAGGCTGGTCAGTACCGCCAGCGCGCCAGAAAGCGCAATGCCCTGACCGGCTAATCCCTCGGTAATGTGTAAATCACCCGCGATGGGTGTCAACAGACTGACCGGCATAAATTCTGAGGCAATGAGCACAAATACGCAGAGCGTCATCGCCAGGACGCCGCTCCAGTGTGCCCGGGTGTGACCTAATGCAGACATTATTTCTCTCCGACAAGACAAAGCCGCCCGCAGGCGCGTGGCGGCTTTGGGGATGTCTCCGGCACAGGAGATCTATTTCAGGTTGGTTTTAAAAAATTGCGCGAACGTCGCAAAGGGAATTTTGCCCGCGACGTTGTCATAGAGATCGACGTGGTTTGCGCCTGGGACAATCACCAGCGCTTTCTCTTTACTGCCGATGGCCTTAAAGGCATCTTCGGCAAAATAGCGTGAATGGGCTTTTTCGCCGGTCACGATAAGCGTCGGAATAGTCACTTCGCTGGCGTAACTCAGCAGCGGCATATTCATAAACGACAGCGGCATCGTCGCATTCCAGGCCCCGGTTGAATTAACCGAACGCGGATGGAAACCACGCGGCATACGGTAATAATCGAAGAACTCTTTCAGGACCGGGTTGGGGTTGGCGGGCAAGGTTTCCGGCAAAATACGATCGGCAGCGCTGATGTTGCCTTTATCATCAACATATATGTCATGCCCACCGGGTGCGGAAGTGCCGTTTGCCGCATCCTTCCAGCGCTGCGCGTTCAAGTACTGCAGTACCGCTCGGCGGTCGGCTGTCGTGTAGCGGTCTTTGCCATCGCCCACTCCATGCCCCATCGCGCGGCTCATGTCATACATGACACTGGTCGCCACCGCTTTGACGCGTGTATCCATCGCCGCGTCGTTCAGGGCCATACCGCCCCAGCCACAAATGCCGAGCAAACCGATACGGTTGCGATCCACCTCTTTTTGCAGGCCCAGAAAGTCCACCGCGGCACTAAAATCCTCGGTATTGATATCCGGTGAGGCCACGTTGCGTGGGTAGCCACCGCTTTCGCCCGTATACGATGGGTCAAATGCCAGGGTGACAAACCCCTGTTCGGCCAGCGTCTGGGCATACAGGCCGCTGGACTGCTCTTTTACCGCGCCGAAGGGACCGCTCACGGCAATAGCTGCCAGTTTGCGTTCACCGCGATCCTTCGGCAGGTAGAGATCGCCAACTAAGGTTATCCCGTAGCGGTTCTGGAAGGTCACCTTACGGTGATCCACTTTCAAGCTCTCAGCAAACGTTTTATCCCATTGTTCAATCAGTGAAACAGGCGCATTCGGGTTAGTTGTCTCAGCAGAGCTCATCGTTGTGACTCCAGTTAATGAGGCGCAAAGCAGCATGGCGGGTATCGCGGCTGTCAGTTTTTTGGTGAAAACCGTCATCAAAATTCCCCTAAATAAACGTGATCAATGCAAGTCTTCAGTAGACAACGCTGCTGTGCTTTGTTGTCGTGCGCTTAGTGTAGCCAGCAGTAATGGTTCTGATTAGAGGCTGGAAAATGCTAAAATTAATACCATATTGTTCTAAATGGCATCTGGGTGACGAGGCAGGATAATGGCGAAACGGGAAAACTATAATGACCTTTATCTGTTTATGCAGGTGGTGCGGGAAGGCAGTTTTACCGCCGCAGCGCAACGACTTGGCCTGGCGCAGTCCGGGGTAAGCCGTGCGGTTCGTGAACTTGAAGAACGCCTGGGCGTTCAGCTTCTGGTGCGTACCACCCGCCGGTTGTCGCTCACTCAGGCAGGTGAGCAGCTCTATCACAACGTCGAATCCGGTTTCGACGCCTTAGATATGGGGCTCGCCACGCTGGCCCACTATCGTCAGACGCCCTCCGGTACGGTACGCATCAATGCCAGCCAGCATGCCATTGATAAAGTCCTGCTGCCGAAGCTGGCAGTATTTAAACAACGCTATCCCGATATCAGACTGGAACTGATCAGCGAAAGCCGGTTTGTCGATATTATTGCGCAGCGATTCGATGCGGGCGTGCGTCTGGGCCCGGAAGTCGGGAGTGGCATGATTGCGGTACGCATTTCGCCCGATATGGAGATGGCGGTGGTGGGTACACCGGAACATTTTCGCCGCTACGGCTTTCCACAAACGCCCGCCGATTTAGTCGCCCACCCCTGCATCGCTTATCAGTTCGGCGACGGCAGCCTTTACGCCTGGGAACTTAATGTGGATGGCAAAAAAATCACCCACCCACCTCAGGGACAGTGGGCTTTCGCCGATAGCTATATGGAGGCCAAAGCGGCGAGGCTCGGTCTGGGGCTGGCCTATGTCCCGGAAGAGCTGATTACCGACGATCTAGCCCAGGGCACACTTATCCGGGTGCTCCAGCGTTATAGCCAGCGTCTGGAAGGTTCATTTCTCTATTACCCGCACCGCAATGTGTCACCCGCGCTGAGAGCGGTCATTGATACATTGCGAATGTAGCTGAGGTTGCCT
>NZ_JAZARW010000001.1:1467797-1471501 GCF_036233805.1 Klebsiella sp. EMBS2024 | reverse complement strand
AACTGGCGCGGCAAGACGCGCCAGCTCGGGGATCAGCGATGGTTGCCTGACATTATCAGGCAACCAGTACCGGTTAGTGCTTCACGATATACATGGTACGGCTGTAGGCCACATCTTCCGGGTTGGTGATCGGGTAGCCTTTCAGCCACGGCTTAATCAATCGGCCGTTAGTGTACTGGTAGATCGGCGCGATCGGCGCTTTGACCATAATGATCTTTTCCGCCGCGTTGTAATCGTCGTTACGCGCTTTGGCCGAATTCTCTACCGCCGCCTGGGCGAGGATTTTGTCGTACGCCGGATCGTTAAAGCGCGAGATATTTCCGCTGTGGGTGGAGGTCAGCAGCGACAGGAAGGTGGACGGCTCGTTGTAGTCCCCTACCCACGAAGCGCGGATCACGTCGAAATTGCCGGTGTTACGGCTGTCGATATAGGTTTTCCACTCCTGGTTCTGCAGCTTCACTTCCACGCCGAGGTTTTTCTTCCACATCGACGCCACCGCGATGGCAATTTTCTGGTGGTTCTCAGAGGTGTTATACAGCAGCGTCAGCTTCAGCGGACGATTCGGGCCATAGCCCGCGGCAGCCAGCAGGGCTTTCGCCTGGGCATTAAGCTCAGCCTGACTCATGCTCTCAAAATGTGACGGCTGGGGGGTGAAGCCCGCCGTCACGTCCGGCGTGAAGCGCCAGGCCGGTTTTTCCCCGGTCCCCAGTACTTTCTCCGCCATCACCCGGCGATCGATGGTCATGCTCAGCGCCAGGCGTACCCGCTCATCCGCCGTCGGCCCCTTTTGGGTATTGAAAGCGTAATAGTAGGTACCCAGCTGCGGCGGGGTATACACCTGCCCCGGAATATCCTTCAGCAGTTTCTGGTACATATTTTTCGGGAAAGACTCGGTGATATCGATATCCCCTGCAAGATAGCGCTTGGTGGCGGCGGACTCCTGGTTAATCGGCACAAAGGTGACCTGCTGGATCACCGTTTTGGCGTTATCCCAGTAGTGCGTGTTCGGCACCACCACCAGCTTCTCATTGACCACACGGTCTTTCAGAACATAGGCGCCGTTGCCCACCAGGCTGCCGGGCCGCGTCCAGTTCGCCCCGCTGTCGACATTCGCCTTTTGCACCGGATAGAAGGCAAAGCTGGCGGTCAGGTTGCTGAACCACGGCAGTGGTTTATCCAGCTGCACCCGCAGGGTGTGGGCGTCGACGGCGGTGACTCCCAGGGTCTCCGGCGCGGCTTTGCCGTCAATAATGTTCTGCGCGTTAGCGATCCCCGCCAGCGCCGCGAACCAGGCGAACGGCGAAGTGGTTTTCGGATCCACCAGACGCTGCCAGCTATAGACGAAATCTTCGGCAGTAACCGGCGTGCCGTCGGACCAGCGGGCATTATCACGCAGGGTAAAGGTCCAGACGCGGTTATCGTTGCTCTGCCAGCGGGTCGCTACGCCTGGAACCAGGTTGCCTTTCGCATCCTGATTGACTAAACCTTCAAACAGATCGCGGATCACCTGGATTTCCGGCAGGCCCACCGCTTTGGCGGGATCTAACGAGGCGGGTTCATCTTTGATATGGCGCACTAACAGCTGTTTTTCCGCCAGTACCGTGCCCGGCGGTACGTCAGCCGCCCAGGCCAGAGAAGATACGCTGGCTAACCACAGCGCGCCGCATGTCAAAGCGACAGGATACTTCATAAGATCCCCTTTAAAATGAAAAAAATACCGCCAACAGAGCGATAATTATTTGTTTCATCACCTGAAATTGCAAACGACATATGATAGAAAATTGATGTGCCGTCGGATTTCACGCCTCAGGGAATGGGTTTGATCCCGATACGCTTTTCGCCAACACTAAATAATAACGACACACAGGAAGCCCTATGTCTATTTCACGTCCTCGCCCGCAGCGCGGCGACTTTCCGCCGGGAACCCGGCAGTATGGCAGCTCGGAACTGGGCGCGCCGCTGCTGTGGTTTCCTGCGCCGCAGGCCGACAGCCGTAGCGGGCTGAT
Organism: Klebsiella sp. EMBS2024; assembly: GCF_036233805.1. NCBI lineage: Bacteria > Pseudomonadati > Pseudomonadota > Gammaproteobacteria > Enterobacterales > Enterobacteriaceae > Klebsiella > Klebsiella sp. EMBS2024. The sequence continues at coordinate 1,469,495 of NZ_JAZARW010000001.1, read as the reverse complement.
TATTGCCGGTACCCACGGTGATGAGAATTCGTCGATTGTGACCCTCTCCTGCGCCCTGCGCACCCTGAAACCCGAGCTGCGCCGCCACCACGTGGTGCTGACGGTCAATCCTGACGGCTGTCAGCTCGGGCTGCGCGCCAATGCCCGCGGCGTTGACCTCAACCGTAACTTTCCGGCAGCCAACTGGAAGCAAGGGGAAACGGTTTACCGCTGGAATAGCGCGGCGGCGGAGCGCGACGTGGTGCTGTTGACCGGTGAGCAGCCGGGTTCGGAACGGGAGACCGAGGCCCTGTGTCAGTTGATCCATCAGATTCATCCGGCGTGGGTGGTCTCCTTTCACGATCCGCTGGCCTGTATCGAAGATCCGGGCCACAGCCCGCTGGGTCGCTGGCTGGCCGACGCCTTCTCCCTGCCGCTGGTGGGCAGCGTGGGCTACGACACGCCGGGCTCCTTTGGCAGCTGGTGCGCCGATATCGGACTCCCCTGCATCACCGCCGAGTTCCCGCCGGTCTCCGCCGACGAGGCAACGGAGCGTTACCTGCCGGCGATGACCGATCTGCTGCGCTGGCAGGCTTAAAGATGAAGCACGCCGGTGCTGAACCGCAGCGCCGGCTCAACGTCCACCGCCAGCCATGTCGGGCCGTCGAGGTCAGCGAAGCGCGCCAGCGGCGCCAGAGGGAGCGCGGCGGCGATCCCGCGCGAGGTGCAGAGCATACAGCCCAGCATCCGTTCAAATTCCTGCCGTTCCGCCTCCCCGGCCAGAGCCAGCGCTTCGGTCAGGCCGCCCGTTTTATCCAGTTTGATATTGATCATCTCATAGCGCCCGCGCAGCCGCGGCAGGCTCTCCCGGGTGTGGCAGCTCTCGTCGGCGCAAATCGGCAGCGGATGAACGAAGTTTTCCAGCGCCGAGTCGTCGTCGGCGGGGAGNGGCTGCTCAAGCATCGCCACACCGAGGTCCGCCAGCAGCTGACAGCGCGCCGCCAGCCCCTCGCTGTGCCAGGATTCATTGGCATCAACAATCAGCGTAGCCTCCGGCGCCGCCTGGCGGATAGCGATTAGCCGCTCGCTGATCAGTCGATCATCGAGCTTCACCTTCAACAGCTGGGCCCCTGCCTGCCACAGCGCCGCGGCGCTGGCCGCCATCTGATCCGGCGTGCCAATGACCACCGTCTGGGCGGTAATCACCCGGTTAGGCAACGCCACGCCCAACAACTGGGCCAAGGTTTTGCCTTCGCGCCGGGCCTGCAGATCCCATAGCGCGCAGTCAATGGCATTGCGGGCGGCGCCTGCCGGCAGCAGCCGCTGCAGCTGTTCGCGAGTAAGCCCCGCCTCCAGTTGCTCGCCGATCGCCATCACCTGGGCCATGACCGAGGCGATGCTCTCGCCATAGCGGGGATACGGTGTGCATTCGCCTACCCCTTTCACGCCGTCCTCTTCCAGTTCCACTACCACCACTTTTGCCTCGCTGCGGCTACCACGGGCGATCACAAAAGGGGTATGGAGCGGCCAGGCTTCCTCATACACTCGCACGTTACGCATTCCCTTGTCCTCTCTGGTAAATGTTAAATAGGGTTTGCCGTGTAGCTGGCGGATGTCATACACTACTCGCGACGTTAACTATATGTAAACAGGAAGATAACCATGTCACAAACCGTGCATTTCCAGGGCAACCCCGTTTCTGTTCAGGGCACCATTCCG
>NZ_JAZARW010000001.1:1434634-1467792 GCF_036233805.1 Klebsiella sp. EMBS2024 | reverse complement strand
GCTAAAGCGCAGCCGTTTACGCTGGTCGCCAAAGATCTCTCTGACGTCGCGCTGAGCCAGTACGCCGGCAAACGTAAAGTACTGAATATTTTCCCGAGCATTGATACCGGCGTGTGTGCCGCATCAGTGCGTAAATTCAACCAGCTGGCCGCTGAACTGGACAACACCGTAGTGCTGTGCATTTCCGCTGACCTGCCGTTCGCCCAGTCCCGCTTCTGCGGCGCAGAAGGCCTGAGCAATGTGGTCACCCTGTCCACGCTGCGCGGCGCGTCCTTCCTCGCTGACTACGGCGTCGCCATCGCCACCGGTCCGCTGGCTGGCCTGGCTGCGCGTGCGGTGGTCGTAATCGATGAAAACGATCAGGTCGTCTACAGCCAGCTGGTGAACGAAATCACCGAAGAGCCGGACTACGACGCCGCGCTGGCCGCCCTGAAAGCCTGATAACAGATTGCCCGGGCGCGTCGCGCTCGCGGACATTCGATCTGCCCAGCCCTCGCTCTGCGAGGGCTTTTTATTGCCGCGGCGCATAGCGGGAGATAGCCCGCGCCATCGCCGGGCCGGTCAGCAAAATGGTAAACAGCCGCAGCGTCTGTAGCGCCATAATAAACGACATGTCCGCCCGGGTGCCGGCGGCGATAATCGCCACCGTGTCCAGCCCGCCGGGGCTGGTGGCCAGATAGGCGGTCATAAAGTCCATCTGCAGAATGTGGGTCAGGGCAAGGGCCATCAGGGCGCACATCAGGATCAGTCCGAGGATGGAGGCGATAATCTGCGGCAGCGTCTTGAGGGCCAGCAGAAAAATGGCTTTATTAAACTGGAGCCCCACCGTCCAGCCCAGCACCGCATAGGCCATCGCCAGCAGCCACTCCGGCAGCTCCAGCATCAGCCAGCCGCCGCCCTGGGCCAGGGCGCCAAGCAGCATCGGCAGCAGCATGGCCCCGGAGGGGATGCGCAGCCGCATGCCCAGCCAACAGGCCACCGCCGTCAGCAGCAGCGTGAAAGGGAAATTCAGGGTCAACGATGGAAACCAGACAATATCCTGAGTCATTTCCTGTGCTTCATTGCCCAGGGCATAGCGCACCACCAGCGCCGCCGCGCCGACGACAAACAGCACCCGCAGATACTGCATCAGCGCCACCAGCCGCACATCGGCCCCGTACTCCTGGGCCATCACCACCATTGCCGACGCGCCGCCGGGAGAGCTTCCCCAGGCGCCAGTGGCGCCCGGCAGCGCGCTGTAGCGGACCAGCAGCCAGCCGGTAAGGCCGCTTATCGCCAGGGTGGTCAACAGGATCGCCAGCACCAGCGCCCAGTTGTTGAATAGCACGCCAAAAACAGAGGGATTAATCGCCCGGGCGATCATGCAGCCGACGATGGCCTGCGCCGCCAGATAACAGGGGCGAGGGATGCTCAACTTCACCCCGCGCAGGCTCAAAATGAGACCGGCGATCAGCGGCCCCAGCAGCAGCGCTGCCGGCAGGTGTATTCGTAACAGCAGCGAGGAAAAGAGAACAGAGAGCAGCAGCAATATCAGCCAGTGCCCGATCGCGCGACGCGACGCCAAGATGCACCACCCCGGAAAAAGGATTAAAAAACCAGTATATACAGGTTTGGCCCGCTTTGCAGGCCGGGATGCCGGCGACGTGAGTCGCCGGCCTGGCGGGATTATTCGTCGCCCTTTTTCTGACTCAGACCATATTCACGCAGCTTATTGGCGATGGCGGTATGCGACACCCCCAGCCGCTTCGCCAGCTTACGGGTGCTGGGGTAGCTGCGATAGAGCTGGGTCAGCACCGAGCGCTCAAAGCGGCGGGTGATGTCGTCCAGCGACCCTTCCATGGCCTCCTCGCCCACCGGCAGCGAGGCGACGTCATGGTCCGGCAGCAGAATGTCCTGTGGACGCAGCTCAAATCCTTCCAGCTGGGTCAGTGCGCGATAGACGGCATTCTTCAGCTGGCGGACGTTGCCGGGCCAGCTGTAGCGGGTAAGCACCGTACTGAGATCGGCAGAGAGCTTCGGCCGCGGGATCCCCTGCTCGTCGGCAAAGCGGGCCACGAACAGCTCCGTCAGCGGCATGATGTCCTGCGGGCAATCGCGCAGCGGCGGCAGATACAGCGTCAGGACGTTGAGGCGATAGTAGAGATCTTCGCGGAAAAGCCCTTTCTGCACCAGCTCGATCAGGTTTTTCTGCGTCGCGCAGATCACCCGCACATCGACGTGCACTTCATGATCCTCGCCAACGCGGCGGAAGGTGCCGTCGTTGAGAAAGCGCAGCAGCTTGGTCTGCATGCGCGGCGACATCTCGCCAATTTCATCCAGCAGCACCGAGCCGCCGTTGGCCTGCTCGAAGAAGCCCTTCTTGCCCTGCAGCGCGTCGCCAAACAGCTCGCTCTCGACCGCGTCCTCGGGAATGGAGCCGCAGTTGAGCGCCAGATAGGGTTTGCCCGCCCGCGGACTGGCCAGATGGCAGGCATGGGCCAGCAGATCTTTACCGGTGCCGGTGTCGCCGACAATCAGCAGCGGCGCGCTGAGCATCGCCAGCTTGCGCGCTTGCTCCACCACGTGGCGCATTTTCGGCCCCACCGCGAGGATCTGACTGAAGGCGCTGGTATCCTGGCTGGTCATGGTCTGCAGCTGGCGTCCCATGCGCACGGTTGAGCGCAACATCGCCACGGCGCCGGTCAGCACTCGCTCGTTATGCTCGCCTTCCAGATAGACCGGAGTCACTTCCAGCAGGTAGTTCTGCCCATTCACCACCACATGCTCCGCATGCGTCTCCTGCGGGCTGCTCTCCAGCCAGCGCTGAACGTTAAAATCGGCGATCAGCTGGGCCACCGGGTGGTTACGCAGCTTCGCCTGGCTTTGGCCAAACAGCAGGCAGCTGGCGGGGTTCGCCAGTTCCACCCGACCTTTGGTATCCAGCGACAGCACCGGCTCCGGCATCGCTACCAGCAGCGCGCTGAGCGCCAGGTGTTCACGTTCAGACGGCATCCACGGCACGGTGCGCACGTCCGTCACGCCGGCGATACGGCGGATCTCAGCCATCAGGCTGCTGAACGTGGCGAATTCCAGTTCGGCGAAATTGAGGTAAATTCGGCCAATAGGGTCAATATCGATACCGCGCAGGTCAATACCACGCAGCACCAGCAAATCGAGCAATTCACGAGTCAGACCGAGACGGTCTTCACAAAAGACTTCAAGACGCATGGGAGTGTTCACCCTAAAAGTGCCAATGACGGGAGAATAATAGGCCAGGAATGGGTTTTCGGGAAGCTAACTGTCAACAATTATTGACAGTGTGGCGGAAAAATGGGCGCTGTGGCGTAAAGTCAGACGGTCAGTGGTTAAATCACCGGCCAGGCGGCCGGTGAGTCTTGGGTCAGGCGTGGAAAGCAGGCAGCCGCTGACGGTTCTCAGCGATCACCTCATCCAACGCCAGTTCGAGCTTCTCGCCGCTGACGATCAGCGGATTCAGCATCAGAGCACGCCATGCGGTGTGGCGGTTGCCGGTGAGCGCGGCCTCGATAGTCAGCCGTTCAAATGATTTCATCAGCTGCAGCAAACGCAGGGTATCTTCCGGGAACGGCGCCACATTGAGAGGTAGCGGACCAGAAGCGGTAATCAGCGAGCTGACCTCTACCGCGCAGTCATCCGGCAGGCCATTGATGGCGCCGTTATTACGCGTATTGACGTGCATGATAATCCGCTTGTCGTTGTAGATGGCATTCATCAGCTCGCAGGCCGCCTCGGAATAGTACTGGCCGCCGCGCCCTTCCAGCGCCTTCGGTTTGACTGCCAGGTGCGGGTCGCGGTACTGGTCAAACAAGATTTTTTCCAGCTGCTTAACCACTTCCCCGCGGGTTCCTTCGCCGCCCGCCTCCGCCAGCTCCTGGCGCAGCAGATCGTCTTTCATGTAGTAATAACGCAGATAGGCGCAGGGGATCATGCCTAAGCCCTGCAGCAGATGCGACGGCCAACGGAACGGCGAAATGTTGCGCGGCACCAGCGGATCCCGACCGGCGTTGATCTCGGCTATCACCTCCGGCAGCCATTCTTTACCTTTGTGCAGGATCTGGCGCACGAAGATAAAGTGGTTCAGGCCGGCGACCTGCATCACCACCTCTTTTTCGTCAGCGCATTGCAGCAGAGTGGTTATCCCTTTTTGCATAATCACCGGCACGTTACACAGGCCGACGGCTTTGATGCGGCTGTGGCGCAGGATCGCTTCGGTCACCATCCCCGACGGGTTGGTAAAGTTCAGCAGCCAGGCGTCGGGACACAGTCGCTCCATATCGGCAGCGATCTCCAGGGCGATGGGAATGGTGCGGCAGGCGTTGGCGAAGCCGCCAAGGCCATTGGTCTCCTGGCCGATCAAGCCATACTTGAGGGAGATACGTTCATCGCTGATCCGGGCGTCAAGGCAGCCGGCGCGAAACTGCGAGCAGACGAAATCGGCATCGCGCAGCGCGCTTTCCCGGTCAAGGGTGGCCACCACTTCAATAGTCAGCCCGGCTTTGGCGATCATTCGCCGCGCCAGTCCGGCGATAATCTCGACTTTCTCTTTGCCCTCTTCAATGTCCACCAGCCATAGCGAAGCGACCGGCATTTCGTGATAGCGGTTGAGCAAACCTTCAATCAGTTCCGGGGTGTAGCTGGAGCCACCGCCAATCACCACAATTTTGAGTCCTGACATGGTATACCTCGGTTTAGTTACGATATAACTATTTAAAACCGGCAAAACTGGCCTAACAAACGAATTAAATCGGCCTATGCATGAACTCAATTAATGCATAAGGGAGACAATCTGTGCTTGAGCAACAAAGCATCCTTGCGCTGCTGCAGACCTTTGAGGTGACCGCCCGCCACCTGAGCTTTACCCTTGCCGCGCATGAAATGAACCTTACCCAGGGAGCGGTCAGCCATCGGATCCGCAGGCTGGAGATGCACATCGGGTTTCGCCTGTTTATCCGCATGACGCGTAAACTGGCGCTGACAGAGGAAGGTAAGCGGCTGCTGGCGACGTTAAGCCATTCGCTGCGGGCGATTAACGATGAAATTGAGGATATTCGCGATCAGGATCTGCGCGGCACACTGCATATTGGTATTGCGCCGACGCTGGCCCATCTGTGGCTGATGCCGCGTCTGCCGCGCTTTCAGGCGCAATGGCCGGGACTGAATCTGCAGTTTCGCGTGCGCGCCGGGGTGATGGATTTTAACGAGGAGCGGGTGGATCTGGCAATTTACTACGGCGCTACGCGCTACCCCGATCTTTATCAACAGCGGCTGATGGCGGAAAGTTTGCTCCCGGTCTGCTCCCCGCGTTATCGCCAGCAGTATCGTCCGCTGAGCGGCGGCGACCCGGCGGCGCTCGTCTGGATCCATGCGTGCGAATCCACCGACGTACAGGATCAATTTGCGGAATGGCGCCTGTGGTGCCAGCACAGCGGACAGGCGTTACCTTTTGACGGCCGGTATTACGCGGTGAATAACCACTCGCTGGCCATCGAGATGGCGCTCAATGGACTCGGCGTGGTGATGGGGCGTAAAACGCTGATCCAGCCGCTGCTCGACGCAGGCAGGCTGGTGGCCTTGTCTGAAAATGAAGCGCCCTCGCCCTTTGGCTATGACCTGATCTGTCCGCAGGAGAACCGTTCCCGCCCGCGCTTTCGCGCCTTCAGCGAGTGGCTGGCGGCGGAATGCGCCTAATCGAATATTGCCAGGGTGCGCGTGCCAGAGCTTGACGTCGAAGGCCGGGCAAGGCGAAGCCGCCGCCCGGCAATGTCTCTGAGCGGAGGTTACTTCTCCGGGCGGGTTTTGCTTTTCTGCAGGGTCTCTTTCAACTGCCCAATCAGCTCGCGCCGAAAATCGCCGAGTCGCGGTTTATCATCGGCGATCCACGGCAGCGGGCGGCACAGCTCCATCGCCTTGATCCCGAGACGGGCGGTCAGCAGGCCGGCGCCAATGCCCTGCGCGGCGCGCGCCGACAGCCGGGCCGCCAGATCCTGCGACATCCAGTCCATCCCCACCTCGCGCACCAGTTCGCTGGCGCCAGCGAAAGCGATATTGAGCAACACCAGGCGAAACAGTCGCAGACGGCTGTAATACCCGAGCTCAATGCCGTACAACGTGGCAATTCGGTTGATCAGCCGCAGGTTCCGCCAGGCGATAAACGCCATATCCACCAGCGCCAGCGGGCTGACGGCAATCATCAGCGTCGACTCCGCCGCCGAACGGCTGATTTCCCGCCGCGCCTGGGCATCGAGCACCGGCTGCACCAGCTGCGCATAAAGGCTCACCACTTCGCGATCGCTTTGCGTTTCGTGGATCGCGGCATACCAGCGCTGCAGCGCCGGATGCGACTGATCCAGCCCGGCCTGCTGCGCCAGCTTCTCACAAAACGCTTTCGCTTTACCGACCGCGTGACTGTGCAGCATATCGCGCGCTTCATCGCGTTCGTGGGCGCGCTGGCGCAGTCGCCACAGACGGCGCCACTCGGTGGCCAGCGAACCGACGCCGGCCCCGACGATCAGCGCCCCGGCGACGCAGCCGCCCAGCGCAATCCAGTCCTGGGTCTGCCAGGCGTTAGCCGTCCACTGCACGCCTTGCGCCACGACGCTGACGCAGAAGATCGCCAGTCCGGCGCTGACCATCCGCCGCCACAGGCTGCGTTTGGGTCGCAGGACCGACTCCACCACCGCTTCCGCCGCCCCCTCTTCCTCTTCGCCGGTCACCAGCCGCGCTGGCGCGAAGTTGTCCGCCTCCAGGGTGTCGAAGGCGCGAGCGCCTTTCAGCGGCGGAATTTTCTCCGCTTGCAGCGGCCCATCAAAATCAATCCGCGGTTTTAACGGTTCGCTCATCGCAGTTTATCTCCAATCAAAAATTCCAGCGCCGCGTCGAGACGAATGTGCGGCAAAGGCCGATCGACATCCATGACCTGCGGACGAAAGTTTTCAAACTGAAATCCCTGCTGCTGCCAGAAGGCCTGGCCCGGCAGGCGCGCCGGCACCTCACCGGGATAGATGGTCAACGGCTGGCCGTCGCTCAGGCGATTGCCGCGCAGGGCGGGAATTTTCTCGCCATTCACCTCAATCAGCCCGCTCTGGGTCGCCTGAATAGACGCCAGCCCCAGGCAATCCATACTGATCCCTTCAAAGGCGGCGTTCTGCCACGCGTCCTGAATCAGTTGCTGCAGGAGCGACACCATATTGCTGTGCTGATCGATCGTGACGTGATCGGCTTTGGTAGCGGCAAACAGCAGCTTGTCGATAACCGGCGAAAACAACCGGCGGAACAAGGTGCGCTGCCCGTAATGGAAACTTTGCATCAGCTGGGTCAGCGCCAGGCGCATATCGTTAAACGCCTGCGGCCCGCTGTTGAGCGGCTGCAGACAGTCCACCAGCACAATCTGCCGGTCGAAGCGCAGGAAGTGCTCTTTGTAGAACCCTTTCACCACCCTTTCGCAATAGTATTTGTAGCGTTCGCGCAGCATGCCGGCGTTGCTGTGTTTATCGGCCTGCGCCAGCTTGGCTTCGCCGACGGCGTCGACGTCGGGCCACGGGAAAAACTGCAGCGCCGGCGCGCCCGCCATTTCTCCGGGCAGGACAAAGCGCCCGGGTTGGATAAAGTGCAGCCCTTCACGCTTACAGGCGTGGAGATAGTCCGTCCAGGCGGCAGCGATATCCGCCAGCCGAGCCTCGTCGGCAGGGGCTAGCGGATCCAGCCCGGCGCACAGCTGCCGCCAGCGGGCCGACCACTCCGCACGCTGTCCCTGCAGGAGCCCGGTCATCTGTCGCGACCAGCTCAGATAATCCTGCGCCAGCATCGGCAGGTCGAGCAGCCACTCGCCCGGATAGTCGACAATCTCCAGATACAGCGTGGAGGTATCTTTAAAATGGCGCAGCAGGGAGTCATTCGAACGGTAGCGCAGCGCGAGACGGATCTCGCTCACCCCGCGCGTCGGGGTTGGCCACATGGGGGGCTGGCCGTACAGCTGGGCCAGCCCTTCGTCGTAGGTGAATCGGGGAATGCCAAAGTCCCGCTGCGGCACGCGCTTGACGCCGAGCAGCCGCTCTTCGCGTGCGGCGCTCAGCAGCGGCAGGCGGGCGCCGGTGTGGATATTCAACAGCTGGTTGACCAGCGCGGTGATAAACGCCGTTTTACCGCTCCGGCTCAGGCCGGTCACCGCCAGACGTAAATGCCGGTCAACCCCGCGGTTGACCAGCGCATTCAATTCAGTTTTCAGTCGCTTCATCGCCAGTCCGTTATGCCCTGAAGGTATGTCTCGTCATCATAAGCTATCTGCCGGGGATAAGCAGGACAACGTTAATCCTTTTGCGCCTTCCCCACGGCGGCATTATTTCATCCCGCGCGTGACGCGGTTGGCCAGCCGGCTGAGCAGCGGCTCCAGCGCCACCGCCAGCAGCATTTTCAGCGGCCGACGCGCGACCGATTTAACCGCCCAGCCGGCAACGCCCGCCGGGCCATAACGCAGCGCGGTCAGCAGCGCCAGCTTACCGACGATTTTCAGACCGGGCTTCACCTGCTGCCCGGCGCGTTGCCATTTGCTATTCATGCGTTGCCTCATTCGTTAAAAACAGGGTTTACAGCTGGCGAAAGCGGCTGCGCAGCGTAAAGGTGTCGGAGGTCACATACCGCTCCATTTCACGCAGACGCTGTTCACCGGAGGCCAGTTCGGCATCCACGGCGGCCAGCAGATCGCCATTGCTCGGCGCTTTATGACCGTACAGCTCGCTGTCCGGTATCGGATCCAGAGCAAAAGTCAAAATGATGTAGGCCACCAGGACAAAGAAAAAGAGGCCGAAAATCATCGCCAGCACGGTAATCAGACGCACCAGCTTCACCGGGACATCAAGATGCTGAGCAATGCCCGCGCAGACGCCCTTTACCATCCCGCGCTGCGGGATACGCCACAGTTTTTTATTCAGATCCAGCCCGGCCATTATTTGTCCCTCCAGTTCGGATGTTCGGCGTCCAGGATCGCTTCCAGCGCCTGAATGCGTTCGCGCATCCGCTTCGCGTCATCGGTCAACTGCAGCAGCCGTTGCTGCTCATTTTGCGTCAGACTGCCGTTGGCGCCGCGATTGTTGTAGTGCAGCCACAGCCAGACCGGCAGAACAAACAGCACAAACAGCGTCAGCGGAATGGCGAGAAAAAGCATGCTCATGTGTACTCCTTACAGGGGGTGAGCCGCGGCGCAACGCCGCGCCGCGCAATCATACTTACTGGTTGGACTGATTCATTTTGGCTTTCAACGCCGCCAGCTGCTCGCTGATTTCATCGTCCGCTTTCAGTTCGGCAAACTGCTGATCCAGCGTCTGCTGCTTGCCAAAGCGGTGGCTCTCCGCTTCCGCTTCCATCTGATCGATGCGACGCTCAAAGGATTCAAAGCGCGCCATCGCCTCATCCAGTTTACCGCTGTCCAGCTGGCGACGCACATCGCGGGACGAACTCGCCGCCTGATGGCGCAGCGCCAGCGCCTGCTGACGGGCGCGGGTTTCGCTGAGTTTGTTCTCCAGCTCGCCAATCTCTTTCTTCATGCGCGCCAGCGTTTCATCGACCAGCTGCACTTCATGATCCAGCTGAGCGATAAGGTCGGTCAGCTTTTGTTTTTCGATCAGCGCCGCCCGGGCCAGATCTTCTTTCTCTTTGCGCAGGGCCAGCTCGGCTTTTTCCTGCCATTCCGCCTGCTGGGCGACCGCCTGCTCAATACGACGGGACAGCTGTTTCTTTTCCGCCAGCGCGCGGGCCGATGTCGAACGCACCTCAACCAGCGTGTCTTCCATCTCCTGGATCATCAGACGCACCAGCTTTTGCGGGTCCTCCGCTTTCTCCAGCAGGGAGTTGATGTTGGCGTTCACGATGTCGGCAAAACGAGAAAAAATACCCATAATTTCAATCCTCATAGTTCTGGTTTCAGGCATTCACCTGTGGCTTAGCTAATACAAATGGCGTGCCAACTTTTTATCTTATTGATTTTAAACAGGGTGGTTGCGAAACGTGCTGGGCATTGCTACAGTCACCTGGTTAATTACACTACTTAATGGCGAAATTCATCATGGCGCAGTACAAGGATAATCTGCTGGGCGAGGCCAACAGCTTTCTCGAGGTGCTGGAACAGGTTTCCCGGCTGGCCCCGCTGGATAAACCGGTGCTGGTCATCGGCGAGCGCGGCACCGGGAAAGAGCTTATCGCTAACCGTCTCCACTACCTCTCCAGCCGCTGGCAGGGGCCGTTTATCTCGTTGAACTGCGCGGCGCTGAACGATAATCTGCTCGACTCGGAGCTGTTCGGCCACGAAGCCGGGGCTTTCACCGGGGCCAGCAAGCGCCATCCCGGGCGCTTCGAGCGCGCCGACGGCGGGACGCTGTTTCTCGATGAGCTGGCGACAGCCCCAATGCTGGTGCAGGAGAAGCTGTTAAGAGTGATTGAATATGGCGAGCTGGAGCGCGTGGGCGGCAGCCAGCCGCTGCAGGTTAACGTCCGGCTGGTGTGCGCCACCAACGCTGACCTGCCGCAGATGGTCGAGGAAGGTCATTTTCGCGCCGACCTGCTCGACCGCCTGGCCTTCGACGTGGTACAGCTCCCCCCGCTGCGCGACCGGCAGAGCGACATCATGCTGCTCGCCAACCAGTTTGCCATCCAGATGTGCCGCGAACTCGGTCTGCCGCTGTTTCCCGGCTTTAGCGAACGAGCGACCGCGACGCTGCTCGGCTACCGCTGGCCGGGGAATATTCGCGAACTGAAGAACGTCGTTGAGCGCTCGGTGTATCGCCACGGCGACAGCGAACATGAGCTGGACGCGATTATTATTAACCCTTTTCGTCAGTCCCCCGGCTCTCCGCCGGAAGCCGCGCCCGGCGATGAGCTGCCCGCGCTACCGCTGGATCTGCGCGATTTCCAGCTCCAGCAGGAAAAACGCCTGCTGCAGCGGAGTCTGGAGCAGGCGAAGTATCATCAGAAGCAGGCGGCGGAGCTGCTGGGATTAACCTATCACCAGCTCCGCGCGCTGCTGAAAAAGCATCAGCTGTGAGAGGCGCGCGGCAGCAGCAGCGTGCTCACCGCCATCGCCCCCAGACATAAGACGGCGTTAAACCACAGGGCATACTGGGCGGCATGGGCCATGCCCAGCGGTAAAAACAGCGCGAAAAGTGACGCTGTCACGGCGATACCCATCGCCCCGCCCAGCGAGCTGCCCATCTTATAGATCCCCGAGGCGACACCGATTTTGTTCTCCGGGGCATTGGCCACCGCGGTATCCGTCGACGGCGTGGCGTAGCAGCCCAGCCCGAGGCCAAACAGCACGTTGCTGGCGAACACCACCCCGATATACAGCGTCTTTTCGAGAAAGGTGCAGGATATCAGCGCGATGGCGATAGCGGTCAACACCGGACCGGCCATCATCGGCAGCCGGGCGCCATAGCGCTGCAGCAGCTTCTCGCCGACCCGGATCATCGCCAGGACGGTCACCAGATAGCCGAGGGTCATCATCCCGCTCTCCAGCGGCGTCAGGTGGTGCCCTTGCTGCAGCCAGATGCTGGCGATCATCATGGTGCCAATCGCCCCATTGAGCAGAAAGTTCGACAGCACCGCCGCACCGTAGGCCCGATTGCGGAACAGCGCAAAATCAATCAACGCCGCCTCGCCTTTGCGCATGCCGTTGCGGATAAATATCGTCCCCGCCGCCAGCGCCCCGGCCAGCATGGTCAACGACAGCGGGCTGCTCCAGCCCCAGCCGTGGCCCTTGCTGATAAACAGATTCACCAGCACCAGCGCAACAATCAGGCTCAGCAGACCGCCGACGTCCAGCTTATGCTGGCTGGCGCTGGCGCTGCGGCTCTCCGGCGTGCCGCGCAGCAAAAACAGCGCCAGCAGGGCAACGGCGATCGAGAAGACGAAGATCCAGCGCCAGCCCAGACCGGTGGCGATAGCCCCGCCGACGAAGGAACAGAGACCGCTGCCGCCCCACGAGCCGATGACCCAGAAGCTGACCGCCCGCTGCCGCGCACGCCCCTCATACCAGGTCTTAATCAGCGCCAGCGTCGCCGGCATAATGCAGGCTGCCGACAGCCCCTGCAGCACCCGGCCGGCCAGGAACAGCCCCGGTCCCTGAGCGACCACCAGCATGGCGCTGCCGACGATACTCAGCCCCAGCCCGAGGGTGGTCATCCGCATCCGGCCAAACTTGTCCGCCAGGCCGCCGCTGGCGACCACGAAGCAGCCGCTGAACAGCGCGCTGAGACTGACGGCCAGAGTTAAGGTTTCAAGAGAGATATCAAGGCTGCTTTTCATCGCCGGCACCACGTTAATCACCGACTGGGCGAACAGCCAGAAGGTTAAAACGCTTAACACAATCCCCACCAGCAGGCGATCGTTGCCGACAAACGGGGTGTCGCTTATTGTGACAGTGCTCATCGCATGGCCCTCCCGTTTCTCGTGATTAGCGCAGATAGCGTTCCGTCAGGCCACACCACAGCGCCGCGCCGGTCAGCAACAGCGCGTCGTTGAAGTCATACCCCGGGTTATGCACCATGCAGCGATCCGGCTCATCGCCAGCGCCGATGGTGAAATAGCTGCCATGCGGGTGCTGCTCCAGCATGAAGGCAAAATCTTCACTGCCCATAAACGGCTTCACCTCGCCCACCTGCTCTGCGCCAAACAGCGCTGTCGCCACCTCCCGCACCATGGCGTTCGTCGCCGGATCGTTACGCAACACCGGACTGCCGTTGACGTGGGTCAGCGTGGCGGTGGCATTGAAGCTCTCCGCCTGGGCCACGGCGATATCATGGATCCGCTGCAGTACGGTCTCGCGCACCTGCTCATTGAGGGTGCGCACCGTGAGCTTCATCAGCACGTGATCGTTAATGATATTGGGCGCATGTCCGGCCTGGATGCTGCCGACGGTCACCACCGCTGGCTCAAACGGGGTGATATTGCGCGAGACGATGGACTGCAGCGCGAGGGTAATATGGCAGGCCACCAGCGTGGCATCCACCGTATGCTCCGGCACCGCGCCGTGGCCGCCAACGCCCTTCACTTCAATATGCAGCGTATCGGAGGAGGCCATCATCGCCCCGTCGCGCAGGCCGATTTTACCCAGCGGCTGACCCGGCATATTGTGCAGGCCGAAGATGGCGTCGCAGGGGAACTGGTCAAACAGACCGTCCTCGACCATTACCCGCCCACCGTACAGCAACTCTTCCGCGGGCTGGAAAATCAGCTGCAGCGTCCCGTTAAACTGGCGTGTGCGCGCCAGATATTCAGCCGCGTAGAGCAGCGTGGTGGTGTGTCCGTCATGGCCGCAGCCGTGAAAGCGCCCTTCAACCTGGCTTGCCCACGGCTTACCGCTCCGCTCCTGCATCGGCAGGGCATCCATATCCGCCCGCAGGCCAAGGCGTTTTTTCCCCTCGCCGACGCGCAGCGTGCCCACCACTCCGGTGCCCGCCAGGCCGCGGTGAACCTCGTATCCCCACTCGCCAAGCAGTCGGGCGACCTCGCTGCTGGTCTGGTGCTCTTCAAAGCCGATCTCCGGCTGCTGGTGGAACCGACGACGCAGAGCAATAAATTGCGCCTCGTTAACCTGCAATGCTTCTAGCAACGGATGTGTCATTTTTGTTATTCCTGTGTTGTGTTTGCACGACACTTTCGAGTTTATGCGGGTGGCTCAGCTTGCAGGCGCGCTTTTTTGTTTTATATTGACGAAAAATCAATGAGTGTTTTTCATACATATCGGTTATGACAAAAAACAACCGGTTGTTTTTTGTCTACAGAGGAGAGTCATGTGGAGCACCATGCAGGCGACTTTAGCGTCACCGTACGCGATGTGCGTCAGCTGACCCAGCCGGAAAGCGATCTGCTGACGCTGCTGTGGGTACTGGAGGGAAGCGTAAATCTGGCGGTGGCCGAAGGTGCGTCGCAGCCGCTCGCCGCCGACGGGCTGGCGATCGTTAACCGCAACCGTCGCTGGAGCCTGCGCAGCGCCGGGGCCAACGCCGTGATGATCCTCACCCTCTCCGCCAGCTGGCTGGCCCGCCTCGATAATGCCTTTTTTGCCGTCGATTACCAGATAACGCCGCGCACCCGGGATGCCGATGACGGCCTGCGCCGCCTGATGCGCCAGCTGCTGGTGAGCGGCCTGGTCAATCATCCTGGCCATTACCGACTGGAGGCCAACCGCTGGCTGAGTGAGATAGCGCTGCTGCTGGCCACGCGCTTTAGCCAGCCCATCGCCTCCACGCCCCGACGCGATACCGAAAAATGGAGCCGGAGAATAGCCAGCGTGGTGGCGCGGATCGACGCTAACTATCAGCGTCGCCTCTCGTTGCAGGAGGTGGCGGCCGCGGAATTTGTCTCCGAGGCCTGGCTGTCACGCTTATTTCGCAAAGAGGTCGGGGTAAGTTTTGTCCAGTACCTCACCGCGCTGCGCCTGCGCCACGCCGCCGACCAGCTATTAACCACCCGCAAAACCGTCCAGCAAATCGCCCGCGAACAGGGATTCGCCAGTACGCGAATGATGAGCGATTTGTTTAAGCGCCAGCACGGCGTGACGCCGCGCCAGTATCGTGAACAGCATCCTCTGGAGCTTGCCAGACCGCGCCCGCCGCAGGCCGATCGCTGGCAGCCGGTGGCGGCCGACCGACTGTATGCGCGACTCAATGAGCCGGAACCACGCGACCGGGAAAGCCCCCCCCTGCCGATCAACCCACCGCAGACCCGGGAGATCAATCTGCGCGATCGTCCAGCGCGCCCCGTAGCGCTGCGCCATACCCGGATGGTGGTGACCGTGCGCGAACTGGACGATCTGCTGCGCGCAGATGTGCGCCGGGAACTCGAACAGCTGCACCACGCCCTGCCGGTGTATGCCATCGATATCAACGATCCCTTTCTCAGCAGTCGGCTGTTCGGCACCGGCTGGGACGATCCGCAGATGGCCGGCTACGCCTGCTGGTACAACCTGCAGCAGATTTTTAGCTGGCTGGCGGCGATGGGCTGGCAGGTGATCCTGCACACCGGCGTCACCACCCGCAGTGACCTGCTGCAGCGCTTCCTGCAGCTCGCCGCCAACCATTTTCCGCCAGCCACGCTCAACAGCTGGCGCTTTGTCTGGCACTGGTCGCCGCAGGCCAGCGAAGCTGCGCGCCAGGCCGCCTGGCGGCAGCAGCGCGGGGTCCTTCATCGCCTGCTGCCGCAGCCGCAGCTGGGGATCTGGCACCGCTTTGCTCCCAGCGATCCCGGGAACGATCCGCTGTTCCACTCGCCGCTGCTGGCAGAGGCGGATTTTCTCGCCTGCCAGGCAGATGCCAACGAACAGCTGGATCTGGCCCAGGCAGACAGCCGCCGCCTGGCCTCCAGCGAACATTATCCGCTGCACAAGCTGCGGCAGATCCACAGCGCCCTGCGCCAGCGTCAGCTCAACCTGCCGCTGTGGCTGCTCTCCTGGAATACGCTGACCGGCGATACACGGGATACCAACGGCCGCTTTTTTCGCGGCGCGCTGCTGATGGATAATCTACTGGGGGTGGCGGACCAGGTCTGGCTGGCGGNCTTCTGGTTAAATTCAGGCCTCCAGGGCGAAGCTCGCGCCAACGGCAAGCTCGATACCTCCAGCCTGGCGCTGCACTATCTGCACGGCCTGCCGCGCCCGGTTTACTGGGTACTCTGGCTCTGGCGGCGGCTGCGCGGCGAGATCCTGGTTCACGATAAAAACCTGCTGCTGCTCCACCACCAGGGTCACTACCAGCTGCTGCTGCGCAATACGGTGGTCTACAATCCCTGGCTCTCCAGCGAAGCGGCCTTTATCCAGCGCTTCAGCCAGCCCTACAGCGTGCGGCTGCAGGGCCTGGATGGCAGCTGGCGCATCAAACAGCACCTGTTCGATCAGCACCACGGCGCGTTGTTCCCGCTGGTGGACGCCTTTCGCAGCCGCAGCGGCCCTGACGCCGAGGATTATCAGTGGCTGATGCATCAGGCCCGTCCGGCGCTCAGCGTGGATGAAGCCAGGCTCGATGGCTATTGGCTGCGGATCGACTCGCTGCAGAGCAATGCGCTGGTGCTGTATGAATTTACCCCTCAGCTCTCCTCAGGCGCGGATCCCGCCCCCTGAAGTAAACCGTGAATTTTCCGCTGGCTTTCCGTCGTTGCCGGATTAAAGACCAGCAGGGAAAGATCGGGACGGCCCTCCACGGCAAAGGAGGTAAATTCCAGGTCGAGCGGACCCATCTGCGGGTGATTAATGCGCTTATAGCCCTCGCCGTGGCCGGCGACGTCATGGCTTTGCCAGAAACGGGCGAACTCGACGCTCTGCTGGCTGAGCTCCGCGATCAACTGGTCAGTTTCTTTCGTGGCGCCCATCCGCGTGACGTCGGCGCGGAAGGCGTTGACGATAAGCTGCCCCACCCTCTGCCAGTCTTCCAGAGTGCAGCGGGCCTCCGGCCGGGTAAACAGGCGGCGCAGCACGTTGCGCTCCGCCAGCGGCAGTTGGCTGTAGTCGGTCAGCACCCTGGCCGCCGGCGCGTTCCAGGCGATGACGTCCCAGCTGGCGGTGCGGATAATCGCCGGAATGGTGAAAGCGTCAAGCACCCGCTGCAGCCGCGGCGTCATATCATCCGTCACCGTCAGACGCGTCTGCGGCGGATGGCCAAAGGCGAGAATAAACAGATGCTCGCGCTCCGGGGTGGTCAGCCGCAGACCGCGGGCGATCCGCTCCAGCACCTCGCGGGAAGGCGCCCCACCGCGCCCCTGTTCAAGCCAGGTATACCAGGTCGGGCTGATGCTGGCGAGCTGCGCGACCTCTTCGCGGCGCAGCCCCGGGGTGCGCCGGCGTCCCGCCGGGAAGCCAAACGTTGCCGGATCGAGACGCTGGCGGCGGGCGCGGAGAAAATCGCCTAAAGCATGGTTGTCAGAAGTGTTCATCATCTGCCTGTGGTTTCTGCCTGTTAGAATTTATACCCCGATAATGTCTCTACTTTTATAGTATGACATCGCAGGTAGGATACGCCTGAAACCCATTCAGGAGATCCATGATGCGTATATTTCTTACCGGCGCGAGCGGATTTATCGGCTCACGTATTCTTCCGGCGCTGCAGGCGTCGGGCCATCAGGTTATCGGCCTCGCGCGCAGCGAGAGCACCGCACAGGCCCTGAAGGCGGCCGGCGCCGAGGTGCATCGCGGCACGCTGGATGCCCCGGAGTCGCTGCTGGCTGGCGTCGGGAACGCCGACGCGGTGATCCATACCGCCTTCGACCACGACTTCAGCCGCTTTGCCGCTAACTGCGAGAAAGACCGCCAGGCGATCCTGGCCCTGGGCCAGGCGCTGCGAGGCAGCACGCGGCCGCTGGTGATCACCTCCGGCACGCTGATGGGCGACGACGGGAGCGGCGCCCCGGCCCGGGAGTCGTTCTTCAACTCAGCGCACCCCAGCCCGCGCACCGCCTCAGAGCTCGCCGGCCAGCAGTTGCTGGAGGCGGGGGTGGATGTCAGGGTGGTCCGCTTACCGCAGGTGCATGACACCGTGCGTCAGGGACTGCTGACCTGCTATATCGAACGCGCGGTCGCCAACGGGGCGGTAGCCCTGCGCGGCGAGGGAAGCAACCGCTGGTCAGCCGCCCATGTCGATGACGTCGCACGTCTGTATGTCAGCGCGCTGCTTCAGGGCGCGGCCGGCGAGCGCTATCATGCGGTGGCCGAAGAGGGGATCGCGTTACGCGATATTGCCGCGGTAATTGCCCACGGATTAAACCTGCCGCTGACCCACCTGGATGAGTCGCAGGTCGACGCCTGGTTCGGCTGGTTTGCGCCGTTTACCGCCCTTGACCTGCGCGCCAGCTCGGCATGGACCCGCGAGCGCTTGCAGTGGCAGCCGGTTGGCCCCGGGCTGCTGGAGGACCTGCAGAATATGGACTATCATAAAGTGACACTGTCACAATAATCGAAACACGCTCCCCCTGTATCACACCCGACGGGTACGGCTAGTCGCCCGTCGGGTCATCGGCTTTCTCCCCGCTATACTGAATCTATTCTCTAGCGTCCGCACGTCGTCGCCGTTTGGTCAACCGCGGCAAAACAGAGCTGACTGGCGATATCGGCGATAAAAAGTTACCATGTTTCACTATACAGACTCGGTTCCGCGACTATTTTAATCAATTGACTGAATACTATACGCACCCGGTAACCGCATTATCCCTCAGGCTTGTTGAAGGCGGTGGTGAATGTCTATTAATCTTAATAAGATAGAGTTCAGCTCTATAATCAAACAGAAAATATGCGCCTGAAATTGTCATCTCTCCTGGCAGCCGTTTCCCTGCTGTGTGGGCCAGCTTTTGCCGCCCCTGCGCTCCCCGACCGCGCCGATATCCGCGATAGCGGTTTCGTCTATTGCGTCAGCGGCCAGGTTAATACCTTTAATCCGCAGAAAGTCAGCAGCGGCCTGATTGTCGATACACTGGCCGCTCAGATCTACGATCGTCTGCTTGACGTCGATCCCTATACCTACCGGCTGGTCCCCGAGCTGGCGGAGAGCTGGGAAGTTCTCGATAACGGCGCCACCTACCGCTTTCACCTGCGCCGCCACGTCCCGTTTCAACGCACGGCGTGGTTTACCCCAACGCGGGACTTTAATGCCGATGACGTCATTTTTACCTTTGGCCGTATTTTTAACCGCGACCATCCGTGGCACAACGTCAACGGCAGCAGTTTTCCCTACTTCGACAGTCTGCAGTTTGCTGACAGCGTGGAGAGCGTCCGCAAGCTGGATAATCAGACCGTGGAGTTTCGCCTCAAGCGGCCGGACGCCTCGTTCCTCTGGCATCTGGCCACCCACTATGCGTCAATTACCTCTGCCGAATATGCCGCCCGCTTAACTCAGGACGACCGCCAGGAGCAACTGGATCGCCAGCCGGTTGGCACCGGCCCGTTCCAGCTATCCGATTACCGCTCCGGACAATATGTTCGCCTGCAGCGCCACCCCGGCTACTGGCGCGGCAAACCGTTGATGCCCCAGGTGGTGGTCGACCTTGGCTCCGGCGGCACCGGCCGCCTGTCGAAACTGCTGACCGGAGAATGCGACGTGCTGGCCTGGCCAGCCGCCAGCCAGTTGACGATCCTGCGTGACGACCCGCGCCTGCGCCTGACGCTGCGCCCGGGAATGAACATCGCCTGGCTGGCCTTCAACACCGCCAAGCCGCCGCTGGATAATCCTGAGGTGCGCCATGCCCTGGCGCTGGCGATTAACAACCAGCGCCTGATGCAGTCCATCTACTATGGCACCGCGGAGACGGCGGCGTCCATGCTGCCGCGGGCCTCGTGGGCCTACGATAATGACGCTAAAATTACCGAATATAATCCGCAGGAGGCCCGCGCCCGCCTGAAAGCCCTGGGGCTGGAAAACCTGACCCTCAAGCTGTGGGTGCCCACCAGCTCGCAGGCGTGGAATCCCAGCCCGCTGAAAACGGCGGAGCTTATCCAGGCGGATATGGTGCAGATTGGCGTTAAGGTGATTATTGTGCCGGTAGAGGGACGTTTCCAGGAGGCGCGCCTGATGGACATGAGCCACGACCTGACGCTCTCCGGCTGGGCGACGGACAGTAACGATCCGGACAGTTTCTTCCGACCGCTGCTGAGCTGCGCGGCCATCGCCTCGCAAACCAACTTTGCCCACTGGTGTAACCGGGAGTTTGACGACGTGCTGCAAAAAGCGCTGCTCTCGCAGCAGCTCTCCTCGCGGATGGACGCTTACAAAGAGGCGCAGCGGATCCTCGCCCGCGAACTGCCGGTCCTGCCGCTGGCCTCGTCGCTGCGGCTGCAGGCCTACCGCTATGATATGAAAGGCCTGGTGCTCAGCCCTTTCGGTAACGCTTCGTTCGCTGGCGTATCGCGGGAAAATACCGAAGAGGTGAAGAAGCCATGATTATTTTTACCCTGCGCCGTCTGCTGCTGCTGCTGATCACTCTCTTTTTTCTGACCTTTGTCGGTTTCAGCCTGAGCTATTTCACCCCTCATGCCCCACTGCAGGGCGCTTCCCTGTGGAATGCGTGGCTGTTCTGGTTTGAAGGGGTGCTGCACTGGGATTTCGGCGTCTCCAGCATTAACGGCCAGCTGATTTCTGAGCAGTTGCGCGAGGTTTTCCCGGCGACCATGGAGCTGTGCATCCTCGCCTTCGGCTTTGCCCTGCTGATAGGCATTCCGGTGGGGATGATCGCCGGCGTAATGCGCAATAAATGGCCCGATACCCTGATCAGCGCCGTCGCGCTGGTCGGTTTCTCGATCCCGGTCTTCTGGCTGGCGCTGCTCCTGACCCTCTTCTTTTCCCTGACCCTCGGCTGGCTTCCGGTCTCCGGTCGCTTCGATCTGCTGTATGAGGTGAAAAATGTCACCGGTTTCGCGCTGATCGACGCCTGGCTTTCGGACTCGCCGTGGCGCCATGAGATGATCGTCAGCGCCGCCCGGCATATGGTGCTGCCGGTATTGACCCTGGCGGTCGCCCCCACCACTGAAGTGATCCGCCTGATGCGCATTAGCACCAGCGAGGTGTATGACACTAACTATGTAAAAGCGGCCGCCACCCGCGGCGTGTCGCGACGCAAAATTCTACTGCGCCATGTGCTGCACAACGCCCTGCCGCCGGTGATCCCGCGTCTCGGCCTGCAGTTTTCCACCATGCTCACCCTGGCGATGATCACTGAGATGGTGTTCAGCTGGCCTGGACTGGGCCGCTGGCTGATCAACGCCATTCGCCAGCAGGACTACGCGGCGATCTCCGCCGGAGTGATGGTGATTGGCGCGCTGGTGATTATTGTCAACGTAATTTCCGATATTCTCGGTGCCATGGCTAACCCACTGAAACATAAGGAATGGTATGCCCTACGATAGCGTTTATCTGGAAAAGCGTCCGCCCGGCGCGCTGCGCACCGTATGGCGTAAGTTTTATGGCGACACCACGGCGATGATCGGTCTGTACGGCTGCGCGGGCCTGCTGCTGCTCTGCGTCTTCGGCGGCTGGTTCGCCCCCTACGGCATCGACCAGCAGTTCCTCGGCTACCAGCTGTTGCCGCCGTCGTGGTCGCGCTATGGCGAAGTCTCCTTCTTTCTGGGAACCGATGACCTCGGCCGCGATGTGCTGAGCCGACTGCTGAGCGGCGCGGCGCCCACCGTCGGCGGCGCTTTTGTCGTCACCCTCGGCGCCACGCTGTTTGGTCTGGTGCTGGGCGTGATTGCCGGATCGACCCACGGCCTGCGCTCGGCGGTGATGAACCATATCCTCGACACCCTGCTCTCCATCCCCTCGCTGCTGCTGGCGATTATCGTCGTCGCCTTTGCCGGGCCGCATCTCAGCCATGCGATGTTCGCCGTCTGGCTGGCGCTGCTGCCGCGCATGGTGCGCTCCGTCTACAGCATGGTCCACGATGAGCTGGAGAAAGAGTACATCATCGCCGCCCGCCTCGACGGCGCCTCGACGCTGAATATTCTGCTGTTCGCCATCCTACCCAATATCGCCTCCGGCCTGGTGACCGAGATCACTCGCGCCCTGTCGATGGCCATTCTGGATATTGCCGCGCTGGGCTTTCTTGATCTCGGCGCCCAGCTGCCTTCGCCGGAATGGGGAGCCATGCTGGGCGATGCGCTGGAGCTTATCTATGTGGCGCCGTGGACCGTGATGCTCCCCGGGGCGGCGATTATGCTCAGCGTACTGCTGGTCAACCTGCTGGGCGACGGTATTCGCCGGGCGATCATTGCCGGGGTAGAATAATGCCGTTACTCGATATTCGTCACTTAACCATTGAATTTAAAACCAGCGAAGGCTGGGTAAAAGCCGTCGATCGCGTCAGCCTGACGCTGACCGAAGGCGAAATCCGCGGCCTGGTGGGGGAATCCGGCTCCGGGAAAAGCCTTATTGCCAAAGCTATCTGCGGCGTAACCAAAGACAACTGGCGGGTCACGGCCGACCGCATGCGCTTCGATGACATCGACCTGCTGCGACTGTCGAACCGCGAGCGCCGGAAGCTGATCGGCCATAACGTGTCGATGATTTTTCAGGAGCCCCAGTCGTGCCTCGATCCCTCTGAGCGCATCGGCCAGCAGCTGATTCAGAGTATCCCCGGCTGGACCTACAAGGGCCGCTGGTGGCAACGGCTGGGCTGGCGCAAGCGCCGGGCCATCGAGCTGTTGCACCGCGTCGGCATTAAAGATCACAAAGATGCCATGCGCAGCTTCCCCTATCAGCTGACCGAGGGCGAGTGCCAGAAGGTGATGATCGCCATCGCCCTGGCCAACCAGCCGCGTCTGCTGATTGCCGACGAGCCGACCAACGCCATGGAGCCGACCACCCAGGCGCAGATTATTCGCCTGCTGACGCGGCTCAACCAGAACAACAACACCACCATCTTGCTGATCAGCCATGACCTGCAAATGCTCAGCAAATGGGCGGATAAAATCAACGTCATGTACTGCGGGCAGACGGTGGAGAGCGGGCCCAGCGAAGAGCTGATCACCCTCCCACATCACCCCTACACCCAGGCGTTAATCCGCGCGATCCCGGATTTCGGTAGCGCCATGCCGCATAAAAGTCGCCTCAACACCCTGCCTGGAGCGATCCCGCTACTGGAGCAGTTGCCTATCGGCTGTCGGCTGGGGCCGCGCTGCCCGTACGCCCAGCGCGAGTGTATCGAAACGCCGCGTCTTACCGGGGCGCGCAACCATCTGTACGCCTGTCATTTCCCGTTGAACATGGAGAAAGAGTGAAATGGTCGAAACATTGCTGGAAGTTCGCCAACTCAGTAAGACCTTTCGCTACCGCACCGGCTGGTTTCACCGTCAGACGGTTGAGGCGGTTAAACCGCTGAGTTTTACCCTGCGCGAACGGCAGACGCTGGCGATTATCGGCGAGAACGGCTCCGGGAAATCGACCCTCGCGAAGATGCTGGCGGGCATGGTGGAACCCACCAGCGGCGAACTGCTGATTGACGATCATCCGCTGACTTTTGGGGATTACTCCTACCGCAGCCAGAAGATTCGCATGATCTTTCAGGATCCGTCGACCTCGCTGAACCCGCGCCAGCGCATCTCGCAGATCCTCGATTTTCCGCTGCGACTGAATACCGATCTCGACGCCGAAGCGCGGCAGAAGCAGATAATCGACACCCTGCGCATGGTCGGTCTGCTGCCGGACCACGTCAGCTACTACCCCCATATGCTGGCGCCCGGTCAGAAGCAGCGTCTCGGCCTCGCCAGGGCGCTGATCCTGCGCCCGAAGGTTATCGTCTGCGATGAGGCGCTGGCCTCGCTGGATATGTCGATGCGCTCCCAGCTTATCAACCTGATGCTGGAGCTGCAGGAGAAACAGGGCATCTCCTATATCTATGTCACTCAGCACCTGGGAATGATGAAACACATCAGCGATCAGGTGCTGGTGATGCATAACGGCGAAGTGGTCGAGCGCGGCAGCACTGCCGATGTGCTGGCCTCGCCGCTGCACGACCTGACCCGGCGCCTGATCGCCGGCCACTTCGGGGAAGCCCTCACCGCCGACGCCTGGCGCAAAGACGGGAAATAGCTGGCAGGCAACGGCAGGGGCGGCCCTCACGCCGCCCTTGTCATTCAGGTGGAAGGGAAAAGACTCTGCGCCGGCAGCGACCGGCGGTCAAAGCGGCGCAGCGCGTAGTAAAGAACCCCGGTGCCAAACCAGCCTATTATCCATGAGACATCGTTACCGGCGAAGATCCACGTGAGCGAACCATGGAACAACGGGTTCTCAATGAACGGCAACTGGATAAGCACACCGACGATATACAGGGTGATCGCGTACAGGTTCCAGAACCCGTAGCGTTGCTGCGGGTCGCTTAGCGCCGGAATATCGATGGCGCCCTTCGAGATAAGATAATAATCCGTCAGACAGATGGCGCTCCACGGCACGAAGAACGCCAGCAGAAACAGAAGAAAATGCGTGAAATGCTTTAAGAAAGCGGGTTCGCTAAGCAACGCGATAATGCAGGAAGCCGTCACCATCAGCACCACGAATGCAATGCGACACTTTTGCGACAGCACGGTTTGCCGGCGGAAGGCGGAAACAATGGTGGTCAGCGACATAAAGCTGCCGTACGCATTGAGGGTAGTGAAGGTAATTTTACCAAAACAGATGGCGAAATAGATAACCATGGCCATCGCCTGACTCTTACCTAATCCCACCAGATAGCTCACCTCGTGCCCAGGGAACGCGCTGCCGGCAATGGCCGCTGTCAGAACCCCGAGCGTCATCGACGTTTGGGTACCCAATACGGTGCCGAAAAACACTGAGCACCACGTTTTCGTGGCGGAAACATCGCGTGGCAGGTAGCGCGAATAGTCGGATACATAGGGGCAAAAAGCGATCTGCCACGATGAGGAGAGCGATACGGCTAATAAAAACGTCGGCAGCGAAAAATGGTTATTGTGCGCGAGCGCACTGAGATCGGCCGAAAGTAGCAGCGTGATGAACATATAAACGAAGGCGAGAATTCCGACGATACTCGCCAGTTTGCCCAGCTTGTGGATCACCTTATAACCGAGGACGGCGATAACGATAATAATCGCACTGAATATCAGCATCCCGGCTACATGGCTGATATTCAGTAGTTTAGCCATTGCCTGCCCGGCCAATACGGTGCCGCTGGCAGAAAAACCGATATACATGACGCAAACCAGCACCAGCGGCACCACCGCGCCAAAAACCCCAAACTGGGCGCGGCTAAGGATCATTTGCGGAAGTCCCAGTCGCGGTCCCTGCAGCGCATGCAGAGACATCACCGCCGCCCCCAGCATCTGACCGACCAGAAGCCCGACCAGAGACCACACTACATCGCCGCCCAGCACAACGGCTAAAGCGCCAGTGACAATCGCCGTAATTTGCAGATTGCCGCCAAACCAAAGGGTGAACTGGCTAAAAGGGTGTCCATGCCGTTCGCTTTCCGGGATGTAATCAATCGACCGCCTTTCACTCATTCCAGCATAATTGCTCTTTGACTGCCCGTCTGTAGACGAAAACGAAGACATAGATTCCTCACTCAAGTTATTAATATCACCTCACTCAATCGTTCTTGTATATACAAGCATTGACAACTCACCGCCTTGCATGCACTCTCATTTTGTGACGAATATGTAAAATATTTGTATTGCAGAAAGTTACTAAACTAGCTCAAGGCGGTGCTTATTGTTGACGCCGGAAGCGATTAACTAAGGTATGCTGCCCATGATGGTCCCTTTTCAACTTTCGACGCTCCCCGTCACGCCGTGGAAAAACGGCGGCGGAGAGACGCGCGAAATCATCTGCGTACCCGCTCCAGATGCCCCTTTTCTCTGGCGAGCGAGTATTGCCACCCTGCAGGCGGATGGCCCTTTCTCCCCCTTTCCTGGCGTCGACCGGGTCATTACTCTGCTGGCGGGGCAGCCGCTACGGCTGTGTGGCGAGAATATCGACCAACCGCTGGCGCTCTGGCAGCCGTGGGCTTTCCCCGGCGAATGGGCGCTGTCCAGCGTCGGGATCGTTGCGCCAGGGCTGGACTTCAATATCATGACTCAGCGCGGGCGCGCGTCGGCGACAGTTCAGGTCGTTAGCGACCTGCAATGCCCTGCCAGCGAGGGGGTCGCTTATGTTCTACAAGGCGAGTGGGATCTGGCCGGGCGACGCTGCGCGGCCGGCAGCGGCCTCTGCTGGCGCGGTGGATCCCCGCGGAATCTGCGTCCCGTGGGCAGCAATGGACGCCTGCTGCTGGCGGAGATCGCGCTCAAATAATCGTCAGGAGAGATGATATACTGCAGCTATCGCGATGTACTTTTGCCCCGCGCGGCGCGGACCGGCTGAAAAATATCGTGACACAAGGGGTCGTCAGTGGGATATAATTCCCGGCTAAATTTGAGTTATTTTGAAATAACAATGTTAACGTTATGATTGTTAAAGTAAAAATAAGCAATAACGATAAGGATTAAAGCTATGGGTTTTCTTTCCGGTAAGCGCATTTTGATCACTGGCGTCGCCAGCAAACTGTCCATCGCCTACGGCATCGCGCAGGCAATGCACCGCGAAGGCGCGGAACTGGCATTCACCTATCAGAATGAGAAACTGAAAGGTCGCGTAGAAGAGTTTGCTGCCGCGCTGGGTTCTGACATTGTGCTGCCGTGCGACGTTGCTGAAGATGAGAGCATCACCGCGCTGTTCACCGAGCTGGAAAAAGTCTGGCCAAAATTCGATGGTTTCGTCCACTCAATCGGTTTTGCCCCGGCTGACCAGTTAGACGGCGACTACGTTGACGTTGTCACTCGCGACGGCTTTAAAATCGCGCACGACATCAGCGCTTACAGCTTCGTGGCAATGGCCAAAGCCTGCCGCGGCATGCTGAACCCGGGTTCGGCTCTGCTGACGCTCTCCTACCTGGGCGCAGAGCGCGCGATCCCGAACTATAACGTGATGGGTCTGGCCAAAGCCTCTCTGGAAGCTAACGTCCGCTATATGGCTAACGCCATGGGTCCGGAAGGCGTTCGCGTCAATGCCATCTCTGCCGGTCCTATCCGTACGCTGGCCGCGTCCGGTATTAAAGATTTCCGTAAAATGCTGGCGCACTGCGAAGCGGTCACCCCGATCCGTCGCACCGTCACCATTGAAGATGTGGGTAACAGCGCAGCCTTCCTGTGCTCCAACCTGTCTGCGGGGATCTCCGGTGAAGTCGTTCACGTTGACGGCGGGTTCAATATCGCCGCCATGAACGAGCTGGAACTGAAATAAGTTCCTTCCCCTCCTCGCCCCGGTGAGGAGGGTTCTTCCATCCCCCACGCCTTACGCCCCACCTGTTATTCCAATCGGCTATTTGTTAGCACGTATCAATATTTTCTCCTGCTTCCGGGTTACGCCAGGATAGTTCTGCATAAACGATCCGCGGAACGGCGGTTCGCCACATACCGAACAAGGAAAGCCCATGGAGCCACGCCGCGTGAATGGCAAAAATCACTGGTATCACGAAACCCAGTCAACAATCTGCCCGGTGGATGTCCTGCCGCTCGTCCCTGAAGCCGCCCATGTTGAAGACCGCTTTTTGCTGGACCTGACGCTGCCGGCCGCCTGGCTACGTGCCCACGCTGACTGGCTACACCCCGCACGCCAGCTGGCCGAACTGCTGTTTCCCGACCAGGTGGCGGTGAGTCGCCTGCAGACCTTTACCGCTTACGATCGACTCAGCACCGCGCTCACCGTCGCCCAGGTCTACGGCGTCCAGCGGCTGTGTAACCACTACGCCGCCCGCCTTGCTCCCCTGCCAGGCCCCGATTCCTCGCGCGAGAGCAACCGTCGTCTGGCGCAAATCACGCAATATGCTCGTCAGCTTGCCGGTTCGCCCTCGGTTATTAACGCTCTCTCCCGTAGCCAGCTGGACGAAGTGGGCTTAACCAGTCGGGACATTATTCTGTTCAACCAGATTATCGGATTCGTCGGCTTCCAGGCGCGGGCGATTGCCGTCCTGCAGGCGGCCCAGGGCTTTCCGGTGCGCTGGATCCCCGGTATGCCCCAGCAAGAGGAGGCACCCGCGGAGCTGTTCGCCCCGCCGCCGGGAGCATGGCAGGCAGACATTGCGGATCCCGACCTGCAGTATGCCGATGATGAGCGTCAGCGGCGCATCGCCGGCTGGCAGTCGCTGCCCGGTCTGGGCGAGCTGGCGCCGCTGCTGGCCTGCGACCCACAGTTATTCGCGCCTCTGGAGACCTTGATCCGCCAGCTCAGCACGGATGATACCTTTGGCCCGCAGGTCGCCTTACTCACGGCGCGCACCAATGGCAGCCCCACCTGCTTTGACGCCTGGCTCCCCCACTGGCAGGGTGAAGAGGAGTTCGCCAGCCATCTGCGGGAGGGCGACCAGGCCCTCCATCACTGGCTCCAGCAGCATCCTCAGGCCCGGTCTCTCGTGACCGCGGTGCAGCTGTTAACCCGCTCGCCTGACCGGTTTAGCGCCGCCCAGTTAACGCCCCTCGCGGAATATCGACTCTCTGAGCAACAAGCAATCGATCTGTTGATCTGGAGCGGGCTGTGCGGATGGATGAATCGTCTGAAAATCGCCCTCGGCAATGTGCGTCAGCAGACGTAAATTGCTGAAACAGCGCTTGCTGCGGCAGGCATATTCGCGTAAAAATGTCAGCCGCTCTTTTAGCCACGAAAATACCTAATTATGTTTCAGGATAACCCGCTGCTAGCGCAGCTTAAACAGCAACTGCATTCCCAGACGCCGCGCGCGGAAGGGGTCGTTAAGGGCACGGAAAAGGGCTTTGGCTTCCTCGAAGTGGACGCTCAGAAGAGCTACTTCATTCCGCCGCCGCAGATGAAAAAAGTGATGCATGGCGACCGTATCGTCGCGGTGATCCATTCTGAAAAAGAACGCGAAAGCGCCGAGCCGGAATCGCTGGTTGAGCCCTTCCTGACTCGTTTTGTCGGTAAAGTCCAGAAGAAAGACGATCGCCTCGCTATCGTTCCTGACCATCCGCTGCTGAAAGACGCCATTCCCTGCCGCGCCGCCCGCGGCGTTGAACACGATTTTAAACAGGGTGACTGGGCCGTCGCCGAGATGCGCCGTCATCCATTAAAAGGCGACCGCGGGTTTTACGCGGAGTTGACCCAGTTCATCACTTTTAGCGACGATCACTTCGTCCCATGGTGGGTAACCCTGGCGCGCCATAATCTTGAGAAAGAGGCACCGGACGGCGTCGCCACCGAGATGCTCGACGAGGGGCTGACGCGCCGCGACCTAACCGCCCTCGACTTCGTCACCATTGACAGCGCCAGCACCGAAGATATGGACGATGCGTTGTATGCCGAATCCACTGCTGATGGCAAACTGCTGCTGACGGTCGCCATTGCCGACCCGACCGCCTGGATTGCCGAAGGCAGCAAGCTGGATAACGCCGCAAAAGTGCGCGCCTTTACCAACTATCTGCCGGGCTTCAACATTCCAATGCTGCCGCGCGAGCTGTCGGACGACCTCTGCTCCCTGCGCGCTAACGAAGTGCGCCCGGTGCTGGCCTGCCGGATGACCCTGGCGGCCGATGGCACCATCGAAGACAATATCGAGTTCTTTGCCGCCACCATCGAATCGAAAGCCAAGCTGGCCTATGACGACGTCTCTGACTGGCTGGAAGGCCGCGGCAGCTGGCAGCCGGACAGCGAGGCGATCGCGCAGCAAATTACGCTGCTGAAGGACGTGTGCCAGCGTCGTAGCGAATGGCGTCAGACCCATGCGCTGGTGTTCAAAGACCGTCCGGACTACCGTTTCGTTCTCGGCGAAAAAGGCGAAGTGCTGGATATCGTCGCGGAACCGCGTCGCATTGCCAACCGCATTGTCGAAGAGTCGATGATCGCCGCCAACATCTGTGCCGCCCGCATTCTGCGCGACAAGCTCGGCTTCGGCGTTTATAACGTTCATACCGGTTTCGATCCGGCGAACACCGAGCAGTTGGCCGCCCTGCTGAAAACCCATGATGTGCACGTCGACCCGACGGAAGTGCTCACCCTGGAAGGGTTCTGCAAGCTGCGCCGGGAACTGGACGCTCAGCCGACCGGTTTCCTCGACAGCCGCATTCGCCGCTTCCAGTCGTTTGCGGAAATCAGCACCGAGCCGGGCCCACACTTTGGTCTTGGGCTTGAAGCCTATGCCACCTGGACCTCGCCGATCCGTAAGTATG
The DNA here is from genome assembly GCF_036233805.1 of Klebsiella sp. EMBS2024. Lineage (NCBI taxonomy): Bacteria > Pseudomonadati > Pseudomonadota > Gammaproteobacteria > Enterobacterales > Enterobacteriaceae > Klebsiella > Klebsiella sp. EMBS2024. The sequence goes on along the minus strand of NZ_JAZARW010000001.1, from coordinate 1,438,091 downwards.
GCGACATGATCAACCACCGTCTGCTGAAAGCCATCATTAAAGGCGAGACCATTGCGCGTCCCCAGGATGAAGCCACCGTGCAGATGGCGGAGCGCCGTCGTCTCAACCGGATGGCCGAGCGCGACGTCGCCGACTGGCTGTACGCCCGTTTCCTCAACGATAAAGCCGGGACCGATACCCGCTTCGCGGCGGAGATCATCGACGTCAGCCGCGGCGGGATGCGCGTGCGTCTGGTGGACAATGGCGCGGTCGCCTTTATTCCGGCCCCGTTCCTCCACGCCGTGCGCGACGAACTGGTGTGCAGCCAGGAGAACGGTACCGTGCAGATCAAAGGTGAAGTAGTCTATAAAGTGACTGACGTTATCGATGTCACTATCGCTGAAGTTCGCATGGAAACCCGCAGCATTATTGCGCGTCCGGCGGTCTGACGCCCCTTCACAGCGGTTCCTGCGGGAACCGCTGCTTCTTTCCTCTCTATCCAGCCATTTCCGTCGCACCGATTAAGGTTGTGCGTTTTTTTCGCTTCTCTTTTTCATTCATTTTTAGCATCATTGATTTCATTCGTTTTTGTTACCAGGATAATGCCATGTCAGATGTGAATGCCCACCTGCTCGCTCAACGTATCGATACCGTGCTGGATATTCTGGTTGCCGGTGATTACCATTCTGCGATCCATAATCTGGAGATCCTCAAAGCGGAGCTGCTGGCGCTGGCGGCGGACGATGCTGAACAACAAAACCAACCCAAGGCGCCCTGGGAAATCTGAATATCAGCCATGCCGCAGCCGGCCATATGGACCGGTTGCTCGCCATATAGCCCCCTAACAGTGATGTTGCTATGAACGCCCGACAACAAAGTATTTTGCAAGTGGTCATCGATAAAGGCCGCATGAGCGTCGCCGATCTGGCGAAGATGACCGGTGTCTCTGAGGTTACTATTCGTCAGGATTTGAATTTGCTGGAAAAGCAGAGCTATTTGCGCCGTACTCATGGCTATGCCGTACCGCTGGACAGCGAAGATGTCGAAACCCGCATGATGACCCATTTCGCCATTAAGCGTGAGCTGGCCAGCCGGGCTGCGGCGCTAGTGAATACCGGTGAAACGGTATTTATCGAAAACGGCAGCAGCAATGCCCTGCTGGCGCGTACGCTGGCCGAGCGCGGCGATATCACCATCATTACCGTCAGCAGCTATATCGCNCATCTGCTGAAAGAGACCCCAGGAGAGGTGATCCTGCTGGGCGGAATTTATCAGAAACGCAGTGAGAGTATGGTCGGTCCGCTAACCCGTCAGTTCATCCAGCAGGTGCATTTCAGCAAAGCCTTCATCGGGATCGACGGTTGGCAGGCGGAAACCGGCTTTACCGGCCGCGATATGATGCGTGCGGACGTGGTGAACGCCGTGCTGGAGAAGCATTGTGAGGCAATTATTCTTAGCGACAGTTCAAAATTCAGCGCGGTACATCCCTATCCGCTCGGTCCCGCCGGCCGCTTTAATCGCGTTATTACCGACGATCGCTTACCGGACGCCTGTCGCGAACAATTGCTCCGCAGCGGCCTGACCGTCGATATCGTGCCCTACATCTGATCCTCCGCCGCCCCATCTCCTGCCAAAGCGCCGGAAGGGGCGCTTTATCGCTCTGAGAGTATTCCGAGCCGCTAATTAAGACTTTTTACCTGACGATAAATTTTAAAAAAAGTAAAATTATTATTAGCGATATAACAGGAAGTGACTATCACCTGCGTGATTTTCGTGACACCTGCGCACCTTAACTTCATGGAATTGCCCTAAAGCTGCTTTATCAGGCTATGCTTAGAGGAGCGCTGTAATCCATGAATAGATTATTCAGGAGAAAAAAAATGATGACTTCAACGAGCAAAAAAATGGCTGCTGTCGTTCTGGCTGTCACTGTAGCAATGTCTCTGAGCGCTTGCTCTAACATGTCTAAACGCGATCGTAACACGGCTATCGGTGCTGGCGCCGGCGCTATCGGTGGTGCGGTGTTAACTGACGGTAGCGCGCTCGGTACCCTGGGTGGCGCAGCAGTCGGTGGTATTATTGGTCACCAGGTCGGAAAATAATTTAATTATCTGACGAAATAAAAGAATAATTCACACGAATTGACTTACGCACGTTAAATCATTCAAGGCCGCGGCATTTACCGCGGCCTTGTTATTTCAACCAGACCATTGGAGCAGAGGGAAAATAGCGATCAGCCACCGGCTAACTTGACCTTCATCCCTTTCGCCTCAAGCAGCGACTTGAGTAAATCCCGCTTATCGCCCTGGATCTCGATCACGCCATCTTTCACCGCGCCGCCGCAGCCGCATTTCTTTTTCAACTCTGCCGCCAGAGCGGTTAGCGCAGCATCGTCGGTATCAATCCCGCTAATCAGACAGACGCCTTTGCCCTTGCGGCCGCTGGTCTGGCGCTGGATCCGCACAATGCCGTCGCCTTTCGGGCGCACCGGCGCCGGTTTCGCCTCGTCGATACGCCCGGTTTCGGTGGAGTAGACCAGACGGCTGTTGGAATCGCTCATTATGCCCCCTTGCGCAGAGAATCGTTGATCGCCCGCAGCGTCGCGGCTGGATCCGCCGACTGAGTAACCGGGCGACCAATCACCATATAGTCTACCCCAGCTTCCTGAGCCTGCTCAGGAGTCATAATTCGCCGCTGATCGCCAGCGTCGCTGCCCTGCGGACGAATCCCCGGGGTCACCAGCTTAAACGCCTGCCCCAGCTCATGCTTAAAGCGCACCGCCTCCTGGGCTGAACACACCACCCCATCAAGGCCGCAGCGTTGGGTCAGTGCCGCCAGCTTCGCCGCGTAGTCAGCCGGAGATAAGGTAATGCCCAGATCCTGTAGATCGCTGGACTCCATGCTGGTGAGCACCGTGACAGCGATCAGCAGCGGCGCATCTTTGCCAAACGGCAGCAGCGCTTCGCGCGCGGCGGTCATCATTCGCGCGCCGCCGGAAGCATGGACATTCACCATCCATACGCCCAGCTCAGCCGCTGCGGCCACCGCGCGGGCGGTGGTGTTGGGAATATCGTGAAACTTAAGGTCCAGGAACACCTCAAACCCACGCTGATGCAGATCGCTAACAAACTGCGGGCCCAGCAGGGTGAACATCTCTTTGCCCACCTTCAGGCGGCAGTCGCGCGGGTCGATGCGGTCGACAAATGCCAGCGCTTTATCGCGATTATCATAGTCGAGCGCAACCACAACGGGAGAGGATGTGACAGCGCGGGAAGATGGGATAGCTGTAGACGTCATGACCAGACCTTAGTGTTGATGGGCGCCGGGGTGGCGCAAAAAAGGTAAACGGGCAGCATTCTACCTGTGAAGCGAACAAAATAACAGACTGCCGTACCTGCCCTGACCGGACGATGGCGCTGCCGAGGCCGCGCCTGGAGAGGAGTGAAGCGATAAGTATGTTGTAACTAACGGAGGGCTT
>NZ_JAZARW010000001.1:1419669-1434628 GCF_036233805.1 Klebsiella sp. EMBS2024 | reverse complement strand
GGCTTTACTGGCCGTCGAGACCGCGAATGGGTTTAATGGTCGCCCACGAGCGGCAGGACGGACAATGCCAGTAGAGTGTATGAGCGGTAAATCCGCATTTCTGGCAGCGATAGCGTGGTTTGCTGCGCACCTGCTCACCAACCATGTTTCGCAGCACTCCAAGGCTTTCTTTCGCCCGCCCTTCTTCCGCTTCGTTGAGATGGTAGTCCATCAGCTTATGGAAGACGCGCATGGTCGGGTGGCGTTCCAGCTGCCGGGTGACGTAGTTTTGCGCCGCTTCGACGCCTTCCCGTTGCTCGAGGATCTGCGCCAGCATCAGTTCGGCGGTCGCCCCGGCGTTCTCCTCCACGCAGCGGCGCAGAAAAACTTCCCATTCATCGGTTTTGCCGAGCTGCTGGTAGCAGGTCTGCAGCATCTCCAGCGTTTCACCCACCAGCTCTTTATCCTGATCGATAACCCGCTCGAGGCTCTCCACCGCTTTGGCGTAGTCGCCCTTTTCCATCCACACCCGGCCCATCATGATCGATACCCGGGCGCTGGTGCGGTCCGCGGCGGCGCCTTTTCTCAACAACGCCATCGCTTTATCCAGATCGTTGGCTGCCATCTGCTGCAGGGCCAGTTCGCACCAGAAGTTGGCGATTTCGCCACGATGTTTCTCTTTCCCCAGCTTCACCAGCCGTTCAGCCACTTCAATAGCCGACTGCCAGTCGCTGGTCGCCTGGTAAATCTGCAGCAGTTGCTGCAGCGCGCCGAGGCGGAAATCGGTCTCATCCACCAGCTGTTTGAACATGTCTTCCGCGCGGTCATACAGTCCGGCGGCCATATAATCCCGTCCCAGCTGCTGCACCGCTAACAGGCGCTGATCGTAGGTTAACGACGCGCTTTCCATCAGGCTCTGGTGAATTCGGATCGCGCGGTCGACTTCGCCGCGCGAACGGAACAAATTACCGAGCGTCAGGTGCGCCTCAACGGTACCGGTATCCTCTTTCAGCATATCAAGGAACAGGTCGACGGCTTTATCCTGCTGGTTGCTGAGCAGGAAGTTAACCCCCGCCACGTAATCTCGCGACAGGCGGCTCGCATCGTCCTGTTTGGACTGTTGTGCACTTCTGCGTCCCATGTACCAGCCGTAAGCGGCGGCAACGGGTAAAAGCAGAAACAACAACTCCAGCATAAGAGGTTATTCCTTCACCGCAGGCACGCCTGCGTCGACAGCCGCCGGGCTGACGGGGGCAATCTGATGCTCAAGACGCTTAATTTTCCGCTCCGCGCGCGCCAGTGAGACACGCACCCGCAGCCAGAACAGGCCGCAGATCAGCCAGCCAATGGCAAAGCCCGCGGCAAACAGCACCGCCAGCAGCGTCGATATGCGGAATTCACCCTGAGCGAGTAAATAGTTGAAAGTGACCTGTTGGTCATTCTGCGCCCCCAGCGTCACTGAAATGACGAAGATTGCTAACACCAGTAAGAAAATGAGTAAATATTTCACATGACTTCCCGTTATGTGGGTTGCGCGAAAAAAGCCCGCTTTCAGCCCTATAAAGTATCATTTTCGCCGCAGCGGTGGAATGAAAAAGCATGGCAACTCTTCAGGATATGCGGTCGGATGCCGCTAAAATCAACATTATTCCGCTTCAGGCATCCGTTTTTTAATATCCTGCGCCTCTTCTCCGGGCGGCGAGAGCGGCCCACAAAGGCGCTGCGTCAGCCAGCAGGCCACCGTGACCAGCAGCCAGGAGATCAGCGTGGCGACGATGAGATCCAGCGGCCAGTGCATGCCCAGCGCCAGGCGACTGCCCATCACCGCCGTCGCCCACACCAGCAGCACCGCGATTGTGCCCCAGCGGCGACGCGGCCACAGCAGCCCCGCAGCGAGTAACGCCCAGCTGGCGGCAAACATGGTGTGACCTGACGGGAAAGCAAACCCCGTCTCCTTCTGCCAGTGTTTGCGTAAAAATGACGGAATGTCCTGCGCCTGCGCCAGCTGTTCATGCACCAGTTTAGCGCGTTCTTTACGCTTTAACGCGTAGAATTGCGTCACCGGCACCTGCCTTGTGTTTTCCAGCCAGATGACGAACGGTCTCGGCTCCTGGACCCGCGCCTTGACCCAGGATTTCGCCCCCTGTCCCGCCAGGATAGCGGCGGCAAGGATAAGGAACAGGATCAACGCCGCGCGCAGGCGAAAGCGCAGACACCAGAGGAACCAGCCGCAAAGCACGACATGAGTGATAATTCCCCACGGCTGGGTCACCGTTTCCGTCACCCACCACAGGCTTTTCAACATGGCAACCGGCAGTCCAGGCTGCCACAGCCACCCGGAAAGCCAGACCGTGAGGGGCATAACCAGCAGCAGCGCCGCCGCGAGAGCAGTTCGTCGGGCTATCAACAGCATTTTCTCTCCTTCTCCTTGTAGATGAACATCATAGCGGAAAGTAGATCGTTTGTGCGCTTTCCACACGGCTAACCGTTCGCGATTAGGAGAACGTCCAGGCGTTGTGGCAAAATAGCGGGAAACAGAAAGCACAGTCAGGTGCTGACAGAATCTGGAGAATCACATGCAGCTTAAACGTGTGGCAGAAGCCAAACTGCCAACCCCCTGGGGCGATTTCCTGATGGTGGGTTTTGAAGAACTGGCAACCGGACAGGATCATGTCGCGCTGGTGTATGGCGATATATCAGGGCAGTCGCCGGTCCTCGCCCGCGTACATTCAGAGTGTTTGACGGGCGATGCCCTGTTTAGCCTGCGCTGTGATTGCGGCTTTCAGCTGGAAGCGGCTCTGTCGCATATCGCTGAAGAAGGTCGGGGGATCCTGCTCTATCACCGCCAGGAAGGACGCAACATTGGTTTATTGAATAAGATCCGCGCCTACGCGCTGCAGGATCAGGGCTACGACACTGTCGAAGCGAACCATCAGCTTGGCTTCGCCGCCGATGAGCGCGATTTCACCTTGTGCGCCGACATGTTCAAATTGCTCAACGTTGAGCAGGTGCGGTTATTAACCAATAACCCGAAAAAAGTGGAAATTCTTACCGAAGCCGGGATCAACATTGTGGAGCGGGTGCCGCTGATCGTCGGGCGTAACCCGAAAAACGCTCACTATCTGGACACCAAAGCCGCCAAGATGGGCCATCTGCTGAACAGCAAGCCGACGGAATAAACCGGTGGAATAACCGAAAAAGGGCCAGCAATGCTGGCCCTTTGTTTCACAGCATATTACGAATAACGTAGTGCAGGATGCCGTCGTTGCGGTAGTAGGTGAGTTCGGTCGCCGTGTCGATACGGCACCGACAAGGGATCGCTTCCTGCGAGCCGTCAGCGCGAGTCAGGGTCACCGGCACCGTAGCGCCAGGCTGAAGCGACTGCAGATTACTGATATCAATCCGCTCTTCCCCTGTCAACCGTAGCGTTTTGCGGGTGACGCCCTGCGGGAACTCCAGCGGCAAAATGCCCATTCCGATCAGGTTGGAACGATGGATACGCTCGAAGGACTCGGCGATCACTACCCGAATCCCCAGCAGGCGCGGCCCCTTCGCCGCCCAGTCACGGCTGGAACCTGAGCCATACTCCTTACCGGCAATCACCGCCAGCGGTGTACCCTCAGCCTTGTACAGCATCGCCGCATCGTAAATCGCCATCGGTTCAGGATCCGGCAGATGGCGGGTCATACCCCCTTCCACCCCTGGGACCATTTCGTTACGGATGCGGATATTGGCGAAGGTGCCACGCATCATCACCTCATGGTTACCGCGACGGGAACCATAGGAGTTAAAGTCGCGCCGGGCAACCCCATGCTCCTGCAGATAGCGGCCTGCCGGACTATCGGCTTTGATGCTCCCCGCCGGCGAAATGTGGTCCGTGGTGACTGAGTCGCCCAGCATGGCGAGGATCCGCGCGCCGCGAATATCCTCTACCGGCAGCGGCTCGGCGCCCATCTCGTCAAAGAACGGCGACAAGCGAATATAGGTCGAGTCCTCCTGCCAGTCGTAGGTATCTGACGCCTCCACCTTGATCGCCTTCCACTCCTCAGTGCCGGAAAACACTTCCGCGTACTCTTTGCGGAACATCTCGGTGGAGACCTGTTCCACCGCGCGGGCAATCTCCTCCCCGCTCGGCCAGATATCTTTCAGATAGACCGGCTCGCCATTCTTGCCCTGTCCCAACGGCTCGCGGGTGNGGTCGATATTCATGTTCCCCGCCAGCGCATAGGCGACCACCAACGGCGGCGAGGCCAGCCAGTTGGTTTTCACCAGCGGATGAATACGTCCTTCGAAGTTACGGTTACCGGAGAGCACTGCCCCGACGGTCAGATCTCCTTTTTTGATCGCTTCTTCGATAGGTTCAGGCAATGGACCGGAGTTACCGATACAGGTGGTGCAACCATATCCCACCAGATTGAAGCCGAGCTGGTCGAGGTAAGGCGTCAGGCCGGCATGGGCCAGATAATCCGACACCACTTTCGAGCCTGGGGCCAGGGAAGCTTTCACCCACGGCTGCGGCTGCAGGCCGCGTTCGACGGCTTTTTTCGCCAGCAGGCCGGCGGCCATCAACACGCTGGGGTTAGAGGTATTGGTGCAGGAGGTAATCGCTGCAATAGCCACCGCGCCATCCGGTAGCGAATAGTGATGCCCGTTCAGCGTATAGTCAACCGGCTGACGCTGACGCTGAAGGTGGTTAACCTCCAGCTCGCCGCTGGCGGCGAAGGCTTTCGGAACATCGCCCAGCGCCACGCGATCCTGCGGTCGCTTCGGCCCGGCGAGGCTCGCTTCGACGCTGCTCATATCCAGCGCCAGGGTACTGGTAAAGACCGGCTCATCGCCAGGCTGGCGCCACATGCCCTGGGCTTTAGCGTAGGCTTCCACCAGCGCGACCTGTTCTTCGCTACGGCCGCTGAGACGCATATAGCTGAGCGTTACGTCATCGATAGGGAAAAAGCCACAGGTGGCGCCATACTCCGGCGCCATATTGGCGATGGTCGCCCTGTCGGCAAGGGGTAAGGTATCCAGGCCGTCACCATAGAATTCAACAAACTTGCCGACGACGCCATGCTGACGCAGCATTTGGGTAACCGTCAGTACCAGGTCAGTGGCGGTGATGCCTTCGCGCAGTTTGCCGCTGAGCTTAAAGCCCACAACATCGGGGATCAGCATTGACACCGGCTGGCCCAGCATAGCGGCTTCCGCTTCAATCCCGCCCACGCCCCAGCCCAGCACGCCAAGACCATTAATCATGGTGGTATGGGAGTCGGTGCCCACCAGCGTATCCGGCCACGCCATCCACTGGCCGTTCACCTCCTCGCTCCAGACCGCCCGGCCAAGGTATTCCAGGTTCACCTGGTGGCAAATACCGGTGCCCGGCGGCACCACGCTGAAGCGGCTGAAGGCCTGCTGCCCCCAGCGCAGAAAAGCGTAGCGTTCGTGGTTCCGCTCCATTTCCAGGCGGACGTTGTCTTCGAAGGCCTCGTCGTCGCCGAAGCGGTCAACGGTCACCGAGTGGTCGATCACCAGGTCAACCGGCGATAGCGGATTAACCTTCGCCGTATCGCCGCCAAGGCGTTTCACCGCCTCGCGCATGGCGGCCAGATCCACTACCGCCGGCACGCCGGTAAAGTCCTGCATCAGGACGCGTGCCGGACGGTAGGCGATTTCCCGGTCGGCATGGGCCTGTTGCAGCCAGCCGGCCAGGGCGCGAATATCTTCTTCAGTTACCGAGTCACCGTCCTGCCAGCGCAGCAGGTTCTCCATCAGCACCTTCAGCGACTTGGGCAGTCGACTGATCTCGCCCAGCTGCTTCTCCGCCAACGGCAGACTGTAGTAATGCCAGGTTTTATCGTTGACCTGCAGCGTGTCCTTACTGGCTTCTCGTAGGGTTGACGACATAGCTCCTCCTTTATCTCAGGGATGGCATACCCTGATTCTCCTCAGGGTCTCCATTAAAGATAACACATACTGAGCATAACACTTTGATAACAACCCAAATTGCTAAATACGACGAGACAGAGAGAGAGGAAACGGGAATTATCCGAGAGCAGGCGAAATAGCACCAAAATAGTGCAAAGAGGGCGTATGCCGATATTGTATTAGTACACGAGGACAAAAAAAGAGCTAATCGGCCAGCGGGCAGTGATTAGCTCTGGTGAGTGATTTCAGGTTGGATGAATCCAGCGGCAAAATATATTCTCCCTGTATTGCCGGTCACTGATTTTATATTACAGTTTCCTTTCACTGTCATAAAAATGACATGTATCTACAACGATGACCTACAGCTTTAGCTGACAATCCAGATGTTGCAGATGGTGAGCGCGATGATGCTCCAGAACATCGCCAACCCTACCAACACTACGCCCCATACGCGACTACGCAGAACGGGATCGATTTCGGTTTTGTCATTCTCGTATGACATCGCCAGTTTCATGTAATCGATATTACTTATCATATTGTCACCACCAATTGCTCAAATCATCAGGTACAGATAAATCTTAATTATGGATAAAAGATTAATCCAGTGAATTTAGGCCTGATGGAATATATTTAACCGGTTATTTGATCGCGGCGGGCATAATGAAAAACGTGTTGCCAAAAATTATTAATTTTGTGATTGGTTCGAGGTTTAAGTTGTTAAATACAGTCCATCATAGTTAATGGCACTCCTCGCAGGGAGTGCCATTATTATTTTCAGGGTTATTTTTCCGGAAGTTTTATATCTTTGAACATCGCTTCAATATCTTCATTCGAGCGTAAAGCCACCGCGGTATCTACCACGTCCCTGGTCAAATGGGGAGCAAAACGTTGAATAAAATCATACATGTAGCTTCGTAAGAAGGTGCTACGGCGGAAACCTATCTTAGTGGTGCTGTGGCTGAAAATACCGTTCGCATCCAGCTTCACCAGATCCGGGTCAGAGACCGGATCCACCGCCATGCTGGCGATTACCCCTACCCCCAGCCCCAGGCGAACATAGGTTTTGATGACGTCGGCATCGGTGGCGGTAAAAACAATGCGCGGCGTCAGGCCCGCACGGTTAAACGCGGTATCCAGTTCGGAGCGGCCGGTAAAACCAAAGGTATAGGTTACCAATGGATACTGGGCCAGTTCCTCTATGGACACCGAGCCCTTGGTGGCCAGAGGATGCTCGGGGGTCACTACAATCGACCGGTTCCAGTGATAGCATGGCAGCATCACCAGATCGTCATACAGATGCAGCGCCTCGGTGGCGATGGCGAAATCGGCATTGCCTTTCGACACAGCCTCCGCAATCTGAGTCGGCGAGCCCTGATGCATATGCAGCGACACCCGCGGGTAGCGTTCAATAAACCCCTTGATCACTCCCGGTAACGCATAGCGCGCCTGGGTATGGGTGGTGGCGACGTAAAGAGACCCTTTGTCAGGCCAGGTATGCTCTCCGGCGACAGATTTGATGGCATCGACTTTCGACAGCACTTCGCGGGCGATGCGGATGATCTCCTGCCCGGCCGGCGTCACCTGGGTTAAGTGTTTACCGCTGCGGGCAAAGATCTGAATGCCCAGCTCATCCTCCAGCATGCGGACCTGCTTACTGATACCCGGCTGGGAGGTATAGAGCCCTTCGGCGGTGGATGAAACATTCAGGTTATGGTTAACCACCTCAACGATGTAGCGAAGCTGTTGTAGTTTCATGGCTGATATCCGTTTGCGCGTAAAATGAAGCCGCTTAATACACTTTACGTTCAGGCAACTTGTCGCCGATGAAGGCCCTGGGCTCCCGGCAGTTGGCCATAGTGGCGCCGCAATGCATCCTGAAAGCGATGATGTATAAGACGTTTTAATAATAAAAAAGGCATTAACTATAACCACTNTATCATTTATATCAACACTGTATAGACGCTAACGAAAAATAATATAGGTGGTTATAAGGGGAGGAAATTAACACAAAGAGGGGAAGACGACACGGCAGAGAAATGCACTCTCTCTGCCGGTCGCCTGAGCAGGAAAAGCGCGCTTTTCCTGCCCGAACGAACGCCATTACTTTTTGGCTTCCGTCCACTTACCGTCGATAAAGAAAGCTGACCAGCCGGTCGCTTTGCCCTCTTTTTCAGACGCCACGTACTGCTGCTTGGTTTTACGGCTAAAGCGTACCAGCGTTTTATTGCCTTCCGGATCCTGCTGCGGCGCATCGGCGAGATAACGCAGTTTTTCCGGCAGACGATCGCGGAAGCGGTACAGCTCCTCCACCAGCGGCGCACGCGTTTCCCGTGATTTCGGGAAGGTGTTGGCCGCCAGGAAGACGCCCGCCGCCCCGTCGCGCAGCACAAAGTAGGCGTCAGACTTCTCACACGGCAGCTCCGGCAGCGGCACCGGATCTTCCTTCGGCGGAGCCACTTCGCCATTGCGCAGGATCTTACGCGTGTTCTTACACTCGTCGTTGGTACAGGCCATGTACTTACCGAAACGCCCCATTTTCAGGTGCATTTCAGAACCGCACTTCTCGCACTCCACCACCGGGCCGTCATAGCCCTTGATGCGGAATTCGCCCTCTTCAATCTCGTAGCCGTCGCAGGTCGGGTTATTACCACAGACGTGCAGCTTACGCTTAGGATCGATAAGGTAGCTGTCCATCGCCGTCCCACACTTCTGGCAGCGACGTTTGGCGCGCAGCGCGTTGGTTTCCGCGTCATCGCCTTCCAGCACGTTGAGGACTTCGTTCTCCGGCACCAGGTTGATGGTGGTTTTGCACCGCTCTTTCGGCGGCAAGGCATAGCCCGAACAGCCGAGGAAAACGCCGGTGCTGGCGGTACGGATCCCCATTTTACGGCCGCAGGTCGGGCAGTCGATGCTGGTGAGCACCATCGGGTTCGGCTGCATGCCGCCCTCTTCCGGATCTTTCTCTGCCGTCGCCAGCTGGGTGGTAAAATCGCCGAAGAAGTGGTTCAGCACCTCTTTCCACTCGGCCTGGTGGTTCGCAACCTGGTCGAGGCGATCCTCCATCTGCGCGGTAAAATCGTAGTTCATCAGATCGCGGAAGTTTTCTTCCAGCCGGTCGGTAACGATCTCGCCCATTTTTTCGGCGTAAAAACGACGGTTTTCCACCCGCACGTAGCCGCGATCCTGAATGGTCGAAATGATTGACGCGTAGGTCGACGGACGGCCAATCCCGCGTTTTTCCAGCTCTTTCACCAGCGAGGCCTCGCTGAAACGCGCCGGCGGCTTGGTAAAGTGCTGCGCAGGCGTCAGCTCCACCAGGCTCAGGCGGTCGCCCTGTTTGACCAGCGGCAGCGTCCGGTCTTCATCGCCCTTGCGCAGCGCCGGCATGACTTTTGTCCAGCCGTCGAAACGTAAAGTGCGACCGCGCGCTTTCAGTTTGAAATCACCCGCAGCCACGGTCAGCGTGGTGGAGTCGTACTGCGCCGGCGTCATCTGACAGGCGACAAACTGGCGCCAGATCAGCTGATAAAGCTTCTGCGCATCCGCTTCCATATCTTTCAGCGTTTCCGCCAGCACGTTCACATCAGACGGACGAATCGCTTCGTGCGCTTCCTGCGAGTTTTCTTTGCTGGCGTACTGGTTCGCGCTATCCGGCAGATATTTTTTGCCAAACTTGTCGCTGATGTAGCCGCGAACCATGTTCAGCGCGTCCTGACTCAGGTTGGTGGAGTCGGTACGCATATAGGTGATGTGCCCTGCCTCATAGAGTCGCTGAGCCATCATCATGGTCTTTTTCACGCCGAAGCCCAGACGGGTGCTGGCCGCCTGCTGCAGGGTGGAGGTGATGAACGGCGCGCCCGGCTTGCTGCTGGTCGGCTTATCTTCACGCTCCAGTACGCTGTAGCTGGCTTTTTCCAGCAGCGATACCGCCGCCATGGTCTCATCGCGGCTGACCGGACGGAACGGCTTATCATCCTTATGGGTCACCTGCAGCGGCAGGGCGTCACCGCCCGGCGTGGTGGTGCTGGCGTCGACTTCCCAGTACTCTTCCGGGACGAACGCTTTAATTTCACGTTCACGCTCCACCACCAGGCGGACCGCGACGGACTGCACGCGCCCGGCAGAAAGACCACGGGCGATTTTTTTCCACAGCAGCGGCGAAACCATATAGCCCACCACGCGGTCCATAAAACGACGCGCCTGCTGGGCGTTAACCCGATCGATATTCAGTTCGCCCGGCTTTTCAAAGGCCTGACGAATAGCGTTTTTGGTGATCTCATTGAACACCACGCGGCTGTAACGCTGTTCATCGCCGCCGATGACTTCCCGCAGGTGCCAGGCAATGGCTTCCCCTTCGCGGTCAAGGTCGGTTGCGAGATAGATGTGGTCAGCTTTTTCCGCCAACTGTTTGAGTTCTGAAACTACCTTTTCTTTACCCGGAAGTACTTCATAGTGCGCATTCCAGTCATGCCATGGGTCCACGCCCATACGGTTAACCAGAGCACTACGTTCGTCCTTTTTAGGCTTTTTAGCCCCTTTGGTGGCGGTAGAGTCGGCGCTCTTTTTGGAAGCTGATCCACTGGTCGGCAAATCGCGGATATGACCGACGCTGGATTTCACCACGTAGTCATTACCCAGATACTTATTGATCGTTTTGGCTTTTGCCGGGGACTCAACGATAACGAGAGCTTTACCCATATTCACCTTTACCTAATTTGATTCATCCAGGAATACATCGCACATTCATACACCCTCCACTGGCGACTGCCTCATATGTTGCGGCACCGTCGGTGAATATCAACCCTGAACACCCGTTTCATCTCCGTAAAACCAGGCGCTTGAGTTTGCTGACTTTTTCTCGTCAGGTGACATAGCACGAAGAATTTTTGGCCGAATGTCAAGCAAATCTGTTGCCAGATCGCCGAAAGCGTCACACTGTACCTGATAAAATTCGTTACGCAACTTTATTAGCATGCAAAAGCAAATCCCGCCAGTAAACGGCTGTTTCTCCACTGGTTACCATTACCCCTGATTTATGCATGGAAAATTTGCCCCACGCCGCCGCGCGGCGTAAACTACGCGCGGAGAAAAAGAGGAGTCCGTTATGCAAGGTACAACCCAACCAATCGATCGCCAGACGCTGCTCGAAAAAGCCAACAAACTTATTCGCGAACATGAGGATACGTTAGCCGGTATCGAAGCCACCGACGTCGTTCAGCGCAACAATGTCCTGGTGTTTAGCGGTGAGTTTTACCTTGATGAGCAGGGACTACCGACGCCGAAGAGTACAGCGGTATTTAACATGTTTAAGTATCTTGCTCACGAGCTGTCGGACAAGTACCACCTGGTCGATTAAGACCGGTGAAAACAATAACGCGAGGCCCAGGCCTCGCGTTATGTTATTTACATCAGCGGTTTCTGACCGCGCTGCCACCAGCGCAGCAGAAGCCGATCGGCGCTCTCCGCCGCGCTACCGGTGAAGCGGTCGAGCATCTTCTTACGCTGTTGATAACGCACCCCGATCACCTCGTGGCTCTCCATCAGCCCCAGCAGCAGCTCATCGCTGGTTTCAACCACATCCACCAGACCTTTTTCCAGCGCCTGCACCCCGTACCAGTGTTCGCCGGTAGCTACCTGCTCAATATCAAGTCCCGGACGCATCCGGTGGACGAAATCCTTGAACAAATGATGTGTCTCATTAAGATCCTCGCGGAACTTGCGCCGCCCTTCCTCGGTATTTTCGCCCAGCATGGTGAGCGTTCGTTTGTACTGCCCGGCGGTGTGCAGTTCGATATCGATATCTTTATTCTTCAGGAAGCGGTGCAGGTTCGGGATCTGCGCCACCACGCCAATAGAGCCAAGGATCGCAAACGGCGCCGAGACAATTTTGTTCGCCACGCAGGCCATCATATAGCCGCCGCTGGCCGCCACTTTGTCGACCGCCACCGTCAGCGGGATCTGCTTGTCGCGCAAGCGCTGCAGCTGAGAGGCGGCCAGACCGTAGCCGTGCACCACCCCGCCGGGGCTTTCCAGGCGAATCACCACCTGATCGCGCGCTTTCGCCGCCGCCAGTACCGCGGTGATCTCTTCCCGCAGGCTATTGACCTCATGGGCATCCATACTGCCTTTGAAATCCAGCACCCAGGCGCGCGGCTTGCCTTCCGGCTCGGCATTACCCAGCTTCGCCCGCGCTTTGGCCGCCTTCGCCTCTTGTTTTTGCTTTTTCTTCTGCGCCTTATGCCACTGCTTCTGCTGCGGGCCGTCCAGCAGCGCCACCGCCAGCGATTCCTTCATCTCTTTATAATGCTCGCTAAGATTGGTCACCCGCAGCTCGCCGCGCTGCTTCTTGCGCTGAGCGAGGTTGACGATAATAGCGGCAATCACCGCGATGGCGACGACAACCGTCGCGATCTTGGCTAAAAATAAGCCGTACTGAGCAAGTAATTCCACGTTTTCACCTTGTGTAAAGCACTGACGTTGCTGCACAGTGTACCTCAGCCGCTGGCGAGAAGTCTTTGTGCTTTGTGTTCTCTGCGCAGCGGATTCCGTTTTTTTTCGCGCGGCTGAAATCGTTGCAAGATATTAATTTTGTGAATACTTTCCGCTTCGCCGATTGCAATGGCGGGCGCTTTCAGGCATAACAGCGCAAAAGTGAGATACCAAAGATGAAGCGCGATCGGGAACCGATCGCCCAAGGAGTTGCCGTGCATTATCAACCACAACGTCACTTGCTGAAAGATCGCATCATCCTTGTCACCGGGGCCAGCGACGGGATTGGTCGTGAAGCGGCCCTGACCTACGCGCGCTATAGCGCCAGCGTTATCCTGCTGGGTCGCAACGACGACAAACTGCGCACCGTCGCCCAGGAGATTGAGCGTGAGGGTGGTATTCCCCCTCGCTGGTTTACCCTCGACCTGCTCACCTGTACGCCCCAGGCGTGCCAGCAGCTGGCGCAGCAGATCAGCATGCACTATCCCCGCCTTGACGGCGTGCTGCATAACGCCGGCCTGCTCGGCGACATCTGCCCAATGGAAGAGCAGAAGCCGGAGGTCTGGCAGCAGGTGATGCAGGTGAACGTTAATGGCACCTTTATGCTGACCCAGGCGCTTCTTCCTTTATTACTCCGTTCGGAATCGGGCTCGCTGGTCTTCACCTCATCCAGCGTCGGTCGTCAGGGCCGCGCCAACTGGGGCGCCTATGCCGTTTCCAAATTCGCCACCGAAGGGATGATGCAGGTGCTGGCCGACGAGTATCAAAGCCGCCACCTGCGGGTAAACTGTATCAACCCCGGCGGCACTCGCACCGGAATGCGCGCCAGCGCGTTCCCGACGGAAGATCCGCTGAAACTGAAAACCCCCGCTGACATTATGCCCGTCTATCTGTGGCTGATGGGTGACGACAGTCGTCGCAAGACGGGAATGACCTTCGACGCCCAACCGGGACGTAAACCAGGAATTGCCCAATGAGTGATGAACGCTACCGCGAACGCCAGCAGCGGCTGAAAGATAAAGTTGACGCCCGGGTGGCGGCGGCCCAGGACGAGCGCGGCATTGTGATGGTCTTTACCGGCAACGGCAAAGGCAAAACCACCGCCGCCTTTGGCACCGCGACCCGCGCCGTCGGCCATGGCAAAAAAGTCGGCGTGATCCAGTTTATCAAGGGGACCTGGCCTAACGGCGAGCGTAATCTGCTGGAGCCTCACGGCGTCGAATTTCAGGTGATGGCCACCGGCTTCACCTGGAACACCCAGGATCGCGACAGCGACACCGCCGCCTGCCTGGCGGTCTGGGAGCATGCCCGCCGTATGCTCGCTGACGACCAGCTCGATCTGGTGCTGCTGGACGAGCTGACCTACATGGTGGCGTATGATTACCTGCCGCTGGAGTCGGTGCTGAGCGCCCTGCGTGAGCGACCTGCCCATCAGTCGGTGATCATCACCGGCCGCGGCTGTCATCGCGATATTATTGAACTGGCCGATACCGTCAGCGAACTGCGTCCGGTCAAGCATGCATTTGATGCCGGGATTAAAGCGCAGATGGGGATAGACTACTGAGGGCCTGATAGCGCGGAAGGAAGTACGCGTTCCGGCGGCAAGTCACCGGAACGCATAACATTAACCGTTAGTCTTATTGCGAGTACTGGAACGACGGTTGCTGTTGTTACCCTGGCGCGGATTAGCGCTGGTCTGGCTGTGACGCTTCACCGCCCGACGGATCTGATTGGCTTTCAACCGCCGACGGTCTTTCTCGACGGCAACCTTAGAGCTGGTTTCCGGCGTGAGCTCCACCAGCTCGCGCAGGTAGTTGGTCTGCGCCAGGTCCAGCTCGGTATAGCCGCCGCGCGGCAGGCCTTTCGGCAGCAGAATATCGCCGTAGCGCACGCGGATCAGACGGCTGACCTGCACGCCGACCGCTTCCCACAGGCGACGCACTTCGCGGTTACGCCCTTCGGTCAGGGTAACGTTATACCACTGGTTAATCCCTTCGCCGCCGGTGAATTTGATGGTTTTAAACGCTGCCGGACCATCTTCTAACTGTACGCCGCGCGACAGCTGGCGCAGCTTATCATCATCCACCTGGCCGAAAACGCGAACGGCGTACTCACGCTCGACTTCACGGCTCGGGTGCATCAGGCGGTTGGCCAGTTCGCCATCGGTGGTGAACAGCAGCAGGCCGCAGGTATTCACGTCCAGACGACCAACGGCAATCCAGCGCGCGCCGCGCAGTTTAGGCAGACGATCAAACACCGTCGGGCGTCCTTCCGGATCGTTACGGGTGCAAAGCTCGCCTTCCGGCTTATAGTAAGCCAGCACGCGGCAGATCTGCTCGGCAGACTCTTTCACCGAGATCAGATGACCATCGATACGAATTTTTAAACCAGGGACAATTTCCACACGATCGCCGAGGGTGGCGATTTTGCCGTCGACGCTGACGCGGCCAGCTTCGATTTTCGCTTCAATTTCACGGCGGGAGCCGTGGCCGGCGCGGGCCAGCACTTTTTGCAGTTTCTCGCTCATTGAGCTTCCTTAAGGTGTCGCCTTCCCAGGCGTCTGGTATGCTTT
>NZ_JAZARW010000001.1:1416424-1416532 GCF_036233805.1 Klebsiella sp. EMBS2024 | reverse complement strand
AACTTCGTCGGGAAAGCTTCTGTTCGCCGCGCCCCGTCTTTAGTATGGAACAGATTTTCCTCATTCTCCTGTGCCCATTCACGCACACGGATCTTTATCGGACAGCGC
>NZ_JAZARW010000001.1:1406126-1416419 GCF_036233805.1 Klebsiella sp. EMBS2024 | reverse complement strand
TCACTACGCGCGCTCCTCAGCAACGGCCGGGCGCTGGCCAAGCAGCCAGTCGCGAAAACAGCGGTTGGCAGGCGCCAGCAGCGCGGTCTCGTGGTAAACCAGATGATAGGCCAGCGGACAGGCGATGGGCTGCGCCAGAGGATTAACCAGCCGCCCCTGCGTCAGCGCAGGCGCTATGAATGAGCGTCGCAGCAACGCCATCCCCATACCGGCGAACGCCGCCTCCGTCACGCCGTTGGAATCAGTGAACACCGGCCCACGCCGCGCGAAGTGCGGCGCCAGCCCGACGGCCTCACACCACAGCGCCCAGTCTTCACGATGTTCATCGTGCAGCAGCGGATACTGCAGTAGATCGCTCGCATCGGTGAGCGTCCGGCGCGGAGCAATCAGTTGCGGGCTACAGACCGGCATCAGATCGTCATCCAGCAGGCGGTAAGCCTGCAGTTCCGGCCAGCCACCGACACCATGACGCACGGCAAAATCGATCCCTTCACTCAGCAAATCCACTCGCCGGTTGGTGGTGCCGATCTGGATCTCTATCTGCGGATAGCGTCGTTCAAAATCAGCCAGCCGCGGCAGCAGCCACTGAATGGCGAAGCCGCTGGTACAGCTGATAGCTACCTTTTCTGGTCCCGGGGGCACCTGCAGGCGCTGGGTGGCGGCGGCTATCTGATGAAACGCCGGCTGAACGGCCCGCAGGTAGATCTCTCCCACCGCCGTTAACTGTAACCGTCGCGGAGTACGGATAAATAGCGGGACATTCAGCGTCTCCTCAAGGCGGGCAATCTGCTGGCTGACGGCGCTGGGCGTGACGCAAAGCTCACTGGCGGCCAGCTTCAGGCTGAGCAGCCGCGCCGCCGCCTCAAAGCAGCGCAACGCATTCAGCGGCGGGAGTTTCATGGGTGTGGAACCTCAGTTAAGAAAAACTTAATCATGTAAGCATAACGCGTTTGTCGCACGCTGCACGTGGGTTCTACAGTTGACTTCCTTCGTGACTACAAGGAGTCAATCATGCGTGTTATCGACTATGGCCGCCTGCTGCTGCTCGCCGCCCTCTGGGGCGCCAGCTTTTTGTTTATGCGCATCACCACCCCGGCCTTCGGGGCGTTGAACAGCGCTTTTCTTCGCGTACTGTTCGCCGCTATCGCGCTCGGGCTGTTACTCGGCGTGCAGGGTAAATGGAGCGGGTATCAGGGAAAATTCACATCCACTCTGCAGTTGGGGGTCATTAATTCAGGCCTTCCTTTTCTCATGTACTGCCTTGCCGCGCAATGGCTGCCGGCAGGGTACTCCGCCACGCTTAACGCCACGGCGCCGATGATGGGGGTGCTGATCGGCGCGTTATGCTTTGCAGAACCGTTAACCCTGCGCAAAGGCGGCGGCGCGATACTGGGCGCCATTGGCGTGGCGGTGATCGCGCGCCCGACGTCTGGCCTTAGCGCCGCCCTGCTGCTGCCGGGGATTGGCGCCTGCCTGACCGCGACCGCCTGTTACGGTCTGGCCGGCTTTCTGACCCGCCGCTGGATCCAGCAGCGAGGCGGCCTCGAGGCTGAACGCGTCGCGCTGGGTAGCCAGGTCGGCGCCACGCTGTTTCTGTTTCCTTTCTTTCTCTGGTCCTGCTGGCATGGGCCTGCCGTAGACTGGCGGCAGAGTCTGCCGTGGATAGCGATAGTCATGCTGGGCGTGGTCTGCACGGCGGCAGGGTATATTCTCTACTTCCGCTTGATTGCAGATATAGGGCCGCTGCGTTCGCTGTCGGTGACCTTTTTGATCCCACCTTTTGCGGCGCTGTGGGGCTATCTCTGCCTCGGAGAGACAGTGGAGAAAGGATTGATTCTCGGCGCGCTGCTGGTTTGTGTAGCGCTATGGATGATTATCGTGCCGTCGGGGCGAAAACGCGGGGTACCGGACGGCGCATGATGCACCGCCCGGCAGATAGCCTTAGAGAAACGGCCTCACGTCGCCGACGCCTTCGCGCAGCACCACCGGGGTGTCTTCAGTGAGATCGATAACCGTGGTCGGCTGCTGCCCAAGGAAACCGCCGTGAATGATGAGGTCCACCACTTTCTCCAGACGATCTTTGATCTCTTCCGGGTCGGATTCGGTAAAGTCGCTGCCGGGCAGCATCAGCGACGTGGAGAGCATCGGCTCGCCTAAGGTCTCGAGCAACGCCTGAGCGATGGGGTTAGACGGGACGCGCATGCCGATGGTTTTACGCTTCTCTTGCAACAGCCGACGCGGCACCTCTTTGGTCCCCTTAAGGATAAAGGTATAGTTGCCCGGCGTGTTGTTTTTCATCAGGCGAAACGCCACATTATCCACAAAAGCGTAGGTTGACAGCTCGGACAGATCGCGGCACATCAGGGTAAAGTTGTGGCCGTCCGGCAGCTGACGAATGCGGCAGATCCGCTCCATCGCCCCCTTGTCTTCAATTTTGCAGCCCAGCGCGTAGCCGGAGTCGGTAGGATAAACGATCACCCCGCCCTTACGCACAATCTCCACCGCCTGGTTAATCAACCGCGCCTGCGGGTTATCCGGATGGATATAAAAAAACTGGCTCATACTTCCCTCTCAATTTTTATTCGGCGGCCGCTTCCCAACTGTGCCAGACGCCTTCCACGCCGGCAGGAAGCCAGAGCTTACGGCCAAGTTCGATCCACGCGCAGGGCTGATGAAAATCGGATCCCTGCGACGCCAGAAGACCAAACTGCACGGCCAGGGTGGCCAGCTGGGCGCGTTCATGGGGCGCCTGCTGACACTGGGCCACTTCCATGGCATCACCGCCCTGCTCGCTAAAGTGGGCCAACAGCCGCTTCAACCACTTGGCGGAGAGATCGTAGCGCCCGGGATGGGCAATCACCGCCTTGCCGCCAGAATGATGAATCACATCAATCGCTTGTTTTATTGTACACCACTGCGGCGGCACGTAACCGGTTTTCCCGCGGGCAAGGTATTTTTTGAAGACTTCCGCCATGTTTTTCGCATGGCCGGCCTCCACCAGAAAACGGGCAAAATGGCCGCGGGTGACGGCGCCACCGTCCGCCAGTCGCAGCGCCCCTTCCCAGGCGCCGGGGATCCGCGCCTTCTCCAGGCGCTCGGCAATCATCTGACCGCGCTGCTGGCGCCGCGCTTTCTGCTCCTCCAGCAGGGCGGTCATCGTTGGGTGCGCAATATCAATATTCAGACCCACAATATGAATCTCGTGATTCTCCCAGAGGGTGGAAATCTCGACGCCGTTCACCAGGGTCAAGGGTAATCCGGCGCGGGCGATCTCCTCCCGGGCCGCCGGGATCGCCGCCACGCTGTCATGGTCGGTGATCGCCAGGGTGCCGACGCGCATCTCATGGGCGCGATGGACCAGTTCCTGCGGAGTCAGCCGCCCGTCAGAGGCGGTGGTATGGCTGTGCAGATCGTAAATCACTGCGTATTGGCTGTCGCTCAAAAGGACTCCTGCTGGACATCAACGTAAATAAGCGCATTATCATACCGACAGGCAGAGAAAATCTGCAAACAAGGGTTGACTTTATTCCATTGAACTAGTTAACTAGTACGCAAGTTCACATGAAGGGGTATCACGATGAAAATGCACTTTATCACTCTGCACAGCTGGTGGCGCACCTCCTGACGACGGGCGGCGTGATCGCGTTTTGCATTCAGCATACAGATACCCGGCCCGCCAATGAGCGGGCTTTTTATTGGACAAAAATAATACGAACAGGCGAGAACAATAATGCAAACATCCAAACCGGCACTCGAGCTTCTCACCAGCGACGCCATCTACCGGGAGAACCCGACGGCGTTATTCCACCAACTGTGCGGCGCCCGTCCGGCGACGCTGCTGCTGGAATCCGCTGACATCGACAGCAAAGATGACTTAAAAAGCCTGCTGCTGGTCGATAGCGCGCTGCGCATTACGGCCCTTGGTGACACTGTCACTATTCAGGCCCTCTCCGCCAACGGCGCGGCGCTGCTGGAACTACTGGACGGCGCGCTGCCCTCCGGGATCAACAATCAGCGCCAGCCCAACGGCCGCATCCTGACCTTCCCGGCCGTCAGCGCCCTGCTCGATGAAGACGCCCGTCTCTGCTCACTGTCGGTGTTTGACGCCTTCCGTCTCCTGCAGGAGCTGGTGAGCGTTCCGGACAACGAGCGCGAAGCGATGTTCTTCGGCGGCCTNTTCGCCTATGACCTGGTGGCCGGTTTTGAAGATCTTCCCCAGTTGCAAAGCGACACCGCCTGCCCGGACTACTGCTTCTATCTGGCGGAAACCCTGCTGGTCATCGACCATCAGACCAAGCATACCCGCATTCAGGCCAGCCTGTTCACCCCGCTGGAGAGTGAAAAACAGCGCCTGGAGCAGCGCCTGAGCCAGTTGCGTCAGCAGCTGAACGAGCCGCCGGCGCCGCTACCGGTTACCACCGTGGCCGAAATGCGCTGCGACGTTGATCAGAGCGATGAAGAGTACGGCGCGGTGGTGCGCAAAATGCAGCGCGCGATCCGCGCCGGGGAAATCTTCCAGGTGGTTCCTTCCCGCCGCTTCTCGCTGCCCTGCCCATCGCCGCTGGCCGCTTATGATGTGCTGAAGAAGAGCAACCCCAGCCCGTACATGTTCTTTATGCAGGACAATGATTTCACCCTGTTCGGCGCCTCGCCGGAAAGCTCGCTGAAGTATGATGCCGTCAGCCGTCAGATTGAGATCTACCCCATCGCCGGCACCCGGCCACGCGGCCGCCGCGCCGACGGCTCGCTGGATCGCGACCTCGACAGCCGCATCGAGCTGGAAATGCGCACCGATCATAAAGAGCTTTCCGAACACCTGATGCTGGTGGACCTGGCGCGTAATGACCTGGCGCGCATCTGCACCCCGGGCAGCCGCTATGTCGCTGATTTAACCAAGGTTGACCGCTACTCCTTCGTGATGCATCTGGTCTCCCGTGTAGTAGGCGAATTGCGTCAGGATCTCGACGTCCTCCACGCCTATCGCGCCTGCATGAATATGGGCACCCTCAGCGGCGCGCCGAAGGTCCGCGCCATGCAGCTGATTGCCGCCGCCGAAGGTAAACGCCGCGGCAGCTACGGCGGCGCGGTGGGCTATTTCACCGCCCACGGCGACCTCGACACCTGCATCGTCATCCGTTCCGCCTACGTGCAGGAAGGTATCGCTACCGTCCAGGCCGGAGCCGGCATTGTGCTCGACTCGGTTCCCCAGTCGGAAGCGGATGAGACCCGAAATAAAGCCCGCGCGGTGCTGCGCGCCATTGCCCAGGCCCATCACGCGAAGGAGATTTTCTGATGGCTGACATTCTGCTGCTCGATAATATCGATTCCTTTACCTATAACCTGGCAGACCAGCTGCGCGCCAACGGCCATAACGTAGTGATTTATCGCAACTCCGTTCCGGCGCAGGCGCTGATTGAGCGTCTGGGCACCATGGACAACCCGGTGCTGATGCTCTCCCCGGGCCCGGGTACGCCAAGCGAAGCCGGCTGCATGCCGGAGCTACTGACCCGTATGCGCGGCAAGCTGCCGATCATCGGCATCTGCCTCGGCCACCAGGCCATTGTCGAAGCCTACGGCGGCTATGTCGGCCAGGCGGGGGAGATCCTCCATGGCAAAGCCTCCAGCATTGAGCACGACGGCCAGGCGATGTTTGCCGGTCTGGCTAACCCGCTGCCGGTGGCGCGCTACCACTCGCTGGTCGGCAGCAATATTCCCGCCGGGCTGACGATTAACGCCAATTTCAACGGTATGGTGATGGCGGTGCGTCACGATGCGGACCGGGTGTGCGGCTTCCAGTTCCATCCGGAATCGATCCTTACCACCCAGGGCGCACGGCTGCTGGAGCAGACCCTGGCCTGGGCGCTGCAGAAGCTGGAGCATACCAACACCCTCCAGCCGATCCTCGAGAAGCTGTACCAGGCGGAAACCCTGAGCCAGCAGGAGAGCCACCAGCTGTTCTCCGCCGTCGTGCGCGGCGAAGTGAAGCCTGAGCAACTGGCCGCCGCGCTGGTCAGCATGAAAGTGCGCGGCGAGCAGCCGCAGGAAATTGCCGGCGCCGCTACCGCGCTGCTGGAAAACGCCGCGCCGTTCCCGCGCCCGGACTACCTGTTTGCCGACATCGTCGGCACCGGTGGCGACGGCAGCAACAGCATCAATATCTCCACCGCCAGCGCCTTTGTCGCTGCGGCCTGCGGGTTGAAAGTGGCGAAACACGGCAACCGCAGCGTCTCCAGCAAATCAGGCTCTTCCGACCTGCTGGCGGCCTTCGGCATTAATCTCGATATGAACGCCGATAAATCCCGCGCCGCGCTTGATGAGCTGGGCGTCTGCTTCCTGTTCGCGCCGAAGTACCACACCGGTTTCCGCCACGCGATGCCGGTCCGTCAGCAGCTGAAGACCCGCACCCTGTTCAACGTGCTGGGCCCGCTGATCAACCCGGCGCATCCGCCGCTGGCGCTGATTGGCGTCTACAGCCCGGAACTGGTGCTGCCGATCGCCGAGACCCTGCGCGTGCTGGGTTATCAGCGCGCGGCGGTGGTGCACAGCGGTGGGATGGATGAAGTTTCACTGCATGCGCCTACGGTGGTGGCCGAACTGCATAACGGGGAAATTAAAAGCTATCAGCTGACCGCCGACGACTTCGGCCTGACGCCTTACCATCAGGCGCAGCTGGCGGGCGGCACCCCGGAAGAAAACCGTGACATTCTGACGCGCTTGCTACAAGGTAAAGGTGAAGCCGCTCACGAAGCCGCCGTCGCCGCCAACGTCGCCATGTTGATGCGTTTACACGGGCATGAAGATCTGAAAGCTAACGCTCAGCAGGTACTGAATGTGCTGCACAGCGGCGCGGCCTATGACAGAGTGACCGCCTTAGCGGCAAGAGGGTAAATAATGCAAACCGTTTTAGCAAAAATCGTTGCCGACAAAGCGATTTGGGTGGAAGCCCGCAAACAACAACAACCGTTAGCCAGTTTTCAAAATGAGATCGTTCCGACGCAGCGCAATTTCTATGACGCACTGGCCGGCACCCGCACCGCGTTTATTCTCGAGTGCAAGAAGGCCTCACCGTCGAAGGGGTTGATTCGCGAGGATTTCGATCCGGCAGCGATCGCCAGCATCTACAAGCACTACGCCTCGGCGATCTCGGTGCTGTGTGATGAGAAATATTTCCAGGGCAGCTTCGATTTCCTGCCGATCGTCAGCCAGGTCGCGCCGCAGCCGATCCTGTGTAAGGACTTCACCATCGACCCTTACCAGATCTACCTGGCGCGCTACTATCAGGCCGACGCCTGCCTGCTGATGCTCTCGGTGCTCGACGATGAACAGTATCGTCAGCTCTCGGCGGTGGCTCACAGCCTGAATATGGGCGTGCTCACCGAAGTCAGCAATGAAGAGGAACTGGAGCGCGCCATCGCCCTGAAGGCGAAGGTGGTGGGCATTAACAACCGCGACCTGCGCGATATGTCGATTGACCTTAACCGCACCCGTCAGCTGGCGGCGCGTCTCGGCCCGGATGTCACGGTGATCAGCGAATCCGGCATCCATACCTATGCCGAAGTGCGCGAGCTGAGCCACTTCGCCAACGGCTTCCTGATCGGCTCCGCCTTGATGGAGCAGGCGGATCTGGAAACGGCGGTTAAACGCGTGCTGCTCGGCGAGAACAAAGTGTGCGGCCTGACGCGCCCGCAGGATGCCCAGGTGGCCTGGGAGTCCGGCGCCATTTACGGTGGGCTGATCTTCGTCCCGACCTCGCCGCGAGCGGTGAATGACGCCCAGGCCAAAGCGGTGATCGCCGCTGCGCCGCTGCAGTACGTCGGCGTCTTCCGCAATGCGCCGCTGGAGGAGGTGGTCGCCCGCGCGCAGGCTCTGGGGCTGGCCGCCGTGCAGCTGCACGGTGATGAAGACCAGGCCTATATCGACGCGCTGCGCGACGCCCTCGCGGACAACGTCCGCATCTGGAAAGCGCTGAGCGTCGGCGAAACCTTCCCGGCCCGTACGCTCCGCCATGTCGACAAGTACCTGCTCGACAACGGCCAGGGCGGCAGCGGCCAGCGCTTTGACTGGAGCCTGCTGCAGGGCCAGGATCTGCGCAACGTCATGCTGGCGGGCGGCCTCGGCGCCGATAACTGTGTGGAAGCGGCCAAAAGCGGCTGTGCCGGACTCGATTTCAATTCAGGCGTAGAGTCGCAACCCGGGATGAAAGACGCCAGCAAGCTGGCCTCCGTATTCCAGACGCTGCGCGCATATTAAGGAGCAATAATGAGCACTTTACTGAACCCCTACTTCGGCGAATTCGGCGGCATGTATGTGCCGCAGATCCTGATGCCCGCCCTGCGCCAGCTGGAAGAAGCCTTTGTCAGCGCGCAGAAGGACCCGGCCTTTCAGGCGGAATTCACCGACCTGCTGAAAAACTACGCCGGTCGTCCGACGGCCCTGACCAAATGCCGGAATCTGACCGAAGGCACCCGCACCACCCTGTACCTGAAACGCGAAGATCTGCTGCACGGCGGCGCGCACAAAACCAACCAGGTGCTGGGCCAGGCTCTGCTGGCCAAACGGATGGGCAAAACCGAAATTATCGCCGAGACCGGCGCCGGCCAGCACGGCGTCGCCTCAGCGCTGGCCAGCGCCCTGCTCGGCCTGAAATGCCGTATCTACATGGGCGCCAAGGACGTCGAGCGCCAGTCGCCGAACGTGTTCCGTATGCGCCTGATGGGCGCCGAGGTGATCCCGGTGCACAGCGGCTCCGCCACGCTGAAAGATGCCTGTAACGAGGCGCTGCGCGACTGGTCCGGCAGCTACGAAAATGCGCACTATATGCTGGGCACCGCCGCTGGTCCGCACCCGTTCCCGACGATTGTGCGTGAATTCCAGCGCATGATTGGCGAAGAGACCAAAGCGCAGATCCTTGAAAAAGAGGGCCGCCTGCCGGACGCGGTGATCGCCTGCGTCGGCGGCGGATCAAACGCCATCGGCATGTTCGCTGATTTTATCGAGGAAACCAACGTCGGCCTGATCGGCGTGGAGCCCGCCGGACACGGTATCGAGAGCGGCGAGCACGGCGCGCCGCTGAAGCATGGTCGCGTTGGGATCTACTTCGGTATGAAGTCGCCGATGATGCAGACCGCCGACGGCCAGATCGAAGAGTCTTACTCCATTTCCGCCGGGCTGGACTTCCCGTCCGTTGGGCCGCANCACGCGTTTCTGAACAGCACCGGTCGCGCTGACTATGTGTCGATCACTGACGACGAAGCGCTGGACGCGTTTAAAGCGCTTTCCCGCCACGAAGGGATTATCCCGGCGCTGGAGTCCTCTCACGCTCTGGCCCACGCGCTGAAGATGATGCGCGAGAACCCGGAAAAAGAGCAGCTGCTGGTGGTTAATCTCTCCGGCCGCGGCGACAAAGACATTTTCACCGTACATGACATCCTAAAAGCGCGAGGGGAAATCTGATGGAACGCTATGAGACGCTGTTTGCCCAACTGAAAAATCGCCAG
The DNA here is from genome assembly GCF_036233805.1 of Klebsiella sp. EMBS2024. NCBI lineage: Bacteria > Pseudomonadati > Pseudomonadota > Gammaproteobacteria > Enterobacterales > Enterobacteriaceae > Klebsiella > Klebsiella sp. EMBS2024. The sequence continues at coordinate 1,406,922 of NZ_JAZARW010000001.1, read as the reverse complement.
GAAGGCGCCTTCGTCCCCTTTGTCACCCTTGGCGATCCGGGACCGGAGCAGTCGCTGAAAATTATCGATGCGCTGATCGAAGGCGGCGCCGATGCCCTTGAACTGGGGATCCCTTTCTCCGACCCGCTGGCGGACGGCCCGACCATCCAGGGCGCGGCCCTGCGCGCCTTCGCCGCGGGAGTGACCCCGGCGCAGTGCTTTGAGATGCTGGCGGCGATCCGCCAGAAGCATCCGACCATCCCAATCGGCCTGCTGATGTATGCCAACCTCGTCTTCAGCCCGGGCATCGATGCGTTCTATGCCCAGTGCGCCCGCGTCGGCGTCGACTCGGTGCTGGTGGCCGACGTGCCGGTGGAAGAGTCCGCCCCGTTCCGCCAGGCGGCGATGCGCCATAACATCGCGCCGATTTTCATCTGCCCGCCCAATGCGGATGACGATTTACTGCGCCAGATTGCCTCTTATGGCCGCGGCTACACCTATCTGCTGTCGCGCGCCGGAGTGACGGGTGCGGAAAATCGCGCCGCGCTGCCGCTGCACCACCTGGTGGAGAAGCTGGCGGAATATCACGCCGCGCCGCCGCTGCAGGGCTTTGGTATCTCCGCGCCGGAGCAGGTGAGCGCCGCTATTGACGCCGGAGCCGCCGGGGCTATCTCCGGTTCCGCCATCGTCAAAATCATCGAACGCCACCTCGATGAGCCGCAGACCATGCTCGACGAGCTGAAAGCCTTCGTCCAGAGCCTGAAGGCAGCGACCAAAACCGGCTGACCATCAGCCGCCTGGCATCGCGCCAGGCGGC
>NZ_JAZARW010000001.1:1404500-1406118 GCF_036233805.1 Klebsiella sp. EMBS2024 | reverse complement strand
CTGCAAACTGTCGGCGTATTTGCGCGTTAAGCGAAACAGCGCCTGCACTTCATCTTCCGGCCACTGCGCCAGCACCTGATTCATTAACCGCCGCCGCGCTACCGCAATACTGTCGATCATCTGTTGTCCGCTGGCGCTAAGCGTCACTTCGCTGATCCGTCGATCATGACGGTTCGGTTGCTTACAGGCGAGTCCCTGGGCTTCCAGTTTTTTCACCTGGCGGCTGACGGTGGTGTAATCGCGCCCTAAATGATCCGCCAGCTCAACCACCCCCACCGGNCCATGGCGCCCTACCGCCACAAGCAGCGGAAACAGCATCTGTTCCAGCTGGACGCCGGCTGCCTGGAGGATCTGCTCATCGCGCAGCGGCTGGTTCATTACGCTGATGATATCCAGCAGCGCGGCGTGAAAGTCGGTAATGTCGTAGTCATTATGTGCATCTTGCATGTATTAATTTTCCGCGTATAGTGCTGCAAAACAATATGTGTATTTTACACATAATTCCCGACAGGAGATAATTTATGAAAGCAGCCGTGATTTTTGATCTCGCAGAAGGCCCGGTTTGGGCCGATTTTATCGACCCGCAGCCCGCGCCCGGCCAGACGCTCATTGACGTCCGCGCCGCCGCGCTGAGCCATGTGGTTAAGGCCCGCGCATCCGGACGCCATTACAGCTTCGACGGCAATCTGCCCTTTGTGCCCGGTATCGATGGCGTCGGCACCACACCTCAGGGCCAGCGCGTCTACTTCGCCTTCCCAACCGCCCCCTTCGGCAGTATGGCGCAGCGGGCGCCGGTCGCCCTGCAGAATTGTCTGCCGCTGCCGGATGCGCTCGATGATATCCAGGCGGCGGCGATGGCCAACCCCGGTATGTCCGCGTGGGCATCGCTGGTGACACGCGCCCAGCTTCAGGCCGGCGAAACGGTGCTGATTAACGGCGCCACCGGCAGCGCCGGTCAGTTGGCGGTGCAGATTGCCCGCTATCTGGGGGCGAAAAAAATCATTGCAACCGGGCGCAATGCGCAGTCGCTCGCGGCGCTGGACGCCGATGAGTGTATTCAGTTAACCGCTGATGATAAAACCTTGAGCGGGCAATTTTCAGCGGTCAGCGCCGCGCAGATCGATGTGGTCATCGATTACCTGTGGGGACACAGCGCGGAATTATTATTGCCGGCACTGGCGAAATATACCCCTGCCGGCAGTCCGGTGCGCTATGTGCAGGTGGGTTCCCTGGCTGGCGCCGATATCGCATTAAATGGCGCAGTGCTGCGTTCCGCCCCGCTCCTGCTGATGGGCAGCGGGATCGGTAGCCTGTCGGTATCGCAACTGCTGGCGGCGACCGGTGAAATGCTGCAGGCGGCGGTGCCGGGGAAATTGACCATCGCCACCACCCCGCGGCCACTGCAGGAGATCGCGGCGGCCTGGCCGCAGGACGACAGCCAGAAGCGCACGGTTTTCACCCTCGGATAAAAAATCGCTTCCGCACAAAAGATGGGGTTGATATCTTAAATGAGAAATATTATCTTTCTCATCACTGAATAGTTGAGTAAATCACTCGGGTATTCAGTACGACATTGCTCACATTGCTTCCAGTATTTTTGCCCGCACTTGTGCGGGCT
>NZ_JAZARW010000001.1:1389919-1404494 GCF_036233805.1 Klebsiella sp. EMBS2024 | reverse complement strand
ACTCGCGACACACCTCACGCACCCGCTGCCGCAGCCAGCGGTGGCCGGGGCCTGCTCCAGACGCGGATGCCACGCCTGCGAAACCGTAATCACCTCGGTACTGACCGGCAGCGGATCGAGGGCCGCCAGCAAATTAAAATCGGGATCGTTCATTATCGCTCCAGTCGCCAGACAGGGCGTTTGCTGCAAGATATGAGTGCACTGGCGGCGTCTTCCGCCCGATCTCGGGCCTGATTATAGTGAAGACCTCCTTTCTGCAGCGAGAAACATCATGAAATCCGATCAGCACAACACTATCCTCATCGTCGGCGCCTCGCGCGGCCTTGGCCATGCTATGGCGGCGACGTTCCTGCAGCACGGCTGGGAGGTCATCGGCACCGTGCGCGATTTATCATCCCACACGCCGCTCCACGACCTGGCCAAGACGCATCCCCTGCGGCTACGNTGGCGACGCTCGACATCCGCGATGAAGCCCAGCTGGCCGCGCTGCAGGCGACGCTTCCCCCGGCAAGCCTCGATATGCTGTTTGTCAACGCCGGTACCACCAATCGTGACCCATCGCAGACCATTGGCGACGTCTCCACCGAGGAGTTTTACCAGGTGATGCTCACAAACGCCCTGGCGCCGATGCGGGTTATCGAGCGCCTGCAGCAGGCAGTTAAACTGCAGGGGCTGCTCGGCGTGATGTCCTCCGGCCAGGGGAGTCTGACCAATAACCTTACCGGCCAGCGGGAACTCTATCGCGGGAGTAAAGCTGCGCTGAATATGTTCATGCGCAGCTTCGCCGCTCGCCCCTCCTCGGCCTCCCATCCGCTGGTGGTGATGGCCCCGGGATGGATCCGCACCGAGCTCGGCGGGGCAGATGCCCCGCTGACCATCGAAGAGACGATCCCACGCCTGGTGAACGTCCTGCTCGACAAACGGCAACGTCCGGGACTGGAGTATCTCGATTACCAGGGCCGTACCGTGCCCTGGTGATCCGTGCCGGAACAACCATCATATGGCCGCCCGGAAGTTAACCCCGCCCGGCGCGGCTTGCTACCGACCTTATTCTGCAGCACTTTCCCTATATTCCCGCTTTATCGTTCAAAAAATGTGAATTATGTAAATCGAAGTGAAGAAAGTTGTTTTAAGGTCAACTTTTCTATGTAAATATTAAGGCAAATGATAACTATTCTTTTTATCATTTATAGAATCACACCGGGTCAGCGCAAGCCAGACGACGAATAACGTCCTTTTGCGCGGTGTNATATGTGCTCATAACAAAAAGTAAGCCTGCATTTATCATGGAAAAAAACGCTTCTCTGCCTTTCGGCAGTTTCAACTCATTGGCATTGTTTACAGGTCTGTGTCTGGGAGCCTCGCCGGCAGCAGGCATCGCAGCGGAAAATTCGGTCAAAAATAGTGAAGAGACGCTGGTAGTGGAAGCCGCTCCGCCTTCACTCTACTCCCCCGGCGCTTCCGCCGATCCCAAGTTCAATAAACCGCTGGTCGATACCACCCGCACCATCACCGTGATCCCGGAACAGGTGATTAAAGATCAGGGCGTCACCAACCTGACTGACGCCCTCAAAAACGTTCCCGGCGTCGGGGCGTTTTATGCCGGGGAGAATGGCAGCTCAACCACCGGGGATGCCATCTTTATGCGCGGCGTGGATACCTCTAACAGCATCTATGTGGACGGCATTCGCGACATCGGCAGCGTGACGCGCGATACCTTCAATACCCAGCAGGTGGAAGTCATCAAAGGGCCCGCCGGCACGGACTATGGCCGCAGCGCGCCCTCCGGCTCGATCAATATGATCAGCAAGCAGCCGCGCCTTGACTCCGGGATCGACGGCTCGGCCAGCATCGGCAGCGCCTGGTCGCGCCGGGGCACTCTCGACCTGAACCAGGCGTTTAGCGACAACGCTGCGTTCCGTCTGAACCTGATGGGGGAAAAAACCCATGACGCTGGTCGGGACCGCATTGAAAACGAACGCTATGGCATCGCACCGTCGCTAGCCTTCGGCCTTGATACCCCAACTCGTCTGTATCTGAACTATCTGCACGTCCGGCAGAACAACACCCCGGATGGCGGGATCCCTACCGTCGGCCTGCCGGGCTATTCGGCGCCTTCGCCGAAGTATGCCGCACTCAACTCCACCGGGAAGGTCGATACCAGCAATTTCTATGGCACCGACTCCGATTACGATAAATCTACTACCGACAGCGGTACCCTGCGCTTCGAACACGATCTGACGGAGAATACCACCGTGCGCAATACCACCCGCTGGTCGCGAGTGAAACAGGAGTATCTTTTGACCGCGGTGATGGGCGGCGCGAACAATATCACCGCCCCCGATATCAATGACGTCAACACCTGGAGCTGGTCGCGTCTGGTTAATACCAAAGATGTCAGCAACCGCATTCTGACCAACCAGACCAATATCACCTCGACCTTCGATACTGGCTCGATAGGCCATGACGTCAGCGCCGGCGTGGAGTTTACCCGGGAAAACCAGACCAACTATGGCGTTAACGCCAGGACCGCGCCGGCGGTGAATCTCTACCATCCGGTGAGCAACCTGTCGATTGGCGGGTTGGACAGAAACGGGGCGAACGCCAACGGCCAGACCGATACCTTCGGGATTTATGCCTTTGATACGCTGACGCTGACCGAGCGGATTGAGATCAACGGCGGGCTGCGTCTCGACAATTACCATACCAAATATGACAGCGCCACCGCCTGCGGCGGCAGCGGACGCGGGGCTATCGCCTGCCCGCCCGGACAGTCGACCGGCAGCCCGGTCACCACTGTCGATACCGCTAAATCCGGCAATCTGGTTAACTGGAAAGCCGGGGCGCTGTACCGCTTAACCGAGCAGGGCAATGTCTACGTCAACTACGCCATCTCACAGCAGCCGCCGGGAGGCAGCAGCTTCGCCCTGGCCGCCAGCGGCAGCGGCAACAGCGCTAACCGAACCGACTTTAAGCCGCAGAAGGCAAAATCCAGCGAGCTGGGCACCAAGTGGCAAATCTTCGACAACCGTCTGCTGCTCAGCGCGGCATTATTCCGCACCGATATTGAAAACGAAGTGGCCGCCAACGATGACGGAACCTGGTCGCAGTACGGCAAAAAGCGCGTGGAGGGGTATGAACTCTCCGCGACCGGAAACCTGACCCCGGACTGGACGATTATCGCCGGCTACACTCAGCAGCATGCGACAGTGACGGAGGGACAGAACGTTGCACAGGATGGATCTTCCGCCCTGGCCTACACCCCGAAACATGCCTTTACGCTGTGGACGCAGTATCAGGCCACCAGCGATCTGTCCGTCGGCGGCGGTGTGCGCTATGTCGGAAGCCTGCGCCGGGGCAGCGATGGTGCGGTCGGTACCCCGGATCACACCGAGGGCTACTGGGTTGCCGACGCCAAACTGGGCTATCGGGTCAACAGCAACCTCGATCTGCAGCTCAATATGTATAACCTGTTTGATACCGATTACGTGGCCTCCATCAACAAGAGCGGCTATCGCTATCATCCGGGCGAACCCCGGACCTTTATGCTGACGGCGAACGTCCATTTCTGAGTCTGCGCGTGGGGCCGTTGCGCCCCACTTTTTAGAGAGAACACCGCGATGATGTATCACATTCCTGACGTGCTATCGACAGACCAGGTGGCGGAATTTACCCGGCAACTGGCGCAGGCCGAGTGGGTCGACGGGCGGGTTACGGTGGGTAGCCAGGGGGCGGCCGTCAAACAGAACCAGCAGATCGATACCCGAACGCCGCTGTATGCCCGCCTGCAGGCCGCTGTGCTCGATATGCTGCGCGGCCATCCGCAGTTTTTTTCCGCCGCGCTGCCGCGGACGATTTCCGCGCCGTTGTTTAACCGCTATGGGCCAGGGGAGACCTATGGTTTTCACGTCGATGGCGCCGTTCGCCAGAACGGCGAGGCTGGCTGGATGCGCACTGATCTGTCAGCGACGCTGTTCCTTTGCGATCCGGAGAGCTATGAGGGTGGCGAACTGGTGATTGAAGACACCTATGGCCAACATCGGGTGAAGCTCCCGGCCGGGCATCTGGTGCTCTATCCCGCCAGCAGCCTGCACTGCGTCACCCCGGTCACCCGCGGCGTCCGCCAGGCCTCTTTCCTGTGGATCCAGTCGATGGTCCGCGACGATAAGCAGCGTGCGATGCTTTACGACCTGGACCGCACCATCCAGTCTCTGAAGGCCCGCTTTGGCGACGGAGAAGAGGTCCTCTCCCTGCTCAACATGTATCACAACCTGCTGCGCCAGTGGACGGAAGTGTGATCCGCTGTTGATGACAGAGGCTTGCGGCAGACAGGTGTGACGAGACAATGAACTGGCCATCCGTTGGCCAGTTTACAGAAGAATTTAGAACCGATAGCCTGCGGAGAACATAAACACCCACGGATCCAGACGGGTGCTGACTTTCTGGTCCACGCCGCCGGCTTTGAATTTCACATCGGTATCGATATCCATGTACCACACCGACATATTCAGCAGCCAGTCGCGGTTAATCAGATAATCGAGGCCGACCTGCCCCGCCGCGCCCCAGGAGTCCTTCAGGCTCAGATCGGAAAGCCCGGCCGCCTTGCCGGTATCGTTAAAGTCTTCATTAAAGAAGGTGGTGTAGTTGATACCGGCCCCCACGTACGGGCGCACCTTGCTTTGCGCATCGCCAAAGTACCACTGCGCCATCAGGGTGGGCGGCAGCTGATGGACGGTGGCGATAGTCCCGGTTGGCCCGGTGCCGACCTTATGGCGGAACGGCGTCGCGGCAAGCAACTCCACGCCAATGTTATCGGTCGCCATATAGGTAAAGGTTAAACCCAGCTGGGTATTGTTACTGACGTTGAAACTGCCAAGGCTGCCTAACACATTGTCAGAGCCCTCCGTCGGTCGGACGGTGGCGGTCCCGGCACGAATGAAAAACTCCCCCGCCTCATGCGCCCAGACGCTGCCGGTAGAAAGCGTGCCAAGAATCAATGCCGCCGCTGCTAACTTCTTCATATCCGCTTCCTCATTATGGTTTTTCAGCGCGGCCAAATATACCTATAACGAGTTACGTTTGATCTGTTTTAGATCACACTAAGTCCTCAGATTTAACATTTATTGATCCAGATTAATTTTTGCTACCGATCGCAATGCCTTGAATTGTTCGCACATCAATTTTCACTTTTCGCGCAAAAATTTATTTCTGCCCCTCTTGCCGTCGCTGAGGCGGCTGGATAAGTTAACTGCCGACAATCTGTGTTGATGCGTTTTTTTCAGGTGTAATTATGAGTGAAATCAACCCGTGCATGACGTGCGGTGCCTGTTGTGCGTATTTTCGAGTCTCTTTCTACTGGGCGGAAGCCGACGATGCGGGCGGCCTGGTGCCCTCCGCGCTGACCGAACCGCTGACCCCTTTCCTGCGCTGCATGAGCGGCACCAACCAGCGCCAGAGTCGCTGCGCGGCCCTGTCTGGCGATATCGGCGACGCCGTTCACTGCACTATTTATGAAAACCGGCCTTCGCCGTGTCGCGAATTCGCCATGTCCGGGGAAAATGGCGAGGAAAACGATGCCTGCAACCGGGCGCGGGCGCGCTACGGCCTGCCACCATTGCGGCCTCTTTACAAAGATATACCTGCCCTGACCGGCGCAGAGAGTGCTACGACGGAACGATTTGCGGTACAATCGCCGGCTAGTTAACACCTGCGACACTCAAGGAGAATGCATGTCTATCACGGCGAAGTCCGTCTACCGTGACACCGGGAATTTTTTTCGTAATCAGTTCATTACTATTTTACTGATTGCGCTGTTGTGCGCGTTTATTACGGTAGTACTTGGCCATGCCTTTTCACCCAGCGACGAGCAGCTGTCGATACTCAGCGAAGGCGATAACCTCGCCGGTAGCGCCGGGCTGTTCGAGCTGGTGCAGAACATGACGCCGGAGCAGCAGCAGGTTCTGCTGCGCGCCTCGGCGGCATCAACCTTCTCGGGTCTGGTAGGTAATGCGATCCTCGTCGGCGGCGTCCTGCTGCTGATCCAGCTGGTCTCCGCCGGTCATCGCGTTAGCGCCCTGCGCGCCATCGGCGCCTCGGCGCCGGTCCTGCCCAAGCTGCTGCTGCTGATCCTGTTCACCACCTTCCTGGTGCAGATGGGGATGATGCTGGTGCTGGTGCCCGGCGTGCTGTTGGCCATCGTGCTGGCCTTTGCGCCGATCATGCTGGTACAGGACAAAATGGGCATCCTCGGCGCCATGCGCAGCAGCATGCGCCTGGCGTGGGCCAATCTGCGGCTGGTGGCGCCGGCTATTATCGGTTGGCTGGTGGCGAAAACCCTGCTGTTACTGTTTGCTTCCAGCTTTGCCGCCCTGACGCCAAACGTCGGCGCGGTGGTGATTAATACCATCAGCAACCTGATTTCCGCCCTGTTGCTGATCTATTTATTTCGCGTGTATATGCTTATCCGCAGCTAATTTTAACCAGGACCGGGGCCTTCCCCGGTCCGTCCTGAAAGACGGGATCGATGTATGAAGCAGTTTCTGGATTTTTTACCGCTGGTGGTCTTCTTTGCCTTTTATAAGCTTTACGATATCTACGCCGCCACCACGGCGCTGATTGTGGCGACCGCCGTCGTGCTGATCTACAGCTGGGTGCGCTACCGGAAAGTGGAAAAAATGGCGCTGATCACCTTCGTGCTGGTGGCCGTCTTCGGCGGGTTAACCATCTTCTTCCATAATGATGAGTTTATTAAATGGAAGGTGACGGTGATCTATGCCCTGTTCGCCGGCGCGCTGCTGTTCAGCCAGTGGGTGATGAAAAAGCCGCTGATCCAGCGCATGCTGGGTAAAGAGCTGAGCCTGCCGCAGCAGGTCTGGTCGCGACTTAACCTGGCCTGGGCGGTGTTCTTTATTCTCTGCGGGCTGGCCAATATCTATATCGCCTTCTGGCTGCCGCAGAATATCTGGGTTAACTTTAAGGTCTTTGGTTTAACCGCCCTCACGCTGGTCTTTACCTTGCTGAGCGGGATCTACATCTACCGTCATATGCCGCAGGACGACCACCACTAACCCCTCCGCCGGCGCGCCATCGCGCGCCGCGCTCGCCCCCTATAAGCTTACTGCACTGGCAAACATTCCCTGCAACCACACAACCTCAGCGCATACGCTGACAGCTTCCCGGCCACACTGTGTAGGCTCTCTTCACGATTTCTCTCAACTGCATAAAAAGTTGCGGTAATTGTGAGGATTTTATGGAGATTCATCTCGTTACATTGTAATGATAATTGTTATCATTAATATTCTCGATATCATTTTGCATTGTTTTGAAAAGGATATTTACATGAGATCGCCGCAATATTCTGTGCCCACGACCCTGGCGCTGGTCATATCCAGTCTCCTCGCCCCTAACGCCTTTGCTGAAGAATCAGAACAAGATACCGAAACGATGATTGTGCGCAGTACGGCGGAAGAGGCGCTTAAGCAACAGCCCGGGGTGTCGATTATCACGGCTGAGGATATTGCTAAGCAGCCGCCGGTCAACGATCTCTCAGACATCATCCGTAAAATGCCCGGGGTGAACTTGACCGGCAACAGCGCCAGCGGCAGTCGGGGCAACAACCGCCAGATTGATATCCGCGGCATGGGGCCGGAGAACACCCTGATCCTGATAGATGGGGTACCGGTCACGTCACGTAACGCGGTTCGCTATAGCTGGCGCGGCGAACGCGATACCCGGGGCGACAGCAACTGGGTACCTGCCGAAATGGTCGAACGGATTGAAGTTCTCCGCGGTCCGGCAGCCGCGCGCTATGGTTCCGGCGCGGCGGGCGGAGTGGTCAATATCATTACCAAACGTCCGACCAACACCTGGCACGGTTCGCTGTCTTTCTTCACCAACCAGCCGGAAAACAACAAAGAAGGCACGACCAATCGCGCTAACTTCAATCTCAGCGGCCCACTGGCCGGCGAGGCGCTGACGATGCGCCTGTATGGCAATATCAATAAAACGGAACCCGACGCCTGGGATATTAACCATGCGCAAAACGGCTCTTACGCTGCGGGGCGCGAAGGGGTCCGCAATAAAGACATTAACGCGCTACTGTCATGGAAAATGACCCCGCAACAAATTCTCGATTTCAGCTACGCCTATAGCCGTCAGGGGAATATCTATGCTGGCGATACCCAGTACAGCAACGGCAATCTTAGCCCGAACGGGCTGGTGGACTCCCTGTACGGCCACGAAACTAATCGCCTCTATCGCCAGTCCTGGGGACTGACCTACAACGGTCTATGGGATTGGGGCCAGTCCAAAGCCGGTGTTTACTACGAGAAAACCAACAATACCCGCCTGCAGGAAGGCTCTACCGGCCGCGTCGAAGGCATGATCAACAGTGAAGATTATGCCACCAGCCGTCTGGAATCCTGGCGTACTACCTCGGAATTCAATGTGCCTTTCTTCTGGCTGGCGGACCAGACGCTGACGCTGGGAATGGAATGGAACCATGATCAGCTCGACGACCCGGCATCGATGCAGGCCACTAACAGCAACGGCGAGACTATCCCTGGGACCTCGGGCGACCCTACGCAACGCAGTACCAAAAACAGCGCCACCCTCACCGGTATCTATCTGGAAGATAATATCGAAGCCGTGCCCGGCACCAACCTGATCCCCGGCATTCGCTTCGATTATCATAATCAGTTTGGCAGTAACTGGAGCCCCAGCCTCAATCTGTCCCAGGAGCTCGGCGATATGTTCACACTGAAGGCCGGTATCGCGCGCGTGTTTAAAGCGCCAAACCTCTATCAATCCAGTAAAGGATATTTGCTCTCCACCCGCGGCAACGGTTGTCCAAACACGATCGCTGAAGGCAGCTGCTACCTGCTGGGTAACCCTGACCTCGACCCGGAGATCAGTATCAACAAAGAGATCGGTATCGAATTTAACCTTAATGGTTACGCTGCCGGAGTCACCTGGTTTCGCAACGATTACAAAAACAAAATCGTCTCCGGAACAGAGGTACTGGGCTATACCTCCAGCGGCAATAATATTTTGCAATGGCAGAACGGCGGCAAAGCCGTGGTCGAGGGGCTGGAAGGAAATCTGCTGATCCCGGTGCTGAGAGATGTCCTCAGCTGGCGGACCAATGCCACCTGGATGCTCAAATCTGAAAGTAAAGAGACTGGCAACCCGCTGTCGGTTATCCCGAAATATACCGTTAACACGATGCTCGACTGGCAGGTAAACGACGCCCTGTCTGCGAATGTGAACTGGACGCTTTATGGCCGTCAGAAGCCGCGTCAGTATGCGGAGATCCGCAACGAAACCGGGACCCTTGCCACCACCGAGGTTGGCGCCTATTCCATCGTGGGTATTGGTACTCAGTATCAGCTAAACCGGGATATTCGCCTGAATGCCGGAATAAGTAATCTATTTGATAAACAACTGTATCGCGAAAATGCCGGCGCCTCGACCTACAATGAGCCTGGCCGCGCGTATTACGCCGGCGTTACCCTCTCCTTCTGAACCACCGCGCCCGCGCCAGCGGGCGTATTCCCCTATTCTCACTGCGCTATTTTCATAGTAGCATCCCGCTGATCGTCTTTGACCACAGCAGAGTAGAGCATGACAACAACAGATCTCGCCCCAAAGGGCGAAATGGTTTTACGCACCCTGGCAATGCCGGCGGATACCAATGCCAACGGGGATATTTTTGGCGGCTGGCTGATGTCGCAGATGGATATTGGCGGCGCCATTATGGCCAAAGAGATCGCCCAGGGTCGCGTGGTGACCGTGCGGGTGGATGGGATGACCTTTTTACGCCCGGTCGCCGTTGGCGACGTGGTGTGCTGCTACGCCCGCTGCGTGAAGCGCGGCAACACCTCGGTGACAATTAACATCGAAGTGTGGGTGAAAAAAGTCTCTTCAGAACCGATTGGCCAGCGCTACAAGGCGACGGAAGCGCTGTTTATCTACGTTGCCGTTGATAATCAGGGAAAACCACGTCCTCTGCCAGCGGAATAAGAAGGTGCCCGGCTTGCCGGGCACCTGACTTACAGAAAGCCCAGCAGCGAAAAGAAGAAGTAACCGATGACAATCACGATCACCGGCAGCACGTACAGTGGGAAATACTGCACCAGGATAGTATGGCGCGGTACCACAATGCGTTCAGCAAGCTGCTCGCGGGTTAACCCATCTGCGCCTTTGGCCTGTTCGAGGATCAGCTGATCCTCAATCCCCTCGCGGAGAAATTTCGCCTGCCGCGCCATTCGCGCGCCGGAAGCCTGCAGGGCCATGCCGACGAACACCAGAATGAAGATGATCCAGAAGCCGATGTTCAGGCTATGGTGAAAATCCGGCAGCGGCGAGTTGTACCAGAAAAAGTTCAGGAACGGCGTGTTAAAGCGCATCATCTCAATCATCACGTGCGCAAAATCCATCATTACCGCATCAATGCCGGGTTTCTTTTCACTGTGCTCATACATAAATTTGAGCACAGAAATCAGCGTCGACAGCACGGCGGGAATAAAGATAACCCATCCTAAAATGCGTTTGATAACCGCTATGCGTCCAGCTTGTTGGTACGTCATGAGTTCCCCTTGTTAAAGACGCGTTGGTGGTTCGCCTGCTGCCTGTTGCGTGGCGCTGGCTTCCCTCGCTCCCCCGAGTATGTCGGGTATAAGTCTATCTGCCACGGCGAATTTCGCCCAATAATGCGCGGTATGATATACCATGATTGCCGATTCGTTTATCTGATTACGCAACAGGAGAAGGACATATGTCAGCGAAGCGCCGCATTGAGGCCGCGATATTTGATATGGACGGGTTGCTGATTGACTCGGAGCCGCTCTGGGATCAGGCGGAGGTCGAGGTCATGGAGAGCCTGGGGGTGGATACCCGTCGCCGCGATGAACTGCCCGACCTGCTCGGTCTGCGAATCGACCTGGTGGTGGATCTGTGGTACGCGCAGCAGCCGTGGCACGGCGTAGACCGGGCGGAAGCTACCGCGCGCATTATTCGTCGCGCCATTGAGCTGGTGGAAGCCTCACGCCCGCTGCTGCCGGGCGTACGCGAGGCAGTGGCCCTGTGTAAAGCTCAGGGCTTAAAGGTGGGCCTGGCCTCGGCCTCGCCGCTGATGATGCTGGAGAAAGTGCTCGATATGTTTGAACTGCGCGACCAGTTTGATGCTCTCGCCTCTGCGGAGCATTTACCCTGGAGCAAACCGCACCCGCAGGTCTACCTCAACTGCGCCGCTGCCCTGGGAGTCGACCCGCAGCGCTGCGTCGCGCTGGAGGATTCGGTCAATGGCATGATCGCCAGCAAAGCCGCGCGCATGCGGTCTATCGTGGTGCCGGAAGCGGAGAACAGCCGCGACCCGCGCTTTGCGCTGGCGGACGTCAAGCTTCCGTCACTGCTGGCACTCACTGCTGAGAAATTGCTCGGCTAAGACCGCTGGCGGGTGCAACAATCGCTGTCACGCCGCTGGTAAAAAAATCAAAACATTGTTTCATTTTAATTGTAATTTTGTTTTCCTCCCTCTATGCTGGTCACAGGTGGCGTCATCGTACGCCAGTAGATCAGCTGACAGAGGTGAATATGGTACTGAACGCCTTCGACCTGACGGGTAAGGTCGCCATCGTGACCGGTTGCGATACCGGCCTGGGACAGGGAATGACGCTGGGCCTGGCGCAGGCCGGGTGCGATATCGTCGGCATCAACCGTAAAATTCCCCATGATACGGCCGCCCAGGTGCTGGCGCTGGGCCGCCGCTTTCACGCCATTCAGGCGGATCTCAGCCAAGAGAATGATATGAGCGGTCTGGTCGACCAGGCGGTGGCGGCGATGGGCCGGGTCGATATTCTGGTCAACAACGCCGGAATTATCCGCCGCCATGATGCCCTNACCTTCACGGAAAGCGACTGGGACGCGGTGATCGACCTGAATCTCAAAGCGGTTTTCTTTCTCAGCCAGGCGGTCGCCAGGCAGTTCATTCGCCAGGGGGAAGGCGGGAAAATCATTAACATCGCCTCGATGCTCTCGTTTCAGGGCGGGATCCGCGTCCCCTCCTACACCGCCTCGAAAAGCGGCGTGCTGGGTTTGACCCGTCTGCTGGCCAACGAATGGGCTGGCCAGGGTATCAACGTCAACGCCATAGCGCCCGGGTATATGGCCACCAATAACACCCAGGCGCTGCGCGAAGATGAAGAGCGTAACCAGGCGATCCTCGAGCGCATTCCCGCTGGTCGCTGGGGAGCGCCGAAAGACCTGCAGGGGCCGGTGGTGTTTCTCGCCTCATCAGCGGCCGACTATATTAACGGCTATACGCTGGCCGTCGATGGCGGATGGCTGGCGCGCTGAGAGTTTGTGACAAAGAGTTACACCGTCACCTCTTCCGTACACTGTATAAAAACCCTATACTGTATGAATCGACAGTTTAGGGTGTGTTATCATGACGGCGGAAGGCCATCTCTTCTTTTCAATCGCCTGCGCAGTATTTGCCAAAAACGCAGAGTTAACGCCGGTGCTGGCGCAGGGCGACTGGTGGCATATTGTGCCCTCGGCGGTATTGACCTGCCTGCTACCGGACATCGATCACCCAAAGTCGTTTCTTGGCCAACGGCTGAGCTGGATCTCAAAGCCCGTGGCGCGGGCCTTTGGCCACCGCGGCTTCACCCACAGCCTGCTGGCCGTCTTTGGCGCGCTGACGCTGTTCTATCTGAAAGTGCCTGACAGCTGGATTGTCCCGGCAGACGCTCTCCAGGGCCTGGTGCTGGGCTATCTCAGCCACATTCTCGCCGATATGCTCACCCCCGCCGGTGTGCCGCTGCTGTGGCCCTGTCGCTGGCGCTTCCGGCTGCCGATCCTTGCGCCGCGCAAGGGCAATCAGCTCGAACGCGCCTTGTGTATGGCGCTGTTCGTCTATGCCGTCTGGATGCCGCAGACGCTGGCGGACAACAGCGCGATACGCTGGTCATCCGGGGTGATCAATTCCCTGCAGATCACCTTCAATCGCTTTATAAGTCACCAGAGTGGGCGATAAAGCGGCGGAAAACGCCATTTGGTTATAACCCATTCCATTTGAATATAAGTCCTTGATAACGCCTTCTGCTAACCTTGCCGTCATAAGAGCTGGTTATCCACCAGCCCAGGTTATAAAAATATCAGGAGAACGGGGATGAACTTTCCATTAATAGCGAACGTAGTCGTGTTCGCCGTATTACTGTTTGCGCTGGGGCAAACACGTCATAAACAGTGGAGCCTGGCCAGAAAAGTGCTGGTCGGTCTGGCGACTGGCGTGGTCTTTGGTCTGGCGCTGCAGCTGATCTACGGGTCTGACAGCCAGGTGCTGAAGGATTCCATCCAGTGGTTCAATATCGTCGGCAACGGTTACGTCCAGCTGCTGCAAATGATTGTTATGCCGCTGGTCTTCGCCTCCATCCTTAGCGCGGTGGCCCGCCTGCACAATGCCTCGCAGCTGGGGAAAATTAGCTTCCTGAGCATCGGTACTCTGTTGTTCACCACCCTGATCGCCGCCCTGGTTGGCGTGCTGGTGACCAATATGTTCGGCCTCACCGCCGAGGGTCTGGTCCAGGGCAGCGCGGAGACCGCCCGTCTGAACGCCATCCAGAGCAACTATGTGGGGAAAGTAGCGGATCTCAGCGTCCCGCAGCTGATCCTTTCCTTCGTGCCGAAGAACCCGTTTGCTGACCTGACCGGGGCTAACCCAACCTCCATCATCAGCATCGTCATTTTCTCGGCGTTCCTCGGCGTCGCAGCGCTTAAGTTGCTGAAAGAGGATGTGGAAAAAGGCCAGCGCGTGCTGACCGCGATCGATACCCTGCAGGGCTGGGTAATGAAGCTGGTTCGTCTGGTCATGCAGCTGACCCCTTACGGTGTGCTGGCCCTGATGACCAAAGTGGTTGCCGGGTCGAATTTGCAGGACATCATCAAGCTTGGCGGCTTCGTGGTAGCCTCGTACATTGCGCTGGGTATTATGTTTGTCGTCCACGGCCTGCTGCTGGCGATTAACGACGTCAGCCCGCTGAAGTACTTCCGTAAAGTCTGGCCGGTGATCACCTTCGCCTTTACCAGCCGCTCCAGCGCCGCCTCCATTCCGCTGAACGTTGAGGCGCAAACCCGTCGTCTCGGCGTACCGGAGTCGATTGCCAGCTTCTCCGCCTCCTTTGGCGCCACCATCGGCCAGAACGGCTGCGCTGGTATCTATCCGGCAATGTTGGCGGTGATGGTCGCGCCGACCGTGGGCATCAACCCGCTGGATCCGATGTGGATTGCCACCCTCGTGGGCATCGTCACCGTCAGCTCGGCGGGCGTCGCCGGGGTGGGCGGCGGCGCGACCTTCGCCGCGCTGATCGTCCTGCCGGCGATGGGCCTGCCGGTGACCCTGGTAGCCCTGCTCATCTCCGTCGAACNGCTGATCGATATGGGGCGTACCGCGCTGAACGTTAACGGCTCAATGACCGCCGGGACGCTGACCAGCCAGTGGCTGCGCCAGACCGACAAGTCGATCTTCGATAGCGAGGAAGAAGCCGAACTGGCGCATCGCTAAACGGCAAGCACA
>NZ_JAZARW010000001.1:1372075-1389913 GCF_036233805.1 Klebsiella sp. EMBS2024 | reverse complement strand
CCGCTGATCATTCAGCGGTTTTTTTATTTCTGCAGCCGACTCAGGCTTCAATCTCACCTTCCTGACGCACCTGGTTAGCCCAGCGCTGCGCCGACTCCGGCACGCTGAATGCCGGTGAGCGACGGAAATGCTCCCCCATCAGCAGAAAAGCGACATACTTCCCGCGCAAAATCCAGACATCGCGAAAATGGTCCATTTTCACGGCATGTTCCGGGGGCGCAGGCTCCACGCGCGGCACGTAGCTAATGACAGGGCGATTTTGTTGGCGCAATGGTTTCATAACAAATGGATTCACTAAACATAGCGGGAAACAGAAACCTCTATCATAGCCGATTGTGGCCCCGTTCGTCGCCCCTTCGCCGCCGATGCGCATTTTAGGATAACTCCCTGCCCCCTCGCCGGGCGCAGACAGCGTAATGTTCTATAGTTAGAAGGGTTTTGGTCTATCAACGACCACTTTTAGCAATGAAAGCAGGAGACGAGTAATGTCTGATAAGCACCCGAACCCTCACCAACAGCAGGCACCGGTCCACGACAGCGAGGAAGCGCAGCCGGGTCTCGATTCGCTGGCGCCGGACGATCGGGAGTGGCGCCCCACGCCGAAACCTACCGCTCCGGGCGTCGAACCCACCGCCCCAGGCAGCCTGAAAGCGCCCGATACTCATAACAGCAAACTGGATTCCCTGGAGGCGCAACGCAAAGGGGGGGAAGATTTTCCGCTGACCACCAACCAGGGCGTGCGCATTGCTGACGATCAGAATTCGCTGCGCGCCGGTAGCCGCGGCCCAACGCTGCTGGAAGATTTTATCCTGCGGGAGAAGATCACCCACTTTGACCACGAGCGTATTCCGGAGCGTATCGTTCATGCCCGCGGCTCTGCCGCCCACGGCTACTTCCAGCCCTACAAAAGCCTGGCTGCGTTGACTAAAGCCGATTTTCTTTCGTCAGCCGATAAAATCACCCCGGTGTTTGTACGCTTTTCCACCGTGCAGGGCGGCGCGGGGTCGGCGGACACCGTCCGCGATATTCGCGGCTTCGCTACCAAGTTTTACACTGACGAAGGGATTTTTGACCTGGTGGGCAACAACACACCGGTCTTCTTCATCCAGGACGCGATGAAGTTCCCCGACTTTGTCCACGCCGTGAAGCCTGAACCCCACTGGGCCATCCCACAGGGGCAGAGCGCCCACGATACTTTCTGGGACTATGTTTCCCTGCAGCCGGAAACGCTGCACAACGTGATGTGGGCGATGTCGGATCGCGGCATCCCGCGCAGCTATCGCACCATGGAAGGCTTCGGGATCCATACCTTCCGTCTGATTAATGCCGAGGGCAAAGCCACCTTCGTTCGCTTTCACTGGAAACCGGTCGCCGGCAAGGCGTCGCTGGTGTGGGATGAAGCGCAGAAGCTGACCGGCCGCGACCCCGATTTTCATCGCCGCGATCTATGGGAGGCCATCGAAGCCGGGGACTACCCGGAATTTGAGCTTGGCCTGCAATTGATCCCCGAAGAGAATGAATTTGCTTTTGACTTCGACCTGCTCGATCCCACCAAGCTGATCCCCGAGGCGCTGGTGCCGGTGCAGCGGGTTGGCAGAATGGTCCTCAACCGCAACCCGGATAACTTCTTTGCCGAAAATGAACAGGCGGCCTTCCATCCCGGACATATCGTCCCGGGCATTGATTTCAGCAACGATCCGCTGCTGCAGGGGCGTCTCTTCTCTTACACCGATACGCAAATTAGCCGCCTGGGTGGGCCGAACTTCCATGAAATCCCCATCAACCGTCCGACCTGCCCGTATCATAATTTCCAGCGTGACGGGATGCACCGGATGGACATTGACACCAATCCGGCCAACTACGAGCCCAACTCGATTAACGACAACTGGCCGCGCGAGACGCCGCCTGCCGCCAAACGCGGTGGCTTTGAGTCCCTCGCCGAGCGCGTCGACGGCGAAAAAATCCGCCAGCGCAGCCCTTCGTTCGGCGAATATTACGCCCAGCCGCGTCTGTTCTGGCTGAGCCAGACGCCGATTGAACAGCAGCATATTATCGATGGTTTCAGCTTCGAACTCAGCAAAGTGGTCCGCACCTGGATCCGCGAGCGGGTGGTCGATCATCTGGCCCACATTGATACTAAGCTTGCGGAAGCGGTTGGGGCGAACTTAGGCATCGAACTGAGCGACGATCAGCGCAACATTACCCTGCCCGCCCCGGTCAATGGCGTGGAGAAAGACCCCAGCCTCAGCCTCTACGCCGACGCCGAAGGAGATGTGAAAGGTCGCGTGGTGGCAGTCCTGCTCAACGAACGCACCTCAGCGCAGGATCTGGTTCAGCTCCTGCAGGCGCTGCAGGCCCAGGGCGTGCACAGCAAGCTGCTCTACTCGCGAATGGGCGAAGTCATTGCCGACGATGGTTCTCCGCTGCCGATCGCCGGCACCTTCGCCGGCTCCCCGTCGCTGACGGTGGATGCGGTGGTGGTGCCCGGCGGCGACCTCAGCGCCCTGAGTCAGAGCGGTGACGCGCCCTATTACCTGCTGGAAGCCTATAAACATCTGAAGCCGATCCTGCTGGCAGGGGATGCGCGGCAGCTGACGTCCGTTCTGCATGTTCCGACCCAAGGTGAAGAGGGGGTCATCGTCACCGATGCGCTCGACACGCCAGCGGCGGACAAACTGCTCGCCCTGATGACGGCCCACCGCGTGTGGTCGAGAAGCCCGAAAATCGCCGCTATTCCGGCGTAGTAAAAAGCCCGGCACGCTGTGCCGGGCTTGATTCACTTTCCCTTTCCCCCGTCGGGCTTACACGTCGCGGTAGGTTCCCAGACGATAACCCCGGTCGGCCACCGCCGCTTTCAGTGAAGCAGATGTCAGCACATCAAGCTCATCCAGTCGCGGATAGCAGTAGGCGCTGCCCATAATGATCCGATCGACATAAGCCGGATGACACATCACCTCCAGGGAGCGCTCCCCGCGGGCGATGGAGGCATCCAGCGTCTGCAGAAACAGTTCCTCAGAGACCGCTTCGCCGTAAAACTCGCTGCTGAAGCCGGCGCTGCTGCGCGCCGCCTGCTGGTCGAGCCCACTCTGCGCCGCCACCTGGCGGTCAATACGTAACGCAATGCCCTTCTCGCGGGCAAAGGCCGCGACGATGGGATAAATCTGGGCGAACATATGAACATGGTGATGGCTGTCGATATGCGTCGGCTCATGGCCGAAGAGTTCGACAAAACGATGGTACTGACACGCCAGCTCGTGGGCGATCTCTTCCAGCGGCAGGCTATCTTCTTCCGCCTGCTGCCAGATCCATTTGCCCAGCCGGCCATCGCGGGTTAATCCCGGCATGGCCGACAGCGGCTCGCCCAGCGTCAGTACAAAGTGCATACCGACCGCCAGCTCCGGAGTACTGCGGCTCAGCTGGGCGGCGTGGTCAATGGCCGCGCCGTTGACCAGCGCGGTGGTCGATGTCACCACGCCGTTGCGACAGGCCTCGATAATGCCGTAGTTCTGCCCTTTACTGAGGCCGAAGTCGTCGGCATTGACGATCAATACGCGTTCCATTTGCTACTCCCGTTACGATTTTAGTTTTTCGATCGTCGCCGCAAAGTTCGGCAGCCATTTTTCATGCGCCAGAATCATCTCCCGCGCCAGCTGTTCGGCGTCACGATCGGAATGGATCAGCGGGCTTAAGTTCAGCGCCAACAGGACATCGTTCAGCTCACCGCTGATCGCCGCCTGGCTGGCCGCCACTTCGAACCCCTTGATGGTGTAGATAAGCCCTAACACCTTCTCATCGAAATGAGTAATGCGCGGCGTCGGCTTCGCGCCGTCGCGGCCTAAGGTGCAGCTCATCTCTACCGCCCAGTCCGCCGGGATATTATCGACATGGCCATGATGCGGGATATTCACATAGTGCTCAGTCTGCTTGTCGTTATAGATGGCATTGATTACTTCGCAAGCGGCATCAGAGTAATAGGCCCCGCCGCGCTGCTCCAGCTCCTTCGGCTTAACGTTAAGATCCGGGTTTTTATACAGCTCGAACAGCTGTTTCTCCACCTTCTGCACCACCTGGGCGCGCGCACCGCCTTTGTAGTACTCGCCCATCTCAATCGCCAGCATCTCTTTTGGCTTAAAGTAGTAGAGCAGGTAAGAGCATGGGATCAGGCGCAGGGAGCGGATCAGCCCTTCGCTAAACGGCAGGTCGAAGATGTTTTTCACCGAGTTCGCGGTCAGACGGCCGGAGGCCACGCCGTCCAGCAGTTCATCGAAGCGCGAGACGCCGTTAACCAGCACGTCGCGGACGAACACCAGGTGGTTCAGACCAAACAGGTCGATATTCAGCTCATCGCTCGAGCTCAGCTGCAGCACGTCGGTGATGAACATCTTCATGCCGATAGGAATGTTGCACACGCCGATAAAGCGTTTGAAATTGGTGTGGCGATAGACCGCCTCGGTGACCATGCCCGCCGGGTTGGTAAAGTTGATGATCCATGCGTCGGGGCAAATTTCCTGCACATCTTTCACGATATCGAAAATCACCGGGATGGTGCGCAGTCCTTTAAACAACCCGCCCGCCCCGTTGGTCTCCTGACCCAGGTAGCCGTGACTCAGCGGGATGCGCTCATCTTTTTCACGCGCCTTCAGCTGGCCCACGCGCAGCTGGGTGGTGACGAAATCTGCGCCCTGCAGCGCTGCGCGGCGATCCAGCGTTTTATAGACTTTCATCGGCACGCCGGCTTTTTCCACCATCCGCTGGCACAGCGCGTGGATAATATCGAGCTTCTCCTGGCCCTCTTCGACGTCTACCAACCACAGTTCGCTTACCGGCAGTTCATGATAACGTTTCAGAAATCCTTCCAGTAATTCCGGGGTATAGCTGCTGCCGCCGCCAATAGTGACTACTTTTAATTTCTGGCTCATCTTTTTCTCCCTTAGGCGCTGCGCCTGGACGCAGGCCGCTCTCCGCAACAATGCGGACAGTTAACTTGAATGATTTTCGGTATAAACCTGGCGGCGAACGCCGCGCGGGTTTAATTAATACTGGTCAAATGTTTGCGATAACTGCTCGGCGTAAACGACGTCAGTTTTTTAAAGGTTTTAATAAACAGGCTCGGACTGCTGTAACCTGATTCATACGCAATATCCGTCACCGAATAATTGGTAATTTCCAGCTGTTTTTTGGCAAAGTTGATACGGATATCATTAATTATCTGCATCGGCGTTTTACCATAATAGCGCTGGGTCGCCCGGGTTAAATATTCCTGCGTTTTTCCGGATAAGCGAACCATATTTTCGAGAGCGCCTTCACCGAATTTCAGCTTATCATGCATGGCTTCCACGGTATTTTTTAACCATTGCGGCGTCACGTCGGCAACCGGCTCTTCACGATAGTGGCGTAAACGGTTAATGACATAAAAGGAGACCAGCTCGATAAATTCGTCAAATTCCGTTTCGCGAAAATTGAGTGAGGCGATGACCGACTCAACGTAGCCGAGAAAAGCGCTCTGCACGGCGTAGACTTGCGAAGCCACCAGACCAAACGGCAGCAGCGGCAGGTAGTGTTTCTCAAAGAAGCGTCTGCTGATGCCGACGTTAAGGATGCGCGTCGCCCCGAACTCGTAAAAGCTCTGGTGGTGCGAGCCCATCGGGATAAAGACGAAATCCCCGCGCTCCAGCAGCACCCGTTTGCCATTGATCTCCTGGTAATAGCGCCCGGTTAACACCACGGTAAATTCGTAGTAATCATGCTGGTGAAGCCCGCTCACGCTTTCCGTTTTGTTATAGATGACCACATGAAAGTTCTTCCCGTTGAACAGCTGTTGTTCTCTGGCGGTACTGATCTCGGTGGTCATCATTCTGGGCTGCCTCATCGTCGCGATGGCCTATTGTACCTTCTCGTGCAGCTCAATCAATTCGGCCACCAGCTCACGAGCCAGCATGGAGGTCATCAGATGGTCCTGGGCATGCACCAGCACCAGGCTGACCTTCATTTTCCCTTCGCCCTCGTCGCTTTCGATAAGCTGGGTCTGCACGCGATGCGCCTCGCTCAGCGCCTGGCGCGACTGCTCCATCATCGCTTTCGCTGCCGCAAAGTCGCCCTGCTTCGCCTGCTTCAGCGCGCCATAGGCCAGGCTACGGGCTTGTCCGGAGTTGATAATCAGCCCCATCACTACCTCTTCGAGGTCATTTTCCGGGGTCTCTACCGCGTCGATGTTGTCCAGATCAAACATAATATTTCCCTCATTTATCAGGCGGTACGGGACGCTGCCCGTACCGCGCGGTATCAGAATTTCAGTGCGTTAGCGATGTCTTCTTCGCTCTCTTCCTGCTCGATAACGGTCTGCGCTTTATTCGACAGCACCACAAACGGCAGGTAGACCAGGGTAGCGACGCCAAGGTTGAACAGGGCCACCAGCAGGGCGGCAACGCTGCCGTTACTGTTAAAGAACGCTCCCAAACCGGTCGGCATAGTCCACGGCGCCAGGTTGGTCACCGGTGGGATAATCCCCAGGCTGTAGGCCGCCAGCGTAATGGCCGCCAGAATCGGCTGAACCAGCACGAACGGGATGAACATCACCGGGTTCATGATGATCGGCAGACCAAACAGAATCGGTTCGTTAATCTGGAAGATGCCTGACGGCAGCGCCAGCTTGGCAACCTGACGATGGTCAGCGCGGCGAGAAGCGATAAAGATGGCGATAATCAGACCCAGCGTCGCCCCGGAGCCACCCAGCAGGATGTAGGAGTCGAGCATCGGCTTAGCCCAGAAGTGGAACTGTTTGCCCGCTTCGATGGCCGCATCAACAGAGCCGTACTGGTTGTACAGCGCGATGTTTTCCAGCGCCCACGGCGTCATGATGCCGTTATCCAGGGCGGTAAGCGCCAGAGAACCGTGCACACCGAAGAACCACAGCAGAGAGTTAAAGATAACGTATGCCCAGCCAACCACGCTGCCCATCGCCGCCAGCGGCGTCGAGATAGAGTCCATGATGATCTGGTGGAAGTTGCTGCCATAGCTCGCCAGGGCCCACGAGATAATGCCGAAGATGGAGAGGATCAAGAAGCCCGGGATCAGCGCTGAGAAAGAGCGTGATACCGACCCCGGCACGCTGTCCGGCAGTCTAATCACCCAGTTGCGACGGATCACGAAGGTGAACAGTTCCGCAACGACCAGACCGATAATCATCCCGGAGATGATGTTCTGCCCGCCCAACCAGTTGGCGCCCACCGCATAGGCTTCGCCCACGCTATACGGGGTCACGGTCATGAAGGCCGCCACCGCCAGCAGGCCAGCTGCCATCGGGTCAACTTTGCGCTCTTCCGCCAGCGCGGAACCGATAAAGAACGGCGCCATTAGCGACATAATCCCGAGGGTGCCGTTATAGACGTTTCCGCCGATAGCCTTAAAGCCGTTTAAGGTTTCAATGGTGGAGGCATCCAGGCGAATGCCCATGGAATAAAAGAAAGAGCCTTCGCCGAAGCTCAGAAAAACGTTGTTAATTAACACAAACATGGCCCCGGCGAGGGTCAACGGCATTAATTTAATAAATCCATTTTTTATTGCATTAATATGNGGCTGCTTTCCTATTTTCACTGCAAAAGGAAGGAGTACCTTTTCAAGCGAATCGATCACTTTACTCATAGTCAATACCCTTAAAAGCCGCAATAAACTATTACGGCGATGATGTATGAAATTACTCTTTGACGGGAAAATAAACTCATTATTTTTTGACGTCCGGCAACAGGCAGCCGCCAGGCGTCAAAATACATCGAGTTTTAAAAGTTAAAATTATTGTGCTGCAGCTTTCTTAATAGCCGCGACGGCGGCTTTCAATACCCCTAAACCATCAACTTTGCCATAGAGTAGGGAGTCGATAACTTCAACCGGTTTATTCGGCAGCAGGCGCTGAATTTCCGGTAACATATACGCAATTTGTGGCCCTAATAATACTACGTCGGCTTCCGGCCCTTTTTCGCCCGCGAGGGTTTCGGGATAGGCTTCAATAATGACCGGGACTTCATATTTTTCCGCCTGCGCCCGCATTTTGGAGACCAGCAGTGACGTGGACATGCCTGCCGAGCAGAAGAGATAAATGTGTTTCTTTTCCATGAACGCTTCCTCAATGTGTGAGACCAGGGCCTTCAGTAACCGCTGAGAGCCGGTAAGACTGGTAACATCCGGTTAATTCTGTTTATGAGTTGAGTATACGGCAAGCTGAGCCGCCAGGATAATTCGCTGTTGAACAGAATTGTCTCTCATTGACCTCCGGTTTTGACTACCCTCACATTTTCATCCAAATAATTCGCGCAATTAAATAAGCATCATGACTCACAAAAAAGCCCGACCAGTGGTCGGGCTTACGTAGAAGTCAGTAAACAGTAGGAAGCTTACCTGGCGTTGCGCGGGTCGGTATCATACTCGGCGCAGGTCTGGTAGCCGGAGTTCATGACGTGACCCGTTTCGTCGAGGGCCACAAAGTAGGTTTCAACTTTACCATCTCGTTGACCGAGGATATAGGTCTGGCAGGTGCCGCGGGCATGGACCATGGTGACTTCCGTTGAAGGTTTGCCGGCGATCTGCATCACCTGCTGACGCGACATCCCTTTCTTCACATCTTTCACCACCGGCTGGGTAAACTGGTCTTTGGTACGATCGTAAGCGGTACAGCCCGCCAGTAAGGTTAACGCGACGGTGACGCCCAGTATTCCTGCTAAGCTTTTGTTCATTTTGGTTCCTCTTTTCTACTGTGTAACGATAAGCCTGGAATAAATAGTGTTATTTTTCAAGCCGAACAGCGAAATCATGTCAGGTTATGTTATTGCGTAAACAGGATTGTTCTGCCGACGTCGGACGGCGGCGCAATGCGCGGTACAGCATCTATAATGAAAACCTATGTCATTGATTGCCTTCTTTTCCGGCAGTCAAAACCCCGGTCCTTGTCGTTTCAGCGGCAAAGAGGTAGCTTTAAGCCAACAGCTTGCCAAACAGATTCACTTTCGGAGGGCGCGATGACGCTACAACAAGAGATTATTCAGGCGCTGGGCGCAAAGCCGCAGATTGATGTCGCAGGCGAGATCCGCCGCAGCGTCGATTTCCTGAAGTCATACCTGCAGACCTACCCGTTTATTAAATCGCTGGTGCTGGGTATCAGCGGCGGTCAGGACTCCACCCTGACGGGAAAACTGTGCCAGATAGCGATTAACGAACTGCGTGCCGAAACCGGCGACAGTAGCCTGCAGTTTATCGCCGTCCGTTTACCCTATGGCGTGCAGGCTGATGAGCAGGACTGCCAGGACGCCATCGCATTTATCCAGCCTGACCGGGTGTTGACAGTCAATATTAAAGCTGCGGTGCTGGCCAGCGAACAGGCGCTGCGCGAAGCAGGCATCGAACTGAGCGACTTCGTTCGCGGAAATGAAAAAGCCCGTGAGCGAATGAAGGCCCAGTACAGCATCGCCGGAATGACCAAAGGAGTTGTGGTCGGTACCGACCATGCGGCGGAAGCGATTACCGGCTTTTTCACCAAATATGGCGACGGCGGCACCGACATCAACCCAATTTTCCGCCTGAACAAACGTCAGGGCAAACAGCTGCTGGCCCATCTCGGCTGCCCGGAACATCTGTATAAGAAGCTGCCCACCGCCGACCTGGAAGACGATCGCCCCTCCCTGCCGGATGAAGTGGCCCTGGGTGTCACCTACGAGAACATCGACGATTATCTGGAAGGCAAAACGCTGGACCCGAGCATCGCCAAAACGATCGAGGGCTGGTATCTGAAAACCGAACACAAGCGTCGGCCGCCGATCACCGTCTTTGACGATTTCTGGAAAAAATAGTCTCTCCCCCCGCCCCGGCCTGCGCCGGGGTTATTTTTTGTCCTTTTCGCCGCAAAAATGGCCTGCTATACTGGATGGATAGACAGTACCAGGAGTTATTGTGGCCAGAAAGCAATCAGCCCCGCGTCTCGAGTTTGAGGCGGCGGCGATCTATGAATATCCCGAACATCTTCGCCCGTGGCTGGAGGCGCTGCCGAAGCTGCCGGGCGTCTATCAGTTTCACGGCGACAGCGACACGATGCCGCTCTATATCGGTAAGAGCGTCAACCTCCGCAGCCGGGTGTTATCCCACCTGCGCACCCCTGAAGAGGCCGCGATGCTGCGTCAGTCGCGGCGTATCACCTGGCAGCGCACCGCTGGCGAGCTGGGAGCGCTGCTGCTGGAGGCGCGGTTGATTAAAGAGCAGCAGCCGCTGTTTAACAAGCGGCTACGGCGTAACAAGCAGCTCTGCGCCTGGCTACTTGCGGACGACCGGCCGCAGATTGTCTATGCCCGTGAGGTTGATTTCTCGCACCAGCAGCATCTCTATGGCCTGTTCGCCAACCGGCGGGCGGCGCTGCAGATGCTGCAGAGCCTCGCTGACGAACAGCGCCTCTGTTATGGCCTGCTTGGTCTGGAACCGCTCAGCCGCGGCCGCGCCTGCTTTCGCTCCGCGCTGGGCCGCTGCGCCGGGGCCTGCTGTGGAAAGGAGAGCGTGGAGGCGCACAAAGAGCGCCTGCTGGCGCAGATGAGCAGACTGCAGCTGGTGTGCTGGCCGTGGGCGGGGCCCGTGGCGCTGGAGGAGCGCGGCCCGGACATGACGCAGTATCACGTCATTCATAACTGGCTGTGGCTGGGCGCCGTTGAATCGCTCGACCAGGCGGCGGAGTTGACCCGTCTGCCCGCCGGATTTGACCAGGATGGTTACAAGATCCTCTGTAAGCCTTTGCTCAGCGGAGACTATCCGCTGCATCCGCTTGGCTGAGAAGCCACCAATAAAAAACCGCCGGCCCTGCCCAACGCCTGATGGCATTATTGGGCAAGACCGGCGGTCTTGATTCAGTGCGCTACATTATTCAGCAGGTGCAGGCATTTTACCTGCCGGCGCGTTGCGTTCTGTCAGATGCTTCTCAAAATTAGCATTGAACTGTTTTTTCTGCTCTGGGGTCAGAATGTTGTAGATCTTGTTCTGCGTTTCCAGGCGGGACAGCGCCATCGCTTTATGCTGCGCTTCCATCTTATCGATCTGCGCTTCCGCCTTCGCCTTATCGAAGGTGTCGCTGGCGATCAGATCGTGCATCGCGCGGCGTTCTTCAAGGGACGGACGTTTCATATTTTCGCGCTGGCTCTTCATGATGTCGCGGATCTGCTGCTTCTGCGCATCGGTCAGGTTCAGGCCTTTAAACATCATGTCATGCTGACCCGGGCCGCCTTTATGATGCATCATCATCGGCTTGCTGTCGCTCGGCGCGGTGGTGGTATCGGCGGCGTGTGCCAGGTTAGCCGCGCCCAGAGCCAGAGTAGAGGCAACAAACAGTGCAGTGAGTTTCTTCATCATTCAATCCTTACTTTACGTTATTCTTACGGCGCGTTGCCGTGTTGACGAGATTAACTTTACGACGTTAATCGTCAATTAGTCAGAGCAAGAGTAAAACAATGAAAGTGTAAAAAACAGTTTCTCGCCAATTATGGAGAAAATAAGGAATTTAGCCGAAGAATTGCAATAAAAAATAAATAACTTACTGTTTTGCAGAGAAATTATGGAGAGTATAAAGGAGGGGGGATTAAAAACAAAGCATTTTACCAGGAATAATCTGCAAATTTACACTGGGGCACGAAAAAATAAGATGGCGAAAAAAGACGCGCGAAATAAAGCAGGCCGCCTGGCGGACGGCTTGCCCTCAGGATAATTTCTCCAGCATCAGGCCGGCGCGCAGTCCTTTCGCCACCGTCGGGTTAGGAAACAGAACATACTCCGTCTCATGCCCCACCACATACCGCGTCTCGCCCTCCTCCGCCAGCAGCGTGCCGGGTTCGAAGGGGGTGAAGTTCAGCGTCTGATCCGCCATATGCAAGCGGAAATCATCGCTATGGCGGGTTAGCTGCTGTACCACCCGGTAGCGCAGCGGCGCTGGGGCGTCGGCAATGGCCAGATCCCCCACCAGCAGCCGGGAGAGCGCCCTCTGGACGGCGGCAAACTGCGTCAGATCGTTTTCCCCCAACGGCAGCGCTTTGCCCAGCTCAAGGGTGCAGGCCAGCGCCGCGAACCGTTCGCAGCTGAAGTGGGTGAAGGTCCCGCCGGGCTGGCGATGAAACACCAGCGCCTCCAGCCCGGCACCGCCCAGCCAGTGAAGAAAATCCTCCTCCCACGGCGTATCGCGGGCCGGGAGCACGCCGAAGCGCGGATGTAGCGACCCGCGGATCGCGGTATGCAGATCGAGGTGCCAGCGCGGGCCATCGTGGTCGCGATAAAAGCGGGCCACCGCCTGCTCCAGCCGCTGCGCCCGCTGCGTCTCCTCACTGAGCGGAAACTGCCGCCAGCGCTCGCCAAACATGCGGTTCATATCGCTGTGCAGATAGCGCTTATTCGCCCGCAGCGCTGGTGGGTTGCCGACGATCACCAGCAGCCGCCAGCGCAGCGGGAGCGCCTCCCGGACCAGTCGCTGCACCAGCTGGTCGACTATCTCCACCGGCGCCGTTTCGTTGCCATGAATGGCGCAGGAAAGTACCAGCCCGCGCTCGCAGCGCGCATGCGGCGTCAGCTCAAGGATCCCTTCCCCGAGCCAGTGCCAGCGGAAATGAGCCGTCTCGCCGTGAAAGTGATGGGGCAATCGCCCCGCCAGGGTTAATGCCAGAAAATGTTCCACCGCGCCCCCTTATTGCTGAAATGGATAAACCGAACCGAGCTGCAGGATCTGGGTCAACCGATCCAGCGCGTCGCGCCCTTCCCGCAGCAGCTGCGGGTCGGCGAGGTCGGCCAGGGTGAGACGATCGCGATAGTAGCGATCCACCCAGTCATTGAGGGTGGCAAACAGCGTATCGTTCATCAGGACGTGCGGATTGACCGCCTGATACTCCTCGGCCGTCAACACCACCCGCAGGCGCAGGCACGCCGGACCGCCGCCGTTGGCCATGCTCTCGCGCAGATCGAACACCCGCAGGTCGGCGATAGGATTATCCCCGGCCAGCAGCTCATTGAGGTATTCCCACACGCCGGCATGCTCCTGCGCTTCCTGAGGCAGGATAAGCGCCATGCTGCCATCCGCCCGGCTCAACAGCTGGCTGTTGAACAGATAGGTGGCAACCGCCTCTGCCACCGAGACCCGGCTGGCGGGAACCACCAGCGGCGTAAAACCCGGCACCCGCTGCGCCAGCTGCTGGAGAAGCGTGGTCTGGTCGGCAAAGGCCTGCTCATGGCAGAACAGGACCTGACGGTTGCTCACCGCGATGACGTCGTTATGAAAAACCCCCGTGTCGATCGCCGCCGGATGCTGGCGGGCGAAGATCAGCTGGCGGGGATTGACCTGATTGAGGCGCGCTACCGCCTGGCTGGCCTCAAGGGTTTGCCGCGCCGGATAGCGACGCGGCGCCTCCTCGCTCCCCCGGCGGCGGCCATAGACAAAGAGCTGGGCGCCGGGAGCGCCATACTCGCCGCCGAGACGATTATGGTTCGCCGCCCCTTCGTCGCCAAACCAGGCCGAGGCGGGCAGCGCCGGGTGGATAGCAAATCGCGTGCGGTCGGGGAAAATCGCCTGCAGCAGCGCCTCTGTAGTCGGTGCTTCGCTGGCGCGGTGGAATTTATCCTGCAGATTCGCCACCGTCAGATGCACCAGGCCATCCAGCGAATCGGCGGAGGGACACACCGTCGCCGCGTTCGCCACCCACATCGCCGAGGCCGAACTCACCGCCGACAGCAGATCCGGCTCCTGCTGCGCCACCCGGGCCACCACCTGCTCATCGCTGCCGCTAAAGCCCAGCTGGCGCAGAAGCGGCACGTTGGGACGCTCCTGCGGCGGGATCACCGCCTGCGGGTAGCCGGCGTCGGCGAGGGCTTTCATTTTTTTCAGCCCCTGCTTTGCCGCCAGCTGCGGGTTAGACACCCGATAGCGATGCCGGGTGGAAGCCTCATTGCCAAAGGAGAGCCCGGCGTAGTGATGGGTCAGCCCGGGCAGACCGTCAAAGTTGACTTCGCGGGCGGTCATGACGCCTCCCCGGCCAGAAAGTCGAGCCCCGGGCTCAGGCTGGCGGGCAGCGTCAGGGTCGGCGATTCAAGGCTGGCCATCGGCCAGGCGCAATAATCGGCGGCATACCAGGCCCCCGGACGATGGTTACCGGACGCCCCGGTGCCGCCGAACGGCGCGGTACTCGCCGCCCCGGTCAGCGGTTTGTTCCAGTTAACTATCCCTGCCCGCGCCTCGAGCAGCAGTCGATCGAACTTCTCCCGTTCCGGAGAGATTAACCCACAGGAGAGGCCGAAGCGGGTGGCGTTGGCTAAGGCAATCGCCTCCTCGAAAGTGTCGTAGCGCCAGACCCCAAGCAGCGGGCCAAACACCTCTTCATCTTCGACATTGGCCACGTCGCTCATGTCGACAATCCCCGGCGTTAGCAGCGACGTCCCGGCCTGCAATAACCGCGGCTCCAGCAGGGTGACCGCGCCAGCGGCGACCCGCTGCAGCCAGGCCTGATGCACTTTCTGCGCGGCTTGTTCAGAGATAAGCCCGCCGAGAAACGGCTGCGGCTCGGCGTCCCACGCCGCCGGGATCAGCCGCTGGCTCACCGTCACCAGCCGGGAGAGGAAGGCATCGCCCGCCTCGCCGCGCCGGACCAGCAGACGGCGGGCGCAGGTGCAGCGCTGGCCGGCGGTAATAAAGGCGGACTGGATGGTCAGATGCACCGCGGCATCCACGTCCCGCGGATCGTCGACGATCAGCGGGTTATTGCCGCCCATCTCCAGCGCGAGGATCTTCTGCGGCTGCCCGGCCAGCTGGCGATGCAGATGAAAACCGGTGGTTGAGCTGCCGGTAAACAGCAGTCCGTCGATATCCGCCTGGCCGCTGAGCGCCTCGCCGGTTTCCCGACCGCCCTGCACCAGGTTGAGCACCCCGGCGGGCAGGCCGGCCTGCTGCCATAGTTTCACCACCGCTTCGCCGCTGCGCGGGGTGAGTTCGCTGGGTTTAAAGACCACGGTATTGCCCGCCAGCAGCGCCGGCACGATGTGCCCGTTCGGCAGATGGCCGGGAAAGTTATAGGGGCCAAACACCGCCAGTACGCCGTGCGGCCGGTGACGCAGCGTGGCGGCGCCGTCGGGCAGGTCGCTGTGCTGTTCGCCGGTGCGGACGTGGTAGGCCTTCACCGAGATCGCCACCTTGTTGATCATCGCCGTCACTTCCCCGGCCGCCTCCCAGCGCGGCTTTCCGGTCTCGGCGCCGATAACCGCCGTCAGCTCCGCCTTACTGGCTTCCAGCAGAGCGGCAAACTTTTCAACGATCGCCTGACGGGCGGCAAACGGCAGCCGCGCCCAGGACGGGAACGCCTGGCGGGCAGCCGCCACCGCCTCGGCAACCTGCCCGGCATCCGCCGCCTCGCCCTGCCAGACAACCTTCAGGTTAACCGGATCCTGTTTACTGAAACCTGGCCCACGGCCGGGCCGCCACTCGCCGTTAATCCACAGACTCATGCAGTTTTCTCCTCAGGGATCAGGCGCACCATGCGCACCTGGTCGCCGGCATGACACTTCAGCATATCCAGTTCGCGGGCGCTGAGGGTCAGGGTGTCGCCATCCGGATCGGCATGCACCAGCAGAGCGCGGAACTGGTGATACTGTTCATTCGCCACCAGGCACAGCGGCCAGTCACCGGGCGAGGTTTCACCTGCCTCGGTGGTCACCAGACGGCTTTTGCGGATCGCCCGCACCCGGTCGATGTCGCACTCCAGAGTCGGGCCGCCGTCGAAAATATCGATGTAGTTCAGGTAGCGGAACCCCTCTTTCTCCAGCACCGTCCGGGCCGGGGCGGTCTGCGGATGAACCTTGCCGATCACCGCCTGTGCCTCAGGGGAAAGGAAATCGATATACAGCGGATGCTTGGGCATCAGGGCGG
This sequence comes from Klebsiella sp. EMBS2024, assembly GCF_036233805.1. Lineage (NCBI taxonomy): Bacteria > Pseudomonadati > Pseudomonadota > Gammaproteobacteria > Enterobacterales > Enterobacteriaceae > Klebsiella > Klebsiella sp. EMBS2024. Next base: position 1,374,000 of record NZ_JAZARW010000001.1, on the reverse strand, counting down.
CAATGAAAGCCTTCTGTCCGGTGCCGCACAGGTAGTCGGCACGGGAAAACTCCATGGCGAAAAAGCGTTTGCCCAGGCTCTCCCAGAACGGCGAGTAGCCCTGCTCGTCAATCACCCCGCGCATCTCGGCGACCACCTTCTCATTGAAGCGCTCGCGAAAGGCGGCCATAAATAAGAAGCGTGATTTCGACAGCAGATAGCCATTGCCCTCTTTGCGCCACTGCGGGTCGAGGAACAGGGTGCACAGCTCGCTGCTGCCGGTATGATCGTTGCTGAGAAACAGCGTCGGCAACGCCTGATAGACGTTGAGCTCCTTCGAGGCATGGACCTGGGTGCCGACCCGGTAGTTATACCAGGGATCGTTGAGCCCCACCGCCACCTCGATCGCGCAGATGCCCACCACCGCGCCGCTTTCGCTCTCCTCCAGCACAAAGACATAGCCCTGCTCGCTTTTCGGTAGCTCGCCGCGCCAGGTCTGCTGCGAGCGGGCGATCCGCGCCGCGAGGGTCGCTTCATCCACCGGCAGCGAGGTCAGCCCGCCGCCGGTCTCCGCTGCCAGCTTCAGCAGCCCGGGCAAATCGCCCGGCTCCACCGGTCGAATAACCATCATGATGAGACTCCTGCCACGAAACGCGCGCAGGCCCGCTCGACGCGATCCAGCCCGCTGTTCACCTCTTCTTCACTGACGTTCAGCGCTGGCGCGAAACGCACCACGTTGGCGCCGGCGATTAGAATCATCACCCCCTCTTCCGCCGCCAGGTTACTGAGGGTTTTCGCCTTCCCGGCCCAGGCGTCGTTTAGCACGCAGCCGAGCAGCAGTCCCAGGCCGCGGATCTCCTTGAACAGGCCATAGCGGGCGTTAATTGCCTGCAGGCGTTCACAAAACCACTGATGGCGCTGTCTGACGCCGGAGAGCACTTCCGGGGTGTTGACGATCGACAGCAGTTCGCCGGCCACCGCCCCGGCCAGCGGGTTACCGCCGTAGGTGGTGCCGTGGGTGCCGACGGTCATCACGCTGGCGCAGGCCTCTGTCGCCAGCAGCGCGCCAATAGGGAAACCACCGCCCAGCGCTTTGGCGGTGGTCAGCACATCGGGCGTCACGCCGTAGTGCATATAGGCATACAGCTCGCCGGTGCGCCCGACCCCGGTCTGCACTTCATCGAAAATCAGCAGGGCGTTGTGCTGGTCGCAAAGCTGACGCAGGCCGCGTAAAAACTCGACGCTGGCCGGCACCACGCCCCCTTCGCCCTGCACCGGCTCGACGATCACCGCGCAGGTCTGGTCATTGATTAAGGCCTTTGCCGACTCGAGATCGTTAAATACGGCATGCTGGATCTGCGGCGGCAGCGGGGCGAAATCCCGGGAATAGGCCGGCTGACCGCCCGCCGAGACGGTGAACAGCGTCCGCCCGTGGAAAGCGTTCTGAAAGGCGACGATGCCACTTTTCTCGCTGCCAAAGCGATCGTGGGCATATTTACGCGCCAGCTTGAGCGCTGCCTCATTGGCCTCGGCGCCGGAGTTACAGAAGAAGACCCGGTCGGCGAAGGTAGCATCGATAAGCATTTTGGCCAGACGCAGGATCGGCTCATTGGTGTAGCCGTTGCCGGTATGCCAAAACTTGCCGGCCTGGTCGGTCAGGGCTTCCACCAGACGCGGATGGGCATGCCCCAGCGCGTTCACGGCGATGCCGCCGGCAAAATCGATATACTCTTTGCCCTGCTGATCCCACAGCCGTGACCCGGCGCCCCGCACCGGAATAAACGCCGCTGGCGCGTAGACCGGCATCATCCATTCATCAAAGTGGTTACGCGTAATTGACTGAGACATATCGACCTCTTCCGGTAAATTAAAAGTAGCAATAATGTTAATAAATATGAGTTATTACGCTGTAAATGTAGATTGCACGGTTCGTGCCAGCCAGCGAT
>NZ_JAZARW010000001.1:1351109-1372070 GCF_036233805.1 Klebsiella sp. EMBS2024 | reverse complement strand
TGCATAAATCGGATGAGATAACGCAGAATCAATGAGTTACAGTCGAACGCTATTCACATAAAATGCATATTTAGTGAATAAGTATCCGACAAAGGGGGATAAACAGTGATTAAAGAAGATAAATTATGCAACGGTAAGATATAATTCTGTAATTGTGATCCTCTGCGAAATTTATCGTAGCTATTTGCCCTTTTTTGGCGCGGCATGCCCGCAAAAGGGGCACCCACGGCACGCTCATGCGCAGCGATTGGCAGAATGACGCATCCGGTGGCAGCCAGCCTGGCGAATTTCTGCTACCATCCCTGCACTATTCACCTTGCACAGTGGCAGCGACTATGAAATTCGTCTCTTTTAATATCAACGGCCTGCGTGCCCGCCCACACCAACTGGCCGCCATCGTCGAAAAACACCAGCCGGACGTGATTGGCCTGCAGGAAACCAAAGTTCACGACGACATGTTCCCTCTCGAAGAGGTCGCCAGGCTCGGCTATAACGTCTTTTATCACGGGCAGAAAGGCCATTATGGCGTCGCGCTGCTGACCAAAGAGACGCCGATTGCCGTCCGCCGCGGTTTCCCGGACGATGGCGAAGAGGCTCAGCGCCGCATCATCATGGCGGAGATCCCGTCGCCCTTCGGCAACGTCACAGTGATTAACGGCTATTTCCCGCAGGGTGAAAGCCGCGATCATGAAACCAAATTCCCGGCCAAAGCGGCGTTCTATCAGAATCTGCAGAACTATCTGGAGACCGAGCTCAACAAAGAGAATCCGGTGCTGATCATGGGCGATATGAACATCAGTCCTACCGATCTGGACATCGGTATCGGTGAAGAGAACCGCAAACGCTGGCTGCGCACCGGCAAATGTTCCTTCCTGCCGGAAGAACGGGAATGGATGGACCGCCTGCTGGGCTGGGGCCTGGTGGATACCTGGCGTCAGGCTAACCCCGACAATCATGAGCATTTCTCGTGGTTTGATTACCGCTCCAAAGGCTTCGACGATAACCGTGGGCTGCGCATCGATCTGCTGCTGGCCAGCCAGCCTCTGGCGCAGCGCTGCGTGGAAACCGGGATCGATTACGAGATCCGCGGGATGGAAAAACCGTCCGACCACGCGCCGGTGTGGGCCACCTTCCGGCCATAATTCACGCCCTTCTCTCGCCTCCCGCTGTGCGGGGGGCAGAATTTCCTGAGCAAAATCAACAAAGCGACGGTAAACCATTGTGACGGTCGTCGGAACAGGATACTGTCGCGCGCACTTTTTTATGTCCACTGCGTCCAGACTGTACAGGAGCACCTCTCATGCAAAAGAAGCCGTCATCCGGCCATTGGTAAAGGGCTGGGACTTCTCGCGCTGGTGGCCACGCTGGCCGTTATCAGCCACCGCGTCGGTCTCCACGATCTGCTGACTCACCTGCATCTGCTTCAGGACACCCTCCGCCATCAGGGCGCCTGGGGATATCAGGTCTATGCTGCGCTGTTTATCATTGCCACCCTGTGTCTGATCCCCGGCAGCCTGCTGGTGATCGCCGGCGGGATGCTCTTCGGCCCGCTAACAGGCTCCCTGCTCTCGTTTGCCGCCGCCACCCTCGCCTCTTCGCTGTCGTTTTTAATCGCCCGCTGGCTTGGACGCGATCTGCTGCAGCGCTATGTGGGCCATACCACCGTCTTTCAGGCGATTGAGCGCGGTATCGCCCACAGCGGCTGCGATTTCCTGATCCTCACCCGCCTGGTGCCGCTCTTTCCCTACAATATTCAGAATTACGCCTACGGCCTGACGGCGATCCGCTTCTGGCCCTTTACCCTGATCTCGGCCGTGACCACCCTGCCGGGTCTGGTCATCTATTCGGTGATGGCCAGCGAACTGGCCCGCGAGGGGGTGACCCTCGCCTTCGCGCTCAAGCTGAGCCTCGCCGGCGGGCTGCTGTTTGCCCTGGTGCAGATAGGTAAACGGTTTGCCCGCGCCCGTCGCGTGGCGGCGTGCAGTGAGGAGGTGCGCCATGACCCAACCTGATCGCCGTCACCTCCGCCGCGCCCGGCTGGCCCTTGCCGTCGTGGTCGCCGCCGCTCTGGCCGCCTGGCTGTGGTTCCCTGGCGGGCGTACCTTTCTGCAGCAGAGTCTGACGGCGTTAGCCTCCCTGGATCCGCAGCAGGTCAGAGGGTTTATCGCCGCCTGGGGGCCGCAGGCCGCGCTGGTCTCATTTGCGCTGATGATCCTCCAGGCGATCGTCGCTCCGCTGCCGGCTTTCCTGATTACCCTGGCGAACGCCGCCCTGTTCGGCGCCTTCTGGGGCGGGGCGCTGTCGTGGTTCAGCGCTATGGTCGGGGCCGGGCTCTGCTTCTGCATCGCCAGAGCGCTGGGGCGCGAAGTGGTGGAGAAACTCACCGGCCGCGCGGTGCTGCGCAGTGCCGACGGCTATTTCACCCGCTTTGGCCCGCAGACGATCCTGGTCTGCCGCCTGCTGCCGTTTGTCCCGTTTGACCCGGTCAGCTATGCCGCCGGACTAACCTCGCTGCGCTTCTGGCCCTTTATGCTGGCCACCGGCGTGGGCCAGCTCCCGGCGACTATCGTTTATTCCTGGGCCGGGAGTCTGCTCACCGGGGGCACCTTCTGGCTGGCCACCGGGCTTTCGCTGCTTTTTGCCCTGGCGGTGGTCATCTCTATCGCCAAAAATATTTACCGTGAACGTCATAAGAGATCGTCGCCATGAGCTTACCCCCGCTGGATTCTGTCCCCCTGATCCTTCGTCCGCAGGTGTGGCTGCACCGCCGGCATTACGGCCAGGTGCTGAGCCCCATTCGCTGGTGGGGTCGGATCCCGTGGCTGTTTTACCTGGTTTCGCTGTTCGTGGGCTATATTGAACGCCGCCGCTCGCCGCTGGATCCGGTGCTGCGCTCGCTGGTCAGCGCCCGCATCGCCCAGCTGTGCCACTGCGAATTCTGTATCGATATCACCAGCATGATCCTCGCGGCGCGGAGCGGTAGCCAGGACAAGCTGCTGGCGGTCGCCGACTGGCGCAGCAGTACGCTGTTCAGCGAAAAAGAGCGCCTGGCGCTGGCCTATGCCGAAGCCGCCACCCAGACGCCGCCGGCGGTGGATGATGCCCTGCGTAGCGCGATGGCCGCGCATTTTGACGCCCGGGCGCTCACCGAGCTGACCGCCCTGATCGGCCTGCAAAATTTATCAGCGCGGTTCAATGCCGCGATGGCGATCCCGGCTCAGGGGTTGTGCCAGATACCCACCTCTTCCTCGCAGAATAAGGAGTAACGATGCGCCGTTTGCGTGATTACAGCCTCTGTCTGTGCCTGCTGCTGCTCTGGCCGCTGGCGGTTAATGCCGACGACAGCTGGCGGCAGATTCAGACGGAAGCCCGCGGACAGACCGTCTGGTTTAACGCCTGGGGCGGCGACCCGGCCGTCAATCGCTATCTGGCGTGGGTCAGCGAAGAGGTCAAACGCTATTACGCAATCGACCTGCGTATTGTGCCTGTCGCCGACGCCGCCGACGCAGTGAAACGCATCCAGACCGAGGCGCAGGCCGGTCGTCGCCAGGGCGGGTCAGTGGATCTGCTGTGGATCAACGGCGAAAACTTTCGCACGCTTAAGCAGGCCGATCTGCTGCTCACCGGCTGGGCCGAATCGCTGCCCAACTGGCGCTATGTCGATCAGCAAAAGCCGGTACGGGAAGATTTTTCTGTCGCCACCGAGGGCGCGGAGTCGCCGTGGGGCAGCGCCCAGCTGACGTTTATCGCCCGCCGCGGGCAAACGCCGCAGCCGCCCACCAGCCCGCAGGCCCTGCTGGCCTTCGCCAGAGCCCATCCGGGCAGCGTAACCTACCCGCGGCCGCCGGACTTCACCGGTACCGCCCTGCTGGAGCAACTGCTGATCGCGCTCACCGACCAGCCAGCCGCCCTGCGCCAGCCGCCGCAGCCGGCGACCTTCGCGGCGGTCACCGCCCCGCTGTGGCGCTATCTCGATGCGCTGCACCCGGCTCTGTGGCGGGCGGGCAAGGATTTCCCGGCGTCGCCGGCGCGGATGGACGCCATGCTCAACCAGGGCACCCTCCGCCTGTCGCTGACGTTTAACCCGCTGCACGCCCGGCAGAAAGCCGCCAGCGGCGAATTACCGACGGACAGCTACAGCTTCGGTTTTACCGCGGGGACCCTCGGCAACGTCCATTTTGTTACCATCCCGGCTAACGCCCGCGCTGTCGCTGGCGCCAAAGTAGTGGCCAATTTCCTGCTCTCCCCTGAGGCGCAATTGCGCAAGGCCGATGCCGCCGTCTGGGGCGATCCGAGCGTACTGGATCCGCAGCGTCTGCCTGACGGCCAGCGCCAGGCGCTGGCGGCAGCCCTGCCGCAGGATCTGCCGCCGGTGCTTGNTGAGCCTCACGCGGCATGGGTTGACGCGCTGGAGCAGGAATGGCTGCGCCGCTACGGTACACACTGATCCTGCTGGCCTGGGGGGCGATGGCGGCGATCTATCTGCCGCTGTTCCCCGCCGCCGGGGAACTGGTGGGCGCTGCGCGCTCCCCGGCCCACTGGCGTGCGCTGTTCGCCGACCCGCAGCTGGGCCAGGCGCTGGCCGCCACCCTCGTCTCCACGCTGTTGTCCGTCGGCGGCGCGCTGCTGATCGCCCTGACCATCGTCGCCGCCCTCTGGCCTTCGGCCCGCTGGCGGCGGCTGGCTTCCCGTCTGCCGCTGCTGCTGGCGGTGCCCCATCTCGCCCTGGCGACGGCGGCGCTGCTGCTGTTCGCCGAAGGGGGCTGGCTCTGGCAGCGGCTGCCGTTTCTGACGCCGCCGGTTGACCGGTACGGCATCGGGCTTGGCCTGACGATGGCCCTGAAAGAGAGCGCCTTTGTGCTGTGGGTGATCTATGGCCTGCTGGGAGAGAAACGCCTCGCCGACCAGGCGACCGCCCTGAAGAGCCTCGGCTACGGCCGCTGGCAGTGCCTGCGCTGGCTGGTGCTGCCCGCCCTGCTGCCCGCCCTCGGCATGGTGCTGCTGGCCACCACCGCCTGGAGCCTGTCGGCGGTAGACGTCGCCCTGGTGCTGGGGCCCGGCAATCCGCCCACCCTCGCCGTGCTGGNGTGGCAATGGTTAAGCCAGGGCGATGAGCTGCAGCAGGCCAAAGGGGCGCTGGCCAGCCTGCTGCTGATGGCGATCCTCGGCGGGCTGGCGCTGGTCGCCTGGGGCGGATGGCGGCTACAGCGCCAGTACCAGCCCGATCTGCGCGGTGTTCGTCACCCGCATCCTCATGCCCTGCCCGGCCGCCTGCTGGCGGCGCTGCTGCCGCTGAGCGGTCTGCTGGGCGCGCTATTGCTGGCGGGGCTGGCGCGCTCGGCGCCGCCGCAGATGGATGCTCTGGGCAACAGCCTTGGGCTGGCGCTGGCGGCCTGCGCCCTCGGCGCGGCTGTCTGCCTGCTGTGGCTGGCCTGCGGCCCGGCGCGAGGCGATGGCTGGGTCTGGCTACCGCTGGTCCTGCCGGCCCTGCCGCTGGCCGACGGCCAGTACCGGTTGGCGCTGTATGCCTGGCTTGACGGTGACTGGTGGACCGTCCTGTGGGGCCATCTGCTGTGGGTGGTGCCCTGGATGCTGTTTATTTTGCGCCCGGCCTGGCGCCAGCGCGATCCGCGGCTGACGGTTGTCGCCCGCACGCTCGGCTGGGGATCCACGCGTATTTTCTGGTTGCTGACCCTGCCTTCGCTAACTCGCCCACTGCTGACCGCCCTGGCGGTGGGCTTCTCAGTGAGCATCGCGCAGTATCTGCCAACGCTATGGCTGGGGGCTGGCCGAATTCCGACGCTCACCAGCCAGGCGGTGGCGCTCAGCAGCGGCGGCGAGGCGCAGACGCTCGCCGCTCAGGCGCTGTGGCAATTACTGCTGCCGGCGGTATGCTTTACCCTGACCGCTCTGCTGGCCTGGCTGGCAGGCCGCTATCGACGAGGACTTCGCTAGTGCTAACCGTAAACCATCTGACCCTGAGCGTGAGACGCCAGCCGCTGCTGCGGGAGGTCGCCTTTTCGGTAGCCCCGGGGGAGGTGCTGACGCTGATGGGCCCCTCCGGTAGCGGGAAATCAACGCTGTTTGCCTGGATGATTGGCGCCCTGTCCGGCGATTTTCGCGCCCGAGGCGAGCTGTGGCTCAACGAACGGCGTTGCGATACGCTGCCGACAGAGCATCGGCGCATCGGCATTCTGTTTCAGGACCCGTTACTGTTCGACCATTTCAGCGTCGGGCAAAATTTACAGCTGGCGCTGCCGGAGAACGTGCGCGGCGAGGCGCGAAAAACCGCGGTGGAGGAAGCGCTTAGCCGCGCCGGGCTGGCGGGCTTCGCCCCGCGCGATCCGGCCACGCTCTCCGGCGGGCAGCGGGCGCGGGTGAGCCTGCTGCGCGCCCTGCTGGCGCGCCCCGAGGCATTGCTGCTTGATGAGCCCTTCAGCCGCCTGGATGCCAGCCTGCGCGCCGGGTTCCGCCGCTGGGTCTTTGAAGAACTGGCCCGCCAGGCCATTCCGGCGATCCTGGTGACCCACGATCGCGAGGACTGCCCGCCGACGGGGCGCTGCCTGGCGATGGAGCGCTGGCAATGAAGGACAATAGCGTGCAAACCTGCGTTACCGCAAAGAAATCGGCGCCTGGCGAGTGGAGAATACGCCCTCCACTTTTTACCGTCGGGCATTTCGATGAAACGTGTTTCTCAATTGACCGCACTCGCCCTGCTCATGGGGCTTGCTGCTTCCACTACCTGCGCCGCTGAAACCATGCCAGCGCTCACTCTCTCCCACCTGCAACAGCAGCACGGCGTGGCCATCGACACCCGGCTGAGCGCTTATTACAACGGCTGGCCGCAGCGCGCCAACGGCCCGGAAGGCCATGAGCCGCAGGCCCTCAATCTTTCCGCCCGCTGGCTCGGCGCCATGAGCGACGATCAGCTGCGCGCCTGGGCTAAGCAGCACCAGCTCCAGTCCGATACCCCCATCGCGCTGTACGGCAGCCCGGAGGATAACGTCAGCGTCGCGGCGCGGCTGAAACAAACGGGTTTCACCCGGCTCAGCACCCTGAGCGATGCGCTGAGCCAGACCGACCGTCTGCAAAAGCTGCCGCACTTTGAACAGCTGGTCTACCCCCAGTGGCTGCACGACCTACAGCAAGGGAAAGCGGTCGTCGCCGCCCCGGCAGGCGACTGGAAAGTGTTTGAAGCCGCCTGGGGAGCGCCGAAGCTCTATCTGCTGAGCCATATCCCTGGCGCGGGCTATATCGATACCAATGAGGTGGAGAGCGAACCGCTGTGGAATAAAGTGTCCGACGCGCAGCTGAAGGCGATGCTGGCGAAGCACGGCATCCGGCATGACACCACGGTGATCCTCTATGGTCGCGACGTCTACGCCGCAGCGCGGGTGGCGCAGATCATGCTGTACGCCGGGGTCAAAGACGTGCGCCTGCTTGACGGCGGCTGGCAGACCTGGTCCGACGCCGGGCTGCCGGTAGAGCGCGGTATGCCGCCGGCGCAGCAGCCGGCGCCTGATTTCGGCGCGCCGATCCCCGGCCAGCCGCAGCTGATGCTGGATACCGAACAAGCCCGCGGGCTGCTGCATCGTCAGGACGCCTCGCTGGTCAGCGTCCGCTCGTGGCCGGAGTTTATCGGCACCACCAGCGGCTACAGCTATATCAATCCGAAGGGCGACATCGCTGGCGCCCGCTGGGGCCACGCCGGGAGCGACTCCACGCACATGGAGGATTTCCATAACCCGGACGGCACCATGCGCAGCGCCGACGATATCGCTGCCCTGTGGCGCCAGTGGAACATTCTGCCGAGCCAGCAAGTGGCATTCTATTGCGGGACCGGCTGGCGGGCCTCGGAAACCTTTATGTATGCCCGCGCCATGGGCTGGCCGCACGTCGCGGTGTACGACGGCGGCTGGTACGAATGGAGCAGCAACCCGCACAATCCGGTGGCCCGCGGAGAGCGCGGCCCGGAAAGCAGTCAGTAACTCGCCCCGCCTCAGCGCGTCGCCCTTTGTCGGCGACGCGCGATACCCCGTTTACGCTGTGGTCGTTACCCGCTTTAAGGTCTGGTAGCCACTGCAGATGCGCGTCGCCGTCGTCAGCCAGCACAGCGCGCCAAACAGCCACGCCAGCCAGGCGAAATGCGCCGGAAACAGGCAGCCGAGGACAAACAACAGGATGGTCTCCGTCCCCTCCGTCAGTCCCCCGAGATAGTACAGCGATTTATGGGCGTAGCCGGGATTGGCGATCTGGTGCCTGGCCGCCAGGGCGGCAAAAGCGAGAAAGCTGCTGCCGGTGCCGATAAAGGCAAACAGCAGCCAGCCGCCCGCCAGGGCATTGTTCAGCGGATCCGCCAGAATAAAGCCGAACGGCACCAGGGCGTAAAAGAGAAAATCCAGCGCAATATCGAGAAAGCCGCCCGCGTCCGTGAGCCCGCGCCGCCGCGCCAGAGCGCCGTCCAGGCCATCCAGCAGGCGGTTAAGGAGAATGGCCGCCAGCGCCGCGCCATACCACCCCAGCGCCAGAAAGGGCAGAGCCAGCACGCCGATGGCAAAACCGACCAGCGTCAGCCCGTCCGGTGAGATGCCGGGGCGGTCAAGGGCGCCGGCGACAGCGTTTAGCAGGGGTTTAAGGCGCGGATGCAGGTGGCTATCAAGCACGAAGGTCTCCAGCAGGGTTGGCGGTTGTCAGTTACGGTCTATGGCGGTGATAATAGGCCATATTCGTCTTATTAACCTTGATGCTTATGCTAAAAATGATTGATGTTGTCGCCGCCATTATTGAACAGGATGGCCAGATTCTCCTGGCGCAGCGTCCGCCCCACGCCGACCAGCCGGGGATGTGGGAGTTCGCCGGCGGCAAAGTGGAGCCGGGTGAAAGCCAGCCGCAGGCGCTGGCCCGCGAACTGCAGGAGGAGATGGGCATCATCGCCCGCCCGGCTTGCTATATCGCTAGCCATCAGCGGGAGGTCTCCGGCCGCCGGATCCATCTGCACGCCTGGTGGGTGCCGCACTTTCAGGGCACGCCGCTGGCCCACTATCACACTCAGCTGCGCTGGTGCCTTCCCACAGAAGCGCTGGCCCTCGATCTCGCCCCGGCCGATATTCCTCTGCTGCACGCCTTTATCGCCCAGCGCCCCACCCTTTCCGTCCGCTGATCCGCCCGCCGCCTCGTCATCGCTTTTAGTTATGACGAGCGGGCAATTATAAATTTTGTTGTCGGCTCAATTTTTCCTTGCTTGCCTAAGGATTAGCGGTGTTATAGTCGGAAAATCGGTTTTTTCAAGGACCGAATCATAATAAATACATGCAACCACAACCATAAGGGGAACTGATATCTATGGATCAGACGTGCACTCTGGAAGGTTTTCTCACCCGCGTTCAACAGCGCGATCCTCATCAAACCGAATTTGCTCAAGCCGTCCGGGAGGTGATGACCACCCTGTGGCCTTTCCTTGAGGAAAATCCGCGCTATCGTCAGCTTGCTTTGCTGGAACGTCTGGTGGAACCGGAGCGCGTGATCCAGTTCCGCGTGGTGTGGGTGGACGACCGCAATCAGGTCCAGGTCAACCGCGCGTGGCGCGTGCAGTTCAACTCGGCCATCGGCCCGTATAAAGGCGGGATGCGTTTTCACCCGTCGGTTAACCTGTCGATTCTCAAATTCCTTGGCTTCGAGCAGACCTTCAAAAACGCCCTGACCACTCTGCCGATGGGCGGCGGGAAAGGCGGCAGCGATTTCGATCCTAAAGGCAAGAGCGATGGCGAAGTGATGCGTTTCTGCCAGGCGCTGATGACCGAACTCTATCGCCACCTTGGCCCGGATACCGACGTACCGGCGGGCGATATCGGCGTCGGCGGTCGCGAAGTCGGCTTTATGGCCGGAATGATGCGCAAGCTCTCCAACAACAGCGCCTGCGTCTTCACTGGTAAAGGACTCTCCTTTGGCGGCAGCTTGATCCGTCCGGAAGCCACTGGTTACGGCCTGATCTACTTCACCGAAGCGATGCTCAAACGTCACGGCCTCGGCTTCGAAGGCGCTCGCGTGGCGGTCTCCGGCTCCGGCAACGTTGCGCAATACGCCATTGAGAAAGCGATGGAGCTTGGCGCGCGGGTGGTGACGGCCTCCGACTCCAACGGCACCGTCGTTGACGAAGCGGGCTTCACCAAAGAAAAACTGGCCCGCCTGATCGACATTAAAGAGCGTGCCCACGGCCGCGTGGCCGATTACGCCCGCGAATTTGGCCTCACCTATCTTGAAGGCCAGCAGCCCTGGTCAGTGCCGGTGGATATTGCCCTGCCTTGCGCGACCCAGAACGAACTGGACGTCGATGCCGCCCGCCAGCTGATTGCCAATGGCGTCAAGGCCGTGGCGGAAGGCGCCAACATGCCGACCACCATCGCCGCAACCGACCTGTTCCTGGAAGCTGGCGTGCTGTTTGCCCCGGGCAAAGCGGCCAACGCCGGCGGCGTGGCGACTTCCGGTCTGGAGATGGCGCAGAACGCCGCGCGCATGGGCTGGAAAGCGGAAAAAGTGGATGCCCGCCTGCATCACATCATGCTGGATATCCACCACGCTTGCGTGCAGTACGGCGGCGAAGCGAAGCAGACCAACTACGTGCGCGGCGCGAATATCGCCGGTTTCGTGAAGGTTGCAGATGCCATGCTGGCCCAGGGCGTGATTTAACCTCCCCTAACTCCATCCCGGCGGCAGCCCGCCGGGATGCGTCTCACGACGTCATCGTGATCACCACTTTCCCCAGATGCTGACCACTGTCCAGACAGGCATGGGCCTCGGCAATCTCCGCCATCGGGTAGCTGGCGTAGATCAGCGGCTTGCATTTCCCTGCCTCAAGCAGCGGCCAGACGTGGCGGCGCAGCGCCTCGGCAATCTGCTGTTTCTCCGCTGGCGTCCGGCCGCGCATGGTCGAGCCGGTGACGGTGGCTCGCTTGAGCATCAGAGTCTGAATATCAACCTCATGAGCGATTCGCCCGCCCATAAAGCCGATGATGACCAGTCGTCCATCCTTTTTCAGTAGCCCAAGGTTGCGGTTAAAGTAAGGGCCGCCAACAATATCCAGAATGACGTCCACCCCTTCATCGTTGGTCAGCTGGCCGATTTTCTCGGCAAAATCATCGGTTTTGTAGTTAATCGCCGTAGCATAGGGACGTAGCGCAGCAATTTTTTCGTCCTGGCCGACGGTGGCATAGACGGTCATCCCAAGCGCGTGGCACAGCAGGACCGCGGTGGTGCCAATCCCGCTGGCGCCGCCGTGGACCAGAATGCTTTCGCCAGGCTGCAGCTTACCCAGCTGGAAGACGTTCGCCCAGACGGTGAAGAAGGTTTCCGGAATGGCGGCCGCTTCGCTAAAGCTGAGGCCCGCCGGGATCGGCAACGTCTGGCCTGCCGGCACGGCGCAGTATTCGGCATAGCCGCCGCCGTTGGTCAGCGCGCAAACGCGATCGCCGGGCGTAAACGCTGTGACCTGCGCGCCGACCTTAACAACCACGCCCGCCACCTCGAGGCCGGGCACGGGGGTGACGCCCTCAGGCATGGGATACAGACCCTGGCGCTGCAGAATATCCGGCCGGTTGACGCCCGCCGCCTTCACCTCAATGAGCACCTCATGCTCCCCGATGGTGGGGATCTCCCCTTCGCGGATCTGCAATACCTCCGGGCCGCCCGGTTGGCTGATAGCAATATATTTCACGGGTCCTCCTTATCGCCTGTGAGAGAAATGGGGCATCGGCATCAGGAAAAGCGCAGCGGGCATCCCCTGCTCAGGGGCCCCGCGTCCAGGCTCTTCCCGGCTGTTTAGTGTAGACCATTGGCCTGACTGGCGGAGAAGCGGTGGCCGCGGGATAACGCATCCTCGCGACCACCGGCGGGTTACTGCGGCGGCGGCGCGGTATCGTCTGCCGCTTTTTTGCCTTTCGGCTTCCCTTTACCTTTGCTGAACGACTTCTTCGCCCCGCCCGGCGCCACCAGGCCGCGGAACTGACGCACCGGCGTGCTGCGCGCCTGATCGATCAGTTGATACAGCGTCCCCACCAGCGGCTGCATAAAGTCCTGATAGCGGCACTGTTTCTCGCTGATCTGCGTCAACACCGACTCCCAGTGGGCGGTCATGTCCGGTCGCCCGGCCATCTCCGGCAGGGAATGAATGAGCGCCCTGCCGGCCTCCGAAGAGTGGATATAGCGCCCCTTTTTGCTCAGGAAACCACGCTTGAACAGCAGCTCGATAATCCCTGCGCGGGTCGCTTCCGTGCCGAGGCCGTCGGTGGCGCGGAGGATCTTCTTCAGATCTTTATCCTGCACGAAGCGGGCAATCCCGGTCATCGCCGACAGCAGCGTGGCGTCGGTAAAGTGGCGCGGCGGCTGGGTCTGACGCTCCACCACCTCGCCCCTCTCGCACAGCAGTTCATCGCCTTTGGCCACCACCGGCAGCGGCGTGCCGTCGTTCTCTTCATCGCGCTCTTTGCTGCCAAGCAGCGTCCGCCAGCCCGCCTCGGCCAGAAAACGCGCCTTGGCGACAAACTTGCCGTTGGCGATCTCAAGATCAATCTGGCATTTGCGGAACACTGCGTCAGGGCAGAACTGCATCAGATACTGGCGGGCGATCAGGGTGTACACCTTCGCTTCGTTATCGGTGAGCTTCACCTGGCNGCTGCGGGCGGTTGGGATAATCGCATGGTGCGCGTCGACCTTTTTATCATCCCAGCAGCGGTTGCGGATCTCCGGATCCACTACCGGCTGCGGCAGCAGGTCCGCCGCATGGACGGCAATCGCATTCAACACCGCATGGCGGCCAGCGAAGTGCTCTTCCGGCAGATAGCGGCTGTCCGAACGCGGATAGGTGATGAGTTTGTGGGTTTCGTACAGCTTCTGGCAGATATCCAGCACGTTCTGCGCGCTGAAGCCGAAACGTTTGGCCGCCTCAATCTGCAGCGCCGACAGCGAGAACGGCAGCGGCGCGGGTTCGGAATCGCGCTTATCGTTATAGCCGGTCACGATTGCCGGCTGGCCTTCGATGCGCTTAACCACATGCTCGGCCAGCGGACGATGCAGCAGGCGCCCTTCTTCATCCTGGTAAGGTTCGCAGGCTTCGCTCGGCACCCAGGTGGCGACAAAACGCTCCTCCTGCGGCGTGACGATATGCGCCTTCACGTCGAAGAAATCTTTGGCGACGAAATTTTCAATCTCTTCATCGCGACGGACCACCAGGCCAAGTACCGGGGTCTGCACCCGCCCCACCGAGAGCACCCCCTGATAGCCGGCGTTGCGCCCCAGCAGGGTGTAGGCGCGGGTCATATTGATGCCGTACAGCCAGTCGGCGCGGGCCCGCGCCAGCGCCGACACGCAGAGCGGCACGAACTCGCTGTTGGCGCGCAGACGGTTGATCGCCCGCTCCACCGCCTGCGGGTTGAGATCGTTAATCAGACAGCGCTGCACCTGCTGACGCTTCTCTGGCGCCAGCTGCAGGTAGTCGAGTACTTCGTCCACCAGCAGCTGCCCTTCTCTGTCCGGGTCGCCGGCGTGGATAACCTCCTCGGCGTCGCCGAGCAGGCGCTTGATGACATTCAGCTGTTTGGTGACCGAGGGCTTTGGCTGCAGCTGCCATTTCTCCGGCACAATCGGCAGATCGTTGAGATTCCACCGGGCATAGCGGCTGTCGTAGATGTCCGGCTGCGCCTGCTCCAGCAGGTGGCCGATACACCAGGTGACCACCTGCCCGTTGCCGCACTCAATATAGCCATCGCCTTTGCGGTGCGGTTTAGGCAACACATCGGCGATAGCCCGACCGAGACTCGGTTTTTCTGCAATAAACAACCGCATCGAATCAACGGATCTCGATCATGGGTCGCCCGCCGCGGGCGGTCACCAGCTCGCCGATGGCGGCCAGCTTAATGCCGAACTCCGCCGCNGCGGCCTGAACTTCCGCCTCCGCCTCCGGGGTCACCGCCAGCAGCAGACCGCCGGAGGTCTGCGGATCGCACAGCAGATCCCGCCACTCCGTCGGCATCTCGCCCATGAGATGGCCGTAGCTGGCAAAGTTGCGCCCGGTGCCGCCCGGCACCGCGCCGGCGGCGATATAGTCCTCCACCCCCGGCAGTTTTGGGATATCGGCATAGCGCAGCTGCGCCTGCACGCCGGCCCCGCGGCACACCTCGCTGAGATGGCCGAGCAGGCCAAAGCCGGTGACGTCGGTCATCGCCTTCACCCCGTCGATGGCGGCAAACGCGGCGCCGGCGAGGTTCATCTGGCACATGGTCTCCGTCGCTAACCCTTGATGCTCTGGCTTGAGCAGCGATTTTTTCTCTGCAGTGGTCAGTACGCCGATCCCCAACGGTTTGGTGAGATACAGTTTGCAACCCGCCTGGGCGGTGCTGTTTTTCTTGATGCGCTCGGTGGGCACCACGCCGGTGACCGCCAGACCGAAGATCGGCTCCGGGGCGTCAATGGAGTGGCCGCCCGCCAGCGCGATCCCCGCCTGCTGGCAGGCAAAGCGCCCGCCCTCCACCACTTCGCGAGCGATTTCCGGCGCCAGGGTGTTGATCGGCCAGCCGAGGATGGCAATCGCCATAATCGGTTTCCCGCCCATAGCGAAAATATCGCTGATGGCGTTGGTGGCGGCGATGCGGCCAAAGTCGAACGGGTTATCGACAATCGGCATAAAGAAATCGGTGGTGCTGACGATCGAGGTGCCATTACCGAGATCGTAAACGGCGGCATCATCGCTGGTTTCGTTGCCGACAAGCAGGTTTGGATCGACAAACTTCGCCTGCTCGCTATGCAGGATAGTTTCCAGCACTTTCGGGGAAATTTTACAACCACAACCGGCTCCGTGGCTGTATTGCGTTAAACGAATGGCTTGCTCGCTCATGGACATCTCCTGTCATTGCAATCCCGCTATGTTAGCGCCCAAACGCCAGGGTGGTAAGTACGACAGTCTGAAATCGCGTATGGTTGCTCATTAAGCAGACAAAAAGCCGTTTTTGCGAGACGCGACAATTTTTTCCCGACCATTTTCACTTTTACTTAAAGATGACAGAAATGTGACAGCACAGGACTGTCTTCTCTGGAATGATTATGACGTAAGGAAATTCTAATGAAAAAGCGTGTTCTTGCCCTTTGCCTGGCCAGTTTCTTCTCCGTTAACGCCTTTGCTCTGGTTCCCCCCGGGAACGATGTCACCACCAAGCCCGATCTCTACTATCTGACCAATGCCCAGGCCATCGACAGCCTGGCGCTGTTGCCACCACCGCCGGCGGTGGGCAGTATCGCATTTTTAAACGATCAGGCGATGTATGAGCAAGGACGTCTGCTGCGCAATACCGAGCGCGGGAAGCTGGCGGCAGAGGATGCCAACCTCAGCGCGGGCGGCGTGGCCAACGCCTTCTCCAGCGCCTTTGGTTCGCCGATCACCGAGAAAGACGCGCCGCAGCTTCACAAACTGCTGACCAATATGATTGAAGACGCCGGCGACCTGGCGACCCGCAGCGCGAAAGAGAAATACATGCGCATTCGCCCGTTTGCGTTCTATGGCGTCTCCACCTGCAACACCACCGAACAGGACAAGCTGGCGAAAAACGGCTCTTACCCGTCCGGGCATACCTCTATCGGCTGGGCCACCGCCCTGGTGCTGGCGGAGATCAACCCGCAGCGGCAAAACGAAATTTTGAAGCGCGGCTATGAGCTCGGCGAGAGCCGGGTGATCTGCGGCTATCACTGGCAGAGCGATGTCGATGCGGCGCGCATCGTCGGCTCCGCGGTGGTCGCTACGCTGCACACCAACCCGGCCTTCCAGCAGCAGTTGCAGAAAGCCAAAGATGAATTCGCGAAAAGGCAGAAGTAACGTCATCGCCGTTGCATTCCCGGATGCGGCGCCTGGCGCGTCTTGTCCGGGCTACAAAAACCGCGATTGATTCGAATGGTAGGGGTTGTAGGCCGGGTCAGGCGCGAGCCGCCACCCGGCATAGATGCGGCTCCGAGCCTGCTGCCATCGCCCGGCGGCGCTGCGCTTGCGCGGCCAGCCGGACGGTTCCCTCTCCCTCCGGGAGAGGGCCAGGGTGAGGGGAAGCACTGCAGTGTGGTTGTTTATGTTATCTGTGGCTTCAGCGTAGTTTGCGCTCCCGGTTAATCGTCTGCGTTATGTCACTCATGGCGCCGGGAGCGCACAGGGGGCGGCCAGTCGCCGCCGCCCCCTGTACCCCCGGGCTCCGGCCAGCAACATCGCCGCTGCGCGGTCCCTTCGACTTATCCCTGCAGGCTTCGGGTCTGGCCGAGGCAGCGTCCCTGCAAAACACGGCCCTCAGCCCGCATCCATGCGGGCTGCCCCGGCCTGCCGGGAACGTCTCAGCGATTTTGAGGCCGTCAGCACCGGCAGTTTCAGCAAGAAAAGTGAATAAATTAACGACAGGTCGTACGAACGTAGGCCGGGTAAGGCGCAGCCGCCACCCGGCACAAAATCGGCTCCGTGCCCGCTGTCCTTGCCCGGCGGCGCTGCGCTTGCGCGGGCCTACAGACAATCAGAGCCGGATGCGTTGGCCGGGTAAGGCATAAGCCGCCACCCGGCATAACACACGCGGACTCAGAATCGCGTCACAAACGGCGCGGTATCCGGCAGGGCAATGGTGGTTGAGGCTTTTAGCTGCGGCGTCCCCAGATAGAGGAAGCCGACAATTTTATCCTGTTCGCGGCACTCGAAGCCGGCCCGCACCACCGGACTCTCGGTCAATGCTCCGCTGCGCCAGATACCGTTGAATCCCTGAGCCAGGGCCGCCATCTGCATCGCCATCACCGCGCAGCCAGCGGACATCTCCTGCTCCCAGCGCGGCACCTTAGGGTGGTCTTCACAGCGCGCGACCACGGTAATAATCAGCGGCGCGCGGAACGGCGCATTGCGGGCTTTCTCAATTCCCTTCTCATCCTGGCCGGCCTCTCTGGCCCCTTTTTCCAGCAACTGGCTGAAGCGCTCGCGGCCGTCATCGGCGATAATAAAGAAGCGCCACGGCTGCAGGGTGCCATGATCCGGGGCGCGCAGCCCGGCGCGCAGAATGTTTTCCAGCTGTTCGCCCGCCGGGGCAGGTTCCGCCAGGCGGGAAGCGCTGCGGCGATTAAGCAGTAGATCGAGAGCATCCATCTGTATAACTCCTGTGATGTCATTTTTCATAAAATTAANATGCACAAGGATTTTGTTACAGCGCGGTCGGTGATTCCTGCTGACAACCGACGGCTCACTCTTTAGGATAGCCAGACGNGGNGGCCCCTGCGGCCTGCCCTTTTTAGATAACGTTAGGGAGAAGACATGCGAACCCTTTGGCGACTGATTGCCAGCTTTTTTAAATGGACGTGGCGGATACTCAACTTTATTCGCAAACTGGCCCTCAATGCGATCTTCCTGGTGCTGGTGCTGGTGTGTATCGGCATCTGGAGCCAGTTCAGCAGCACCACCAGCGAACATGCCGCGCGCGGCGCGCTGTTGCTGGATATTACCGGCGTGGTGGTGGATAAACCATCCGCCAGCAGCAAGCTCGGCGTGATTGGCCGCCAGCTGTTTGGCGCCAGCTCGGACCGTCTGCAGGAGAATTCCCTGTTCGATATCGTGCAGACCATTCGCCAGGCGAAGGATGACCGCAATATCACCGGTATTGTGCTGGATCTGAAAAACTTCGTCGGCGGCGACCAGCCATCCATGCAGTACATCGGCAAAGCGCTGCGCGAATTCCGCGATAGCGGCAAACCGGTGTATGCCGTCGGCAGCAGCTACAGCCAGGGCCAGTACTACCTGGCGAGCTTCGCCAACAAAATCTGGCTCTCGCCGCAGGGCGAGGTAGACCTGCACGGCTTCGCTACCAACGGGCTATATTACAAATCGCTGCTGGATAAGCTGAAGGTCTCCACCCATGTCTTCCGCGTCGGCACCTATAAATCCGCCGTCGAGCCATTCATCCGCGATGATATGTCCCCTGCCGCCCGCGAAGCGGATAGCCGCTGGATTGGCGAACTGTGGCAGAACTACCTCAACACCATTGCCGCCAACCGCCAGATCACCGCCCAGCAGCTCTTCCCGGGCGCCCAGGGCATTATCGATGGCCTGCGTAAGGTGGGCGGCGATACGGCGAAATATGCGCTGGACAATAAGCTGGTGGATGAGCTGGCGACCTCCACGGAAGTGGAAAAGGCGCTGACCAAACAGTTTGGCTGGAGCAAAGCGGATAACAATTACCGGGCGATCAGCTATTACGACTACAACGTGAAGACGCTGTCTGACCAGGGTTCCGCCATCGCGGTAATCTTCGCCAACGGCGCCATCATGGACGGTGAAGAGACCCCGGGCAACGTCGGCGGCGATACCACCGCAGCGCAAATTCGCGATGCGCGCCTCGATCCGAAAATTAAGGCCATCGTTCTGCGCGTAAACAGCCCGGGCGGCAGCGTAACCGCTTCGGAAATCATTCGTGAAGAGCTGGCGGCAGCCAAAGCCGCCGGTAAACCGGTAGTGGTCTCGATGGGCGGCATGGCGGCGTCCGGCGGCTACTGGATCTCCACCCCAGCGGATTACATCGTGGCGAACCCAAGCACCCTCACCGGCTCCATTGGCATCTTTGGGGTGATCAACACCGTGGAAAATACCCTCGGGTCGATTGGCGTCCACACCGACGGCGTCGCCACGTCGCCGCTGGCGGATGTCTCCAGCACCAAAGCGCTGCCGCCGGAAGTGCAGCAGCTGATGCAGTTGAGCATTGAGAATGGCTATCAGCGCTTTATCACCCTGGTGGCTAACGCCCGTAAGAGCACGCCGGAGAAAATCGACCAGATCGCCCAGGGCCACGTCTGGACCGGGGAAGATGCTAAAGCCAACGGCCTGGTCGACAGCCTCGGCGACTTCGACGACGCGGTGGCCAAAGCCGCCGAGCTGGCGAAGCTGAAAACCTGGCACCTCAATTACTATCAGGAAGAGCCGACCTTCTTCTCGATGATGCTGGATAGCCTGACCGGCTCGGTACGCGCCTCGCTGCCGGCGGCCATTCAGGCCTGGCTGCCTGCGCCGGTCGCCGCGGCGGCCGAGACGGTGAAAGCGGAGAGCGACAAGCTGGCGGCGTTTAACGACCCGCAGAATCGCTATGCCTTCTGCCTGACCTGCGCTAACATCCGTTAATACGCAGCGGCTGCCCCGTCTCCCGGGGCAGCCTTTTTCCCTCTCCTGCCAACACTGCCACAAAGCCCGCGACCGACGCTGTATTTTTTCCTGCGTCTCTTTATACTGCGCCTGTCTACGACCAACCTAAGCGATGCTATGCAAAAAAAATCGATTTACGTTGCCTACACCGGTGGGACCATCGGTATGCAGCGCTCTGAACACGGCTATGTACCCGTTTCCGGCCATCTGCAGCGTCAGCTGGCGCTGATGCCGGAGTTCCATCGTCCGGAGATGCCGGACTTCACGATCCATGAATACCATCCGCTGATGGATTCATCCGATATGACCCCCGAGGACTGGCAGCACATCGCCGACGATATCCGCAGCCATTATGAGGAGTATGATGGCTTTGTGATCCTCCACGGAACCGACACCATGGCGTTTACCGCCTCGGCGCTGTCGTTCATGCTGGAAAACCTTGGTAAGCCGGTCATTGTGACAGGGTCACAAATCCCGCTGGCCGAGCTGCGTTCCGATGGTCAGATTAACCTGCTCAACGCCCTGTACGTCGCCGCCAACTATCCGATTAACGAAGTGGCGCTGTTCTTCAACAATCGACTGTTCCGCGGCAACCGCACCACCAAAGCCCATGCCGACGGCTTCGACGCTTTCGCCTCGCCAAACCTTGCCCCGCTGCTGGAGGCCGGGATCCATATTCGCCGTCTCGGTACTCCGCCGGCGCCGCAGGGCAGCGGAGATCTTATCGTGCACCCCATCACTCCGCAGCCGATTGGCGTGGTGACGATTTACCCCGGCATCTCCNCCGACGTGGTGCGCAATTTTCTGCGCCAACCGGTGAAAGCGCTGATCCTCCGCTCCTATGGCGTCGGCAATGCCCCACAGAATGGCGAGTTTATTCAGGTGCTGGCGGAAGCCAGCCAGCGCGGTATTGTGGTGGTCAATCTGACGCAGTGCATGTCCGGAAAGGTGAACATGGGCGGCTATGCCACCGGCAACGCCCTCGCCCAGGCGGGGGTCATCAGTGGTTTCGATATGACAGTGGAAGCGACGCTGACCAAGCTACACTATCTGCTTAGCCAGCAGCTGGACGTTGACGCCATTCGCGCGGCGATGCAGCAAAATCTGCGTGGCGAACTCACCCCCGACGAGGCTTAAGGAGGACGTATGGCACATCGAGCGCTGTTACTGGTTGATTTGCAGAACGACTTTTGCGCCGGCGGCGCGCTGGCGGTTCCTGAAGGCGACAGTACCGTCGACGTAGCCAATGCGCTTATCGACTGGAGCCTGGCGCGCGGCGAGCCCATCGTCGCCAGCCAGGACTGGCATCCGGCGGATCACGGCAGCTTCGCCAGCCAGCACCAGGTGGAACCCTACACCGAGGGCGAGCTGGACGGCCTGGCGCAAACTTTCTGGCCGGATCACTGCGTGCAGCACAGCGAAGGCGCGGCGCTGCATCCGCTGCTCAAGCAGCAGGCGATCGCCGCTGTGTTCCACAAAGGGCAAAACCGGATCATCGACAGCTATAGCGCTTTCTTTGACAACGGTCACCGGCAGAAAACCGAACTGGACGGCTGGCTGCGTGGTCAGGGGATCGTGGAGCTGACCGTTCTCGGCCTCGCCACCGATTACTGCGTTAAGTTCACCGTGCTGGATGCCCTGGCGCTGGGCTACGCGGTCAACGTCATCACCGACGGCTGTCGCGGCGTAAATCTGCAGCCGCAGGACAGCAGCCAGGCGTTTATGGAGATGGCCGCCGCGGGCGCCACGCTCTATACCCTCGACGACTGGCGGGAAAC
>NZ_JAZARW010000001.1:1332833-1351063 GCF_036233805.1 Klebsiella sp. EMBS2024 | reverse complement strand
CTGCCGCCTCGCTATTGTCCATAAATTGAACTCTCTCGCAGTNTCNNCAGGTTATTGCTGCTAGTCTGGCAAGGCTGTTTTTTCGCCACGCCATTTCCGTGGCGTGGTTATTTTTATGTCAAAGAGGAACCACTATGAAACGTTTGCCCTTGCTGGCAGCTTTGCCCTTGCTTTGCGCTTCCGCGCTCTCTGCCCAACCGCTGATGTCCGTCGGCTATTTTAACGGCGGCGGCGACGTCACCGCCGGGCCGGGCGGTGATATCGATAAGCTGGACGTCCGGCAGATCACCCATCTCAACTACTCGTTTGGCCTTATCTATAACGATGAAAAAGACGAGACCAATGCGGCCCTGAAGGATCCTGCTCATCTGCACGAGATCTGGCTGTCGCCGAAGGTGCAGGCGGATCTGCAAAAGCTCCCCGCCCTGCGTAAACAGAATCCGGACCTCAAAGTCCTGCTGTCGGTCGGCGGCTGGGGCGCGCGTGGTTTCTCCGGCGCGGCGGCGACCGCAGAAAGTCGCGCCGTCTTTATTCGTTCCGCGCAGAAAATCATCCAGCAATATGGTCTGGACGGCATTGACCTCGACTGGGAGTTTCCGGTCAACGGCGCCTGGGGACTGGTGGCCAGCCAGCCGGCTGACCGCGACAACTTCACTGCCCTGCTGAAATCGCTGCGTGAGGCAGTCGGTGAGCAAAAGCTGGTGACTATCGCCGTGGGCGCCAATGCCGAGAGCCCGAAAAGCTGGGTGGACGTCAAAGCGGTGGCCCCGGTGCTGAACTACATCAACCTGATGACCTACGACATGGCCTACGGCACGCAGTACTTCAACTCGAATCTGTATGACTCCAGCCACTGGCCGACGGTCGCCGCAGCGGATAAATACAGCGCCGATTTTGTGGTCAACAATTACCTGGCCGCCGGGCTTAAACCCAGCCAGATGAACCTCGGGATTGGTTTTTATGGCCGGGTACCGAAACGGGCGGTCGAGCCGGGGATTGACTGGACGAAAGCGGATGCGCAAAACAATCCGGTCACCCAGCCCTATTTTGGGCCACAACAGATCGCGCTGTTTGCCTCGCTGGGCTATGACCTGAGCAAAGACACCTATGTGAAATACAATGATATCGTGGGCAAACTGCTCAACGATCCGCAAAAGCGTTTTACCGAGCACTGGGACGATGAGGCGAAGGTTCCGTGGCTGTCGGTGCAGTCCGCGGAGGGCAAGCCGCTGTTCGCCCTCTCCTATGAGAACCCGCGCTCGGTAGCCATTAAGGCGGACTATATCAAGGCGAAGGGCCTCGCCGGGGCCATGTTCTGGGAATATGGCGCCGATGACCAGAATCAGCTGGCCCGTCAGCTGGCGGAATCGCTGGGGATCAAACACTAATCATGGCTGTTCCGCCGCATCGTCGGCACCGGGAGGCGTGACGCAGGCAGCATCGCCTGCAATGCAGGTATATCGCGCCGCCCGGGATAGGTTATGATGCCTGTTATCCGCTGCGCCAGGGGTTGGCGCAGCTTAACCGTTTGACAGGAGGCAGGGGGCCATGGCCTATATCCCCAAAAATTACGCACGTCTGGAAGTGGGTTACCGCGAAAAGGCGCTCAAGCTTTTTCCCTGGGTGTGCGGACGCTGCTCACGGGAGTTTGTCTACTCCAATCTGCGCGAGCTGACGGTGCACCACATCGATCACGACCACTCCAATAACCCGGAAGATGGCAGCAACTGGGAGATGTTGTGCCTGTACTGTCACGATCACGAACATTCCAAGTACACCGAAGCCGATCAGTATGGCTCCACGGTGGTGGCAGGGGAAGATGCGCAAAAGAGCGTCGGCGAGGCCACCTACAACCCGTTTGCCGATCTGAAAGCGATGATGAACAAAAAGTAAGCGAAGCGGCTGACCGCCGGACGCGGTCATTCAACATGACGCCATCCGGCGCGCGGTTACCCGCCGCCGGAACGTCTCACCGCCGGCCGGCGGTTTATTGCAGTTTAACGGTGGCGATCGGCTTCGGCACGATGCCAAAATCCTCTTTCAGCTGCTGTTTGCTCTTCATTACCATCTGCCCGCTGGTGTCGATGGTCATGTGCTGGGCGTCGGTGTTATACCGTGCCTGCCAGAGCATCACCAGCTGCAGGCTATTTTCCTTCTGCTCCGGCGTCAGCGCGACGCCATCCGGCCATTTTCCCAGCTCTACCGCCGTCGCCAGACGCTGATACACTTCCGGCGTCATACTGTCGATAATTTGCTCAATATCCATCTTCCGCTCACCTCCGCCTGGAATAATTTGCTGAATCGTTTCTTCAACCCTTGATTTGCTCGCCATTTTGCTCATCGGTGAAGCTCAGCGATGCCGAGTTGACACAATACCGCTCGCCGGTCGGCTGCGGACCATCCGGAAACACGTGGCCGAGATGGGCATCACAGTTTCCGCAACGGATCTCAATGCGCTGCATGCCGTGCGAATTGTCGGTCAGATAGCGAATGGCCTCCGCGCTTACCGGCTCGTAGAAGCTCGGCCAGCCGCAGCCGGAGTCGTATTTAGTCTGGGAGTTAAACAGCGGCGCATCGCACACCAGGCAGTGGTACACGCCATTTTTCTTGTTGTGCAACAGCCGTCCGGTGAAAGGCGGTTCGGTGCCATGATGCTGCGTCACGTAAAACTGCATTTCGCTCAAGCCATTTTTCAGCTCTTCCGGGGTGGGTTTATTCGCCATGGGCTTACATCTCGCTTTGCAATGGACTACTTTCGCTCCAATTCTAACAAAACATTAACAATGAAGCGTACACTTTTGTTCTAAACTTATCCGGTGCCCACAGGCAGCCAGATAATTGTGACTTAAATCACGTTTTTATCTTAAATGCCCTTTAAAATTCCGCGCGCAGCCCCCACATGGAATTGGGCTCAAAGGGAAAGTGAGGCAAATCAATCGCGCAAAGGTCTGCTCAGGATTGATTTGTCGCAATGATTGACACGATTCCGCTTGACGCTGCGTAAGGTTTTTGTAATTTTACAGGCAACCTTTTATTCACTAACAAATAGCTGGTGGAATATATGACTATCAAAGTAGGTATCAACGGTTTTGGCCGTATCGGTCGCATTGTTTTCCGTGCTGCTCAGAAACGTTCTGACATCGAGATCGTTGCAATCAACGACCTGTTAGACGCAGAGTACATGGCTTACATGCTGAAGTATGACTCCACTCACGGTCGTTTCGACGGTACCGTTGAAGTGAAAGACGGTCATCTGGTCGTTAACGGTAAAAAAATCCGTGTTACCGCTGAACGTGACCCGGCTAACCTGAAGTGGGACGAAGTTGGTGTTGACGTTGTTGCTGAAGCAACCGGTATCTTCCTGACCGACGAAACCGCTCGTAAACACATCACCGCTGGCGCGAAAAAAGTCGTTCTGACTGGCCCGTCCAAAGACAACACTCCGATGTTCGTTCGCGGCGCTAACTTCGACGCTTACGCTGGCCAGGACATCGTTTCCAACGCTTCCTGCACCACCAACTGCCTGGCGCCGCTGGCTAAAGTTATCAACGACAACTTCGGTATCGTTGAAGGCCTGATGACCACCGTTCACGCTACCACCGCTACTCAGAAAACCGTTGATGGCCCGTCTCACAAAGACTGGCGCGGCGGCCGCGGCGCAGCTCAGAACATCATCCCGTCCTCTACCGGCGCTGCTAAAGCAGTAGGTAAAGTACTGCCAGAACTGAACGGCAAACTGACCGGTATGGCGTTCCGCGTTCCAACTCCGAACGTATCTGTTGTTGACCTGACCGTTCGTCTGGAAAAAGCAGCGTCCTACGAAGAAATCAAGAAAGCCATCAAAGCCGCTTCTGAAGGCGCTATGAAAGGCGTTCTGGGTTACACCGAAGACGACGTTGTTTCTACCGACTTCAACGGCGAAGTTTGCACTTCCGTGTTCGATGCTAAAGCGGGTATCGCACTGAACGACAACTTCGTGAAACTGGTTTCCTGGTACGACAACGAAACCGGCTACTCCAACAAAGTTCTGGATCTGATTGCCCACATCTCCAAATAAGTTGAGATGAAAAAGTAATCTGTAAGAGCGACTTCGGTCGCTCTTTTTTTTGTCTGCAGAGATAGGATTGCACAATGATAAATAAAATTTTTGCTCTCCCGGTGAATGAAACCATTTCTCCCGTGATCTCCCGTCGCCAGCTGGACGACCTGGAGCTGATTGTCATCGACCATCCGCAGGTGAAAGCCTCTGTGGCGCTGCAGGGGGCGCACCTGCTCTCCTGGAAACCCGCCGGTGAAGAAGAAGTTCTGTGGCTGAGCAACAACACCCCGTTTAAACAGGGCGTCGCCCTGCGCGGCGGCGTGCCGATTTGCTGGCCCTGGTTTGGTCCTTCTGCGCAGCAAGGTCTGCCGTCGCACGGCTTTGCCCGCAATCTGCCATGGACCCTGGAAGGTCATGACGAAGACGACAGCGGCGTAATGTTGACCTTTGCGCTCCAGCACAGCGCTGAAACCATGAAGCTCTGGCCGCACGAGTTCACCCTCTATGCCCGCTTTAAGCTGGGCAAGACCTGTGAAATCGAGCTGGAAGCCCACGGTGAATTCGAGACCACCTCTGCCCTGCACAGCTATTTCAACGTCGGCGATATCGCGGCGGTGAAGGTGAGCGGTCTTGGCGAGCGCTATATCGATAAAGTGAACAATGCCGAAGAAGGTGTTCTGAGCAACGGCGTGCAGACCTTCCCTGACCGCACCGATCGCGTCTATCTCAACGCCGACAGCTGCAGCGTGATCCATGACGACGCGCTAAACCGCACTATCGACGTGGTGCATCATCATCAGCACAATGTGGTGGCCTGGAACCCGGGCCCGGCGCTGTCCGTCAGCATGGGCGATATGCCGGACGATGGCTACAAAACCTTCGTTTGCGTCGAAACCTGCTGCGTAACCCAGCCGCAGAAAGCCAGCGAAGAGACGCCCTCTCGCCTGGCGCAAACCATCAGCGTGAAAAAACGCTAATAGCAAAAGCCCCGTTGGTAACGGGGCTTTTGTTTTTCTTTGCCGTGAACGATGGGTTAAACCATATCCAGCCGGGTTTTTCGCTGCGGCGGCGGATAGAGGCGGTCCAGCTGCGCGAGCTCTTCCCCACTGAGGACGACGTCGAGCGCTGCGGCATTCTGCACCACATGCTCAATACTGGCCGCTTTCGGGATCGCCAGCACTCCCGGATGACGAATCACCCAGGCGAGCAGCAGTTGCGCTACCGTAATCCCCCGCGCGTTAGCCATATTAATGATATCGCTATGCTGAAAAAGTCCATCGCGTAAGCGCCCCGCCTGCGCCAGCGGGCAGTAGGCCATCACCGGCAGACTGTGCTGCTGGCACCAGGGCAGGAGATCGTATTCAATGCCCCGCGATGCGAGATGGTAGAGCACCTGGTTGGTTGCACAGTGCTCGCCATCCGCCGTCCGCCACAGCGCCTGCATATCCTCGGTGTCCAGATTAGAGACGCCCCAGCGGCGGATCTTGCCCTCGGCCACCAGCTTCTCCATCGCCTCAACCGTCTCCTGCAGCGGGATATCCCCGCGCCAGTGCAGGAGATACATGTCCAGATAGTCGGTCTGCAGCCGGCGCAGGCTGTTTTCACAGGCGCGGTGCATCGCCGCTTTGCCGGCATGCCAGGGATAGACTTTGGAGACCAGCACTACCCGGTCGCGCAGACCGCGGATCGCCTGGCCCACCACTTCCTCCGCCCCGCCGTCGGCGTACATTTCCGCCGTATCGATCACCGTCAGTCCATGGTCGATGCCCGCCCGCAGTGCAGCCACTTCCTGCTGACGCTGCGCCGCATGTTCGCCCATATACCAGGTGCCCAGCCCGATGGCCGGCACTGCCGCCTGCTCGCCGAAGCGTACTGTTTTTTTCACCATCTTCTCCTCCTTAACCGTATGCACCACCATAAAGCAAAACAGGGCGCAAGGCCCTGTTTTGATGCATGAAGCGCACTGTAAGAATGCACAATCAGAAGGTGTAGGTGATCCCGGTGGAGATCAGACCGCTCCAGGATTTATCCACCATCGGACTGTCGGTAATTTCATCCGACAGACGCGTGTAGCGCGCCACGCCGTAAACGCTCCAGTCACCAAGGAAGCGATAGTTAGCCGACAGTTCCAGATACGGGTTCCAGCTACTGTCCGGGTCATAGCTGCGCATGCCGCTGCGGCGCGACTCGTGCCGGGAGACACCATAGTAGTATTCGTTCTGATTGTCGCTGTTCCACTCCACGCCAATACCCGGCGTCAGCGTCAGGTTACCGTTGGTGTAACGGTACAGCCAGGCGAGATCCCAGTTAATACCGTTGCTGTTATCCAGCGTATCGCCGGCAATCGTCGTGCGCAGGAAGCCATAGGGCGTGTTGTGGACATAAGAAAGACCGGCCATCACGGTCGATTTACGTTTATCCAGTCGACGCATCTGCTCGCTGTCGCTGTCGCCCGGCTTGAAGTACATTGGCGACCAGTAGGCCGTAATCGACAGTTTATCGTTGGTGTCATTCCACAGGTAGTAACCCCCGCCCAGACCGTGGAACCAGAAGTTTTCGCTCTCATAACTAATGACCGGCACCGGATAGACATCCGCATCATATTGCTTATACGGATGCTCAACGACCCCTACGCCAGCCCCAAGAGTGAACTTCCCGTCGGCATGCGCCGCGCTGGCGGACGTCGCTATCAGCACGCCGAGTGCCAGAAGTTTGATTTTAGTCACAATCCATATTCCCGTTGTCAAATAATCAGCCCGTGCAGTGTACCGTCGTAGGTCTCATGCCTCAAATTCTTTACCCGATATGACACAAATCGTTCACTTTGCCACCCTTCTCTTACCATCCGGTGACAGCCCGATGACAACTTTGCGTCCCAACGAATCAAAAAGCGTCATGTTCAGGATGAGTTATTGATATGTCATTGAAATTGATTTTCTGCGCCATGCAAGATTTCTAAATGCATCTACGCTTAAATTTAGAAGGTGTAATTGCCGGGCACATTCACGCTACCCCACCCGCAACCTGGCATAAGGGTTGCTGGATACCAGGAGAGCGATGTTCAGCTTATGTCTTCCGGGGGCCCCCACTATTCATATGAACGGCTCTCAACCTGTGCTAAAAAACGAAAGGACGGCATGCCATGAATATATTCGATCACTATCGCCAGCGCTACGAAGCTGCCAAGGACGAAGAGTTCACACTGCAGGAGTTTCTTACCATCTGCCGGCAAGATCGCAGTGCCTATGCCAATGCGGCAGAACGTCTGTTGATGGCCATTGGTGAACCCGTCATGGTTGATACGGCTCTCGAGCCGCGGCTATCCCGTCTCTTTTCAAACCGGGTTATCGCACGCTATCCGGCATTTGAAGAGTTTTACGGTATGGAAGACGCCATTGAGCAGATCGTTTCCTACCTCAAGCATGCCGCCCAGGGGCTGGAAGAGAAGAAACAGATCCTCTATCTGCTGGGGCCGGTGGGCGGTGGTAAATCGTCGCTGGCTGAACGGCTGAAAGCGCTGATGCAGCGCGTGCCCATCTATGTGCTGAGCGCCAACGGCGAACGCAGTCCGGTCAACGATCACCCGCTGTGCCTGTTCAATCCGCAGGAAGATGCGCAGATCCTCCAGAAAGAGTACGGCATCCCGACCCGCTATCTCGGCACCATTATGTCGCCGTGGGCGGCCAAGCGCCTGCACGAGTTTGGCGGCGATATCACGAAATTCCGCGTGGTTAAAGTCTGGCCATCGATTCTCGAGCAGGTTGCCATCGCCAAAACCGAACCGGGTGATGAAAACAACCAGGATATTTCAGCGCTGGTCGGTAAGGTGGATATCCGTAAGCTGGAACACTATGCGCAGAACGACCCGGATGCCTACGGCTACTCCGGTGCGCTGTGCCGCGCCAACCAGGGGATTATGGAGTTCGTCGAGATGTTTAAAGCGCCGATTAAGGTGCTGCATCCGCTGCTGACCGCCACCCAGGAAGGTAACTATAACGGCACCGAAGGGATCTCCGCCCTGCCGTTTAACGGGATCATCCTTGCTCACTCCAACGAATCGGAATGGGTGACCTTCCGTAATAACAAGAACAATGAGGCCTTCCTCGACCGCGTCTATATCGTCAAGGTGCCTTATTGCCTGCGTATCTCCGAAGAGATCCGCATTTATGAAAAACTGCTCAACAACAGTGAGCTGACCCATGCGCCCTGCGCCCCGGGCACCCTGGAAACCCTGGCGCGCTTTTCGATTCTGTCGCGCCTTAAAGAGCCGGAAAACTCGAGCATCTACTCGAAGATGCGGGTCTATGACGGCGAAAGTCTGAAAGATACCGACCCGAAAGCGAAGTCCTATCAGGAGTATCGCGATTACGCCGGGGTTGATGAAGGGATGAACGGGCTCTCCACCCGCTTTGCCTTTAAGATCCTGTCTCGGGTATTTAACTTCGACCACGTCGAGGTGGCCGCTAACCCGGTGCATCTGTTCTATGTGCTGGAGCAGCAGATTGAGCGCGAACAGTTCCCACAGGAGCAGGCCGAGCGCTATCTGGAATTCCTCAAAGGCTATCTGATCCCGAAATACGCCGAGTTTATCGGCAAAGAGATCCAGACCGCTTATCTGGAATCCTACTCCGAGTATGGGCAGAACATTTTCGATCGCTATGTCACCTACGCTGACTTCTGGATCCAGGATCAGGAATACCGCGATCCGGACACCGGGCAGCTGTTTGACCGTGAATCGTTGAATGCCGAGCTGGAGAAAATTGAGAAGCCAGCCGGGATTAGCAACCCGAAAGACTTCCGTAACGAAATCGTCAACTTTGTGCTGCGTGCCAGAGCCAACAACAGCGGACGTAATCCGAACTGGACCAGCTATGAGAAACTGCGCACGGTTATTGAGAAGAAAATGTTCTCCAATACCGAAGAGCTGTTGCCGGTCATTTCGTTTAATGCCAAAACCTCAACCGATGAGCAGAAAAAACACGACGACTTTGTCGACCGCATGATGGAGAAAGGCTACACCCGCAAACAGGTTCGCCTGCTGTGCGAGTGGTACCTGCGGGTTCGTAAATCGTCCTGATGCGTNCAACCCGGCGGCACGCCGCCGGGTCAACTGCAGCTGAATGATGATAAGTAAAGTTGGCTAATGCAGTACAGGAGGGCATATGACCTGGTTCATAGACCGACGCCTGAACGGGAAAAACAAAAGCGCCGTCAACCGCCAGCGCTTTTTGCGCCGTTATAAGGCGCAGATTAAACAGTCGATCTCCGAGGCCATCAACAAGCGCTCGGTGACCGATATTGAGAGCGGAGAATCCGTCTCGATCCCGACGGACGATATCAACGAGCCGATGTTTCATCAGGGTCGCGGCGGCCTGCGCAACCGCGTCCACCCGGGCAACGACCATTTTGTGCAAAACGACCGCATTGAGCGCCCGCAGGGCGGTGGCGGCGGCGGCGGTAGCGGTCAGGGGCAAGCCAGCGCCGATGGTGAAGGAAAGGATGAGTTTGTCTTCCAGATCTCGAAAGATGAATACCTGGATCTGTTATTTGAAGATCTGGCCCTGCCGAACCTGAAGAANAACCAGCACCGGCAGCTGAATGAGTTTAAAACCCATCGCGCGGGTTTTACCTCCAATGGGGTGCCAGCCAACATCAGCGTGGTACGTTCACTGCAGAACTCGCTGGCCCGCCGTACGGCGATGACCGCCGGCAAGCGTCGTGAACTGCGCGCCCTGGAGGAGGATCTGGAAGCCATCAGCCGCAGCGAACCGGTGCAACTGCTGGAGGAGGAGCGCCTGCGCAAAGAGATTGCCGAACTGCGGGCTAAAATAGAGCGGGTGCCGTTTATCGACACCTTTGATTTACGCTACAAAAATTACGAAAAACGGCCGGAGCCTTCCAGCCAGGCGGTGATGTTCTGTCTGATGGACGTCTCAGGCTCGATGGACCAGGCCACCAAAGACATGGCCAAGCGCTTTTATATCCTGCTGTATCTGTTCCTCAGCCGGACTTATAAAAACGTCGACGTGGTCTATATCCGCCACCATACCCAGGCAAAAGAGGTGGATGAGCACGAATTCTTCTATTCTCAGGAAACCGGCGGCACCATTGTCTCCAGCGCCCTGAAGCTGATGGATGAAGTAGTGCAGGCCCGCTATGATCCGGCGCAGTGGAACATCTACGCCGCCCAGGCGTCGGATGGCGACAACTGGGCCGATGACTCCCCGCTGTGCCACGAACTGCTGGCGAAGAAAATTCTGCCGGTGGTGCGTTATTACAGCTATATCGAAATTACCCGCCGGGCGCATCAGACCCTGTGGCGCGAGTATGAACACCTGCAGGCGACCTTTGATAATTTCGCCATGCAGCATATTCGCGACCAGGAGGATATCTACCCGGTATTCCGCGAACTGTTTCACAAGCAGTCATCTAAAAGTGAAGCTTAATTAAATACTCAGCCAGTGAGTCGAGTGACTTGCTGGCTGTTTTCCTCAGACACAAGGCCCGGTGGCACATCCATACATCATGTAAAACGGAAACAACGGGGCCAGGGCAACGGCGCCAAGCGAGCTAATCGTTTTGGTCTTATCATTGATTGATACCACAACGGGGTGCGCTAACTGGTAGGCGGCGGCCAGATCTGACGCGTCCGATGCAGTCCAAAATCCTGTCGCTTTAAACAACACCCCGAGGCGATCGTTATCAATTTGCACCGCATGATACTGATTCACCAGCTCGCTATGCTGCCCGGCATCCAGTTTGCGCTGATCCATCACCACCAGATATTCCGCCGTCACCTCATGTTGTACCACGACAAAGTTAACCCGCACGCCGGAAGCCTGTTGGTGAAAGCGTTCATAAAAGGTCTTATAACGCTGATATTCCTGAGGCACACCGTCACGGACAAAGCGGTAACTGTATTTCGCTGAGCTGGCGACAATACCGGACTCTGTGGGTTTCATCGCCACAATGGTATCCCGAGGCGGCAAGTTTGGCGTGCTGGTACATCCTGCGAGTATCGCCACCACCACCAGCGATAAGACATATTTCATCATTTTCAGCCGTTCCTGTTCGCGATTTTCTCTATGACATCTGGCGTTTTTTTAACACTCCAGGTACAAATCCCTAACCCTGTGTATCATAACTGCCTAATCTGCTTCAAACATTCGCGCGATCGTCAGCGTTGAACTGTTTCTACTCTCAGGAGCCTGCTATGACCCCTTTTTATCAATTGACGGCTACCCGCCTGCGCGGCCAGCCCCTCTCCATGGCTGACTATGCTGGCAAGGTGGTTCTGGTGGTGAATACGGCCAGCCATTGTGGCTTCACACCGCAATACGCTGGCCTGGAAGCGCTCTACAAAAAGTACGCGGCTCAGGGGCTGGTAGTGCTTGGTTTCCCGTGCAACCAGTTTGGTAAGCAGGAACCCGGCGGTGCGGATGAAATCGAGCAGACTTGTCACGTTAACTACGGCGTGAGCTTCCCGATGTTTGAGAAAGTGGACGTCAACGGCCCCGCCGCACACCCGCTGTTTCGTTATCTGAAACAAGCGTTGCCCGGCGTGCTCGGCGGACGGATCAAGTGGAATTTCACCAAGTTCCTCATCGGTCGCGACGGCACACCCCTCACGCGTTTTGCGCCGTTCACGACGCCGGAGAAAATGGAAGCCTCCATTGTCGCGGCCCTCACGCGCTGAGTGTTCCCATCATGCCACGTTCACCCAGCGGCGGCTGGCTGCCCATACAAGGTAGACGTCGCTCTCACGCGGCCAGCAACCGCCTGCTGCTGGCCAATCTTCCACCTGCCCGGTCATCAGCCTACAGCGGCGACACGGCCTCGACTTCATGCTGAAACACATAGGGGTCGGAGAGGAGTTCGAATGCGTCGTCGTCCGGATAGGTGACCGCGACGTGATAGTCTTCGCCAGCGAAGGCTTTGACCGCCGCGAGATCCTGCCAGTAGGTGGCAAGAAAGAAATGCGCCCATTCGCCCTGGTTTTCCTGGCGCACCAGCGCCCCCCGGTTGCCGGCGATGCTCTGAGCGTGTTCCACGCCGGTCCGCTCGAGGTGGCGGGCAAACCCCTCAGCATGTTGCAATGGCACACAGCCGTGCCAGGTCCTGACAATCATTTGCGTTCTCCTGTGGTGATAAACGTCTCACCCTAACATCGACAGGCATTTCTGGGGGAGCGCAACAATGCCGCGCTGGCCACAACACAAAATTATTTTGCCGGACGGGGATATCCTCTCACTCTGCAGTATTTTCGACTGCGGGGCAGCATTGGGCCGAATATTGCGCGGCGAGTATCACTGTTAGCTGGCGCGGAAAAAATCGTGGCTCGTCAGCCTCGGGCAGTCTTATCGATACACGCCCAAGCCGCGCCCCTTCAGGGCATCGCCAGCCGATCTTGATGGTCCGCAAAGAGAGCGATGAGATGGTCGGCGAGAACCCGCACGCGTCTGGATCCGGCCAGGTCAGAATGCATCACCAGCCAGAGGGTCTGATCCGCGCCGATCTCCGGCTGCAGGCACTGCAGGCCGCTGGCCCGCGCCATAAAGTGCGGCAGGACGCCCAATCCGAGGCCCGCGGATACTGCGGAAACCTGGGCCACGAGCGTATTGGCTTCGACTTTACACGGCCGGCCGCGCAGGGTGCGCGTGATCCATTGGGCGGCCGGCAGGTGCTGGTGAGTTTCCNCCAACCCACAAAGTCCGCCTCGCTCAGCGACAGGCCGTCCGCCCCGGCCAGACAGTCGGCGGCGCCATAGACGCCAAACCCCACCGTCCCCAGCCGCTTTAACGTCAGATGCCCGGCCTCAGGCTTGACCATGCGGATCGCCAGATCGGCATCCCGACGGTGCAGGTTCACCGGCTGCACGCCGCTCAGCACCTCCACCCGCAGCTCGGGATAATGGTCCAGGAGCCCTTTCAGGGAGGGCAGAATAAAATGCGTGGCCAGGTTATCCGAGGTGGCCAGACGGACAACCCCGGCGACATGCCCCTGCAGTTGCGCCGCTTCGCCGAACGCCAGGCCAGCGTATTCCAGCGCCTCCGCCCGCGCGAGCAGGGCTTCGCCATCGTCGGTCAGGCGGTAGCCGCTCTGATGGCGGCTGAAGAGCGGAACGTTCAACGCCTGCTCCAGCCGATCCAGCCGGCGGGAGACCGTGGCAATCCCCATGTTCATCTTGTCGGCGGCGCCGCTCAGCGTTCCCGCCCGGGCGATGGCGAGGAATATGCGAGCATCATCCCAATGAAATTCTGCTGTCATCTCTTTTCCATTTATGGAAAANGGCTCTCCGTTTTCCGCTCTTTTTTATCAGTTTCGCAGGGATGATACTGCACGCCATTCGCGGAGACAACCAGGCCATCCGATCGCCTGCTCTCTCCTCACCTGAACGTCCGTGCACCGCGCGGAACGCTCCTTTCCTAAGGATACGCCTGATATGAAAGAGATTGCTTTACCCCTCCACCCGGCGCCGGCGCGCGTCTGGACTGCCGTCGTTGCGCTCGGGATCTGCGCCTTTTCGATCGTCACCAGCGAACTGGCGCCGGTGGGCATGCTCAGCGCCCTGGCGGCGGATTTTCACCAGACGGAATCCGGCGTGGGCCTCGCCGTCACCGCCTATGGCTGGGTAGGCGCCCTGGCGGCTCTGCTTTCCGGCGCAATGCCGACGCGTATTTCCCGCAAGGCGCTGCTGGTCGGGCTGATGCTGATCCTCGCGCTTTCCTGCCTCGCCGCAACCCGGTCTTATTCGATGTTCGCCCTGATGAGCGCCCGCATGATTGGCGCCCTGGCGCATGGCGCCTTCTGGGCCTTAATTGGCCTTGTCGCCGCGCAGCTGGTGCCGCCGCACCGGCTGGGGCTGGCCACGGCGATCATTTTTGGCGGCGTGTCAGCGGCAAGCGTAGTGGGGGTGCCGCTGGCGAGCTTTATCGCCACCCTGGCGGGCTGGCGACCCGCGTTTATGTCGATGGCCTTGCTGTCACTAGCCGCCGCTGCGGTGCTGTGCTCGACGCTGCCCCCGCTGGCCGCCCCTGCCCCCGTCAGGCTGCGTGTTTATCGCGATATCTTCCGCAATCCGCTGCTCGGTGGCCTGTATGGCGCCACGGCCTGCATCATTACCGCTCACTTTGCCGCCTTCACCTACATTGAACCGCTGCTGATAAATCTGCAGGGAGTCCCGGCGACCGCCCTCTCCGGCCTGCTGCTGCTGTCAGGGGTTTCCGGGCTGCTGGGTAACGTTATCGCGGGTAAGCTTATCGATCGTCATCTGAAGGGGCTGATTTTCGCTGCGCTGCTGCTGAGCGGGGGCGCGCTGGCGCTCCTTGGCGCCGCCCGTCTTGCGCCACTGCCGTTCTGTTTTAGCGGGCTACTGTTAGCCCTGTGGGGCGCCGGCATCGCGATTGTGTTCGTCGGCTTACAGACCTGGCTGCTGCGCAGCGCGGGCGCGGTCGCCCAGCCGGCGTCAGCCATTTATGTGGCCATTTTTAATGCCGCCATCGGCACCGGGGCGTTTGTCGGCGGCCAGCTGATCGCCTCAGCTGGCCTGTCGGAAATGGTGTGGCTGGCGGCGGGGATCATGGTGGGCAGTACGCTGCTGATCGCCCTGCTGAAAGCGCCTCTGCCCGGTCAGATCGGTGCGGCGACGGCAGGCGCTTAGATTTGCGCCAGCCCGCCGTCGACATAGATCTCCGCGGCGTTAATAAAGCTCGACTCATCCGACGCTAAAAATACCACCGTCCGGCCAATCTCCTCCGGCTCGCCCAGCCGCCCGAGCGGTACGCCGGCCGCCAGAGCATCGAACAAGCCCTGGCGGTCCGCCTCCGCCACCAGCCCTCCCAGACCCGGGGTACGTACCGGCCCCGGGCTGACCACATTGATGCGGATCCCGCGGTCGTTAACCTCCAGCGCCCAGGAGCGCGCCAGGCTGCGTACCGCGGCCTTACTGGCGCTATAGATGCTGAAGTTAGCCGTCCCTTTTACCGCCGCCGTAGAGCTGGTCAAAATCACCGAGGCGCCGTCGGTGAGCAGCGGCAGCGCTTTTTGCACGGTGAACACCACCCCGCGCACGTTGGTGGCGAAAATTCGGTCGACGTGCGTTTCGGTGATGGCGCTCAGCGGCAGCATATCCCCGCCGCCGGCATTGGCGAACAGCACATCCAGCCGGCCGGCCTCTTCGGCAATGGTCGCAAATACTGCGTCAAGGTCGCTTAACACGGCGGCGTCGGCGCGGATCCCGCGGGCGGCGGGTCCGATGAATCTTACCGCCGCATCCAGCTCCTCCTGACGGCGGCCGGTGATGTACACCTTCGCGCCCTGCTCCGCCAGCGCTTTCGCCGACGCCAGGCCAATCCCGGCGCTGCCGCCGGTGACTAACGCCACTTTATCCGCAAGTTTTTTGCTCATGGTGCATTTCCTTGGTTAGAGTATAAACAGGCCAGGCTCGCGAACGCGCCCCGCCGGGTATGGAAAGCACTGTAATCGTCCCGGCGAGGCGGAAAAATGGCCTAATCTGAAAAACACTCTTCCCCTCGGTGGATAATGACCTCCAGTAACCAGGATAAAGCGAATAATGGACCGGTTTTCAGCTCTCAAAGCCTTCACTCGCGTTGTCGAAGCCGGCAGCTTTACCCGCGCCGCGGACTCGCTGAATATGCCCAACGCCACCCTCAGCAAAACCATTCAGCAACTGGAAGCGCATCTTGGGGTTTCCCTCCTGCAGCGCACCACGCGGCGTATTACCGTGACGCCGGAAGGACGGGAGTACTATGAAAAAGCCCGCTGTCTGCTGGAAGACCTGGAAGAGATCGACGCGTCTTTCAATACCGCCCGCAATAAGCCGAAGGGCCATCTGCGGATCGCCATCGGCGGGTCGACCGCGTGCGATGTGCTGATCCCGCTGCTGGCGGACTTTATGACCTCCTGGCCGGATATCCGTATCGATTTGCAGGTGGCCGATAAGCCCGCGGACCTCATCAGCGGCAATATTGACTGCGCCATCCGCGGCGGTCCGATGGAAGACTCGACGCTGATCGCCCGTAAAATCGGCGAGGCGACGCTGGTCACCTGCGCCACCCCGGGCTATCTTCAGCGCTACGGCACCCCCGCCTCGCCGGATGAACTACATCATGGCCACCGGCTCATCAGCTATCTGTCGCCGGCCAGCGGCAGAGCGTTTCCGTTTCGCTTTACGCGTCACGGCGTCAGCACCGAGCTGAAGACAGAGCCCCATCTCGGCATCAATGAGAGCAACGCGCATATTGCCGCCGGCGAGGCGGGCTTAGGCATTGTGCAGACCTTTACCTATTCGCTGAAACCGGCGCTGGCGAGCGGCGAACTGGTGGAGATCCTCAGCGCCTGGCGCCCGGCCCCCTATCCTTTTCACGTTGTCTATGCCCGGCACCGGCACGTCCCGCCCCGGCTCCGCGTCTTTATTGACTGGCTGGCGGCGGTTTTTCCGGCCGCGGTGCAGGGATAGCGCGCGTTATCTGACGCGGAGCAGGTCGCCGTATCGCGTGGTGTAGCGCGGCGAGAGCATCTCCCGCTTCATCTGCCACTGCTGCTGGATCCCCTGGCCGGCAAAATAGAGCGCCCCCCTGCCGTTTTTCGCATTCAGCTGGTCGAGAACCTGCATCAGTCTGGCGCTGTTGTGCCGCGGAGCAAGCTCGTCGAACAGATTCAGCTGGGCGACGCCCTGGCTGTAGAAATCGCCGAGCATCACGCCGGCCTTCTGATAGCGATGCCCCGCTTTCCAGATGGCATCCAGACAGCTCGTCGCCGCGGCGATAATATCCCGGGAGTCCTGGGTCGGCGTCAGCAGCTTTAGCGAGGCGCTGTTGCCGTAATAGGGTTCATTCAGCGCGAAGGGGCTGGTTTTGACAAAGGCGGAGACGAACCGGCAGTACTGATGCTCACCGCGCAGCTTTTCTGCTGCCCGCGCGGCATAGCTGCAGATCGCCTGGCGCATATCCTCATAGGCCGTAATCCGATCCCCGAACGAGCGGCTGCAGATAATTTCCTGCTTAGCGGGGGCAAACTCCTCCAGCGCCAGGCAAGGCTCGCCGCGCAGCTCCCGTACCGTTCGTTCGAGCACCACCGTGAAGTGCTTGCGGATAAAGCGGATATCGCTCTCCGCCAGCTGGAGTACCGTGCCGATCCCCATCGCTTCAAGCTTTTTGCCGATCCGCCGCCCGATGCCCCAGACCTCGCTCACCGGCAGCAGCGCCATCAGCTTTCGCTGCCGCTGCGGGCAGGACAAGTCCACTACCCCGCCCGTCTGCCGCGGCCACTGCTTCGCCGCGTGGTTGGCCAGCTTCGCCAGGGTTTTGGTCGGGGCGATGCCAACGCCCAGCGTCAGATGGGTACGCTGCAGCACCGTGGCGCGGATTTCGCGGCCAAAATCGGTCAGATCTCTGCAATGACGCACACCGCTGACATCGCAAAAGGCCTCATCGATACTGTAAATTTCGCAGCGCGGGGTGAGCTCTTCCAGGGTGGCCATCACCCGGCTGGACATGTCGGCATACAGCTCATAATTACTGCTAAACGCCACGACGCCGTGGCGAAGAAACGCAGCCTTCTGCTTAAAGTAGGGTTCGCCCATTTTCACAAACGGCTTCGCCTCCGCCGAGCGGGCGATCACGCAGCCGTCGTTGTTCGACAGCACCACCACCGGCCGCCCCTTCAGGTCTGGCCGGAAGGCGGTCTGACAGCTGGCATAGAAGGCGTTCACATCACAATGCGCGAACATGATCAGCCCGCCGCCTTGATGATGTAGGTTACGACGCCGAAAATATCGAGCGTCTCCTCGCGGCCGACCACGATGGGCGAATAGGCCGGGTTCATCGGGTTAAGCTGCACCCGCGGCAGAAGCTGCAGCTTCTTTACCGTAAACTCGCCGCCGACGGCGGCAATCACGATATCGCCATGCTCCGCTTTACGCGCGCTGTCCACCACCAGCAAATCGCCTTCGTCAATGCCGGCATCGATCATGCTGTCGCCAGCGGCTTTGACAAAATAGGTCGCGCTGGGATGCTGCACCAGCAGCTCGTTGAGGTCGATTCGCTTCTCAACATAGTCCTGAGCCGGGCTGGGAAAGCCGCACTGCACCAGGTCGGCAAAAAAGGGAAAGGAGACAATCTGACGTAGCTCAACCGGCGTGTAAACGTTCATTTTTCAACCCACCACACAA
>NZ_JAZARW010000001.1:1328294-1330924 GCF_036233805.1 Klebsiella sp. EMBS2024 | reverse complement strand
ACACTGAATATATATACAGTAGTTTTGCCAATTTTACCGGTCAATATCGGCTCCAGCTATCAATCGCCAGCACTGAAATAACTCCTTGATGTCAATAGGGGTCTTCTTCAGCGCCAGCGAACCGTTTGCTGCTTTTGCGCGCAGCCCGCCCGCCGCGCGAGGTGGTAGATGCGCNGCGCCGCGGCATTCGCTTGACACTGTACATTAATACAGTAAAACTATCGCCCGCGATCAGCATACAGAGGACAGAAGATGTTTGTGGAACTGATTTATGACAAGCGCAATTTTGCCGGGCTGCCGGGCGCCAGAGAGGCCATTCTTAACGAGCTGACCAAACGCATGCAGCGCATTTTCCCGGAGGCGGAAGTGCGGGTGAAGCCGATGATGACGCTGCCGGCGATCAACACCGACGCCAGCAAGCATGAAAAAGAGCTGATCAGCCGCACGGTGCAGGAGATGTTTGAAGAGGCGGATATGTGGCTCACTGAAGAGTGATCCCGCCCGTCAGTCGCGGCGACCACCTCTTTAAGAGCTTTCCCGGATGTGGCAGAGCCGCGGGCAACAGTACAATAGCGGCGGTTGCAGACTGGCAATGCAACCTTCGCTCACCTGCTGGCTCTTGCATACGGCCAGCAGGTGAGCCCTACCTGTCTCCCCTCATCGCCTCACAGCGTCTCCGGTAGCGCCGCTATAATTCTATCCACTAGCCCGCGATGCTGATGGACCTTCCCGCATTTAACAATGATCTGCCTGGCGTTGTCATAGCCCGGGGCCCACAGCCGGTTATTAAGCAGAACGTCCTTATAGACCGCGATCAGCGGTTTGTTCCACGCCGCCGCCATGTGCACCACCGAGGTGTCCGGGGAGATAATCAGCTCCGCCTGGGCGATCAGCGCCATCGCATGGTGTAACGTGTTAAATGGGTTAATCACCACCTCCGGCGGCAGCGGGATGCGGATCTCGCGCCGGTGATCGAGCAGAATAACCGCGCTCCCCGGATGGCGGGCCAGCAGTTTGTCGAGCAGTTCCGCCAGCTGCGTCTGCGAGAGACTGCGGTCGGCATGGCCGGCAAAAATATTAATCACCACCGCTTTTCCGCTTAGCGACGCCAGATACTGCGCCACCTCCTGCATAATCGGCCCGGGCACCGCCAGGTCGTAAGCGTCCAGCCCGCGGGTGTCCAGTTGGAGATAATCGGCGATCAGCTCGAACGTTTTCGTCACGTGCCAGCGCTGGCAGTCAAAATCAAAAGAGTGGGAGTAGTGCTTAATCGATGGCCATTTATTAAACCCGAGCACNGATTTGGCTTTTATTTGTCGGAAAAGCCGCAG
This sequence comes from Klebsiella sp. EMBS2024, assembly GCF_036233805.1. Taxonomy (NCBI): domain Bacteria; kingdom Pseudomonadati; phylum Pseudomonadota; class Gammaproteobacteria; order Enterobacterales; family Enterobacteriaceae; genus Klebsiella; species Klebsiella sp. EMBS2024. The sequence continues at coordinate 1,329,593 of NZ_JAZARW010000001.1, read as the reverse complement.
GCGATGCACGGGAATATCGAACAGCGAAGGGTCAATAATAATATCGTACTTATTATTAGCCAGTTCATTAATAACGTCGCGAGGAACGTTATGATTAAATTTACGCAAAAAATCGGCGGACGTGACCGGGTCAGCTTCATAAATATGGCGGATCCGCGGGTTATAACGCATCACCTGGCTGTTAGAGGTCGTCAGCAAAAAATCAACGATATAGCCTGACTGATGCAGGCATTTCACCAGCGCGGAATCCACCACTACATCGCCGACCGCCCCCTCATTGCGCATCAACAGGACGGTTTTCGCAGACGACAAATCTACCGGCTGACGGCGTCGGCGATCCCAGAGCGCTTTCGCCACCCCCACCCGCAGGGCATTACGTACTTTCTTAGTAAAGTAATTCCGCCGTCTGTTGAGCTCCCTTATTTTATTAAATTTCTTGCGTGGGGAACCCTGCATGGTTGCATCGTGCATCATCCTAACCTCATTACGGCAATTATTAATATTCTGTGTCGTCCGATAGAGACTGAGCGAAATAAAAAAAGTTCGATTGAAAATGAAAATCATTCTTTTTTTTATTTACAAAACTCATCTGCGCCTGCGGGATTGCACCACAGCACTGTGAAGTAATAATGAGCGAATGGTGAATTTCCCGGCCCACCGTTGGCAGGCCGGCGCAACAGCGCTAAGCTGGCTGCTTTATGATGTCAGGAGGACGCTATGCTTGAAGCAGTAGAAGGTAATATCCACCAGCGGCTGTGCGCGCTGCTCGACGAGCACCGGGCCCGCTACCGGGTGATGGCGCACGAGGCGGTCGGTCAGTGCGAAGCCGTCTCGGCAATCCGCGGCACCGCGCTTGGCCAGGGCGCGAAAGCGTTAGTCTGTAAAGTGAAAGGAAACGGCGTCAACCAGCATGTGCTGGCGATCCTCGCCGCCGATCGGCAGGCCGACCTCGCCAGCCTGGCCCGGCATATCGGCGGCAGCAAAGCCTCGCTGGCCAGCCCGGCGGAGGTGGAGGCCCTCACCGCCTGCGTGTTCGGCGCCATTCCCCCCTTCAGTTTCCATCCGGCGCTGCGGCTGGTGGCGGACCCGCTGCTGTTTGAACGCTTTCCACAAATCGCCTTTAACGCCGGGCGCCTGGACCGGTCGATCATTCTCGACACCGAAGACTATTTATATATCGCCCGACCAGAGATCGCGACCTTTCGCCGTCTTAGCTAACCGGGCATCCGCCCAGATTTCCGCCGCATGGCGTAAAAATCCTGTTTATTCACGCCACGATGCGTAGAGTAAGCGGGATAT
>NZ_JAZARW010000001.1:1326963-1328289 GCF_036233805.1 Klebsiella sp. EMBS2024 | reverse complement strand
GGCATTCTTATTTTGGCAAGGACCTCTGTACATGTTTGATACCACCCTGTTGATCCTGCTGGGTCTGGCGGCGCTCGGCTTTATCAGTCATAACACCACCGTGGCGATCTCCATCCTCGTGCTGATTATCGTGCGCGTCACGCCGCTGAACGCCTTCTTTCCCTGGGTTGAGAAACAGGGACTGACCGTCGGGATCATTATTCTGACCATCGGCGTGATGGCGCCTATCGCCAGCGGCACGCTGCCGCCCTCGACGCTGATCCACTCCTTTATGAACTGGAAATCGCTGCTGGCGATTGCGGTCGGGGTGTTTGTTTCGTGGCTCGGCGGGCGCGGCGTCTCCCTGATGGGCTCCCAGCCGCATCTGGTGGCCGGGCTGCTGGTCGGTACAGTACTCGGCGTCGCCCTGTTTCGCGGCGTCCCGGTCGGGCCGCTGATTGCCGCCGGGATCATCTCATTGTTTATTGGGAAGTCGTAGCCAGGCTACCGTGATAGCGGCCCGGTGTCTGCCCGAGCCCTTTTTTAAACATGGTGATGAAGGCGGTGGTGGAATCGTAGCCCAGCGCCTGAGCCGTCTGCTGCACCGTCTGCCCGCGGATCAGCAGCTGCAGCGCGAGGATCAGCTGCAGCTGATGGCGCCAGCGGCGAAAGCTCAGCCCCGTTTCGCGCACTACCAGGCGGGCCAGATTCCGCTCGCTCATCGCAAACACCGCCGCCCACTGGCTCAGGGTCTGCCAGCGCGCCGGATCCTCGGCCATCATCGTCACCATTTGACGAATTTTCGGGTGGTTTGATACCGGCAGCTGCAGGTGTTCCTGCGGCTGGCGGGGCAGCTCATCAAACAGAACCTGCACCAGCCGGGCCGTGGCGGGGGCGGCCAGCGACTCTCCGCCGCGCTCCGCCAGAGTAAGGATCAGCTCTCGCACCAGCGGGGAAATCTTTAACGTACAGCAGCGATCCGGCATCGGCGCGGCGCCCGGCTCGATGAACAGGAAGCATACCTGGGCGCCGGGGGTAGCGCGGTTACTGTGGGACAGCTGCCCCGGAACCCACACCGCATACTGCGGCGGCACCATCCACATTGCGTTCTCCACCTCGCAGGTCAAGGCGCCGTGCAGGGCAAGGATCAGCTGCCCCTTACGGTGGGAATGCGCCGGAATATACTGCTCCGCCTCCACCACCCGGATACGAAAGGCAATGGCCGATTCGTGGCCACTGTCCGGTTCATAGCCATCCAGCCCCAGTCCAATCATCATATTGTCCGATATTAGCGATAATCTGTCATTTTAGCTTGATTTAAACGAGGGACAAAGCCGCTATCGTAAC
>NZ_JAZARW010000001.1:1312135-1326958 GCF_036233805.1 Klebsiella sp. EMBS2024 | reverse complement strand
TCGTTAGTTACCTTGAGAATGATATGTCTTCTGTGATCTCCCCTACCGGCCGCCGCCCCGCGCTGCTGATTGCCGGTATCCTGCTCATCGCCACCACCCTGCGCGTGGTCTTTACCGGCGCGGCGCCGCTGCTGGACGCGATTCGTAGCGACTATGGCCTGACCACCGCGCAGACCGGGCTGCTCACTACCCTGCCGCTGCTGGCCTTTGGCCTTGTCTCGCCGCTGGCGGCAGGGGTTGCCCGCCGGTTCGGCATGGAACGCAGCCTGCTGCTGGCGATGCTGCTGATCTGCGCCGGCATTGCCCTGCGCTCCCTGCCCTCCGCTGCGCTGCTGTTTATCGGCACGGCGGTAATCGGCTGCGGCATTGCGCTGGGTAACGTGCTGCTGCCCGGGCTGATTAAACGGGATTTCTCGCAACATGTCGCGCGGATGACCGGCGCCTATTCCCTGACGATGGGCGGCGCGGCGGCGCTTGGTTCCGCGCTGGTGGTCCCCGTGGCGATGGCCGGATTCGGCTGGCGCGGGGCGCTGCTGCTGCTGATGGTCTTCCCGCTACTGGCGCTCCTCAGCTGGCTGCCGCAGTCCCGGCGCCGGGCGGAGACGCCATTGACCGGCTCAGGCGCTATGCATAACCGGGGGATCTGGCGGTCGGCGCTGGCCTGGCAGGTGACGCTGTTCCTCGGCATCAACTCGCTGGTCTATTACGTGATTATCGGCTGGCTGCCGTCGATTCTGCAGAGTATGGGCTATAGCGAAGCGCAGGCCGGCTCGCTGCATGGCCTGCTGCAGCTGGCGACCGCCGCGCCCGGCCTGGCGATACCGCTGATCCTGCATCGGCTGCGCGACCAGCGCGGGATCGCGGTGCTGGTCGCCCTGATGTGCGCCATCAGCGCCGCCGGGCTGTGGCTGTTGCCTGAGCTGGCGATCGGCTGGACGCTGCTGTTCGGCTTTGGCTCCGGAGCCACCATGATCCTCGGCCTGACGTTTATCGGCCTGCGCGCCAGCTCGGCGCATCAGGCCGCGGCGCTGTCAGGGATGGCGCAGAGCGTCGGCTATCTGCTGGCCGCCTGCGGGCCGCCGCTGATGGGCAGGATCCATGATGTCAATGGCGACTGGCATATTCCGCTGCTGGCGGTGGCGCTGATTTCGCTGGTGATGGCGGTCTGCGGCGCGCTCGCCGGACGTGACCGGGAAATTCACCCCTGAAGATGACCGGCAGCGCCCGCTGCCGGTGGAATTATTGTGCCGCGGCGCGAAGAAACGCCTGCACCAGCGGCGCGGGACGCCCGTCCAGCGCGTGACGCTCATGCTGGAACAAGGTGGCGACAAAAAACGGGTGCGTCACCAGCTCGACGGCGCGGATCTCACCCTCTTCATCCCAGCCGGTGACGCGCAGATCGCCCTGCTCCAGCTCCGCCGCAAACGCGCTGCTCACGCCGTACCGGCAGTGGTAGCCCTCTTCAATGCTCTCCCGGCCATAGGCGCGGGCAATCAGCGTATTCGCCCGCAGCTCGACGACGGCAGAGGTCTCCACCAGCGAGCAGCTGAGGGGAGCGATCACCATCCGCCCTTCGCTGTCGGTTTCCGCATGTCCGGCGTCCTGCCAGCCGAGCACGTTGCGGGCGTATTCAATCACCGCGTGCTGAAAGCCGCCGCAGGTGCCGAGGAAAGGAATGCTGTTTTCCCGGGCATAGCGGATCGCGGTAAACGCGCCTTCCGGGTGACGATACGGGCTGCCGGGAACGACCCAGATGGCATCGTACTCCGCCAGCGCCTCGCCGGAGGCGATCGACGGGGTGGCGAGCCAGTCATATTTCACCGGCTGCTCCAGCACGGCGGCGGCATCGTCTATCGCCAGGGGAATGGCCTGATGGGCAACAATATCGGGGTGATAATCGCCGACAAGGGCGAGGCGTAAAGGGATTTTCATAGCAGGTTCCTTATGTCTGGACGAGACGGACAGCACAAGGCACGTCAGAATAGCGATCCCGCCTGTNGAACACAATCCTTATTTTCACCCCACCGCCGTGGCCGACGGGTGAGGTATACTGGAAAAAGCGCGTAAGGGAGAGAGAATGAAAAATAAGCTTTTGGTCAGCGCCTGCCTGATGGGATTCCAGGTGCGGTATAACGGTAGTGAGAAGGCACAGCTGGCGGCGACGCTGTCCCGCTGGCAGCAGGCGGGGCGGCTGGTGATCCACTGCCCGGAGCTGGCGGCCGGTCTGCCTACGCCCCGACTGCCGGCGGAGATCCTCGGCGGCACGGGCGGCGATGTGCTTGCCGGACGGGCGCGGATCGTGGAAAGCGACGGCCGCGACGTCACCGGACATTATCAGCTGGCCGCCTGGCTGGCCCTCAGCGCCGCCCGGGAAGCGGGCTGTCAGGCAGCGTTACTCACCGACGGCAGCCCTACCTGCGGCAGCCAGTTTGTCTATGACGGTTCCTTTCGCGGACGGCGCAAAGCGGGCGCCGGCGTGGCCGCCGACCTACTCCGCGCCCACGGCATCACGGTATTTTCCAACGGGCAAATCCCGCAGTTGCTCGCCTGGATGGCACAGAAGGAGCAGGATGATGATTCAGTGTAAACGGGTGTATGACCCGCAGGAAAGCAGCGACGGCTATCGGGTGCTGGTCGACCGTCTCTGGCCGCGGGGGATTAAAAAAGAGGCGCTGGCCTGTGATGAGTGGTGTAAGGAGTTAACGCCTTCCGCTGAGCTGCGCAAAGCCTTTCACGGCGAGGCGATCGATTTCGCCCACTTCAGCCNGCGCTATCGTCAGGAGCTCGACGCCCATCGCGAAACGGGCCTGCGGCNGGCGGCGCNGGCGCAACGCCAGCCGCTGACGCTGCTGTACGCTGCGAAGAACACCGAGCAGAATCATGCCCGGGTGTTGGCCGCCTGGCTGGCGGCCCTGCCGGTTACGATTTAGCCGGATGATCCCGGCGCCACAGCGCCCACTCGTCGAGGGTTTCGCCGCTGGGTAGTTTGCACTGGGTGCTGACGCCCTGCGGCGTTTGCACCGGCACCCGGGTGCCGCCGGATTGCTGACAGTATACCGCCGCGGGGTTGGGCATGCCGATGGTTTTCGTCGGCGCAGTGGGCTGCGGCTGGGCACAGCCGGCTAATACCAGTGGCAGAATAGCCAGTAGCTTTTTCATTGTTCCTCCCTTTCCTGAATGCCCGGGGATTTTAGCCTGAATCTCCACGTTTTCTCCATCTTGCCTGCACTTTTCCCCCGTAGAGTAGCCCTGTTCTCGAACTGACCAGAGAACAGATCATTCCATAATCAATGAGTTTTTCCCCGTCGCCCCCGACGGGGCTTTTTTTCCCACCGCGTGGACAAGTATTCCCCAGACAGATGTGATAAATTTAAAAATATCACTGTTTATTTGACGCTGATGTCCGTTTGCAGCCCAATATGCTGGGGTGACGTTTGGCGTGCTGGAGCTGTATTATTCATGTCAGATTTTATTCTTGCCCGGGTGTCGCAAACCCTCGCTGCGGAACAGTCCCTGGAAACCCTGGTGCGCCAGCTGCTGGAGATGCTGGAGGCGGTAACGCGAATGGAGTCCACCTACCTCACCCGCATTGATACCAACGCCCAGCGGCAGCAGATCATGTTCGCCCACAACAGCAGCGAAATGCAGATCCCGGAAGGATTTTCCGTCCCCTGGGATGAATCCCTGTGCAAACGCGCCCTTGAGGATCAGTGTACGTTTAGCAATGACGTTGCCAACCGCTGGCACTCCTGCATCGCCGCCCAGGAGCTGGGAATCGCTACTTTTTTAAGCATTCCCGTCCGCCTGGCCGACGGCTCTCTGTTCGGCACCCTCTGCGCCACCAGCCGGCAACAACAGCCTTATAACCTCGAAGGCGAACAGGTCATGGGCCTGTTTGCGAAGCTCATTTCCCACTACGTGGAAAAAGACACCCTGGTGCAACAGCTGCAGGCGGCAAACGTCGCGCTGGAGCTGCACTCGTCTACCGATGAGCTCACCCAGCTTCCCAATCGCCGCGCGCTGTTTAAGCAGCTGGCGTTACGCTTTGCCTCCGCCCGCGCCCAGCAGCAGCAGGTCTCGCTTATTTTTATCGATCTCGATGGTTTCAAAGCCATTAACGATCGGTTCGGCCATCCGTGCGGCGACAGCTTTCTGGTGCAGGTCGGCAAACGACTCACCGCTGTCGCGCGCCGGGAAGATNTCGTTGGCCGCCTTGGCGGCGATGAGTTTTTGATCGTCGGTAGCGCCCAGCAGCCTGCCGCACAGCAGGCGTATGTCACGTCTCTGCGTCAGGCTCTGTGCGGCGTCTACTTCCTCGGCGAACAGCGTATCGACTATGAGGGCGCTAGCTTCGGGGTGGTCACCTGCGATCCGCAGAGTATCGATGTTGAAGCGGCCTTACGCGCTGCCGATGAGGCGATGTACCAGGATAAGAAGTCCCGCCGCCAGGAGAATTTCATTCATATTGACTAAAGTACCGCGATATCCAGTATCATGCAGGGCATCATTCGTGGGTACAGGGACACAATCATGAAATTGGGTATTCTTTTCCCGGTGGCGATCTTTATCATCGCCGTCGTCTTTCTCGGCTGGTTTTTTGTCGGCGGCTATGCGGCGCCGGGTGGGGCATAATGAAAAAAAGCACCATTATCATGCTGGTTGTCGCCATCGTGGCGGTGGCCGGCACCCAGTTTGGCTGGTGGTGATCGCCGCGGCGATATTGCGGATTTATCCTATCCCATCAATAAGTTAACCCTTTACACTCACGTTATCCGCCGCGGCATTCTCGGCCCCGGGGAATAAGAATAGCGGGAGAAGTAAGGATGAAAAAACCGATCGTGTTACCGTTGATTATTGCGCTGTGCACGCTGTTATCGGGATGCATTATTGACGATGGATATCACCCCCATCGCCACCACCACCATCATCACTATCATGACGACGACTAATGCTTCACGCTGTTGATAAGCCGATAAGACCGGGCGAACCGCGGTTCGCCCGTTGACGCTTAATCCTGACGATCGGCGCCGAGGAAAATAAAGCCGAGGGGGATAGCGAAGAGCGCGGTAAAGACAATGCTGTAAACCGTCACCATCGCCCCCTGCAGGAAGAACATGGACGTCGTCCACTCTGAGTACGGCATATTGTACTCGCTCACCACGCCCCCGAAGGTCGCCCGCCCCACTACCGCCAGCGCGATAGCAAACACCACCGCGAGCGACAGACAGTATTTTTTGCAGTTTTTATTGCTGAGGAGTTTTTGCAGAATCATCGGGGCTTCCTTTTTGCTGAGCGATAAACGGCTGTATATGTAACACCAATGCAATAAAAAATGAAGGGTTTTTGTTACAGGGCAGAATAAGAGACGGCGGGCCGGTCAGCGGGTAACCGGCCCGTGGGGATCAGGACTGCAGGGTAGCCAGGCGCGCGGCGAACCCGACGAAAACCAGACCAATCAGGCTGTTGCCAAGTTTAGCCAGCTTCTTGCGGGTTTTGACGTAGCGGGTGACAAACGAGCCGGAGAGGATCAAAAAGCTCATATAGCAGAAGCTAATCACCTCGAGGGTCAGCGCCAGGATAAAGAACGCCACGCCGGGGGTTTTGGCGTTGACATCGATAAACTGCACGAAAAACGACACATAGAACAGAATCGCTTTCGGATTGGTCAGGCTCAGGGTCAGAGAGCGCTTGAGGATCGCGCTCGCCGGCTCCGCGCTGGCGTCGGACTGGCCGTCGCGCTGGGTCAGCACCGCATAGAGCATTTTGCCCCCGAGCCACAGCAGGTAAATTGCCCCGAGGTAGCGCACGACGTTAAACAACACCGGCGTGGTTTTAATCAGCGTCGCCACCCCGGCGAATGCCAGAAACATCAGCACTGCGTCGCCAATAAAGACGCCCGCCGCCGCCAGATAGCCTTTCTTCACCCCGTGGGCAATGCCCGTTTTCAGCACGAAAAACGTATTAGGGCCAGGAACGAGGATGATAAACACCGCCCCGACCAGATAGGTTAAATAATTCAGAACACCAAACTCAGCGAACACTCTGCACTCCTTCGCGCACGACTAAAACATGATCCGGCTCACGTTACCCCAACTGTCGGGATTTTGAAAGCGCAGCCTGTGCGGGAAGGTTAATAGACGGAAGGTTCGCCCAGCGGGCGGGTTTTAAAACGACGGTGTACCCACAGATACTGCTCGGGAGCGCGCAGGATCTCGCGCTCAATAACCTTGTTGATATAGCCGGCGGCGATCTGCTTATCCTCACCCGGATAGTCATTCATCACCTCGCTGATATGCAGGCTATAGCCCCGGCGATCCAGCTTACGTACCATGCTGATGCTCAACATTTTCGCGCCCGATAAGCGGGACAGGACATAGGTGCCGTTGGTGGTCGCCGCCTGCGGGACGGAGAAAAAAGGTGCAAAGACGCTGCCCTTGGGACCGTAATCCTGATCGGGCGCGAACCACACCGCTTCACCGGATTTTAAGGCATGCACCAGACCGGTCAGGTTGTTGCGATCGATCATCGCTTTGTTCGAACGCAGGCGACCGCGGGTTTGCACCCACTCCATCAGCGGGCTGTTGTGCGGCCGGTAGGTGGCCATCATTGGCCGACACAGCCCCATCGCGCGGCCGCCCAGCTCCAGCGACATAAAGTGCACGCCGACGACCATTACCCCTTTCCCACCGCTAAGCGCGTGATTAAGGTTGGCGAACCCCTCGACATCAAACCATTTTTTGACCCGCTCGTCGCTCCAGAACCAGGCCATGCCGGTTTCGATAAGCCCCATTCCCAGCGACATAAAGTTTTGATCGATCAGCGTCTCGCGCGCCGCTGGCGACATGTCCGGGAAGCAGAGTTCGATATTACGCCGGGCGATATGTTCGCGGCGTTTAAGAAAGCGACGGGAAAGGCGACCAGCGCTGGTGCCGATAAAATGCAGCAGCGGATAAGGCAGTTGCACGATTAACCAGAGGATGCCGAGCCCGAACCAGGTCAGCCAGTTACGCGGGTGTAAAAGTTGTTTATTAAATACGCAGGCCATGATTTTTCCTGTAAACATTAATTATGTGGTAACGCTTAAGGAAAACAGAATCCATTTATCATCATTAGGCGGTACGTACAGCAAGTTCGACAATACTAATCCGCTGAAATTCCCTCCGGCAAGTAAAAAACAGCAAGCTGACAAAAAAACATAATTGCGGCACATATGTTACTAAATGTAAAGTTAAATCTTGAACCACGCTTAATATATTCATCATGCATATCATTTTCACGCTAATCATCAGCTTTACTAACGAAAACAACCGAAAGCTGCCGCAGTGCGGCCCTGGCCGCCGGTGGCAGGCGTCCGCTGAGCCGCGCGATCGGCGGCCTGACCGCGTTGGGATGCATCGTAGTCTGTCAAAGCGAGTATTAAACGCGTCCCACTGCGAAATGCATCTTTTTTAATCCGTCAGCATAAGAAAGATTAAAACGACTTTAAGACAACAATTAAGAATAGACTTATTTAAACCTGCTTTTAAAATAAGCGCGGTGCATTGAAATACTGTGCCCGCCGGACAATAAAAAATATTTCTTTACGCCTCGTGGGAAACACAGGTGGAGTGAATGATGGGTAATCATTCGCCATCGATTTGCATGGAAGCCAGGTCATTGAGAAGAAAGCACGGCGAGGGTGTGAACAACGCCCTCGCCGCAGAGGATCAGTAGGTATGGAAATATTGCTGAATCAGCTGCGGATCTTTAGTCTGCGTCAGCGCGGTCATCAGCAGTATACGCGCTTTTGCCGGGTTGAGGGAGTCGGCCACCAGCCCGGGCTGGCTGTCATCCGGCGGTACGACGCCGCTGCCGGTACGGGAGGCTCGCACCACCACGATGCCCGCCTGCTGCGCTTTTTTGATACCGGCGGCGCTACGTACCGACACCGACCCCGCCCCGGTTCCGGCGTAGATAATACCGTCGGCATGATGGGCGATCGCCGCATCGTACATATACTCCGGATCGTCCTGGTAACCATAAATAATCACCACCTTCGGCAGAACCTTCAGCTGACGCACATCGAACACCGAGCGCAGCGTGTGAATTTTATCCACCCGCGTCTCGAACTGGGGTTTTCCGCCCACCACGACACCAAGATAGCCCTCCTCGGGCGCCCGGAAGGTATCCAGCGAAGTGGCATTAGTTTTGGTGACAAAGCGCGCCGCGCCGATGCGGTCGTTAAGCACCACCATTACCCCGCGTCCCCGGGCATCAGGATCGGCAGCGACCGTGACCGCTTCCAGCAGGTTCATCGGCCCGTCGGCGCTGATCGCCGTCGCCGGGCGCATCGCCGCGGTAAAGACCACCGGCTTGTTGCTTTTCACCGTCAGATTGAGGAAATACGGGGTTTCATCCAGCGTGTCCGTACCATGGGTGATCACCACGCCATCGACATCGTCCCGGGCCAATAGCGCATTTACCCGCTTCGAGAGCTGGAGAATAATATCGCTGGTCATATTCTCACTGCCAATATTCGCCACCTGCTCGCCCTCGACGTGAGCGATTTTACTCATTTCCGGCACGGCGTTAATCAGCGTCTGCACCCCAAGCGCCCCGGCTTTATAGCCGGTTGTTTGGGTATTGCTGGCCGCCGAACCAGCAATCGTTCCGCCGGTGGCTAAAATAACAATATGCGGAAGACGCGTCTCGCTAAACGCCAGGCTGCTCATCGTCAATAACGCAATGGCAAGTAATGCTCTAAAATTCATACAGGTCACTCCCTTCATAGACATTAATCAAACTTACGCTTGCTTAATGCAAAGGGCTTGCCAGAATTCATTTCTTTTCTGGGGGGGAAATGGTTAACTATCAGACAATAATAAGGTTCTTAGGACGATATCGCCCAACTCTGGTGCACCACTGGATCTGAAACGGGCAGAGCTATGAACCAAAACATTCTGAGGATTTACCTGTTCAGCAACACACAACACGCATTGCGATCAGATTATCGACACTTCCGTCACCGGCGAGAGCATTTTTGCCCGCCAGGTCACGCGAACGGAGAACAGAGATGCGTATTGCCCTGAAGTCGGCCCTGATGCTGACCACCAGAGTCATCCAGATCATTAACCCTGAACTGCACCGGCATATGCAACGAACGGCCTTAATCGCCCTGACGCTGGCGCAAAGGCTGGAACTGCCTGACGAACGGCAGCAGACCATTTTTTGCGCCGCGCTGCTGCACGATATCGGCGTGCTGGGGGATAAACGCACCATTCATTCGCTGGATGCTATCGATAATATCCACGACCCGCATCAGCGCCAGGGTGTGGCGATGCTGGAGGGATTAGCGACCTTCCAGCCCATCGTTCCCTTTATTCGCGATCACCATTTTAGCCCGAACCACCGGGGCTCCCGCGAACAGCACATTGTCTATTTCGCTGATGCCTTTGAACGGCTGCTGCCGGCCGATAGCCACGTTGCCGCCTGGCCCACGCGGGCGGTGGTGGAACAGTTCGTCGCTTTGCATCGGGAGATCGATCCGCCGCTCTGCGATATCCTGTGCGAGGTCGCTGAAAATGCGAACTTCTGGCAGCACCTTCACCCCGGCCATATTCAGCGGCTGCTGGAGATTATTGGCCCCATCAACACGCGCTATCTGGATATTCACGGTCTGAAGGATGTCTGCCTGCTGATTGCCAAAATCGTCGACACCTACAGCAGCTTTACCGCCACCCATAGCATCATGGTGGGGGAAATCGCCCGCCAGCTTGCCCGCTGGATGCAGCTGCCGGAGCCCACCTGCCAGCAAATACAGATAGCCGGCTATCTACACGATATTGGCAAGGTCTATATCCCACTCTCCATTCTCGAAAAAGAGGGCGAGCTGGATGATGAGGAGCTGAGTCAGGTGCGGGAGCACAGTTACATGACCGGCGAACTTCTCAGCGACTATAGCGAGCTCGGCGATATCATTAACTGGGCCTCGAATCATCATGAAAAAATGGACGGCAGCGGCTACCCTCTGCATCTCGAAAAGGAGCACCTGACCCTCGCCGACCGGATTATCTCCATCGCCGATATTTTCACCGCGCTGACCGAAGATCGCCCTTATCGTAAAGGGATGGCCTGGCAGGAAGCCTTACAGATTATGGAAGCGGATGTTATAAATGGCGCTCTGGATAGCGATGTCTTCCTCGTTTTGCGCCACCATGCGGAAACGCTACACGCCATCATTCTTCAGACCCTTGCCCCTCTGCATAGCGAGCGCCGCCTCTGAAGCGGGCCGCCGTCGTGGCGGGGGCGGAGTTCTATAATCAAAACAGCTTCATCTGCATGCAAGGAAATTCACGGTGAGAATCGCCACCATCACTAACTGGGCTTACGGGATCACCGTTGGCCTGACGCTGGCTTCCGGGAGCGCTATGCTCATGGCCTCCAGCGCCGACCGCGTCGAACGCCAGGCGGTACAGCAGCGCCAGGTCTTTGATACCCTCTCCGACGAGGTGGAAAACGACGCCTGGGCGCTGTCTGACCTCGCCCGGCTGTACGTGATAAAGCCTTCGCCGGAGACGCTTACGCAATATCAGCAGCTGCAGCAGACCGACAAGAGCATAGAGCAGCGGCTGGGCGGCCTGAAAGATAACGGCGCCAGCCGCGAGGAGCTGGCGCTGCTCCAGGATGGCCTGCGGATCGCCAATGAGCTACAGGATGAACAGCAGGCGGCCCTGGCGCATGTCGCTCGCGGCGATGCGCCAGCGGCCATCGCGGTGCTGTACGGCACCGCGTACGAGACTGAACTGGAGCGCATGCAGACGCAGATCGATCGCTTCCGCCAGATGCTTGAGCATCGCGCCGCCGTCGCTATCGACCAGGCCACCGAGCGCTCGCGGATCTGGCGTACGCTGTCGGAAATCATGGTCGGCCTGACCGCCCTGATGTTTTTGTTCGTCCTCGGCTTCATTCTCAAACGCCGGGTGCTCTACCCGGTGGTTCGCCTGAGCGATGTGGTCCAGCGTCTCGCCTCCCAGGATTATGCGGTAGAGACGCCGCACTTTACCCAGGTGGATGAGATTGGTGACATGGCTCAGGCGATCCGCATTTTTCGCGAGAACGGCCTGGCCCGTCAGCGGCTGGAGCAACAGCGCGACGCCGACTGGGCGATCCGCGAGCTGCTGGCGCGTATGACTCAGCGGCTGCAGGGCTGTGAAACCATTGAGGATGTGATTAAGGTGGCGGAGCGGTTTGCGCCGAATATCGCCCCGACGATCCCCGGTAAACTGTATGTTCTGGATACCGACCCCTGGCAGATGCGCTGCGTGGCGCAGTGGCTGTCGCCCGCCGGTGAGACGACGCCCTTTTCTCCCGACGACTGCTGGGCGATACGGCGGGGACTCAGCCATCCGCCGGTGCAGGGCGAGCCCGATATCACCTGCTATCATCTGCCGGAGACGCACGCCGGCCAGTCGCTCTGCGTACCGCTCATCGCCCAGGGCGAAGCCATTGGCCTGCTGACCTTCCAGAACGTCACCGCCAGTGACGCTCCTTCCCGGGCCTATCTCGAGCTGATGGCGGAAGCGTTGGGCCTGGCGCTGGCCAATCAGCGTTTGCGCAGCGCCCTGCTGGAAAAAGCGCTGTTCGATTCCCTGACCGGCCTGCGTAACCGCCATCATCTTGACGAAGCGCTGCATTCGCAGATGGCGCTGGCGGTCCATACCCATACTCCGCTGAGCTGTCTGATGATCGACATCGATCATTTTAAAACCATCAATGATCGCTATGGCCATGAGGCTGGGGATCTGGTGATTAAGAGCGTTGCGACCATTGTGCAGCGCGCGGTGCGCGATATCGGCATGGCTTTCCGCTACGGGGGCGAGGAGTTTTTAGTGCTGCTCCCCGGGATTGACGAAGCCGGGGCGCACCAGTGCGCCAGCGAGATCTACACCCAGGTGCGCAATATGACGCTGCGTGATGGTCTGACCGAGATAGGCCAGGTGGATGTGTCGATTGGCATCGCCAGCTACCCGCAGCACACCCAAAGCGATAGTCTGCTGCGCGCGGCGGATGCCGCGCTGTACCGGGCGAAAGAGCTGGGCCGTTCAAGGATTGTCAGCTTTGGCCGCCTGAAGACCAGCTAACCGGGACTATCGCTCAGCGGTATTAAGCAGCGAGATAACTTTCCTTACCACTGCCGAACGAATATGGCGGTGGTAAACCATGCTCAGCTCACTCTCCGCCAGCCGATCCTGGAGATCGGTATACACCACGTTATCAAGGCGTAAGGCCCGCGCCGAGAGCGGAACCAACGCCACTCCCACCCCGGCGGAGACCAGGCTAATCATCGAGGTAACGTCGTTAATCCGCTGCGCCACCTGCGGCGTAAAGCCCGCGACGCGACAGGCATCCATAAAAACCTGCTCCAGTCCGGTGCCCTGCGGATCGTCAAGCGAGATCCAGTTGTCAGTGCGCAATGAGGCCAGATTAAGCGCGCCCACGCCGGCCAGCGGATGCTGTTGATAGAGCGCCAGGCAGAGCTTTTCACGTACAAACGGCCTGACCACCAGCGCGTCCGGCGGCGAGGCCAGCGGCGCGCGGATGATGGCGATATCCAGACGCAGATCCAACAGCGCTTCGTAGAGCATTTGCACATCCCCCTGCACCAGCGACAGCTCAATCCCCGGCCAGTCGGCGCGCAGCCGGCGCAGGAGCCCCGGCAGTTTACTGTCGTACATCGCGCTGGAGACATACCCCAAATGCAGCCTCCCCTGCTCGCCCCGCGCGATGCGCTGGGCGTCCAGCACCGCCTGATCGGCCATTTCCAGCGCCAGCCGCGTCTTGTGTAAAAAGGCCTCGCCCGCGGCGGTCAGAGTCAGACGGCGGTTAGCGCGGGAAAAGAGCACCACGCACAGGCGCTGCTCAAGCTGCTTAATCTGCTGACTGAGGGCGGGCTGGGCGATATGTAACCGCTCCGCCGCCCGGTGCATATGCAACTCTTCGGCAACGACCACAAAATGGCGTAACGCTCGCAAGGACATGGTCGGACTCCTCCCTACAAATTGATAAGAAAAAGCTTATCAATAAAGCATAAATGATGCAATTGATAACCATTAGCCTGCGAAGCATACTGTGCGCATCGATACGCTAAGGAGAACATCATGACCGCACCGATTCAGGATCTGCGCGACGCCATCGCGCTGCTGCAACAGCATGACAATCAGTATCTCGAAACCGATCATCCGGTTGACCCTAACGCCGAGCTGGCCGGTGTTTATCGCCATATCGGCGCGGGCGGCACCGTGAAGCGCCCCACCCGCATCGGGCCGGCGATGATGTTTAACAATATTAAGGGTTATCCACACTCGCGCATTCTGGTGGGTATGCACGCCAGCCGCCAGCGGGCCGCGCTGCTGCTGGGCTGCGAAGCCTCGCAGCTGGCCCTTGAAGTGGGTAAGGCAGTGAAAAAACCGGTCGCGCCGGTGGTCGTCCCGGCCAGCAGCGCCCCCTGCCAGGAACAGATCTTTCTGGCCGACGATCCGGATTTTGATTTGCGCACCCTGCTTCCGGCGCCCACCAACACCCCTATCGACGCCGGCCCCTTCTTCTGCCTGGGCCTGGCGCTGGCCAGCGATCCCGACGACGCCTCGCTGACCGACGTCACCATCCACCGCTTGTGCGTCCAGGGCCGGGATGAGCTGTCGATGTTTCTTGCCGCCGGCCGCCATATCGAAGTGTTTCGCCAGAAGGCCGAGGCCGCAGGCAAACCGCTGCCGATAACCATCAATATGGGTCTCGATCCGGCCATCTATATTGGCGCCTGCTTCGAAGCCCCTACCACGCCGTTCGGCTATAACGAGCTGGGCGTCGCCGGCGCGCTGCGTCAACGTCCGGTGGAGCTGGTTCAGGGCGTCAGCGTCCCGGAGAAAGCCATCGCCCGCGCCGAGATCGTTATCGAAGGTGAGCTGTTGCCCGGCGTGCGCGTCAGAGAGGATCAGCACACCAATAGCGGCCACGCGATGCCGGAATTTCCTGGCTACTGCGGCTGCGCTAATCCGTCGCTGCCGGTAATCAAAGTCAAAGCAGTGACCATGCGAAACAATGCGATTCTGCAGACCCTGGTGGGACCGGGGGAAGAGCATACCACCCTCGCCGGCCTGCCAACGGAAGCCAGTATCTGGAATGCCGTCGAGGCCGCCATTCCGGGCTTTTTACAAAATGTCTACGCCCACACCGCGGGTGGCGGTAAGTTCCTCGGGATCCTGCAGGTGAAAAAACGTCAACCCGCCGATGAAGGCCGGCAGGGGCAGGCCGCGCTGCTGGCGCTGGCGACCTATTCCGAACTAAAAAATATTATTCTGGTTGATGAAGATGTCGACATCTTTGACAGCGACGATATCCTGTGGGCGATGACCACCCGCATGCAGGGGGACGTCAGCATTACGACAATCCCCGGCATTCGCGGTCACCAGCTGGATCCGTCCCAGACGCCGGAATACAGCCCGTCGATCCGTGGAAATGGCATCAGCTGCAAGACCATTTTTGACTGCACGGTCCCCTGGGCGCTGAAATCGCACTTTGAGCGCGCGCCGTTTGCCGACGTCGATCCGCGCCCGTTTGCACCGGAGTATTTCGCCCGGCTGGAAAAAAACCAGGGTAGCGCAAAATAAGCAATAGCCGCCGGTAAACGGCGGCATTTTTCCATGCCGCGCGATCCTGAGCGGATGGCGCAGGCAGGATTAATTGATCGCAGCGGCGAGATCTTTTTTCACCAGCTCGCGCAGCTCAGAAATCAGCACCTGGCTTACGTCGAAATGGCGATCGGGGCGTTACGCATGGGGGTATTTA
>NZ_JAZARW010000001.1:1304174-1312067 GCF_036233805.1 Klebsiella sp. EMBS2024 | reverse complement strand
GGGGGTATTTAAAACTGGATAATAAAAGAATAGCAGGTAACCGAAACCAGCCCCCGGTCGACCCTCAACCGCAAAGAAAAATATATTCTTCCTTCCAGTAGCGGCCCTGACCTATGATGTCCCCGGCAGAAGTGATTAACCGTTTTTGCTTTTCGGTTTCGATACCCTCAACGATCACATGGCCGGTCAGGATATGAATAGACTGCAACAGACCGGGCAAAGCGGGGTCGTTTTCTTTATCCCAGAAGTAATCCTTATCCACTTTGACGCAATCGAAGCGGAATCTCTCCAGCAGCGGGAAGGAGGTTCGCCCGCGACCAAAATCATCCAGCCAGACCGGACAAAGCGCCGCCAGCGTGCTTAGCGCCGTCAGCTCGCGGCCGGCGATAAACTCATGAAAATTCTCATTTATCTCCAAAGCAATATGCTTACACGAGCGCAGAAAATCGCAGAGATAGCGGTCCGTCAGAATAAAATGGCTTAATAAATCATCGATATTGAGCGAGATCGGCTTATTATCGACCAGGGAAAAATCAAATACGGAAAGCAACTCGATTTGTCGGGTAAATAGTGCAAGCTTATCGCTTTCGGTAAGCGTGGAGAAAGAAAACGCGGGCGCTGAGGCATTATTTCGTGCGGGTGCTATAATATCTTTAGTGAGCAATTCCCACGAGTGGCAGCTGCCATCATCGCTAATAGCGGGCTCCAGTACGAAGCGATAGGAGGTATTTTTCGCGTTTTCTTCAACCATTTAAAAAATACCAAAAATAAGAAAGGGTTAAAGCATGTCATATATTTCCCGCCAACAAAAATAGTTTAAAATGATCGATAAGAAACATTCGATAGCTAAAAACTATCAACATATAATTTATTGATCGGTAAAGTGAATTAATATAAATTAGCCACCGCTGTCGCATGCGTTTAGACAACAATTAAAATATTGTTTCAAACCAGCCAGTTACATGACGAGCCGCATCCATTCGTAGCCACATTACGCTTTTCCCCGGCGGCAAAAAAAAGCGTGGTGTAATAAAAATCAAAAATACAAGCCGCCAGTTTTCGTCCTCTCGTATGCCAAAAGATGAATAATCTCTGGCCCAACGCAACCGCTTGCCGATAATAAAAACGCTGCCCCGGTCAACGAAACGTCATACTTTACCGCTACCTTGCTGGCAGAACAGGCGCAGCGGATAAAGGGCAGTGAAAAGAAAATACATGGTTCCACTGGCGCTAATGNNNATCGCCAGCGCATGGCTGGAACCGGCCCCGCGGCCTGTCGCCAGAGGGCTGTGCGTCTGGTTCGACGGGGCAATGGTCAACTGTCTGCAGAGGCAACGGCTGGGCGAAAGGTTGCCGATTCACTCGCTGGCCAGGCGGTAAACGGGCACTCGTCGGGTGGTATTGAACAAATTGTCGCTGACCTCCACCTCCGTCGTGACAATCGCCATGCCGGACCGGCGCAACTGCGCGATGTCCGCCGCCACTCGCTGACTGCCGAACCAGAACAAGGCGTCGAGAGCGGTGACCGGCAGGCCGGCGTTCAGCGCCTGGCGGAGCCGCTCCCGGGCCGGCTTTATCTCCCGGGCAATCTGCTGGTACGGGGCCGCCGTCAGCCCGGTTGCATTGACGCGACGAATGCGGTTTGCCAGGCGGTAATGAAAGGCTTCCGGGACAGCCTGTAAATCCTGTTTCAAACTATAGACGCAGCCGTAACGTTTGCCGTTGAAAACGGCGGCTTTACGGCTAAGCTGCAACGTCTCGCGAACATCGGCGATTAGCTGCGGCGCGCGCACCAGCAGCAGGCGAAAAGGCAGCTCGAAGCTGGTGACATAGTCGACGTTCAGTAACGCAATGCGCAGGCGCTCCTCTGCCCCGGCCCGCAGCTGACGACACTCCAGGTATACTTCGCGCCACTGCTCCCGGAGCCGTGGCGTCTCACCGGCTTCGGTAAACTGGTATTTTTCAATATCGTAATCAATTCTCCCGGCCACCGCGCATTCCTTTCTGAATCAGTCCGCGGGTTATATTATCATCCTCCGACGCCGTCCCCTATGCCCAACGCCGCTGTCGTTGTCGATTATTTACGATAAAGATAACGGGTGATGATCACATCAAGAACAAACAGCAGGAAGATAACGCTGCTTAACCATAATAAGCCTGCGAATAAATCAAGTAATTGCATCGTTGTTCCCTCGCCGTTGGCCCTAAAAAAGACGCTCCATCACCATAAAGTAGTTAACAACCACCTTAACAGCCACAGAATAAAATTATTTAGCACGATGCCATCCCGAGCCCGGACAGATTCATTTTATTGTCATTAATTTGTCATCAAAAAATGTCTATCATCAACCGGCGCCGCAGGGTCGTCTCTGCCGTCATGGTATGGCGGACAACGCGTCGCCACGCGGTTTAACAACACGGAATAACCTCGCCCTGCCTCATTCTTACTGTCATTGCATAATTTTATACCAGGCACGTTTGTCATCCTGCTGAATAATCCGTAAAAGCGCCGTAAGCAATAAAACCCCTGCAGATTGGTTTACCATGGAGAAATAAGATGCCTAGCGAAAAAGCCCGCAGCCTTGACCATTTCTATGAATTACTGGCGACAGGACAACACCCGAAGATTGAACTCGATTTTGATGTCGCCGCGGACGATTTTTTTAAAATCGCCACCGAGTTTGGCGATATTGGCGCGAGGATCACCCGGGTTAACGAACGATTTATTATTAAGATCAAGCCGCCGAAGGCATAAACACCCGGCCCGAGTCGTTGCAGCAGATCACCGGTTTGTGCGCATCCCTCTCGGTCATCCCTGACCGGACGGCGCGACGCGCCGGCAAATCCTCACCTGCCGGCGCGAATCAGGCTCAGTGATAGCCCTCGCTGCCGGAGACTTTGCCGCGAAAGACGTAGTAGCTCCAGGCGGTATACATCAGGATCACCGGGATAATGAGCAGCGCGCCCGGCAGCATAAATACCTGGCTGGACGGCGGCGCAGCGGCATCCCACAGAGAGATATGCGGTGGGATAATGTTCGGCCAGACGCTGATCCCCAGCCCGCTGAAGCCGAGGAATATCAGGCCCAGCGTCAGGATAAAGGGACGGGCGTGGCTGGCGGGGCGCGCGCTCAGGCGCCAGATCCACAGGCTCAGTGCCAACACCAGAATCGGCACCGGCACGAACCAGAAGAAATTGGGCAGCGTAAACCAGCGTTCCGCCACGTAGCGCCAGCCCAACGGCGTCCAGACGCTGACCACCGCGATCACCGCCATCAGCGCCAGCAGTACCTTGCGGGTCAGCTCGCGCATCCGCTGCTGCAGCGCGCCTTCGCTTTTCATAATCAACCACGTGGTGCCCAGCAGCAGATAGGCCACCACCAGCCCCAGACCGCAGAACAAATTGAAAGGGGTAAGCCAGTCCAGCGTCGAACCGGCGAAGCGGCGGTCAGCCACCGCAAAGCCGTTGATAAACGCGCCGACGACAATCCCCTGGCTGAAGGTCGCCAACAGCGAGCCGCCGGCAAAGGCATAGTCCCAGAAGATGCGATGCGAGGGAACCGCTTTAAAACGAAATTCAAAGGCCACGCCGCGAAAAATCAGGCCGATGAGCATCGCCGTCAGCGGGATAACCAGCGCATCGGTGATCACTGCATAGGCCAGCGGAAAGGCGCCGAATAGCCCTGCCCCGCCGAGCACCAGCCAGGTTTCGTTACCATCCCAAACGGGGGCGACGCTATTGACCATCACATCGCGCTCTTCGCCATCATGCACCACGCTGAACAGCATCCCAATACCTAAATCGAAACCATCCATCACGATATACATCAGCGTGGCGAAGACAATGATGACAAACCAAATCACCGAGATATCGATGCTCATGATGCGTTCTCCTCATCACGCACCGGCTCAGCCGCTGAGAGCGGACGCGCCGGGGTGCCTGCGGTTTGCGAGGTCAGCTCCGTCACCGGCTGCGGCCCTTTTTTGATAAGCCGGAAAATGTAGTAATACCCCACGCCAAACACGGCGCAGTAAACCACGATAAATACCAGCAGGCTGATGGCCATCTGCAGGGTGCTGTGCAACGACACCGCATCCCGCGTGCGCAGCAACCCGTATATCACCCAAGGCTGGCGGCCCATCTCGGTGGTCACCCACCCGGCGACCAGGGCAATAAGACCGGCGGGCCCCATACAGAGCGCAAACCACTGGAAGGGACGCGAGTGGTACAGCCGCCGCCGATAGCGCAGCCAGGCGCTGCAGATCCCTAAGGCGATCATCAACACGCCCATCCCGACCATGATGCGAAACGACCAAAAGACGGCGGGCGAATAGGGTCGGTCCTCTTTCGGGAAGTCTTTCAGGGCCGGCACCTGCTTATGCAGGCTGTGGGTAAGGATCAGGCTACCGAGAGCGGGGATCTCAAGACCATAGCGGGTCCGCTCCTGCTCCATGTCCGGCAGGCCAAACAGCAGCAGCGGCGTGGCCTCGCCGGGGCGATTTTCCCAGTGCCCTTCGATGGCCGCGATCTTCGCCGGCTGATGCTCAAGGGTGTTAAGACCATGCATATCCCCCACCACCGCCTGGATCGGCGCCACCAGCAGCGCCATCCACATCGCCATCGACAGCATTTTGCGGATGGCCGGCGAGTCGTTGCCGCGCAGAAGATGCCACGCGGCAGACGCCCCGACGAACATGGCGCTACTGAGAAACGCGGCTATCGCCATATGGAACAAGCGATACGGAAAAGAGGGGTTAAAGATAATCGCCAGCCAGTCCTGCGGGATGAGATGGCCATTTTCGATGATAAAACCCTGCGGCGTCTGCATCCAGCTATTGGAGGCAAGGATCCAGAAGGTAGAAACCAACGTGCCAAGCGCCACCATGCAGGTGGTAAAAAAATGCAGCGCTGGCGGCACTTTATTCCAGCCAAACAGCATCACCCCGAGGAATCCCGCTTCAAGGAAGAAGGCGGTCAGCACTTCGTACAGCAGCAACGGGCCGGTAATACTGCCAGCGAACTGGGAAAATCCGCTCCAGTTGGTGCCGAACTGATAGGACATGACTAATCCGGAGACTACGCCCATGCCAAAATTGACGGCAAAAATTTTCAGCCAGAAATTGTAGAGTGAACGCCAGACATTATCCC
Source organism: Klebsiella sp. EMBS2024 (assembly GCF_036233805.1). NCBI lineage: Bacteria > Pseudomonadati > Pseudomonadota > Gammaproteobacteria > Enterobacterales > Enterobacteriaceae > Klebsiella > Klebsiella sp. EMBS2024. The sequence goes on along the minus strand of NZ_JAZARW010000001.1, from coordinate 1,306,919 downwards.
GGGTTCGCAGCCACATCCCCTCAAGCACCACAAGGTAGCTGGCAAGGCCGATGGTGATGGCCGGAAAGAGGATATGGAAGGATACGGTAAAGGCGAATTGCAATCGGGCCAGATGAAACGCGTCGAATTCAAACATATTCCACACCCATCATTGTGAATCGCCCCGGCCGCAGCCGGGGCTCATGCGAACATCACTTAGCCGATGATGAAGTGTTTTGCTTCCCGGCGCCGAGTTCGGCGCCGGTCAAAGGATCGCCCTGCGGGTCAGACTGCGTTCGCTTCAGCATCGCTTTGCACAGCGCTTCCTGCTCTGGCGTCAGGCCGACAGAAGCACTACCATCTCCGCCATCTACGGCCGGCTGTGGATCCTTGACATAATCGAAGTGTTTGTCACTGTTCCAGCTGCCGCGTACTTCTCCACCTTCAGACATATTGTAGTAGGTGTTAGCGTACTCGCTAATGGGCGGCAGTTTGCCCGGTGGATAGTTGTTGCGAATCGACTGCAGGGCCTTCTCAAAAGAGAGCTGATGCGCCGCTTCGCGGGTCATCAGGAAGGCCAGCGCGTCTTTCACGCCAGGATCGTCGGTCACGTTGATCAGGCGTTCATAGACGATCTTCGCCCTCGCCTCCGCCGCGACATTCGACCGCAGGTCGGCGGTGGGTTCGCCGATAGTATCAATGTAGGCCGCCGTCCACGGCACGCCCGCCGAGTTGGTCAGCGGGGTACCGCCGCCGTACAGCAGGGATGTAATATGGCTGTCATTGCCGTTGGCGGTGAGCGAACGATAGAGTTCCGCCTCGCTCTCGGTGCCCTCCGCCAGGGCTCCTTTGGCGCCTTTATTCAGCATGCCGACCAAAGTGCCAATGATCTCCAGATGGCTCAACTCCTCTGTCGCGATATCCATCAGCATATCTTTGCGGCCGGGATCGTCATCGCTTAATCCCTGGGTGAAATAACGACACGCGGCGGCCAGCTCGCCCTGAGGGCCGCCAAACTGTTCGAGCAGTAAATTCGCGAGCCCCGGATTCGGTTCAGCAACGCGTACGGTATACTGCAGTTGTTTCACATGACGAAACATAGGCCTGCCTCCTGGGTTATTTTTTCGCTTCTACGCCGTCAGCATCTGAACGCAGGAGAAACTGCTCTGTGGTCTGAGGAATATGTTTAATCAGCCAGTCGGCCATTTCCCGCTCTTCCGCCAGGATGGCTTCAATGGCTGGGATGGAGGCGGTATCGCCCGCTTTTTCAGCGGCCGCCAGCAGAGAGGTATAGCAGGCGATTTCAAACTGCTCGAAAACGTACCCGCTGATCGAGCCTTTGACGATTTCATCGGAAGGAAACATCCCGCCGATGGACTGGCCGAGAGCCGCCATTTTACTCATCGAATCTTTAATCACCGAGCGCGAAATCTCATTGCGGTCGAGGATCTCTTCCAGCACGGTAATTTGCCGTTTGGTCTCGTTAACATGCTGTTCGATTCTGGCACGGAGATCCGGATAATTATCGATACGGCCAGCCATTGATTCCAGCATGGACTCTGCCTGTTTTTCCATGGCATGCGCATCTCGTAGCCAGTCATGGTAATGTTCAACGTGATTCATCGTGATTTCCTCGTGTCAGGGAGAGTTTATTTTTCCGCTTTCTTATTAATATTACCTACCGCCAGATCGGTTAATTTCACATCGGTTTGTTTTTCTTCTTCCAGGGTTTCGGCAAGCAGTTTGGCTGCTTTTTTATAGCCCAACTGCTCTGCCAGGGTGACCAGAGTACCGTAACTGGCAATTTCGTAATGCTCGACCTTTTGCGCAGCGGCAATTAATGCAGCATCACGTACCTCATTTTTTTCCGTGCTCTCAACGACTTCATTAGCTTCTTCGATTAATCCTTCCATGGCCACGCATTTCATGCGTTTGATTTTCAGGTTGGATTCCTGTTCAATAATCTGGTCGATACGTTCGATCTGGCCCTGGGTTTCTTCAAGATGAGCATTGAACGCCGCGCTGAGTTTTTCACTGGACGCCGCTCTGGCTAGTTTAGCCAGCCCGCGGGTTAATTGTTTCTCTGCGCTGTAGGTATCTGAGAGCAGGTGAATAAATACATCTTCAATGCTTTTCATATTCATAGAAATACCTTCTGGAGTCAGAAAATAACTGCGAGTCTGTGACAGACTCGCAGGAGATACTTTCACTTCAGGGTGCAAGGAAAAGGATAATCAGGAATTATCGGACTTGCGGCCACCGCCGTGGCTATTCTGTCCGCCTTTTTTACCCGCTTCGGACGCACGCTGCGGATCATTTTTAAAGTTCCCGCCGCTGTGCTGACCACCTTTACGACCTGCTTCAGAAGCTTTTTCACGGTCTTCAGCAAAATTACCGGAACCACCACGATGCTCTGCCATATTTCACCTCATGTATATCGGTTATGTCAGTACGATACGAAAATATTCCGTATCACTCGTCGTTCGATATTTAAATCTAGCGGGTAATGCTGGTTAGTCAAATTATTATTCCGTTTTTTCGACACCTTTTAGCAGTAATTCGGAATAATTCTACAAGAAACCTGAAAAATAACCAGACGGCACCTTGCCGCTAACTCACTGTGTTCAGGGAAATAATGTATGCAGATCACCTCTGCGGCAAAGAATTATCTATACCGGAGGATTACTACCGTTGGGTTATATAACGAAGCGGCAGCATTGCCCTTTGCCAGACGGAAATTCAGAATTTTCCCTGGTTTTACGGATA
>NZ_JAZARW010000001.1:1280394-1304168 GCF_036233805.1 Klebsiella sp. EMBS2024 | reverse complement strand
GCCGCTGGGGAAGCGGCTAGCAAACAAAATGGAGCGAATATCATGCCCGATTAATACTGGCACACATAAGGGCAATAGGCAAATAACTCGAACAGACCGGCCGGGAAATAATCGAAGCGTGGAATATATTCAGCTCCTGGAATATCACGCAGTTCCATTATTAGTACTCTACGCTTTATTTTTTACGATGATTTATCGGTGACGATAGCAGCCGTTCACCAGGCCGAAGAACCGCATGCTGTCAACCTTTCTCTCGAGGAGAATATTCTATGAAAGCACTCACTTATCACGGCCCGCATCATGTCAGCGTCGACACCATGCCTGACCCGGCTCTTGAGGCAGCGGACGATATTATTCTGCGCGTCACCGCGACAGCGATTTGCGGTTCCGATCTGCATCTGTACCGCGGAAAGATCCCCGGCACGCACCATGGTGATATTTTCGGCCATGAATTTATGGGGGAAGTGGTGGAAGCCGGTTCCGAGGTCACCGCGGTCCGCAAAGGCGACCGGGTGGTTATCCCGTTTGTCATCGCCTGCGGAGACTGCTTCTTTTGTCGCTTGCAGCAGTATGCCGCCTGCGAAAGCACCAATAGCGGCCAGGGCGCGACGCTCAATCGAAAAGGCATTTCGCCACCGGCGGCGCTGTTTGGCTATAGCGATTTGTACGGCGGGATCCCGGGCGGCCAGGCGGAATATGTACGGGTCCCCAAAGCCAATACCGGACCGTTTAAAGTGCCAGACACCTTACCCGATGAAAAGGTGCTGTTTCTGTCAGATATTCTGCCCACCGCCTGGCAGGCGGTTAAAAACGCCGAGGTCAAACCCGGCAGTAGCGTGGCTATTTTTGGCGCCGGCCCGGTAGGCCTGCTCTGCGCCTCCTGCGCCAGGCTCAATGGCGCAGAACAGATATTTATCATCGATCATAACGATTACCGACTCGATTTCGCGCAACAACGCTATGGCGCGATCCCGATAAACTTTGACCACCATGACGATCCTGCGCAGTGGATTATCGATAACACGCTGGGCCATCGCGGCGTCGACGCGGTGATCGACGCCGTGGGCTTCGAGGCGAAAGGTAGCCTTACGGAAACCGTCCTCAGCACCCTGAAAATCGAGGGGAGCAGCGGAAAAGCCCTGCGCCAGTGCATCGCCGCCGTGCGCCGCGGCGGCATCGTCAGCGTACCCGGGGTTTACGCCGGTTTCATCCACGGCTTTATGTTTGGCGATGCCTTTGATAAAGGACTGACCTTCAGGATGGGACAAACCCACGTCCACGCCTGGCTGCCGGATCTGCTGGCGCTTATTGAGCAAGGGCTGCTTACCCCGGAGGAGATTGTCACTCACCATATGCCGCTGGAGGAGGCCGCGCGCGGCTATCAGATTTTTGAGAAACGTGAAGAGGCGTGCCGCAAAGTGATCCTCGTACCGGGAATGCAGCCCGGGAAGGCGACCCTCTGAGAAGGCGATTACCGCGCAAGGAAATTCTCGGCGGACCGATCGCGGCATGATATAAACATAGCGTGCTTTGGCCCGCCGTCGCTGATATAGCCGTTCACCAGAGGAGAAGTTGATGCTCGAGTTACGTCCGAATTGCGAATGCTGTGATAAAGATCTGCCGCCAGACTCACCCGAGGCGTTTATCTGCTCGTTCGAGTGCACCTTTTGCCGGGACTGCATGACGACGCGACTGAACGGACATTGCCCGAACTGCGGCGGCGAACTGGTGCGGCGCCCTGTGCGTCCCGAAGAGGCGCTGCGGCGCCACCCCGCCTCCACCCTGCGCCGCCATGCACAGTAGGCGAGACGCAGGTCTCCCGGCTAAGGCCCGAGGAGAGCGCGGAGCCTGAAGGCGTGACCGGTGGCAGACAACGTGCTCTTTCGATTATTGCCCGGCGGCGCTTCGCTAGTCCGGGCGAGCGTTTCCGGGTTCATATTCTGCATGTCAGTAAAACGTCTTCCCCGCCCGTACTGCCCGTCGGCGATCGCTTTCATCGATAGCCGCAGCCGTCAGGGTTTATCCCCCCACATCGCGATTTCACTAAAACTCAGCCAGCCCTGTGCGCTCAGGCTGCCGTATCGCATGGCTGGCGTTCTTTTTTATTCACCATCGCAATAACGCCTGGGAGCATTTCCGTTGCAATCGTTGATCTCCTGCCAGGCATATTTCGCTGCACACCGAAGCTTCCTGCTCTGACCGTCAGTAGACTGCAGGGAAATTCACCACGGAGCAGACTTATGATTGCGGTACTTTTTGAGGCCGACGCCTTACCAGAAGCACAGGAAAGATATCTTCAGCTGGCGGCCGGGCTGACGCCTTTGCTTTCAGACACGCCGGGGTTTATTGCCATTGAGCGCTTTCAGAGCCTGAGTACGCCCGGCAAAATCCTCTCGCTATCCTGGTGGGAAGATGAAGCCTCGGTGGCCAACTGGCAGCAAAATGAGCGGCATCTGGCTGCCCAGCGCGAAGGCAAAGCATCGATTTTTTCATATTACAGAATACGCGTAGCCCGCGTGTTCCGGGATTACGCATCGGATCGGGGAGCACAGTCAGATGTATGACATTCACGTGATTCTCAGCAACTCGCCGGGCTCGCTTGGCGCAATGGGTAAGGCGCTGGGTAACAACGGCGTGGGGCTCGAAGGCGGTGGCGTATTCACCACGCCTGATGCCGGACATGCGCATTTTCTGGTGGAAGACGGTGAGAAAGCCCGCAGGGTGCTGACCGAGGCCGGCTTTACGGTCAGCAATGTATGCCGTCCTCTGATACGAAAGTTACCTCAGGAACGACCAGGGGAACTGGGAGACATCGCAGACACCCTGGCCCATAATGGTATTAATATTCTGGTACAGTACAGCGACCACCGTAACCGGCTCATTCTCCTTACCGATGATGACGCCCGGGCAGCGGAAGTGACCAAAAAATGGGCCATACTTTCTGAATGAATCTCCTGAAACCGCAGCAAGACAGTGAGCCAGAGGAGGCGCTGGAAACCGCTATGGCGATGGTGGCCTCCGCCCTCTCTGACTCGTCAAGGGTCAGTATTCTGTGCGCGCTGATGGACGGGCGCGCATGGACGGCAACCGAACTCAGTACGGTCGCCGAGGTGTCCGCCTCCACCACCAGCGGCCATCTTGCCCGGCTGCTCAGCAACGGGCTGGTGGTGTGTCTCGCGCAGGGGCGCCACCGCTATTACCGCCTGGCGGGCTCGCATATTGCCGGGCTGCTGGAAAACCTGATGGGCGTCTCTATGCTGGCGCATAAGACGCTTCTCCCCAGCACGCCGGTTAATCTTCGTTACGCACGCACCTGCTACGACCATCTGGCGGGCGAGCTGGCGGTGAATATTTATGAGTATATGCTGCGGGAAAAATGGCTGGCGGCAGATGGCCTGGCCCTGACGTCAGCCGGTAAAACCCAGCTTGAACGCCTTGGCGCAGTACTGAACGCCCGCCCACGGCGTAAGCCCTGCTGCCCCTGTCTCGACTGGAGCGAAAGACGTTTTCATCTGGGAGGCGACGCCGGCTCGGCGCTAATGACGCTGTTCCTGCAAAAAGGATGGATAACGCGCGCACCGGGATATCGGGAAGTACAAGTGACGGATAGCGGCAAAGCGGCGCTGTCCCGGCTGTTTAATCTGAAAGTGCGCGGATAGCCTGAGTTTAGGCTACAGCACATTTTCGCCGAACGGCCCCGGTTTAAGCCGGTCGGGCCATCAGCATGACGCCTGGCGTGCAATCCGTTTTCATGCGAGCTCTTACGGCAAATGGATCTCTCCCTGTCATGAGGTATATAGCTTTGTTGAACGTTGCGCTGCGGGACATTCGCCATCGCCTAATGCTTCAAGCGTCCGGCAGATTAATTGCCTGAAGGCGAAAAAAAGCGGGAGCCCATCGGCTCCCGCTTTTACTTAATCCACCAACGGGATTACATGTTCGCGATAATCGCGTCGCCAAACTCTGAACATTTCAGCAGNTTAGCGCCTTCCATCAGACGTTCGAAGTCATAGGTCACGGTCTTGGCGGCGATAGCGCCTTCCATNCCTTTNACGATCAGGTCTGCGGCTTCGAACCACTGCATGTGGCGCAGCATCATCTCTGCGGACAGGATGATGGAGCCCGGGTTCACTTTGTCCTGGCCGGCATACTTCGGCGCAGTACCGTGAGTCGCTTCGAACAGCGCGCACTCGTCACCGATGTTGGCGCCCGGGGCGATACCGATACCGCCAACCTGCGCCGCCAGGGCGTCAGAGATATAGTCGCCGTTCAGGTTCATACAGGCGATAACGTCGTATTCCGCCGGACGCAGCAGGATCTGCTGCAGGAACGCATCGGCGATCACGTCTTTCACCACGATCTCTTTGCCGGTGTTCGGGTTCTTGATTTTCACCCAAGGACCGCCGTCGATCAGCTCGCCGCCGAACTCTTCGCGAGCCAGCTGGTAGCCCCAGTCTTTGAACGCGCCTTCGGTGAACTTCATGATGTTGCCTTTGTGCACCAGAGTGACGGAATCACGATCGTTGGTGATCGCGTATTCAATCGCGGCGCGCACCAGGCGTTTGGTGCCTTCTTCAGAGCACGGCTTGATGCCGATGCCGCAATGTTCCGGGAAGCGAATTTTCTTCACACCCATCTCATCGCGCAGGAATTTGATGACTTTGTCTGCTTCCGCAGAGTCGGCTTTCCACTCGATACCGGCATAGATATCTTCTGAGTTTTCACGGAAGATAACCATATCGGTCAGTTCAGGGTGCTTAACCGGGCTCGGGGTGCCCTGGTAGTAACGTACCGGACGCAGGCAGACGTAGAGGTCCAGCTCCTGGCGCAGCGCCACGTTCAGAGAACGGATGCCGCCGCCGACTGGGGTGGTCAGAGGACCTTTGATAGCAACGCGGTAGTCACGAATCAGATCGAGGGTTTCAGCTGGCAGCCAGACGTCCTGGCCATAGACGTGGGTTGATTTCTCACCGGTGTAAACTTCCATCCAGGAAATTTTACGCTCGCCCTTATAGGCTTTCTCAACGGCGGCATCAACCACTTTCAGCATCGCTGGGGTAACGTCAACGCCGATACCGTCACCTTCAATGAACGGGATAATCGGATTGTGAGGGACGTTCAGTTTGCCGTTTTGCAGGGTGATTTTTTGACCTTCCGCCGGAACTACTACTTTGCTTTCCATTAACCTCTCCTTCGAGCGCTTCTGGTTCTGCTCTTCCCTCTTCACGCGAGCCTGGTGTTGGCTGAGTCGGCCAGCTTCGGCGTACCGGGTCTTCCCGCTCACCGGAGCTATCGCGTCCGTGTCGCCTTCCTGCCTGTAGTGCGAATCGGTTTGAGCAATTTTTTGTTAATAATTTGTAATGAGCATGTCAATACTACCTGAATGTTTGCGTCCATGAAAGGCATTCGTAATTAGGCTATAATGCGGCAATTGATAAAGCCTGAAAATACCATGCAGAAAACTTCATTTAGAAAACATCGCGTTGAGCGATTCAGCACACAACAAGTCACCAGACAACGTAAAGAACGCCAGCCAAAAACTGTGATCTTGTTCAATAAACCCTATGATGTGTTGCCGCAATTTACCGATGAAGCCGGGCGCAGCACGCTAAAAGATTTTATTCCGGTGGCGGGCGTTTACGCCGCAGGTCGGCTCGATCGCGACAGCGAAGGCCTGCTGGTGCTGACCAACGACGGCGCGCTGCAGGCGAAGCTGACCCAGCCGGGTAAGCGCACCGGCAAGATCTACTATGTTCAGGTGGAAGGCGAACCCACGCCCGAGGCGCTGACCGCCTTGCGCGACGGCGTCACCCTTAACGACGGCCCCACCCTGCCTGCCGGCGTAGAACTTGTCGAGGAGCCCGTCTGGCTGTGGCCGCGCAACCCGCCGATTCGTGAGCGCAAATCGATTCCCACCCGCTGGTTGAAAATCACGCTCTACGAGGGACGCAACCGCCAGGTGCGCCGGATGACCGCCCACGTCGGCTTCCCCACCCTGCGGCTGATCCGCTACGCCATGGGCGGCTATACCCTCGACGGACTGGCCAACGGCGACTGGCGCAAAGCCGAATAACTGANNNGGAAAAGCGATGTTTAAACCTCATGTCACCGTTGCCTGCGTGGTTCACGCCCAGGATAAATTTCTCATCGTCGAAGAGACCATTAACAGCAAAGCGCTGTGGAACCAGCCGGCCGGCCATCTCGAGGCCAATGAAACGCTGCTGCAGGCCGCCGAACGTGAACTGTGGGAAGAGACCGGCATTCGCGCCACGCCGCAGCACTTCATCCGCATGCATCAGTGGCTGGCTCCCGATAACACGCCGTTTCTGCGCTTCCTGTTCGCCATCGAACTTAGCGATCTGTGCGCCACTGAACCACACGACAGCGATATCGATCGCTGCCTGTGGCTCAGTGCTGAGGAAATTCTTAACGCGCCGAACCTGCGCTCGCCGCTGGTTGCCGAAAGCATTCGCTGCTACCTGCAGGACCCGCGGCAGCCGCTGTCGCTGATTGGCGCATTTAACTGGCCGTTCACAGGGGGTGAATGAACGGTGAGCGCGTGCTAGAATACGCCGCCTCGAAGTTCAATGTAGCGAGTATTTCCATGTCAGAAAGCCAGAAAAAAGTGATCGTCGGCATGTCCGGCGGCGTCGACTCCTCGGTCTCCGCGTACCTGCTGCTGCAGCAAGGGTATAAGGTGGAAGGCCTGTTCATGAAGAACTGGGAGGAAGACGACGGCGAGGAATACTGCACCGCCGCCGCCGACCTTGCCGATGCGCAAGCGGTCTGCGATAAGCTGGGCATTGAACTGCACACCGTTAACTTTGCCGCCGAATATTGGGACAACGTCTTTGAGCTCTTCCTGGAAGAGTACAAAGCTGGCCGCACGCCGAACCCGGATATTCTGTGCAATAAAGAGATCAAGTTTAAAGCCTTCCTCGAGTTTGCCGCCGAAGACCTCGGCGCCGACTACATCGCCACCGGGCACTATGTGCGCCGCGCCGATGTCGACGGTAAAAGCCAGCTGCTGCGCGGCCTCGACGGCAACAAAGATCAGAGCTACTTCCTCTATACCCTTAGCCACGAACAGATTGCCCAGAGCCTGTTCCCGGTGGGTGAGCTGGAAAAACCGCAGGTGCGTAAGATCGCCGAAGAGCTGGATCTGATCACCGCGAAGAAAAAAGATTCCACCGGCATCTGCTTTATCGGCGAGCGTAAATTCCGCGATTTCCTTGGCCGCTATCTGCCGGCGCAGCCGGGCAAAATCCTCACCGTCGACGGCGAGGAGATCGGTACCCATCAGGGGCTGATGTACCACACCCTGGGCCAGCGTAAAGGGCTGGGTATCGGCGGCACCAAAGAGGGTAGCGAAGATCCATGGTACGTGGTCGATAAAGACGTTGAGAATAATATTCTTATCGTCGCCCAGGGCCATGACCACCCGCGCCTGATGTCCGTCGGTCTGATTGCCCAACAGCTGCACTGGGTAAACCGTGAACCGCTGCAGGGCACCCTGCGCTGCACGGTGAAAACCCGCTATCGCCAGACCGATATCCCCTGCACCGTTACCGCGCTGGATGAAGACCGTATCGAAGTCCGCTTCGATGAGCCGGTCGCGGCGGTGACCCCGGGCCAGTCCGCAGTGTTCTATTTAGGGGAAGTGTGCCTCGGCGGCGGAATTATTGAACAACGACTGCCTCTGCAGTCCTGAACGCGCGTTATTTCCGCCGGGACGAACCGCCCTGGCGGCTGACAAGGAGTATGTGTGGCGAAGAATTACTATGACATCACCCTGGCGCTGGCTGGCGTTTGCCAGGCGGCGCGACTGGTTCAGCAACTGGCGCATCAGGGACATTGCGACAGCGATGCCCTGCATGTGTCGCTGAACAGCATCATCGACCTCGATCCTGAGTCGACGCTGGCGGTGTTCGGTGGCAGTGAAGCCAATCTTCGCCTCGGTCTTGAAACGCTGCTCGGGGTGCTCAATACCAGCAGCCGTCAGGGCCTCAATGCGGAACTCACCCGCTATACCCTGAGCCTGATGGTGCTGGAGCGCAAGCTCGCCGCCAGTAAAGGGGCGATGGACACGCTCGGCAACCGCATCGCCGGCCTGCACCGTCAGCTGGAACACTTTGACCTGCAGTCCGAAACGCTGCTCAGCGCCATGGCGGGCATCTATGTCGATGTGATAAGCCCGCTGGGGCCGCGTATTCAGGTGACCGGCTCCCCTGCCGTGCTGCAAAGCCCGCAGGTGCAGGCGAAAGTTCGCTCAGCGCTGCTGGCGGGTATTCGCGCCGCGGTGCTCTGGCATCAGGTGGGCGGCGGACGTCTGCAGCTTATGTTTTCCCGTAATCGTCTGGTTAACCAGGCAAAGCAAATTCTTGCTCATTTAACCCCGGAGTTGTGATCTATGGAATTATCCTCACTGACCGCCGTTTCCCCTGTAGACGGCCGCTACGGCGATAAAGTCAGCGCGCTGCGCGGTATCTTCAGCGAATTCGGTTTGCTGAAATTCCGCGTTCAGGTGGAAGTACGTTGGCTGCAAAAACTGGCCGCCCACGCAGCGATCAAGGAAGTTCCTGCTTTTGCTGCCGACGCAAACGGTTTCCTTGATAAAATCGTCGCCGATTTCAGCGTTGAAGACGCGGAGCGCATCAAAACCATCGAGCGCACCACTAACCACGACGTGAAAGCGGTAGAGTATTTCCTGAAAGAGAAAGTCGCTGACGTCGCCGAGCTGCACGCGGTATCAGAGTTTATTCACTTCGCCTGTACGTCTGAAGACATCAATAACCTCTCCCACGCGCTGATGCTGAAAACCGCCCGCGACGAAGTGGTTCTGCCTTACTGGCGCAAACTGATTGATGCGGTAAAAGATCTGGCGACCCAGTATCGCGATGTGCCGCTGCTCTCCCGTACCCACGGCCAGCCGGCAACGCCGTCCACCATGGGTAAAGAGATGGCGAACGTCGCCTACCGTATGGAGCGGCAGTATCGTCAACTGAACCAGGTGGAAATCCTCGGTAAAATCAACGGCGCGGTGGGTAACTACAACGCCCACATCGCCGCCTACCCGGAAGTCGACTGGCATCAGTTCAGCGAAGAGTTCGTTACCTCGCTGGGTATTCAGTGGAACCCGTACACCACGCAGATCGAGCCGCATGACTATATCGCTGAGCTGTTTGACTGCATCGCGCGCTTCAACACCATTCTGATCGACTTCGATCGCGACGTGTGGGGCTACATCGCGCTCAACCACTTCAAACAGAAGACCATCGCCGGGGAAATCGGCTCCTCCACCATGCCGCACAAGGTGAACCCGATTGACTTCGAAAACTCCGAAGGCAACCTCGGCCTGGCCAATGCGGTCATGCAGCACCTGGCCAGCAAACTGCCGGTTTCCCGCTGGCAGCGCGACCTGACCGACTCCACCGTTCTGCGTAACCTCGGCGTGGGCATCGGCTATGCGCTGATCGCCTATCAGTCCACCCTCAAAGGGATCAGCAAGCTGGAGCTGAACCAGGATCGCCTGCTGGACGAACTGGATCACAACTGGGAAGTACTGGCTGAGCCGATCCAGACCGTGATGCGTCGTTACGGTATCGAAAAACCTTACGAGAAGCTGAAAGAGCTGACCCGCGGCAAACGCGTGGACGCGGAAGGGATGAAGCAGTTTATTGACAGCCTCGCCCTGCCGGAAGAGGAAAAAGTGCGTCTCAAAGCGATGACCCCGGCCAACTATATCGGTCGGGCAACCACCATGGTTGACGAGCTGAAGTAATCGCCCTGCCCCTCTTTCCGCCGGAAAGAGGGGCGTTTTATCGCCGGAAAGGGATCAGATCCAAACGTCGTTCACCGCCGTCCGCTCGCCGCCCTCGTGGCCGGTATTCAACACCCCGCGCGGCTCAATCAGCATCAGCTTCGCTTCCGTCTCCGCCGAGGTCTTATGTTCCACCCCGCGCGGCACGACGATCATCTCCCCGGCCTTCACCAGCACATGCCCGTCGCGGAAGTCCACGCGCAATACCCCCTCCACCACCATCAATGTCTCATCGGTTTCCGGGTGGCTGTGCCAGATAAAGTCGCCGGCGATCCGCACGACCTTGAACTGATAGTCATTCATTTCAGCCACCACTTTGGGCTGCCATTGTTCGCTGAACAGGGAAAATTTATGAGCAAGATTAACGAGTTGAAACATGGGCTGTCTCCTTATGATAAAGGCAGTCAGCATAGTTCGCCTCGCCGCGTTGACGCTTGAACGATTGTGCAACCTGCGCCGCCTTATCCGCGGATCGCCCGCAGCCAGCGCCCCGGAGAGAGGCCAAAGCGGCTGATAAACTGGCGCGTCATGTGGCTCTGGTCGGCAAAGCCCGTATCGGCGGCAATATCCACCAGACGCTCCCCGGCGCGCATCCGCTGGCGGCAAAAATCGAGCCGGCGCATCATGACGTAGCGCCACGGGCTGGTGCCGTACAACGTTCTGAAATCCCGGCTCAGGCTCCAGCGGTCCCGGCCGCTGACCTGCGACAGGGTGTCGAGGGTCATATCCTGCATAAAACAGGCATGGATATACTCCCGGGCCCTCTCCGCCGCCTGATAATCAAACGCCTGGCGACGGGAACGTTGGCCGCCGACAACGGCCAGGGTCTGCGCCAGGTCGTACAGGGCGTCCTCTTCCTCCAGCGGCTCAAAGGTATCCGTGACCGCTTTCAACAGCGGCTGCGCGGCGCGACGTAGCCGTGGATCCGCCGACAAGCCGTCGGGGATAAACGGCAGTGGCCTACCGCCGAGTATCTTCTGGATGAGCGCCGGTTCGATATAAACCATACGGTAGTGAAACCCCGCCTCGGTGCCCGCCTCGCCATCGTGTATTTCGTCCGGATGAAGCACCATCGTTCCGCCGGGCAGGCTGTGCTGGCGTCCGCCGCGATAGTGAAAGCTCTGCACGCCGGCGATCGTCTGGCCGATGGCGTAGGTGTCATGCCGGTGCGGTTCGTAGCCGTGGCCGCCGAAGAAGGCTTCGATGCGTTCCGTCCGGCTGGGCGATTGCGCCAGCCTGACCCAGTCCGCGCTCTGCTGCTGAAACATAATGGATAACCTGCGGCGTTCTTGAGGGGTGATTCCAGCACTATTACACAAAAAATTAACATCACCAACCCGCTCGCCGTTCGCATCTTGCCGCTGGGCGTTTATTGAAATTACGCATAGAATGAAGGAGTTCCATGCAGTATGCGCAAAGGGCGCCGCCGAATGCTGGCCAGCCCGGGGGCATCAGGGGCCCTTTTTATAAAAAGCTTTATTTAACAGCCGTTTATATTTTGCGTATATAATGAGCGTCAGACTACTATCGAAAATGCTAGGGAGAACAGCCATGCGCGTACTCGTGGTTGAGGATAATGCCCTGCTGCGTCACCACCTCAAAGTTCAGCTGCAGGAGCTGGGCCATCAGGTCGATGCGGCGGAAGATGCCAGGGAAGCGGACTACTATCTGGGCGAACATCTCCCGGATATCGCCATCGTCGATCTCGGCCTGCCGGATGAAGACGGTTTATCACTGATCCGCCGCTGGCGCAGCCACGACGTGTCGCTGCCGGTGCTGGTGCTGACCGCCCGCGAAGGATGGCAGGATAAAGTGGAAGTGCTGAGCGCCGGGGCGGATGATTACGTCACCAAGCCTTTCCATATTGAAGAGGTTGCCGCCCGCATGCAGGCGCTGCTGCGCCGTAACAGCGGTCTGGCCTCGCAGGTGATCTCCCTGCCGCCGTTCCAGGTCGACCTCTCCCGGCGCGAGCTGTCGGTGAATGACCAGCCGATCAAGCTGACCGCCTTTGAATACACCATTATGGAAACCCTGATCCGTAACCGCGGCAAAGTGGTCAGCAAAGATTCGCTGATGCTCCAGCTTTACCCGGATGCCGAACTGCGAGAAAGCCACACCATCGACGTGCTGATGGGTCGGCTGCGCAAGAAAATTCAGGCTGAATACCCACAGGACGTCATCACCACGGTGCGCGGCCAGGGCTATCTGTTCGAATTGCGCTGATGAAGGGACTGTTGCGGCATATCTTCCCGCTGTCATTACGGGTTCGCTTCCTGCTGGCGACCGCCGGGGTGGTGCTGGTGCTCTCCCTGGCCTACGGCATGGTGGCCCTGGTGGGCTATAGCGTTAGCTTCGATAAAACCACCTTTCGCCTGCTGCGCGGCGAGAGCAATCTCTTTTATATGCTGGCGAGATGGGAAAACGGCGCTATTGACGTCGATATCCCGGAAAACCTGAATATGGAAAGCCCGACGGTGACCCTTATCTACGATGAGCAGGGCAAACTGCTGTGGGCGCAGCGTGATGTTCCCTGGCTGGCGAAACGCATTCAACCGGAATGGCTGAAACGCAATGGCTTCCATGAGATTGAAGCCGATGTCGACAGCAGCAGTATGCTGTTGCGCAATAACCATGAGATTCAGGAACAGCTGGACGCTATCCGCGAACAGGGCGACGACTCTGAGATGACCCACTCGGTGGCGATCAATCTCTACCCGGCCACCAGCAAAATGCCTCAGCTCAGCATTGTGGTGGTCGACACCATTCCGGTGGAGCTCAAGCGCAGCTATATGGTGTGGAGCTGGTTTGTCTATGTGCTGGCCGCCAACCTGCTGCTGGTGATCCCCCTGCTGTGGGTCGCCGCCTGGTGGAGCCTGCGGCCCATTGAGTCGCTGGCCAAAGAGGTGCGCGAACTGGAGGAACATCACCGCGAAAAGCTCAATCCCAACACCACTCGCGAGCTGACCCGGCTGGTCAGCAACCTCAACCGCCTGGTTCGCAGCGAGCGCGAACGCTATGACAAATACCGCACTACCCTCACCGATCTCACTCACAGTCTGAAAACGCCGCTGGCGGTGATGCAGAGTACACTGCGCTCGCTGCGCGGCGAGAAGATCAGCGTCGACGAGGCGGAGCCGGTGATGCTGGAGCAGATAAGCCGCATCTCGCAGCAGATTGGTTATTACCTGCATCGCGCCAGCATGCGCAGCGGCGGCACCCTCTTGAGCCGGGAATTACACCCGATCGCCCCCCTGCTTGACAGCCTGACTTCCGCTCTCAACAAGGTCTATCAGCGCAAAGGGGTCAATATCTCGCTCGACATCTCGCCGGAGATCACTTTTGTCGGCGAGCAGAACGATTTTATGGAAGTGATGGGTAACGTTCTTGATAACGCCTGTAAGTATTGTCTGGAGTTCGTGGAAGTTTCCGTGCGCCAGACCACCGACAGCCATCTGCACATCCTGGTGGAAGACGATGGGCCGGGGATCCCGCAGAGCCAGCGCCGGGCCGTTTTCGACCGCGGCCAGCGGGCTGATACCCTGCGTCCCGGCCAGGGGGTAGGGCTCTCCGTTGCGCGTGAAATTGTCGAACAATATGATGGAGAGATCATCGCCGGGGAAAGCCTGCTCGGCGGCGCCTGCATGGAGGTGGTGTTTGGCCGCCAGCAGATGGAAGATAAACAGAGTTAATCGTTGAGATTTTTCACGGCGCCTGCATCGCCAGGGCGCCGCATCCGTTATAATCCCTGTCAGACACCTGCAGTGGAATATCAATATGGATTATCAATTAACGCTTAACTGGCCCGACTTTATCGAACGCTACTGGCAAAAACGGCCGGTGGTATTGAAGCGCGGCTTCGCCAATTTTATCGACCCCCTAAGCCCGGACGAACTGGCAGGACTGGCCATGGAGAGCGAGGTCGATAGCCGCCTTGTCAGCCATCAGGATGGAAAATGGCAGGTCAGTCACGGTCCTTTCGAAAGCTACGATCACCTGAGCGAAAATAACTGGTCCCTGCTGGTGCAGGCGGTTAACCACTGGCATGAACCGTCCGCAGCGCTGATGCATCCGTTCCGTGCCCTGCCGGACTGGCGTATCGACGACCTGATGATCTCCTTCTCGGTGCCGGGAGGCGGCGTCGGCCCGCATCTGGATCAGTATGATGTGTTTATCATTCAGGGCACCGGCCGTCGGCGCTGGCGCGTTGGGGAAAAGGTGCCGATGAAACAGCACTGCCCGCATCCGGACCTGCTGCAGGTTGACCCCTTCGAGGCGATCATCGATGAAGAGATGGAGCCTGGCGATATTCTCTATATTCCGCCGGGATTCCCGCATGAGGGTTATTCGCTGGAAAACTCGCTTAACTATTCGGTCGGCTATCGCGCGCCGAATGCCCGCGAGCTGTTTAGCGGCTTTGCCGACTATGTCCTCCAGCGCGAACTGGGCAGCCAGCGCTACGCCGATCCGGACGTGCCGTCCCGCGACCATCCGGCGGATATTTTACCGACCGAACTCGACCGCCTGCGCGAGATGATGCTGGGTCTGATTAACCAACCGGAGCACTTTAAGCAGTGGTTCGGCGAGTTTATCACCCAGTCGCGTCATGAGCTCGACGTCGCGCCGCCAGAGCCGCCGTATCAGCCAGATGAGATTTACGATGCCCTGCAGCAGGGCGATACCCTGGAACGCCTGGGCGGCCTGCGGGTGCTGCGCATTGACGGCGAGGTATTCGTTAACGGCGAGAAGATCAACTCCCCGCACCGTCCGGCGCTGGACGCCTTAGCCACCCATCTGACGCTGCGCGCCGACCATTTTGGCGATGCGCTGGAAGATCCTTCTTTCCTCGCCATGCTGGCAGCGCTGGTCAACAGCGGTTACTGGTTCTTTGGCGACTGAGCCATCATCCTGCCCGGCGGCGCTGCGCTTGCCGGGCCTACGGGTTCCGCGCTCACCGGCTGGACCGTAGGCCAGATAAGGCGAAGCCGCCATCCGGCATCTTGTCCGACACGCGGCCTTACCGGGCCGCCTGAGAAGATTAATGCCCTTTGCGTGCCGCCGTCAGCTCGGCGATACGCACGATCACCTGCACCGCTTTCTCCATTCCTTCCAGGGTGACAAACTCATGTTTGCCGTGATAGTTGTAGCCACCGGTAAACAGGTTTGGGCACGGCAGTCCCATAAATGAGAGCTGCGCGCCGTCGGTGCCGCCGCGGATCGGTTTCATCTGCGGTTCAATATCGCAGTCCACCATCGCCTGGCGGGCAATATCGACCACGTGCGGATGGGCGATCACCTGCTCATGCATATTGTAATAACTGTCCTCGATCACCAGCTCAATATAACAGTCCGGGTGCAGTCCCTTGCCGACCTTTTTGGCGATCTCCATCATCTTGCGCTTGCGCGCCTCGAAGTGCTTACGGTCAAAATCGCGGATGATGTAATGCATCTCGGCCCGATCGACGCTGCCTTTCATGCTGGTGAGGTGATAAAAACCTTCATAGCCTTCAGTGGTCTCCGGCGCTTCATCGGCCGGTACTTCGGCATGAATGCGCGCGGCCAGCGACAGCGCGTTGACCATCACCCCTTTCGCGGTGCCGGGGTGCACGTTATTACCGACAATTTTTATCGTCACCGAGGCGGCGTTGAAGTTTTCAAACTCCAGTTCGCCGACCCCGCCGCCGTCGACGGTATAGGCCCAGCGGGCGTCAAAGGCCTCGACGTCGAAATGCTTCGCCCCTTTACCCACCTCTTCATCAGGGGTGAAGGCCACGCGGATATCGCCATGAGGAATATTTTTCGCCTGCAGAGTCGCCAGCGCGGTCATAATTTCGGCAATGCCGGCTTTGTCGTCCGCCCCGAGCAGCGTTTTCCCGTCGGTGGTGATCAGCGTCTGTCCCAAAAGCTGATGCAGAACCGGGAACATCACCGGGGAGAGCACCTCATCGCCGATACCCAGCGCGATATCGCCGCCGCGATAGTTTTCAACAATCTGCGGATTAACGTTTTTACCACTGAAATCCGGGGAGGTGTCGACGTGGGAGATAAAACCGATGGCCGGGATATCGCCCTCAACGTTAGCGGGCAAAGTTCCCATTACCGTCCCTTTTTCACTCAGCGTTACCTTGACCAGTCCCATTTCTTCCAGCTGCGCCTGCAACAGGCGTAACAGCTTCCACTGCCCTTCCGTGCTGGGGACCTGACGAACGCCAGGCTTTGACTGCGTGTCCAAAGAAACGTACTGCAAAAAACGCTCAAGCAATTTATCCATGTAGCCACCCTCTTCTTTTGTGACAACATTATTCATAAGCCAGAAAAGACAAATATTGCGTCAGGTCATTTTTAGCCCGTAAAGCGAAATTTAATAACGGAACCGACGTTATGGTGTAAAGGTAGACTATGCGGGCGTATCAAGGATTGGCGATTACCCTCGTTTGCCGTAGAATGCTGGCCCTTATTAAAAACGTGCAACCCCAAAGGTGGTTAATCACAAACCCCGCAGCGGCCGGAAATTTGCCGTTGCGTCTACATGGGACAGAGTCAAAAATTGAATATACAACCGCGTTCGCGTTCGCCGCTGGTGCATCTGGCGGGAATTCGCAAGAGCTTTGATGGTAAAACGGTCATCGACAACCTTAACCTGACCATCAACAATGGTGAGTTTCTCACTCTGCTTGGCCCCTCTGGCTGCGGTAAAACCACCGTTCTGCGCCTTATTGCCGGCCTGGAAAACGTCGACAGCGGACGGATCCATCTCGAAGATCACGATATCACTCATGTTCCGGCGGAAAACCGCCACGTCAATACCGTATTCCAAAGCTACGCCCTGTTTCCGCATATGACGGTGTTCGAGAACGTCGCCTTTGGACTGCGGATGCAGAAAACCCCGGCGGCGGAAATCACCCCACGGGTGATGGATGCCTTAAAGATGGTGCAGCTGGAGGCGTTTGCCCAGCGCAAACCGCACCAGCTCTCCGGCGGNCAGCANCAGCGCGTGGCCATCGCCCGCGCGGTGGTCAACAAACCGCGTCTGCTGCTGCTCGATGAGTCTCTTTCGGCACTGGATTACAAGCTGCGCAAGCAGATGCAGAACGAATTGAAAGCGCTGCAGCGTAAGCTCGGGATCACCTTCGTCTTCGTCACCCACGATCAGGAAGAGGCTCTGACCATGTCCGATCGCATCGTGGTGATGCGTGATGGCAAAATCGAACAGGACGGCACCCCGCGAGAGATCTACGAAGAGCCGAAGAACCTGTTTGTCGCCAGCTTTATCGGCGAGATCAATATCTTTGACGCCACGGTAATTGAACGTCTCGACGAACAGCGCGTGCGCGCCCGCGTTGAAGGACGGGAATGCAACATCACCGTCAATTTTGCCGTGGAGGCCGGCCAGCGTCTGCATGTCCTGCTGCGCCCGGAAGATCTGCGCGTCGACGAGATCCACCATAACAGCGACGCCGACGGCCTGATCGGCTATGTCCGCGAGCGCAACTATAAAGGCATGACTCTGGAGTCGGTGGTGGAACTGGAGAACGGCAAAATGGTGATGGTCAGCGAGTTCTTTAACGAAGACGACCCGGATTTCGACCACTCTCTTGACCAGAAAATGTCTATCAATTGGGTGGAAAGCTGGGAGGTGGTGCTGGCCGATGAAGAACACCAGTAAATTCCAGAATGTGGTGATCGCCACTATCGTCGGTTGGCTGGTGCTGTTTGTCTTCCTGCCCAACCTGATGATCATCGCCACCAGCTTTTTGACCCGCGACGATGCCAACTTCGTCAAACTGGTCTTCACGCTGGATAACTATTCGCGGCTACTGGATCCGCTCTATTATGACGTTCTGCTGCATTCGCTAAACATGGCGCTGCTGGCGACCCTCGCCTGCCTGGCGCTGGGCTATCCGTTTGCGTGGTTCCTCGCCCGGCTGCCGCAGAAGGTACGGCCCCTGCTGCTGTTCCTGCTGATCGTCCCTTTTTGGACCAACTCGTTGATCCGCATCTACGGGCTGAAGATTTTCCTCAGCACTAAAGGTTACCTGAACGAGTTTCTGCTGTGGCTGGGGGTGATCGACACCCCGATACGCATTATGTTCACCCCCTCGGCGGTGATCATCGGCCTGGTGTACATCCTGCTGCCGTTTATGGTGATGCCGCTCTACTCCAGCATTGAGAAACTGGATCGCCCGCTGCTGGAAGCGGCGAAAGATCTCGGCGCCAGCAAGCTGCAGACCTTTATCCGCATTATCATTCCGCTGACCATGCCGGGGATCATCGCCGGCTGTCTGCTGGTGATGCTGCCGGCGATGGGGTTGTTCTACGTTTCCGACCTGATGGGCGGCGCCAAGAACCTGCTGATCGGCAACGTGATCAAAAGCCAGTTCCTCAATATCCGCGACTGGCCGTTCGGCGCGGCAACCAGCATTACCTTAACCCTGGTGATGGGCCTGATGCTGTTGATTTACTGGCGCGCGGCGCGCCTGCTGAATAAAAAGGTGGAGCTGGAATGATCGGTCGACTGCTGCGCGGCGGCTTTATGACCGCCATCTACGCGTATCTCTACATCCCTATTATTATTCTGATCGTTAACTCGTTTAACCGGTCGCGCTTCGGCATCAACTGGCAGGGGTTCACCACCGACTGGTATAGCCTGCTGATGAACAACGATAGCCTGCTGCAGGCCGCCCAGCACTCGCTGACCATGGCGGTGCTGTCGGCGACCTTCGCCACCCTTATCGGCTCGCTGACCGCCGTGGCGCTGTACCGTTACCGCTTTCGCGGCAAACCGTTTGTCAGCGGCATGCTGTTTGTGGTGATGATGTCGCCAGATATTGTGATGGCCATCTCTCTGCTGGTGCTGTTTATGCTGATCGGCGTCCAGCTTGGTTTCTGGTCGCTGCTGTTTTCGCATATCACCTTCTGCCTGCCGTTTGTGGTGGTCACCGTTTACTCCCGCCTGAAAGGCTTTGACGTGCGGATGCTGGAGGCGGCGAAAGATCTGGGCGCCAGCGAGATGACCATCCTGCGCAAAATTATCCTGCCGCTGGCCCTGCCGGCGGTAGCCGCTGGGTGGTTGCTGAGCTTCACCCTGTCGATGGATGACGTGGTAGTCTCCTCGTTCGTGACCGGTCCGGGGTATGAAATCCTGCCACTGAAGATCTATTCGATGGTCAAGGTTGGCGTTTCGCCAGAGGTGAACGCCCTGGCCACGATTTTGTTGGTTCTGTCGCTGGTGATGGTCATCGCCAGTCAGTTAATTGCACGTGATAAAACTCAGGGGACGTTAAAATGAAAAAATGGTCACGCCACCTGCTCGCGGCGAGCGCTCTGGCAATCGGCATGGGCGCTGCGCACGCGGACGATAGCAAAACGCTCTATTTCTATAACTGGACCGAGTATGTGCCGCCGGGCCTGCTGGAGCAGTTCACCAAAGAGACCGGCATCAAGGTTATCTATTCGACCTACGAGTCGAACGAAACCATGTACGCCAAGCTCAAAACCTATAAAGACGGCGCGTACGACCTGGTCGTTCCGTCGACCTACTTTGTCGACAAGATGCGCAAAGAAGGCATGCTGCAGAAGATCGATAAGAGCAAGCTGACTAACTTCAGCAACCTCGATCCGCAGATGCTGAATAAACCGTTCGATCCGAATAACGACTACTCCATCCCCTATATCTGGGGGGCGACGGCCATCGGCGTCAACAGCGAGGCGATTGACCCGAAAACTATCACCAGCTGGGCCGACCTGTGGAAGCCGGAATACAAAAGCAGCCTGCTGCTGACCGACGACGCGCGCGAAGTGTTCCAGATGGCGCTGCGTAAGCTGGGCTATTCCGGCAACACCACCGACCCGAAAGAGATTGAAGCCGCCTATAACGAGCTGAAAAAGCTGATGCCCAACGTCGCAGCGTTTAACTCTGATAACCCGGCGAACCCGTATATGGAAGGCGAAGTGAACCTCGGGATGGTATGGAACGGCTCGGCTTACGTCGCCCGCCAGGCAGGTACTCCGCTGGAAGTGATCTGGCCGAAAGAGGGCGGCATCTTCTGGATGGACAGCCTGTCGATCCCGGCGAACGCCAAAAACGTCGACGGCGCGCTGAAGCTGATTAACTTCCTGCTGCGCCCGGATGTCGCCAAACAGGTCGCTGAAACCATCGGTTATCCGACGCCGAACCTTGCGGCGCGCAAGATGCTCAGCCCGGCAGTGGCCAACGATAAATCGCTCTATCCGGACGCCGCAACCATTGAGAAAGGCGAA
Source organism: Klebsiella sp. EMBS2024 (assembly GCF_036233805.1). NCBI lineage: Bacteria > Pseudomonadati > Pseudomonadota > Gammaproteobacteria > Enterobacterales > Enterobacteriaceae > Klebsiella > Klebsiella sp. EMBS2024. Next base: position 1,284,091 of record NZ_JAZARW010000001.1, on the reverse strand, counting down.
TGGCAGAATGACGTCGGCAGCGCCAGCGCCATTTATGAAGAGTATTACCAGAAGCTGAAAGCGGGCCGTTAATCCCGCAGGGCGGAACCGCGGTTCCGCCCTTTTTTTTGCTCTCACCTTAGCCCCGCAGCGCGCGCCAGAGGAGCGCCGGCAATTTGCGCCAGCGCGGCCGATGGTAAAAATCCACCAGCCGCTGCGCCACCGCTTCCTGCCCCCGGTGGGTGATGAACCAGGGCGGCAGGGGCATCAGCGTCAGTTCGCCATGCCAAAGACTACGCGGAAACGGCCGAAACGGCGCCTCAATTACCGTGCGCTCGGTTTTCTCCAGCATAAAGCTGTTATGCACCTTGCCCCGCCCGCTCTGAATATCGTCGAGCGTGTGGCCGGGAAACGCCCCCCACGGGCAAGGGGCTAACAGGAAGGCCACCCCGCTCCAGCAGTTGATCGCCACCGTGCCGTAGCGCAGCTCGGCGATCAGCGCATTAAAACGCTTACGTCCAATCGCTTTGCGGGTGCGCGGGTGGATCACAATATTGGCCCCCAGCGTGCCCTGCAGCCGCTGATTCGCATAGCCGATCGCCTGGCGCAGAAAGCTTTCCGCACTATCGGCCTCAAGACGGGTGACCGACAGCCCCGGGCCAAAGACCTCCTGCTGGCAGAACCCGGGATCATCGTCGGTATTCGCCACAATCAACGGTAGCGCGTCACCGCGGGCTATCTCCAGCGGCTGACGGGCGCGCAGGCGAAAGTCGGTCAGCCGGTTTTCAGCGCCGGGGTAGTAGTCCGGGCGGGTATTCGCGGCGATCAGTCGGTACAGCTGATTCAGCAAGGCCGTCGCAGGCTCCCAGCCTTGCTGCAGGATCAGCACCTGGCTGGCCACGCAGTTAAACCCGCCGTTGTTCATCTTCTGCGTCGCCAGCTGCTGCGCCTGAAAAGCGATGTCCGCCTCGCTCCACGGCCCGGGTACGATAATGGTGGGGCTGACGCCGCCCAGCTCCGAGGTCACCCGACGCGGGTTCAGCGGCGTCCCGGCGGCCCGACGCTGGCGAGCCGTCTCACCCTCGCCCCAGACGATGACGTCATGGGTCTCGCGGGAGCCAGTGATATGGATCTCATCGACAGCGGGATGGGTAGTCAGCCACGCTCCCGCCCGGGCGTCGCCGGTGACGATGCGGAGCGCATCCATGGCAATCAGCGGCGCCAGGGCCTGGGCCAGCAGATCGTGCAGATAATCATTCACCGGATTGAGCTTCAGCAGGCAGACCTGATTCTCAATAAACAGCTTGTGTAGCACATCCAGTGGCGCAATCGAGGCCACATTGCCGGCGCCAAGCACCAGCGCCAGCTTGCCCTGCCGCGCGGCAGGCGGGATGTCGTATGCCCGCGCCGCATAGCGGTCGAGATGGGCCCGGGTGACGCCTGGCTGCATCCATATCTCAGCGCGAACACCAGACAGAAGCAGCCGATCCCAGAGCGTGCCGGGCACCACCCGCAGCGCCAGGCGGCCGTCCGCCAGCGTCCGCAGCGGGATCCGCCGCAGAAAGGTCTTCTCCTCCAGTTGCTCCAGGGTGGCGATAAGCCCGTTGCAGCCGACCATTAGCGCGCAGGGGCCCGCCAGCCACTCTTCCCCCGCCAGCGGATCGCCCGCCGGCAACCCTTTGGCCGCCGCTGCCGCGGCCACCCACGCCGGGGCAATGCCGGCCAGGGCATCCTTGATCTGGCGCAGGAGCGCCAGACGACGGTTCACTGAGGTTTCCGCCCAGCGCTGGCGCGCCGCCGACAAGGCGTGCAGGGCCGCATCATACTGAGAACAGGTCGTCAGACCGGGTCGCGCATGGCTCATTTTCCCTCACTCATTAAAATCTCTCCGTAGGCCTGGCGCAGCTGATTTTTGAGCACCTTACCCGTGGCGCTGACCGGCAGCGCATCGACAAATATCACCCGGTCCGGGATCTGCCATTTAGGCACCCGCTTCTCAAACCAGCTCAGCAGATCGGTCTCCTCCACTTCGCCCCCTTCCGCACGGACGCACAGCAGCACCGGCCGCTCGTCCCAGCGCGGATGGCGGGCGGCGATGGCCGCTGCGCTGCGCACCCCCGGATGCGCGATGGCGATATTCTCCAGCTCAACGGTGGAGATCCACTCGCCACCGGACTTGATAATATCCTTTGCCCGATCGCTGATCACCAGATAACCATTGGCGTCGAGCGTACCGATATCACCGGTATCAAACCAGCCTGCCGCGGTCAGGGCGCTCGCGTCCTGACCATAGTATTGCTCTACCACCCAGTGCCCTCTGACCTGCAGATACCCCTGGCTTTGACCATCCCGGGGCAACGGTTCGCCATCCACGTCCACCACCTGCAGTTCGATGCCGAAAATGGGCCGCCCCTGACCGGCGCACTGCTTTTGCTGCTCCTGTGCCGGGAGCGCGTCATGTTTGCTCAACGGTGTGTTGATGGTGCCGATGGGCGATGTTTCGGTCATTCCCCAGGCGTGGGTCAGCGCAATGCCGTAATCACGCTGAAAGGCCTCGGCCATCGACGGCGGCAGCGCGGAGCCGCCGACCAGCGCACGTTTAAATTCAGGCAGCCGGACCTCTGTCCGGCGCATCGCCGCCAGCAAGCCGGCCCAGATCACCGGTACGCCAAACCCCACCGTCACCTTCTCGGCGGCCAGCAGCTGCAGCAGGCTGTCGCCATCGAGGTGCGGCCCCGGCAGCACCAGCCGCGCGCCGACCATGGCGGCGATAAACGGCGTCCCCCACGCGTTGACATGGAACATCGGCACCACCGGCAACAGGCTGTCCTTCGCCGATATGCCGGCGGCGTCCGGCTGGTTGCCGCTCAGGGCGTGCAGGACCAGCGAACGATGGGTGTTCAATACCCCTTTCGGCCGGCCGGTGGTTCCCGAGGTGTAACAGAGCGAAGCCGGAGTCAGTTCATTAAGCTGCGGCCAGCGATAGTCTGCCATCCCCTGCTGCAACAGATCGTCATAAAACAGCAATGAGGGCAGCTGGCTGAGCGCCGCTTCGCTGCGGGACTCCATCAGCACGACGTGTTTCACCGTCGGCAGCTGCGGCAGCAGCTGCGCTACCAGCGGCAAAAAGGTCTGGTCAAAAAACAGCACTTCATCGGCAGCGTCGTTGAGGATATACCGCAGATGGTCAACCGACAGCCGCGGATTGACAGTGTGCGTCACCCAGCCGCCGGAGGCGACGGCAAAATAGATCTCCAGATGGCGGCGGTTGTTCCATGCCAGCGTGGCGCAGCGGGCGCCCGGCGGCAGCCCCAGCGACGCCAGCGCCGATGCCAGCCGCTGAGCACGGCTGGCCACCTCCCCCCAGCAGCTGCGCTCCTTCTCACCGCCAGTACTCACCGAGACAATCTCGGTCTCGCTGTGATACTGCGCCGCATGGCCGAGCAGCGCGGCAGTGGTGAGATCCTGATAAATCATCGGTGACGGCATGGCGGGGTCTCCTTTACAGACATCCGGCGGAATCGAGGGGCGCGGCGCGATCGTGCGGGCGCCTATTGAATCTGGTCTACATTTGCCGGTCTGCACAAAAAAACGTACAGAAATCAGCGGTCACGCACAAAATAGAGTGGGAAATGGTTCAGAAAGGAAAAGACAAACTCATAATCGGAAGAGCATTACTCAGAGAGCGTATCGCCCGACTTCGGGCCGGGCGATAGCG
>NZ_JAZARW010000001.1:1278697-1280277 GCF_036233805.1 Klebsiella sp. EMBS2024 | reverse complement strand
GCGCCGTTCAGGCCAACGTATTTGAACCAGTAGTCAGCGATACCCGCTTCCACGGCAACGCGCGCGGTCACGGCTTTCGGCAGTACGGATTCGCGATAAGCCGCATCCTGCTTGTCGAACGCGTCGGTGGACGGCATGGAAACCACGCGCGCCTTCACGCCTTCGGCAGTCAGTTTGTCCCATGCGGCAACCGCCAGCTCCACTTCTGAACCGGTGGCGATGAAGATCAGCTCCGGCTGNNNGCCGGCGCAATCTTTCAGCACATAACCGCCGCGGGCCACGTTCGCCAGCTGCTCTGCGGTACGCTCCTGCTGCGCCAGGTTCTGACGGGAGAGGATCAGCGCGGTCGGGCCGTCCTGACGCTCCACGCCATATTTCCACGCAATCGCGGATTCAACCTGGTCACACGGACGCCAGGTGGACATGTTCGGGGTCACGCGCAGGGAAGCCACCTGCTCTACCGGCTGGTGAGTCGGGCCGTCTTCGCCCAGACCGATCGAGTCGTGGGTGTAGACCATCACCTGACGCTGTTTCATCAGCGCGGCCATACGTACCGCGTTACGCGCGTATTCCACGAACATCAGGAAGGTGGAGGTGTACGGCAGGAAGCCGCCGTGCAGCGCGATACCGTTGGCGATAGCGGTCATACCGAACTCGCGCACGCCGTAGTGGATGTAGTTCCCGGCAGCGTCTTCGTTGATCGGCTTAGAGCCGGACCACAGGGTCAGGTTGGACGGCGCGAGATCTGCGGAGCCGCCGAGGAATTCCGGCAGCAGCGGGCCGAAGGCTTCGATGGCGTTCTGCGAGGCTTTACGGCTGGCGATTTTCGCCGGGTTGGCCTGCAGCTTCGCGATGAACTCGTTAGCTTTCGCGTCGAAGTCAGACGGCATCTCGCCTTTCATACGGCGGGTGAATTCGGCTGCTTCCTGCGGGAAGGCTTTGGCGTAAGCCGCAAACTTCTCGTTCCATGCGGCTTCTTTCGCCTGGCCGGCTTCTTTGGCATCCCACTGGGCATAGATGTCAGACGGGATGTCAAACGGCGCGTGTTTCCAGCCCAGCGCTTCGCGGGTCAGGGCGATTTCGGCGTCGCCCAGCGGCGCGCCGTGGGAGTCGTGGGTACCGGCTTTGTTCGGCGAACCGAAACCGATGATGGTTTTACACATCAGCAGGGACGGTTTGTCGGTGACCGCCCGCGCTTCTTCTACCGCGCGTTTGATGGCGTCAGCGTCGTGACCGTCCACGCCGCGCACCACGTGCCAGCCGTAGGCTTCAAAGCGTTTGGCGGTGTCGTCGGTGAACCAGCCTTCAACGTGGCCGTCGATGGAGATGCCGTTGTCATCATAGAACGCCACCAGTTTACCCAGTTTCAGGGTACCGGCCAGGGAGCACACTTCGTGAGAAATGCCTTCCATCATGCAGCCGTCGCCCATGAAGGCGTAGGTGTAGTGGTCGACGATATCGTGTCCCGGACGGTTGAACTGCGCCGCCAGGGTTTTCTCGGCGATAGCCATCCCGACCGCGTTAGCGATACCCTGGCCCAGCGGACCGGTGGTGGTTTCCACGCCTGCGGTGTAGCCGAC
>NZ_JAZARW010000001.1:1229647-1270585 GCF_036233805.1 Klebsiella sp. EMBS2024 | reverse complement strand
GATCAGCGTTGACCGCCGTCGCGCTGGCCTTTGCCCTTCCCTTTTTCGGCTCGCCGCTGCACAAAATCTTCAATGATGCCGACAACCCAGTTGAGAGGTTTCCACAGCACCANCAGCAGCAGCAACGGACCGTATATTCGCACACCGCCCGTCGCGACCTGACCGGTGAACAGCAGGGCTAAGATATCCAGCAGCAGGCACAACGCGCTGCCAGTGCCGAGGAACAGACATAGCAGGAAGAGGATCGGTCGGCTATCGGCGTGTAGCGGTAAAGCGCGCTGGCTCCAGACGCCAACGATAATGGCCGCGATCAACATGATCGCTTCGATAACCAGCGGATTATGCATGGTCTGACTCCTGTCATGACGTGACATCCTTGTCAGCAGCGCTGCCGGCGGCCGTGGGCTGCGCCCTGGCTACCGGCAGGCGGCTTCAGTTTACAGCGCGTTTTCCTGCAGCAGCTTATCGATAAAGGCAGGCACCACTTCGCTTGCCAGCCCGTAGTGCTTCTCGGCAAACTCGCTGCCCACCTGGCTGGGCTCCAGGTTCAGTTCAACGGTATGGGCGCCGTGCAGTCGCGCCTCGTGCACAAAGCCAGCCGCCGGATAGACATGGCCGGAGGTGCCGATGGCGATAAAAATATCTGCGTCGGCCAGCGCGCTGTAGATCTCATCCATCCCCAGCGGCATTTCGCCAAACCAGACCACGTGCGGACGCAGCGCCGCCGGGAACTGGCAGCAGTGGCACTTGTCCTCGGCGGTGACGTCGCCGGTCCACTCCAGCACCTGGCCGCTCCACGAACAGCGCACCTTTAGCAGCTCGCCGTGCATATGGATCACCCGGCGGTTGCCGGCGCGCTCGTGCAGATTATCAATATTCTGGGTGACCAGCAGAAAATGGTCGCCCAGCAGATCCTCCAGACGCGCCAGCGCCAGATGCGCCGCGTTCGGCGCGATTTCCGGACTCTGCAGCTGACGACGACGGGCGTTGTAGAACGCCTGCACCAGCGCCGGATCGCGGGCGAAGCCTTCCGGCGTCGCCACATCTTCCACCCGATGCTCTTCCCACAGGCCATCGGCCGCGCGGAAGGTTTTGATCCCCGACTCTGCCGAGATGCCCGCGCCGGTTAACACCACCACTCTCGGTTTTGCCATCGCTTCAGGCTTCATCCTGTCCTCCCTAAAGAAAATCCGCTGACGCAGACGGTCACGCAACCGACGTTTATTGCGACGAAAACGGCTCAATCGATGTAAACGGCGCGACTGCATAGCTACCTCTGTGATTAATGGGTCAGGTGAAGGAAGGCCGCACCGCGCATTCCCCCGGCATCGCCGTGGCGCGCGCGCTCAATGCGCGGAACCCTGGCGACCGGCAGAAGATGGCGCGGCAATCGTTGCGCCAGCCCTTCGCTAATGGCCGTAAAGTTAGATAATCCACCGCCGAGCACCAGCAAATCCGGGTCGACAATGGTCAGTATATTCCCCAGACACACCGCCAGCAGATCGAGATAGCGCTCAACGTGCGCCTGCGCGCGCGGATCGTGCTGCTGCCACTGCGCCACAATCTCCGGCGAGGAGAGCGGTTGCTGATAAAAATGTTCGTACAGCCAGGCGAAACCGCGACCGGAGAGATAATTTTCAATACAGCCCAGCTGGCCGCAGCCGCAGCGCAGCAGCGGAAAATCGCGCCCAACCACCTCCAGGGCATCCACCGGCAGGCGAATATGACCGAACTCGCCGGTGATATAGCTATGTCCGGTAATCGATTTACCGTTCAACACCAGGCCGCCGCCCACGCCGGTGCCGAGGATCAATCCCATCACCAGCGGGTATTGCGTAAACTCATCGTCCCACGCTTCCGACAGCGCGAAACAGTTGGCGTCATTATCGAGACGCACATCGCGCCCCAACCGCGCGCTGAGGTCAGCGCGCAGCGGCCGGCCGCTGGCGGCTGGCACGTTAGCGGCATACAGCGTGCCGTCCGCCGTTTCCGGCATTCCCGGAATACCGATCCCCACCGAACCCTGCTGGTCGAAGCGCTCATCGGCCTCGCGGACCAGCGCCTCTACCGCCTGGAGAAAATCCTCATAACTACTTTTCGGCGTGGCGACGCGTTTTTCCCANTGCAGTCGCCGCTCCTGATTAAATACGCCCAGCGCTATCTTGCTGCCGCCAATGTCAAATCCATAATACATTTCAGCAATTCCTCTTTTGTCGTCAGCCAGGCCGACGATGACGATAAATTACTGGCCACTCAGCACCCTCGCCGGGTCGATGCGGCTGGCGCGGCGGGCGGGATACCAGCTGGCCAGCAAACTCAGCAACAGTGCTGTCACCAGCACATAAAAGACGTCCAGCCAGTGCAATTCTGACGGCAGGAAGTCAATAAAATAGATGTCGCCGGAGAGGAATTTATGCCCAATCAGGTATTCGATGCCGTTGATGATCGACGTCAGGTTCAACGCGCAGATCACGCCGATCACCACCCCAAACAGGCTGCCTACCGATCCGGCTAATAAACCATACCACACGAAAATCGCGCGAATTAAGCCGTCTTTTGCGCCAAGCGTGCGCAGCACCGCAATATCGCCGCTTTTGTCTTTGACCGCCATCACCAGCGTCGAGACGATGTTAAAGCAGGCCACGCCGATCACCAGCACCATCGCCAGGTACATAATGGCGCGGATCATCTGGATGTCGCGATACATATAGCCATAGGTGCCGATCCAGCTCTTGATGTAGACGTAGCTGTTGGTCACCTCGCCGGCGTCGCGTACCAGCTTGTTAGCATGGAAAACGTCGGTGACCTTGATGGCGATGCCGGTCACGCTGCCGCCCATCTCCAGATACTGCTGCGCATCCTGCATCGGGATCATGGCAAAACTATGATCGAGCTGGCCGCTCAGCTGTAAAATTCCGGTCACATGCAGCCTGACGCGTTTTGGCTGCAGCAGCTGATGGTCGGCGTCGGCATTAGGGATCATGATCGACACCCAGTCCCCCTGCTTCACGTGCAGGGCATCGGCGACCCCTTTGCCCAGGATCACTTGCTGTTCGCCAGCCTTGAATCCGGCCCACGCGTTATTCTGCACAAAGGTAGGCAGCGCGCTGAGCTGGCTCTCCTGCTGCGGGTCGACGCCTTTCACCTGGATGGCGCGCATATTGCTGCCGCTCTCCACCAGGCCGGTGAAGTTAATATAGGGCGCTGCCGCGACAATCCCCTTCACCTTCTGCACCTTCGCCAGCGCTTCCTGCCAGTTATTCCACGGCTGATTCACGGGTTCGATTTCGCCGTGCGGTACCACCGCCAGCACGCGGTTATTCAGCTCGCGCTCAAAGCCGTTCATCGCGCTGAGGCCGACGATCAGCACCGCCACCCCCAGCGCAATGCCGATGGTGGAGATCACCGAGATCAGCGACACCATGCCGCCGCGCCGCCGGCCGCGGCTGAAACGCAATGCAATTAGTAACGATAACGGAGACGCCATTACTCGGCCCCCATCAGGGTCAGGTCGGCGGTCAGACGGCCATCGCGCATCTCCAGCTGGCGGCTCATGCGCTTCGCCAACTGCAGGTCGTGGGTCACCACCAGAAACGCGGTGCGCTGCGCGACGTTCAGTTCGCCCAGCAGCTGGAAGATGCTATCGGCGTTGCGAGCGTCGAGGTTACCGGTTGGCTCGTCCGCCAGCACCAGCCGCGGTTTATTCACCAGCGCGCGGGCAATCGCCACCCGCTGGCGCTCGCCGCCGGAGAGCTCCGACGGACGGTGATGGCTGCGGTGTTCAAGCCCGACCGCCTGCAGCATCGCTTTCGCCTGGCGTTCAATATCCGCCGGCTTCTTTTTGCCAATCAGCAGCGGCATCGCCACGTTTTCCAGTGCGCTAAAGTCCGGCAGCAGATGGTGGAACTGATAGATAAAGCCTAGCTCGCGGTTACGCAGGTCGGCGCGCGCGGCGGTGGATAGCTTGCTCATCGGCTGACCGGAGAAAATCACGTCGCCAGAGGTGGGCGTATCCAGGCCGCCGAGCAGATGCAGCAGCGTACTTTTGCCAGAGCCGGAGGTGCCGACGATAGCCATCATCTCGCCTTCACCAATGCTGAAGCTGACATTGTGCAGGACATCGGTTTGCACATTGCCTTCCTGATAGCGTTTGCACAGGTTGTCGCATTGCAGCAGGATCTTATTCATAACGTAAAGCCTCAGCGGGTTGGGTGGCGGCAGCGCGCCAGGAAGGGTACAACGTAGACAACAGGGCCAGCACCATCGCCACCAGGGCGATAACAATGACCTGCAGCGGCTCAATCNCCACCGGCAGCGCCACGCCGTCAAGGAAGGCGCCGATGATCGGCATTAAATTATTCAGCTGGCTGGCCAACAGGGCGCCAAGCACCGCTCCCAGCAGCGCGCCGACGATCCCGGCGCTGGCCCCCTGCACCATAAAGACGGCCATAATCTGCCGCGGCGTCAGCCCCTGGGTCTGGAGGATCGCCACTTCGCCCTGCTTCTCCATCACCATCATCCCCAGCGAGGTAATAATGTTGAAGGCCGCGACGGCGACGATCAGGCTCAGCAGCAGGCCCATCATATTTTTCTCCATGCGCACCGCCTGGAACAGTTCGCCCTTGCGCTCGCGCCAGTCCTGCCACTGAGTTCCCGGCGGCAGCGTCTGCTGACTCAGGGTGTCGACCTGCAGCGGTTGATCCAGCCACAGGCGCCAGCCGGTGATATTCCCCAGCGGATAGCGCATCAGACGGGAGGCGTCGTCGATGTTGGTCAGCATCTGATAGCCATCGACTTCGCTGTTGGCGGCGAAGGTGCCGATGACCGTGAACAGACGCTGGCTCGGCACGCGGCCCATCGGCGTAAACTGACTCGCGGAAGGAACCATCACGCGAATTTTATCGCCGCGATTAACCCCCAGCTGGCCCGCCAGCTGCTCGCCGAGAATAACGTTATATTTGCCCGCCTGCAGATCGCTCTGTTTGACGTTCACCAGGTATGGAGTCAGGGGATCGTTCTGCGCCGGATCAATGCCCAGCATAACCCCGACCGCCACGCTGCGCGCACTCTGCAGCACCACGTCGCCGGTGGTGATCGGCGCTACGCGGGTTACCCCATTAAGTTTCGCTTCGCGCTCCGGCAGTTGCTGAGGGTTCACCGACCCCTGTTTGGCGCTAAGAATGGCCTGTGGCATCAGCCCCAGGATGTTGTTTTGCAGCTCGCGTTCAAAGCCGTTCATCACCGACAGGACTGTCACCAGCGCCATTACGCCAAGCGTAATACCGATAGTTGAGAGCCAGGAGACGAAACGACCGAAGCGGTCGGCTGCGCGCCCGCGCATATAGCGTAGGCCGATAAAGAGTGCGGCAGGTTGGTACATGTCATCCATCTGGTTGCTGATAGCCGATGCCCGAGTATATAAGCGATTAGGGGCAGCGTAAACGACTGATACATGACGACTTTATTAGCAACAAACCTAAAAACCAAGTAAATACAAACGGATAGATAAGTACTTACTTATTTATCTTTACGCTTATCGACAGCGCTGACCTTTCTTCACCCAATACGCGATGGCAATTCGGGTTGGCGAATCCAGACCAATCGCGGATAATCTCACTATTGAATATCAGCGAGTTGCCCTCCATATCGGCAGAGCGAATCCCTAAGAGATCATGAAACCGTCTATGCCTGAACAATATCGATACTCATTGCCGGTGAAAGCCGGCGACCAGCGCCAGCTTGGCGAGTTGACCGGCGCAGCCTGCGCCACCCTGGTGGCGGAGATGGCCGAACGCCACAGCGGCCCGGTGGTGCTGGTGGCGCCTGACATGCAAAACGCGCTGCGTCTGAACGACGAGATCAGGCAGTTTACCGACAGCATGGTGATGGGGCTGGCGGACTGGGAAACGCTCCCTTACGACAGCTTCTCGCCGCATCAGGACATCATCTCCTCCCGTCTTGCCACCCTTTACCAGTTACCCACCATGCAGCGCGGCGTACTGATCGTCCCGGTCAGCACCCTGATGCAGCGCGTCTGTCCGCACAGCTTCCTTCACGGCCACGCGCTGGTGATGAAAAAGGGCCAGCGCCTGTCGCGCGATGCGCTGCGCGATCAGCTGGAGGGGGCCGGCTACCGCCATGTCGATCAGGTGATGGAGCACGGCGAATATGCTACCCGCGGCGCGCTGCTCGACCTGTTCCCGATGGGTAGCGATCAGCCCTACCGCCTTGATTTCTTTGACGATGAAATCGACAGCCTGCGCCTGTTCGACGTTGACAGCCAGCGCACGCTGGAGGAAGTGGCGGCCATTAACCTGCTGCCGGCGCACGAGTTCCCCACCGACCAGACCGCTATTGAGCTGTTCCGCAGCCAGTGGCGCGACCGCTTTGAGGTGAAGCGCGATGCCGAACACATCTATCAGCAGGTCAGTAAAGGGACGCTACCTGCCGGTATCGAATACTGGCAACCGCTGTTCTTCAGCGAGCCGCTGCCGCCGTTATTCAGCTATTTCCCGGCCAGCACGCTGATCGTCAACACCGGCGATCTCGAGGCCAGCGCGGAGCGATTCCAGAATGAAGCCCGCGCCCGCTTTGAAAACCGCGGCGTCGACCCGATGCGCCCGCTCCTGCCGCCTGAGCTGCTGTGGCTGCGCAGCGATGAGCTATTCAGCGAACTGAAAAAATGGCCGCGCGTGCAGCTGAAAACCGAACGTCTGGCGGACAAAGCGGCAAATACTAATCTGGGCTACCAGACGCTGCCGGACCTCGCCGTCCAGGCGCAGAACAAAGCGCCGCTGGATAATCTGCGCCGCTTCCTCGAGTCATTTACCGGTCCGGTGATCTTCTCGGTGGAAAGCGAAGGCCGCCGTGAAGCGCTGAGCGAAATGCTGGCGCGGATTAAAGTTGCGCCAAAACATGTGCTGCGTCTGGAGGAAGCCACCGGCAACGGCCGCTATCTGATGATTGGCGCCGCCGAGCACGGGTTTATCGACAGCCAGCGCGGCCTGGCGCTGATTTGCGAGAGCGACCTGCTCGGCGAGCGGGTGGCGCGCCGTCGTCAGGATTCGCGACGCACCATTAACCCTGACACTCTGATTCGCAACCTCGCCGAACTGCATATCGGCCAGCCGGTCGTTCACCTGGAACACGGCGTGGGCCGCTACGCGGGCATGACTACCCTGGAAGCCGGCGGCATCACCGGCGAATATTTGATGCTGACCTACGCCAACGATGCCAAGCTATACGTTCCGGTATCGTCCCTGCATCTTATCAGCCGCTACGCCGGCGGGGCGGAAGAAAACGCCCCCCTGCACAAGCTGGGCGGCGATGCCTGGACCCGGGCGCGACAAAAAGCGGCTGAGAAAGTACGCGACGTGGCGGCCGAGCTGCTGGATATCTATGCCCAGCGCGCGGCGAAGGCGGGTTTTGCCTTTAAACACGACCGCGAACAGTATCAGCTATTCTGCGACGGCTTCCCATTTGAAACCACGCCGGATCAGGCGCAGGCGATCAACGCCGTCCTCAGCGATATGTGCCAGCCGCTGGCCATGGACCGCCTGGTATGCGGCGATGTGGGCTTCGGCAAGACCGAAGTGGCCATGCGCGCCGCCTTCCTCGCCGTGGAGAACCACAAGCAGGTGGCGGTGCTGGTGCCGACCACCCTGCTGGCTCAGCAGCACTATGACAATTTCCGCGATCGTTTCGCCAACTGGCCGGTACGCATCGAAATGCTCTCCCGCTTCCGCAGCGCTAAAGAGCAGGCGCAGATCCTCGAGCAGGCCGCGGAAGGCAAAATCGATATCTTGATCGGCACCCACAAGCTGCTGCAGAGCGAGGTGAAGCTGCGCGATCTCGGGCTGCTGATCGTCGACGAAGAGCACCGGTTTGGCGTGCGGCATAAAGAGCGCATCAAAGCGATGCGCGCCGATGTCGATATTCTGACCCTCACCGCCACGCCGATCCCGCGGACGCTGAACATGGCGATGAGCGGGATGCGCGATCTGTCGATCATCGCCACGCCGCCGGCGCGCCGCCTGGCGGTGAAGACCTTCGTTCGCGAATATGACGCCCTGGTGGTGCGCGAGGCGATCCTGCGCGAAACGCTGCGCGGCGGCCAGGTCTACTATCTGTTTAATGACGTTGAGAACATCCAGAAAGCCGCCGACAAGCTGGCGGAGCTGGTGCCGGAGGCGCGGATCGCCATCGGTCACGGTCAGATGAGGGAGCGCGAACTGGAGCGGGTGATGAATGACTTCCATCACCAACGCTTCAATGTGCTGGTGTGCACCACCATCATCGAAACCGGGATCGACATTCCCACCGCCAACACCATCATCATCGAACGCGCCGACCATTTTGGCCTCGCCCAGCTGCACCAGCTGCGCGGCCGCGTTGGCCGTTCGCATCACCAGGCCTATGCCTGGCTGCTGACGCCGCATCCGAAAGCGATGACCACCGATGCGCAAAAGCGCCTCGAGGCCATTGCGTCGCTGGAAGATCTCGGCGCCGGCTTTGCGCTGGCAACCCACGATCTGGAGATTCGCGGGGCCGGGGAACTGCTTGGGGAAGATCAGAGCGGTCAGATGGAAACCATCGGTTTCTCCCTGTATATGGAGCTGCTGGAGAACGCAGTCGATGCGTTGAAAGCCGGGCGTGAACCCTCGCTGGAAGATCTCACCAGTCAGCAGACGGAGGTTGAACTGCGCATGCCTTCCCTGCTGCCTGATGATTTCATCCCTGACGTCAATACGCGCCTGTCATTCTATAAGCGCATTGCCAGCGCCAAAAACGAACAGGATCTGGAGGAGATCAAAGTCGAGCTGATCGATCGTTTTGGCCGCCTTCCCGATGCCGCCCGCAACCTGCTGGATATCGCCCGTCTGCGTCAGCAGGCGCAGAAACTGGGGATCCGCAAACTGGAAAGCAACGAAAAAGGCGGCGTGATTGAATTTAACGAGAAAAACAACGTCAATCCGGTGTGGCTGATCGGCCTGCTGCAGAAGCAGCCGCAGCACTTCCGCCTGGACGGTCCCACGCGCCTGAAGTTCATGCAGGACCTGGAGGAGCGTAAAACGCGGATGGACTGGGTTCGCCAGTTTATGCGCCAGCTGGAAGAGAACGCCGTCGCCTGACTGGCAGGAGATACGGCCCCACTGCCGTATCTCCCTTCCCACATACCTCGCAATCTTTACAAACATTTTGCAATCCGCCTGGATTTCCCCACACAGACTCACGCCATAATCTCATCTGCTTTTCGTATAAAAATAACCACTTACATATTTTGGAGTTATGGTAATGAGAAACCGTTTCCCCGTGACGCTTTGGCTGACGCTAGTCGCGTTAGTCGCCGCGCTGGCCCTCCCCGCGCGCGCTAACACCTGGCCCCTTCCCCCGCCGGGCAGCCGGCTGGTGGGTCAGAATCAGTTTCATGTGGTACAGGATGACGGCGGTTCGCTGGAAGCGATTGCCAAGAAGTACAATGTCGGCTTCCTGGCCCTGCTGCAGGCCAATCCCGGGGTTGACCCCTATGTTCCGCGCGCCGGCAGCGTGCTGACCATCCCCCTGCAGACGCTGCTGCCCGATGCGCCGCGCGAAGGGCTGGTGATTAACCTCGCCGAACTGCGCCTCTACTATTACCCGCCGGGCAAGAATGAAGTGACCGTCTACCCAATCGGCATCGGTCAGCTGGGTGGGACCACCATCACACCGACGATGGTCACAACCGTGTCCGACAAACGGGCCAATCCGACCTGGACACCTACCGCCAACATTCGCGCGCGCTACAAGGCTATGGGGATTGAGCTGCCGGCGGTAGTGCCTGCTGGTCCTGACAATCCGATGGGCCATCACGCCATCCGCCTCGCCGCCTATGGCGGAGTATATCTCCTGCACGGCACCAATGCCGATTTCGGCATCGGTATGCGCGTCAGTTCCGGCTGCATTCGTCTGCGCGATAACGATATCAAGGCGCTGTACAACACTATCTCGCCGGGCACGAAGGTGAACATTATCAACACGCCGATCAAGGCGTCGGTTGAGCCGGATGGCCGCCGTCTGGTTGAGGTCCATCAGCCGCTGTCTGAGCATATCGATGACGACCCGCAGACCCTGCCCATTACGCTTAATGCGGCCATGACTGCGTTCAAACAGGCGCCGCAGACCGACGGGACGGTGATGGAGCGCGCGATGAATTACCGCTCGGGCATGCCGATTGACGTCACCCGTCATGCTGAACCTGGACCGCAGTCGCTGTAGTCTTACGCTGCATAAAACAAAAAACCCGCCTGATGGCGGGTTTTTTGTTGGCAAGGGTCAAACAGGGGTACAACAGGGTCTTACTCATCGCCGTCCGGTGAAGGGGGCCGGGCAGCGACGCATCGGGCTTACTTGTAGATAACGGCGGTACCGTGAAGGGTATTCGGACCGGTTACCGAAGTAATACGGTATGAAGTGGCGCCCATCTCATCCGCTTTCTGCGCCAGCTGGTCTTCCAGCGAGCCCAGGTTAGTCCCGGCAGAAGCAGAGATGGTGCCTACTTTATGCTGTCCTGCAGGGGTGGACTGCACCTCTACAGCGGCAAAGCTGGCGAAAGAAAGGGAACTTAAAACGGCGGCAATAGCCAGAGTATTAACGGTTTTCATGATTATTATACCTGTGCAGATGAATTTTATAGTAGGGTCGCAAGCATTAACTTAACGATCGATAGGTAAATAATAATGTGATCTATGTCACACGTCAATGCATTTTTATAACGATCGTTTAACTATTTATAAAATGCTTAAATTTCATACATATATGAATTATTTATTTTTAAACCGACAGCGCTGGCCCCGGCGATCGTTTATTTTTATAATGGCCTTTCACCAAACCAACATAGGTACAACGGCACCATGACAACTGACGTTCAAAGTTGCGCCAAAAAAAGCCGTGGCNGACCGAAGGTGTTCGACAGGGATGCGGCGCTGGACAAAGCCATGACACTCTTCTGGCAGCACGGCTATGAGGCGACCTCGCTCGCCGATCTGGTCGAGGCGACAGGAGCAAAAGCCCCCACCCTGTATGCGGAATTTGTGAATAAAGAAGGCCTATTCCGCGCAGTGTTGGATCGTTACATTTCGCGCTTTGCCGCGAAGCACGAAGCCGTGCTGTTTGCCGAGGGAAAATCCGTCGATCGCGCGTTGCGTGACTACTTCACGGCGGTCGCCACCTGCTTTACCAGCAAAGAGACGCCGGCCGGCTGCTTTATCATCAATACCTCCGCCGCGCTGGCCGCCTCCTCGACGGATATCGCCAATACCATCAAATCCCGCCATGCGATGCAGGAGCAGGCGCTAACCCAGTTTCTGCAGCAGCGGCAGGCGCAGGGCGAACTGCCCGCGGGCCGCGATGTCGCGCAGCTGGCGCAATTTCTTAACTGCGTTCTGCAGGGGATGTCGATTAGCGCCCGGGAAGGCGCGGATTTCGACAAGCTGATGCAAATCACCGATACCACTCTCCGTCTCTGGCCGCAGGTCCTCGGGTCCTGATGCGCCCTGCTTCCGGCGGTATTCTGCCGCCGGATCCGCTCTCCTGTTGGCTTTATCCCCACAAAATAGATTGATTTTTATTACCTTTTCTCGCGCAAGATAAACGCAAATGATATTGATTGCGATATTCATTATGTGCAAAATCCTTTTTTGTGTTTTTCCAGATGTTTCGCATTGTAACGAATACCGGCCGACGCCGGCCCATAACAACGACAAAGCAACTTGCTCATAAAAGGAATGGATATGAAAAAGCGCCTCTGGGTGCTCCACCCTCTGCTGCTGGCCAGCACGCTGCCTGCGCTGGCGGCTCAGTCTGATGAAGACAGCATCATCGTTAGCGCAAACCGCACCCATCGCACCGTGGCCGAAATGGCCCAAACCACCTGGGTCATTGAGGGCCAGGAGATTGAGCAGCAGGTCCAGGGCGGGAAAGAGTTCAAAGACGTGCTGGCGCAGCTGATCCCCGGCATCGACGTCAGCAGCCAGGGGCGGACCAACTATGGGATGAACATGCGCGGGCGCGCGATCGTCGTGCTGATTGACGGCGTCCGGCTCAACTCCTCACGCACCGACAGCCGCCAGCTCGACGCCATCGATCCATTCAACATCGAACATATCGAAGTGATCTCCGGAGCGACCTCGCTGTACGGCGGGGGCAGTACCGGCGGGCTTATCAACATCGTTACCAAAAAGGGGCAGCAGGATCGTCAGGTCGATCTCGAGGTGGGCAGCAAGAGCGGTTTTGCGAACAGCAACGATCATGATGAGCGCGTCGCGGCGGCCGTCAGCGGCGGAACAGACCACGCATCCGGCCGCTTGTCGGTAGCCTATCAGCGTTTCGGCGGCTGGTACGACGGCAATAACGATGCGCTGATCCTCGATAATACCCAAACGGGGCTCCAGCACTCTGACCGCCTCGACGTGATGGGGACGGGGACGATTGAGATCGATGATAACCGCCAGCTGCAGCTGGTCACCCAGTATTATAAAAGCCAGGGCGATGATGACTACGGTCTGTGGCTCGGGAAGAACATGTCCGCGGTCACCAGCGGCGGCAAAGCGTATACCACCGACGGGCTCAATTCCGACCGTATCCCCGGCACCGAACGCCATCTGATCAGCCTCCAGTACTCCGATGCCGACTTTTTCGGCCAGAATCTGGTGAGCCAGGTGTACTATCGCGATGAGTCCCTCACCTTCTATCCGTTCCCGACGCTCACGAAAGGTCAGGTCAGTAGCTTCTCCTCGTCGCAGCAGGATACCGATCAGTATGGGGCCAAGCTGACCCTCAACAGCCAACCGCTGGCGGGGTGGGATCTCACCTGGGGTCTCGACGCCGATCATGAGACCTTTAATGCCAACCAAATGTTCTTCGATCTGCCACAATCGATGGCCTCCGGCGGGTTGCACAACGAATCGATCTACACAACCGGCCGCTACCCGGGATACAGTATTTCCAATGTCGCGCCATTCCTGCAGTCCAGCTACGATCTGAACGATATCTTTACCGTCAGCGGCGGGGTACGCTACCAGTGGACCGAAAACCGGGTCGACGACTTTGTCGGCTACGCCCAGCAGCAGGATATCGCCAACGGCAAAGCGCGCTCCGCCGACGCCATCAAAGGCGGCAAAACCGATTATGACAATTTCCTGTTTAACGCCGGGATCGTGGCCCACCTGACCGAGCGTCAACAAACCTGGTTTAACTTCTCGCAGGGTGTCGAGCTACCGGACCCTGGTAAATACTATGGCATCGGTAAATATGGCGCTGCGGTGAATGGTCATCTGCCGCTGATCTCCAGCGTCAACGTCGATGACTCGCCGCTGCAGGGGATCAAAGTTAACTCGTACGAGCTGGGCTGGCGCTACACTGGCGATAACCTGCGCACCCAGCTGGCGGCGTACTACTCGACCTCGGATAAGACCATTGTCGTCAACCGCACCGACATGACCATCGACGTTCAGTCCGACAAACGGCGTATTTACGGCGTTGAGGGGGCGGTCGACTACTTTATTCCGGATAGCGACTGGAGCGTCGGCGGTAACTTCAACGTGCTGAAATCCCAGGTGCAGACCGACGGCCGCTGGCAAAAATGGGACGTCACCCTCGCCTCGCCGTCTAAAGCCACCGCCTGGGTGGGCTGGGCGCCGGATCCGTGGAGCCTGCGCGTGCAGAGTCAGCAGGTATTTGACCTCAGCGATGCCGCCGGTAACAAGCTGGAAGGCTATAACACCGTCGATTTTATCGGTAGTTACGCGCTGCCGGTGGGGAAACTGACCTTCAGTATCGAAAACCTGCTTAACGAAGACTATGTCACTATCTGGGGCCAGCGCGCGCCGCTGCTCTACAGCCCAACCTACGGCAGTTCATCGCTGTATGAGTACAAAGGTCGTGGCCGCACCTTTGGTCTGAACTATGCCTTAACCTTCTGATAAAAAAAGCCCCTCAGCCTGAGCGATTGAGGGGCTAATCACTACACAAATCTGTTTTTAGATTTTATTGTTCAGGACCAGCTGGCCGTTGTTGTCCAGCGGGATCTGGCTGCCGGGATCGTGATCCATGCGGATTTTCCCCTGCTGATCGCCTATCTTATAGGTCACATCGTAGCCGAGCATTTTATCGGATTTATCATACACCGTTTTGCAGCGCTGCTGGGTGGTGGTGTAGGTATCGTTGTCCTGCATCGCGCCCTGGATCTGGTTGCCTGCATAGCCGCCGCCCAGCGCACCTACAACCGTCGCCACGCTGCGTCCGTGACCGCCGCCAAACTGGTGGCCAATCACCCCGCCCGCCACCGCGCCCAGCACCGAACCGGCGATGCGGTTTTCATCCTGTACCGGACGACGATGAGTCACCGTGACATTGCGGCATTCCTGACGCGGCGTTTTCACGGTTTCTTTAATCGGTGTACTGGAGACCACTTGCGCATACTGCGGGCCGCGATCCAACACGTTGAGACCAGCGACAGCTGCAACGCCCAGCGCGGCAGCCACGCCTATCCCTATACCCGCCAACATAGATTTATTCACGGGAGTTCCTCCTTTGTTGCTGTTGATACAATTTTGCAACCGGAGCCGGGAGGGCGCAAATCAGATAGCGGATGAAAAGTGCGAGAATTCGCTGCAAATCAAAGGGATTCAGAGGATTCCGAGCGGGATCTCTGCGGTTCCAGCAGAAGAGCCCGGAGGCGCCCTCAGAGCGCGCCTCCGGGTCGCGACAGCGATTAGTGCAGCTTCAGGCGCGGGCGAATGATGCGGTTGATGCGCCCGACCAGCATCATCAGGCCGGTCTTGAAGTAACCATGCAGAGCAATCTGGTGCATACGGTACAGGGAGATGTACACGAAGCGCGCAATGCGCCCTTCCACCATCATCGAACCGCGCATCAGGTTACCCATCAGGCTGCCGACGGTGGAGTAATTTGACAGCGACACCAGCGAGCCATGGTCTTTATAGGTGTATGCCTTCAGCGGTTTGCCTTTCATCTGCGCCAGGATGTTGTTTAGCGCGCAGGTAGCCATCTGGTGCGCCGCCTGGGCCCGCGGAGGCACAAAGCCGCCTTCCGGACGGGCGCAGGAGGCGCAGTCGCCGATGGCGAAAATATCCGCATCGCGGGTAGTCTGCAGCGTCGGCTCGACCACCAGCTGATTGATACGGTTGGTTTCGAGGCCGCCGATCTCTTTCATGAAATCTGGCGCTTTGATCCCCGCCGCCCAGACCATTAGATCCGCCTCAATATATTCGCCATCTTTAGTGTGCAGGCCGCCCGCATCCGCGCTGGTAACCATGGTCTGCGTCAGAACCCGTACGCCCAGCTTAGTCAGCTCATTATGCGCTGCCCCGGAAATGCGCGGCGGCAGCGCAGGCAGAATGCGCTCGCCCGCCTCGACCAGCGTGACGTTCAGCGCTTCGTTGGTCAGCCCTTTGTAGCCGTAGCTGTGCAGCTGTTTCACCGCATTGTGCAACTCAGCGGAGAGCTCCACGCCGGTGGCGCCGCCGCCGACGATGGCGATATTTACTTTACCGTTAGCGCCGAGGTTAGCAGAGTATTTAAGGAACAGGTTGAGCATTTCCTGATGGAAGCGACGCGCCTGGTGCGGGTTGTCGAGGAAAATGCAGTTCTCTTTTACGCCAGGGGTATTAAAGTCATTCGAGGTACTGCCCAACGCCATGACCAGCGTGTCGTACGGCAGTTTACGCTCAGCCACCAGCAGCTCGCCTTTTTCATTGCGCAGCTCGCCGAGGGTGATGGTTTTCCCTTCGCGGTTGATATCCACCACCGAGCCCAGCTGGAACTGGAAACCGTGGTTGCGGGCATGGGCCAGATAGCTCAGCGCATCAACGCCTTCATCCAGAGAACCGGTGGCCACTTCGTGCAGCAGCGGCTTCCACAGATGGCTGTGGTTACGGTCCACCAGAGTGATTTTCGCTTTCTTATGGCGCCCTAACTTTCTCCCCAGCTGAGTTGCCAGTTCCAGTCCGCCAGCGCCGCCACCCACAATTACGATTTTTTTCAATGGCGTAGTCATGTGTACCCCNAAAATTATTAACCAATTGTTAAATAAAAGTTATTGAAATAGCCTTTATTTAACAACAAGTTACGTTAATGAAACCATTCAGCACTGTCGAGAATACCATGAACGGTGCATTGGTCATACCAAAATTGATGTGCATCAAGTTTTGTCGCGTATTTTTTCAGCGAAACCAATAAGTGTAGACATGAAAAAACCCGCGTGGTGAACCCGACGCGGGTTTGGGAACAAGGGNNNGCAGTTAGCCGAGGGTTTTAAACGCTTTCAGCCGCTGCAGATGCGGCGAGATATTTTTAAACTTATGGGTCTGCTCTTCATCCCAGATAATTTCATAATAGTGGTGCAGGAGATCGGCGGAACGCTGGCTGTCCAACGCCTCGTCCTGGCGGGAAAGCACCACCAGGCAGCGATCGCGGTTCTTCTCGCGGAAGTTGGTCACGCACTTGGTGGCGATGTCAGCATACTCTTCCGGTCGGTCGATTTTGCCTTCCATGTTCTCATGCGGAAACAGGTTTGGATTGAACACCGCCTGGCGGATATCGCACAGAAAACCAATCCGCTCCGCCCAGTAGCCGCCAAGGCCGACGCCGCAGATCAGCGGCCGGTCATCGGCAGTGAGCTGCAGCATTTTATCGACCTCTTTCAGCAAATGCTGCATATCGTGCTTGGGATGCCGCGTGCTGTAGCTAATCAACCGCACGTCCGGGTCGATAAACTGCAGCTGCATCACCTTCTCATGGTTACCGGGGCTGTTCGAGTCAAAACCGTGTAAATAGATAATCATCGCATCCTCACCAGACAACAACGCCCCGTAGAGCGTTACGCGGACTTCGCCTCTTGCCAGCGCGCATGAAGCTGCTCCAGCTGGGCACTCACCGTTTTCCAACGGGCTGAATCCCTTAACTCCTGACGGGAAAAGGAACCTTTATGATACAATTTCGTAACACGCTCTGCTTTGATCGGCGACAGGTTATCCAGCACACTGACCGCGCCTTTACGATTATTGCAGACGAGGATCATATCGCAACCGGCGTCGAGCGATGCCTGACCGCGTTCGGCATAGCTGCCCATGATCGCCGCCCCTTCCATCGACAGATCGTCGGAGAAAATCACCCCGTCAAAGCCCAGTTCGCCGCGCAGCACCGTTTTCAGCCAGTACGCCGAGCCGCTGGCCGGACGCGGATCGAGCTCCGGGTAAATCACATGCGCCGGCATAATGGCATCCAGACGCTGCTCGGCGATAAGGCTTTTGAACACCGCCATATCATGGTCGCGGATAACCGATGCCGCCCGCGGATCGAACGGCGTCTCTTTGTGCGAATCGGCAGTCACCGCCCCGTGACCCGGGAAGTGTTTGCCGGTGGTTTTCATGCCCGCGGCGTGCATCCCGTCAATGAAGTGACGCGCCATCGTCAGCGCTTTCTGTGGATCTTCATGATAAGAACGTTCGCCGATTGCGGCGCTGATATGGCCGACGTCCAGCACTGGCGCAAAACTAATATCGATATCCATGGCGATCATTTCGCTGGCCATCAGCCAGCCGGCTTCGGCGGCCAGTTTGCCCCCCTCTTCCATCCCCAGCAGCGCGGCGAAAGACTGGGCCGCCGGTAAACGGGTAAACCCTTCGCGGAAACGCTGAACCCGCCCCCCTTCCTGATCGACCGCCACCACCAGGTGGTTCCGGGATGCGTCGCGGATCTGGCGCACCAGCTCGCGCAGCTGCGCCGGATCGTGATAATTTCGGGTAAAGAGGATCAACCCTCCCACCAGCGGATGCGCCAGAATTTCTCGCTCTTCCGCATCCAGCTCATACCCTTCGACATCCAACATCACTGGGCCCACACTGACCTCTCTTATCCTTTACGTTCGTTGTCTAACTGACACCATGTTTCATCTGCCAGCGTGATAAATTGCCGGTCCCCGCTCTGCCGCCAGCGCATTTCATACCAGCCCGCCATCAACAGCAGTACCCACGGGCGCCAGAGTACAACCTGCCGCCAAAGCAGCTGCGCGTCGATGGCCGCCCGCCGGGCATACGCTTCTACCAGCCGACGGCGCTCGCCAGGCGTGATCCACACCGCGGCCAGCTCCAGCGCGATATCGCCATCGCCGGCATATTCCCAGTCGATCAGCCTCAGGCCGGACTCATTATGAATAATATTGCCGGCATGGACGTCCATGTGCAGCGGCGCCAGCCGCAGGGGACGGGGCTCGCCCTGGCGGCGCAGCCGCTGATGCCAGCGCAGCCAACGCGGCTTGCGCCGCGCCGGATCGCACCTCTGCCAGTACTGGGCCAGCAGTGGTGTGAGGCTAACCCGCCAGCCAAACCGCGGTTGCTGATGCAAATCATACAATAAGCCTGACAGCTGCGGGGAGGCCGGTAACTCGCTTTTCACCTCCCCTGTGCAATACTCCACCACCATCCAGCAGGGTGAGTAAAACAGCGGGGTTGGCGCCAGCCTGGCAGGCAGTCGGCGGAGTGCGTGATACTGACGGCGAAAATGGTAAGTGACGGCAGACGGATCGTGCGGCTGACGCAGCACGTGCCGCCGGTCGCCGTCGCTGATAATCACACTGCCGCCGCTGAGGCCACTCTGGCTCAGCGAGGCGACAGGATGATAATGGGGAAAGAAGCGCGACAAGAGCTCGTCGCGCGTTAGCTTATTGTTGCTGAACAGCACCTTTACCTGACCAGATTATCTCACCGGTTTGCACCAGCATGAGCTGCATTTTCAGCTCAGGCGCGTTGACGTTGCCGGTGGCATTGGAGTAAAGCACATACTGCGCGCCCACGTTGCGGGCGATGCCCATGGCTTTGCTGCGGCTGCCGAGGCTGTCCTGCGGCGACAGGCCCAGCTGCTGCTTGGCGACCGCCAGCTGCTGCGCCGATACCAGGGTAAATTTGCCGTTACCGGCCAGCGCACTACGTAGCGCAGTGGTGGCTTCTCCAGCATTCAGCGAACCGTTGGTGCGGTTGTTCACGCTGTCAACCAGCAGAATACTGCCGGCATTGACCCCACTCGCCTGCAGCATCTGCCCCACCAGCGGCTGAACCGCGCCGTTCCAGTCATAATGACGCACGCGCGGCGCCGGCTGACCCGACTGCTGATCCTGATGCTCAATCGGCCCAGGCTGCGCCGGGACAGAGGGCACCGCCGGTACGGTCGGCACCGTGGGCTGCGGCTGCGCAGGCTGCTGCGGCTGCGGTTTGGCCTCTTCTACCGGCGCGGGCTGCTCCCGCAACCCCGCACAGCCTGCGAGGAATATCGCCAGTGCTGTGATTAACGCATAGCGACACATTTTCATCATTATAATTACCCCTTACAGATAAAGATAAAGGCGGGCCTTATGCGCCCCCAGGATATTGGCGCTGCCATATAACGTGACCGAGGAGCGGGCCGGTACCACGATGGTGCGCGGCGCGTCCAGCGGATGCATCTCCAGCCCTCGGGCGTCATACCAGAAAAAACGATAGTGCACGGTAACCGGCTGCTGGCGCTCGTTATATAGCGTTGAGGAGGCGGTAGCCTGAATCTCTGTCGCCACGACGGCAGGCTCGCTGGCGCTGATCCCCGCCGCCAGCACGCTCGACTCCATCACCAGCGCCTGCTGGTCAGAAACCGGGATCTCCGGGTGTGAACTACACCCGGCGAGTAGCCCCGCCGCCAGACACGCGCCCAAAAGGGTCCTGAGCATGACGTTAGCCTTTGTGCGCCAGCATCGGGCCAAGCGGACGACCGCCCAGCAGATGCATATGGATATGGTACACTTCCTGGCCGCCGTGGCGGTTGCAGTTGACGATCAACCGATAGCCATCGTCGGCAAGACCTTCATCGCGGGCGATCTTCGCCGCGACGGTCATCATCCGGCCCAGCGCCAGCTCATGTTCAGCGGTGACGTCATTTACGGTAGGAATCAGAACATTCGGGACAATCAGAATATGGGTGGGCGCCTGCGGGGAGATGTCGCGAAAAGCGGTCACAAGCTCATCCTGATAGACAATATCCGACGGGATCTCCCGGCGAATGATTTTGCTGAAAATCGTTTCTTCTGCCATGACTGATTCCTTATAAGTTTTATCCCGTGCGCTGGCCTGCTTCTGCAGATAAACGCGGACGCACAGGTTCCGCTAAGAGTATGAGCGACATTCTCCCTCTCTTTCAACCTGAAAGCTCTTTTTCTTATTCAACTATAGACTTAGCTGCTGAGGGAATAAGCATATGGCGGACTGTTTTCAGGGTTATCGCTTGTGGGGCACCGACTTTAGCGCATAAAAAAGGCAGCCAGTTGGCTGCCTTAGTCTCCCCGATACTACGTCTTAACTGTTACGGATGTACTCATCCATTTCAGTTTTCAGGTTATCGGACTTGGTACCGAAGATGGCCTGTACGCCAGAACCTGCCACTACCACGCCAGCGGCGCCCAGTTTTTTCAGGCCAGCCTGGTCAACTTTCGCTACATCCGCCACGCTAACACGCAGACGAGTAATACATGCGTCGAGGTTGGTGATGTTCTCTTTACCGCCGAAAGCGGCGACCAGAGCCGGAGCCATCTCGCTGGTGGCGCCAGCTTTGCTCTCTTCGGTGGTGTCTTCACGACCCGGAGTTTTCAGATCCAGGGCTTTAATCAGCACACGGAAAATGACGTAGTACACGATCGCATAGCAGATACCAACAATCGGGAACAGCCACAGCTTGCTGCTGTTACCGGACAGCACGATAAAGTCGATCAGGCCGTGAGAGAACGAGGTACCGTCACGCATACCCAGCAGGATACAGATCGGGAACGCCAGGCCCGCCAGAATGGCATGGATAACGTACAGGATCGGCGCCACGAACATGAACGAGAACTCGATCGGCTCGGTGATACCGGTCAGGAACGAGGTCAGCGCGGCGGAGATCATGATACCGCCCACTTTGGCGCGGTTTTCCGGTTTAGCAGAGTGCCAAATAGCGATAGCCGCTGCCGGCAGACCATACATTTTGAACAGGAAGCCGCCAGACAGTTTGCCCGCCGTCGGGTCGCCTGCCATGTAGCGCGGGATATCGCCGTGGAACACCTGACCAGCCGCGTTGGTGTATTCGCCGATCTGCATCTGGAAAGGAACGTTCCAGATGTGATGCAGACCAAACGGCACCAGGCAACGTTCGATGAAACCGTAGATACCAAACGCCACCACTGGGTTCTGATAAGCAGCCCACTGGGAGAAGGTTTGGATCGCGGAGCCGATCGGCGGCCAAATGAAGGAGAGGATCACGCCGGTGAAGATAGCGGCCAGACCAGAGATAATCGGCACAAAACGCTTGCCCGCAAAGAAGCCGAGATATTCTGGCAGCTTGATGCGATAGAAGCGGTTGAACATGTAGGCGGCGATAGCACCGGAGATAATACCGCCAAGCACGCCGGTATCAGCAAGGTGTTTTGCCGCAATCTCGTCAGCAGGTAAATGCAGCACCAGCGGCGCAACAACCGCCATGGTTTTCACCATGATGCCGTAAGCCACGACTGCAGCCAGTGCGGATACACCGTCGTTATTGGTGAAGCCGAGGGCCACACCGATAGCGAAGATCAGCGGCATATTGGCGAAAACTGAACCGCCTGCTTCTGCCATAACGTGGGAGACCACGGCTGGCAGCCAGCTGAAGTTAGCGGAACCGACGCCCAGCAGGATACCTGCGATAGGCAGTACGGATACCGGCAGCATCAGCGATTTACCGACCTTCTGCAGGTTAGCAAATGCATTCTTAAACATAATTGAGAGTGCTCCTGAGTATTTGGTACTTTTTTACGCTTTCACGCATTGGCCCGGGGGGAGAACCGTGCCGTGGACAGGACATCTAAGCGCCCTTTATTTATTACACAGAGTAAAATAATTAACGGGATGATTGTTTGACGGCTATCACGTTTCAATCAGCCTTCCGGTAAAAATTTACATCAACTTACATAAATTGTATCCAGATGTTGCTAAAAAACCTTCACCGCCACTTTTGTGGCGGTGAACTTTACTCGCTTTGGCTATTAATTACGAGCCTTAAAATAATAAGCAGATCAAGCAGGTTGCAAACGGGCGGGGTCGATGTGGAACAGGGTGGCAAAATTGTCGGTGGTCTGCTGAGCCAGCTGCTCAAGCGACACCCCCTTCAGTACCGCCATATACTCGGCAACGTCACGGACCAGCGCCGGCTGGTTCTCTTTGCCGCGGTGGGGGACCGGCGCCAGGTACGGCGAATCGGTTTCAACCAGCAGGCGATCCAGCGGCACGTAGCGCGCCGCATCACGCAGCTGCTCGGCGTTACGAAAAGTGACGATACCGGAAAACGAGATATAGAACCCCATATCGAGCAGCTTGCCCGCTGTCTCCCTGTCCTCAGTGAAACAGTGTAGTACGCCACCGCAATCCGTCACCTTTTCTTCGCGCAAAATAGCCAGAGTATCGGCACGCGCGTCACGGGTATGGACGATCACCGGCTTATTGAGCTCACGGCCGATACGAATGTGGTCGCGGAACGAGCTTTGCTGTTGGGCTTTAGTTTCCGGGGTATAAAAATAATCCAGACCGGTCTCCCCCATCGCCACGACGCCCTCTTCCGCTGCCAGCGCGCGCAGAGTCTCTACCTCCCAGGGCTCGTCCTGGTTTAATGGGTGTACGCCACAGGAGAAGACGACGTTGTCACGCGTCCCCACCAGTTCGCGCATACTGCGGTAGCCAGGCAGCGTCGTGGCGACGGCGAGGCAAAATTTCACATCGCGTGCGGCCGCTTTTGCCAGCACGTCGTCGACGTTTTTGTGTAGAGTTTGATAATCCAGACCATCAAGATGGCAGTGGGAGTCGACTAAAAACATAATGTCTCACTCAGAGGTGGGAGACGGGTAAAACCGTCCCGGGTTGCAGGTAATGTTCCCAGCGCAGCAGGCGCTCGGTAAGCAGCAGTTCGCGGTTGACACCGACAACGTTGAGCAATTGCTCGCGGCAGGTACAGACGTCATGGGCAATCGCCTGCAGCCGGACAGCGGGCAGGCTGTGCGCCAGCTGCTCCAGCAGCGGCCAGACGTCAGGGTTACTCACCAGGGTAATCCCCTGCTGTCGTTTTTGCGCATCGACCAGCAGCGACGCCAGCCAGTGCAGGCGAACCGCCGCCTGTTCATGATTGAGTATCGGCAGCAGCGCCAGCCAGTCACCGCTCGCCAGGGTAGCCGCCAGCGCCTGACACAACTGCTGCCGCGCCGTCCACAGCGGTTCCTGTAACAGTTCGAGCGCCGCAGCCGGCGCGCTGGCGCACAGGCGTAACGCGGTCAACAATGACTCCTGCGGCAGGCTCACCTCACGCTCCAGCCAGGCCAGAGCATAAGGCTCAGACGGCGGCGCCAGATGATGCAGGCGACAGCGGCTGCGCAGAGTGGTCAGCAGACGCGCCGGCTCCTCGCAGGCGAGGAAGAACCAGGTATTCTCCGGGGGCTCCTCCAGCGTTTTCAGCAACGCGTTGGCGGCGGCATCGGTCAGCAAGGCAGCATCGCTAATCCAGACCACTTTTGCCCCACCAAGGCGTGCATGTTCATAGAGCTTTTCATTGACATCGCGCACCGCGTCAATACCCAGCGCGCTCTTGCCCTTCTCGGGGCTGAGCGCATAGTAATCGGGGTGCGTGCCGGCCTGCATCAGCTGACAGCTATGGCAGTGGCCGCAGCTTTTATGTCCTTCGGGCTGGCGGCACATCAGGAAGCGGCACAGCGCGTAAATCAACGCCTCGCCGCCCATCCCGTTCAGGGACTGTAACAGTAAGGCGTGGTGGCCTCGTCCGGCCTGATAGCTACCGACCAGTTGTTCGAACGAGGGGCGCAGCCACGGATACCATTTCATGCCGCTTGCTCCGCCATCCACTGGGCGATCGTGGCGCGAATGTCGCGCGCCACGGCATCCAGCGGCTGAGTTGCGTCAACCGTGCGGATAGAAGGATCGGCGGCGGCCAGCTCAAGATAGCGCGCGCGGGTACGGTTGAAAAAGTTCATGGACTCCTGCTCAATGCGATCCAGCTCGCCGCGGGCCCGGGCGCGCTGCAGCCCCACTTCCGGCGTGACGTCGAGATACAGCGTCAGATTGGGGCGAAAATCACCGAGTACCGCGTCGCGCAGCGTCGCCAGCATCGTGCGGTCAATTCCCCGGCCGCCGCCCTGATAGGCCTGCGTCGACAGATCGTGACGATCGCCGATCACCCACTGGCCGCGGGCCAGCGCGGGCTTAATCACGGTCTCCACCAACTGGACGCGCGCCGCGTAAAACATCAGCACTTCCGCTTTATCGTTAATCACTTCATCGCCCGTGGACTGGATATCCAGCACCAGGCTACGCAGTTTTTCGGCAAGGATTGTGCCCCCCGGCTCGCGGGTAAACACCATATCGTGAATACCCGCCGACTGCAGCGTCTCCACCACCAGTTGACGTGCGGTGGTCTTCCCGGCGCCCTCCAGCCCCTCGATGACGATATAGTTACTGCGCATTTTTTTCCTTAAGTACTTTCAGATAATCCTGCACCGCACGGTTATGACTGACCAGGTTTGTGGTAAACGTATGGCCCCCTTTCCCGTCGGCGACGAAATAAAGATATGGCGTTTTCGCCGGATGGGCGGCCGCCTTCAGCGAGGCCTCGCCCGGCACCGCGATAGGGCCCGGCGGCAAACCGCTGATGGTATAAGTATTGTATGCGGTCGGCGTCTCGAGATCCTTACGCGTTAACTTACCAGTATATCCTTCGCCCATCCCGTAGATTACGGTCGGATCGGTCTGCAAGCGCATACCGATGCGCAGGCGGTTGATAAATACCGACGCGACGCGGTCGCGCTCTTCCGCTACCGCGGTCTCTTTTTCAATAATCGAGGCCATGGTCAACAGCTGGTTCTGATCGGCATAGGGCAGATTCTCCATCCGTCCTTCCCAGACCTTCGCCACTTCGGCGACCATTTTCTGATGCGCGCGCTTGAGGATGGCGATATCGCTGGTGTTGGCGGTGTACATCCAGGTATCCGGCCAGAACCAGCCCTCTACCCAGTCGGCATGCTCAAGACCTAATGCCTTAGCCACCGTCGCGTAGCTATCGTCTTCAAGCGTGTGCTTCACGTACGGGGCATCGCGCAGCTGGCGCAGGTAGTCGCTGACGCGCATGCCTTCGACAAAGCGCAGCGGAAACTGCGCCTCTTTGCCGCTGGCCAGCAGCTGCAACATCTCGCGCACCGTCATTTGCGGCGTGAAGCGATAGGTCCCGGCCTTGAAGTGAGACAGCTCAGGTTCCACCCGCAGCAGCCACTGGAAAACGCGCGGGCGATTGATCACCTTCTCGCGATAGAGATCCTGGCCCAGCGCCAGCCGGCCGGTGCCGGCTTCGAGGGTAAAGATGGTCTCTTCCTTAATCAGCAGCTTGCTGTCCGCCAGCTGGCGTACCTTCCACATGCCTGCCGCCGCGGCGATGCCCAACAGCACGACCAGCAACAGGATAAAACGTAACATTTTCTTCATACTAACCAGACAGCTCACACAAAGGGGCTAAAAAATGGTAAAGCTCACGCGAGGACCAGGTGGTCTCCTCCCAGCGGCGAACCGGCACCAGCGGCATCAGCGCATTGCAGATCAGCACTTCATCGGCCTCCCGCAACGTCTCGGGACGCGCTGTCACTTCGACAACGCGAAACGTCGATGGTGCCAGCTGCGCGATACAGCGCTGCCGCATAATGCCGTTGACCCCGGCATAATCGAGTCGCGGAGTAAATACATCACGTCCCTGACGCCAGAATAAATTCGCGGCACAGCATTCCGTAAGCCACCCGTCACTGTCAAGGACCAGCGCCTCATCGGCGTCCGTCTGCTCAAGATGAGAGCGGATCAGTACCTGCTCAAGGCGATTAAGGTGCTTCAGGCCGGCAAGCCAGGAGTTGCGCCCCAGGGGCACCGGACTCTGGGTCAGAGTAATGCCCTCCTCCCGCCAGCGCGCATAATGCGCCGGGAATGGAGAGAAGCTGAGAATGCGAGTGGGCGACACGCAGCCTGCCGTACTGTATCCCCTTCCCCCAACGCCGCGGGTGAGAGTCACCTTGAGCACGCCCTGCGCGTGCGGCCGAGCCAGACGCTGCATCTCTTCGCTCAGCGTCAGCCAGTCGTTAAATGGGATATGTAATTTTTCACAGGTTGTCTGCAAACGCTGCAGATGGGCGTCCAGTAGCGCAACCTGCCCTTGCTGGATGCGGGCGGTGGTAAAACAGCCGTCGCCAAACTGGGTGGCGCGATCGTTCGCTGCCAACGTGTCCTGTACAACGCCGTTTATCAAGAACATAAAGGACTCCTTTTCACTGGTCGGTCAGTGTGTCAGGACCCAGAGCAGAGAACAAGGGGAGAAAGCTGAATAAAAAAGGCCCGATGAACGGGCCTTTTGTTAAAGCAGTACCGGGGCAAGCCCTGTCACACTTTTTTGAAGATCAGCGAACCGTTAGTGCCGCCAAAGCCGAAGGAGTTGCACAGGGTGTACTCCATACCGGAAACCTGACGCGCTTCGTGTGGAACGAAGTCGAGGTCGCAGCCTTCATCCGGGTTGTCGAGGTTGATCGTCGGCGGAACCGCCTGATCGCGCAGCGCCAGGATAGAGTAAATCGACTCTACCGCCCCTGCCGCACCCAGCAGATGCCCGGTCATGGATTTGGTAGAGCTCACCAGTACGCGGCTCGCCGCATCACCGAAGACAGACTTAACCGCCTGCGCTTCCGCTTTATCGCCGGCCGGCGTCGAGGTGCCGTGGGCGTTGACGTAGCCGATCTGGCCCGGTTCGATGCCCGCATCGCGAATAGCATTCACCATTGCCAGCGCGGCGCCCGCGCCATCTTCCGGCGGTGACGTCATGTGGTAAGCATCGCTGCTCATGCCGAAGCCAACGATCTCGGCGTAGATTTTGGCGCCGCGTTTTTTGGCATGCTCGTACTCTTCCAGCACCACCATACCCGCGCCGTCGCCCAGCACGAAGCCGTCACGATCTTTATCCCACGGACGGCTCGCCGCCTGCGGGTTGTCATTGCGCGTGGAGAGCGCACGCGCCGCGCCGAAGCCGCCCACGCCAAGCGGGGTGCTGGCTTTTTCCGCGCCGCCTGCCACCATCGCATCGGCATCGCCATAGGCGATGATGCGCGCGGCCTGGCCGATGTTGTGCACGCCTGAAGTACACGCGGTCGCGATAGAGATACTTGGCCCACGCAGACCAAACATGATGGTCAGATGTCCGGCCACCATGTTAACAATTGTGGAAGGAACGAAGAATGGGCTGATCTTGCGCGGTCCGCCGTTAACCAGCGAACTGTGGTTTTCTTCGATCAAGCCGAGACCGCCAATACCGGAGCCGATAGCGGCGCCAATACGGGTTGCATTCTCTTCCGTCACTTCAAGGCCAGAATCCTGCATGGCCTGAACGCCAGCGACAATTCCATATTGAATGAAGGCATCCATCTTGCGCTGTTCTTTGCGCGAGATAATGTCATCACAGTTAAAATCCTTTACTAAGCCAGCAAATTTCGTTGCATAGGCGCTAGTATCGAAATGGTCGATCAGGCTGATGCCACTCTGACCGGCAAGGAGAGCTTTCCAGGTAGACTCTACGGTATTGCCGACAGGAGACAACATGCCCAGTCCGGTCACAACTACACGACGCTTAGACACGTTTGTCCTCCAGGGAGGGAAAATAGATTCTTGTGGGACAATAAAAAGATAAAACTCAGGCGGTCGAATGACCGCCTGGAGATGTTCACTTACGCCTGGTGGCCGTTGATGTAATCAATGGCAGCCTGAACGGTGGTGATTTTCTCAGCTTCTTCGTCCGGAATCTCAGTATCAAACTCTTCTTCCAGAGCCATTACCAGCTCAACGGTGTCAAGAGAATCAGCGCCCAGGTCTTCAACGAAGGAAGCATTGTTGGTAACTTCTTCCTGCTTAACGCCCAGCTGCTCGCCGATAATTTTCTTAACGCGTTCTTCGATAGTGCTCATACTCTTAAATTTCCTATCAAAACTCGCTTTCGCGATGGTTTTCGTAGTGTATAAAATGTTGAAAAATTTGCAACTAAATCCCGGCAGGTCTTACCACGATTTTGCGCTATTTTGAGGCCGTTTGCCCTAAGAACGCAAATCTTTTCGCACAAAACCGCACAGAGAACCGTGCGAAGTGCGCGGTTCCTGAACGTTTTGCACAAATCTCGGTCAGACCATGTACATTCCGCCGTTGACGTGCAGCGTTTCACCAGTGATGTAACTTGCTTCGTCAGAGGCTAAAAATGCAACCGCGCTGGCGATTTCATTTGGGGTGCCAAGGCGCCCCGCAGGAACTGCCGCCAGCGTACCCGCACGCTGCTCATCGGTCAGCGCACGCGTCATGTCCGTTTCAATAAAGCCCGGAGCAACAACGTTTACAGTAATACCGCGGGACGCAACTTCACGCGCCAGTGATTTACTGAAGCCGATCAGACCCGCTTTCGCCGCGGCGTAGTTGGCCTGACCCGCATTTCCCATGGTACCAACCACAGAACCGATAGTGATAATACGTCCATGACGCTTTTTCATCATAGCGCGCATTACCGCTTTTGACAGACGGAAAACCGATGACAGGTTGGTTTCGATAATATCGTTCCACTCGTCATCTTTCATGCGCATTAACAGATTGTCGCGAGTGATCCCGGCATTATTCACCAGGATATCCACTTCGCCAAACTCTGCGCGCACATTTTCCAGAACAGATTCAATAGATGCCGGGTCGGTCACATTCAACATCAGACCTTTACCATTGGCGCCTAAATAGTCGCTGATCGCCTGCGCGCCGCTTTCGCTGGTCGCAGTACCGATAACTTTCGCGCCACGGGCGACGAGCGTTTCAGCGATGGCACGGCCAATACCGCGGCTTGCACCGGTAACCAGCGCGATTTTTCCTTCAAAACTCATGGTTTTCCTCTTTTATTGCTCAAGCGCCGCAGACATCGCCGCCGGCTCGTTAAGCGCGGAAGCGGTCAGGGTGTCAACAATACGTTTGGTCAGGCCGGTGAGGACTTTACCCGGGCCAACCTCATACAGATGCGATACGCCCTCGGCAGCCATAAACTCAACGGTTTTGGTCCACTGCACCGGGCTGTACAGCTGGCGCACCAGCGCGTCGCGAATGGCGTCCGGCGCGGTTTCGCACTTCACGTCGACGTTATTCACCACCGGAATCGTCGGCGCGTTGAAGGTGATCTTCTGCAGCTCTACCGCCAGTTTTTCTGCGGCTGGCTTCATCAGCGCGCAGTGGGACGGCACGCTCACCGGCAGCGGCAGCGCGCGTTTGGCGCCGGCGGCTTTACAGGCGGCGCCCGCACGTTCAACGGCCTCTTTGTGCCCGGCGATAACCACCTGGCCCGGAGAATTGTAGTTCACCGGAGAGACCACCTGCCCTTCGGCAGACTCTTCACAGGCTTTGGCGATAGCGGCGTCGTCCAGACCGATAATCGCGGACATGGCGCCGGTACCTTCCGGTACGGCTTCCTGCATGAATTTACCACGCAGCTCAACCAGGCGAACGGCATCAGCGAAACCGATAACGCCCGCGCATACCAGCGCGGAGTATTCGCCGAGGCTGTGACCCGCCAGCAGCGCTGGCGCTTTGCCGCCCTGCTGTTGCCAGACGCGGTACAGCGCCACGGAGGCGGCGAGCAGCGCCGGTTGAGTCTGCCAGGTCTTATTCAGTTCTTCTGCCGGGCCCTGTTGCGTCAGCGCCCACAGATCGTAACCCAACGCTGCGGAAGCTTCACCGAAGGTCTCTTCAATGACCGGCCAGGCGGCAGCCATTTCGGCCAGCATGCCTACGGCCTGAGAGCCCTGCCCCGGGAACACAAATGCGAATTGCGTCATGTTTAAATCCTTATACTAAAAACGAACCAGCGCGGAACCCCAGGTGAAACCGCCACCAAAGGCTTCCAGCAAAATCAGCTGACCGCGCTGAATACGGCCATCGCGGACGGCCTCATCCAGCGCGCAAGGGACTGACGCCGCGGAGGTGTTGCCATGGCGGTCGAGGGTCACAACGACGTTATCCATCGACATACCCAGTTTCTTCGCCGTCGCGCTGATAATACGCAGGTTAGCCTGATGCGGCACCAGCCAGTCCAGCGCTGAACGTTCAAGATTATTCGCTGCCAGCGTCTCATCAACGATGTGCGCCAGCTCGGTGACCGCCACTTTGAAGACTTCGTTGCCGGCCATCGTCAGATAGATCGGGTTTTCCGGATCGACGCGATCGGCGTTCGGCAGGGTCAGCAGTTCGCCATAGCTGCCGTCGGCATGCAGATGCGTCGAGATAATGCCCGGCTCTTCGGAGGCGCCCAGCACAACCGCGCCGGCGCCGTCGCCGAAAATAATAATCGTTCCGCGATCCGCCGGATCGCAGGTGCGCGCCAGCACATCGGCGCCAACAACCAGCGCATAATCTACCGCGCCGTTCTTCACATACTGATCGGCGACGCTTAGCGCATAGGTGAAACCGGCGCAGGCGGCGGCGACATCAAACGCCGGGCAACCCTTAACGCCCAGCATTGACTGGATCTGGCATGCAGAACTCGGAAACGCGTGCGTGCCGGAGGTGGTCGCAACGATAATCAGACCAATTTGCTCCGCGGACACGCCCGCCATCGCCAGCGCCTGCTTTGCGGCTTCAAAGCCCATCGTAGCAACTGTTTCATGCGCTGCGGCAATACGACGCTCACGGATACCTGTGCGGGTGACAATCCACTCGTCAGAGGTTTCTACCATTTTTTCCAGGTCGGCGTTTGTACGCACTTGCTCGGGCAGATAGCTGCCGGTACCAATAATCTTCGTATACATGTACGCTCAGTCACTCTTGGGTGATATACCCGCCTCGTTCAACCGCCGCGGCGTCAATCGTGGCCATTCGTCCCGCTTTGCTGTCGGGCGTTCACGTCACTGTCGCTTTCNGGCAGCTCGAAACCAGCTGGGTATAAAGATTCCAGGCGCGCGGCGATCCGCTGAGGAATCTGCCGCTGCACCGCCTGCACTGCCTGCTCTATCGCGACGCTAAAGGCGCGTTGATTGGCAGCACCATGACTCTTGATCACGGAACCGCGCAATCCTAACAGACAGGCGCCATTATACTGGTCGGGGTTGAGGTGACTGAATCGCCTCGCCAAGCTTTTTTGTAACCAACGTTTTAGTAACAGCAGCCACCACGACCGTTTTTTGCCCTCTCCCTGAGATTTCAGCAGTGAAAGGAACATTCTGACAACACCTTCCATGGTTTTTAATGTGACGTTGCCCGTGAATCCATCACAAACCAGCACATCGGTTTTTCCGGTCAACAGTTCATTGGCTTCAAGATAGCCGATGTAGTTGAGGGAAGGCAGCGTTTTGAGCACTGCGGCAGCATCGCGGATGCTGCCGAGGCCTTTCATCTCTTCTTCGCCGATGTTCAACAAAGCGACGCGGGGGTTGGCAATGCCGACCACTTCTTCCGCCAGCACCGCGCCCATTACCGCGAACTGCACCAGCATCGTGCTGTCGCAATCGACGTTGGCGCCGAGATCCAGCACCACGGTTTTGCCCTTCTGCTGGTGCGGTAAAACCGTCACCAGCGCCGGCCGCTCAATACCTTCGATCGGTTTGAGCAGCAGTTTCGCCAGCCCCATCAGCGCGCCGGTGTTGCCAGCGCTGACGCAGGCTTGCGCCCGCCCTTCTTTCACAAGCTCCAGCGCCACGCGCATTGAGCTTCCGCGACTGCTGCGGATAGCCTGCGCGGGTCGCGCATCACTGGCAATAACTGACTGCGCAGGAATAATCTGCAGACGCGAACGTTGTTCGAAGTCAGCTTTGGCGAGTAATGGCGTGATGGCGTCGGGATCGCCGACTAAAAGAAGTGTGAGTTGCGAATTAGAGTTCAGTGCCTGCAGTGCTGCAGGCACCGTCACGGATGGGCCGAAATCGCCCCCCATGACATCTAACGCCAGGGTTAGACGTGTCAAGGTATCGTCGCTGCCCGGTTCGGTGATTCCCCAGTTGCCCGGGGAGTCCTCACTAAGCTTCATCACGCTGGCACCCGCGAATATTCACGCTGCAGACGCAACAATCCGGGCATAAATGCCCCCAGCGACCGGGTTAACCGAGTTTCCAGGGACGCACACGCCCGCCATGGCCTGCAACGGGAAATCCTGCGAGTATCGCGTGATTACTTAGCGATAACCTTGCGACCGCGGTAGAAACCGTCGGCAGTGATGTGGTGACGCAGGTGTTTCTCACCAGAAGTTTTGTCTACAGACAGGCTGGTGACTGCGGTCAGCGCGTCATGGGAACGACGCATGCCACGTTTGGAACGGGTTGGTTTATTCTGTTGTACGGCCATGGACCTTACTCCTCAATTACTTACGCTTTAAGCTGGCTAATACGGCAAATGGGTTTGGTTTTTGTGCCTCTTCAGGCAGTTCGCCAAAGACCATGTCCGCGTCGGACACTTCACAGTGTTCAGAATCATGCACCGGAACTACGGGCAGGGAGAGGATAATTTCATCCTCGACCATTGCCTGCAGGTCGATTTCACCGAATTCGTTAACCTCAATCGGCTCATACGCTTCCGGTAGTGCTTCGGCCTGTTCGTCATTTCTGACGGGGCTAAAACAATACGTGGTGTGGACGTGATGGGAGAACGGTTTCCCGCAACGCTGGCATTCGAGAGTTACCGTTACCTTTGCATCGCCAGTAATAACGGCGAGACGCTGGTTATCGATAGCGAACGACATGCTGCATTCCACATCGCTGTCCACGCTGACTACAGAATCGGTTACACGTTCAACCTGATCGCGGGCATAGATGCCTTCGTAATCAAGGCGTTTTTGAGCCGTGCGTACCGGATCAAGAGTCAGGGGTAATTTTACCTTTTGCATAGGGCGCGCATATTAACTTTGTAATGTCATAGAGTCAAAGAAAAAGGCAGCCTCAGGTTGCCTTTTGCCATTTATTCGCACACATTGCGGCGCATAGTTTAAGATGATGCTCTGCGAAGCGCTATATGTGGATGAAAAAATATGTCTGATCTTATCCTCGCGTCAACCTCTCCCTGGCGGCGCATGCTGCTGGAAAAACTGGGTTTACCGTTTGAATGTGCCGCGCCTGACGTCGACGAAACGCCCCGGCCTGATGAATCCGCACGTCAGCTTGTCACCCGACTGGCGCAGGCCAAAGCGCAAAGTCTGGCCACACGCTTCCCTAATCACCTTATTATAGGCTCCGATCAGGTTTGCGTACTGGACGGTGAAATCACCGGCAAACCGCACACCGAGGAAAATGCCCGCAGGCAGTTAAGAAAGGCCAGCGGGTCAATCATTACCTTTTATACCGGACTGGCGCTGTACAACTCTGCCAGCGGCCATCTGCAAACCGAATGCGAACCCTTTGACGTTCACTTTCGCCATCTCAGTGATAAAGAGATAGAAGGCTATGTGCGCAAAGAGAACCCGCTGCAGTGCGCCGGGAGTTTCAAGAGCGAAGGGTTGGGCATTACGCTGTTCGAACGGCTGGAAGGCCGCGACCCGAACACCCTGGTCGGTTTACCCTTAATCGCGCTCTGTCAGATGTTGCGCCGTGAAAACTACAACCCGCTGTTAGGCTGAGGCAAAAAAAACGGCGGAACTGATTCCGCCGTTGCGCTTATTTGCTCTTCCGTAGCACCTGTAAACAGTGCTTCAGCTGGTTGTCCAGCGGCGCCTCAACGCGCATCACCTCCCCGCTCCCNGGGTGGGTAAACTTCAGCGCCGCCGCGTGCAGGAACAGGCGGTTTAAGCCGGTAGCGGACAGCTGCTTGTCGAACTCGCGGTCGCCATAGCGGTCGTCAAAAGCGATAGGATGGCCGGCATACTGGGTATGAACGCGGATCTGATGCGTGCGGCCGGTGACCGGGCTGCAGCGCACCAGCGTGGCGAATTCGTAACGCTCTTCCACTTTAAAGCGCGTCTCCGACGGCTTGCCTTCCTGACTCACGCGAACGATGCGCTCCCCGCTCTGCAGAATATTCTTCAACAGCGGGGCCTGGACCACTTTGGTATGCGACTGCCACTGGCCGCGCACCAGCGCCAGATAATCTTTCTGCATGCCTTTATCGCGCAGTTGCTCGTGCAGCGAACGCAGCGCTGAGCGCTTTTTCGCCACCAGCAGCACGCCGGAGGTATCCCGGTCGAGACGATGCACCAGCTCAAGGAAGCGCGCCTCCGGGCGCAGGGCCCGCAGCCCTTCAATCACGCCGAAGCTCAGGCCGCTGCCGCCGTGTACCGCGGTACCAGAAGGCTTATTGAGCACCAGAATATGATCGTCTTCATAGAGGATCACCTCAGAGAGCGCGGCCACTTTCTGCAGGTGCGGCGATACCGCCTCTTCTTCACGCTCCGCCACGCGTACCGGCGGGATACGGACTTCATCGCCCGCTTCCAGCTTATACTCCGGCTTCACGCGCTTTTTGTTTACCCGCACCTCGCCTTTACGCAGGATGCGATAAATCATGCTCTTCGGTACGCCTTTCAATTGCGTACGCAAAAAGTTGTCGATACGTTGCCCCGCTTCATCAGCAGCAATGGCAACCATTTTTACGGTTGGGGTCTCAGTTTTCATGGTGCGCGATTCTAAATAGCCGGACGCATTAGCGCCACTCATTTTTATATGCTTATATTTATCATTATCCTGTTTTCACGGTTTACCTGACCGCCATTTTGTTTGTTATTAGAACAATCTGTATGGGCAGGTGATAAAACTGTGAGTAACCGGGTGATAAAAGGTGAAAGTCAACTTGCTATAACAAGGTTAGCAATGGAATAATGAGACCGTTTTCCGTATTGCATCTTGTTAGAACAAGACATTAGCGGAATGACCAATTTTGTCTGACCGATCGCCCACGCAGCAATGGCGTAAGACGTTGTGATCTTTCAGACAGTTAGCGGGCTGCGGGTTGCAGTCCTTACCGGTACAGGCTCTATGGATTTCAAGTCGCAGGAAGGCGTCAACTCCGGGACTCCCGGGAGCTCATCTGGATCGCCAGATCGAGGTGAGCAGGTTAAGCCACCATGCCTGCAACGCGAAAGACGACGAGTATAAATGGAATATTCTCTGGTGATACATCCCAGGCTGTTCCCCTGAATAATTGCGCTGTGTTTCCGTTTGAAACACAGGCGACCGACACTCTGCGCCTCTTAAGCGCGCGACAACCGTGAGGTTGGCGACGTGAACCAGACACGAGGCCATCGGTTTTCCCCCGGAAAGGCATTACTCTGCCCGCAGCTTAGTCGTCAATGTAAGAATAATGAGTAAGTTACGATGAAAAGAATGTTAATCAACGCAACTCAGCAGGAAGAGTTGCGCGTCGCCCTTGTTGATGGGCAGCGCCTGTACGACCTGGATATCGAAAGCCCCGGGCACGAACAGAAAAAAGCGAACATCTACAAAGGCAAAATCACCCGCATTGAACCCAGCCTTGAAGCCGCGTTTGTTGATTACGGCGCCGAGCGTCATGGTTTCCTCCCCCTCAAAGAAATCGCCCGCGAATACTTCCCCGCCAACTACAATGCGCATGGTCGTCCTAATATCAAAGACGTACTGCGGGAAGGTCAGGAAGTTATCGTGCAGATTGATAAAGAAGAACGCGGCAACAAAGGCGCTGCGCTCACCACCTTTATCAGCCTGGCGGGCAGCTATCTGGTACTGATGCCGAACAACCCGCGCGCCGGGGGAATTTCCCGCCGTATCGAGGGCGACGACCGTACCGAACTGAAAGAAGCGCTGGCGAGCCTGGAGCTTCCGGACGGCATGGGCCTGATCGTTCGCACCGCTGGCGTCGGCAAATCCGCCGAAGCCCTGCAGTGGGACCTGAGCTTCCGCCTGAAGCACTGGGAAGCGATTCAGAAAGCCGCGGAAAGCCGTCCGGCGCCGTTCCTGATCCACCAGGAAAGCAACGTCATTGTCCGCGCCTTCCGTGACTACCTGCGCCAGGACATCGGCGAAATCCTGATCGATAACCCGAAAGTGCTTGAGCTGGCGCGCCAGCATATCGCCGCGCTGGGTCGTCCGGATTTCAGCAGCAAAATCAAACTGTACACCGGTGAAATCCCGCTGTTCAGCCATTATCAGATCGAATCGCAAATTGAGTCCGCCTTCCAGCGCGAAGTGCGCCTGCCTTCCGGCGGGTCTATCGTTATCGATAGCACCGAAGCGCTGACCGCGATCGATATCAACTCCGCCCGCGCCACCCGCGGCGGCGATATCGAAGAGACAGCCTTCAATACCAACCTCGAAGCGGCTGACGAAATTGCCCGCCAGCTGCGTCTGCGCGACCTCGGCGGCCTGATCGTTATCGACTTCATCGATATGACCCCGGTTCGCCACCAGCGCGCCGTGGAGAATCGTCTGCGCGAAGCCGTCCGTCAGGACCGGGCGCGCATTCAGATCAGCCATATTTCGCGCTTCGGCCTGCTGGAGATGTCCCGTCAGCGCCTGAGTCCGTCGCTGGGCGAGTCCAGCCACCACGTCTGCCCGCGCTGCTCCGGCACCGGCACCGTGCGTGATAACGAATCGCTGTCGCTCTCTATTCTGCGTCTGATCGAAGAAGAAGCGCTGAAAGAGAATACCAAAGAAGTCCACGCCATTGTTCCGGTACCGATCGCCTCCTATCTGCTGAACGAAAAACGTGCCGCAGTGAGCGCTATCGAATCCCGTCAGGGCGATGTGCGCGTTATTATCGTGCCAAACGACGAAATGCAAACGCCGCACTACTCCGTCCTGCGCGTGCGCAAAGGTGAAGAAACCTCAACGCTGAGCTATCTGCTGCCGAAGCTGCATGAAGAAGAGATGGCGCTGCCAGGCGACGATGAGCCGGCGGAGCGGAAACGTCCGGAACAGCCGGCCCTGGCCGCTTTTGTCATGCCAGATGCGCCGCCAGCCCCGATGCTCGAAGAGCCTGCCGCCGCGCCTGTCGCCGCAGCGGCACCGGTCGCGGCCGCCGCACCGGCGCAGCCTGGCCTGCTCTCACGCTTCTTCAGCGCGCTGAAGAATATCTTCTCTGGCGCCGAAGAGGCCAAACCGGCTGAAGTTCAGGTCGAGAAGAAAGCGGAAGAAAAACCGGAGCGTCAGCAGGAGCGTCGTAAACCGCGCGCCAACAACCGCCGCGACCGCAACGACCGCCGTGATAACCGCGACAATCGTGACAACCGCGATAACCGTGACAATCGCGACACCCGTGCGGACAATGCCGAGGGCCGTGAACCGCGCGAATCGCGTGAAGAGAACCGTCGCAACCGTCGCGAGAAGCCGTCGCAGAACGTGGAAGCCCGTGATGTTCGCCAAACCTCAGGCGACGACGCGGAGAAAGCGAAATCCCGTGACGAGCAGCAGCCGCGCCGCGAACGCACCCGCCGCCGCAATGACGACAAACGTCAGGCNCAGCAGGAAGCCAAAGCGCAGACTCGCGAAGAGCCGGTTGTGCAGGAGACGGAGCAGGAAGAGCGTGTACAAACTCTGCCGCGTCGTAAACCGCGCCAGCTGGCACAGAAAGTGCGCGTTGAGTCCGCTGTCGTCGAGCCAGTTGCCGAGATCGTGCCAGAAGCCGTAGTGGCTGAAGTTATCGCTCCGCAAAGCGAGCCGGTGAAAGCCGAGCTGCCGGCAGGGGTGGAGAGCGTGGCGGACCAGGACGAAAATGGCGAATCCCGTGAAGCGAACGGTATGCCGCGTCGCTCACGTCGCTCCCCGCGTCACCTGCGCGTCAGCGGTCAGCGTCGTCGTCGCTATCGTGACGAACGCTATCCGACCCAGTCGCCTATGCCGCTGACCGTAGCCTGCGCATCGCCGGAGATGGCTTCCGGTAAAGTCTGGATCCGCTACCCGGTGGTTCGTCCGCACGATCAGCAGCCGGAAGAGGTTCAGGTTCAGGACGCCAGCGTCGCGAAAACTGTCGAGGCCGTAGCGGCCCCGGTTGCCGTCGTTGAAACCGTTACCGCTGCGCCGGTCACCGTCGAGCCGGCTACCATGGAACCAGTAACCGCTGAGCCGGTAGTCGTTGAGCCGGTAGCGGCCGCCGAGCCGCTGGTCGTTGATGCTGCGGAAGTTGTCGCGCCAGCAGCCGTCGAGCCAGCGCCTCAGGAGCCGGTCACCGAAGCACCGGCTGTCGAAGCGCCTCAGGCTATCGCGCCAGTGACGCTCGACGCCGAGCCGGTGGTGGTAGAACCTGAAGCGGTGGAAACGACGCCTGTCGTTGCAGCGCCAGTGGAAACCATCGCCCCGGCCGCAGAAACCGTGGAGCAAGCGCCAGTGATCGAAGCGGCCCCTGCCGAACCGGTCAAAGCCGAGCCCCCGGTGAGCAAGCCGGTCGTAGTGGCGGGTCATCGCCATGCCACCGCGCCAATGACCCGTGCGCCAGCTCCGGACTATGTCCCGGAAGCACCGCGTCACAGCACCTGGGTGCGCCCGCCGTTCGCCTTTGAAGGTAAAGGCGCCGCCGGTGGTCATAGCGCGACCCATAAAGCCACCGCTGAACCGACTCGCCCACAGCCCGTCGAGTAAGCGTGCTTAATAAAAAAACCGGCCTTTGGCCGGTTTTTTTATGCGCTTTGCGGACGCTGCATCCCGGCGAGATCCGGCATGATCTCCCGCATCAGGTCGAGGAACTTACGCAGGCGTGTCGGGTAATAGCGCGCCCAGGGATAAACCAGATGAACCGGCAGCGAGGCGGGTCGCCACTGCGGGAACAGCTCAATCAGCCGTCCGGCGGCAATATCCTCCACGACCGTCCAGCTGGACAC
The DNA here is from genome assembly GCF_036233805.1 of Klebsiella sp. EMBS2024. Taxonomy (NCBI): domain Bacteria; kingdom Pseudomonadati; phylum Pseudomonadota; class Gammaproteobacteria; order Enterobacterales; family Enterobacteriaceae; genus Klebsiella; species Klebsiella sp. EMBS2024. The sequence continues at coordinate 1,231,705 of NZ_JAZARW010000001.1, read as the reverse complement.
CATCGCCACCCCCAGCCCCGCCAGCGCGGTGTTGCGCGCGACGTAAAGACTGTCAGTGCTCAGACAGGGAGTAATCGCTGTAGAGACAATCTGCCCGCTTGCCTGATGCCTGAGCCGTACCTCATGCTGATAAAAGGTATTAATGGCGATCCATGGCAGGCCCGATAACGCCTCCAGCGAGGTTAACGGCGGATACTTCGCCAGCAGCTCAGGAGAAGCCACTACGCAGCGCGGCACTTCCGCCAGCAGTACGGATACCGTTGCTGGATCCACCTCCGCCCCCACGCGAATAGCGCAGTCGATATTATCGCTGAGGAAGTCGACGGTATTATCGTTTAGCATCCACTCCACCGACAGCTGCGGATGGCGCTGTAGAAATGCCACCAGCGGCGCCAGCAGCTGCTGCTGGCCAAACGCGTGGGGCGCCCGCACTCGCAGAACGCCCACCGGCCGATCGTCGGCAATACGCAGGTCATCCTCCAGCGCCAGCCAGGCGTCCACCACCTGACGGGCGTGACGATAACAGCGTTCGCCATCGTCAGTGAGCTTCATCGCATGGGTGGTGCGCAGGATCAGCTTAACCCCCAGCAGCCCTTCAAGGGACTGCAGGCGGCGGCTGACGGTCGCCTGGGTAGTGTCCATCTGCCCTGCGGCGGCGGAGAGCGATCCGGCCTCTACGATGCGGATATAGGTGCGCATCAGCTCAATGCGGTCTATACGCTTTTGTCTTTTCATTTTCCTTTTGCCTATACGTGCTACGTATAACCGTTTTACCACCAGCCCGGCTACCGCGCCAGTCGCGTTCAGGGAAAAATAGCCCCATCGCATCTATGAGGCATTGAACATGACACCGACTTCCCTTTCCACCCGCGACGCAGGCTGGATTATCTTCATTCTCGCACTCGGCGCCGGCTTTAGCGTCGCCTCTATTTACTACGCGCAGCCGCTGCTGCCGTTGATGGGCGCCAATCTCCACCTGACTGTAGAAGGTATGGGTCTGGTCCCTACCCTGACGCAGGCGGGTTATGCGCTCGGCATTCTGTTCCTGCTCCCGCTCGGCGACCGCCACGATCGCCGCCGGCTGATCCTGGTGAAAAGCGCGCTGCTGGCGCTCCTGCTGCTCCTGTGCAGCCTCACCGGCCAGCTCAGCTCACTGCTGGTGGTCAGTCTGCTGATCGGTATGGCGGCGACCATGGCGCAGGATATCGTCCCGGCGGCGGCGATCCTCGCCCCGGCGGGCAAGCAGGGAAAAATGGTGGGCACGGTGATGACCGGGCTGCTGCTGGGGATCCTGCTCTCCCGGACGGTCAGCGGCGTGGTGGGCGCCGTATTCGGCTGGCGGGTGATGTATCAGGCGGCGGCGGTCAGCGTCGCGCTGATTGGCCTGGTAATGTGGCGCGTCCTGCCGCGCTTCGCTGTGCACTCGACGCTGAGCTATCCGCAGCTGATGGCCTCGATGGCGCATCTGTGGCAGCGTTACCCGGCATTACGCCGCGCCGCGCTAGCTCAGGGCGCGCTCTCTATCGCCTTTAGCGCCTTCTGGTCGACGCTGGCGGTGATGCTCTCCGAACACTATCACATGGGCAGCGCAGTAGCGGGCGGTTTCGGTATCGCCGGGGCCGCCGGGGCGCTGGCCGCGCCGCTTGCCGGCGGTCTGGCCGATAAATTTGGCGCCGGTAAGGTGACACAGATGGGTGCGGCGCTGGTCACCCTCTCCTTTGCCCTGATGTTTATGCTGCCGCTGCTGCCAGTGCACGCTCAGTTGGCGCTGATTGCCCTGTCGGCGATTGGCTTTGACCTTGGCCTGCAGTCAAGCCTGGTGGCGCATCAGAACCTGGTATATGGCCTTGAGCCACAGGCCCGCGGCCGCCTCAACGCCCTGCTGTTCACCGTGGTGTTTATCGGGATGTCGCTGGGGTCGGTGCTGGGCAGTAAGCTGTACGTGCTGGCCGGCTGGAACGGAGTGGTCACGCTGGCAGTGATCACTGGCGCGCTAGCCCTGGCGATCCGTCTGCTGGAGAATGCCCGCATCCTCGCTGCCGAACGCAGCGCATCATA
>NZ_JAZARW010000001.1:1158472-1229640 GCF_036233805.1 Klebsiella sp. EMBS2024 | reverse complement strand
CCCCGCTTCGCCTGAGGCGAAGCGGGGTTTTTCTACCCACACAACTGCTTACGCNGTGCGACGGACAAACTCTTTCACGCGGAAGCCCAGCACCAGCAGCGTGGCGAAATAGGCTACCACCCCGGCGATAACCACCGCCAGCAAACGCATCAGACGGAACGGCATCGTCCCCAGCGACCACTCAGGCATGAGATGCATGACGCCCAGCAGCGCCGCGGCCATAACCAGCACTGCAATAATCAGACGCAGCAGGAAGGCCAACCAGCCTGGCTGCGGGGTGAAAATTTTCTGTTTACGCAGCTGCCAGTAGAGCAGCGCGGCGTTCAGGCAGGCCGCCAGGCCGATGGACAGCGACAGACCCGCATGCTTCAGCGGGCCGATAAACGCCAGGTTCATTACCTGGGTCATAATCAGGGTGATAATAGCAATCTTGACCGGGGTCTTGATGTCCTGACGGGAATAGAAGCCCGGCGCCAGCACTTTCACCACGATAAGGCCCATCAGCCCCACGGAATAAGCCACCAGCGCGCGCTGGGTCATCGCCGCGTCAAAGGCGCTGAATTTGCCGTACTGGAACAGAGCCACGGTCAGCGGTTTGGCGAGGATCCCCAGCGCCACCGCGCTCGGCAGCGCCAGCAGAAAACAGAGACGCAGTCCCCAGTCCATCAGCCGGCAATACTCGTCATGGTTACCGCTGGCGAAGCTTTTTGACAGCGATGGCAGCAGGATAGTGCCAAGCGCCACACCCAGCACGCCGGAGGGAAACTCCATCAGGCGGTCGGCATAATACATCCACGACACCGAGCCCGACACGAGGAATGAGGCGAAAATGGTATTGATGATAAGGGAGATCTGGCTTACCGACACGCCAAGGATCGCCGGCCCCATCTGCTTCACCACCCGCATCGCGCCGGCATCTTTCAGATTAATTCGCGGCAGGACCAGCATGCCAATCTTCTTCAGATGCGGCAGCTGGTAAGCCAGCTGCAGCACGCCGCCGACCGTCACCGCCCAGGCCAGCGCCAGCACCGGCGGATGGAAATACGGCGCGGCAAACAGCGCAAAGCCAATCATACTGACGTTGAGGAACGTCGGCGCAAAGGCCGGCACCGAGAAGCGGTTCCAGGTATTGAGGATCGCCCCCACCAGCGAAGCCAGGGAGATCAGCAAAATATAGGGAAAGGTAATACGCAGCAGCTGGGTGGTTAGCGCAAACTTATCGGCGGTATCGGCAAAGCCGGGCGCAGTAATGGTGATTACCCACGGCGCCGCCAGCATCCCGATAACGGTAACGATAGCCAGGGCCAGGGTCAGCAGCCCGGAGACGTATGAGACAAACACGCGGGTGGCATCTTCGCCCTGCTTGCTTTTATATTCGGCAAGGATCGGCACAAACGCCTGTGAGAAGGCGCCTTCGGCAAAAATACGCCGCAGCAGGTTAGGCAGTTTGAAGGCGACAAAAAAGGCATCGGTCGCCATCCCGGCGCCAAAAATACGCGCCACAATCGCATCGCGGGCAAAGCCCAGCACGCGCGAAAACATGGTCATCGAACTGACTGCCGCCAGTGATTTTAAAAGGTTCATTACGCTGTTATTCCAAACCCTGGAGTAAAACGCCCGCAAATGCGGGCGCTGGAAAGTGGCGATAGTCTACCGGGTTCAACATGAATTACTACTGTCAGTTGTTACAATGGATTATTCGCTAATGGCGTCGCGCCACAGTTTCTCAACGATCCGCTGAGCCAGCAGCGCCTGTTCGCCTGCAGTTTCAGGAACTGTCTGATTTTGCACGCATTCGATAAAATGGCGCGCGCAGCCGACAAAGCCGCGCTGCTCAAGGGTGGTTTGCCAGCCGGCAACCGGGCGCTGGACCACGCCATGACCGCACTCCTCCTGCCATTCGCGCATCTCGCTGACGGCATATAGCCCGCCATCCGTGACCGCCTGCACCCACTCGCGCTGGCTGCCTGCGCGACGATGCATGCTGGTGGTGACCTGCAGCCGGGGCGAACTGAACTGATGTTCGGCATAGAGCATTTCGCCCTGCGGGGTGATCTTCAGCGCGCCGCCGCGCAGACGCGCCTGACCGTCGGCCAGCCATAGCGCGGTATCCACCACATGCAGATAGTCATCAAGCAGCGTAAAGCGCAGATCGTTGCCGACGCTATCGCTACGATGCTTATCCATCCGCAGCGAGGCCGCCTCGCCCAGCCGCCCCTTCAGCTCCCGATAGAGCGGCGCGAAGCGGCGATTGAAACCGACCATCAACGTCAGTCGACGTCGCGCCGCCAGCTCGACCAGCGTCTCCGCCTCACTCAGCTTGTCCGCCAATGGTTTATCCACACAAACATGAACCCCGGCATTCAGTAAGTGATTCACTACTTCATAATGTGAAGCCGTCGAGGTATGGACAAAGACCGCATCGCACTGTGCCGCCAGGGCATCGAGGGAATCAGCGTATGGCATCCGCCAGGTTTCGCAGATCCGTAGCGCCTTCTCTTTACCCGGCGACCAGGCCGCCTGCAGCGTCCAGCTTTCCGCCGCCCCCAGCACCGGCAGCCACGCTTTCTGCGCAATGCTGCCTAAGCCGACCACCCCAATGCGCAATCTTGTCCCCACGTTTTAGTCTCCCAGATGGTGTAACAGCGAATCGAGGCGCGCCTTCAGCTCCGCCACCTCGCCCTCCAGCGCTTCAACCCTGGCGCGCAGATCGCCGTCATCGTCCAGCGGCGCGAGAGCTTCCACTGTGGTGATCAGCGTGTCCATATCGTCGCAAAACAGATGCATATAGCGGCTTTCCCGTTTTCCCGGCTCCCGGGGCAACCGGGCGACGAAGGGGCCATCTTCGCGCGTCGTCAGCCCTTCCAGCACGCTTTCCACTTCCGCCATATCGCTGAACTCATACATCCGCTGCGCCCGGCTGCGTAATTCGCCCGGCGTCTGAGCACCGCGCAGCAGCAGCGTCGTGACCACCGCAACCTCGCCGGCGCTAAGCTTCAGATCGCCAAATTCGGAGTTGCAAAAGCGCTGTTCATACTTGGTGACGCGATTACCGAATCCGCTGACCGTGCGCAGATAGTGCCGTTTCGCCAGCGTATCCAGCAGGGCCTGGACCTCGCTTTCGCTCAGCGACATCACTGGCTCGCGGTTGGTTTTCTGATTGCAGGCGGTCACCACGGCATTTACCGACAGCGGATACTGCTCGGGGGTGGTGACCTGCTTTTCCAGCAGGCAGCCAATGACGCGCGCTTCATGCGCAGTTAACTGATATTTCATCCTCTCTCCTTAACGTCCCGCAGACCAGTCCGGCGTCGTTAGCGCCGTCAGTACATGGTCACGCCACTGCCCGTCAATCAGCAGATAATCTTTGGCGTAACCCTCTTTTTCAAACCCCAACCGCGCCAGCAGCGCGCCGCTGCGCTGATTATGCGGCATGTAGTTGGCCATAATGCGATGAATATGCTGCGTGCGCTGCATATAGCGAATCGCCGACGTCAGCGCTTCAAACATCAGCCCCTGCCCCTGCCACTTCTCGCCAATGGAATAGCCAAGATAACAGGCATGGAAAGATCCGCGCACCACGTTGGAGAAATTCGCCACACCGATGATCTCTTTTTCCTCAGGGTCGAGCAGCGCGAAATAAAAAGCTGACCCCTGCTTATGAAACTCAGCGATCATCGACAGACGCGCCTGCCATCCGGAGGGATAGCAGTGGCTGTCGTCACGAACCGGCTCCCAGGGTTTTAAGAACGCTTTATTTTCGGCGTAATAATCGGCCAGACGCCAGGCGTCACGATCGTGAACCAGGCGCACCACCAGCCGGTCCGTCGTCAAACGCACCTTCGGCACGTTACTGCGATAGCCAAACATTTCCTTTTTCAGTCCCCCTGACTTCACTCTTGCTTTCATCACTATACCTTTCCTGCACGATAGTGTGAAAACAGCAACATACCATTTTCTGCGCCATCTCCTCTTTTCGATGAATAGGCTCAATCGATCTTGCTTTTTGATAAAAAAATATTGTCGCAAGGGTGCTGGGAAAAGCAGCAGATTGCCCGCAGAATATCCTCGCTTATCTCTATTTTTCCCTGGAGGGGAAATGTCCCGCGTCTCGCAGGCAAGGAGCCTGGGTAAATATTTCCTGTTAGTCGATAACATGCTGGTCGTGCTGGGCTTTTTTGTCGTTTTTCCGCTGATTTCCATCCGCTTTGTCGATCAGATGGGCTGGGCAGCGCTGATGGTCGGCATTGCGCTCGGCCTGCGCCAGCTGGTACAGCAGGGATTAGGCATCTTTGGCGGCGCCATCGCCGACCGCTTCGGCGCGAAACCGATGATCGTCACCGGTATGCTGATGCGTGCCGGCGGTTTCGCGGCGATGGCCGTCGCCCATGAGCCGTGGGTGCTGTGGTTCTCGTGCATACTCTCCGGACTCGGCGGTACACTGTTCGATCCGCCGCGGGCGGCGCTGGTGGTTAAGCTGGTGCGTCCGCATCAGCGCGGCCGCTTTTTCTCCATCCTGATGATGCAGGATAGCGCCGGCGCGGTGATTGGCGCGCTGCTGGGCAGCTGGCTGCTGCAGTATGATTTTCGCCTGGTGTGCAGCGCCGGCGCCGCGCTGTTTATCGCCTGCGCCGCGTTTAACGCCTGGTATCTGCCGGCATGGAAGCTCTCGACGGTGAAAACGCCGATTCGCGAGGGTCTGGGCCGGGTGCTGCGGGACAAACGCTTCGTCACCTATGTCCTGACGCTGACCGGCTATTATATGCTGGCGGTGCAGGTGATGCTGATGCTGCCGATCATGGTGAATGACATCGCCGGCTCGCCGGCCGCCGTGAAATGGATGTACGCCATCGAAGCCACCATTTCGCTCACCCTGCTCTATCCTATTGCCCGTTGGAGCGAAAAACGCTTCCGCCTTGAGCACCGGCTGATGGCCGGTCTGCTGGTGATGACCCTGGCCATGCTCCCCATCGGGATGACCAGCAGTTTACAGCAGCTGTTTACCCTGATTTGCCTGTTTTACATCGGCTCTATCATTGCCGAACCCGCCCGCGAGACGCTGGGCGCTTCGCTGGCGGACGCCCGGGCGCGTGGCAGCTATATGGGTTTCAGCCGTCTGGGGCTCGCCTTCGGCGGCGCGCTGGGTTACGCGGGCGGCGGCTGGCTGTTTGATGCCGGGAAAGCCGTCGGCCAGCCCGAACTGCCGTGGCTGATGCTCGGCGCCATCGGGGTTATCACCTTCCTGGCGCTATGGTGGCAATTCAGTCCGAAACGCTCTGCCTCCGGTATGCTGGAGCCGCGCACCTGATGCGCGCGGCGGCGGATTCTCCTGCTTTCAGCCTATTCTGCTGGCGCGATGGGTGCTGACAGGTCATGATGCTTTGTGTCAGGATGAAGGAAGGTATGAGCTTGAGGAACCCCATGAAAAAGATATTGATCGCCGCCGCGCTAATTGTCAGCGGCCTGCTGAGCGGCTGTAATCAGCTGACCCAATACACGGTAAGCGAGCAGGAGATTAACCAGGCCCTGCAGAAGCGAAACCATTTCGCCAAAGATATTGGTCTGAAAGGCGTTGCCGACGCCCATATCGAACTGCAGAACCTGACCAGCGCTATCGGGCGCGAGGAGCCGGGCAAAGTCACCCTGAGCGGGATCGCCAACGTCGATCTTAACTCCCTGTTCGGCACGCAGAAAGCGACGATCGATCTGAAGCTCAAAGCGCTGCCAACCTTTGACCGAGAGAAAGGCGCCATCTTCCTGCAGGAAATGGAAGTGGTCGATGCCAAAGTGGCGCCGGAGAAGCTGCAGTCGGTTATTCAGGCCCTGCTCCCCTACCTGAATCAGTCTCTGCGCAGCTACTTCAGCCAGCAGCCGGCTTATGTCCTGCGTGAGGACGCCAGCACCGGCGAAGCGCTGGCGAAGAAATACGCCAAAGGTATAGAGGTGAAGCCAGGCGAGATTGTCATCCCCTTTACCAATTAATCTCCAGGGCGCTACGGCGCCCTGAATTTTTTACGGAAATGAGTGCAAAGGAAAACGTTTACGCTTATCCTTAGTGCCCGGCAAAAAACAGCCCTGATGACTGAACCTATTAGCCGGAGCCTTCCATGACAGCACAATCCCAGGTATTGAAAATCCGCCGCCCAGACGACTGGCATATCCATCTGCGCGATGACGATATGCTGAAAACCGTCGTGCCTTATACCAGTGAGTTTTATGGCCGGGCGATCGTGATGCCGAATCTGGTGCCGCCTGTCACCACCGTCGCGGCGGCTATCGCTTACCGCCAGCGCATTATGGACGCCGTGCCGGCCGGGCATGATTTTACCCCGCTGATGACCTGCTATCTGACAGACTCTCTCGACCCAGCGGAGCTGGAACGCGGCTTTAACGAAGGGGTGTTCACCGCCGCCAAGCTCTACCCGGCCAATGCCACTACTAACTCCAGCCACGGCGTCACCAGCACCGACGCCATTATGCCAGTGCTGGAGCGGATGGAAAAACTGGGGATGCCGTTGCTCGTTCACGGCGAAGTCACTCACGCCGAGATTGATATTTTCGATCGTGAAGCGCGCTTTATTGAGACGGTGATGGAGCCCCTGCGCCAGCGCCTGCCCGGCCTGAAAGTGGTTTTTGAACATATCACCACCAAAGACGCCGCCGAGTACGTGCGTGACGGTAATGAACTGCTGGCTGCTACCATCACCCCGCAGCATCTGATGTTCAACCGCAACCATATGCTGGTGGGCGGCATTCGCCCTCACCTGTACTGTCTGCCGGTACTTAAACGCAATATTCATCAGCAGGCTCTGCGGGAGCTGGTCGCCAGCGGCTTCAGCCGCGCCTTCCTCGGCACCGACTCCGCACCGCACGCCCGCCACCGTAAGGAAGCCAGCTGTGGCTGCGCCGGCTGCTTTAACGCCCCGACCGCCCTCGGCAGCTACGCCACGGTGTTTGAAGAAATGAACGCTCTGCAGCACTTTGAGGCTTTCTGCTCGCTAAACGGCCCGCGCTTCTACGGTCTGCCGGTCAATGAGAGCTACGTTGAACTGGTGCGTGAAGAGACGACCGTTGTGGACAGCATTGCCCTGCCTAATGACACCCTGGTGCCCTTCCTGGCGGGTGAAACCGTTCGCTGGACCGTGAAGAAATAAAAACGCAGCCCCCTGTTGTCAACGCTAACCGGATACTGTATAAATAACCAGTATCGAACGCAGGGGGCAATTATGCGCATTGAAGTGTCTATCGCCAAAACGACCGCCTTACCTAACGGCGCGCTGGAAGCGCTGAATAACGAACTCTCTCGCCGTATCGCCGAGCAATTCCCGGCCATCGATAGCCAGGTGAGCGTCCGCTACGCCACCGGTAATCAGCTCTCGGTGTTTGGCGCCCTGAAAGAAGACAAAGACCGGATAAGCGAAATCCTGCAGGAAACATGGGAAAGCGCGGACGACTGGTTTGTCCACGATCTCTCCTGAAGCATGGCGGGATCCAGTTACTCTGGTTTGCTCCCTCATTGTGCTTTTTTTGCCGGGTCGCCCCGGCTTTTTTTATCCCCTCTTCTGTTCAGAATAGTCCTGATTATTCTGCTCAATATCGACTAAAGTGGCCATTTTACGCGCTTATCTTGAGTAAAAAAGCGGCAAAAGAAGAAAATCATGCTGCCTTTCATTTAATTTCTCGAGTTTATTCTTGATCCCTGATATAATTAACTTGCTTCAAAAAATATGCATTAAACCTCGAGAATTGTTGTCTTTTAACATATGAATAAGGGGTTATGATGGAAAAAAATAATGAAGTCATTCAGACCCATCCCCTCGTTGGATGGGACATCAGCACCGTTGATAGCTACGATGCGCTGATGTTGCGCCTGCACTACCAGAACCCCACTCAAGAAAACAGTAATGATGCTGAGATCGGCCAGACGCTATGGCTAACGACGGACGTCGCACGTCAGTTTATTTCAATCCTGGAAGCAGGCATTGCGAAGATTGAATCTGGCGAATACCAGGAAAACGAGTATCGCCGACATTAACGCGGCTTGCGAATGACTTAACATTAAACTTAACAGGCACCTGCGGGTGCCTGAATTATTTTCGGGCTTGTATAAGCACAGGGAGTTAATTACCCTGCTAACAAGGCAATTACCCGGAACTCACCATGCAATACGATCTTATCATTATTGGCAGCGGCTCCGTCGGCGCCGCCGCTGGCTATTATGCGCGCCGTGCCGGACTCAATGTTCTGATGACCGATGCCCATCAACCTCCCCACCAGGAAGGCAGCCATCACGGCAGCAGCCGTCTTATCCGTCACGCCTATGGCGAAGGTGAGAAATATGTTCCGCTGGTGCTGCGTGCCCAGCAGCTATGGGATGAACTGGCAGAGATCAGTGGCGAAGCCGTGTTTGAACGCACCGGCGTCATTAACCTCGGCCCCGCCAGCTCCGCTTTTCTCGCCAACGTCGCCGCCAGCGCCCGTGCGTTCCAGCTTGAGGTGGAAGAGCTGGATGCCCAGGCCGTGATGCAGCGCTGGCCGGAGATACGCCTCCCCGATGACTATCGGGCGATTTTCGAACCCGCTTCCGGCGTACTGCGCAGCGAACTGGCCGTCGAAACCTGGATCCGTCTGGCGCGGGAAGCAGGCTGCGCGCAGCTATTCAACTGTCCGGTCTCGGCTATTCATCACCATGCTGACGGGATCACCATCGATACCCTCGACGGTGAATATCATGGTAAAAAACTGCTGGTCAGCGCCGGCACCTGGGTCACCCGCCTGCTTCCGGACCTCCCTATCCAGCCGGTACGCAAGGTGTTCGCCTGGTACCAGGCCGATGGCCGTTACAGCAGCAAGAATCACTTCCCGGCCTTCACCGGCGAGTTGCCCAACGGCGATCAATATTACGGTTTCCCGGCGGAAGATAATGAACTGAAAATTGGCAAGCATAACGGCGGCCAGCCGATCTCCACCCCGCAGGAGCGGGTAGCGTTTGGCGCTGTCGCCAGCGATGGTTCCGAATCCTTCCCGTTTTTGCGTAACGTCCTGCCTGGCATCGGCGGCTGCCTGCACGGCGCCTCCTGTACCTACGACAATACCGTCGATGAGGACTTTATTATCGATACGTTGCCAGGCAGGCCAGACACGCTGCTGATCACCGGGCTGAGCGGCCACGGCTTTAAGTTTGCGCCGGTGCTGGGCGAAATTGCCAGTCAGTTTGCTCAGGGCGAAGCATCGAGCTTCAATCTGGCCCCCTTTTCTCTGGCGCGCTTTAACGCGTAATGGAATGCGGCACTTTTGCCGTTGGGTAAAGAAACGGCCTCTGCTGAGGCCGTTAGTGATTGAGAGCGGTTATGCGTCGCCTGTTTAATATGCTGGTCAACAACGTGCGCGAGCATTTTATGATCTACCTGGCGCTCTGGCTGCTGCTGGCGATCATCGATCTCGTCTGGTTATGGTTTTTCTGACGGCTCCGGGTCGAGGATCCCGAGTTTGGTATTCAGCCGGCCACGGGATTTATTAAAGATTTTGTTGCCGTTTTCACGCCCGGCGCGCAGCTTACGCTGCTCCTCTTCCGGTAGCTTATGCTCTTCCATGCAGGCTTCGCTACAGCAGCCGGCAAACTTCTCGGCGCAGCTCGGGCACTGGATAAACAGCAGATGGCAGCCATCGTTCAGGCAGTTAGTATGGGTGTCGCACGGCGCGCCGCACTGATGACAGTGCGCGATAACGTCATTGGAGATCCGCTCGCCCATCCGTTCATCAAAGACAAAGTTTTTGCCAATGAAGCGCACCGGCAGCCCCTGCTCGCGGGCGCGACGGGCGTACTCGATGATGCCACCCTCGATGTGCCAGACCTTATTGAAGCCGTTATGCTTCATCCAGGCGCTGGCTTTTTCACAGCGAATGCCGCCGGTGCAATACATGACAATTTTCTTGTCTTTATGGTCCTGCATCATTTCCACGGCTTTCGGCAGCTGGTCGCGGAAGGTATCCGCCGGGATCTCCAGCGCGTTTTCGAAATGGCCCACCTCATATTCATAGTGGTTGCGCATATCGATAAACACGGCATCCGGATCGTCAAGCATCGCGTTGACTTCCGCCGCCTTGAGATACTCCCCCACATTGGAGGCGTCAAACGAGGGATCGTCGATGCCGTCGGCGACGATACGATCGCGAACTTTCAGGCGCAGCACCCAGAAAGACTTACCATCGTCCTCCACGGCGATATTGAAACGCAGCCCCGCCAGCGCCGGATCGAAGCCATAGAGAAACTCACGCAGAGCCTCAACGTTGCTTTGCGGCACGCTGATTTGCGCGTTGATCCCTTCCCGGGCCAGATAGATGCGGCCAAAGACCTTCAGCTGGGTTAAGGCAACCCACAGCGCATCACGGGTCGCCTGCGGGTCGACAATAGTGAAATATTTATAGAACGAGATCGTCGTGCGCGGCTCGGTTTCAGCCAGCATTTGCGCCTTTAACGTCTCATTTGAAATGCGGTTGTGTAACACTGGCATGGTGTACCTGCTCGACATAGAAATGAGGAAATAAACGGCGGGCATAATATAGCAAAGCTAATTAATTTACATCCCTACATTTTACGCTACATTTCTCTCACCCTGTCACGCCCCGCTTAACAAAACGATCTGACTGCCGCCGCCTTTGGCTGGCCGGTAAAAAAATGCGATAATATAAGACGTTGCTCACTGATACGGGTATCAAATGACTCATTTGCCTAAATTTTCTCCGGCGCTGTTGCATCCGCGCTATTGGCTGCTGTGGCTGGGTATCGGCCTGCTGTGGCTGGTTGTCCAACTGCCCTACCCGCTGATCTACCGCCTCGGGAACGCCATCGGCCGTCTGGCCATGCGCTTTATGAAGCGCCGGGCGAAAATCGCCTATCGCAACCTTGAGCTCTGCTTCCCCGAGAAAAGCGAGCAGGAACGCCACCGGATGGTGGTGATGAACTTTGAATCGGTGGGCATGGGGCTGATGGAGACCGGTATGGCCTGGTTCTGGCCGGTTCGCCGTATCGCCCGCTGGACCGACACCATCGGCTTTGAGCATATTCGCGATGTGCAGGCGCAGCAGCGCGGCATTCTGCTGATCGGTATTCATTTCCTCACTCTCGAGATGGGAGCGCGGATGTTCGGTATGAACGAGCCGGGGATTGGCGTCTATCGCCCCAACGACAACCCGGTGATCGACTGGCTGCAGACCTGGGGCCGCTTGCGCTCCAACAAGGATATGATTGACCGTAAGGATCTGAAAGGCATGATCCGGGCACTGAAAAAAGGCGAAGTGGTGTGGTACGCACCGGATCACGATTACGGCCCGACCGCCAGCGTCTTCGCCCCACTGTTTGCGGTCGACCAGGCGGCGACCACCTCCGGCACCTGGATGCTGGCGAAAATGTCCAAAGCCTGCATCGTGCCCTTCGTCCCGCGCCGCAAACCGGACGGTAAAGGTTATGAACTGATTATCCTGCCGCCAGAGTGTTCCCCGCCGCTGGACGACGCGGAAACCACCGCCGCGTGGATGAACAAGATCGTTGAGCAGTGCATCATGATGGCCCCGGAACAGTATATGTGGCTCCATCGTCGCTTCAAAACCCGCCCCGAAGGCATGCCCTCCCGCTACTGATCCCTTTTCCCGGCCGCGCTCATCCCGGCCGGGAAGCTTCGCCGCTCAGGCTTTAGGCTCTCCTTTAGCTTTAAAAGCTCTCCTCCATTGCGGCATCTATTTCTCAGGCGCATAATTAGCAGGCTCATATTTTCTCTTAATTTGACCTGCCGCGCAGGCCAGTGGAACCCTATGTCGTCTGCTGAAACCCCCATTAACTGGAAACGAAACCTGACCGTGACCTGGCTTGGCTGCTTTTTAACCGGCGCCGCCTTCAGCCTGGTCATGCCCTTTCTGCCACTCTACGTCGAACAGCTCGGCGTCACCGGGCATAGCGCCCTGAACATGTGGTCCGGGCTGGTCTTTAGTATTACCTTTCTTTTCTCTGCCATCGCCTCGCCGTTCTGGGGGGGGCTTGCTGATCGCAAGGGGAGAAAAATCATGCTGCTGCGTTCCGCCCTCGGGATGGCCATCGTGATGATGCTGATGGGAATGGCGCAGAATATCTGGCAGTTTCTGCTGCTGCGCGCACTGCTCGGCCTGCTGGGCGGCTTTATTCCCAACGCCAACGCCCTGATTGCCACCCAGATCCCGCGCCATAAAAGCGGCTGGGCGCTGGGGACACTGTCTACCGGCGCGGTAAGCGGCGCCCTGCTCGGCCCGCTGGCAGGTGGCTTCCTGGCCGACCACTGGGGATTGCGCACCGTCTTCTTTATGACCGCGGCGGTACTATTTATCTGTTTCTTGTTTACCCTGTTTTTAATCCGCGAAAATTTTGTGCCGATCGCCAGGAAAGAGATGCTCAGTGCCAGAGAGGTGTTCTCCTCGCTGCAGAATCCCAAACTGGTGCTCAGCCTGTTTGTGACCTCGCTGATAATCCAGGTGGCCACCGGTTCCATTGCGCCGATCCTGACGCTTTATGTACGCGATCTCGCGGGCAACGTCAGTAACATCGCCTTTATCAGCGGAATGATCGCCTCGGTGCCGGGCATTGCCGCGCTGATGAGCGCCCCGCGGCTGGGCAAACTGGGGGATCGCATCGGGCCGGAAAAAATCCTCATCGTGGCGCTGATTATCTCGGTGCTACTCCTGATCCCGATGTCGTTCGTTCAGACCCCGCTGCAGTTAGGTATCCTGCGATTCCTGCTCGGCGCCGCGGACGGCGCGCTGCTGCCGGCGGTGCAAACCCTGCTGGTGTACAACTCCACCAGTCAGATCTCCGGGCGAATCTTCAGCTATAACCAGTCGTTCCGCGATATTGGCAACGTTACCGGCCCCCTGATTGGCGCGTCGGTTTCCGCTAACTATGGCTTCCGCGCTGTATTTCTGGTCACCGCAGGGGTGGTATTGTTTAATGCGATCTACTCCACCCTCAGCCTGCGTCGGCCAGCCGCGGATACTTCGCATTCAGTAAATTAACGTCGAGAGTGGCTCTGTCCCTTGACGCCGTGCGTACCGCCTTCTATAGATTGAATCGTGTTCAATTCATATTCTTCTCAGGAGATTCGCTATGCCAAAGGATTCGATGTTCTACGCCACGCTTGAAGAAGCTATTGATGCAGCACGTGAAGAATTTCTCGCCAACAACCCTGACAGCGATGAAGAGAGCGCCAACGTTGAGCAGCTCAACATTCAAAAGTATGTGCTGCAGGATGGCGATATCGCCTGGCAGGCTGAATTTTTTGCTGACGAAGAGGAACAAGGCGAATGCCTCCCGATGCTCAGCGGCGAAGCCGCGCAGAGCGTCTTCGACGGGGATTATGATGAGATAGAGCTGCGTCAGGAGTGGCTGGAGGAAAATACGCTCCACGAATGGGATGAAGGCGAATTTCAGCTCGAGCCCTCGCTGGACACCGAAGAGGGGCAGACGGCAGCCGACGAGTGGGACGAGCGTTAATCAGTTATAGGGGCCGTGGCTGGCGTCCAGAGGCAGCAGAAGCGTATCAAATACCAGCGAGAACGGTAGGTCAAGAATGGTGAGATAGCGCCATGCCGAATCGCGAACATCCCACTGTACGCCCGGGTAATATTGATTGCCATGCCCCTGCCCGGGCACCGTACGGCTGATAATGCTGCCGCAGCCGCTGAGCAGCAGCGCCATGGCAATGATCGGTAGTATTCGCATCCACATCCTCGTATTTCAGATAAAAAAATACCGGCATCGCTGCCGGTATTTTCCTTAACGTACGGCTTATTTCGTTTTCAGCGCCAGCGGGTTAAGCGCCAACTGCTGATAGGCGTTCACCCATGAAGAGTATTTCTCCGGCGCGGCCCATACGCGATAGTGCAGACGCGACATGGTTACCGGGTCGCTCAACAGCACCAGTCGACGATCGCGGTTCAGCTTATCCGGCGTTTCATTCAGCGCCTGCTCGACATGGCGCTCGCGGGCGATCTCCAGGATATGCCCCTGACGGTGGCGCGCAGTGGCCATTGCGGTGGCGAGGGCGTTAAACGACGGATTAAACACCGCGTGCATAAAGCCATCGTCCAGCGAACGCTGACGGTTCATCGTCAGGTACGCATCGGTATCCTTGAGCACCTGCGGCGGCGAATACTCTTCCGGGATCAGGAACAGCTTCCAGCGCTTGGTGCGCAGGCCCACTGTCGCCCGGCTGGAAATCGCCGATACGAACGGCGAGAGGATCAGCGAGACAACAATCGGCGCTAGCCAGAACAGGAAGCGTAGATCCAGCCATGCCATCCCGACCGCCCACACCAGCCCCAGCAGCAGCTGCGAGCCGTGGCGCATAAAGGCTTCCCCCCACGGCGTGGAGTCATCATCACGCTGCGGCGAATTCCATACCACCTCCCAGCCGAGGAAGGCGCTGACCACGAAGACGGTGTGGAACAGCATACGGACCGGCGCCAGCAGGACCGAGAACAGGACCTCCAGTAGCAGTGAAAGCGTGACGCGGATAAATCCGCCGTACTCTTTCGGCCCTTTACACCACACCAGAATAATACTCAGCAGCTTCGGCAGGAACAGCAGCACCATGGTCGAGGCGAACAGCGCGATGGCCAGCTCAGGCCGCCACTGCGGCCACACCGGGAACAGCTGACGCGGCTGCAGGAAGTACTGCGGTTCGGTCAGGGCATGCACCACCTGCAACGCCGTCGACAGGGCAAGGAACATAAACCACAGCGGCGCCGACAGGTAGGACATCACGCCGGTAAGGAACACCGCCCGGTGAACCGGGTGCATCCCTCTGACAAGGAACAGGCGGAAGTTCATCAGGTTGCCCTGACACCAGCGACGGTCGCGTTTCAGCTCGTCCAGCAGGTTCGGCGGCAGCTCCTCATAGGAGCCCGGCAGATCGTAGGCAATCCACACCCCCCAGCCGGCACGGCGCATCAGCGCGGCTTCGACGAAGTCGTGAGACAGGATCGACCCGGCAAAGTTGCCCTCGCCCGGCAGCGGCGCCAGCGCGCAGTGCTCAATGAACGGCTTCACGCGGATAATGGCGTTGTGGCCCCAGTAGTGGGACTCCCCCAACTGCCAGAAGTGCAGACCCGCCGTAAACAGCGGACCGTACACCCGGGTGGCAAACTGCTGGCAACGCGCATACAGCGTGTCCATGCCCGAGGCGCGCGGGGAAGACTGAATGATCCCGGCGTTCGGGTTCGCTTCCATCAGGCGCACCAGGCTGCTCAGACACTCACCGGTCATCACCGAGTCAGCGTCCAGCACCACCATATAGCTATACTGGCTGCCCCAGCGGCGGCAGAAGTCATCGATGTTGCCGCTCTTACGCTTCACTCGACGACGACGGCGGCGGTAGAAGATCTGCCCTTCGCCCTGCACTTCGGCAATCAGCTCCATCCACGCCTTTTGCTCAGCCACACAGATATCGGGGTTATAGCTATCGCTGAGGATATAGACGTCGAAATGAGCGGCGTTACCGGTCGCTTTCACCGACTCCCAGGTCGCCCGCAGGCCGGCGAAAACGCGGTCAACGTCTTCGTTACAGATCGGCATTATCAGCGCCGTACGGTGCGCCGGGTTCAACGGTTCGTCACCGACCGTCGAGGCGGAAATACTGTACTTATCGCGGCCGATCAATAGCTGCAGGAAGCCCATTAACGCGGTCCAGAAGCCGGCGGAAACCCAGCAGAACAGCACCGCGAAGAGGATCAGAATGCCGCTCTGCAACACGTACGGCAGCAGCTGCATGAACGAGATCCACAGGTTCTGCCCCACCATGTCGGCCGGGTTGATCAGCGCCCAACCCTGATAAGGCAGAATGGTTTTCATATACCAGGTGGCCACTACGGTCTGCGACAGCGTCAGCAGCAGCAGGATATAGCGACGAATGGTGCCGACGGTACGCCATTTTTGCTCACTCTCGCGCTCTTCTTGCGTCAGACGGGAGAGATAGCGCGGCGTGACATCGCGTCCGCGCAGACGGTCCCAGAAGCGGCCGACCGGGTTGGTACGCCACGGGTCCGGGATCATTGAGGAGCGCTTGGCTTTAGGCATCGCATGCAGCTGAGTACGGCCTTCATCGTCCTTCACCAGCTGATCGCCAGACAGCGAATCCGGCCAGCTATGCGCCAGCCGTGCCTTGACCGACCCCAGCGGGGAGTCGTCTTCGCGGGCGAAGGTCTGATGGTCGTCATCCAGGGCCTGATGAACGGCCTGCAGGCTGGTGTCCGGCAGCGCCGATTTCTCGACGTCCGACAGCGGCAATGCGTCAATGTACTTTGTTATCTTATTCATTGGCAGGCAGCTGATAGCTCCAGGTTTCGCTCAACGTGTCATCACCGTTAACCAGCGCGGCGCGCATTTCCGTTGTTTTCTTCGGATCTTTCACCTTCAAACGCAGGATCATTCGCCAGCCTTTGGTCACCGGATTGTAACGCACGGTATTTTCAACGATTTCAGCGTTATCGCCGGTACTCGCCTGGGCGGCGACCGGGGTATCCGCCGGCAGTTTTTTCATATCGGCGCCGGTGAAGTCGACAATGAAAGCAATGGTGCCGTCCGGCTGGCGGATCAGGTTCGACTGCTTCACGTCGCCGGTAGAGCGGCGGGTCTGCATAACGTAAGCGTTATCCGGCGCATGCAGCTTGTCTTCATCGCGGCTGAAGGTGATGGTGTACTTGAAGTTCATCTCCTTGCCCGGCTCCGGCAGCTGATCCGGCGTCCAGTAAGTCACGATGTTATCGTTGGTTTCATCGTTGGTCGGGATTTCAACCAGTTCGATTTTCCCTTTGCCCCACTCCCCTTTCGGGGTGATCCAGGCGCTCGGACGCAGGTCATAACGATCGTCGAGATCCTCGAAGCGCGAGAACTGACGGCCGCGCTGCAGCAGGCCGAACCCTTGCGGGTTTTCCATCGCATAGCTGCTAACGGCAAGGTGTTTCGGGTTGTTCAGCGGACGCCAGATCCACTCGCCGTTACCGGCCAGGATCGACAGACCATTGGAGTCGTGTAGCGCCGGACGATAGTTAAGCGCCGGAGAAGGCTGGTTGGAACCGAACAGGAACATGCTGGTCAGCGGCGCCACGCCCAGTTTGCCCACTTTGTCACGCAGGTAAACTTTGGACTGGACATCTACCACGGTGTCGCGTCCCGGCATGATGACAAAGCGATAAGCGCCGGTTGCCCGCGGGGAGTCCAGCAGCGCATAGATAGTCAGACGTTTGTCGGAGGCTTTAGGACGCTCGATCCAGAACTCGCGAAAACGCGGGAACTCTTCGCCGGACGGCAGCGCGGTATCGATAGCCAGGCCGCGCGCGGACAGGCCGTAAACCTGACCCTGACCCAGCACGCGGAAGTAGCTGGCACCGAGCATGCTGACGATCTCATCGTTCTTATCTTTGCTATTGATCGGATACAGTACTTTGAAGCCGGCGAAACCGAGGTCTTTCACCGTGTCTTTATCGTGCTGAACGTTACCAAAGTTAAAATAGTCCGGGCTATATTTAATTTTGCGCACGCTGGTGGCCGTCACTTCATTGATGGTGACCGGCGTGTCGAAGTACATACCCTGATGGTAAAATTCAAGCTTGAATGGGGTTTTCTGGTTATTCCAGTAAGCTTTATCGTGATTAAACTGAATTTGCTGGTAATCCGCGTATTTCATGTCGCGGAAAGCGGAGGGCAGGTTACTCTTCGGCGCTTCATAGCCTTTCCCGGCTAACGTTTTGGCCTCTTTTGCAACGTCATCAATGCTAAATGCCCATGCAGATGAAGTACACAGGGACAACATTACGGCTGCGCTTAACCAACGCATTTTCATCATCTGTGGTTTATGTTTCATATAAGTAAGCACTTCCCCCTTTGTGTGCTTAAATCGATCCGATCTATTTTAATGGAAACTCAGGCAATCCGACAACATAATCCCTGCTTTGTTCAGCGTAGCGGCGCAGGGAATAAACAGTTCGCTATCCCGTTTGCACTTTGCGTGCTTATCCTGGAGACAGGTACCCCGAGTTCATGTAGGGTTGCTGATAATGTAAGCGTTATCATCTTGAGTGATAAGACGAATTATCTGAGATTGTCGTGAATCGTATGAATAATACTCCGGTACAGCGTGAATATTTCTTCGACAGCATCCGCGCCTGGCTGATGCTGCTGGGGATCCCTTTCCACATTTCGCTGATCTATTCCAGCCACAGCTGGCATGTCAACAGCGCTGAGCCCTCGTGGTGGTTGACGCTGTTTAATGACTTCATCCATGCCTTCCGGATGCAGGTCTTTTTCGTCATCTCCGGCTATTTCTCCTACATGCTGTTCCTGCGCTACCCGTTGAAAAAGTGGTGGAAAGTGCGCGTCGAACGGGTCGGTATTCCGCTGCTGACCGCTATCCCACTGCTGACGCTGCCGCAGTTTATTATGCTGCAGTACGTCAACGGCAAGGCGGAAAACTGGCACACCCTTTCCGGGTACGACAAATTTAACACCCTGGCGTGGGAGCTTATTTCCCACCTGTGGTTTTTACTGGTGCTGGTGGTGCTGACCTCGCTGGGCGTGGTGCTGTTTAAATGGCTGACGCGCCGCCCGGCAGGGGGTGCCTCAGCCTTTGGTGACACTGTCACTATGGGCCAGCTAACGATGATTTTCCTTGCGCTGGGGGTGCTTTACGCGCTGATCCGCCGATCGCTGTTCCTGATTTACCCGCCGCTGCTTAGCAATGGTCTGTTTAACTTTGTGGTGATGCAGACGCTGTTCTATCTTCCCTTCTTTGTGCTGGGGGCGCAGACCTTTATTAATCCGCGTCTGAAGGCGATGTTTACCACCCCGTCACCATGGTGCTGCGCAGCGGCGCTGCTGGGATTTATCGCCTACCGGCTGAACCAGCAGTACGGCTCCGGCGACGGCTGGATGTATGAAACGGAATCGGTGATCACCATGGTGCTTGGGCTGTGGATGGTCAATGTGGTCTTTTCGCTCGGCCATCGCCTGCTGAACTTCCAGTCGGCGCGTGTAACCTATTTCGTCAATGCTTCGCTGTTTATTTACCTGGTGCACCATCCGCTGACGCTGCTGTACGGGGCGTGGATCACCCCGGTCATTAAGTCCAATACCTTAGGCTTTATTGGCGGGTTGGTTTTTGTGGTGGGTATTGCCCTGATCCTGTATGAAATTCACCTGCGCATTCCGCTGCTGCGTTTCCTGTTCTCCGGTAAACCGATGAACAAACCGGCCAAAACCCCAGCCTCGGCCAGCTAACCATTAGCCTGTGCGGCACGCCAGGCGTGCCGTATTATGCCTGCTCGTCAAAAAGCCGGTCGAAAATCATATTGTACAGGGCTTCTAAATCTGCCTTATCGACCGGGGTGGAGGCGCTCAGCTCACAGCGGTAGGCTGCCCCCTCTGTCAGAACGGCGATGAGCTCTGATGCGGCATTGCGTCGCGCATCGCTGAGCCCGGGATGGTAGCGCTGCGACAGGCGACCGCCCTCCTCTTTCAACCGCCGATCGGCCTGCATCAGGATCTCACGCAAGCGTGGGTTACGCGAGGCCTCGGCATTGATCTCCATCAGCAGATAATTATCGCTTTTGGTGGCTGCCGACGTCGGGATCCTGCCGGCCAAAACCGCCGCTTTACGCGCCAGATTGTGGTTCTCATCGATCATCTCCCCGACTCTGGCGTTGACGATTTCGCTAACAATCGCTTCGATGATCGCTTCCTTGCTGGCAAAAATGCGATATAGCTGACCGACGCTCAGGCCCGCTTCCCGGGCGATATCGGCGACGGAAGCGCCGTGCAGCCCCTTTTCAGCGAAACATTTTTGCGCAGCGACAACGATCTCCGCGCGGCGCGCCTGCTGTTTCTGCTGGACTTTTCCTTCTGACACCCTGCTCCCTCCTGCTACCCATCATTCCCGTCAAGACTGGCGGTTATCATAGCCTATTCTGTTGAATCAGGGGTATGACGCCAGCAGGCGGCGATAGATAGCCGCCGTTTCCTCGTCAAAACAGACGAACAGGACGCGCTCAAGAGGGTTATAGCGAGTGAGAAACGCGGTGACGGTGCGCACGGCGATCGCCGCCGCTTCCTCTTTCGGATAGCCATACACGCCGGTGCTTATCGCCGGAAACGCAATGGAGCGATAGTTGTTTGCCGAGGCCAACTGCAGACTGTTTTTGTAAGCATCGGCCAGGGTTTGCGCCTCCATGCGGTCACCGCCGTGCCAGACCGGGCCCACGGTGTGGATCACCGCGCTGGCCGGCAGATTGCCGGCAATAGTAATTACCGCATGCCCGGGAGGGCATTCGCCCTGCTGCTGCAGCACCTGCTTGCAAGCCGCCAGCAGCGCGGGACCGGCCGCCCGGTGGATGGCCCCGTCTACTCCGCCACCACCCAGCAGCGAGGGATTTGCCGCATTAACAATCACATCGACATCAAGTGTCGTAATATCGCCGAGAATTACCTCAGGTTTAACAGCCATTTCTCCTCCTGTCGGCATAGCGTGTGGATACGGCTTTCTGCCGATACTAGGGCATTCTCGCCTGCGGGAGCAAGATTATCGCTTTGTCCGGTGACGAGAAGATAAAAAAACAGGACCCGTAAGGTCCTGTTTTTTAGTCGTCCCGCCGATCAGGCGTTGTCGTTGACGAACAATTTATGCTTATCCGCACGGGCCGCCAGCCACAGGCCACTATTTTTCATGGCATAGCCAAAGACCAGACCCAGCGCCAGGGAAGGGATCACCAGACGCCAGTCGCCGTCTGCCGCGAAGGTCGCGCAGGCGCCGATAAAGGTGCCCGGGACAAACGACAGCAGCGTCCGTCGCGCCTGAATGCACATCAGGAAGGCGACCACACCGGTCATCATATAGCTGAGGATCTGCACCTGTGGCGCCAGCGCGCTACCGTGGATAATCACTAACGCCCAGGCCACGCCGCTCATCACCGTGCAGGACGAGATGGCCAGCCCTTTCAAGCCGCCCTGCGGGCAGGCGAAATAGGCCGTACAGCCGAGGAATCCGGCCCAGCTCAGCAGGCCGAGAGCGACCGCCACCCACCCCCAAATCCCGGAGAGGATGCCTGTCGTTAATGCGATTGCGAAGAGTATGTTCATGGCGCGTATCCTAGCAGATACGCGCCGGAAGAATGCGATCTAAAACACAGTATATGAATGAACTTTCTTTCAGTTTCATTCAAACAGTGATTTACATCACATATTATTGCTCATCTTCTTCCTGAAGCTCGTCCCACATCGCGGCGATGGCGTCGCGGGTCAACGGCGCCATGGTGCGCCAGAACGGCGTGTGCGCATGGGCTTCGACTTTCCCCAGCATCGTCCCGCACCACGGCAGGATATAGTCGGCGAACAGGAGCTCCAGCGTCTCGCTCTGGTCTTCTGCGGCATGATCCTCCAGCCAGGAGGCGGCCAGCAGCAGCGAGCCGAGATGATCCGCCTGACCTTCCCCTGTCGGGATGCCGTGTTCGCTCAGAAAAGCCCGAACTTCCGCTTCCGAGGAACCCTCCACCCACGCGCTACGGTACGGCGGGACGCTGCAGGCTTCACCGACGAACAGCGCATTATAGTCCGTCGCCAGGGATTGCATTTCACAGCTTTTCTGCAGACGCGCCAGCAGCTCGTCCTGCTCAAGCGGCCAGCTGGCGGCCAGTTTGCCTTCGCGGATCAAGGTAAACAGCGGCACCAGCAGCGGGTCCTGCGGTTGACGGTAATACAGCGAACCCAGCACGCGGCAGAGGATTGAAAACTCGTTCATTCAGTTATTCCAGTTATACAAATTAAAGGTCAGCAAATTCCGGGATCGCCGGCATGCCCCGCGACTCGAGGAAGTTAAGCAGGCGACGCGGAGAAACGTTGAGGATCCTCTCCTCCGGGAAATCGACCGCATCAAGGATCTTGCGGCATTCGGTAAACTCCCCGAGGGTAAAGGCGGTGTGAGAGTCCGAGCCCAGCGCCACCCATCCCCCGGCATCACGCACTGCGGCGGCGATGGCCCGGCAGTTGTCTTCACTGCCCACGCGCGATGATACGAATGAGGAGTTATTAATCTCCAGCGCCACCTGGTAGCGAGCCGCCGCTTCGGCAATCGCCGGGATATCCACCGGGAATTTCGGATTACCCGGATGGCTAATCATATGCACTTTACCGCTGGCCATCGCGGCTATCATCGCCTGTGTATGGGTGTCACGATCCTGCGGCGGAAACACCGGCTCATGAAATCCGGCGATGATCAGATCGAGAGAAGTCAACATCGGTCCGGAACAGTCGATCTCGCCTTCAATATTTTTAATATTCGACTCAATACCGCGCAGGATCCCCACCCCGTCTACCAGGCGGGGCCAGATGCGCATATTAACGAAGTGCCAGTAGTGCGGAGCATCCGCCATGTCCGGGCCGTGGTCGGTGATGGCGAAGAGTTTGATCCCTTTACGCTTTGCTTCCGCAATATAATCGTGCAGGGTGCTGTAGGCATGGGTGCTGGCGACGGTATGCATGTGCAGGTCAACGGGATACATCACATTCTCCTCTTCTGTTTGCCGCAAGAATAGCAGGAAACCGGGCTATTGATTAGCAAAAACCCCGCCGTGGCGGGGTTCTCTCGTCTTAATAACCGCGCTGGCGGTCGACCTGACCGCTTACCGGCTCCCCTCGCTCAAGCCGGCTAATGGTCTCCGCAATGTAGGTGATAGCTTCCATTGGACGGGTCACTGCCGCCACATGGGGGGTCATGGCCACCCGCGGATGCGCCCATAGCGGGCTCTCCTGCGGCAGCGGTTCGCGACTGAAGACATCGAGCATCGCCCCTTTGAGCTTACCGCTGTTCAGCGCCGCCAGCAGATCCTCTTCAACGACATGCACGCCGCGAGCAAGGTTGAGGACATAGCTCTCATCAGGCAACTGCGCCAGCAGCGTCTGGTTAATAATGCCGGCGGTTTCGGCGGTATTCGGCAGCAGGTTGATCAGCACGCGAGTGCCCTGCAGGAATTCGCCCAGCTCGGCCTGGCCGGCGAAGCTCTGCACCTGCGGCCAGGATTTGCGGCTACGGCTCCAGACGCGAAGCGGGAACCCCCAAGGTTGCAGACTTTCCGCAACCTTCGCCCCCAGCACGCCGGCGCCCATAATCCCGACGGTGAATTCGTCGGCGCGGTACTCGGGCAGCGGCTGCCAGCGGGAAGCCAGCTTCAGCGCCTGATAGTCATCAAAGCGGCGGAACCAGTGCAGCACCTGGCTCACGGCATACTCCTGCATCTGCCGTCCCATACCGGTATCTTCGAGACGAAACAGCGGAATCGACAGCGGCAGCATATCCGGATGGTCGCGCAGCTTGCTGAGAATAGAGTCCACCCCTGCCCCGAGGGCGAACACGGCCTTCAGCGCCCGGCCCTGCAGCATCTCTACCGGCGGATGCCAGACCAGGGCATAGTCCGCCGGCCGGTTATCGCCCGCTTTCCACTCGCGCACCCGCGCGCCGGGTAACTGCTTTTCCAGCTCACAGATCCAGTATTGGGTATCAAAGGTCGGATGGTAAAAAATAATCTCCATAGGGGCTCCTGATAGCAGACGCCTTTGGCCGATTGACGCTGGCGTCTTATTTTACTCATTGTTTTCTATTGGTTTGCCAGCATAACAAATTTCCCCCGAGCGAAAAGGGAAAAGCTACTGGCGACAAAAAAAACGGATTTCGCACGTTTAAGGAGCAAGTTGCTCGAAGTTTGTCTAAACGCGCTTTTTTTGCAAAAAGTTGATTGACGGGCGATACGTATTTCCCTACATTAGCGCCCGTTCCCGACAACAACGGGAAAGACAATATGGTGAGGTGTCCGAGTGGCTGAAGGAGCACGCCTGGAAAGTGTGTATACGGCAACGTATCGGGGGTTCGAATCCCCCCCTCACCGCCATATTCGAGATGAGAGCCTGTACGAAAGTACGGGCTCTTTTCTTTTATATTCTCCACAGGGGGGGATGAGAACCCCCGACCGGGGTTCGACAACTGGCGCAGCCAGTTGGACAGACCGCGCACGCAGTAAGCGGGCTGCCCCGCAGGGGCGAGCGAAGCGAGTCAATCCCCCCCTCACCGCCATATTTTAAGAAGAGCTCGTACGCAAGTACGGGCTTTTTTTTCGCATGTGGCACCCGCCGGGGGGATGAGAACCCCCGACCGGGGTTCGACAACTGACCACAGACATTACGCAGTATTGTCAAAGCCAGACTCTTCTTCACACGATTAACAGCGCAGCGAAGATGTTCGCCAACACTATCCCCTCTTCCGCTTTGAGCCACCCGGCATAACGAAAATCATATCGCTCCGGATGGTGTACGTTATGCATTAACGAAAAGTGCTTTGTTACTTGCGTATCGACCGTAATTCAATGTAAAAGTGAATGAACGTTCATTCACTTTAGCGCATGACAACACAGAAGGTACCAATGACTAGCAAAACACTGCGACTTATATTCCCTCAATGGCAAGGCGGTAACAATCCTCCCTACTATCTTGGCTCGCAGCTCCTCTCGTTTCTCTCTCCTGAAGCAAAAGGGCCCGTTGAGATCGTTCCTGTTGAGTTACCAACAACAGAGCCATTGCCAAGGATTAATGACATCACGGCTAAGCCATCCCTCATCAGGCAACTCAATAATGCTGCCGCACTGATTGAAAAACATGATCCCAATAGCATTGTCATTTTAGGCGGAGACTGCCTGGTTTCGCTGGCGCCTTTCGCCCACCTGCTCGATAAGTTCGGAGACAAACTCGGTGTGCTCTGGATTGACTCGCATCCTGACGTGCAGACGGCTGAACAATATCCAAACGCGCATGCCCATGTGCTTGGTGCGCTAATGGGTACGGGTGATAACGATTTAGTTGCCCATGTAAAAACCAAACTTAATCCGTCAAAAATAATGATTGCCGGTATCCACGCGCCACTTCCTTATGAAGCTGAATACCTCACTCGCCATAACATTACGACGCTAGCACCTGAACAGGTTAAAAGCGGTGCAGATGAAGTCCTGGAGTGGATAGCGAAAGAAAAGATTGCGTATCTGGCGATCCATATCGATCTGGACGTACTCGACCCATCTCTGTTCCGCTCCATTCTTTTTGCAAAACCGGGGCGCGGAAAACACGATTTTGGCGACGTTGCTGAAGGCAAACTGACGATTGAGGATGTACTCAATCTGATAGCGGCAGCGACGACAAAAGCAGTCCCCGTTGGCCTGACAATCGCTGAACATTTGCCCTGGGACATGCTGAATCTCAAGAACATGCTCAGTGAATTACCCCTTCTAAAGTAAGACGAAATCCAGGAGCCAGACGACAGAGTTTAGCTCTGGCTCCTTGCATAAAAGCGCGTTAAAGTCTGGACACCGAATTTACCAAGAAGCCGATATGTTAAAAAAAACCGAAACCTACCATAAGTTGATTACGGCTGCTGCTGCCTGCTTTGCGGAAAAAGGCTTTAGTGCGACAAGCGTACGTGAAATCTCTACCCGGGCAGGAATTAGTCAAGGAGCAATGTATACGTATTTCAAAAGTAAGGATGAGCTTGTTAAGGCTATTGTACTGGAAGAACAGAACTCCGCGCTGACTGCCCATAATGCGACCTATGCAGGCTCTTATTTTGATCGCCTTTGTGCACAAGTCACGTCCTGTATTAGCGAGATCGGTTACCCTATCACGCATCAACTTTGGGTTGAAATCATGGCTGAGTCTGCGCGTAATCCAGAACTGCGAAAAACGTATATCTCCAGTGATGACATCATGCGGAAAAGCTTCGCGCGGCTCATCCAGGAGGGTATCGCTGCCGGAGAGTTTCGCCGTGATATTAACCTTGAAGAAATCACGATCATTATTTTTGCCCTTATTGACGGTTTAATCGCTCGTCAGGCAATAAACACGACCTTCTCATTCAAGGATGATCTGCCAATGTTTTTTGACGTTATGGCAAAATTGCTTAAATAATACCAGACGGTCATAGTAAAACGATGTATCGAAAAAACCAGAGGTTGCTTATAACAGCCAACGCTCTCAAGCGGCAAACGACTCACACAGTGAGCAATCTTTCACGAGCCTACGCGATTGCGAAGAGTGCGTGAAAAAGTACGGACGCTTTTCACATATGAGTTCCGGCAAAAAACCTCTGCCTACCCATCAATCCTCCTCCATCCGCTGATACTCTTCGCTGAGGTAGTCCACCAGCGCCCTGACGGAGGGCAGCAGCCCGCGCCGTGAGGCAAATACCGCATGGATCACTTCCCGCCGCGGCTGCCACTCGTCCAGAACCACCTCTAATTCCCCTGACGCCAGCTGATCGCGCACCATTAATAAAGGAAGCTGCACCACGCCTACGCCGGCCATCGCCGCCTCGCGCAGCGCCAGCATATCGGTGGTCACCATTCGCGGCGTGAAATACACCTCCGCCCTTGCCCCCCCGGGCCCGGTGAGTTGCCATTTATGCTGATGCTTGTTCGCACCCAGGCTGAGCCCCGGCCAGGCGCTCAGCTCGGACGGCGCCTGCGGACGTCCGAGCCGGGAAATGAGATCCGGGCTGGCCACCAGCCGGTGCCCGCGGTCCGCCAGCACGCGCATCACCAGGTCGCTATCCTCGATGGGCCGGGGACGGACGCGGATCGCCACATCAATGCCCTCCCCGACCACATCCACCCGGCGGTTGGTCGCCTCAAGATGCAGCGTTACCCCAGGATAGCGCGCCATAAATCGCGCCAGCATCGGTCCGATATGGACATGCAGCAAGGTGACCGGACAGGTGATCCTGACGCTACCGCGCGGCTCGGCGCGCAGCGTCTCGACCGCCTGCTGCGCCGCCTCGGCCTCAATCAGCATCGCTTTGCAATGCTGATAAAAGGTCTGCCCGACCTCGGTGACCGCGAACTGACGGGTGGTTCGCTGAATCAAACGCACGCCCAACCGCTCCTCGAGTTGCGCAATGCGGCGGCTGAGTTTGGATTTCGGCTGGTCAAGCGCTCGCCCCGCCGCGGCGAAACCGCCATGGTCTACCACCTGGACAAACCAGGCGAAGTCATTGAGATCCTGCATCCTTCCTCCATTGTTCCATTTTTGGAACAGTATAGGTCATTTTTGCTCACTACCGCATACGTCGTCCCGGATATAAGCTTATTTACATCAGATACCGATACACAGGAGAAAGCCATGAAACAGATCACAGGAGTCTACACCGCGCCTGCGCAGCATTGGGTAGGCGACGGCTTCCCGGTTCGCTCGATGTTTTCCTATCAGACGCACGGCCAGCAGCTGAGCCCCTTCTTACTGCTCGACTATGCCGGGCCGTACACCTTCCCGGCGGGCAGCGAAAAACGCGGCGTCGGTGAGCATCCGCATCGCGGATTTGAAACCGTCACCATCGTCTACGCCGGTGAAGTAGAGCATCGCGACTCCACCGGACGCGGCGGGGTGATTGGTCCAGGCGACGTGCAGTGGATGACGGCGGGCGCCGGGATCCTGCACGAAGAGTTCCACTCGGAGGCCTTCACCCGCAGCGGCGGCGAGCTGAAGATGATCCAGCTGTGGGTCAACCTGCCCGCGAAAGACAAAATGGCGACCCCCGGCTACCAGAGCATTACCGCTGGGACGATCCCCACCGTGGCGCTGGCGAACGGCGCCGGACAGGTTCGGGTTATTGCCGGCCAGTATGACGACGTCAGCGGCCCGGCCCATACCTTCTCACCGCTTAACGTGTGGGATCTGCAGCTGAATCAGGGGCACGACCTCACGCTGCGCCAACCGGAGGGCTGGAGTACCGCGCTGGTGGTGCTGGAAGGGGAAGTGATCATTAACGGTTCCGAATCTGCTCGCGAAGGCCAGCTGGCCGTCCTGAGCCAGGCAGGTGACGCAGTGCATCTGGAGGCGACCGCCCCGGCAAAAGTTCTGCTGATGGCCGGAGAACCGCTACAGGAGCCGATTGTGGGCTATGGCCCGTTTGTCATGAATAACAAAACGCAGATCGCAGAAGCTGTACGCGATTTTAACAGCGGCCGCTTTGGCCAAATCTAACTGATTGAGGTGAATACTATGTCTACTCCCGCTAACTTTAACGGTGCTCGTCCGGTGATTGATGTTAACGATACCGCAATGCTGTTGATTGACCATCAGAGCGGTCTGTTCCAGACCGTCGGCGATATGCCGATGCCAGAGCTGCGCGCTCGCGCCGCCGCGCTGGCCAAGATGGCGTCGCTTGCCGGGATCCCGGTGATCACGACCGCCTCCGTGCCGCAGGGGCCGAACGGTCCGCTGATCCCGGAGATTCATGAAAACGCGCCGCATGCGAAATACATCGCCCGTAAAGGTGAGATTAACGCCTGGGATAACCCGGAATTCGTCGCCGCGGTGAAAGCGACCGGTCGTAAAACGCTGATTATCGCCGGGACCATCACCAGCGTCTGCATGGCCTTCCCGGCTATCGCCGCTGTCGCCGACGGTTATAAAGTGTTTGCCGTGATTGACGCTTCCGGCACCTACAGCAAAATGGCGCAGGAGATCACCCTGGCTCGCGTGGTACAGGCCGGCGTAGTGCCAATGGATACCGCCGCCGTCGCCTCTGAGCTGCAGCGCACCTGGAATCGCCCGGACGCCGCAGAATGGGCGGAGGTGTACACCAAAGTCTTCCCGGCCTACCAGCTGCTGATCGAAAGCTACAGCAAAGCGCAGGACGTCGTGAAGAATAACGAACAGCTGGATTCCCAGCGCTAAAACGCCCGCCCCGCTGAGCCGCAGCGGGGCATTGTTCATTGCGTGAGCGAACGGCAAAGAAAGAAGAAAATATGCTTGACCGTTTTAACGCAACTCCCTATAGTAGCGCCCCGTTGCCCACCCAAGGTGAGCAGCAAGACAATATGGTGAGGTGTCCGAGTGGCTGAAGGAGCACGCCTGGAAAGTGTGTATACGGCAACGTATCGGGGGTTCGAATCCCCCCCTCACCGCCATATTCGAGATGAGAGCCTGTACGCAAGTACGGGCTCTTTTCTTTTATATTCTCCGCAGGGGGGGATGAGAACCCCCGACCGGGGTTCGACAACTGGCGCAGCCAGTTGGACAGACCGCGCACGCAGTAAGCGGGCTGCCCCGCAGGGGCGAGCGAAGCGAGTCAATCCCCCCTCACCGCCATATTTTAAGAAGAGCTCGTACGCATGTACGGGCTTTTTTTTCGCATGTGGCACCCGCTGGGGGGGATGAGAACCCCCGACCAGGGTTCGACAACTGGCAACGCCAGTTGGACAGACCGCGCACGCAGTAAGCGGGCTGCCCCGCAGGGGCGAGCGAAGCGAGTCAATCCCCCCTCACCGCCATATTTTAAGAAGAGCTCGTACGCATGTACGGGCTTTTTTTTCGCATGTGGCACCCGCCGGGGGGATGAGAACCCCCGACCGGGGTTCGACAACTGGCGCAGCCAGTTGGACAGACTGCGAGCCTGCGAGCGGGCTGCCCCGACAAAAACGCCGGGAGCGTTTTTGAACAACGCCTGCGTTGGCCCCGCAGGGGCGAGGCCCAGGGATGGGCCGAGTAACGGCGAGCGAAGCGAGTCAATCCCCCCCTCACCGCCATATTTTAAGAAGAGCTCGTACGCATGTACGGGCTTTTTTTTCGCATGTGGCACCGCAGACATCCCCGGGGTCGGCAGCAATGCCTCTCCCGGGCTACCAGACCGTACCCGCCAGGTAGCCCGGCTAAGCGCAGCGCCGCCGGGAGGATGCCCAAAAACAACAAAGCCCGGGCTAGCCCGGGCCTTGCTCACAGTATGACGATTAATAATAGGCTTTCAGCGTCCGCTGGCAGAGGGCCGAGCGCACGCAGTCATCGGTGGTGAAACGCACGATGCCGATCATCTCGTCTTCCTCAAAACGCGCCAGCGCATCGCTCAGGCCAGATCTCACGCCAGAGGGCAAGTCGCACTGGGTGATATCGCCATTGACGATGACCGTCACGTTCTCCCCGAGGCGGGTTAAAAACATCTTCATTTGCGCTGCGGTCACGTTCTGGGCCTCGTCCAGAATCACCACCGCATTTTCAAAGGTACGTCCGCGCATATAGGCGAACGGCGCGATTTCCACCTTGCCGATTTCCGGACGCAGGCAGTACTGCATAAAGGAAGCCCCCAGCCTTTTCACCAGCACATCGTAAACCGGTCGGAAATAGGGAGCGAACTTCTCGGCGATATCTCCCGGTAAGAAGCCGAGATCTTCGTCGGCCTGCAGAACGGGACGGGTAACAATAATTCTGTCCACATCCTTATGGATCAGGGCTTCAGCTGCCTTCGCCGCACTGATCCAGGTCTTGCCGCATCCAGCTTCGCCGGTAGCGAAAATCAGCTGCTTATTGTCGATGGCATTCAAATAATGCGCCTGAGCCTCATTACGCGCCTCAATTGGGGAAGTATCACGGCTGTCCCGCGCCATGCCAATTGCTTCTACGCCACTCATTTGCACAAGCGATGTGACCGATTCTTCTTCACGCTGCTTATGGCTGCGTGAATCCCGTCTCAGCACACGTTTTGCTTCACGACGAGCTTTGATCACTGCTTTTTGTCTTCCCATGGATAGCACCTTGCGTTGTTGGTTTACATCACACGCGTCAACATCGACGCGACTATGCGCACGAACGATTGAGGTTTGGCTTCCTTGTAAGCCATTGCTTGCCGGTAGAACTGACAACGAGTCGCGGCTACGCGCACCGCGTACCCTGCCAAGGTTGTAATAATGCGAAGCGGAGAGAGAAAGAGTAAGAAAATCGCTGCCGGAAGCGGAGCTTCCGTGCTGAAGAGTACGGTCTGAGATTTTACGTTGTCCGGTACGGGACCTTACCATTCGCGATCTCCATAGTGAAACGTCACACTGCCGGGAACTACCGCGTATGTAATAAGTACATCAAAAAAGATTCTTAATGCAACTTATTTTTCACAATGACGCAACAAATAGTTCTTAAGCAAGTGTAGGAGACTATCGGTCATTTGTATTACAGAAATATAACACATGGCAGGAAATATAAGAAAAATGAGAAAAACAGCAGAAAACGCCCTGCCCTTACGGGCAGGGTCGGTATCAGGCCTGCAGCAGCGACTCTCCCAGATAGTGTTTTTCATCAACTACGCCGGGTAAAACAAAGAAGTAGCCCCCGCCGATCGGTTTGACATACTCCTCCAGCGCCTCGCCGTTAAGCCGTTTCTGCACCGTCAGAAAACCCTTTTCCAGATCGTGCTGATAGCAAACGAATAACAGCCCCATATCCAGTTGTCCGGCGTTAGTAACCCCCAGCGAATAGCTGTAGCCGCGGCGCATCATCAGGCTGGACTGGGTTTCCGGCGTGCGGGGATTGGCCAGACGAATATGGCTATCCAGCGCAATGACTTCGCCGTTAGGATCTTTACTGTAATCCGGGGTATCGTGTTCGTTTTTCATCCCCAGCGGCGCACCGGTGTGCTTGTCGCGACCAAAGATCGTCTGCTGCTCCTTGAGCGGCGTCCGATCCCAGAACTCCACGTGAAACTGGATGATGCGCGCCGCCTGATAGCTGCCGCCCACGGTCCAGGCCGGCTCGTCCTGATCGGCTGTCACCCACACTACCTTATCCATCAGCGCGCTGTCGTGGCTCGCCGGGTTAGCGGTGCCGTCCTTAAACCCCAACAGGTTGATGGGGGTCTCTTTGCCTTTGCTACGCGCCGCGCTGTCGGAGATAAACCCTTCCCGCTTCCAGCGCACGCTCAGCAGATCCGGCGTATGTTTGATGACATCACGCAGGGCGTGGATCACCGTATCCTGAGTATTGGCGCAGATCTGCAGCAGCAGGTCGCCATGGCACAGCGCGGCATCCAGCGAATCGTTGGGGAAGCGGGTCATCGGCTGCAGCTTTTTCGGTGCTTTATCCGCCAGGCCAAAGCGCTCATCAAATAGCGAATGGCCGACCGAGACGGTGATGGTCAGGTTATCTGGCGCAATCCACGGCCCCAGGATGCCGGAATCCATCGGCGGCAGCCGCGGATTCGGCGTGTCCGGCGCCGGGCCGCCCTGGGTTAAAAAGGCGATACGCTGGGTCAGCAGTCGAAACAGCCGCTCGAGGTCGGCTTTATCAGCCGCCAGCACATCGAAGGCCACCAGCATCATCGAAGCCTGCTGCGGCGTCAGAATGCCCGCCTGATGCCGGCCATAGAATGGCTGCTTTTCCTGGCGCGCGTCGGGTGTGAGCGTCCCCGGGGAACTTTCCGCTTTTGCCGCATGCGCTACCGGGCAGCCGCCGGTGATGGCCAGCGCGCCGCCAAGCGCGCCGATCCCTTTCAGTAAGCGACGACGTGACGGCTCGTTCACGTCGTGGGGTTTCTGCTGTGCCATCGACTTAGTCCAGCCCCAGGATCCCGCGCAGCTGAGCCAGATCTTCCGCCAGGGTGGTGATCGGCCCTTTCAGCGCATTACGGTCGGCGGTGGTCAGCTTATCGTAGGTCTCGAAACCGTCTTTGGTGCGATATTTGCTGAGGATGCTGTCCACTTTCTTAAAGTTGGCGTCCACTTTCGCCAGCAGCGCGCTGTTCTCTTTTTGCAGCTGCGGGCGCAGCAGGTCGACAATTTTCTGCGCGCCGTCAATGTTGGCCTGGAAGTCCCACAGATCGGTATGGCTGTAGCGATCTTCTTCACCGCTGATCTTGCTGGCCGCGACTTCCTCAATTAATCCTGCCGCGCCGCCCACGACTTTTGACGGCGGGAACGCCAGCTCGCTGATACGCTTTTGCAGCTCCAGCACATCGCTGTTCAGCTGATCGGCATATTTTTCCATCCCCTTGACGCTGTTATCGCCAAACAGCGCTTTTTCCAGACGGNGGAAACCGGTAAATTTCGGATCTTCCGCTTTTTTCTCGAAGTCGTCTTCGCGGGCGTCGATGCTGCCGTCAAGGTCAGAGAACAGCTCGGCAATGGGCTCGATGCGCTCGTAATGCTGACGCGTCGGGGCGTACAGCGCTTTCGCTTTTTCGATATCGCCGGCTTTCACCGCGTCGGTAAAGGCTTTGGTGCCGCTAACCAGCTGCGCGGTTTCCGCCGTCACATAGGCTTTATAGGCGGTGATCGCGTCGCCGAGGCTCAGCACCGCATCCGCTTTCGCCGCGTCTTTGGTGGCGGCGCCGGTGACGATCAGTTTGCCTTTCGGGTTGGTGAGCAGGCCACAGGTCATGTCATATTCGCCCGGCTGCAGGTTCGCGGTGAGCTTCTGAGTAAAGCCCGGAGCGATGTTTTCGCGCTCTTCCACCACCATCACCCCTTTCAGAATCTCCCACTCCAGCGCTTTCTGGCTGTGGTTCTGAATAATAAACTGGGTTTTACCCGCGTTAACGGTCACCTGCATCGGCTCGCACTGCTTGTCGTTGACGGTGACTTTGACCTGCGGGATATCCGCAGCCTGAGCACCAAATGCAGAGCTGAGCAGCGCGGCCACGGTCACCCGCAGCGCATTACGGCGAAAATGAATCATCATGATCATCCCTTTCGGTAAGTAGAGTGTCGCTTATAAGCTCGCAGCGCCCGGTCAGGCAGCCCGCGAGGCAGTGGTATTATTCCGCGGCGGCAGGGCAAACAGCACCAGCGCCGGGATCAGATAAAGCAGATAGACAGCCACTTCGCTGACGCTCGGCGTCTCCTGATAACCGAAGATCCCTTCCAGCAGCGTGCCGAACAGCGTATGCGTCGACAGCACGTTGCTCAGATCGAAGGCGGTATCCTGGAACAGGTTCCACAGGCCCGCCTCGTGGAAGGCGCGGATCGCCCCCGCGGCCAGGCCAGCGGCCACCAGCAGAATAAACAGGCTGGTCCATTTGAAGAACACGCCAAGGTTAAGGCGGATACCGCCCCAGTAGATCAGGAAGCCCAGCACGATAGCGGTGGCCAGACCCAGCAGCGCCCCCAGCGGCGGCCAGATGCCGACATCCTGCTGGAAGGCCGCCAGCAGAAAGAAGACCGACTCCAGCCCCTCACGGGCGACCGCGAAAAAGACCATCATCACTAGCGCCCAGCCGTGGTGATTACCGCGCTGCAGCGCCTTGTCCACGGCCTGCTCCAGCTGCTGCTTGACGTTGCGTGAGACATTGCGCATCCAGAAGACCATCCACGTCAGGATCACCACCGCAATGACCGCGACGATCCCTTCGAACAGCTCCTGTTCACGCTGAGGAAATTCACCGGTGGTTTCGTTGATAAAGATGCCTAAGCCAAGACATAGCGCCGCCGCGAGGATCACGCCAATCCACATCACGCCAATCCAGTTGCCGCGCTGGGTGCGTTTCAGATAGCTGGCGATCAGGCTGACAATCAGCGCCGCCTCCAGGCCTTCGCGTAACATAATGAGAAATGGGACAAACATGCCAATACCCTTAAATGTAAAGCACCGTCAACGAATGCAAAAACAGGTAATATTTATGATAGTGATTATCATTACAATGCTCAGAAACACAAGCGAAATGTGCAGAGAATGATGATCAGTTGTAAATAAATCGCTGACAAATAATGACTTATGAAAATATTCGCCTGTTATGAAGGGAAAGAATAAGCAAAGGATTTTTTACGCCAGATATTTACCCGCCGTAGCGGCTATGGCTAAATGGCGGCCTTATTGACTTGCGAAAAGAACAACATGACTGCATTTTTTCATTTCCTGCTGGCGCTGGCGGTGATCCTCGCCCTGGCCTGGCTTGTCAGCTACGACAGACAAAAAATTCGTATTCGTTATATTCTCCAGTTGATTATTATCGAAATAGCGCTCGCTTTCTTTTTCCTGCACGCCGAAAGCGGCCTGTGGCTGGTAAAAAATATTTCCGGCTTTTTTGCTTCGCTGTTAGGTTTTGCCGCCGAAGGGACCAATTTCGTCTTTGGCGGCATGAGCGAAAAAGGCTTAGCCTTTATTTTCCTGGGCGTCCTGTGTCCGATTGTGTTTATTTCCGCGCTGATTGGTATTCTCCAGCACTGGCGGATCCTGCCGATTTTTATTCGCGTGATTGGCACCCTGCTGTCGAAAGTAAACGGCATGGGTAAGCTGGAATCTTTCAACGCCGTCAGCTCGCTGATCCTCGGCCAGTCGGAGAACTTCATTGCCTACAAGGGCGTACTGGGCGACCTCTCCTCACGGCGACTGTTCACTATGGCGGCGACGGCCATGTCGACCGTATCGCTGTCGATTGTCGGCGCCTATATGACCATGCTGGACGCCAAATATGTCGTCNCAGCGCTGATCCTCAATATGTTCAGCACCTTTATCGTGCTGTCGGTAATTAACCCGACGCGGCCGGGCAGCGAGCAGGAAATAAAACTCGAGAAGCTGCATGAAT
Organism: Klebsiella sp. EMBS2024; assembly: GCF_036233805.1. Lineage (NCBI taxonomy): Bacteria > Pseudomonadati > Pseudomonadota > Gammaproteobacteria > Enterobacterales > Enterobacteriaceae > Klebsiella > Klebsiella sp. EMBS2024. The sequence continues at coordinate 1,194,259 of NZ_JAZARW010000001.1, read as the reverse complement.
CGCAGAGTTTCTTTGAAATGCTCGGGGAATATATTCTGGCCGGCTTTAAAGTGGCGATGATTATTCTGGCGATGCTGATCGGTTTTATCGCCCTGATCAGCGCCATTAATGCGCTGTTCGCCACCCTGTTTGGTCTCAGCTTCCAGCAGATCCTCGGCTACGTCTTTTATCCGCTGGCGTGGCTTATCGGCATCCCGCTGAGCGATGCGCTAAACGCCGGCAGCATCATGGCCACCAAACTGGTCGCTAACGAATTTGTGGCGATGATTGAGCTGCAAAAGATTGCCGCCAGCATGACCCCTCGCGGGCTCGGCATTCTCTCGGTATTCCTGGTGTCGTTTGCCAACTTTGCCTCGATCGGCATTATCGCCGGGGCGATCAAAGGCCTGAATGAACCGCAGGGCAATATCGTCTCCCGCTTCGGCCTGCGGCTGGTGTATAGCGCCACGCTGGTGAGCCTGCTTTCCGCCAGCTTCGCCGGGCTGGTGCTGTAAAACAAACGGCGGGGCTGCCCCCGCCGTTTACTCAGAACTGCACGCAGACCGGCTGGTCGACACGCATCACCGACTCCTGCGCGAAGCGTGATTTATAGCCCTGGCGCAGAGCCTCAATACCGGCCTCGCTCTGCGCGTCATGCCCATGGATCACCATCAGCGCCTTGCTCTGCTCCCGCACCACCTGACCATTCTGGCCAAGCCACTGGCCGTGGGCATCAAACACCGTCAGCCCGTCGCGAAAGCGCGGCGTGACGTCACGGTCGACAAACTGTTGCCACTCTTCAGCGGTGATGTCTTTCCCCGCCGGGCGGCTCAGACCGAAGTAAAGCGTGGTTTGCACCATGGACTTATCCGCCGGGCAGACGCCGGGCTTCGGCGCGCTGGTGGATGAACTTCCACCCGCCACGCAGCCGCTGAGTAACCCTGCCAGCACCAGCGCCATTGCACCCTGTCTGAACGTCATCTTTGCTATCCTCATTGTTATTAGTCAGGAAATATCAGCGGATTTTCAGATAATTAGCAAGGGTTATAATATTCCGGCACGGCACCAGGCAATAAAAAGCCCGCCAGCGGCGGGCTCGTGAGCATCAGATGATCTTACTCAGCCGTGGCGCGTACCGGCGGCGGCGTATGGTAGTGGGCATCCGCTTCGGCAAAGCGCTGCTGCATGCTGGCCGACGGCGCTTTATCCAGCAGGCTAAAGACCACAATCCCGATGCTGCCGAAGACGAAGCCCGGAATAATTTCATACAGGCCCAGCCAGCCAAACTGCTTCCAGACGATCACGGTCAGGGCGCCAATCACCATCCCGGCCAGCGCGCCGTTACGGGTCATGCGCGACCACATTACCGAGAACAGGACCACCGGGCCAAAGGCGGCGCCGAAGCCAGCCCAGGCGTAGCTCACCAGACCCAGCACGCGGTTTTCCGGATTGGCCGCCAGGGCAATGGCCACCAGGGCAACCACCAGCACCATCATACGGCCCACCCACACCAGCTCTTTCTGACCGGCGTTTTTCCGCAGGAAGGCTTTATACAGGTCTTCGGTAATTGCGCTCGAGCAGACCAGCAGCTGACAGCTCAGGGTGGACATCACCGCCGCCAGAATCGCCGACAGCAGGATCCCGGCAATCCACGGGTTAAACAGAATTTGCGCCAGTTCGATAAACACGCGCTCGGCGTTCTGGTTAACCGCGCCCGCCAGGCTCGGGTTGTTATTGAAGTAGGCGATGCCAAAGAAGCCGACGGCCACCGCCCCGCCGAGGCAGAGGATCATCCAGGTCATACTAATGCGACGTGCGTGAACGATGCTGTGGTGCGAATCCGCCGCCATAAAGCGCGCCAGAATATGCGGCTGACCGAAATAACCCAGCCCCCAGCCCATCAGCGAGATAATCGCCACGAAGTTCAGCCCTTTCAGCATGTCGATATTTTCGATGCTCTTCTGCTTAATCACTTCCAGCGAATCGCCAAAGCCGCCGACGGAAATAATCACGATCACCGGGGTGAGGATCAGCGCGAAAATCATCAGGCTGGCCTGCACGGTATCGGTCCAGCTAACGGCGAGGAAGCCGCCGACGAAGGTATAGATAATCGTCGCCGCCGCCCCGGCCCACAGTGCGGTTTCATAACTCATGCCGAAGGTGCTTTCAAACAGACGCGCCCCCGCGACAATTCCTGAAGCGCAATAGATGGTAAAGAACAGCAGAATAACCAGCGCCGAAATAATTCTCAGCACCCGGCTTTTATCTTCAAAACGGCCGGTAAAATAATCGGGCAGCGTCAGGGCGTTATTATTCACCTCGGTATGCACGCGCAGGCGACCGGCCACCAGCTTCCAGTTAATCCACGCCCCCAGCGTTAAGCCAATGGCGATCCAGCTTTCGGAAATCCCGGAGAGAAAAATCGCCCCTGGCAGGCCCATCAGCAGCCAGCCGCTCATATCCGACGCCCCTGCGGAAAGCGCGGTCACAAATGGCCCCAGACTCCTTCCCCCGAGAATATAATCATCGAAGTTTTTGGTCGAACGCCAGGCAATAAACCCTATCAATACCATACCAAAAATATAAACAATAAATGTCACCAGCATCGGTGTGCTAATAGCCATGCAAAGTCTCCAGAATTTTTATCGACAGCGTCCAACTTCGTCGTTTTTTTCCACTACCGGAACGGGGTAATGGCGCATTGTTTAATTGGGCGACCGTATCCTGACGGAAGCTTCGGTTTTTCACAAACGATTTAACACAGCATTTACACGAAAAACCGACGGCGCAAAACGTCAATTTGTTAGAGGTTGCACTCTCTCACGTTTTTAAAGGTTGCACCAAACAAAAGTGTTAACTCACGCATACAAATACCCTATGAGCCCGGGGTTAAATTTCTGCTATTTTAGGGGTTATTTTTAACAAATTAGCCATTTCACGGCTTCCGTCACAAGCCACAATTAACAAGGTTGCACAAAGTTGCAACATAGTGGATATTTCCATGCAACCGCATAAGCCTAACGATAAATGACAGGAGTTTTGAGCATGGGCACCACCACCATGGGTGTTAAGCTTGACGACGCAACCCGCGAGCGCATTAAATCCGCCGCGAGCCGTATTGACCGCACGCCGCACTGGCTGATTAAGCAGGCCATCTTTAATTATCTGGAAAAACTGGAGAACGACGAGACGCTGCCTGAGCTGCCGGCCCTGCTCTCCGGGGCCGCCAACGAAAGCGATGACGCCAGCGAACCAACGGAAGAGCCCTATCAGCCGTTTCTCGAATTCGCCGAGCAGATCCTGCCGCAGTCGGTGAGCCGCGCGGCGATCACCGCCGCCTGGCGACGTCCGGAAACCGACGCGGTACCGATGCTGCTGGAGCAGGCCCGTCTGCCGCAGCCGCTGGGCGAACAGGCGCACAAGCTGGCGTATCAGCTGGCGGAAAAACTGCGCAACCAGAAAACCGCCAGCGGCCGCGCCGGCATGGTGCAGAGCCTGCTGCAGGAGTTCTCCCTCTCTTCACAGGAAGGGGTGGCGCTGATGTGCCTGGCGGAAGCCCTGCTGCGTATTCCGGATAAAGCCACCCGCGATGCGCTGATCCGCGACAAAATCAGCAACGGCAACTGGCAGTCGCACATCGGCCGCAGCCCGTCGCTGTTCGTCAACGCCGCCACCTGGGGGCTGCTGTTCACCGGAAAACTGGTGTCGACCCATAACGAGACCAGCCTCTCCCGCTCCCTGAACCGCATCATCGGCAAGAGCGGCGAACCGCTGATCCGCAAAGGCGTGGATATGGCGATGCGCCTGATGGGCGAGCAGTTCGTCACCGGGGAAACCATCGCCGAAGCGCTGGCCAACGCCCGCAAGCTGGAAGAAAAAGGGTTCCGCTACTCCTACGATATGCTCGGCGAAGCCGCCCTGACCGCCGCTGACGCCCAGGCCTATATGGTTTCTTATCAGCAGGCGATCCATGCCATCGGCAAAGCCTCCAACGGCCGCGGCATTTATGAAGGTCCGGGTATCTCCATTAAGCTCTCCGCGCTGCACCCGCGCTACAGCCGCGCGCAGTATGACCGGGTGATGGAAGAGCTTTACCCGCGGCTGAAATCGCTGACCCTGCTGGCGCGCCAGTATGACATCGGCATCAATATTGACGCCGAAGAGGCCGACCGTCTGGAGATCTCCCTCGACCTGCTGGAAAAACTGTGCTTCGAGCCGGAACTGGCCGGCTGGAACGGGATTGGCTTCGTGATTCAGGCATACCAGAAGCGCTGTCCGTTTGTCATTGATTACCTGATTGACCTCGCCACCCGCAGCCGCCGTCGCCTGATGATCCGTCTGGTGAAAGGCGCCTACTGGGATAGCGAAATTAAACGCGCGCAGATGGAAGGTCTCGAAGGCTATCCGGTATACACCCGCAAGGTTTACACCGACGTCTCCTACCTCGCCTGCGCGAAGAAGCTGCTGGCGGTGCCGAACCTGATTTACCCGCAGTTTGCCACCCATAACGCCCATACTCTGGCGGCTATCTACCAGCTGGCGGGCCAGAACTACTACCCGGGCCAGTATGAGTTCCAGTGCCTGCACGGCATGGGCGAACCGCTGTACGAGCAGGTAGTGGGCAAGGTCGCTGACGGCAAGCTGAACCGTCCGTGCCGGATCTACGCCCCGGTGGGCACCCACGAGACGCTGCTGGCGTATCTGGTGCGCCGTCTGCTGGAAAACGGCGCCAATACCTCTTTCGTCAACCGTATCGCGGACAATACCCTGCCGCTGGACGAGCTGGTGGCCGACCCGGTCAGCGCGGTAGAAAAACTGGCGCAGCAGGAAGGCCAGGCCGGCCTGCCGCATCCGAAAATCCCGCTGCCGCGCGATCTCTACGGCAGCGGCCGGAGCAACTCCGCCGGTCTCGATCTGGCGAACGAGCACCGTCTGGCCTCCCTCTCCTCTTCCCTGCTCAACAGCGCGCTGCATAAATGGCACGCATTGCCGATGCTGGAGCAGCCGGTGGCCGAAGGCGAGATGCAGCCGGTGGTTAACCCGGCAGAGCCGAAAGATATCGTCGGCTACGTCCGCGAAGCCAGCGACGCTGAAGTGCAGCAGGCGCTGACCAGCGCTATCAACAATGCGCCGATCTGGTTCGCCACTCCGCCGCAGGAGCGCGCCGCCATTCTTGAGCGCGCCGCGGTGCTGATGGAAAGCCAAATGCCGACCCTGATGGGGATCCTGGTGCGCGAGGCGGGTAAAACCTTCAGCAACGCCATCGCTGAAGTGCGCGAAGCCGTTGACTTCCTGCACTATTACGCCGGCCAGGTGCGCGACGATTTCGATAATGAAACTCACCGCCCGCTGGGTCCGGTGGTCTGTATCAGCCCGTGGAACTTCCCGCTGGCGATCTTCACCGGCCAGATTGCCGCCGCGCTGGCGGCCGGCAACAGCGTGCTGGCGAAACCTGCCGAGCAGACGCCGCTTATCGCCGCCCAGGGCGTGGCGATTCTGCTGGAAGCCGGCGTGCCGCCGGGCGTTATTCAACTGCTGCCGGGCCGCGGGGAGACCGTGGGCGCCGCGCTAACCTCCGATGAGCGCGTACGCGGCGTGATGTTCACCGGCTCCACCGAAGTGGCCACCCTGCTGCAGCGCAATATCGCCAGCCGCCTCGATCCCCAGGGCCGCCCGACGCCGCTGATCGCCGAAACCGGCGGGATGAACGCGATGATCGTCGATTCGTCGGCGCTCACCGAGCAGGTAGTGATCGACGTGCTGGCTTCCGCGTTCGACAGCGCCGGCCAGCGCTGCTCCGCCCTGCGCGTGCTTTGCCTGCAGGAAGAGGTCGCCGATCACACCTTAACCATGCTGCGCGGCGCCATGAGCGAGTGCCGGATGGGCAATCCGGGGCGCCTGACCACCGATATCGGTCCGGTTATCGATGCGGAAGCGAAAGAGAATATCGAACGCCATATTCAGGCGATGCGCGCCAAAGGCCGCACCGTCTACCAGGCGGTGCGTGAGAATAGCGAAGACGCCCGCGAATGGCGTCACGGGACCTTCGTGCCGCCGACGCTTATCGAGCTCGACAGCTTCGACGAGCTGAAAAAAGAGGTCTTCGGCCCGGTACTGCACGTGGTGCGCTATAACCGTAACGAGCTGGACAAACTGGTCGAGCAGATTAACGCCTCTGGCTACGGCCTGACCCTCGGCGTGCATACCCGTATCGACGAAACCATCGCCCAGGTCACCGGCAGCGCGAAGGTGGGCAACCTGTACGTCAACCGCAATATGGTTGGCGCGGTGGTCGGCGTGCAGCCGTTCGGCGGCGAAGGGCTGTCCGGTACCGGTCCGAAAGCCGGCGGTCCGCTGTATCTGTACCGTCTGCTCTCCAGCCGTCCACAGGACGCGGTTGGCGTAACCTTCGCCCGCCAGGATGCGGAGCGTCCGCTGGACGCCCAGCTGAAAACGCTGCTGGAAAAACCGCTGCAGGCGCTGCAGCAGTGGGCCGCGGGCCGTCCTGAGCTGCAGGCGCTGTGCCAGCAGTACAGCGAGCAGGCGCAAAGCGGCACCCAACGCCTGCTGCCGGGGCCAACCGGCGAGCGCAACACCCTGACGCTGATGCCGCGCGAGCGCGTGCTGTGCGTAGCGGATAACGAACAGGATGCGCTGATCCAGCTGGCGGCTGTGCTGGCGGTGGGTTGTGAAGTACTGTGGCCGGACAGCGCCCTGCAGCGCGATCTGGCGAAGAAACTGCCGCGGGAGGTCAGCGAGCGCATTCGCTTTGCCAAAGCGGAGCAGTTGCCTGGCCAGGCCTTCGACGCGGTTATCTACCACGGCGATTCCGACCAGCTGCGCGAGCTGTGCGAGCAGGTGGCGGCGCGCGACGGGGCGATTGTCTCCGTGCAGGGCTTCGCCCGCGGCGAAACCAATCTGCTGCTGGAGCGGTTGTATATCGAGCGTTCGCTGAGCGTTAACACCGCGGCGGCAGGCGGTAACGCCAGCCTGATGACCATCGGCTAAAACGGGCTCCCCGGTGGCGCTNCGCTTACCGGGGCTACNTANCACCGCCNAANGGTAGCCCGGATAAGGNGCGGNGCGCCGCCATCCGGGCAATCAGTCTGCGCTGCGATCAGCTAATGACAGCCGACGTCAGCTGTGTTTAATTAAGGCTCCCGGACGGGAGCCTTTTTTATGGGAGCAGAACAATGAAACGCACGTTATTTGCCGTGATGGCCCTGCTGGCCAGCGGCGCGGCGCTGGCGGACGAGTGCAGCAGCGCCAACACCCAAACCGAAATGAATCAGTGCGCGGCCGCGCAGTATCAGGCGGCCGATAAAAAACTGAACGACACCTGGCAGCAGGCCCTGCAGCGGGCGGTGGGTAAACAACAGACATTACTGAAGCAGGCGCAGCAGGCATGGATCGCCTTACGCGACGCCGACTGCGCCTTTCTCGCGTCCGGCGCCGAAGGCGGCAGCATGCAGCCAATGCTGGTCAGCCAGTGCATGACCGATAAGAGCGTGGAGCGGGAGTCTTTCCTCGCCTCGCTGCTACAGTGCGAGGATGGCGATCAAAGCTGCCCGCTGCCGCCCGCCAATTAACGGACGCGAATGCCTTCGATAATCATCCGCTGGACATTATCGACCGTTTGTTCAAAAAAGGCCGCATCCTGCAGCGTGGCGCCGGTGACCGCCTCCACCTGGGTGGCGAAGTCGGCGTAATGCTGGGTGGTAGCCCAGATCATAAAGATTAAATGCTGTGGATCGACCGGCGCCAGCTTGCCGCGGTCGATCCAGCCGGAGACTATCGCCGATTTTTCGTCGACCAGCGCTTTCAGATCCCCGGTCAGTTCGCCCATCAGCAGCGGCGCCCCCTGCAGCATCTCGAGGCAGAAGAGCTTCGAGGCCTGGGGATGATCGCGGGACACCTCCAGCTTCAGGCGAATATATTCACGGATCGCCACCAGCGGGCTGATATCCTCACGAAAGGCCTTCAGCGGCGCCAGCCAGATGGCGAGGATCTGCTGCAGGACTGCCACATACAGCGCCTCTTTCGAAGGGTAGTAATAGAGCAGATTGGTTTTCGATACCCCGGCGCGCTCAGCCACCTGCTCCAGCCGCGTACCGTGAATACCAAATTGCGAAAATGCCTCCAGCGCGGCGGCCAGGATGGCCTCCTTTTTGGCGCTGACCGCTTGTGAACGTTTGCCGCTTTTCTTCACCGCGCCCTGTGCCATACATCCTCTCCTTCAGTTGACGCCACCAGCATAGCAAAAGCCCTGCGCCGACACGACCCCATGCACCCTGATTGCGCATGACTGCCGTTTTTTCGTGCACTGATTTTGACCATCCAGTCCACTTTTTTACCGTCCTTTTTAGCAACTCAAAAGTAACACATTAATAACATTAGCATTTATAAAACTGGCATCGCCTTTGCTTTACCTTTTCTGCGAGGTGGTCCAGGGAGAGGCAGGATGCCGCACCATCGCAACCCATCTTCCATGACTGCAGAGAGGTAGGTATGAAAATTGGTGTTTTCGTTCCCATTGGCAACAACGGCTGGCTGATCTCCACCCATGCCCCGCAGTATATGCCGACCTTTGAACTGAATAAGGCCATCGTGCAGAAGGCCGAGCACTACCATTTCGACTTCGCGCTCTCCATGATCAAACTGCGCGGCTTCGGCGGGAAAACTGAATTCTGGGATCACAACCTGGAGTCCTTCACCCTGATGGCCGGTCTGGCCGCGGTGACCTCGAAGATCCAGATCTACGCCACCGCCGCCACCCTGACGCTGCCGCCGGCGATTGTCGCCCGGATGGCCTCCACTATCGACTCCATCTCCGGCGGCCGGTTTGGCGTCAATCTGGTGACCGGCTGGCAAAAACCGGAATATGACCAGATGGGCATGTGGCCGGGAGATGACTATTTCGCCAGCCGCTATGACTATCTCACCGAATACGTCCAGGTGCTCCGTGACCTGTGGGGCACCGGGCGCAGCGATTTCAAAGGTGACTACTTCACCATGAACGACTGCCGGGTCAGCCCGCGCCCGTCGCAGCCGATGAAGGTGATCTGCGCCGGGCAGAGCGATGCCGGGATGGCCTTCTCCGCCCAGCATGCGGACTACAACTTTTGCTTTGGCAAAGGGGTCAACACGCCAACGGCCTTTGCCCCGACCGCCGCACGCATGATGCAGGCGGCGGAAAAAACCGGCCGCGACGTGGGGTCCTATGTGCTGTTCATGGTGATCGCCGACGAAACCGACGAGGCGGCGCGCGCCAAATGGGAACATTACAAAGCGGGCGCCGATGAAGAAGCGCTGGCGTGGCTCACCGAGCAGAGTCAGAAAGATACCCGCTCCGGCAGCGATACCAACGTGCGCCAGATGGCCGACCCCACCTCGGCGGTCAACATTAACATGGGCACCCTGGTCGGATCGTATGCCAGCGTCGCCCGTATGCTTGATGAAGTAGCGAGCGTGCCCGGCACCGACGGCGTGCTGCTGACCTTTGATGATTTTCTTGCCGGCATTGACGCCTTTGGCGAACGCATTCAGCCGCTGATGCGCTGCCGGAACCACATTGCTTCTGTTACCCGTGAGGTGGCCTGATGATTACCCTTCCCGCTCGCCCGGAATCCCTGACCTTCGCGCCGCAGCAGAGCGCGCTGATTGTGGTCGATATGCAGAACGCCTACGCCAGCCAGGGCGGTTATCTGGATCTCGCCGGCTTTGACGTCTCCGCTACCCGGCCGGTTATCGACAATATTAATACCGCCGTCGCCGCCGCTCGCGCCGCGGGTATGTTGATTATCTGGTTCCAGAATGGCTGGGATGACCAGTATGTTGAAGCCGGCGGCCCGGGCTCGCCGAACTATCACAAATCCAACGCGCTGAAAACGATGCGTCAGCGTCCGGAGCTGCAGGGCAAGCTGCTGGCGAAAGGCGGCTGGGATTATCAGCTGGTGGACGAGCTGACGCCGCAGGAAGGCGATATCGTGTTGCCGAAACCGCGCTACAGCGGCTTCTTTAACACCCCGCTCGACAGCATTTTGCGCAGCCGCGGCATACGCCACCTGGTGTTCACCGGGATCGCCACCAACGTCTGCGTCGAATCGACGCTGCGCGATGGCTTCTTTCTCGAATACTTCGGCATCGTGCTGGAGGATGCCACCCATCAGGCCGGCCCGGCCTTCGCCCAGCAGGCGGCGCTGTTCAATATTGAAACCTTTTTCGGCTGGGTCAGCGACGTCGAGAGCTTCTGCCACGCGCTGTCCCCCGCCACCCCGCTGGCTTTAGCCAAGGAGAAACGTTATGCCTAAACAGGTGATTATTCCGCCAGGCACCACCGCGCCGATTGCCCCCTTTGTTCCGGGGACGCTCGCCGACGGGGTGGTCTACGTCTCGGGCACCCTGCCGTTTGATAAGCAAAACAATGTGGTGCACATCGGCGACCCAAAGGCGCAAACCCGCCACGTGCTGGAGACCATCAGGAGCGTTATCGAAACGGCGGGCGGGAGTATGGCGGATGTGACTTTCAACAGCATCTTTATCACCGACTGGACAAATTACGCCGCGATTAACGAGGTCTACGCCGAGTTCTTCCCCGGCGATAAACCGGCGCGCTTCTGCATTCAGTGCGGACTGGTGAAGCCCGATGCGCTGGTGGAAATCGCCAGCGTCGCCCATATCGGTACCCCGACATGATGAGGCTCAATATTGCTCCGGCTCCGTGGCCCGGCGCGCCGGTGGTGGTCCTCAGCGCCGGTCTGGGCGGGGGCGGCGGCTACTGGCTGGCGCAGCGCGCGGCGCTGGAGGAACAGTATCAGCTGGTGAGTTATGACCATAACGGGACCGGGGAGAACGCCGGTCCGCTGCCCGCCGACTACAGCCTGGCGACGATGGCCGGGGAGCTGTTCAGCGCTCTGCAAGCGGCGGGGATCGCCCGCTTCGCGCTGGTGGGCCACGCCCTGGGGGCGCTGATTGGCCTGCAGCTGGCGCTCGATCGCCCCGAGGCGGTGAGCGCCCTGGCGCTGGTCAACGGCTGGCTGTCGCTGTCGCCGCATACCCGCCGCTGCTTCCAGGTGCGCGAGCGTCTGCTGCATGCCGGCGGCGCACAGGCGTGGGTCGAAGCGCAGCCGCTATTTCTCTACCCGGCGGAATGGATGGCCGCGCGCCTGCCGCGCCTCGAAGCGGAAGATGCGCTTGCCATCAGCCATTTTCAGGGCAAAGAGAATCTGCTGAAGCGGCTACAGGCCCTGAAGCAGGCTGATTTTTCACGCCGTGCGGCGGCCATCGCCTGCCCGACGCTGATTATCAGCGCCGCTGACGACCTGCTGGTCCCCGCCTCCTGCTCCCGCGTGCTGCAGACGGCGATCCCCGGCAGCCAGCTCGTGGAAATGCCGTGGGGCGGCCATGCCTGTAACGTCACCGACGCCGATACCTTTAATACCATTTTACGCGACGGGCTGTCCGCTATGCTGCCGGTCGCCAGGGAGACCCGATGAACGACGCAATAAACCACACGGCCTGCGAGACGCTGTTTACCCAGGCCCGGACCCACAACGGCTGGCTGGATAAGCCAGTGAGCGATGCGCAGCTGCAGGCCGTCTGGGACCTGATGAAAATGGGGCCGACTTCTGCCAACTGTTCGCCAGCGCGCATCGTGTTCGTGCGCAGCGCGGAAGGCAAAGAGAAACTTCGCCCGACGCTCTCCAGCGGCAATCTGCAGAAAACCATGCAGGCGCCGGTGACCGCCATCGTGGCGTGGGATAGCGCCTTCTACGACCGGCTGCCGACCCTGTTTCCCCACGGTGACGCCCGCAGCTGGTTTACCTCCAGCCCGCAACTGGCGGAAGAGACCGCGTTTCGCAACAGCTCCCTGCAGGCGGCGTATCTGATTTTTGCCTGCCGGGCGCTGGGCCTCGACACCGGGCCAATGTCCGGTTTTGACCGGGAAAAAGTCGACGCGGCATTTTTTGCCGACAACGGCTGGAAAAGCAACCTGCTGGTGAACATCGGCTATGGCGACCCCGGCAAGCTGTACGGCCGCCTGCCGCGCCTGTCCTTTGATGAAGCCTGCCTGCTGGCATAAGGAGTTTACGATGGAGTTAACGGACAAAGCGAGTTTCCGTGACGCCATGGCCCACGTCGGCGCCGCGGTTAACATTATTACCACCGATGGCCCGGCGGGCCGGGCGGGGTTCACCGCCAGCGCGGTCTGCAGCGTTACCGACACGCCGCCGACCCTGCTGGTCTGCCTGAACCGCTCGGCTTCGGTGTGGCCGGTGTTCAGCGAACACCACACGCTGTGCGTCAATACCCTGGCGGCCGGACAGGAGGCCCTGTCGACGCTGTTTGGCGGTAAAACGGCAATGGACGAGCGTTTTGCCGCCGCCGACTGGCAGACCGGCGCCACCGGTTGTCCGCGGCTGGAGGCGGCTCTGGTCAGCTTTGACTGCCGCATCGACCAGCGCGTCAGCGTCGGGACGCACGACATTCTGTTTTGTCACGTCGTGGCCATTACCCGCCACCCGGAGCCCCGGGGACTGATGTGGTTTGACCGCGGCTATCACACGCTTATGCGACCCGCTTGTTAACCTTTAACCCGGGATATCATCATGGCACTCTTCGATTTTCCTCGCTGGAAGCTGACCTCTCCTGCCGCCGAATCCGGCGTTGTCGCCCCCGATGAACGCTTGTCGGCCGGGCAAACGCTGGTGATGGGCGTGCAGCACGCCGTTGCGATGTTCGGCGCGACGGTGCTGATGCCGTTGTTGATGGGGCTCGACCCGAACCTGTCTATTCTGATGTCGGGCGTCGGCACCCTGCTGTTCTTTGTCGTCACCGGCGGACGGGTGCCGAGCTATCTCGGCTCCAGCGCCGCTTTTGTCGGGGTGGTGATCGCCATTACCGGCTTTAACGGCCAGGGGCTGAACCCTCATCTGAGCGTCGCCCTTGGCGGGATCATCGCCTGCGGGCTGGTCTACACCCTGATTGGTCTGGTGGTGATGAAGATCGGCACCCGCTGGATCGAGCGCCTGATGCCGCCGGTGGTGACCGGCGCGGTGGTGATGGCTATCGGCCTGAACCTGGCGCCGATTGCCGTGCGCAGCGTCTCCGCCAGCGCCTTCGACAGCTGGATGGCGGTGTTAACTGTGCTCTGCATCGGCATAGTGGCGGTATTTACCCGCGGGATGCTGCAGCGACTGCTGATCCTGGTCGGCCTGATCGTCGCCTGCGCGCTGTACGCCCTGCTGGCTAACGGCCTGGGCCTTGGCAAACCGCTGGACTTCTCCCCCCTCGCCCAGGCGGCGTGGTTCGGGCTGCCGCACTTTACCACCCCATCCTTTAACGGCCAGGCGATGATGTTGATTGCGCCGGTCGCGGTGATCCTGGTGGCCGAGAACCTCGGGCACCTGAAGGCCGTCGCCGGGATGACCGGGCGCAATATGGACCCGTACATGGGGCGCGCCTTCGTCGGCGACGGGCTGGCGACCATGCTCTCCGGTTCGGTGGGCGGCAGCGGGGTCACCACCTATGCGGAGAACATCGGCGTCATGGCGGTGACCAAGGTCTACTCAACGCTGGTGTTTGTCGCCGCGGCGCTGATTGCCATGCTGTTGGGTTTCTCGCCGAAGTTCGGCGCATTAATCCACACCATTCCCGGGCCGGTGATCGGCGGCGCCTCGATCGTGGTATTTGGCTTAATTGCCGTCGCCGGGGCGCGGATCTGGGTGCAAAACCGGGTGGATCTGAGTCAAAACAGCAATTTGATCATGGTGTCGGTGACCCTGGTGCTGGGCGCCGGCGATTTCGCGCTGTCGCTGGGCGGCTTTACGCTGGGCGGGATTGGCACGGCCACCTTCGGGGCGATCCTGCTGCACGCGCTGCTTCATCGCGGGACGCGCGAGGCGAAGGAGGCCAGGGTAACGCCGGTGTAAGCCACATTAGCGCGGCGTTGGCGCAGGGAGCGGTGTGGGCCTGGGTGGTGTGATCCTGTAGGCCGGATAAGGCATTTATGCCGCCATCCGGCACCACCACGGGCACGGAACCTGACCGCCCGGCGGCGCTGCGCTTGCNCGGGCCTGGAGACTGCCACGGCCTTCCGGGAACGTCTCTGCGATTTTGAGGCCGTCAGCACCGGCAGTTTCAGCAACAATGGTGAATAAATTAACGGCAGGTCGTACGAACGTAGGCCGGGTAAGGCGCAGCCGCCACCCGGNATAAAAGCGACGCCNTGCCTAGAGCCATCGCCCGGCGGCGCTGCGCTTGCNCGGGCCTGGAGACAATCAGAGCCGGACGAGTACCAGCCAGGATAAGCGCCGCTGTCGGGTCAGAAGGAAAATATTATGGCTCGCGGCGATCGGCCAGGTCCGTGAGCGGCTGCGCATCGTCGTTTGTGGAAACCTGCGGCGGCGACTTGCGCTTCCACTTCAGCTCGCTCACCAGCACCCCCGCGAGGATCAAAACGCAGCCGAGCAGGGCCAGCAGCGGCAGACGCTCACCGGCCAGCCGGCCAAAAATACCGGCCCATACCGGTTCACCGGTATAAATAAGGGTGGCCCGCGTCGGCGAGACGCTGCGCTGCGCCCAGTTCATGGTCACCTGAATGATCGCGCTGAAAATCCCCAGCCCCAGCGCGACGCCGAGCAGGGCCGGCGTCAACGACGGCACCGATTCACCCGCCGGCTTCATGGCGGCGAAAGCCACCAGCGACGCGGTCGCCAGCTGCACCACCGTCACCCGGCGGACATCGACTTTTCCGGCCCAGGCGCTGATAAGGATAATCTCCGCCGCGATCGCCACCGCGCTTGCCAGAGTGATCATCTCCCCCACGCCAAGCGCCAGCAGATTATTTTCCGGCCCGGCCAGCAGAATTAAACCAATAAAGGCCAGCACAATCCCCACGCAGGACATCACCCCCGGCATACGTCCCAGGCACAGCCACTGCAGCAGCGGCACCAGCGGCACATACATCGCGGTGATAAAGGCAGATTTACTGCTGGAGATGGTCTGTAGTCCCCAGGTCTGCAGGCCATACCCCAGCGCAATCGCCACGCCAATCGCTACCCCGGCCTTCACCTCCAGCCACGTCAGACCGCGCAGAGTGCGCAGCGAAAGCAGGCCCACCGCCAGCGCGGCGGTCGCGAAACGCAAACCGACAAAAAACAGCGGCCCGCTAAGGCTCACCGCGTACTGTACGGCAAGGAACGTCCCTCCCCAGAACATGGTGATCATGATAAGGAGCGCTTCCTGGCGGCTAACGGAGAATTTTAATGAAGACATAAGACAGCCATGACGATTAACGGGCGACCAGTGTGCAATCCGCCCGGCGGGAGCGCAACCACCGACAGATAAAAAAACCGCCGGCAGATGCCGGCGGCGAGGGCGATGCGGTTGGGTCGGGGAGATTAACACCGCATCAAAGAGAACAGTGCGAGTCGCGCGTTAACTTTCACGACTACCATGACTGTTTTTACCCCCTTTTTTGCCAGCCTCTGAGGCNCGCTGAGGGTCATTTTTAAAATTCCCCCCGCTATGCTGGCCACCTTTACGTCCTGCTTCTGATGCTCTTTCACGGTCTTCGGCAAAGTTGCCGGAACCGCCACGATGGTTTGCCATTACTGACCTCCATTAGGTTAGACATCATAGTGCATTACGCGGGAGCGGCGACGCCGCTGTCCTGCCGCGTATCTATAAGGTTAGTGAATGACTGCGGCTGACGGCGGCGAATGTAATATCCAGAAACAAAGCCGGGCGAAAAAAGCTTCCTCGCGCCGCCAACAGCTCCTAACCGACTCTGCTGGCGAAGAAAAAATAGTCAGCAAAAATGTATCCTGATGCTACATCCTCGCCGCAGCGGCCAAAATAGCAGGCGCAACGCTTCCTCCTTCACTTCCTTTCAGGCCGCGCGGTGCAAGGAAAAGTAAATAACGCTTTGTCATTTTGTTATAAATCAAACAAATGCCCGTTGGATTTGCACTCTCCGGCGGAGGCTTTATCTTTAAAGGTACCAGCTATTTTGCTGGCTTATAATGCAACCGAGGAGTGATGGAAATGGCTAAAATTCTGGTGCTTTATTATTCCATGTATGGACACATTGAAACCATGGCTCACGCCGTCGCCGATGGGGCGAACCGGGTGGACGGCGTTGAGGTGGTTGTGAAGCGCGTGCCGGAAACCATGCAGGCTGAAGCATTCGCCAAAGCAGGCGGGAAAACGCAAAACGCGCCCGTCGCCACGCCGCAGGAGCTGGCAGAGTATGACGCCATCATCTTTGGTACCCCGACGCGCTTCGGCAACATGTCCGGTCAGATGCGTACTTTCCTCGATCAAACCGGCGGTCTGTGGGCGTCCGGCGCTCTGTATGGCAAAATCGCCAGCGTATTTAGCTCAACCGGTACCGGCGGCGGCCAGGAACAAACCATTACCTCGACCTGGACGACGCTGGCCCACCACGGCATGATCATCGTCCCGATCGGCTATGGCGCCCAGGAGCTATTCGATATCTCCCAGGTACGCGGCGGTACCCCTTATGGCGCAACCACCATCGCCGGCGGCGACGGCTCGCGGCAGCCGAGCGAGGAAGAGTTAGCCATCGCCCGCTATCAGGGTGAACATGTCGCCAAACTGGCCGTTAAACTGCACGGCTAATCTTCTGCAGGAGGAGCACTATGCCAACTCAAGAAGCAAAAGCACATCGCGTCGGCGAATGGGCAAGTTTACGTAACACCTCGCCGGAAATTGCCGAGGCGATTTTCGAAGTCGCCCACTACGATGAAAAACTGGCGGAGCAAATCTGGGAGGAAGGCAGCGACGAAGTGCTGGCGCTGGCCTTTGCCAAAACCGATAAAGACAGCCTGTTCTGGGGCGAACAGACGATTGAGCGTAAAAACGTCTAGGAGGTTTATCCCCACCTGGGCTCACCCTAACCTGCTAAAAAAACCCGGAGTGCTCCGGGTTTTTTTCGTTATTTCGCCGCCTCGTTGATCACCTTTTTAAAGGTCTCCAGCGGGCAGAATCCCTGGTCATCAACCGTACAGCCGTTAAGCGCCAGAGTGACCCGCTGCGGCGGGGCCTGCAGGGTTAACGCGTCGGCGTTACGCAGTTGCTCGGTACTTTGATNGACATACTCAATCTTCATCAGATCGCGATTGCCGGCGCTGTCATGCCAGCGCTGAAACAGCAGTTTGCCGCCGATAGGAGTGCGCTCATACTGGCCGGGAAGTTGATAGGGCTTAAAGTCCAGGGCGGTGAGCAGCGAAGCGATATTCGAGTCGTGTCCCACCAGCAGCGTGACTTTCGCCTTGCTGGCTCCCTCGCCCACCAGCGCGTTATCGATATATTTAACCAGCGGTTTGGCGACGTTTTGCGCCACCGCCACCGAGGTAAACAGACTATCCTGATAGCCATTTTTCAGCTTCGACAGCACTTGCCACTGCTTATCGCTGGCGATCTCCCCCCACGCCACCTGATCTTTCGGGAAGCCTTCATAATATTGCAGGGTGAAGGCGTCTACCAGCGAGTTGCCCACCTTCAACGGTCCGGACACTCCCGGCTCCTGCTGATAACCGGCGCTAAAGGTGTCTTTACCCTCGCTCAGGGAACAGACCTTCTTCTCTTTGCAGGAGGGTGAGTTGCGGTAATCGATCATCGTCTCCAGCAGCTTGTAGCTCTCGGTCAACTGCATTCCCTGGCGCTCTTTTTCCATCGCCTGCAGCGCTTTCTCGCGAAACGCCGGGGAGTCGTCGGTAATAACCGGGTTGAAGGTCGGGTCCATGGTGCCCATCTGAGGCTGGTGATGCACCGGGATGCCGCAGCCCGGGAACGCGCCGGTGATAAAGAACTGCGCGGTGGCGACGGTGCGCTGCAGGCTGTTAGCGTAGGCATAAACCGCGTTTTCCGGCGGGCACTCGCCGCTGGTCACCAGCTTCTGCTGCGCCAGCCATTCGCGCATATAGTGGCCCATATACACCTCCAGCACACCGCCTTTGGTGGTCAGCTGGCCGCCCGGCACATCCCACTGCGGCCAGGCCTTGGCGGTGGACTGCTCCAGCACGCTGCCGTTATTGGCCAACGGCGCACGCAGGTTGTGACGACTCATGATCAGCACCTGCTGCAGCTGATACCCCTCCGGGGCGGCCGTGTCCTGCGCCTGAGCGCCAGCGGATAACATCACCGCGCCGGCAACGGCGGCGGCAAGTAGACGTTTTTTCATCCCTTCATCCTTAGTCATTTATTATCATCGCGTTAATTGTGCCGGATTTATGACATTTTTCCTGGTAATCGCTCGCAAACTTAGACCGTAGCCGAAAATTTCCCCTGCCAGGCAAAGAGTTTTATAATGAAACAATTAACCTGGAGGCTTTCGTGAAACGTACCCGTCTGGAAAACAGCTGTTGCCCTATCGCCCGCTCCCTCGACGTTATCGGCGACTGGTGGTCGCTGCTGATCGTCCGCGATGCTCTGCGCGGGGTGCGCCGTTTTAGCGAATTCCAGAAAAACCTCGGTATCGCCAAAAACATGCTCGCCGGGCGGCTGAAAATGCTGGTGGATGAAGGCATCCTGCGCCTGCAGCCGGCCTCCGACGGCAGCGCCTGGCAGGAGTATGTCCTGACCGATAAGGGCCGTGCCCTGCAAACGGTGCTGGTCGCCCTCTCCCAGTGGGCAGACGACTATCTGTTCGATCCTGACGAACCGGCGACCCGGCTCATTGACCGCCAGCAGCGCCAGCCCCTGCGTAAGCTGGTCCTGCAGGCGGCGGATGGCCGTGAGCTGGCCCCGGCGGACATCACCATCGCTATCCCGCTGAACGACTAAACGCTGCCCGCGACAGGCAAAAATGAAAAAGTCCTGGCAAAATGGTTGCATTATTAAACCTAATATCTCATGCTGAATTTGGTTTAATAATGCAACCTTTTACGAGGCATTTCTCATGACCCAACCATCGCACACAGCTTTTATCACCGGCGCGTCCTCAGGTATCGGCGCGATCTATGCCGAACGACTCGCCGCCCGCGGCTACAACCTGATCCTCGCCGCCCGTCGTGAAGACCGTCTGCAGGCGCTCGCCGACCAGCTGCAGGCGCGCTACGCCATCCAGGCAAGCATCCTCAAAGCCGATCTTAGCGAAGAGCACGGGATTGCCGCCGTAGAGCAGCGTCTGCAGCAGGATCCCGCCATCGACCTGTTCATTAACAACGCCGGCACCGCGAAATTGGCGGGTTTTCTCGCCAGTACGCCACGCGAGCACCAGGCGATTCATACGCTCAACACCACCGCGCTGCTGCGTCTGAGCTATGCCGCGCTGGCCGCTTTCACCCCACGACACCGGGGGACGCTGATCAATATTGCCTCTATCCTCGCGCTGCATACGCTGCCGGGCAGCGCAGTCTACAGCGCCAGCAAAGCCTGGGTGTTGAGCTTCACCCGCGGCCTGCAGGAGGAGTTTGCCGACAGCGGCGTGCGTATTCAGGCGGTATTGCCGGCGGCGACCGCTACCGATCTGTGGCCGACCTCCGGCGTGGCGCTGGACGCTCTGCCCAGCGGCACGGTAATGACCACCGAGGATCTGGTTGACGCCGCTCTCAGGGGGCTGGAGATGGGGGAACAGGTCACCTTACCACCGGTTCATGACCTGGGACTGTGGGAGACTTTTGAGCAGTCCAGAGTAGCGCTGTTTACCAGCGCGCGAACCGGACAGCCTGCGCCGCGGTATCGATAAGCGGCACCGTGCGGCAGGCGCTACTCCGGTAGCGGAACCGCCGTCAGGGTACAGATCGCCTCGTGCTCGCCGCCGCGGCGATCGGTAATCACCACCTTATCGCCCGCCTTTTTGCCTTCACACGGCTTGAGGACCTGCTCCACGATCCGCTCGCGGCTCGCCTGACGTTCACTTTCAGCCTGACTGGCGAAGGCAGACAGCGCCAACGCTACGCCCAGCAGGCTGAGGGTTTTCTTATACATGACTGACTCTCAGATCGTTCTTATTCGCGGTCAGCGTAACTCGCTGTAGGCCGCACTTCTGTAAAATCACTTAACGGAGTGTTACGCCATTTCAGGTGAAACCCAGGCGGTCACATCCCTGCGGGAAATATTTTATCACAACCCCGCCGCCGGATATTCTCGCGATGAGGCGTCATCTTTCAGACATATCCCGATGTTATCTTCACACAGAGCCCTGTATCTTTTTCCCTTTCCAAACAGAATATTAGGTTGGTCTATGTCGGGTCTTATTCTCTTTATCGTCGCGGTGGCGCTGCTGGGCGTCGCCATCTACAGCCTGGTGTCGTACCTCAAAGAGCGGCGCGCCAGTCAGTTACCTGTCCATAAAAAGAAGAAATAATACCTTCCGTTCCCCACCGTTTTCTGCTGATTTCTTTACCGTCCTGTACTGTCCCTTACCGAAGCCAAAACGAAGGCAGGCCTGCGGGCCTGCCTTCGTTCAGTTTATGCCTCAGAACCTATGACTCCCAGGCCTGCTCCGCTTTAGCGGCATCAAACTGCGGCGGCGGTTTGCGGAAGCGTCGGGTCAGATAAGTCAGGTACAGCAGACCAAGCGCCGCCCACACCAGGCCGAGCGTCAGGGAGGTGGCCTCGAGATTGATCCACAATACCCCGACCGTCAACGCCCCGACCATCGGCAGCAGCAGATAATGCAGTCGATCCTTCCAGGTTTTGTTGTACCCCTTGCGCCGCCAGAAGTGGTTGAACACCGACAGGTTAACGAAGGTGAAGGCCACCAGCGCGCCGAAATTAATCAACGCGGTGGCGGTCACCAGGTCGAAGAACAGCGCCGACAGCGCAACGATGCCCACCATAATCACGTTCAGCGCCGGGGTACGCCATTTCGGATGCACATAGCCAAAAATGCGCTCCGGGAAGACGTTGTCGCGGCCCATCACGTACAGCAGACGGGAGACGCTGGCATGGGAGGCCAGGCCGGACGCCAGGGTGTTAACAAAGGTGGTGCACAGGAAAATCGACTGGAACAGCTTGCCGCCCACGTACAGCGCAATCTCCGGCAGCGCGGCATCGGGGTCTTTAAAGCG
The DNA here is from genome assembly GCF_036233805.1 of Klebsiella sp. EMBS2024. NCBI lineage: Bacteria > Pseudomonadati > Pseudomonadota > Gammaproteobacteria > Enterobacterales > Enterobacteriaceae > Klebsiella > Klebsiella sp. EMBS2024. Next base: position 1,173,239 of record NZ_JAZARW010000001.1, on the reverse strand, counting down.
ATGAATATCCGGGAAGAACAGCTGCATAAAGAACGACGCGACGATAAAGATAATGCCGCCGTACATCGCGGTGAGAAAAATTGCCTTCGGGATCACTCGCGCGGCGTCAGGGGTCTCTTCCGACAGGGTGGTCACCGCGTCGAAGCCGAGAAACGAGAAGCAGACAATGGTCGCGCCGGTAATAATCGGGATCAGATGCGCATTCTGGCTGATAAACGGCTGCAGCGACCAGACGGTACCCACCCCCTCGCCTTTATGCAGCCCCTGCACCACCAGAATGACAAACACCACCATGATCGAAATCTGCACCAGCACGAACAGGGTATTGAAGTTGGCCACCAGGTTAACGCTTTTCAGGTTCGCGGCGGTCAGAATAGCGACAAAGGTCACTACCCACACCCACGGCGGCACTTCGGGGAACAAGGCCGAGAGATAGATCTTCGCCAGCAGGACGTTGATCATCGGCAGAAACAGATAATCCAGCAGCGACGACCAGCCAACCATAAAGCCGACGTGCGGACTGATGGATTTTTGCGCGTAGGTATAGGCGGAACCGGCTTCCGGAAACTGACGCACCAGTTTGCCGTAGCTGATGGCGGTGAACAGCACGCCAGCCAGCGCCAGCAGATAAGACGCCGGAACGTGGCCATTGCTGATGCCGGAGACGATGCCGAAGGTATCAAACACCGTCATTGGCGTCAGATAGGCCAGCCCCATCATCACCACTTGCCAGAGTTTGAGGGATTTACGCAGACGCGGTCTGCCCGCCTGAGCGGCGTTATGCGCCGGAGGATTAATAGCCATCGCCCATCCCCCCCTTGCTGTTAACAGTTTGCGGGCCCAACGTCCGCGTGACAAACCTGCTTAGCAAAGGGGTAAGGCGTAGATAAAAGGGTAAGACGGACCGGTAAGCGGTAGCTGGCTGGCATCCAATGCGGCCTGAGCGGCCTCCCTCTCCCTGCGGATATTTGAACATCTGCATCATCTCATTTCCTCGTCACACACTGTGTCGTTAACTGAAGCCCCGTTGCCGCCTGCGCTCCTTAACGCGACATCCGGGAAATGGCTGGGCTCCCAGCAAAAACGTCGGCCAGGCTCCGCTCAGGCCGTATGATGCTACTGATTACCAAACTTATGGGCCCCTCGCGGGGCGACCATCAGGCGTTTTTCAACATCCACTCAATTTCGGTTTCTGTGATAAGACGCTCAAACTGCAGTAATTCATCATGCTTACAGGCATGGAAAACATGGCAGAAACGCTCGCCGAGGCGCTCACGCAAATGATCGTTCTGCATAAACTCCCACAGCGCATCGCTCTGGCGGATCGGGAATGGCAGGCCCTCTTGCTCCAGACCGTTACCTTCCACCTCTTCCTGTAAAGGCAGCTGGGGGTTATCCAGCCCGTGCAGAATGCCGGCAAAAATCGCCGCCATCACCAGATACGGGTTGGCGTCCGCCCCCGCGACGCGATACTCCACGCGGTGGTTCTGCCGCTCGCCGCACGGAATACGCAGCGCGACGGTGCGGTTGTTATGCCCCCACGAAGCCTGCGTCGGGACGTACATCCCCGGCTGGAAGCGGCGATACGAGTTCACGTTCGGCGCCAGCAGCGCCATCGAGGCCGGCATCAGATCGATCATCCCGGCCAGCGCGCGTTTGAGCAGCGCAGAGTCTTCCCCATCGCCGTCCACCAGCACGTTTTCCCCTTTATTGTTCAGCATGCTGATGTGGATATGCATCCCACTGCCGGCATGCTCTTCATAAGGCTTCGCCATAAAAGTGGCGTGCATCTTATGCTTCTCCGCCATCAAACGCACGAGACGTTTTAACGCCAGCGCATCATCGCAGGCGTCCAGCACGTTATCGGTATGGTGAAGGTTGATTTCAAACTGGCCCGGCGAGGCTTCCGCCACCGCGCCATCGGCGGGGATCAGCTGCAGTTTGGCCAGCTCGTCGATGTCGTTGAGCACGTCAGCGAAGTGGTTAAGGTTATCGACCGAATAGACCTGGCTTTGGGTGTTGCGATCGTCGGTGCCCGGCGCACACGGCGGCTGCAGGTAGCCTTCGGCATCGCGTTTGCGGTCCAGTAAATAGAACTCCAGCTCTACCGCTACCACGGGGAACAGCCCGCGCTGGCGCAACTGCTGCCAGAGGCGGTTGAGTACGTTCCGCGGCTCAACGTCAAAGGGAGCGCCATCTTCATCAACCATGGTTAGCTGTACCTGGGCTATCGATTGTGGGTCAGCCGCCGAAGGGGTTAAGGTGCCGGGTACCGGGATGCAGCTGCGATCCGGCTCGCCCATCTCCTGGCCCAGACCGGCCTCTTCCACCACATTGCCGAGAATATCCATCGCAAACACCGAGGCCGGGAAATAACAGCCTTTCTCCAGTTTGCTCAGGCCGGCAACCGGGATGCGCTTGCCGCGGAAGCAGCCGTTCAGGTCAGTGAGGAGGACATCGACATACTGGGTATCAGGGTAGGTTTCGAGGTAGCGCTTCACTTCTTTCGCGAACGCGCTAACCCGTCTCTCTTCCGTTTGCTGAACAAAATTCTCAACTTCTACGATATTGGTTTCCATGATTCACCGCCGTTGGTTGGGTTTCGGTCCTGCACTCAGACCGTTAAATATAATGTCCACCCCATCGACTGTGTATGCAAATAAATTGTTTGTCAAATGTTAAATTAAGTTTGCAAAGGGCTATTTCCACTGCTAGATTGAGAAAATATTGAACGATATGGCCGTTAAACCCGCTATAGCGGTCATAATTTAGTCCACTTTGTGAGGGCGATCATGGAAAATATAATGTACAAGCCAGTTATTGGCGTCGTGATGTGTAGAAACAGGCTTAAGGGTCACCAGACCCAGACCTTGCAAGAAAAGTACCTGAATGCAATTGTGAACGCCGGCGGACTGCCGATTGCCCTGCCGCATGCGCTGGCGGAGCCGGAGCTACTGAACGCGGTCGTTGATAAACTGGACGGGATCTACCTGCCAGGCAGCCCCAGCAATGTGCAGCCGCACCTTTATGGTGAAAACGGCGATGAGCCTGACGCCGACCCCGGGCGTGATCTTCTGAGCATGGCGCTGATTAACGCCGCGCTCGAAAGGCGCATCCCCATTTTCGCCATCTGTCGTGGACTGCAGGAACTGGTTGTCGCCACCGGCGGGACTCTGTATCGTCGTCTGTTCGAGCAGCCTGAGCTCCTTGAACATCGCGAAGATCCTGAACTGCCCGTCGAGCAGCAGTATGCGCCGTCCCATCAGGTTGAGGTTCAGGAAGGAGGATTGCTGTCGCAATTGATACCGGGCTGCAACACGTTTTGGGTAAACTCGCTACATGGGCAAGGGGCAAAAACCCTCAGTCCGCAGCTGCGCGTGGAGGCGCGAGCGCCGGATGGACTGGTGGAAGCGGTCAGCGTGAACGATCATCCTTTCGCGCTGGGCGTACAGTGGCATCCAGAATGGAACAGTAGCGAATACGCCCTGTCGCGTATGTTGTTTGATGGTTTTATCACCGCCTGTCAGGGCCATCATGCTGAAAAGCGGCGGCGCTGACCACTACCGTTAAGGAAATGCAAATATGAGCGATGACGGACTGGCGCCAGGGAAACGTCTGTCAGAGATCCGCCAACAGCTGGGTCTCTCACAGCGTCGTGCCGCCGAACTGTCTGGGTTAACACATAGTGCCATCAGCACCATAGAGCAGGATAAAGTCAGTCCTGCCATCAGTACGCTGCAAAAGCTGCTGAAAGTCTATGGGCTGTCGCTCTCGGAATTCTTTTCTGAACCCGAAAAGCCGGACGAACCCCAGGTGGTCATTAATCAGGATGACCTGATTGAGATGGGAAGTCAGGGCGTTTCCATGAAGCTGGTTCATAACGGAAATCCGAACCGTACGCTGGCGATGATTTTTGAAACTTACCAGCCTGGAACCACGACCGGGGAGAGGATTAAGCATCAGGGTGAGGAGATAGGCACCATACTGGAAGGTGAGATCGTGCTGACCATTAACGGTCAGTCGTACCACCTGGTGGCTGGACAGAGCTATGCCATTAATACCGGCATTCCGCACAGCTTCAGCAACACCTCGGCAGGCATCTGCCGCATCATCAGTGCCCACACCCCCACCACATTCTGATTATTTCGCCTGAACGAGGTTCAGGCTTACTTCAGGCCTGTCGCGACGGAAAATCTATTTTCGTCGCGGCGAAGAACTCGTAGTAATAACGTCTGCGCCGTACGGAATATTATTTCCTGTTGGCCCTGAAATAATTAACGCCAGTGAATGGCGACTCGCTCCTGAATAATTCGGGTTGCAAACAACCCGTCAAAACTCAGGAGAATAAAACGGTATTCAACTTCGGGGATACGCTATGCCCTGCGCCCGGCGCAGTGCCCCCGTGCAGCCTGAAAACGCCGCACTGATTATTTTGCCGATAATGTTTTTAAGGAGTCATGATGAATTTTCAGCACCTGGCTTACTGGCAGGAAAAAGCGAAAAACCTGGCCATTGAAACACGCTTATTTATTAACGGCGAATATTGCGCCGCGGCCGATAATACCACCTTTGAGACTATCGACCCTGCCGCGCAGCAGACATTAGCCCAGGTCGCCCGCGGTAAAAAAGCCGACGTCGAACGGGCGGTGAAAGCCGCGCGCCAGGCTTTTGATAACGGCGACTGGTCGCAGGCCTCCCCCGCACAGCGTAAAGCGATCCTCACTCGCTTTGCTGATCTGATGGAGGCCCATCGTGAAGAGCTGGCGCTGCTGGAAACGCTGGATACCGGCAAACCGATTCGCCACAGCCTGCGCGACGATATTCCCGGCGCCGCCCGCGCCATTCGCTGGTATGCCGAAGCGCTGGATAAAGTCTATGGCGAAGTGGCCCCCACCGGCAGCAACGAGCTGGCGATGATCGTTCGCGAACCAATTGGCGTGATCGCCGCGGTGGTGCCGTGGAACTTCCCGCTGCTGCTGGCCTGCTGGAAACTCGGCCCGGCGCTGGCGGCGGGCAATAGCGTAATCCTCAAACCCTCGGAAAAATCGCCGCTCACCGCCCTGCGTCTGGCCGGGCTGGCGAAAGAGGCCGGCCTGCCGGACGGCGTGTTGAACGTGGTCAGCGGCTTTGGCCACGAGGCCGGGCAGGCGCTGGCCCTGCATCCTGATGTTGAAGTCATCACCTTCACCGGCTCCACCCGCACCGGCAAGCAGCTGCTGAAAGACGCCGGCGACAGCAATATGAAGCGCGTGTGGCTGGAAGCGGGCGGCAAGAGCGCCAACATTGTCTTCGCCGATTGCCCGGATCTGCAACAAGCGGTTCGCGCCACCGCCGGCGGCATCTTCTACAACCAGGGACAGGTGTGCATCGCCGGGACCCGTCTGCTGCTCGAGGAGAGCATCGCTGACGAGTTCCTGGCACGGCTGAAAGCTGAGGCGCAACACTGGCAGCCGGGCAACCCGCTCGATCCGGACACCACCATGGGCATGCTGATTGACAATACCCATGCCGACAACGTGCATAGCTTTATTCGCGGCGGCGAAAGTAAAAACACGCTGTTCCTCGACGGACGGAAAAACCCGTGGCCTGCCGCCGTTGGCCCGACCATTTTCGTTGACGTCGACCCGGCATCAACCCTCAGCCGGGAAGAGATCTTCGGCCCGGTGCTGGTGGTGACCCGCTTCAAAAGCGAAGAAGAGGCGCTAAAGCTCGCCAATGACAGCGACTACGGCTTGGGCGCCGCGGTGTGGACCCGCGATCTCTCCCGCGCCCACCGCATGAGCCGCCGCCTGAAGGCCGGCTCGGTCTTCGTCAACAACTATAACGATGGTGATATGACCGTTCCGTTCGGCGGCTACAAGCAGAGCGGCAACGGGCGCGATAAATCGCTGCACGCGCTGGAAAAATTCACCGAACTGAAAACCATCTGGATTGCCCTGGAGTCTTGATCATGACTGAACATACCACTAGCTACTATGCCGCCAGCGCCAACAAGTATGAACCATTCCCGACGCTGGAGGGATCCATCAACTGTGACGTCTGCGTCGTCGGCGGCGGCTACACCGGCCTCTCGTCTGCCCTGCATCTGGCCGAAATGGGCTACGACGTGGTGGTGCTGGAAGGGGCGCGCATCGGCTTCGGCGCCAGCGGCCGCAACGGCGGTCAGCTGGTCAACTCCTATAGCCGCGATATCGACGTCATTGAAAAGAACTACGGCCCGGATGCGGCAAAAATGCTCGGCAGCATGATGTTCGAAGGCGGCGATATCATCCGCGAACGCATCCAGCGGTATCAGATCCAGTGCGATTACCGCCCGGGCGGCCTGTTCGTGGCGATGAACCATAAACAGCTGGAAACCCTGGAAGAGCAGAAAGCCAACTGGGAGCGCTACGGCAACACCCAGCTGGAGCTGCTGGACAGAGAGGCCATTCGTCGCGAAGTGGACAGCGACCGCTACGTCGGCGCCCTGCTCGACCACAGCGGCGGCCATATTCACCCGCTGAACCTTGCCATCGGCGAAGCGGATGCCATTCGCCTGAACGGCGGCCGGGTGTATGAGCAGTCGCCGGTCACCCGCATCCAGCACACCAGCCCGGCGGTGGTCAGCACCGCGCGCGGCCAGGTCACCGCGCGCTACGTGATCGTCGCCGGCAACGCCTATCTCGGCGATAAACTGGAGCCGGAGCTGGCGAAACGCAGCATGCCGTGCGGCACCCAGGTGGTCACTACCGCTCCGCTGTCGGAAGAGGTCGCCCGCTCGCTGATCCCGAAAAACTACTGTGTGGAAGACTGTAACTACCTGCTGGACTACTACCGTCTGACCGGCGACAACCGTCTGCTGTACGGCGGCGGCGTGGTCTACGGCGCGCGCGATCCGGACGACGTGGAGCGGCTGATTATGCCGAAACTGCTGAAAACCTTCCCGCAGCTGCAGGGGGTGAAGATTGACTACCGCTGGACGGGCAACTTCCTGCTAACCCTGTCGCGGATGCCGCAGTTCGGGCGTCTCGATAACAATATTTACTACATGCAGGGCTACAGCGGCCACGGCGTGACCTGTACCCACCTTGCCGGACGCTTGATTTCAGAGCTGCTGCGCGGCGACGCCGAGCGTTTCGACGCCTTCGCCAAACTGCCGCACTACCCGTTCCCGGGCGGCCGCAGCCTGCGCATTCCTTTTACCGCCATGGGCGCCGCCTACTACAGCCTGCGCGACCGCCTTGGGGTTTAATCGCCTCTGCCGACGGCGCTGGCCGTCGGCTCATGCTGCGGATAGTGCAACTGAAAGTAGTGGCGCAGAAACTCCACGGTGGTGCGGATTTTGGCCGACGTCGCCAGCCGGGAGACGTAAACCGCCCAGACGTTGGCCGGCTGCCAGTAGTCCGGCAGCACCTGCACCAGATGTCCGCTGGCGATATTCTCCCGGACGTCCCACCACGAACGGAGCGCAATCCCCTGCCCGTCCAGACACCACTGATGCACAATTTCACCATGGTTGGAGGAGAGCGGCCCGGTTACCTTGATGGCGTGCTGGCCCTCTTTACTATGCAATTGCCAGACGCCGAACGGGTGATCGCGCTCTTTAATCACCAGGCAGGGTAACGCGGCCAGATCGCTCAGCTGTTTCGGCGGCGCATGGCGGGCAAGGAACTGCGGCGAGGCGCAGAGTACGCGGTGATTGGCCGCCAGCTGGCGGGCAATCAGATTCGGTGCGATATCGTCGCCGACGCGAATATCGAGATCCACCCCTTCATTGACTAAATCCACCAGCCGGTCCTGGACATCGAAACGCAGCTCCAGCTGCGGGTACTGGAGAGCCAGCGCCGACAGCGCCGGGGCGACAACCCGACGGCCAAAGCCGAAGCTACTGATAATACGCAGCGTTCCCTGCGGCACCTGGCGCACGTCGGAAAGCTCATCCATCATCTCATCGACATCCTGCAAAATGCGCTGCGCCCATTCATAGATCCGCTCCCCCTCTTCGGTAATGGTGACCCGGCGGGTGGTCCGGTGCAGCAACATCACATTCAGGGTTTGCTCCAGCAGCGAAACCCGCTTGCTGACGAACGCCGGCGATACGCCAAGCTCCTCGGCGGCGGCGGCGAACCCGGCCCGGCGAGCGACCAGCATAAAGACGCGTAAATCATTTAGCAGCGGCAGATTATTCATGATCTGTGTTTTATGTTTCACCAGTTAGCGTGATTAATTATGAACCAGTCAATTATAGGATAGGTAGGTGGTCAAACATCATCGTTAAAAAGTGAGAACCGGAATGAAAAAAACCTATCTTATTGCCGCCATCCCGGGTGACGGAATTGGCAAAGAAGTGCTGCCTGAAGGGATTCGCGTGCTGCAAGCCGCCGCACAGCGTTGGGATCTGTCATTGAGCTTCGAGCAGATGGAGTGGGCAAGCTGCGAATATTACGCCCATCATGGCAAGATGATGCCGGACGACTGGCGCGAGCAGCTGCAGGGCTTCGATGCTATCTACTTCGGCGCCGTCGGCTGGCCGGATACCGTTCCCGACCACATTTCGCTGTGGGGGTCGCTGCTGAAGTTCCGCCGCGAGTTTGACCAATACGTCAACCTGCGCCCGGTGCGCCTGTTCCCCGGCGTCCCCTGCCCGCTGGCGGGTAAAAAGGCCGGCGATATTGATTTTTACGTGGTGCGCGAAAATACCGAAGGCGAATATTCCGCCCTTGGCGGCCGCGCCAATGAAGGCACCGAGCATGAAGTGGTGATTCAGGAGTCGGTCTTTACCCGCCGCGGCGTGGACCGGATCCTGCGCTACGCCTTCGAACTGGCGAAAAGCCGCCCACGCAAAACGCTGACCTCCGCAACCAAATCCAACGGTCTGGCGATCAGCATGCCCTACTGGGATGAGCGGGTGGAAGAGATGGCCAAAAACTATCCCGAAATTCGCTGGGACAAGCAGCATATCGATATCCTGTGTGCCCGCTTCGTGCTGCAGCCGGAGCGTTTTGACGTGGTGGTCGGCTCCAACCTGTTCGGCGATATTCTCTCCGATCTCGGCCCGGCCTGTACCGGCACTATCGGCATTGCGCCGTCGGCCAATCTCAATCCGGAGCGCAATTTCCCGTCGCTGTTCGAACCGGTTCACGGGTCGGCGCCGGATATTTACGGTAAAAATATCGCCAACCCGATCGCCACCGTTTGGGCCGGGGCGATGATGCTCGATTTCCTCGGCAACGGCGATGAGCGCTACCACACCGCTCACGATGGCATTCTGGCGGCGATTGAGCAGACGATCGCCTGCGGACCGAAAACTCCGGACATGAAAGGCAGTGCCTCAACGCAGCAGGTTAGCGAGGCTATCTGCAAGGCCATTTTGGCGTAATTACCCCGCCGCTCCCCGGTGGCGCTGCGCTTACCGGGGCTACAATCGCACGATAATGTAGTGTGTAGGCCGGGTAAGGCACAGCCGCCACCCGGCAAAAAAAACGGCACAGCAAGTAGCCCGGGTAAGGCGCAGCCGCCACCTTCACCCGCGGCCTGTCAGCGCTGACCGGACTGCCGGATAACTTCACCGTGCAGGCATTTGTGATCCTGCTCTCCGGCGGTATTTTCTGCATGAGTTCGTGGATTGGCATCAACAACGGCCTGCAGCGCCTGAGCAAAATGGTCGGCTGGGGGGCGTTTCTGCTGCCGTTGGTGGTATTACTGGTTGGCCCGACCGAATTCATCACCAATAACGTCATTAACGCCGTCGGCCTGACGACCCAAAACTTCCTGCAGATGAGCCTGTTTACCGACCCGCTCGGCGACGGCGCCTTTACCCGCAACTGGACCGTCTTCTACTGGCTGTGGTGGATCTCCTACACCCCAGGCGTGGCGATGTTCGTCACCCGCGTCTCCCGCGGGCGCAAAATCAAAGAGGTGATCTGGGGACTGCTCCTCGGTAGCACCGCCGGCTGCTGGTTTTTCTTCGGGGTGATGGAAAGCTACGCCATGCACCAGTTCGTTAACGGCGTGATTAACGTACCACAGGTGATGCAGACTCTCGGCGGCGAAACCGCCGTCCAGCAGGTCCTGATGTCGCTACCGGCAGGTAAGCTGTTCCTCGCCGCCTATCTGTTCGTGATGATTGTATTCCTCGCCTCGCACATGGATGCGGTGGCCTACACCATGGCGGCGACCAGTACCCGTAACCTGCGCGAAGGCGAAGATCCGGATCGCGGCATGCGCCTGTTCTGGTGCGTGGTGATCACCCTCATCCCGCTGTCGATTCTGTTTACCGGCGCTTCGCTTGAGACCATGAAAACCACCGTGGTGCTGACCGCCCTACCGTTCCTGGCCATTTTACTGATTAAAACCGGCGGCTTCGTGCGCTGGTTAAAACAGGACTACGCCCACGTTCCGGTCCATCAGATAGAAACCCATACCCCCGAGCCCATTATTAAAGCCGAGACGCTGCCGGTTGGCGCGGTACTCAAAGGCGACGGCCAGTCGCTGTAAAACCTCTTACTGACAATAATCACAAGGAGACCCTACATGAGCAATTTGAGCCCTGACTTCACCCTGCCGATTAACTTTTGCGCTAATCCGCAGGATGCCTGGACCATTCCGGCCCGTTTTTATACCGACAGCCAGGCGTTTGAGCACGAGAAAGAGCGCATCTTCGCCAATAGCTGGATTTGTGTCGCCCACGGCAGCGAGGTCGCTCGGCCGAACGATTACATTACCCGGGAGATCATCGGCGAAAATATCGTTATCGTCCGCGGCCGCGACAACATTCTGCGCGCCTTCTATAACGTCTGCCCACACCGCGGCCACCAGCTACTGAGCGGCGAGGGCAAAGCCAAAAACGTGATTACCTGCCCCTATCACGCCTGGGCCTTCAAGCTGGACGGCAATCTCGCCCACGCCCGCAACTGCGAAAACGTGGCGAATTTCGATAGCGAAAAGGCAACGCTAGTGCCGGTTCGCCTGGAAGAGTATGCCGGCTTTGTGTTTATCAATATGAATCCGGAAGCGGAGAGTGTGGAAACGCAGCTACCGGGGCTGCAGGACAAAGTGCTGGAAGCCTGTCCGGACGTGCATGATCTGAAACTGGCGGCGCGCTTTACCACCCTCACCCCGGCGAACTGGAAAAATATCGTCGATAACTATCTGGAATGTTACCACTGCGGTCCGGCGCACCCGGGCTTCTCGGATTCCGTCCAGGTTGACCGCTACTGGCACACCATGCACGGCAAATGGACGCTGCAGTATGGCTTCGCCAAACCGTCCGAGCAGTCGTTTAAATTCGAAGAGGGTACCGACGCCGCGTTTCATGGTTTCTGGCTGTGGCCGTGCACCATGTTCAACGTCACGCCGATCAAGGGCATGATGACCGTTATCTATGAATTCCCGGTGGATGAAGAGACCACTCTGCAGAATTACGACATCTATTTCACCAACGAAGAGCTGACTGACGATCAGAAAGCGCTGATTGAGTGGTATCGCGACGTGTTCCGCCCGGAAGATTTACGCCTGGTGGAAAGCGTGCAGAAGGGGCTGAAGTCCCGCGGCTATCGCGGCCAGGGGCGCATTATGGCGGATAACAGCGGCAGCGGTATCTCCGAGCACGGGATCGCGCATTTCCACAATCTGGTCGCCCAGGTGTTCCAGCCGTAATCGTTGAAGGAGCTTGCTATGTCTGTGTTTCACTCAGATCTGTTTCGCCAGCAGGCGCTGATTGCCGGAAGCTGGCGCGACGCCGCCGACGGCACGACGCTTGCCGTCAGCAATCCTTCCACCGGCGCGACGCTCGGCCAGATCCCCAATATGGGGCGTGCGGAAGCGCAACAGGCAGTGGATGCCGCCGCGGCCGCGCTGCCGGACTGGCGCGCATTAACCGCCGCTCAGCGCGCCGCGCTATTGAAAAACTGGCACCGCCTGATCCTCGAAAACAAAACCGCGCTGGCGCAGATAATGACCGCCGAGCAGGGCAAGCCGCTGGCGGAAGCGGAAGGCGAAATCGCCTATGCCGCCTCGTTTATCGAGTGGTTTGCCGAACAAGGGAAACGCGCCAACGGCGAGATAATCCCCTCCCCCGGCGCCGATAAACGCCTGATGGTGATCCGCCAGGGGGTAGGCGTCTGCGCGGCGATCACCCCGTGGAACTTCCCGGCGGCGATGATCACCCGGAAGGCCGGCCCGGCGCTGGCCGCGGGTTGTACGATGGTGATTAAGCCGGCTAACGAAACGCCGTTTACCGCGCTGGCGATGGCTGAGCTGGCGAATCAGGCCGGGATCCCGCAGGGCGTCATTAACGTCGTTACCGGCCAGTCGCGAGAGATTGGCGCGGTGTTCACCGGCGATGAGCGGGTGCGTAAGCTCTCCTTTACCGGTTCGACCGAAGTTGGCCGCGTGCTGATGCGCCAGTGCGCGGAATCCATCAAAAAGCTCTCTTTAGAGCTCGGCGGTAACGCGCCGTTTATCGTCTTTGACGACGCCGATATCGATAAAGCGGTCGAGGGCGCGCTGATCGCCAAGTTCCGTAACGCCGGGCAAACCTGCGTCTGCGTCAACCGCTTCTATATTCATCGCGCCATCTACGACCAATTCTGCGATAAATTCGTCGCTCGCGTCGCCGCCCTGAAAGTGGGCGATGGCAGCGAGTCCGATGTCCAGATTGGCCCGCTGATCAACGCCGACGCCGGGCGCAAAGTGCAGTCCCTGCTCGACGACGCCCTGAGCCGCGGCGCCACGCTGTTAACTGGCGGTAAAGCGCATCCGCTGGGCGGTAATTTCTTCACCCCTACGGTGATCGGCGACGTACAGCCGGGGTCATTGCTGCTGCAGGAAGAGATCTTCGGCCCGGTGGCCGCTTTGGTGAAATTTGACGATGAGCAGCAGGTCATCGAGCAGGCGAATAACACCATCTACGGCCTCGCCTCCTATTTTTACAGTAACGATGCCGCCCGTATCTGGCGCGTCTCCGAGCAGCTGGAATACGGCATGGTCGGTATCAATACCGGGCTAATTTCCAACGAAGTCGCACCGTTTGGCGGGGTAAAGCAGTCCGGTCTTGGCCGCGAAGGGTCGGAACACGGAATCGAAGATTACCTGGAGATGAAGTATCTCTGCCAGGGGTTGTAAATCTGCTCTCCCGGCGATGGCGCTAGCCACGCCGGGATTTTTTAATGGAGTTCAGCGATGTCTGATTATCAAATGTTTGAGGCGGTCGTTCGCGATGTTGAACAGATCACCCCTCTTGTGAAGCGTTTTACGCTGGTGTCGCCGACCGGCGCCCCGCTGCCGGCATTCAGCGGCGGCAGCCATATTATCGTCCAGATGCAGGATGGCGAGCAGCGCTACAGTAACGCCTATTCGCTGATGAGCTCGCCGCTGGATACCTCCAGCTGGCAGATTGCGGTGCGTCTTGAGTCGCCTTCCAAAGGCGGCTCGCGTTTTATGCACCAGCGGGTGCGCCCGGGCGATACCCTGACGGTGTCCACGCCCAACAATCTGTTCGCCATCGACCCACAGGCGCGAAAACATCTGCTGATCGCCGGCGGCATCGGCATTACGCCATTCTTATCGCATATTCCGGAACTGGAACAGCGACAGGCCGACTGGCAGCTGCATTACTGTTTTCACGACGCCGACAGTAATGCTTTCGTCGATACGCTTCGCGCTGCGCCATGGCGCGATCGGGTCAATGTTCATGTATCAGCGCTCGGCAGCCGTCTCGACCTGCCGCGCCTGTTCGCCGACCTCGAGCCAGGAACCCACGTGTATACCTGCGGCCCAGCGGCGCTTAACGAGGCGGTGAAAGCCGCCGCCGAACGCCATCAGGTGCCCGCCAGCCAGCTGCACTTTGAGCAGTTTATCCTTGAGGATAAAAGCGGAGAGGCATTTACCCTGGTGCTGGCGCGTTCCGGACGCGAATTTACCGTGCCGCAGGATATGACCATTTTGCAGGTGATCGAGAATAACAAAGCGGCAAAGGTCGAATGCCTGTGCCGAGAAGGGGTGTGCGGCACCTGCGAAACGATGATTCTGGAGGGGGAAGCCGACCACCGCGATCAGTATTACAGCGAGGAAGAGAAAGCCAGCCAGCAGAGTATGCTGATCTGCTGCTCACGCGCTAAAGGCGGCCGGTTAGTGCTGGATTTGTAAAGCGCACACCGGCAAAACGGCGGTGAGATGGACTGACCCCGCGGAATTGTTCCAACGTACTACCACTCCATGGCGACGAGGTCAGTGGCGCGGATACTATCGGCTTCATCCTCCGCCTGATTAGCTTTCTGTGCGGCACCGGCGATAGCCGGCGCCGCCTGCTCAGGGATTAGCCGCTAAATACCCGCGCCTTGCCGCTGACCGTCAGTCGCACCATCGCGCCGGGCTGCCACGCCGGCTGGCTGACGGTGCGATCGCCAAGAAACAACGCCGTCTCTTCATCCACCGGCTGCGAGTGATTGCCTTTTCCCTGGCGCTGATGGTATTTCTTGCGGGCGTGTTCGTCATTAACTGGCAACCGGGTCCTGACACTTAGCCCTGAGTCTTTGCCTGATGACCCTCTGTTACTGCTCCCGGCCAGAATGATGGTCAATAAGCGGCCGGTGCTGATCTATCAGACGCGCTTAGCGCCGATCAGGGTGATTGTCACGATCAGCGACATCCATCTGCGCGATGCGCTATATAGCGATACCGATAACAACGGGCTGGCACTCTGGGTGCAGAACCAAATGATTGCCAGATATGGCGATGTTAAGCCGCTGGCTGCGGACCCACACCAGGAGGTATTTACCTCGCCCGC
>NZ_JAZARW010000001.1:1150750-1158222 GCF_036233805.1 Klebsiella sp. EMBS2024 | reverse complement strand
CTCGCCCGCTGGCAAAACAGCACGACGCCAGCGCGCTCGCCCACGGAATTTATTCCGCTGGCCGAACGTACCGGCTTAATTATTCCCCTGACCCGCAGCCTGATGGCGCAGGTCAACGCGCAGATGAGACCACTCTTTAGTAAACTACCGGATGGGTTTCATATTGGCCTGAATATCAGCGTGTCACATATTAACGCGCCGACGTTTATCGATGACTGCCTGCACTATCAGCGCGGCTTTGAGGGTAAAGCGGTGAAGCTGATGCTGGAGATCACGGAGCAGGAGCCGCTGTTGCTCAACGGGGCGGTTGTGGACAAGCTCAATACGTTACACTCCCGCGGGTTTTCCATCGCGCTGGACAACTTTGGCACCGGCTATTCCGGGCTTTCCTGTCGCCACGAGCTGGTTTTCGACTATATCAAAATCGATCAGAGTTTTGTCGGCCGGGTAACCGGGGAGGCGCCGACAAGCAAGCTGCTGGACTGCGTGATAGAGATGGCGCGGACGCTGTCACTGCGCATCATTGCCGAGGGCGTCGAAACCGAGGCCCAACGGGATTATCTTAATCGCCAGAATATTCATCTGCTGCAGGGCTACTATTTCTGAAAGCCGATGCCCTACGTCGCGCTGGTCATGCTCCTGCTGAGCAAACCGAAGGCGCGGATTGTCGAAGAATAAGCGGGCGTTGTGAAAAGTCCTGCCATGCGACGGGCTATGTATCCGTCAGCGCTGTGGGAATGAAAACGTCGTCGGTCGCTGTCCGGGTCATGCACGACCGACCGGACAAAGCAATAAGGGGTTACCTTTCGGTAACCCCTTCTTTTATATGGCGGAAGCGCAGAGATTCGAACTCTGGAACCCTTTCGGGTCGCCGGTTTTCAAGACCGGTGCCTTCAACCGCTCGGCCACACTTCCGGTGTGAGGCGCACTATAAACACCTCGGCGGATGCTGTAAAGCATCATTTTGATCAACTGCCTTAAAAACAAACAATTTTGTGTTATTCGTCTGAATTTCAGGCAGTTTGCACAGAAAATCAACGCCCATCGCCGCTGGCGGATGGGTGTTTTTTAATGTACATGTCTTTGGTGTAGTAATACCCCAGCTTATCCGGCGTGAAGCCCCCTACCCAAGGTTTCACCAGATGGGTACGTACATAGTGATAGACCGGAATGGCGGGAACATCCTGCGCCAGCAGATCTTCCGCCTGCTGATAGTATTTGCCCCGGGTCGCCACGTCGGAGGCTTTCGCCGCATTGCGCAGGGCCTCATCGTAAGCAGGGTTGCTGTACTGACTGGTGTTCTCGCTATCCCCGGTACGGAAAGTATTGAGGAAGGTGGCGGCATCGTCGTAGTCGGCAATCCACGCGTAGCGGACGGCGTCGAAGTTATGCGTATGCATGGTATCCAGCATCGTCTTCCACTCTTGGTTCTGTAGCTTCGCCTCGACGCCGAGGTTTTTCTTCCACATAGAGCTGGCGGCAATGGCGATACGCTGGTGCGACTCAGAGGTGTTATAGAGCAGGGTAAAGACCAGCGGATGGCTTTCATCATACCCCGCCTGCGCCAGCAGTTTTTTCGCCTCGGCAATCCGTTTCTCACGCGGCCAGCTGGCGTAGTCCGGGTTATGCAGCGTCACGCCGCCGATATCCGGCTGACCGATCAGCCAGGCCGGGCGCTGGCCCTGGCCAAGCACTTTTCCGGCAATGATATCTTTATCAAGCGCCATATTCAGCGCGCGACGCACACGGGCGTCGTTAAACGGCGGCCGGGTAGTATTGAATTCGTAGTAATAGGTCGCCAGCTGCGGCGAAACGTCCAGCTGGTCGCCCATGGTTTTCTGCAACTGCGCAAACTGATTGATCGGCACCGTATAGACAATATCAATCTCCCCTGCTTTGTAGCGGTTGACATCGGCGGCCTCCGAAGAGATTGGCAGGTAAGTCACTTTATTAATAACGGTATGCGCATTATCCCAGTACTTTGCATTACGTTCAGCCACCAGCCGCTCATTCACCACCCATTGGGACAGCTTATACGGGCCGCTGGTGACGATATGCTCTGGTCGGGTCCATTTATCGGCATACCGCTCCACCAGCACTTTGTCGATCGGTACCAGCGAAGGGTGCGCCAGCATCGCCAGGAAGGCGGCATTCGGCTGGGTCAGAGTGACCTGCAGCGTGGTGTCGTTCAGCGCTTTCACCCCCAACGTCTCGGGTCCCTTTTGCCCGAGGGCAATCTCGCGGGCGTTGGCGATATGCATATTGCCAGGGTAGCTCGCGTAGGGGGAGGCTGTTGCCGGCGAGACCAGTCGTTGCCAGCTCCAGACGATATCCTGCGCTGTAATGGCCGTGCCGTCGGACCAGGTCAGACCGGGGCGTAAATGAAAGGTCCATAACAGGTTGTCTTTGTTTTCCCAGCGTTCCGCCAGTCGCGGCTGGATCGCTCCCGCTGGCGACACGTTAACCAGCCCTTCAAAGNGATCGCTAATGATATTGAATTCAACATCGCTCTCGACTTTATGCGGATCGAGTGACGCCGGTTCACTGCCGTTATTTCTGACCAGCTCCTGCTTTTCCGCCAGCTGGGTGCCCGGCGGCACCTGCGCCTCCAGCGCCCCGCCGCTCATAGCCAGCATACTGACAGCCAGGAGTGTTCGGGTGATGTGATTTTTTTTGTGTAATGTCATTTCCCTTTGCCTTTGACGTACGGGGTAATCCCCCTCTTCCACACTTAGTCGCAGAACTGCAATAAGGCAATATTTTTCAGTGACCTATAAGATTTCGATCGGCTCAGCGACGCGAAAAGCGAAAATATATCGCTTTTCCCTATCTATATAGAATTTTATGCCAGGCAAAAGCGGTAAAAACTAAGTAAAGATGGGTAAAAGCATTAGGGCTTCACGCTTGTTTTTCTTATTCTTTATCCCTAATTACATCTGTCATAAGAGAGTGACTCATGGATCGCATAATTACATCATCGCGTGACCGTTCCTCGCTGCTCAGCACGCACAAGGTTCTGCGTAACACCTACTTCCTGCTCAGCCTGACGCTGGCGTTTTCCGCTATCACCGCCACCGCCAGCACAGTGCTGATGCTCCCTTCGCCGGGTCTCATTTTGACCCTCGTGGGGATGTACGGTCTGATGTTCCTGACCTACAAAACGGCGAATAAACCCACCGGGATTATTTCCGCCTTCGCCTTCACCGGGTTCCTCGGCTATATCCTTGGGCCGATGCTGAACGCGTATCTTTCTGCCGGCATGGGCGATTTAATCGGCCTGGCGCTGGGCGGCACGGCGCTGGTCTTCTTCTGCTGCTCGGCCTATGTGCTGACGACGCGTAAAGACATGTCATTCCTTGGCGGGATGCTGATGGCCGGCGTGGTGGTCGTCCTGATTGGTATGGTCGCTAACCTGTTCCTGCAGCTGCCGGCGCTGCACCTGGCGATTAGCGCGGTGTTCATCCTGATCTCTTCGGGTGCCATCCTGTTCGAGACCAGCAACATTATCCGCGGCGGTGAAACCAACTATATCCGCGCGACGGTCAGTCTGTATGTCTCGCTGTACAACATTTTTGTCAGCCTGCTGAGCATCCTGGGCTTCGCCAGCCGGGACTAACCGCTCCCCTGCTTAACAGAGGCCTCGCTTATGCGGGGCCTTTTTTTTTGCTACACTGCGGCCAGTTTCAGGCGGTATGTGAAAAATCATGTTTATTTTTGAAGGCAACGAAATTGAAACGGATAGCGAAGGCTATCTGAAAGATACCACCCAGTGGAGCGAGGCGATGGCGGAAGTCATTGCCGCGCAGGAAGGGATAACGCTCGCCGTTGAACACTGGGAAGTAGTGCGCTTTGTGCGCGAGTTTTACCTTGAATTTAACACCTCTCCGGCGATCCGTATGCTGGTCAAGGCGATGGCCAACAAGTTTGGCGAAGAGAAAGGCAACAGCCGCTATCTCTATCGCCTGTTCCCGAAAGGACCCGCCAAACAGGCGACTAAAATCGCCGGCTTGCCGAAGCCGGTGAAGTGCATCTAATAGAGGATCGCGAATTTGTCCCAGCTGCGGGTGGGTTGATGGGGTTCGGTTAACACTCGGTCAACCCGCGCGCTGCGCGGCCCCCCGGCTTTAAGCCAGGCGATGAGTTTTTCCACCTGCTCCGCCTCGCCGCAGGCAAGCACTTCCACCCCGCCGTCATCCAGATTACGGGCATAACCGGTCACCCCCAGCTGCAGCGCTTCCCGCTGCGTGGAATAGCGAAATCCCACGCCCTGAACCGAACCGTAAACCCATGCCATTGTGCAGATACTGGCCATAATCATCTCCTTTTCGCTCACGCTATACGCTGAGGATAGCAAATTCGCTCAGCGTACATGCTTCGGCAGTAAACCATAATGCTGACGGAAGCGCGCGGTAAAGCGCGATCCCGACTGATATCCGCTGTTCTGCGCAATTTCGCCTATTGGCCGCGAGGTCGTCTGCAGCTGCCCCAGGGCGTGGGCCATCCGCACCTCCTCGACGATCTGGCGAAAACTCTGCGATTCCTGCTGCAGCCGACGGCGCAGCGTGGACTCGCCGAGAAAGAGCATTTTCGCCACCCGCGACACGCTCCATGCCTGCGCCGGCGACAGCATAATCAGCTGCCGCACCTGCGCCGACAGATCCTGCTGCCGCTCGACGAGCAGCGGGCCCGCATAGCCAGCCTCATGCAGGGCCAGCAGCAGCCCCATGGTCTGGTGCTGCTGCAGCGCGACGGACAATCCCTCCCGCACCGCCTGCAGAACGCTTTGCCACATAAACGCCAGCTCTGTCGTCACCGGTGCGCAGAGCGAGGTCAGGCGCCCTGGCGGTGGTTCGCTGAGATAACGAGTCTTAAACCTCGTCAGCAGCTCGGGCGTCAGCGATAGCAGATCGGAGCAAAATAGGCCATTCTCCGGCTGGTTAATCACCTCCAGTTCCACGTCAGCTGGCAAAACAATCAGCTGTTGCGGAGTCGCCAGCACCCGGCTCTCCCCTTGCACAATCACTTTGCTGCCGCGTTTCACCCGACAGAGCGCCGGGGAGAACAGCCGCACGCGATGCAGTCTGCATAGCCGTCGGGTGGTGATCTCCGCCGCGGTTAAGGCGTTATGCTGAAAGTGGATACTCTCCATCAGACCGACCTTTTATTTTAACGCCCGGCCATCGCCGTCAACTGTGCGCTGGCGAGAGCATGGCTATGTAACAGATAGCCGACCAGCGCCCCGCTGGCCCCGGCATCCACCGGCAGCGTGGGGACATCCAGCGCCCATACCGTAAAGCGATAGCGGTGCGGTTTATCTCCCGCCGGCGGACAGGCGCCGCCGAAGCCGGCATAGCCAAAATCGTTGCGGCCCTGGACCGCTCCGCCCGGCAGTGTAGCGCTGTTTTTATCTCCCGCGCCAGCGGGCAGCGAAAAGACGCTGCTGGCGATATTGACCACCGTCCAGTGCCACCAGCCGCTGCCGGTAGGCGCATCGGGATCCCGGACGGTGACCGCGAAGCTGCGCGTACCCGCCGGGGCGTTTTTCCATGCCAGCTGCGGAGAGACATTGCCTCCGGTACAGCCGAAACCGGCAAACCAGTGCTGCTGGGCCAGTGGCTGCCCGTCACGCATATCATTGCTGCTTACGCTAAACGGCGCGGCCATCGCGCCGCTGCTCACAGCCGCTACCATCGCCACAGCCATGCGGATACCTGTTTTCATCGTCTGCTCCTCGTTGGGGTGAGAAAACAGGGTATGAGAGTCCGCACCAGCTGAATGTGCCGAAGCGCCTGCATTTTGTGCCGAAACGCTCACCTGTGCCTGCCGGGCGAAAGATGCTTGCGTGCGCCAGGTGTGCTAATCTACGCGCCATTTTTCGGTGCCGACATTCCCGTTGCTTAAAGGTAGCCCCATGACAGATTCCCTATTCCCCCGCTTAGTGTTAGCCAAAGGACGCGAGAAATCCCTGCTGCGTCGCCATCCGTGGATATTCTCCGGCGGCGTCGCCCGCATGGAAGGTAAAGCCCGCAGCGGTGAAACCATCGATATCGTTGACCATCAGGGAAAATGGCTGGCCCGCGGCGCTTACTCGCCGTCGTCGCAGATCCGCGCCCGCGTGTGGACCTTCGACCGCAATGAAGCCATCGATAGCGCCTTCTTTGAACGCCGTCTGCAGCAGGCGCAAACCTGGCGTGCCTGGCTGGCCGAGCGCGATGGCCTCGACAGCTACCGCCTGATCGCCGGCGAGTCCGATGGCCTGCCGGGCGTCACTATCGACCGCTTTGGCAACTTTTTCGTGCTGCAGCTGCTCAGCGCAGGCGCCGAATACCAGCGCGCCGCCATCATCAGCGCCCTGCAGAACCTGTTCCCGGACTGCGCCATTTACGATCGCAGCGATGTCGCCGTGCGTAAAAAAGAGGGACTGGAGCTGGCCCAGGGGCCGGTGGTGGGCGAACTGCCCCCGGCGCTGCTGCCGATCACCGAGCACGGCATGAAGCTGTTAGTCGATATCCAGGGCGGGCACAAGACCGGCTACTACCTCGACCAGCGCGACAGCCGCCTGGCCACCCGCCGCTATGTCGCGGATAAACGGGTGCTGAACTGCTTCTCCTACACCGGCGGCTTTGCGGTGTCGGCGCTGATGGGCGGCTGCCGCCAGGTCACCAGCGTGGATACCTCTCAGGAGGCGCTCGACGTTGCCCGCCAGAACGTGGAGATCAACGGACTGGATCTGTCCAAAGCGGAGTTTGTGCGCGACGACGTGTTCAAACTGCTGCGTAAATACCGCGATCAGGGAGAGAAATTCGACGTGATCGTGATGGATCCGCCGAAGTTCGTGGAAAATAAAAGCCAGCTGATGGGCGCCTGCCGCGGCTATAAAGATATCAATATGCTGGCGATCCAGCTGCTGAACCCCGGCGGCGTGCTGCTGACATTCTCCTGCTCCGGGCTGATGACCACCGATTTATTTCAGAAAATCATCGCCGATGCCGCAATTGATGCCGGGCGTGATGTACAATTTATAGAACAGTTCCGTCAGGCTGCCGACCACCCGGTGATCGCAACCTACCCGGAAGGGCTGTATCTGAAGGGGTTTGCCTGTCGCGTCATGTAACTTGAAAAACGAAACATGAGCCTCATATAGGGAGTATTCATGTTTCCCAGGAGGTGCCTATGATAGCCAGCAAATTCGGTATCGGCCAACAGGTCCGCCATACGCTCTTGGGCTACCTGGGTGTCATCGTCGATGTCGATCCCGAGTATTCACTCGCGGAACCGGAAGAGGATGAGATTGCCGCCAATGACGAACTGCGTGCGGCGCCCTGGTACCATGTGGTGATGGAAGATGATGATGGTCAGCCGATCCACACCTATCTGGCAGAAGCGCAGCTGAGCAGCGAAACCCGCGACGAACACCCGGAACAGCCGTCCCTTGACGAACTGGCCAAAACGATTCGTCAGCAGCTGCAGGC
>NZ_JAZARW010000001.1:1116770-1129008 GCF_036233805.1 Klebsiella sp. EMBS2024 | reverse complement strand
AGTCGCGGTAGCTCAATGGCCGGGCAGCGATCCATCACTACGCTCAATCCGGCTTCCCTGGCCAGCACCGCAGCCTGCTCATTGATCACCCCCAGCTGCAGCCATAGCGTTTTCGCGCCGATGGCTATCGCCTCCTGCGCTACGCCCCACGCCGCTTCTGAATTACGGAAGACATCAACCATGTCGACCTTTTCCGGAACGTCGGCGAGCGTCGCATACCCCTGTTGTCCCAGCAGCGTCTTGCCCGCCACCTTCGGCGAAACCGGGATAACGTGATACCCCTGATCCAGCAGATACTTCATGACCCGGTAGCTCGGACGGTCAGGCTTGTCGCTGGCTCCGACCAGCGCAATCGTCCGTGTCGAGGTCAGGATGCCAGCAATATCATTCTCTTTCATGGTTTCCTCCTGCTATTTCACTTAAGTGTATGCTAATCCGCAGCAGGGGGCCATCCAGCCTAACCCACAGATTCAGCAAAATTTTCATCCCCGATGCTTGCAGCGACAGCCACATTCAGTAATCTGTTTGCAGGTCAAAATGTGGAATGAAAATATGGAACTGACAACACGTACCCTGCCTGCGCAAAAACATATCGCGCTGGTGGCTCACGATCACTGCAAAGATATGCTGATGAAATGGGTTGCTCGCCATCAGGCGCTGCTGGCGCAACATATTTTGTATGCTACCGGCACTACCGGTAATCTCGTCTCCCGGGCTACCGGCCTGGAGGTTAATGCCATGCTGAGCGGTCCGATGGGCGGCGACCAGCAGGTGGGTGCCCTCATTTCAGAAGGCAAAATCGACGTGCTGATCTTCTTCTGGGATCCGCTGAACGCCGTTCCCCACGACCCGGATGTCAAAGCGTTGCTGCGCCTGGCCACCGTCTGGAACATTCCGGTCGCCACTAACGTCTCCACCGCTGACTTTATTATCCAGTCGCCGCACTTCGGTCAACCGCTCGATATTCTGATCCCGGATTATCCACGCTATCTTGCCGAGCGCCTGAAATAATCGAGCCGCGATTACGGCTTCCTGGCCACGGGCACATCCAGCGCCTGCAGGATCTCGACAAACGGCGAAGGTTGCGCCTTGTTAAATAACAGCCATACCCGGTGACGAGCGCGGGTGAGCGCCACGTACAACAGTCTACGCTCCTCCGCATCCGGAAAATCTTCCGGCTGTGGCAGGAGCGCCTGCTCCATAATCGACTCGCGCGCCGGGGCCGGAAACGCATCCTCCCCCTCCTGCAGTCCCAACACAATGACAAAGTCAGCCTGCTGACCTTTGCTGGCATGAATCGTCATAAAATCAAGCTGCAGGTGCGGCCAGCGCGTCGCCGCTTTGTTGAGCGCCTCAGGCTTCAGATGGTGATAACGGGCAAGCAGCAGGATGCGCTGCTCGGGCTTAACGTAACCGCTCAGCTTATCCAGAAGATCGTCCAGCTTGTCGTCGGCTAACAGCGTGACGGCCTTTTTATCACCTGCCATAAGGCTGTTCAGCGGTTTGCTTAACTGATGCGGATTTTGCTGGATAAAGCCATTGGCTATTTCGCCGATACGCCCGTTAAAGCGATAGGTGGTATCCAGCGCACAGCAATCCCCTTCGCCAAAGTAGTGGTTGAATGCGGTGGTCAGAGAAAGCTGCGCCCCGCTGAACCGATAGATCGCCTGCCAGTCATCCCCGACGGCAAAGAGCGTGGTTTGGCTATTCTGCCGGCGTAACGCGGCCAACAGCGAGGCTCGCTGCGGCGAAATATCTTGAAATTCATCCACCAGAATGTGTTTCCATGGGCTGACGAAGCGGCCTTTATCGAGAATATTGACCGCCTGATGGATCAGGCCGGAAAAATCGACCGCATTCTCGGCCTTGAGCGCCGCTTTCCAGTCTTTCATCAGAGGCGACATCAGCTTCACCCGTTTACTGAACAGGTCGCGTACCGCTTCCGGCGCCCCGGCAATCATCTCCGCCTGGGAGCCGCCGTGCATGCGCATCAGGCTCACCCAGCGGTCAAGCCGGCTGGCCATCCGCCGCTGCACCTTTTTGTCCTGCCAGAAGTCCCCCTCCGGCAGTTGCCAGCCCATCTCTTCTTCCAGCCACAGGCGCCAACCTTTCGCCTGCGCTTTTTTCTCCTGGCACTGCTTTTGCCAGCTTTTCAGCAGCAATGCGTGGCGGGCCGCAGTATCGCTTTCCAGCTTACTGATAGTGGGCACTTTTTTGCTGCCCTGCTGAATAATATGCAACGCCAGCGAATGGAAAGTACGCGCGGTAATATCATCTGATGCCAGACGCTCGCGGATCCGCTCATCCATTTCCTGCGCCGCCTGGCGGCCGAATGCCAGCAGCAAAATTTGATCTGCCGCGGCTTCTCCCCGCGCCAGCAGCCAGCCCGCTCGCGCCACCAGTACCGAGGTTTTACCGCTGCCCGCTCCCGCCAGCACCAGCAGGGAGCGCTCGCCGTTCACTACCGCACGCGCTTGTGACGCATTGAGCGGGGACGACTCAACGCTATCAAAAAATTCGCGATATTGCTCCAGCATCGCCTCGGTAAAGGCCTGGTTATGGGCCAGACGCGTCGCTTCAATATCGCCTAACCAGCGCTGACACTCCCGCCACAGCTCCCGGCAGTTATCAAAGGCATCAAGCCGACTGGTGGGCATCGGCAAACCAGTCAACGCATGGCGTATATTATCCTGAACATCCGCCACCTGCTGACGGGTTAGCCACTTGCCTTCTGCGCGAGTGTGCTCGATCGTCGCCAGCTGCTGCTTCAGCACGCCGGCGGCGATATTGCTCATCTCCGTGCTCCACTGCTGCCAGAGTGTGTGTAAATGATGATAAAAGCGCTGCGTTTCACTCCACTCGGTACCGTGCAAACGCACGACTTTCCCGTCCGGTAGCACAAACTCCAGTTCGCCCCAGACCAGACCGCGCTTACAATGCACTGACAATAACTGATTGAAAGGGATAAGATACTCATGACGATCGCCGGAAACTTTTACCCCGGCGTTCAGTAGCTGCACCCGATCATAAGGGTGCTGAGCCATGCGTTTGCCCAATGTTGTCGCTTTAAGTTCCATATAATGTCGATTTTCAATCAGGGTGGATTGTTTTTCAGTTTAACCGCCCCGGACCAGGTGCTCCAGCGCAAAAAAACGTTACAATCATCAGGTCTTATTATCCACCGGGCAAAACCGAGGCTTTATGCGTACCATTCTGAATATTTTGAACTTTATCCTTGGCGGTTTCGCCACCACTCTAGGCTGGCTACTCGCCACCCTGGTCAGCATCATTCTGATTGTCACGCTGCCGCTGACTCGTTCCTGCTGGGAAATCACTCGCCTTTCGTTATTTCCCTACGGTAACGAGGCGATTCATGTTGACGAGCTCGAGCCGGGGCGCAAAAACGGTCTACTGAACGCCGGCGGTACCGTTCTGAACATTCTGTGGTTCATTTTTTTCGGCTGGTGGCTCTGCCTGATGCACATTTTCAGCGGTATAGCTCAGTGCCTGACTATCATAGGCATCCCGGTGGGGATCGCGAATTTCAAAATCGCCGCCATCGCCCTCTGGCCGGTGGGTCGCCGGGTCGTTTCTGTGGAAACCGCGCGTGCTGCGCGTGAAGCCAATGCGCGTCGTCGCTTTCAGTAACCGAACGGAACACGGACATGATTAGCCCCCTGCTACGCCGCTACACCTGGAACAGCGCCTGGCTTTATAACGTACGAATTTTTATCGCGCTCTGCGGCACAACGCTGTTTCCCTGGTGGATCGGCGAAGTCAAACTGACCATCCCCCTCACCCTCGGCGTCGTGGCTGCGGCTCTGACCGACCTTGACGACCGTCTGGCCGGCCGTCTGCGTAATCTTGCCATTACTCTGGTTTGCTTTTTTATCGCCTCCGCCTCCGTGGAGCTGCTATTTCCGTGGCCGCCGCTGTTTGCCCTTGGTTTGACCGTGTCTACCATCGGCTTTATTTTGCTTGGCGGCCTCGGTCAGCGCTATGCGACCATTGCCTTCGGCGCCCTGCTTATCGCCATCTACACCATGCTCGGCGTCACGCTGTACGATCATTGGTATCTGCAGCCGTTGTTCCTGCTGGCGGGGGCCGTGTGGTACAACCTGCTGACGCTGTCCGGGCACCTGATCTTTCCGATTCGTCCATTGCAGGACAACCTGGCGCGTAGCTATGAGCAGCTGGCCCGCTATCTTGAGCTCAAATCCCGGCTGTTTGATCCTGACCTTGAGGATGAGAGCCAGGCGCCGCTGTACGATCTGGCGCTCGCTAATGGCCAGCTGGTAGCTACGCTTAACCAAACCAAGGTCTCGCTGCTAACCCGACTGCGAGGCGATCGGGGCCAGCGCGGAACCCGCCGCACCCTGCAGTACTACTTTGTGGCCCAGGATATTCATGAACGCGCCAGCTCATCGCATATTCAGTATCAAACCCTACGCGATCAATTTCGCTATAGCGATGTGATGTTCCGTTTCCAGCGTATGCTTTCGATGCAGGCGCAGGCCTGCCAGAAACTGTCGCGGGCGATTCTGTTACGCGAACCCTATCAGCATGATGCCCATTTTGAACGGGCGTTCATGCATCTCGATGCGGCACTTGAGCGCGTGCGCGCCGGCGGCGCATCCGACGAGCAGCTCAACGCCCTCGGGTATTTACTGAATAACCTGCGCGCTATCGATGCTCAGCTGGCCACCATTGAATCGGTGCAAACCACCGCGCCTGCCGGGAGTAATACCGAGACGCTGCTGGCCGACGACAGACTCGGCGGTCTGAGCGATATCTGGCTGCGCCTGCAGCGCAATATGTCGCCAGAGTCGGCCCTTTTCCGCCACGCAGTACGTATGTCGTTGGTGCTCTGCGCCGGCTATGCCTTTATCCAGTTTACCGGGCTCCAGCATGGCTACTGGATCCTGCTAACCAGCCTGTTCGTCTGTCAGCCGAACTATAACGCCACCCGCCATCGCCTGGCGCTAAGGATTATCGGCACGCTGGTTGGGGTGGCGATCGGCCTGCCGGTCCTGCTGCTGGTTCCCTCTGTTGAAGGGCAACTGCTGTTGATCGTCCTGACCGGCGTGCTGTTTTTTGCCTTCCGTAACGTGCAGTACGCCCATGCCACGATGTTTATTACGCTGCTGGTGCTGCTGTGCTTTAACCTGCTTGGCGAGGGCTTTGAAGTCGCGCTGCCGCGTATCATTGATACGCTGATCGGCTGCGCCATCGCCTGGGCAGCGGTCAGCTTCATCTGGCCGGACTGGAAATTCCGCAACCTGCCGCGGGTGCTGGACCGGGCAATGAACGCGAACTGCCGCTATCTGGACGCGATTCTGGAGCAGTATCATCAGGGCCGCGACAACCGGCTGGCCTACCGTGTCGCGCGTCGTGACGCCTACAACCGTGATGCTGAGCTGGCCTCCGTCGTCTCGAACTTATCGACTGAACCACGCGCGGATGCCACCCAGCGAGAAACCGCCTTTCGTCTGCTATGCCTTAACCACACGTTCACCAGCTACATCTCCGCTCTTGGCGCGCATCGGGAAAAACTGTCCACGCCGGAAATCCTCGCCCTGCTGGATGATGCAGTCTGTTATGTGGATGACGCCTTGCACCATACCCCCGCGGATGAACAGCGGGTGCAACAGGCTTTGAACAGCCTGCAAAGCCGGATCCATCATCTGGAACCGCGCGCGGACAGTAAGGAACCCTTGGTCTTACAGCAGATTGGCCTGCTGCTGGCGCTGCTGCCTGAAATCTGCCGCCTGCAGCAACGGGTCCACGCCCAAACCGAATAACAAGGCTTTTCCGCTACCGGGTAGCCGCCCATTCGAGAAGCTCCTGACGCCGTGGCATCGGGAGCGCGGCGGCATGTACCCCGGCAATCGCCCCCTCCAGCGCCAGCAATACGCTCAGCGATAAAGAAGCATTATTTACGCGTAGCCTCAGCCATGCCTCCTGCGCACCAACTTCCCGCAACGTCCTAACGTCCGGTATGCCCGCGTGAATCAGCTGCAATTCCATATGAAAGCTGATATTGGGTAAATCCTTCAGGCGGCCCGACGCCCGTCGGCAGTTCTTTTCGCGCTGCGCACTCTGCCACGACAGTAGCGATAGCCGAAAAAGCTGCTGCTCATCGCGCCATAAAGTGTCGTCAATTTGATAATACTTCAGCGGCACTATGCGGCCGTGTCGGCGCAGCGTTAACAGAGGATTACGATGTTCCACCCGATAAGCAGCGCTCTGCTCGCAGGCCTTCAGATAAATGTTCCCCTCGGCCACCATCGCAAATACCGTATCATCAATAGCCAGGCTGTAGCCGCCAAAGAGCGGACGAGTATGCAGTTGACCCAGCGGTGAGACGCAGGCCTGAAATTGCGGGAGCCGCGGACAAACTAGTTTTCTCATGATCATTCCTTTGTTAATCATGTAATTAAACTTAAGTTGTTAACGGATCCGCTAAGAGAAAACATAAGGGACTTCCCGGGCAGCAGCAAGATGATTTTCGCCGACTTTTTCACCAGAATGCGGTTTTGCGAGACGCTTTCAGAAAATCGCAAGCGTTGCAGCAATCGACAGGGAGAAATGAAACCATTAGCGCGCGTTAAGGATTGGATAATGCAGGGGCTTCTTTTGACAGATAAGGAACCACGAGAAGCGATTAAATTCCCGGCAGCAAAATGGCAAATTGCGGTTGATCTTTTCCCCTGGCGAAGATACTGTATATGCATACAGTAACTAAAGGCGGGATAGACTATGTTTACTTCAGCTCACGCAAACCGTTCAGCACAGGCTTCTGCTCCGGCAGGCCACTACGCTCATCGTTCTGGCGAACAGAACACCAATGGGCTGATCAGTGAAATTGTCTATCGTGAAGATCAACCCATGATGACGCAGTTATTGCTGCTACCTTTATTACAGCAGCTGGGTCAACAGTCGCGCTGGCAGCTGTGGCTCACGCCGCAACAAAAGCTCAGCCGCGAATGGGTTCAGTCCGCCGGTCTGCCGCTGTCCAAGGTCATGCAAATTAGCCAGCTCTCTCCCTGCCATACCATAGACTCAATGATCCGTGCCCTGCGCACGGGTAATTATAGTGTGGTTATCTGCTGGCTGGCGGAGGAGTTAACCGCTGACGAACATGAACGTCTCGTTAACGCTGCCCAGGTAGGGTCCGCGATGGGATTCATCATGCGCCCGGTGCGAAATCAGGGCACGCTCGGCAGACAACTCAGCGGGCTAAAAATTCACTCAAATTTGTATCATTGAGTGAAATTAGGATTATTCCTGGAATTTTTTTTACCGCTGGGAAAGGTACAGCGTTTTTTATGGTCTTTTTCGCGGAATGCCTGCCACACGGGGATTTCTGTCTTTTTTTCGTGTACGAAAATCAACCATATTTGTTAAATATTGTGTACACAACCCTTTTTTTTCATATGCCTGACAGAGTTCACACTTGTAAGTTTCGAACTAAGTTGTAGACTTTACATCGCCAGGGGTGATCGGCTTACGCTGCATGTATCAGCATAGTTAACAACAAGTCACGCCCCCGGTGAAGGATTTAACCGTGAGGTCTTTTGTAACTTCATGGCGAATTTTGGATGATAATGAGGCGCAAAAAATGAAAAAGACAGCTATCGCGATTGCAGTGGCACTGGCTGGCTTCGCTACCGTAGCGCAGGCCGCTCCGAAAGATAACACCTGGTATGCAGGTGGTAAACTGGGTTGGTCCCAGTATCACGACACCGGTTTCTACGGTAACGGTTTCCAGAACAACAACGGTCCGACCCGTAACGATCAGCTTGGTGCTGGTGCGTTCGGTGGTTACCAGGTTAACCCGTACCTCGGTTTCGAAATGGGTTATGACTGGCTGGGCCGTATGGCATATAAAGGCAGCGTTGACAACGGTGCTTTCAAAGCTCAGGGCGTTCAGCTGACCGCTAAACTGGGTTACCCGATCACTGACGATCTGGACATCTACACCCGTCTGGGCGGCATGGTTTGGCGCGCTGACTCCAAAGGCAACTACGCTTCTACCGGCGTTTCCCGTAGCGAACACGACACTGGCGTTTCCCCAGTATTTGCTGGCGGCGTAGAGTGGGCTGTTACTCGTGACATCGCTACCCGTCTGGAATACCAGTGGGTTAACAACATCGGCGACGCGGGCACTGTGGGTACCCGTCCTGATAACGGCATGCTGAGCCTGGGCGTTTCCTACCGCTTCGGTCAGGAAGATGCTGCACCGGTTGTTGCTCCGGCTCCGGCTCCGGCTCCGGAAGTGGCTACCAAGCACTTCACCCTGAAGTCTGACGTTCTGTTCAACTTCAACAAAGCTACCCTGAAACCGGAAGGTCAGCAGGCTCTGGATCAGCTGTACACTCAGCTGAGCAACATGGATCCGAAAGACGGTTCCGCTGTTGTTCTGGGCTACACCGACCGCATCGGTTCCGAAGCTTACAACCAGCAGCTGTCTGAGAAACGTGCTCAGTCCGTTGTTGACTACCTGGTTGCTAAAGGCATCCCGGCTGGCAAAATCTCCGCTCGCGGCATGGGTGAATCCAACCCGGTTACTGGCAACACCTGTGACAACGTGAAAGCTCGCGCTGCCCTGATCGATTGCCTGGCTCCGGATCGTCGTGTAGAGATCGAAGTTAAAGGCTACAAAGAAGTTGTAACTCAGCCGGCGGCTTAAGTTATAACCGATAAAAAAACCCGCTTCGGCGGGTTTTTTTTATGCCCTCTCGCCCACTTCAGCGGCTGAGAGCTGTGAAGCAGCCCCCGGCCAGGGCAACCACCAGCAGGCGGGTCGACGATCCTACCTGGCTATTCTTTCCCTAACAGTACCTGCAGATCGTGCTTCAGGCTCGACATTTTGCTGGCATATTTCTCTTTGTGCTCGGCATCTTCAATCAGCTGGACGATGGTTTCAGACAAGGTTTTGCCCCGCCGCTGCGCCAGGCCAGCAAGACGCTGCCAAACGACAAACTCAAGGTCGATAGACTTCTTACGCGTATGCTGATGCTCAGCGTTAAAATGGCGTTTCCGTCGCGCGCGGATAGTCTGCTTCATGCGGTTCATCAGCGCCGGATTCATATGCTGCTCAATCCAGGCATGCACCAGCACAGGTTCATTCTCGAGCGTCAGCAAGTCATCTACCGCAGCTTGCGCAGCGCTGGCCTCAATGTAGCGGGTAATCAGCTCACCTTCCCGGTGCTTCTTTACCAGATATTTCCATTTCCAGCCGCTTTCAAGATTTTCCAGTTGTTGATATTTCATTGCGATCTCAATGTGACCGTGTAACTCATTTCAGGATATCAGTTTTTTTCTGATGTGCTGAATATAAATCATTATTCGTGAAGTCTGCGACCGGGTAATCATCAGGGTAACCATAATCCTCCGTGTGCTCGGTCGCGGCATCAGGTATAATTGCGCGCTTTACATCTAACTAAAAAACAGCGACTTTGACCATTACGAAACTGACCCGAACCGACCTTGCGCCTGATCTGGAAGCTTACCAGGCGCTGTTTGCTCAAGCTGAACTTTCCCATCCGGCCCCCTCCCTCTCGGGCGATCTGCAGCCGCGTTTGTTCTATGGGCTTGAGCAGCTGCTGTACACGCCGGCAGTCTCCTCCTTCATGCTAGTGAAAGCCCCTGAAGAGCCGGAATATCTGCAATGGCTGGCGGCTGAAACCCGGACTCTGCACGAGCCTGCCGCACCGCTTTACGGCGTCCGCTATGAGGTAACCGACGCTCAGGTGACGCTCGCACCGGCGCAGGGCGCTGAGGATAATTTCGCCAGCACTGCCCCGGTCGTGATGGCCGATTGGGTAGAAGCGGAACAGCTGTTTGGCTGCGTACGCCAGTTTAACGGTGCAATCACCCTCCAGCCTGGGCTGGTCCATCAGGCCAACGGCGGCGTGCTTGTGCTTTCGCTACGTACACTGCTGGCGCAACCGCTGCTGTGGGTGCGTCTGAAAAATATGGTGACTCGTCAGCGCTTTGACTGGCTTTCTATGGATGAATCGCGTCCGCTGCCGGTCAGCATTCCCTCTATGCCGCTGAGTCTGAAAATCATCCTGGTGGGCGAACGCGAATCGCTGGCCGATTTCCAGGAAATGGAGCCGGAGCTGGCTGCGCAGGCGATCTATAGCGAGTATGAAGACACTCTGCAGTTTGCTGACGCCGACACGCTAAAGGCCTGGTGCCAGTGGGTATGGCAGAATGCGCAGCAGCTGGAGCTGCCGGGCCCGGCAGCCGATGCCTGGCCTCTGCTGATCGATGAGGGAACGCGCTATACCGGCGATCAGGAGACCCTGCCGCTCAGTCCGCTATGGATAACCCGCCAGCTGCGGGAAGCCGCCGCCTTCTGCGAAGGCGAGGAGATTACCGGCGAAGCGATGCAGACCATGCTGGCGCGCCGGGTATGGCGTGAAGGCTACCTGGCGGAGCGTATGCAGGATGAAATCCTGCAGGAACAGATCCTGATTGAAACCGAAGGCGAATGCGTCGGGCAGATCAACGCCCTGTCGGTGATCGAATTCCCCGGTCATCCACGCGCGTTCGGTGAACCTTCACGCATCAGCTGCGTCGTGCACATTGGCGATGGCGAATTTATCGACGTCGAACGTAAAGCCGAGCTGGGCGGTAACATTCATGCGAAAGGCATGATGATCATGCAGGCTTTTCTGATGTCCGAGCTGGAGCTGGAGCAGCAGCTTCCCTTCACTGCTTCGCTGACCTTTGAGCAGTCCTACAGTGAAGTGGATGGCGACAGCGCCTCCATGGCGGAACTCTGCGCCTTAATCAGCGCCCTGGCCAACGTACCGATAAATCAGAGCATCGCGATCACCGGCTCCGTCGACCAGTTTGGTCGCGTGCAGCCGGTCGGCGGCCTGAACGAGAAAATTGAAGGCTTCTTCACTATCTGTCAGCAGCGCGGTTTAACCGGCAAACAGGGAGTGATTATCCCTGCCGCCAACGTTCGTCATCTCAGCCTGAGCCACGAGCTACGTCAGGCCGTTGCCGACAACCAGTTTGCTATCTGGGCCATTGACGATATTACCGAAGCGCTGCCGATGTTGACCCAGCTGATGTGGGACGGTGAAGGACAGACGCTGCGACAAACCATTCAGGAGCGGATAGCGCAGGCGACCCAGCAAGAGACTCGCCATCGTTTTCCGTGGCCGCTACGCTGGTTAGGTGGGACAAGTTCTAACTGATCGGACTTGTTCAGCTTACACGTGTTAGCTATCCTGCGTCCCGAACTTAAAATAAGGCTTACTGAAAACATGGTAGATAAACGCGAATCCTATACAAAAGAAGATCTTCTTGCCTCTGGTCGTGGTGAACTGTTCGGCGCGAAAGGCCCGCAGTTACCGGCACCAAACATGCTGATGATGGACCGCGTCATCAAAATGACCGAAACCGGTGGTAACTACGATAAAGGTTATGTTGAGGCAGAACTCGACATCAATCCTGACCTGTGGTTCTTCGGTTGCCACTTTATCGGCGATCCGGTGATGCCGGGCTGCCTGGGCCTGGATGCTATGTGGCAGCTGGTCGGGTTCTATCTTGGCTGGCTGGGCGGCGAAGGCAAAGGCCGCGCGCTGGGCGTTGGCGAAGTGAAATTCACCGGTCAGGTTCTGCCGACCGCGAAAAAAGTCACCTACCGCATCCACTTCAAGCGCATTGTTAACCGTCGTCTGATTATGGGACTTGCGGATGGTGAAGTGCTGGTTGACGATCGTCTGATCTACACCGCGAACGATCTGAAAGTGGGTCTGTTCCAGGATACTTCCGCTTTCTGATAACATTCAGTAGCGATTAAAAGGCGAAGCCCCCGCTATGCGGAGGCTTCTTTTTTAAAGAGACAGTGTCAGGCCGTTAGTACCCTGTCCTCCATGGCTTCTCGCCAGCCTCCCAGCCACCATGAGCGTTGATTCAGGCTCTGGTATGGACACATTTCTTTCGATCTTCCCGCGATACCCGCCTGATATCCGCGTTGGTGTGCCCGTTCCAGGCGATCTCGTTTTTGTCTCTTCATGCCTCGTTTCCCTCATTCTTTGATCTGGTGGAAAAGAAAACAGTGGTCGCAAATTGTGCAGCCACGGGTTACGAATACCGCGAAAAGAAGGCAACGTCAATGCGCAAAATTCACGCCAGTGTCATATTTGTGACCTATATAAGAGTTCATTTTTCGTTCGCTCGGCGTAGCCGCCGGTAACGAACTGACCTGGCA
>NZ_JAZARW010000001.1:1089415-1116763 GCF_036233805.1 Klebsiella sp. EMBS2024 | reverse complement strand
TGCCGCGCGGCCCAGGTGAACCGCGCGGCAGGTCATTATGATGAATTTTACTTATGGCAGACGATTAAGCTCGCTGGCAATGGCAGCCGCCTCCTGGCTCCACGCCTGCGCCAGGGTCTTGACCATCGCGTCATAACCATCCTGTTCCTGCCTGAGGACGATGTTAAACGGGCGCTTAATCAGCTGTCCCTGATGCTTCAGCAGCCACTCACCGCTAACGATAACCCGCCCGTCATAGCGACCATGAAAGCCATTGACCGCAACGTTGAGGGTATCCTGCTCGCTCCCCAGCGGCTGGGACGACACTACCCAGCCGGGCAACTGCTGGCTGAGATTTGCCACCAGCGTAGTGCGCAGCTGCTGATCCAGCGGACTGGCCCACAGATTATTATTGGCGATCACATACTGCACGTCGGTGGTCTGATAGACCACCCCGTTACCCGCCAGATAATCCGGGATGCTGACCTGCTCTACCCACAGCAGACGTGCCCCCTGACTGGCGGCGCTCTGCGCGCCGCCCTGCACAACCGGTAGCTGATAGTATGTCTTGCTTTCCCCGCCGCTACTGCACGCCGTCAGTACGCATACGGCTGCCGCCAGTAACCATTTTTTCATTATTTCGCTCCCTTCGGCTGTGGATCTTTTTTATCCTTCGCCTCAAATACCAGCGCATTGCTCTTATCATTTAGCGTTTTCAGAACCGGCTGCAGCTCACGCAGCACCTGATCCAGACGCTGCATATCGGCCACCATCTTATTGTAGGCCGCAGAGCCCGGCTGGAAGCCCTGCATGCTACGGTTCAGTTCACGCAGCGTCGTCTGCATATCGGCGGGCAGCTGCTGCATTGACTGGCTGGAGGTGATCTTATTCAGATTATCCAGCGTGGTCTGCACGTGCTGCATCGTCTTCTCGCTCTGCGCCAGGGTGCTGGTCGCCTGCTCCAGCAGCGGATTAATCGGCAGGTTATTAATCTTATCCAGCGCATCCATCAGACGCTGCTGGATCTGTGCCAGTCCACCGCTGATGGTCGGGATAATCGGATAGCCGTTAAACTCCTGTATTTTCCCGCGCGGGGGCGCCTTCGGATAGAAGTCGAGATCGATATACAGCGCGCCGGTCACCAGGTTACCGGTTTTCAGCGAGCCGCGCAGTCCGCGGTTGATCAGATCGTCAATGTGGGCGCGAATATTCGGATCACCGCCAAGCTGATTAATCAGCCGTTGCGGTTCAACCCGCACTTCCACTGGAATACGATAGTCATCGTTCAAACGCTGCTTCAGCCCCGGAATAAAGAACGGCACTTTGCCGACGGTGCCCAGACGGATACCGCGGAACTCCACCGGCGCGCCCGGCTGCAGGCCGCGAACCGAGTCTTTGAAGAACATGACGTAATCGATATGCTCGGTAAAGACTGAATCCTGAATGCTCTTTTGATCGTCAAACAGATGGTATTCCGTTTTATTCGCCACCGGCTCGCCGAGGTCCAGTCCTTCAGGAATATCGAAGCTCACCCCGCCGCCAAACAGCGTCGACAGCGAGCCCATCTCGACGCGCATCCCCGCCGAGGTCAAATCTACAGCGATCCCGCTGTCCTTCCAGAAACGAACGTTGGTGGTCACCAGGCGATCGTTCGGCGCATTGATGAACAGCTGGTAAGTAATACGACGTTTCTGCGTGTCGAAGGTGCTGGTTTCCACTGACCCCACGCGATAGCCGCGGAACAACACCGGATCGCCCGGCGACAGCTGGCCCGCCTTGCTGCTTTCCAGCAGAATACGGATCCCCTTGGCATCCGGCGAGGCCAGCGGCGGAGAATCCAGTAGCGGATACTGCGCTGGCACCGAACCTTTCGTTCCTGGCTGCAGTTCAATATAGGCCCCGGACAACAATGTCCCAAGACCGCTGATCCCCTCGCGCCCAACCTGCGGCTTTACCACCCAGAAGACGGAATCGTTGTGCAGCAGCTTCTGCATCCCGGAATTGAGGCGGGCTTTGATTTCCACGTGGGTGAGATCGTCGGTCAGCGTCGCGCTCTCCACCACCCCAACGTCTACGCTGCGGCTCTTGATCCGGGTTTTTCCCCCTTCAATCCCTTCCGCATTGGTGGTGATCAGCGTGACCTCAGGCCCCTGATGGCTGTAATGATAAAACAGGATCCATGCCCCGATCAGCGCAGTGACGATAGGGAAGATCCACACCGGTGACCAGTTCTTCACCTTCTGCACTTTCGCTTCTCCGCTCTTATTTTCCATGTTGTTGTATTTCCTCATGGCTTGAATCTGGCTCACGATCCCACAGTAAACGGGGATCAAATGTCATGGCTGAAAACATGGTCATCACCACCACCAGCGCAAACATGACCGCGCCGATGGCTGGATAGATATTCATTAACCCTCCCATACGGACCAGCGCAGAGAGCACGGCGATGACAAAAACGTCAATCATTGACCAGCGGCCAACAAATTCCACCACCTCATAGATCAGATGCATGCGCTCCGAATCTCGCGCGCCGTTGCCGTTGGCGTTCCAGCATAACCAGGCGATAGCGATCATCTTCAGCGTCGGCACCATAATACTGGCGATAAAGATCACCAGCGCCACCGGATATGAACCTTCGCTCCACAGTAAAATCACCCCGGCCATAATGGTCGATGGCATTTTATCGCCCAGCAGATCGGTGATCATGATCGGCATAATGTTGGCAGGGAGATAAAGGATAAATGACGTCACCAGCAGCGCCAGCGTCCACTGCAGGCTATTTTTGCGCCGCGCCGTTCCTTTACTGTTACAGCGCGGGCAGGCGGTCTGATCGACCGGCAACACCGCCGTACAGCAGGCACAGGAGCGCAGCCCCTGACGGATACCGGTCACCCCGACCTTCAGCGGCTGGGTAATGGCCGGCATGGGGGCAATATCATCCCATAGCCAGCGGCGGTCGACGCACTGAAAAGTACGTAACTGCAGCAGGCAAAACATACACCAGGGAACAAAGCTCAGACCGATGCCAATATCACCGTAGGCCATCAGCTTGACGAAGCTCACCAGCACGCCGGCAAGAAAGATCTCCGCCATGCCCCAGGTTTTCAGTTGAAAGAGAATTCGCGCAAGGAACGTCTTCAGGCCGGCAGGCATTCTGACCCGATTAACCAGCAGCAAAATGGTGACCAGGCAAAACGCCGGCACTAATTGAACAAAGAGTAAAAAGAAAGTCCCGAGACTGGCGTAATCCTCGGTAAACAGTACGTTGGGAATTTCCAGCAGCTCTATTTCGCTACTGATGCCGCCCACTTTCATATAGATAAAAGGGAACAGGTTGGCCAGCAGCAGCATAAACAGCGCGACCAGCGCATACGCCGTGGGACGCTGGCGAGGCGCGTCCCACGTGGTGGTTAACGTTGTACCGCAGCGCGGGCAGGCGGCTTTCTGGCGATGCTCAAGCTGCGGCAAAGCCACCAGCAAATCACATTGGGGACATAGAATATGTCGCGCAGCATGATGATGATCGCACATGACAACTCCTCAGCTCAGGCGCCGTTCTTTAATCCTTCGAGATATTCCCAGCGTTCAAAGGCCGCTTCCAGCGCCTGCTCCGCTTCGGCCAGCTGCGCCAGCACCTGCTGCGTGCGATCGTGCGGTTGCCCGAAGAAATCGGGATCGGCAACCTGATCCTGCAACGTCTGCAGTTCGGCCTCGAGAGCCTCCAGCTTCTGCGGCAGTTGTTCCAGCTCGCGCTGCAGGTTATAGCTTAGTTTGTTCCCGCCGCGTTTGACAGTTTCTGCTTTTGGCTGAGCGACTTCCGTCGTTTTTTTAACGACCGTCTGCTTTTGCGCCAAAGACTGGGCCTGCTGACCGCGGGCGTCGTGATAGCCGCCGACGTACTGGCCAATACGACCGCCGCCTTCGAAGATCCAGCACTCGGTCACGGTATTGTCGACAAACTGACGATCGTGGCTCACCAGCATCACGGTCCCCTGATAGCCATCGATCAGCTCTTCCAGCAGCTCCAGCGTTTCAACATCGAGGTCGTTAGTCGGTTCATCAAGGATCAGCAGATTGCTGGGTTTCAGGAACAGCCGGGCCAGCAGCAGGCGGTTACGTTCCCCTCCGGAAAGCGCACGTACCGGGGTCATCGCTCGTTTTGGATGGAACAGGAAGTCCTGTAGATAACCCAGCACATGGCGTGGTTTACCGTTAACCATTACCTCCTGTTTGCCTTCCGCCAGGTTGTCCATCACCGTTTTATCCGGATCCAACTCCGCGCGGTGCTGGTCGAAGTAGGCGACCTCCAGCTTGGTGCCAACATGGATCCGCCCGCTGTCGGCCTGCAGCTGGCCGAGCATCAGCTTCAGCAACGTGGTTTTCCCGCAGCCGTTGGGGCCGATCAGGGCGATCTTGTCGCCGCGCTGGATCTGTGCGGAGAAATCCTTCACCAGCACTTTGCCGTCAACCTGATAGTTGACGTTTTCCATCTCAAAGACGATTTTGCCGGAACGGGAAGCCTCCTCAACCTGCATCTTCGCGCTGCCCATCACTTCCCGGCGCTCACCGCGCTCGCGGCGCATCGCCTTCAGCGCGCGGACTCGGCCTTCGTTACGGGTCCGGCGCGCTTTGATACCCTGACGGATCCACACCTCTTCCTGGGCCAGCTTGCGGTCAAATTCCGCATTCTGCAGTTCTTCGACCCGCAGGGCTTCTTCTTTATCGAGGAGATACTGATCGTAATTTCCCGGATAGGTCACCAGCTTGCCACGATCGAGGTCGACAATGCGCGTCGCCATATTGCGGATAAAGGAACGGTCATGCGAAATAAAGATAATCGTGCCTTTAAAGGTTTTCAGGAAACCTTCCAGCCAGTCGATGGTTTCGATATCGAGGTGGTTAGTGGGCTCATCCAGCAGCAGCACGCGCGGCCCACTGACCAGGGCGCGGCCCAGCGCCGCTTTACGTAGCCAGCCACCGGACAGCGACGCCAGCTGCGCATTGGCGTCAAGGCCCAGCTGCTCAATCACTTCGTTAATGCGGCTGTCCAGCTGCCATAGTCCCAGGTTATCGAGCTGCTCCTGCAGGCGCGCCAGTTCATTTAAATTTTTGTCGCTCGGATCGGTCATCACCTGATGCGACACGTCATGGTAGGCTTTCAGATAAGCCGCCTGCTCGGCGATCCCTTCGGCGACAAAATCGTACACCGTACCAGCAACGTTCCGCGGCGGATCCTGCTGCAGACGCGCCACGATCAGGTCCTGTTCATAAATGATGCGTCCGTCATCCAGCCCCTGTTCGCGGTTGAGGATCTTCATCAGGGTAGATTTACCGGCGCCGTTGCGTCCGACGAGGCAGACGCGTTCGTTATCTTCAATATGCAGCTCGGCATTATCCAGCAGCGGCGCATCGCTGAAGGAAAGCCAGGCGCCGTGCATACTAATCAGTGACATTATTTATTCCTTTCAGGCTGCGGTAATCAGCCAGCAGTTGTGGATCTGACGGTTGCGGGCAAAATCCTGCGACAGCGTTTTTTGCGAAATCTCTTGCGCCTTCAGGCCAAGCGCCGCCAGCCCGTCATGATCCATACGGAAACCGCGTTTGTTATTCGAGAACATAATGGTGCCGCCTTTACGCAGCAGACGTTTTAGATCGGTCATCAGGCGAATGTGATCGCGCTGGACGTCAAACGCATCTTCCATCCGTTTGGAGTTGGAAAAGGTCGGCGGATCGATAAAGATCAGATCGAACTGCTCGGTGCTTTCCCGCAGCCAACCCAGCACGTCCGCCTGCATCAGGCGATGCGCGCGGCCGGTCAGGCCATTGAGACGCAGGTTGCGTTCCGCCCACTCCAGGTAGGTGCGTGACATATCCACCGTGGTGGTGGATCGCGCACCGCCGAGGCCTGCGTGGACGCTGGCGCTGCCGGTATAGGAGAACAGGTTCAGGAAGTCCTTACCTTTACTCATCTGGCCGAGCATGCGACGGGCGATACGGTGGTCGAGGAACAGACCGGTATCCAGGTAGTCGGTGAGGTTGACCCACAGGCGCGCGTTATACTCCTGTACCTCAATAAAGTCGCCCTTCTCCGCCATCTTCTGATACTGGTTTTTCCCCTTCTGCCGTTCACGGGTTTTCAGCACCAGCTTGTTAGGCGCCATGTCCAGTACGGCGATAGTCGCAGCGATGATGTCGAACAGACGCTGGCGCGCCTTATGCGCGTCGACGGTTTTCGGCGGGGCATACTCCTGGACCACCACCCAGTCGGCATAGCGGTCAATGGCCACGTTGTATTCCGGTAGATCAGCATCGTACAGGCGATAGCATTCAATTCCTTCCTGGCGGGCCCATTTTTCAAACTTCTTCAGGTTTTTACGCAGACGGTTAGCAAAATCCTCCGCCAGCATCGCCGGCTTGCCGCCTTCGCTCTCCGCCAGGTGATAATTCTTCTGCACGCAGTCCAGCGGGCCGTTCTTGGCTTTAAACTGCTTGTCGGCACGCAGCTGCAGGCAACTCAGCAGCTCCGGCGAAGCGCTGAATACCGACAGGTTCCAGCCGCCGAACTGACTTTTCATTATCCGGCCAAGCAGGCTGTGCAGAGCGATCAGCGCTGGCTCGCTTTCCAGACGTTCGCCGTACGGCGGGTTACTGATCACCGTCCCGTACGGGCCTTTCGGCAGCGGGTTGTTCAGTTGGGCGACGTCTTTCACGTCAAAATCGATCAGCTCGCCAATGCCGGCGCGGCGGGCGTTGCGGCGCGCGCGCTCGATTACGCGCGCGTCGACGTCTGAGCCGTAGAAGCGTGACTCATACGCTGCCAATCCCTGACGAGCGCGGGTTTGCGCTTCCGCCTTCACCTCTTTCCAGATGGCGTCATCGTGCTGCGCCCAGCCGCCAAAGCCCCAGTGGCCGCGGTGCAGGCCCGGCGCGCGGTCGGTCGCCAGCATCGCCGCTTCAATCAGCAGGGTACCGGAGCCGCACATCGGATCGAGCAGCGGCGTACCTGGTACCCAGCCAGAGCGCATGACGATCGCCGCCGCGAGGTTTTCTTTGATCGGCGCCATTCCGGTACCATCGCGATAGCCGCGCAGGTGCAGGCCTTCGCCGCTCAGATCCAGCGAGATGTGCGCCGTCTCTTTGTTCAGCCAGACGTTGATCCGCAGATCGGGCGACTCACGATCGACGTTCGGGCGCGGCAGATTCTTACGGGTGAAGCTGTCGACAATGGCGTCTTTAACCTTCAGCGCGCCGTACTGGCTGTTACGGATCTCATCATTGAGGCCGCTAAAATGCACCGCGAAGGTGGCGCCAGGGTTGAACATCTCCGTCCACGGGATGGCCTGTACGCCGAGGTACAGATCCAGATCGCTGTATACGCGACATTCGCCCAGCGGCAGCATGATGCGCGAAGCCAGCCGGCTCCACATCAGGCTTTGATACAGCAGGCGCGTATCCCCCTGAAAATGGACCCCGCCCTGGACTACCTGGCAGTCCGTCGCGCCAAGCCCTTCCAGTTCAGTTTTTAACAGCTCTTCCAGCCCACGAGCCGTACTGGCAAACAGAGAATTCATATCGTCACTTTTACTTAAAGAAAATTGGTGCGCATTATAGCCAATATGTGCCCTATGTCATAA
This sequence comes from Klebsiella sp. EMBS2024, assembly GCF_036233805.1. Lineage (NCBI taxonomy): Bacteria > Pseudomonadati > Pseudomonadota > Gammaproteobacteria > Enterobacterales > Enterobacteriaceae > Klebsiella > Klebsiella sp. EMBS2024. The sequence continues at coordinate 1,109,150 of NZ_JAZARW010000001.1, read as the reverse complement.
AGTTATAGGCTTATTTTTGGAACCCGGAGGCAGCGTATGGTAACGCTATCGCGACTTTTTATTCATCCTGTTAAATCCATGCGCGGCATAGGCCTGACCCACGCCTTTGCTGATATCAGCGGCCTGGCCTTCGATCGCCTGTTTATGGTCACCGAAACCGACGGGACCTTTATTACCGCTCGCCAGTTTCCGCAAATGGTGAAATTTATTCCGGCGCCGCTGCATGATGGCCTTCACCTGACCGCACCGGACGGCAGCAGCGCCGTGGTGCGTTTTAGCGATTTCGCCACGCAGGCCGAGCCGACCGAAGTCTGGGGCAACCATTTTACCGCCCTCATCGCGCCCGCCGCCGTTAACCAGTGGCTCAGCGGCTTTTTCAAGCGCGATGTCCAGCTGCGCTGGCTGGGGCCGCAGCTAACCCGCCGGGTAAAGCGCCATGATGCGGTGCCGCTCTCCTTCGCCGACGGCTACCCTTACCTGCTGGCTAACGAGGCCTCCCTGCGCGATCTGCAACAGCGCTGCCCGGCCAGCGTAAGCATAGAACAGTTTCGCCCTAACCTTGTGGTCACCGGCGCGGCGGCCTGGGATGAAGATAGCTGGAAAGTGATCCGCATCGGCGAGGTGGTGTTTGATGTCGCTAAGCCGTGCAGCCGCTGCATTTTTACCACCGTCAGCCCGGAGCGCGGTCAGAAGCATCCCGCCGGGGAGCCGCTGGAAACCTTAAAGCGTTTTCGTACCGCGCTGGACAATGGCGATGTCGATTTTGGCCAGAACCTGATTGCCCGCAACAGCGGGGTGATCCGGGTGGGAGATGAAGTGGAAATTCTTACCCGCGGCCCGGCGAAAGCCTACGGGGCAGGTGAAAGCGACGATACCCCGGCTCCCGAGGCGCAGCAGCAGGCTACGGTTGCCATCGAATGGCAGGGTCAACAGTTTACCGGCAATAATCAGCAGGTGCTGCTGGAGCAACTGGAACAACAGGGCATTCGCGTACCCTATTCGTGTCGGGCGGGGATCTGCGGCAGCTGCCGCATCCGGCTGGAAGAGGGAGAAGTGAGTCCGTTAAAGAAAAACGCGGTTGCCGGAGATGGCACTATTCTCGCCTGCAGCTGTGTACCGAAAACAGCGCTACGCCTGGCGCCTTAAACCGCCTGCCCCAGACTGTAGCTGACCGCGCTCTGCGCCGGCTGCAGTCTGTCATTCATGATTTTAATGACATCGCCCAGCTGCATGACGCGGCCGGCAAGGGTGAGACCCGGCTGAGCCAACAGACAGAGCGCGGCGTTATCGCCCGGCTCCACCACCAGTAAATTCACCTGCTCGCCGGTATCGCTCAGCCAAACGCAGGCGGCGTCGCCGCCGCTCGGCTGCCAGTGATGGGTATGGGCGATAAAGTGCCAGCTTTTCGGCATCTGCGGTTTGAGAAAACGGATGGCGGTGAGCGCGTTAAGGACTAATTCCGCCCGCTGCTCTTTCGATAGCTCGAGATCGCGACATTTTTCTTCAAAAGAGAAATAGAGCGCGGCGTCATCAACGCAAAATCCCGAAGGGGCAAAGGCATCCGGAGTCAGCATGCGCCGGGCGAAGCGCGAGCGAAATAACATGCCATTGGCCAGATCGAGCATCATGCGGTCGTGCTCTTCATCGTAATACCAACGCCAGTTATCGTCAGGTTTAATCCGCATTTTTCCCCCTGTCCCCTTTCATACGCCTCTGCAAAGTTGTTGCGACTTACCGCAGAATATTTTCTAAAATTAAGAAAAGTCTAAAATGTTTAAATAAGCAACAGTGAGGGAATATAAAACAACCAGGGCCGGAAATAAAGCCCTGGGTGGGATTCAGAGGAGGAAAAGATTAGATGTGGGTAACAATTTCTTTAATCAGCGGCGGACCTTTAAAAATAAATCCAGAATAGATCTGCACCAGCGATGCCCCGGCGGCAATCTTTTCCCGCGCGGCAATCACCGAATCAATGCCGCCCACGCCGATGATAGGCAAACGGCCATTCAGCTCAGCGGAGAGCATACGGATAATTTCAGTGCTTTTTAATTGTAATGGACGACCGCTAAGCCCGCCGGTCTCATCGCAATGTTTCATTCCCTGAACCAGGGAACGATCGAGGGTGGTATTGGTTGCAATCACGCCATCAATATTATGACGCACGAGGCTATCGGCAACCTGGATCAATTCCTCAGGCAAAAGATCCGGCGCGATCTTTACGGCGACCGGGACATATTTTTGATGCTTCTGCTGCAGCTCGAGCTGCTTATTTTTAATACCGGAGAGTAAATCATCCAGCGCTTCGCCGTATTGCAGCGTGCGCAGCCCTGGGGTATTCGGCGAGGAGATATTAATGGCGATATACCCGGCGTACGGATAGACTTTTTCCATACAAATCAGGTAATCATCTTTCCCGTGCTCAACCGGCGTATCTTTATTTTTGCCGATATTGATACCCAGCACGCCGTCAAAATGCGCCTTTTTCACGTTCTCAACCAGGTTATCGACGCCATGGTTATTAAAGCCCATGCGGTTGATCAATCCCTCGGCATCAACCAGACGGAAGATCCTTGGCTTATCGTTGCCCGGCTGCGGACGCGGCGTCACGGTGCCGATCTCAATCGAACCAAACCCCATCGCGCCCAGCGCGTCAATGCATTCCCCATTTTTATCCAGCCCGGCCGCCAGACCCAGCGGGTTTTTAAAGGTTAGCCCCATGCAGGTGACAGGCCTGGCCGGTACCTTCTGGCGAACCAGCATTTCCAGCGGCGTCCCGGTGACACGGCGTAATTGTTGAAAGGTAACTTCATGAGCGCGCTCAGGATCGAGCTGAAAAAGGGCTTTACGAACGAAGGGGTAGTACATGAACTCTCCTGGATTCCCGGTGTGCAAACCGGGGGCGTATTATGTGCGATCTGTTGCGGAAAGGGAATTGACCTGCGACAAAAAATCCCCCATCAGCGCAAACGATTACCTACCCCGCGCGCCATTATGCGCTTTTCGGCTATCTAACCGCGGATAAATCATTTAGGGAAATAATGGCCCTCTGTCACACTCACTATAAATGTTATCAATTATAGATAAATGCAAACATTTAGTTATAAGGAGAGAGAGATGCGCGTCATTACGCTTGCGGGCAGCCCGCGTTACCCTTCCCGTTCCAGCGCTTTGCTGGAATACGCCAGAGAGACGCTCACCGCCGCCGATATCGAAGTCTGCCACTGGCATCTGCAGAACTTTGCCCCGGAAGACCTCCTGTACGCTCGTTTTGACAACCCGGCGCTGCAGACGCTCAACGAACAGCTGGCCGGGGCTGATGGCCTGATCATCGCCACGCCGGTGTATAAAGCCTCGTTCTCCGGCGCGCTGAAAACGCTGCTCGACCTGCTGCCTGAGCGAGCGCTGGAGGGCAAAATTGTGCTGCCGCTGGCCACCGGCGGCACCATCGCCCACATGCTGGCAGTGGACTACGCGCTGAAGCCAGTGCTGAATGCCCTCAAGGCCCAGGAGATCCTCCATGGCGTCTTCGCTGATGACAGCCAGGTGACCGATTACCAGCATAAGCCGCAGTTTACCGCGAATCTGCAGCGGCGCCTTGATGACGCCCTGGAGACCTTCTGGCAGGCGCTGCATCGCCCCAGCAGCCGTGCGCCGTCGTTAACATCTCTGCGTGGGGTGGAGCATGCTTAATCCTCTCCGCGCCCTGACTCTGGGCGGACTGCTGCTATTCTCTACGCTGGGTCACGCCGCCTCGGCGGCGCCTGACGCTCTGCGCATCGGCTACCAGAAAGGCAGCGTCAGCATGGTGCTGGCGAAGAGCCATCAGCTGCTGGAGCAGCGCTATCCGCAAACCCATATCTCGTGGATTGAGTTCCCGGCCGGTCCGCAGATGCTGGAGGCGCTGAACGTCGGCAGCATTGATATCGGCAGTACCGGCGATATTCCGCCTATCTTTGCCCAGGCGGCAGGCGCCGATTTGGTCTATATCGGCGCGGAGCCGCCCAAGCCCAAGGCGGAGGTGATCCTGGTGGCGCAGGGCAGCCCGATTCATAACGTTGCTGAGTTAAAAGGGAAAAAGGTCGCTTTTCAGAAAGGCTCCAGCTCCCACAATCTGCTGCTGCGCGCCCTACAGCTCGCAGGTCTGAAATTTAGCGATATTCAGCCGGTTTACCTTGCCCCCGCCGATGCGCGCGCCGCCTTTCAGCAGGGCAATGTCGACGCATGGGCCATCTGGGATCCGTACTACTCCGCCGCGCTGCTGCAGGGCGGCGCCCGGGTACTCACTGACGGAACCGATCTGAAACAGACGGGATCCTTCTATCTTGCTTCCCGGCCCTACGCTGAACGCAATGGCGCTTTCATTGAAGGCGTACTCGACACCTTTACTCAGGCCGATGCCCTGACCCACAGCCAACGCGCGCAAAGCATTACGCTGCTGGCGAAAACGATGGGCTTACCGGAGGCGGTGATCGCCAGCTATCTGGACCATCGTCCCCCCACCGCGGTTACCCCGGTGAGCGCCGAAACCGCCGCTCGCCAGCAGCAGACGGCAGACCTGTTCTACGAGAACAAGCTGGTGCCAAAAAAAGTTGATATCCGGGCCCGCATCTGGCAGCCCACCGCCACACAAGGAGCGAAATCATGAGTCTGAATATGTTCTGGTTTTTACCGACCCATGGTGATGGTCGTTATCTGGGTACCGAAGAGGGTGCCCGTCCGGTCGATTATGGCTATCTGCAGCAAATCGCGCAGACGGCGGATCGGCTGGGCTTCACCGGCGTGCTGATCCCGACCGGACGCTCTTGTGAGGATGCGTGGCTGGTCGCGGCCTCAATGATCCCGGTGACGCAGCGGCTGAAGTTCCTTGTCGCCCTCAGGCCAAGCGTGGTATCGCCGACGGTGGCCGCGCGTCAGGCGGCGACCCTGGACCGGCTGTCAAACGGCCGGGCGCTGTTCAATCTGGTCACCGGCAGCGATCCTGCCGAACTGGCAGGCGACGGCGTCTTCCTCGACCACACCGAGCGCTATGAGGCCTCGGCTGAATTTACCCACATCTGGCGCAAGCTGATGGAGGGAGAAACCGTCACCTTTAACGGCAAGCATCAGCGCGTTCGCGACGCCAAACTGCTGTTTCCGCCACTGCAGCAGCCGCGTCCACCGCTCTATTTCGGCGGCTCGTCTGAGGTAGCGCAGGAGCTGGCCGCTGAGCAGGTCGATCTTTATCTTACCTGGGGAGAACCGCCGGCCCAGGTGGCAGAGAAAATAGCTCAGGTGCGAGAGAAAGCCGCCCGGCATGGTCGCCAGGTGCGTTTCGGCATCCGTCTGCACGTGATCGTCAGGGAAACCAACGAGGAAGCGTGGCAGGCGGCGGACAGCCTTATCTCCCATCTTGACGACGAGACGATCGCCCGCGCCCAGGCGGCTTTCGCCAGAACCGACTCCGTCGGCCAGCAAAGGATGGCGGCCCTGCACAACGGGCGACGCGATAAGCTGGAAATCAGCCCCAACCTGTGGGCTGGCGTGGGTTTAGCGCGCGGCGGCGCCGGGACCGCGCTGGTGGGCGATGCCGCCACCGTTGCCGAACGGATCAATGAATACGCCGCGCTGGGTATCGATAGCTTTATCTTTTCCGGCTATCCGCATCTGGAAGAGGCGTACCGGGTCGGAGAGCTGCTGTTCCCCCTGCTTGACGTCGCGGTGCCGTCCATCCCGCAGCCGCAAAACCTGCGTCTGCAGGGGGAAGCGGTCGCCAACGAGTTTATTCCGCGTAAAGTAGCGCAAAGCTGAGGAGACCGTGATGGCAAAATCAACCCATCCCCTGTTGTTACGCCTCGCCCCCTGGCTGCTGCCGGTAGGGACGGTCATTGTCTGGCAGCTGGCCTCGTCCGTCGGCTGGCTGTCGACGCGGGTGCTGCCCTCGCCGGAGGGGGTATTGAAAGCGTTCTGGACCCTCTCGGCCAGCGGTGAGCTGTGGCAGCATCTGGCCATCAGCTCGTGGCGGGCGCTGGTCGGCTTCGCCATCGGCGGCTCGATCGGGCTAATACTCGGCCTGATCAGCGGCCTGTCTCGCTGGGGCGAGCGTCTGCTGGATACCTCGATCCAGATGCTGCGCAATGTCCCGCATCTGGCGCTGATCCCGCTGGTGATCTTGTGGTTCGGCATCGATGAGACCGCCAAGATCTTCCTTGTCTCGCTGGGCACCCTGTTCCCGATCTATATCAACACCTGGCACGGGATCCGCAATATTGACCGTGGGCTGGTTGAGATGGCGCGCAGCTATGGCTTATCCGGCTTCGCCCTGTTCCGTCACGTGATATTACCCGGCGCCCTGCCCTCAGTTATGGTCGGCGTGCGTTTTGCCCTTGGTCTGATGTGGCTGACGCTTATTGTCGCCGAAACTATCTCGGCGAATGCCGGCATCGGTTATCTGGCGATGAACGCGCGTGAATTTCTGCAAACCGACGTGGTGGTAGTGGCGATCATTCTTTACGCCATCCTTGGCAAACTGGCCGACGTCTGCGCCCAGCTGCTGGAACGGCTCTGGCTGCGCTGGAATCCGGCGTATCATCTTCAGGAGGCTAACGCATGAACACTGCCCGTCTCAACCCAGGTATCCCGCTGCTGCTGAACGGGGTGACGAAACGCTATGGCGACAACACCATTCTTAACGAGCTGGATCTGCATATTCCCAGCGGCCAGTTTGTGGCGGTGGTGGGCCGCAGCGGCGGCGGCAAAAGTACCCTGCTGCGCCTGCTGGCAGGTCTGGAAAAACCAAACGCCGGCGAACTGCTGGCTGGCGCGACGCCCCTGGCGGCGATCCAGGACGACACCCGGATGATGTTTCAGGATCCGCGCCTGCTGCCGTGGAAAACAGTGATTGATAACGTGGGGCTGGGGCTAAAAGGCGCCTGGCGCGACGCCGCCCTGCAGGCGTTGGCCAGTGTCGGACTTGAAAGCCGCGCACAGGAGTGGCCGGCCGCGCTGTCGGGTGGGCAGAAGCAGCGCGTTGCGCTGGCCCGCGCGCTGATCCATCGCCCGCGCCTGCTGCTGCTGGACGAACCGCTGGGGGCGCTGGATGCCCTCACCCGTCTGGAGATGCAGGAGCTGATCGTCTCCCTGTGGCAGGAGCATGGCTTTACGGTCCTGCTGGTCACGCACGACGTCAGTGAAGCGGTGGCCATGGCCGATCGGGTGCTGTTAATTGAAGAGAAGAAGATTGGCCTCGATTTAAGCGTGGATATCCCGCGACCGCGGCGCACCGGTTCGGCGAAGCTGGCCGAGCTGGAGGCTGAAGTACTGGATCGGGTGATGAAACGCGGCGACAGCGAGCGTGCGCCGCGTTTGTTTAGTCATGGCTGACCGGCGTAACTGTCCGCTGTCTGAACGGGGGCATATCGTCATCCGACATGTCCCCGGCTCGCGCGTTGCACAGCCGGGCTACCAACGCCAAATCAGCCGTGTATTCCAGGTCGGGTAAGCATCGCGCCGCCCGACAACATCACCACGCTAACGGGTAACCCGGACAGGGCGCAAGGCGCGCCGCAATCCGGGGTTATGGCACCGTTACGCCAGCGCCTTACTGATTTTCTCGAACAGGTCGCCAGAGAGATTCTCCAGCCCCTTCAGCTGCTCCAGCGCGGCGCGCATCAGCGCCTGTCGCTTCTCATCATAACGCTTCAGACGAATCAACGGCTCAATCAGGCGCGACGCCACCTGCGGGTTACGCTGGTTAAGCTCGGTCAGCATCTCCACCAGGAACTGATAACCGCTGCCGTCTTCAGCATGGAACGCCGCCGGGTTGCTGCTGGCGAAAGCGCCGATTAACGAGCGCACACGGTTCGGGTTGCTCATGCTGAACGAACGGTGGTTCAGCAGACCGCGCACGGTTTCCACCACGTTGGCTGCCGGGCTGGTGGACTGCAGGATAAACCACTTATCCATCACCAGACCGTCCTGATGCCATTTGTCATCGTACTCCTGCATCAGCGCATCGCGGCACGGCAACTCAGCGGCAACCGCCGCCGACAGGGCGGCCAGCGCGTCGGTCATGTTATCTGCCTGGTGATACTGCGTCGCCACCAGCTTATCGCCCAGCGTCGGTTCCGCAAACGCCAGATAGCGCAGGCAGGTATTGCGCAGAGCACGTTTACCAATATCGGCGTGCTCCACCCGATAGCTGTCGAGCTTATTGGCGTTATAAACCGCGAGGAATTCGTCCGCCAGTTCGTTCGCCAGGGTGCGGGTGAGCGCTTCGCGCACGGCGGCGATGGCGATCGGATCGATAATCGCGAACATCTCGGCGATTTCGTTGGCTGACGGCAGGGTTAAGATCTCAGCGGCCAGCGCCGGATCAATCTTCTCATCCAGCAGGATGGCGCGGAAGGCATCCGCTACGTGCACCGGCAGCGACAGCGGCTGCCCCTGCTGATGGCGGTTGACGTTCAGCTTGATGTAAGTCGCCAGCAGGCTCTGCGCCGCATCCCAGCGCGAGAAATCATTCCGCGCGTGACGCATCAGGAAGGTCAGCTGCTGATCGCTCCACTTGTATTCCAGTTTCACAGGCGCTGAAAATTCGCACAGCAGCGCCGGCACCGGCTGGAAATAAACGTTATCGAAGACGAAAGTCTGCTCGGCCTGGGTCACATTAAGCACCGGGTGTACCGGGTGGCCGCCCTTCTGCAGGGGGATCACCTTGCCCTCGTTATCGTACAGCTCAATGGCAAACGGGATATNCAGCGGCTGCTTCTCGGCCTGCTCGGCGGTCGGCGGCGTACGCTGGCTGATGGTCAACGTATACTGCTCGGTCTCCGGATTATAGTCGTCATGCACGGTGACGATTGGCGTACCGGACTGGCTGTACCAGAGGCGGAAGTGCGACAGGTCGACGTTAGAGGCATCTTCCATCGCCTGCACGAAATCGTCGCAGGTGGCGGCGCTGCCGTCATGGCGTTCAAAGTACAGCTGCATCCCTTTCTGGAAGTTTTCTTCACCCAGCAGGGTGTGCAACATGCGGATCACTTCGGCACCCTTTTCATAGACCGTCAGGGTGTAGAAGTTGTTCATCTCGATAACCATATCCGGACGGATCGGGTGGGCCATCGGGCTGGCGTCTTCGGCAAACTGCAGCCCGCGCATGGTGCGCACGTTGTTGATGCGGTTCACCGCCCGTGAGCCGAGGTCGGAACTGAACTCCTGATCGCGGAACACGGTCAGCCCCTCTTTCAGGCTGAGCTGGAACCAGTCACGACAGGTGACGCGGTTGCCGGTCCAGTTATGGAAATATTCATGACCAATCACGCGCTCAATATCGAGGTAGTCTTTATCGGTGGCGGTATCGGTACGGGCCAGAACATATTTGGAGTTAAAGACGTTGAGTCCTTTGTTCTCCATGGCACCCATATTAAAGAAGTCGACGGCGACAATCATATAGATATCGAGGTCGTACTCGAGGCCAAAGCGCTCCTCATCCCACTTCATAGAGTTTTTCAGAGAGGTCATCGCCCAGGGCGCGCGATCGAGGTTGCCGCGATCGACGTACAGCTCCAGCGCCACTTCGCGGCCAGAGCGGGTGCGGAATGAATCGCGCAGGACGTCAAAATCACCGGCCACCAGCGCAAACAGATAGCACGGCTTCGGGAACGGATCCTGCCACTGTACCCAGTGACGACCGTTCTCCAGCTCCCCTTCCGCCATACGGTTGCCGTTGGAAAGCAGGAACGGGTATTTCGCTTTATCGGCGATAATTTTGGTGGTAAAGCGCGCCAGCACATCCGGACGGTCCAGATACCAAGTGATATGGCGGAAACCTTCCGCTTCGCACTGGGTGCACAGCGCTTCGCCTGACTGATACAGGCCTTCCAGCGCGGTGTTCGCCGCCGGGCTGATCTCATTGACGATGGTCAGGGTGAAATGCTCCGGCAGGCCGCCGATCACCAGCTGATTGTTTTCTTCTTTATAGTCACTCCACGGCTGGCCGTTCACCTGCAGAGCGATCAGGGTCAGATCTTCGCCGTCCAGGCGCAATGGCACATCAGACGCAGCCGCGTGGCGGGAGACCTTGCTCTCGGCCGTAACAACGGTTTTTGCGGCATCCAGGTCAAAGGTCAAATCGATATCGCTAATCAGATACTCCGGCGCACGATAGTCGTGGCGGTATTTGGCTTGGGGCTGTTGTGTCATAAAAAACCTTTAGCATCTTCGGTAAAGTGTCGTCCCAGTCTATTCCTGTTGTGTCAATCGCGCTATGCAGAATCTTCATCTTTTCAACGTGAAACACGGAAATCGCTACATTTTGTTAACACTCGCGGCACGAAATGCCCTCGACCCGACGCAAAGCTTGTGGTGTGATCCATGTTCAATATATTAAACTAGGCCTCGCAAATGACCGTCAGCGTCACCATTGCTCGCCATCGCGGGACAGAGTCGGGTAATAAAGGTATACTCCGCCTCCATTTTCCGCGTTGGTTTCGATGGAACGCTCCAGTGAGAGGATGCTACTGCGCACCATGACACAATTCACTTCTCCTGTACTGCACTCGCTGCTTGATACGGATGCCTATAAGCTGCACATGCAGCAGGCTGTCTTCCACCGCTACGGCGATGTGCATGTGGCGGCGGAGTTTCGCTGCCGCGGAGACGACCTGCTCGGCATCTATGCCGACGCGATCCGCGAGCAGGTGGAGTCCATGCGCGACCTGAGGCTGCGGGATGATGAATATCGCTGGCTGTCCACCCTTCCCTTTTTTCGCCAGGATTACCTCAACTGGCTGCGCGATTTTCGCTATGACCCGAGCCAGGTCACGGTCAGCAATGACAATGGTAAGCTGAACATTCGCCTTACCGGCCCATGGCGGGAAGCCATCATGTGGGAAGTCCCGCTGCTGGCGGTGATAAGCGAGTTGGTCCATCGCTATCGTTCACCAGAGATGGGCGTCGATCAGGCGCTCAACACGCTGGAACATAAGCTAGGCGACTTCGCCACCATGACCGCTGACCTCGATATGAGCGCCTTCCGTCTGATGGACTTCGGCACCCGCCGTCGTTTCTCACGCGAGGTGCAGGAAGGTATTGTGCGGCGTCTGCAGCAGGAACCATGGTTTGTCGGCACCAGCAATTACGATCTGGCGCGCCGTCTGAATTTAACCCCAATGGGTACCCAGGCCCATGAGTGGTTCCAGGCCCACCAGCAGATCAGCCCCAGCCTTGCCAGCAGCCAGCGGGCGGCCCTTGCCGCCTGGCTGGAAGAGTATCCCGACCAGCTGGGCATCGCGCTGACCGACTGCATCACTATGGATGCGTTCCTGCGCGATTTCGGTCCGGAATTCGCCACCCGCTATCAGGGGTTGCGCCACGATTCCGGCGACCCGGTGGAATGGGGAGAAAAAGCTATCGCCCATTATCAGAAGCTGGGTATCGATCCGCTGAGCAAAGTGCTGGTCTTCTCCGATAATCTCGACCTGGCCAAAGCCGTCGATCTGTATCGCCACTTCGCCTCGCGGGTGAAGCTCAGCTTTGGGATCGGCACCCGTTTAACCTGCGATCTGCCGCAGGTTAAACCGCTCAATATCGTGATTAAGCTGGTGGAATGTAACGGCAAGCCGGTGGCGAAACTCTCCGACAGCCCGGGGAAAACCATCTGCCACGATAAGGCCTTCGTCCGCGCCCTGCGCGAGGCTTTCGACCTGCCGCCGATTAAAAAGGCAAGCTAAAAAACATGGCCCGACGGCATTCTGCTATCGGGCCAATCAATATCACTCCTGCGGCAGACGGGTTCTGACGACCTCGGCAAAATACTCCGCGCCAGTTAGCAATATCTCATCATTAAAGTCGTAGCAGGCATTATGCAACGGTGTATTGCCCTGAGCATCTGAACTATCGCCGTTGCCTAAAAAGATGAAACAGCCGGGGATTTTTTGCAGAAAAGCGCCAAAATCCTCCGAAATCATCATCTGTGCGACGTTGCCGTCCACCTTCTCAGCCCCTACCACGTTAATCGCAGCGGTGACCGCTACATCAACGCATTGCTGCCAGTTCACCGTTGGCGCAAATTCATGGGTATAGCTGAACTGGCACGTCGCACCGTGCATCGCGCAAATCGCTTCGCTAATGGTACGCATTCGTTCTTCGAGCAGCATCTGCACCTCCGGTGCAAAGCTGCGCGTATCCCCTTTGATTTCGACGTGCGTCGGAATCGCATTGCGGATGCCATCGGTGTGCAGTTCAGTACAGGAAATGACCGCTGGCACGTTCGGATCAACATTTCGCGAAACAATTGTCTGCAAAGCCAGGATGATTTCCGCCGCAATGACCAGCGGATCTTTCGCCATATGCGGCCGCGCCGCATGCGCTCCCTGCCCTTTAATACGAATAATAAAGTTATCTTCACTGGCCATAATGCCACCGACTCGCGTGGCGATAGTCCCGGCTTTCATACCCGGCATATTATGCAGACCGTAGATTTCCTCTATGCCAAAGCGTTCAATAACGCCATCGTCCATCATCGCTCTGGCGCCATAGCCAGGTTCCTCAGCAGGCTGAAAAACAAAGCAGACCGTGCCGTTAAAATTCTGCCGCTGCAATAACAACTGCGCCGCGCCCAGCGCAATGCAGGTATGACCATCATGTCCGCAACCGTGCATCCGCTCGGCGGTCATGGAGCGGTAAGACCAGTCTCCCTGTTCGGTCAATTGAATGGCATCGATATCGGCACGAATAGCAATAACGCCCTTCCCGTCGCCGCATTTCAATCTCCCCACCACCCCGGTTTTGCCAATATCGCGGTGCACCTCAATGCCCATAGCTTCGAGCTTTTCGGCAATAAACCGTGAAGTATTCTGCTCCTCGAAGGCGCTTTCCGGATGGGCATGCAAATAGTGACGCCAGGCGATAAGCTGCTGCTTTAGCTGTTGCTGATTCATTCTCTGCTCCTGTAAACATTAGTCCATACGCTGGGCGCGCTGTAAAACCACCTGCAGCAGCACATTGGCGCCAGCAATCAGATCTTTGGCTGCGCTATGTTCTTTGACGTTATGGCTAATGCCATCGACGCAGGGGACAAAAATCATCCCGGCGGGACATACCGACGCCATAAATTGTGCATCGTGTCCGGCGCCGCTTGGCAAACGTCGGTAACTGAGCGCCTGACGCTCCGCCTCGGCTTCCACCGCATTGACGATCTCATCGGCAAAAATGACCGGATTAAAGCGCACCAGTGAGCGGCTGGTTATCTCCACGCCTTCTTCCTGCGACGTTTTCGCGACAAATTCGGCCAATTGCTGCTCCGCCAGACATAAGATCGCATTATCGGTATTGCGGAGATCCACTGACATGACGACATGGTTGGGAATGACGTTGATTAGATTAGGCTTCACGCTGAAATGTCCAACGGTAGCTACCTGATTACCACCAAGGCTTAGCGCCAGCTCACGGGCAAAAACAGCGATTTTCGCAGCCGCCAGCCCGGCATCACGTCTCATGGACATTGGGGTAGTACCCGCATGATTCGATACGCCTCTCAGGGTAAATTCCTGCCACGAAATACCCTGTACGCCGGTAACCACGCCAATATCAATCTGCTCTTTATCAAGAATTGGTCCCTGTTCGATATGCAGCTCAACGTAGCTATCTACCGCCATATCTCCCGGCTGACGTTCGCCTTTATAACCAATGTTACGCAGCGCTTCATCGAGCGTGATACCGTCGAGATCTTTTGCCGCGAGCGCCTGCGCCAACGGATACTCGCCGGCAAACACCACGCTGCCCATCATATCGGGCTGAAATCGCACCCCCTCCTCGTTAGTAAAGAAGGTTACCGCCAACGGTCGTCGGGTGCGGATCCCGGCATCCTGGAGGGTGGCAATCACCTCAAGGCCGGCCATAACGCCGTAGTTGCCATCGTATAACCCACCGGTGGCGACGGTATCGATATGTGACCCCATCATCACCATCGGCAACGTCTCCTCGCCGTGATAAACGCCGGTGACATTGCCGATAGCATCAATTGACACGCTCAGGCCCAGCGCCTTCATGCGGGCTACAACAAAGTCCCTGCCGGCTTTATCTTCGGCAGTCGCTGCCAGGCGGCATACGCCGCCGCCTGGCAGCGCACCATGTTCGCCAAGTGCATACAGGGAATCGATAAGCCGTTGGCCGTTAATCTGCAGATAATGACTCATATAACATCTCGCTAATAATGGTGGTTATTGGAACATGCCGTAAAAAATGGCAGATACGGTGATAAGACCGATCAGGGTGACGAAAACGTTGCTCGCTTTACCGCGCCAGGGGGCAAGCACCGGTAATTTATGAATGGCGTACATAGGCAACAGCAGCAGAATTGCCGCCCCGGTGGGACCGCTGATGCATTCGATAATACCGAGGATACTGGGGTTCTTGTACGCGGCGAACCAGCAGGTAAGCACCATAAACACCAGGATGACCGCGTCGACGAGGCGAATACCAGGTTTTTTCCCGCGTGCGGCGGCGGCCTCCAGAATCAGGTCGCGCAGCGATTCATAGGCGCCGATGTAGTGGCCAAGAAATGATTTAGTAATAGCGACAAAGGCGATAATCGGCGATAGCCAGGCAATAATCGGTGTATCGTACTGATTGGCCAGATAGGACAAAATCGACAGATTCTGGGCTTTGGCTTCCGCCAGTTGCTGCGGCGACAGGCTTAACACGCAGCTGAGAACAAAAAACAGCACCACCACCGTCATGAGCAGGATACCGTAGCGCTGGATCTGCGCACATTTACCCTCAGCGAGCGCCAGACCGTAACGCTGCTTCTGGCGCACCACCATCGGCGAAATGATGGGATAGTGGTTAAACGACATCACCAGTACCGGGAAGGTCATCCACAGGGATAATATGATCCCCTGCGTATCGCTCGTGGCGCTGAAGCTTACGGTTTGCAAAATTGCGCCGTTCCAGTGCGGAATCAGAAAAAGTGCCATAAAAATAAGCGAGATGATGAAGGGATAAACCAGGGTGCTCATCACCCGCATTATCAAACGCTGTCCGAAACGGACGATAAACATCAGCCCGAGGATCAGAACGATGGCCACCAGCGACCGGGGAGGCTCGGCCATTGCCAACTGGTGGGTGATAAAGCTCTGCGCGGTGTTGGTGATAGCCACCGCATACATAATCAGAATGGTATAGACGGCGAAGAAATATATGACGGTAAATACTTTTCCCGCCAGCGCGCCAAAATGCTCGCCAATAACATCGGTAATACTGCTTTCCGGCGTATTGGAAGAGTAAATGAATCTCGCCAGACCGCGGTGAGCCAGATAAGTAATAGGAAAAGCGAGGACAAAAACAATCAGCAGCGGCCAGAAGCCGCCAATTCCGGCATTAATCGGCAGAAACAGCACCCCAGCGCCAATGGCGGTACCGAACAGGCCAAGGACCCAAACGGTATCTTCGCTATGCCACTTTGCGGGATCGGAATATCCTTTATTGATAATTATATTTTCAGTATTCATCGGTCAGGTTCTCTCTATGCATGACGCGAAAGCGCGTATGTTTTCGTTATGAGTCAGAACGCTTGTCATACCGAGGGCTTGTAGGGTAGGTAAGATGGCCCCCTTGTTATTGTCGATAGCGCTCAACCATTACGGCCAAACCAGACGATGTCTTCATAGACATCGGGTGATGTATCTCCTTCCGTGCTGATTAACAGAACCTGTGCATCGGCATTCAGGCGCAGCGATTCGGCAAGCTCGCGATACGCCGGTTGAGTCATCAGCGCATAAAGCACTCCTGTGCCAATAGCGCCGGATTCCCCGGAGACAAAAGGTTCGTCAGTACCTGGTCGCGGAGCGGCCAACAGGCGCATGCCGTTGGCCGCCAGACAATCGTCGGCGGAAATAAAACAGGTGGTATGGTCGCGGAGCATTGGCCAGCTGGTGATATTAGGTTCACCACAGGCAAGCCCGGCCATCAGGGTTGACATATCCCCGCCGACGCTGTGCGGCAGTCCGTCATTAATGGTTGCCGAGCGAAACAGGCAGTTCGCCTTGTGCGGCTCAACGATGATGATGGTGGGAGCCTGCTGCTGCATCTTTTCGATGAAATATCCCATGATGCTACCGGCAAACGACCCGACCCCGGCTTGTAAAAACAGATGCGTCGGCATCGACGCTCCGCTTTCTGCCAGCTGCTGCCAGATTTCAACAGCGAGGGTCATATAGCCTTGCATGATCCATGTGGGGATCTGCTCGTAGCCCTGCCAGGCGGTATCCTGGAGTAGAACCCATCCCTGCTCGCGCGCGGTTTTGGCCGCCAGCCGAACTGTGTCGTCGTAGTTCAGTTCAGTAATCGTGCATTCGGCGCCATGCCGGCGAATATTCTGCGCGCGTACCGGTGACGAGCCCTTTGGCATATACACCACCGCACGCAGCCCAAGCTGCTCAGCCGCCCACGCCACGCCACGTCCGTGGTTACCGTCGGTAGCAGTCACAAATACGATGTCCTTGATACGCGCCTTAATCACTGGTGAATTAAGCTCGGCAAAGCTCAACGTATTAATATCTCGCTCAAGCAGAGCGGCGAGATATTTCCCCATCGCATAAGATCCGCCTAATCCTTTAAACGCATTCAAACCGAATCGCTGCGCTTCATCTTTTATATGGATCGATCCCAGCCCCAGCCGCTGGCTTAAAAATTCCAGCTTACGCAGCGGCGTGACCCGGTAATCAGGAAATTTTTGATGGAATGCCAGCACTTCGTTCCCCACGCTTTCATTCAGCAGACTCAAGTCTGCTCCCTGGCCATAGGGCTGCCGCCGGGCGTTAAGTTGAAATTTAATTGTGTCCACTATTCAGGCACCTCTATTTTCATATCGTCCTGCGACGATAACGTTATTTGCGACCATTCCGCCTAAACAACGGGTGCACGGATCCGTGCGGCCTGAGACAGGACGGTCGCTTTAAATTGGTTAAGTCAGAATGTGAGAGGCTTTTTGTCGCGATATACCGCTTTCCCACTGCCTGTGATGGTACACTGCGCCCGGCGGTTAATTGGCGCAAAGTTGCCCATCGCGCCGCAATTTTCACTCTGTTTTATCATTCACACGCAACAACGTTGCATTAGTGAGGTTGATCACAGACTTGCAGGACGAGATATATGATGAAACTTGACGCATGGGATAAAAAAATTCTTACGCTCTTGCAGCGTAATAATCGCTTGTCGCAACGGGAGATCGCCGATCGGATCAGCCTGTCTCCTTCGGCAGTCAATCGGCGTATCGCTGCACTGGAGGATGCAGGAGTGATTAAAGGCAGTGTTAGCTTAGTGGACGCCAGTAAAGTGGGAAGACCAATCACCATTATGGTGCAGGTGACCATTGAGAATGAACGTCTCGATCTGCTTGAGGAGGATAAACAGCGTTTCGTAACCTGTCCGCAAGTGCAGCAGGTCTACTATGTCACTGGCGACTTCGATTTCCTGCTCGTGATCAACGTCCGTGATATGGCGGAATACGAAGCGCTAACCCGTGAACTCTTTTTTGCCTCGGGAAATATCAAGTCTTTCCGGACCATCGTGTCGATGCAAAATGCGAAGCAGGAAATGACGGTCATTATCGAGTAAGTCGTGTAAAAGTCGAAATGGTGAGCCAAAGAACGCCCCGGAGGTGTATTTATTTCCGAAATCCACCCTTCCCTGTGCGAAATCTACTTGTCTGATGGAAGATGACAGGTAACATAGATATCCCCCCGCTGTTGGGGGAAGAGACTTTTTTATTGGACTACATAGAGAGATTATTATGAGCGTTGTGCCTGTAGCCGACGTACTCCAGGGCCGCGTTGCCGTTGACAGCGAAGTCACGGTCCGCGGATGGGTGCGTACCCGCCGAGATTCTAAAGCTGGCTTTTCTTTCCTCGCCGTCTATGACGGTTCCTGCTTTGATCCTGTACAGGCCGTTATTAATAATTCTCTGCCCAATTACAATCAGGAAGTGCTGCGTCTGACCACCGGCTGCTCGGTGATTGTCACCGGTAAAGTCGTGGCTTCTCAGGGTCAGGGTCAAAGCTTTGAGATCCAGGCGACCAGCGTGGAAGTGACCGGCTGGGTGGAAGACCCGGACACCTACCCGATGGCGGCCAAGCGCCACAGCATCGAGTATCTGCGTGAAGTAGCGCACCTGCGTCCGCGCACCAACCTGATTGGCGCGGTAGCCCGCGTGCGTCACACCCTGGCGCAGGCGCTGCACCGCTTCTTCAACGAACAGGGCTTCTTCTGGGTTTCCACCCCGCTGATCACCGCCTCCGATACCGAAGGCGCCGGCGAAATGTTCCGCGTGTCGACGCTGGATCTGGAAAACCTGCCGCGTAACGATCAGGGCAAAGTCGATTTCGACAAAGACTTCTTCGGTAAAGAGTCGTTCCTGACCGTTTCCGGCCAGCTGAACGGCGAGACCTACGCCTGTGCGCTGTCGAAGATTTATACCTTCGGCCCGACCTTCCGCGCCGAGAACTCCAACACCAGCCGCCACCTGGCGGAATTCTGGATGCTGGAGCCGGAAGTGGCCTTCGCCAACCTGAACGACGTTGCCGGCCTGGCGGAAGCGATGCTCAAGTACGTCTTCAAAGCGGTACTGGAAGAGCGTGCGGACGACATGCAGTTCTTCGCCGAGCGCGTGGATAAAGACGCTATCGACCGTCTGCAGCGCTTTATCACCGCTGATTTTGCTCAGGTGGATTACACCGACGCCGTCACCATTCTGGAAAACTGCGGCAAACAGTTCGAGAACCCGGTGTACTGGGGCGTGGATCTCTCCTCTGAGCACGAACGTTACCTGGCCGAAGAGCACTTCAAAGCGCCGGTGGTGGTGAAAAACTACCCGAAAGACATTAAAGCGTTCTATATGCGCCTTAACGAAGACGGTAAAACCGTCGCGGCAATGGACGTTCTGGCGCCGGGCATCGGCGAGATTATCGGCGGTTCCCAGCGTGAAGAGCGTCTCGACGTGCTTGACGCGCGTATGGCAGAGATGGGGCTTAACAAAGAAGACTACTGGTGGTATCGCGACCTGCGTCGCTACGGCACCGTGCCGCATTCCGGCTTCGGTCTGGGCTTCGAACGCCTCATCGCTTACGTGACCGGCGTGCAGAACGTCCGCGATGTTATTCCGTTCCCACGGACGCCGCGCAACGCGACATTCTAAATTTTTCTGACATCAATCTGAAAGGCCAGCGCAAGCTGGCCTTTTTTTATGTCAATTACTGTTAGTAAAATTCAACAACCTTAAACATCAAGACCTGGAAATCACAATTATGTTACGCACTGTTTCGGTGCATCCTGGTGATGTAGATCGCACTTTATGTTCATAACAGAGCAAAATGGCTGATAAATTTGCTCATTTTTTGACCTTTACCCGCACATCTTGCAAAGACAGAGACTGAATAAAAAGAATACGAATTCAATACACAAAATGAACGAATTGCCGCTTAGCCAAATTAATCATAAATAATTCATATAGATAGATAAGCAATCGCGTTTTCCCTTATCCGGTGGAACGGAATTTTGATTAAGTTCACAAAGTTCCGTTAAATACACATTTAGTTACATGATTTTTCGTTTTGTTACTCATATGATATATTCGTAGCATTTTCCGGCTAGCGAAACGTTGTCGCGGATGGAAAGATGCCTTCAGACACCAAACTCTCATCAATGGTTCTGTAAGTTTTTATTGACAGAACTTATTGACGGCAGTGGCACGTGTTCATAT
>NZ_JAZARW010000001.1:1025144-1081247 GCF_036233805.1 Klebsiella sp. EMBS2024 | reverse complement strand
TATTAATGAGGGTAATAAATAATGATGAAGCGCAATATTCTGGCAGTGGTGATCCCTGCCCTGCTGGTAGCCGGTGCAGCCAACGCTGCAGAAATCTATAACAAAAACGGCAACAAACTGGACTTCTATGGAAAAATGGTCGGCGAGCACGTCTGGACCACCAATGGCGACACCAGCAGCGACGATACCACCTATGCCCGTATCGGCCTGAAAGGCGAAACTCAGATCAACGATCAGCTGATCGGCTACGGCCAGTGGGAATACAACATGGACGCGTCCAATGTTGAAGGTTCCCAGACCACAAAAACCCGTCTGGCGTTCGCGGGCCTGAAAGCGGGCGAATACGGTTCATTCGACTATGGCCGTAACTACGGCGCGATCTACGACGTCGAAGCGGCAACCGATATGCTGGTTAAATGGGGCGGTGACGGCTGGAACTATACCGACAACTACATGACCGGTCGTACCAACGGCGTCGCAACCTACCGTAACTCCGACTTCTTCGGTCTGGTTGACGGTCTGAGCTTCGCGCTGCAGTACCAGGGTAAAAACGACCATGACCGTGCGATTCGCAAGCAGAATGGCGACGGCTTCAGCACCGCAGCCACCTACGCGTTCGACAACGGTATCGCACTGTCTGCAGGCTACTCCAGCTCTAACCGTAGCGTCGATCAGAAAGCTGACGGCAATGGCGACAAAGCCGAAGCCTGGGCGACCTCTGCAAAATATGACGCTAACAACATCTATGCGGCCGTCATGTACTCCCAGACTTACAACATGACTCCGGAAGAAGATAACCACTTCGCTGGTAAAACTCAGAACTTTGAAGCAGTTGTACAGTATCAGTTTGACTTCGGCCTGCGTCCGTCCATCGGCTACGTACAGACCAAANNNCAAGGACCTGCAGTCGCGTGCTGGCTTCTCCGGCGGCGATGCGGATCTGGTTAAATACATCGAAGTGGGTACCTGGTACTACTTTAACAAGAACATGAACGTCTACGCTGCGTATAAATTCAACCAGCTGGACGACAACGATTACACCAAAGCGGCTGGTGTCGCCACTGACGACCAGGCGGCCGTGGGTATCGTTTACCAGTTCTAATCTGCAGTACACCCCTTCGTGATATGCCTTCAAAGCAGGACTTCGGTCCTGCTTTTCTGTATTCGTGAGACAAAGATCGTCTCTTTCGAAAACCTTCGCGCTTTTTGTCGCAAACGGTTGGCAATTCGTTATTCTCCCGTTAACCTGATAGCGGATTTCCCTTCAGTAATCACAATGGAACCTCGTCATGTTTGAGAACATTACCGCCGCCCCAGCCGACCCGATTTTAGGTCTGGCCGATCTGTTTCGTGCCGATGACCGCCCTGAAAAAATTAACCTCGGAATTGGTGTTTACAAGGATGAAACCGGTAAAACGCCCGTTCTGACCAGCGTCAAAAAAGCAGAGCAGTATCTGCTGGAAAATGAAACGACTAAAAACTATCTGGGCATCGATGGTATTCCTGAATTTGGTCGCTGCACCCAGGAGCTGCTGTTCGGTAAAGGCAATGCGATTATCGCTGATAAACGCGCCCGCACCGCGCAGACACCGGGCGGTACCGGTGCGCTGCGTGTCGCCGCAGACTTCCTCGCCAAAAACACCGACGTGAAACGTGTGTGGGTAAGTAATCCGAGCTGGCCGAACCATAAAAGCGTATTCACCTCTGCCGGGCTGGAAGTGCGCGAATACGCTTACTATGACGCGGCTAACCACGCGCTGGACTTTGATGGTCTGCTGGCCAGCCTGAACGAAGCCCAGGCGGGCGACGTGGTACTGTTCCACGGCTGCTGCCACAACCCGACCGGTATCGATCCGACGCTCGATCAGTGGCAGCAGCTGGCGCAGCTGTCGGTGGAAAAAGGCTGGCTACCGCTGTTCGATTTCGCCTACCAGGGCTTCGCCCGCGGTCTGGAAGAAGATGCTGAAGGGCTACGCGCTTTTGCTGCTCTACATAAAGAGCTGCTGGTCGCCAGCTCCTACTCGAAAAACTTTGGCCTGTACAACGAGCGCGTCGGCGCCTGCACTCTGGTCGCCGCGGATCAGGAGACTGTAGACCGCGCCTTCAGTCAGATGAAGTCGGTGATCCGCGCCAACTACTCCAACCCGCCTGCGCACGGCGCCTCCGTGGTCGCCACCATTCTGAGCAACGATGCGCTACGGGCAATCTGGGAGCAGGAACTGACCGATATGCGCCAGCGCATCCAGCGTATGCGTCTGCTGTTCGTCAATACCCTGCAGGAGAAAGGCGCGAGCCGCGACTTCAGCTTTATCAGCCAGCAGAACGGCATGTTCTCATTCAGCGGCCTGACTAAAGAGCAGGTGCTGCGCCTGCGTGAAGAGTTCGCCATCTATGCGGTAGCTTCCGGACGTATCAACGTGGCCGGGATGACGCCTGACAATATGGCGCCGCTGTGCGAAGCCATCGTCGCCGTACTGTAAGCGATAGTATTCGGTATAAAGAAAAAGGCCGCGAATGCGGCCTTTTTTATGTGTTCGCGTCATGTCTGTTACCAGACCGGCATCTCATCCTGCAGAAACGGGTTATTACGGCGTTCCTCACCCAGCGTCGACAACGGACCATGGCCGGGAATAAAGGTCACATCATCGCCCAGCGGCAACAGCTTTTCCTTGATAGCCGCAATCAGCTGCCCATGGTCGCCGCGCGGAAAATCGCTGCGTCCCACCCCGCCTTTGAAAATCACGTCTCCGGAGATCAGCAGTCGGGAGGCGTCATCAAAAAAGACCACATGGCCCGGCGTATGGCCCGGGCAGTGCAGCACCTGCAGCGCCACATTCCCCACATTGACCACATCGCCTTCATTAAGCCAGCGATCCGGACGCAGCGGTTGGCAATCCTCCAGGCCGAACATCCGGCTTTGCGCCGGTAATCCTTCCAGCCAGAACTCATCCTCTTTTTCCGGACCAATAACCGGTACGCCATAATGCTGCGCCAGTTCAGCCGCGGCGCCAACGTGATCGAGGTGGCCATGCGTCAGCAGGATCTGCATCAGCGTGACGCCAGCCTCCGCCACCACCGCTTTGATACGTTCAGCATCGCCGCCAGGATCGACCAGCGCCGCCAGCCGGGTTTGCCCGCACCAGATAAGAGAACAGTTCTGCGCGAACGCGGTAACCGGAATAATACGATAGTTCATGACGCTCCTTTCGTTACCAGTGCCTTACGGGACCGGTATCAATATGCACAAAGTTACTACGTGGGTAATATCCTACACCACCTGCGCGCATAGATAACGCCGCTTTGCGAATATTGCTTAACGAAATACCTTCAATATGGAAATCCATCGCCTGCCCCTTGGTGTGATAGCTGTGTTTCGCTACACCACGGCTTCGTGCGCGAAGCTCATCGTTGGTATCGAGGGAACGATAGCCAGAGATAAGCTGGACAGGTTTGTTGGTGCCAAGTAGTCCCTGCAACCGATAAAGATGATCGAACAGATTTGGATCGATGGACTTAATTTTATTCGCGCGATAGTCACGGAAAAAATGGTTAAGTCTTGCTAATTCATCCTGAATATAGCCTCTGCCATCGAAAAACTCCGCCCTGAGCGATTCACCGGTATGCAGGTTATTCAGCGTCAAAATACGCGGACGGGGGGTCGAGAGGGTGGCAAATGCCGGCGCAGGGAGAATGGCGGCAGCACCCAGCGCAGCGCCACCCAACGCCAGCAATCTGCGGCGATTAGCGTCAAATTTGTCCATGATAATCAGGTCTACAGTCAATGAATCGTTATATACTTTTTCCGCTTTGCGCGATGCCAGGATCAGCTCGCTATCGCTCGCCACGACCGAGATGTTGCCCGGCAAAGGAGAGCGTTCGCGCTAACCGCGCTACGCATTGAGCGGAATGATATGTATATGCACTTCTGGCGCACGAAAGGCACCTTACCGGGCATTATTGCCAACGTCAAGGCAGCCTCACCCCAGGAAAATCGGGCGCTGCAGAGGTGCAGCGCCCTTTATTACCCAGTGCTAGGACAACAAAATCCATTGAACTACTTCATTTACCTGATTAATTGTTCCGCTTTCGTCAGAATTTGTGCGCTGGATCGCGCGGTGATATCGTAATTGTAAATATCTGTTCGATATTGTGTACGTCCATCAGCGTCCACAAACGCCGTTAAGTAATATAAATTCACCGGTATATTTTGCCGAATATTGACATAGCGCGTATCCCCCTGCTTCAGGGCGTCGGAAATGCGCGTGTCATTCCAGCCCGCGTCCTGCAGCAGCATATTGGCCAGCTCCGAGGCTTTATTGACCCTGACGCAGCCGGAACTGAGCGCACGGACATCCTTCTGAAACAGATTATGGTTCGGCGTATCGTGCAGATAGATAGCATCCGAACTCGGCATATTAAACTTGTAACGCCCCAGTGAATTACGTGCCCCAGGCGCCTGCTGAAAACGGAACGGTAAATTGTTCTCGGTGATGGTTGACCAGTCAACCCGGTAAGGATCGATGGTCTCTTTACTGTTCCAGCCGCGCATCACGGTGTAGCCATGCTGCTCCAGATAGCCAGGATTATTACGCACCTTCGGCAGAATATCTTTGCGCGCCAGGGTGGGCGGTACGTTCCACGGCGGATTGACCACTACGTTGTTCAGCGCGCTGCTCATCATCGGCGTCTTGCGGTCCGGACGTCCGACGATCACCCGCGAGGCCAGCACCTGACTGCCGTCCTGGTAATAGACCAGCGAAAACGCGGGAATATTCACCATGATACCGGTCGATAGTTTGCCTGGCAGCAGACGTAGACGCTGAATGTTCAGCGCCAGCACGCCAGCGCGCTGCGCCGATGAGACATTGAGCCAGTCACGGGTGGATTGGCCGATGACCCCATCCGCCCCCAGCCCCTGCATGGCCTGAAAGCGCTTAACGCCCTCCACCAGCTGGCGATCGTACACACCGCGCGCCGCGGGCTTGCTCTTTTTCTTCGCCGAAGGACTCACCACGTCCCCGGGCAGAACGATATTGGCGGAATTTTCCAGCATCCCGGTACGCTGGAGGATCTCGCGCAGCGCGCCGATATCATTGCTCCATTCTCCCGGACGCAGCGAGCCGCTGCCGGTCATCTGCGGCCATGGACGTGAATCAGCCACCAGCGCCAGCAGCGACTGGTGCATGGCCTCATACTGCGGATGACGCGGCGCCAGGCCGGCGATAAACGCCGGCAGGGAGCCATTATCCAGCGCCAGCTGCCACTGGTTAATCACCGACAGCGGCGGGGTCGCCATCTTGTACGGTGTCGAGCTATATAACCAGCGGGTCCCCTGGGTGGGGATGCCGCTGATAAAGTGCAGATAGCCCATCATGGCATCAGACAACACCACATCGCGCGCCATACCGCTGACGGCAGGATCGGTCAGCAGACTGACCCAGGTGGTAAACTGCGGCTGAAAACCGGCGATGGCGATCTCCGCCAGCTGCTGCTGGAACGCCTGCACCGCCTCGCGGTTTTCCCACATCGGTTTCATATCCCTGGCGGCGTATAGCGAGACCAGCGGATTCATAAAGACGGGTTTGTAGCCAGCCGGCAATAGCGCTTCGATCTGGGCGCGACTGTTCGCCGCGGCTTCCATCGACAGCGGCTGCTCACCGGCCAGCTTCGCGACCGCCGGCGATTGCCCGTCGCTTTGCGACAGCGCGACGGAAAGCTCTCCAGGCGTAGCGGAGCTATCACCTGGTACGACTTCAGGCTCTGCGGCCTGGACATTGAACAGCGGAGCAAATGCCATTGCCAGGCTCAGACTGAGCGCTGACAATGGACGACCATACCGTTTCTTAAGCAACATCCCTTGCCCCCTGTTGTCACACATTGCCGCCCACAAATTCGTGGGCTTTAACACAGTATATAAAGACGAAAAGGCTTTTGCCTTACCTAATGTAAAGAAGCTTAAAGATTATACCACCCTGGCATAGCAAGCTGGATAGCAAAAAGGGCAACTTAACGTTGCCCTTTTCAGCGCTTACCCGCCAGTAGTGAGCTGCATCGTCAGGAGGCGTCGGCCGTTCCCGGCAGCGCTTCCGGCAGCGGCGCGGCAAACCCGCGCAGCCCCACGACGTGCACATGTTCGTGATTATTGAACACCTTACGCACCAGTTTATAGGTAGTGCCTTTTTCCGGACTGATGTTCTCCGGCGCTGCGATAATCAGCTGCATCTCCAGACGTTCGCACAGCTCGAACAGGGTGGCGATGGAGCGGGCGTCAAGACGCGCCGCTTCATCGAGAAACAGCAGACGGCAAGGCGAGATATCCTTGCCGCGCAGGCGACGGGATTCATCTTCCCAACTCTGCACCACCATCACCAGAATCGACATCCCGGTACCGATAGCTTCCCCGGTAGACAGCGCGCCGGACTCCGCGCGCAGCCAGCCGTCGGAGCCGCGGTTAACTTCCACTTCCATCTCCAGATAGTTGCGGTAGTCGAGCAGCTCTTCACCGATGGTTTGCGGCGTGCGCTGCCCCATGTCGATCTGTGGGTTGAGACGCTGATAGAGCTTGGCCAGCGCCTCAGAGAAGGTCAGACGATTGCTGTTAAACAGATCCTGGTGCTGCTCATGCTGCTCGGAGAGCACGTCGAGCAGCATCGAGTGGGTCTCACGCACATTGACGTTCAGACGCACGCTGTTGACCTGGCCGAAGGAGACGCTCTGCAGACCCTGGTTGAGCATCCGGATACGGTTCTGCTCGCGCTGAATGGTTTTGCGAATAATGTTGGCCACGCTGCGGGAACTGATCGCCAGCTTCTGTTCACGGTTGGTCAGCTCTTCGGTCAGGCGGCTGAGCTCGATCTCCATCTGCTCGATCGCTTCCACCGGATCATCGGTGCGAATAATATCCTGACGAATACGCTCGCGCAGATGCTGGTATACGGCAACGAAGAACTGAATTTTGCGCTCCGGACGCTTCGGATCTTCCGAGATACGCAGCACGTCACGCAGATGTTCGTTATCGGCGACCGCCAGACGCAGCGCCCCCAGCGCCTTATCCGACATTGAGCGCAGCTCATCGGCGGAGAGATAGGCCAGCTCGCGGCGATGCAGACGACGTTCGACGCCGTTGTCTTTCACCAGACGCATCACCGCGCACCAGCCCGCCTTGGCGGTCACCACCTGCTCGCGCATTTCGCAGTAATCGCGCTCCAGCTTGCGCAGTTTACGGGTCAGGTTGTCCATTTCCGCTTCGCAGAAGGTCAACGCTTTCTCCAGCTGATTGCGTCGGGAGCGGTTATTGCTCAGCTGCATGTGCAGTTCATCGCGACGCGCGCGAGCACGCTCTTCCGCGCCGGCGTCGGCGCGCACGCCAATGTCCTGCAACTCTTTATACAGATCGTTGAGCAGCTCTTTCTTGGTGTCATACGAGCTCTTCAGCGAGGCCAGCACCTGATTGTACTGACTAAGCTGCGCCGCATGGGCACGCATCGCGTCGCGCGCGCGGCTGCGTTCGGACTCCGCCTGCTCCAGACGCTGGCGCAGCTTCTCGTTGAGATCGCTGTTGCCGCTGAGCATTTCCGCCGAATCGGAGTAGCTGAAGTGGGCCCTGCGCTGCACAACTTCCGCCAGGGCAAAAGCCTGCTGACGCGCATCGCGCTGGGTTTGCTGCGCATAGGCGTAATCTTCTTTCAGCTGCTCAAACTGCTCCGGATCGCTCTGCAGCACCGAAACAATAGGCTCCAGCTTCGCCAGCTGGTTACCGTGCTGCTGAATAAAGCGCGCGGCCTCCTGCGCTTCGTCCAGACGTTCCTGGATCTCGTCCACGCGGTCGGCCAGCGTATCATCCGCCAGCAGGTTCAAGCGCGGCAGCAGGCGGTTGAGCGCCGACACGCCCTCTTTCGCCTGCTCGTACTGCACACGGTTCTGTTGGTTATCGCTTTCATGGGCGCTCAGCGCACGCTCCAGCTCGCCGCGGCGGCTGTTGAGTTTGCGGATCTCTTCTTCCGGATCGTCCTCGAAAGCCACCGCCAGATGGCTGCCGATAAAGCGGCTGAAGGCCTGGTGCAGGCGCTGGGTTTTCTGCACATCGAACGACAGGGTCGCAAAACGCTCTGACAGCGATTCACGCTCGGCATGCAGGGTTTCAATGCGGTTTTCACGTGCCGCGCGGCCAAACAGCGGCAGCGACGGGAAGCGCGAATAACGCCACTGGCGATCGGCAATCTTCACCACCACCGCTTTTTCCAGCTCGTCGACGCTGAATACGCTGTCGTCAAAGGATTGCGGATCGCCTTCGATCAGATAGAGATCTTCCGGGCAATCTTCCAGTCCCTCAAGCTGCTCGGCTACCCGCGACAGATCCGGTACCACGATCGCATGGCGCGACGGACCGTACAGCGCGGAGAAGTAAGGCGCATCGTCGAGGCTAACATCATCGTAGATCTCGGACAGCAGAACGCCGCCGAACCGTTCCGCCAGGGCGTTGAGGCGCGGATCTTCCGAACCGCCCGGCTGGCTAAGACGCTCGATTTCTTCGTCGATGGCGCGCTTGCGGGCGCCGACCTCGTCACGTTCAACGATAGCCTCTCGTTCACGCTCCAGCAGCTGCTGCAGGTATTCGGTGACCTCCTGGCCGGACGCAAACTGCTCGCCGCTTTGCTCGCACAGCTGGTTAAGGCTGTTCTGCGCCGCCAGCCAGACCGGCGCCCGACGCATCAGCGTCTGGGTACGCGACTGCAGTTGCTCCAGCTCCTGACGCAGCGCCATGCGCTGCTCCTGAGCATTGGAGACGCTGTCGGCCAGCGACGCGATGCGCGCTTCCAGCTCCTGATGCAGCGTTTCCAGATCGTCGATATCGTAGCGTTTACCCTGGCGTTTGCAGAACTCGGCCAGCTGACGCTCAGCGTCCTGCTGCTCGCGCAGGCGCTGTTCAAGCTCGTTGAGGCGGCTGCGCAGCCCCTGCGCCTGCTCGGCCTGGTGGCGCTGGTTCACGCCGTCGCGCAGCAATTCGCGCGCTACGTCCCAGGCTTCATTGCGCGCCAGCGGGCCGTTAATCGCCGCCACCAACTGGTAAGCCTGTTCAAACTGGCTGTGCGCGGTTTGCGCCACGCTCATTTTCTGTTCCAGCGACAGCATTTTCTCCGTCGCTTCCTGCTCTTTCGCCTGGAAGGTTTCCAGCCACTCGTCGGCGCTCTCCGGGGTCAGATCCGGCAGATGGCACAGCGCCTTCGCGCGCTCCAGCGCCTGCAGCGCCTGGTTATACTGAATGGCGCGGGTCTGCTGCACATCGAGCGCCTGCTGATAGTCGGCGAGTTGGCTTTTCAGCTCATCCACTTCCAGCTCGGCGGCCTCAGCGCGGGCTTCGTTCTCTTCCTGACGATCGACGGCTTCCGCCACCACTTCATTCTGCTCTTCCAGACGGATCTGCAGCTCGTCGAGATCCGCTTCGTAGCGCTCGATTTTTTCCTGCTGACGCAGCGCAGTCTGCACCAGGTTCAGGTGATCGCTGGCGGCCTGGTAATCGGCTTCCAGATCGCCCTCCGCGCCGTTATGCTCCTGCAGTTCGCGCGCCATGTCGACGTGCTTATACTGCTCAGCCGCCAGCTGCGAACGCGAGGTGAAGAGATCGCGGCGATACTCCAGCGCCTTATCCAGGTGAATGCGCCTCTCGTTGGCGTGACGCATATAGTCCGCCGCCACGTAGTTGGTGGCTTCGCTGATCAGGTGTTTAAACAGATCGCGGTCGGACTGGGTAACGCGAATGGCTTCCAGCGTCATGCGGTTTTCCCGCAGCGCCGCTTCCATATCCTGGAACGCTTTACGCACGCCGCTGTTTTCCGGCAGCAGGTAGTCGCGCAGCGAGCGGGTAATGGTGCTGGAGATCCCGCCGTACAGCGAGGCCTCAATCAGGCGGTAGTACTTGCTACGATCGGAGGCGGAACGCAGGCGACGCGCCACCACGCCCAGATCGAACATTAGCGAGTGATATTCGGTGATCGAGTTGAACTGTTTAAACTGGACCCCTTCCATCGCCTCGAGTTTATCTTTCAGCTCGTTGAGGCTCACGACGCGCGCCTGGCGCTCGTTCAGCGTTTCGGTCAACAGCTGGGTCGGCAGGATAGAGGTCGGCAGTCCCTGAATGGCGAAAGGTTTAATATCGACTTTACGATCGCGCCCGGCGACCTGCTGCAGGCGCACGCCGACCACCACGCGCTGGTGGCGGGAGTTGATCACATCGAGTACCGAGTAACACACCCCGGCGCGCAGCTTACCGTGCAGGCCTTTATCGCGTGAGCCGCTGGTGGCCCCCGCTTCGGTGGTGTTACGGAAGTGCAGCAGGGTTAAATCCGGGATCAGCGCCGTGACGAAGGCCGCCATGGTCGTGGACTTACCCGCGCCGTTCCCCCCGGAGAGGGTGGTCACCAGTTCATCAAGATCAAAGGTCCGGGCAAAGAAGCCGTTCCAGTTAACCAGCGTTAGCGAGCGAAACTTACCGCGTTCAATCATTACTCTTCCTCCCCGCTATCCGGCTGGTTTTCTTCATTCTCATCATTGAGCTGCAGGTGATTTTCCAGGGCCATCGCTTCCCCGTCGCGGATCAGACGGCGCTGCGCTTCGCGCGGGTCGTCGCCGGCGCGCACATCGGCGCCAAAGCGGAATACCGATTCGGTAATGCGAAACTTGCTGCTATCGTGGCCCATAAACCACACCATCCCCAGACGGCGTAAGCGGTTAAGCGAGGCCCGCATTTTTTCCTGCAGCTTCTGGCGGTCCAGATCCGAACCGGTGGAACGGTTGTTCACCAGCTTCAGCAGCCTGGATTCATCGGCCAGGGTCAGCAGCTCGTCATAGAGCTCCTGCTGGGTAAAAATCCCTTCGTTCGCCAGGCGCTCCGGGCTGAGATAGAGATAGCAAAGAATTTTGCCCACCATCATATCCAGCTCGGACAGTACCGAGCGCGAAATCAGCGTGGTGGACCGCGGGCGCAGGTAGAAGAATCCCTCCGGCGCGCGGATCAGCTCGACGTTATAGCGAGCGTAAAACTCTTCCAGGTAATCCTGAAAATCCATCAAAAATGCGTGATTATCCAGCTCGTCGAGACCGATATGACGGCCCGCGCGCAGGGCGCTGTCCAGCGCCGGAAATAACGGATTGGCCAACGCCTGCGCCAGCTTAACCGGCATCACTTGTTCAATATTTGTCAATGACATGCGCCTGTACCTTGGCTCCGTAATCATTAATCGGCTGCCATTTTGCCGGCAGTCCGGTGAAATCTGCCTGGGCGACGCCCAGCTGTACCGCCTGATCCACGACGATCCGCGCCACGTCGAAGTGACGCCCGCGCGGATACTGCGCCAGGAACTCCCGCGCCACCAGGCCGAGATCCAGCGGTATTCCTTTCTCTTTATAGACCGCCAGCTGCGCTTCGATCAGCGCCGCCAGCTGCTCGCGAATTTCGTTAAACTCTTCAAATTCGAGGTCCGCCGGCAGCTCGCCGGTGACCTCTTCATCGCGCAGGGCCATCTCTTCATCGCGCATATCCAGCAGGCGGTCGGCGTTGGCGTAAGTTAGCGCCCACGGTTCATCAAAATAGGTCTGTACCGACTGGCGCAGACGCTGGGCGAAGACGCGGTTCTTATCCATATCGATAGCGGTACGGATAAACTTGTGCACATGGCGGTCGTAGCCGATCCACAGGTCAATCGCCTGCTGACCCCAGCTGACGATGCGGTCGAGCTTGCTTTGCAGATCGAACACCAGCCGATCGACAAAATGGAGATCGTCGCGCGCCATGGTCGAGTCCTGAATGCGCAGCAGGTTCGCCTGCAGCTTATCCCCTGCCGCATCCAGCGTATCCTGCAGTTCGCGCAGGGTGCCGGAGGTTTCCGACAGCAGCAGTTCACAGCTGGAAATCGCCGCGCGCCAGTCTTTATTCAACAACTGCGCGATATCGTCTTTCACCAGCTGCTGCTGCTCATCCATAATGCGCTGCGTCAGGTCGATGCTGTCGAAAATTTCCGCTACGGAATACTTCAGCGGCGCAAAAACGTTGCGATGCCAGTGGAATTCATCACCGCCCTCTTCCGCGGCGTCCGCCGCGCGCTTCAGCTCGCCGGCGACGATCGACAGCTGCATCGAGAGACGCAGCGTCGAGAATTCGCGCTGACGGATATAATAATCGGTGATCCCAATCCCCAACGGCGTCAGGCGATAGATCGCATTGCCTTCGGTAATTTCGCTGGTAAAGCGGTTCAGCAGACGCTGGCGCACCAAATCGTTGATCGCGTTATTGGCGCGCTGGCTGATGGTTTCGCTGGTCTGCTCAAACGCATCACTGACGTGGCGGAACGCATCCACCAGTTCACCCTCGCTCATTTCCCCTTCCAGTCGTTCACCATTCAGAGTGGCGATCGCCAGCAGGAAAGAGAGTCTGTCGACCGGTAGCGAGATTGAAAAATCATTTTTTCTGGCCCAGGCAACCAGTTCGGGGACTGTCTGGGAAAATTCACTCATACTTTATCCTTGCATCTGCGGCTATGAGCCTGGCTCTTAAGCGCGGTGACATGAATATAACGGCCCAGGCTGAGATACGGCTCCTGACGACAGTAGCGCGTCTCCAGCGCCAGCAGCGCCGCATAGCTGTCATGCTGTTGGCGTTTTTCACGCAGATAATCATGAAACACCCGCACGCCGGTTTTGCTGACGATCTGCCAGCCAATCTCTTCCAGCCAGTGATAAACCTGCTGTGGTTCACGCGGATAATCCGGCGACAGCGTGCGTTTTTTCTTTTTTGGCATGCCCAGTTGAACGTAATCAAAATTACCGGCAACCATATTGTGCATCAACAGGCCGTTAGCATTGTAGAACATCAATGACAGTCCACCGCCAGCACGCAGCGTCGACCACAGGGTATGCAGTATTTCCTGGGGCTCCGCCACCCACTCCAGCACCGCATGAAACAGTACCAGATCGACCGGGCTTTCCAAATGCTGCGCAATATCCTGAGCCGCGCATTGTACAAAATGCATGTTGTCGATCACACCTTTATCGGCGGCCGCCTGGCGGGCGCGAGCCACCATCTCAGCGGAGAGATCGCAGAGCGTCACGTGATGGCCCAGTTGCGCGACTTTGATGGCCGTTTGCCCTTCGCCGCCGCCGGCATCCAGCACCCTCAGCGGTCCCGGCCCCAGCTGCGCCAACAGCGGTTCCAGATCCTGCCAGAGGATCGCCTGACGCAACTGGCCTTTTGTGGTGCCGTAAATATTGCGCGAAAACTTTTCAGCAATGTCATCGAAATTGCGATCCTGCACGAGTGACTCCACAAGCCAACACAAAACCGCTATTTTGTCATACCCGCGCCGAGAATGAAGCGATCTGTTATAAGATCCGAACATAACTTTGGTTATATGGTTAAAAAAGGAACCATCTGGCATGCTTTTCACGCTAAAAAAGATCGTCGGCGGCCTGCTGTTGCCGCTACCCGCCTTACTGTTGCTGATCGGTATCGGGATCGCGCTGTTATGGTTCAGCCGCTTTCAGCGTACCGGAAAGCTATGCGTGAGCCTCGGCTGGCTGCTGCTGACGCTGCTGAGCCTGCAGCCCGTGGCCGACAGCCTGCTGAAACCGATTGAAGATACCTACCCCACCTGGCGCGGCGAGCAGCCGGTGAACTACGTGGTGGTGCTGGGCGGCGGCTATACCTGGAATCCGGAGTGGGCGCCAAGCTCTAATCTTATCAATAACAGCCTGCCGCGCCTGACGGAGGGCATCCGCCTGTGGCAGGCGAATCCCGGTTCGAAAATGATCTTTACCGGCGCGGCGGCGAAAACGAACCCCGTCAGCACAGCGGAAGCCGGGGCGAGAGTGGCGGAGAGCCTTGGCGTACCTCGCAGCGATATCATTGTGCTCGATCGGCCGAAAGATACAGAAGAGGAAGCGCTGGCGGTGAAGCGCGCCATCGGCGACGCGCCCTTCCTGCTGGTCACCTCGGCGTCACACCTTCCGCGGGCGATGATATTCTTTCGCCATGCCGGCCTGGATCCGCTTCCCGCGCCGGCCAATCAGCTGGCGGTGACCTCGCCGCTCAATCCGTGGGAGCGGGCCATTCCTTCTCCAGTGTGGCTGATGCACAGCGACCGGGTCGGCTATGAAACCCTTGGTCGCGTCTGGCAATGGCTGAAAGGCAGCTCAGGCGAGCCAGGGCAGGAGTGATTTTGCAGCGAGGTCAAAACGGGCGCGATCAAAGCGCCCGGTGTTGACCAGACTATCCACCTCATCCCACAGCAGATAAAGCCAGCGCCGCCAGACAAAGGCCTCGGAAACTGGCGCCTGCTGCAGGTAGCGCCACAGCAGCTGTTCCGCCTGGCCGCCTTCAGCAAGGCGGAACAGTTCATACTCGCGTGGCGCCCACAGCATCATCCCCGGCCCCACCATCGCCAGCAGCTGATCGCTGCGCGGATCTTTTAGCATGCTGCGCAGAGTGAAGTTGCCATGCACCAGCACAGCATTATCATTGAAATCGCGGAACAGCTCCGGAAGGCACTCGCGGGAGCGGAACAAAAGGCGCTTATCCTGCATGGTGAGACCGGTGTCCTGATACAGGTTCAGGGTGCTCCACAATATCTCTACCCGCTGGCGGTACCAGTTCGGCCACAGGTTTTCCTGGGTATTGTCGACCATTCCCACGCAGCCGCCACTGTCCTGCCGATGCCACGCCAGCAGCGCCTCGACGATTTGCTCCTGCAGTTGCTCCCAGCGCGCCGGGGTGCGCGTCGGCGCCTCCACCGGTACGCCGCGCAGGCGCTCAAGCAGCAGCACATCTGGTCCGGGATGTTCTTCGTGCGTCATGACGCCATAAACCACCGGCATACGCACCGTACCATTACGCGCCAGGGTCGAGATCTTCCATGCCAGCTGCCGCGCCACGCCGGGCGTGGTGAAACTTCGCGCCAGCAGCGGCATCGGGTTTCCCTGCGCATCGTACAGGAACCACAGCGCCGTAGCGGCTTGTTCACTGACACACTCCACCCGGCTTAGCTTTTCGCCAAGAAGATGACTGAGTTCGGTTCGCAACTGTTCCATTGTCGATTACCCCTATGAACACTACTGGTTTCATAATGAGCGCCCGCACCTGGGTTGTCATCGGATAAGATCAAAAAGGGGTAAAAAAAGCAAAAAACCGACGGGGATATCCCCTCCAGCAAGGAGGGGACAGAGGACTAACGCAGCTCAGCGCGGACGCGCTCCAGATCTTCCGGGGTATCCACGCCGGTGCCGGGCACTTCCGCCGCNACGGCGACATGGATTTTCTCGCCATACCACAGCACTCGCAGCTGCTCGAGCATTTCAATCTGCTCCAGCGGGCTCGGCGCCCAGCTGACATAGCGGCGGATAAAGCCGGCGCGATAGCCATAGATGCCGATGTGACGCAGCAGGGAGTCACCGATGGTCTCGCGGGATTGGGCAAAGCGATCGCGATCCCAGGGAATAGTCGCGCGGGAGAAATAGAGCGCGTAACCCTTGGCATCCATCACCACTTTCACCGCATTCGGGTTAAACGCCTCTTCCGCATCATGGATCGGTACCGCCAGCGTCGCCATTCCGCTGCTGCTGGCAGCCAGATTCTCCGCCACCTGGCGGACAATCGCCGGGGGGATCATCGGCTCATCGCCCTGAATATTGACGATAATGGTGTCATCGCTGAACGCGCACTTTTCCACCACTTCCGCCAGCCGTTCGGTGCCGGACTGATGGTCGGCGCGGGTCATACAGACCTCGCCGCCGGCGGCTTCAACCGCCCGGGCGACATCTTCGTGATCGGTGGCGACAATAATACGATCCGCGCCGGATTCGCGAGCGCGCTCCAGCACATGGACAATCATCGGCTTACCATTAATGTCCTGCAGTGGTTTTCCCGGCAGGCGCGTGGAGGCGAAACGCGCAGGAATAATGACCACGAAACTCATGAGTGACTCTCTTCTAGCGCCAGCGGACGCGCCTCTGTCTCCAGCAGCACCGGGATACCGTCGCGCAGCGGAAACGCCAGGCTATCAAGTTTGCAAATAAGTTCTTGCTTATCCTGACTGTAATACAGCTTGCCGTTACAGACCGGGCAGGCGATGATTTCAAGTAAACGGTGATCCATGTTTCCTCCTGATGGACCGGATAGATTTCTCAGCAGCATATCACAGGAAGGCAGGCGCCGGGATCAATCGGCGTCGATTTCCCACCCCTGCTCCTGGCCGACAAACAGCCCTTCCGGCAGGCGTCGGCAAAGGATCCGCTCTGCCGATTGCCAGTGTGCGAAGTCGTTAATCGCCCGGCGCAGCCCCTGCTCCAGACCACGGGTGATCTTCACCCCCTCCTCCAGCCATAGAGCGAAGATCTCCAGCTCCCGGCTTTTGCGATGTATTTTACTGTCCATCCGCCCGACCAGTTTTCCCTGGTGCAGCAGAGGCAGTACGAAGTAGCCATACTGACGCTTCGGCGCCGGGGTATAACACTCCAGGCGATAGCTGAAGTTGAACAGCTGCTCAGCGCGTTTCCGATCCCAGACCACCGGGTCGAAGGGCGAGAGCACGGCGCTATGGCTGGCGGTCAGCTTACCGCCGGGCGCGGTCTCCAGCTGCGCCAGCGCCTCGTGATGCAGCCACATCTCGCCGAGTGCTTCCACGTTAACCGGCACCACCAGCCCCTCTTCCTGCCAGGCCGCCAGCAGACCCGGTAGCGACGGCTGGCGCAAGCGATAGTAATCGGCCAGCCACTGGGCGCGGAAGATGCCGAGACTACGGGCGCTATTGCGCAACATAATGGCCTCTGCGTCTTCGCGGGAGAGCGCGTCGCGCTCGTCGTCCCAGTCCGGCATCACCCGCCGGGTTAGATCATACACGCGGTGAAAATTGCGCCGCTCCACCACCATCACTTCGCCGGCGGTAAACAGCCCTTCCAGGTGGCGCTTATGCGGTTTCCACTCCCACCAGCCGCTGGCGCCTTTGCGCGGGTGGGTAAAATCCGCCGAGCGAACCGGGCCGTTTTGTCCGATATGCGCCACCAGCTCGGCAATACTCCCGGCATGCTCCTCCATCCACGCGCGATGGTATTTCCAGCCCATATTGTCGGGATTCAACATGCGATGGCGCACCAGGGCGAAATCGCTGCGCGGCAGAAAGCAGGCTTCATGCGCCCAGTATTCCATTAGCTCGCCGTTGCGCAGCGACTCATCCAGCCAGTGCTGCGGATAGCTGCCAAGACGGCTGAACAGCACCAGGTAGGGGCTGCGGGCCACCACGTTGATGGTATCGATTTGCAGCAGCGACATCTGCTGGATGGTGGAAAGAATGTCTTTCGGGCGAGCGCGACGTCGGGGCTTCTTTAACAACCCCTGCGCCGCGAGATGGAGGTGGCGCGCCTCGTTAAGCGATAGTTGCAATACCGACATGCAGGTTCTCCGTCAGGAATTCCAGCACAGCGGCGAGCAAAGCCGGCGCGTCAGTTAACGTTGCGCCAACGTCGCTAAGTCCGCAAGCAACCGCTGTGCGCGTTCATCGGCCATTATGGCGTCGACCGGTAAATACCACCAGTTTGCAGCGGCGAAATCGCGACATTTCACGGCATCTTTCTCGGTCATCAGCAGCGTCTGATCGGCGGTCACCAGGGCGGCGACATCAGCCTGGCTCAGCGCCTGATGGTCCGCCAGCGCCACGGTTTTGACCGGCTGGACGCCGCAGCTTTCGAGGGTGGCGAAGAAGCGCGGCGGATGGCCGATGCCGGCCATCGCCACTACGTTCGTGAAGGTGGAGACATCGCGACGTTCGCCGGTAAGCAGGTTAACCGCCATCCCTGGGCGCAGCCGCATCGGGATCTCACCCGGACGCGCCACGCCGCCGTTAACGATAACCGCATCAACGCTTTGCAAGCGCGACGCCCGCTCGCGCATCGGCCCGGCAGGCAGCCACCAGCCGTTGCCAAAGCGGCGCACGCCGTCAATAACGACAATTTCTCTGTCCCGCGCGAGCTTATAGTGCTGTAAACCATCGTCGGTCACAATCATCTGCAGATCGTGCGCGCTGAGCAATGCTTTTACCGCGTCGCTGCGCAGCGGAGCGACAGCGACCGGGGCACCGGTACGCTGATGGATCAACACCGGTTCATCACCCGCCTGCGCCGTACTGGTCCTGTCGTCCAACACCAGCGGATAGCGGTCGGCTTTACCGCCGTAGCCGCGAGACACGACGCCAACGCGAATACCGCGCTGCTGCAGCTGCTCCACCAGCCAGATCACCACCGGCGTTTTGCCATTGCCGCCGGCGGTCAGGTTACCAACCACCACCACCGGCACCGGCGCGCGCCAGGCTTTTTGCCACCCCAGCTGATAGCTGAGGCGAATCACCCCGCTCACCAGGCCATACAGCCAGGAGAGCGGCAGCAGCAGGCGCCACAGCGGCGATTCCCCGGACCAGATGCGCGCGATCATTCGCCGAATTGCATCTTATGCAGCTGGGCGTACACGCCCTTATGCTCCAGCAGATCATGGTGCGTTCCGCGCTCCACGATCCGCCCGTCTTCAACCACCACGATTTCATCAGCCTGCTCAATGGTCGACAGACGGTGAGCGATAACCAGCGAGGTACGGTTTTTCTGCAGCTCATCCAGCGCCGCCTGAATGGCACGCTCGGACTCGGTATCCAGCGCCGAGGTGGCTTCATCGAGGATCAGGATCGGGCTGTTACGCAGCAGCGCGCGGGCAATAGCAATACGCTGGCGCTGGCCGCCGGACAGCATCACGCCATTCTCGCCGATGATGGTATCCAGACCATTATCCATCTTGTTAATGAAATCCATGGCGTAGGCCATACGCGCGGCCTCTTCAATCTGCTCGCGGCTGTACTCTTCGGTACGGGCATAGGCGATATTGTTGGCGACGGTATCGTTGAACAGATGCACGTTTTGTGAAACCAGCGCCACCTGGTCGCGCAGCGAGCTCAGCTTGTACTCGCGCAGGTCGTGGCCATCCAGCAGGATCTGCCCCTCGTCGACATCGTAGAAGCGGGTGATCAGGCTGGCAATGGTCGATTTACCCGACCCTGAGCGCCCCACCAGCGCCACGGTTTTCCCTTCCGGGATATCGAGATTGATATTGCGCAGCGCGGCCACTTCGCGACCCGGGTAGGTAAAGGTGACGTTCTCGAACTTGAGATTGCCTTTCGCCCGCTCAATGACCCGCGTACCTTCGTCTTTTTCCTGCTCGGAATCGAGGATCGCAAACAGCGTCTGGCACGCCGCCATCCCGCGCTGGAACTGGGCATTGACGTTGGTCAGCGACTTCAGCGGACGCATCAGCGCAATCATCGAGGAGAAGACCACGGTAATGGTCCCGGCGGTCAGGGTGTCCATCACGCTCGGGAAGCTGGCGGCATACAGGACAAAGGCCAGCGCCAGGGAGGCGATAAGCTGAATGATCGGGTCGGAGATAGACGAGGCGGAAACCATCTTCATCCCCTGCAGACGCATTTTATTGCTGACTTTATCAAAACGTTTGGTTTCCACTTCCTGGCCGCCAAACATCAGCACCTCTTTGTGCCCTTTCAGCATCTGCTCGGCGCTGGTGGTGACCTGCCCCATCGTGTTCTGCATATTCTTACTGATATTGCGAAAACGCTTGGAGACCACGCGGATCGCCACCGACACAATCGGCGCCAGTACGATCAGGATCAGCGACAGCTGCCAGCTGTAATAGAACATCATCACGAACAGACCGATAATCGATGCCCCTTCGCGGACCACGGTGATCAGCGCGCTGGAAGAGGAGGAGGCGACCTGCTCAGAATCATAGGTGATGCGTGACAGCAGCGTTCCGGTAGACTGCTTGTCAAAGAAGGCCACCGGCATACCCATCATGTGGCCGAACAGGCGACGACGCATGGTCATCACCACTTTGCCGGAAACCCAGGAAATACAATAGCTCGAGATGTAGCTGGTGATCCCACGCAGCACCATCAGGCCGATAACCACCAGCGGCATCCATAGCAGCACTGAGCGATCCGTTTTACCAAAACCATCATCCAATAACGGTTTAAGAAGCGATAACATGAAGGTGTCACTGCCCGCGTTAAGCACCAACGCCACCGCCGCT
Organism: Klebsiella sp. EMBS2024; assembly: GCF_036233805.1. Taxonomy (NCBI): domain Bacteria; kingdom Pseudomonadati; phylum Pseudomonadota; class Gammaproteobacteria; order Enterobacterales; family Enterobacteriaceae; genus Klebsiella; species Klebsiella sp. EMBS2024. The sequence goes on along the minus strand of NZ_JAZARW010000001.1, from coordinate 1,061,119 downwards.
ACGATTAGCCCGGCTTTAAACGGCGCGATAATCGGCCAAAGTCGGCGGAAGGTCTGCCACGTGGAGAGATCTTTATCGTTCTGCATTCAATAAACCAGCTTGTGTTGAAATAGCCGCATATTCTACCCGTTATCGGCGGGCGCGCCAAACCACTGATGATACCAACGCGGTAAAACTTGATCCCGTAAGCTATGGATTTGCCACCCTTCTGCGGAAAAAACCACCGTTATCTGCCCCTGCTGCGGCGTGGCGAACCAGCGATAACCCCGCTGGCGGTAGCGCTGAACCACCTTGTACGAGGGCATCCGCCACGCATTGTAGCGCGAAGCGGAGGCCAGCGCGGCCGCGCCATCCACCCGGCGGACCAGCAGCGCGCTGGAGGAGGTATTGCTGCCGTGGTGGGGAACCTGAATAAGTGTAGACGTCAGATGCCGCCAGTAACGGCTGATCATCGCCTGCTCCGCCTGACGTTCTATATCGCCGGTGAGCAGGATGCTGGAGCGACCATCATCGATCCGCACCACACAGGAATGATTGTTACCCTTTGCCGTGCTGCCCGGCAGCGGCCACAGGGCCTGGAAGTTGAGTCCCTGCCATTGCCAGCGCTCACCGCGATGACACGGCAGATGATGCGCCCAGCCTAACGGGCTGCGCACCCACGCCTGCGGCCATGCCTGCAGCACTGAATCAAGGCCGCCGCGATGATCCAGATGTTCATGGCTCAGCATAATCCCTTGCAGCTGCAGATGGTGCCAGCGCAGCCACGGGATAATCACCTGTTGACCGCTATCACCCTGCGGCCAAGCCGGCCCGGTATCGTAAAGCAATGCCTTACCGTGACGCTCGATCACCATCGCCAGCCCCTGTCCGACATCCAGCATCGTCACCCGCCATTCGTCCGCAGGCGGTTGTCGGCTGAATGGCCGCGTCAGTAAAAACAGCACGCTGAGACACAGCGCCGGTGAATGCCGCCAGCTCTGAAAACGCCAGCCCATCACCAACAGCCACGGCAGGATACTGATCCACAGCCAGCGAGCATCCAGCGTCAACCAGCCGTCCGGTAAACGTCGTAATCCCCAAAACAGTAGCGCCAGCACGCGATCGGCCGCCAGCCAGAGTAGCGACTCCACTATATCCGGCCCCGAGAGATGCACCAGCATCGCGGTCAGAATAAGCGGCACCGCCAACAGGGTGACTAACGGTACCGCCAGCAAATTAGCCGCCATCGACGTCAGGCTGACTCCATGGAATAGCAACAACTGCAGCGGCAGCAGCAGCAGCGTCACGCCAGCCTGCAAATGAACAAGAGCAATTATGGTCTTCCACGGCCAGCGCCAGCGGCCGGCAGGCAACGGGAGCCACTGGAACCAGAAGATCAGCCCCGCCACGGCGAAGGCAGATAGCCACAGGCTTTGCGACAGGACCGCCAGCGGGTCGGCAACCAGTATCGCTCCCAGACAGCAGAGCCACACCTGCCACGCCGTCCAGCGTTGACCCGACAAACGTAAAGCACAACAGACCGCAAGCCCTAAGCAAGTGCGCAGGGCCGGCGGCTGCATACCGGTCAGCCAGGCATAGCCGACGGCGCCCGCCAGCCCGGCGACAAGGGGCAACCGCCAGCCAATCCAGCGGCCCGGGAGAATATACTGCACGCCGCGCAGCAACAGCATGATAAGAGAAGCCGCGAGAGCGATATGCAGACCCGAGATAGCCATCAGATGGGAAGTGCCCGTGTTCTGCATCAGGACCTTTATCTCCGTCGGCAGAGACAGCCGCTCCCCCATTCCTAATCCCAACATCACCGCGCGCCAGGGATAAGTCTGCAGTCGCCGGGTCAGCGACGTCAGATAGCGGGCGCGCAGACTGCAGCGGGCATCCAGCGCGGAAGCGGCGACGATCCCTCCGCTCAGCGGTCGGTGCTGCGCCAGCGCATAGCGCTGGCTGTCGAAGCCCCCGTCATTGAGCTGCCCGTGCACCGGGCGCAGGCGCAGCGTCATCAGCCAGTGTTGACCCGCACAGGCTGGCGCAGGTGCAAGTTCCCCGTACAGCGTTACGCCTACCGGGGGAAACAGATAGCGGCCCCGCAGGCGCACCATTTGTCCACGGTGCAAGGTCTGGCCATCCGTCTCGCTAAGGATCACTTCCGCTTGCCGGATGGCGCCGGTAAGGTGCCGGGTCGGCCACAGCGCCTGATGCGCGCTCAATACTCCCCAGACCACCAGCAGAAGCGTCATCGCCACTCCGGCGACGGCCCTTCCATGCAGACGAATCAGCGCCAGCGCCAGTGCGCTCGCGCCCGCCAGACTGTACGGGCCCGGCAAGACGGGTAGCCAGAGAAGCGGCAGCATTGCAATGATGGCGCATCCGGCAAGCCATGGTAGACGCATAAACACCTCCCTGTGAGTGGGCAGTGTTACGCAAAGCGGTGCTGGCGTCCTGGCGGCGAATTCAGGCTTGCGCGGCGCATTCCAGACAATCGCCTCGCTTGCAGCCGGGCACGCTTTTTTTGTGAGGATGGCCGTAAATGGCGGGCACAAAAAAAGCACCCGAAGGTGCTTTCTTTATCGTCAGGCAGGCTGCACGTCGTGCAACTCACCCTTCATAAATATTGGCGCGGTCACGTAATTCTTTCCCGGGCTTAAAGTGCGGAACGTACTTACCTTCCAGTTCGACTTTATCACCAGTTTTCGGGTTACGTCCGGTGCGAGGTGCTCGATAGTGCAGAGAAAAGCTGCCGAAACCGCGGATTTCAATGCGCTCACCTTGAGCAAGCGTTGAGGCCATATGTTCCAGCATTTCTTTAACAGCATCTTCCACCGCTTTCGCCGGAATGTGAGATTGCTGGCTGGCAAGTCTTTCAATCAATTCTGACTTGGTCATTATTCCTCCGGTTTCCTTCAAGGCAAAAATTAGCTAACAGCTTAAACAAGGGCGGCCGTAGCCGCCCTTTGTGCTTGATTACAGGACGAATCCTGCAATCTGTCAAGTAAACTCGTCGCTATTCAGGTTGTTATTACCTGAATGACAAAGATTACTCGCCTTTCGCTGCTTTGAACGCTTCAGCCATAGCGTTGTTGGAGAAGTTCGCGTCTTCCTGCTTGTTCACGGTAGCGATAGCGTCTTTTTCTTCCGCTTCGTCTTTCGCACGTACAGACAGGCTCACTACGCGGTTCTTACGATCCACGCCGGTGAATTTCGCTTCAACTTCGTCGCCAACGCTCAGAACCAGAGTTGCGTCTTCAACGCGGTCACGGGATGCTTCAGAAGCACGCAGGTAACCTTCTACGCCGTCAGCCAGTTCTACGGTTGCGCCTTTAGCGTCAACTGCAGTCACTTTACCAACAACGATAGCGCCTTTCTTGTTCAGAGCAACGTAGTTGTTGAACGGATCTTCCGCGAGCTGTTTAACGCCCAGGGAGATACGCTCACGCTCTGCGTCAACCTGCAGAACAACTGCTGCGATTTCGTCGCCTTTTTTGTATTCACGAACTGCTTCTTCGCCTGCAACGTTCCAGGAGATGTCAGACAGGTGAACCAGGCCGTCGATGCCGCCGTCCAGGCCGATGAAGATACCGAAGTCAGTGATAGACTTGATTTTACCTTCAACACGGTCGCCCTTGTTGTGGGTTTCCGCGAACTGCTGCCATGGGTTAGATTTGCACTGCTTCAGACCCAGGGAGATACGACGACGCTCTTCGTCGATATCCAGAACCATTACTTCCACAACGTCGCCAACGTTAACAACTTTGGACGGGTGGATGTTTTTGTTGGTCCAATCCATTTCGGAAACGTGAACCAGGCCTTCAACGCCCTCTTCGATTTCAACGAAGCAGCCGTAGTCGGTCAGGTTGGTCACGCGACCGGTCAGTTTGGTACCTTCCGGATAACGTTTAGCGATAGCTACCCACGGATCTTCGCCCAGCTGTTTCAGGCCCAGGGATACACGGGTACGCTCGCGGTCGAACTTCAGCACTTTAACAGTGATTTCGTCGCCAACGTTTACGATTTCGCTCGGATGCTTAACGCGTTTCCAGGCCATATCGGTGATGTGCAGCAGGCCGTCAACGCCGCCCAGATCAACGAATGCACCGTAGTCAGTGAGGTTCTTAACGATACCTTTGACTTCCATGCCTTCCTGCAGGTTTTCCAGCAGCTGATCGCGCTCTGCGCTGTTTTCGGATTCGATAACGGCACGACGAGAAACAACAACGTTGTTACGCTTCTGGTCCAGCTTGATGACTTTGAACTCAAGCTCTTTGCCTTCCAGGTGCAGCGTGTCGCGCACCGGACGAACGTCTACCAGGGAACCCGGCAGGAACGCACGAATACCGTTCAGCTCAACAGTGAAGCCACCTTTAACTTTGCCGTTGATAACACCGGTAACAGTTTCAGCGTCTTCGTAAGCTTTTTCCAGCGTGATCCAAGCTTCGTGACGTTTAGCTTTCTCACGGGACAGCAGAGTTTCACCGAAGCCGTCTTCTACTGCATCCAGAGCAACGTCAACTTCGTCACCAACCTGGATTTCCAGCTCGCCCTGGGCGTTTTTGAACTGCTCAGCCGGGATGGCGGACTCAGATTTCAGACCGGCGTCAACCAGTACTACGTCTTTGTCGATAGCAACAACAACACCACGAACGATGGAACCCGGGCGGGTTTCGATTTCTTTTAAGGATTCTTCAAACAGTTGAGCAAAAGATTCAGTCATGTTTAATCTTCAGGTTAATATTAACGTCCACCTGGCTCCGTGCCGGATGGGGTTGTTTCACATACCCGCTGACCATCCATTGCCGCGGGGTACTGCTATAATTCGGAGGCTTCGGCGCGTTACCGGTTAAGGCCTACGCAACGGCCAATTTTTCGCGCGCATATTGTAGCGCTTTTTCAATCACTTGCTCAATGTTTAGTTCGGTTGAATCGAGAACTAATGCATCGGCAGCCGGGACAAGCGGCGCCACGGCGCGATTTCGGTCGCGATCGTCACGCTCTTTTATCTCGGACAAAAGACGTTCAAAGTTAACATCAAAGCCCTTTTCCTGCAACTGCCGCATGCGGCGATGCGCCCGCTCGTCGGCCGAGGCATCGAGGAAAATTTTCACCGGCGCGTCCGGGAAAACTACCGTTCCCATATCGCGACCGTCGGCGATAAGCCCTGGCAGTTCGCGGAAGGCGCGCTGGCGGCGCAGCAGCGCTTCGCGAACGCGCGGAAAAGCCGCCACTTTCGAGGCCGCGTTCGCGACCTCCTGAGTGCGAATTTCGCTACTGACATCTTCCCCTTCCAGCACCACTTCCAGGTTGCCGTCAGTAGAAATAAAACGCACGTCAAGATGGGCAGCCAGGGGCACCAGCGCCTCTTCGGACTCCACGTCGACATGATGATGCAGCGCCGCCAGCGCCAGAACGCGGTAGATCGCGCCTGAATCTAACAGATGCCAGCCCAGCGCTTCCGCCATTGCCTTGCACAACGTACCTTTACCCGCACCGCCAGGCCCATCAATGGTGATTACCGNAATATTCGCCGTCATCTTTTTCTCCTTCAGCAAGGCGCATGGAATATAAACGCCGCGCATTATACGCATCAATACGCCGGAAAGTGAGCATTGCTTGTAAATTACGGACTACAGGAAATGAAAAGCAGAAGTTTTGCGCAATTATAGCGGGCTGACAGGACATCAGCCCGCGGGATGACATAGTTTTACTCAGGCGAGGGTACTGATCCGCGCCAGCTGCTCAAAGTAGTCAGGGAACGTTTTGGCCGTACATTTGGGATCAAGGATGGTCACCGGCGTATCAGACAGCGCTACCAGCGAGAAGCACATCGCCATCCGGTGGTCGTTATAGGTGCCGATTTCTGCGTACTTCAACTTTGCCGGCGGGGTGATGCGGATATAATCTTCCCCCTCTTCCACCTCGGCGCCCACTTTACGCAGCTCGGTCGCCATGGCGAACAGACGGTCCGTCTCCTTGACCCGCCAGTTGTAGATATTGCGCAGGGTAGTGGTCCCTTGCGCGAACAGCGCGGCGGTGGCGATGGTCATCGCGGCGTCCGGGATATGGTTCATATCCATATCGACCGCCTTGAGCTCGCCGTGGGTGCAGGCGATGAAATCGTCGCCCCAGGTGACGGTGGCGCCCATTTTCTCCAGTACGTCGGCGAAACGAATGTCGCCCTGTACGCTGTTGCGGCCGATACCGGTGACTTTTACCGTGCCGCCCTTAATGGCGCCAGCGGCGAGGAAATACGAGGCCGAGGAAGCATCGCCTTCCACCAGGTAATCTCCCGGCGACTGATACTGCTGCTTGCCGCGCACCACAAATCGCTGATAAGACTGATTGTCCACCTCAACGCCGAAGGTTTTCATCAGGTGCAGCGTAATGTCGATATAGGGTTTCGACACCAGATCGCCCTTAATGACGATGACGGTATCCTGCGGCGCCAGCGGCGCGGTCATCAGCAGCGCGGTCAGGAACTGGCTGGAGACGCTGCCGTCAACCTCGACGTTGCCGCCCTGAAAACCGCCGCGCAGGCGCAGCGGTGGATAATTTTCCTGCTCCAGATAGTCGATCTGAGCGCCGCCCTGACGCAGGGCATCCACCAGATGGCCGATCGGACGCTCTTTCATCCGCGGTTCGCCGGTCAGCACGATATCGTTGCTGCCAAGGCACAGAGCCGCCGCCAGCGGACGCATCGCGGTACCGGCGTTGCCAAGGAACAGCTCCAGCGCCGCGGCAGAGCGCAACGGGCCGCCGTTGCCGGTCACTTCGCAGCGGGTGCGGTCGGCAGACAGGGTATATTGAACCCCCAGCGCACTCAGGGCATTCAGCATATGGCGCACATCGTCGCTGTCCAGCAGGTTGGTCAGCACCGTCGTGCCGCGGGCCAGGGCAGCCAGCAGCAGCGCGCGGTTGGAGACGCTTTTCGAACCTGGCAGGTTCACGGTGCCCTCTACGCGTGCGATGGGTTGTAACGTCAGGGATTCCATCAAACTTCACTCTCAAACAAACAGAATAAAAACCCCGCAGACAGGCCGCGGGGAGGAAGAAAGAAACAGGCGATTAACCGTGGCGGCGTTCGAAGTCCAGCATAAAGTCGGTTAACGCCTTCACGCCGTCCAGCGGCATGGCGTTGTAGATGGAAGCACGCATGCCGCCCACCACCCGGTGGCCCTTCAGCGCGTGCAGCCCGGCAGCAAACGACTCTTCGAGGAACAGTTTGTCCAGGGCGCTGTCCGCCAGCTGGAACGGTACGTTCATACGCGAACGGTTGGCCTGCGCCACATCGTTACGATAGAAGCCGCTGTTATCGATCACGCCGTAGAGCAGTTCGGCTTTCTGCTGGTTGATTTTATCCATCGCGGCAACCCCGCCCTGCTGTTTCAGCCACTTAAACACCAGTCCAGCCAGATACCATGCGAACGTCGGCGGTGTGTTAAACATCGAGTCATTCTCGCTTAACACGGTGTAGTCAAGAATTGACGGGCAGGCCACGCTGGCTTTGCCCAGCAGATCTTCACGCACGATGACCAGCGTCAGCCCAGCCGGACCGATATTCTTCTGCGCGCCGGCGTAGATTACGCCGAAGCGGTTGACGTCAATTTCGCGGGAAAGAATGGTGGAGGAGAAATCGGCGGTCACGATGACGTCGTCGCCGAAGTTCGGCGTCTCATCAATCGCGATACCGTCAATGGTTTCGTTCGGGCAGTAGTGCAGATAGGCCGCCCCCGGGGTCAGCTGCCACTCGCTCATCGGCTTCACAGCGCGCTTGCCGTCGACGGTGATTTTCGCGTCGATAACGTTCGGCGTGCAGTATTTCTTCGCCTCTTTGACCGCGCTGGCCGCCCAGTAGCCGGCGTCCACATAGTCAGCGACCTTTTTATCGCCGAGGATGTTCAGCGGGATCCCGGCGAACTGGCCGCGGCCGCCGCCGTGGCAGAATAAAACTTTATAGTTGGAAGGGATGTTCAGCAGAGCGCGGAAGTCCTGTTCTGCCTCTTCTGCCACCTGGATAAACTCCTTACCACGGTGACTGATCTCCATGACCGACGTCCCCAGACCGTGCCAGTCGCACAGTTCCTGCTGCGCCAGTTTGAGTACTTCCGCCGGCAGCATTGCCGGGCCCGAACTGAAGTTATAGACCTGAGCCATTTCCCCTCACCACGTTGCTATGTTGTTTTGCCCGCGAACCGCCGCGGGCATAAGTTATTCCTGTGGCTATCGGTTTTATCATTCAGTGACAAGGTCCGCAATGGCTAAAACTCGCCGACGGTAAAACGCGGCCGCCGTCACACAACAGAATCTATCGGCTTGACGTAATAAAACCGACATATTTGCTGTCAGGTAAGCCGTTTCGCCCGGCTGGCCTTCGACCATTCTGCATTTGCGCAGCGCGGACATATTCGTTTTTCTCCCGCCTGCATCGCCATTACGATGCTGCAGCGCACGCAGGCATAGATCCCCTCTTGCGGAATGGTGGTATAGCGTGTGGTACAATGCGCTGGAAGGATCGATAATCCGGCCCTCACCTCTTCATCGGGATAATAAAACACGCTGATCTGCCCGTTGGTTTCGAGGATTGCCAGCCGGACCTGGCCAAGCTGCTCGACGCTGTTGACCCGCAGCTCCATAAAAAATTCGAATTCGGTCATGTTTTCCGCATGCAGCTTCTCCCAGGCCAACTGTCCCTCTTCCACCACTACGATAGGTTTCCCCTCCAGTAGATCCTCCAGCTTTTCGCTATGCCCCATCAGCCACATAATGCCGCGATACAGTAGCGCCAGCGTAACGAAGACCACCAGCACCGGCAGCAGCGGCACATCGTCATAAAACGCCACGTCACCCGCCGCCGAGCCGAGGGTCAAAATAATCAGCACCTCGAACAGCGACATCTGCCGCACGCCGCGCCGTCCGGTAATCTTGAGGAAAATAAAGACCAGAACGAAGGTATAGAGGCTGCGCAACGCCACCTCCGCCAGGAATTCCACCGGTACTTTATCGAGCGCCATCCGCTGCCAGTCAAAGGCTTTCATTTTCCATCTCCCTGTGTATTAAAGATGCCTCTAAGCATAGCCAGATGATGGAGATAGCACCTGTCAGATAAAAGCCGTATCATTGCGCGCTTTCCGTACGACAAAAGTGATCGCCATGACCCAAACGTTTATTCCCGGCAAAGATGCCGCCCTGGAAGATTCCATCGCTCGCTTCCAGCAGAAATTGCTCGACCTCGGATTTGATATCGAAGAGGCCTCGTGGCTGAACCCGGTGCCGCACGTGTGGTCCGTTCACATTCGCGATAAAGCGTGCGCGCTGTGCTTTACCAATGGTAAAGGCGCCACCAAAAAGGCAGCCCTGGCCTCCGCGCTGGGCGAATATTTCGAACGTCTGTCCACTAACTATTTCTTCGCCGACTTCTGGTTAGGCGACACTATCGCTAACGGCCCGTTTGTTCACTACCCGAACGAAAAGTGGTTCCCGCTGACTGAGGATGATGAAGTCCCGGAAGGTCTGCTGGATGCCCGCCTGCGCGCGTTCTACGATCCTGACGATCAGTTAACGGCCAGTATGCTGGTGGATCTGCAGTCGGGTAACGATGAGCGCGGCGTGTGCGGTCTGCCTTTTACCCGCCAGTCCGACGGCGAAACCGTCTATATTCCGATGAATATTGTCGGCAACCTGTACGTCTCCAACGGCATGTCCGCCGGTAACACCCGCAACGAAGCGCGGGTACAGGGTCTGTCAGAGGTCTTTGAACGTCACATTAAAAACCGCATCATCGCTGAAAGCATCAGCCTGCCGGAGATCCCGGCGGAAGTCATGGCGCGCTATCCGGGCGTCGTGGAATCGATCGCCAAACTGGAAGCTGAAGGTTTCCCGATCTTTGCCTATGATGGCTCGCTCGGCGGCAAATATCCGGTTATCTGCGTCGTGCTGTTTAACCCGGCTAACGGCACCTGCTTCGCCTCCTTCGGCGCCCACCCGGACTTTGGCGTGGCGCTGGAGCGAACCGTCACCGAACTGCTGCAGGGCCGCAGCCTGAAAGACCTCGATGTCTTCACGCCGCCAACCTTCGATGACGAAGAGGTCGCCGAGCACACGAACCTCGAAACCCACTTTATCGACTCCAGCGGCCTGATCTCCTGGGATATGTTCAAGCAGGACGCCGACTATCCATTCGTTGACTGGAGCTTCTCTGGTACTACCGAAGAAGAGTTCGCCACCCTGATGGCCATCTTCAAGGCCGAAGATAAAGAAGTGTACATCGCCGACTACGAGCACCTGGGCGTTTACGCCTGCCGTATCATCGTCCCGGGGATGTCGGACATATACCCGGCGGAAGACCTGTGGCTGGCGAACAACAGCATGGGCGCTCATCTGCGGGACACCATTCTGTCCCTGCCGGGCAGCGAGTGGGATAAAGAAGATTACCTGGCGCTGATCGAGCAGATGGACGATGAGGGTCTGGATGATTTCACCCGCGTTCGCGAACTGCTGGGGCTCGCCACCGGAAAAGACAACGGCTGGTATACCCTGCGCGTCGGCGAGCTGAAAGCGATGCTGGCCCTGGCCGGCGGCGATCTGGAACAGGCGCTGATCTGGACCGAGTGGACCATGGAATTTAATGCTTCGGTCTTCAGCGCGGAGCGCGCGAACTACTATCGCTGTCTGCAAACCCTGCTGCTGCTGAGCCAGGAAGAAGAGCGTCAGCCGCTGCAGTACCTGAACGCCTTCATCCGTATGTACGGCGCCGACGCGGTCGAAGCCGCCAGCGCGGCGCTGAGCGGGGAAGCGCCGTTCTATGGTCTCCAGGCGGTCGATAGCGATCTGCAGGCCTTCCCGGCCCATCAGTCGCTGCTGAAAGCCTATGAAAAACTGCAGCGGGCGAAAGCGGCGTTTTGGGCAAAATAAGCCCAGCTTGCGCCATCGTTCATGCTTACAACGGAGCCCTCAGCGGCTCCGTTATTTAACCCTGAGAAAGCGCCTCCTATAATTTGTAGTTGTAAAGTTAATTAATGTTAAATAACGCCATTTCATCATTTATCAATTGTTAAATTTAATAAAAATACTCCATTTTAATNAACTCAAAAANGGGGGTAAAAAAGAAAAAATTCAACATTATCTATAAAATTTAAAAATTATTTTCTCTATACATTTCATTGGCTTACTGATAATTTCAATAAAAACCACACACTAAAAAGGCATATAGTTCCGGTGAGATATGATCTATATCAATTTCCCTTCTATAATGCTTTGTTAGTATCTCACCGCCAACTTATATAAAGAGAGAGTTAGTGTGAAAGCTGACAACCCTTTTGATCTTTTGCTCCCTGCCGCGATGGCGAAAGTCGCCGAAGAAGCAGGTGTCTATAAAGCAACGAAGCATCCGATGAAGACGTTTTATCTGGCGATCACCGCTGGCGTTTTCATCTCCATCGCTTTCGTATTCTATATCACCGCGACCACCGGCACTGCCGCGATGCCTTATGGGATTGCCAAACTTATCGGTGGGATCTGTTTTTCTCTGGGTCTGATTCTGTGCGTTATCTGCGGCGCTGACCTCTTTACCTCTACGGTACTGATCGTGGTGGCCAAAGCCAGCGGTCGAATTACCTGGGGGCAACTGGCAAAAAACTGGCTCAACGTCTATTTTGGTAACCTGGTGGGCGCGCTGCTGTTTGTGCTGCTGATGTGGTTATCAGGCGAATATATGACTGCCAACGGCGGCTGGGGGCTAAACGTTCTGCAGACCGCCGACCACAAAATGCACCATACTTTTGTGGAGGCCGTGAGCCTGGGTATCCTCGCTAACCTGATGGTTTGTCTCGCCGTATGGATGAGCTATTCCGGTCGTAGCCTGATGGATAAAGCGATGATCATGGTCCTGCCGGTAGCGATGTTCGTTGCCAGCGGCTTTGAGCACAGCATCGCCAACATGTTTATGATCCCGATGGGTATCGTAATCCGCAACTTTGCAAGCCCGGAATTCTGGACCGCCATCGGTTCGACTCCGGAAAGTTTCTCTCACTTGACCGTTATGAACTTCATCACTGATAACCTGATTCCGGTAACTATCGGGAACATTATCGGCGGGGGTCTGCTGGTCGGGTTGACATACTGGGTCATTTACCTGCGTGGCAACGACCATCACTAAGGGTTGTTTCAGGCAGTAAATAAAAAATCCACTTAAGAAGGTAGGTGTTACATGTCCGAGCTTAATGAAAAGTTAGCCACAGCCTGGGAAGGTTTTACGAAAGGTGACTGGCAGAATGAAGTCAACGTCCGTGACTTTATTCAGAAAAACTACACCCCATATGAAGGCGACGAATCCTTCCTGGCTGGCGCGACTGAAGCGACCACCAAGCTGTGGGACACCGTAATGGAAGGTGTAAAACAGGAAAACCGCACTCACGCGCCTGTTGATTTTGACACTGCCCTGGCTTCCACCATCACCTCTCACGACGCGGGCTATATCGAGAAAGGTCTGGAAAAAATCGTTGGTCTGCAGACCGAAGCGCCGCTGAAACGTGCGATCATCCCGTTCGGTGGTATCAAAATGGTTGAAGGTTCCTGCAAAGCGTATAATCGCGAGCTGGACCCGATGCTGAAAAAAATCTTCACAGAGTACCGTAAAACTCACAACCAGGGCGTTTTCGACGTCTATACCCCGGACATCCTGCGCTGCCGTAAATCCGGCGTGCTGACGGGTCTGCCGGATGCTTACGGTCGTGGTCGTATCATCGGTGACTACCGTCGCGTTGCGCTGTACGGTATCGACTTCCTGATGAAAGACAAATTCGCCCAGTTCAACTCTCTGCAAGCGAAACTGGAAAGCGGCGAAGACCTGGAAGCGACCATCCGTCTGCGTGAAGAAATCGCTGAACAACACCGCGCACTGGGCCAGATCAAAGAGATGGCCGCTAAATATGGCTATGACATCTCCGGTCCGGCGACCACCGCTCAGGAAGCGATTCAGTGGACCTACTTCGGTTACCTGGCTGCCGTGAAATCTCAGAACGGCGCGGCAATGTCCTTCGGTCGTACCTCCAGCTTCCTGGATATCTACATCGAGCGTGACCTGCAGGCGGGTAAAATCACCGAGCAAGACGCGCAGGAAATGGTTGACCACCTGGTCATGAAACTGCGTATGGTTCGCTTCCTGCGTACCCCGGAATATGATGAACTGTTCTCCGGCGACCCGATTTGGGCAACGGAATCCATCGGCGGTATGGGCGTTGACGGCCGTACTCTGGTGACCAAAAACAGCTTCCGCTTCCTGAACACCCTGTACACCATGGGGCCGTCTCCGGAGCCGAACATTACTATCCTGTGGTCTGAAAAACTGCCGCTGAGCTTCAAGAAATTCGCCGCTAAAGTGTCCATCGATACCTCTTCTCTGCAGTATGAGAACGATGACCTGATGCGTCCGGACTTCAACAACGACGACTACGCTATCGCATGCTGCGTAAGCCCGATGGTTGTTGGTAAGCAAATGCAGTTCTTCGGCGCTCGCGCTAACCTCGCGAAAACCATGCTGTACGCTATCAACGGCGGCGTGGATGAAAAACTGAAAATGCAGGTTGGTCCGAAATCTGAACCGATCAAAGGCGACGTCCTGAACTTCGACGAAGTAATGGATCGCATGGATCACTTCATGGACTGGCTGGCTAAACAGTACGTCACCGCGCTGAACATCATCCACTACATGCACGACAAGTACAGCTACGAAGCCTCTCTGATGGCGCTGCACGACCGTGACGTTATCCGCACCATGGCGTGTGGTATCGCTGGTCTGTCCGTTGCTGCTGACTCCCTGTCTGCTATCAAATATGCGAAAGTTAAACCGATTCGTGACGAAGACGGTCTGGCTATCGACTTCGAAATCGAAGGCGAATACCCGCAGTTTGGTAACAACGACCCTCGCGTCGATGACATGGCCGTTGACCTGGTTGAACGTTTCATGAAGAAAATTCAGAAACTGCACACCTACCGCAACGCTATCCCGACTCAGTCTGTTCTGACCATCACCTCTAACGTGGTGTACGGTAAGAAAACCGGTAATACCCCAGACGGTCGTCGCGCTGGCGCGCCGTTCGGTCCAGGTGCTAACCCGATGCACGGCCGTGACCAGAAAGGCGCAGTAGCCTCTCTGACCTCCGTCGCTAAACTGCCGTTTGCTTACGCGAAAGATGGTATCTCTTATACCTTCTCTATCGTGCCGAACGCGCTGGGTAAAGACGACGAAGTTCGTAAGACCAACCTGGCGGGTCTGATGGATGGTTACTTCCATCACGAAGCGTCCATCGAAGGTGGTCAGCACCTGAACGTGAACGTCATGAACCGCGAAATGCTGCTCGACGCGATGGAAAACCCGGAAAAATATCCGCAGCTGACCATCCGTGTATCTGGCTACGCCGTACGTTTTAACTCCCTGACCAAAGAACAGCAGCAGGATGTTATTACCCGTACCTTCACTCAGACCATGTAATTCCCTGTCTGACTGAAAAGGCGTACAATAAAGGCCCCACATCAGTGGGGCCTTTTTAACAAGCATTCCCCGCCCCAGCCTGCTTTGCCAGTTATCTATACTTTGGGTACCTGTCAAAACAGACTCGACGCAGCCGCGGAGCTGCGCACCAACACGGCCCCGGATGGGCCACATCTGGAGAAAACACCGCAATGTCAGTTATTGGTCGCATTCACTCCTTTGAATCCTGTGGCACCGTTGATGGCCCGGGCATCCGCTTTATTACCTTTTTCCAGGGCTGCCTGATGCGCTGCCTGTACTGCCATAACCGTGACACCTGGGATACCCACGGCGGCAAAGAAATCACCGTTGAAGAATTAATGAAAGAGGTGGTGACCTATCGTCACTTTATGAATGCTTCCGGCGGCGGCGTCACCGCCTCGGGCGGTGAGGCGATCCTGCAGGCGGAGTTTGTTCGCGACTGGTTCCGCGCGTGTAAGAAAGAAGGCATCCACACCTGCCTGGATACCAACGGCTTCGTACGTCGCTACGATCCGGTTATCGACGAGCTGCTGGAGGTAACAGACCTGGTGATGCTGGATCTCAAGCAGATGAACGATGAGATTCACCAGAACCTGGTCGGCGTCTCTAACCATCGTACGCTGGAATTCGCCCAGTATCTGGCGAAGAAGAATATCAATGTCTGGATCCGCTACGTGGTGGTTCCCGGCTGGTCAGACGATGATGATTCCGCGCACCGCCTGGGCGAATTTACCCGCGATATGGGCAATGTCGAAAAAATCGAGCTGCTGCCCTACCATGAGCTGGGTAAACACAAATGGGTAGCGATGGGCGAAGAGTACAAGCTGGACGGCGTCCATCCGCCGAAGAAAGAGACCATGGAGCGGGTAAAAGGCATCCTTGAGCAGTATGGTCACAAAGTAATGTACTAATCCCGCCCGGGCCGGTGATGCGCTTATGCCGGCCTGCAACGGCGTGGGAAGCTGTGTCCGCCCCGCCGTTTCATTCTCATGAAAAACGACTTGTCCTCTCTGCGGCAGAAAGCCTATGCGATTGCAGCAGATGATGCGCAGCATGCGCTGCGCGTTGCAGGGTCAGGCGTGCGCCACCGGCGTCGGATGATGCCCGGCTTTGCGCAGCAGGGTCAGCAGATAGATAAACGACACGCTGGCGATCATGATAAACAGCAGGTTGTCTGAGAAGTTCTGCATCAGCATCGCCGTCAGGGTCGGGCCCAGCAGGCTGCCGATGGTATAGCTCATCAGCAGCGCCTGATTCATCGCCACCAGCTGATGGTGCTCCACTTTTTCACAGGCCCAGGCCATCGCCACCGGATACAGCGTGAAACCAGATGCCCCAAGCACAAACAGCGCCGGGGCCATTGCCGCCTGACTAAGCATCGCCAGACATCCCAGAATGACCACAAAGACCTGTACCCGCAGCACCAGCAGGCGACCGTAGCGGTCTGCCAGGCGCCCTACCGGCCACTGGCCGAGGATCCCCGCACTCACCATCACCGCCATCCAGAAGCCGATGCCGGAGTCGCTGACGCCCTGATGGTTCAGCCACAGCGGCATCAGGCCATACAGCGAGCCGAGGACAATCCCCGAAATAATACAGCCATTGACCCCGTGGCGCGCCTGGCGCAGCTTCAGCATCGGCCAGATACGTACCGTTTCATGCGGTTCTTCTGCCTGCCCCATAATGCGGGTAAACAGCAACGGCAGGATCGCCGCCAGCGCCAGGCCGGTCACCCACGGCAGGACGCTCATTAAATCGGTGGGTAATTTACTGACCATCAGCTGGCCCAGTACGGTACCGACGTAATAGACCATCATGTACGCCGCCAGCAGACGACCGCGACTGCGGGAAGTGCCGCTGCAAACCAGCGCGCTTTCCACCACCACCCAGATCATCGCGCAACCTACGCCGGCGATAAAACGCCAGCTCAGCCATGTCCAGAAGCCAACGGTGATCCCCAGCCCTACGCAGCCGACGGCGAAAATTAACGATGCGAGATAATAGCTACGGTTAAACCCCAGGCGCTTGATCACCCAGCCGGCCAGCAACGTACCGGCCAGGTTGCCGGTAAAATAGGATGACCCCACCATGCCGACCTGCCAGGTTGGCATGTTTTCATGGGCGAGCCAGAGCGGGACGAGCGTATTCAGCACCGCTATCGCCAGGGTCAATAAAAGCAGGCCACAGAGCAGCATTTGCACTGGCCGGGTGTAGATGGTCATGGGTAAAAACCGTGAGGAATGTTCAGATCGCGAGCGCATCATGCCACTGCTAAAAACATTGTCAATCCACCTGAAATCAGGCGTGACGCGGTTTTGTCGGCTACGATAGAAGTTTTTTATCCAGAGGATGGAAAAAGGTGAGACAACAGATAATACGCTATTGTTTTTGCTGGTTTATTAATAAATGCCGAAGTTAATTTCAGTTGAAAAATTTCATCTATCGACAGCACGTTTTCATCATGCCGGTGGTTAGGCACCGGCATGATGGAGGTAGTTAACTGGCGACAGCCATCCCAACGGTCATATGCAGGCCATAGAATACGCCGCGGCCGATCATCTCTCCCGCCAGTATCAGAACAAAGGCCAGGCCGAGCAGCGAGACCGCCGGTTTGCGGCCGCGAATCTGCGGCACGCACCAGCAGGCCAGGGCCAGCGCCAGCAGCACCACGCGCCAGGCCATAAGCAACCCGTAATCCGGCACCAGGGCGGAGGCCTGCTGAACTGAGCTGCGGATGGTGGCAAGTTCACTTCCCTGCATCACGACCACCATAATACTGACCAGCAGCGCCAGCAAACTAACCACCGGCAGCAGGCGCAGCGCCCAACCATCGACGCCTGCGACGCGCAGCAGCAGGTAGCCCAGCAGTGGACCGCCGATAAACAGCGTCAGGAAGAAGCTCAGCGGTGTCCAAACGGTGTACCAGGTCGGCACCGTGTCGATGGTGTTGTACACCCGCACCATCATCCACACGAAAATCACGCCCAGCACCATGGTCACCACCAGCCACAGGCTCCGCAGGCCGGCAGGCAGCTTTTTGCACACGGCCAGCAGCCAGCCAATTCCGCCGACGGCGAAGAAGATCGCCCCGCTGGCTATTTCATTACTCAGCGACGAGGCTCCCACGCGATTCAGCGAATTAAAGGCCCGCAGCGGCGAGCCAAGGTGCATCGTCGAGGCAATAAACCCGATCCCCATCAATACCCACAGTCCGAGCATGCTGCCCACCACGCGCTGCTCCTGCTCACGGGAAAGCTTGCCTGTCATCAGCGCCAGCGCCAGAACAATAAAGCCGCCTACGACGCACTGGCCGAATACCGTAAAGACCATCAGCGGCCATTCATGCCATCCGTTTCCCATCTCACACCTCCTTCGGGTTCGCCAGGTAACCGGTGGTATCGCCACACGGCCGGGCATTGGCGTTAGGTTTGATAACGATACTCGGCCGGGTAAAGTGCGCCGACGNCAGCGGCGCTACCGCGGCCAGCTGGCCGTGCTTAGCGCGCAGTTCGGCAATCGGCCCGAAATCCAACGCCCGCAGCGGGCAGGACTCGACGCAGATCGGCTTTTTCCCCTCGGCGACGCGCTCGTG
Source organism: Klebsiella sp. EMBS2024 (assembly GCF_036233805.1). NCBI lineage: Bacteria > Pseudomonadati > Pseudomonadota > Gammaproteobacteria > Enterobacterales > Enterobacteriaceae > Klebsiella > Klebsiella sp. EMBS2024. The sequence continues at coordinate 1,043,030 of NZ_JAZARW010000001.1, read as the reverse complement.
ACAGCCATCGCANTTGGTCATATGGCCTTTGTCGGCGTTATACTGCGGGGCGCCGTACGGGCAGGCCATATGGCAGTAGCGGCAGCCAATGCATACCTCTTCGTTGACCACCACAAAACCGTCTTCGCGCTTATGCATCGCGCCGCTCGGACAGACCTTGGTGCAGGCCGGATCTTCNCAGTGGTTACAGGCGATGGAGAGGTAATAGGCAAACACGTTCTGCTGCCAGACGCCGTTGTCCTCCTGCCAGTCGCCGCCGGCATATTCATAGATGCGGCGAAAGCTGACCTCCGGGGTCAGGTTCTTGTAGTCCTTACAGGCCAGTTCGCAGGTTTTGCAACCGGTGCAACGGGCGGAATCAATAAAAAATCCATACTGAGTTGTCATCGGTTACTCCTTACAGCTTCTCAACCTGAACGAGGTTGGTATGCGACGGGTTTCCCTTCGCCAGCGGCGACGGACGCTGGGTGGTCAGCACGTTGATGCTGCCCGCCTGATCCACACGCGAGGCGTCCGGGTTGTACCAGGCCCCTTCCCCCAGCGCGACGACGCCCGGCATCATGCGCGGCGTCACCTTCGCTTCGATATGCACTTCACCCCGATCGTTGAAGATGCGAATACGATCGCCGTTGGCAATGCCGCGCTTGCGGGCATCGATCGGGTTAATCCACATCTCCTGCCGACAGGCGGCCTTCAGCACATCGACGTTGCCGTAGGTCGAGTGGACGCGAGATTTATAGTGGAAGCCGGTGAGCTGTAGCGGGTATTTCGCTGTCAGCGGATCGTTGTAGTTTTCGAAACCCGGGGTGTAGATCGGCAGCGGATCGATAACATCCCCTTCCGGCAGCTCCCAGGTGGCCGCGATTTTCGCCAGATCCTGCGAGTAAATTTCGATCTTGCCCGAAGGCGTGGTCAGCGGATTAGCCTGCGGATCCTCACGGAAGGCTTTGTAGGCCACATGATGACCTTGCGGATCGCGCTGCTTATAGATGCCCTGCTGACGGAAGGTGTCGAAATCCGGCAGGTCGGGAATCGCTTTGCGCGACTGCTCATACAGATAGCGCATCCAGCCTTCCTGGGTACGGCCCTCGGTAAACTGCTCTTCGACGCCCAGACGCTTTGCCAGTTCGCTGGTCATCTCATAGATGGTTTTGCATTCAAAGCGCGGCTTGATGGCCTGATCGGCAAAGATAACGTAGGACATGTTGCCGCAGGAGGNATCCAGCGCGAAATCCATCTGCTCGGAGGCGGTACAGTCCGGCAGCAGAATATCAGCGTATTTCGCCGAGGAGGTCATATGGCAGTCAATGACCACAATCATCTCGCATTTCTTGTCGTCCTGCAGGATTTCGTGGGTCCGGTTGATCTCAGAATGCTGGTTAATCAGACAGTTGCCCGCATAGTTCCAGATCATTTTGATCGGCACGTCGAGCTTATCTTTACCGCGTACGCCGTCGCGCAGAGCGGTCATTTCCGGGCCGCGCTCAATCGCATCGGTCCACATAAACATCGAGATACTGGTCTCAACCGGATTCTCCAGCGTCGGCATACGCTCAAAAGGCAGACTATACGAGCCCTCGCGCGCCCCGCTATTGCCGCCGTTGATCCCGACGTTACCCGTCAGAATGGCGAGCATTGAGATGGCGCGGGTGGCGATCTCACCGTTGGCGTGACGCTGCGGACCCCAGCCCTGGCTAATATAGGCCGGTTTGGCGGTGGCAATTTCGCGCGCCAGTTTAACAATGCGTTCGCGCGGAATACCGGTAATCGTCGAGGCCCACTCCGGCGTTTTGGCGATACCGTCAGTGCCCTGGCCAAGAATGTAAGCTTTGTAATGACCATTGGCTGGCGCACCGGCGGGCAGCGTTTTCTCGTCGTATCCTACGCAGTATTTATCGAGGAACGGCTGATCGACCAGATTCTCGGTGATCATCACCCACGCGAGGCCCGAAACCAGTGCCGCATCGGTCCCAGGACGAATCGGGATCCATTCATCTTCACGCCCGGCGCCGGTGTCGGTATAGCGCGGATCGATGATTATCATCCGGGCATTGGATTTCTGCCGCGCCTGTTCAAGGTAGTACGTCACCCCGCCGCCGCTCATCCGCGTTTCGCCGGGGTTATTGCCGAACAGCACCACCAGCTGACTGTTTTCAATATCCGATGGGCTGTTGCCGTCCGCCCAGCCGCCGTAGGTGTAATTCAGACCGGCAGCAATCTGCGCTGATGAATAGTCGCCATAATGGTTGAGATAGCCACCGCAGCAGTTCATCAGACGGGCAATCAGCGTTTTCCCCGGCGGCCAGGAGCGGGTCAGCGTCCCGCCGAGCGTGCCGGTGCCGTAGTTCAGATAGATGGATTCATTGCCGTACTCTTTAATCAGCCGCTGCATATTGCTGGCGATGGTATCCAACGCCTCTTCCCAGCTGATTTGCTCGAACTTGCCCTCACCGCGTTTACCAACGCGCTTCATCGGGTACTTCAGACGGTCCGGATTATAGACCCGGCGGCGCATTGAACGCCCACGCAGGCAGGCGCGGACCTGGTGCAAACCGTCATAGTTATCGTCACCGGTATTATCGGTTTCGACGTATTTAATCGCGCCATCCACCACGTGCATGCGCAGCGGGCAACGGCTACCGCAGTTGACGGTGCAGGCGCTCCAGACCACCTTCTCACTGGCGGGCGCCGGCGTATCGGCAGCATGCGACAGTCGGGTAAAGGGTAACGTTAGTGCGTTGCTGGCCAGCGCCAGGCCGCCTATTGCCGTGGTTTTCATCAGACCACGGCGGCTTACCTCAGCAGCCAGTAAAGCATCAGGGGCTTTAATTTTCATGGATACTCGCTTTGGTTGCTCACAATAAACTGACAAGCGTTATATAGACATATATATAATGCTTTGCGATATTATTGGTTTTTTATGCTGGTTTAACCCAAAGGGAGTATCACTGCATTCGCGGCAAGGATTATTGCCCGGTATCAATAAGGGCGTAAAAAAAGCGCCCGCAGGCGCTTTTAAAAGAAGGAGTGAGAAGTTTAGCCGATATATTCGAGGCCGCGCATATACGGGCGCATCACTTCCGGGATCTCGATACGGCCATCAGCCTGCTGATAGTTTTCCATCAGCGCCACCAGCGTACGACCTACTGCCAGGCCAGAACCATTCAGGGTATGAACGAGACGGGTCTTCTTATCGGACTTGCTGCGGCAGCGAGCCTGCATACGACGCGCCTGGAAATCCCAGACGTTGGAGCAGGAGGAGATCTCACGATAAGTGTTTTGCGCCGGAACCCATACTTCGAGGTCATAGGTTTTGCAGGCGCTGAAGCCCATATCGCCGGTGCACAACGCGACCTTACGGTACGGCAGGCCCAGCAGCTGCAGCACTTTCTCGGCGTGACCGGTCATCTCTTCCAGCGCGGCCATAGAGTCTTCCGGGCGGACGATCTGCACCATTTCAACTTTATCGAACTGGTGCATACGGATCAGACCGCGGGTGTCGCGGCCATAGGAACCGGCTTCAGAGCGGAAGCACGGCGTATGGGCGGTCATTTTGATCGGCAGATCGTCTTCGTCGATGATTTCATCGCGCACCAGGTTGGTCAGCGGCACTTCCGCCGTCGGGATCAGCGCGTAGTTGCTGCTGTCAGCCTCTTCTTCCAGCGGACGGGTATGGAACAGGTCGCCGGCGAATTTCGGCAGCTGGCCAGTGCCATACAGGGTGTCCTGGTTCACCAGGTACGGGACATAGTTTTCGCTGTAGCCATGCTGTTCGGTGTGCAGATCCAGCATGAACTGCGCCAGGGCGCGGTGCAGACGGGCCAGCTGCCCTTTCATCACCACGAAGCGCGAGCCGGTGAGCTTAACGGCGGCGGCAAAATCCAGCCCCCCGTGCATTTCACCCAGCGTCACATGATCGCGCACCTCAAAATCGAACTGACGCGGCGTACCCCAGCGGCTAACTTCAACGTTGTCGTTTTCGTCGCGACCAACCGGCACATCATCATGAGGAATATTCGGGATCGCCAGCGCGATATCGCGAATTTCCGCCAGCAGCGTTTCCAGCTCGGATTTTGCAGCATCCAGTTGTTCGCCAAGCTTGTTAACTTCCAGGCGTAATGGCTCGATGTCTTCCCCGCGCGCTTTCGCCTGGCCAATGGATTTCGATCGGGAGTTACGCTCCGCCTGCAGGTTTTCCGTTTGCACCTGCAGAACTTTACGACGCTCTTCAAGCGCGCGAAGTTTATCTACATCCAGCTTAAAGCCCCGGCGTGCCAGTTTTTCTGCGACTGCGTCTGGCTCGGTACGCAGCAGATTGGGATCGAGCATGCTTATCCTGTGCTTATCGAATTAAAAAAGAAAAGTGGCCGCAGACTACGACCACGGAAATAGTGTAATAACCTTACCGCAACGCCTCAATTAGCGGTAGCGTTTTATCGGGCTATTTTGATCCTGTTCAGCGAGCCAGGCGAGCTTTTCGCCAATTTTGCCCTCAAGCCCCCGGTTTGTCGGGTGATAATAGCGCGTTTGCGCCATTTCCTGCGGGAAGTACTGCTCGCCGGCGGCGTAGGCGTTGGGTTCGTCATGAGCGTAACGATACTCCTGGCCGTAGCCCATCTCTTTCATCAGCTTCGTCGGCGCATTGCGCAGATGCACCGGAACGTCGTAGTCAGGACGATCCCGCGCGTCGGCCAGCGCCGCTTTGAAGGCGGTGTACACCGCGTTGCTCTTCGGCGCGCAGGCCAGATAGACAATGGCCTGGGCAATCGCCCGTTCGCCTTCCGCCGGCCCGACGCGGGTAAAGCAGTCCCACGCCGAAATGGCGACCTGCATCGCCCGCGGGTCGGCGTTGCCGACATCTTCCGAGGCAATCGCCAGACAGCGGCGAGCAACGTACAGCGGATCGCCGCCGGCGGTGATGATCCGCGCGTACCAGTAAAGTGCCGCATCCGGCGCGCTACCGCGCACCGACTTATGCAGGGCGGAAATCAAATCGTAGAACCGGTCGCCTTTATTATCAAAGCGCGCGCTGCGCTCGCCAGCGATCTCGGTCAGCAGTTCCGCCTTCAGCACCCGCTTGCCCGAGTCATCGCTTTCGGCCATATCGGCCATCATTTCCAGGGTATTCAGCGCTCGCCGCGCGTCGCCGTTCACTAGCTCGGCAATGGCCCTGCGGGTCTCATCCGGCAAAACGATATCCTGGCCGCCGTAGCCGCGGGTTTTATCGTTCATCGCCTGGTCAAGCACCCGCTCGATATCGTCGGTGGTGAGCGATTTCAGTAAGTAGACGCGGGCGCGGGAGAGCAGCGCCGAGTTAAGCTCAAAGGAGGGGTTTTCGGTGGTCGCGCCAATAAAAGTGATGGTGCCGTCTTCAATATGCGGCAGAAAGGCATCCTGCTGGCTTTTATTAAAGCGATGCACTTCGTCAACAAACAGGATGGTCCGCCGGCCGGCGTTGCGATTTTGCCGCGCGCGCTCAATAGCCTCGCGAATCTCTTTCACCCCGGAGGTTACCGCTGAGATCCGTTCGACATCGGCGCTGGCGTAGCGGGCAATCACTTCCGCCAGAGTGGTCTTGCCGGTACCCGGCGGCCCCCAGAGGATCATCGAATGCAGGTGCCCGGCCTCAATGGCCCGCGGCAGGGGTTTACCCGGCGCCAGCAGGTGCTGCTGGCCAATATACTGCGCTAAATTTTCTGGCCGCATGCGAGCGGCCAGAGGTTGAAACGCGTTGTCGGAAAAATCGAGCGACAGATTGCTCACTTTCGCCTCTACTTACGTTGATCGTCCACCGTCACCCCTTTCGGCGGCGTAAAGGTGAACTTAGCTGCGTCGACGGCGCCGTTCTGCTGCGATTTCAGCTGATAGCTGCTGCGCTGATCATCCTGCTCGACGGCGCTGAACTGATGGATAGTGCCGTCCCGACCGACGTTGATCGTGAACTGCTTGAGGTTGCCGCTGCCGCTTTTTGGCGTCAGCACAAAATCATCGCCATTTTGCTTGATATTATATTGCTGCCAGTCGCTGGACTGGTTGCGGGCAATCAGCATAAACGGCGTGTTGCTGGTGGCGTCTTTCAGCCAGGTCGCCGTGGCCTGCTCGACGAACGGATTATAGAACCACAGCGTTTTACCATCCGAAACGAGGACGCTCTCATCCGGCTGGGTCATATGCCAGTTAAACAGGTTCGGGCGTTTCACCCACAGGTCTCCCTGCCCGTCCTGCACGGCGTTACCGCTGCCGTCGGTAACTTTTTGCGTGAAGCTGGCATGGAAGCTGCTCACTTTATCAAGACGGCTTTTTAAGTCGCTGGCCGCATCTGCCCAGACCTGGCTGACGACCATACCAGACAGTAATGCACAGGTGATTGCGAGTTTTTTCATTGTTCTTCCTTAATGTGCGTCACTCCCGACGCGGGAGCCTCTTCTGCCCCTACTGTAGGACCGCCGGCGGCGGTGGGACAGAAGAATTGGCTGATTTTGCGCTTATTTACCCAACTTTGCACTCATTCAAAGGGCGGCGGCGCCAGCACTTCGCGGTTACCGTTATGGCCCTGCTCGCTGACGATACCCTGCGCTTCCATCTGTTCGATAATACGCGCGGCACGGTTATAGCCGATGCGGAACTGACGCTGAACCCCGGAAATCGACGCTTTGCGCTTCTCGGTCACAAAGTTGACTGCCTGATCGAACAACGGATCCAGCTCTTCCCCGCCGTCGAAGCCGCCACCGCCGCCTTCGCTTTCGCTGTCGGAGGTAATGCCATCCACATATTGCGGGCGACCGCGGGCTTTCCAGTCCTGAACCACGGCGTGGACTTCCTGGTCGCGCACAAACGCCCCGTGGACACGCACCGGCGTGGTAGAGTTCGGCCCGGAGTAAAGCATATCCCCCATACCCAGCAGCGATTCCGCGCCGCCCTGATCGAGAATGGTACGTGAGTCAATTTTACTCGACACGGTAAAGGCGATGCGCGTCGGGATGTTGGCCTTTATCAGGCCGGTAATAACATCTACCGACGGACGCTGTGTCGCCAGCACCAGGTGGATCCCCGCCGCGCGCGCTTTCTGCGCCAGGCGAGCGATCAGCTCTTCCACCTTTTTGCCGACGGTCATCATCAGATCGGCGAATTCATCCACCAGCACCACGATGTACGGCAGTTTTTCCAGCACCGGATGTACGGCGTCCATGCTGTCGCCAGGCTTCCAGTACGGATCCGGGATCGGACGTCCCATGCGCGCGGCTTCGGCGATCTTCTCGTTGTAGCCCGCGAGGTTACGCACGCCCAGCGCCGACATCAGCTTGTAGCGGCGCTCCATCTCATTGACGCTCCAGCGCAGCGCATTGGCGGCGTCTTTCATGTCGGTGACCACTTCCGTCAGCAGGTGCGGAATTCCTTCGTAGACCGACAGCTCGAGCATTTTCGGGTCGATCATAATGAAACGCACATCTTCCGGCTGCGCCTTGTAGAGCATGCTGAGGATCATGGCGTTGACGCCAACAGACTTACCGGAACCGGTGGTACCGGCCACCAGCAGATGCGGCATTTTCGCCAGATCGGCTACTACCGGATCGCCAGCGATGTCTTTGCCCAGCACCACGGTGAGCGGAGATGGGTTATCACGGAACTTGGCGTTGTCGAGCACTTCACGCAGGTAGACGGTCTGGCGTTTTTTATTCGGCAGCTCAAGCCCGACATACGGTTTGCCCGGGATCACCTCCACCACGCGCACGGCGACCGTTGACAGCGATCGCGCCAGGTCCCGTGACAGGTTAGAGATCCGTGCGGCCTTAACGCCAGGCGCCAGATTCAGTTCGAAGCGGGTGATCACCGGCCCCGGTGAGTAGTTCACCACATCCGCTTTAATGCGGAAATCGGCGAGTCGCGCTTCCACCAGGCGTGCCATCTGCTCGAGAGCAAAGGTATCCACCGGCTCGACTTCACTCGGCGGCGGGGTAAGCAGATCCAGCGACGGCAGTGGCGTGGTCGGCTTTTGCAGCGGTCGACTATCGCCATTGCGCATCAGCAGCGGGTGGATCAGGCTCTCCTGCGGCGCAGGGGCGGCAGGCTGATGCCCCTGAGGGGCAACCGGTTGTTGCGGCTGCACGGGCTGCGACGCAGTCGGATAGGACTGCGGCTGCGGCGGCACAGGCTGATGGTGTATCGGCTGATGCTGCGCAGCTTGATAACCCTGCTGCGGAGCGGCCGCCGGTTGTTGATAGCGCTGGGCCGGCTGCTGCGGCTGGACTTCCGGCGTCGGCGTAAACAGCGGTTCGCTCGGGCCGTCATTGACCAACGTTTTCATCGGCGAGAATTCATAATCTGCCGGCGAGAACGGGTTGGCGCCCGGCGGCTGCTCGGTAGCGTACCGCTGCTGCTGGGTAGCGGCAAACTGACGCGCCAGCTCCGCTTCCGCCGCGGCGTCGGCCTCATCGTCATCAGTCGCGTTATCGTCTTCCCAGCGATGACCGTAGCGCTGCTGCTGGGTGGCGGCGAACTGGCGAGCCAGTTCATCCTGCTCCATAGCATCCGCTTCCTCATCCGAGAGCAGCTCATCATCATAATGCGGATCGCGCTCCGCCTGCCGCGCGCGCTGTTCCGCCTCCCGCTGCGACGGTAGCTTGATGCCGTAGGAGGCCAGTTCCCGACGCGTAGGAACACGCACGCGATTGGGCCGCGGTAGTTTTGGACCGATGCCCTCTTTCACCTGAACCCGTGGGCCGCTGGACGCCGGGCTGAACAATGGCGTAGCCGCAGCGGATGCGGCAGTGGACGAGGTTGCTGCCGCCGCGCCGCCGCTGGCGGCGGTAGCCTGATGCACCCCAGCCGCTACCGCAGAGACTACGGTTGTCTCCACTGGCGGTTTGGACGCAGTGGTCGGCGGCGTCAGCGGTTTAGTGGCAATCGGACTTTCCGGCTCAGGAATTGGCTGATACCACGAGGCCAACAGCTCGCGTTCGCGCGCCCGCTTCTCTTCCACTTCCTCGAAATAATAGAGCGGCGGACGTTTCACTTCCTCCTGCACAACCTCGGGCTCTGGCTCCGGTGGGGGAACTGGCGCGCTTTGCGGCTGATACGCCGCTGGCTCCGGCTGATACGGCTGCGGCGCGGGCTGGCCGGCATGCGGGTCGTAAGCCGGCTGCTGGTAGGTCTGCGGCGCGGGCTGACCGGCATTCGGATCGTAAGCCGGCTGCTGATAGGTCTGAGGCGCAGGCTGACCGGCATAGGGATCGTAAGTTGGCTGCTGATACGGCGCTGGCTCAGGCTGATAGGCCTGCGGCGCAGGTTGACCGGCATACGGATCGTAAGCCGGCTGCTGATACGGCGCTGGCTCAGGCTGATAGGCCTGCGGNGCAGGTTGACCGGCATNCGGATCGTAAGCCGGCTGCTGATACGGCGCTGGCTCAGGCTGATAGGCCTGCGGCGCAGGTTGACCGGCATNCGGATCGTAAGCCGGCTGCTGATACGGCGCTGGCTCAGGCTGATAGGCCTGCGGCGCAGGTTGACCGGCACGCGGATCGTAAACCGGCTGTTGATACGGCGCTGGCTCAGGCTGATACGCCTGCGGTGCGGTTTGCCCCGCTGGCGGCTGATAAGCAGCCTGCTGGAACGGAGCGGGTTCAGGCTGATACGCCTGCTGCGGCGGATAGCTGGCTTCCGGCTGATAAGCTGGCGCAGCGCCGTGATGGCCCACCGGTGATTCTGCCCACGCCTGCGGCGCGGCAGTAGCCGCCGCCGCTGCGCTTACCGGCTCAGCGATACTGTGGCCATTCAACAACGGATCGTAAGGGTCGAAATCGCCCGGGCGCACGGCGCTGGCGCCGGAGAACAGCACATCATCCTCTGCGGGACGCGCGGCGCTGGCGCCGGAAAACAGTACATCGTCGGCGGCAACAGGCGCCCCGCTGGCGCTGTATTGCACCACCTCTTCGCCGTCATCCATCCGTTTGCCGGAGAAAAGCGCAGCGTCGGTTTTACGCCCCATAGGGTTGGTAAACTTCTCGGCCAGACGCTTACGCCGCGCCAGCGCGCTGCGTAAGATACGGGCGCGACGCGATTCCTGCGGCCTGGCCGCCTCTTCGTCGTCGTACTCTTCCTCGTCGTCTTCGTATTCGCCTTCATCGACCCAGGTATCATCCCGACGGGTACGGTTGCTGGCAAAGGTGAGAACGGACAGGATGCCGCCGCCCAGCTTTTCCGCAATGCTGACCCACGACCAGCCGGTGAACAGCGTCAGCCCGGCCGCCCAGATACACAACAGGGCGATGGTGCCGCCGCTGCTGTGCAGTAGGGGTTGCAGCGTGGTGCTCAGCAGGCTGCCGATCACCCCGCCGGAGGCGAAGTACCAGATATCATCGGCGTTAATCGCCGCCAGACCACAGGAGGTCAGGATCAGGGCTAACGCACCGATGAGGCGAAGGGAAACGGCAAAATAATCAATGTATTCGTCGTTTTCCTGATGCCGCCAGGCAAACCAGCATCCGCCGATGATGATCACCGGGATGGTGTAGGCCATGACGCCAAAAATGAAAAAGAGGGTATCGGCAAGCCACGCGCCGGGGGCGCCGCCTAAATTATGAATAGGCTCATGCCATGCCGTTTGCGACCAGCTGGGGTCCGAGGGGTTAAAGCTCAGTAGTGCCGCCATCAGCCAGATGGCGAAGAGGGAGCAAAGGATGAGCATCGCCTCAAGGAGTCGGCGCCCGCTGCTGAGTTTGGTTAGTTTGACTTCTTTGTCTTCGGTGTATTCCTGGCTCAAGAAAGGCTCTCCAGGTATCAGGCTGTTTCCTGCCTGCTGCTAAAACGGACAACAGCGCCGGGTCTCCCCGGCACTGTTGCTGTATGGATTAACAGGAGTGTAATCAAACTACGTCGAGTTTGCACCTGTTCCGTGTTAGCGCGTCTTAATAACCAGACGATTACTTTGCTTGACTTCTTCCATTACCACGTAGGTACGGGTGTCGTTAACGCCCGGCAGGCGCAGCAAGGTCTCGCCCAGTAATTTACGATACGCTGACATATCCGGTACACGGGTTTTCAACAGATAGTCGAAATCACCGGAAACCAGATGACACTCTTGAATTTCTTCAAGTTTTTGCACTGCGGCGTTAAATTGCTCAAACACATCCGGTGCGCCACGATTCAGAGTAATCTCAACAAATACCAGAAGTGATGCATCCAGATAATGCGGGTTGAGCAGCGCCGTATAGCCCTGAATAAAACCCTGTCTTTCAAGACGACGCACACGCTCAAGGCAAGGCGTCGGAGAAAGTCCCACCCGTTTAGAAAGCTCGACGTTAGAAATTCGCCCATCTTTCTGCAATTCATTCAGGATGTTACGATCAATGCGGTCGAGATCTTTGCCAGGGCGCTTCTTGCTATCTACCATTATTATTGTCTCTCTGTATTCCTTCCCTACTCCTGTTCCGGCTCTGAGCCTTCACTGCCAGAGCCCATCCTGTTATCACCCGTACGACATTGGGTAACCCAGGGGTACGTGAGAAGCCCGTTGCCTGACGGCAGTCACCGACATCACGCATGGCGTCTGTCCACACCATGCGTAGATTTCGTTAACCCGGATAAAAATGGCATTTGCGTGCATGAAAATTCGCCGCACGCTAAATACTGCTTTTCTTCTTCCTTGAATGTTTTCGCAAAAGCACAGGTGATTGTCAAAGCAAAACATCGATTTTTAGTACAAGATGCCAGATATTCATCATCCGCCCTGGTTGATTCTCATTTTTTCGTCTTATAATTGTCCCGCCGACAGTAGAAATAGTTATATTCCTTGCCGGGAAAATCACCAATTCATTGGCAGCTTCTATTGCACACATCGTTAACAAAATCGCTGTGCTCTTTTTTTACGACAACAAATTCCCTACAATCCCAGCACAATGTATGCCAATTATTATGGGGATCTCATGGGCACAGCCAAACACAGTAAACTGCTTATCCTTGGTTCTGGACCTGCGGGATACACCGCGGCGGTCTATGCCGCACGCGCCAACCTGCAGCCGGTGCTGATCACCGGGATGGAAAAAGGCGGTCAGCTGACCACCACGACGGAAGTGGAAAACTGGCCAGGCGATCCGAACGATCTCACCGGTCCGCTGCTGATGGAGCGCATGCACGAGCATGCCGCAAAATTTGAAACCGAGATCATTTTCGACCATATCAGCCGCGTCGATTTGCAAAACCGCCCGTTCCGTCTGACAGGCGACAGCGGCGAGTACACCTGTGACGCGCTGATCATCGCCACCGGCGCTTCCGCCCGTTACCTGGGCCTGCCTTCCGAAGAAGCCTTCAAAGGCCGCGGCGTTTCCGCGTGCGCTACCTGCGACGGATTCTTCTATCGCAACCAGAAAGTGGCGGTGATCGGCGGCGGCAACACCGCAGTGGAAGAGGCTCTGTATCTGTCGAATATCGCCTCTGAGGTACACCTGATCCACCGTCGCGATTCCTTCCGTGCGGAAAAAATCCTCATCAAACGCCTGATGGATAAAGTGGCAAGCGGCAACATCGTGCTGCATACCGATCGTACCCTCGAAGAGGTGACCGGCGACCAGATGGGCGTCAGCGGCCTGCGCCTGCGCGATACCAAAAACAGCGACAATGTCGAGTCCCTGGAAGTGGCTGGTTTATTTGTCGCCATCGGCCACAGCCCGAACACCGCCATCTTTGAGGGCCAGCTGGAGCTGGAGAACGGCTACATCAAAGTGCAGTCCGGTATCCACGGCAATGCGACCCAGACCAGCATCCCGGGCGTGTTCGCCGCCGGCGATGTCATGGACCATATCTATCGTCAGGCCATCACTTCTGCGGGCACCGGCTGCATGGCGGCGCTGGATGCGGAGCGTTACCTCGACGGTTTGGCTGACGCTTGCAAATAATCTTTACAAGTCAGTAACAAAGGTAAAGAAGGCGACGAAAAGTCGCCTTTATTTTTGCTGCGATGTAACATTGCCGTGCCCAATACTCCGATAACGACACCTGCAAAGCGCGCAATGAATAAAACCCGTCAACAAGAGTTAACCCGCTGGTTAAAACAGCAAAGCATTATCTCCCGTCGCTGGTTGATGATTTCCCGCCTGCTTGGCGTGGCGAGCGGTCTGCTGATCGTGGCGCAGGCCTGGTTCCTGGCGCGGATCCTGCACCGGATGGTGATGGAGAATATTCCAGCGACCGCCCTGCTGCTGCCGCTCACGCTGCTGGTGCTGATCTTTGTACTACGCGCCTGGGTGGTCTGGCTGCGTGAGCGGGTCGGCTTTCAGGCCGGGCAGCATATTCGCTATGAAATTCGCCGCCAGGTTCTTGACCGCCTCCAGCAGGCAGGCCCGGCGTGGATCCAGGGCAAACCGGCCGGCAGCTGGGCAACGCTTATTCTTGAGCAAATCGACGACATGCACGACTATTATGCCCGCTACCTGCCCCAGATGACGCTGGCGGCCTGCGTACCGCTGCTGATCGTTATTACTATTTTTCCGATTAACTGGGCCGCCGCGCTGATCCTTCTCGGCACCGCCCCGCTGATCCCGCTTTTCATGGCGCTGGTCGGGATGGGCGCCGCCGACGCCAACCGGCGTAACTTCCAGGCGCTGGCCCGCCTCAGCGGCCACTTCCTCGACCGCCTGCGCGGCATGGAAACCCTGCGTATTTTTCATCGCGGTCAGGCAGAAACCGATAATATTCGCGACGCCTCGCAGGATTTTCGCCAACGCACCATGGAAGTCCTGCGTCTGGCCTTCCTCTCCTCCGGGGTTCTGGAGTTTTTCACCTCCCTCTCCATTGCGCTGGTAGCGGTGTATTTTGGCTTTTCTTACCTTGGCGAGCTGAACTTCGGCCACTATGGCGCGGGCGTCACGCTGATGGCCGGATTCCTGACGCTGATCCTCGCCCCGGAATTTTTCCAGCCGTTACGTGACCTGGGTACCTTCTACCATGCCAAAGCTCAGGCCGTGGGCGCCGCAGACAGCCTGAAAACGTTTATGGAAACGCCGCTGACCCAGGTAGAGCGTGGCGAGAAAACGTTAAATGACAACGATCTGATTAGCGTGGAAGCGCGCGACCTGGTGATCAAATCTCCGGAAGGTAAAGTTCTGGCGGGGCCGCTTAATTTTGCGCTGCCCGCCGGCGCTCGCGTGGTGCTGGTCGGCCAGAGCGGATCCGGGAAAAGCTCTTTGCTGAATACACTGCTCGGCTTTCTGCCCTATGAGGGGTCGCTGATGGTCAACGGCGTAGAGCTGCGCGAGCTGGACGCTGAGCGCTGGCGCCGCCTGCTGAGCTGGGTAGGACAGAATCCGCAGTTACCTGCCGCCACGCTGCGGGAAAACGTGCTGCTGGCGTGGCCCGAAGCTAGCGAAGCACAGCTTAGGCTGGCGCTGGACAAGGCCTGGGTCAGCGAGTTTATCGCCCTGCTGCCGCAGGGGATCCATACCGCCGTAGGCGATCAGGCGGGGCGTCTGTCGGTAGGCCAGGCGCAGCGTATCGCGGTCGCCCGCGCGCTGTTGGTGCCGTGCCGCCTGCTGCTGCTGGATGAACCTGCCGCCAGCCTTGACGCCCATAGCGAACAGCGAGTCATGCAGGCCCTGATCCACGCTTCCAGTGAGCAAACCACGCTGCTGGTCACCCATCAGCTTGAGGGGCTGGCCGACTGGGACGACGTCTGGGTGATGCAGGACGGACAGATTATCGAACAAGGCGACTACGCCACGCTGGCCCGTGCTGGTGGGGTCTTCTCGGCGCTGCTGGCCCATCGTCAGGAGGAGATTTAAATGCGCGCACTTTTACCCTATCTGGCGCTCTATAAGCGCCATAAATGGATGCTGCTGCTTGGCGTCGTGCTGGCCATTGTGACCCTGCTGGCCAGCATCGGCCTGCTGACGCTCTCCGGCTGGTTCCTCTCCGCTTCAGCGGTGGTGGGCGTCGCCGGGATCTACAGTTTTAACTATATGCTGCCTGCCGCGGGCGTTCGCGGCGCGGCAATTATCCGTACCGCCGGGCGCTACTTTGAGCGCCTGGTCAGCCACGACGCTACCTTTCGCGTGCTGCAGCACCTGCGCGTTTTCACCTTCAGCAAACTGCTCCCCCTCTCTCCGGCGGGGCTGGCGCGCTTTCGCCAGGGTGAGCTGCTCAACCGGGTGGTGGCCGACGTTGACACCCTGGATCATCTCTACCTGCGGGTCATTTCGCCGCTGGTCGGCGCGCTGGTGGTGATTGTGGTCGTCACCTGCGGATTAAGTCTGCTCGACGTCCCCCTCGCGCTGACGCTCGGCGGTATCATGCTGGCGACTCTGCTGGTTATGCCGCCGCTGTTCTATCGCGCAGGTAAGCCAGCCGGCGAAAGTATGACGCAGCTGCGCGGCCAGTATCGCCAACAGCTCACCGCCTGGCTGCAGGGTCAGGCGGAGCTGATGGTATTTAACGCCAGCGACCGCTACCGCGCACAAATGGAAAAGACCGAGCTGAGCTGGCAGGATGCACAGCGGCGCCAGGCCGAGCTGACCGCGGTTTCGCAGGCGGTAATGCTGTTAATCGGTGGCATCGCCGTGGTGGCCATGCTCTGGCTGGCCTCAGACGGCGTCGGCGGCAATAGTCAGCCCGGGGCGCTGATCGCGCTATTCGTATTCTGCGCGCTGGCGGCTTTTGAAGCCCTGGCGCCAGTCACTGGCGCTTTCCAGCATTTAGGCCAGGTGATGGCCTCCGCGCGGCGGATCTCGCAGATTACCGACCAGCAGCCGGAGGTCACCTTTGTCGAAGATGAAGCCAGTCCGCCAGCGCAGGTGGCCCTAACGCTTCAGGAGGTCACCTTCCGCTATCCTCAGCAGCCCTCCCCTGCCCTGGAGAATATTTCCCTGCAGATTGCCGCCGGAGAGCACATCGCCATTCTTGGCCGGACCGGCTGCGGAAAATCGACGCTGTTGCAGTTGCTTACCCGCGCCTGGGACCCGTCACAGGGAGAGATTCTGCTCAACAATCAGCCGCTCTCCGGCCTCAGCGAAGCCACTCTGCGGCAGGCAATGAGCGTAGTGCCGCAGCGCGTGCACCTGTTCAGCGCCACCCTGCGCGACAACCTGCTGCTGGCGGCGCCTGAAGCGGATGACGCTCATCTCAGCGCTACCCTTGAGAAGGTGGGCCTCGAAAAACTGCTGCAAGATGGTGGTCTTAACGGCTGGCTGGGCGAAGGCGGGCGTCAGCTCTCCGGCGGCGAACTGCGCCGACTGGCCATTGCCCGCGCGCTGCTCCACGATGCGCCGCTGATGCTGCTCGATGAACCGACAGAAGGTCTGGATGCGGCCACCGAAAGCCAGATCCTGCATCTGCTGGCAGATGTCATGCGCGACAAAACCGTGCTGATGGTGACCCATCGCCTGCGGGGCCTGGCGGGTTTTAATCAGATAATAGTCATGGACAACGGCCAGATAATTGAGCAAGGTAGTCACGCGGAGCTGCTCGCT
This sequence comes from Klebsiella sp. EMBS2024, assembly GCF_036233805.1. Lineage (NCBI taxonomy): Bacteria > Pseudomonadati > Pseudomonadota > Gammaproteobacteria > Enterobacterales > Enterobacteriaceae > Klebsiella > Klebsiella sp. EMBS2024. The sequence continues at coordinate 1,026,576 of NZ_JAZARW010000001.1, read as the reverse complement.
AAACAGGGCCGGTACTTCCAGTTTAAACAGCGTCTGTAGGCTATTCTATTATCTAATTTTTGCTGATGCGTATTGAGGTTAAAATGCGTCTGGTTCAGCTCTCCCGGCACTCTATCGCCTTCCCCTCTCCGGAAGGCGCCTTGCGAGAACCTAATGGCCTGCTGGCGCTCGGCGGCGATCTGAGCCCCGCGCGGCTGCTGATGGCCTATCAGCGTGGTATTTTTCCCTGGTTTTCCCCTGGCGACCCGATCCTCTGGTGGTCGCCCGACCCCCGGGCGGTACTTTGGCCAGAGCACTTCCATCTTAGCCGCAGCATGAAGCGCTTTCATCAGCGTTCGCCCTACCGGGTCACGCTCAACCACGCCTTTGGCGAAGTGATTGAGGGCTGCGCCAGCGATCGTGACGAAGGCACCTGGATAACCAGCAGTATCGTTCGCGCCTATCACCAGCTGCATGAGCTGGGTCATGCCCACTCCATTGAAGTCTGGCAGGAGAATACCCTGGTGGGAGGAATGTACGGCGTAGCGCAGGGAGCGCTGTTTTGCGGCGAATCGATGTTTAGCCGGGCAGAAAATGCCTCCAAAACCGCGCTGCTGGTATTTTGCCAGGACTTTGCGCACAGCGGCGGTAAATTAATTGACTGCCAGGTACTGAACAACCATACCGCGTCATTAGGCGCAGTGGATATTCCCCGCCGCGATTATCTGGACTATCTGTCGGTATTACGCGGCTACCGACTGCCCGAGCGATTTTGGGTGCCGCGGATGCTATTTCCTGGCGGATAATAAAATGTTTTCAGCACATTTTGCGTCAGGATGGTATAATTGCGCGGTAGAGTAGCTTCTGCCTGTTGCCCCGCCGCCGTTTGGGAATAATAAGAGTCAGATAACGCCCATCGTTCTGTCACTCCCCTTTACGTTTGCGCCTGTCACGCGGCATGGCCGTGTGTGTCCCGGGCAATGCGCCAAAACTACTTCGGCGATTCATACCCGTCATATTTCCGTAGCCGCTGCGCTGACTATGCGCCTTGCGGCAAGGTGAATGATTCAGGGTAGATACGTAAAACTTTACTTACATGATGAACTTCGGCATTATCTTGCCGGTTCAAAACTACGGTAGTGATACCCCAGAGGACTAGATGGCCAAAGAAGACAATATTGAAATGCAGGGCACCGTACTTGAAACGTTGCCTAACACTATGTTCCGCGTAGAACTGGAAAACGGTCACGTGGTAACCGCGCATATCTCCGGTAAAATGCGTAAAAACTACATCCGCATTCTGACGGGCGACAAAGTGACTGTTGAGCTGACCCCGTACGACCTGAGCAAAGGCCGCATTGTCTTCCGTAGTCGCTGATTGTTTTCGCCCCTAAGGCGTCAGATGCTGAAGGCCGGGATAATTCCCGGTCTTTTCATTTCTGCCGTCAGCAAA
>NZ_JAZARW010000001.1:999427-1025138 GCF_036233805.1 Klebsiella sp. EMBS2024 | reverse complement strand
CCGGCCCCTGGCCGGTTTTTTACATTGAAGATATCGCCTTAGTGGGCCGCTTCCGGTTTGTGCTTCGGAGCGCTCTGGAAGTCGTAAGTCAGCGTATTTTTGTCGCTGTCCAGAGAGACAGTGACCTGACCACCGTCGACCAGCGAGCCAAACAGCAGCTCGTTCGCCAGCGGTTTTTTCAGGTTGTCCTGAATGACGCGTCCCATTGGACGTGCCCCCATCGCCCGATCGTAGCCTTTCGTCGCCAGCCAGTCGCGCGCTTCCTGACTCACTTCCAGGGAGACGCCTTTCTGGTCCAGCTGGACCTGCAGCTCGACGATAAACTTGTCGACAACCTGATGGATCACCGTGGTAGACAAATGATCGAACCAGATGATGTTGTCGAGGCGGTTACGGAACTCCGGCGTAAAGATCTTTTTGATCTCATCCATCGCATCCGGACTGTTGTCCTGCTGAATAAGGCCAATCGATTTACGCTCGGTTTCCCGCACCCCGGCGTTGGTGGTCATCACCAGCACCACGTTGCGGAAGTCCGCTTTACGGCCGTTATTATCGGTCAGCGTCCCGTTATCCATCACCTGCAGCAGCAGGTTGAACACGTCCGGATGCGCTTTTTCAATCTCATCAAGCAGCAATACCGCGTGCGGATGTTTAATCACCGCATCGGTCAGCAGCCCGCCCTGATCGAAGCCGACGTAGCCCGGAGGCGCCCCGATCAAACGGCTGACGGTATGACGTTCCATATATTCGGACATGTCAAAGCGCAGCAGCTCAATCCCTAACGCCTTCGCCAGCTGGACGGTCACTTCGGTTTTCCCGACCCCGGTCGGCCCGGCGAACAGGAACGATCCCACCGGCTTGTGCTCATGGCCCAGCCCGGCGCGCGCCATTTTAATAGCCTCGGTCAGCGCCTCGATGGCTTTATCCTGTCCAAAGACCAGCATTTTCAGACGGTCGCCCAAGTTTTTCAGCGTGTCGCGATCGCTGCGGGAGACGCTCTTCTCAGGGATCCGCGCAATGCGCGCCACCACTGATTCGATATCCGCCACGTTAACCGTTTTCTTACGCTTGCTGACCGGCATTAAGCGCGCCCGCGCGCCCGCTTCGTCAATGACGTCAATCGCCTTATCCGGCAGATGACGATCGTTAATGTATTTCACCGCCAGTTCAACCGCCGCACGCACCGCTTTGGCGGTATAACGCACATCATGGTGCGCTTCGTACTTCGGCTTCAGGCCGTTGATAATCTGGACCGTCTCTTCCACCGACGGTTCGGTAATATCGATCTTCTGGAAACGGCGGGCCAGCGCACGATCTTTTTCAAAGATGTTGCTGAACTCCTGGTAAGTGGTGGAGCCGATCACCCGGATCTTGCCGCTGGAAAGCAGCGGTTTGATCAGGTTAGCCGCATCGACCTGGCCGCCAGACGCCGCCCCCGCACCGATAATGGTGTGGATTTCATCAATAAACAGGATGCTGTTGGTATCCTGCTCCAGCTGTTTGAGCAACGCTTTGAAGCGTTTTTCAAAATCGCCACGATATTTGGTCCCTGCCAGCAAAGAGCCAATGTCGAGCGAGTAGATAGTGCAGTCGGCCATCACTTCCGGCACATCGCCCTGCACAATACGCCAGGCAAGGCCTTCGGCGATCGCGGTTTTACCGACGCCGGATTCCCCCACCAGCAGCGGGTTATTTTTCCGCCGACGGCACAGGACCTGAATCGCGCGCTCCAGCTCTTTTTCACGGCCGATCAGAGGATCAATGCCGCCGACGCGAGCAAGCTGATTGAGGTTGGTGGTGAAGTTTTCCATACGTTCCTCCCCGCCGGCTTGCTCTTCATTGCCAGGCTGGCTTCCGCTGTTATCGGAAGACTGGCTCGGCTCGTCTTTGCGTGTACCATGAGAAATGAAGTTCACCACATCAAGACGGCTCACTTCATGTTTACGCAGCAGGTAGGCGGCCTGCGACTCCTGCTCGCTGAAAATCGCCACCAGCACGTTGGCGCCGGTCACTTCGCTGCGGCCAGAAGATTGTACGTGGAAGACGGCGCGCTGCAGCACACGCTGGAAGCTTAGCGTCGGCTGGGTGTCGCGCTCTTCTTCCGTGGCTGGCAGAACGGGTGTGGTTTGTTCGATGAAGGCTTCAAGTTCCTGACGCAATGCCACCAGGTCCACTGAACACGCTTCCAGGGCCTCACGGGCCGAGGGGTTGCTTAGCAGAGCCAGCAGCAAGTGCTCGACGGTCATAAACTCATGACGGTGCTCGCGCGCTCTGGCGAAAGCCATATTTAAACTGAGTTCCAGTTCTTGATTGAGCATAGGCACCTCCCCCAATTTTCATGCCTGTATTCAGGCTTTTTCCAGCGTACACAGCAATGGATGCTCGTTCTCCCTCGCGTACTGATTCACCATAGCGACTTTGGTCTCCGCCACTTCCGCGGTAAACACGCCACAAATCGCCTTACCTTCATAGTGAACCGTGAGCATCAGTTGCGTTGCACGTTCAACATCATAAGAAAAGAATTTTTGTAACACGTCAATAACAAACTCCATCGGAGTGTAGTCATCATTGACCAATATCACTTTATACATAGATGGCGGTTTAATCGCATCACGAACTTCGTCGTCAACCAGGTGCTCGAAGTCCAGCCAATCTCTCTTACTCATCGTCAGTGTTCATCATCGGTTGCTGTTGCCAACAGGCGGAGGCCTGTCGATGACCAGAGGTTATGCTCATCACAAATCTACAATAGATCATAGATAACTATCATCTATCGCTTCTATCCGCGACGGCTGTCACATTCCCCGGCAATAGCGTTAACTGCTTCAAATTTTGACGCATTTTTCGCCGTTCCCCCTCCTCAATCGCTTGACGCGTTTTCGTATTTCTCTAAATTGTAGTGGCGAGAGTTGGCGAGCAATTGAACAACTCGTCACTCCACCACCGGTTCATTCCATCTTACTAATAAAGATTTACGAAGGATGTCGAAGTATGGAAATGGGTACTGTTAAGTGGTTCAACAATGCCAAAGGGTTCGGTTTTATCTGCCCTGAGGGCGGCGGCGAAGACATTTTCGCCCATTACTCCACCATCCAGATGGATGGTTACAGAACGCTAAAAGCCGGACAAGCCGTTCGGTTTGATGTTCACCAGGGGCCAAAAGGCAACCACGCCAGCGTGATCGTCCCTGTGGAAGCGGAAACGGCTGCATAACTCTTTTGCTTCATTGTGTACATCCTGCTAATAAAATGCCAGTCCTTCTGACTGGCATTTTTATTTCTCGCCCCGCCTATTCTCGCGCCAGGGCATCCACCGGATCGAGCCGCGCCGCGTTGCGCGCAGGCAGCCAACCAAACAGCACCCCGGTCAGCGTCGAACAGAGAAACGCCGTCAGCAGCGCCAGCGGAGAAAAACCAATCTCCCAGCCGGGGAGAAACAGCTGTAAAATAAAGGCGATCATCAGCGACAATGCTACGCCCAGCGCGCCACCGACCAGGCAAACCAGCACCGCTTCAATGAGAAACNGCTGCAGCACATCGCTGGCCCGGGCGCCAACCGCCATGCGGATGCCGATCTCCCGGGTTCGTTCGGTCACCGACACCAGCATAATATTCATTACGCCAATCCCGCCGACCACCAGGGCAATCACCGCCACCAATGTCAGGAACAGCTGTAAGGTATGTGTGGTCCTTTCGGCGGTTTTCAAGACGCTGTCCATATTCCAGGTGAATACATCTTTTTTACCATGCCGCAGCTCCAGCAGACGCAGCAGCTGTTTCTCTGCGGTTTCACTGTCGTAGCCTTCATGAACGCGCACAGTGATGGAGTTCAGCCACGACTGACCCATTACTCTTCCCGCCATGGTGGTGTAGGGCAACCAGACGCGGAGAATTTTGCTGCTGCCGAACATCGACTGCTTTTCATCCGCAACGCCAATCACCGTGGCCGGCATATTGCCCACCAGAATCACCTCTCCCACCACTTTCGCTTTATTGGGAAACAGCTGCCGACGGGTATTGCTGTCGAGCACTACCACCTGTGCCCGACTGTTGAGCTGCAGTTCATTGAAGGTATTGCCTTCGCTAAAGGTCATGCCGTAGACATTAAAATACTGTGGACCGACCCCCTCCGCACTGGCGGCAACGTCAATATTGTTGGCGCGCAGGCGCAGGCTTTTTGAAACCGCCGGCGTGGCGGAGCGCACCCACGGCTGCTTCTGGATCGCCAGCAAATCGTCATACTTCAGCGCCTGCTGATAGCGCGGGTCGTCGTCGCCAAAATCCTTACCAGGATACACATCAATGGTATTGGTGCCGATGGCGCGAATATCTGCCAGCACCATCTGCTTGGCGGCATCCCCCACCACCACGATCGACACCACCGAGGCAATACCGATAATAATGCCGAGCATGGTCAGCAGGGTACGCATTTTATTCGCCGCCATCGCTCGCCAGGCCATCACCAGCGCTTCGCGAAAGCCGCTGGTAAACTGACGCCACGCCGAAGGCTCCGCCTGCGGACGGGCGCGCAGTCCGCCGCCCTGGCGGCTGGCGGGCGGGTTGCGGACGATCTCGCCATCGCGGATCTCGACGATCCGCTCCGCTTGAGCGGCGACCTGCGGATCGTGGGTCACAATGATGACCGTGTGCCCCTGCGCTTTTAGCTGGTGCAGGATCGCCATTACCTCTTCGCCGGAATGGCTGTCCAGCGCGCCGGTCGGTTCATCAGCGAGGATCACCTCCCCGCCATTCATCAGGGCGCGGGCGATACTGACCCGCTGCTGCTGACCGCCGGACAACTGTGACGGTTGATAGTCGGCGCGCTCGCCCAGCCCCAGCCGCACCAGCAGCTCATGAGCGCGCGCCAGGCGCGCGCGCCGTTCACTGCCGGCATACACCGCCGGCACTTCGACATTCTGCGCGGCGGTCAGATGGGACAGCAGATGGTAGCGTTGAAAGATAAAGCCAAAGTGTTCCCGCCGCAGACGGGCCAGCGCATCGCCATCCAGCTGCGCGATATCGGTTCCCGCTACCCGATAGGTGCCGCTGGTGGGTTTGTCGAGGCAGCCAAGGATATTCATCAGCGTCGATTTTCCCGAGCCGGAGGCCCCGACGATCGCCACCATCTCACCCGCATGGATGCTGAGGGTGATCCCCTTCAGGACCTCAACGCTGCCGTCGCCGGAAGGATAGCTGCGACGTATATCTCGCAGCTCAAGCAGCGCCGTCATTTTGCCGCCCCGCTCGCGCTCTCGCCGACGATCACTTCGTCGCCCTCTTCCAGACCTTGCACCACTGCGACGTCGGTATCATTGCGGGCGCCAATGATAACCTCACGCTCTTTGACCTCACCGGTGCGCAACAGTCGAACGTGGTAGCGGTTATCGCCTACCGCGTCGCCCAGGGCGCTCAGCGGGATAGTAATCACGTTCTTCACCTCAGCCAGCTGAATGTGCACCTGCGCAGTCATATCGAGGCGCAGGATCCCCTGCGGGTTCGGAACCTCGAAGCGGGCATAATAGAAGATGGCGTCATTCACTTTTTCCGGCGTCGGCAGAATGTCTTTCAGTTTACCTTCATAACGGGTAAGCGGGTCGCCCAGCACGGTAAACCACGCTTTTTGCCCCGGTCTGAGGTGGATGACATCTGCTTCAGAGACCTGCGCTTTAACCAGCATGGTGCTGAGATCCGCCAGCGTCAGAATGTTAGGCGCCTGCTGGGCGGCGATCACTGTCTGTCCCTGCAGGGTGGTAATTTGCGTCACTTCGCCGGCCATCGGCGCCAGGATCCGCGTGTAATCGAGGTTGGTCTTCGCCGTATCGAGCGTCGCCTGGTTACGCTTTATTTGCGCTTCAATAGTGCCGATCTGCGCCTGTTTCACCGCCAAATCGGTGGCCGCGGTATCAAGGTCCTGCCGCGAGACCAGCTGGCGCTGCGCCAGCTGCTGCTGACGGGCCAGAGTCACTTGCGCCAGTTTGCTCTCCGCGCGCGCCTGATTGAGCTGGGCGCGCAGCTCCATGAGCGTCGCTTCCACCTCTTTAATCTGGTTTTGCGCCTGCTCCGGATCGATAACCCCCAGCAACTGATCCTTTTTAACCTTATCGCCAATATTGACGTGCAGCGTTTTCAGCTGTCCGCTGACCTGGGCGCCGACGTCAACTTTTCGCAGGGCATCCAGTTTGCCGGTGGCCAGCACGCTCTGCTGGAGATCCCCTTTGCGAACTACCAGCGTCTGGTAGTTCGGCAGCGGCGCATTGAGGATCCGCCATCCCCAGATAGCCAGCCCCAGCACAACGATCGCCAACAGCCACCAGACGGTCCTGCGTTTTCCCTTCACTTTCATATTCCGATTCCTGCTGTTTCCCTGCCGCTCCAGGCGGTGATTCTATCGAAACCCGTTGGCAACAGGACACCCATTTTTCTCGTCAATGACGTTTTGTTTAGCTGCCGGAGAGCTTTGTGCCGCCGTAAATGACGACGGCGGTGAGATTAATCGGCACGACCGCGGGCTAACCACAGCACCCGTGAGAACATTTTCTTCAGCAGCGTCGGCACAGCGTCCACGCCACGGCGGCCGGCCTCCATCGCCACCTCAATCGCCAGGTCCGGCTTGGATGAGCGATGGATGGCTTTGGTGATCACCCGCCGCATATTCATCGGGACATTATCCGGGATCTGCGCCACCCGATGATAAACGTCATCAAATCCCTGACGATACATAAAGTGTTCCATATCCAGCGCCGGCAGACTGGTCAGATGGTCGCGCTCCAGCTCGCGATCGTTATTAAGCAGACCTCGTACCGTCGCGGCATATTTTTTCCCCGCCTCATCGCCGTCCACCAGCACGTGCCACTGGATCCCCATCCGGCGGGCAAATTTGATCAATGGCTTCAGGCCGGACTGGGCGAATTCGATCACCTTAACCCCTTCAGCATCAAAATGATGACCGCACTGCCGGGCCAGTTCGTTGATAACCCAGGTTTCCGTCTCTCCCTCCACCAGCAGCCAGCAGCGGGCGAAGAGCGATGAGGCGCGATTGAAGCGAATGTGAAAAGCAATGCGCCGGCTCTCTTCGGCATTCATTCCGCCCGGCCCCAACCGCCACGCCGATACCCGCGTCGACTCACGCACCAGCCGGCAGACCTGCTCTACCGGCGTCAGGGACAGCAGCTCTCCGGAGTTGGTGGTGGTCACACGCTGCAGCGGCAACAAATTCAGCAGGTGCCAGGCGACGGAAAGCATGATCGGATGCAGACGGGTCTCGGGATCTTCAATCAACAGCAGCGGTCGCGCGTCGCGATCGAGGCGCACCGTCCCTTTCGCCTGCAGGAGGGTGGCAAACAGCCCCAGCAGGATCACCCGATGGCTGCGCCCGCCGGGCTTGTCGATCATCCGGTTGATAATATCCAGATAACGCCAACTGCGCTGTTCATCATGGGAGCGCCGCCGCATCAGGCGATGCCGCGTCTGAGCGCTGCTTTGCTCGGCAAAGTAATGCTCAAGCAGTTGCACCATGGCCGATAGCCCCTGACGGATCTGACCGTCCGATAAATTTTGCGGATGGCTGACCAGTTCACGGGAGAGAAAATCCAGCTGACGGGCGGTGATCTCTATCTGCGGCGAGTGCGGTACCGTCCCGTTATGGATGCGGCGCATAAAGCGCGCATCGCGCAGGCGCAGCACCGGCATCAAACGCACCAGGTGTCGGGCCAGCTCATCAATCTCCTCCAGCACCAACGCTTCGCCTTCACCATCGATAAAGCTCCGCAGGGTCATCACGCTGTCATCTTCGGCGAGCTCGCCCTCCAGGCGATAGAACACCCGGTGATACCCGTCATCGCAAGGCACCCAGCAGCGCTGAAGCGGACGGAAACGCCGGACCCGATGGCGGCCTGGCTCCGTTTCGCGGAAGGTCAGGATAATATGCAAATGGTGTTCGCGCCCCTGGATGTCGCCCGGGGGAAACCAGAAATCATCGCGAACAAAGTGATAAAGATCGAACTCCGGCGACAAAAGCAGGGTCAGCGCATCAAGCAGACTGGACTTCCCCCACGCGTTCTCCCCGATCAGGACGTTATTTTGCTCCAGCATCAACGACAAACGATTGATACCGCGAAAACCGACGATTTCTACGCGCTCAAGAAGCATATCCCCTCCGCTACACCACCACTCTCCTTCAGTAATCAACAGTATAGCGAGGGCGGAGGCAAGATGACACTCTGCTTAATCGCATCCGTGGCTCATATTCAGCGGATTAAATATATTCATAAAATTACTCACTTATCGCCTATTACCGGCCGTTGATTATTCATCAAACAAAATAGTTTTATTTCAGGCGTTATGATCTACACTATTGATAATCTTCCATGGATAAAGGAAAGGCTAAACTGGCAAAAGGAATCCACTCACCTTGCCCTAAATCAAATAATATCAATATATTTAACTGGCTCCGGGATGGCGATTATCTCTAGAATAACGCCGCTTTATTTTTATCGTCATCCCTTATCACGATAAATAAAGACCGGCACGGTCCGCTTGTGCGCGTAAACAATTTAATTGAGGTGGTTATGTTCAGAAAATTAGCAGCCGAATGCTTCGGCACCTTCTGGCTTGTATTTGGCGGCTGCGGTAGCGCCGTGCTCGCCGCGGCTTTCCCCGAGCTGGGTATTGGTTTTGCCGGCGTCGCGCTGGCATTTGGCTTAACGGTATTAACCATGGCGTTTGCGGTCGGCCATATTTCCGGGGGGCATTTCAACCCGGCGGTCACCTTAGGCCTGTGGGCCGGCGGCCGTTTTCCGGCAAAAGAGGTCATTGGCTATATTATCGCTCAGGTGGTCGGCGGAATTATTGCCGCGGCGGTGCTGTACGTGGTTGCCAGCGGTAAAGCCGGCTTTGATGCCGCCGCCAGCGGCTTCGCCTCCAACGGCTATGGCGAACACTCCCCGGGCGGCTTCTCCATGCTGTCGGCTATCGTCATTGAAATTGTCCTGACCTGCGGCTTCCTGCTGGTTATTCATGGCGCGACCGATAAACATGCGCCGGCGGGCTTTGCCCCCATCGCCATCGGCCTGGCGCTGACCCTCATCCATTTGATCAGCATTCCAGTCACCAACACCTCGGTCAACCCGGCGCGCAGCACCGCGGTGGCAATTTTCCAGGGCGGCTGGGCGCTGCAGCAGCTGTGGCTGTTCTGGGTCATGCCAATCGTCGGCGGGATCCTCGGCGGCGTGCTGTATCGCACCCTGCTGGAAAAACGCGATTAACGCTTTTCAAAGCCCGGGTCTCCGGGCTTTTTCTTTCTGGCGACAGCTTTACTCGGCCCGGTGATTTGGGTAGTGTCATGGGCGCTATTCTCATCATGCAAGGGCTGCATCGTTCATGTTTTCGGGACTCTTTATTATTCTGTTGCCGCTGGTCGTCGGCTATTTACTGCCTCTTCGTCACTCCTCCGCGCTAAAGCTGATAAACCGCATGCTCAGCTGGATTGTCTATGTAATCCTTTTTTTTATGGGTATCAGCCTGGCGTTCCTCGACAATCTGGCCAGCAACCTGCTGGCAATATTGCATTACGCCGCGGTGAGCGTGGTTATCATTTTACTGTGTAATATCGCCGCCCTGCTGTGGCTGGAAAGTAAAATGCCATGGCGCAGTCAGCATCGTCAGGAGAAATTACCCTCGCGCCTGGCCATGGCCCTGGAATCGCTGCAGCTGTGCGGTGTGGTCGTGCTCGGTTTTCTGCTCGGTCTGACCAGACTGCCTTTTTTACAGCACGCGACAGAAGCCAGCGAATATACGTTGATTTTTCTCCTGTTCCTCGTCGGTATCCAATTACGCAATAATGGAATGAGTCTGAGACAAATAGTCCTTAACCGCCGGGGAATGATCGTCGCCGTGGTGGTTACGGCCAGTTCATTACTCGGCGGGATACTTAACGCCTTTATTCTCGGTCTGCCGTTAAAGACCGGTCTGGCAATGGCCAGCGGTTTCGGCTGGTATTCGCTCTCCGGTATTTTACTCACCGAATCCTTTGGCCCGGTCATCGGTAGCGCGGCGTTCTTTAACGATCTCTGTCGCGAGCTGCTGGCCATCATGTTAATTCCGGGCCTTATTCGCCGCAGCCGCTCCACGGCGCTGGGGCTGTGCGGCGCCACCTCGATGGACTTCACCTTACCGGTACTGCAGCGTTCCGGCGGCGTCGAAATCGTCCCTGCCGCCATCGTGCACGGTTTTCTGCTTAGTTTGCTGGTCCCGATCCTGATCGCCTTTTTTACCGCCTGAGCACCCGTTGGCGGCAGCCCTCCTGCCGCCAAATTTGCGCTAAATCAATCTCCCTTTAAGTTGTCTTAGAAATACCTTTTCACCCGTTGCCGCGCGGCATAATCTTAAACATGTATATCAAATATAACTTTAAAGGTGTGACCATGTTTTGTGTGCAATGTGAACAAACCATTCGTACCCCAGCCGGCAACGGCTGCTCTTACGCGCAGGGGATGTGCGGTAAAACAGCGGAAACCTCGGACCTGCAGGATCTGCTGATTGCGTCACTGCAAGGCCTGTCCGCCTGGGCGCTTAAAGCGCGCGAATATGGCATTATCGATCATCAGGTCGACAGCTTTGCCCCCCGCGCCTTCTTCTCCACCCTGACTAACGTTAACTTCGATTCCCCGCGCATCGTCGGCTACGCCCGCCAGGCAATTGCCCTGCGTGAGGCGCTGAAAGCGCAATGCCTGGCGATCGATGCCAGCGCCGCGGTCGACAGCCCGGTCGCCGACCTGCAGCTGGTCAGCGACGATCTGGGCGACCTGCAGCGTCAGGCGGCGGACTATACCCCGAATAAAGATAAAGCCGCCATCGGCGAAAATATTCTCGGTCTGCGCCTGCTGTGCCTGTACGGTCTGAAGGGTGCGGCGGCCTATATGGAGCACGCCCACGTGCTCGGCCAGTACGACAACGCTATCTATGCCCAGTACCATAAAATCATGGCATGGCTGGGCACCTGGCCTGCGGATATGAATGCGCTGCTCGAATGTTCGATGGAAATCGGCCAGATGAACTTCAAAGTGATGAGCATCCTCGACGCCGGTGAAACGACCAAATACGGCCATCCGACGCCGACTCAGGTCAACGTTAAAGCCACCGAAGGGAAGTGCATCCTGATCTCCGGCCACGATCTGAAGGATCTGTATAACCTGCTGGAGCAGACGGAAGGCACCGGCGTCAACGTCTATACTCATGGCGAAATGCTGCCGGCTCACGGCTATCCGGAGCTGCGTAAATTCAAACATCTGATTGGCAACTACGGCAGCGGCTGGCAAAACCAGCAGGTGGAGTTCGCCCGCTTCCCGGGCCCCATCGTGATGACCTCTAACTGCATCATCGACCCGACCGTCGGCGCCTACGACGATCGCATCTGGACTCGCAGCATTGTCGGCTGGCCGGGTGTGAACCATCTGGAAGGTGAAGACTTCTCCCCGGTCATTGCCCAGGCGCAGCAGATGGCGGGCTTCCCGTACAGCGAAATCCCGCATCTGATCACCGTCGGCTTTGGCCGTCAGACCCTGCTTGGCGCGGCGGATACGCTGATCGATCTGGTCAGTCGTGAAAAACTGCGCCATATCTTCCTCGTCGGCGGCTGCGACGGCGCCCGCGGGGAGCGTAACTACTTCACCGATTTCGCCACCAGCGTGCCGGATGACTGCCTGATCCTGACCCTGGCCTGTGGTAAATACCGCTTCAACAAACTGGACTTTGGCGATATCGAAGGGCTGCCGCGCCTGGTCGACGCCGGGCAGTGTAATGACGCTTACTCGGCGATTATTCTGGCGGTCACGCTGGCGGAGAAACTGGGCTGTGGCGTCAACGATCTGCCGCTGTCGCTGGTGCTCTCCTGGTTCGAACAGAAAGCGATCGTCATCCTGCTGACGCTGCTGTCGCTGGGTGTGAAAAACATCGTCACCGGTCCGACGGCGCCTGGTTTCTTCACCCCGGATCTGCTGGCGGTCCTCAATGAGAAGTTTGGTCTGCGTTCCGTGACCACCGTGGAACAAGATATGCAGCAGCTGCTGAGCGCTTAAGGAGTCCCTGATGACTATGCCAACCTCCCAGTGCCCGTGGCGGATGCAGGTTCACCACATTCACCAGGAAACCCCGGACGTGTGGACCCTTTCGCTGCTGTGCCACGATTACTATCCGTACCGCGCTGGCCAGTACGCTCTGGTTAGCGTGCGTAACTCGGCGGAAACGCTGCGCGCCTACACCCTCTCCTCGACGCCGGGGGTCAGCGAATACATTACGCTGACCGTTCGCCGTATTGACGAGGGTACGGGTTCGCAGTGGTTGACCCGCGAGGTCAAACGCGGCGATTACCTTTGGCTGTCCGATGCGATGGGCGAGTTTACCTGCGACGATAAAGCGGAAGATAAATTCCTGCTGCTGGCCGCCGGTTGCGGTGTGACACCGATCATGGCGATGCGCCGCTGGCTGGCTAAGCATCGACCGCAGGCCGACGTACAGGTGATTTATAACGTGCGTTCGCCGGAAGATGTAATCTTTGCCGAAGAGTGGCGCAACTACCCGGTCACCCTGGTAGCGGAGCACAACGCGACGCACGGTTTTGTCGCCGGCCGTCTGACCCGGGAGCTGCTGCAGAGCGTGCCGGATTTAGCCAGCCGCACCGTGATGACCTGCGGCCCGGCGCCTTATATGGAGAAGGTCGAGCAGGATGTTGCCGCCCTGGGCGTCACCCGCTTCTTTAAGGAAAAATTCTTCACCCCGGTGGCTGAGGCCGCCACCAGCGGGCTGAAATTTACTAAACTGCAGCCGGCGCGCGAGTTTTACGCGCCGGTGGGCACTACGCTGCTCGACGCGCTGGAGAGCAATAAAGTGCCGGTGACCGTCGCCTGCCGCGCCGGCGTCTGCGGCTGCTGCAAAACCAAAGTGGTTTCCGGGAAGTACAGCGTCACCAGCACCATGACGCTGACCGACGCCGAAATCGCCGACGGCTATGTGCTGGCCTGCTCCTGTCATCCGCAGAGCGATCTGGTTCTCGCCTGAGGTCAAAATCCCCGGTGGCGCTACCGCTTACCGGGGCTACATCGCTGTGCGATTTGGTAGCCCGGAGAAGGCGCAATGCGCCGCCTCCGGGAAAATCCCTGGCGACAATAAACAAACGCTCAGGCGACATGAGATAAACGCTTTCCCGGACTGAAAAAATTGCAAATCGCCAACAGTATCGACTTTACGCCCCAGGACGAATGAGGCATTTTTACCGCCAGGCCGACTGACCGGCCAGCGAATAACGCCCCGCGCCGAGTAGCGCAATCGCCAGTGCGCCAACAAAGAAATAGACCAGATTCTCAATGGCCCACGCTCCCACCGTATCAAGCGCAAACGTCTTGCCGAGACCGACCATCAGCCACGCCACCACCATGGTGAACGCCAGCACCAACGCCGCCGGGCGGGTCAGGACGCCGAGAATTAACAAGCAGGGAGCGACCACTTCCCCCACCAGCACACCGTAGGCGATAAACCCGGGCAATCCCTGCGCCGCCAGCATCCCGCTAATGCCATCCACACCATCTATCAGCTTATGGATTCCATGGAAAAGCATTAAGCCGCCGACGGCAAGTCGTAACAAGAGTTTACCGGCGTCATCATGCGACAGCCTGCGATTTACTGTGTTTAACAATCCTTTAACCATTTGATGTGCAACCTGTTTTGCATCCTGTGTACTTCCAGAGTATGCGCAGCCGGAGAGGAATAAAACCANCAAAAAATCAGGGGTAATCGGTTACATTGCGGTCAGTTTCATCTAAGCTTGAAGGCGTTATCAAAAAAAGGAGATGGAGATCATGAAGCAGACCGTGGCGGCATACATTGCCAAAACGCTGGAACAGGCCGGCGTGAAACGTATCTGGGGCGTCACCGGAGATTCCCTCAATGGATTGAGCGATAGCCTTAACCGCATGGGCACCATCGACTGGATGCCCACCCGGCACGAAGAGGTCGCCGCTTTCGCCGCTGGCGCGGAAGCGCAGCTGACCGGCGAGCTGGCGGTCTGCGCCGGCTCCTGCGGACCGGGCAACCTGCATCTGATTAACGGTTTGTTTGACTGTCATCGCAACCATGTCCCGGTGCTGGCCATCGCCGCCCACATCCCATCCAGCGAAATCGGCAGCGGCTATTTTCAGGAAACCCATCCTCAGGAGCTGTTCCGCGAGTGCAGCCATTACTGCGAACTGGTCTCCACGCCGGAGCAGATCCCGCAGGTGCTGGCAGTGGCGATGCGTAAGGCAGTGATTAACCGCGGCGTCTCGGTGGTGGTGCTACCCGGCGATGTGGCGCTGAAGGCCGCCCCGGAAAGCGCCAGCAGCCACTGGTATCATGCGCCGCTGCCGACGGTCACCCCGGCGGAAGAAGAGCTGCGCAAGCTGGCGCAGCTTATTCGCTACTCCAGCAATATCGCGCTCATGTGCGGCAGCGGTTGCGCCGGCGCCCACCAGGAACTGGTGGAGTTCGCAGCCAAAATTAAAGCCCCCATCGTCCACGCCCTGCGCGGCAAAGAGCACGTGGAGTACGACAACCCGTACGATGTGGGCATGACCGGGCTGATTGGCTTCTCTTCTGGCTTCCACACCATGATGAACGCCGATACCCTGATCCTGCTGGGCACCCAGTTCCCCTATCGCGCCTTCTACCCAACCGACGCGAAAATTATCCAGATCGACATCAACCCCGGCAGCATCGGCGCACACAGTAAGGTCGACATGGCGCTGGTGGGCGATATTAAATCGACGCTGAAGGCGCTGCTGCCGCTGCTGGAAGAGAAAACCGATCGCCACTTCCTCGATAAGGCGCTGGAGCACTATCGCGACGCGCGAAAAGGGCTCGACGATCTGGCTAAACCCAGCGATAAAGCCATTCACCCGCAATATCTGGCGCAGCAGATCAGTCATTTTGCCGATGAAGATGCCATTTTCACCTGCGATGTCGGCACCCCGACCGTCTGGGCGGCACGCTATCTCAAAATGAATGGTAAACGCCGCCTGCTGGGCTCGTTCAACCACGGCTCAATGGCCAACGCCATGCCGCAGGCCATCGGCGCCAAGGCCACTGCGCCGGAGCGGCAGGTAGTGGCCATGTGCGGCGACGGCGGGTTCAGCATGCTGATGGGCGATTTTCTGTCGCTGGCGCAGATGAAGCTACCGGTGAAGATTGTCATCTTTAACAACAGCGTGCTGGGCTTCGTGGCGATGGAAATGAAGGCCGGGGGCTATCTCACCGACGGTACGGAGCTCCACGATACCAACTTCGCCCGCATCGCCGAGGCCTGCGGTATCAAAGGTATACGCGTTGAAAAAGCCTCCGAGGTGGATGAAGCGCTGCAGACCGCCTTCCGCACCGACGGTCCGGTGCTGGTCGACGTCGTCGTCGCCAAAGAGGAACTGGCGATCCCGCCGCAGATCAAGCTGGAGCAGGCCAAAGGCTTTAGCCTGTATATGCTGCGGGCGATCATCAGCGGGCGCGGCGATGAGGTCATCGAACTGGCGAAAACCAACTGGCTCAGGTAAAACAGAAGCAATACGTTGAACCAGACCAAGGAAAAGCCGTGATCGATTTACGCAGTGATACCGTTACCCGTCCCGGGCGCGCCATGCTGGAGGCCATGATGGCCGCCCCGGTCGGGGACGATGTGTATGGCGACGACCCTACCGTCAATGAACTGCAGCGCTATGCCGCCGACCTGGCCGGCAAAGAAGCGGCGCTATTTCTACCCACCGGCACCCAGGCCAACCTCGTTGGCCTGCTCAGCCATTGCCAGCGCGGGGAAGAGTATATCGTCGGCCAGGGGGCGCATAACTATCTGTACGAAGCCGGCGGCGCGGCGGTCCTCGGCAGTATTCAGCCGCAGCCGATCGACGCCGCGGCGGATGGTTCGCTGCCGCTGGATAAAGTGGCGGCGAAAATCAAACCCGACGATATCCATTTTGCCCCCACCCGCCTGCTGAGCCTGGAAAACACCCATAACGGTAAGGTGCTGCCGCGCGACTATCTGCAGGAAGCCTGGGCGTTTACCCGCCAGCGCAATCTGGCGCTGCACGTCGACGGCGCACGCATCTTTAACGCCGTGGTGGCCTACGGCTGCGAGTTACGCGATATCGCCCAATACTGCGACTCCTTCACCATCTGCCTGTCAAAGGGGCTTGGCGCTCCGGTAGGCTCGCTGCTGCTCGGCAGCGAGGCGTACATTCGCCGCGCCGTCCGCTGGCGGAAAATGGTCGGCGGCGGGATGCGCCAGGCGGGCATCCTGGCCGCCGCCGGGCTGTACGCGCTGAAAAATAACGTGCAGCGCCTGCAGGAGGATCATGACAACGCCGCGTGGATGGCGGAGCAGCTGCGCGCTATCGGCGCCGACGTCACCCGTCACGATACCAATATGCTGTTCGTTCGCGTCGGCGAAGAGCAGGCCCCGGCGCTCGGCAAGTTTATGCAGGCGCAGGGGGTATTGATTAACGCCTCGCCTGTTGTCCGTCTGGTCACTCACCTGGATGTCAACCGTCAGCAGCTGAGCGAGGTGGTCGCCCACTGGCAGGCTTTTTTACAACGCTAAGGAGTCAGGCGTGTCGCAATCAGTTCTGGTGCTCGGCGCCAGCGGCTATATTGGCCAGCATTTGGTGCGCACATTAAGCGCGCGGGGCTATCCGGTGCTGGCGGCGGCACGCCATATCGACCGATTGCAAAAACTCGCTTTGCCCGGCGTTACCTGCCGGTCAGTCGATCTCAATCAGCCGCAGGACCTGCCTGCGCTACTCACCGGTATCGATACCCTTTATTATCTGGTCCACGGCATGGGCGAAGGCGGTGATTTTATCGCCCATGAGCGGCGGGTGGCGACGTATGTGCGCGATGCCCTGCGTCAGTCATCAGTGCGCCAGGTGATATTTCTCAGTTCGCTGCAGGCCCCGGCGCAGGAGCAGTCCGACCATCTGCGCGCTCGTCAGATTACCGGCGATCTCCTGCGTGAGTCGGGCGTGCCGGTGACCGAGCTGCGGGCCGGGATTATCGTCGGCGCCGGCTCCGCCGCCTTCGAGGTGATGCGCGACATGGTTTATAACCTGCCGGTGCTAACCCCTCCGCGCTGGGTACGTTCGCGTACTACCCCTGTCGCGCTGGAAAACCTGCTCGTTGACCTGGTTGAGCTGCTGAATCATCCCTCCGACATGCACCGCGTCTTCGAAGCCGCCGGTCCGGAGGTGTTAAGCTATCAGCAGCAGTTCATTCGCTTTATGGCCGTCAGCGGTAAACATCGCCCGCTCATTCCCATTCCCCTGCCGACGCGCTGGATCTCGGTGTGGTTCCTCAATGTCATCACCTCGGTGCCGCCGACCATCGCCAAGGCGCTGATTCAGGGGCTGAAGCACGATCTAATCGCTGACGATCGGGCGCTGCGGGCGTTGATCCCGCAAACGCTGATCCCCTTCGATCAGGCGGTTCGCCGCACGCTGAAAGAAGAAGAGCAGTTAGTAAACTCCAGCGACTGGGGCTACGACGATCAGGCTTTCGCCCGCTGGCGACCGGAGTACGGCTACTATCCGAAGCAGGCAGGTTGCACCGTCGTCACTCAGGCAAGCCGCCAGGCCCTGTGGCAGGTCGTTAACCAAATCGGCGGTGAAGAGGGGTATTTTTTCGGCAATCTGCTGTGGAAAACCCGCGGCGCGATGGATCTGCTGGTCGGCCACCGGCTGGCCAAAGGGCGGCCGCAGCGCGCTTATCTGCAAACCGGCGATACGGTCGACAGCTGGAAGGTAATTATCGTGGAGGAAGAAAAACAGCTCACCCTGCTATTCGGTATGAAAGCGCCCGGGCTGGGCCGATTAAGCTTTACCATTAACGATAAAGGCGATCGTCGTGAACTGGACGTGCGCGCCTGGTGGCACCCGCACGGTATGCCAGGCCTGATCTACTGGCTGCTGATGATCCCGGCGCACCTGTTTATTTTCCGCGGTATGGCGCAACGCATCGCCCGGCTGGCCGAACAAATCTCAGGCAGAGTCGAAGGATAAGCGTTATTCTTTCATGATTCTCATTGCATAGTCGGGAGAATCACGGAAAAATGCGCACGAAATTCTTTTCTGGGACAGTAGAGTGATATGAAGGTACTGGTTACCGGTGCGACCAGCGGATTAGGCCGCAACGCAGTGGAATATCTGCGCAACAAGGGCATCAGCGTGCGAGCGACCGGGCGCAACGAAGCGATGGGCAAGCTTCTGAGCAAAATGGGGGCGGAATTCATCCCGGCAGATTTAACCGAGCTGGTCTCTTCGCAGGCTAAAGTGATGCTCGCCGGTATCGATACCCTATGGCACTGCTCCAGCTTTACCTCGCCATGGGGCACTCAGCAGGCTTTCGATCTCGCTAACGTCCGCGCCACCCGTCGTCTGGGCGAATGGTCAGTGGCATGGGGAGTGCGCAATTTCGTCCATATCTCTTCGCCATCGCTCTATTTTGATTATCACCATCATCGTGATATCCAGGAAGATTTCCGTCCACACCGCTTCGCCAACGAGTTTGCCCGCAGCAAGGCGGCCAGCGAGGAGGTGATCAACCTGCTGGCGCAGGCTAACCCGCATACCCGTTTTACCATTCTGCGGCCGCAGAGCCTGTTTGGGCCGCACGACAAAGTCTTTATCCCCCGGCTGGCGCAAATGATGCAGCATTATGGCAGCGTCCTGCTCCCGCGCGGCGGCAGCGCGCTGGTCGACATGACCTATTATGAAAACGCCGTACATGCGATGTGGCTGGCGAGCCAGCCGGCCTGCGATCATCTTCCCTCCGCCCGCGCGTGGAATATCAGCAACGGCGAACCGCGCACCTTGCGGAGCATCGTGCAGAAATTGATCGACGAGCTCAGTATCAAATGCCGGATCCGCTCAGTTCCCTATCCGATGCTGGATATTATCGCCCGCAGCATGGAGCGCTTTGGCGATAAAACCGCCAAAGAACCCGCGTTTACCCACTACGGCGTCTCCAAGCTTAACTTTGATTTTACGCTCGATATCACCCGCGCGCAGGACGAGCTGGGCTATCAGCCGGTGGTGACGCTTGACGACGGCATCGTGCGCACCGCCGCCTGGCTTCGCGACCACGGTAAACTACACCGCTAACCCTGGCCATATTTTTCTAACAGCGCCTCGGCTATCGCTTCGGTTTGCGCATCCGCTACCCCATCCCAGCGCTGCGGACGGAAGTGCATCTGGAAGGCGATNATCACCCGCTTCTTCTGCGCGGGGGTCATCTCCGGCGTCACCTGATAGCCATAGCGCGAGAGCAAATCCAGTACGATTTCGGGGTCCACTGGCTCGCTGGCCGGCCGCCCGTTGAGATAAAAGGCCACCCGCTGCTCGTCAGGCCAGGCGCCGATCCCCTGCTGCGCCAGCTGTTGCCAGGGGAATAACGGCCCCGGATCGTCTTTGCGCTGCGGGGCGATATCCGCATGGGCGACCACATTCTGCGGCGCGATGTGGTAGCGGGCGATGATATCGCGCGCCAGCGGGATCAGAGCCGCAATCTGTTCCGGATGAAAGGGGGTAAAACTTTTGACGCCCGCCGTCTTCTGCCAGCCGCGGTTCTCCAGCTCAATGCCAATGGAGGTATCGTTAATGCGCGTACTGCCGCGCCAGTAGCTTACCCCGGCGTGCCAGGCTAAATCCTCTTCCGGCACCAGCTGCCAGATCCGCGGTTTATGCTGATAACGCGGGGGCTGTTCAGGAATTAAATAGTGGGAGCTGACCTCTTTATCGGTCAACGTGGCCAGCGAGACATCAAAATTGTCAGCCGTATAGTGGATCACTAACACCTTTATTCGCGGATAGGCAGCCTGCGCCGGATGACGGGTGTCCAGCTGGTATCCGTCGCGATCGATAATGCCCTTTTCCCCAGCGCAGCCGGTTAGCAGCAGCGCCAGCAGCACGATCCGCATCATCCGTTTCATCCCTTCTCCCTTGCCCGGCAGCGTCTCCGGGTTAATAAGACCATTGATTACGTCCTTTATTTTTCGCCTGATACAGCGCACTGTCCGCCCGGGCGATCAGCGTCTCTATCGGGACCGTGCCATCGGAGGCGACGATCCCGATACTCACGGTGACCTCCGACGCCACCGCCGAAGCGGCGTGCGGTAGGCCTGCCTCGCGGATCTTCTGCTGAATGCGCTCGGCAATAGCGGTGGCATGCGCTAAGGACACCCCGGGCAACACGACGACAAACTCTTCGCCGCCGTAGCGAGCCACCAGATCGCCCTCCGCCCGGACCGCCATTTTAAGCACCTGCGCGACAGAAGATAAGCACTCATCACCAGCCTGATGGCCATAGCGATCGTTATAGCGCTTAAAATAATCGACATCGATCATCATCAGCGCCAGCGGCGTTTTTTGCTGCCAGATCGCCGCCAGGTAAGCATTGAGCGCCCGACGGTTAGCGGTTCCGGTTAAGGCATCCTGGTTGGCGATACTTTCCAGCCGCTGAATAAGCTGCATATTCTCCTGGTGGGTATCCCAGGCTTCGTCATACCAGCGCTGCAAAATACGTCGGCCATACAGCAAAATCGCGGTAAAAATGGCCCAGAGGATCAAAAAGCGGATCTCGGTGTGATAGTGGAGCTGTATTCCCGCCAGCAAGGCGGTCACCCATAGCGGCAGCATAAAAGCGGTTATGCCGGGCCAATGGTGATACAGCGCGGTGAGGCCGGTAGTCATTAATATCACCAGCAGCGGCCAGGCAAAGGGCAAGGTCCAGAAAAAAATAAAACAATAATTACTCAGGGACCAGCACAGACTGAGCGCCAGCAGCAGCCCGGTGATGATATTCAACGTATATCGTCCCTGCGCCAGTCGCGGCGTGAGGGCAATAATCACTAAAATGGCCGAAATGATAATAACCGCAATCAACGCCGCTTCGATATAAGGAATAACCGCCCGGTGCGTCAGTAGCCTCTTATCAAAATAGGTAAAGATAAAATTGCGGAAGAAAATCATTAACGCAAAAGCGATATTGACAAAGGCCAGCCAGGGCATACTCATGGACAGCGCATGGCGCTGGACATTATCTCTGGTGGCCCACAACGCGGCTCGCTGCTGCCGGGCGCGCTCTCGCTTATTTGTTAACATCTTAACTCCCTGGTGACCTGCATGACCATGGGCGCAGCCCCTGCTTTTCTATATGATAAACCATGTTACCGGGAATGTCTGTCAGCGCCCTATCCCCTCAGCTCCGGCCTCTCAGGGTGATTTTCAGCTAACGACTGAAGAAATTAGCCTGGTCCGCTCCCGATGGGTAACCGGCTCAAAAAACAAGCATCAGCACTGCGAAATACGTCATCTTTTCGCTAAAAAGCGTTAACTAACCGTCATTAAATTGCAGCATTTTGCTTACAAAAAGCAGTGTGAGTTCAATCTGNNTCATTCATTGGTGAATGCAAACAAGAGCATGATGATAGCGAGATAAACAATAGGGGCTAAGAATATTAAATATGCAGCTTTAGTGGCAGGTACAGCATTGTTTTAAGCGGCCAATGCCGTCTTCGCAGAAATTTTAACAAAACAGCTTTTGATAAAGTCCATACGCAATATACCAAAATCGGCGCCATTTCCTCTACTGGTCAAACCGCATCCAACGATGCCCGTGAAGAGCTGATTAAAAAAACAAATGAACAAGGGGGGCGTCATTGTCCCCTCCTCCGGTAATACGGATAAAAAAATGCACGTCGCCACTCGCATCTATAATAAGAAATAATTACCCTTATCTTTCAAGAGCCATTTCCCTATTTTAGGGGTAATATTTCTTGTTCACGGGAAAATTAAGTTTATTTTTATACTGCCCTGCCTTTTAGCGCCTGACGGAATTCTGTCATCCCCGTGCCGATTTCCCGCCCTAAGGCTGTAGCCACATCAAGGTCTTAGCTCTTTGCGTCAAGTACAATCCGCACGCTATACGCTATGCTTTAACGGAAACTGAAAACGTAGTTCGCTTATAAGGAAATCATCATGCGCTACAAACTTTTTGCTGTACTTCTCCCTTGCGCGCTGGCGCTCAGCGCCTGTACGACCGTCACCCCGGCCTATAAAGATAATGGCACCCGCAGCGGCCCCTGCGTCGAAGGCGGCCCTGACGACGTAGCGCAAAAATTCTACGACACCCAGATCCAGAATCGTACTCAGGATCCGGCGGCGCTGCGCCCCTATCTGAGCGACGGCCTGGCGCAGTTACTCAATGACGCCCGCCAGGATCCCGCCAACAGCAAATTACTGCAGGCTAATCCGTTCTCCAGCAGCAGCACCCCGGCAGACAGCGCCGTGGTCGCCAGCGCCTCCACCATCCCGAACCGCGATGCGCGCAATATTCCGCTGCGCGTCGATCTGAAACAGGGCACCCAGAGCTGGAAAGATGAAGTGCTGATGATCCAGGAAGGCCAGTGCTGGGCCGTCGATGACGTTCGCTATCTCGGCAACAACAGCCATGCGCCAGCCGGGACGCTGCGACAGAGTCTGGAGAAACGCTGATTCCGGAGTTGAAGCGACGCCGCTGAAACGATAACCCCGGTAAAATGTCGGTATTCGCCCCAGGAATGCCGACATTTGCGCCCCCCTCACCCACCAGGCCATATTTTGTGCTAACTTTAAAGCTAAACGTGGTTTAGATTTAACTTTTAACGCATAAATATTGCATAACTATTCTGCCAAAGGTAGTATTTGCGGCCTCAATAGCTATTCGTATCAGACTGCCCAGATGAGTATTAAACTAAACGGCATTAATTGCTTCTACGGCGCACACCAGGCGCTGTTCGACATCACGCTGGATTGCCCGCAGGGGGAAACGCTGGTGCTGCTCGGCCCCAGCGGTGCCGGGAAGAGCTCGCTGCTGCGCGTACTCAACCTGCTGGAGATGCCGCGGTCCGGTTCGTTATCCATCGCCGGCAACCAATTCGACTTCACCAGAGCGCCGTCCGATAAAGCGATTCGCGAACTGCGTCAGAACGTCGGCATGGTCTTCCAGCAATACAACCTGTGGCCGCACCTGACGGTACAGCAGAACCTGATCGAGGCCCCCTGTCGCGTACTGGGGTTAAGCAAGGATCAGGCGCTGGCTCGCGCAGAGAAGCTGCTGGAGCGCCTGCGTCTGAAGCCGTACAGCGATCGTTACCCGCTGCATTTATCCGGCGGCCAACAACAGCGGGTGGCCATCGCCCGCGCGCTGATGATGGAGCCGCAGGTTCTGCTGTTCGATGAGCCTACCGCGGCGCTCGACCCGGAAATCACTGCCCAGATCGTCAGCATCATCCGCGAGCTGGCTGAAACCGGCATTACCCAGGTTATCGTCACCCACGAAGTTGAAGTGGCGCGCAAGACGGCCAGCCGGGTGGTGTATATGGAAAATGGCCATATCGTCGAGCAAGGGGATGCCTCCTGCTTCACGCATCCGCAAACTGACGCGTTTAAAAACTATCTTTCACATTGATGTTTTTCGGGGAAATGACGATGAAAAAAGTACTGATTGCCGCCCTGCTCGCAGGCATGAGCCTCTCCGCTTCCGCCGCGCAGACCATTCGTTTCGCCACCGAGGCCTCTTACCCTCCGTTTGAGCTGGTGGACGCCAACAACCAGATCGTCGGTTTCGATGTCGATCTGGCGAACGCGTTGTGTAAAGAGATCGACGCCACCTGTACCTTCACCAACCAGGCCTTTGACAGCCTGATCCCGGGACTGAAATTCCGCCGTTTCGACGCGGTCATGGCCGGGATGGACATCACGCCGGAGCGTGAAAAGCAGGTGCTGTTCTCTACCCCGTATTATGACAACTCGGCGCTGTTCGTCGGCCAGCAGGGTAAGTTCACCAGCATTGACCAGCTGAAGGGCAAAAAAGTGGGCGTGCAGAACGGCACCACCCACCAGAAATTCATCACCGATAAACATCCGGAAATCACTACCGTGCCTTACGACAGCTACCAGAATGCGAAGCTGGACCTGCAGAACGGTCGTATCGACGCGGTCTTTGGTGACACCGCCGTGGTGACCGAATGGCTGAAGAGCAATCCGAAGCTGGCGGCCGTGGGCGATAAAGTGACCGACAAAGCCTATTTCGGCACCGGGCTGGGCATTGCCGTACGTCAGGGCAACACCGACCTGCAGCAGAAATTTAACGCTGCGCTGGAAAAAGTGAAGAAAGACGGCACTTACCAGACCATCTATAACAAATGGTTCCAGAAGTAAGACTGAATGAACGAAATTTTTCCATTAGCAAGCGCCGCCGGGATGACCGTCGGCCTTGCCGTTTGCGCGCTCGTCATCGGCCTGGTCCTGGCGATGCTCTTTGCGGTACTGGAGTCAGTGAAATGGCGCCCGGTAGCCTGGCTTGCAACCGGCATAGTGACCATCCTGCGCGGGCTACCGGAAATTCTGGTGGTGCTGTTTATCTATTTCGGCTCTTCCCAGCTGCTGCTGACGCTCTCTGACGGTTTCACCATCCCGCTCGGGTTCACGCAGATCCCGGTCCAGATGCAGATTGAGAACTTTGACGTCAGCCCGTTCCTCTGCGGGGCGATCGCCCTGTCGCTGCTGTATGCCGCTTACGCCTCGCAAACGCTGCGCGGCGCGCTAAAAGCGGTTCCGCAGGGCCAGTGGGAGTCCGGCCAGGCGCTGGGGCTGTCGAAAGCGGCCATATTCTTCCGTCTGGTGATGCCGCAGATGTGGCGCCATGCCCTGCCCGGCCTCGGTAACCAGTGGCTGGTGCTGCTGAAGGACACCGCGCTGGTGAGCCTGATCAGCGTCAACGATCTAATGCTGCAGACCAAAAGCATCGCCACCCGCACTCAGGAACCCTTTAACTGGTATATCATTGCGGCGGCAATCTATCTCGTCATCACCCTGTTGAGTCAATACATCCTTAAGCGGATTGACCAGCGTGCGACGCGCTTCGAACGGAGACCAGGCTGATGCTCGACTATTTACCCGAACTGCTGAAAGGACTGCATACCAGCCTGACACTGACCGTGGCGTCGATTATCGTGGCGCTGATCCTGTCGCTGATCTTCACCATTATCCTGACCCTGAAGACGCCGGGGCTGGTATGGATAGTTCGCGGCTATATCACCTTGTTTACCGGTACGCCGCTGCTGGTGCAGATCTTCCTGATCTACTACGGCCCGGGACAGTTTCCTTCGCTGCAGGAGTATCCGTGGCTGTGGCATCTTATCTCCGAGCCGTGGCTGTGCGCCCTGATCGCTCTGTCGCTCAACAGCGCCGCCTACACCACTCAGCTGTTTTATGGCGCCATCCGGGCGATCCCCGACGGGCAATGGCAGTCCTGTAGCGCGCTGGGGATGAGTAAAAAGGATACCCTGGCGATCCTGCTGCCGTACGCCTTTAAGCGTGCGCTATCGTCCTATTCCAACGAAGTGGTGCTGGTTTTCAAGAGTACCTCTCTGGCCTACACCATCACGCTGATGGAAGTGATGGGCCACGGCCAGCTGCTGTATGGACGCACCTACGACGTGATGGTGTTCGGCGCCGCCGGGATTATCTATCTCATCGTTAATGGACTGCTGACGCTGCTGATGCGCCTGGTGGAACGCAAAGCGCTGGCCTTCGAGCGACGTAGCTAGCACCTGAGCATATTGCATAAAAAGCAAACAGCAAGGCGGATAAGTCTAACACTTGTCCGTC
>NZ_JAZARW010000001.1:998519-999420 GCF_036233805.1 Klebsiella sp. EMBS2024 | reverse complement strand
ATGCCCATAAAAATATTTAATCAAATTTATTGCATATAAATTCATTTAATGGCATTGTCACTCTATGCCGCAGACACGGCGAATAATCATAAGATAGACAGACGGGAGTTCCACGATGAAAAAGTTAGTTCTGGCTGCACTGCTCACCTCTTTCGCGTTCGGCGCTGCTGCCGCGGAAAAAATCAGCTTTGGCGTCTCCGCAACCTATCCGCCGTTTGAATCGATGGACGCTAATAACCAGATTGTCGGCTTTGATATCGATCTGGCCCACGCGCTGTGCAAACAAATGCAGGCAGAATGTACCTTTACCAACCACGCGTTTGACAGCCTGATCCCGGCGCTGAAGTTCAAGAAATATGATGCGGTGATTTCCGGAATGGATATTACGCCGGAGCGGAGCAAGCAGGTGGCCTTCACCGACCCGTACTACGCCAACTCGGCGCTGGTGATCGCCAAAAAAGATGCGTTCCATTCTTTCGATGACCTGAAAGGCAAACGGATCGGCATGGAAAACGGCACCACCCACCAGAAATATCTGCAGGATAAGCATCCTGAGGTGAAGACCGTCGCCTATGACAGCTACCAGAATGCGATTATCGATTTGAAAAATGGCCGTATCGACGGCGTGTTCGGCGACACCGCGGTGGTCAACGAATGGCTGAAAACTAACCCGCAGCTGGGGGCAGCCACGCCGAAAGTGACCGACCCGCAATACTTCGGCACCGGACTCGGCATTGCCGTGCGCCCGGATAACAAGGCGCTGCTGGAGAAACTGAACGCCGCGCTGAAAGCGATTAAGGCCGACGGTACCTACCAGAAAATTAGCAACCAGTGGTTCCCGGAGTAACTTTTTTCGCCGGGTGGCGCTGCGCTTACCCGGCCACCGCTCTTCCACGNTGGC
>NZ_JAZARW010000001.1:969639-998503 GCF_036233805.1 Klebsiella sp. EMBS2024 | reverse complement strand
GCCACCCGGCGATTTCTCAAAGTGGCACGAAGAACCTGAACCGCGCCCCGCTTACCGACTCCACCAGTCTGATATCGCCCCCGTGCAGCTCCAGCATTCGTTTCACAATCAGCAGTCCTAACCCGCCGCGATCCTCCCGCGATGCCTGGGTTGACAACGCCGACGGCCGCTGGAACAGATCGTCGCGCAACGCGGCATCGACGCCCGCTCCGTTGTCTGCCACTTCGACCTGAAGCTGTTGATTCTCCTGCCAGACCGCCAGACGGATCTCCCCGCCGACGGGAGTATGCCGCATCGCGTTATCGAGCAGGTTGGTCACCACCCTCTCAATCATCGACACATCGGCGTTAATCAGCGGCAGCGGTCCCGGTACATCAATATGCAGGTTCACCTCGCGCGTGCGGGCAGTTAATTCAAACTTCTGCGCCACGTCGGAAATCAGCTCCCCCATCGCGAAACGCTCGCGCTGCGGCTTAATGCCACCATGCTCCAGTCGCGCCAGCTCAAACAGCTGCTGCGAAAGATGGCGCACTTTGTTGCCCTGGCGCAGGGCGATGGTGAGATACTGCCTGCGCTCCTCGGCGGTCAGCCATTCATCCTTCAGGGTCAGCGTTTCCAGATACCCCAGCAGCGAAGTCAGCGGCGTGCGCAAATCGTGAGAGATATTGGCCACAAATTCACGGCGCTGGCGATCGCTGTCGGCCAGCCGATCCCACTGATCGGCAATCTGCCGGGCAAGGTCAATAAAGCGGTTCTCGAGCACCGCCACCTCGTTACCAGGCCGGGGCTCCGGCCTGCGGGCCGCCAGGGTTTTGATGGCGCTGATGCTGTCCTGGCCGCTCGCCGCCACCTGGGCGGTGAGCAGGCGGACCGGCCGGGTAACCCAGAACCATGCCAGCCCCCCTGCCAGCAGGCCAAACAGGGCCACCAGCAGCAGCGTCCACAGAACAATGCTCCACAGCGTTTTTTGCCAGGCGTCGGCCGCCAGCTGATTAAACGTCTCCCCCTGCAAAATGATATACAGGTAGCCGCGCAGTTGGCCGTCGACGCGCAGCGGGGCGGCGCTGAAGACTTTTCGTCCGTCGGGACTGCGCGGATCGTCGCCATACACCGGCGACGCACTGCCGGTGAGAAAAGCCTGCACCGGCGCCATGTCGATACGCTGGCGCTGGATATGGCCCGGCGGCGCCGCATCGGCCAGCAGGTCGCCATCCGGCGACAGCAGATAGAGCTCCACGCTGGGATTAAAGGTCATCAGTCGGTCAAACAGCGACTTCAGGGTTTGCCGGTTGACCTCGCCGTGGACGTCCAGCAACGGCTCGCGGGCGACAATCTGTTGAGCCAGCCCGGACGACAGACGCTGCACCATGGCGTTGCCATACTGCGCGCTGCTGTGTAACTGGACGGCGCATACCGCCACCGCGCATAGCATCAGCAGGGAAACCACCACCAGCGCCAGACGCTGGCTGAGGCTCAGGCGGCGGATCACGGGGCGGCCTCTTGCGTCACCGGGGCGAACTTATAGCCTTTTCCCCAGACGGTAAGAATGATGTCCGGCTCGGCCGGGTCACGTTCGATTTTACTGCGCAGGCGGTTGATATGGGTATTGACGGTATGCTCATAGCCCTCGTGCTGATATCCCCAGACCTGCTCCAGCAGCGCCAGGCGGGAAAACACTTCCCCGGGGTGGCGGGCGAAGTAATACAGCAGGTCGAATTCACGCGGCGTGAGGTCCACCGTCTCGCCGCGCAGCTTCACTTCGCGCGACAGCGGGTCGATGCTCAGGCCATGGCAGGACAGGCGCCCGGCGTCCATCAGCAGATTCTGCCCCATCGCCTCCTGGCGACGAAACAGCGCTTTGACGCGGGCGATAAGCTCCAGCAGTGAAAAGGGCTTCGCCAGATAGTCGTCGGCGCCCATCTCAAGGCCCAGCACGCGGTGCATTTCACTGGTGCGAGCGCTGATGATAATCACCGGCAGGTAGCGGGTCATCTGGCGGATACGCCGGCAGATCTCCAGACCATCGACGCCGGGCAGCATCAAATCGAGGATCACCGCATCCCAGACCTGCGTCTCCAGCCGGGCGAGGGCCTGGCCGCCGTCGGCTTCATGGACGATCTGATAGCCCTCATCCTGAAGATTGAGCCGCAGCAGCGTGGCTATATCCTCGTCATCTTCCACCAGCAGAATGGTTTTGGCCATTAGATTCCCCCCACCAATAACAAAACATGCTGCATCAAGCTTACCCGATTTCAGCGGCGCAAAGCCTTCACATTTTGTTTAAACTTCGCGGACCAGCAGGGTCAGCACTTCGTAGTGGGCGGTGTGGGGGAACATATCAAACAGCTGGACCCGCTCAACGCGATAGCCGCTAAGACGAGCGATATCGGTCGCCATGGTGCGGGCGTTACAGCTGGAATAGATAATATAGGGCGGCGCCATGCGGCTTAAATAGTCGCATAGTTCAGCGCCAATACCGCGGCGCGGCGGGTTAACCAGCACCAGCTGCGGGGCATCCGCTTCGTGAGTGGCGAACTGCGTCGAGTCCAGCGCCTGAAAATGCAGATTGCTGAGTCCCAGCTGCGCGGCTGACTGTCTGGCGCAGGCGATGGCTTCCGGGGCGATCTCGATACCGGTCAGGCGCATCGTCGGCGTCGCGCAGTGCAGGCCAAATCCCCCAACGCCGCAAAACAGATCCCACATATGCTGGACCGGCAGCGCGCGCACCCAGTCGCGGGCCGTGGCGTACAGCCGGCTGGCTACCGCCGGATTGGTCTGAAAGAAGCTTTGCGGGCGGATCCACAGCGGCACCCCATTAAAGACCTCCCCCAGCGCCTGCTGTTCGGTGAAGAAGATCTCCTGCTCACCTTCCATGATTGCCATATGCACCGGCTGGATATTCGCCGTGATCACGCTGAGCTGCGGCAGCTGTGCCTGTAGCCACGGCAGCGCGGCGCGCAGCTGAGCCACCTTGGCCTCTGAGCGCAGCACGAAGCGCAGCATCATCTCCCCCTGCTGGCTGGCGGTCAGCAGCAGATATTTCAGCTCCCCGCGTTTGCGCGCGACGTTGTAAGGTGTTAACCCGGCGCGGGCGATAAAGGGCTTCAGGGCAGCAAAAACCGGGGCAAACTCGGCGGGATAGAGCGGGCAGTCGGTGAGGTCCACCGGAGTGCCATCGCGGTGCAGCATCCCCAGCAGCGGACGCTCAACGCTGCCGCTGACCACCATTTTAGCCTTGTTACGGAAAGCCGCCTCCGGCCCGCTGACCGGCTCGCCCCAGGCTGCGACCGGGATCGCCGCCAGCAGCGTGCGCAGATCGGCCATTTTATCGGCGAGCTGTTGCGGGACCGGCCGCTCCAGCCATTGACAGGAGCGGCAGCGGCCGGCGTCGTAGAGTGCGCAATGCATAATTGACCTTCAAAAATCCAGGGGCGGGGATTGTATCACCGTTATTGCAGGCGGAAAAAGCGACGGCAGTTCGCCGGCACGAACAGCAGCGTCAGAACCAGCAGATCCGGCAGTTTTTGCATCACCAGCGAGTGGAAAATCTCTCGTTTTGATTCCCCGGGAATGCTGAACAGCTCCGGATACCCGTAGCCCAGCGACGCCGCCCACAGGTAGCCGGCAGCGATAATCTGCGTCAGCAGATAGATCCAGCGCGCCCAGTTGCGCCCTTTCACCAGCGAGAAGGCGCACCAGATCTCGATAAACACCAGCGCCAGGCTGCCGAGGAAGACCAGCGTCAGGTTCCAGGTCTGAACGCTGCGGTGTATGAATTCGTTCAGCCCCTGCAGGCCCAACAGATTAAGGATCATCAGCAGATCCAGGCCACGAATCAAAATAATAGCAAAGGCCGCCACCTGCACCAGCGCAGGGACGTTAAGGCGGGCATGCGATGAGCGAGTTTTCGTAAACAATCCCAACGTAATGTCTTCCATGAAAACGGCGCCACAGGGTGGCGCCGACCGGAGGCTGCTGTACCGATTTTAGGTGGTTCAGCCTTGTCTTGCACGCTGGATATCGCGCACTCGCTGCTTTTCTGCGCGGGCCATCAAATACCAGGCGATAAAACCAACAATACCGACCACGCCGAGGATGAGCGTCGCCAGGGCGTTGATCTCCGGGTTGACCCCCATGCGCACGCTGGAGAAGACCAGCATCGGCAAGGTCGTGGCCCCGGGACCGGAGACAAAGCTGGCGATCACCAGGTCATCCAGCGACAGCGTGAAGGCCAGCAGCCAGCCGGAGATCACCGCCGGCATAATCATCGGCAGCGTGATGACGAAGAAGACCTTCAGCGGCGCGGCGCCAAGATCCATCGCCGCCTCTTCAATAGAGTGGTCCAGCTCGCGCAGGCGCGAGGAGATCACCACCGCCACGTAGGCGGTACAGAAGGTGACATGCGCCAACCAGATGGTCAACATGCCGCGGTCCGACGGCCAGCCGATGGCATGTCCCAGCGCCACGAACAGCAGCAGCAGCGAGAGACCGGTGATCACGTCCGGCATGACCAGCGGCGCGGTGATCATAAACGCGAAGCCGTTGGAGCCGCGAAAACGCCCAAAGCGCACCATCACCACCGCGGCGATGGTACCGAGGATCGCCGCCGCCGTCGCCGCGCAGGCGGCGATGGTCAGGCTCAATCCTACCGCGCTCATCATCGCATCATCGTGGAACAGTTCGCTATACCAGCGCGTCGACCATCCGGCCCAGACCGTTACCAGCTTCGAGCTGTTGAACGAGTAGATCACCAGCATCAGCATCGGGGCGTAGAGGAAGGTGAACCCGAGCACGAGGATCAGAATGCGCCACGGCGAGCGTACTACCGGCAAGTCGTTCATCCCTGCTCTCCCATCTGTTTTTGCTGGTGCTTGTGGAACCACATGATCGGCACGATCAGCAACAGCAGCATGACAATCGCCACCGCCGAGGCGACCGGCCAGTCGCGGTTGTTAAAGAACTCCTGCCACAGCACGCGGCCAATCATGATGCTGTCCGGCCCGCCCAGCAGTTCCGGGATCACGAACTCGCCGACCGCCGGGATAAACACCAGCATGGAGCCGGCGATAATGCCGCCTTTGGTGAGCGGGACGATCACCTGGAAGAAGGTCTTCAGCGGCCGGGCGCCGAGATCCAGCGAGGCCTCCACCAGCGAATAGTCGATGCGGGTCAGCGCGGTGTAGATAGGCAGCACCATAAACGGCAGATAGGCATA
The DNA here is from genome assembly GCF_036233805.1 of Klebsiella sp. EMBS2024. NCBI lineage: Bacteria > Pseudomonadati > Pseudomonadota > Gammaproteobacteria > Enterobacterales > Enterobacteriaceae > Klebsiella > Klebsiella sp. EMBS2024. Next base: position 993,288 of record NZ_JAZARW010000001.1, on the reverse strand, counting down.
CACGATACCGATGTACACCGCCAGGTTGGTGTGCAGGATCTCCAGCGGCTGATCGATAACCCCTAACCACAGCAGGAAGTTATTCAACACCCCGTTGCTCTTCAGCAGCCCCATCCAGGCATAGACGCGGATCAAAAACGAGGTCCACGACGGGAGGATCACCAACAGCAGCAGAATATTACGCGTCGACGGCTTGCTGTGCGCCACCGCCCAGGCCAGCGGATAGCCCAGCAGCAGGCAGCAGATCGTCGAGATACCCGCCACCTGCAGCGACTGGAGATAAGCTTCAAAATAGAGCGGATCGTCAGTCAACTGTAGGAAGTTGGCAAAGTTAAGCGTCAGCGTCAGCTGGCCGTCCGCCCACTCCATCAGCTCGGTGTAGGGAGGGATCGCCCGCGCCATCTCGGCAAGACTTATCTTGAACACGATCAGGAACGGTAGCATAAACAACAGGATCAGCCACAGATAGGGCAGCGCAATCACCAGCTTGCGGCCATGCGCCATCTGCAGGCGCGCCGCCCACAGCGCGAAGCCGCCCGGTTTTTTCGCCCCTGACGGGGATTCAACGGTATTCATCGCCCTCTCCTCACACCGTCAGCACAACGCAGCTGTCAGCATCCCAGCATAAACGCACCTCATCGCCCCAGGTGGGCGTCCCTTTCCGATGGCGGTGTTCATTCTGCAGCTGGGCGCTGATCATCTGCCCGCTTTGCAGGCGCACATGATAGATAGAGAGATCCCCCAGATAGGCGATATGAATCACCTCGCCGACGGCAAAATTGTAGCCGTCCGCCGGCGGTTCATCGCACAGCATGATCTTCTCCGGACGCAGCGCCACCCAGACCGGCACGTTGTCCACCACAGAGGCGTCGGGGTCGACCTTCAGCGGATGCATCAGCCCCGGCGAGCTTAGCACCAGACCGTCTTCCAGACGCTCCTTCACCAGCCCTTCAAAGACGTTCACCGAGCCGATAAACTCGGCGCTGTAGCGGGTGGTCGGGTGCTCGTAAATCTCTTCCGGTTCGCCAATCTGCACAAACTTGCCGCGATTCATGATGGCGATACGGCCCGCCATGGTCATCGCCTCTTCCTGATCGTGGGTCACCATCACGCAGGTCACGCCAACGCGCTCAAGAATATCCACCACCTCGAGCTGCATGCGATCGCGCAGCTTTTTATCCAGCGCCCCCATCGGTTCATCAAGCAGCAGCAGCTTGGGCCGTTTCGCCAGGCTGCGCGCCAACGCGACGCGCTGCCGCTGGCCGCCTGAGAGTTGGTGCGGCTTACGTTTGGCAAACTCCTGCATATGTACCAGGGCCAGCATCTCCTGCACCCGGGCGGTGATTTCCGCCTTAGGCAGGCGGTCCTGCTTCAGGCCGAAGGCAATATTCTGCTCAACGGTCATATGGGGAAACAGGGCATAGGACTGGAACATCATATTAATAGGCCGCTGATAGGGCGGCACGCGCGCCAGATCCACGCCGTCGAGCATAATCTGCCCGGCGGTCGGTTGTTCAAAGCCCGCCAGCATGCGCAGCAGCGTCGATTTCCCGCAGCCTGACGCGCCCAGCAGAGCAAAAATTTCGCCTTTGTAGATAGTGAGACTGACGTCGTCGACCGCATGCTGGCCATCAAACGACTTGGTTAAGTTACGGATTTCCAGTAGCGGGGTCAGCGCTTTGGGGGCTTTCGCCTGTGGGCGGGGCATTACGTCGTTCAATCGGGTGCTCTCCGGCAAAAAAACGATCACCATATGGTCCGGTGCCATACTTCGTGCTTAACAGTGCATTTGCACCATCCTGGTGCTTCTGCTCGCCGGGCGCGCTGCTATTTCCCGGCGAGTGCAGATCTGATTTGGCCCGTGTTCGACGGGCCGTCAGGAATTATTTGCCGCTCTTCACTTTGGTCCACGCGCGGGTGCGCACGCGGTCAATCTTCGGATCCTGCACCTTCAGCGTGAACAGTTTGGCGAACACATCCGCTGGCGGATAAATCGCCGGGTTGTTACGGATAGTCTCGCTGACCAGTGGCGTGGAAGCCTTGTTGCCGTTGGCGTAGAACACCTGGTCGCTGATTTTGGCGATGACGTCCGGACGCATCAGATAGTTAAGGAACTGATAGGCTTCATCTTTATTCTTCGCGTCGGCCGGCATGGCAAAGACGTCAAAGAACGCCAGCGCGCCTTCCTTCGGAATAAAGTAGGAGACATTGACGCCGTTCTTCGCCTCTTTCGCGCGGTTGGCCGCCTGCCAGACGTCCCCTGCCCAGCCGATCGCCACGCAGATGTCGCCATTGGCAAGGTCGTTAATATATTGCGAAGAGTGGAAGTAGCGAATATTCGGCCGCAGCTTCAGCAGCAGATCGGTCGCCGGGCCGGTGTAATCATCCGCTTTGCTGCTGTTCGGATCTTTGCCGAGGTAGTTCAGCACGGTGGCGAAAATCTCTTCCGGCGCGTCGAGGAAGGAGACGCCGCAGCTTTTCAGTTTTTCGAGGTTCTCCGGCTTCAGCACCAGATCCCAGCTGTCCACCGGCGCATCTTTGCCGAGAACGGCTTTCACCTTATCCACGTTGTAGCCAATGCCCGTCGTCGCCCACAGGTAAGGCATGGCGTATTTATTCTCCGGGTCATGCTTGGCGACCAGCTTCAGCACTTCGGGGTCAAGATTCTTCCAGTTGGGCAGCTTACTTTTATCCAGCGGCTGGAACACGCCCGCCGCCAGCTGGCGTTCGAGGAAGCTTGCCGACGGCACCACCAGGTCGAAACCGGTGCTACCCGCCATTAATTTGCCTTCCAGCACTTCGTTGGAATCAAAAACGTCATACACCACTTTAATCCCGGTCTCTTTTTCAAAATTCGCTACCGTGTCCGGCGCGATATAATCAGACCAGTTATAAACATGCAGGGTTTTTTGTTCGGCGGCGAGCGAACCGGCAGAGACGGCCATCAGCGCACCCGTAACCAGACCTGTTAACCATTTTTTACCAAAGGCGGTCATATCTCTTTTCCTTCTCAACACCCGTTAACTTACGGGCTCAAATATACGCATTTCTACGCATGCAAAAATCATGCATATTTTTTCATTGCCTGAGAAAAGGAGAGCGGATCTCTCCCGGAGTGGTTGCTCGCAACTGGAAGCATCGCCAGAATAACTGTAGCCAGAATAAGAGGCTATAGCCCAGGTAAAAAAACGCCTTTTATCAAATTTTTATGCAATAACGGTCTACGTGATAAGCCAAAACGGCCTGAATGGCGGTGAATAATGCTTTAAAGAAAGGTTAAATGCAGAATAAAAGCGGGTAATACGCAGCCGCTGCGGTAGTGGCTGCGCTAATTTTAGGCAGGTTTAGTGAAGAAAATGGTATTGCACGTTTTCCGCCGCAGGCTCTTCTTCTTCGCCTTTGTACAGCAGCTGATTTGCGCCGGCTTCAAGGATTACCATCGAGATCTGCTCTTCGCTTTGGCGGAAGAACCAGGCGAACTGCTCCATGGTCACCCCTGGGCCGATAGACAGCGACTGGCAAACCACCAGCTTGGGCAAATTATCGTCCTGAATGTCGATAAACGCCTTCACGGTTAACGAGCTGGCGTTGATGGCCGAGAGATCCGCCGACAGCGCCAGCAGGGCAGACGGCTTCACCTCCGCCAGGGCGGAAAAGAGCACCACGTTGTCCACCAGGTCAATTTTGGCATCAAAAATACCGTCGAAATTCTGCATATGCGGCAGGTGCAATGCCTGACAGGAATCGCACTCAAAAAAGCTGATGCCGATCTCGTCCAGCCAGCGACGTAGCGTATCCAGACCTGGAACGACCAGTGAATCCATAGTGCCTGTGACCTCTTACAGTGGAAAAACGACGCCATAGCTTACGCAAAAAAAGCGCCGCATACCATGGCCGTCTTGCATCCGGCGGTTAGCCGCCTATTTTCAAACAGAATTCCGGCGTCGCCTGGCGCTCGATCCAGGCGATCATCTTGCCGGCGACATCCACGCCGGTGGTGGTTTCCACCCCTTCCAGCCCCGGCGAGGCATTCACCTCCATCACCAGCGGCCCGCGGGCGGCGCGTAAAATATCGACACCGGCGGCGTCCAGCCCGAGAGTTTGCGTTGCCTTGATGGCAATGGCCCGCTCCTCGTCGCTAATCTGCGCCACCGTGGCCATGCCGCCGCGGTGCAGGTTAGAGCGGAAATCCCCCTCTTTCGCCCGCCGCTCGATCGCCGCCACCACCTCATTGCCGACCACCAGGCAGCGGATATCGCACCCTTTCGCTTCGGCAATGTATTCCTGCACCAGAATATGAGCGTTCAGTCCGCGAAAGGCGTCGATCACGCTCTCCGCCGCCTGGCGGGTCTCCGCCAGCACCACGCCGATCCCCTGGGTGCCCTCCACCAGCTTCACCACCAGCGGCGCGCCGCCCACCATGGCGATCAGATCGCTGGTGTCATCCGGGGAGTGAGCGATGCCGGTCAATGGCAGATCGATGCCCTGGCGCGCCAGCAGCTGCAGCGAGCGCAGCTTATCGCGAGCGCGGGTGATGGCGACCGACTCATTCAGCGGATAGCTTCCCAGGAGCTCAAACTGGCGCAGGGCCGCGGTGCCATAGTAGGTGATCGCCGAGCCAATGCGCGGGATCACCGCATCAAAGTGCGGCAGCTGACGCCCTTTGTAGTGGATCGACGAGGCCACCGGGCTGACGTTCATATAACAGGAAAGCGGATCGAGGATCTCGATCTGATGACCGCGCTGTTGCGCTGCTTCGCGCAGGCGCCGACATGAATAAAGCGTTCCATCCCGGGATAATATGGCAATTTTCATCCTGCACCTCTGCGAAAAGACCCGCTCTGGCGGGCCTCAGCTATCGAACACACTTTCACCTTTCCTGCGGCCGGCGGCGGATATCACCTGGCCGGAGCAGCAGTGTACACGTAATCAGCGCGTTGCCCACCCCTGCTTATGCAGATAGTCAAGAATAAACGGACGACTCTCTTTCACGATAGTGCGCCGGATATGGTCGCTCCAGGTATCGCGGCGGGCGTTGCTGCCGCGCGACAGATAATAGTGCGCCAGCTGTTCGTCATACTCCGCCAGCAGCGCGTTATCCAGCGGCTGATAGCGGTTCTCATGCACCAGCATGGCCGCCGGCATCCGCGGCTTGATATCCGGGTTATCCGCCGGCCAGCCAAGGCAAAGACCGAACAGCGGCAGGACGTGCTGCGGCAGCTCCAGCAGCTCTGTGACGGCCTCAATGCTGTTGCGCAACCCGCCGATATAGACGCCCCCTAGTCCGAGGGACTCGGCGGCGGTCAGCGCGTTTTGCGCCAGCAGCGCCGTATCGACAACGCCGATCAGCAGCTGTTCCGCCAGCCCCAGCTGCGCCTGTGGGCAGATCTGCAGGTGGCGATTAAAGTCGGCGCAGAAGACCCAAAACTCCGCCGCCTGGGCGACGTGCTGCTGGCCGCCGGTCAGCGGGACCAGACGTTCACGCAGCGCCGGGTCAGTAATACGGATGATGGAGGTGCACTGTAAAAAACTCGAGGTAGATGCCGCTTGCGCGCTGGCGATAATCGCCGCGCGCTGTTCGTCGCTCACGGGGGCATCGGTGAAGTGGCGGATAGAACGGTGGCTGCGCAGCAGCTCAATGGTCGGCGTCATTTCGTTTTTCTCTGTCAGACAAGGATTCAGGCTTTGGAGAGTGCGTTAACTGCGGGGCCACGATCTGCGCCATCCGCCACATCACGACGATGGCGGCGGGGATCATCAGCACGATCCCGGCAAAGAGCATCACCAGCGCCGCGGTCGGGCTGGCAATGGGCGCAGGCAGCTGGACATACTGGTTAAGGGAGAGCCAGGCGAGGGTTAACAGCCCCATCCCGAGGATCTCAACCAGCAGTATGCTTTTCGGCAATGGGGCAAATTTTCGCATCACGCCTCTCCGGTTGATAAACGCGGCGCGCCAGCCAATTCCACCGCGCCGTCGGGCCAGTGTACGTGTTTTGACAGTCCGACATTTATCAAACATAGCCGTAAACCATCGAAGTAAAAGGCAGAACCTTCTTTCCCTCCCCGCCCGTTGCAGGCATCATAAGCGCCATTCGCCATCCGGCTGAGGTTTAAGGAGAGAAGCAATGTTTACCGTTATTTTTGGTCGTCCAGGCTGCCCTTACTGCGTTCGCGCTAAAGAACTGGCAGAAAAACTGACCAACGAGCGTGATGATTTCAACTACCGCTACGTGGATATTCATGCCGAAGGCATCAGCAAAGCTGACCTGGAAAAAACCGTTGGCAAACCGGTTGAAACCGTGCCGCAGATTTTCGTCGACCAGAAACACATCGGCGGCTGCACCGATTTTGAAGCCTGGGCAAAAGAGAATCTCGGCCTGTTTGCCTGAGTCAATTTATTTGCTCGATGAATGACTGCGCCAGGTATCAAGCCAGGCGCAGATAAACAAAAAGCACAATGCCCCAAGCGCGCACCAGAACACGGCGCTCAACACCCACGCCATCTCCTGCCAGAACGTCCGGTGGGTCACGAAGAACAGCCGCATCGTCACCATGCAGACCGGCGCCGCCAGTATCGCGCCGAGCAAAGGACGCAGCACCCGCCGTCCAGGAGAGAGACAGCTCGCCGCCGCCCCTGGCAGCAAAAAGAAGAGCAGGCCCAGCTCCGGGTTGCCGCTGGCGCGAAATGCCCCTTTCATATGTAACAACAACGATAAGCACACCACAATGAACAGAACGAAGCCACAGATAATGCCGGCCCAACTACGCTCAGATTTCACCGTATCCTCCTGATGTTGCCTCTAACTCACGTCCACGTCGCCCAGTCAGATAAAGCATTTCGGCAATCCATGCCAATAACTCCCCTACCAGCCTAAAAACGATTGTCACTAGCCGCCGCATCCAGGAAGGATTAAACTAGCGGTATATTTTTGCTGGTTATAACAGGGTGCCAGAATAGGTTCGCGACAACGCGAACGCCTGAGCAACCTTAGACCAAATAACCATTTCCTTCAACAACTTACTAGTAAATGAGAAGTTGGCTTTCGTGAATATAAACGTCGCAGATTTGTTAAACGGGAATTACATCCTGTTATTATTCGTTGTACTTGCATTAGGACTATGCCTGGGAAAACTGCGTCTCGGCTCAGTACAACTTGGTAATTCCATTGGCGTTTTAGTCGTTTCTCTATTATTAGGCCAGCAGCATTTCGCGATTAACACCGATGCCCTTAATCTCGGCTTTATGCTGTTTATTTTTTGCGTTGGCGTAGAAGCCGGGCCCAACTTTTTTTCTATTTTTTTCCGCGACGGGAAAAACTACCTGATGCTGGCGCTGGTGATGGTCGGCAGCGCGATGCTGATCGCCATGGTGCTGGGTAAAGTGTTCGGCTGGGATATCGGGCTCACCGCCGGTATGCTGGCAGGCGCCATGACCTCCACCCCGGTGCTGGTGGGCGCGGGCGACACCCTGCGCCATTTCGGCCTGCCCAGCGATCAGCTGGCGCAGTCGCTTGACCATCTGAGCCTCGGCTATGCCCTGACCTATCTGGTTGGTCTGGTGAGCCTGATCGTCGGCGCCCGCTATATGCCCAAGCTGCAGCATCAGGATCTGCAGACCAGCGCCCAGCAAATCGCCCGCGAGCGCGGCCTCGATACCGATTCCAAACGTAAAGTCTACCTGCCGGTGATCCGCGCCTACCGCGTCGGCCCGGAGCTGGTGGCCTGGGCGGATGGCAAAAATCTGCGCGAACTGGGTATTTACCGCCAGACCGGCTGCTATATTGAACGCATTCGTCGCAACGGCATTCTGGCCAACCCGGACGGCGACGCGGTGCTGCAGATGGGTGACGATATTGCGCTGGTGGGCTACCCGGACGCCCACGCCCGCCTCGACCCGAGCTTCCGCAACGGTAAAGAGGTGTTCGACCGCGATCTGCTCGACATGCGCATCGTCACTGAAGAGATAGTGGTCAAAAACCACAACGCCGTCGGCCGCCGCCTGGCGCAGCTCAAGCTTACCGACCACGGCTGCTTCTTAAACCGGGTTATTCGCAGCCAGATCGAGATGCCTATCGACGATAACGTCGTACTGAACAAAGGCGACGTGCTGCAGGTCAGCGGCGACGCCCGCCGCGTAAAAACCGTGGCCGACCGCATCGGCTTTATCTCCATTCACAGCCAGGTGACCGATCTGCTGGCCTTCTGCGCCTTCTTTATCGTTGGCCTGATGATCGGCATGATCACCTTCCAGTTCAGCTCCTTCAGCTTCGGCATCGGCAACGCCGCCGGCCTGCTGTTCGCCGGCATCATGCTTGGCTTCCTGCGCGCCAACCACCCAACCTTCGGCTATATCCCGCAGGGGGCGCTGAACATGGTGAAAGAGTTTGGTCTGATGGTGTTTATGGCCGGAGTCGGTCTCAGCGCCGGGGCCGGGATCAATAACGGGCTGGGCGCCGTCGGCGGCCAGATGCTGGCGGCAGGGCTTATCGTCAGCCTGGTGCCGGTGGTGATCTGCTTCCTGTTCGGCGCCTACGTGCTGCGCATGAACCGGGCGATGCTGTTCGGCGCCATGATGGGAGCCCGCACCTGCGCCCCGGCGATGGAGATCATCAGCGATACCGCGCGCAGCAACATTCCCGCGCTCGGCTACGCAGGCACCTACGCCATCGCCAACGTGCTGCTTACCCTTGCCGGGACGCTCATCGTGATCATCTGGCCAGGGCTACAATAATTTTTTGAGAAAAAAGCCGTCACAGGCAGAACTTTTTCTCAGGGCATCAGTCATAAGTAATGCCACTGCTTTTCTTTGATGTCCCCATTTTGTGGAGCCCATCAACCCCGCCACTTCGGTTCAAGGTTGATGGGTTTTTTGTTGCCTGCGTTTAGCCATTCCGGGTGAAACGCCGCTTCAGCGCCCCTCTTCCTGCGCCCTCTCCCCCGCCAGCTGCCCAACCAGCAGCCGGATTGCCGCCTTCGACAGCGGCGCGCGGTCGGTGACAAAGTGCAAGGTCATCCCTTCAATAAAGGCGTCGAGACCGCGGGCGGTATCGGGGGCGAACCACTGCTCCAACGTCTGCTGGCTGCGCCGCATCCAGTTCTGCATCACCGCCTTCAGCGCCGGCTGACTGCTGCAGAACGCGTACAGCTGGTACATCAGCTCCATATTGCGCGCCGTGGTCACCTGGGCGCTGAAGATCAGATCCGCGATGGCATCGCAGGCTTGTTCCCGGTTCGTTACCCCGACGAAGCCTTGCTGATACTGCGCCGACATCTCGGCGGTAAACAGGCTGAACGCCTCCTCAATTAACGCCTCAATGCCGCTGAAATAGTAGGTCAGCGATCCCAGCGGCACATTCGCGCAGGTGGCGATTTTACGGTGCGTCACCGCATGGATGCCGTGCGCCGCAATGGTATCCAGCGTCGCCTGCAGGATGCGCTCGCGGCGCTGCGGATCGTTTGGTCTACGGGCCATGATTTTCCTCTTCCGGTTTATGTACAAATGTACACATACTTGCTACTGTTGTCTTCACTCTTCTCCTTTAAGGCGTTTACGGATGACGACGCAATCCTCGCGCAGAGCGCTGCAGCTTCGGCTATGGGCGCTGTTTATGTTCTTTTTCATCCCCGGCTTGTTAATGGCCTCCTGGGCCACCCGCACGCCGGCGATCCGCGATCTGTTGGCGCTATCCACCGCAGAGATGGGCGTGGTGCTGTTTGGTCTGTCGGTGGGGTCGATGAGCGGTATTCTCTGCTCGGCGTGGCTGGTGAAGCGCTTTGGTACCCGCAAGGTCATCCGCACCACCATGTCCTTCGCCGTGCTTGGCATGCTGGTGCTCAGCCTGGCGCTGTGGGTCACTTCCGCCCCGCTGTTCGCCTTCGGTCTGGCTATCTTCGGCGCCAGCTTCGGCTCCGCAGAGGTCGCTATTAACGTCGAAGGCGCGGCGATCGAGCGGGAGATGAATAAAACGGTGCTGCCGATGATGCATGGCTTCTACAGCTTTGGCACCCTGTTCGGCGCCGGGGTGGGCATGGCAGTGACCGGATTCGGTCTGCCGGCCGCCCCGCACATCCTGGCGGCGGCGCTGGTGGCTATCCTGCCCATCGCCATTGCTATCCGCGCCATTCCCGACGGCACCGGTAAAAATGCCGCCGAAGTCGCCCACGGTGAGGCGAAAGGTCTGCCGGTGTGGCGCGACGCGCAGCTGCTGCTGATCGGCGTCATTGTCCTGGCGATGGCCTTTGCCGAAGGCTCGGCCAACGACTGGCTGCCGCTGCTGATGGTGGATGGCCACGGCTTTAGCCCCACCTCCGGCTCCCTGATTTATGCCGGTTTCACCCTCGGCATGACGCTGGGCCGCTTTACCGGCGGCTGGTTTATCGATCGCTACAGCCGGGTGGCGGTAGTCCGCGGCAGCGCAGTGATGGGCGCCCTCGGCATAGGCCTGATCATCTTCGTCGATAACCCCTGGGTGGCGGGCATCTCGGTGCTGCTGTGGGGCATTGGCGCCTCGCTCGGCTTCCCGCTGACCATCTCCGCCGCCAGCGATACCGGGCCGGACGCGCCCAAGCGCGTCAGCGTGGTGGCGATCACCGGCTATCTCGCTTTCCTCGTCGGGCCGCCGCTGCTGGGTTTCCTCGGCGAACACTTCGGCCTGCGCAGCGCCATGATGGTGGTGCTGGGTCTGGTGATGGTGGCGGCGCTGGTCGCCCGCGCGGTGGCTAAGCCACAATCTGAACCCGTTATGGAGAACAGCTAATGAGCATCAAACTGATTGCGGTGGATATGGACGGCACCTTTTTAAGCGATGCCAAAACTTACAACCGGCCGCGCTTCCTCGCCCAGTACCAGCGAATGCGCGAACAGAATATTCGCTTCGTGGTCGCCAGCGGCAACCAATATTATCAGCTGATCTCCTTTTTCCCGGAGATCGCCCATCAGATCGCCTTCGTGGCGGAAAACGGCGGCTGGGTGGTGAGCGGCAATGAAGACGTCTTCAACTGCCAACTGCCGGTTCACCACTTCAACGCCGTGGTCGACCATCTGCAGACGTTGCCGAATATCGAAATCATCGCCTGCGGGAAGCGCAGCGCCTACACCCTCAATCGCTACAACGACGCGCTGAAGACGGTGGCGGCGAAGTATTATCACCGCCTAGAACTGGTGGATGATTTTAACCATCTCGATGACACCATCCTCAAATTTGGTCTCAACGTGCCAGACAGCCTGATCCCGGAAATTCAGCCGAAGCTGCACGCGGCGCTGGGGGACATGGTCACCGCGGTGGCCACCGGCTACGGCAGCATCGACTTAATTATCCCGGGTGTGCACAAAGCCAACGGGCTGCGCATTTTGCAGCAGCGCTGGGGCATTGAGGATCACGAGGTGGTGGCGTTCGGCGACAGCGGCAACGATATCGAAATGCTGCAGCACGCCGGGTTTGGCTTTGCCATGGCCAACGCCCGGGAAGACGTCAAAGCCGTCGCCCGCTATCAGGCGCCGCATAACAACGAAGAAGGTGTCCTGCAGATTATTGATAAGGTGTTGGATCGCGAAGCGCCGTTCGCCTGATAAGACCCGGATGCGAGCGCATCCGGGTTGAAAACAACTACCCCTGCTGCGAATTGCCCACGCTTTTATCTTTCAGAAAGTAAATCATCAGCCCCAGCCATAGTACCCCACCCAGCAGGTTAAACAGGCTGAACAGCCCGTTGCCGCCCAGCTCGTAAGCATGTTTGCTGAGCTCGATGCCGACGGTGAAGATCAGCATCTGCAGCATTCCCATCGCCGCCGAGACCGTGCCTTTACTCATCTCGCTGGCGAACAGGGTTAAACGCACCAGGCCGGCGTTCGCGAGGCCAATCCCGAAGGCGTAGAAGCTCAGACCGGCCGTCATCCACAGATAAGCGTGGGAAGAGACCACGGTCGCCGCCGCAGAGAGGATCAGGCCAAACATGATCGGCCAACCGCCCATGATAATCAGCGAGCGCACGGTCCGACGCGCAGTCAGGCGCGCCAGCACCAGGTTGCCGGCAATCAGCGCCCCGAAAATCGGCACCTGCAGCATGCCGTACTCATAGCTGGTGGCCTGTTCGCCGCTGATAATAATCACCGGCGACTGGGCAATCCACGCCAGCAGCGGCAGGCTGACAAAGCCAGTGGCCAGCGCGCCGGCGACGAAGCGCAGGTTCTTCAGCACCAGCCGATAGTCGCGGCCCAGCTCTTTCACCGACAGCTTTTCGCCCAGCCGCGTCGCGGTCTCCGGCATCGCCCGCTGCAGGCCGAAGAACGAGATGGCCGCCAGCACGGCGAACAGGACAAACATCATCTCCCACGGCAGGATATGCACCCAGGCGGCGCCCACCAGCGGCCCCAGCAGCGGGGCAATCAGCGCCACGTTAGCCATCAGGGCGGTGATTTTGATACACACCGCCTCCTCAAAGGACTCCTGTATCGCCGCATAGCCCACCGCGCCAATAAAGCACAGGCTGATCCCCTGCAGGAAGCGCAGCAGGGTAAACTGCTCAATGGTCTGCGCCAGCAGCGTCGCCAGGCAGGTGACGATGAACCATACTACGCCGGTCAACATCACCGGACGGCGGCCAATACGATCCGACAGCGGCCCCAGCAGCCACTGTAAAAACATGCCGCCTGCCAGATAGGCAGTCATTGAGGTAGGTACCCATTCGTTGCCCACCTGAAATTCCTGCACCACGGCTAACATGCCCGGCTGAATCATATCGTTGCCGATATAAGTGGAAAACTCGTACAGCACCAGACATAACGGGAACAACAGCGCCTGCCTTCCGAGGCGGCGGCCTGAAAGCGAATAATTTTGCATGAAATCTCTTATCTATCAAAAATCGCGCAAAGTGTAATGAAACTCCCGGCGCGGAGATAGTGAATTGTGGGTGACACCGCACAATATTACGAGCCGTGCGCCATCNTCCTGCCTCTCCCCTGTTATTCAGCCTGTGTATATATTCCGTTTATGTTTCAGTAATGTGACAAACGATATACTGACGTTTTTCAGGCTGTTAGCCGTAGACTTTATGGTAGTGGATTTCATAACAACCTGATCTTTAAGACAATGCCGCCTTTAACTCCGCACCGCTTTTATTTAGGGTAGGCGGCTTAATTGCTATCGGACCAACGAGCCTGGAAGTCTATGCTGGAAAATATTAACTATGCGCTGTTCGCCCTGCTCAACGCGACGCCTGCCTCGCCGCAGTGGGCCATTGAGATGGCGATTTTCATCGCTAAAGATCTGATTCTGATCGTACCTCTGCTGGTGGTGACATTGTGGCTGTGGGGGCCTGCCCAGCGGCAGATGGTGTTTAAGCTGATGCTGGCGCTGACGATCAGCCTGACCGTGTCGTGGGCGATCGGCCATCTTTATCCGCACGATCGGCCGTTTGTCGCCGGCGTAGGCTATAACTTCCTGCACCACGCGGCGGACGACTCCTTCCCCAGCGACCATGGCACCGTCAGCTTTACCTTTGCCCTGGCCTTCCTGTTCTGGCATCGCCTGTGGTCCGGCGCCCTGCTGATGGCCATTGCCGCCGCCATCGCCTGGTCCCGTGTCTATCTCGGCGTGCACTGGCCGCTGGATATGGTCGGCGGGCTGCTGGCCGGGATGTGCGGCTGCCTTGGCGCGGCGCTGATCTGGCACACGTTCGGCCCGGCGCTATACCACCAGCTGCAGCGGCTGTATCGTCTCTGCTTCTCCTTGCCAATCCGCAAAGGTTGGGTGCGCGGCTAAACGCCGCCGTCGCTGCGGCCACCGCGTGACTAACCCGCAAGCGACAGGTAAAATCCCGCTAACGCCCTGCCCCCGCAGGGCGATTTTAGCGCAGAGGGAATATGGAAACTCGCCGTGACGAACGTATCAGTCAGCTCATCCAGGCACTTAAACGCAGCGATAAGCTGCATCTGAAAGAAGCCGCTTCCCTGCTTGGGGTGTCGGAAATGACCATTCGTCGCGACCTCAATGGCCACAGCGGCCCGGTTGTGCTGCTCGGCGGATACATTGTGCTGGAGCCGCGCAGCGCCACCCATTACCTGCTCAGCGATCAAAAAACCCGGCTGGTCGAGGAAAAACGCCGTGCCGCTCGCCATGCGGCCGCGCTGCTGGAGGCCCATCAGATGGCCTTCTTCGACTGCGGGACCACCACGCCGTGGATTATTGACGCCATTGACGATGCCCTGCCCTTCACCGGCGTCTGCTACTCCCTGAACACCTTTCTGGCCCTGCAGGAAAAACCCCAGTGCCGCGCGGTCCTGTGCGGTGGGGAGTTTCATGCCAGCAACGCGATTTTTATGCCGCTGAGCCTTGAGGATACCCTCAGCCATCTGAGCCCTGATATCGCCTTTTACTCGGCGGCGGGGATCGACTGCGAGCAGGGGGCGACCTGCTATAACCTGGAAGAGCTGCCGGTTAAGCACTGGGCGATGCGTCACGCGCGCTATCACGTGCTGGTGGTCGACCACAGCAAGTTTGGCAAAGTGCGTCCGGCGCGCATGGGGGCGTTAGCGAAATTTGACGTGATCGCCAGCGATATCTGCCCGGATGATGAGCTGGTCGCGCTGGCGAAGGCGCAGCAGATTTCCCTACTGTATTGAAGCGTCGCTGCCCGCGCCCCGCAGGGCGCGGGCAGGCATCAGGAGAACCAGCTGCCAAACCAGCCGTGCAGTTTCATCAGCACGAAGTCGATCATCCGGCTGAAGAAGCCGCCCTCTTTTACCGACTCCATGACAATCAGCGGACGCTGTTCAATGGTTTTATCATTTAGCTTAAAGTCGATAGTCCCGACCACCTGCCCCTTCTCCAGCGGCGCGGTAAGCTGCGGCTGATTTAAGGTATAGCTGGCTTTCAGGTTTTTCAGCTGGCCCTTCGGCAAAGTGATAGAGCCCGCCTCGCCAGCCCCCAGTTTCGCTTCATTGCTATCGCCAAACCACACGCGCTGGGTAACGAAGGTGGCATCTGGTTTAATCGGCGTCACGGTTTCAAAGAAGCGGAAGCCCCAGGTCAGCAGTTTTTCTGACTCGTTAAAGCGAATGCGGTCGGTTTTGGTCCCCAGCACCACGGCGATCAAACGCATATCACCCTGAGTGGCCGAGGAGACGAGGTTATAGCCGGCCCCGGCGGTGGTCCCGGTTTTCACGCCATCGGCGTTGAGGTTGCTGCTCCACAGCAGGCGGTTGCGGTTCGGCTGGCGAATTTTATTGAAAGTGAACTCTTTCTCTTTATGTACCGCATACTCTTCCGGTACGTCGTGGATCATCGCTTTGGTCAGCAGCGCCATATCGCGGGCGGTGCTGAACTGCCCCGGCGCGTCAAGGCCGTGGACGGTCATAAAGGTGGTGTTGGTCAGCCCCATTTTTTTGGCGTAGCCGTTCATCAGGCTAACGAAAGCGTCCTGGCTGCCCGCTACGTAGTCAGCAATCGCAATGCTGGCGTCGTTACCGGACTGAATGATGACCCCTTTGTTCAGATCTTCTACGGAAACCTGCATGCCAGGCTTGAGGAACATCACCGATGAGCCGCGCAGCGCCGGGTTGCCGGTCGCCCAGGCATCGCGCCCAACGGTCACCATATCGGTCAGTTTGATTTTTCCCGCTTTTATTGCCTGCCCTACCACGTAGCTGGTCATGATCTTCGTCAGACTGGCCGGGTCGAGTTTTTCATCGGCATTGCCTTCGCTGAGCACCTTCCCGCTGGCATAGTCCATCAGGATCCAGGCGCGAGCGTCAATTGAAGGGGCGTCGGGGAGTTGTTCCGCAGCCTGCACCGCAGGTGCGACAAGAAATAACAGCGCGCAACCTGCCGCGAGGCCGCGAAGGGAAAAAGCGTCATGCATCATAAGAGCCACCCAAGTATCCTTTCCAAACAAAATATGCCGCGCCACTCTGACCGCGCCGCAGCAACCGGTGAGTAAAGCGTACAAATGACCTTAAAGAAACAGCGAGTTGGTAAAGTTTTTAAAGTTTACGCAATAACATGCCGCTGTGCTTTAATCAGAACAATTTTTTTGATCGTAATCGCCTTAATGTTAACTTTATTATGGCAAGAAAAAAATCGCCTTTCAAAACCAATTAGTCACCGAAATTTCAATGGCATAGCTCACTTCTCTTCGGGGAAAATGCTACTAAAGAGACGTCGCAAGCGTGTCTTTCATTGTGGTTTGCCTGGTCATAGATTCACATTATGGCGGGGCCGTGTGGGGTAAGCGAAAGCCTGGCCAGTGATATCCAGTCGCGTCGCCCCTACCCCCTTCACCTGAGAACCGGGGATGGTTGTTACTGCTGATACCCTTCACAAAACTCAAAATGTCGGCCCGGTTGCATTCCATGAGGCCCAGTTCAACTTCCGAACTCACAATAACCACATCTGGCTTGCTGCTGTAGAAGTCTCAGACGCTTAAATATAAACCTGAAGGTTCTGTAGGCCGTATTTACGCCTGAAATGCAGTTGAGAACTCCCGGGCTATGCTTGAGACGGTCATTACGCCCGTCTCAGGAAATTAGCAACAACGCCCGCACTTTTCTCTCCATCNNNTCTGCCCGATCGCCATGTTCAGCAGGGCTTCGATTGCCATAGCATTCCGCCGATGGAGGCGCAATCTCCTTGATAAAGGATATCAATCAGCTATCCCCCTATACGCCACCATCAGGAATTGAGGTCAGGAAGGGAGAGCCTCCCGCTAATGATATGAATTATTCGCCCACTGGATAAGCAGGCAGACGGCTTTCCTGTTTTAGTCGGCATATCGGTAAAAGATAGTTTATCGGGCTATTTTCCCTTTCCGTATTACACAAGTAAGAAAAATAGCACATCGATAAGGATGGATTCCTGGTCATTAAATACAGTATAGTTTCCCCTGCAATCTTTATGGAAGCGGGTAGCTCACCCGCAGTTATTCCATAAATTAAGATTCGCATATTGTGTTGAAAATGGCATATCCCTTTATGCGTGTAATTACACCCCAGCCTGTCGCTGGGCTTTTTTTTTCAAGGCGACTCTGGATGGTGATAAATTTTACAAATACATTCATAACAGCGCATCCACAGCCGTGGCCTTTACAGAAGTATTGCTCTCAAAACCCCGGGCCGTTCTGATTCTGTTGCCCGTTATTAATCACGCCGGTTTGATGAAAAGGTTAACATCTCTTCCCGGGTAATCTCCTACCCTTCTCGTCCGATGCCATATCGAGCTCTACAACTCGCTCTTCCAGACTGCAGTTCGCCAGTGCTTCTTTTATCCCTATTTCGTTTTGCAGGGGTGTTTTGATAGCACCGCGATAGTATGCTGGCCATCCTTATCAGTCATTCATTTTAACCGCCTTTTTCAAATCCTTCCGGGGAAAGTAAAGTCCTCTACCAGGCTCTGCTCGTTTAACGCTATAGATTCAAATACTGATTATTGCATTATATACCACTTACCCCCGCAGTGATTACCCAGGTAAGATAAATAGCACAAAAGTAAGGGTGGATTCCTGGTTATTTAATACAGTATATTTCCCATGTAGTCTGTATGGAAGTTGATGGTTACCTTTGGTTAACCCATACTTCGAGACTCGAATATTATCTTGAGAACAGCATGCAACCCTGAGTAAATTTACTCCCCAGTGCCAGGCACTGGGTTTTTTTTGCTATTTTTCAGAATATCTTNAGCCAGTCGGCGCCTCTCATGGTCTATTTTTTCTGGGTGGGATGAAAAAGATGTATATCCGATCGATAAAAACAACAGTTCATCCCTGTAAAAAAATAATTCTTTCACCGACTTTCTATTTATTAATATTAACCTGTGTTCCTCAGATGATTGCGATGCAATAATCAGCATCAAATTATACCCTCAGGCGACATTGAGATTTTAACCGAGACGGAGAGGGAGCGTTTTTATAGATGCATGCCTAACTTAAAGCTTTAATTATCAACAAGATACACCATGATCACACCCTTTCCTTCGTAGCGTAACACCCTAAAGATATTACTCCTGTAAAATAGTAAAAACACTTTCCGGGCCCTGTGACCCAGGAGTGCCCCTGGCTGAAGGGAGTAAGCATAAAAAGCTTTAATAACAGCCAAATAAAAAAGCTTGCCGGATTTTTAACTTTATCCCAACATGATCGCCGATCGCGCTGCAACGGCAGTGAAACAAACTCAGGAGCGAAAATGATTACACTGTGGGGACGTAATAACTCGACCAACGTGAAGAAAGTACGCTGGGTGCTGGAGGAGCTGGATCTGCCTTATCAGCAGATCCTCGCCGGGCTGGAGTTTGGTCTCAATCATGACCCGGAATATCTGGCGATGAACCCGAACGGGCTGGTGCNGTTGTTAAAGGACGATGCCACCGGGGTGGTATTGTGGGAATCAAATACGATTATTCGCTACCTGGCGGCCCAGTATGGCGTTGACCGTCTGTGGCTGGCCGCGCCGGCGCAGCGCGCGCAAGGGGAAAAGTGGATGGATTGGTCCAACGGCACCCTCTCTCCCGCCCATCGCCCGGTATTAATGGGCCTGGTGAGAACGCCGCCGGAGCAGCGCGACCCGGCGGCCATCGCCGCGGGGATCAGCGCCTGCGAAGCGCTGTTCGCCATGCTGGACGACGAACTGGCCAAAATGCCGTGGCTCTCCGGCGAGCAGTTCGGCCTTGGCGATATTGCCGTCGCTCCCTTCGTCTACAATCTGTTGTCGATCCTCGACAGCTGGCAACCGCGGCCCCATCTGCAGCGCTGGTATCAGCAGATTAGCCAACGTCCTGCCTGGCGCGAAGTAGTGCAGATCCCGGTGACCTGAGGCTAAGCCTCGGGACTCAACCGCAATAGCTCGCCGTTAGACTCGTCGGTTAAAACGTACAGATAGCCGTCGGGTCCCACGCGAACATCGCGGATGCGTTTTCCGCGCGCCTCCAGTAATCTCCCCTCCTCGCGGACCTGATTACCGTCCACCGCCAGGACAATCAGCGATGTCTCCTTCAGCGCGCCGATAAATAGCTTATGCTGCCACTGGGGAAAGGTCGGCGCCGAATAAAAGGCCATCCCGCTCACCCCGGGAGAGACCGGCCAGACATACAGGGGAGGTTCGGTCCCCGGAACCGTTTTGCCTTTTGCTTCCGGAATGGGCAGGCCGCTGTAGTTAATACCGTGCGTCGCCAGCGGCCAGCCGTAATTTTTCCCCGCCTGCGGAATATTAATTTCATCTCCGCCGCGCGGGCCATGCTCGTTCAGCCACAGCGCCTCGCTCCAGGGATTCATCGCCATGCCCTGCGGATTACGGATGCCGTAAGCCCAGATCTCCGGCCTGGCGTCAGCCCGGCCGACAAAAGGGTTATCCGGCGGTACACCTCCGGTCTCCGTCAGGCGGACCACTTTCCCCTGCAGCTTGCTGAGATCCTGGGCGGTGGCGCGCTGATTATTTTCGCCCAGCCCGATAAACACATATCCTTTGCCGTCGAACACCAGCCTGCCGCCAAAATGATTGCCGACGGAAAGCTTCGGCTGCTGGCGAAAGACCACGGTAAAGTTCGTCAGCTGCGTGGCATCCTCGCTCAACCGCCCATAGCCCACCGCGGTGCCCGCCTTACCGCTGGCGTCGCTTTCCGCATAGCTCAGCCACACCCGCCGCGACTGGGCGAAATCCGGGGCCAGCGCCACGTCCAGTAGGCCACCCTGGCCGTTGGCCCATACCTGCGGCACGCCGGCTATCGGCGCCGACAGACCTTTACCCGGCTGCCAGCGCTTGAGCTCGCCGCCGCGCAGGGTGATCAGTATGCCCTGATCGTCAGGCAGAAAGGCCATGCCCCACGGCTGGGCCAGCCGGTTTTGCAATACCTCCACCCGCACCGCGGCCTGGCTCAGGGCTGGTAGCGCTAAGGCGCTCAATATCAACAGCAGTGGGATCGGACGCATGGCATTCTCCTTTCGTCAGCTCTGGGCTAAAGGGTAGCCAGCGGGGAAATTTGCGCGGGGATTTTTACATAACCTTTAACAGGGGAAGCGTTCACTTCCCCTGGGTTTCAGCCGATCAGGCATGAGTGATTGGCGCCAATTTATTCAATTTATGAATATTTGAGGTCAATCCTGTCAGACAGCGTTCTAGCTTCTCTACGTTAACAGCGATGTATAGCGGACAATCATGATGCCCGCTCATCAGGCATAGTGCAGCGGCGGCGACCGATTCGCCGGCCAGGCGAAGGACATCCCTCTCCTCCGGTGAAATGGCATTCTGCAGGCGCGGCGCCTGCGCACGCATTTCACGGCAAAGCTCAAACAAGTTATCACGCAGATGGTCATTTTCGCTGACTGACATGTAGCCTTTGGCCTTTCGCAGTTGCAGATAGGCGTCAATATCGATATTGGCGTTAATAAGCTTCTGCAGAAGGTGGCGGTATAGTCTGTCAACGGTCATCACGGTTCCTCCTCTGTCGTCCTTTACCCTTTCCATAATACGGTTATTTTTTGTGCAAAATGATGCGCCAGGTCAATAATCCCCAGTTCTCTAACATCATTTACAATGTGGCAACTTTAACGCATTGTAGGGTGTATAACAAAAACAATGTTATACGATCACAATTAATTTCAAGCTGAAATTAATAAACAGAAAATGGCAATAAGAGACAAAATTAGTGCAACAATGCTCACAATACCTCATATGATCTGTTGCACCATCGTCAATTCGGATGTCATAANAAATAATTAATGTAATACGTATAACATGTCAGGAAAACAGCGAACGCGGCCCGTGGATCGCTGACATTCTCTCTGCCCATTTGCAAGGAACTGAAACATGACGTCCGGTAAAAGAAACTACTTTCTGTTGAGTCTTTTCGATTTCCTCTACCTGTTCGCCTGGTCGTCGACCATGGCTTTCTTCGTTATCTGGACCACCCAGCATCTTGGCATCAGCGCCACGAAGACCGGGCTGCTTTACTCGGTCAACGCCTTTATCGCCCTGCTGATGCAGCCTTTCTTCGGCTTTATCTCTGACAAGTTCGGCCTGAAAAAACGGCTTATCTGGCTGCTGGTCGCCCTGCTCCTGCCGGTGGGCCCCTTCTTTATCTACGTTTACGCGCCGCTGCTGGTGCACAACTTTTGGTTTGGCGCCTTGCTGGGAGGGATCTATCTGGGGATCATCTTTAACTCCGGCTGCGGAGTAATCGACTCTTATATCGATAAGATTTCCCGGCGCTATCAGTTCGAATATGGTCGTGTGCGGATGTGGGGCTCGTTAGGCTGGGCAGCGGCGGCCTGGATTGTGGGTAAGTATATCGACAGCAATCCTAATCTGGCCTTCTGGCTCGCCAGCCTCGCCATTGTCATCGCCGCCATCTGCTTTATGCTAACCAAAATTGAATTAACCGACGCCGATGTGGCGCGAAGCGAATCGCTGAAGGTCTCCCATGCCCTTGAGCTGGCGAAGAATGGTCAGTTCTGGATGCTGCTGCTCTTTACCCTGTTCGTCACGCAGATTTACGACACCTACGATCAGCAGTTTGCCCAGTACTTCTCGCTACAGTTCCCGACGCCGGAGGAAGGCAACCGCTGGTACGGGATCCTCGCGTCTATTCAGGTCTGCGGTGAAACCCTGTTCCTCTGCCTGATGCCATGGTTTGTTAACCGGACCGGCGCCAAATGGGCGCTGATCATCGCCGGGCTGATCATGTCGGTACGTATTGTCGGCTCAGCCGTGCCCCTCGGCCCGGTGTGGATTGGTGCGGTGAAAATGATGCATGCTCTGGAGAAGCCGTTGATTCTGGTATCGGTCTTTAAATTCATCGCCGCCAACTTCGACCACAAGCTCTCTTCGACGGTCTATTTGCTGGTGCTGTTCGTCGCCTCGATCGCCACCGCCATTTACTCTCCGCTGGCAGGCTATCTGTACGATACCATTGGCTTCGCCAACACCTATCTGATTCTCGGCAGCGTCGCCGGGCTCTTTACCCTGATCTCTATTTTCACGTTGCAGGATAAGCGCGAGCCGAAAAAAACCGGCACCACCCCCTCCGCAGCCATTAACCCGGCGCAATAAGTCTCTGCCCGGCAGNCACGCCGGGCTTGAGCCGCCTGCGCGCACGGCTTGTCAGAAGCGTGTCCCGCCCCTCTGCTCCGGGGCGTGTGGGATCCGCTCTGGCGGTGGGGGGCGTAAAAGACAGGTCGGGGGCGCTTTTTCACCATTAACCGCGACGGAGCTATACTCTTTTTCGCAAAGATCTGTAGAATTCCTGCCCTGACCATTCCAATAATTGAACACTTTTTAAGCTATGAGCAATGTCACGCATCAGCCGAAAATCGGCTTCGTCTCCCTGGGCTGCCCGAAAAACCTCGTGGACTCAGAGCGTATCCTGACCGAACTGCGCACCGAAGGTTATGACGTCGTACCGACCTACGACAACGCCGATATGGTGATCGTTAACACCTGCGGCTTTATTGATAGCGCTGTGCAGGAATCGCTGGAAGCGATCGGCGAAGCGTTGAAAGAGAACGGCAAGGTAATCGTCACCGGCTGTCTCGGCGCGAAAGAGGATCAGATCCGCGAAGTGCATCCGAAGGTGCTGGAGATCACCGGTCCGCACAGCTATGAGCAGGTGCTGGAGCATGTCCATCATTATACGCCGAAGCCGAAGCACAACCCGTTCCTGAGCCTGGTGCCGGAACAGGGGGTTAAGCTGACGCCGCGCCACTACGCCTACTTAAAAATTTCTGAAGGCTGCAACCATCGCTGCACCTTCTGCATCATCCCGTCCATGCGTGGCGATCTGGTGAGCCGTCCGATTGGCGAAGTGCTGGCCGAAGCCAAACGCCTCGCTGACGCCGGCGTGAAAGAGCTGCTGGTGATTTCGCAGGACACCTCTGCCTACGGCGTCGACGTCAAGCACCGCACCGGCTTCCACAACGGTATGCCGGTGAAGACCAGCATGGTCAGTCTGTGCGAAGAGCTGGCGAAGCTCGGCATCTGGGTGCGCCTGCACTATGTCTATCCGTACCCGCACGTTGACGATGTGATCCCGCTGATGGCGGAAGGCAAGATTCTGCCGTACCTCGATATTCCGCTGCAGCACGCCAGCCCGCGTATTCTGAAGCTGATGAAGCGTCCAGGTTCTGCGGACCGTCAGCTGGCGCGCATTAAGCAGTGGCGTGAAATTTGCCCGGATCTGACCCTGCGCTCCACTTTTATTGTGGGCTTCCCGGGCGAAACGGAAGAAGATTTCCAGATGCTGCTCGACTTCCTGAAAGAGGCGCGTCTCGACCGCGTCGGCTGCTTCAAGTACAGCCCGGTTGAAGGCGCTACCGCCAACGAGCTGGCGGACCAGGTGCCGGAAGAGGTGAAAGAAGAGCGCTGGAACCGCTTTATGCAGCTGCAGCAGCAGATCTCTGCCGAGCGTCTGCAGGAGAAAGTGGGGCGCGAAATCCTGGTGCTGGTAGATGAAGTTGATGAAGAAGGCGCCATTGGCCGCAGCATGGCCGACGCTCCGGAAATCGACGGCGCGGTGTACCTGAACGGCGAAACCCGCGTTAAGCCGGGCGACGTGGTGCGGGTGAAAGTCGAGCACGCCGACGAATACGACCTGTGGGGTACCCGGGTCTAGTCCAGCTTCCCGGATAGCGGCTTAGCGCATTCCCCAGCCTACGGGGTCCTCCCGTAGGCTC
>NZ_JAZARW010000001.1:957074-969634 GCF_036233805.1 Klebsiella sp. EMBS2024 | reverse complement strand
CCCAGGTCCGCGCAAGCGCAGCGCCACGGGCAAGCATTGATTACCTTCCAGGCAGCCCTGTTGCGCCGTTATTTTGCTGCGCCATAAGAGACATAACGCAGACGATTAACCGGGAGCGCAAACTACGCTGAAGCCACAGATAACATAAAGGACTTTCCAGCGATGCTTCGCCTCACCCTGGCCCTCTCCCGGGAGGAGAGGGAACCGTCCGGCGGTCGTTTCCGCCTCACACCGCTCCCTGCGCCATGAGAGACCTAACGCAGAAAATTATCCGGAAGCGCAATGTGCGCTGAAGCCGCAGATAACATAAAGGACTCCCGGCGGAGCTTTCCCTCATCCTACCCCTTTAACTTCGGATCCAGCGCATCGCGCAGGCCATCTCCCAGCAGATTAAACGCCAGCACGGTCACGAAAATCGCCACCGCCGGAAAGAGCGCCACGTGCGGAGACATCACCATATCCGCCCGCGCTTCGTTGAGCATCGCGCCCCACTCCGGGGTGGGCGGCTGCGCGCCGAGGCCGAGAAACGACAGACTGGCCGCCGAAATAATCGATACCCCAATGCGCATGGTGAAATAAACCACGATCGATGACACCGTCCCCGGCAGAATATGGTTGAACAGAATGGTGGCGTCGCTGGCGCCGATGCTGCGCGCCGATTCAATAAAGGTCTGCTGCTTCAGAACCAGCGTATTGCCGCGCACCAGACGAGCAAACGCCGGGATCGAGAAGATCGCCACGGCGATGATCACGTTGGCCATCCCGCTGCCCATGACGGCGACCACCGCGATCGCCAGCAGGATCCCCGGAAAGGCGAACAACACGTCGCAAAGTCGCATAATGAGCCGGTCCCACCAGCCCTCATAGTAGCCAGCCAGCAGCCCAAGCACCGTGCCGATGGCCGCGCCAATCAGCACCGCCAGTACCCCGGCGGCCAGCGAGATCTGCGCCCCGACCAGCACCCGGCTGAAAATATCCCGTCCCAGGGAGTCGACTCCGAACCAGTGCACCAGCGAAGGTCCCTCGTTCAGACGGTCGTAGTCGAAATAATTTTCCGCATCGTACGGCGCTATCCATGGGGCAACGATGGCTACCGTAATCAGCAACAGCACGAAAATACCAGCGCCCATCGCCACCGGCTGGCGACGAAAGCGCCGCCAGAACTCATGCCAGGGGGTATGGATCTCGCCGGGTCTGATGCCCGGCATGGCGTTCAGCGCCGCCTGCCTTCTCCAGTTAAGCAATCGCACCTTACTTATACCTGATAGCCGGGTTTATGGCCGCGTACAGCACATCCACCACTAAATTGATAAGAATAAACTCCAGCGAAAAGAGCAGCACTTCCGCCTGAATCACCGGGTAATCGCGCATCTCCACCGAATCGACCAGCAAGCGCCCAAGCCCCGGCCAGTTAAACACCTTCTCCACAACGATCGACCCGCCGAGCAGAAAGCCGAACTGCAGCCCCATTATGGTCACCACCGGGATCATCGCATTGCGCAGACCATGCTTGAGCACCACCCGCGTTTCGCTCACCCCCTTCGCCCGGGCGGTGCGCATATAGTCTTCATGCAGCACATCGACGAATGACGCGCGGGTAAAGCGCGCCATGACCGCCGCCACCGCCGCGCCAAGGGTCAACGATGGCAAAATATAGTGCCGCCAGCTGTCGGCCCCCACCGTCGGCAGCCAGCCCAGCTCAACCGAAAACACCTGCATTAGCAGCATACCAAGGGCAAAAGCCGGAAACGAAATACCGCTCACCGCCAGCGCCATTCCCAGACGGTCGGGCCAGCGATTGCGCCACACCGCGGCCGCAATCCCCGCCGCCATCCCGAACAGTACCGCCCAGCTCATGCTGGCCAGCGTCAGCCACAGCGTGGGCATAAAGCGACTGGCTATCTCACTGGCAACGGGACGCCGCGAGGCCATGGAAATGCCAAAATCGCCGCGCAGCACGTTGGTGATGTAGTGCCAGAACTGGACATGCAGCGGCTGGTCAAGCCCCAGCTGCTGGCGCACCATCGCCACCACCTGGGCATCGGCCTCAGGTCCGGCAATCAGCCGCGCCGGGTCACCGGGCAGCATATGGACGAATAGAAACACCAGCACCGCGACGATAAGCAGAGTGGGGATCAGGCCCAGCAGGCGCTTAATCACATAATTCAGCATCGCTCCCTCCCATTCCGGGAGAGAGGACGCATGAAGATGAACATGATCACGGCGTCAGGTCCGCCTGTTCGAAGCTAAAGCCGGTATCCGGCTGGATATAGAAACCGGTGAGGTTCTTGCTGTGGGCGGAGACCAGTTTCTCGACCACCAGCGGCACCCACGGCGACTCTTTCCAGATAATATCCTGCGCCTCTTTATAGAGTTTGGTTTTCTGTTGCGGATCGGTGGTTTTCAGCGCCTCGCTCAGCGCGTTATCCACCTGCGGGTTGCTGTAAAACGCGGTATTAAACAGCGTCGGCGGCCAGTTTTGCGAGGCGAACAGCGGCGACAGCGCCCAGTCGGCTTCACCGGTGGAGGCGGACCAGCCGGTATAGAACATCCGTACCCCGCTCTCTCTCTGCCCTTTACCTTCCACTTCCGCCGCCCGCTGACCAGCGTCCATCGCCGTCACCTGCGCCTTAATCCCCACCTGCGCCAGCTGCTGCTGGGTGAACTGCAGTACTTTCTGCGCGGTGCTGTGATTATGTGATGACCACAGCGTGGTGCTGAAACCGTTAGGGTAGCCCGCCTCTTTCAGCAGCTGGCGCGCTTTCGCCGGATCGTATGGCCAGGCGGTGTAGGTCTGGGCATAGGCGATCGACGGCGGCACCACTCCGGTCGCCGGGGTGGCGTAGCCGGCGAACGCTACCTTCACCAGCGCCTGGCGGTTAATCGCATAGTTGATGGCTTCCCGTACCTTCGGATTATCGAACGGCTTCTGCGTCACGTTCATGCTGATGTAGCGCTGCATGATCGACGGGCTGGCCACCAGCTCCAGTTTGCTGTTTTTCGCCAGCAGCGGCGCCTGTTCGTAAGGGATCGGGAAGGCGAACTGCGCCTCGCCGGTCTGCAGCATCGCCGCCCGGGTATTGTTATCCACCACCGGACGCCAGGTGATAGAATCCAGCTTTGGCAGCCCCGGCTGCCAGTACCCATCGAACTTGCTGACCTTCACAAAATCCGTCTGGTTCCAGGTGTCGAGCTTATACGGCCCGGTGCCCACCGGGTGGAAGCCGATATCCTTACCATATTTTTTCAGCGCCGCCGGCGAAATCATCGCTGTCGCCGGATGGGCGAGAATGTTAATAAACGCCGAGAAGGGCTGCTTCAGGGTAATTTTGACCGTAGTCGGATCGACCGCCTCGGTACTGGCGATATTTTTATACAGGTTATAGCGCTTGAGATGGTTATCCGGGTTACTCGCGCGATCGAGGTTAGCCTTTACCGCCTCGGCGTTAAAGTCAGTGCCATCCTGGAATTTCACCCCGCTGTGCAGCTTAACGGTGTACACCAGGCCGTCCGGTGACACGGTATAGCTCTCAGCAAGAACGTTTTGCAGCTTCATCTNTTTATCAAGGCCGAACAGGCCTTGATAAAAGGACTTCGCCACCGCCTGCGACAGGGTATCGTTGGCATCATAGGGGTCGAGGGTCGTGAAGTTAGACCCGACCGCCACCACCACATCTTTGGCGGCAAAGGCGGGAGCGCTCGCCAGGGCTGCCGCGATACTCAGCGCCAGCCACCATTTGCGTGAAACAGGTTGTGTCATCGTGTTCTCCTGAAAAGATGCGTTATGTGTTGTTATGTTCTGCCCAGCACATCGGCGGATTCGCGGGCGACGAAGTGGCCCGGCCCGACCTGCTGCAACGGCACGCTGGCGATCTCCTCGCCCCGCTTATAAATATTGCCCGGGACGTCATCAGACAGCAGGACCCGCTGCGGATGACGGTGGCCCGGGTCGGCCACCGGTACGGCGGCCATGAGCTTACGGGTATAGGGGTGCTGCGGGTTTTCAAACACCGCGCGGCGCGGGCCTATTTCGACAATGCGACCGCGATACATCACCGCCACGCGGTGGCTGATGCGCTCCACCACCGCCATATCATGGGAAATAAACAGAAACGCGATGCCCATCTCGCGCTGCAGGTCGAGCATCAGATTGATAATCTGCGCCCGAATGGAGACATCCAGGGCCGACACCGACTCGTCGGCTATCACCACCTTCGGATTCAGCGCCAGCGCGCGGGCAATGCAGATCCGCTGCCGCTGGCCGCCGGAAAAGGCATGGGGATAGCGCCAGGCATGCTCCGGCTGCAACCCCACGCGCTTCAGCAGCCAGGCGACTCGCTCACGCGCTGCTTCCCCACGCAGCAGGCCATGCACCCGCAGCGGCTCCATAATCGAATCGCCGACCGTCTGACGCGGATCAAGCGAGGCGTAAGGGTCCTGAAAAATAAACTGAATATTGCGCCGCAGAGCCTGCAGCTTGCCGCCGGCGAGGGTATCGATCCGCTGACCGTCGAAGGTAATGGTGCCTCCCTGGGTCTCTACCAGCCTCAGCAGCGCCCGGCCGGTGGTCGACTTGCCGCAGCCGGACTCGCCCACCAGCGACAGGGTCTCTCCCGGCCAGAGATCAAAACTGACCTTCTCCACCGCACGCACTTCGCGCGTCACGCGATTGAGCAGCCCGCCGCGCACCGGAAAACGGGCCACCAGGTCACGCACCTGCAGGATCGGCTCGCCGGCGACTACCGTATCGGGCGTTTCGCTCTCCGCCAGCGGCTGGCCCGGTAGCGGAAAACGGCGCGGCAGATCCTGGCCACGCATCTCCCCCAGCCGCGGGACCGCCGCCAGCAGCGACTGCGTATACGGGTGCTGCGGCGAACGAAAGATCTCCTCAACGCTGCCGGTCTCTACCGCCTCACCGCGATACATCACCAGCACCCGATCGGCGATATCGGCCACGACGCCCATATCGTGGGTGATAAAGATCACCCCCATCGCCATCTCCTTTTGCAGAACGGCAATGAGTTGCAGAATTTGCGCCTGGATGGTGACATCCAGCGCCGTGGTTGGCTCATCGGCTATCAACACCGCCGGCCGACAGGAGAGCGCCATGGCGATCATCACCCTCTGGCGCATGCCGCCGGAGAGCTGGTGCGGATAGCGCGAGAGCATCTCTTCCGCCTGGGGAATACGCACCTGATCGAGCATCTTTTTCGCCGCGCGCAGCGCCTCTTCGCGCCCCAGCCCCTGGTGCAGGCGCAGGGATTCGGCAATCTGCTCGCCGATGGTAAAAACCGGATTCAGCGAGGTCATCGGCTCCTGAAAAATCATGGCCAGATCCGCGCCGCGCACCCGGCGCATCTCAGCGTCCGTTTGCTCATTGAGCGCGATCACCTGCCGGTTACGCCGCCGCAACCACAGCCCCTCGCTGTTCACCTCGCTGCTGGCCGCGTCTAGCAGACGCATCAGCGCCAGCGCGGTCACCGATTTTCCCGAACCGGACTCACCCACTATCGCCAGCGTCTCGCCGCGGCGCAGGCTGAAGGAAAGCTGACGCACGGCCTGCACCTCCGGCGCATCCTGCTGGCGGAACGCCACGTTCAGGTTGCGCACCACCAGCACTTCGCAGGTATCGGTTTCGTGAGTTTGCGACACTCGCCCTCTCCCTTGTTCTATTCGCGATAAATGCCAATGGTCGGCGTATCGCCGGCATAGCACCAGGCGCGGTACATGCCTTCACTGTTAAACGGTAAAACGACGTTGCCTTCGCGATCGACGGCTATCAGCCCGCCGCTGCCGCCGAGAGCCGGCAGTTTCTCCATCACCACCCGCTCGCAGGCGGAATAGAGACTGAGCTGCCCATACTCCATCAGGGCGGCGATATCGTAGGCCGCCAGGGTGCGCATAAAGACTTCGCCGGTGCCGGTACAGGAGACCGCCACGCTGGCATTATTGGCATAACACCCCGCGCCCGGCAGCGGGCTGTCGCCGACGCGTCCGGGCAGTTTGTTGGTCATGCCGCCGGTGGAGGTCGCCGCCGCCAGATTGCCGGCCAGATCGAGCGCCACCGCGCCGACGGTGCCCATTTTCTGGCGTTCGTCGAGTGGAGCGGCGTGGTGGTCGAGGATAATCTCCCCGCCCGCTTTCGCCTCCTGCAGCTGCAGCAGCCTTTCAGGAGTGGAAAAGAGATCGTTATCCACGCGCGCCATCCCGTGGGAGATGGCAAAATTTTCCGCCCCCTCGCCGATCAGTAGTACGTGCGGACTCTTCTCCAGCACCAGACGCGCCGCCAGCACCGGATTACGCAAATGTTTGACCCCGGCTACCGCGCCAGCCTGCAGGCTGTAGCCGTCCATTACGCAGGCGTCCAGCTCGTGGGTTTGATCGCGGGTAAATACCGCGCCCATTCCGGCGTTGAACAACGGACACTCCTCCAGCAGCCGAACGGCCTCGGTCACGGCATCCAGCGCGCTGGCGCCCGCGGCCAACATTTTCTGCCCGCTTTCGACGATAGTCGACAGCGCCGCCACATACTCTCGCTCCCGCTCCGGCGTCATTTGCGCGCGAGAAATCGCCCCTGCGCCGCCGTGAATTGCTATAACCGCCTTGCCCATTTCGCCAGTCCTTAACGATGAAGTGGATCGCCCCTGCCCTGTCGTACCGCGGCGCGGCGCCGGTCACGTCATGAATAAGGGTATTGATATCATTATATTGCTGAATGTCTTATACAATTTTTGAATATAGAAAGAGCGGCGGGCGATGTAAAGCCTCGTACCCAGGTGGCATACAGCCCGCGCCGCTTTTCTGCCATAATAGGCGTTTTCGCTGTTTTGCCCGCAGGAGTGACCCATGGATTTTACCGCCGGACTGATGCCGCTCGACACAGCCCTCGCCCAGATGCTCGATCGTATTACGCCGCTGAACGCGACGGAAACTGTACCGCTGTTGCAGGCCTTCTCGCGTGTGACCGCCCATGACATCGTCTCCCCGCTGGATGTGCCCGGCTTTGATAACGCGGCGATGGATGGCTATGCCGTCCGGCTGAACGACCTTCGCGACGGCGCGACGCTGCCGGTCGCCGGTAAGGCCTTCGCCGGCCAGCCGTTCAACGACGCCTGGCCGTCGGGCACCTGTATCCGCATCATGACCGGCGCGCCGGTGCCGGAAGGCTGCGATGCGGTGGTGATGCAGGAAGAGACTGAACAGACCGAGGCCGGCGTGCGCTTTATCGCGCCGGTAAAAGCCGGGCAGCATATTCGCCGCCGCGGAGAAGATATTGCCCACGGCGCGGTGGTCTTCCCGGCGGGGACACCCCTGACGGTGGCCGAGCTGCCGGTGCTGGCCTCGCTGGGCATTGCCGAGGTCGAGGTGGTGCGCAAGGTACGCGTCGCGGTCTTCTCAACCGGCGATGAGCTGCAGCTGCCGGGTCAACCGCTCGGCGACGGCCAGATTTACGATACCAACCGCCTGGCAGTGCACCTGATGCTGCAGCAGTTGGGCTACGAGGTCATTAACCTCGGCATTATTCCTGACGACCCGGCGAAGCTGCGCGACGCCTTTATCGCCGCCGACCAGCAGGCCGATGTGGTCATTAGCTCAGGCGGCGTCTCGGTGGGTGAAGCCGATTACACCAAAACTATCCTCGAAGAGCTGGGGGAGATCGGCTTCTGGAAGCTGGCGATTAAGCCGGGGAAACCCTTCGCCTTCGGCAAGCTCAGCAGCAGCTGGTTCTGCGGCCTGCCGGGTAACCCGGTGTCCGCCACCGTCACCTTCTGTCAGCTGGTGCAACCCCTGCTGGCGAAACTCTCGGGCAAGCACGGCCCGCTTCAGGCGCCCCGCCTGCGGGTCCGCGCCGCCACGCGCCTGAAAAAGTCGCCTGGCCGCCTCGATTTTCAGCGCGGTATTCTGCAGCGCAACCCGGACGGCGAACTGGTGGTGAACACCACCGGCCATCAGGGCTCGCACATTTTCAGCTCCTTCAGCCTCGGCAACTGCTTTATCGTGCTGGAGCGTGAGCGCGGCCATGTTGAAGCAGGTGAATGGGTCGAGGTCGAACCCTTCAGTCACCTGTTTGGGGGGCTGTAATGACCGTTGAGCTGAGCGATGAAGAGATGCTGCGCTATAACCGGCAGATCGTCTTGCGCGGTTTTGATTTTGACGGCCAGGAGCGGTTAAAAGCCGCTCGCGTGCTGGTGGTCGGCCTCGGCGGGCTCGGCTGCGCCGCCGCGCAGTATCTGGCCGCCGCCGGGGTCGGGCAGCTCACCCTGCTTGATTTCGACACTGTCTCGCTCTCCAACCTGCAGCGCCAGACGCTGCACAGCGACGCCACCCTCGGCCAGCCGAAGGTGGATTCCGCCCGCGAGGCGCTGGCGCGCATTAACCCGCACGTCCGTCTGGTCCCGCTCAATGCCTTGCTGGATGAGGCGGCGCTGGCGGCGCAGATTGCCGATCACGATCTGGTGCTCGACTGCACCGACAACGTCGCCATTCGCAACCAGCTTAACGTCGGCTGCTTTCAGCACAAAACCCCACTGGTCTCCGGAGCGGCGATCCGTATGGAGGGGCAAATCAGCGTCTTTACCTATCAGGATGGCGAACCCTGCTACCGCTGCCTGAGCCGTCTGTTCGGCGAAAATGCCCTCACCTGCGTCGAAGCCGGGGTAATGGCCCCGCTGGTAGGCACCATCGGTTCGCTGCAGGCGATGGAGGCGATTAAGCTGCTGAGCGGCTACGGCACCCCTGCCAGCGGAAAAATCGTCATCTACGATGCCATGACCTGCCAGTTTCGCGAAATGAGGCTGATGCGTCACCCGCAGTGCGAGGTATGCGGCTCGCACTGACCCTCACACCGGCGACGAGAGTCGCCGGTGGTTTTGTGACCGCTCTCGTTATTTTCTCCTCTCTGACTTATCCCCATCCCGCTTGTTGATTTGCGTCAACATAACTTTCATTCGAAAGTGTTTTTATGTTCATACGCAAACAAGAGGATAAGCCATGATCTTCAACATCCAGCGCTATTCCACCCATGACGGCCCAGGGATCCGCACCGTCGTCTTCCTGAAAGGCTGCTCGCTGGGCTGCCGCTGGTGCCAGAACCCGGAGAGCCGCGCCCGTAGCGAAGATCTGCTGTATGACTCGCGGCTGTGCCTGGCCGGCTGCGAGCTGTGCCAGCAGGCGGCGCCGGCGGTTATCACCCGCACCCTCGATGGCCTGATCATTCACCGGCAAAACGTTAACGACAGCCATATCGCCGCGCTGCGCGACTGCTGCCCCACCACCGCGCTCACGGTGTGCGGCGAGGAGAAGAGCGTCGAGGAGATCATGGCGACGGTGCTGCGTGATAAACCATTCTACGATCGCAGCGGCGGCGGCATCACTCTTTCCGGCGGCGAACCCTTTATGAACCCAACGCTGGCGCAAGCGCTGTTCGAAGCCAGCCATCAGGCAGGCATTCACACCGCCGTGGAAACCTGCCTGCACGTGCCGTGGAAATACATTGAACCGTCTTTACCCTTTGTCGACCTGTTTCTCGCCGATCTGAAGCACGTTGACGAGGCCGTTTTTCAGCAGTGGACCGACGGCAGCGCCCGCCGGGTGCTGGATAACCTGCAGCGTCTGGCGCAGGCGGGGAAAAAAATGATTATTCGCGTGCCGTTGATCCAGGGATTCAACGCCAGCGAAGCCGACATTGCCGCGATCACCGATTTTGCCGCCGACCGCCTGCAGGTCAGCGAGATCCATTTCCTGCCGTACCACACGCTGGGAATGAACAAATACCAGTTACTCAGTCAGCCCTACACCGCACCGGACAAACCGCTGGATGCTCCTGAGCTGCTCGCCTTCGCGCAGGATTATGCGCAAAGCAAGGGGCTAACGGCGATATTACGAGGATAACCCTATGACTACCCTGAAGCTCAACACCCTCAGCGCCCGTATCCAGGCCCATAAAATGGCGCTGGTGCATATCGTCAAGCCGCCGGTCTGTACCGAGCGCGCCCGCCACTATACGGAGATGTATCAGCGGCATCTCGATAAACCGATCCCGGTGCGCCGCGCGCTGGCGCTGGCTCACCACCTGGCGGAGCGCACCATCTGGATCAAGCACGATGAGCTGATCGTCGGTAACCAGGCCAGCGAAGTGCGCGCCGCGCCTATTTTCCCGGAATACACCGTCAGCTGGATTGAGAAAGAGATCGACGATCTCGCCGACCGCCCCGGCGCCGGCTTCTCGGTCAGCGAGGAGAATAAACGCGTATTGCATGAAGTGTGCCCATGGTGGCGCGGCCAGACCGTACAAGACCGCTGCTACGGTATGTTCACCGATGAGCAAAAGGCGCTGCTCGCCACCGGCATTATTAAGGCGGAAGGCAATATGACCTCCGGGGATGCTCACCTCGCGGTCAACTACCCCTTGCTGCTGGAGAAAGGCCTCGACGGGATGCGTGCGAAAGTCGCCGAACGCCGCTCGCGTATCAATTTGACGGTACTGGAAGACCTGCACGGCGAGCAGTTCCTGAAAGCGATTGATATCGTGCTGGAAGCGGTCAGCGATCACAGCAAACGCTTCGCCGCGCTGGCGCGCGAGATGGCGACAGCAGAATCCCGCGAATCACGCCGCCACGAACTGCTGACGATTGCCGAAAACTGCGACGTCATCGCCCATGAGCCGCCGAAAACCTTCTGGCAGGCGCTGCAGCTGTGCTACTTCATTCAGCTTATCCTGCAGATTGAATCCAATGGCCATTCGGTATCCTTCGGCCGTATGGACCAGTACCTCTACCCGTACTACCGCC
Source organism: Klebsiella sp. EMBS2024 (assembly GCF_036233805.1). Taxonomy (NCBI): domain Bacteria; kingdom Pseudomonadati; phylum Pseudomonadota; class Gammaproteobacteria; order Enterobacterales; family Enterobacteriaceae; genus Klebsiella; species Klebsiella sp. EMBS2024. The sequence goes on along the minus strand of NZ_JAZARW010000001.1, from coordinate 958,844 downwards.
GCGACGTTGAGTTGCAACAGTCGCTGGATCGCGAACAGGCCATTGAGCTGCTGCACAGCTGCTGGCTGAAGCTGCTGGAGGTCAATAAGATCCGTTCCGGCTCACACTCCAAAGCCTCTGCCGGCAGCCCGCTATACCAGAACGTCACCATCGGCGGCCAGAATCTGGTGGATGGTAAGCCGCAGGACGCGGTCAACCCGCTGTCTTATGTGATCCTGGAATCCTGCGGTCGCCTGCGTTCTACCCAGCCGAACCTCAGCGTGCGCTACCACGCCGGGATGAGCAACGACTTCCTCGACGCCTGCGTCCAGGTGATCCGCTGCGGTTTCGGCATGCCGGCGTTTAACAACGATGAAATCGTCATCCCGGAATTCATTAAGCTGGGCATTGAGCCGCAGGACGCCTACGATTACGCGGCTATCGGCTGTATCGAAACCGCGGTCGGCGGTAAGTGGGGCTACCGCTGCACCGGCATGAGCTTTATTAACTTCGCGCGGGTGATGCTGGCGACGCTGGAAGGCGGCCGCGATGCCACCAGCGGTCAGGTGTTCCTGCCGCAGGAGCACGCCCTGTCGAAAGGCAACTTCGCTAACTTCGATCAGGTGCTGGCCGACTGGGACCGCCAGATTCGTTACTACACCCGTAAATCCATCGAGATTGAGTACGTGGTCGATACCATGCTGGAAGAGAACGTCCACGATATTCTCTGCTCGGCGCTGGTCGATGACTGCATCGAACGGGCGAAAAGCATTAAGCAAGGCGGCGCGAAGTATGACTGGGTTTCCGGCCTGCAGGTGGGTATCGCCAACCTCGGCAACAGCCTCGCGGCGGTGAAAAAACTGGTCTTCGATCAGGGCGCCATCGGCCAGCAGGAGCTGGCGAAGGCGCTGGCGGAAGATTTCGACGGTCTGACCCATGAGCAGCTGCGCCAGCGGTTGATCAACGGCGCGCCGAAGTATGGTAACGATGATGACAGCGTCGACCAACTGCTGGCGCGGGCCTACCAGACCTATATCGACGAGCTGAAGCAGTATCACAACCCGCGCTATGGCCGCGGCCCGATTGGCGGCAATTATTACGCTGGCACCTCCTCTATTTCCGCTAACGTCCCGTTCGGCGCGCAGACCATGGCGACGCCGGATGGCCGTAAAGCGCATACCCCGCTGGCGGAGGGGGCCAGCCCGGCCTCCGGTACCGACCATCTGGGTCCGACGGCGGTTATCAGTTCGGTGGGCAAGCTGCCGACCGGGGCGATCCTCGGCGGCGTGCTGCTTAATCAGAAGCTGAATCCGTCAACGCTGGAGAACGAGTCCGATAAGCAGAAGCTGATGGTGCTGCTGCGCACTTTCTTCGAGGTGCACAAAGGCTGGCATATCCAGTACAACATCGTGTCGCGCGACACGCTGCTGGAAGCCAAGAAACATCCTGACCAGTACCGCGATTTAGTGGTCCGCGTCGCTGGATACTCGGCGTTCTTCACCGCCCTGTCGCCGGATACCCAGGACGATATTATCGCCCGTACCGAACATACGCTGTAATCCTTCGTGCCCGCTGGCGCTATGCTTAGCGGGCCAACCCTGTTCTGCAGGCCGGAAAAGACATGCCCTTCCGGCATTTTCTGAATGCCTGAACTTTCATTCGAAATAAATTTGTGCTCCTCATCACATTGTAATTAGAATGTTACTGGTCGAAGTTAAGCCAGGAGCACTCTCTTATGACCGTTAAAGTTATCGTCACCGATATGGACGGAACTTTTCTCAATGACGCCAA
>NZ_JAZARW010000001.1:953609-957019 GCF_036233805.1 Klebsiella sp. EMBS2024 | reverse complement strand
ATTGAATTTGTTGTCGCCAGCGGCAACCAGTACTATCAGTTGATCTCCTTCTTCCCGGAGATCCGCGAGCAGATTTCGTTCGTCGCAGAAAACGGCGCTCTGGTTTATGAACATGGCACGCAGCTGTTCCACGGCGAACTGACCCGCCACGAATCACAAGTGGTGATTGGCGAATTGCTCAAAGATCCGCAGCTCAACTTTGTCGCCTGCGGCCTGCAGAGCGCCTACGTCAGCGATAAAGCTCCGGACGCCTTTGTTGAGCTGATGTCGAAGCACTACCATCGCCTACAGCGGGTGAGCGACTATCACGCCATCGACGATACGCTGTTTAAATTCTCTCTCAACCTGCCGGACAGCGAGATCCCACAGCTGATTGATAAACTGCACGTGTCGCTCGACGGCATCATGAAGCCGGTCACCAGCGGCTTTGGCTTTGTCGATTTGATTATCCCTGGCCTGCATAAAGCCAACGGCATCAGCCGTTTGCTCAAGCGCTGGGATCTTTCGCCGCAGCAATGCGTCGCCATCGGCGACAGCGGCAACGACGCCGAAATGCTGAAGCTGGTGAAATACGCTTTCGCCATGGGTAACGCTGCCGACAGCATCAAGGCCATCGCCGGCTACGCTACCGACGATAATAACCATGACGGCGCGCTGAACGTTATCCAGGCCGTCCTCGATAACACCCCGCCCTTCAACGCCTGACCCTTCGCCGGGGCATCGCGCCCCGGTTTTCCATTTTGTGCGCCGCAGCAAGATTTTAAACTTGCATTAACTCCATTTTAACTTAAATTAACGTTTGTAAGATTTGATACTTTCGAATGAAAGATACAGCGAGGTTATTATGGCTGCTCTCCCGACCCACGAAACACTTCCCGCCGATCACAAAGCGGCGATTCGCCAGATGAAACAGGCCCTGCGGGCGCAAATTGGCGACGTCCAGGCGGTGTTCGATAAGCTCTCAGCGCGCATCAGCGAGCGGCTGCAGGAGATTGAGACACTGAAAGCCGCAGGCCAGGAGGTTTGGCCAACCGTTCCGTTCCGCGATATCGCCGAAGGAACAGTGAGCGATGAGCAGCGCGCGGCCATTAAGCGCCGGGGCTGCGCGGTGATTAAAGGCCACTTCCCACGCGAACAGGCGCTGGCGTGGGATACCGCGATGCTGGAATATCTGGATCGCAACCATTTCGACGATGTTTACAAAGGGCCTGGCGACAGCTTCTTCGGTTCGCTGGAGGCTTCGCGCCCGGAGATCTACCCGATCTACTGGTCGCCCTCGCAAATGCAGGCGCGGCAGAGCGATGAAATGGCGGCAGTGCAATCTTTCCTCAACCGCCTGTGGCGTTTTGAACAGAATGGCAAACGCTGGTTCGATCCGGACGTCAGCGTGATCTATCCCGACCGCATCCGCCGCCGCCCGCCGGGAACCACTTCGAAGGGGCTGGGGGCGCATACCGATTCCGGCGCGCTGGAGCGCTGGCTGCTTCCCGCCTATCAGCAGGTTTTCGCCAACGTTTTTAATGGCAATATCGACGCCTACGACCCGTGGGACGCCGCGCACCGTACCGAAGTGGAAGAGTATACCGTCGACAACACCACCAAATGCTCGGTGTTCCGCACCTTCCAGGGCTGGACCGCGCTGTCGGACATGATCCCGGGTCAGGGGCTGCTGCACGTGGTGCCGATCCCGGAGGCGATGGCTTATGTGCTACTGCGCCCCCTGCTCGACGATGTGCCGGAAGATGAGCTGTGCGGCGTCGCGCCGGGCAGAGTGCTGCCGATCTCTGAGCAGTGGCACCCGCTCTTAATTAAAGCGTTAAGCTCGATTCCAGCGCTGAATGCCGGGGACTCCGTCTGGTGGCACTGCGACATCATTCACTCGGTGGCGCCGGTGGAAAATCAGCAGGGCTGGGGAAATGTGATGTACATTCCGGCCGCGCCGATGTGCGAGAAGAACCTCGCCTACGCGCAGAAAGTGAAAATCGCCCTGGAAAAAGGCGCCTCGCCGGGGGATTTCCCGCGCGAGGACTATGAAGCCAGCTGGCAGGGGCGCTTCACCCTGGAGGATCTGAATATCCACGGCAAACGGGCGCTGGGTATGCCGGTCTAATCGTCATACAGCCCCTGCGGCTCGACGGCGGTATGGCCTTTGCCCGGCCGGATCCGCCGTACCGAATCGCGTACCACCAGCGTGCCATGCAGCAGTAGCGAGCCGTGCGGCGCCTCCGGGCGCAGCAGGCGCTGCTGCAGGAGATGCACCGCCTCGCTGCCCAGCTCATCCCGCGGCACATGCACCGCGGTCAGCGGCACCTCCTGAATCGCCGCCAGATTAAATCCGTCAATGCTCATCACCGAGACATCCTGCGGCACCCGCAGGCCACGCTTTTGCAATGCGCTGACGGTGCCGGCGGCCATAAAATCGCCGCCCACCAGGAAGGCGGTGGGCAACGGCCTGCCCTGTAAGCCGTCAAGCCAGGCGCCCACCTGCTCTTCCGTCTCTCTGGCGCTAAAGTTGGCGACGCTGATAAGATCCCGGCTGGCGGTAAAGCGCAGATTACGCGCGCGCCACGCCTCCTGAATCCCCCCCAGCCGCAGCTCCATGGTATAGCGGCGCAGGCACATCACGTTCATCACCGCCCGATGCCCCATATCAAACAGATAGCGGGCCGCGCACTGGCCGATCAGCCGATGATCGGGAGCGATGGACGGCAGCCGCATCCCTTCATCCCGACAGTTGATCAATACGCAGGGTTTGCCCAGATCCGCCGCCAGGCCATGAATATGCGGATCGTCGATCCCCAGCAGCACCGCGGCCTGGGTCTCAGGTTCATTCATGCGGGCAAGAAACAGGTTGGCGTCGCTGTCGTTCTCATCCAGCGCGCAGTAGCGCAGGCGCACTTCATGCGCCGCCAGCGCGTTATTGATACTCTGGATCACCCGGTAGTAGAAGATATCCGATCGCTCATCGAATGCGCGCTGCGGGGCAAACACCAGCAGATGATTGAGCAGCAGACGCCCGGCGGCCAACCCCTGCATGACACCCAGCTCGCGGGCGCAGTCCAGCACCGCCCGGCGCGCCTTGTCGCTGGTATTCGCTTTCCCGGCCAGGACGCGTGAAACGGTGCTGGGCGATAGCCCGGTGCGGGCGGCAATTTCGGCGACGCGCAGCTTTTTATCCATTTTGTGATCCAGCTCCGATTGAAAAATGAAAGAATTTTCATAATCGCCAAAGCACACGTTACAAGCAAATTCCGCTGTCAAATATGCGATCTCGCTCATTTCATGAAAAAACTTGCATAAATAGCGCTTTGCCAGACGATTTTTCTGCCCTAGCCTGAATTGGTCTAACATCTCCCATACTAGTTATACCAATGATGTTGAGATTAAAAATAGACTATTCAAATAGTTAA
>NZ_JAZARW010000001.1:929318-953600 GCF_036233805.1 Klebsiella sp. EMBS2024 | reverse complement strand
GTGACCACTCAGGGAAAGAGGCCGTCACTTTCNNNTACAAACGTCTTGTGGAGTGTGCTATGAGTCAAGGCCTCAACAATGATATCGCCGTCAGCAAAACGCGCCGGGTAGTGAAAAACCTGCGCTGGTGGGTGCTGGTCCTGTTTTTACTTGGCGTTACCGTCAACTACATCACACGCAACTCGCTGGGAATTATCGCGCCGGAACTGAAAGCGACCCTCGGCATTACTACCGAACAATACTCGTGGATCGTCGGCGCGTTTCAGCTGGCTTACACGATTTTCCAGCCGCTGTGCGGCTGGCTTATCGACGTCATCGGCCTGAAGCTTGGCTTTATGATCTGCGCCACCCTGTGGGCGCTGGCCTGTATCGCCCACGCCGGGGCCGGTAGCTGGCTGCACCTGGCTATGTTGCGCTTCTTTATGGGTGGGGCCGAGGCGGCCGCTACTCCGGCCAACGCCAAAACCATCGGCGAATGGTTTCCGAAATCTGAACGCCCGATTGCCGCCGGCTGGGCTGGCGTTGGGTTCTCCATCGGCGCGATGCTGGCCCCGCCGATCATCTACTTCGCTCACGCCTCCTTCGGCTGGCAAGGGGCGTTTATGTTTACCGGCGCGCTGGCGCTACTGTGGGTAGTACTATGGTGGGCCTTCTATCAGACCCCGGAAAAGCACCCCAATCTCAGCAAAAGCGAGCTGGAGTACATCAAACAGGATAACGAAGCCCCGCCGGTAAAACAGCCCTTCTTTACCGCGCTCAAAACCGTCTCGAAAAATAAACGTTTCTACGGGATCGCCATTCCCGCCTTTATGGCCGAGCCCGCCTGGGCGGTGCTGAGTTTCTGGGTGCCGCTGTACCTGGCGAAAGAGCACGGCATGGATTTGAAGCAGATCGCCATGTTTGCCTGGCTGCCGTTTCTCGCCGCCGATCTCGGCAGCGTGGTCAGCGGCTACCTCACCCGCCTGTATGTTCGCTGGTTCGGCTGTACGCGAGTGAACTCGGTGATCGCCAGCTCGGTAACCGGCGCGTTCCTGATGCTCTCCCTGGCCCTCGTCGCCATCACCCGCGATCCCTATATCACCATCATCCTGATCTCCATTGGCGGCTTCGGCCATCAGATCATCTCCTGCATGCTCAGCGCGCTGGTGGTGGAGTCTTTCGACAAGGGACAAATGGCGACGGTCAACGGTATGCGCGGCTCCGCAGCGTGGATCGCCAGCTTCTTGTTCTCGTTATTAATCGGGGTGACCGCCGACAAAATCGGCTTCAACCCGCTATTTATCGCCATGGGTTTCTTTGACCTGATTGGCGCCGTTTTCCTGGTGGCATTTATTGCTGAACGTCGCGCCAAGCGCGCCTGAGAGTGGATGTAAGATATGAAGACGCTGAAACACTGGAGTTTGCATCAACAGCTGGAGCATCACGTTGAACTGACGGTCGATGGCCAGCACACCCTGTGCCTGTACGTACTGGAAGAGAATTTGTTCCGCGTCCTGCTAAAACGCCAGGGCCAGCTGGCGCTGGATCGCACCTGGAGCATCGCTCCGCAGCAGGATGTGCCGTGGGAAGGCCGCGCCCGGGATGACCTCAGCGGTTTTAGTCTCCCGGCCTGGCAGCTGGCCCAGGAGGGCGATACGCTGACTATCGCCACCCGCCAGCTGCGCGTCACCGTTCACCAGCCGCTGTGGCTGGAGTGGAGCTATCGCGACGAGGCCGGCGAATGGCAGCCGCTTGCCAATGACCGTCCGACCAGCGCCTACCTGGCGAATGCCCACGGCGACGGCGTCGCCCATTATCTGAGCCGCCGCAAAGACGAGCGTTTTTACGGCCTGGGCGAAAAGGCCGGCGACCTGCAGCGCACCGGTAAACGCTATGAGATGCGTAACCTCGATGCCATGGGCTACAACGCCGTCAGCACTGACCCGCTGTATAAACATATTCCGTTCACCATCACCCAGCGCAGCGATATCAGCTACGGCCTGTTCTATGACAACCTGAGCAGCTGCTGGCTGGATCTGGGGAACGAGATCGACAACTACCACACCGCCTATCGCCGCTGGCAGGCGGAAGCCGGTGACATCGATTATTACCTGTTTACCGGTAAGCAGGTGCTGGATGTGACCAAAGCCTTCGTTCGCCTGACCGGTAAAACGCTGTTTGGACCCAAATGGAGCCTCGGCTACAGCGGCTCCACCATGCACTATACCGACGCGCCGGATGCGCAAAATCAGCTGATGAACTTTATCCGCCTGTGCGAACAGCACGCGATCCCCTGCGATTCGTTCCAGCTCTCTTCCGGCTATACCTCAATCAACGGCAAGCGCTACGTCTTTAACTGGAACTACGACAAGGTGCCGCAGCCCAAAGTGATGAGCCAGTCGTTTCACGATGCCGGGTTGAAGCTGGCCGCCAATATCAAACCGTGCCTGCTGCAGGATCACCCGCGCTACGGCGAGGTGGCGGAGCGCGGTCTCTTCATTCGCGATTCGCAAACTGACGCTCCGGAGCGTTCCAGCTTCTGGGATGATGAAGGGTCGCATCTCGATTTCACCAATCCGCAAACCGTGGCCTGGTGGCAGGAAGGCGTGACCACCCAGCTACTGGAGATGGGCATCGATTCGACCTGGAACGATAATAACGAATACGAAGTATGGGACGGCGAAGCCCGCTGCTACGGCTTTGGCCGCGAAATCGCCATCAAACATATTCGCCCGGTGATGCCGCTGTTGATGATGCGCGCCTCGCTAGAAGCCCAGCAGCGCTTTGCGCCGCAAAAGCGCCCATATCTGATCTCCCGCTCCGGCTGCGCCGGGATGCAGCGCTACGTACAGACCTGGAGCGGCGACAACCGCACCAACTGGGATACGCTGCGCTATAACATCCGCATGGGCCTGGGGATGAGCCTTTCCGGGCTGTTTAACGTCGGCCACGACGTCGGCGGTTTCTCCGGCGATAAACCCGAGCCGGAACTGTTTGTGCGCTGGGTACAAAATGGCGTCATGCATCCGCGCTTTACCATTCACTCGTGGAATGACGACCAGACGGTAAACGAAGCATGGATGTACCCGGAAATCACCCCGGCGATCCGCTCAGCCATTGAGCTGCGCTACCGCCTGTTGCCCTATCTGTACACTCTGCTATGGCAGGCGCATGCTGATGATGAGCCGATGCTCCGCCCGACCTTCCTCGATCACCAGCACGATGCGCAGACCTTCGCCGAATGCGATGACTTCCTGCTGGGCCGCGACCTGCTGGTGGCCAGCGTGGTCGAGCCGGGCGCCCGCCAGCGTGAAGTATGGCTGCCGGATAATCAGGCCGGTTGGTACGATTTCTACAGCCATCAGTGGTTCGCCGGCGGCCAGTGGGTGACGCTGGACGCGCCGCTGGAAAAACTGCCGCTGTTGGTCCGCGCCGGCGCTGGTCTGCCGCTTAGTGAACGTATCAGCCATGTCGATGCGCAAAAAGACGATCGTCGCGAACTGCAGCTGTTCCCGCTGAAAGGTACCGGCTCAACCCGCGGTCTGCTGTTTGAAGACGACGGCGAAAGCTGGGGCTATAAACAGGGGGATGCGCTATGGCTGGAGTGGGAAATGACCTGCAGCGCCAGCAGCATAAACCTGGATATCAACGCCCGCGGCAACTATCGCCCGGCTTGGAAAGCGCTGAAGCTGTCATTACCGGTAGGAGAAAAGCGTAAGCTGCTGGTGAATGGCGTTGAAGGAACGGAGTGGAGGTTCTGACCATAGGCCGGCAGTTTCAGCCAGCGCGGTGAAGACATTAAAGGCAGGTCGCAAGAACCGTAGGTCGGGTAAGGCGTTAGCCGCCACCCGACAAAAAAACGGCACCGCGTGTCGCCCGGGTAAGGCGTAGCCGCTACCCGGGTAACGGACAGGGATTACTCGATACCTTTGCTGCGCAGGTAGTCTTCGTAGTTGCCGCTGAAGTCGATCACGCGGTCCGGAGTGATCTCCAGGACGCGGGTCGCCAGCGAGCTGACAAACTCACGGTCGTGGGAGACAAAGATCAGGGTGCCCTGATACATCTCCAGCGCCATGTTCAGCGATTCAATCGACTCCATATCCAGGTGGTTGGTCGGTTCGTCCATCACCAGGATGTTTGGCTTCTGCATCATCAGCTTACCGAACAGCATGCGCCCTTTCTCGCCACCGGAAAGTACCTTCGCCGGCTTTTTGATATCGTCCTGGCTAAACAGCAGACGGCCGAGGATGCTGCGTACTGCCTGCTCGTCGTCGCCTTCCTGCTTCCACTGGCTCATCCATTCGAAGACCGTCAGGTCGTTTTCGAACTCGTACTCATGGTCCTGCGCGTAGTAGCCGATTTGCGCGTTTTCAGACCATTTCACGCTGCCGTTGTCCGGCTGCAGTTCGCCTACCAGGGTTTTCAGCATGGTGGATTTACCCACGCCGTTGGCGCCCAGAATGGCGATCTTTTCGCCCACTTCCAGCAGCAGGTTGACGTTTTTGAACAGCGGACCTTCATCAAAGCCTTTGGTAAGGGCTTCCACTTCCAGCGCGTTACGGAACAGTTTCTTATCCNGCTCGAAGCGGATAAATGGGTTCTGACGGCTGGAGGCTTTAACCTCTTCCAGCTTGATTTTGTCAATCTGGCGCGCGCGCGAGGTGGCCTGACGCGATTTAGAGGCGTTGGCGCTGAAGCGGCTAACGAAGGACTGCAGGTCCGCAATCTGCGCTTTTTTCTTGGCGTTGTCCGCCAGCAGACGCTCACGCGCCTGGGTGGCCGCGGTCATGTATTCGTCGTAGTTGCCCGGATACACGCGCAGCTCGCCGTAGTCGAGATCCGCCATGTGGGTGCAGACCATGTTCAGGAAGTGACGGTCGTGCGAAATGATAATCATGGTGCTGTCGCGATCGTTCAGCGTCTGCTCCAGCCAGCGAATGGTGTCGATGTCCAGGTTGTTGGTCGGTTCATCGAGCAGCAGGATATCCGGATTGGAAAACAGCGCCTGCGCCAGCAGGACACGCAGCTTCCAGCCCGGCGCGACTTCGCTCATCGGGCCATAATGCTGTTCAACCGGAATGCCGACGCCGAGCAGCAGTTCGCCGGCGCGCGCTTCCGCCGAGTAGCCGTCCATTTCGCCATATTTGACTTCCAGGTCGGCCACTTTGTAGCCATCTTCTTCGCTCATCTCAGCGAGGGCGTAGATACGATCGCGCTCCTGCTTCACTTCCCACAGCTCGCCGTGGCCCATGATGACCGTATCCAGCACGGTGAACGCTTCAAAGGCGAACTGATCCTGACGCAGCTTACCGATGCGCTCGTTCGGGTCGAGAGAAACGTTGCCCAGCGTCGGTTCGAGATCGCCGCCGAGGATCTTCATAAAGGTCGATTTACCGCTGCCGTTGGCGCCGATCAGACCATAACGGTTGCCGCCGCCAAATTTAACGGAGATATTTTCGAACAGCGGCTTACTGCCAAACTGCATGGTAACGTTGCTGGATACTAGCACGGGGATATCCTGAAAAAAGAGTATGAGGGGTGTGATACAGCAGACATTATGCCAGCAAATGACACACTTTTCACGGCCTGCGGTAAATTCCACCGCGGCGCTTGTGCTAAGGTCTTTGTCAGACGAGCCGGAAACCCGCGCTCAAACGGTTATTCTGTACGTATTTATAAGGAGTCCCATGACCAGCAGCCTATCGCGACACCCGGCTTTTTTATCCCTGCAGGGCGGCATCAATTTTCGCGACCTGGGCGGCCAGCTTGCCGCCGATGGACGCCGCGTCCGCAGCGGCAAGCTATTGCGATCCGGCGCGCTAAACCGGTTAACGGCGGAGGATCTCAACCACCTCGATACTTTGCCGCTCAGCCGGGTGCTCGACTATCGCGACCCCGGAGAGGTAGCCCGTACTCCGGACAAGCTTAGCCCGCTTACCTATTATCTTAACGCGCCGGCCAATCCGCCGGTGAGCGAGGTTAATGCGAAGGTCACCGAACTGAATGCCGCCACCCTTAACGCGCTGAACGGCGAGCAGTTTATGCTGCAACTCTACCGCCAGCTGCCGTTTAACAACCCGGCCTATCGCCAGCTCGCCGCCTGGCTGACCACGCCTTTTGAAGGCGCTTTACTGCAACACTGCGCGGTCGGCAAAGATCGCACCGGCGTCGGCTGCGCGTTAACGCTGTTCGCCGTCGGCTGCGACAGCGAAACGGTGATGGAGGAGTATCTCCTTACCCACGGCATGCTGACGCAGGTGGAGGCCTGGATGTTGGAGCTGCTCGGCAACGACCTCACTGCCCAGGGGCGCCAAAGCCTGGCGGATATTCTGACGGTAAAAGAGTCCTATCTCGCCGCCGCGCTGTCGGCTATTCACCAGCGCTATGGCACCGTCGACGCCTGGCTGGCGGCAGAGTACCAGCTTACCGCGCCGGTTCGCGCCGCGCTGAAGGCCCGGCTGCTGGAAGAGTAACCGCCCTTTACCCGCGCGGCGAGCGATGCTTCGGCCGCCTGCCGGACCGCGGCAGCCGAGGCGACAGGGAAAAAAATGTGATTTCGTACACATCTGATTTACCTGTTCAGCGGAATGCACATATAATGCGCTCCCATCTACTGTCTCAATCATTAACAAAGGCCTGTGTGGCGTTGATTTCGCACACGACATTAAAGACTATGAAATTATCTACACTCTTAGCGGCAGCCTTCGCCATCGTAGGCTTTTGCAATACAGCGTCTGCTGTCACCTATCCTTTGCCAACCGATGGCAGCCGTTTGGTTGGTCAGAATCAGGTCATTACCATTCCGGATGATAACAAACAGCCGCTGGAATACTTCGCGGCGAAATATCAGATGGGGCTTTCCAACATGCTGGAAGCCAACCCGGGGGTGGATACTTACCTGCCGAAGGGCGGTAGCGTCCTGAACATCCCTCAGCAGCTGATTCTGCCGGATACCGTGCATGAAGGGATCATTATCAACAGCGCGGAAATGCGTCTGTACTACTACCCGAAAGGCACCAATACCGTGATCGTTCTGCCGATCGGCATCGGCCAGTTAGGTAAAGATACGCCGATCAACTGGACCACCAAAGTCGAACGCAAGAAGGCCGGCCCGACCTGGACACCGACCGCCAAAATGCATGCTGAATACGCCGCCGCCGGCAACCCGCTGCCCGCCGTCGTACCGGCCGGTCCGGATAACCCGATGGGGCTGTACGCGCTGTATATCGGCCGTCTGTACGCCATCCACGGCACCAACGCTAACTTCGGTATCGGCCTGCGCGTGAGCCACGGCTGCGTGCGTCTGCGTAACGATGACATCAAATTCCTGTTTGAGAACGTGCCGGTCGGCACCCGCGTACAGTTTATCGATGAGCCGGTAAAAGCGACCACCGAGCCGGACGGCAGCCGTTACATCGAGGTGCACAACCCGCTGTCGACCACCGAAGCGCAGTTCCAGGGCGGCGAGATCGTGCCGATCACCCTGACTCAGCCGGTACAGGCAGTTACCAGCCAGTCTGATGTCGATCAGAACGTGGTTGAGCAGGCTATCCAGAACCGCTCCGGTATGCCGGTGCGTCTGAACTAAGTTGTGCTGACAAGAAAAACGGCGGGCCTGATGCCCGCCGTTTTTTTNTCGGCATTTTCCCTCGAGGCGGCTAACGCTCGCCCGGGCTACCAAACCCTACCACGCCGTAACCCCGCTATGCGCAGNGCCAGCAGGAGCCCCGGCCTAGCCGTTATTCACCAGAATAATCCCGCCGTGATCGTAGCGATAATGGCAGTGGGCGTACTCCAGCGGCGTGCCATCCTCCAGATAGATAACCTGCTCCACCTCCAGCACCGGATCGGTCGGTTCGCAGTGAAGATGCTGTTTATCCAGTTCCCCGGGCTTCATCGCCCGCACCACGCGGTAAGATCCCATCAGCTTCAGCCCCAGCGTCTCCTGCACATAGCGAAACACGGAACCTTCCAGATGGCTTTTGGTTAACCCCGGCACCAGCCCCACCGGCATGACCGTCAGATCCAGCGATACCGGCTCGCCGTTGAGCAGCCGCAGGCGAACAAAGTCATACACCGGGGCATCGGCGTCGATAAGCAGCGAACTTTGCTCCTTGTCGCTGGGAAAGCGCACCGCAAAGCGCACCACTTCGCTTTGCACCTCGCCAAGATGCTCCCAGGTTTTGGTGGCGCCGAAATAGTCGCTGCCGGGCAGCTCCCACTGCGACAGCTGAAGGAAATTTTTCCGCACAAAGGTGCCCTGCCCTTTACGGGTATAGATCAGCCCTTCGACGATTAACTGGCGCATCGCCTGCTGGATGGTCATCCGGCTGGTGCTGAACTCCGCCGCCAGCGCAAACTGGTCGGGTAGCGGCGCGCTGGCAGGATACTGCTGGCTGATGATGCGTTTTTTTATTTCCCGCGCGATTTGCAGATACTTCGCCGTCATTTCCCGGTCCTTATCCATTCAGTGTGTGGCTGGCAGGCTGGATACACCATCTGACCGCCAGGGCTGCGTTACATCGCTTCGCCGTTGCTGCGGAACACCTGCTTCAACCATGCATAGCTCTTCTTCGGCACCCGCCGCAGGTCCTTGAGGTCATGGTTTTCGCGATTGACGTACACCACGCCGTAGCGCTTACGCATATCGCCCTGTGAGCTCAGGATATCGATTAATCCCCAGCCGAGATAGCCGATCACCTGCGCCCCATCCTCAAAGATGGCCGCTTTCATGGCGTTGATATGGTCGCGATGGTAAGCGATACGGTAATCGTCGGCAATGGGATGTTCGCCGTCCCAGGACTCAATCACCCCGATGCCGTTTTCAATCGGGAACACCGGCAGGCGCCAGTCGTTATAGTAACGAGTGATGATCGTCCGGAAGCCCAGCGGATCAATCTGCCAGTTCCATTCCGTCGCTTTCAGGAACGGGTTATCCTGGTTGCCAAACAGCATATAGTTGTTGACCGCCGTTCCCGGCGGGATCGCGTCGCTGTTCAATGTGCGGCTGGCGTAATAGCTGAACGCCAGATAATCGACCTTCACCGTCGCCATCAGGGCGAGATCCTCCGGACGATAGATATCATCGAACCCTTCCGCGGCGACAAAATGCATCACCTCCGGGCTATAACCCTCACCCGCGTAGGCGCGCAGCAGGTTCTGGTTTAAGAACTCATCCAGCTCCTGGGCGCAGTGGATATCGCGTGGTTTGCAGGTAGCCGGATAGACCAGAGCGTGAGCCAGCATTCCGCCCATCTGACACTGCGGCTTCGTCTGGTGCAGATAGTGAGTCAGATGGACGTGCGCCATCATCACATGATGCTGGATCAGATACAGTTCGCGCAGGGTCTTCTCCCCCTGCAGATAGCCGGAAATCAGAAACGCTTCCGGCGAATGGTACAGATTCTGCTCATTAAAGGTGAGCCAGTATTTCACCTTGTGGCCATAGCAGGCGATCATCTTCTGGCCGTAGCGGATAAAAGCGTCCATCACCCGGCGGTCGGTAAAACCGTTGTAGCGCTCCGCCAGCGACAGCGGCATATCGAAGTGGTACAGGCAGATCATCGGCTCAATGCCGCGGGCGATCAGTTCATCTATAAATTGATGGTAGAAGGCAATCCCCTGTTCATTGAATTCGCCATCTCCGTCAGGGCACACCCGGCTCCAGGCGATCTGAAAACGGTAGCAGTTCATGCCCAGATCCTGCATCAAATCGAAATCTTCCCGATAACGATGATAAGAGTCGGTCGCCACCTTCCAGTCGGAGGCGAACTCCGCCGGTTGACGGATATCATACACCGACATCCCCTTGCCACCCTCGTTCCACGCCCCCTCCGTCTGCATGCTGGAGACGGAATTTCCCCATAAAAAATCTGCCGGTAGTCTGTTCTTCATGCTGCGCCTCGGTATATGACTAGTCATTTAAACGTAATGACTAGTCATATACCGGAAAGTGAAAAGGTAAGCAAAGGCCGGGATCGGTTTCTGTGAGCCGGACAAAAAAAGATCGCCCCGAAAGGCGATCCTGGCGATCGAAGTGAATGATGGCGCGATTCTGTTTAGATCAGGCGCTGAGTTTGAAGAGCCAGTAGCCGCTGAGTGCCGCCCATAGCAGCATTGGAATGGAGTAGAGATGGAAGCGCCACCAGATGCGCCGATCGCTGGCCATACGCAGGGCGATAATATTGGCCAGCGAGCCCGGCAGCAGGCCAAAGCCGCCCACGTTAACCGCCCAGGCGAGCAGTATCGACGGCGGGACATAGTTGAGCAACAGAATAGTCGAGGGCACATTACTGATCACCTGCGACAGGCCAATAGCGGTCAGCCACAGTCCACCGCCGGAGAGGGTCCCCACCCCGCTCAGCACCTGGTGCAGCGCCGGAAGCTGGGTCAGCAGATGGACGTCAATAAACATCACCATAAACACCAGCAACAGCGACCAGTCGACATGGACGATCACCGCCCGGGCCAGCACCAGGAAGCCCAGCAGCACCAGCGCCAGCCCCCACAGGGCCTGATTCATCTCCAGCGCCGTCAGAAACACCACATACAGTCCCAGACAGCTCCAGACGAGCTTAGGTTGCCATGACGGCGCCCTGTCGCTGCTCTGGTAACTTAGCCGCTTCGCCGGAAAACAGAACCAGCACAGCGCCAGCAGGGTCAGCATCGTCGCCGCTGCCAGAGGCAGCATCTGACCGATAAACCCGAAGAAAGAGAGGCCGGATCGTCCCCACAGCAAAATATTCTGCGGGTTGCCGATCGGCGTCAGCAGCGAACCGGCGTTCACCGCCAACGCTTCGAAAATAATCAGCCGGTTCACCGGGATGGCGCACCATTTTTTTAGCGTCAGCGTCAACGGCACCACAATAAACAGCGCAACGTCGTTGGTAAGAAAGGTAGACAACAGCGCCGCCGCCAGCACCATAAAGATGGCCAGCTGGCGCTCAGTCACAAAGCGGCGGGCCATTTTTCGGCCCAGCACGTCAAAATAGCCGCTCAGTTCGATCCCCTTAGTCAACAACATCAGGCCGCTAAGCGTGACGATGGTATGCCAGTCAATGGCCGCCGGCCAGCTTGCCGGGACAAACGGCACGATGGCGCTGAGCACGCAGGCGATAATCAGCAGCAAATGGAGAAAACGATCGCGCAGCAGCGACTGGACGAAGGGAAGAGTCATGCTTCCTGAGATCCCTGTGTTTGGGTAAATTTCAGGAACATCGCCAGCGTCTCTTCGCTCACGTGATGCTCCATCCCTTCCGCATCACGTCGGGCAATCTCCGCGCTGACGCCGATCGCCAGCAGGAAGTTCTCCACGATTTGATGGCGCTCGCGGCTCTCCTGGGCTAGCTTCTCACCTTCCGGGGTTAAGAAGATCCCGCGCCAGGGGATCTGTTCAATAAGACCGACGCTGGCCAGGCGTTTGAGCATTTTAGCGACCGTAGGTTGCGAAACGCCAAGACGCGCGGCCATATCCACCTGGCGCGCCTCGCCCACTTCGTTGATCAGATCGGAGATCAGCTCCACATAGTCATCGATCAGCTCGCGGCGATGCGCTTCCCGCACCTGGCGAAACCCTTCCACGTGCTCTTCAACATTCACTAACTGCGTCACTTTTTTTGTTATTGGCTTACCTGCGCGACGGTTCATTGTGCTTCCTCATTCGTGTGACGCGTCAAGCATCGTATAAAAAGATCCACATTGTAATGGATTGCGCCAAGAGCACAAAAAATTAACGTTTTAGCCATAGCTATAAAATATAGCCTGTGCTATATCTGTATATAATGCAAACATCCATCAGGGAATGACGGAGCGAACTGGCAGGAGGAGAGCAGATGAATGAATTCAAGAGGTGCATAAACGTGTTTAGCCATTCACCCTTTAAAGTACGATTAATGCTGATCGGTATGCTGTGCGAGATGATCAACGGTAAACCGCAGCAGGGCAAACCCAATTCCTAAGGCGGCGTCGCGGTACGCCGCTTCATTTTTCTGTCATTTTCTGCCGGTAAAATGACCGGTTCCCCCCGTTTCCCTGACCTTTTTTCAAGTTTTGTAAGCGCCCTCGCAAAACAATCTGTTATGTCTGGTTGACCTTACCATTTACAAGCCCTATCTTTGCACAGCCCTGCCACATTCGCGGCTCGCAGAGACCCTCTTCACGCACTGTCCAGCAGGTTTTACCCCTTGACGCCAGGGGATGCGCATGGCCTCTTTTTGATTGTTTACTATGAATGTCACCACCCTGAAAGATACGCTGGTCGCCCGCCGACTGGCACTGAACCCATGGACGGGATTCTACTTTTTACAGTCGCTGTTAATTAACCTGGCGCTGGGCTATGAATTTAGCCTGCTTTATACCGTGGCATTTACCTGCGTGTTACATCTGCTCTGGCGCGCCTTTCCGCGCGTCCAGAAAGCGGTGGTCGGCGCCTATTCCCTGCTGGCGGCTCTGTACTATCCCTTTGGCCAGGCCTACGGTGCCCCCAACTTCAACACTCTGCTGGCGCTGCACGCCACCAACGTGGAAGAGTCTACGGAAATCCTGACCATCTTCCCGTGGTACAACTATCTGCTGGCGGTCTTCATCTTCGCTCTCGGGGTCATTGCGGTTCGCCGTAGGATCGTTGAGCCATCACGCTGGGGAAAAATGGATACGCTGGGCCTGCTGTTCAGCATCGGGATCTTCTTTCTCCAGCCGGTGCAAAACCTTGCCTGGGGCGGTGTATTCAAGGTGATTGACACCGGTTATCCGGCCTTTCGTTTTGTCAAAGACGTGGTGGTGAATAACAACGAGGTGCTGGACGAACAGGCGCGGATGGCGCAGCTGGCTGGCATGAAAGACAGCTGGCACGTGCTGGCGGTAAAGCCAAAATACCATCTCTATGTGGTGGTGATCGGTGAAAGCGCGCGCCGCGATGCCCTCGGCGCTTTCGGTGGCCATTGGGACAACACGCCGTTTGCCAGCTCGGTAAACGGTTATCTGTTTAACAATTACATCGCCGCCAGCGGCTCAACGCAGAAATCGCTCGGCCTGACGCTTAACCGGGTGGTCGATGGCAAACCACAGTATCAGGATAACTTTGTCACCCTCGCCAACCGCGCCGGTTTCCAGACCTGGTGGTTCTCCAACCAGGGGCAAATTGGCGAGTACGACACCGCTATCGCCAGCATCGCCAAACGGGCGGATGAAGTACAGTTCCTGAAAAACGGCGATTTCGAAGCCAATAAAAACACCCAGGACGAGCAGTTGCTGAAGCTGACCGAGCAGGTGCTCTCAACCCAGCGTACCCAGCCGCAGCTGATTGTCCTGCACCTGATGGGCTCTCACCCACAGGCCTGCGATCGGACCAAGGGCAAATACACGGTTTTCGTTCAGTCGAAAGAGACCTCATGCTACCTCTACAGCATGACGCAGACCGATTCGCTGCTGGCTAAGCTTTATCATCAGTTGCAAAATTCCGGTGACACTTTTTCCCTGACCTATTTTTCCGATCATGGTCTGGCGTTCAAGGAGCGGGGCAAAGAGGTGCAGTATCTGGCGCATGATGATAAGTTCCAGCAGAACTTCCAGGTGCCGTTTATGGTGCTATCCAGCGATGACAAAGCGCATAAAGTGATTAAGGCGCAGCGTTCGGCGAATGATTTCCTCAGTTTCTTCTCCCAGTGGACCGGGATCCAGGCGGCGGAAATCACCCCACGCTATCGGTTTATCTCTGAGCAAAAGGCCGGTCCGGTGTACATCACCAACTTCCAGCTGCAGAAGGTGGACTACGCTCACCTCGGTACCGATGAGTTCACAGTCAATTAATCGCGCCGGCCCGGCCAGTCGCCCGGGCCGGCCGTCAGCAGGCAAAAAAAATCCGCCCCGAGAGGCGGATTTTTCATATCACCGGAGTGATTAGAAGCGGTAACCCACGCCAGCAATCCAGGTGCCGACGTCAACGTTACGAATACGAGACTGCTCGTAGGAGAAGTCCAGAGCAACGTTTTCGATCGGGTTGAACTGCAGACCAGCACCGTAGGAGAAACCGTAGTCGCTCATATCGGATTTATGAGGGTAGTTGTTGTTCTGGAATTTACCGTAACCAACACCCACTACGCCGTAGATGCTTGCCCAGTCGTTCAGACGGTAAGCCGGACCAGCGGTGATGCCGTAGTACTGACCTTTGTTGTAAGTACCGTTGCTGTTGTTATCCTTCTCGGTGTAGGTGAAGGAACCGATAACGCCCAGCGGGTTGTTATCTTGCTCGTAACGGTATTTCAGGTTGAAACCGCCAGCTTTGTTCGCTTTACCCTGCATGTCGCTCTGCGCGTAACCGCCGGTTACGGTAGAAGTTGCAGCAAATGCAGTGGTACCTACGGATGCAGCCAGAACAACGGCCAGTGCTGAAAGACGTGCAATTTTATTCATAACCACCTCAAATGTGTTTCTAATAAGTCCTAAGCCTTAAATATATCAAAAACTTTTGGGAAACTCTTTGGAGTTTACATTGTCTAACATACTTTTTCATGTAACCAAAAGTTTCCATATTTCTGTAACAATATGGAAAACAACAATTTTTGGCGTTAACTTACATCTTAACGCTCATTAAGAAATTCGCAAGCATCCAGATTAATCCTAACCGCCTGGTGAATTTCTCAGCAGTTTTCGCCATTGTACTGTTTTTGCCCCTGTTTTTTTCAACATTAGCTCAACCGCCGGCAGGTAATTCCAGTACACTGGAACTTTTACCCCTTTTGACAAAACCTGACAGGAGAAAGGATGCCCGGTCCATCCAGAAAAGCGGCGGCATGGTTGCCGATACTGGTGATTTTAGTCGCCATGACCTCGATTCAAAGCGGCGCATCGCTTGCTAAATCGCTGTTCCCGGTGGTCGGCGCCCCGGGCGTCACCGCCCTGCGTCTGGCGCTGGGAACGCTTATTCTGGTGGTGGTGTTCAAGCCATGGCGGCTACGTTTCTCCCCGGCGCAGCGCGTGCCGCTGCTACTGTACGGCCTGGCGCTCGGGGCGATGAACTATCTCTTTTATTTATCCCTGCAGCGCATTCCGCTCGGCGTGGCGGTGGCCCTGGAGTTTACCGGCCCGCTGGCGGTGGCGCTGTTTGGTTCGCGCCGCCCGCTGGATTTTGTCTGGGTGGCGCTGGCGATCCTCGGACTATGGTATCTTCTGCCGCTGGGGCAGAACGTGGCGCAGGTCGATTTAACCGGCGCGCTGTTCGCCCTCGGCGCCGGGGCGTGCTGGGCGGTCTATATTCTGACCGGACAGCGTGCCGGTGAAGAGCATGGTCCAGCCACGGTAGCGATGGGGTCGCTCATCGCCTCGCTGGTGTTTGTGCCGTTAGGCATGGCGCAGGCCACCGATACGCTGTGGCAGTGGTCGCTGCTGCCGCTGGGTTTGGGGATCGCGATTCTCTCCACCGCGCTGCCCTACTCCCTCGAGATGATGGCCCTGACGCGCTTGCCGACGCGCACCTTCGGCACGCTGATGAGCCTTGAGCCAGCGTTAGCTGCCCTCTCCGGTATGATCTTCCTCGGTGAAACGCTGAAGCTCTCCCAGACCCTGGCGCTCGGCGCGATCATTATCGCCTCGATGGGCGCCACGCTGACTATGCAACGGCAGACTAAAGTCGAGCAGGTCGATATCAATTAACATTCTGTTACGGCGCCGGCCCGAGAGAAATCCGGGCCGTTCAGCCGAATATAAACACCTGATATTTAAATATTTTTAAAATAACCAACCACTTTGCGCTATCGGAGTGATATAGCCTGCCGATGCCTCACTCTTGAAAACCCTTGCTATACTTATTTCCGAAGTCATTTGGGACAACGCTCCACATCATTCAGATCTGAAGTGTGATGAGCATCAATATCAAGAGGATATGAAACGATGAGTACCGCAAAACTGGTTAAATCAAAAGCGTCTAATCTGGTCTATACCCGCAACGATGTCGCTGACAGCGAAAAGAAAGCGACCATTGAGCTGTTGAATCGCCAGGTGATCCAGTTCATTGACCTGTCACTTATCACCAAGCAGGCACACTGGAATATGCGCGGTGCGAACTTTATCGCCGTGCACGAAATGCTGGATGGCTTCCGTACCGCGCTGACCGAACATCTGGACACCATGGCCGAGCGCGCGGTGCAGCTGGGCGGCGTCGCCCTGGGTACCACTCAGGTCATTAACAGCAAAACCCCGCTGCAGAGCTACCCGCTGGACATCCATCACGTTCAGGATCACCTGAAAGCCCTGGCTGACCGCTACGCGGTAGTGGCGAACGATGTGCGTAAGGCGATCGACGAAGCAAAAGACGAAGACACTGCAGATATCTTCACCGCGGCTTCCCGCGATCTGGATAAATTCCTGTGGTTCATTGAAGCCAACATCGAGTAAGGCTTTGCCGCCGGCCCAGCGCGGTCGGCGGCGCCTCAGCGTTTCTCCCTGCCCTATATTCCATCCTTTGCTTTTCATCCTCCACTGGCCTTGCACCGTTTCAGGGCACCAGATTGATGAAAATGCGCGCAAAAGTAAAAAGATTGTAATAATCACCTCACACAATCGTTACGTCGAGATTGTTTTCCCATCAGGGTTTGCGCTAAAAATGGGCTGGTAATTCAGCACCCTTATGACGCACCAAAATGACGCCCCATCATGGTGCAGTCACTGCCTGAAATGATCGTTCTTGTGCAACGACTTACGCTTCGTTTGTTGAAAAACAACAGCTTGTAAAAGTGGCACGATTTTTTCATTAGGCTAGTCGTTCTCGCAGGGGATCGTCCCGTGGATATAAAAGGAAATGCTATGAAGTCTGTATTTAAAGTTTCACTGGCTGCACTGACCCTGGCTTTTGCGGTTTCTTCCCATGCCGCCAATAAGACCCTGGTTGTCGCCACCGATACGGCGTTCGTCCCGTTCGAATTTAAGCAAGGCGATAAGTATGTGGGTTTTGACGTTGACCTGTGGGCGGCTATCGCCAAAGAGCTGAAGCTCGACTACACCCTGAAGCCAATGGACTTCAGCGGCATTATCCCGGCGCTGCAAACCAAAAATATCGATCTGGCGCTGGCGGGGATCACCATTACCGACGAGCGTAAAAAAGCGATCGACTTCTCCGACAGCTACTACAAAAGCGGCCTGCTGGTGATGGTCAACGCCAATAATAACGACATCAAAGATGTCAAAGATCTGAACGGTAAAGTGGTCGCGGTGAAGAGCGGCACCGGCTCCGTTGACTACGCGAAAGCCAATATCAAAACCAAAGATCTGCGTCAGTTCCCGAACATCGATAACGCCTATATGGAGCTGGGAACCGGTCGCGCGGATGCCGTGCTGCACGATACGCCGAATATTCTGTACTTCATCAAAACCGCGGGCAACGGTAAGTTCAAAGCGGTAGGCGAATCACTGGAAGCGCAAAACTACGGTATCGCCTTCCCGAAAGGCAGCGACGAGCTGCGTGAGAAAGTGAACGGTGCGCTGAAAACGCTGCGCGACAATGGTACCTATAACGAAATTTATAAAAAATGGTTCGGCACTGAACCCAAATAATAAAAACGTACTTCGCCGGACCGAGGTCCGGCGACACCACAACGGTCTTCCGGCACAGGCTCGGCGGGAGACGGTATTTTGGCGGAGGCTTTCCTCTGCTCTCGACACGGTAACAGGAACGTATTATGCAGTTTGACTGGAGTGCCATCTGGCCTGCCATTCCGATTTTGCTGGAAGGCGCCAAAATGACGCTGTGGATTTCCGTCCTCGGCCTGGCCGGCGGTCTGATAATTGGTCTGGTGGCCGGTTTCGCCCGCTGCTTCGGCGGCTGGATCGCCAACCACATCGCGCTGGTCTTTATTGAAATCATTCGCGGCACCCCGATTGTGGTGCAGGTTATGTTCATCTACTTTGCGCTGCCGATGGCCTTTAGCGATCTGCGCATCGACCCCTTCTCCGCGGCGGTAGTGACCATCATGATAAACTCGGGCGCCTATATCGCGGAAATCACCCGCGGCGCGGTGCTCTCCATACATAAAGGCTTCCGCGAAGCGGGCCTGGCGCTTGGCCTGTCGCGTCGCGAAACCATTCGCCACGTGATCCTGCCGCTGGCGCTGCGCCGCATGCTACCGCCGCTGGGCAACCAGTGGATCATCAGCATCAAGGATACCTCGCTGTTCATCGTCATCGGCGTCGCCGAACTGACCCGTCAGGGACAGGAGATCATCGCGGGCAACTTCCGCGCGCTGGAAATCTGGAGCGCTGTAGCCGTGATCTACCTGATTATCACCCTGGTCCTGAGCTTTATTCTGCGTCGTCTTGAAAGAAGGATGAAAATCCTGTGATTGAATTTAAAAACGTCTCCAAGCACTTTGGTCCGACCCAGGTGCTACACGATATCTCTCTGAAAATTAATCAGGGTGAAGTGGTGGTCATTATCGGCCCTTCCGGTTCCGGTAAATCAACGATGCTGCGCTGCATCAATAAGCTGGAAGAGATCACCAGCGGCGATCTGATTGTCGATGGTCTGAAGGTCAACGACCCGAAGGTGGACGAACGTCTGATTCGTCAGGAAGCCGGGATGGTTTTCCAGCAGTTTTATCTGTTCCCGCACCTCACGGCGCTGGAAAACGTGATGTTTGGCCCGCTGCGGGTACGCGGCGCCAGCAAGCAGGCGGCAGAGAAGCAGGCGAAAGAGCTGCTGGCGAAAGTCGGTCTGGCTGAGCGCGCGCATCACTATCCGTCCGAACTCTCCGGCGGCCAGCAACAGCGTGTGGCCATCGCCCGCGCGCTGGCGGTGAAGCCGAAGATGATGCTGTTTGATGAACCGACCTCCGCGCTCGACCCGGAGCTGCGCCATGAAGTGCTCAAGGTGATGCAGGACCTGGCGGAAGAGGGCATGACGATGGTGATTGTGACCCACGAAATCGGCTTTGCCGAAAAAGTGGCCTCGCGACTAATCTTTATCGACAAAGGACGAATTGCTGAAGACGGCAATCCCCAGGAGCTGGTGAAGAACCCGCCCAGCCCGCGCCTGCGTGAATTCCTGCAACACGTCGCCTGACCCACAACGGCTCTCTCCCCCACGATGAGAGCCGCTTTTCCAGAATCCTCTTCCCTCCCCTTCCGCCAGCGGCTTCTATACTTACCCGTTTACGTTGCAACGGAGGTGCCCATGCCGTGGATCCTGCTTTTGCTCGCTGCACTGTTTACTGCCCCGCTTTCCGCCGCCACCCTCCCCGGCGTGCCGACGGCTAACACTGATAAAAACAGCGCCAGCGAACCCGATGTGGAACAGAAAAGAGCGGCTTATGCCGCACTGGCCGATGTGCTGGCCAACGACTCCGCCCGTCAGGAGCTCATTGACCAGCTGCGTAAAGCAGCCGCCACGCCGCCGCCCGACAGCACCCCGACGCTGACGCCACCGGCGGTCAAAGAAGAGACCACGGTACTGGAGAACGTCACCCAGATAAGCCGGGAATATGGCGAACAGCTCTCATCACGCTTTTCCCAGCTGTGGCGCAATATCACCGGCTCACCGCATAAGCCCTTTAATCCGCAAACCTTTACCAGCGCGGCCTGGCATTTTTTACTGCTGGCCGGGCTGGTGTTTGCCTTCTGGTGGCTGGTACGCCTCGCGGCGCTGCCGCTGTATCGCAAAATGGGCGAATGGGGACGGCATAAAAACCGCGATCGCGGTAACTGGCTTCAGCTGCCCCTGACCATCGCCGGGGCGTTTATCATCGACCTGCTGCTGCTGGCGCTAACCCTGTTTGTCGGTCAGCTGCTAAGCGATCGCCTGAATGGGAATAACCCTACCATCGCCTTCCAGCAGAGCCTTTTCCTCAACGCCTTCGCGCTGATCGAGTTTTTTAAAGCTATTCTGCGGCTCATTTTCTGCCCGCGCATTCCTGCCCTGCGGCCCTTTAACCTCAGCGACGAGGCCGCGTCATACNGGAGCCTGCGCCTGAGCGCGCTCAGCAGCCTGATTGGTTACGGTCTGATCGTCGCGGTGCCGATTATTTCCAATCAGGTGAATGTTCAGGTTGGCGCACTGGCTAACGTCGTCATCATGCTGTGCATTACGCTGTGGGCGCTGTACCTGATTTTTCATAACAAAGCGGTGATTACTCAAGGGTTGATCCACCTGGCCGACCACTCACTCGCTTTCTTTAGCCTGTTTATCCGCGCCTTCGCGCTGGTCTGGCACTGGCTGGCCTGCGCCTACTTTGTGGTGCTTTTTTTCTTTTCCCTGTTCGACCCGGGCAACAGCCTGAAATTCATGATGGGCGCCACCCTGCAAAGCCTGGCGATTATCGGCGGCGCGGCGCTGGTATCTGGCATCCTGTCGCGCTGGATAGCCAAAACCATCACCCTGTCGCCCGCCACCCAGCGCAACTACCCTGAACTGCAAAAGCGGCTAAATGGCTGGATCTCCGCCTCGCTGAAGGCGGCGCGCATTCTCACCGTCTGTGTCGCCATCATGCTGCTGTTGAGCGCCTGGGGCCTGTTTGACTTCCGGGAATGGCTACACAACGATGCCGGGCAAAAAACGGTGGATGTGCTGATCCGCATCGCCCTGATCCTCTTCTTCTCCGCCATCGGCTGGACGGTTCTGGCCAGCCTGATTGAAAACCGGCTGGCATCGGATATTCATGGCCGTCCGCTGCCCAGCGCGCGGGCCCGGACGCTGCTGACGCTGTTTCGCAACGCGCTGGCGGTGGTGATCAGCACCATCACGGTGATGATCCTGCTCTCGGAAATTGGGGTAAACATTGCGCCGCTGCTGGCGGGCGCCGGGGCGTTAGGGCTGGCCATTTCGTTTGGTGCGCAAACCCTGGTCAAAGACATTATCACTGGCATATTTATCCAGTTCGAGAACGGGATGAACACCGGCGACCTGGTCACCATCGGTCCTTTGACCGGCACCGTGGAACGAATGTCGATTCGCTCCGTGGGGGTACGTCAGGATACCGGCGCCTATCACATTATTCCCTGGTCCTCGATCACCACCTTTGCCAACTTCGTGCGCGGCATTGGCTCGGTTGTGGCTAACTATGACGTTGACCGCCATGAGGATCTGGATAAAGCCAGCCAGGCGCTGAAGGCGGCGGTGGACGATCTGCTGGCCCAGGAGGAGATCCGCGGTCTGATCATTGGCGAACCGTCGTTCGCCGGGCTGGTGGGGCTGAGCAATACCGCCTTTACGCTACGCGTCAGCTTCACTACCCTGCCGCTGAAGCAGTGGACGGTGCGTTTTGCCCTCGACACCCAGGTGAAAAAGCACTTCGATCGCGCCGGGGTTCGCGCGCCGGTACAGACCTGGCAGCAGCTGCCGATGCCGGGCGCCGACAGCCCGGCCGCCGAGTAGCGTTAGAATGGACGACGGCGTTTGGCGTCGTCCATAAAGCTCCAGGCGATAAAGCGACTTTGCTTTTGCCCCTGGGCCATCTCCTTTTTCACCACTTTCACTGCGCCGACCTCGGTCAGCAGGCGGTAGAGCGGCGGCAGATTATCGCCGCGCGACACCAGCGAGGTAAACCATTTCACCTGGCGGGCGAAGGCCTGGCTTTCGCGGATCATCTGCGAGATAAAGGCTACTTCGCCCCCTTCGCACCACAGCTCCTGCTGCTGACCGCCAAAATTAAGGCCGCTTTCGGCGCCGAGTCCGAGGTTGCGGCGCTTGCGCTCGCCCCCCGCCCGGGCGCTCTCTGCGGAGTCATGGAACGGCGGATTACACAGCGTGGCGTCGTAGGTCTCGTTTTTATGGATCACGCCGTGAAAGATAGCCTGGCTCTCTTTTTGCCGGCGCAGGCGGATCTGCCGGGTCAAGCCCGGGTTGCCATTGATAATCGCCTGCGCGCTGGCGAACGCCTGCGGGTTGATTTCACTGCCGGTAAAGCGCCAGCCATACTCGTGAGCGCCGATCAGGGGATAGATGAGGTTGGCGCCGGTGCCAATATCAAGGATCGTGGCATCCTTCGGCACCTCGCCGCTATCCCCGGCCAGCAGATCCGCCAGATGATGAATATAGTCGGCCCGCCCAGGCACCGGCGGACAGAGAAAGCCGTCAGGAATGTCCCAGTGTTTGACCGCGTAGAAATGCGCCAGCAGCGCTTTATTCAACGCCTTCACCGCCTGNGGATTGGCAAAATCAATGGTCTGCTCACCCAGCGGATTGAGCGTAATGTAGCCCTGCAGGTCAGGATGGGCCTGGCAGAGCGCGGGCAGGTCGTAGCGTTGATGGTGGCGGTTACGCGGGTGTAACCCCGGTTTCTGGGCTTTCATGACAATCTCCTTTGAACAGCCGCGTAAGATACCCGTTGACGGCGGCGCGGTAAATAAGGGAGTCTGGATATCTCCATTATCCGTGACAGGTGCAGCATGTACTTTTATCAACCTTCGCAGGGCCACGGCCTGCCGCATGACCCGCTGAACGCGATAATCGGGCCTCGCCCGATAGGCTGGATCGCCTCCCAGGACGCCGAGGGCCAGCGTAATCTGGCGCCATACAGCTTTTTTAACTGCTTTAACTATCGGCCGCCAATCATTGGTTTCGCCAGTAGCGGCTGGAAAGACAGCGTGCGAAATATCGTCGAAACAAAGGAGTTCGTCTGGAACCTGGCGACGCGACCGCTGGCCATGGCGATGAATGAAACGTCAGCCTCGATTCCGCACCATGAGGACGAATTCGTGCGCGCCGGCCTCACCGCCGCCGCCAGCCGCCTGGTCAGCGCTCCACGGGTCGCGGAGAGTCCGGTGAACTTTGAGTGCCGTCTGTCGCAGTGTATTCAACTCACCACCGCCGACGGCAACCCTGTCGATACGTGGCTGGTGCTCGGTGAAGTGGTCGCCGTGCATATCGATGAATCACTACTGGACAACGGTATCTATCAAACCGCCCGCGCCCAACCGATCCTGCGCGCCGGTGGCCCGAGCGCCTATTACGGTATTGATGACAGCCTGCGCTTTGACATGATCCGCCCTGACGCCCGCTAAATAATCTACCGGCCAGAGTAGCGCTCCCCTGCGCCGGTAGCATGCAAAACGCACTGTTTTGCATTAAACATTCCCTGTCGCGCGGTCTGGAAAGACCTACACTTAAGCTATGTCCCATGCGGTTTATGAGGATATGCTGATGAAATTCGTCTCGCTGCTGTTCGCCGCGGCGCTCACCGCTCATGCCACCGCGGCCTCTCCCCTGCCACCGCCACCCGTACTGCCCTATAACGGGCCGCTCCGCCCTGTCGGCACCGTCTCCGCCTTCGGCGCCAGCACCCTGGACGACCTGGCGGCCGCCCTCGCGGATAAGGCCCACCGTCATGGGGCGATAGCCTGGCGGATCAATGCCGCCAGCAGCGGTAACCGGCTGTACGGTTCAGCTATAATTTATCAATAACCTTTTACAGGAGGCAGACGATGGCATCAGGTTGGGCAGGCGACGGCGCCGTACAGGATCAGATCGACAGCACTATTGACGATGCGGTGGCTCGCGCCCGCCGCGAGCTTCCGCGCGGCGAAAGCAACAAATTTTGTGATGAATGCGGAGAGCCGATTCCGGAGGCCCGGCGACAGGCCATCCCAGGGGTCAGATACTGCGTGAAGTGCCAGCAGGAGAAAGATTTACATAACAATACATTTTCAGGATATAATCGTCGCGGCTCAAAGGATAGCCAGCTACGTTGACTTTCCTTTACCGTTTATGACAGCCTTTCGCATTATCTTTTCGCGCACACTTTTTGGCGGAAAAAGTCGCAATATGTGCCCTTAAGCGCGCCGGTGTTCCTCGCTTCGCCGTCAGACGAAAAGAAGGAGAAATAATTTATTAATAATCAGTAAATTATTAATCATTCAAAAAATTCGATAAAGACTGTGAATTTACTTCGATTTTATCTCCCGCAGAAAAGCGTGATACTTATCACATCGACGGAACATCGTCCCCTGAACAGAACAACCTGCGAGAGACTAACTATGAAAAACATCAAATATGCTGCCGCTGCCATCGCTCTGACTGCTCTTTCCTTCGGCGCCTTTGCCGCCGAACCGGTTACCCCCGCTCAGGCTGAAAGCATGAATAAGATCGGCGTGGTGTCTGCGCAAGGCGCAACCACTTTAGATGGTCTGGAAGCAAAACTGGCTGCTAAAGCCGAAGCCGCTGGCGCGACCGGCTACAGCATTACTTCCGCTAACACCAACAACAAACTGAGCGGTACTGCGGTTATCTATAAATAATCGCTGCACCCATCTGTAAGCCACTGAATTAACCCTGAAAAGACCTTTAATACCCTTGCCTTGCCCGTCCGAGCCACCGGACGGGCT
>NZ_JAZARW010000001.1:891681-929311 GCF_036233805.1 Klebsiella sp. EMBS2024 | reverse complement strand
ATCCTGCAGATCCGATCACCAACAGTCGTTGACGAGGCTGAGGCCCTGCTCCAGCGAGGTGACTTCCCCGCAGGCCACCAGACAGCAGGCAAGCTGGATCTTCAACGAGTTGGGCACCGGTTCGACGCCAGCGACGCAGCGTTCAATCCAGCGCGCGGTGACCTCAGGGTCTTTCGAGGTCGGCAGGACCACCGCCTCCGCTGCCATCTCAGTCTGGCGTTCGTACAGCACCCGCACGCCCTGCTCATCAATCAGGCTGATCTGCGGACAGCGCTGCGGGTTGGCGTACACTTCGCCCTCGGTACCATGCATCAGCAGCGCGCGGCCACCGGTCTCGCGAAAGAAGTTCGCCACCCGGGGAACATATTCCGGATGCGACACGCTGGAGAGACGCAATGCCTCCCCTTCGCCAAACGGCGTGGCCAGCTTGGCCAGGGTATGGGCGCTGTTGCGTACGCCCATCCGCCAGCGCATCGCCAGCTGTTTCTCCAGCGGCGGACAGAAGGCCCCCACCGGGATATACACCGGTTCATGGCCCTCCAACTGCGCCTGAGCCTGTCCGGCGTGCAGGGTGGCCGGAATGTCCAGCAGGGTAAAAATGGTTTCGGTCAGCACCCGGGTGGGATCGTGACTGACGCCGTGAACCACCACCGGAAATCCCAGCTTGTGCAGGAGCATCGCCAGCAGCGGCGTGAGGTTCGCCTGCTTGCGCGCGCCGTTGTAGCTGGGGATAACGATCGGCATCGGCTTGCCGGCCGGCGGGGTCAGGCGCAGCGTATGCTGCTGCATCGCGGCGTAAAAACCTTTCATCTCCGCTTCGCCTTCGCCTTTAATGCGCAGGGCAATTAATATTCCCCCCAGCTCCAGCTCCGGCACCTCGCCGTTCAGCATCCGCGCGTAGAGCGCACGGGCGGTCTCTTCATCGAGATCGCGGGCATGATTCTTACCGCGACCCACCTCTTTTATAATTTTGCTGTACTCCATGGCTCCCCCTGGTGCATCACGCGCCGGCGTCAGCGACGTTTACGGCCCGTCTGTTTTGCTGTCTGTTTTGCTTTCCGTTTTACTATAACCTCCGGAACGCCCGGCTGCTCTATGGGAAAAACAGGTAACGCGTTCAGTAGACGCGCGCCATAGTTTTTGGTCAACAGACGCTTATCGTAAATCACCACCTCTCCCCAGCAGTTATGGCTACGGATCAAACGCCCCACCTGCTGAATAAGATTAAAGGAGGCGCTGGGCAAACTCTGTACCTCGAAGGGATAACGATTGAGGCTTTTCAGCCATTCGCCTTCGGTGATCACTACCGGGCTGTCGATGGGCGGAAAAGCGATTTTATGGATATGCACCTGGCTTAGCAGATCGCCTTTTAAATCGAGACCTTCGGCAAAGGACTGCAGACCCACCAGCACGCTGCGCTCGCCGCTTTCCACCCGTTTGCGATGCAGCTCCACCAGCCGGTAGCGCGGCTGGTCGCCCTGCACCAACAGCATCAGGCGCAGATCGGTCACATGCTCGAGGAAGCGGTTCATCGCCCGCCCGCTGGCAAACAGCACCAGCATCCCGAGATGTTTTTTGCTCTCCACCTGCTGGCGAAAATAGGCCGCCATCTCGGCAATGTGCTGCTCTTCGTTATCCATCAGCGGTTCATAACGCATTTGAGGAATAATAATTTTCCCCTGCTCCACGTGGTTGAACGGCGAATCCAGCGCCACGAAGCGGTCCCCCGCTTTCTCCTTCAGACCGCTCATCTCCTGCAGGCGCGAGAAGCTGTTTAGCGAGCGCAGCGTCGCTGACGTCACCACGATATGCGGCACGCTGCGCCACAGCAGCCGTTCAAGCTGATCGCTGACGCGGATCCCGACGCAGTGGAACCAGACGTGGATCTGGCCATCGCGCACCACCCGCGTCGCCCATTTGGTTACCGGCGCGCCTGAGGACTGCGCCAGCGACGCCAGGCGCCACAGCTTGCTTTGGCTTTCAAACATGCCAAGGGCGCGGTTCATCTGCAGCAGCACCCGATGCAGGCGCACCACGTCATGGCTGCCGGTCTTTTCGCTGAGATCGTTCAGGAACAGCTCCGCCAGGCCGCGCAGCAACTCGGTGAGCTTCGCCAGCCGCTGGCAGATCTCCATCACCTCCTGCGGCAGTTCGCCCATCGGGAAGCGATGCTCCGCTTCCTGACCGGCGGGCATATAGAGATTGAGAATATTATTCAACGAAGCAATCAGCTCGAAAAGCTCTTCGCAATGAGCGGTGAGCCGCTCCGGATTGGCCAGCGGCGGCGTGGTTTTCGGACGAAACTGCTCCATGCAGGTAGCCACCAGCTTGCAGAATAGATCCAGCTGCAGGCGAAACCAGGGGGCGGTGATCTCGGCGCTCATCTCCAGCGCGTCGCGGGCGACGTCCGGCAGATGATGGCCTTCATCGAGAACCAGCAGCAGGTTTTTCGGCTCCGGCAGCACCGCTTCGCTCTCCATCGCCGCCATCACCAGCGCATGGTTGGCCACCACCACTTCCGCCTCCTGAATTTCCCGCCGCGCCACAAAGAACGGGCACTCGCGATAGTAGTGGCAGTTGCGGTTCAGGCAGCTGGCCTTATCGGTGCTCAGCCGGCTCCATAGCCCATCGTCGATGGCTTTGTCGGTATGGTCGCGCAGGCCGTCCCAGCGGTAGCTGTCGAGATCCTGCTTCAGGGTCGCGCACAGCTTCTGCTCCGCCTGATTATTCGGGGTGAGATCGTCATCGAGAAAGGCCAGCAGATCCTGCTGCGACGGCTCGGTGCTGGCCAGCGCCGTCAGGTTGCGCGGACAGACGTAGCGTCCGCGGCCAAAGGCGGCGGTGAAGCGCAGGTCGGGAATGATTTTACGCAGCAGCGGCAGGTCCTTACTGTAGATTTGATCCTGCAGGGCGACGTTGGCGGTGCTGACCACCAGCGTTTTTTGTTCCTCGCGGGCGATGGCGATGCCCGGGATCAGATATGACAGCGTTTTGCCGACACCGGTCGGCGCTTCGATAGCCAGATGCCTGCCCTCTTCCCCGGCAAGGGTTTTCGCCACATCGGCGATCATCTGCCGCTGCGGGGGACGCGGAATAAAGTCCGGGATCTGTTCCTGAAGCGCCTTATACCAGGCGGCGATTTGCGCTTTCAGCGCAGCGGTCAAAGCCATGAGAAAACCTGAATACTGTATAAACAGCCACTATTGTGCCATTTTTGCCCGCCCGGAGGTATTGCTTTCTGCGGAGTGTGGAAGCCTGCTCGACAAATAGTGTAATGGAAAGAAAAAGGCCCGCCGCCGCGTAGCGGACAGACGGGCCTGAGCCGGGGCGCGTTATCGCGGCCCGGACATCAGCGTGTTATTCGCCAGCCGGTTTACGCGGGCGACGGCGGCGCGGCGGTTTGCCGTCCTGAGTGCGCGCTTTCGGCGCCTCGCCGTCCTGACGGCGCGGGGCATTATTCTGGCTGCGCGGCTGTCCGCTGCGTCCCTGACCCTGGCCGCCGCGTCCCTGACCTTGCCCACGACCGCCGCCGCGCTGCTGGCGACCGTTCTGGATAGGTTCGGCTTTAATGGACGGATCCGGCTCATAGCCGGCAATCGCGATGCGCGGGATCTCTTTTTTCAGCAGGCGCTCGATATCGCGCAGCAGCTTATGCTCATCCACGCACACCAGCGATAAGGCTTCGCCGGTGGCCGCCGCGCGACCGGTACGGCCGATACGGTGGACGTAATCTTCCGGTACGTTCGGCAGCTCGTAGTTCACCACGTGCGGCAGCTCTTCGATATCCAGACCGCGGGCGGCGATATCGGTCGCCACCAGCACGCGAATGCCGCCGGATTTAAAGTCGGCCAGCGCGCGGGTACGCGCTCCCTGGCTCTTGTTGCCATGGATCGCCGCGCTGCGGATGCCGTCTTTGTTGAGCTGTTCCGCGAGGTGGTTGGCGCCATGCTTGGTACGGGTAAACACCAGCACCTGCTGCCAGTTGCCTTCGCCGATAAGCTGCGACAGCAGTTCACGCTTGCGGTTCTTGTCAACGAAATGGACGTGCTGGGTGATCTGCTCGGACGCGGTGTTACGACGCGCCACTTCCACTTCCAGCGGGTTGTGCAGCAGTTTCTCGGCCAGGCCCTTGATCTCGTCGGAGAAGGTCGCCGAGAACAGCAGGTTCTGTCGACGCGCCGGCAGTTTGGCCAGTACGCGACGGATGTCATGGATAAAGCCCATATCCAGCATACGGTCCGCTTCGTCCAGCACGAGGATTTCAACTTTATCAAGACTGACGGCGTTCTGATGTTCAAGATCCAGCAGACGGCCCGGGGTGGCGACGAGGATGTCGACGCCGCCGCGCAGCTTCATCATCTGCGGGTTGATGCTCACGCCGCCAAAGACCACCAGCGAGCGAATATTCAGGTATTTACTGTAATCGCGGACGTTCTCGCCCACCTGCGCCGCCAGCTCACGGGTCGGGGTCAGGATCAGCGCGCGCACCGGACGACGGCCCTTTGCGTGCGGCTCATTCTGGATCAGGCGCTGCAGCAGCGGCAGGGTAAAGCCCGCCGTTTTACCGGTGCCGGTCTGGGCGCTGGCCATCAGGTCACGGCCCTGCAGTACCGCCGGGATCGCCTGCTGCTGGATAGGGGTCGGCTCAACGTAGCCCTGCTCAGCGACAGCGCGCAGGATATCGGGATTCAGGCCAAGGGAATCAAAAGACATAACAACTCCGAACCGCCCCGGCCCGGTGAAGGGCGTAGTTTTCAGGGAGATTATTGCGATAAGAGATGGCAAAAACCACAATGCCATGAAGGGGCGCAGTCTAGCAGATTTTGTGACAGGCCGCATAAAATCTGCAAAAGAATACCGCGCCTGGCTGGCGGGCATGAGAAGGCCGCTGAGCGCGCTCNGCGGCCAGTGGGTCATAGCAGTGCGGTTAACGCAGACGATACTTAATTTTTTCGACAATCTTCGCGGTGGAGATGCCGTAGCGATCGTGGAGGGTCGGCAGGGCGCCGGCTAACAGGAACGCGTCGGGCAGCCCCACGCTATCCAGCTCACAGCGTACGCCCTTACGCATCAGCAGCGCGGCCACCGCTTCCCCCAGGCCGCCGACCGCGGTGTGGTTCTCCGCAGTTACCACCAGGCGGCCCGGCTTCGACGCCTGTTCAATAATCGCTTTCTCATCCAGCGGTTTGATGGTCGGCACGTGCAGGACCGCCACGCCGATATTATCGGCCCGCAGCTTTTCAGCCGCCTCCAGCGCGCGCATGGTCATCAGCCCGGAGGAGATAATCAGCACATCGTTGCCGTCCTCCAGCAGCTTCGCCTTACCCAGTTCGAACTGATAGTCATATTTATCCAGCACCAGCGGCACCTTACCGCGCAGCAGACGCATATACACCGGCCCCTGGTGATCGGCAATGGCCGGTACCGCCTGCTCTATCTCCAGCGCATCGCAAGGATCGACGATAACCATCCCGGGGATACCGCGCATGATCGCCAGATCTTCGGTGGCCTGATGGCTGGGGCCATAGCCGGTCGTCAGGCCCGGCAGCGCCGCGCAGATCTTCACGTTCAGATGCTCTTCGGCGATGACCTGGTGAATAAAATCATAGGCGCGACGGGTTGCAAAGGCGGCATAGGTGGTGGCGAAAGGAATAAATCCCTCCTTCGCCATCCCCCCTGCCGCCGCCATCAGCAGCTGTTCGGCCATGCCCATCTGGAAAAAGCGATCCGGGAAGGCCTGGGCGAAAATATGCAGGTCGGTATATTTTGACAGATCCGCAGTCATGCCGACGATGTCCGGGCGCTGCGCCGCCAGTTTTGACAGCGCGACGCCGAAGGGCGCAGGGACGGTCGCCTGGCCTTCATCAGCAATCGAGGCGATCATCGCCGACGTTTTTAAACGGGGTTGACTCTGGCTCATTACAGCACTCCTTCCGGTTTGTTAGCGTCCAGCACCGCGATCGCTTTTTGCCATTCGTCGGCATCGACGCGAATAAAATGGTTTTTATCGCGGGTTTCGAGGAACGGCACCCCTTTGCCCATCAGCGTGTCGCATAAAATGACCCGCGGCTGATTGCCGGAATAACTTTTCGCGTTGTCAAAGGCGGCCATCACCGCCGGCAGATCGTTACCGTCCACGCGCTGTACGTACCAGCCGAAGGCGGCCCATTTATCCTGCAGCGGCTCAAAGCCGAGGATTTTGCGTGAATCGCCGTCAGCCTGCTGTTTGTTGACATCGACAAGGTTAATCAGGTTGCTCAGGCCATAGTGAGCCGCCGACATCGCCGCCTCCCAGGTCGACCCTTCGTCCAGCTCCCCATCGGACATGGAGTTGTAGACCCAGGCCTTACTCTGTTTCTGCCGCAGCCCGAGCGCCATGCCGACGGCGATAGACAGTCCCTGCCCCAGCGAGCCGCCGGACATCTCCATCCCCGGGGTGTAGGTCGCCATGCCGGACATCGGCAGGCGGCTGTCGTCGGAGCCGTAGGTTTCCAGTTCGGCTTCCGGGATAATGCCCGCCTCCAGCAGCGCGGCATAATAAGCGATAGCGTAATGGCCATGAGAGAGCAGGAAGCGATCGCGCCCCTCCCACTCGGGATCTTCCGGGCGATAGGTCATGGCATGGCTGAAGGCGGTGGCGAGCACATCGGCATAGCCCAGCGCCTGGCCGATATAGCCCTGCCCCTGCACTTCCCCCATTTGCAGGGCGTAACGGCGAATACGCCACGCCGCCGCGGCGACTTTTTGTGATTCGGTCATCTTCATCTGTTTGCCTCGCTTAGTGAATTAACATGCCGCCGTTAACGTCCAGGGTGATGCCGGTGGAGTAGGAGGAAAGATCGCTGCCGAGGAACAGCGCGGCGCGCGCGATGTCTATCGCGTCGCCAAGGCGGTTCATCGGAATGCCGGCAAGAATGTTGGCCGTCATGTCATCAGTCAGCTTGCCGGCGGTAATGTCGGTCTGAATCAGCCCCGGGGTGATGCAGTTAACGCGGACGTTATCCGGGCCAAGCTCGCGCGCCATCGCCCGCGCCAGACCCAGCACCCCGGCTTTTGCCGCGCTGTAGTGCGGTCCGCCAAAGATACCGCCGCCGCGCTGGGCGGAGACGGACGAGATGCAGACGATGCTGCCGGATTTTTGCGCCCGCATGGTGGGGATAACCGCTTGCGACATCAGCAGCGTACCGCGCAGGCTAACATCAAGCACCGCGTCATAGTTGGCGCGCTTGATATCCATCAGCTTCAGCGGCTGGGTAATCCCGGCGTTATTGACCAGTACATCAACCCGACCGTATTTCGCCAGGATCTGTTCGATGGCCGCCTGCACCTGCACTTCATCAGCGACGTTGGCCGCCAGGCCGAGATGGCCTTCGCCTAATGCCGCCGCGGCGGTTTTACTGGCTTCGCCATTGAGATCGATAATGACCACTTTCGCGCCGTTTTCGGCGAATAATTTCGCAGTCGCGAAGCCCAAACCGCGTGCGGAGGCCGCGCCAGTAATAATGGCGACTTTATCTTTTAATAACATAGTTTCACTCCATGACATTACGTCATATTAATTAACAGGATATATTTCCGTTATTGTGGTTCATCGAGGAAAAGAATCACCACCAAACCAATGGCGGCGCAGATACCAAAATAGGTAAATACAGAATTAAAACTCCCGGTTTTATCAAGCAAGAAACCAGCCGCCATCGGCGCGACAAATCCACCGAGGTTGCCGCCGCTATTAATTATGGAAGAGGCGATTGGATAGGTTTTGCTATCCGAAACGGCCATACCGTACGCGGTAAAGGCTGGCCAGCCGATATTTAAACAAAAGCCGACAAAGAATAATCCAATACAAACTGCCAGGGTGCTGGCCGGGATATTCAGCATAATTAGCATCATGACCACCGTTGACACCGCAGTGAACATCATGGTGGGTTTACGCCGGCGGCCTAATAGCTTATCCGAAACCCATCCGCCGCCGATCGCGCCAATAAAGCCGCCGATGCACGGCATACTGGCCACGAAGCCCATACTCATTACATCGAAACCGCGCTCTTTGACTAAATACAGGGGGATCCAGGTTAATAATCCGTACAGCACGCTAACCATCATAAAATACGCCAGGCAGTCACCGAGAATATTTTTTGAGGTGAATAAGCCTTTCGCCGTATCAATTGGCGCCATTTTCTTTACCCGAATGATTTTATCCAGCCAGGTGAATCTTTCGGCAATTAAGATATTTTCGCGTACGCTATTATTATGACTTTCACGCCCGGCATTAATCTCTGCCAGTTCGCTTTGGGAAACAAATCCGCTCTCAGCAGGCTTGGATTTGACCAGCAGATACCACGCGATGGCCGCCACAATTCCGGGTATAGCAAAAGAGAAAAAGACCCACCGCCCCCCCCAGGTCACCGCAATCCACACCGCCAGCGGCGGCACAATAATCGGCGCAAACATGGTCGCCGCGATGTAAACGCCGGTTGCCGTGGCTTTCTCCTTTGGTGGAAACCAGTTATTTATGGTGGAAGCCAGCCCCACCGGGCAAGGCCCTTCGCTCAGCCCCAGTCCCAGCCGCACCAGCTTCAGGCCAAACACGGAGCTCACCGTGCCCATCAGCCAGGTAAAGGCGGAGAAGCCGAAAATGGAGAGCGACACCAGCCCCCGGGTACCGCGTTTGGCGATGAAAAAGCCGGCCGGGATCTGGCTTACCGCATAGCCGAGGAAAAACATACTGGCGATGGCCCCGGCTTCAAAATTATTGATATGAAACTCATCAATGATGAAAGGCAGTACCGCGCCAATATTCGTTCGGTCGGCGTAATTGATGGCATACACCAGAAAAATCATCGTCAAAACCACGAAACGATATTTCGTTTTCCTGGCGTCAGTACAGACCAGCGTATCTATACGTGACATAGGGTTTCCTCGTTTTATACCTCATCCACTTCGCTGTAAGCTGCCGCTTCGGATCACTGCGTTTTACTATCCATACAGGAGCAAGAGATAAATGCTTTTCGCCAGCGAAACAGGTGGTTAGGTGTTTTATAATTGCGATGCAAGCACATCGCAGTTTGTTATCAGGCCTGTGAGAGGAATATAACAACCCCAAAATGAAACGGTATTCAAAAAACCTCAATTATGATTGAGAAAAATTGAGTTAGTGACTTCCCGCAAATTTTTAGCGTTTTCTGACCTGCGCGCTTTTAACAAGATAAATTGTTAAGCCCATCACAAATTAACGTTGTTTTTTCGCTTTTCCCTATGCTGTACATCCCGGCTGCGCCACGCTGTTGGCTATTTTCTTTTATTCGCGCGCCGCGCAGGATGCCGCCATGAGCCAACCGCTACCCAATAAAAATCTGCCGATGCCCTCTTTACGCAATATCCAGGCTTTTATTGAAGTCGCCGCTACCGGCAGCCTTAATCTGGCCGCAGAGAATCTCAATATTACCGCCTCGGCGGTCAGCCATCAGATAGCCAGCCTGGAGCACTTTCTGGGGAAAAAACTGTTCTCCCGCAGCAGCAAAGGCGTCACGTTAACGGCGGTGGGAGAAAAATATCTCAAAGAGGTCTCCGGGGCGCTGAATATGATTGGCCAGGCCACCAGCCAGGTGATCAACGATATCCATCAGGATTATTTACGCATTCATTCGGCGCCGAGCTTCGGCCTGCTATGGCTGATGCCCCGTCTGGATAAATTCCGCCAGGCGTGGCCGGCGTTAAAAATCAGCCTGACCTGTTCATACGAAAGCATCCAGTTCTCCCGGGATAATATTGATATCGATATTCGTCACGGGCTGTCACAGTGGCCGACGCTGCTGGTCAGAACCATTAAAAATGAGCGCGTCCTGCCCTACAGCGCAGCGTCTTATTTAGCCAGCCATCCTGTGCAGGCTGTGGAAGATCTGCTGGCCTGCGATCTGATCCACTCCGACAGCACCTTGATTAACTGGAGCAACTGGCTGTCGTGGCACAAGGTCCGCGGCTGGCATAAAAACTTCATTTTTAATTTCGACCGGTCATATATGAGCATCGAGGCGGCCAGAATGGGAATGGGCGTGATCCTCGAGAGCAATCTGCTGGCCGGCGGACACGTGCGCCAGGGGCAGCTGACGCCGGTATTTGCCGACGAGCGGAGCATGCCGGTCGGCGCGCACCACTTCGTCCTCCCCCACGCTAATGAACAGAAGGAGAAGGTCCAGCGCTTCTTCGCCTGGGTCGCCGGAGAGCTGAAAGAGGAAGGGTTCCATATTTGATCCCGGCTGGTGGACAAACCGCCAGTCGGCGCCTAAAGTTAATCAATCGATTGATTAATTTTTACTGAGCGCGATGACCAGTAAAGGCGAACAGGCAAAAAATCAGCTTATCGCGGCCGCTATCGCCCAGTTTGGCGAGTACGGCCAGCACGCCACCACCCGCGATATCGCCGCCCAGGCCGGGCAGAATATCGCCGCTATCACCTATTATTTTGGCTCGAAAGACGATCTGTATCTTGCCTGCGCCCAGTGGATCGCCGATTTTATCGGCGACAATTTTCGCCCGCAGGCCGAAGCGGCGGAGCACCTGCTTGCCGGGGAAGCGCCGGATCGCCAGGCGATCCGCGACCTCATCCTTAGCGCCTGCCACAACATGATCCTGCTGCTCACCCAGGACGATACGGTTAACCTAAGCAAATTCATTTCCCGTGAGCAGCTGGCGCCGACCGCCGCCTACCATCTGATCCACCAGCAGGTGATTGCCCCCCTGCACCATTATCTCACCCGGCTGATTGCCGCCTGGACCGGCTGCGAAGCCAGTGATACGCAAATGATCCTCCATACCCACGCCCTGCTGGGCGAGGTGCTCGCTTTCCGTCTCGGGCGTNAAACTATCCTGCTGCGCACCGGCTGGACGCAGTTTGACGCGCAAAAAACGGAACAGATTTTCGAAGTCATTACCTGTCATATCGATTTCATCCTGCATGGGTTATCGCAAAGGAGTTTGGGCTGATGAAAAAACCCGTCGTCGTCATTCTGCTGATCGTGATTCTTCTCGCCGCGCTGGGCGGCGGCTGGTGGTGGTACCAGAGCAGCCGGCAGCAGCCGCTGACCCTGTATGGCAATGTCGATATCCGCACCGTCAACATGAGCTTCCGCGTTGGCGGTAGGCTGGCCTCGCTGACCGTCGACGAAGGCGACAGCATCCGCGCCGGGCAAACTCTCGGCGAGCTTGACCGCGCGCCGTATGAAAATGCCCTGCTGCAGGCCCAGGCCAACGTCTCCACCGCCCAGGCGCAGTATGACCTGATGATGGCCGGCTACCGCGCGGAAGAGATTGCCCAGGCCGCGGCGGCGGTGAAACAGGCGCAGGCCGCTTACGACTATGCGCAAAACTTTTATCAGCGCCAGCTCGGGCTGCGCGCCAGCAGCGCCATTTCCGCCAACGATCTGGAGAATGCCCGCTCCTCGCGCGATCAGGCGCAGGCAACGCTCAAATCGGCGCAGGATAAGCTGCGTCAGTATCGCGCCGGTAACCGCCCGCAGGAGATTGCCCAGGCCAAAGCCAGTCTGGAACAGGCGCAGGCGGCGCTGGCCCAGGCCAAACTGGACCTGCACGATACCGTGCTCACCGCCCCTTCTGACGGTACGCTGATGACCCGCGCCGTCGAGCCCGGCACTATGCTCAACGCCGGCGGTACCGTACTGACGCTGTCGTTAACGCATCCGGTGTGGGTCCGCGCCTATGTTGACGAGAAAAACCTCGGCCAGGCGCAGCCGGGACAAGAAGTGCTGCTCTATACCGACAGCCGGCCGGATAAGCCCTATCACGGCAAAATCGGTTTTGTCTCGCCGAGCGCTGAATTCACGCCGAAGACCGTCGAGACCCCGGATCTGCGCACCGATCTGGTCTACCGTCTGCGCATTGTGGTGACTGATGCCGACGGCGCGCTGCGCCAGGGAATGCCGGTGACCATCTCCTTTAGCCACGGGAACGGACATGAGTGAGACCGTCATCGCCTTAAACGGCCTGAGCCGCCGTTTTCCCGGTATGGACAGGCCAGCGGTAGCGCCGCTCACCTGCACGATCCGCGCCGGCTACGTCACCGGGCTGGTGGGGCCCGACGGCGCGGGGAAAACCACCCTGATGCGAATGCTCGCCGGATTGCTCAAACCTGATGAGGGCCGCGCCAGCGTGATAGGCTTCGACCCGCTAAAAGACGACAGCGCCCTGCACGCGGTGCTCGGCTATATGCCGCAGAAGTTCGGCCTGTATGAAGATCTGACGGTGATGGAAAACCTGACCCTGTACGCCGACCTGCGCAGCGTCACCGGCGAGGCGCGGAAGAAAATTTTCGACCGCCTGCTGGAGTTCACCTCTCTTGGTCCATTCACCGAACGGCTGGCAGGCAAGCTTTCCGGCGGGATGAAGCAAAAGCTGGGCCTCGCCTGTACCCTGGTGGGCGATCCGAAAGTACTGCTGCTCGATGAGCCCGGCGTCGGCGTCGACCCTATCTCGCGCCGCGAGCTATGGCAGATGGTGCACGAGCTGGCCGGCGACGGCATGCTGATCCTGTGGAGCACCTCCTATCTCGATGAAGCCGAGCAGTGTCGCGATGTGCTGCTGATGAACGAAGGCAAACTGCTCTACCAGGGTGAGCCGACGGCGCTGACGCAAACCATGGCCGGGCGCAGCTTTCTGGTTTCCAGCCCGCAGGAAAACAACCGCCGCCTGCTGCAGCGGGCGCTGAAGCTGCCGCAGGTTAGCGACGGGGTGATCCAGGGCAAATCGGTGCGTCTGATCCTGAAAAAGGACGCGCGCATTGAGGAAGTCCAGCAGCATGGCGACATGCCGCCGCTGCAGGTGGCCGACACCGCGCCGCGCTTTGAAGATGCGTTTATCGACCTGCTCGGCGGCGCCGGGACCGCTGAATCGCCGTTGGGGGCGATTATCCATCGCGTTGACGGCAGCAAAGAGGAAACGGTCATTGAAGCCCAGTCGTTAACGAAAAAGTTTGGTGATTTCGCCGCTACCGACCATGTCGATTTCCAGGTTAAGCGCGGTGAAATTTTCGGCCTGCTCGGCCCCAACGGCGCCGGGAAATCCACCACCTTCAAAATGATGTGCGGCCTGCTGGTGCCCACCTCCGGCAAAGCGCTGGTGCTGGGAATGGATCTCAAGGTCAGCTCTGGCAAGGCGCGCCAGCATCTGGGCTATATGGCGCAAAAATTTTCGCTGTACGGCAACCTCAGCGTCGAGCAAAACCTGCGCTTTTTCTCCGGCGTCTATGGCCTGCGCGGCCGGGCGCAAAATGAAAAAATCGCCCGGATGAGCGATGCCTTTGGCCTGGAAAGTATCGCCCGCCACGCCGCCGACGAGCTGCCGCTCGGCTACAAGCAGCGGCTGGCGCTGGCCTGCTCCCTGATGCATGAACCCGATATTCTGTTTCTCGATGAACCCACCTCCGGCGTCGACCCCCTCACCCGCCGCGAGTTCTGGCTACATATTAATAGCATGGTTGATAAAGGCGTGACGGTAATGGTCACCACCCACTTTATGGATGAGGCGGAATACTGCGACCGCATCGGGCTGGTCTATCACGGCAAGCTTATCGCCAGCGGGACCCCGGATGAGCTGAAAGCCCAGGCGGCGGACGACAGCCAGACGGACCCGACCATGGAGCAGGCGTTTATTACCCTGATTAACCGCTGGGACAAGGAGAATAGCCATGGGCAATAGCATTCTCTCCTGGCGGCGGGTCCGCGCCCTGTGCGTCAAAGAGACCCGGCAGATTGTGCGCGATCCCAGCAGTTGGCTGATCGCGGTGGTGATCCCCCTGCTGCTGCTGTTTATCTTCGGCTACGGCATTAACCTCGACTCCAGCAGGCTGCGGGTCGGCGTATTGCTTGAGCAGCAGAGCGAAGAGGCGCTGGATTTCGTCCATACCATGACCGGCTCGCCCTATATCGACGCCACCGTCAGCGACAGCCGCAGGCAGCTGATTGAGATGATGCAGGCCGGGCGCATCCGCGCCATGGTGGTCATTCCGGTGGATTTCGACCGCCAGATGNCCCGCCCCGGCGCCGACGCACCGCTGCAGCTCATCACCGACGGCAGCGAGCCCAATACCGCCAACTTCGCTCAGGGCTATGTGGAAGGTATTTGGCAAATCTGGCAGCAGCAGCGGGCGGAAGACCGCGGCGAAACCTTTGAACCGCTGATCGACGTGCAGATGCGCTACTGGTTTAACCCGGCGGCTATTAGCCAGCACTTTATTATCCCCGGGGCGATCACCATCATCATGACCGTGGTCGGCGCCATACTGACCTCGCTGGTGGTGGCCCGCGAATGGGAGCGCGGCACCATGGAGGCGCTGCTGTCGACGGAGATCACCCGCGCCGAACTGCTGCTGTGCAAGCTCATTCCCTACTATTTCCTCGGCATGCTGGCGATGCTGCTGTGTATGCTGGTGTCGGTATTTATTCTCGGCGTGCCCTATCGCGGCTCGCTGCCGATCCTGTTTGTCATTACCAGTCTGTTTTTGCTCAGCACCCTGGGGATGGGGCTGCTGATCTCAACCATTACCCGCAACCAGTTTAACGCCGCGCAGGTGGCGCTGAACGCCGCCTTTTTACCGTCGATTATGCTGTCCGGGTTTATTTTCCAGATAGACAGTATGCCGGCGGTGATCCGCGCGGTGACCTATGTGATCCCGGCGCGCTATTTCGTTAGTACTCTGCAAAGCCTGTTTCTGGCGGGCAATATTCCGGTGGTGCTGCTGGTCAACGTGCTGTTTTTGATTGCGTCGGCGGTGATGTTTATCG
Source organism: Klebsiella sp. EMBS2024 (assembly GCF_036233805.1). NCBI lineage: Bacteria > Pseudomonadati > Pseudomonadota > Gammaproteobacteria > Enterobacterales > Enterobacteriaceae > Klebsiella > Klebsiella sp. EMBS2024. The sequence goes on along the minus strand of NZ_JAZARW010000001.1, from coordinate 914,516 downwards.
GTCTGACGTGGCTGAAAACCAAACGGCGTCTGGATTAGGTTTTGTCCGGTGGCGCTGCGCCGACCGGGCCTACGGTTTAACCAACATCGATTATACGGTTCGCCGATCCCGTAGGCCGGGCAAACGCAGTGCCGCCCGGCGTGGTTGAATGGGCCAAAGGAGCTATTATGTTTCACCGTTTATGGACATTAATCCGCAAAGAGCTGCAGTCGCTGCTGCGCGAGCCGCAGACGCGGGCGATTTTAATCATGCCGGTGCTGATTCAGGTGCTGCTGTTTCCCTTTGCCGCGACGCTGGAGGTGACCAACGCCACCATCGCTATCTACAACGAGGACAGCGGTCGCCACGCGGTGGAACTCACTCAGCGCTTTGCCCGCGCCAAAGCCTTTACCCACGTCCTGCTGCTGCAAAGCCCGCAGGCGATCCAGCCGACCATCGATGAACAAAAAGCTCTGCTGGTGGTGCGCTTCCCGGCCGATTTCTCGCGCAATCTGGATAACTATCAAACCGCCCCGCTGCAGCTTCTGCTCGACGGACGCAACTCCAACAGCGCGCAAATCGCCGCCAACTATCTGCAACAGATTGTGAAAAACTATCAGCAGGAGCTGCTGGAGGGTAAAGCGAAGCCGAACAACAGCGAGCTGGTGGTGCGCAACTGGTACAACCCGAATCTCGACTATAAATGGTTTGTGGTGCCGTCGCTTATCGCCATGATCACTACCATCGGGGTGATGATCGTCACCTCGCTGTCGGTGGCTCGCGAGCGCGAGCAGGGCACCCTTGACCAGCTGCTGGTCTCCCCCCTCGCCACCTGGCAAATTTTCGTCGGCAAGGCGGTGCCGGCGCTGATCGTCGCCACCCTGCAGGCAACTATCGTGCTGGCGATTGGTATCTGGGCCTATCAGATCCCGTTTGCCGGCTCGCTGCTGCTGTTCTATTTCACCATGGTGATTTACGGTCTATCGCTGGTGGGCTTTGGCTTATTGATTTCGTCGCTGTGCGCCACCCAGCAGCAGGCGTTTATCGGCGTGTTCGTCTTTATGATGCCGGCTATTCTCCTGTCGGGGTACGTCTCACCAGTGGAAAACATGCCGCAGTGGCTGCAGGATCTGACCTGGATAAATCCCATCCGCCACTTTACCGATATCACCAAGCAAATTTATCTGAAGGATGCGAGTCTGGAGATTGTGTGGGGAAGTTTGTGGCCGCTACTGGTCATAGCGGCCACCACCGGCTCAGCGGCGTATGCGATGTTCCGAAGGAAGATTGCGTAATACCCGTCATCGTTCAAACTACAACGGCGTTGGCTTTCCTTACTCACCCCAGTCGCATAGTTATCTATGCTTCTGGGGATTCGCTGCGTTGCCGCCTTGTTGTAGCCCGAACGCTTTAGGGTAACGGCTCTTATCTTTCGCCAGCAGCGAGACCACCGCCGGGCCTGCCAGTATCACCAGCCCGGCGAGGGCCAGCAGCAGGTTGTTGTGCAGCACGCGCGACAGCAGCCACAGCGCTATCATGGCCGCGCCGAAGTACCAGGTCGTGGTGAGCTCCTCAAGGAAGTCTCCCACATCGCGCCAGCGCGCCTCATGGTGACGCTGTAAAAACAGCATCGCCAGCAGCGTGACGCTGTAGAGGACGCACAGTCCCAATCCGACGCGCACCAGCGCGCCGCTCATCCAACCCATCACCAGTACTGCCACGACCAGTAGATGCAACATAATCTGCCAGCAACTAAGACCCGTTGCGACGCGTACACGTTGTTGCCACTTCATGGCTTCTCTCCTGAAGGATTTTTCTCTGCTACTCAGAGTACCGCACTTTACGGAAAATTCCGTAACACCGCATCTTTTTGTGACGTCTACTACACTATTTTATTCAGGAAAGTGAAATTTACTGGAGAATTATGGCTGAGCCAACGGCGGGATTTTCGTTGAACGTGCTGACAATTAACACCCATAAAGGCTTTACGGCGTTTAATCGGCGTTTTATTTTGCCCGAACTGCGCGACGCCGTGCGCAGCGTTAGCGCGGATATTGTTTGCCTGCAGGAGGTGATGGGCGCTCATGAGGTACATCCGCTGCACATCGAAAACTGGCCGGATACGACCCATTATGAATTTCTCGCCGACACCATGTGGAGCGACTACGCCTACGGGCGCAATGCGGTTTATCCGGAAGGCCACCACGGCAACGCCGTGCTGTCGCGCTTTCCCATTGAATACTACGAAAATCGCGATATCTCGGTCGGCAACGGGGAGAAGCGCGGCCTGCTGTACTGCCGCATCGTGCCGCCGCGGAGCGGGATAACTATTCACGTGATTTGCGTCCATCTCGGTCTACGCGCCGACCAACGGCAGGCGCAGTTGACCATGCTGGCGGAGTGGGTCAATACCCTGCCCGCGGGCGAGCCGGTGGTGGTGGCTGGCGATTTTAACGACTGGCGTCAGCAGGCTAACCAGCCGTTAAAAGCCCAGGCCGGGCTGGAAGAGATCTTTACCCGCGCCCGCGGACGGCCGGCGCGCACCTTTCCAGTCAGTTTTCCGCTGCTGCGCCTCGACCGCATTTACGTCAAGAACGCCCACGCCAGTCGCCCGAAGGCGCTGGCCCTTAAACAATGGCGGCATCTGTCCGATCATGCACCCCTTAGCGTGGAGATACATTTGTGAAATGTCGTTGGCAGGAAGGCAACCGCATTACGCTACTGGAGAATGGCGACCAGTACTATCCGGCGCTGTTTGCGGCCATCGGTCGCGCCAGCCAGCGGGTGATCCTCGAATCCTTTATCTGGTTTGAAGATGAGGTAGGCCGGCGGCTGCACGCGGTCCTGCTCGAGGCTGCCCGCCGTGGCATCCAGGTGGAGGTGCTCCTCGACGGCTATGGTTCCCCGGATCTCAGCGATGAGTTTGTCGGCGAGCTCACCGCCGCTGGCGTGATTTTCCGCTACTACGATCCGCGTCCTAAGCTGATGGGGATGCGCACCAATCTGTTCCGTCGCATGCACCGTAAAATCGTGGTAATCGACGACACCACCGCCTTTGTCGGCGGTATTAACTACTCCGCCGAACATATGAGCGACTACGGTCCGGAGGCGAAGCAGGATTATGCGGTGCAGGTCGAAGGGCCGGTGGTGCTCGACATCCTGCAGTTCGAGCTGGAAAACCTGCCCAACAGCGAAACCGCCCGCCGCTGGTGGCGACGTCGTCGCCACCAGCCGGAGGTTAACCAGACCCCCGGCGAGGCGCAGGCGCTGTTCGTCTGGCGCGACAACCAGGATCACCGCGACGATATTGAACGCCACTACCTGAAGATGCTGACCAGCGCCCGCCGGGAAGTGATTATCGCTAACGCCTATTTTTTCCCCGGCTACCGCCTGCTGCATGCGATGCGCAATGCCGCGCGGCGCGGAGTACGGGTTAAGCTGATCGTGCAGGGCGAACCGGATATTCCCATTGTGAAGTTTGGCGCCCACCTGCTCTATCACTATCTCGTTAAGGGTGGGGTGCAGATTTACGAATATCGCCGTCGCCCGCTGCATGGCAAGGTCGCTCTGGCAGACGACCACTGGGCCACCGTTGGGTCAAGCAACCTGGATCCGCTTAGCCTGTCGCTGAATCTGGAAGCCAATCTGATCATCCACGATCGGGTGTTTAACCAGACGCTGCGCGATAATCTCAACGGGCTTATCGCCCGGGATTGCCAGCGGATCGATAAAACGATGCTGCCGAAACGCAACTGGTGGCGGCTGGGCGTCAGCGTGATGGCTTTCCACTTTCTGCGCCACTTCCCGGCATGGGTCGGCTGGCTACCGGCTCATACCCCGCGGCTGGCCAGAGTCAGCCCGCCGGTCCAGCCGGAAATTGAAACTCAGGACCGCGTCGAGTCTCCAGCCAGGGATAATCCACTATGAGCAAATCACATCCCCGCTGGCGGATGGCGAAAAGAGTGCTGACCGTGCTCTTTTTTATCGCCGTCATCGTCCTGTTGGTGATCTACGCGCAAAAAGTCGACTGGCAGGACGTGTGGAAGGTGATCCGCGGCTACGATCGGCTGGCCTTGTTTAGCGCCATTGCGCTGGTTATCGTCAGCTACCTCATTTACGGCTGCTACGATCTGCTCGGTCGGGCCTATTGCGGGCACAAGCTGGCGAAACGCCAGGTCATGCTGGTGTCGTTTATCTGCTACGCCTTCAACCTGACCCTCAGCACCTGGGTCGGCGGGATCGGTATGCGCTACCGGCTGTACTCGCGGCTGGGGCTGAACGGCAGCACCATCACCCGTATTTTTTCCTTAAGCATTACCACCAACTGGTTGGGCTATATTCTGCTGGGCGGGGTGATATTCACGGCAGATCTGGTGAAGCTGCCGCCGCACTGGTACATCAGCCAGACCACTCTGCGTATTATCGGAGGGGTGATGCTGATCCTTACGCTTTGCTATCTGTTCGGCTGCGCGTTCGCCAAACGCCGTCACCTGACGATTAAAGGCCAGCGGCTGGTGCTGCCCTCCTGGCGCTTCGCGCTGCTGCAGATGGGGCTCTCGGCGGCGAACTGGATGGCGATGGGGGCGATAATCTGGCTGCTGTTGGGCAGCGAGATTAACTATTTTCTGGTATTAGGGGTGCTGCTGGTGAGCAGTATCGCCGGGGTGATTATCCATATTCCGGCTGGGATCGGCGTGCTGGAGGCGGTGTTTATCGCCATGCTCTCCGGGGAAGATATTTCGAAGGGCGCGATCATTGCCGCCCTGCTCGCCTGGCGCGCGCTCTATTATTTCCTGCCATTGCTGCTGGCGACGGTGGCCTATCTGCTGCTGGAGAGCCGGGCGAAAAAGCTACGGCAAAAGAACCAGCGCAAGCTGGCCCGCGAATGAAACGGCCAGGCCGCGCTGCGCTTGCCGGGCCTACGGAGTGTNAGCCTGTGAGAGGANCCTGTAGGCCGGNNAAGGCGCNAGCCGCCACCCGGCAAAATCAAGNGTACCGTGCCTGANATCTCGCCCGGCGGCGCTNCGCTTGCCGGGCGTTCGGAGATGCAACCCCTTGATATAAAGAGGTTAGCGGCGGTTGCCCATAATACGCAGCAGCATCAGGAACAGGTTGATGAAGTCCAGATACAGCGTTAAGGCGCCGAGGATCGAGTATTTACGCAGCGCGGCGCTGTCGCGGGTATCAATCTGCTCGCCGATGTTTTTCAGCTTCTGGGTGTCATACGCCGTCAGGCCGACAAACAGCACCACCCCAATGTAGGTCACGGCCCACATCAGCGCCTCGCTCTTCAGCCACAGGTTGACCAGCGACGCCAGCACGATGCCAATCAGCCCCATAAACAGCATGCTGCCGAAGCCGCTCAGATCGCGCTTCGTGGTGTAACCATACAGGCTCATCGCCCCAAACATCCCGCCGGTGACCACAAAGGTGCTGGCGATCGATGAATAGGTATAGGCGATAAAAATGCTCGATAGCGTCAGTCCGGTCAGCGCCGAATAGAGCATAAACAGCGTGGTGGCCATCCCGGCGCTCAGCCGCTGCACCATTCCCGACAGCACAAACACCAGCGCCAGCTGGGCAATAATCAGCCCGAAGAAAGTGATTTTGCTCGAAAAGACGAACATCATCACCGCCGGAGTATTCGCTGCAAACCACGCGATAAACGCCGTCAGCAGCAGGCCGACCGTCATCCAGCCGTACACCTGCGCCATGTAAGTCTGCAGGCCGGTACGGCCCTGCACTATTGAATCGGAACGCGGATATCTGTCCATGACTCTCTCCTGATAAACAAAGTTTCACCCTGTAAGCGTATCACACTACCAGCGCTCTGCCGCCTGGCGATCGCTGTCGCGGGCGTCGACCCAGCGTTCGCCATCCGGCGTCGCTTCACGCTTCCAGAACGGCGCGCGGGTTTTCAGGTAATCCATAATAAACTCGCCGGCGGCGAAGGCGCTGCCGCGGTGAGCGCTGGTGACGCCGACAAACACAATCTCTTCCCCCGGCCACATTTCGCCGATGCGATGGATAACCGTCACCCGGCCCAGCGGCCAGCGCTCGCGCGCCAGCTCGACAATTTCCGCCAGCGATTTTTCAGTCATCCCCGGATAGTGCTCGAGGGTCAGCGCCTTCACGCTGTCGCCGAGGTTGTGGTTACGCACTTTACCGGTGAAGGTGACCACCGCGCCGTCTTCATCGCGTTCCGCCAGCCAGGGATATTCCTCACTGACGCTAAAGCGCGCCGGGCTGACCACGATACGGGTTTGCGTCATGTCAGCCCCCCGTTACCGGTGGGAAGAACGCCACTTCGTCGCCGCTGGCCACTGGATGTTCGAAAGAGGTTAGCGTCTGGTTAACCGCCGCCAGCAGCTTGCCCTCCTCCAGGGCCAGCGCCCAGCGATCGCCGCGGGCGGCAAGCTGCTGACGAACCGCTTCGNCAGTCGCCAGTTCGCTGGCATCAAGGGTCAGCGAATCGGTACCGACCAGCTCGCGCACCTGGGCAAAAAACAGAACCTTAATCATGGCATTCACCCACCTTAAAATCGCCGGACTTACCGCCGCTTTTCGCCAGCAGGCGCACCGGGCCAATCACCATATCCTTCTGCACCGCTTTGCACATATCGTAAATGGTCAGCGCGGCAACCGAGGCGGCGGTCAATGCTTCCATCTCAACGCCGGTTTTCCCGGTGAGTCGGCAGAGCGATTCAATGCGCACCCGGTTATGTTCCGGCTGCGCCTGCAGATTGACTTCCACTTTGCTGAGCATCAGCGGATGACACAGCGGGATCAGCTCCCAGGTGCGTTTGGCCGCCTGGATCCCGGCGATACGCGCGGTGGCAAACACGTCGCCTTTATGGTGGCTGCCGTCGATAATCATCGCCAGGGTCGTCGCCTGCATTTCGACATAAGCCTCGGCGCGCGCTTCGCGCACCGTTTCCGCTTTGCCGGAGACATCCACCATATGGGCTTCGCCCGCGGCGTTAATATGGGTCAGTTGTGACATAGATTATTTCTTCAGGTGAGGAATGAAGTTACAGGGACGAGTGCGGGCATCAAGCTGCGGGGCAATGATGTTGTCCCACGCCGTGCGGCAGGCTTTGGTTGAGCCCGGCATGGCGAAAATCAGCGTGCGATTGGCGACGCCGGCCACGGCCCGGGACTGCAGCGTCGAGGTGCCGATCTCTTCGAAGGACAGCATGCGGAACACTTCGCCAAAGCCTTCGACCTCACGGTCAAACAGCGGCAGCAGCGCTTCCGGCGCCTGATCGCCGTCGGTAAAACCGGTGCCGCCGGTGATCAGCACCACCTGCACGTTATCGCTGGCTATCCACGCCGATACCTGAGCGCGGATGGCGTAGCGATTCTCTTTGACGATCGCCTTCTCGACGACTTGGTGCCCCGCCTCCTGCGCCGCCTCGCGCAGCCAGTGACCGGAAGTGTCGTCCTCTTCGCCGCGACGGCTGGAAACGGTAAGAATAGCAATACGGGTCGGAATAAACTCAGCGCTAGCCTGGCTCATCTGAATGCTCCTTTCGAAAAAGATTAACCGCCAATATAGGACAGGTTCTGCGTAATACCGGTGTTGCCCTGATGCAGGAAATGGGTCTGCTTTTTATGGGTTAAGGCTTCGGCGATCCGCGCCTCCAGCGCAGCCTGCTGCTGGTCTTCGGCCATCAGGTCGCGCAGGTCGACGCCGCCTTCGCCAAACAGGCACAGGTGCAGTTTGCCAACGGACGAGACGCGCAGCCGATTGCAGGTGGCGCAGAAGTCTTTTTCATACGGCATGATGAGGCCGATCTCGCCGGCGTAGTCCGGGTGACAAAAGACCTGCGCCGGGCCATCGCTGCGCTGGCGGATCTGATGGATCCAGCCGCGGCGCAGCAGTTCATCGCGCAGCACCATGCCGGAGAGATGGTGACGGCGGAACAGGTCGCTGCCTTCACCGGTTTCCATCAGCTCAATAAAGCGCAGCTGGATACGACGGGGTTGGATCCACGCGAGGAAGGTATCGAGCTGGTGATGGTTAACATCACGCATCAGCACGGTATTCACCTTTACCTTGTCAAAGCCGGCGGCGAAGGCGGCGTCAATGCCGTCCATCACCTGGTGGAACTTATCCTGGCCGGTGATGGCATGGAACTGGCGGGCGTCGAGGCTATCAACGCTGACGTTAATCGCCGTCAGGCCGGCATCGCGCCAGCGTTCGACATCGCGCGCCAGGCGGTAACCGTTGGTAGTGACCGCAATCTGACGGATCGCCGGGTTTTCACGCACGGCGGCAATGATCTCGGTGAAGTCGCGGCGCAGGGAGGGTTCCCCACCGGTGAGGCGAACTTTTTCGGTGCCCAGCGCAGAGAAAGCGCGCGTAACCCGGCGTACTTCGTCTACGCTGAGAAAGCCATTGTTATTGACGGCGCCGGGCTTGTAACCGTTCGGCAGGCAGTAGGTGCAACGGAAGTTGCACACATCGGTAATCGACAGACGCAGGTAATAAAACTTACGCGCGAATGCATCGGTAAGCTGTGAGGCCATATACACCTTTCCAAATACGGGAGACGCGGTCATTTCTTTCCACGCCCTGGCGACAACCGGCGGCGTCGCGGCCAAATCGCCATATCTTTTGACACAGGCGAAGAGGCTAGAGTGTTAACAGGTTATGTCGATAGTAGCGCGTTACAGGCAGTTTCGCCATTGGCGATTTCGCTATATAATTTTATACATATCGCTATCTTCGTGCATTTTCGCTACAGAATAGCCATAAATCATTTTTTTGCCTTGATGTCGGTCAGTTTGTCGGGCTCCTCCCATCGTCTTTTAGGGGTAGATCGGGTAGTGTGTGGCCGTTTATGTGAAATAAGGAATTTCTATGCGCAATCGTACATTCGCTGACCTCGATCGGGTGGTAGCGCTCGGCGGCGGGCATGGTTTGGGCCGGGTGATGTCCTCCCTCTCCTCGCTCGGTTCACGGCTGACCGGCATTGTCACCACCACCGATAACGGGGGTTCCACCGGGCGGATCCGTCGTTCGGAAGGTGGCATTGCCTGGGGCGATATGCGCAATTGCATCAACCAGTTAATTGCCGAGCCGAGCGTAGCATCGGCGATGTTTGAGTATCGTTTTGGCGGTAACGGCGAGCTTTCCGGGCATAACCTCGGAAATTTGATGTTAAAGGCGCTGGATCACCTGAGCGTGCGGCCGTTAGAGGCGATCAATTTGATCAGAAACCTGCTGAAAGTGGACGCTTTCCTGATCCCGATGTCAGAACAACCGGTGGATTTGATGGCGCTCGATCATGAAGGCCATGAAGTTTATGGCGAAGTGAATATTGATCAGCTTGATAATGTGCCGCAGGAGCTGATGCTCACCCCGCCGGTACCGGCCACCCGCGAGGCGGTGGAGGCTATCGCCGAAGCCGATTTGATCCTCATTGGGCCGGGCAGTTTTTACACCAGCCTGCTGCCGATCCTGTTGCTCGACGAGATGGCCCAGGCGTTGCGCCGCACCCCGGCGCCGATGGTTTTTATCGATAACCTCGGCAAAGAGCATAGCCCGGCCGCGAGGCTGTCGCTGGCGGAGCGCATCGCGATTATGGAGCGCTATGTAGGCAAACGGGTGGTGGATGCGGTGATCGCCGGTCCAAAAGCCGATATCAGCGGCATTGACGACCGGTTGGTGATCCAGACGCCGCTGGAGGCCAGCGACGTTCCCTATCGTCATGACCGGGCGCTGCTCCGCGGGGCGCTGGAGAAAGCGATCCAGCTGCCGGGCTGATCCTGCGCGCCGGAGGCGGCCCTCTTCGGCGCACCTTAAAATCTTAAGGTTGTCTTAAAATAGGGCTGGCACTATACCCTCATCTTTTTCTGTGGGTGTGCATTATGTCGTTATTGCCTCTGCGTCGGCCGGTGGTCAGCCGCACGACTTATCTGATTCTCTTTGCTTGCTATATCGGTATCTGTCTCAACCTGGCTTTTTATCGCCAGGTTTTCCCGTTACTGCCGGTAAATAGCCTGCATAACTGGCTGGTATTCCTCAGTATGCCGATCGTGGCCATTAGCGTGATGAATATCCTCACCACTCTTGCCTCGTTCCTGAAGCTGGACCGGCTGGTGATTAGCCTGTTCATTCTGCTCAGCGCCTCGGCGCAATATTTCATCTGGAACTTTGGCGTGGTGATCGACCGCAGCATGATCACCAATATCCTCGACACCACTCCGGCGGAAAGCTTTGCTCTACTCTCCGGCGAAATGATTGCCGTCCTCGGCCTTTCCGGGGTTTTGGCGGTATTCGTCGCCTGGTGGGTGAAAATCCGTAAGCCCGCCACGCGGTGGCGCGGCGCGGCGATGCGCCTGCTCAATATCGCCGTTTCGGCGCTGCTGATTATTCTGGTGGCCGCGCTGTTCTACAAAGATTACGCCTCGGTGTTCCGTAACAACAAAGAGCTGGTGAAATCCCTGAGCCCTTCCAACAGCATTGTGGCCGTGAACTCCTGGTATGCTCATCATCGGATGGACAACCTGCCGCTGGTGAAGATTGGCGAAGATGCCACGCAGAAAGCGGTGATGCATAACGCTCCCCGTAAGAACCTGACGATCGTCGTGCTCGGCGAGACTTCGCGAGCGGATAACTTCTCACTGGGCGGCTATTCGCGCGACACCAACCCGCTGATGCGGCAGGACGGCGTGATCTATTTTCCGCATACCACTTCCTGCGGCACGGCAACCGCAGTTTCCGTGCCGTGCATGTTCTCCAATATGCCGCGCGCGCATTATGACGAAGAGCTGGCGCACCATCAGGAAGGCGTCCTGGATATTCTACAACGCGCAGGGATCCAGGTGCTGTGGAACGATAATGACGGCGGCTGCAAAGGCGCCTGCGACCGGGTACCACACCAGAACGTCACCGACCTGAAGCTCACCGGGCAGTGCATCGATGGCGAGTGCTACGATGACGTCCTGTTCCATAATCTCGACAGCTATATCGATAACCTGCAACAGGATGGCATTATTGTGCTGCATACCATCGGCAGCCACGGTCCGACGTACTACAATCGCTATCCAGCGGCGTTTCGCAAATTCACGCCGACCTGCGACACCAATGAGATCCAGGGCTGTACCCGGGAGCAGTTGACCAATACCTATGACAACACCATCCTTTATGTCGACTATGTCGTTGATAAAGCGATAAAACTACTGCAATCTAAACAGGATAAATTTACCACTAGCCTGGTTTATTTGTCCGACCACGGCGAATCGCTGGGAGAAGATGGCGTCTATTTGCATGGTCTGCCGTATTCCATCGCGCCGGATACGCAGAAACATGTGCCGATGGCGCTGTGGCTCTCCGCCGACTACCAGCAGCGCTACGGTATTTCCGCGCACTGTCTGCAGCAGCGGGCGCAAAAAGAGAATTACTCGCAGGATAATCTGTTCTCCACCCTGCTCGGCCTGCTCGGCGTCAGCACCCGCGAGTACCAGGCGGCAGATGATATCTTAACGCCATGTAGAGAGGCTGGTTGATGAAAATCTTAGTCATTGAAGACGATGCGCTGCTGTTGCAGGGGTTAATTCTGGCGATGCAAAGTGAAGGATACGTGTGCGACGGCGTCTCCACCGCGCACGAAGCCGCGCTATCGCTGGCCAGCAATCATTACAGCCTGATCGTGCTGGATCTCGGCCTGCCGGATGAAGACGGGCTGCATTTTCTCTCCCGCATGCGGCGGGAGAAAATGACCCAGCCGGTGCTGATCCTCACCGCCCGCGATACGCTTGAGGATCGCATTAGCGGTCTCGATACCGGAGCGGATGACTATCTGGTAAAACCCTTTGCCCTGGAGGAACTCAATGCGCGCATTCGCGCCCTGCTCCGCCGGCATAACAACCAGGGCGATAATGAAATCAGCGTCGGCAATCTGCGCCTTAACGTCACTCGCCGCCTGGTGTGGCTGGGTGAAACGGCGCTGGATCTTACGCCGAAAGAGTATGCCCTGCTGTCGCGGCTGATGATGAAAGCCGGTAGCCCGGTGCATCGCGAGATCCTCTACAACGACATTTACAGCTGGGACAACGAGCCGGCGACCAATACCCTGGAAGTGCATATTCACAACCTACGCGAAAAGATTGGCAAATCGCGGATCCGCACCGTCCGGGGCTTTGGCTATATGCTGGCTAACAACATCGACACGGAATAGACCATGGCTCTGTTTGCAACTGAAACCTGGACCATGCGCCACCGGCTGCTGCTGACCATCGGCGCCATCCTGGTGGTCTGCCAGCTGATAAGCGTCTTCTGGCTATGGCATGAGAGCAAAGAGCAGATCCAGCTGCTGGTGGCCAGCGCCATCGAAGGGCACAACAACCAGAAACATGTGGAGCATGAGGTACGGGAAGCGGTTGCCAGCCTGCTGGTGCCGAGCCTGCTGATCGTTGGCCTGGCGCTGTATATCAGCATGCTGGCGGTGCGCAAGATCACCCGCCCGCTTTCACGGCTGCAAAGCGAACTGGAGAACCGGACGCCGGACAACCTCACCCCTATCGTACTCAGCGAATCGGTGCCCGAAGTCACGGCGGTGACCACCGCCCTGAATCAGTTGGTTTCCCGCCTCAATCTGACCCTCGACCGCGAGCGGCTGTTTACCGCCGACGTGGCGCATGAGCTACGCACCCCGCTGGCCGGGCTGCGGCTGCACCTTGAGCTGCTGGCGAAAGTGCATGGCATGGGCGTCGACCCGCTGATCCAGCGTCTCGATCAGATGACCACCAGCATTTCCCAGCTGCTGCAGCTGGCGCGCGTCGGCCAGTCCTTCTCCGCCGGCAGCTACCAGCAGGTGCTGTTGCTGGATGACGTGGTAAAACCCCTGCAGGACGAACTGGAGGCTATGCTGGCGCAGCGTCAGCAGCGGCTGCTGCTGACGGATATCGAAAACGAGGCCGTCGTCTCTGGCGATGCGACGTTAATCCGCGTGATCCTGCGCAATCTGGTGGAGAATGCTCACCGCTACAGCCCTGAAGGGTCGACGATCCGCGTGTCGGTGAAAGCAGGCCTGATGCCGGTGATGGCGGTGGAAGATGAAGGGCCGGGGATCGATGAGGCGAAAAGCGGCGAACTCAGTAAAGCCTTCGTGCGCATGGACAGTCGCTACGGCGGCATTGGCCTCGGACTGAGCATCGTCACGCGCATCGCTCAGCTGCATGACGCACAGTTTTTTTTGCATAACCGACAGCCAGGGCCAGGGGTCCGCGCGTGGGTGCTATTCCCGCAGCGCGGGGGTCAGAACGTCAGCACCCATTGATGGAAGAAGGCAACAATAATGACCAGGGCGGTGGCGACCGCCAGATATTCACGGAAGTTAATTTTTTGCATGGGCGCTATCCTCATCAGGTTGAAGATAGTGTCGCCTGGCGAGATTAAGCAAACATTAAGAAGGCCGCAACGCGGCCTTTTTTCTTCTCAAATGTTTGTTATCTGGCAAGCAGGACGATAAGAGAAGCGCGCCTTCACTATACCCCGCACGTCCACTCCGCCGGTCTGCGCCCAGAATCAGGAGGCGGCGATAAACAGCTCGCGCAGCTGATGCAGCTGGTCGCGTATTTGCGCCGCCTCCTCAAACTCGAGGTTCTGCGCGTGCTGCATCATCTGCCCTTCCAGCTCGTGGATTTTCTGCTGCAGCGCTTTTGGCGTCATATCCACAGCGCTAAGCCCGGCAGGCTCAACGGCCTTCGCTTTACCGCGCCCTTTGGCTTTGGTTTTCGCCAGGCCCTGGCCCAGCTGCAGGATATCCACCACTTTCTTATTGAGCCCCTGCGGCACGATGCCGTGCTCTTCGTTGTAGCGCTGCTGTTTCTCCCGTCGACGCTCGGTCTCGCCAATGGCTTTGGCCATGGAGGGGGTGATCTTATCGCCGTAGAGGATGGCCTTGCCGTTGACGTGGCGCGCCGCGCGGCCGATGGTCTGGATCAGCGAGCGTTCAGAACGCAGGAAGCCCTCTTTATCCGCATCCAGGATCGCCACCAACGACACCTCAGGCATATCCAGCCCCTCACGCAGCAGGTTGATCCCCACCAGCACGTCAAACTCGCCAAGACGCAGGTCGCGGATGATTTCCATGCGCTCGACGGTGTCGATATCCGAGTGCAGATAGCGCACGCGCTCGCCGTGCTCCTCAAGGTACTCGGTTAAGTCCTCCGCCATCCGCTTGGTGAGAGTGGTGACCAGCACGCGCTCGTTGATGGCCGTGCGCAGGCGGATCTCTGACAGCAGATCGTCGACCTGAGTCGCCACCGGGCGCACTTCGATGATTGGGTCAAGCAGACCGGTCGGTCGCACCACCTGATCCACTACCTCGCCGCCGGATTTATCCAGCTCATAGGCGCCCGGGGTCGCCGACACATAGATGGTTTGCGGTGCCAGCGCTTCGAATTCTTCAAACTTCATCGGCCGGTTATCCAGCGCCGACGGCAGGCGGAAACCGTATTCCACCAGCGTCTCTTTGCGCGCCCGGTCGCCCCGGTACATACCGCCGATCTGCGGCACCGTGACGTGGGATTCGTCAATCACCAGCAGGCCATCCGCCGGCAGATAATCGAACAGGGTCGGCGGCGGCTCGCCGGGCCCGCGCCCGGAGAGAAAGCGCGAGTAGTTTTCAATGCCCGAGCAGTAACCCAGCTCGTTCATCATTTCGAGGTCAAACTGGGTACGCTGGGTTAAGCGCTGCTCTTCCAGCAGCTTGTTGTTGGCCAGCAGCACCTTGCGCCGCTCCGCCAGCTCCAGCTTGATCTCTTCCATCGCCTGGACGATGCGCTCCCGCGGCGTCACGTAGTGGGTCTTGGGATAAATGGTATAGCGCGGCACCGTCCCTTCGACGTGGCCGGTGAGCGGGTCGAACAGCGACAGACGCTCGACCTCTTCGTCAAACAGCTCAATGCGCAGAGCGATATCGTCGGATTCCGCCGGGAAGACGTCGATCACCTCGCCGCGCACGCGAAAAGTGCCGCGCTGGAAGGCCTGATCGTTGCGGGTATACTGCAGTTCGGCCAGACGACGCAGGATCGCTCGCTGGTCAATCAGCATACCGACCGTCAGATGCAACATCATTTTCAGATACAGGTCCGGGTCGCCGAGGCCGTAGATCGCCGAGACTGACGCCACCACCACTACGTCGCGCCGCTCGAGCAGCGCTTTGGTGGCCGACAGACGCATCTGCTCAATATGTTCGTTAACCGAGGCGTCCTTCTCAATGAAGGTATCTGAGCTGGGAACGTAGGCTTCCGGCTGATAGTAATCGTAGTAGGAGACGAAATACTCGACGGCATTCTCCGGGAAAAACTCTTTCATCTCGCCGTAGAGCTGAGCCGCCAGGGTTTTGTTTGGCGCCAGCACCATCGTCGGCCGCTGCAGGTCGGCAATCACGTTGGCGATGGTAAAGGTTTTACCGGAGCCGGTAACCCCCAGTAGCGTCTGATGCGCAAGCCCATCCTCCAGCCCCTCTTCCAGGCGGCGGATGGCTTCCGGTTGGTCTCCGGAGGGGCGAAAGGCGGAATGCAGTACAAACGATTTACTCATCAATCAGAACCTGAAAAAAGAATTAGCGGCCGGTGTTTAATTCTACCCCCCGGGCCGTTTTTTGCCAATAAATTATACTGGATATTTAAACAGTACGTACTTATGATAACGCCGCAAAAGGGTCTTATTGGCCGGCAAGCTGGGTGCAAAACGCGCGTCAGACGGAATAATCCTCCGGCCGCCAGGGTTATCCCCAGAAAATTTTACCTTTTAACATTTGTCAAGCGGACGGGTGAAACTTTTATGGCAGCAGATGACGCTTTTCTTACACCCATTGATTTTATCTAACAAGCTGATATTTAAGATCTTTAAAGAAAAGACGCCTTTCGCGCCAATTCAGCCGCAAGCCGCGTACGCTCTAGCTTACCGCAGGTTTTCTAACTCTAATACACAAGGTTATCCACAGGAATAGTGGATAACTGTCCGCAGCCCAAGACCACCGCCGCCCGGCGCCTGTCGCCTTTTGCGGTCAACCGCGTGGCGAAAAATTTTTATCGAACTATTTTTGATAACTATCCGCTTAAAGCCGCTCGATTTTTGCTGCTTTTTGCACCACCCTTTAGCGTCGGGCACCGGAAAAGTGCAGCCCCGGCGCTGACGAGGCCCGATGGTATCGGCGTTTAGCGCTTTTTTCCGAGCGTTCTTTTTCCTGGCAAGAGTTTTGCAGCATCTTTCTGTCGCCCTGACGCCAGGATAAGGAGAAAACGTCCATGTTGAATTTACAGGCAGTAAATCACTTTTACGGCAACCAGCATTCGCTGTGGAATGTCGATCTTGTACTACGCCCGGGAGAGTGCATTGGCGTACTGGGACGCGAGGGCATGGGAAAAACCACCCTGGTTAACTNNCATTGCTGGCCACCTGCCGGTGGCCAGCGGCCGGATGACCTGGCATGACATTGGCGCCCCGCCGCAGGATCTCACCCCCCTGTCCGCTCAATCGCGCAGCGCCATTGGTATCGGCTACGTGCCACAAGATAAACGCATTTTTTCCCAACTCAGCGTGGAAGAGAACCTGCACATCGCCCTGGCGGCCGGGAAACCCGGGGCTAACGCCAGCGGCGGCGAGATTTATGAGCATTTTCCCGAGCTCTATGCCCTACGGCAGCGCAAAGGCGCCTCGCTGAGCGACGACGATCAGTACCAGCTGGCGCTGGCCAGGGCGCTGATCGTCCAGCCGCGGCTGCTGATCCTTGATGAACCCTCGCGCGGCAGAGGGCCGCGCTGCCTGCAAAAGCTGGCGGATCTGCTGTTGCGGTTAAATCGCGATATCGGCCTGACGGTGCTGCTCGCCGAGCAGCACCTGCCTTTTATCCGCCGGGTGGCGGATCGCTTCTGTGTCTTGCACCGGGGCCGTAACGTCGCCGAAGGCGATATTATGGCGCTGGATGAGCCGCTGCTGGCGCAGTGGATAACGCCGGATCCAGCGCCCTGAGGTCCAGATACTGGCCGAGATCGTCGCGCTGCGCGATATCGGCAAGCCACGGTATTTCGCCGAGGAACGGCGCGGCCAGTCGGTTTTTCAGCGTCGCCAGATATTCGGCGTGGCGCTTGCCCGGCGGCTGTACGTCATTGGCGATCCACCCCGCCAGCGGTAGTCCCGCCTGGCGTACCGCCTGAGCGGTAAGCATTGCGTGGTTGATACAGCCGAGCTTAACGCCCACCACCAGAATGACCGGCAGCTGTTCCGCCTGCGCCCAGTCGGCGAAGGTCAGGGAATCCGAGAGCGGCGTAAACCAGCCGCCGGCGCCTTCCACCAACACCCAGTCGGCGAGACCTTCCAGCTCACGCAGCCCGCTGGAGAGCCTGGCCGCGGCGATCGGCCGCCCTTCGTCGGCGCTGATGATGTGCGGGGAGGTCGGCTCGGCGAAGGTATAGGGGTTCACCTGGTCGTAACGCAACGCGACCCGACTATGACGCTGCAGCGCCAGCGCATCTTCATTACGCAGCCCATCGCCGGTAAGCTCGCTACCGGAGGCCACAGGCTTATAGCCGGCAGTGTGAAAACCCAGCAGATTCGCCGCCTGCAGCAGGGCGCTGCTGGCGATGGTTTTACCGACTTCAGTATCGGTCCCGGTGACAAAAAAACGTTTAGTCACGCTCAATGACTCCTGTAAAAAGAGAATACGTCAGCGGGCAGATGCCCTGCCGCTGCGGCCAGGCCAGCTGCAGCTCGCGCAGTTTGCCGCGGCCAAGCGGGGCGGCGGTCCGCCCCTGGTGCAAATGGGTGGCGCCGATGCCCTTCAGGGAGCGCATAGCGCTCAGCGCATCGGCGAACGGCAGGCTAATCTGATGAACCTCGCCGGTCGCGCGCAGGCCGCTAAGCGCCGCGCGCACCGCCGCTTCGCTAAGGAAACGGTTGGCATGCGGCCGGTCGTCGATGGCCTGCCACGCCTGATTGAGCTCCGGCAGCGAGTCGGCGAGCAGCGTGCTAAACGCCACTCTGCCGCCGGGACGCGCCACCCGGTACAGCTCGCCAATTGCCGCCCGTAGATCGTCGCACCACTGCACCGCCAGATTGCTCCACGCCAGATCGACGCAGGCGTCCGGCAGCGGCAGCGCCTCAATATCCCCCAGCAGATAATGCTGCGCGGCGTCGTTACGCTGCGCCTGGGCGAGCATCCCGGCGGAGAGATCCAGCGCGGTCACCACGCTGCCCGCCTCACGCCAATAGCGACTCATACTGCCGGGGCCGCAGCCGGCATCCAGCACCTGCGCAAAATCGCGGCGCGCCAGCTGGCGCAGCAATAGATCGGCGCAGCGCCGCTGCAGTTCATCATGTTGCGTATAGCCGCTGGCCGCCCGGCCAAACGCCGCGGCCACCGCCTGCTTATTCACTGTGGCCATGCAGCACCTCCAGTAAACGGTTAATGTCTTCAGTATGATGGGCGGCTGTCAGGGTCAGGCGCAAACGCGCGCTGCCGACCGGCACCGTCGGCGGACGGATCGCCGTTGCCCAGCAGCCCGCGTCGCGTAGACGGCAGGCCAGGTTCAGCGCCCGGGCGTTGTCGCCGACGATCAGCGGCTGGATCGCGCTGACGGAGTCGGTCAACCCCAGCGACACCTCGCCCATCCCCTCACGGAACTGACGGATGCGGGCGGCCAGGATGTCGCGACGCTGCTGCCCTTCATCGCTGCGAATGATCCCCAGGGCAGC
This sequence comes from Klebsiella sp. EMBS2024, assembly GCF_036233805.1. Taxonomy (NCBI): domain Bacteria; kingdom Pseudomonadati; phylum Pseudomonadota; class Gammaproteobacteria; order Enterobacterales; family Enterobacteriaceae; genus Klebsiella; species Klebsiella sp. EMBS2024. The sequence continues at coordinate 895,822 of NZ_JAZARW010000001.1, read as the reverse complement.
GCTCAGCGCCACCGCCTGGGCGGGCGGCATCGCGGTGCTGTAGATCAGATGACGGGCAAACTGCAGCAGATAATCGGCCATTGCTTCGTCGCACAGCACCGCCGCGCCGCTGACGCCGAAGGCCTTGCCGAAGGTAACCACCAGCAGCTCAGGGCGCACCGCCTGCGCGGCGCAGCTCCCGCGTCCTTCGTCGCCGACCACGCCAACACCGTGGGCGTCATCCACCAGCAACACTGCCCCTGCGGCCTGCGTCGCGGCGTGAATGGCCGCCAGCGGCGCGCTGTCGCCGTCCATGCTGAAAATGCCTTCAGTGACCGCCAACTGTTCGCCCGCCAGCGGCTTAGCCAGCAGTTGCGCGAGCTGCTGCGGATCGTTGTGGGTAAAGCGCCGCAGCTGCGCCGGGCTGAGGCTCGCCGCCTCCAGCAGAGAGGCGTGGCTCAGGCGGTCGGCGACAATCCGATCGTCTTTCTCCACCAGGGCGGCGATCAGCGCCTGATTCGCGGCAAAGCCGGAGATAAACAGCAATGCGCGCGGATAGCCCAGCCAGTCGGCGAGCGCCTCTTCCAGCGCGCGGTGGGCTTCGCTATAGCCGCTCACGTGGCCCGAGCCGCCGGCACCGACGCCATAGCGCGTGGCCCCCTGTTGCCAGGCGGCGATAATCGCCGGATGCTGACTCAGGCCCAGATAGTCATTGCTGGAGAAGTTAAGCCAGCGCTCCCCTTCCCGCTCCAGCCAGCGCCCGGCGCCGTGCGTCACCGGCAGGCGGCGGCGAAAAGCTTCCGCCGCCCGCCGCTCGTCCAGCGCCCGATCGATTCGCTGCTGCCAGCTCATAGCGCCGCCGCGTTGTAATATTCCTCAGTGTCCGGGGTGAGTAAGGCCTGCTCCAGACGTTGCTGCTGCTCATTGTCGCCTTCCAGCACCGCCGTCTGCTGCGGGTTGATCCCCAGCTTGCGGAACAGCTGCAGGTCTTTGTCCTCTTCCGGGTTCGGCGTGGTCAGCAGCTTGCAGCCGTAGAAAATCGAGTTCGCCCCGGCCATAAAGCACATCGCCTGGGTCTGCTCGTTCATCTGCTCGCGGCCGGCGGAGAGACGCACGTAGGAGGTGGGCATCATGATGCGCGCGATGGCGATAGTGCGGATGAAATCGAAAGCGTCGACGTCGTCGTTATCCGCCAGCGGCGTGCCCTTGACCTTCACCAACATGTTGATCGGTACGCTCTCCGGCGGCGTCGGCAGATTAGCCAGTTGCAGCAGCAGTCCGGCGCGATCTTTTACGCTCTCTCCCAGCCCGACGATGCCGCCGGAGCAGACTTTGATCCCAGCATCACGCACTTTATCCAGCGTATCCAAGCGCTCCTGGTAGGTACGGGTGGTGATGATGTTGCCGTAAAATTCCGGCGAGGTATCAAGGTTGTGGTTGTAGTAATCGAGGCCCGCTTCGGCCAGGCGCTGCGCCTGACTGTCGGTCAGGGTGCCGAGCGTCATACAGGACTCCAGCCCCAGCGCCTTCACCCCTTTCACCATCTGCTCCAGGTAAGGCATATCGCGGTCATTGGGGTTTTTCCACGCCGCGCCCATGCAGAAGCGGGTGGAGCCGGCGTTTTTCGCCTGGCGCGCTGATTCCAGCACCTGCTCAACCTCCATCAGGCGCTCGGCTTCGAGGCCGGTTTTGTAGCGTGCGCTCTGCGGGCAATATTTACAATCTTCCGGGCAGGCGCCGGTTTTGATCGACAGCAGGGTGCTGACCTGCACCTGGCGCGGATCAAAGTGTTGACGATGGATTTGCTGTGCTTCGAATAGCAGATCGATCAGCGGTTTATTAAATAATTCCGTTACTTGCGACATTGTCCAGCGAGGTTGGTGAGCCATTTTTCTCTCCAAAAGGTCGTACACTTCCTATTTCACACAGCCTCTTTGTTGGCTGCACTCGCGCACCCCAGTCACATAGTGAACTATGCTCCTGGGGATGTTCTCGCTTGCCGCCTCGATGCTGCGCGAAATATTTTGTGTACGTTTCATTGTAAGTAAGTTCAGTGTAGACTTGTAAACCTAAATGTTTTCAAAATGGTTTACAAGTCGCTTATGACACTGGACGATCTCGCTTTCGATCGGCGCCACATCTGGCACCCCTACACCTCTATGACTTCCCCCCTGCCGGTCTACCCGGTGGTGTCCGCCCACGGTTGCGAGCTGTCCCTCGCCGGCGGCGAACAGTTGGTTGACGGTATGTCTTCCTGGTGGGCGGCGATCCACGGCTACAATCACCCACGCCTCAATGCGGCGCTGAAGGGACAAATTGACCAAATGTCGCACGTGATGTTCGGCGGGATCACCCATCCGCCGGCAGTTGCGCTATGCCGTCAGCTGGTGGCGATGACCCCGGCCTCGCTGGAGTGCGTTTTCCTCGCCGACTCCGGTTCAGTGGCGGTAGAGGTGGCGATGAAAATGGCGCTGCAGTACTGGCAGGCTAAAGGCGAACCACGTCGTCGTTTTCTGACCTTCCGCAACGGCTATCACGGGGATACCTTCGGAGCGATGTCGGTCTGCGATCCGCAGAACTCGATGCACAGCCTGTGGCAGGGCTACCTGCCGGATAATCTTTTCGCCCCCGCGCCGCAAAGCCGCTTCGACGGCGAGTGGGACGAGATGGATATGGTGCCGTTTGCCCGCCTGATGGCCGCGCATCGTCATGAAATCGCCGCAGTGATCCTCGAACCTATCGTCCAGGGGGCGGGCGGCATGCGGATGTACCATCCGGAGTGGCTGAAGCGGGTGCGTAAAATGTGCGACCGGGAAGGGATACTGCTGATCGCCGATGAGATTGCCACCGGCTTTGGCCGCACCGGCAAGCTGTTCGCTTGTGAACACGCCGGGATTACCGCCGACATTCTGTGTCTGGGCAAAGCGCTGACCGGCGGCACCATGACCCTTTCCGCCGCCATCACTACCCGAACGGTTGCTGAAACCATTAGCAATGGCGAAGCCGGTTGCTTTATGCACGGCCCCACCTTTATGGGCAATCCGCTGGCCTGCGCGGTGGCCAGCGAAAGCCTGCGCCTGCTGGAGAGCGGCGAATGGCAGCCGCAGGTAGCGGCGATTGAAGCCCAGCTGCAGGCCGAGCTGGCCCCGGCGCGGGGGTCTGCGCTGGTCGCGGACGTCCGCGTGCTGGGCGCTATTGGCGTGGTTGAAACCCGTCGCCCGGTCAACATGGCCACCCTGCAGCGCTTTTTCGTCGAGCAGGGAGTCTGGATCCGTCCGTTTGGCCGGCTGATTTATCTGATGCCGCCGTACATCATCACGCCCGAGCAGCTGACCCGCCTGACCCATGCGGTCAACCAGGCAGTGCAGGACGAAACATTTTTTAGCGAATAAATAGCGGAATTGCGTCGTCGGGAAGGCTACACTTCTTTGTTAATCAGCGCATTATCAATGAGGATGAAGCATGAAACTGATCAGTCACGATCTCCAGGACGGCGGTAAGCTGCCTAATCGTCACGTCTTCAACGGCATGGGCTACGATGGCGACAATATTTCGCCGCATCTGATGTGGGATGATGTGCCCGCGGGAACCAAAAGCTTTGTGGTGACCTGCTACGATCCGGATGCGCCGACCGGCTCCGGCTGGTGGCACTGGGTGGTCGCTAACCTGCCGGCCGATACCCGCGTCCTGCCGCAAGGGGCCGGTTCCGGTCAGGCGGAGCTGCCGGAAGAGGCCGTTCAGACCCGCACCGATTTTGGTAAGGCAGGCTACGGCGGCGCGGCGCCGCCGAAGGGCGAAACCCACCGCTATATCTTCACCGTCCACGCCCTGGACGTCGAGAAAATTGAGGTGGATGCTGAGGCCAGCGGCGCGATGGTCGGCTTTAACGTCCATTTCCATTCCCTCGCCAGCGCCTCCATCACCGCCCTGTTCAGTTAATCTTCCCCGGATAGCGGCTTGCGCCTTATCCGGGGTACCCGCGGCGCCATTTGTTTTTCGGGTGGCGCTGCGCTTACCCGACCTACACTACTGACGCCTTGCCCGGCCTACGGTGCTATTGCGCGGTTATTTTGCCGGGTGGCGGCTGACGCCTTACCCGGCCTACGGGGTCCAGACCCAGTATGTGAATCGCCGCCGAACATGGGGCCGCTGAAACTGCCGG
>NZ_JAZARW010000001.1:868335-891675 GCF_036233805.1 Klebsiella sp. EMBS2024 | reverse complement strand
CGGCCTCAACATCGCTGAGACGTTCCCGGAAGGTTGGGGCAGCCCGCATGGATGCGGGCTGAGGGCCGTGTTTTGCAAGGACGCTGCCTCGGCCCGACCCGAAGCCTGCAGGGATAAGTCGAAGGCACCACGCAGTGGCGATGTTGCTGGCCGGAGCCCGGGGGTACAGGGGGCGGCGGCGACTGACCGCCCCCTGTGCGCTCCCTGCGCCATGAGAAACATAACGTAGAAGACATTTCGGGAGCGCAATGTGCTCGGAATTAATACAAAACAACTGTTTTTCCCGGACTAAAACCGTTACAAGCCGATAGCAGTATCTACANTACCCCCAGGCCCNNGCNAGCGCAGCGCCGCCGGNCGATTGCCGCGGGCACGGAGCCGCTTTTATGCCGGGCGGCGGCTGACGCCTTGCCCGGCCTACGGTCCGTGCCATTTGTAGCCCCGGTAAGCGCAGCGCCACCGGGGAAATTGATCTTACTGTTCAGTGACTACCTGCAGCGCCGTTTTACGCACCCGCGCATACCACACCACCGTCAGCAGCCCGAGCCAGACCAGGCCGGCGATCAGCGCCATCCGCGTTTCGGCAAACATCCCTAGTACGGCGATGACCAGCCCCATAAACAGCAGCGTCAACAGCGGCGCAACCGGCCAGAACGGAATGGGAAAGGCGATCTGGCTACGCTCTTCGGCAGACAAACCGCGGCGCATGGCAAAATGGGATAGCAGAATCATCAGCCACACCCATACCGTGGCGAATGCCGCCAGCGAAGCAATTAGCACAAATACCTGCTCGGGGATCAGATAGTTCAATACCACCGCCGCCAGCAGCGCGCCGCCCATGACCACCACCGTCATCCAGGGCACACCGTTGCTGGCGATGCGCTGGAAGCTTTTCGGCGCCAGCCCCTCTTTCGACATGCCGTACATCATGCGTCCGGCGCCAAAAATATCGCTGTTAATCGCCGAGATGCTGGCGCTGATCACGATGATGTTAAGGATGGTCGCCGCCGCCGGGATCCCCAGACCGTCGAAAATAAGCACAAACGGACTCCCCTGTTCGCCAAAGCTGTTCCACGGGAAGATCGCCATCAGTACCGCCAGGGTGCAGACGTAGAACAGGATAATGCGCAGCGGAATGGTATTGATGGCCTGCGGGATCACCTTCTTAGGATCCTTCGCTTCCGCGGCAGTGACGCCGATAATCTCCACCCCGCCGAAGGCGAACATCACGATGCCAAGCGAGGCGATAACGCCCTGCCAGCCGTTAGGGGCAAAGCCGCCGTGGCTCCAGAGGTTTTCCAGCCCGGTGGCCGGGAAGCTGTGGCCAAAGCCAAAGAAGATGATCCCCGCCCCCGCCAGCATCATGGCGATAATCGCCACCACCTTCACCAGAGACAGCCAGAACTCCATCTCGCCAAATACCCGCACGTTGCACAGGTTCATCGCGCCGATAAAGAAGATGATGCTGAGGATCCAGATCCAGCGCGGCACATCGGGGTACCACAACCCCATATAGATACCGAAGGCGGTGACGTCGGCCAGGGCGACGATCACCATTTCAAAGGTGTAGGTCCAGCCGGTAATAAACCCGGCCAGCGGCCCGAGATACTGGCGGGCATAGCTGCCGAAGGAGCCGGAAACCGGGTTGCGCACCGCCATCTCGCCCAGCGCGCGCATGACGATAAACACCGCCGCGCCGCCAATCAGATAGGCCAGCAGCACCGCCGGGCCCGCCGCTTTGATGGCTGAGGCCGAGCCATAGAACAGCCCGGTGCCGATAGCGGAGCCGAGCGCAATAAACCGAATGTGTCGGGCATTGAGCCCGCGCAGCAGATGTGGCTTGTGTTGTTGTTGCATATACAGGTGTCCTGATTTTTTTATATGACGACAAATATGCGGTGTAGGGCGGTCGGGGGAATGACTTCCCCCGACGCGGGTACAGAGAACAACGGTGATTAATGCAGTACGGCAGGCAGCAGACGCGTCAGGTAACGGGCCGCCAGAAGCGCAATGGCGTTATCGATATCCGGGGCGAAGTAGCGATCCTGCGTATAGTGCGGCACGCGTTCGCGCAGCAAGTGACGCGCCTCTTCCAGCAGCGGACTGGTGGTCAGTCCTTCGCGCATATCCAGCCCCTGCGCCGCCGCCAGCCACTCAACGGCCAGCACCCCGCGGGTGTTCTCGGCCATCGCCCACAGGCGGCGACCGGCCGCCGGCGCCATCGAGACGTGGTCTTCCTGGTTGGCAGAGGTGGGCAGGCTGTCAACGCTATGCGGGTGCGACAGCGCTTTGTTTTCACTGGCTAACGCCGCCGCCGTGACCTGGGCAATCATAAACCCGGAGTTGACGCCGCCATTTTTGACGAGGAACGGCGGCAGCTGCGACATATGGCTGTCCATCATCAGCGCGATGCGGCGCTCGGAGAGCGAGCCGATTTCGGCGATCGCCAGCGCGATATTATCCGCGGCCATCGCCACCGGTTCGGCATGGAAGTTACCGCCGGAGATGACGTCATTTTCGGCGGCAAAGACCAGCGGGTTATCGGAGACCGCGTTGGCTTCAGCCAGCAGCACCTCAGCCGCCTGGCGGATCTGCGTCAGGCAGGCGCCCATCACCTGCGGCTGGCAGCGCAGGGAGTACGGGTCCTGCACCTTGCTGCAGTTATGGTGCGACTGCGAGATCGCGCTATCGTCGGTCAGCAGGTGGCGATACAGCGCCGCCGCATCAATCTGCCCGCGCTGGCCGCGCACTTCATGGATGCGCGCATCAAACGGACGACGTGAGCCCAGCGCCGCTTCGGTGGTTAACGCCCCGCAGACGACCGCGGAGGCGAACAGATCCTCGGCTTCGAACAGACCGCGCAGGGCAAAAGCGGTCGAGGCCTGGGTGCCGTTGAGTAGCGCCAGCCCCTCTTTCGCCGCCAGGGTAATCGGCTCCAGCCCCACCTGACGCAGCGCTTCGGTGGCCGGCAGCCAGTCGCCGCCGCGTACCCGCGCTTTACCTTCTCCGATCAGGGTCAGCGACATATGCGCCAGCGGCGCGAGGTCGCCGGAGGCGCCGACGGAGCCTTTGGCCGGGATCCACGGCGTCACACCGGCATTCACCAGGCCAATCAGCGCCTGGATCACGCTCAGGCGGATCCCGGAGAAACCGCGGGACAGGCTGTTAATCTTCAGCACCATAATCAGCCGCGCCAGATCATCGTCCAGCGGCTCGCCAACGCCCGCCGCGTGGGATAGCACCAGCGAACGCTGCAGGTTCTCCAGATCTTCCGTCGAGATACGGGTTTGCGCCAGCAGGCCAAAACCGGTGTTGATGCCGTAGGCGGTCCGCCCTTCGGCAAGGATGGCGTTGACGCAGGCCACGCTCTCGTCAATGGCGGCAAACGCACCGCTGTCGAGGGTAATATTTACCGGGTGGCTGTAAACGTCGCGGAGCTGCGACAGGCTGAGTTGACCCGGGATCAAAGTTAAAGATTTCATTTAGCGTTCCCCTGCGTTGCCGCCACCATCGGAAGATTCAGACCCTGTTCTGCTGCGCATTCAATGGCAATCTCATACCCCGCGTCGGCATGACGCATCACGCCGGTGGCCGGGTCGTTGTGCAGGACGCGGGCGATACGCGCCGCCGCTTCATCGGTACCATCGCAGACGATAACCATCCCGGAGTGTTGCGAGAAGCCCATGCCTACCCCGCCGCCGTGGTGCAGCGACACCCAGGTCGCGCCGCTGGCGGTGTTAAGCAGGGCGTTGAGCAGCGGCCAGTCGGAGACCGCATCAGAACCATCGCGCATCGCTTCGGTTTCGCGGTTCGGGCTGGCGACGGAGCCGGAGTCAAGGTGATCCCGGCCAATGACGATCGGCGCGGAGACTTCGCCGCTGCGCACCATTTCGTTAAACGCCAGACCGAGCTTTTGCCGCCACTCCAGACCGACCCAGCAGATACGCGCCGGCAGTCCCTGGAAGCTGATGCGCTCGCGCGCCATATCCAGCCAGTGGTGCAGATGCTGATCATCTTTAATGATCTCTTTCACTTTCGCGTCGGTTTTGTAGATATCCTGCGGATCGCCGGACAGCGCTACCCAGCGGAACGGGCCGATACCGCGGCAAAACAGCGGGCGGATATAGGCCGGCACGAAGCCCGGGAAATCGAAGGCGTTGCTGACGCCCACTTCCTGCGCCATCTGGCGGATGTTGTTGCCGTAGTCGAAGGTTGGGACCCCCATCTCATGGAAGGCCAGCATCGCCTGCACGTGATCGGCCATCGAGCGTTTCGCCGCCAGAATAGTGCCCTGCGGGTCGGATTCGGCTTTCTGCTGATACTCTTCCCAGCTCCAGCCTTTCGGCAGATAGCCATGCAGCGGGTCGTGGGCGCTGGTCTGGTCGGTGACCATATCCGGGCGCACGCCGCGCTTCACCAGCTCCGGTACGATCTCCGCGGCGTTGCCGCACAGCGCGATAGAGATGGCCCGCCCTTCGGCGGTGTATTTTTTGATGCGCGCCAGGGCGTCATCCAGCGAGGTGGCTTGCTCATCCACGTAGCGGGTACGCAGACGGAAATCGATGCGGCTCTGCTGACATTCGATGTTCAGCGAGCAGGCGCCGGCCAGCGTCGCGGCCAGCGGCTGCGCGCCGCCCATGCCGCCCAGACCGGCGGTTAACACCCAGCGGCCTTTCAGGCTGCCCTGATAGTGCTGGCGACCGGCTTCGACGAAGGTTTCATAGGTGCCCTGCACGATGCCCTGGCTACCGATGTAGATCCAGCTGCCGGCGGTCATCTGGCCGTACATCGCCAGCCCTTTGGCATCCAGTTCGTTGAAGTGTTCCCAGGTGNCCCAGTGCGGGACCAGGTTGGAGTTGGCGATCAGCACGCGCGGCGAGTTTTCATGCGTTTTAAATACGCCGACCGGTTTGCCGGACTGCACCAGCAGGGTCTCATCGCTTTCCAGGTTTTTCAGCGCCTTCACGATAGCGTCATAGCATTCCCAGTTGCGCGCAGCGCGACCGATACCGCCATAGACCACCAGCTCATGCGGGTTTTCGGCGACATCGGGATCGAGGTTGTTCATTAACATACGCAGCGGCGCTTCGGTCAACCAGCTCTTGGCGGTAAGCGTCGTGCCTCTCGGGGCACGTACGTCCAGCTGGCGATATTTGCTTTGCGACATCGGGGTTTCTCCTGACAATGAACGTTGTTTACGTAGATACATATACTTGTCTATACAAGCATGCGCAAGCCAGGATTTAACAGAAATGATACAATTTTGTTATATTGCGTCAGCAATCACGTTTTGCTGACGCCAGCGTGGATCAGGAGCCAAAGCGCCCCTGCAGACGATATCGGCTACCGGGGAACAGCAGGCGCGCGTGGGAGACGATGTGGGTTGTCGACCAGGTGCGGCGACGGATCAGCAGGCACGGATCGTGGGCGTGAATATGCAGCAGCGCGCACTCTTCCGCCGTGGCCTGCACCGCTTCAACAATGTGTTCACCTTCAGTTAACGGCGCGATCAGCGACAGGTAATCATGGGGCGTGGTGGCGGTGTAGTCCTGATGCAGATAGTCCGGGACCACTGCGGCATTGACGCAGCGATCTTCGATTTGCACCGGCACCTCGTTTTCGTAATGCACCATCAGCGAGTGAAAAATGCGGGTGCCTTCCGGGACGCTGAGCGCCGTCGCCTGAATATGATCCGCCCGGGTCTCCTCCAGCAGGAGTACCTCACAGCGGTGCTGATGGTGACGGGCGACAATTTCTGCGGCAATACTGCGCACCTCGAACAGCGCCGACTGCCCTTTCGGCTCGGCGACAAAGGTTCCCACCCCTTGCAACCTGACCAGCAGGCCTTCGTCCGTCAGCTCGCGCAGCGCGCGATTGATGGTCATCCGGCTGAAGCCGAACTGGGCCACCAGCTCAGCTTCCGACGGGATACGGTCATGCGGTCGCCAGACGCCGCTGTGGATCTTTTCGCTGATCGCCTGCTTCACCTTTTCATAGAAAGGCGCGGGCGCGGAACGAGGTTGTTGTGCAAACATGGCCTGGCTTTCCTTATGCGTAATAAGCGGAGCGGCGAAACGAAAATAATAGCGCGGATCGCTAGCGCCACCAATGGGCGATTTGCCATGCCACACGGGCCGCCGCGCGAGCGCCCTGACCGTCAATGTCAAACAGCGGGTTAAACTCCACCAGATCCACCGCCTGCAGCTTACCGCTGCGGCACAGCGGCTCAACGATGCGCAGCAGCGTGGCCAGCGGCACGCCCAGCGCCGCCGGGGCCGACACCGCCGGCATTTCTCGCGCCGGCAGCACGTCGAGATCGATAGTCAGATACAGACGGTCGAATTGCGCGATATTGCGCTCAAGCTCCGGCAACACGCGTGTTTCGAAGGCTGCCAGCACCTCCAGATCTTCAACGATAGCCACCTGGCGGCGCGCCGCTTCATCCCATAACGCCTGGGTGTTCGCCGCCCGGCTGACGCCAATGCAGGTATAGTGAAAACCTCGCTGCTGCGCTTCACACTCCAGCGCCAGCTGGCGGAATGGCGTCCCGGAACTGGCGCATTCGGCAAAGCGTAAATCCAGATGCGCATCGAGATTAATAATGCCCACTTTTTCGCCCGGGAAGGCATCCAGTACCCCAGCGCCGTGGCCGAAGGCCGTCTCGTGACCGCCGCCCAGCACCAGCGTGCGTTTGCCGGCGCGTTGACAGGCGGCCACCGCCTCGCGTAGCGCCTGGTGCGCGGCTTCTAACTGTTCACCGTCGACGCTAATCGTGCCCATATCCACGCAGCGGTCATGGCCCTGATGGCTGGCCATATTGGCCAACGCCCGGCGCAGGGTCGCCGGGCCGTCCGCTGCCCCGGTACGCCCCTTGTTACGCCGAACCCCTTCGTCACAGGCGAAGCCGAGCAGCGCGATATCGCCGGGCATCTCCTGCGGCGCGAAGCGTTCCGCGCGGGCGATGGTCTGGAACAGGCGCAGCGCATTGGGCGCTTCCGCGCTGTCGTCGCGTCCCTGCCAGAGACTGGCTGGCGTAGCTTGCCACAGCATCATTGCAATTCTCCTTGAACAACGCGATGCCAGAGCGGACTGCGCCCCGGCTCATACACCATCTCGACGGGATGCTCAGCATCCCAGATGGCGAAGTTAGCGACAAAGCCCGGCGCCAGCTGGCCGTGGCTGGCCTGGCGCCCCAGCGCCCGCGCGGCATGGCGCGTCACCCCGGCCCACGCCTCCTCCGGCGTCAGGCCAAACTTGACGCAGGCCATGTTCATCGCCAGATGCAGGCTGGCGAAGGGGCTGGTGCCGGGGTTGAAATCGGTCGCCACCGCCATCGGCACCTGGTACTTGCGCAGCAGCTCGACCGGCGGTTTACGGGTTTCATTAAGGAAGTAGAACGCGCCGGGGAGCAGGGCTGCCACGGTGCCGCTTTCGCGCATCGCCGCCACGCCCTCTTCCGTCAGATACTCGATATGGTCGGCGGAAAGCCCATGATAGCGGCTCACCAGCTGCGCGCCGCCCAGCGACGAGAGCTGCTCAACGTGGCCTTTTACCGGAATGCCCAGCGCCTGCGCCGCCTGAAAGACGCGCTCAGTTTGCTGCGGGCTGAAGCCGACGTTTTCGCAGAAGACGTCAACGCTTTCAAACAGTCCCTCCTGCCACAGCGTCGGCAAAATGGTCTCGCAGACCAGCGTAATATAGCCGTTAGCATCGCCTTGATATTCCGGCGGCGTGGCGTGGGCGGAGAGCAGCGTCGCCGACAGTTCCACGCCATTATGATCGGCCAGTTGTCGGGCGACCCGCAGCATTTTGCGTTCGTTTGGCAGGTCGAGGCCGTAGCCGGATTTGATCTCCAGGGTGGTCACCCCTTCACGCAGCAGGCGTTCCAGACGCGGCTGGGCCAGCGCCAGTAGTTCAGCTTCGCTGCTGTCGCGCGTGGCGCGCACGGTGGAGTTAATGCCGCCGCCGCTGGCGCTGATGGTTTGATACGACACGCCGTTCAGCCGCTGCTCCCACTCCTGGGCCCGGCTGCCGCCGAAGACGAGATGGGTGTGGCAGTCGATTAATCCCGGCGTTACCAACCGGCCTTCAAGATCGATACTGCGCCCGCTGGGGACGTCATCTTCGGCGACAATCGCCGCGATGCGGCCGTCGCGCACCAGCAGCGCATGGCGCTCCAGCAGGCCGTAAGGTTGAGCGTGATCGGGGTTCAGGGTGGCGAGACGCCCGTTTCGCCAGATAACGAGTTCGGAAGTGGCTTCAGTCATAGCGCTTAACTTGTCATGGGTTGTATAGACATTTATTTTCATAACGCCGGTAAAGTCAACAATAGCGCAGGGAAATGTTATTTTTTTGTGACTAAAGACCATCCGGCANNCTGCGCGTTGCGTAAAGACGGTAAGTTTTTCCGTCCACGTCTTCCCGTTTCGTTCAAGTTAGTATAAAACAGCAGGTTTTAAAGGACTTATACCCTGGCGTCTCAGCCGGGGTATTTCACTACGCTTAATTTTGCCCGGAGCAACATGAACACATATTCCGTTTCCCGTCTGGCGCTGGCGCTGGCCTTCGGCGTGACGCTGTCCGCCTGTAGCTCGACGCCTGCCGATCAACAGCCCTCAACGCAGACTGCACCGGGCACTACCGCGCGTCCCATACTCAACGCCGAAGAAGCGAAAAACTTCACGCCGGCGGCCTATTTCCAGTCGCTGGCTCCCAACGCCGCCGCCTGGACGCCGTCTGCTATCAGCCTGCCGGCGCAGCCTGACTTTATCGTCGGCCCTGCGGGAACCCAGGGCGTAACCCATACCACCATTCAGGCGGCGGTGGATGCGGCAATTGCCCGTCACTCTAACCGTCGTCTGTATATCGCGATTATGCCGGGCGAGTACCCGGGAACCGTCTACGTTCCGGCGGCGCCGGGCGCCCTGACCCTGTATGGTACTGGCGATAAGCCAATCGACGTGAAAATCAGCGAAGCCATTGATTCCGAGATGGATCGCAACACCTGGCGTCGTCTGGTCAATCCAGGCGGTAAATATATGCCGGGTAAACCGGCGTGGTATATGTTCGACAGTTGCCAAAGCAAATCCGCGGCGACCGTCGGCGTAATGTGTTCCGCAGTCTTCTGGTCACAGAATAATGGTCTGCAGCTGCAGAACCTGACCATCGCCAACAACCTCGGCGACAGCGTTGACGCCGGTACCCACCAGGCGGTGGCATTGCGCAGCGATGGCGACCAGGTGCAGATCAATAAGGTCAATATTCTTGGCCGTCAGAACACCTTCTTCGTGACCAACAGCGGCGTGCAAAACCGTCTGCAGGACAACCGTCAGACCCGCACCCTGGTGACCAACAGCTACATTGAAGGCGATGTGGATATCGTTTCCGGCCGCGGCGCGGTGGTGTTTGATAACACCGATTTCCGCGTGGTGAACTCCCGTACCCAGAAAGAGGCCTATGTCTTCGCGCCGGCTACTCTGAAGAGCGTGACCTACGGCTTCCTGGCGACCAACAGCCGCTTCACCGCCTCCGGGGATAACGTCGCGCAGCTCGGCCGCGCGCTGGATGTCGATGGCAACAGCAACGGCCAGGTGGTGATCCGCGACAGCGCTATCAATGAAGGCTTTAATATTGCCCAGCCGTGGGCGGCGGCGGTAGGCTCCGGCCGCCCGTTCAGCGGCAACACCGGCAGCGCCGATGACAAAGGCAATCTGCAGCGCAACCTCAACGACAACGGCTTCAACCGCATGTGGGAGTACAATAACCGCGGCGTGGGAAGCACCGTGGTCGCCGAGCCGAAACAGTAAAGCGCAACAAGCGTGAACCATAATAAAAGAGAGGGCGATGCCCTCTCTCAAACTGCTGACAATGTGCAATCTTCAGGAATTGCCCGGCGGCGCTGCGCTTGCGCGGGCCTACAGATAACTGCATAACGGTTTGATATTGAAGTCTTTCGTAGGCCGGGTAAGGCGAAAGTCGCCACCCGGCAGAAATGCGAGCACAATGACGAAACAGGTTTGTCGTCAGCCAGAGAGGGGGCNATGCCCCCTCTTTTCTTTTTCGTTCAGCGCTTCACGCCGTCAGGCGGAACGCCATTTGCGGGTCAGCGGTTTTTCCAGTTCCACGATCAGGAACATGGCGAAGCCGATGATAAAGGTGATCACCCAGTAGCGGAACGGCAGCCCGGTGGTGCCGAACAGCATCTGCATAAAAGGCGCGTAGATAATCAGCAGCTGCAGCAGCAGCAGTACGCCGCTGACGATCCAGATCCCTTTGTTGGCCAGCAGACCTTTGGTTAACGAGAATCCATCCGATACGCGGCAGTTCAGCATATAGAACCACTGGGCGGTGACCAGAGTCTGCAACAGCACGGTACGGATAAACTCCGGCGAATAGCCGCGCGGCTGCAGCCAGGCTTCGAGAATAAAGGCGCTGACCGCAATCATTGACCCCACAAACGCTACGCGCCAGATGGCAAAGCCGTCCATCACGTGAATTTTCGGATCGCGCGGCGGCCGCCGCATAATATTTTTCTCACCGGCTTCAAACGCCAGGCCAAACGACAGCGTGGCGGAGGTAGCCATGTTCATCCACAGGATCAACACCGGCGTGAGCGGCAGTACGTTGCCCGCCAGCAGCGCGATCACGATCAGTAACCCCTGGGCAAGGTTGGTCGGCATGACGAAGAGAATGGTTTTCTTCAGGTTGTCATACACCCGGCGCCCCTCGCGGACTGCGCTGGCGATGGTGGCGAAGTTATCATCGGTCAGCACCATATCGGCGGCCTCCTTGGTCACCTCGGTCCCCTTGATCCCCATCGCCACGCCGACGTCAGCCTGCTTCAACGCCGGGGCATCGTTCACCCCATCGCCGGTCATTCCGACAATTTCTTTCTTACTCTGCAGAGCCTGCACCAGGCGGAACTTATCTTCCGGGCTGGTGCGGGCGAAGATATCAAACTGCTGCGCGGCTACGCTCAGCTGCGCGTCGTCCATCACCTCCAGCTCACGTCCGGTAATGGCATTTCCCGCATTGCCAATCCCCAGCATCTTGCCGATGCTCATCGCCGTTTGCGGGTGGTCGCCGGTGATCATCTTCACGCGGATCCCGGCCTGCAGGCAGTCGGCAATCGCCGTGATGGCCTCCGGACGCGGCGGATCCATCATCCCGGCGACCCCTAGCAAAATCACCCCTTGCTGCAGATCCTGATGGGTCAGTTCGGTCTGGCCTGCGGCAGCCGGCTTCCAGGCTGCGGCCACCATCCGTAGCCCTTCCCGGGCGTACTCTTCAATTTTGCCTTCCCAGTACGGGAGATCCAGCGGCTGCAATCCGCTGTCGCTCTGCTGATACTGGCACAGGCGGAACAGGACATCCGGCGCGCCAGTGACCAGCACTACCTCCTCTTCACCCAGCCGGTAGAGGGTCGACATGTATTTATATTGCGAATCAAAAGGAATTTTACTGCGCAGTTCGCTGGTCAGCGGCGGCAGAGTGACCTTCGCCGCCAGCACCTTCAGCGCCCCCTCGGTCGGGCCGCCGGTGATTTTCCACAGCCCGCTCTCCTCTTTGATAAGCTGGCTGTCGTTACACAGATCGATGGTGCGCAGATAGCGCTCGAACAGCGAGCCGGGCGCGATCGTGACCGGCGTCGGATCGTCAATGGCGTGGATCTTACCGACCGGCTCATAGCTATCCCCTTCCACCCGATAGACGCTGTCGGCAGTGATCACCGCCTTCACCGTCATTTCGTTCATGGTCAGGGTCCCGGTTTTATCCGAGCAGATAACCGTCATCGCGCCGAGGGTTTCCACCGTCGGCAGCTTGCGGATAATCGCTTTCTGACGGGCCATCGCCTGTACGCCGAGCGACAGAATAATCGAGATAATCGCCGGCAACCCTTCCGGGACCGATGCCACCGCGAGGCTAATCAACGACAGCATCAGTTCGGAGACCGGCATATCGCGGAACAGCAGGCTAAAGACGAACAGCGCCGCCATCATCACCAGAATAAGGATAAAGATGGCTTTGCCCAGCTTGTCCATTTGCACCAGCAGCGGCGTGCGGTGTTTCTCAATGCCCGCCATCATTTGGTTGATATGGCCCAGCTCGGTATTGCCGCCGGTGGCCACCACGATCCCTTTTCCCGCCCCTGAGCTAACGGTGGTCCCGGAAAACAACAGGTTGCTGCGATCGCCGAGCGGTAAATCGCCGCTTAGCGGCTCGGTGGTTTTTTCCACCACCGTCGACTCGCCGGTGAGGATCGCCTCTTCCACCCGCAGGTTGTGCGCCTCAATCACCCGTAGATCGGCGGGGATACGGTCGCCGGCGCGGATCACCACGATATCGCCAGGTACCAGCGAGGTGGTGGGGATGGTTTCATGGTTGCCCTGACGGATCGCCACCGCCTCGCTGGACAGCATATTGCGGATACTCTGCAGCGATTTTTCCGCATTACTCTCCTGAATGAAGCCGATCAGCGCATTGACCACAGCCACGGCGAGGATCACCGCCATGTCGATCCAATGGCCCATCACCGCCTTGAGCAACGCTGCCGCCAGCAGGACGTAGATCAGCACATCGTTAAAATGCGCAATAAAACGCAGCCAGGCGGGTTTACCCGGCTTCTGCGGCAGGGCGTTTTCGCCATACTGCTGCAGGCGCGTAGCCGCCTCTGTTCCGCTAATCCCTTCCGGCGAACTCTGCACGCTGGCGAGAGTCTCCTCGACGGAGCGCTGATAATAGGGCGCCCCCGGTTTATCTGTATTCATACTCTTTCCCTCGATTTCTGAAGCGGAAGTCAGGGCGACATCCCGCCATCATCAGCGCACAACGAACACTGGTACATGGGCATAGCGCACGATATTGGCCGCTTCCGAGCCCAGCAGATGAGTCTGGATCCCCGGATTGCGCGAACCGACAATCACCACATCCGCTTTCAGCTCATCGGCCAGGGCAATCACTTGATCGCGAACATTGCCACTGCGCACATAAAGATGGCTGGCGTCTTCCGCAAGCCCATTTTTCTTCACCAGCTCGCTCAGCTTTTCCTTAGCGGTATTAAGCAAATGGTCTTCCATCTTTCGGGCATCAGAGATAAATCCGCGGGTTAATACAGGAGAAAAGGCCGGAATAACATGGATAAGATGAATTTGCCCGGCAGAATGTTGGGCGAGGAATTTCGCATGAGAGAGCGCTTTGTCGGCCAGGCCCGCATCAAACACGTCAACGGGAACAACGATATTTTTATACATGAGATAATCCTTTTATTACCAATACAATGCGTAGTGATGAATAGCCCCTTACTTGGGGAGGAACGAAATCTCAACAACAGAAGCGGCGAGCGGAATAGATGTTATTAAACGTAGCACAGGAAAATTAACATTAGAAAATGGCGGATTAATAGACTGAAAAATATTATAAAAACCGCATATTCTCTGCGGATCTCCTGCGCTTTCCCCTTAATGCCGCCAACGCTCGCGGCATTCTCTTTTTTAACACTTCATATTTTCTCCGACTATGCTGATTACAAGCAGGCATGCCGCTCCGAATGTTCGGTGGTCACAGTGGGGGCCGAATTAAATGACATTCACGGTTCGGGTGGGAGTAAAGGGAGGAAATTATGTTGGGTTATAGCCTGTTACGCCTGGGTTTGTTTGTCGCGCTGGCCATTGTCGCCTGCACAGCGGTGGGGCTCTTCACTTATCTGGTCGTCGCCGCTCTCGCAGAATAAGCAGGCGCCATGTAATAAAAATGTAAAATAAATCCTGAATCTGAGGGGAATATTGTGAACCGTTATTTTTCTCTCATCCCGGTTGTTATTATATTTACAACCGCTTGCGATCAGAAAGCACCCACCGTCGAGTCCGCCCCGCGCATGGTTAAAGTGGCGCAGGTGACCGCCGTGGGCAATACCCAGCAGCGAACGTTTCCGGCACGCATTGAGTCTGGCGATTCCACCGAACTGTCGTTTAAGCGGGGTGGCCAGGTGGAGTCGCTAGATATTCGTCAGGGGGCAAGCGTCGCCCAGGGGCAAACGCTGGCGCGCCTGAATGCCCGCGAGGCCCAGCAACGGGTCAATGAGCGGCAAACGGCGGCCACTCTCGCCCAGCGTCAGTTCGACCGCTTCCAGACTCTGGCCGGGCGCCAGGCGATTTCCCAGGCGGAGATGGACGTGCAGCGCGCCAATCGCGATGCCGCTAATGCGGCCTTAAAAATCGCTCGCGAAGAGCTGGCGCAAATGAGCCTCATCGCGCCCTTTAGCGGGATTGCCGCCGGCGTGCATATCCGCAACCATCAGGTGGTCGCCGCCGGCCAACCGGTGATCACCCTGACGCGGACCGACCTGCTGGATGTGGTCTTCAGCATTCCCGAAAATCTGTTCACCTCCCTGGATATCCGCAATACCGCCTACCGTCCCGTCCTCAGGATCAATACCCTGCCGGGCCGCGAGTTTACCGCGGAATACAAAGAGCATACCGGCAGCAGCGACAATAGCACCCTCACCTGGCAGATCGTGTTAACCATGCCGCGGCCAGATGATTTTCCCGCCGTCGGCGGGGTCAGCGGCACCGTGACGGTCAATCTCGGCAATTTACCGGCCAGCGCCGGACGGGAAACCCTCATTGTGCCAGCGGAGGCGGTGTTTAACCCCGATAACCGGCCAAAGAACGAGCCGGTAGTCTGGGTGGTGAAAGGCGATAACGCGCATCGATATCTTGAGGAGCGTAAGGTCACCGTCGGCGAGGTGACTTCGCAGGGAGTGGCGATCACCGACGGTCTCCGCGCGGGTGAACAGGTGGTTGCGGCGGGCGTGAGCGAGCTGCATGCCGGGCAGCCGGTGCGGGTCTGGACGCGTGAACGAGGATTATAAATGGATATTTCCCGTCAGTTTATTAACAACCCGACCCGCGTCTGGTTAGCCATTTTGCTGTTAGGGGTGGGTGGCCTGCTCGCCCTGCTCAATATCGGCCGCCTGGAAGATCCCGCCTTCACCATCAAAACGGCGGTGATCGTCACCCACTACCCTGGCGCGTCCGCTCAGCAGGTGGAAGAGGAGGTTACCCTGCCGCTGGAAAACGCGATTCAGCAGCTTCCCTCGCTGGATAACGTCAGCTCCATCTCCTCGAATGGCTTATCGCAAATTACGGTGAATATTGCTTCGCAGTACCATTCCAGCGAGCTGCCGCAAATCTGGGATGAGCTACGTCGCCGGGTCGGTGACGCCAGCCGCCTTTTCCCCCCTGGCGTAGTCCCCCCTTTCGTCAACGATGACTTTGGCGATGTGTTTGGCTTTTTCTTCGCTATCTCGGGCGACAGTTTTACCAACCCGGAGCTGGTGCGCTATGCCGAACAGTTGCGCCGGGAGCTGGTGCTGGTGCCGGGGGTCGGTAAAGTCGCTATCGGCGGCGTCATTCCGCAGCAGATCAATGTGGATATCTCGCTGGCGAAGATGGCGGCGCGCGGGATCACCCTCAACCAGCTCGCCGCAATCCTGGCCCGACTCAACGTGGTGTCCAGCGCCGGGGAGATCCGCGTTGGCAGCGAATCGATCCGCCTCCACCCCACCGGTGAGTTTCAGAGCATCGATGAGCTGGGAGATCTACTGGTCAGCCCTCACGGCGCCAGCGCCACCACCCGACTACGGGATATTGCTACGCTGTCGCGCGGGCTAACCGACTCGCCGGCCAGTATCTATCATGCCAACGGGCGCCAGGCGGTGACCATGGGAGTTTCTTTTATCCCTGGCGTCAACGTTATTGACGTCGGCCACGCTCTCGAGGCCCGCCTCCAGCAGATGGCCGCCGACAAACCGGCGGGCATCGACATCGCTATTTTTTACGATCAGGCAGCTGAGGTCGCCCACTCGGTCAATGGCTTTATTACCAATTTTCTGATGGCCCTGGCGATTGTCGTCGGCGTGCTGCTGGTATTTATGGGGGTGCGCAGCGGGATTATTATTGCTCTGTCGCTGGCGCTCAACGTTCTCGGCACCCTGCTTATCATGTATATCTGGGGGATCGAACTACAACGGATCTCCCTCGGAGCGCTAATCATTGCCCTGAGTATGTTGGTGGACAATGCCATTGTGATTGTCGAAGGGGTGCTCATCGCCCGTCAGCAAGGCTCTCCGCTGCTGGGCGCGATTAACTATGTGATCCGTCGCTCTGCCCTGCCGCTGCTTGGCGCGACGATCATCGCCATCCTCGCCTTCGCGCCGATTGGCCTCTCCCAGGACTCTACCGGGGAGTATTGCAAATCGCTGTTCCAGGTGCTGCTGATCTCCCTGATGCTGAGCTGGTTTTCCGCTCTGACCATCACCCCGGTGCTTATTAAGTGGTGGCTGTTTAAAAACGCCCCGTCGGCCGCCGCCGCGGAGGAAAAGGCCGATCCTTACCGCGGCAGCTTTTACCGTGGCTATCAGCAGGCGCTGCAAATACTGCTGCAGCAAAAGACCCTGACCCTGGTGCTGATGGGTGCGCTGTTAGCCGGAGCGATCTGGGGCTTTACCTTTGTTCGGCAGAATTTTTTTCCGTCATCGAATACGCCTATATTCTTTGTCGACCTGTGGCTACCCTACGGTACCGATATAAACGCCACGGAGAAGATGACCCGGGATATCGAGCGGTCGATAGCCGGTCAGCCGGGGGTGGTCACCACCGTCTCCACCATCGGCCAGGGCAGTATGCGTTTCATTCTCACCTACAGCGGGCAGCGCCAGTACAGCAACTACGCGCAGATTATGGTGCGGATGGATGATCAACGCGGCATCGCCCCTGTCACCCGCCACGTGGAGGACTGGATTGCCAGAAACTACCCGCAGGTTAACGCCAGCACCAAACGCATTATGTTCGGGCCCTCCGGGGATAGCGCGATTGAGGTGCGCATTAAGGGCCCAGACCCGGATACGCTGCGCGCGCTGGCGAGTCAGGTAGGCGATATCCTCGCCGCGGACCCGGCGACCGACAGCGTGCGTAATGACTGGCAGAACCGCAGCAAAGTGATCCGCCCGCAGTATTCCCCGGCGCTGGGACGCGAGCTGGGGGTGGATAAACAGGATATTGATAACGCGCTGGAGATGAATTTCTCCGGGAGTCGCGCCGGGTTATATCGTGAAGGGGCCGATCTGCTGCCAGTGATCGTCCGGCCGCCGGAAGCAGAACGTCAGGATGCCAACCATCTGAATAATGTGCTGGTCTGGAGCCAGAGTCGCCAGCAATATATCCCGCTGAGTAACGTCATCAATGGTTTCGCCCTGGAGTGGGAAGATCCGTTGATCCTCCGCCGGGATCGTACCCGGGTGCTGACGGTCCAGACCGACCCCAGCCCGCTAAGCGGCCAAACCTCGGGTGATATTCTCGCGCGGGTGAAACCGCGCATTGACGCACTGCCGCTGCCCCACGGCTACCGTATCGAATGGGGCGGCGATGCCGAGAACTCCAGTGAGGCGCAGCAGGGGCTGTTTACAACCCTGCCGCTTGGCTATCTGGTGATGTTTATCATAACGGTGCTGATGTTCAGTTCGCTGAAAAACGCCGTCGCCATCTGGCTGACCGTTCCGCTGGCGCTGATCGGGGTCACACCCGGCTTTCTGCTTACCGGCATCCCCTTCGGCTTTATGGCCTTAATCGGCTTGCTCAGCCTGAGCGGTATGCTGATCCGTAACGGCATTGTGCTGGTAGAAGAGATAGAGCAACAAAAACAGGAGAAAGATCAACGACAAGCTATTATTGATGCGGCAACCTCTCGTCTGCGGCCGATCCTGCTGACCGCCTTCACCACCGTACTTGGTCTGGCCCCGCTGCTGCGCGATGTCTTTTTCCAGAGTATGGCGGTGGTGATCATGTTCGGCCTCGCCTTTGCCACCGTGCTGACGCTGCTGGTTCTGCCGGTGATTTACGCCTGCTTTCACCATAAGGATATGACGCCTCAACGATGAACAGTACCGGTCTGAGCATTATCAAGACATTAGGCTGTATGACAGCGGTGACCTTTTTCACCATCTATAACACCTGGGATCGCTTTGATTATGACTATCACTGGATCCTCGGGCTGCTGACCTTTATCTCGACCATCGCGACGCCGCTGTTTTTTGTCGTGGCCGGTTATCTTGATGCGCAGACGCGCCACGATGCCAACTGGCAAATTGGTAAAATTAAAAGCGTGGTCATCGTCTTTCTGTTTTGGGTGACGGTCTATTATGTCTGGGAGCCTTACCAGCGCGGCTACCTGATCCAGCCCTGGTTTATTTTCGCCCTGATTGTCATCTATACCTTTCATCCTTTGATCGCCTGGCTCAGCCAGCGGCGCGGGCTCTTTTTCGCCGTGCTCCTGACGCTGCTGTGCTGCTCCTACGGTTACGACCTGCTCTCGGTGATCTACCCGGACAGACATCTTTTCAGTTTGCCGCCGCAGTATCGCCTGTGGACATGGCTACTGTTTTATTTAACCGGGCAGTTGTTTAACGATCCAAAGGTCGCGGAGTGGATACACAACCCACAGGTGATTAAAGGGTCGATTATCGCTCTGCCCTTTGTCTATTTATTTACCTGGTTTTATGAACGCCATTTCTTCTTCGCCCTGTTTAAAGCAGATCGTAATGCGTTCATTCTCACGGGATCGCAAATTTATATCCTGATCGTCCTGCTGGTGATCGCCGCTAACGCCGTGCAGTTTAAAAAGAACCGCGAGTGGAAAGAGGCCGTGCTGGCGACGGTCAGTAAAGCGATGACCGGAGTTTATATCCTCCACTATTCCGTGTTTCACCTGCTGGTGATGCTCATCCCTGTGCATTCGCTAGCCACCAAGTTGGGGGTAATAGCGCTGACCTTTGTCCTGTCGGTGCTCATTTCCCTTGCCGCGCTCTCCAGTACGCTGCTCAGGAAGGTGATTACCTTGTAACCGACAACGGGACGATTTAGCGGAAGCTCCACTGGATACTGATCACAAACACGCTGGGAATAATAATGCCGCTTTCAACGGCGAAATAATCGGTGAAGTTATACTGGATAGCGTGGTAGATATAGGGTGAAAAGCCGATCCCCGTGGCGTCCTTAAAGTCTTTATAGGAGCCATGATCGCCGCAATGCTCGAAGGCGTCGAAGAAGAATTCGCCGGTATAGCCGTAAACGCCTTTGAAGGTCCACCCGCTGCCGCTGTGGTACCAGTCTCTTCTCACCCCCAGCGCCAGGCAGCGATCGTTGAAGCTGTTATTCATAGTGCCAAGCAGAAGGCTGTATTTGGAGTCTGCAGAGAATTTCCGCTCCACTGAGAAAAAATGATTTTCGAAATTCTCTGTATATTGTCCGTGATTATTGGTCAGATGGTAAACATAGGAACCGGTATTCACCGAATAGAGGTTAAGTTCGTTCGCCTGCGCGAGAGAGGCTAACCCGGCCAGGAGCATCACGCTTTTGCCGCGCATTTTCCCTCCTCAGTCCTCAAGGCCTGTCCAGGGACAGAAAGCTTTTGCCGTATTTACCGGTCGTGACAGGGGTATAAGACTCGACAGGGAAATGNNNNAAAAATAACGATGCCAAACCGCCGCGTCGTTACCAAAAAGCGTAGCACAGCCCTTATTCGCCAACAAATCGAATGGGCCGTTTACGACATGGCAGACGTTACCCCTTTACCTTACTGTGCAAAAAGCAGACAAAGCCTCATCATATTTTCCGCTATGCTCAGACTCCGACGCGGAAGAAAGCCACCTGTCGACGACAGCGTTGCTGTTTACCCCTTCGCGCGTCGGCGCAATTTCATGCATTTCGCCAGCCATGACAGAATTTTCACAATTGGCTTTCTTCTACCATCATCAGCTTCTTCCCGCTGGTTTTACAGCGAAATCCTGCACAACCCGACTTTTCCGTACAAGTTATCACTCAATAAAATCATTATAAATCAACAAATTAAAACACAAACAAAAAATAAACCGTTACGTTGTACATATAGCAATGAAAAAAGTTGTACATAGTGAAATCAGCGTCTATAGTTTTGGAGTATTAACTGCTTGTTGCGCAACAAAGCGGGGAAGCTTGACGATTGCGCAGCGAGTCGGACGGTGGTTCCTGGTTATACATTTCCTGTTCGTGACTTGGCGCGTATCAACGGTACGCTGCGACTTTTATTGTCTGTTTGCTTTATACGTGGGAGAGTTCGAGCTATGCATATTAAAAATACCATTCCAGCAGAGTTTGTCTTCAATTCGGCCCTGATGAAGAATATTGAGAATACGCTCATTAAGCAGCACAGAACGGTAAATAATGAGCGGATGATTACGGAAATCCAGCATCGTCTGCAAACGGAAAGTAACGAAATACTTTCCGATCTCTATCTGCAGGCGCTGGATATGCTGTACAGCAAACCTCATCATTAAATAAACCCACTGTGCTGGCAGCAGGCTTCGACCTGCTGTACCGGCGCGCCTGGGTCTCTATCGGCTAACTGAGGCAAAAAAATGTCACACCATAATACTTGCTATCGTTCTGAGCATTACGATCTGTGGTTTGATAATGGTTTTCTTCTCTATGGGATGTCGCTGATCCTGAATAGCCTGCCGGCATCTTACTTCCGCAAAAAACATGTTTTCTTCACCAGCGACAATTATTTCGCGGTACTGCAGCACAACTATAATCGGCGGGATACATTATTTATTCTGTTAACCGAAGGCAACGATCTTAATTTTCTTAGTGAACTGCCTATGCTGCGCTTACCGGCCAACTCGACGCCGGAAGAGTTAAAGATATTTCTGCATCAACCCACCCGCTATTACAAAACCCATCCGGCGCCAGGCGCCTCGGTGCAGTTTACCGAGCGGGAAAAGAAAGTTATTCAACTTATCAGCAATGGCGAAGCGGTCGCCAGCATTGGCCGGTCGCTAAACCTGCATATAAAAACCATTTATCAGATCCGGCTGAATCTGATTAAAAAGCTCGGCTGCAGCGGTAGAACCGATTTTTTTAATATCAGCCGCAGCGAAACGTTCAAATCCTGGAGCCAGATTCACCTGTAACCAAGCACTCAAGCCCTGATCCGCACCACGGATCGGGGCGCTTAATTTTGGCCGTGAAAATGGATGCTGAAGCCCTGCTCCTGCCAGTGGCTGAGCAACTCCTCCTGCAGAGGCGTGGCGGCACGTCCGGTCCAGACGAAAATATGCTGCCCGGGAAATAGCTCAGGCCGCGGCGACTCCAGCGGTTCGGCGAGAACGTTGACATGCCAGCCGCGTTGGGAAAGACGCCATGCCTCCAGCCACAGACGCGTCCTGTCCTCATTGCTCCAGCCCACCAGCAGCGTCTCTTTGCCATTTTTTTTACGCGCTTCGGCGAGAAACAACGCTACGCAGTCAATTAACAGGCCGTCCAGCATGCTGCTAATCACCAGCGAGGTATTCTGATCCAACTTGAGACGCTGTCGTACCGGCACTAACAGGCTATCGATGAGGGTGTCGACGGGGTGTTGATGACTGAGCGCCATTAATTTGGCGCGGATTCTGGCGGGTTGCATATAACGCAGAATGGACATCATCTCTTCCTGAAGATGCGCGGATTCGTCGCGCGCCGCCGGCAGGTTATCCTCCAGCAGCGCTTTGACTTTCCCTACTGATACACCGCGCTCTATCCAGCGCTTGATCTCTTCGATACGCAGGATATCTTCTTCATCAAATTGTCGATGCCCGCCTTCGCTACGCTGCGGTTTCAGTAGACCGTAACGACGCTGCCAGGCGCGCAGTGTGACCGGATTGATTCCGCAACGTTCGGCGACTTCACCGATACTGTAAAACGCCATAGCAGCCTCACATCAACCTGATACCTTAATACCTAAACTAACGAATTCAGGCATCCTGTACAACTCTATTTTCTTGTACAGATAAAGATATCAGGTTGCGGCTCACAGCGCCCGGGAAAAAAGATGAAAAAATGTTTAGCTGATTTCGCGGTGGTTCATTTTTTCTCCGGCCATGCGACGGCGGGTAGGCCCCCCAGGCGCGCGCTGGCGAACAAATTGCCCTGAAACTGTGAAATACCGGCTGATTCCAGCCACATCCACTCTTCAGCACGCTCAACGCCGACGGCTGAGACCGCAATCTCCAGAGAAGTACAGCATTTGATAATCGCCTGTACAATCGACTGGCGCGGTCCGTCCTGGTGGATATTGCGGATCAGCTCATGGTCGATTTTAATTCTGTCGGGTTGGTATTGCGCCAGCAGCGATAGCCCGGCAAACCCGGCGCCGAAGTGATCGATGGCAAGATTAATTCCCGCGCCCTTCAGTTTGCGCACCGCATCGGTAAAATCGTCCATCCGCGAAATCACTTCCCGCTCAGTGAACTCGACAATAATCTGCTCCGGAATAAGGTCATTGCGACTAATTTCGTCGAGCAGGAAAGCCACCGCATTCGGCGCTTTGACCATGGTCATCGGCAGTAAATTAATGCTTAACGCCTTATTACGTAAACCTAATTTTCCCGCCAGCGACAACGCCACCCGTTTACTGTGCAGGTCGGCGAGATAAATATCGTCCCCGGTCAGCCCGGCAAAATAGGCGCCGGGGGATTGCCCGTCCGGTGTACGCAACAGCGCTTCCCACGAAATAATTTCGCAGGCGAAAGGGTCGACAATCGGCTGGAAGGCAAAGGAACAACCTTCCGTATTATCGATAATCGGGGTATCAGGATAGAACGTCTCCTTATCAGGAATAAAAACCCAACTATCTGCGGAAGGAATCTCAAAATAGTTCGCTTTTTCTGTGGCTTCGACAAAAGTACGGAAAAATTGCAGCGCCCGGTCATCATAGGTGAGCTGATATTTTGACGTCCCCCGGTCCATCACCGCCTGCAGAACTTCCTCGCGATCGTGTTCGCGTAAATCAAACAGTTCCATCCCGACCTTACCAAAACGACGGGACGGCGCATAATCGCAAAGCAACTCCACCAGATTATAGTGGCGAGGATCCCGGCAGATATGCTGATAAATATCCTGAACCTTTTCTTCAGGCCCCTCAATGAGTTGAAAAAAATGCGTCCCGTTAAAAAGTAAAATACCGGTGACGTCCGCCTGCCCATTTCTTTCGTTTGCCCTGGCGACCATGGCCTCGATCGATTTGAATGAGACATTGTCGCAGATATGGCTGCGATAAATGATGGTGGTTAGCATAGTGATTCCAGATGGGAGGGATAAGCATTCACAGTAGCAGTTATCAGGCTAAGGGTCTCGTAAAACTACGTTTTGTCTTAACAAAAAAGATACACTAAAAATCCCTTTTTTGTGCAAGGTTTTCCCTTTTTTTCTTTCCTTGTNCAACATGCAACGCTAAACCCCACCTTTACAAGCCAGAACCGCGCCAGGC
>NZ_JAZARW010000001.1:859696-868327 GCF_036233805.1 Klebsiella sp. EMBS2024 | reverse complement strand
TTAAACAATTAAAAATCATATAGTTAAAATAACATGAATCATTATTGTGCAACTTTGTGTGTACAGGTTAATAATTATTGTATAAGTTTAATGGCAGTTAACAGATGAATGAAATGAAAGGAGCACATATGCAGCAGAATGGTTACATTCCAGATACAGCGAACGCAATTGCCCAGTATTTCAACAAAGCATCTTTGCCTTCCCAGCAGGAAACCCTGGGTCAGATCGTGATGGATATTCTTAACGAAGGGCGTCATCTCAACCGCAAAGCGCTATGCACCAAACTGTTGAGCCGCCTGGACCGCGCTCGCGCGCCGGAGGAAGAGAGCCACTATCAGACCTTAATTGGTCTGCTGTTTGCTGGCCAGGAATAACGCCATCGATCGTCGCCTGTTGCAGCGCCGCAGTAGCAGATGAGGGGCGATCGCTTCCACAAACCTGCTGCTGACCTGAATGNNNGTTCGCCTATTCAGGAAAAGGGTGGCATGCATAGAGACGGTTATGAATAACAGTGAAACTGAGGAAATAACCGATGAAATCATCGGCGAGGCGGTTCTAGCGCTTCTGAAAACGAATCGCCCGATTACCACCCCGACCCTGCTGGTTCGACTTCGGTTAATGCAGGCGACAGAACCAGATCGCCAGCGTAGAAAGATCATCGCTGCCGTGATCGAAGAAATTTGCGCGAAGCTTATCCGTCAGCGGAAGTACGCGCCTTTACAGGTAAAGAAAATCAATGGCCGTTGGGAAACCAGAGGTTCGCTGGCGCCAGACAGCATGCCGTCGGAAGTTAAAAAGATCCACTGATTATCCCAACCATGGTGAATTAAACAGAGTGAGAATGTGATGAGACAGACTATGCATCAGCAACCAGATATTTACGCAAGACTGCAGGACACCGCGCTCTCCGACTATTTCCGTAACGCCGGTGATAAACTGGTTGATGAGTCCGCCGTCATGTCGCTCGCCATCAACAGTATTCTCCAGTCCGAGGGTCACCTGAACAATAAGGTCATTATTTTATGGCTGATTCAGGCGCTGGAAACCACCGATGACGTGGTGACCGCGGACGTGATCCGAAAAACGCTGGAGATTGTCGTTGGCTACACCATGGACGATATCTAACGTCGTCACGCTTCTGGCCCGCCAGGACAACGCCTTCTCCGCAGAGCCTGTCCGCTCTGAGCAAAAAAAACCTCGCTAAGGCGAGGTTTTTTCTTTTACCTGATGGCGGTTCAGTGGGCGTTGACCACCACCCACATCGGCCCCTGCCCAACCGCATAGCGGCCTTTCTCCTGCAGCAGTCCCTGCTCACCGACGATATCGTACACCGCGATATGGTGCGACTTCTGCCCGGCGGCAATGAGATATTTACCGCTGTGATCGAGGTTAAAGCCGCGCGGCTGGGTCTCGGTAGGCTGATAGCCTTCCACCGCCAGCACGCTACCATCTTCCGAAACGCTGAATACCGTGATGATGCTGGCGGTACGATCGCAGGCGTAAAGATGACGGCCATCCGGGGTGATATGAATATCCGCCGCCCAGCGCACGCCGCTAAAATCAGGCGGCATCATATCCAGGGTCTGTACACATTCGATGTTGCCCTTAGGATCTTTCAGCTCCCAGACGTCAATCGAGCTGTTTAGCTCATTGACGCAGTAACCATACTGCTGGTTGGGATGGAATACCATGTGACGCGGACCGGCGCCCTCGACGGTCGTCACTTCCGCGGGCTCCTGTGCCGAAAGGAAACCATCGTCGCTGAGGGTAAACAGGCAAATGCGATCCTGCTTCAGCGCCGGCACCCACAGGGTGCGATTATCCGGGGAGATATTGGCCGAGTGGCAGCCTTCCAGCCCTTCCACCACGGTGATGGTTTCGCCCGGCAGGCCGTCGTGCAGCGGGGTCACGCTGACACAGCCCTGATTGTAGGAGGCGCTGAAGACAAAGCGGCCATGACGATCGGTAGAGATATGGGTCGGGCTGCCCGGCAGCGCAGCTTCGCCCGCAAAGGTTAACGCCCCGTTATCCGGCGTGATGCGATAGGCCAGCACGCGAAACTCCGGACGAACGCCAACGTACAGAAATTCCTTGTTGGGGCTGACCACCATCGGCTGGACCTGCCCTGGGGCATCAACCACCTGCACCAGCGTCAGTTTGCCGTCCGCTTCAAGACTCCAGACATGGATTTGTTGGCTTTCCGGGCTGGCGGTATAAACGGTTTGTTTCATGACTACTCCTTCCCTCACTGCACGTGGAATTTTCATTTTCAGGATAACNGCACCCTGAAAATTATAAGACATCCGCCCATGATACTCGCATCGTCCGCCGAATTTCCGCCGGACGGCGGCACAAAGGGCATACAGACATTCACGGCAGATGTGGAAAAATTGGTCCTGACGCCACGGCGGTGTACCATCATGGCCAGGTCACTTTTCAACATCAACCGGAAATAACACATGACAACACGCGTGATTGCCCTGGATTTAGACGGCACCCTGCTTACCAGCAAAAAAACCATTCTGCCCGCTTCGCTGGAGGCGCTGGCCCGCGCCAGAGAGGCAGGCTATCAGGTCATCGTCGTCACCGGACGTCATCACGTCGCTATCCATCCTTTTTATCAGGCACTGGCTCTCGATACACCTGCAATTTGTTGTAATGGCACCTATTTGTATGATTATCACGCAAAAAAGGTTTTGGCCGCCGATCCTATGCCGGTGGAGCAAGCGGTAAGCCTCACTGCCATGCTCGCCAAACAGCAGATCCACGGCCTGGCATATGTGGACGACGCGATGCTTTATGAACACCCCACCGGGCATGTGATCCGCACCCGCAACTGGGCGCAGGCGTTACCGGAAGATCAGCGTCCGGTTTTCGCTCAGGTCGATTCGCTGGCGCAGGCGGTTCGCGAAGTTAACGCGGTATGGAAATTCGCTCTCACCGATGACGACATTCCCCGCCTGCAGCGGTTTGCGCAGCAGGTTGGCGAGACGCTGGGCCTCGAGTGCGAATGGTCGTGGCACGATCAGGTGGATATCGCGCGCGCCGGCAACAGCAAAGGCAAACGCCTGGCGCAATGGGTGGCCGACCAGGGGCTGTCGATGCAGGATGTGGTGGCCTTCGGCGATAACTACAACGATCTTAGCATGCTGGAAGCGGCGGGCACCGGGGTGGCGATGGGCAACGCGGTGGACGAGGTGAAAGCCCGCGCCAACATGGTCATCGGCGACAATGAGTCCACCAGCATCGCCGAGTTTATCTACCGCCAACTGCTGTAATCAGGCGGCGATCGACACGCTTTTGATCTGGGCAAACACCTGCTGACCTGGCGCTATCGCCAGGTCGTCCCGCGCCCATGGGCTAATCCTGGCCCATAGCAGACGGCCACTCACTCTGAGCTGCACTTCAATCTGTCCGTTGACCTCCAGACACTGAGCCACCTCGGCGCGCAAGATATTGCGGATGCTGGTCCCGGACGGCTGGGCCAGTGTCAGCGAAACGTCCGACGCCTGAATGCGGATCCGTGCGGTGTCGCCTGCGGGACGTTCGAGCCGGTTGACCCACAGCAACTGGTCCCCCAGCGCCAGGGCCGTCATCGCATACTGCGGGTGCTGCGCGGCGACGGTGGCGCTAAGGATCGTACTCTGCTGCTCCGCCGGCAGCCAGGGGTGCATCACGCTGCTGCTCCAGACCTCCTCCAGCGGACCGAAAGCCTTCACCTTACCGGCCTCCAGCACCAGCACACGATCGGCCAGATGCTGGATCTCATCCAGCGAGTGGCTGACGTAGAGCATCGGAATATGAATCTCCTGCGCCAGCCGCTGCAGGTAGGGCAATAGCTCGCGTTTGCGCGGAATGTCCAGCGAGGCCAGCGGCTCATCCAGCAGCAGTAGCTCTGGCGCGGTCAGCAGGGCGCGGCCGATAGCCACTCGCTGCTTTTCGCCGCCGGATAACCGGCCCGGCAGACGATCCAGCAAGGGCGCAATCCCCAGCAGATCCACCAGCTTATCGAACTGGCTGACCATGGATTTCGCCATCCCATACTGCAGATTGCCGCGCACTTTATAATGGGGAAACAGGCGCGCATCCTGAAAGACATAGCCGATACGGCGCTGCTCCGGCGCCAGGCAGATACGCTGCGCGGTGTCGTTCAGCACCCGGCCATTGAGCACGATCCGCCCCGCCTGGGGTCGGGTCAGGCCGCTGATGGCGTTAATCAACGAGGTTTTGCCCGCGCCGGAGACGCCAAAGACGGCGGTGATCCCGCTGGCGGGCAGAGTTTCACGGATCTGCAGGCAGTGGCTACCGAGGGTCTGGGTAAAGTCCAGCTCCAGCATCATTATCCTCCCATGCGCTGGCGGCTCACGCGGGCCAGCCATTCCGAAATCAGCAGCGAAACCAGCGCCAGACCGATGGCGATGAGGCAGAGGCGGGCCGCCGCCCCCTCCCCGCCCGGGGTTTGAATCAAGGTGTACATAGCCGAAGGGAGGGTGCGCGTTTCACCGGGAATATTGGAAACGAACGTGATGGTCGCGCCAAACTCCCCTAACGAGCGGGCGAAGGCCAGCACCGTGCCGACAATAATCCCCGGCAGAGTCAACGGCAACGTAATGGTCAAAAATACCCGCCAGCGGCTGGCCCCGAGGGTTCTCGCCGCTTGCTCCAGTTTGACGTCCACCCCTTCCAGCGCCAGGCGAATGGCGCGCACCATCAGCGGGAAAGACATCACCGCCGCCGCCAGCACCGCCCCGCGCCAGCTAAAAGCAAAGCTGATGCCGAACCAGTCATACAGCCAGCTGCCAATAAACCCGCGCCGCCCCATGGCCACCAGCAGCAGGTACCCCACCACCACCGGAGGCAGCACCAGCGGCAGATGGAGAATACTGTCGAGCAGGGCCTTGCCGGGAAAGGTGCGCCGGACCAGCAGCCAGGAAAAAAAGATGCCAAAGGGCAGGCTCAAGGCCACCGCCAGGGAGGAGACTTTCAGGCTCAGCAGCACCGCCTGCCATTCGGGTTCGCTCAGAAACATCAGCGGGTGGTAAATCCGTAACGTTTAAAGATAGCGGACGCTTCCGGCCCTTTCAGGTAGTCATAGAAGGCGCTCACAGCCGCATTGCGGTGCCCATCGACAATCGCCAGCGGGTACTCGACTTTCTGATGCGAGGCTTCCGGGAAGGTGCCGACCACTTTCACCCCCTTGCTGGCCACGGCATCGGAGCCATAGACAATCCCCAGCGGCGCTTCGTTGCGCTCCACCAGCGCCAGCGCACCGCGCACGTCTTCAGCCGGGGCGAGCTTCGGCGACAACGTCTCCCAGGCACCGAGTTTCTGCAGTGCCTCTTTGGCATAGATACCGGCCGGGACATGCTGTGGATCGCCCACCGCCAGACGGCCTCCTTTCAGCAGGCTGGTCCAGTCGGTTTTCTCATCAATGGTTATCGCCCCCTGCGCACTGGCTTTCGGCGCGACCACTACCAGGCTGTTGCCAAGCAGAGTGGCGCGGGTTGCCGGATCGATGGCCTTTTTATCTGCCGCGTAATCCATCCATTTCTGATCGGCGGAGATAAACAGGTCCGCTGGCGCACCCGCTTCTATCTGCCGCGCCAGCGTCGAAGACGAGGCAAACGACGACACGACCTCGACGTTTTTTTCTTTCTTGTACGCCTGGGCAATATCCTGCATCGCGTTGGTTAACGATGCGGCGGCGAAAACGGTCACTTTACCCTCTGCCGCCAGCGCCTGACCCGCGACGCACAGCGTGAGTGATACCCCGACAACCCCGCGTAACCAAGAACCTGCCATCTTACTCTCCTGTCAATGCGTTATGTAGTCGATAATATAACGATATGCGAAGCGTTTTTATAGTGATACAGGACAATAAAACGAAGGGAAATGATACAGGAGGGAAATAGCACAGCGCCCGGTTAAACCGGGCGCCGGGAAATCAGTGATTTTGCTGGCTGCGATCTTTGTGGCCTACGCCGGAGAAGAGGTTGAACACTTCGCCAAGACCGTAAATCAGTCCCAGGATGACCGCCATCACCACCGGTACCATGATGACCGCAAAAACCAGACTTTTCAAAAGCTCTAACATGGTTCACTCCAGATAGTATGATTTCCTGATTGTAACGATTTCAGCCGAAAAAACACGTCCCATTTGTGCGGTGGGTAATGACCAACCGCGCAGAGAGGTTTTGCAAGTGGGCGACTATCGGTCACAATACCCTTTTTTGTCAGGAAACGATTATGCAGGCCGAAATTCTTCTCACCCTTAAGCTACAGCAGCGCCTGTTTGCCGATCCGCGGCGGATCGCCCTGCTCAAACAGATTGACCAGACCGGTTCGATAAGCCAGGGGGCGAAGCATGCGGGTATCAGCTATAAGAGCGCTTGGGATGCCATCAATGAGATGAACCAGCTCAGCGAACAACCGCTGGTGGATCGCGCCACCGGCGGAAAGGGCGGCGGCGGCGCGGTGCTGACCCGCTACGGGCAGCGTCTGATCCAGCTGTACGATCTGCTGGCGCAGATCCAGCAGAAAGCGTTTGATGTACTCAGCGATGACGATGCCCTGCCGCTGGATAGCCTGCTGGCGGCCATCTCGCGCTTTTCCCTGCAGACCAGCGCCCGCAACCAGTGGTTCGGCACCATTACCGGCCGCGATCGCCAGCAGGTGCAGCAGCACGTGGAAGTACTGTTGGCTGACGGAAAAACCCGCCTGAACGTCGCCATCACCGCGCAAAGCGCTGAGAAGCTGGGACTCGATGAGGGCCAGGAGGTGCTGGTCCTGCTCAAAGCGCCATGGGTCGGCATCACCCTCGATCCCGCAGCAGCCCGCCAGGCCGATAACCAGCTGTCGGGACGTATCAGTCATATCGAATGCGGGTCCGGACAGTGCGAAGTACTGATGACCCTGGCGGACGGTCAAACCCTGTGCGCCACCCTGCCACAGGCGCAGGCCGCTGGCCTGGCGGAAGGAACGGAGGCGATCGCTTACTTCAATGCCGATCGCATCATTCTCGCGACGTTATGCTGACCCCATTGACATTACGCGCCTGAAGTCGTATCCCTGATGCACATCGCTGCAAAAAATGGGATACATCATGTCATCATTGCAAATTTCGCAAGGCACGTTTCGCCTGAGCGATACAAAGACCTTAAAAATAGACCACCTGAGCGTGGCGGCGGGTGAAAGCTGGGCGTTCGTCGGCAGCAACGGCAGCGGCAAATCCGCCCTCGCGCGGGCCCTGGCCGGCGACCTGACCCTGCTCAGCGGCCAGCGCGAAAGCCACTTCTCCCGCGTGACCCGCCTCTCCTTCGAGCAGTTGCAGAAGCTGGTCAGCGACGAGTGGCAGCGCAATAACACCGACCTGCTCAGCCCAGGCGAAGAAGACACCGGCCGCACCACCGCGGAGATTATCCAGGATGAGGTGAAAGATCCTGCCCGCTGCGCGCGCCTGGCCGAACAGTTTGGCATCAGCGCCCTGCTGGACCGCCGGTTTAAATACCTGTCGACCGGGGAAACGCGTAAGACCCTGCTGTGTCAGGCCCTGATGACCGATCCGCAACTGCTGATCCTCGATGAACCTTTCGACGGTCTCGACGTCAACTCCCGCCAGCAGCTGGCTGCCCTGCTGGCCGACCTGCACAGCGCCGGCATCACCCTGGTGCTGGTGCTCAACCGTTTCGATGAGATCCCGGAGTTTGTGCAATTCGCCGGCGTGCTGGCTGACTGCACCCTCAGCGAGACCGGCGAGAAGTCTTCCCTGCTGCAGCAGGCGCTGGTCGCCCAGCTGGCGCACAGTGAAAAACTGAACGGCATCACCCTGCCGGAGCCGGATGTCCCACCGGCCCGTCATGCGCTGGCAGACTCGGCGCCGCGTATCGTGCTCAACGACGGCGTGGTCTCCTATAACGATCGCCCGGTCATCAATCACCTCTCATGGACCGTGAATCCGGGCGAACACTGGCAGATCGTCGGTCCCAACGGCGCCGGTAAATCTACGCTGCTGAGCCTGGTCACCGGGGATCATCCGCAGGGCTACAGCAACGATCTCACGCTCTTTGGCCGCCGTCGCGGCAGCGGCGAGACCATCTGGGACATCAAAAAGCATATCGGCTACGTCAGCAGCAGCCTGCATCTGGACTACCGGGTCAGCACCAACGTCCGCAACGTCATCCTGTCGGGCTACTTTGACTCTATTGGCATTTACCAGGCGGTTTCCGACAAGCAGCATAAGCTGGTGCAGCAATGGCTGGATATTCTCGGCATCGATAAGCGCACCGCCGACGCGCCGTTTCACAGTCTGTCGTGGGGCCAGCAGCGGCTGGCGCTTATCGTCCGCGCGCTGGTGAAGCATCCAACCCTGCTGATCCTCGATGAACCGCTGCAGGGGCTGGACCCACTCAACCGCCAGCTGGTGCGCCGATTTGTCGACGTGTTGATTGGCGAAGGGGCCACACAGCTGCTGTTTGTCTCGCACCATGCGGAAGATGCCCCGGACTGTATTACCCATCGCCTGGCGTTCGTTCCCAGTGGAGACGGTTACACTTATCAGCTCGGCCCCGTGGCCTGACGCCCCCTGCCGGGGATCGAAAGATCCCTGGTATTTTTCAGAAAAATAGCGCCAAA
>NZ_JAZARW010000001.1:854235-859638 GCF_036233805.1 Klebsiella sp. EMBS2024 | reverse complement strand
AGTGTAAACGATTCCACTAACTTGCCCTATGTCACACTTTTCACTTCTTTGATATGCTATCTTCCTCACAAACGATAAGCCGAATGGAGCGAATCATGAAAGTTCTGGTTACAGGTGGTAGCGGTTACATTGGAAGTCATACCTGCGTTCAACTGCTGCAGCAGGGACACGAGGTGGTGATCCTCGACAATCTCTGCAACAGCAAGCGCAGCGTACTGCCGGTGATTGAACGTCTCGGCGGCAAAGAAGCCACCTTTATTGAAGGCGATATTCGTAACGAAGCGCT
Source organism: Klebsiella sp. EMBS2024 (assembly GCF_036233805.1). NCBI lineage: Bacteria > Pseudomonadati > Pseudomonadota > Gammaproteobacteria > Enterobacterales > Enterobacteriaceae > Klebsiella > Klebsiella sp. EMBS2024. Next base: position 859,352 of record NZ_JAZARW010000001.1, on the reverse strand, counting down.
GATGACGGAGATCCTCCACGATCACGCCATTGAGGCAGTGATCCACTTCGCCGGGCTGAAAGCCGTCGGGGAGTCCGTCGCCAAGCCGCTGGAATATTACGACAATAACGTCACCGGCACACTGAAATTAGTCTCTGCCATGCGCGCCGCTGGCGTGAAGAACTTTATCTTTAGCTCCTCCGCTACCGTCTACGGCGATCAGCCGAAAATCCCGTATGTCGAAAGCTTCCCGACCGGCACCCCGCAAAGCCCTTACGGCAAAAGCAAGCTGATGGTAGAGCAGATCCTGACCGACCTGCAGAAAGCCCAGCCGGAGTGGAGCATTGCCCTGCTGCGCTACTTCAACCCGGTCGGCGCCCACCCGTCGGGCGACATGGGGGAAGACCCGCAGGGGATCCCGAACAACCTGATGCCCTACATCGCCCAGGTCGCCGTTGGCCGTCGCGAATCGCTGGCCATTTTTGGTAACGACTATCCGACCGAAGATGGTACCGGCGTGCGCGATTACATCCATGTGATGGACCTCGCCGATGGCCACGTCGCGGCCATGGAAAAACTGGCTGACAAAGCCGGGGTGCATATCTACAACCTTGGCGCCGGCGTCGGCAGCAGCGTGCTCGACGTAGTCAATGCTTTCAGCAAGGCCTGCGGCAAACCCATTAACTACCATTTCGCGCCGCGCCGCGATGGCGACCTCCCGGCCTACTGGGCGGATGCTGCCAAGGCCGACCGCGAGCTGAACTGGCGCGTAACGCGCAACCTGGACGAAATGGCGCAGGACACCTGGCACTGGCAGTCCCGTCATCCGCAGGGTTATCCAGACTAAGGAACCTTCATGAGCGTATTTAACCCCGTTGACCATCCACATCGTCGTTATAACCCGTTAACCGGACAGTGGATTCTGGTTTCTCCGCATCGCGCCAAGCGCCCCTGGCAGGGGGCGCAGGAAACGCCGGCAAAACAGACCTTGCCGGCCCACGATCCGGACTGTTTCCTGTGCCCGGGCAACACCCGGGTGACCGGCGACACCAACCCGAATTACACCGGTACCTACGTATTTACCAACGACTTTGCGGCCCTGATGACCGACACCCCGGACGCACCGGAGAGTGACGATCCGCTGATGCGCTGCCAGAGCGCCCGCGGCACCAGTCGGGTGATCTGCTTCTCGCCAGACCACAGCAAAACGCTGCCGGAACTGAGCCTTGAAGCGCTGGAAGACGTGGTTAAAACGTGGCAGGAACAGACCGCGGACCTCGGGAAAAGCTACCCGTGGGTGCAGGTTTTTGAAAACAAAGGGGCAGCGATGGGCTGCTCCAACCCTCACCCGCATGGTCAGGTGTGGGCCAACAGTTTCCTGCCCAATGAAGCGGAACGGGAAGACCGTCTGCAGAAAGAGTATTACGCCGCACAGGGCCAGCCGATGCTGCTGGACTATGTGCAGCGCGAACTGGCCGACGGCAGCCGCACGGTGGTGGACACCGAGCACTGGCTGGCGGTGGTGCCCTACTGGGCCGCCTGGCCGTTCGAAACGCTGCTGTTGCCGAAAGCGCACGTGCAGCGCATAACCGATCTCACCGACGCCCAGCGCAGCGATCTGGCGCTGGCGTTGAAAAAGCTGACCAGCCGTTACGACAACCTGTTCCAGTGCTCATTCCCCTACTCCATGGGCTGGCACGGCGCGCCGTTTAACGACGAAGACCATAACCACTGGCAGCTTCATGCCCACTTTTATCCGCCGCTGCTGCGCTCCGCGACGGTCCGCAAGTTTATGGTTGGTTATGAAATGCTGGCCGAAACTCAGCGCGATCTGACCGCCGAGCAAGCTGCCGAACGACTGCGCGCCGTCAGCGACGTCCATTTTCGTGAATCCGGAGTGTAATGATGAGTCTGAAAGAGAAAACCCAAACCCTGTTCGCTGACGCCTTCGGCTACCCGGCCAGCCATGTCATTCAAGCGCCAGGCCGCGTCAACCTGATCGGCGAGCATACCGATTACAACGACGGTTTTGTGCTGCCCTGCGCTATCGACTACCAGACGGTGATCAGCTGTGCGCCGCGCGACGATCGTACGGTGCGGGTGATTGCCGCCGATTACGACAATCAGACCGATGAGTTCTCTCTCGACGCGCCGATTATCAGCCACGACACCCAGCAGTGGTCGAACTATGTCCGCGGCGTGGTAAAGCATCTGCAGCAGCGGAACAGCCACTTTGGCGGCGCGGATCTGGTGATCAGCGGCAATGTACCGCAGGGTGCGGGGTTAAGCTCCTCAGCCTCGCTGGAAGTCGCCGTCGGCACCGTGTTCCAACAGCTGTATCATCTGCCGCTGGATGGCGCGCAAATCGCCCTCAACGGCCAGGAGGCGGAAAACCAGTTCGTCGGCTGCAACTGCGGCATCATGGATCAGCTGATTTCAGCGCTGGGCAAAAAAGACCACGCGCTGCTGATCGACTGCCGTTCGCTGGGCACCAAAGCCGTCTCGATGCCGAAAGGCGTGGCGGTGGTGATCATCAACAGCAACTTTAAGCGCACCCTCGTCGGCAGCGAGTACAACACCCGTCGTGAACAGTGCGAAACCGGCGCGCGCTTCTTCCAGCAGCCCGCCCTGCGCGATGTCACCCTTGAGCAATTTAACGCCGTCGCCCATGAGCTGGATCCGGTCGTCGCGAAGCGCGTACGCCACGTGCTGACGGAGAATGCCCGCACTGTGGAAGCCGCCAGCGCCCTCGAAAAAGGCGACCTGAAGCGGATGGGTGAGCTGATGGCAGAGTCCCACGCCTCGATGCGTGATGATTTCGAGATCACCGTCCCGCAGATCGACACCCTGGTGGAGATCGTTAAGGCCGCGATCGGCGATAAGGGCGGCGTGCGCATGACCGGCGGCGGCTTTGGCGGCTGCGTGGTAGCGTTAATCCCGGAAGATCTGGTCGATACCGTTCAGCAGGCCGTTGCCAACGAGTATGAAGCGAAAACCGGTATTAAAGAGACATTCTATGTCTGCAAACCGTCACAGGGGGCCGGGCAATGCTAACGCAAACCACCGCGCTGGCCCCGGACGGTCAGCCATGGCAGCAGGTGACCCTGCGCAATAAGTCGGGGATGACCGTCACCGTGGCGGACTGGGGCGCGACGCTGCTCAGCGCCGAGGTGCCGTTGGCCGATGGCAGCCTGCGCCGACCGCTGCTGGGCTGCGCAAAGTTGGAAGACTATGCTCGCCAGGCCGCATTTCTTGGCGCCTCGGTAGGCCGCTACGCCAACCGTATCGGCCACAGCCGCTTCCCGCTTGACGGCCAGGTCGTCAACGTCACGCCGTCAAACGACGCGGGTCACCAGCTCCACGGCGGCCCGGAAGGATTTGATAAGCGCCGCTGGCGCATTGTCCGCGCCGACGAGCAGGAAGTGCTGTTCGCCCTGACCTCGCCCGATGGCGATCAAGGCTTTCCGGGCACCCTGCAGGCCACCGCGCACTATCGTCTGACCGACGATAACCGCATCGCGATTACCTATCGCGCCACCGTGGACCAACCCTGCCCGGTGAATATGACCAATCACGTCTATTTCAACCTCGACGGTGAGCAGGGCGATGTGCGCCAGCATCAGCTCCAGATCCTCGCCCAGAGGTATCTGCCGGTGGAAAGCGACGGTATCCCGGGTGGCGAACTGAAAGATGTTGCTAACACCAGCTTTGATTTCCGCCAGCCGAAAACCATCGCCGCCGACTTCCTCGCGGATGCCGATCAGCAAAAGGTGAAGGGATACGATCATGCCTTCCTGCTGGATGCCAAAGGCGACGCCAGCCAGCCTGCGGCACAGGTCTGGTCGCAGGATGGCAAGCTGCAGATGACGGTCTATACCTCCGCTCCGGCGCTGCAGTTTTACTCCGGCAACTATCTCGGCGGCACCCCGTCGCAGACGACGGAGCCCTACGCCGACTGGCAGGGGCTGGCGCTGGAGAGCGAATTCCTGCCGGATTCGCCGAACCATCCGCAATGGCCGCAGCCGGACTGTGTATTACGTCCGGGCCAGGAGTACGTCAGCCTGACGGAATATCAGTTTATCGCCCGATAATCGCCAGCGCCCTCCATCAGGGGGCGCTGCTTTTCGTCCCCGCCCTCCTCTCTGCCGCCTCTTTTTTCAGCAACCTGCTCTATTTTCCGTCACCAAAGGACAAAAAAATAACCTGTGTATTACAAGCACCTTACACTGCGCCACTATTTTCGCTATGGTTAGGGATAAGCATTGCCGTGCGCCAAATCACGGCAATATAATGAGAATAGTTATCAATCAATAACACATACACCATCACATTCAGCGCACCGTTCGCGGCGCGAGGGATGGCGTGTAGAGAGGAGTGAGAGAATGGCTGTAACTAAGCTGGTACTGGTTCGTCATGGCGAAAGCCAGTGGAACAACGAAAACCGCTTCACCGGTTGGTACGACGTGGATCTGTCCGAGAAAGGCGTTAGCGAAGCGAAAGCAGCGGGTAAACTGCTGAAGGCTGAAGGCTTCAGCTTTGATTTTGCTTATACCTCCGTGCTGAAACGTGCCATCCACACCCTGTGGAACGTGCTGGACGAACTGGATCAGGCCTGGCTGCCGGTTGAGAAATCCTGGAAGCTGAACGAGCGTCATTACGGCGCGCTGCAGGGCCTGAACAAAGCGGAAACCGCTGAAAAATACGGTGACGAGCAGGTTAAACAGTGGCGTCGCGGCTTCGCTGTCACTCCGCCGGAGCTGACCAAAGACGACGAGCGCTACCCGGGCCACGATCCGCGCTATGCAAAACTGACCGACGCCGAACTGCCGACCACTGAAAGCCTGGCGCTGACCATCGACCGCGTCGTGCCTTACTGGAACGAAACCATTCTGCCGCGCCTGAAAAGCGGTGAGCGCGTGATCATCGCCGCTCACGGTAACTCCCTGCGCGCGCTGGTGAAATACCTCGACAACATGGGCGAAGACGAGATCCTCGAACTGAACATCCCGACCGGCGTACCGCTGGTATATGAGTTCGATGAAAACTTCAAGCCGATCAAACATTACTATCTGGGCAACGCGGAAGAGATCGCGGCGAAAGCTGCTGCCGTCGCCAACCAGGGTAAAGCGAAGTAATTT
>NZ_JAZARW010000001.1:851241-851721 GCF_036233805.1 Klebsiella sp. EMBS2024 | reverse complement strand
ACCGGCTCAAAGGCCGCCGGGTTGTGGCGGTTTTCGAGGAACTTCAGGCCTGGCTGCGGGAACAGCGCCACGGTGAGCACGTCGTCGATGGCGTTTTCGGCAAGCGTGATGCCCTTCTCCTGCGCCTGGCGTTTGACGTCGGCTTCCAGCTGCGCCAGCTCCGGCTTCAGCAGGTCGGCCGGGCGGCAGGTCACCGGGTCGGCGCCCTCAAGCACCCGCGCCTGCAGGGCGGCGTTCACCGGCGCCGGGGTGCGGCCGTACTCGCCNTTCAGGATACCGGCGGTCTCCTTCGCGATGGTTTTATAGCGCTCGCCGGTCAGGACGTTGAGCACCGCCTGGGTGCCGACAATCTGCGAGGTCGGGGTGACCAGCGGGATGANGCCGAGGTCCTCGCGCACGCGGGGGATTTCCGCCAGCACTTCATCCAGACGGTGGGCGGCGCTCTGCTGCTTCAGCNGGCCTTCGAGGTTGGTGAGCATC
>NZ_JAZARW010000001.1:850617-851142 GCF_036233805.1 Klebsiella sp. EMBS2024 | reverse complement strand
ATGCTCTCCAGCCTGTGGATGTTGAGGCCGGTGTCGTACGGCGTGCCGGCGAGGGTGGCCACCAGCGCCTCGGTGGCCGGGTGGCCATAGGTGGCGCTCATCGAGGAGATGGCGGTATCGACGCCGTCGACGCCGGCTTCAATGGCCTTCAGCAGGGCCATCTCCGCCATCCCGGTGGTGGCATGGCAGTGCAGGTGCAGGGTGACGTCATAGCGCTTCTTGATTTCACTGACCAGCTCAAAGGCGGCATGCGGGGTGAGGATGCCGGACATGTCCTTGATGGCGACGGAGTCAACGCCGGTCTCCAGCAGCTGTTCGGTGAGGTCGAGCCAGGTCTGCAGGGTGTGCGCCGGGCTGGTGGTGTACGAAAGCGTACCCTGGGCGTGGGCGCCGTGGCGGCGGACCGCCTGCAGGGCGGCCTGCATGTTGCGCGGGTCGTTCATGGCATCGAAGACGCGGAAGACGTCCATGCCGTTTTTGACGGCGCGCTCCACGNAGCGCTCCACCNCGTCGTCGGCGTAGTGG
>NZ_JAZARW010000001.1:850293-850440 GCF_036233805.1 Klebsiella sp. EMBS2024 | reverse complement strand
GNANCGGGCAGCATATCGTCGAGACGCAGACGGGTGGCGAACAGGGACTGGTGGGCGTCGCGCAGGACGACATCGGTAATGGCAACGGTCATGAATTCCTCCGTGAATTAAGGGTGAAGACGGCGATGGTGGTGAATGGCGGCGACA
>NZ_JAZARW010000001.1:845451-845653 GCF_036233805.1 Klebsiella sp. EMBS2024 | reverse complement strand
TGCCAACTTACTGATTTAGTGTATGATGGTGTTTTTGAGGTGCTCCAGTGGCTTCTGTTTCTATCAGCTGTCCCTCCTGTTCAGCTACTGACGGGGTGGTGCGTAACGGCAAAAGCACCGCCGGACATCAGCGCTATCTCTGCTCTCACTGCCGTAAAACATGGCAACTGCAGTTCACTTACACCGCTTCTCAACCCGGNAC
>NZ_JAZARW010000001.1:839500-844227 GCF_036233805.1 Klebsiella sp. EMBS2024 | reverse complement strand
GCTTAGCCGCGGCGGGTTTTCACCGCTTCCGCCAGCTGACGCAGGATCGTTTCGGTATCCTCCCAGCCGATGCAGGCGTCGGTGACGCTCTTGCCGTAGGTCAGCGGTTCACCGCTCTCGAGGCTCTGGTTGCCTTCCACCAGATGGCTTTCAATCATCACGCCCATAATGGCGCGCTCGCCGCCGGCGATCTGCTGGCATACGTCGGCGCCCACTTCCATCTGCTTCTTGAACTGCTTGCTGGAGTTGGCATGGCTGAAGTCGATCATCACCTGGGCCGGAAGACCCGCTTTCGCCAGACCGATTTTCACCTCCGCCACGTGCTTCGCGCTGTAGTTAGGCTCTTTGCCGCCGCGCAAAATAATATGGCAGTCGCCGTTACCGCTCGTATTCACGATGGCGGAGTGGCCCCACTTGGTGACCGACAGGAAACAGTGCGGCGCGCCGGCGGCGTTAATCGCATCGATAGCCACCTTGATGGTGCCATCGGTACCGTTTTTAAAGCCCACCGGGCAGGAGAGTCCGGAGGCGAGCTCACGGTGCACCTGGGATTCGGTGGTTCGCGCGCCAATGGCGCCCCAGCTCATCAGATCGGCGACATACTGCGGGGTGATCATATCGAGGAATTCCCCCGCCGCCGGCAGGCCGCTGTCGTTAATGTCCAGCAGCAGTTTGCGCGCGATGCGCAACCCGTCGTTGATGCGGAAGCTGTTATCCATATGGGGATCGTTGATGAGCCCTTTCCAGCCGACGGTGGTGCGCGGTTTTTCAAAATAGACCCGCATGACGATCTCGAGCTCGCCCTTCAGCGCCTCGCGCAGGGTCAGCAGGCGGGCGGCATACTCTTTCGCCGCTGCCGGATCGTGAATAGAACAAGGCCCAATCACCACCAGCAGACGGTCATCGTCGCCTTTGAGGATCTGATGGATAGCTTTGCGAGCATGTGCAACGGTGTTTGCAGCATTTTCGGTAGCAGGGAATTTTTCCAGGAGCGCAACGGGAGGTAATAATTCGTTGATCTCTTTAATGCGTAAATCGTCGTTCTGATAATTCATCTTCTTTCCAGCGTTGCCATACTTATTCAATGAAATGCAATCCCTCCAATCTATCTCTTCGCTGAAATAGTGTAAACGTGATTTTACAGTAGTGATGGAATAATCCTGGAAATAGGCAAAAATACGCCATAAAGTAGCGAAACCAGGCTCATGAACTACAATATTTAACTGTTAAAGCTAATTAAGTCTTACGTTTCAGGATTATATAGTGACACTGCGATCGTCTGCGGAGTCTTAAACCATAGCGAGTCAGATCCCTGGCACACTCACCGCGGGAAGCGCATTTCCCCTTCCCGGCTTAACAGGAGTATCCGATGAATATGAAAAAACTGACGACCCTTTTGCTCACCGCCACCTTAGGTCTTGCCAGCGGCGCGGCCCTGGCGGCAGACACCGGCGCCCAGTCCAATAATGGCCAGGCCAACTCTTCCGCGGATGCCGGTCAGGTGGCGCCGGATGCCCGTGAGAACTTGGCGCCGAACAACGTGGACAATAGTCAGATCAACTCTGGCTCTGGGGGCACCACGGGCTCGACGATGACCCAGGATAATATGTCGAGCGATGAGGTACATAAAAACTCGATGTGTAAAGACGGCCGCTGTCCGGACACCGGTAAAAAACTGGACAACGGCGGCAATACGACCCAAGACAACAGCAAAACCGACGGCACCACCCAGTAACACATGAGGTGGGCAGATCGAAGAAAAGGCGAGCCGGTCTCGCCTTTTCTTCGTTTTTTATCGCTCTCTGTTTATGATGTCATAGCGTAATAATGATAACTATTAAGGGACGACACTATGGCGCACTCGCATTCGCACTCCTCTGTCCAGGCTCCGGATAACAGCAACGCCCGCCGGCTGCTATGGGCGTTTATCGTCACCGCCGGCTTTATGCTGATTGAAGCCGTCGGCGGCGCGATCTCCGGCTCGCTGGCCCTGCTGGCGGATGCCGGCCATATGCTCACCGACTCCGCCGCTCTGCTGTTTGCGCTGCTGGCGGTTCGCTTCGCCAGCCGCCCACCAAATGCCCGCCATACCTTTGGCTGGTTGCGTTTAACCACCCTGGCGGCGTTTCTCAATGCTATTGCTCTGGTGGTGATCACCATGCTGATTGTCTGGGAGGCGATTCAGCGCTTCCAGCATCCGCAGCCGGTAGCCGGCGTGACGATGATGGTCATTGCAGTCGCCGGTCTGCTGGCCAACGTGCTGGCGTTTTGGATCCTACATCGGGGTAGCGAGGAGCGGAATCTTAACGTACGCGCCGCAGCGCTACACGTGCTTGGCGACCTGCTGGGCTCGGTCGGCGCGATCGTGGCGGCCGTGGTGATCCTCACCACCGGCTGGACGCCTGTCGATCCGATTCTTTCCGTGCTGGTTTCCTGCCTGGTATTACGTAGTGCCTGGCGATTACTGAAAGAGAGTCTGAATGAATTGCTGGAAGGCGCGCCGCGTTCGCTGGATGTGGCGGCCCTGCAGCGGGATATCCGTCGCTCTATCCCGGAGGTACGCGATGTTCACCACGTCCACGTCTGGCTGGTGGGGGAAAAACCGGTGATGACGCTCCATGTACAGGTCGTTCCACCGCACGACCATGACGCGTTACTCAACCGCATCCTGCATTTCCTGGAACATAAATATGAAATTGCGCATGCCACGGTGCAGATGGAGTACCAGCCCTGCAGCGGCCCGGAGTGCCATCTCAACACGATGCACGCCGGGCACGATCATCACCACCACCATTAGCCAGAAAACGCGTGAGAACCTCGCTCACGCGCGCTGTTTATCCACATCCGGCTGCCGTTCAACGCAATGAACGTCAGCAAGAGGTATTCCAGCGACATGGCATAGACGCCCTGACGGGCAAAAATCACCACGCTTATCACGTTGACGATCACCCACAGCAGCCAGTTTTCAACATACTTGCGGGTCATTAAGATCATCGCCACCACCGACAGCACCGTCATACAGGAGTCCCAGAACGGGAAAGCATCCGGCTGCAGTTCCGGCATAGTGACCTGCAAACCGAGCGCTTGCATCAGGCTGACCGCGATCCGCGTCAGGAAAGCAAAGAACGGGTTGATAAATAGGGTCAGCAAGCCGATCGCTACCACGCAGGCCGCCAGCCAGCCCAGCGCTTTGCTGCGCGGCAGCCAGCGGATCTGCAGCTCAGCCTCATGGTTGCTGCTTTGTCGCGACCATGCATACCAGCCGTAAACGTTAGCGGCAAAAAAGAACAGCTGCAGCAGCAGGCTGGCGTACAGCTGGATCTGAAAGAAGATGATGGCGAACAGCGTGACGTTGACCAGCCCGAAAGCATAGTTACTGATCTTCTCCAGGCTCGCCAGCCAGATACACAACAGCCCGGCAATCGTCCCCACGGCCTCTATCCAGGAGAGATCGTACCCCCCAGCGCCGATGGGTATATGTACTAAAATATTCTGCGTGCTAAAAAAATCCATTTCCTCCCCTCAGCGTCTGGCGACGCGACAATAGGTTATCCCCGTAGTGTAGCCGCAAAATCCAGCATCCGATTAAGGGGAATTAATGCGCCGGTTCGCAGCGCTTCGTCGACATGGATTTCATGTTCAGCGCCGCCCTGCTCGAGACCCTCGGCAATGGCTTTCAGGCCATTCATCGCCATCCACGGACAATGCGCGCAGCTGCGACAGGTCGCTCCTTCGCCGGCGGTGGGCGCTTCCAGCAGCGTTTTCTCCGGCACCGCCTGCTGCATTTTATAGAAAATACCGCGATCGGTGGCCACGATCAGCTGGCGCTGGGGCAGGCTTTTCGCCGCCGCAATCAGCTGGCTGGTGGAGCCTACGGCATCGGCCATCTCAACGATCGCCTGCGGCGACTCGGGATGGACCAGCACGGCGGCTTCGGGATGCAGAGCCTTCATCCGCATCAACGCCTGGGTTTTAAACTCGTCGTGCACGATGCACGCCCCCTGCCAGCACAGCACGTCTGCGCCGGTCTGACGCTGAACGTAACGCCCAAGGTGGCGGTCCGGCGCCCAGAGGATCTTTTGACCAAGACTATCCAGATGGTCAATGAGTTCCACGGCGATGCTGGAGGTCACCACCCAGTCGGCGCGGGCCTTCACCGCGGCGGACGTATTGGCATAGACCACGACGGTGCGGTCAGGATGGGCGTCGCAAAAGGCGTTGAATTCCTCAATCGGACAGCCCAGATCCAATGAACACTCGGCGTTCAGGGTCGGCATCAAAATGGTCTTTTCCGGGCTGAGAATTTTGGCGGTTTCCCCCATAAAACGCACCCCGGCGACCAGCAGCGTGGAGGCCGAATGGCGGGCGCCAAAGCGCGCCATCTCCAGCGAGTCGGCGATACAGCCGCCGGTCTCTTCCGCCAGCTGTTGAATTTCAGGATCGGTGTAGTAATGCGCCACCATCACGGCATCGCGCTCGCGCAGCAGGCGCTTGATTTTTTCGCGGTAAAACTGCTTTTCGTCGACGGTCAGCGGCTGCGGTTTAGCAGGGAAAGGATAAATCGCCGTTTCAGGATCAAACATTACGCTCATCATGCAATCTCGTTTTACTGGCTTAACTCTACAACCGTCAGTATGGCCTTTCGGCGGCTTAACACGGTCATGGTGTTTTATATGCTAAACAAGATAGCCGATTACGAGCTAAAAGTCGTGATGAATTTTGTACAT
>NZ_JAZARW010000001.1:834978-839359 GCF_036233805.1 Klebsiella sp. EMBS2024 | reverse complement strand
CAGATAGCAAAAAGGCGCCTTTAGGGCGCCTTTTTACATTGGTGGGTCGTGCAGGATGACTCGGCTTCGCCTCGCCCTTCGGGCCGTCGCCGCAAGCGGCTCCGTTGTCTCACTGCGTTCGACCCGAACCTGCTGCAGAGAAACTCGTCTCATCCTGAGACTCGCCCTGCGGGCCAACGCTGCCGCGTTGTTCAAAATTGTTCCCGACAATTTTGTCGAATCGTTGAGTTCGGCGCANAGCAAAAAGGCGCCTTTAGGGCGCCTTTTTACATTGGTGGGTCGTGCAGGATTCGAACCTGCGACCAATTGATTAAAAGTCAACTGCTCTACCAACTGAGCTAACGACCCCTTGCGGGATTTTACTGCTGCCATCATTCAGGATGGTGGGTCGTGCAGGATGACTCGACTTCGCCTCGCCCTTCGGGCCGTTGCTGTCGCAACGTTATCCTTCACGTTCAGCATCTGAGTTAAATGCTGAAATTGGTGGGTCGTGCAGGATTCGAACCTGCGACCAATTGATTAAAAGTCAACTGCTCTACCAACTGAGCTAACGACCCGCTCTGGTACTACCTGAATAATTTCACTCGACACCAATTCAGAAATTGGTAGGTCGTGCAGGATGACTCGGCTTTGCCTCGCCCTTCGGGCCGTTGCTGACGCAACGTTATCCTTCACGTTCAGCATCTGAGTTAAATGCTGAAATTGGTGGGTCGTGCAGGATTCGAACCTGCGACCAATTGATTAAAAGTCAACTGCTCTACCAACTGAGCTAACGACCCGAGTGGTGGGTGATGACGGGATCGAACCGCCGACCCCCTCCTTGTAAGGGAGGTGCTCTCCCAGCTGAGCTAATCACCCGAAACTGCGCTGGATACTACCGATACTGCGTCCACCTACCCCATCATAAAAATGATTGGAGTGCAGGATGACTCGCTTCGCTCGTCCTTCGGGCCGTAGCTGAAGCAACGTTATCCTTCACATTTAACACCGACGTACGATGTTAAAGATGGTGGGTCGTGCAGGATTCGAACCTGCGACCAATTGATTAAAAGTCAACTGCTCTACCAACTGAGCTAACGACCCGGTGGTGGGTGATGACGGGATCGAACCGCCGACCCCCTCCTTGTAAGGGAGGTGCTCTCCCAGCTGAGCTAATCACCCGATACTACGCTGGATACTACTAAGCGGTGGGTCGTGCAGGATGACTCGGCTTCGCCTCGCCCTACGGGCCGTTGCTGACGCAACGTTATCCTTCACGTTTTACTATCGCGTTCCACCAGAACGATTGGTGGGTCGTGCAGGATTCGAACCTGCGACCAATTGATTAAAAGTCAACTGCTCTACCAACTGAGCTAACGACCCACTCTGGCATTGCTTTGGGTTTGTTTGATATCCCTTGGCAACGGCGGCATATATTACTGATTTCAGAATTCAGCGCAACTAAAATTTCGATAAAGATCACTTAACTGCTGGCGATTCAGGCGACAAGACCAGAAATAACGCGATTTCTGGTCATGCCGTAATCAACCAAGAGCATTAAGTCGTTTTTGCGCTTGTTTCGCACCGTCGGTGCCGGGGAATTTATTGATCACCTGCTGGTAAACCGCTTTCGCTTTCGCGGTATCACCTTTGTCCTGCATGATCACGCCGACTTTAAACATCGCGTCAGGCGCTTTTGGCGATTTCGGGTAGTTCTTCACCACCGAAGCGAAGTAAAACGCCGCGTCGTCTTTTCTCCCCTTATTGTAGTTCAACTGCCCGAGCCAGTAGTTAGCGTTTGGCTGGTAGGTTGAATCCGGGTACTTTTTGACGAAGTTTTGAAACGCCACCATCGCGTCATCCTGGCGTGAGGCATCCTTCACCAGGGCAATAGCGGCATTATAATCGGTGTTCGCATCGCCGGTCATCGCCGGGGCGCCTGAGGTGGCCGCTGGCGCTGCGCTGGTGGCAGCCGCGCTCTGATCGCCAGAAGACGACGGAGCCTGCGCACCTGATGCTGCGCCGCCACCGCTGCTCAGACTATCTATCTGCAGCAGAATCTGTTTCTGGCGCTCAACGATCTGATTCAGCTGGTACTGGTTCTCCTGGATCTGCCCGCGGAGAGAATCAATGTCAGTCTGGTTATCAGAGAGTTGTTGCTGGAGTTGGGTTAAAAGCTGGCTGTGAGCATTGGAAATACGCTCAAGTTGAGTGACGCGGTCTTCGACCGAGCCTGAGCCGACACTACTGATTGGCGCCTGAGCAAAAGCGGCCCAGGGGGCCGCTATGCCAACCAGTAACGACAGACTCAATAAATGATGTCTGAAGTTACTGCTCATGCAATTCTCTTAGTAAACCAGTACGGCGCGACGGTTTTTGGCATATGCCGCTTCGTCATGACCCAGTACTGCTGGTTTTTCTTTACCGTAAGAAACGATGGAGATCTGATCGGCAGAAACACCTTTGCCCTGCAGATACATCTTAACGGCGTTAGCACGACGCTCACCCAGAGCGATGTTGTATTCCGGCGTACCGCGCTCATCCGCGTGACCTTCTACAGTCACTTTGTAGGACGGGTTGCTGCGCAGGAAGTTAGCGTGCGCGTCCAGCATAGCAGCGAAGTCAGAACGGATATCGTACTTGTCGAGATCGAAGTAAACGATGTTGTTCTGCTGCAGCTGCTGCATCTGCAGACGAGCTTGCTCTTCAGAAGACATGTTGCCGCCGTTACCGTTAGCGTCCATACCAGTGCCGGCACCCAGCATGCCTTCACCGCTCTGGTCGTTGCTGGCGTTCTTGTTAGAAGAACATGCCGCGATTGCCATAACCGGCAGAGCGATCATCAGCCCTTTCAGCACTTTGTTCAGTTGCATTTCTTTGATTCCTTTAATAATCAATTATTTATTATCACAGATACGGCGACCAGGCAGGCGATTTTACCTGTCCATCAGTTGCCGGAAGACGCGCTTTGAAACGCCCATCTGTAGAAACCAGATTCAGCACGGATCCCATCCCCTGAGAAGAGCTGTAGATTACCATAGTGCCGTTAGGTGCNAGACTTGGCGTTTCGTCTAAAAACGTTGATGACAGAACCTGTACACCACCCGTTTCCAGATCTTGTTTGGCAATGTGCTGCTGACCGCCGGCCGAGCTGACCATTACCATGGTTTTACCATCCGCGCTCACGTCGGCGTCCTGGTTCTGAGAACCTTCCCAGGTGATACGCTGCGGCGTGCCGCCATTAATGTTGACTTTATATACCTGCGGACGACCTGCCTGGTCAGAAGTGAAGGCCAGATTCTGGCTGTCCGGGAACCAGCTTGGTTCGGTGTTGTTGCTGCGACCGTTGGTCACCTGACGAATCTGACCGGATCCCAGATCCATTACGTACAGGTTCAGGCTACCGGTTTTCGACAGCGCGAACGCCAGTTTAGAACCATCCGGTGAGAACGCCGGGGCGCCGTTGTGCTGCGGGAAGGAGGCGATCTGACGCACAGAGGCGTTCGCCAGGGTCTGAACCACCAGCGCAGAACGACCGCTTTCAAAGGTAACGTAGGCCAGTTTAGAACCGTCCGGAGACCAGGCCGGGGACATCAGCGGCTGGGAGGAACGGTGAACCAGGAACTGGTTGTAACCATCGTAGTCGGACACGCGCAGTTCGTAAGGGTACTGGCCGCCGTTTTTCTGCACCACGTAGGCGATACGGGTACGGAAGGCGCCCTTGATGCCGGTCAGCTTCTCAAATACCGCGTCGCTGGCCGCGTGCGCCGCATAGCGCAGGTACTGCTTAGTGACTTTAAAAGAACCTTGCGCCAGCGTTGTGCCCGGCGCTCCGCCGGTGTCCACCAGTTGATACGCAACCTGATAAGAACCATCCGGATTTTGCGTGACCTGGCCGACGACTACGGCGTCAATACCCAGCGCAGACCAGGCAGCAGGCTGCACTTCCTGGGCACTGGTCGGCTGCTGCGGCAGACGCGAGCGATCCAGCGGATTGAATTTACCGCTGTTGCGCAGGTCAGCTGCCACGATACCACCGACATCTTCCGGCGCAGCGCCCTGGCCGGCCCACTGGAACGGTACCACGCCGATAGGGCGTGCCGAGTCCACCCCCTGGGTGATCTCGATACGTACTTCTGCGTGCAGCACCGCCGCCCACAGCATTAAAAAACCAAATGCTACTCGTAATGCCTGCTTCATCATATCTCCCTTATCCGGGCGGAAAGCCCACGATAATTTAGCAGAATGTTAACAAACTCAAATATACAAAACTACCAAAACCCTGTGACTACCATAGATTGTTTTTCCCCGTTTGCACGGGGAAAAATGTCACTGAGGTTTGAAGTCCAGTGGCGCATTTTTGAAGACTTCATATACTGCCTGGCTAGGTGGTTTCGGAAAC
>NZ_JAZARW010000001.1:828199-834961 GCF_036233805.1 Klebsiella sp. EMBS2024 | reverse complement strand
GGCAAGAGCGGCCTGGCACAGAGCAGGATCACCACCTTCGGACTGTATATTTAACAACAGGCCGTCAGGAGCAAGTTTGATACGCAAGGTACATGTTTTGCCCGCATAGGACGATGCGTCATAAAACTTACTTTCAATCGCCGATTTTATCTGTCCGGCATAGTTGTTGATATCAGCCCCTGAGGCACTGTTTTTAGTATTACCACTCCCGGCAGCGGAGGCATTGTTTCCTTTGGCCCCACCGCCTGTTTTAGGCGCATTCTTACCAGAACTCAGATCGCCGAGCAGGTTGTCTACGCCGTCCGCTTCTTTCGCAGCCGCCGCTTTCTTCGCCGCCGCGGCTTTTGCTGCTGCCGCCTTGGCCGCTTTATCAGCTGCAGCCTTCTCTGCTGCAGCCGCTTTCGCTGCCGCCGCTTTTTCAGCGGCTGCGGCTTTCTCGGCGGCGGCCTTCTCAGCGGCCGCTTTTTGCGCNGCGGCTTTTTCGGCAGCCGCTTTTTCAGCTGCCGCCTGCTTAGCCGCTTCCTGCTGGGCTTTTTTCTCCGCTTCCTGTTGCGCTTTCTTCGCAGCCGCCGCTTCCGCTTTCTTCTGCGCCTCGGCCGCAGCTTTCGCCGCTTCAGCTTCCGCCTGCTTCTTCGCCTCGGCAGCGGCTTTCGCTGCAGCGGCTTCGGCCTGCTTCTTCGCGTCAGCAACCGCCTTGGCCGCCGCCTGTTCTGCCGCTTTCGCCTGGGCATCCGCCTTCGCTTTCGCCTCGGCGGCCGCTTTGGCAGCGGCTTCCTGCGCTTCTTTTGCCTGTGCGTCCGCTTTGGCTTTTGCCGCCGCGGCGGCCTTGGCAGCCGCTTCTTCAGCCTGCTTTTGCTGCTCCTTCGCTTCTTTCGCCGCTTCCTGCGCCTGCAGCCGCTCCTGTTCGAGCTGTTTCAGCCGTTCCTGTTCCGCCGCCTGTTTTTCACGTAACTCTTCCGCCTGCTGCTGCGCCTGTTTTTCACGCTGTTCAGCGGCGCGACGTGCGCTGGCCTGCTGCTGTTGCTGACGGTTATAGTTATTTACCACCGCCCCCGGATCGACCATGACGGCATCAATCGACGATCCGCCGCCGCCGCCGGCAGAGGCATCCAGATGCTCGTCAAACGAACTCCAGATCAGCAGCGCGATCAGAATGATGTGCAGCGCGACTGAAATGATGATCGCTCGTTTAAGCTTGTCGTTTTGTTCGGTTGCCTTTGACACTATCGGTTCCCAAAAACTGTTCGCCTGTATCCGCGATGCGCACCGACGGCGAGCGATACCCGCCACCGGACGCCGCGCGGACGCACCTACCTGAAGCGATTAAATAGGTTTGGTCATCAAGCCGACCGATTTAACCCCTGCACTATGCAACAGGTTCAGCGCTTTAATAATTTCATCGTAAGGGACGTCTTTCGCACCGCCGATCAGGAATACCGTTTTTTCATTGGCTTCAAGACGACGCTTCGCTTCGGCAATTACCTGCTCCGGCGGCAGCTGGGACAGCGTCTCCTGCCCCACCTTCACGCTGTACTGCCCTACCCCGGAGACTTCCACAATCACCGGCGGATCGTCATTGCTTTTCACCGCTTGCGATTCCGTGGCGTCCGGCAGATCGACTTCCACGCTCTGCGTAATGATCGGCGCCGTTGCCATAAAGATCAGCAGCAGCACCAGCAGGACATCCAGCAGCGGAACGATGTTGATCTCGGACTTCAGTTCGCGACGTCCGCGTCCACGTGCTCTGGCCATGGCTTACCCCTTATTGCTTTCGCTGGTGGTAAAGGCCTGACGGTGCAGAATAGCGGTGAACTCTTCCATAAAGTTGTCGTAATTCAGTTCAAGCTTGTTCACGCGCTGGTTCAGGCGGTTATACGCCATGACCGCCGGGATCGCGGCGAACAGACCAATCGCGGTGGCGATCAGCGCTTCGGCGATACCTGGCGCCACCATCTGCAGGGTGGCCTGCTTCACCGCGCCAAGGGCGATAAAGGCGTGCATAATCCCCCAGACGGTACCGAACAGACCGATATACGGGCTGATCGAGCCTACGGTGCCGAGGAACGGAATATGGGTCTCCAGCGTTTCCAGTTCGCGGTTCATCGAAATACGCATCGCGCGCGATGCCCCTTCGACAATCGCTTCCGGCGCATGGCTGTTAGCCCGATGCAGGCGTGCAAACTCTTTGAAACCGCTGTAGAAGATTTGTTCCGAACCGGTCAGGTTATCGCGACGCCCCTGGCTCTCCTGGTACAGACGAGAGAGCTCGATCCCGGACCAGAATTTGTCCTCGAACGCTTCAGCTTCACGCGCGGCCGAATTAAGGATACGCGTTCTCTGAATAATGATAGCCCAGGAAGCGATAGAAAAACCAATCAAAATCAACATGATAAGTTTTACCAGAAGGCTCGCCTTCAGGAACAAATCAAGGATATTCATGTCAGTCACTGCTTAAACTCCGCGACAATAGACTTGGGAAGCGCACGTGGCTTCATTAAGAGTGGATCAACGCACACAATGAGAACCTCAGCTTCGTTTAACACTGTATTCTCGGCGTTGACGATTCGCTGCGTGAAAACCAAAGAGGTGCCGCGCATCGAGGTAATTTCCGTCTGGACTTCGAGCATGTCGTCGAGTCTGGCGGGGGCAAAATACTCCAGCGTCATTTTGCGAACCACGAAGGCAACGCGTTCAGCCAACAGCACCTGTTGACTAAAGTGATGGTGGCGCAGCATCTCTGTGCGTGCTCTTTCATAAAAAGCGACGTAACTGGCGTGGTAAACCACACCACCGGCATCGGTATCTTCGTAGTAGACCCGAACCGGCCATCGAAACAGCGTTGTATTCACTTTACATCCCGGTAATGCAAAAAAAGGTTAGAGCTTTCAAACTTCGCTACTATACGCGCGGGAAAGGTGGTTTGGAATGGGGGAAAGTAAACGGGGCGTAAATTTTTATGGGCTTATGCAAGCCCATAGCATTAACAGAGATCTCTTATTCAAAAGAAGAAAAAGAAGAGACCTAAAGCGAGCACGATATCAGCGATAAGCGGACAAAAAATCCCCTGCCAGTGAACGGCACGCGGGCGAAAGCCCACGCCGTGAATAACGCCGCTGCAAACCGCCCACATCAGCAAGAAACCATGCCAGATTTCCAGCTCGCTGGTCTTCGCCGCAAAGCGCGACGGATCCCAGAAAATGCAGCCAGCCAGCAGCAGCGCCATCAATAAGGAAAGCGCCCGGAGCGGGCGCTTGTCCATTATCGCGTACAGAGTAGCGATAAATTTCATCAGACTTCTTCTTTCTTCCCGGCTTTGGTGGCTTCCACGTGCTCAAGCGCCAGCGCGGTAATGACCCCAAAAGCACAGGCAAGAAGCGTTCCCAAAATCCATGCGAAGTACCACATATATAGCTCCTTACCTTAGTACAGCGAGTGGGTATTCTTTTCGATGTCTTCGCGCGTGATGCGGCCAAACATCTTCCAGTAACACCAGCTGGTGTAGGCCAGAATGATCGGCACGAAAACAATCGCCACGTAGGTCATTAGGTTCAGCGTCCGCTGACTGGAGGTCGCGTCCCACATCGTCAGGCTGGCGTTCAGCATGGTGCTGGACGGCATGATGAACGGGAACATCGCGATACCGGCAGTCAGAATGATGCAGGCCAGGGTCAGCGAGGAGAACAGGAATGCCCAGGCACCTTTATCCGCTTTAGTCGAAACGACGGTCAGCAGCGGCAACACCACGCCCAGGGCAGGCACCGCCCACAGCGCTGGCATATTGTTAAAGTTCACCATCCACGCGCCAGCTTCACGCACCACTTCCTTGGTCAGCGGGTTAGACGGGCCGGTATGGTCAATCACCGATTTCACCACATAGCCGTCGATGCCGTAGTAGACCCACACGCCCGCCAGCGCGAAGCAGACCAGCGTCACCAGCGCCGCCACCATGGAAACGGTGCGAGTACGCAGGTGCAGTTCGCCTACGGTACGCATCTGCAGGTAGGTGGCGCCCTGAGTCAGGATCATCGCCACGCTGACGATACCGGCCAGCAGACCAAACGGGTTCAGCAACTGGAAGAAGTTACCGGTATAGAACAGACGCAGGTATTCATCGACGTGGAACGGCACGCCCTGCAGCAGGTTGCCAAAGGCCACGCCAATCACCAGCGGCGGCACGAAGCTACCGATGAAGATGCCCCAGTCCCACATGTTGCGCCAGCGGGTGTCCTCGATCTTGGAACGGTAGTCAAAACCGACCGGACGGAAGAACAGCGAGGCCAGCACCAGAATCATTGCCACATAGAAGCCAGAAAACGCCGCGGCGTAAACCATCGGCCAGGCAGCGAACAGCGCGCCGCCGGCGGTGATCAGCCACACCTGGTTACCGTCCCAGTGCGGGGCGATGGCGTTGATCATGATCCGACGCTCGGTGTCGTTGCGGCCGAGGAAGCGGGTGAGCATGCCCACCCCCATGTCGAACCCGTCGGCGACGGCAAAACCAATCAGCAGAATGCCAATCAGCAGCCACCAGATAAAACGCAATACTTCATAATCGATCATTTGACGACTCCTGTCTTAGCGTGCCGACTGAATAGCCGCAGAGGACTGTTCAAAGTGATAGCGGCCGGTTTTCAGGCTGCTAGGTCCTTTGCGGGCAAACTTGAACATCAGGAACAGTTCAGCCACCAGGAACAGCGTGTACAGACCGCAGATCAGCAACATTGAGAAGATCAGGTCGCCCGCGGTTAATGATGAGTTAGCCACCGCCGTCGGCAGGACCTCACCAATCGCCCACGGCTGACGGCCGTATTCGGCAACAAACCAGCCCGACTCCACGGCAATCCACGGCAGCGGCAGGCCGTAGAATGCGGCGCGCAGCAGCCATTTTTTCTCGCCGATGCGGTTACGGATCACGCTCCAGAAGGAGGCGCCTATAATCAGCAGCATCAGGATGCCGCACGCCACCATGATACGGAAGGCGAAGTACAGCGGTGCGACGCTTGGAATGGAATCTTTGGTCGCTTTGGCGATCTGCTCTTCCGTGGCGTCAGCGACGTTCGGGGTATAGCGCTTCAACAGCAGGCCATAACCGAGGTCCTTCTTCACGTTATTGAACTGGTCACGCACGGCCTGATCGGTTGAACCGGCGCGCAGCTGTTCCAGCAGCGCGTAGGCTTTCATGCCGTTACGGATACGCTCTTCGTGCTGAACCATCAGATCCTTGAGGCCGATAACCGGTTTATCCACCGAGCGGGTAGCAATGATGCCCAGCGCGTAGGGGATCTGGATCGCAAAGTGGTTGGTCTGCGCATTCTGATCGGGAATACCAAACAGGGTGAAGGCCGCTGGCGCAGGCTGGGTTTCCCACTCTGCTTCGATAGCCGCCAGTTTGGTTTTCTGCACGTCACCCATTTCGTAACCGGATTCGTCACCCAGCACAATAACGGAGAGGATCGCCGCCATACCGAAGCTGGCTGCGATGGCAAAGGAGCGCTTGGCAAAGGCGAAGTCGCGACCTTTCAGCATGTACCAGGAGCTAATCGCCAGGATGAACATCGCGCCGGTGACATAGCCCGACGCCACAGTGTGAACGAATTTCACCTGGGCGACCGGGTTGAGCACCAGTTCAGAGAAGCTGACCATCTCCATACGCATGGTTTCGAAGTTGAAGTCCGATGCGATAGGGTTCTGCATCCAGCCGTTGGCGACAAGGATCCACAGCGCGGAGAGGTTGGAACCCAGCGCAACCAGCCAGGTGACGGCCATGTGCTGAACTTTGCCCAGACGATCCCAACCGAAGAAGAACAGACCTACAAAGGTGGATTCGAGGAAGAAGGCCATCAGACCTTCAATGGCCAGCGGCGCACCAAAGATATCGCCCACGTAGTGTGAGTAATACGACCAGTTAGTCCCGAACTGGAACTCCATGGTCAGACCGGTCGCCACACCCAGCGCGAAGTTGATACCAAACAACTTGCCCCAGAATTTGGTCATATCTTTATAAATCTGTTTGCCGGAAAGGACGTAGACCGTTTCCATGATGGCCAGCAGGAACGCCATACCGAGCGTTAGCGGCACAAACAGGAAGTGGTACATCGCGGTCAAGGCAAACTGTAAGCGCGACAGTTCGACTATATCTAACATCATGACTCCTTGCTCATCGCATGAAGACTCCGAAAATGAACCGAGAAGCTCTGGCTCATACGCATGCCCCAATACAAATTTATTTGTCGCCCGTCCACAGCAGGTTTCAATCGAAGGTAAAACCATGCCAGGGTAAGGTTACAAATACGTTAACGAAAAACCCAATTGATTCCCCAATATATTACGCCGCAATAACCTTACAATAAATATGTTTTTATTGTTCCAGTTTTACATTTTTCGACGGTGATCAATATATAGTGAAGATGGCTGAATTCAGCCAATTTGACTTGAGACAATTTAACGTTTTTTGAGGGATTTTTCCAAGGATTAAGTATTGATATAAATCAATTTTTACTCTATGTGTTAATTATGTAGCCCAATAAAGAATATTGGTGAACTTAATGTTAATTAAGTGTTTAAACTATGGCTTTTCCAGTTACTAAAAAGAGAGATATGAGAATCATAGGTAATATTATTTAACGTCGTGGAAAAAAAACAAAAAAAAGGAACCGATNCGAATAATGTTAGACCGCTCACAGTATTTTATCTGCTTCCTTATCCCCTGCCCCACG
The DNA here is from genome assembly GCF_036233805.1 of Klebsiella sp. EMBS2024. Taxonomy (NCBI): domain Bacteria; kingdom Pseudomonadati; phylum Pseudomonadota; class Gammaproteobacteria; order Enterobacterales; family Enterobacteriaceae; genus Klebsiella; species Klebsiella sp. EMBS2024. Next base: position 828,245 of record NZ_JAZARW010000001.1, on the reverse strand, counting down.
CTTTTTCGCTGCCGCTTTTGTTTCCCTACGGTACAGCCGGGGTATA
>NZ_JAZARW010000001.1:779311-828193 GCF_036233805.1 Klebsiella sp. EMBS2024 | reverse complement strand
AGCCACTACAGCGCATCGAAAATACTTATTAAATAATAAATTAAATCAATATGATAGATAGGGCTTTTCGCAGAAAATCAATTCGTTGTTGGCGCTGCGGTTCTGACGAGACGGGATAACGGTCACAAAAAAGGCCACCTGACGGTGGCCAACCATGNCGAAATCGGACAGATTTCTGCTTGCGGACAAGCAGAGAGGGTTTACTTGATAATAGCTTTCAGCGCTTCGCCGATGTCGGCCAGGCTGCGAACAGTTTTCACACCCGCCGCTTCCAGCGCTGCGAATTTCTCATCCGCTGTACCTTTACCGCCGGCGATGATAGCGCCCGCGTGGCCCATACGCTTGCCTTTCGGCGCGGTAACGCCCGCGATGTAGCCGACAACCGGCTTAGTGACATGATCTTTAATATAAGCAGCCGCTTCTTCTTCCGCGCTGCCGCCGATCTCACCGATCATGACGATCGCTTCGGTCTGCGGATCTTCCTCGAACATCTTCAGGATATCGATGAAGTTGGAGCCCGGGATCGGGTCGCCGCCGATACCGACGCAGGTAGACTGGCCGAAGCCGTAGTCGGTGGTCTGCTTAACCGCTTCATAGGTCAGGGTGCCGGAACGGGAAACGATGCCCACTTTACCCGGCTTGTGAATGTGACCCGGCATGATGCCGATTTTGCACTCGCCCGGAGTGATAACGCCCGGGCAGTTCGGGCCGATCATACGCACGCCCGCTTCGTCCAGCTTCACCTTCACGGTCAGCATATCCAGCGTTGGGATACCTTCGGTGATGGTGATGATAAGCTTAATGCCCGCGTCGATCGCTTCCAGGATGGAATCTTTGCAGAACGGCGCCGGAACGTAGATCACGGTCGCGGTCGCGCCGGTCGCTTCAACGGCTTCGCGCACGGTGTTGAACACCGGCAGGCCCAGGTGAGTGGTGCCGCCTTTGCCTGGCGTCACGCCGCCAACCATTTGCGTACCGTAAGCGATCGCTTGTTCAGAGTGGAAGGTCCCCTGGCTACCGGTGAAGCCCTGGCAGATAACCTTGGTATCTTTATTGATTAAAACTGACATTATTTCCCCTCCACTGCGGCAACAACCTGCTGTGCTGCGTCCGTCAGACTTTTCGCTGCAATAATATTCAGGCCGCTGTCAGCCAGTTTTTTCGCGCCCAGTTCGGCGTTGTTACCTTCCAGACGTACAACAACCGGAACGTTAACCCCTACTTCCGCTACCGCGCCGATGATGCCGTCAGCGATCAGGTCGCAACGCACGATGCCGCCGAAGATGTTAACCAGCACCGCTTTAACGTTGTCGTCAGAGAGGATGATTTTGAACGCTTCGGTCACGCGCTCTTTGGTCGCGCCGCCGCCTACGTCGAGGAAGTTAGCCGGTTCGCCGCCGTGCAGCTTAACGATGTCCATGGTACCCATCGCCAGGCCTGCGCCGTTAACCATGCAGCCGATGTTGCCGTCCAGCGCGACGTAGTTCAGTTCCCACTGCGCCGCCTGCGCTTCACGTGGGTCTTCCTGAGACTGATCGCGCATTTCGCGCAGATCCGGCTGGCGGAACAGCGCGTTGCCGTCAGCGCCCAGTTTGCCGTCGAGGCAGATCAGGTCGCCCTGCTTGGTGATCACCAGCGGGTTGATCTCGATCAGCGCCAGGTCGCGCTCAAGGAAAATGGTCGCCAGACCCATGAAAATCTTGGTGAACTGCTGAACCTGTTTACCTTCCAGACCCAGTTTGAACGCCAGTTCACGACCCTGGTAAGGCATCGGGCCCGCCAGCGGATCGATGGCGATCTTGTGGATCAGGTGCGGGGTCTCTTCCGCCACTTTCTCGATTTCCACGCCGCCTTCGGTAGACGCCATGAACACCACGCGACGGGAGCTACGGTCAACAACCGCGCCCAGGTACAGCTCTTTGTCAATATCGGTCGCCGCTTCAACCAGGATCTGGTTAACCGGCTGGCCGTTCGCATCTGTTTGATAGGTCACCAGACGTTTGCCCAGCCAGTGCTCGGCAAATGCGCGGATCTCTTCTTTGCTCTTAACTACTTTCACACCGCCCGCTTTGCCGCGGCCACCAGCGTGAACCTGACATTTCACTACCCACGGACCCGCGCCGATTTTTGAAGCGGCTTCTTCTGCTTCACGCGGAGTAGTACAGGCATAACCCACCGGCGCCGGTAAGCCATAGCGGGCAAAAAGTTGTTTTGCCTGATATTCATGTAAGTTCATGTGTTCAGTCCATCCTTCAGGGTGTAATTATCTTTAAACCTGTAGGCCTGATAACGGCGCTAACGCGTGTTATCCGGCCTACGGTAGGTAATACGCTTGCTGACTACACGTCCAGCAGCAGACGGGTCGGATCTTCCAGCAGCTCTTTAATCGCCACCAGGAAGCCTACCGATTCACGTCCGTCGATCAGACGGTGGTCATAGGAGAGCGCCAGGTACATCATCGGCAGGATCTCTACCTTGCCATTGACCGCCATCGGACGGTCTTTAATGGCATGCATACCCAGAATAGCGCTCTGCGGTGGGTTGATGATCGGCGTGGACATCAGGGAGCCGAAGACGCCGCCGTTGGTAATAGTGAAGTTACCGCCGGTCAGGTCGTCTACGGTCAGCTTGCCGTCGCGGCCTTTCACTGCCAGCTCTTTGATATTCTTTTCGATATCCGCCATGCCCAGCAGGTCGACGTCACGCAGAACCGGGGTGACCAGACCGCGCGGAGTGGATACGGCCATGCTGACGTCGAAGTAGTTGTGGTACACCACGTCGTCGCCATCGATGGAAGCGTTCACTTCCGGATAGCGTTTCAGCGCTTCCACTACCGCTTTCACGTAGAAGGACATAAAGCCCAGGCGGATGCCATGACGTTTTTCGAACGCCTCACCGTACTGCTTACGCAGATCCATGATGGGCTTCATGTTGACTTCGTTAAAGGTCGTCAGCATGGCGGTAGAGTTTTTCGCTTCCAGCAGACGTTCGGCTACGCGTTTACGCAGGCGGGTCATCGGGACGCGTTTTTCCGAACGGTGGCCCAGCTGCGGCGCCGGCGCGGCTGCCGGGGCGACGGCTGGCGCTTTGGCTTCTGCCGGCGCCGGGGCTTTCGCCAGATGTTTCTCAACGTCTTCGCGGGTCAGACGGCCGCCGACGCCAGTGCCTTTGATGGCCGCTGGGTCAAGGTTGTGTTCAGCCAGCAGACGACGGATCGCCGGGCTCAGCGCGTCGTTGTTCTGCTCTTCCAGAGAGGCCTGCTGACGCTGCGCCGGAGTGGACGCTTTCGCATCGGCTTTCTCGCTGCTTTCTTTACCTGCGCTGTTGCCTTCGCGCAGGCGGCCAAGGATCTGGCGAGACAGGACGGTGGCGCCCTCGTCTTCCAGCACTGCATCCAGAATGCCGTCCGCTGATGCCGGTACTTCCAGTACCACTTTGTCAGTTTCGATTTCGACCAGAACTTCGTCACGGACGACCGCGTCGCCCGGTTTTTTGTGCCAGGTGGCGACGGTTGCGTCAGCTACGGACTCAGGCAGGTCGGGAACCAGAATATCTACGCTACTCATTGTGTATCCTTTAATTAATCGACGTTCAGCGCGTCATTGACCAGATCTTGTTGCTGTTTCTGGTGAACGGACATATACCCTACCGCCGGAGAGGCGGAGGCCGGGCGGCCTGCATAACGCAGAGAGGCCCCAAACGGAATCACTTCACGGAAGTGATGCTGGCTGCAGTACCATGCGCCCTGGTTGAGCGGCTCTTCCTGGCACCAGACAAAATCATGCACGTGCGCATACGCTTTCAGCGCTTCCTGCACCGCCTGATGCGGGAACGGATAGAGCTGCTCGATACGAACGATAGCGACATCTTTTTGCTCGTTTTTGCGGCGCTGTTCCAGCAGGTCGTAGTAAACCTTACCAGAGCACAGCACAACGCGCTTCACAGCCTGCGGATCAAGTTGATCGATTTCACCAATAGCCGGCAGGAAAGTGCCGTTCGCCAGCTCATCCATGCTGGAGACCGCCAGCGGATGACGCAGCAGCGACTTCGGCGACATCACCACCAGCGGACGACGCATACCGCGCAGCGCCTGGCGACGCAGCATGTGATAAACCTGTGCCGGCGTGGACGGCACGCAGACCTGCATGTTTTGTTCAGCGCACAGCTGCAGATAACGCTCCAGACGCGCGGAGGAGTGCTCCGGGCCCTGGCCTTCGTAACCGTGCGGCAGGAGCATCACCAGGCCGCACATCCTCCCCCACTTCTGCTCACCGGAGGAGATGAACTGGTCGATCACCACCTGCGCACCGTTGGCGAAGTCGCCAAACTGCGCTTCCCAGATGGTCAGAGTGCGCGGCTCGGCGGTGGCGTAACCATATTCGAACGCCAGCACCGCTTCTTCAGACAGTACCGAGTCCCAAACGCGGAACTGGCCCTGGCCGTTATGGACATGCTGCAGCGGCGTGTAGGTTGAACCATTGGTCTGGTTATGGATCACCGCATGACGGTGGAAGAAGGTGCCGCGGCCGGAGTCTTCGCCGGACAGACGAACCGGAATACCTTCGTCAACCAGCGTGGCGTAGGCCAGGTTTTCGGCACCGCCCCAGTCAAACAGCTTCTCGCCTGCCGCCATCGCCTGGCGGTCGGCGTAAATTTTCGCCACGCGGGACTGCATTTCGATACCTTCCGGTACCGTGCTGATGCGTTTGGCCAACTCCTGCAGACGTTTCGGCTCAACTTTATCCGGATAGCTCTCGTCCCACTCGTGGTTGAGGTACGGCGACCAGGTAAAGGAATGCATATTCATCGGACGCCATTCCTGCACCACGCATTCGCCGGCATCCAGCGCATCGCGGTAGAGGTTAACCTGCTCGGTCGCATCTTCCAGAGTCGCCACCTTCTCCTGCTCCAGCTTGTCAGCATAGATTTTGCGCGGAGTCGGATGCTTTTTGATCTTCTGATACATCAGCGGCTGGGTTGCGCTCGGCTCATCGGCTTCGTTGTGGCCGTGACGGCGGTAGCACACCAGGTCAATGAAGACATCGCGTTTAAAGGTATTGCGGAAATCAAGCGCCAGACGGGTGACGAAGGCGACCGCTTCCGGATCGTCCGCATTGACGTGGAAAATCGGCGCCTGCACCATTTTACCGATGTCGGTGCAGTACGGCGTTGAGCGCGCATCCAGCGGGTTAGAGGTCGTGAAGCCCACCTGGTTGTTGATAACGATGCGCACGGTACCGCCCACTTCGTAACCGCGGGCTTTGGACATGTTCAGAGTTTCCTGAACCACGCCCTGGCCGGTGACGGCGGCGTCGCCGTGGATGGTAATAGGCAGAACTTTGTTGCTGCTTGGCTCGTCCAGACGATCCAGACGGGCGCGTACGGAACCGATAACCACCGGGCTGACGATCTCGAGGTGCGACGGGTTAAACGCCAGCGCCAGGTGCACCAGACCGCCTTCGGTTTCCATATCGGAAGAGAAGCCCATGTGGTACTTCACGTCGCCGGTGCCGAGGTGTTCTTTATGTTTGCCCGCGAACTCGTCGAACAGGTCCTGCGGTTTTTTACCCAGCACGTTGACCAGCACGTTCAGACGGCCGCGGTGCGCCATGCCCAGCACCACTTCGCGGGTGCCGCTTTTGCCTGCATGGCGGATCATCTCTTTGAGCATCGGGATCAGGGCGTCGCCACCCTCCAGCGAGAAGCGCTTCGCCCCCGGGAATTTGGCGCCGAGGTAGCGCTCCAGACCTTCCGCGGCGGTCAGTTCGCTGAGGAAGCGTTTTTTCTCTTCCGCGGTAAAGCTCGCTTTGCCAGCTACCGATTCAATGCGCTGCTGGATCCAGCGTTTTTCTTCGGTAGAGGTGATATGCATGTATTCCGCGCCGATGGAGCCGCAGTAGGTTTGCTTGAGGGCGGCAATCAGCTCGCCCAGCTTCATCGTGTCTTTACCGATGGCAAATGAACCTACGTTATAGCTTTCCTGGAAATCGGCCTCGGTCAGATCGTGGTAGGCCGGATCGAGATCCGCCACTCTCTCTTGCTTCCACAGCCCCAGCGGATCGAGATTCGCATGCTGGTGGCCACGGAAACGGTATGCGTTGATGAGCTGCAGGACTTTAACCTGCTTCACATTGGTGTCTGGGTCGGAAATCGAAGAAGTGTAACGTGAGGCATCCTTCGCCAGTCGACGGAAATAATCACGCGTTTTGGAATGAAATTGATCCGGTTTAACTCCGGTGCCAGGTAACTGCTGGAACATTGAACGCCAGTTGGCGTCAACAGAGTCAGGATCGGTTAAGAAGTCTTCATAGAGCTGTTCTATCCAGCTCTGGTTCGAACCAGAGAGGTAAGAAGAGTCCAGCCAGGCTTTCATTGCGCCGTTCTGCATCGTGATCCCTTAAGCATTCATATGCTTATTTCGCCGTAGAAACTACCACGCACACCGAGTGCACGTGCCGGGGTTCACTTGTTGCGGACGAGTTGTGGTTTCTATCCGCTAAGGAACCTTTAAAAACTGCCATTAATCTTCAGCGTTCAGGCTGCGGTTGCGTTGGCTGCCTTCGCTTACCCCGGTCACATAGTTCACTATGCTCCCGGGGATGCGCTCAGTTGCCGCCTTACCTCGCACTGAACGCCTCGATTACTGGTACATCTTGTGGCGGTTTTTAAAGATTTCCTGCTATATCCCCCGGCGGCGCTAACGCTTGCCGGGGCTACTGCTTTGGTAGCCCGGATAAGCGCTAGCACCATCCGGGACAGACCGTGTTGCTTACGCGCTGCGCTGCAGCAGCATCGACTTAATATGGCCGATGGCGCGCGTCGGGTTCAGCCCCTTCGGACACACACTGACGCAGTTCATAATGCTGTGACAGCGGAATACGCTGAAAGCATCGCTCAGGCCGTCCAGGCGCTCGCTGGTTTCGGTATCGCGACTGTCGATCAGGAAGCGATACGCGGCCAGCAGGCCAGCCGGGCCGATGAACTTGTCCGGGTTCCACCAGAACGACGGGCACGAGGTCGAACAGCAGGCGCACAGAATACACTCGTACAGCCCGTCGAGTTTCTCACGCTGCTCAGGCATCTGCAGATGCTCGCGAGCCGGAGGATTTTGCCCATTATTCAACAAGTAAGGCTTAATCTTCTCATATTGTGCATAGAATTGCCCCATGTCCACCACCAAATCACGGATAACCGGTAATCCTGGCAGCGGACGGATAACAATCTTCTTGCCCGGCTGATTCAGCGCGGAGATTGGCGTGATGCACGCCAAACCGTTTTTCCCGTTCATGTTCAGACCATCGGACCCGCAGACCCCTTCACGGCAGGAGCGGCGGAACGACAGCGACGGATCTTTTTCTTTCAGCTGGATCAGCGCATCCAGCAGCATCATGTCGCGACCTTCTTCCGCTTCAAGGGTGTAATCCTGCATGTGCGGAGCGTCGTCAACATCCGGGTTATAGCGATAAATTGAAAACTCGAGTTTCATTTTCCTGTCTCCGCATTAGTAAGTACGAATCTTCGGCGGGAATGCCGGACGCAGTTTCGGTTCCATATTGACGCTACGACGCGTCATGGATTCCGACTCTGGCAGGTACAGGGAATGGCACAGCCAGTTTTCATCATCACGATCCGGGAAGTCGAAGCGGCTGTGGGCGCCACGGCTCTCGGTACGGAAGTTAGCGGATACGGCGGTCGCGTAGGCGGTTTCCATCAGGTTATCCAGCTCCAGGCACTCAACGCGCTGGGTGTTGAACTCGCTGGAGGTATCGTCGAGACGGGCGTTTTTCAGGCGCTCGCGGATCACTTTCAGTTGCTCCAGACCTTTGTGCATCGCATCGCCTTCGCGGAACACCGAGAAGTTATGCTGCATACATTCCTGCAGCGCTTTACGAATCGCCACCGGATCTTCACCAGAGCGGGTGTTGTTCCAGCGGTTGAGGCGATCCAGCGAGCCTTCAATATCGGATTCGCTAGCGTCGCGCAGCGTGCCCTGCTCGGCAATGGACTCCTGCAGATGCAGGCCCGCCGCGCGGCCGAAGACCACCAGGTCGAGCAGCGAGTTGCCGCCCAGACGGTTGGCGCCGTGGACCGATACGCAGGCGATTTCGCCTACCGCGAACAGGCCCGGGATCACCACGTCTTCGCCCTTCTCATTCACGGTCAACGCCTGGCCGGTGACTTTGGTCGGGATACCGCCCATCATGTAGTGACAGGTTGGGATAACCGGGATCGGCTCTTTCACCGGATCGACGTGGGCAAAGGTACGGGAAAGTTCAAGGATACCCGGCAGACGAGATTCCAGAACCTCTTTACCGAGGTGATCCAGTTTCAGTTTCGCGTGCGGGCCCCACGGACCGTCGCAACCGCGGCCTTCGCGGATTTCGATCATGATGGAACGCGCCACCACGTCACGGCCCGCAAGGTCTTTAGCGTTCGGGGCATAACGCTCCATAAAGCGTTCGCCGTGTTTGTTCAGCAGGTAACCGCCTTCGCCGCGGCAACCTTCGGTAACCAGAACTCCAGCCCCGGCGATACCGGTCGGGTGGAACTGCCACATTTCCATATCCTGCACCGGCACGCCGGCGCGGATGGCCATCCCGACGCCGTCACCCGTATTGATGTGGGCGTTGGTGGTGGACTGATAGATACGGCCTGCGCCGCCGGTCGCCAGCACGGTGGCGCGGGCTTTAAAGTAGACCACTTCGCCGGTCTCGATGCACAGGGCGGTACAACCGACTACCGCGCCGTCCTGGTTTTTCACCAGATCGAGGGCGTACCATTCGGAGAAGATAGTGGTGTGGTTTTTCAGGTTCTGCTGATACAGAGTGTGCAGCAGGGCGTGACCGGTACGGTCAGCCGCCGCCGCGGTACGCGCCGCCTGTTCGCCGCCGAAGTTCTTCGACTGGCCGCCAAACGGGCGCTGATAAATACGGCCATCGTCAAGACGAGAGAACGGCAGTCCCATGTGCTCCAGCTCAAGAATCGCTTCCGGGCCGGTCTTACACATGTATTCGATGGCGTCCTGGTCGCCGATATAGTCCGACCCTTTTACGGTGTCGTACATATGCCATTCCCAGTTATCTTCATGGGAGTTACCGAGCGCGACGGTGATGCCACCCTGCGCGGATACGGTATGGGAACGGGTAGGGAACACTTTGGAGAGCAGTGCACAGGTCTGTCCGCTCTGGGAAATTTGCAGCGCCGCGCGCATACCTGCGCCGCCGGCACCGATGACAACAGCATCAAACTCTCTGACTGGCAATTTCATTACACACCCCACACCACAACAAATCCATAAAGAACGTAAGCCACCAGCGCCACAACGATAGCCAGTTGCAGAACCAGGCGCAGAGCCAGTGGTTTAACGTAGTCTGTTAACACCTGCCACATCCCGATCCAGGCATGGATGAGAATGGAAACGAGAGCCAGCAGAGTGAAGACTTTAGTGAAGCCGGAGGCAAAGAATCCGGTCCACACTTCCCATGAGATTTCACCGGTGGTGGCGAAGAAGCCAACCATGTAGATGATGTAGAGGGTCAGAACGATGGCGGTAGCACGGACCAGGATAAAGTCATGTACGCCGTTGCGTCCCAGTGCTGAGGCGTTGCTTACCATACGAGGACTCCTGCGAGAAGTGAAAGCACGACAGTAATAACAAAAGAAATTTTGGCGGAACGTTTCCCTGCTTCGAGGGTTTCGTCCAGGTAGCCAAAGTCCATCATCAGATGGCGAATACCGACAACGACGTGATAGGCCAGCGCGGTGAGAATGCCCCACATGATGAACTTCACAAAGAAGCTATCCATGATGGAGGCCGCCGTCAGAAAACCTTCTGGGGAGGAAAGGCTGGTGCCCAGCAGCCAAAGCAGAATTCCGACCGCCACGAAGGTGATGACACCGGAAACGCGATGGAGAATGGACGCTATCGCCGTGATTGGGAACCGTATCGTTTGTAGATCCAGATTGACAGGTCTTTGTTTTTTCACATTTCTTACCATGAATAACGCCCACATGCTGTTCTTATTGTTTCCTTCCTCCGGTCTGCTTGCGGGTCAGACAGCGTCCTTTCTATAACCAGAAGTCATGTTAAAACGTCTTTTCAGGCATTAAAACATCACTAAACAACGCTGGGTGGCTCGGGATTGCAGGGTGTTCCGGAGACCTGGCCGCAGTATAGGCCGTTCACAAAATCATTACAATTAACCTACATATAGTTTGTTGGGTTTTCTCCGGAACAGTGATCAAGGTCACGATACCAACATTTTTTTAATTTTTAATCACCTGATTTGACAAATATTAAACATTCTTGTTACAACCATTACCAGTTAAATGCAATAATGCTCAAAAGTTATGGGGTCACTCTTTCACCTGAGAATAAGTTATGTAACAGTGTGTCAGTATTGACCGATGTAATCAGGACAGTTATTAGTGGTATATAGGTTTTAATATTCGGACTGCTAAAACGCTGATTTGCTGTTGTTTCACCGCAGCCCTGAAGGACGTGCCATCAAGCGCCGTTGCTCTGTACCCTGCCCTTTTCGCTGACGCAGAGCTGTGTGCAACATAACAAACTGGTAACGTATGCAGGCGCGGGCCGAAAGCAAATCCACCACCCGGCAGTCTTAAGCAATAAAGGCGCTAAGGAGACCATAAATGTCTGATGCTAAAGCAAAAATCACCCTGGGTGGTGACACTGCTATTGAACTGGATGTGCTAAAAGGCACGCTCGGTCAGGATGTTATTGATATTCGTAGTCTTGGTTCAAAAGGCGTATTTACCTTTGACCCAGGTTTCACATCAACGGCTTCTTGTGAATCTAAAATTACGTTTATCGATGGTGACGAGGGGATCCTGCTGCACCGCGGCTTCCCGATCGACCAGTTAGCGACCGAATCTAATTATCTTGAAGTCTGTTATATCCTGCTGTACGGCGAAAAGCCGACCCAGGCCGAATATGACGAATTCAAAACTACCGTCACCCGCCACACCATGATTCATGAGCAGATCACCCGTCTGTTCCACGCGTTCCGTCGCGATTCCCACCCGATGGCGGTGATGTGCGGGATCACTGGCGCGCTGGCGGCGTTCTATCATGATTCCCTCGACGTGAATAACCCGCGTCACCGCGAGATTGCCGCCTACCGTCTGCTGTCCAAAATGCCAACCATGGCAGCCATGTGTTACAAGTATTCTATCGGCCAGCCGTTTGTTTATCCGCGCAATGACCTCTCCTACGCCGGCAACTTCCTGCGCATGATGTTTGCGACACCGTGCGAAGAGTATGAAGTCAATCCGGTGCTGGAGCGCGCGATGGATCGTATTCTGATCCTGCACGCCGATCACGAGCAGAACGCGTCGACCTCCACGGTACGTACCGCGGGCTCCTCCGGCGCTAACCCGTTCGCCTGTATCGCTGCGGGCATCGCCTCCCTGTGGGGACCGGCACACGGTGGCGCCAACGAAGCGGCGCTGAAAATGCTGGAAGAGATCAGCTCCGTTGAGCACATTCCGGAATTTGTTCGTCGTGCGAAAGACAAGAATGACTCTTTCCGCCTGATGGGCTTCGGCCATCGTGTTTACAAAAACTACGATCCGCGCGCCACCGTGATGCGTGAAACCTGCCATGAAGTGCTGAAAGAGCTGGGCACCAAAGACGACCTGCTGCAGGTGGCCATGGAGCTGGAGCATATCGCGCTGAACGACCCGTACTTCATCGAGAAGAAACTGTATCCGAACGTCGACTTCTACTCCGGTATTATCCTGAAAGCGATGGGTATTCCGTCCTCCATGTTTACCGTTATCTTCGCCATGGCGCGTACCGTGGGCTGGATTGCGCACTGGAACGAAATGCACAGCGATGGCATGAAGATCGCCCGTCCGCGTCAGCTGTATACCGGCTACGCCAAACGCGATTTCCAGTCCGACATTAAGCGTTAATCGCACTGTCCGGATCATAAAAACGCGCCTGCTGGCGCGTTTTTTTATGCCTGATAACGCGCTTCATGCTGAAATCGCCCGCCAGCCGGCTTAATGCTGGCATCCTGGACACCAGTAAAATGGCCGCGAGGAGAGCGTCGTCTTCTCAATGATTCCCCCACAGCGTTCGCACCTTTCCCTATCGCGATGGAAGACCTTAAAGCGAAACAGCGCGCCATGATGCTTGTTGTCATCCACCAGACCGCGAGTACGATAGGACAGCCGCGGGATATCGAGCAGCGCGTGCGCCAGCGCATCCAGCTGACTGTCGCTCAGTTCAGCGGCTTTACGCTTACCGCTTAATCCCACCTGCCAGAGAATTTCCACCCGCAGATAGTTTCCGAGCCCGGCAAGAAAAGCCTGATCCAGCAGCAGGCCGGAAAACTGACGATTGCGGAATTTGGCCGACAGCAGCCGCGCTTTCACCTGCTCCGCGGTTAACGTCATGTCCAGCACGTCCGGTCCGACGCGCAGCAAGAACGGATGGTTGGCAACCTGCTCCGCCGTGAGGATATCAATGTCCGACGCGCTGTAGAGCAAAATCGCCTTGCTGGCGGTCTGCAGCCTGACGCGCAGTACGCGGTTCGATTGCGGCTCAACGCCGGCATCCACCACACGCCAGACGCCGTACAGCTGGTTATGGCTATACAGGGTCAATCCGCCGGAGAAGTGGGTTAACAGGGCCTTGCCGCGGGTGGCGATATGGGTCACCCGCTGACCAATTAGCTGAGTTTGATAGGGTTGCAACTGAGGAAAGGCGAACCAGACGTTGGTTAAGGGTTCGCCTTTGATTGCCGCCTCCAGTTTATCCGCCGCACGGCGGATCTCCGGACCTTCCGGCATACTGTCATCCTTCTGTTAATGGGTGGCGCCGCCGCCAATTTTGACATCGTCATCCTGTTCAAGGGCGACGGCAATCGCCGTTTCCAGCGCCGCGCGTACCGTCGCGACCGACATACTCGCCTGCCCCGGGTGGGCCGCCGCCTGTTCAGGCAGATAAGGAATATGGATAAAACCGCCCTTCTGCCCGCTTTTTCCCTGCAGCTGATGCAGCAAACCATACATAACGTGATTGCAGACGAAGGTGCCCGCGGTTTGCGACACCGAGGCCGGGATCCCCTGCTGGCGCAGCGCGCTGACGATCGCTTTGATCGGTAGCGTACTGAAGCAGGCCGCAGGGCCATTAGCGACGATCGGCTCATCGATCGGTTGCTGGCCTTTATTGTCGGGGATCCGCGCATCATCGACATTGATCGCTACACGTTCGACGGTAATATCTACACGGCCGCCGGCCTGTCCGACGGCAATCGTCAGCCGCGGTTGATAGGTTTCCAGCGCCGCCTTCAGCACCGTCAGCGCTTCGCCGAATACGCAGGGTAATTGTTTAGCCACCACCTGCTGTCCGCGAATAATCATGTCATCCAACTGCTTAACCACTTCCCATGAAGGATTAACCGTTTCGCCGCCGAACGGCTCAAAACCGGTAATCAATACGCCAGCCATCATCCCTCCTTACAGGAACATCAGGAAATAGAGTAAGAATACATTGACGATAAGCAGCAGGATACCGGTCGGTATCTGGGCTTTAATCACCGCGTTTTTATCCGGCAGTTCCAGCAGCGCCGCCGGGACAATATTGAAGTTCGCCGCCATCGGCGTCATCAGCGTGCCGCAGTAGCCGGAAAACATACCAATCGCCGCCATTACCGCCGGATTGCCGCCGTGCTGCAGGACTAAAATCGGAATGCCAACTCCGGCGGTCACAATCGGGAAAGCGGCAAAGGCGTTGCCCATCACCATTGTCAGCACCGCCATGCCGATGGCATACACAGCCACGGCGATAAAGCGGTTATCGACCGCCAGATAGTGCTCGGTCAGCCATGAAATGCTGGTTCCGACGCCCGCTGCGGTAAACAGCAGCCCCAGCACCGCGAGGATTTGCGGCAGGATAAAGGCCCAGCCGACGGAATCAAGCAAACGGCGCGCTTCCTGCATTGGCTGCGCCACCGTTTCATGCGTCATACGAATCGCCATCGCCAGGCCAATCAGCGTACCGACAGTCATCGAGAACAGAGTAATCAGCGTCGCGTGGTTGCCCGGCCCGAAGAGCGCCGCCTGCCATGAGGGCAGATTGTTAAACAGCAGTACGCCAATGACGGTGACGACCGGAATCGCCAGCGCCGGAAAGAAAAGTTTGTTGCCGAGGCGTTTCGCGCTGGTGGTTTTCTCTTCCTGGGTACGCTGATGGTAGCTGCCGAGGCGCACGCCGCCAAAACCGGCGATCAGCGCCAGGATGACCACCACCCCGCCGACAGCGATATTCACCGTACGCTTATCGCCCACCAGTTGATATGTCCAGTCGCCGAGCAAGAACACCAGCCCGTACAGGCCCCAGAACAGACCGGTTGTCAGACGCCGCGGATTGCTTTTGTCGCGCCAGGACATGATAGCCACGACCAGCAGTACCGCGCCGGCCAGCCAGTATAAATAGGTTTGCTGGAAATTCATGCCACACCGCCTTTCGCCTGTCCGGCGTTTATCCGGTCCAGCTCGCGCTGGAGATGGCGATCGAGTCGCCACAGGCGCGCGGCGTGGATCAGAAAGGCGCAGATCGCCGTCGGGATCCCCCACAGGGCAATATGCAACGGTTCTGTCTGGATCCCACCCGACTCCAGCATAAAGTTGTGCATGAAGATGATCGCGCCGAAGGCGACAAAAATATCTTCGCCGAAGAACAGCCCGACGTTATCGGTCGCCGCCGACATCGCGCGCAGGCGGTAGCGTACATTGCCCGGCAGCGGGCCAAAGCGCTTTTCCGCCGCCCCCTCCGCCATCGGCGCCAGCAGCGGGCGCACCATTTGCGGATGTCCGCCGAGGCTGGTCAACCCCAGAGCGGCGGTGGCTTCGCGCACAAACAGATAGACGATCAGCAGACGTCCGGCGGTCGCGCTATGGATCTTCGCGATCCACGCCTGCGCCCGCTCTTTCAGACCATGGCGCTCCAGCAGCCCGATCACCGCCAGCGGCAGCAGCAGAATAAACGGCAGATTACGGGTATTCAGGAAGCCCTCGCCCAGTTTCTCCAGAATAGTGGCTATTGGCATATGCGCCGCCACGCCGGTGACGATCCCGGAGATAATCACCACCAGCACCGGGTTAAAGCGTAATACAAAACCGACCACAATCACGGCAATGCCGATTAGCGGCCAGAGGGATATCGCCTCTTGCATAATAACGTCCTGTTCAGTTGTGAGTATTGTGAGTGTTGTTAATTATTTGATTTAATTATTATTAATAACTTAGGCGGACTATTACTCGAGGTCCGCGCTGACGTCGATATTCCGCCCGGCAAACGCGGCGCGCAAGCGCCGGGCGAAATCGAGCGCGTGAGCGCCATCGCCATGCAGGCAGACCGTTTCCGCCTTAACATGCGCCCATTCGCCGCTCAGGCTGCGCACCCGATTGTGCTGCACCATTTCCAGCGTTTGCGCCAGCGCCTGCTCTTCGCTCTCAATCAGCGCGCCCGGTTGGCTGCGCGGCACCAGGCTGCCGTCGGCCTGATAGCCGCGATCGGCGAAGACTTCCTGGCGCGTCGTCAACTGATAATGCTGTCCGGCGCGGATAAGCTCGCTGCCCGCCAGCCCAACCAGCACCAGGTCGGCGTCGGCATCGCGCACCGCACGGGCGATAGCGTCGGCCAAAGGCGGCTCTTTCGCCGCCTGGTTGTACAACATGCCATGCGGTTTGACGTGCCGCAGCTCGCCCCCCTGGGCGTGTACGATTGCCGCCAGCGCGCCAATTTGGTACAGCACCTGGGCGTAGACCGTCTCAGGCGGTAACTGCATCGC
The DNA here is from genome assembly GCF_036233805.1 of Klebsiella sp. EMBS2024. NCBI lineage: Bacteria > Pseudomonadati > Pseudomonadota > Gammaproteobacteria > Enterobacterales > Enterobacteriaceae > Klebsiella > Klebsiella sp. EMBS2024. The sequence continues at coordinate 812,369 of NZ_JAZARW010000001.1, read as the reverse complement.
GGTTCGACCGAAATTTTCCCGGTCCGGGAAGCTCGGGTGTGCGCCAATAGCGACGCCGTTTTTCAGCGCCTCGCGCACGCATTGCTGCATGAGAACCGCATCGCCGGCGTGAAAGCCGCAGGCGATATTGGCGGAAGAGACCAGCTGCAGCAGCGCGCTATCGCTGGCGCAGCCTTCGCCGAGGTCGGCATTTAAATCAATTTTCATCGCTTAACCTCCAGGCCAGTTGTTCAAGGTAGCGCTGCTGGTCGGCGCGCGCTTTTAGCGCTTCCTCCAGCGAACAGGGGACGAAATGGATCGGCTGACCTAGCGGAATTTGCGCCAGTTGGTAAATATCGGCTTCAATAATGCAGGCTATACGCGGATAGCCGCCGGTGGTTTGCGCATCGTTCATCAACACAATCGGCTGGCCGTTATGCGGTACCTGTACCACGCCGGGCAGCAGGCCATGAGAGAGCATTTCCCGGTCGGTTGTGCGCCTGAGCGGCTGCCCCTGCAGGCGGTAGCCCATACGGTTGCTTTGCGGACTCAGCTTCCACGGCGAGCGCCAGAAAGACTCCTGCGACACGCTGTCGAATTCGTGATACTCCGGCCCCGGCAGCGCGCGAATAATATTGCCTATCGGCAGCTGTTTAACGCCGCGCGAGGCGCTAAAGCGGCGGGACGATTTCCCAATCTTCACTTGATCGCCATCCTGCAACCGGCGCCCTTCGATTCCGCCGATACCGACTTTCAGATCGGTAGAGCGGGAACCTAAAACTTCAGGGACATCAATACCGCCCGCGACCGCCAGATAGCTGCGGATCCCATGCTGAGGATTTTTCAGCACCAGCCGCTGCCCGGCCTTCGCCTCCATTCGCCAGCCCAACCAGACCGGCGCGCCGTCGAGCGTCGCTTCACAGGCGGCGCCGGTCAACGCGAACCAGCAGTGGCGGGTAAACTGCACATCGACCTGACCCAGCGTAATTTCCAGCGCCGCCGCCTCCGGCGCATTGCCCACCAGCAGATTGGCAATGGTCATCGCCGGTTTATCCAGCGCGCCGCAGCGGCTAATCCCCCACTGGCGCTGGCCTTCCCGGCCGCCATCCTGTACCGAGGTATACATGCCGGCGCGGATAAATTTCAACATACCCCCTCCTTCTGCGGCACAAAGCGCACGCGATCGCCGGAACGCAGCAGCACCGGCTCTTCACGTTTTGGATCGAATAATGCCAGCGGCGTGCGCCCCAGCAGCTGCCAGCCGCCCGGCGTCGCCAGCGGATAAATACCGGTTTGCGATCCGCCGATACCGACGGATCCCGCCGGTACCAGTACGCGCGGCTCGGCGCGACGCGGCATCGCCAGCTGCTCCGGCAGGCCGCCAAAATACGGAAACCCCGGCTGGAAACCCAGAAACCACACCATATACTCCACCGAAGAGTGCAGTTCGACCACCTGCTTTTCGCTCAAACCGCTATGGCGCGCGACGTCGCCAAGATCTGGCCCCGCCTCGCCGCCGTAGATAACCGGGATACTTATCTCACGGGATTCCGGCTCCAGCGCATCGCTCTCTTCCCACCAGCGCTGCAGCTTGTCAATCGCCTCCCACGCCATCTCCTGCGGACGACGCAGCACAACGGTGATGTTGTTCATCCCCGGGATCACTTCAACCACCTCTTCGCGATCGGTCAACCGCTGCGTCAGGCCCCAGATACGTTTTTGGCTCTCCAGGGTCACCGGAGGCTCAAGCTCCAGGACCACCGCCGTTTCACCTAACAGATAACAACGCGCTCGCTGCACTTTCTTCTCTCCCGTCAGGCAGGGTTAGGAATATCAATAAAGGTAACATCCAGATCGGTCGTTTCCGTCAGCCATTCGCTGAGGGCGCGAATGCCGCCCCGCTCGGTGGCGTGGTGGCCGGCGGCATAAAAATGCAGGCCCTGCTCGCGGGCAGAGTGAATAGTTTGTTCCGACACTTCGCCGGTGATAAAGGCGTCCACGCCAAAGCGCGCCGCGGCGTCGATAAAGCTCTGGCCGCCGCCGGTACACCAGGCGACGCGGCTGACGGTGTCCGGCCCGGTATCGCCGCACCACAGCGGCTTACGCCCCAGTCGCGCTTCGATCCACGAGGCCAGTTCGAGGCCGGAAACCGGCATCGACAGCTCGCCCCACGGCACCAGCGGTTCGATTTCGCCGAGCACGTTAATCCCCAGCAGATGCGCCAGCTGCGCGTTATTGCCCAGCTCCGGATGGGCATCCAGCGGCAGGTGCCAACCGTAGAGATTGATATCGTTGGCCAGCAGGGTTTTCAGGCGACGGCGCTTCATGCCGCGGATCACTGGCGATTCGTTTTTCCAGAAATAGCCGTGATGAACAATCACCGCATCCGCCTGCAGACGGACGGCCTCATCCAGCAGCGCCTGGCAGGCCGTCACTCCGGTGACGATCTTGTGCACCGTTTCGCGTCCTTCCACCTGCAGACCGTTAGGGGCGAAGTCACTGATGGCCGCACTATTGAGCTTGTCGTTAATCAGTTGTTCCAGTTCGCTATTTTTCATCGCCACTCCAGCAGATAATCAGGTTATACAAAGGCATAACATAACCATATCCATTCGGGTCGTCGATAGTCCGCGACCGTCACTGACCATGACTTTTTAACGAATCCCGCAATTTGTCTATTCATCCCGCCGCGCATTAGTGTATATTTATGCACTAATAAAGCATATTAAATAATCAGAAAGCCCCTCAAGCCATGAATATGACTGATAAATTGCTATTCATGCAGAACGATCGACTTTCGNTTTACGCCAGGAAACACACTTCATATGCAGACAACATCATCGCAGCCGCGGGCGATCTACTACGTCGTGGCGCTGCAAATCTGGGAGTACTTTAGCTTTTACGGCATGCGCGCCCTGCTGATCCTCTATCTCACCAATCAGCTCAAATATGACGATAACCATGCCTACGCCCTGTTCAGCGCCTACTGTTCGCTGGTCTATGTGACGCCGATCCTCGGCGGCTATCTGGCCGATAAGCTGTTAGGCAACCGGATGGCGGTCATGCTCGGCGCGCTGCTGATGGCCATTGGCCATCTGGTGCTCGGGGCCAGCGAAACCGCTCCGCTTTTCCTGTACCTGTCGCTGGCGATCATCGTCTGCGGCTACGGGTTGTTTAAATCCAACGTCAGCTGTCTGCTGGGGGAGCTGTACGAACCCGCCGATCCGCGTCGCGATGGCGGCTTTTCGCTGATGTATGCCGCCGGCAATATCGGCTCGATTATCGCGCCGATCGCCTGCGGCTACGTACAGGAGGAGTATAGCTGGGCGATGGGCTTTGCCCTGGCGGCCATCGGCATGGTCGCGGGGCTGGTGATTTTCCTCTGCGGCAACCGTCATTTCCAGCATACCGCCGGCGTCAACCGCCAGGCGCTGTGCGCACGCCGCTTCCTGTTGCCGAACTGGGGCTGGCTGCTGGTATTGCTGGTTACCGCCCCGCTGCTGATTGCGGTACTGTTCTGGCAGGAGTGGTCGGTGTATGCCCTGATGGTGGCCACGGCCATTGGCCTCGCGGTACTGGCGCGGATCTACCTGCGCGCCGAAACCGATAAACAGCGCAAGGATCTGCGCCTGATCGTCGTCCTGACCGCCTTCAGCCTGCTGTTCTGGGCCTTCGCCCAACAGGGCGGGAGCTCCATCAGCCTGTATATTGACCGCTTCGTTAACCGCCATATCATGAGCTACGAAGTCCCTACCGCTATGTTCCAGTCAATCAACGCCTTCGCGGTGATGCTCTGCGGGATGGTGCTGGCGTGGCTGGTGAAAGAGAGCGTGAACGGCAATCGCACCGTGCGCATCTGGGGGAAATTTGCCCTCGGTCTGGGCCTGATGAGCGCCGGGTTCTGCATTTTGACCCTCAGCGCCCGCTGGTCGGCGGCCTATGGTCAGTCGTCCATGCCGCTGATGGTGCTGGGTCTGGCGGTGATGGGCTTTGCCGAACTGTTTATCGACCCGGTCGCGATGTCGCAGATCACCCGCATTGAGATCCCGGGTGTCACTGGGGTGCTGACCGGTATTTATATGCTGCTCTCAGGGGCCATCGCCAACTATCTGGCCGGCGTTATCGCCGACCAGACCTCGCAGGCGTCATTCGACGCCGCCGGAGCGGTGAACTACTCCATTGACGCCTACATTACCGTCTTCAGCCAGATCACCTGGGGCGCGCTGGCCTGCGTCGGCGTGGTGCTGGTCATCTGGCTGTATCATTCGCTGAAAGTCAGGACCCGCCGTCTGGCGGTGGAGTAATTCCTTTTCTGGCGGCCTCCCAGGCCGCCAGCGTCTCCTGCCGCGCCTGCTTGTGATCAACTATCGGGCGCGAATAGTCCAGCGTGATCCCTTGTTTATCCGCCCACGCCCACGGCTGATGCAGGGCCTTCTCCGGCACCTTTGCCAGCTCCGGCAGCCAGCGACGTATAAACACCCCCTGTTTATCAAACTTTTCGCCCTGGGTGGTGGGATTAAATATGCGGAAATAGGGCGCGGCGTCGGTGCCCGTTGAAGCCGCCCACTGCCAGCCGCCGTTATTCGCCGCCAGGTCGCCATCAATCAGCTGGCTCATGAAATAGCGCTCGCCCGCCCGCCAGTCGAGGCGCAAATCTTTCGTCAGGAAGCTGGCGACAATCATGCGCAACCGGTTATGCATCCAGCCGGTGGCGTTCAGCTGGCGCATGGCGGCATCAACAATCGGAAAACCGGTCTCCCCGCGCTGCCAGGCCTGCAGGGCGGCCTCCTCTGCGCGCCAGGCGACCTTATCTGTCCAGGCAGTAAATGGCCGTCCTTTACAGAGCTTCGGATAGTAGACCATCAGATGGCGGTAAAACTCGCGCCAGATCAGCTCGTTAAGCCAGGTGGCGCCGGCTCCGCCGTCCAGCGCGGCGGGATGTTCCGTCAGCAGACGATGCAGGCACTGGCGGGGGGACAGCACGCCGATGGCCAGGCAGGGCGACAGGCGACTGGTCCCTTCCACGGCCGGGAAGTCGCGCTGCCCCTCGTAATCCGCCGCCGCTTGCTGACAAAACGCGCGCAGACGCGCCAGCGCCGTTTTTTCATCCGCGGCAAACAGCAGCCCGTCGAACGGCGTTTGCGGGTAGTTAAGCTCAGGCAGCGGCGGCGCCTGGCGGGCAGGCGCCTGGCGCGGCTTCGGGGCCGCCACGCACGCCGGCAGTCCGTCCCGCAGACGGCGAATAAACGCATTTTTAAACGGGGTGAAGACTTTATACATTTCGCCGCCACCGGTCAGTACGCTGCCGGGCGGCAACAGGACGCTGTCGTCAAAGCCCTGGCAAATCACGTCGCACAAGGTGTTCTCAACGGCGGCATCGCGCTGGCGTTCATTGAATTCGTACTGATAGTTGTAGAACAGGTGACTGACCTGATGCTGCTGGCAAAAATCGGCCAGCCGTTCGACGCTGGCGGTAAAATCGTCCGCCTCTTCTACCCACAGCGGTATGCCCCGTTCCGCCAGCGCGGCATGCAGACTCTGTAAATGGCTGGCGATAAAAGCGGCCTGCCGTGGCGCCAGGTGATGTTCACGCCACTGCCCCGGGGTGGCGATATACAGCGCCAGCACCTGCGCCTGCGGATCGCGGCAGGCGGCAGCCAGCGCCAGGTTATCGTGAATGCGTAAATCCGTGCGTAACCAGACCAGATGGGTGGCCATATCACTCCTTATTATCCGTCAGCAATACTCATCTTATGATCTAAGCCGGCAAAAATAGCGCGCTCCGGCAAAATACGCACCTGCCAATTCCAAGGCGGCGCATAAAAACGAGTGTAGACAAGCGGCGAAAAAAAACCGCCGGGGCAACCCGGCGGTCTTGTTATTTTCTTCGCAGCAGGAGGATTAATAGAAATCGTGAGCGGCTTTCTCCGCCTGCGCCATCCACACCGGCTGCTCGCTGGTTTTCGACCACACCCGGTGCAGCCAGCTGTAGTAGCGGGCGCGATCTTTCCAGAACAGCATCACCGGCAGCGCCGCGACGCCAGCCACGACGGCGAAAGCACGACGCAGCAAAATAATATGAGCAGGATAAGCTTTGTACAACGCCATCATTTCTCTCCCCTTTGTCAGGCCGGCAAGCAGCGCCGGTAAAATTAATCATGTTTGTATGAGCAAAATAATACCGCTCTGCTTGTAATTTTACTACTCATCCGACCACTAAAAAGCACGTATTTATACTTAATTTACATTCGCCACGTAAATTGGTTACGAAAAAGTTAAATTAATACTAACCATCAGTTAATTTGTGCCTTTGTCATTTTTATACTTTTTTTACACCGCACCCGCGGATTTTTGCGAAATCTTTGCGCCGTAATTTCTATCCTCCAGGTAAATCGAAAACACACCCGGAGGTGGATTGTGACTGCAGGCGTACTCACTGGCGTTGGGCTGGTGTTCCTGTTACTGGCTTATCTGGTTTATGCCTTGATACATGCGGAGGCATTCTGATGGCTGCCCAGGGATTTTTATTATTAGCCAGCTATCTGCTGGTATTGCTGGTGCTGGCGCGCCCGCTGGGGATGTGTCTGGCAAGAATGGTGAACGATATCCCGCTTCCCGGCCTGGCCGGGGTCGAGCGCGTCCTGTGGCGCGTGGCCGGGATCCGCGCCGAAGAGATGGGCTGGCTGCAGTATTTGCTGGCGCTCCTGCTGTTTAACGCCCTCGGCGGCCTGGCGCTGTTTGCCCTGCTGATGCTCCAGGGCGTGCTGCCGTTTAACCCGCAGCACCTGCCGGGGCTGTCATGGGATCTGGCGCTCAATACCGCGATCAGCTTTGTCAGCAATACCAACTGGCAGGCTTACGCCGGCGAAAGCACCATGAGTTATCTCAGCCAGATGGTCGGCCTGACGGTGCAGAATTTCCTCTCCGCCGCCACCGGCATCGCCGTGGTCTTCGCCCTGACCCGCGCCTTCGCCCGGCAGAAAATGTCGACCCTCGGCAATGCCTGGGTCGATCTGACGCGCATTACCCTGTGGCTGCTGCTGCCGCTCTCTCTGCTGGTGGCCCTGTTCTTTATTCAGCAGGGCGTGCCGCAGAATCTGCAGGCCTACCAGCCCTTTACCACCCTCGAAGGGGTGCACCAGCTGCTGCCGATGGGGCCTGTCGCCTCACAGGAAGCGATTAAGCTGCTGGGCACTAACGGCGGCGGTTTCTTCAATGCCAACTCCGCCCATCCGTTTGAAAACCCGACCGCGCTGACCAATCTCGTGCAGATGCTGGCGATCTTCCTGATCCCGGCGGCGCTGTGCTTCGCCTTCGGCGAGGTGGTAAGCGATCGGCGTCAGGGACGCGCCATCCTGTGGGCAATGACGCTGATCTTTATCCTCTGCGTCGCCGTGGTGATGTGGGCGGAGACCCGCGGCAATCCGCATCTGCTGACGCTGGGTGCCGACAGCAGCCTGAATATGGAAGGAAAAGAGAGTCGCTTCGGTATTCTCGCCAGCAGTCTGTTCGCGGTGATCACCACCGCCGCCTCCTGCGGCGCGGTCAATGCCATGCATGACTCCTTCACCGCGCTGGGCGGCATGGTGCCGATGTGGCTGATGCAGATTGGCGAAGTGGTATTCGGCGGCGTCGGCTCGGGCCTGTACGGCATGCTGCTGTTCGTTATGCTGGCGGTATTTATCGCCGGGCTGATGGTCGGCCGCACCCCGGAGTACCTCGGGAAGAAAATCGATGTCCGGGAAATGAAAATGATCGCCCTCGCCATTCTGGTCACCCCGACGCTGGTGCTGCTTGGCACGGCGCTGGCGATGATGACCGACGCCGGCCGCGCCGGGATGTTCAACCCTGGACCGCACGGCTTTAGCGAAGTGCTATACGCCGTCACCTCGGCGGCCAATAACAACGGCAGCGCCTTCGCTGGCCTGGGCGCGGCGACGCCGTTCTGGAACCTGCTGCTGGCGTTCTGCATGCTGGTCGGCCGCTTCGCCGTCATCATTCCGGTGATGGCCATCGCCGGCTCGCTGGTGGCGAAGAAAATTCAACCGGCCAGCCCCGGCACCCTGGCCACCCACGACGCCCTGTTTATCGGTTTACTGATCGGCACCGTGCTGCTGGTGGGCGCCCTGACCTTTATTCCTGCGCTGGCGCTTGGCCCGCTGGCTGAACACTTTTCCTTACTTTGAGCGATGCGGAGCACCCTGTTATGAGTCGCAAACAATTAGCCCTGCTGGAGCCGACGCTGGTGCGCCAGGCGCTGCTGGATGCCGTGAAAAAACTCAGCCCGATGGTGCAATGGCGCAATCCGGTGATGTTTATCGTCTGGGTGGGCAGTCTGTTAACTACCCTGCTGGCGATCGCCATGGCTGGCGGCGCCCTGACCGGTAGCGCCACCTTTACCGCCGCCGTCAGTATCTGGCTGTGGTTTACCGTGCTGTTCGCCAACTTTGCCGAAGCGATGGCGGAAGGCCGCAGCAAAGCCCAGGCCAACAGCCTGAAAGGGGTGAAAAAAACGGCCTTCGCCCGCAAACTGCGCGCCCCGCAGCATGACGCGCCGGTCGACCACGTGCCGGCGGAAGATCTGCGCAAAGGCGACGTGGTGCTGGTGGAAGCCGGGGATATTATCCCCTGCGATGGCGAAGTCATCGAAGGCGGCGCCTCGGTGGACGAAAGCGCCATTACCGGCGAATCTGCCCCGGTGATCCGTGAATCCGGTGGCGATTTTGCCTCGGTGACCGGCGGGACACGCATTCTCTCCGACTGGCTGGTGATCCGCTGCAGCGTGAACCCGGGAGAAACCTTCCTCGACCGGATGATCGCCATGGTGGAAGGCGCCCAGCGCCGTAAAACGCCGAACGAGATCGCCCTGACGATCCTGCTGATCGCCCTGACGCTGGTGTTCCTGCTGGCCACCGCCACCATCTGGCCCTTCTCGGCGTGGAGCGGCAATGCGGTCAGCGTTACCGTACTGGTCGCCCTGCTGGTGTGCCTGATCCCGACCACCATCGGAGGGCTACTGTCGGCCATCGGCGTCGCCGGGATGAGCCGTATGCTCGGCGCCAACGTGATCGCCACCAGCGGCCGCGCGGTGGAAGCCGCTGGCGACGTCGATGTTCTGCTGCTGGATAAAACCGGGACTATTACTCTCGGCAACCGCCAGGCCTCCGCCTTCCTGCCGGCTCGCGGCGTGGAAGAGCGAACCCTCGCCGACGCCGCCCAGCTCTCCTCGCTGGCGGATGAAACCCCTGAGGGGCGCAGCATCGTGGTGCTGGCGAAACAGCGCTTTAACCTGCGCGAACGCGATCTGCAGTCGCTGCACGCCACCTTTGTCCCCTTTACCGCGCAAACGAGGATGAGCGGCATCAATATCGATCAGCGCATGATCCGCAAAGGGTCGGTGGACGCCATTCGCCGCCACGTGGAGGCCAACGGCGGCCACTTCCCTGCCGATGTCGATAAACAGGTGGAAGAGGTCGCTCGCCAGGGGGCCACGCCGCTGGTGGTCGCCGAAGGCGAAAAGGTGCTGGGGATTATTGCGCTCAAAGATATCGTCAAAGGCGGCATCAAAGAACGTTTCGCCCAGCTGCGCAAAATGGGCATTAAAACGGTGATGATCACCGGCGATAACCGCCTGACCGCCGCGGCGATCGCCGCCGAGGCCGGCGTCGATGATTTCCTCGCCGAAGCGACGCCGGAAGCCAAGCTGGCGCTGATCCGCCAGTACCAGTCGGAAGGTCGGCTGGTGGCGATGACCGGCGACGGCACCAACGACGCGCCCGCGCTGGCTCAGGCCGACGTGGCGGTGGCCATGAACTCCGGCACCCAGGCGGCGAAGGAAGCGGGCAACATGGTCGACCTGGATTCCAACCCCACCAAGCTGATTGAGGTGGTCCATATCGGCAAACAGATGTTAATGACGCGCGGCTCGCTGACCACCTTCAGTATTGCCAACGACGTGGCGAAATATTTCGCCATTATTCCGGCGGCGTTTGCCGCGGTCTATCCTCAGCTGGCCATGCTGAACGTGATGGGCCTGCATTCGCCCTCATCGGCGATCCTCAGCGCCGTTATCTTCAACGCGCTGATCATCGTCTTTCTGATCCCGCTGGCCCTGAAAGGCGTCAGCTATCGCCCGCTCTCCGCCTCGGCGATGCTGCGCCGCAACCTGTGGATCTACGGCCTCGGCGGTCTGCTGGTGCCCTTTATCGGTATTAAAGCCATCGACCTGCTGCTGACCCTGAGTGGTCTGGTGTGAGGAACAAACTATGTCATTGATTCGTCCGGCACTTGTGCTATTTATTCTGTTAACGCTGCTCACCGGCGGCGTCTATCCTCTGCTAACCACCAGCCTGGGACAATGGTGGTTTAACTCACAGGCCAACGGCTCGCTGATCCGCCTGAACGGTGAAGTGCGCGGCTCGGCGCTGATTGGCCAGAACTTCACCGCCGCAGGCTATTTCCAGGGCCGCCCGTCGGCCACCGCGGAGACGGCGGATAATCCCATGGCCTCTGGCGGCAGCAACCTCGCCGCCAGCAACCCGGCGCTGGATAAAGCGGTGAGCGAGCGCGTGCAGGCCCTGCGCGCCGCCAACCCGGACGCCGACCCGCGGGTGCCGGTCGAACTGGTCACCACCTCGGCGAGCGGTCTCGATAACAACCTGACTCCGGCCGCCGCGCTGTGGCAAGTGCCCCGGGTGGCTCAAGCGCGCCAGCTGAGCGTTGAGCAGGTAACCCAGTTGGTGAATCAGGCCACACAAACCCCGCTGCTGAGCTTCCTTGGCCAGCCGGTGGTCAATATACTGCAACTCAATATGGCGCTGGATGCCCTGAAGGATAAGTAAATGAGTGACGAGCCGCTGCGCCCGGACCCTGACCGCCTGCTGCAGCACACCGCCGCCCCGCATCGCGGCAAACTGAAAGTGTTCTTTGGCGCCTGCGCCGGGGTGGGGAAAACCTGGGCGATGCTGGCGGAAGCGCAGCGGCTGCGCGCCCAGGGGCTGGATATTCTGATTGGCGTGGCGGAGACCCACGGCCGTAAAGAGACCGCCGCGATGCTGCAGGGCCTGAGCACCCTGCCGCCGCGGCGGCTTGCCCATCGCGGGCGGTACGTCTATGAGTTCGATCTCGACGCCGCCCTCGCCCGCCGTCCGGCGCTGATTCTGGTGGATGAGCTGGCGCACAGCAATGCGCCAGGCTCCCGCCATCCAAAGCGCTGGCAGGATGTGGATGAACTGCTGGAGGCCGGGATAGATGTTTTCACTACCGTTAACGTCCAGCATCTGGAAAGCCTGAATGACGTCGTCAGCGGGATCACCGGCGTGCAGGTGCGGGAGACGGTTCCCGATCCCTTCTTTGACGCCGCGGACGACGTGGTGCTGGTGGACCTCCCCCCTGACGATCTGCGCCAGCGGCTCAATGAGGGCAAAGTCTACATCGGCGGCCAGGCCGAGCGCGCTATCGAAAACTTTTTCCGCAAGGGCAATCTGATTGCGCTGCGCGAGCTGGCCCTGCGCCGCACCGCCGACCGCGTCGATGAGCAGATGCGCGCCTGGCGCGACCGTCAGGGCCAGGAGAAAGTCTGGCACACCCGCGATGCGATCCTGCTCTGTATCGGGCACAACACCGGCAGCGAAAAGCTGGTGCGCGCCGCCGCCCGGCTCGCCGCCCGCCTGGGCAGCGTCTGGCATGCGGTGTATGTCGAGACCCCTTCCCTGCACCGGCTGCAGGAAGGCCGGCGGCGGGCTATTCTCGCCGCGCTGCGTCTGGCCCAGGAGCTGGGGGCCGAAACCGCCACCCTCTCCGACCCGTCGGAAGAGAAAGCGGTCCTCCATTACGCCCGCGAACATAACCTCGGCAAAATCGTCATTGGCCGCCAAAGCAAGCGCCGCTGGTGGGATCGCAGCGGCTTCGCCGATCGTCTGGCTCGCCATGCGCCGGACCTCGATCTGGTGGTGATCGCCCTCGATGAGAAACCCTTCCCCCTTGCCGCACGCGCCAGCGACAGCCGTCCGGCGCTGGAGAAATGGCGCCTGCAGCTGCAGGGCTGCGCGGTGGCGGTGGCGCTATGCGCCATCATTACCCTGGTGGCCATGCAGTGGTTGATGGCCTTCGAAGCCGCCAACCTGGTGATGCTCTATCTGCTGGGGGTGGTGCTCATCGCCCTGGTCTATGGCCGCTGGCCGTCGGTGCTGGCGACGGTGATCAACGTCATCAGCTTCGATCTCTTTTTTGTCGCCCCGCGCGGGACGCTGGCGGTGTCGGATGTCCAGTATCTGCTCACCTTCGGCGTGATGCTCACCGTGGGCCTGCTTATCGGCAACCTCACCGCCGGCGTACGCTACCAGGCGCGGGTGGCGCGCTACCGTGAACGCCGTACCCGCCATCTGTATGAGATGTCTAAAGCGCTGGCGGTGGGTCGTAGCCAGCAGGATATCGCCACCACCAGCGAGCGGTTTATCGCCTCCACCTTTCAGGCCCGCAGCCAGCTGCTGCTCCCGGACGCCCAGGGAAAACTGCTGCCCTTAACCCACCAGCCAGGGCTGACCCCGTGGGATGATGCCATCGCCCGCTGGAGCTTTGATAAGGGCCAACCTGCCGGCGCCGGCACTGATACCCTGCCCGGCGTGCCGTATCAGATCTTGCCCCTGAAGAGCGCCGCCCGCACCTGGGGACTACTGGTGGTGGAACCGGAGAATCTGCGCCAATTGATGATCCCGGAGCAGCAGCGGCTGCTGGAGACCTTTACCCTGCTGGTGGCCAGCGCTCTGGAGCGCCTCACCCTGACCGCCAGCGAAGAGCAGGCCCGTCTGACCAGCGAGCGGGAAAGCCTGCGTAACTCGCTGCTCGCCGCCCTGTCGCACGATCTGCGTACTCCGCTGACCGTGCTGTTTGGCCAGGCGGAAATTCTGACCCTCGATCTGGCCAGCGAAGGTTCAAAACATGCCCCGCAGGCCAACGAAATCCGCCAGCATGTGCTCAACACCACCCGGCTGGTGAACAATCTGTTGGATATGGCGCGGATCCAGTCCGGCGGCTTTAATCTGCATAAGGAGTGGCTGACGCTGGAGGAAGTGGTCGGCAGCGCGCTGCGCATGCTCGAGCCAAGCCTCGGCGGCCAGCATATTCAGCTGGATTTACCCGATCCCCTCCAGCTGGTGCATGTCGACGGGCCGCTGTTCGAGCGGGTGCTGATCAACCTGCTGGAAAATGCCCATAAGTATGCCGGCGCCCGGGCGAGCATCGGCATTCGCGCCGAGGCGGACGCCCGGCAGCTGTCGCTGGAGGTATGGGATAACGGTCCAGGGATCCCGGCAGGCCAGGAACAGACTATCTTTGATAAATTCGCCCGCGGCAACAAAGAGTCGGCGATCCCTGGCGTCGGGCTGGGCCTTGCCATCTGTCAGGCCATCGTCGACGTCCACGGCGGGACCATCTCCGCCAGCAACCGGCCCGAGGGCGGCGCCTCATTCCGTGTTACACTGCCGGGAGAAACGCCCCCTGAACTGGAAGAGCTACCTGAGGAATTGTGATTAACGTTCTGATTATCGAAGACGAACACGCTATCCGACGCTTTCTGCGCACCGCGCTGGAAGCCGACGGCATGCGCGTATTTGAAGCGGAAACCCTGCAGCGTGGGCTGATTGAAGCCGCCACCCGTAAGCCCGACCTCGCGATCCTCGATCTCGGCCTGCCGGATGGTGACGGCATTGATTTTATTCGCGACCTGCGTCAGTGGAGCCAGATGCCGATTATCGTCCTGTCAGCGCGTAGCGAAGAGCATGACAAAATTGCCGCCCTGGATGCCGGCGCCGATGACTACTTAAGTAAACCCTTTGGCATCGGCGAGCTGCAGGCCCGCCTGCGCGTCGCGCTGCGTCGCCACGGCGCGGCGCAGGCCGATGAGCCGGTGGTGCGCTTCGCTGACCTGGAGGTCAATATCCCCGCCCGCCGCATCCTGCGCGGCAGCGAAGAGATCCACCTGACGCCTATCGAGTTTCGCCTGCTGGCGGCGCTGTTGAATAATCCCGGCAAAGTGCTTACCCAGCGCCAGCTGCTGAATCAGGTGTGGGGGCCTAACGCCGTGGAGCACAGCCACTATCTGCGGATCTATATGGGTCATCTGCGACAAAAGCTGGAGGCCGATCCGGCACGGCCGCAGCATTTGCTGACCGAAACCGGGATTGGCTATCGCTTTATGCCCTGAATCCCGCCTCTGCAGTACCAGAGGCTGGCGATTTTCAGCCCTTCAGAGAGCAGCAGAAAGCCTGACAGGATCGCTACATGCCGGACGCCGGCAGCCTGAATCAGCCACAGGCCCAGCGATAGCGAAGGCTGCATAAACAGCAGCCTGAGCGGCGCCTGCCCCCAGGCCAGCCACAGCGCATAGCGGCTCTGGCGGAAAAAAAAGATCATCGATAGCGGGATGCTGATAATCAGCAGAACATTCAGCGGGTACAGCCAGACCGCCGCGGAGCCCCAGGTGTGCAGCAGCTGGAGATAAGCCAGCAGATCGTCGTAAAAAGGGAGGCGGCGGTGGGCAATATTCCACCATAAGAATTGCAGGACGAAAAAGAGATCCATCCACGCCCAGAACAAAAACAGGGACTTCCGTTGTATTTTCATCGCTATCCTTGCGAAAAAAATCAGGCCCGCAAGGGGCCTGATGGTAGTGCGTCGTTAAGCGTTCTTCAGCACTTCGCTGACAATCTCTACCGCTTCTTTTTCAATCAGCTTGCGATGCTCTTCGCCGAGGAAGCTTTCGCAGTAGATCTTGTAGGCGTCTTCGGTGCCTGACGGACGCGCCGCGAACCAGCCGTTGTCGGTCATCACCTTGAGGCCGCCAATCGCCGCCCCGTTGCCCGGCGCCGCGGTCAGACGGGCAGTGATCGGATCCCCCGCCAGGGTGTCAGCGCTGACCATTTCCGGAGAGAGCTTGGACAGCGCCGCTTTCTGCGCGGAGGTCGCGGAAGCCTGCAGACGGTTGTAGCTCGGCGCACCGAAGCGTTCCGCCAGTTCGTTGTAATGCTCCTGCGGGTTTTTCCCGGTCACCGCGGTGATCTCCGCCGCCAGCAGGCACATGATGATGCCGTCTTTATCGGTGGACCACGGCGTGCCGTCGAAGCGCAGGAAGGAGGCCCCGGCGCTCTCTTCGCCGCCGAAGCCGAAGCTGCCGTCGAACAGACCGTCGACAAACCACTTAAAGCCCACCGGCACTTCCACCAGCTTGCGGCCCAGATCGTTCACCACGCGGTCAATCATCGCGGAGGAGACCAGCGTTTTACCCACCGCCACCTCTTTGCCCCACTGCGGACGATGCTGGAACAGGTAGTTGATCGCTACCGCCAGGTAGTGGTTCGGGTTCATCAACCCCGCCGGGGTCACAATCCCGTGGCGGTCGTAATCCGGGTCGTTAGCAAACGCCAGATCGAACTTATCGCGCAGCGCCAGCAGGCCGGCCATCGCACACTCTGAGGAGCAATCCATGCGGATGGCGCCGTCTTTATCGAGGTGCATAAAGCGGAAGGTCTGATCCACCTGATCGTTAACAATGGTCAGATTGAGCTTGTAGTGCTCGCCAATGCGTTTCCAGTATTCGATACCGGACCCGCCCAGCGGATCGACGCCCAGCGTCAGGCCGGCTTTCTGGATTGCGGCCATATCGACGATATCCGCCAGCCCTTCGATGAACGGCTGCACCAGATCCTGTTCTTTAACGTGGCCAGAAGCCAGCGCCGCGTCCAGAGAAATGCGTTTCACGCCCTGCAGGCCCGCGGCCAGCAGTTCGTTGGCGCGGTTTTCCACCACTTTGGTGACGTTGGTATCAGCCGGGCCGCCGTTTGGCGGATTGTACTTGATACCACCATCTTCCGGCGGGTTGTGTGACGGGGTGATCACAATGCCGTCCGCCAGCGGACCGCCTTTTTTGTTATGCACCAGAATCGCGTTGGAGACCGCCGGCGTCGGGGTGAAGCCGTTGTTTTCCTGCACGATCACGTCGACGCCGTTGGCGGTTAACACTTCCAGCACCGAAATAAACGCCGGCTCGGAGAGGGCGTGGGTATCTTTGCCGACATAGCACGGACCGGTGATCCCGTTTTTCGCACGATCTTCCGCAATGGCCTGGGCGATGGCCAGGATATGCGGTTCGTTGAAGTTGTGGCGCGCCGCGCTACCGCGATGGCCAGAGGTGCCGAATTTTACCGCATGCTCCGCATTACCGACTTCAGGCTTCAGCACGTAGTACTGAGCAGTCAGTTGGGCGACGTTAATCAAATCACTCTGTTGCGCAGGCTGCCCCGCACGTTTATCGATTGCCATTGCCTGATCCTTCTGGTGCAAATGTTAAAAAGCTAGATCGTGCCGCAAACCTTTTCAATCAGCTCCGCAGGGAACTGCATCGACTGCATGATGTGCTCAATCATGCTGCATTTACGGCCGGTATTGGTATTGGTGATCACCCACCACGGTGTACCAGGAACCTGTTTCGGTTTGGTCTGATTACCGCTTTTCAGCAGCGTACGCGCATCTTCCGCGAAGTAAACGCGCGTGCGGCCGTGCAGAGACTCGGTGGCCTCGGCAAATGCTTTACTGTCCAGGGAGTAGAGGGTCGTCAACACCAGCATAAAACGGTTCACCGCGCGCTTCTGCTCGGCGTATTCATCAGATAACAGCATCTCGCGCATGGCGCGGACTTTATCTTTCACCGGGTTAGCGGGTTTCACCTCAGCGACAGGCGCTGGCGCCAGCGTCGGCGCGGCTTTGCTGACCGGTGTAGCCGGTTGGGAAACGGCGGAAAATTTTAGCATACGCCGTAAAATGTCGGATGCGCTCTCGCCGATATGCAGAGTGTGGCTGGCAATATAGCGATAGAGTTCATCATCAACTTCAATTGTTTTCATCTTAATCCAGTGCGATATCTTTTCTGAATACAAATCGTTGGGATTATAAGTACAAATCCCAACCGCGGATAGCGTCAAACCAGGATGGCGGTAAAACTCAGAAAACTTCTGGGTCTTGCAGCCGGATGGCAGAATGTCCAACATAATACCCTAACCCGACGGAGCGAAAAAAAGAACTTTGCCATGAAATTAAATAGCCGAGCGCAATCTGCACAGAATCCGCACAACCACTCCCCGATCGTGCTGGTCCACGGTCTGTTTGGCAGCCTGGACAACCTGGGCATCCTCGCCCGCGACCTGATCGCCGACCATGATATTGTGCAGGTCGATATGCGCAACCACGGTTTGTCGCCGCGGTCGCCAGAGATGACCTACCCCGCCATGGCGCAGGATCTGCTTGATACGCTCGACGCGCACCAGATCGAGCGCGCCACCTTTATCGGCCATTCGATGGGCGGGAAAGCGGTAATGGCGCTTACCGCCCTGGCGCCTGAACGCATCAGCGGTCTGGTGGCGATCGATATCGCGCCGGTGGATTATCACGTTCGCCGCCATGATGAGATCTTCGCCGCTATCCGCGCCGTCAGCGAATCCGCCGCCAGCACCCGCCAGCAGGCGGCGCAGGTGATGCGCGAGCACCTGCAGGAAGAAGGCGTGATTCAGTTCCTGCTGAAATCATTCGTCGACGGCGACTGGCGCTTCAACGTGCCGGTGCTGTGGGACCAGTATCCGCATATCGTCGGCTGGGAAACCATCCCGGCCTGGCCGCACCCGACGCAGTTTATTCCCGGCGGCAACTCGCCCTATGTGACCGACGCCTACCGCGACGCGCTGCTGGCCCAGTTCCCGCAGGCCCGGGCCCACGTCATCGCCGGCGCCGGACACTGGGTCCATGCTGAGAAACCCGAGGCGGTGTTACGCGCCATCCGCCGCTATCTGACGAGCATCGCCGCCTGATTGGCTAAAATATGCCCGACCGCGCCGCAGAATGCCCGCGGTCGTTGGCGCAGCCGTTCGCCTGATGTATGATGGCGCGCTATCTGCGCCGGCTAGAGCCCGGCAGCTTGTTTCCCCGAAGTCACTCAGAATCATGGCAAAAGAACAAACGGACCGTACGACATTAGATTTGTTCGCAAACGAGCGTCGCCCGGGAAGACCGAAAACCAATCCGCTGTCGCGCGATGAACAACTGCGCATCAACAAACGTAACCAGCTGAAACGCGATAAGGTTCGCGGGCTGAAGCGCGTGGAGTTAAAACTCAACGCCGATGCGGTCGATGCGCTCAACGAGCTGGCGGAAGCACGTAATATGAGCCGCAGCGATCTCATTGAAGAGATGCTGATGACCCAGTTAACCGCCCTGCGCAGCCAGGGAAAAGTCTAACTTTCCGCGAAAAACCCGCATTCATGTAGCAGAGTGTGCAGTCGGGCGTGATTGCTGTTTCCGCGCCCTTGCCTGTTCTGCTATGATTGCCGTTATCTATGGGCATTGCGTCCCTACCACATCATTTAAGTTTCAAGAGGTTATTTTACTCATGGCAATCATCGGCATCTTTTTTGGCAGCGACACCGGCAACACCGAAAATATTGCAAAAATGATTCAAAAGCAGCTTGGTAAAGATGTTGCTGATGTTCACGACATTGCCAAAAGCAGCAAAGAAGACCTGGAAGCCCACGACATCCTGCTGCTCGGTATCCCGACCTGGTACTACGGTGAAGCGCAGTGTGACTGGGATGACTTCTTCCCGACGCTGGAAGAGATCGACTTCAATGGCAAACTGGTGGCGCTGTTCGGCTGCGGCGACCAGGAAGATTACGCAGAATACTTCTGCGACGCGCTGGGCACCATCCGCGACATCATTGAGCCGCGCGGCGCGACCATCGTCGGTCACTGGCCAACGGCGGGGTATCATTTTGAGGCTTCCAAAGGCCTGGCGGATGACGACCACTTCGTCGGCCTCGCCATCGATGAAGACCGCCAGCCGGAGCTGACCAACGAGCGCGTTGAGAAATGGGTGAAGCAGGTTGCCGAAGAGCTGCACCTCGAAGAAATCAAAAACGCCTGATGATTAAGCGGCGCAATCATTGAGTTGCGCCGCATTAATAGACAAAAGCAATCAAACTAATAGCTACAAGTTTTTAACTTTTAATCACATATCTGTACAATGTCCTCTGATTCTACGAGGCACGTGACGCAGTTTGTAGCTGGTGCCTCGTTTTTGACAGCAAACCAGGCCTGATGCTTGCAGTTTTCATTTACCAGTGGCAGTTCTATAATGAGACGCATTACGTCGGGTTAATTTCTGTATGACTTCCGTTGAAGGAAGTAGATCGTTTAGCAACAGGACAGATTCCGCATGACTGACAACAATACCGCATTAAAGAAGGCTGGCCTGAAAGTCACACTTCCTCGACTAAAAATCCTTGAAGTGCTGCAGGAACCGGATAACCATCATGTCAGTGCGGAAGACTTATATAAACGCCTGATCGACATGGGCGAAGAGATCGGTCTGGCGACCGTTTACCGCGTCCTCAACCAGTTTGATGACGCCGGCATCGTGACTCGTCATAATTTCGAAGGCGGAAAATCCGTTTTCGAACTGACCCAGCAGCATCACCACGATCACCTGATCTGCCTCGACTGCGGCAAAGTGATCGAATTCAGCGACGATTCGATCGAATTACGCCAGCGTGAAATTGCCTCCCGCCACGGCATCCGCCTGACCAACCACAGTCTGTATCTGTACGGTCACTGTGCGGAAGGGGATTGCCGCGAGGACGAACACGCCCACGACGCGGTGGAAAAATAATTCCCCGTTTCGCTGAGACTGAAAAGCCAACCTGCCGGTTGGCTTTTTTATGGGCGCCTCTGGCGCCCTTCCCGCACACGCCCCTGGGGTGACTTTCCTCATCCCCGCTTTGTCCGGAGAGTTGATATGGAACTTCGCCAGCGGGGCGATCTCTGATCGGATCGGTCGTCGTCCGGTGCTGATGGGCATTACCGTGCTGGCGCTGCTCACCACCTGGCCGGTGATGCACTGGCTCACCGTCGCGCCCGATTTCACCCGTATGACGCTGGTCCTGCTATGGTTCTCGTTCTTCTTTGGCATGTATAACGGCGCGATGGTCGCGGCGCTGACCGAAGTTATGCCGGTATACGTCCGCACCATGGGCTTTTCGCTGGCCTTCAGCCTTGCCACCACGATCTTCGGCGGACTGACGCCAGCTATTTCCACCGCCCTGGTCGAGCTCACCGGCGATAAAAGCGCGCCGGGCTGGTGGCTAATGTGCGCCGCGCTGTGCGGATTCATTGCCACCGCGCTACTGTTCGTGCGGCTGAGCCGCGGCTATCAGCCGGCGGAGAGTCAGCGCAAAAAAACAAACGGGCGGAGATATGCCCCGCCCGTTTGCCGCTGTCGTCTGATTTAATGGGTCGTATTATTGCTGCGGATCTCCTTCCAGATCTGATCGCAGCGCGCTTTCACCGCCTGATCGTTGCCGGTGCGGGTGGCCTGAATACACTGTTGGTAATCCAGGACGCGAACGCTCTCCTGGTTGGCGAACTGCTGGTGCTGTTTATCCTTTTTCAGCACATTCAGTACGCTCTGGCAGGCTTCAATCTTGTCCGGATTCCCTTCCGCCGTATTAATACAGGCGCTATAGGCATCTTTCAGTTTGGTGTCTTCTTTCGGCGCCGGCGACGTGGTGCAGGCCACCAGGCCCGCTGCCATCATGGCAATAAGCAGCATTTTTTTCATTGTCGTTCTCCCAGAGGTGCGGCAGGCTCACGCCCGCCGCGCAGGCATCAGAAAATAGTGAACGGGGCGATAACCATGAACTTCACGTCGCGCTCATCCTGGAAGATGTTGCCGTAGCCGCCGCTCCAGCTCGGAATATCGGAATGGTTGTCGTATTGGGTAAAGTGCAGTTTGAACAGGGTGCCCTTCGCCCGCCCTTCCTGTACGGTATACATTGCATCCAGGCTATAGGCCGACTCTTTCAGGCGATAGTCAGGGTCATAGTACGCATCCGGAGAGGACATTCGGCCCGGCTTCGCATCCCAGGCGTAGACATAAGACGCGCCGAACGCCCAGCCCGGCATATCCCAGTTTTTCATGTCATACATCGCGCCAAAGAAGACCGCTTTTTCGCCGTTGGCGTTAAAGTCGGAGCGGTTATCCCACCAGATATCGAGACGACCATTGGAAGAGGCGTAGGTCGGGGTCATACGCTGCAGGAAGTAGCCCTGCTGGCCATCAGCCTTCACCCAGGTTCCCTCGAGACGCAGATCCAGGACATCCGCCACCTTATAACCAAAGGTTAACGCCTGCAGCCATGCGGTGCCATCATAGATGTCGTTGACCCCGCCGTTGCTGACCTTATCGCGGGTGCCGTAGAACTGGTAGCTGGTGCTCAGCGGCGCGCCGGCGACATCAAACTTGTAGCTGGCTTTAGCAAAGTACTGATCGATATAGCCCTGAGCCTGACCAAATGCCGCCTCCAGCACCAGGTCATTTTTGAAATCATATTTAGCGCCGACGGAGTGGAGATAATCGACTTTGGTCTTCTTATCGTTCTGATAGAAATCGTCCATCTCGATATGCCATGGCGCTTTATACTCGTTCGTCCACATATAGGAGAAACTTAACGCGCCCGCCGTGCCATAGTCGAAGTTAGCCCCGGCCTCCGCCCCCTGATAGGTACCTGGCATAAAACTCCAGTGCGGGGCCAGCAGAGTCTGGCCGGTTGGCTGGATATAGCCCGCACGTGCCCACGCCGGACCATATTTGAATTTCGCTGCGGCTTTATACAGGCTGATGCCGCTCTTATCGCCGGAATAGTCTTCGTCATAGGCTTTGTTACGTGACGAGAAAGCAATTTCGTTCGGGTGACCGCTATCGCCGTTCTCCGCCATTTCAATCGCGGTAAACGCGGCAATATCAAGGCCAAACATATCGGCGGCATAGCCGGACTGGAAGTCCAGGTTGGCGTTCCAGGTGGAGTGGGAAAGGTTGGTTTTGTATTTGTCGCCGTCGGTCACATCTTTACGGTCACGCTCACGCTGCCAGTAATAGATACCGCCGGTTAAGGTTGAATCATCGATAAAGCCTGCTGCGCTGGCCTGTGGAGCCACAACCCAGCCCGACATCGCGGTGACGGCGGCAATAGCCAGCGCCAGCGTACTACGTTTGCCACTAAACGTACGCATGTGCATATCCTCTTTGACGTTTTAAAAGGCGAAGACCAGCGGTCAATCGCTAAAAAATAAATAAAACTGCAAAATGTGGGGCGGTAAAAAAGACCGCGAAACCACTATAGATAGACTATTTTTCGTGACGCGAATTATCAATGTTTTTCGTGAGGCAAAGCTTAAGATTATGACAAAGCGCACATATTTTATGTCGTTTTGTTACAGTCTTATCTCTGATGATTTTGTTATGGAAGTCATTGCAAAATCAGGGAAAAACGCAATCATTGAAAGCGATTACATTGGTTTTTTGTATGTGACAGGAAACATCAGAAGCGCTATTTATTACCACGCAGAAACAGAATTAATTCGCATCGCGAAAATGAAAAGTTTAATTAGCTGATTCTGAAACAAAANNNGCGCCGCTGGGAGCGACGCTTTGACAGAAAAGAAATATTATTCGCCCGCTTTCGCCCAGGTATCACGCAGCCCGACGGTGCGGTTGAACACCAGACTGGTTGCGGTTGCATAGCGGCTGTCGAGGCAGAAATAGCCTTCACGCTCAAACTGGTAAGCTTTACCGGCTTCGGCCTGCGCCAGGCTCGGCTCCGCGTACCCCTGTTTGATCACCAGCGATTCCGGGTTGATCACTGCGAGAAAATCGTCCGCCGCGCCCGGGTTTGGCACGCTGAACAGACGATCGTAGAGACGGATCTCTACCGGCAGCGCATGCGCCGCGCTTACCCAATGGATCACGCCTTTGACCTTGCGGCCGTCGGCCGGGTCTTTGCTCAGGGTGTCGGCATCGTAGGTGCAGAAGATGGTGGTAATATTGCCTTCGGCATCTTTCTCCACGCGTTCCGCTTTGATGACGTAGGCGTTGCGCAGACGCACTTCTTTACCCAGCACCAGACGCTTGTACTGTTTGTTGGCTTCTTCGCGGAAGTCCGCGCGATCGATCCAGATTTCGGCGCTGAACGGCACTTCACGACTGCCCATTTCCGGCTTGTTCGGATGGTTCGGCATCACCACCATTTCGCTTTCGCCCTGCGGATAGTTCTCGATAACCAGTTTCACCGGATCGATCACCGCCATCGCGCGCGGGGCGTTTTCGTTCAGATCTTCACGAATGCAGGACTCCAGCGACGCCATCTCGATGGTATTGTCCTGCTTGGTCACGCCGATGCGCTTGCAGAACTCACGGATGGATTCGGCGGTGTAGCCGCGACGACGCAGACCGGAGATGGTCGGCATACGCGGGTCGTCCCAGCCTTCCACGTGCTTCTCAGTCACCAGCTGGTTCAGCTTACGCTTGGACATCACGGTGTATTCGAGATTCAGGCGCGAGAATTCGTACTGACGCGGATGCACCGGGATGCTGATGTTGTCCAGCACCCAATCGTACAGGCGGCGGTTGTCCTGGAACTCCAGGGTACACAGCGAGTGGGTAATGCCTTCCAGCGCATCGCTGATGCAGTGGGTGAAGTCGTACATCGGGTAGATGCACCACTTGTTGCCAGTCTGATGATGCTCAGCGAACTTAATGCGGTACAGCACCGGATCGCGCATCACGATAAACGGCGACGCCATATCGATCTTCGCGCGCAGGCAGGCTTTGCCCTCTTCGAAGCCGCCGCTGCGCATTTTTTCAAACAGCGCCAGGTTCTCTTCCACGCTGCGGTCGCGATACGGGCTGTTTTTACCCGGCGCTTTCAGGGTGCCGCGGTATTCGCGAATTTCATCAGGAGAGAGTTCATCAACATAGGCCAGACCTTTGTTGATCAGCTCAACCGCATACTGATGCAGCTGATCGAAATAATCAGACGAGTAGCATACGTCCCCGGACCAGTGGAAACCTAACCACTGCACGTCGTTTTTAATCGACTCAACGTATTCGATATCTTCTTTCACCGGGTTGGTGTCATCGAAACGCAGGTTGCATTGGCCCTGATAATCCTGGGCGATGCCGAAGTTCAGGCAGATGGATTTTGCATGGCCAATGTGCAGATAACCGTTCGGCTCCGGCGGGAAGCGAGTGTGAACGGTGGTATGTTTACCGGTAGCCAGATCTTCATCAATAATCTGACGGATAAAGTTAGTCGGGCGGGCTTCTGCCTCACTCATCACGGGTTCCTCAAAGCGTAAACAACGTATAACGGCACATGTTCTTACAAGCAGGGCGTAGTGACAACTATTAGTTACGTAAAATAGGTATCAGAAGAGGATTATGGGGCCGATTGCTGGAAAAAAAAGCGGCGAAGGTTTCCCTTCGCCGCTGAGGCAAAAACTCGACTCAGGAGCCTTACTTGCCTTTAATCTCATACAGCGGCGTCTGGCCAGCAACGACCTTACCGCTCGCCAGTATCACCAGCGCGCTGTAGTCATCGCTGTTGCTGCAGACGACCGGACTGATCATTGAGCGCGCGTTGGCGTTGAGGAAGTCCAGATCCATTTCCAGAATCGGCTCACCCGCCTTCACGTCCGTGCCCTCTTCAACCAGACGTTTGAAGCCCTTGCCTTCCAGCGCCACGGTGTCGATACCCATGTGAACGACGATTTCCGCACCGTTGTTGGTTTCGAGGCAGAACGCGTGGTTAGTGTTGAAAATTTTCACCACGGTACCGGCGGCCGGGGCCACCACGATGTTGCTGGTCGGTTTCACCGCGATCCCGTCGCCGACGGCTTTGCTGGCGAAGGCTTCGTCCGGCACCTGCTCGAGGGCCACCACGTCACCGGTAATCGGCGAAACCAGCGACTCAACGGTCTTCGCGTTCGCTACCGCCTGCGGTTTAGCCGCGGGCGCTGCGGTGGCGACGTTGCCAGCCGGTGCGGCTGCCGCTGCCGCTACCGGGCCGCGGGTAACCACTTTTTTCATCTCATCGCCGATAGACTCTGCTTTCGCACCGACGATAACCTGGATGGTTTGCTTATTCAGTTTCACCACCCCGGACGCGCCGAGACGTTTACAGGCGGCGTCGTTCACCTTCGCCGAATCGCCCACGGTCAGACGCAGACGGGTGATACAGGCGTCAATGGCTTTCAGGTTGTCCGTTCCGCCCACCGCGGCGATATAGCTGGTCGCCAGCTGGGTCAGCCCCTCTTCAGTGTTGCTGTTGGCTTCTTCCGTTACCACGTCAGCGGCTTTGTCTTCACGACCCGGCGTTTTCAGGTTGAACATGCGGATCACCGCGCTGAACAGCAGGAAGTAGACGAAGAAGAACACCACGCCCATCACCAGCAGCATCCAGACGTTTTTGCTGGCGGCCGGCAGGCTGTACATCAGCACGTAGTCAATTGCACCTGCGGAGAAGGAGAAGCCCGCATGGATCCCGAGCGCCGTTGCGATGAACAGGCTGATACCGGTCAGCACCGCATGCAGGAGGTACAGCAGCGGAGCCAGGAACATGAACAGGAATTCCAGCGGCTCGGTTACCCCGGTCAGGAACGCGGTGATGGCCACGGACAGCAGCATACCGCCTACCATCGGACGACGCGCTTTCGGCGCCGCCAGATACATCGCCAGCGCCGCACCCGGCAGACCAAACATCATGATTGGGAAGAAGCCGGACATGAACATCCCCGCGGTGCCGTCGCCGGCGTAGAAGCGGTTGATGTCGCCGTGGAACACAGCGCCAGCGGCGTTAGTGAACTCACCAATCTGGAACCAGGCGATGGTGTTCAGCACCTGATGCAGACCGGTTGGGATCAGCAGACGGTTGATGAAACCAAAGATACCGGAACCCAGCGCCCCTGCGGAGACGATCCATTCGCCGCCAGAGTGGATAGCGTGCTGCACCGGCGGCCAGACGTAGCCGAAGATCGCCGCGAGGATCAGACAGAAGAAGCCGGTGGCGATCGGCACGAAGCGTTTGCCGCCGAAGAAGCTCAGGAAGTCCGGCAGCTTGATGCCGGCCCAGCGGTTGTATACCGCCCCTGCCACCAGACCGGTAATGATACCGGCCAGCACGCCCATATTGATTTCCGGGTTGATGGTGACCATCGCTTTGGTCATCACGAAATACCCTACCGCACCGGCCAGCGCCGCAGAACCGGCGTTATCCTTAGACCAGCTTGATGCCACACCAATTGCGAAGATCAGCGCCAGATTATCGAAGATCGCCCCACCCGCTTGCGCGATGAAGGGTACATTCAACAGGTCTGGTTGCCCGAAACGCAGCAGCAATGCCGCGACCGGCAGCACTGCGATAGGGAGCTGCAACGCCCTACCCAGTCGCTGAAAGAAACCTAAAATATTCATCTTATTCCCCCTATGAGACCCCGATGAGGCTCATTTCAAAGCCACTTTTTTATTGTGTAACAAGGTCGGTTTTATCACTTACCGGCAAAGTGTGTGAAAAATTAATTCGTATCGCAAATTAAACGGGTATTTTTTGTGATAATTATCACCAAATATCGTATTCCCTCCTCCCTTGCACTGGCTAACAACGAAAACTTATTTTATCATTCAAAAAATCAACACGGATTGACCCCGGTCGGCGCAGTTGCTGCAATACTCTCCTTAGGGTGCTGGCGCCAATCCGCCAGAATCTACTTTGACTATAGAGGTGAAGAATGAGACTGATTCCCCTGGTAACCGCTGAGCAGGTCGGTAAATGGGCTGCCCGCCATATCGTTAACCGCATTAATGCATTTAAACCAACCGCGGACCGTCCGTTCGTCCTGGGTCTGCCAACCGGTGGTACCCCGCTGACCGCCTACAAGGCGCTGGTTGAAATGCATAAAGCAGGCCAGGTTAGCTTCAAGCACGTCGTCACCTTTAACATGGATGAATACGTTGGCCTGCCGAAAGAGCATCCGGAAAGCTATCATAGCTTTATGCACCGTAATTTCTTTGACCACGTTGATATTCCGGCAGAAAATATCAACCTGCTGAATGGTAACGCGCCGGACATCGATGCGGAATGCCGTCGCTATGAAGAAAAAATTCGTTCCTACGGTAAAATCCACCTGTTCATGGGCGGCGTGGGCAACGATGGTCATATCGCGTTTAACGAACCGGCCTCTTCTCTGGCGTCCCGCACCCGTATTAAGACCCTGACCCATGAAACCCGCGTAGCGAACTCCCGCTTCTTCGACGGCGATGTGGATCTGGTGCCGAAATATGCGCTGACCGTCGGCGTGGGCACCCTGCTGGACGCAGAAGAAGTGATGATTCTGGTGCTGGGTCATCAGAAAGCGCTGGCGCTGCAGGCGGCGGTAGAAGGTAACGTCAACCACATGTGGACCATTACCTGTCTGCAGCTGCATCCGAAGGCGGTGATCGTCTGCGACGAACCGTCCACCATGGAGCTGAAAGTGAAGACGCTGAAATATTTCAACGAATTAGAAGCTGAAAATATTAAAGGTCTGTAATGTAGTCCTTCCCGCGCCCTGGCGCGGGATCATCTTTTTCTTTGTACGCACCATCATGCCGGCGGCAAACGAACGAACGCTGACCTGATGAGGCGTATATACCGGGGGTCGTAATGTATGCATTAACCCAGGGCCGGGTTTATACCGGTCATGAAATTCTCGATGACCATGCGGTTGTTATCGCTGATGGCTTTATCGAACGTCTTTGTCCGCTGGCAGATTTGCCGTCTGACATCGAGCAGCGCTCAGTCAACGGCGCAATAATCGCCCCCGGTTTTATCGACGTCCAGCTCAACGGCTGCGGCGGCGTGCAGTTTAACGACAGCCCAGAGGCGGTCACTGTCGAAACGCTGGAGATCATGCAGAAGGCCAACGAACGCTCAGGCTGCACCAGCTTCCTGCCGACGCTGATTACCTCCAGCGACGATCTGATGAAGCAAGGCGTGCGCGTGATGCGCGAATATCTGCAAAAACATCCGAACCAGGCGCTGGGCCTGCATCTCGAAGGGCCGTGGCTGAATATCGTTAAGAAAGGCACCCACAATCCGGACTACGTGCGTAAACCGGACGCGGCGCTGGTCGATTTCCTGTGCGACAACGCCGATGTGATCACCAAAGTGACCCTCGCCCCTGAGCGCGTTGAGCCAGAAGTGATCCGCAAACTGGTCGCCGCCGGGATCGTTGTCTCCGCGGGCCACTCCAACGCTACGCTGAAAGAGGCGAAAGTCGGCTTCCGCGCGGGCATTACCTTCGCCACCCACCTGTATAATGCGATGCCGTACATTACCGGCCGCGAACCGGGTCTTGCCGGGGCGATTTTTGACGAGCCGGATGTCTACTGCGGTATCATCGTCGACGGGATGCACGTCGATTACGCCAACGTGCGCAACGCCAAGCGCCTGAAAGGCGACAAGCTGTGCCTGGTCACCGACGCCACCGCGCCGGCGGGGGCGAATATTGACCAGTTCATTTTTGCCGGGAAAACAATATACTACCGCAATGGGCTGTGCGTAGATGAAAACGGCACCCTCAGCGGATCTTCGCTGACCATGATTGAAGGGGTGCGTAATCTGGTTGAGCATTGCGGCGTGGCACTGGACGAAGTATTGCGCATGGCGACGCTCTATCCTGCGCGCGCTATCGGCGTGGACAAGCAGCTCGGCAGCATTGCGCCGGGCATGGTCGCTAACCTGACCGCCTTTACACGCGATTATAAAATCACCAAGACCATCGTTAATGGTAACGAGGTCGTCACTGAGTAAGTAAAAGTATGACAGCAGGCGGACAAGCTCAAATTGGTAACGTTGACCTCGTAAAACAACTGAACAGCGCGGCCGTGTACCGCCTGATTGACCAGCATGGGCCCATCTCGCGCATTCAGATAGCCGAACAAAGCCAGCTTGCCCCTGCCAGCGTGACCAAAATCACGCGTCAGCTTATTGAGCGCGGCCTGATCAAAGAAGTCGATCAGCAGGCCTCCACCGGTGGCCGCCGCGCTATCTCTATCATCGCAGAAACTCGCAACTTCAACGCCATCGGCGTGCGGCTTGGCCGCTATGACGCCACTCTGACCCTGTATGATTTAAGCAGCAAGACCCTGGAAGAGGAGCACTTCCCGCTGCCCGAGCGCACCCAGGAAACGCTGGAACACGCCCTGCTGAATATCATCGCCACCTTTATCGAAAACTGTCAGCGCAAAATTCGCGAGCTGATCGCTATCTCAGTGATCCTGCCGGGCCTCGTCGACCCGGAAAGCGGCGTGATCCGCTATATGCCGCACATTGCGGTGGAAAACTGGGGCCTGGTCGGGGCGCTGGAGAAACGCTTCAACGTTACCTGCTTTGTTGGCCACGATATCCGCAGCCTGGCGCTGGCCGAGCACTATTTTGGCGCAAGCCAGGATTGCGAAGACTCCATTCTGGTGCGCGTGCACCGCGGTACCGGGGCGGGGATTATCTCCAACGGGCGCATTTTTATCGGCCGCAACGGCAACGTCGGCGAAATTGGCCATATTCAGGTCGACCCGCTGGGCGAACGCTGCCACTGCGGCAACTTCGGCTGTCTGGAGACCGTCGCGGCCAATGCCGCCATTGAACAGCGGGTTCGCCACCTGCTGGAGCAGGGCTACCAGAGCCGTCTGACGCCGGATGACTGCACGATCAAAACTATCTGCAAAGCGGCCAACAAGGGCGATGCCCTGGCCTGCGAGGTGATTGAGTACGTGGGGCGCCACCTCGGGAAAACGATCGCCATCGCCATTAACCTGTTCAACCCACAAAAAATCGTCGTCGCCGGCGAAATAGTGGAAGCTGAAAAGGTCCTTCTTCCGGCCATCGAAGGCTGCATTAACGCCCAGGCGCTTAAGGCGTTTCGTAAGAACCTGCCGGTGGTGCGCTCCACCCTCGATCACCGCTCTGCAATCGGCGCCTTCGCGCTGGTCAAACGCGCCATGCTCAATGGCACGCTGCTGCAGCGTTTGCTTGAGAGCTAATCGCCCCTTTTCTGATAGCGCGTCACCTTGATACGGGCGGGCCTCGCCCGTCAGAGGTGTGAAACCTCATCGATGACGCGTATAGTTTCGTCTTTGTTAATGATTCTGGACCCACCATGACCATTCAAAACATAATTTGTGATATTGACGGCGTACTGATGCACGATAACGTCGCCGTTCCCGGCGCAGCCGAGTTTATCAAGCGCATCCTCGATAAAGGCATGCCGCTGGTAATGCTGACCAACTACCCGTCGCAAACCGGCCAGGATCTGGCGAACCGTTTCGCCACCGCTGGAATTGATGTTCCGGATAGCGCCTTTTACACCTCAGCGATGGCCACCGCCGATTTTCTGCGTCGCCAGGAAGGCAAAAAAGCCTACGTGGTGGGAGAAGGGGCGCTGATCCACGAGCTGTACAAAGCCGGCTTTACCATTACCGATGTGAACCCGGATTTTGTCATCGTCGGAGAAACTCGCTCCTTTAACTGGGAAATGATGCATAAGGCCGCCTTCTTCGTCGCCAACGGCGCCCGCTTCATTGCCACTAACCCGGATACGCACGGTCGCGGCTTCTACCCTGCCTGCGGCGCGCTGTGCGCCGGGATCGAGAAGATCTCCGGCCGTAAGCCGTTTTACGTCGGCAAACCCAGCCCGTGGATCATCCGTTCAGCACTGAATAAAATGCAGGCTCACTCCGAGCAGACGGTGATCGTCGGCGATAACCTGCGCACCGATATACTGGCCGGTTTCCAGGCGGGGCTGGAGACTATTTTGGTGCTCTCCGGCGTCTCCACCCTCGACGACATCGACAGCATGCCGTTCCGCCCGTCGTGGATTTACCCTTCCGTCGCGGAAATCGATATTTTCTGATGCCAACCACGTCGCAGGACGTGGTTTTTCATTTCTAGCGCCCTTCAGAATTACCCCATCTAATAAAAACGGCCTATAAATACGAATTCCTCAATAAAGCCGTTCAAAAGATACTCTTTTTTCACTGTTCAACAATCACGGTTGCGTTTTTTCTTTTTCCGGCCGCAAAACCCTTGCGCCTGCTCCCCCTTTACGGCATTTTCTTAAGCACGCACTCAGGCTTCGCCACGAGACGAAGCCAGCACAACATCAAACACGACAGGGTAATGGAGAAGGCTATGTGTTCTATTTTTGGCGTACTGGATATTAAAACTGACGCAGGCGAGCTGCGTAAAAAGGCGCTGGAGCTTTCCCGCCTGATGCGCCACCGCGGTCCGGACTGGTCTGGCGTATATGCCAGCGACAAAGCGATTCTGGCGCACGAGCGCCTGTCGATTGTCGACGTCAACGCCGGGGCCCAGCCGCTGTACAACGCCGAAAAAACCCATGCGCTGGCCGTTAACGGCGAGATCTACAACCACCAGGCGCTGCGCGCGGAGTATGGCGATCGCTACCAGTTCCAGACCGGTTCCGACTGCGAAGTGATCCTCGCGCTGTATCAGGAAAAAGGCCCGGAGTTCCTCGACGATCTGCAGGGAATGTTCGCCTTCGCCCTGTACGACAGCGAAAAAGACGCGTACTTAATTGGCCGCGACCATATCGGCATTATCCCGCTGTATATGGGCCATGACGAACACGGCAACTTCTATGTCGCCTCCGAAATGAAAGCGCTGGTGCCGGTATGCCGCACCATTAAAGAGTTCCCGGCGGGCAGCTACCTGTGGAGCAAAGACGGCGAAATTCGCCAGTACTATCAGCGCGACTGGTTTGATTACGACGCGGTGAAAGACAACGTTACCGATAAGAACGAGCTGCGCCAGGCGCTGGAAGAGTCGGTGAAAAGCCACCTGATGTCCGACGTGCCTTACGGCGTGCTGCTCTCCGGCGGTCTTGATTCATCGGTCATCTCGGCTATCACCAAGAAATTCGCCGCCCGTCGCGTCGAAGATCAGGAGCGTAGCGAAGCCTGGTGGCCGCAGCTGCACTCTTTCGCGGTCGGTCTGGAAGGCTCTCCTGACCTGAAAGCGGCGCAGGAGGTGGCCAACCACCTCGGCACCGTGCACCACGAAATTCACTTTACCGTCCAGGAAGGGCTGGATGCCATCCGCGACGTTATCTATCACATCGAAACCTACGATGTGACCACTATTCGCGCCTCGACGCCGATGTACCTGATGTCGCGGAAAATTAAAGCCATGGGCATCAAAATGGTGCTTTCCGGCGAAGGTTCGGACGAAGTGTTCGGCGGCTACCTCTACTTCCATAAGGCGCCGAACGCCAAAGAACTGCACGAAGAGACGGTGCGTAAGCTGCAGGCGCTGCATATGTTTGACTGCGCCCGCGCCAACAAAGCGATGTCCGCCTGGGGCGTGGAGGCCCGCGTGCCGTTCCTCGACAAGAAGTTCCTCGACGTCGCGATGCGCATTAACCCGCAGGATAAGATGTGCGGCAACGGCAAAATGGAAAAACACATTCTGCGCGAATGCTTTGAATCCTACCTGCCGGCCAGCGTCGCCTGGCGCCAGAAGGAGCAGTTCTCTGACGGCGTCGGCTACAGCTGGATCGATACCCTGAAAGAAGTGGCCGCCAAACAGATCAGCGACCAGCAACTGGAAACCGCAAGCTTCCGCTTCCCGTACAACACGCCGACCTCCAAAGAAGGCTATTTGTACCGCGAGATCTTCGAAGAGCTGTTCCCGCTGCCGAGCGCGGCGGAGTGCGTCCCTGGCGGTCCGTCGGTGGCCTGCTCTTCAGCGAAAGCCATTGAGTGGGATGAAGCGTTCAAAACCATGAACGATCCATCAGGCCGCGCGGTCGGTGTCCACCAGTCGGCCTACAAATAAGCCCAGACGGGCGGTGAAACGCAAAACGGACCCTCCGGGGTCCGTTTTCTTTTTGCCGGATTTATACCGCTGAAAAACGATAAATAACCAATAATTGCCGAATATTCCAGCGAGCTGTTCGCAACCTAACCAAACAGTCACATTACAACGATTTTCCTTGAAAAAGAGGTTGACGCTCGCAGGCCCAATACGCATAATGCGCCCCGCAACGCCGATAAGGTTACGCGAAAAAAAGATGGCTACGTAGCTCAGCTGGTTAGAGCACATCACTCATAATGATGGGGTCACAGGTTCGAATCCCGTCGTAGCCACCATCT
>NZ_JAZARW010000001.1:741527-779306 GCF_036233805.1 Klebsiella sp. EMBS2024 | reverse complement strand
GCGGGAGTGGCGAAATTGGTAGACGCACCAGATTTAGGTTCTGGCGCCGCAAGGTGTGCGAGTTCAAGTCTCGCCTCCCGCACCATTCACCAGTTAGCGTTGTACGGATGGGGTATCGCCAAGCGGTAAGGCACCGGTTTTTGATACCGGCATTCCCTGGTTCGAATCCAGGTACCCCAGCCATATTTCTTCGATATTTGCGGTTCACCGCGACGGTATTGGGGTATCGCCAAGCGGTAAGGCACCGGTTTTTGATACCGGCATTCCCTGGTTCGAATCCAGGTACCCCAGCCATCGAAGAAGCAGTAAGACAATTAGGCTACGTAGCTCAGCTGGTTAGAGCACATCACTCATAATGATGGGGTCACAGGTTCGAATCCCGTCGTAGCCACCATATTCTGGACGTATCGATACGCATCGATAAATCCGCAAACAATTTGTTGGGGTATCGCCAAGCGGTAAGGCACCGGATTCTGATTCCGGCATTCCGAGGTTCGAATCCTCGTACCCCAGCCAAATTTAAAAGTCGTTCAGCAGTGAACGCACTGTTGCCCTCAACCGGCGTAGTTACGGTCAAGCGCAACAGACAATTGGGGTATCGCCAAGCGGTAAGGCACCGGATTCTGATTCCGGCATTCCGAGGTTCGAATCCTCGTACCCCAGCCACTTCAATGCAAAAAAGCTCACTTCGGTGGGCTTTTTTGCTATTGGCGTCCTGACATGCTTACTCCGTCCTGACTGCCGGGCAGGCGCTCTCCGCTACTCCCCTGCCCGGGAAGCCGGTTTTACAAGCCTAAGGCATACTTCAGCGCCTGACGCTTCAGCCCCCCGGCGCGTTCAGCCGCCATCAGGCCAATATTACGCAGCATCCGCACCGGCGCCAGGTCATTGCTGAATCCGGCATAAAAGAGGTCCATCCCCGACTGCATGATAAAATTATCCGCTCGCCGCCGCGCCTGGTAGCGCTTCAGCACCGGCAGGCTGGCCCAGTCTTCGCCGCGGCCGCGCGCTTCCGCCAGGATCTCCAGCAGAGCATCGACATCACGATAGCCAAGGTTAACCCCCTGCCCCGCCAGAGGATGAATGGTGTGCGCCGCATCGCCCACCAGCGCCAGGCCGGGCTGAACATACTGCAGCGCATGACGCCGGGTGAGCGGGAAGGCGCCGGCCGCCTGCGGCGTCACCCGTCCCAGCCGCGCCGGAAAGTGACTGGCGATCTCCTGCTGGAGCTGCGCCATGGTCATGCTTTGCAGCTGACGGATCCGCGCCGGGGCGTCGTACCAGACCAGCGAGGCCCAGTGGTCGAACAGCGGCAGGAAGGCGCGTGGGCCGCTGGGAGTAAACTGCTGCCAGGTGCTGTCGCCGGGATCGTCGGCGCATTCGACGCTGATCAGCATACAGGACTGCTGATATTGCCAGGCGTGCACGCCGATGCCGGCCATCTCCCGCACCTGGGAGTTAGCGCCGTCGGCGCCGATTACCAGCCGGGCGTGGATCGTCTCCCCCTCGCGCAAATGCAACGCCGTCTGCGTCTCGCCGCGCTGCATCGTTTTCAGTTCGCTACCGACGCGCAGGGTAACCGCCTCATGCGCCGCCAGCGCTTGCCACAGGCCCCATTGCAGAACCTTGTTCTCGACCATATAGCCCAGCTCCGGCAGCTTGAGCTCCGCGGCGTCGAAGGCGACGTGCGCGCTCTCCCACTCCCAGGTCTCCAGACGGCGATAAGCATGGACGCGCATCGCCCGTATGGCATCCCAGACGCCGAGACTCTTCAGCAGGCCGACCGAAGCCGCGCTGATCGCCGAGATCCGCACATCCGGGGCGGATGCCGGATCGAACGCCGGTGGCGCCGCTTTCTCAAGCACCGTCACGGTAAATCCCTGTTGCGCCAGCCCTAACGCCAGGGCGCCGCCGACCATGCCGCCGCCCACGATGGCGACATCTGTTACGTGAATTGTCATGGCTATTATCCTTAAAGCAGAATCCGTTAAGTTTACCGGATTTTTCGCCCTCTTGCGGCGATAACGCTCGCACTGGTCAGGGGGCGACCAAAGCATTACAATACGCGCCCTGGAATGCGAAATTCACCCTGTATATATCCCCGCGTTTTGGATATCTATTACTGAGCATGAGCAAGTCAATGACAAAAAAACTCCATATTAAAACCTGGGGCTGTCAGATGAACGAGTATGATTCATCAAAGATGGCCGATCTGCTGGATGCGACACATGGGTATCAACTGACCGAAGTGGCGGAAGAAGCAGATGTGCTGTTGCTCAATACCTGCTCAATTCGTGAGAAGGCCCAGGAAAAAGTTTTCCATCAGCTTGGCCGCTGGAAGCTGCTGAAAGAGAAGAACCCGGACCTGATTATTGGCGTCGGCGGCTGCGTGGCTTCCCAGGAAGGCGACCATATTCGCCAGCGCGCGCACTATGTCGATATTATTTTCGGGCCGCAAACCCTGCACCGCCTGCCGGAGATGATTAACTCCGTGCGCGGCAACCGCAGTCCGGTAGTTGATATCAGCTTCCCGGAAATTGAAAAATTCGATCGCCTGCCAGAGCCGCGCGCCGAAGGGCCGACCGCCTTTGTCTCGATAATGGAAGGTTGCAATAAATACTGCACCTACTGCGTGGTGCCGTATACCCGCGGAGAAGAAGTTAGCCGTCCGTGCGACGATATCCTGTTTGAAATCGCCCAGCTGGCGGCGCAGGGCGTGCGTGAGGTCAATCTGCTGGGGCAGAACGTTAACGCCTGGCGCGGTGAGAATTACGACGGCACCACCGGCAGCTTTGCCGACCTGCTGCGCCTGGTCGCCGCCATCGACGGCATCGACCGCATTCGCTTCACCACCAGCCACCCGATCGAATTTACCGACGATATCATCGACGTTTATCGCGATACGCCGGAGCTGGTGAGCTTCCTGCACCTGCCGGTGCAGAGTGGCTCCGACCGTGTGCTGAACCTGATGGGACGCACCCATACCGCGCTGGAGTATAAAGCGATTATTCGCAAGCTGCGTGAAGCGCGCCCGGATATTCAGATAAGCTCCGACTTTATCGTCGGCTTCCCGGGCGAAACCACGGAAGATTTCGAAAAGACCATGAAGCTCATCGCCGACGTCAATTTCGATATGAGCTACAGCTTTATCTTCTCCGCTCGCCCGGGCACCCCGGCGGCCGATATGGTCGACGACGTGCCGGAGGCGGACAAAAAACAGCGTCTGTATATCCTGCAGGAACGCATTAACCAGCAGGCGATGGCCTGGAGCCGTCGCATGCTCGGCACGGTACAGCGCATCCTGGTGGAAGGCACCTCGCGTAAGAACATCATGGAGCTCTCCGGACGTACGGAGAATAACCGGGTGGTCAACTTCGAAGGTACCCCGGACCTCGTCGGTAAGTTTGTCGATGTCGAAATCGTCGATGTATATACCAACTCGCTGCGCGGTAAAATCGTGCGCACCGAAGCGGAGATGGGTCTGCGTATCGCTGAATCACCCGAATCAGTGATTGCCCGCACCCGTAAAGAGAACGATCTTGGCGTGGGAATTTACCAGCCATGATCCCTTCAGGCCTGTCGGTTCCGGCAGGCCTTGTAATTCCTCTCTCCGTCCCTATATCTACAGCAATGCTTGCGCCATTTTCCTGTGACGTAAATAATTTCCTGATTAGCCGGCCACGCGCCGCGTCCGGCCACCTGCGTAAAGAGGAATAGTTTGAACATAGACACTCGTGAGATTACCCTGGAGCCAGCGGATAACGCACGCCTGTTAGCCCTGTGCGGCCCGTTTGACGACAACATTAAACAGCTGGAGCGTCGGTTAGGCATTGAGATCAACCGCCGTGACAATCACTTTAAGCTGACCGGTCGCGCCCTGTGCGTGCACGCTGCCGCCGATATTCTGCGCAGCCTGTATGTCGACACAGCGCCAATGCGCGGTCAGATTCAGGATATTGAACCAGAGCAGATCCACCTGGCGATCAAGGAAGCGCGCGTACTGGAGCAGAGCGCCGAAAGCGTGCCTGAGTACGGTAAAGCCGTCAATATCAAGACCAAGCGCGGGGTAATCAAACCGCGTACGCCGAACCAGGCGCAGTACATCGCCAATATCCTCGATCACGACATCACTTTCGGCGTGGGTCCGGCGGGTACGGGTAAAACCTATCTGGCGGTGGCGGCGGCGGTCGATGCGCTGGAGCGCCAGGAGATCCGCCGTATTCTGCTGACCCGTCCGGCCGTCGAGGCAGGCGAAAAGCTCGGCTTCCTGCCCGGCGATCTGAGCCAGAAGGTCGACCCGTATCTGCGCCCGCTGTATGACGCGCTGTTTGAGATGCTCGGCTTTGAGAAAGTGGAGAAGCTGATTGAGCGTAACGTCATCGAAGTGGCCCCGCTGGCCTATATGCGCGGACGGACGCTGAATGACGCCTTTATCATTCTTGATGAAAGCCAGAACACCACCATCGAACAGATGAAGATGTTCCTGACCCGCATCGGCTTTAACTCCAAGGCGGTGATCACCGGCGACATCACGCAGATTGACCTGCCACGCAGCACCAAATCCGGTCTGCGCCATGCCATCGAAGTGCTGGCGGAAGTCGATGAGATCAGCTTTAACTTCTTCCATAGCGAAGACGTGGTGCGCCATCCGGTGGTCGCCCGCATCGTGAACGCCTATGAGGCATGGGAAGCCGCAGACCAGAAACGTAAAGCAGAGCTGGCCGCCGAGCGCAAACGCGAAGCCCAGGAACAGGAGCAAAAATGAGTCAGGTGATCCTCGATTTACAGCTGGCCTGCGAAGAGACCAGCGGCCTGCCGGACGAAGCCCTTTTCCAACGCTGGGTCGACGCCGTCATTCCGCCGTTTCAGGAGGAGTCAGAGTTAACGATTCGTCTGGTCGACGTTGCAGAAAGCCATGAGCTGAACCTGACCTATCGCGGCAAGGATAAGCCGACCAACGTCCTCTCCTTCCCGTTTGAAGCGCCGCCGGGAATTGAAATGCCGCTGCTCGGCGATCTGATCATCTGCCGTCAGGTGGTAGAGCAGGAAGCCAGCGAGCAAGGTAAGCCGCTGGAGGCGCACTGGGCGCATATGGTGGTGCACGGTAGCCTGCATCTGCTGGGCTACGATCATATCGAAGACGACGAAGCGGAAGAGATGGAAGGCCTTGAAACAGAGATAATGCTTGCTCTGGGCTATGAGGACCCGTACATTTCCGAGAAGATTGCGGAATAGCGCCCAGCCGGATGGCGGTGCTTGCGCCTCATCCGGCCGCTGTTTCTGCGTTTTACCTGCCAGAAAGTCAGGCAACCCATGCCGTCCGGCGCTGAGTCTACGCGCGACGAGCGACNGTTAAATCAACATGAGAACCCAAACGACGCCATGAGCGACGACAATTCACACAGTAGTGACACAGTAAACAGCAAAAAGGGATTTTTCTCCCTGTTACTCAGCCAGCTTTTTCACGGGGAACCGAAAAACCGCGATGAACTGCTGGCGCTGATCCGTGATTCCGGGCAGAACGATCTTATCGATGAAGATACGCGTGACATGCTCGAAGGGGTAATGGATATCGCCGACCAGCGGGTCCGCGACATTATGATCCCCCGTTCACAAATGATAACCCTGAAGCGCAACCAGACGCTGGACGAGTGCCTGGATGTCATCATCGAATCCGCCCACTCGCGTTTCCCGGTCATCAGTGAAGATAAAGATCACATCGAAGGGATTCTGATGGCCAAGGATCTGCTGCCGTTTATGCGCAGCGACGCCGAAGCCTTCAGCATGGAAAAAGTGTTACGGCCGGCGGTTGTCGTCCCGGAAAGCAAGCGGGTCGACCGCATGCTGAAAGAGTTTCGCTCACAGCGCTATCATATGGCGATCGTTATTGACGAATTCGGCGGCGTCTCTGGCCTGGTGACCATCGAGGATATCCTTGAGCTCATCGTCGGGGAAATTGAAGACGAGTACGACGAAGAAGAAGATATCGATTTCCGCCAGCTGAGCCGCCACACCTGGACGGTGCGCGCCCTGGCCTCCATCGAAGACTTCAACGACGCCTTCGACACGCACTTTAGCGATGAAGAAGTGGATACCATTGGCGGGCTGGTGATGCAGGCCTTCGGCCATCTGCCGGCCCGCGGCGAATCTATCGACATTGATGGTTACCAATTCAAGGTAGCAATGGCAGATAGTCGTCGTATCATTCAGGTGCATGTAAAGCTGCCCGATGACGCTCCCCAGCCGAAGCTGGAAGAGTAAGCGGTAGCGCTGAAATGGCCAGCCGGGAGACCGCGAGTCATACACGGTTGTAGGTGCCCCGCGTCCGGCTGGCAAAAAGAATAGCCTGTAGCAGCAGGCGTTAATTAACGGGACGATTAACCTAAATGGTATTTGCCTCTCTTCTTGAACGCCAGCGCATACGTCTGTTGCTGGCGCTGTTGTTTGGAGCCAGCGGAACGCTGGCTTTTTCACCTTATGACTTCTGGCCAGCGGCTATCGTTTCGCTGATCGGTCTGCAGGCGTTAACCCTCAACCGACGCCCGCTGCAAAGCGCCGGGATCGGCTATTTCTGGGGACTCGGGCTGTTCGGCACGGGTATCAACTGGGTCTATGTCAGCATCGCTCAGTTTGGCGGAATGCCCGGCCCGGTTAACGTCTTCCTCGTCGTTCTGCTGGCGGCCTATCTCTCGCTCTACACCGGCCTGTTTGCCGGCCTGCTCGCCCGTCTGTGGCCTAAAACTAACTGGATACGGATGGCTATCGCTGCCCCTGTCGTCTGGCAAATCACCGAGTTCCTGCGCGGCTGGGTGCTGACCGGCTTTCCGTGGCTACAGTTCGGCTACAGCCAGATTGACGGCCCGCTGAAAGGCCTCGCGCCGGTGATGGGCGTCGAGGCGATTAACTTCCTGCTGATGGTAGTCAGCGGCCTGCTGGCCCTGGCTCTCGTCCAGCGCAACTGGAAGCCGCTGGCGATTGCCGCGCTGCTGTTCGCCCTGCCGTTCCCGCTGCGCTATATCCAGTGGTATCAGCTGCTGCCGGCGCGCGCGACCCAGGTCTCGCTGGTGCAAGGCGATATCCCACAGGCCATGAAATGGGACGAAAAGCAGCTGGTCAATACCCTGAAAACCTACCTGGCGCTGACCCAGCCGCATATCGGCCACTCGCAGCTGATTATCTGGCCTGAATCGGCGATCCCGGATCTGGAGATCAACCAGCAGCAGTTCCTCAGCATGATGGACGATCTGCTGCGCGCAAAAGACAGCTCGCTGATCACCGGCATTGTCGATGCGCGTCTCAACAAGCAGAACCGTTACGATACCTACAACACCATCATTACTCTCGGCAAAGATAACCCGTACCGCTACGACTCGACCAACCGCTACAACAAGAACCATCTGGTGCCGTTCGGCGAGTTTGTACCGCTGGAGTCGATTCTGCGTCCGCTGGCGCCGTTCTTTGACCTGCCGATGTCCTCCTTCAGCCGCGGCCCCTACGTGCAGCCGCAGCTGATGGCGCATAACCTGAAGCTGACCGCGGCCATCTGCTACGAGATAATCCTCGGGGAACAGGTGCGGGATAACTTCCGGCCGGACACCGACTTCCTGCTGACCATCTCCAACGACGCCTGGTTCGGCAAGTCCATCGGCCCGTGGCAACACTTCCAGATGGCGCGAATGCGCGCCCTGGAGCTGGCCCGCCCGCTGCTGCGCAGCACCAACAACGGCATTACTGCGGTGATCGGCCCGCGCGGCGAGATCCAGAAGATGATCCCGCAGTTTACCCGCGAGGTGTTGACCACCACCGTGACCCCCACCAGCGGCTTAACCCCTTACGCCCGCACCGGCAACTGGCCGCTATGGGCGCTGACGGCGCTGTTTGGTTTCGCCGCGCTGCTGATGAGCCTGCGCCAGCGTCGCCGATAAGTTTCTCCGCCGGCGACGCCCGTCGCCGGCTTTTTCTTCCCATCATCTGCCACTCTGGCACAGTCATTGCTTTATTTAACCTGGTAGCGGCATCGTCCGACCCAGTGCAACCGGGTTGCACCAGAAACGATCGGTGGTCGCGCTATTTTGGTGCAATGGAAGATATTTGCCTCCGATTGGTGCGGAGCGCTTCGCAAAAATAAACAATAAAGCAGCAAAATCTTTACATTAAGCCAAACTAAATGCTAACAAACACATACAAATGCGGCACGTGGATGCGTGCCCCCAATAACAACACACACAATCACAATGGGTATCAATAGCGTCGCTGACGCTGCGGATAAGGAGTTGGATATGCAATTACGTAAACTGGCCACGGCAATGCTGGTAATGGGAATGACCGCTGGTCTGGCGCAGGCGGAAGATGCTGCCCCGGCGGCTGGCCAGAACACCCTGGATAAGATCGCCAAAAACGGGGTTATCGTTGTCGGCCATCGTGAATCTTCGGTCCCGTTCTCTTACTACGATAACCAGCAGAAGGTTGTGGGCTACTCTCAGGATTATTCCAACGCCATCGTCGATGCCATCAAGAAAAAACTGAACAAACCCGATCTGCAGGTCAAACTGATCCCGGTCACCTCGCAGAACCGTATCCCGTTGCTGCAGAATGGCACCTTTGATTTCGAGTGCGGCTCAACCACCAACAACCTTGAGCGCCAGAAACAGGCGGCCTTCTCCGATACCATCTTCGTGGTCGGTACCCGTCTGCTGGTGAAGAAAGGCGGTCCGATCAAAGATTTCCCGGACCTGAAGGATAAAGCGGTCGTCGTCACCTCCGGAACCACCTCAGAGATCCTGCTGCATAAGCTGAACGATGAGAAAAAAATGAATATGCGCATTATCAGCGCCAAAGATCATGGCGACTCTTTCCGCACCCTGGAGAGCGGACGCGCCGTGGCCTTTATGATGGATGATGCCCTGCTGGCTGGCGAA
This sequence comes from Klebsiella sp. EMBS2024, assembly GCF_036233805.1. NCBI lineage: Bacteria > Pseudomonadati > Pseudomonadota > Gammaproteobacteria > Enterobacterales > Enterobacteriaceae > Klebsiella > Klebsiella sp. EMBS2024. Next base: position 770,388 of record NZ_JAZARW010000001.1, on the reverse strand, counting down.
CGCGCCAAGGCGAAGAAACCGGATAATTGGGAAATCGTCGGCACCCCGCAGTCGAAGGAAGCCTATGGCTGCATGCTGCGGAAGGACGATCCGACGTTCAAGGCGCTGGTTGATGAAACCGTCGCCCAGGCTCAGACCTCTGGCGAAGCGGAGAAGTGGTTTGACAAATGGTTCAAAAACCCGATTCCGCCAAAAAATCTTAACCTCAACTTCGAGCTGTCGGACGACATGAAAGCGCTGTTCAAATCACCTAACGACAAAGCACTGAACTAATTATAACAACCAGGGGCGGGATATCCTGCCCTCCCGATGATTGTCACAGCACGGACAGACTATACGGCGGCTGGTCGTTCCCCAGCCGCCGCGAATACCGAAACAAGCTGGACAACCGTCTTCGAGGGTAGCACTGGCTACCCTTTTTTTTCCAGGAGTCATGTATGTCAATAGACTGGAACTGGGGGATATTCCTGCAACAGGCCCCCTTCGGCAACACTACCTACCTGGGCTGGCTGTGGAGCGGTTTTCAAATCACCGTCGCCCTCTCCATCTCGGCCTGGATCATCGCTTTTCTCGTCGGCTCACTGTTCGGCATTTTACGCACGGTACCCAATCGCTTCCTCTCGGGCATTGGCACCTGCTATGTCGAACTGTTTCGCAACGTGCCGCTGATCGTGCAGTTCTTTACCTGGTACCTGGTGGTGCCGGAGTTCCTGCCGGAAAATATCGGCATGTGGTTTAAATCGGAGCTGGACCCAAACATTCAATTCTTTGTCTCCTCCATGCTGTGCCTGGGGCTGTTTACCGCCGCTCGCGTCTGCGAGCAGGTACGCGCCGCCATCCAGTCGCTGCCGCGCGGGCAGAAGAACGCCGGCCTGGCGATGGGCCTGACCCTGCCGCAAACCTACCGCTACGTGCTGCTGCCGAACGCCTACCGCGTTATCGTGCCGCCGATGACCTCGGAGATGATGAACCTGGTGAAAAACTCGGCCATCGCCTCCACCATCGGTCTGGCCGATATGGCCGCGCAGGCGGGCAAACTGCTGGACTACTCCGCTCATGCCTGGGAGTCTTTTACCGCCATCACCCTGGCCTATGTTTTCATCAACGCGGTGATTATGCTGATTATGTATGTGGTCGAGCGTAAGGTTCGCCTGCCTGGCAATATGGGAGGCAAATAATGTACGATTTTGACTGGAGTTCGATCGTTCCCTCCATGCCCTATCTGCTGGCAGGGCTGGTGATCACCCTTAAGATTACGGTGATCGCCATCGTGGTCGGCATCGTCTGGGGCACCCTGCTGGCGGTTATGCGCCTGTCCAGCTTTATGCCGCTGGCCTGGTTTGCTAAATCCTACGTCAACGTATTCCGCTCAATCCCACTGGTGATGGTCCTGCTGTGGTTCTACCTGATTGTCCCGGGCTTCCTGCAGAACGTGCTGGGACTGTCGCCGAAAACGGATATTCGCCTGATCTCGGCGATGGTGGCGTTTTCGATGTTCGAAGCCGCCTACTATTCAGAGATTATCCGCGCCGGCATTCAGAGCATCTCCCGCGGCCAGTCCAGCGCCGCGCTGGCGTTGGGGATGACCCACTGGCAGTCAATGCGGCTGGTGATCCTGCCGCAGGCCTTCCGCGCCATGGTGCCGCTGCTGCTAACCCAGGGGATCGTCCTGTTCCAGGATACCTCGCTGGTGTATGTATTGAGTCTCGCCGACTTCTTCCGTACCGCCTCCACCATTGGCGAGCGTGACGGAACCCAGGTCGAAATGATCCTGTTCGCGGGCGGCGTCTATTTTGTGATTAGCCTCAGCGCCTCGCTGTTGGTCAGCTGGTTGAAGAAAAGGACTGTGTAATGATTACCCTGAAAAACGTTTCAAAATGGTATGGTCACTTTCAGGTGCTGACCGATTGCTCCACGGAAGTGAAAAAAGGCGAAGTCGTGGTGGTCTGCGGGCCGTCAGGCTCCGGTAAATCCACGCTGATTAAGACTGTGAACGGCCTTGAGCCGGTACAGCAGGGGCAGATTATTGTCGATGGCACCGTGGTTAACGATAAAAAGACCAACCTGGCTAAACTGCGCTCGCACGTCGGCATGGTGTTTCAGCATTTTGAACTGTTCCCGCATCTGTCGATTATCGACAACCTGACGCTGGCGCAGGTCAAAGTGCTTAACCGCGATAAAGCCTCAGCGCGCAAGAAAGGCCTCAAGTTGCTGGAGCGCGTTGGCCTGGCGGCGCATGCGGAAAAATACCCGGCGCAACTCTCCGGCGGCCAGCAGCAGCGCGTGGCCATTGCCCGTGCCCTGTGTATGGACCCAATCGCCATGCTGTTTGATGAGCCCACCTCAGCGCTTGACCCGGAGATGATTAACGAGGTGCTGGACGTTATGGTCGAACTGGCCAACGAGGGGATGACCATGATGGTCGTGACCCATGAGATGGGCTTTGCCCGCAAGGTGGCGAGCCGGGTGATCTTTATGGATGAAGGGAAGATTGTCGAGGATGCCGATAAAGAGGCCTTCTTTGCCAATCCGCAATCCGAGCGTGCCAAAGATTTCCTCGCCAAAATACTTCATTGATGGTTTTTCTCTGCGCATACCGCCCGGTATGCGCAGTTAATCTTTTCCGCCATATTATTCGCCAATGTTATTTATGCGGCAGATTATCGCTACTATCATTTACGTACCCAATAAACCTCGGCGATAAAAGCTGAGCTTATTTATTAAATCGATCAATTCATAAAGAATTCAATAATGAATTCGTGGACCGGCATTGCCGCCGCCGCTAGCATATAACGCCTCGTAACAGGTTCGTCGCACGATTATTTTATTAATTGAATATAATATTCTTGCCTGACCTCGCCTGCGCCGAAATAAAGGCCATCAATATTCTCTGCCGCTCGCAGAATAATGGATGCGCCACCAAACCAATGAAACAAATGGATATTGCTTCATGTTAATTCGATCTCGCACGCTCACCGGGCTGCTGTTTATCACGCTGGCGGGCACCTCAGCCGCCGGGGCCGCGCCATTGGCCTCTTCTACTCACCAGACGGAGCAGGATAAAGCCCGCCAGGAGGCGCTGGCGCCGCAGCAACAGGATTTTCAGTCTTCACAACAGCGCGTGGCGCCGCAGGGTATCCCTTTTCCTGAGGAAACGCATTGCAAATTGATCAACCGGGTCGATATCGACTCCGATAACCAGGCGCTCACCCGGAAATTACTGGCGAAAACCGCGCGGCAGGCGCAGGGACGCTGCCTGGGCAGCGAAGGCATTCGCCTGCTGGCCTATACCTTGCAAAATGAGCTGATCGCGCAAGGCTACATCACCTCGCTGATTGATGTGCCCTCCCAGTCGCTGGAGCACGGCATACTCAGGTTCACGCTGCACTATGGCAAAGTGGGCGCTATCGACTATGCCGACGGCTCGGACACCACCCGCCTGTGGAATTCCCTACCCACCTCTTCCGGTACTATCCTGCGCTTAAGCGACCTTGAGCAAGGGATGGCCAACCTGCAGCGTCTGCCCGGCGCCACCGCGCACATGAAACTGCTGCCGGGCCAACACGAGGGAGAAAGCGATATCCAGATCGCCCGCAGCCTGGCGAAAAAATGGCAGCTTGGCGCCTGGCTTGACGACGCCGGCAGCAAAGCCAGCGGACGCTACCAGGCCGGCGGGGCCCTCTATCTCTATGACCTGACCACCCTCAACGATATCCTGTACCTTTCCGGCGGGGGCGATATTGAATTCAATCAGCATAACGACGGCAACCACAACGGCAGCCTGTATTACTCCATTCCCTTTGGCTACTGGACACTAAGCGCCTACGGGGCATACAGCCAGTATCGTCAGCAGTTTAACGGCAACTGGTCGACGATGGATTATAAGAGTAAAAATCGCTACTACAGCGCCACGCTGAGTCGTCTGCTCTCCCACACCCGGCAGCAAAAAACCACCGCTGACCTGCGGATCGCCAAGAGCACCTCGCATTATTACTTCGGCGGCAGTGAGCTACTGGTGATGCGCAAGCAGAACCCCTCATGGGAATTCACCCTCAACCACCAGCACTACTTTAACAAAAAGATTGTTGATGCCAGCATCGGCATCCAGCGCAGCCTGCCGTGGCTCAGCTCGACAGCAACGCCGGAAGAGCAGGCCGGGCTGTATAGCCCGCTGTCGCGGATTGTGCATGGTAATCTGCAGGCAATGATGAAATTTGACGCCACCGGCGACAAATTTACCTGGGCTCCCCGCCTCAGCGCCCAGTTCAGCCCGGACAAACTCGCTTCCGATAATAAATTCAATATTGGTAGTCGCTGGAGCGTGCGCGGTTTTGACGGTGAAAACAGCCTGTCCGGCAATCAGGGATGGTACTGGCGCAACGATTTTATCTGGGATCTGGCCACCCACGAGCGGCAATTCTATTTGGGCGCGGATATAGGCCGCCTTATCGGCGCCGATCTATATCAAAAAGGCAAAGTGCTCTCCGGCGCCGTCAGCGGGCTGCGCGGTCAGCTATGGTCAACGCAGTACGATCTGTTTATTAGTACCCCGCTGAGTAAACCGGATAAGTTTCATAGCGACGCCCTGAATATGGGCTTTTCATTACAGTGGAGGTATTAATTCGCACATTATTGACTCGTCATATTTACATTATTTATTAATCATTATTTAAAGGAATAAAGAAAATGTTTAAGTTTAAGGCTTCTTATGTCGCACTGGCGGCAGTATTAACCTCGTCGGTAGTTTATGCCGACCCCACAAGCTATACGCACTCTTCCGGCGCCACGGTTATCGATATTGAAAAGCCGAACGCCGCCGGTGTCTCCCATAACCTGTACCGCGACTTCAACGTCGGCACCAATGGCACCATCCTTAATAACAGCGGCGATGATGTCAGCCACAGCACATTTGGCAATATCGCCCGCAACAATAATCTGACCGCCGGCAGCGCTTCGGTGATTTTGAACGAGGTGACCTCCAAAAACGCCAGTAGCCTGAAGGGCTTTATCGAAGTCAACGGTCAGAAAGCGGATGTGGTAATCGCCAACCCGAACGGCATCACCTGTTCCGGCTGTAGCTTTGTTAATACCAACAAGGCTATCCTGACCACCGGCAAGGTTAATATGACCGACGATGGCGCCATCGGCAGCTATACCGTAACGGGCGGCACCCTCACCATCGGCGAAAATGGCATGAACGCCGCCAACGGCTACGCGGTTCTGCTCGCCGACGCGATTAAGATTAACGGTAAAGTGCAGGCCAACAACGCCCTGGTCAGCGCGGGCAACTTCACCATGGATAACAGCTCTGGCTCGGTGACCTCCGCCGGTAAAAAGGCCACCCTGATCCAGATGACGGTTAACCCGCAGTACAGCATCGACGTCAGCAGCCTTGGCGGCATTGAGGCCAACAGCATCAGCATGGTCGGCAATAACATCGGCTTTGGCGTACGTAATAAGGGTTCTATTATCTCCAACGGCACGCTGATGCTCACCAGCAACGGTAATTTACTGAACAAAGGGTCAATAACGGGCAAAGGTTTGCTGAGCCAGGTTTCCACCGTCACGGGCATCACCAATGACGGTAGCATCGCCGGCGCCTATTATTTAATGCTCTCCAGTGGCGATTATATCGTTAACACCGGTTCTCTCTCCGGCGGCCAGCTGATTGCCACCGCTAACGGCAACATCACCAACGGCGACTCAGGCACGATGACCGGCACCAGTGGATTAAGCCTGACCAGCGGCGGGAAAATCCGCAACGAAGAAAAAGCCTCCCTGCTGTCAAATAACCAGATTGCCGCCACGGCAATCGGTGATTTCCTCAATGAAGGCAAAATCAGCGCCAAACACACCAGCCTGACGTTTGTCGGCGACAGCTTTAAAAACACCGGCAATATTAACTCTACTGGCCAAACCACCATTCAGTCGCTTACACAGGACGGCAGCGCCAATACGGGCGAGATCTATAACCTCGGCAATATCACCGGCGAAAATATCAATCTGCAGACCAATGGAACGCTGGCGCAAAGCAGCAGTGGTCGTATTGAGGCAACCAACGCCATTACCGCCCACAGCTACTGGCTGAACCAAAATGGTTATATGAATGCCGCCGATATCACCACCGATCACGGCGTAGTGAATAATTATGGCAATATTACTGCCAAAAATATTTCAATCACGACCTACTCAGATATCACCAACGAAGGGCAGATCAGCAGCACCGGCGACCTGACCTTAAATACCAAAAATAAAGGCGCGATCTACAATTATTCAACCCTCAGCGCGGGCGGCAACATGACGTTAACCGCCACCAAAGTGGTCAATGGTGGTAAAAGTTGCGGCATACTGGGCCTGGCGAAATGCGGCGTCGGGACGTTAACTGCTGACAAGCTGGTACTGAACTCATCGCAGAAATATGTTAGCGACATGGGTGGAAAACAGTATTTCAAGAGCACCGAAGTCAACACGGTGAAATAAGACAAACCACGATGCGCGAAGCCTCGCGCATCGTTTTTCGCACGCTTAGGGCTCGAAGGGCCGACGCTGGAACTGATCGTGGCCACATTTTGGACAGCGCGGCAGCACGTCCGGGGTGTATACCGCCAGGTGATAGTGGCACTTCTCGCAGACCAGGTTGCCCAGACCGACCACTTCGCCGCTGTGGTACACGCCGTGGTGATTCAGATCCTGAAAGACTTCCCGCCACTCGAGCTGGGTTTTGTCGGTGATATCAGCCAGCTCCTGCCACAGGCTCTCTTTGATCACCCGCATAAACACGCTGTCGCTCTCGTCTTCGTGACTCTCTTCGTAGCTGCGGGCAAACTCCTCTAGGTCGCGCTTGACCGCCGCAATCACCGACTCGATCTCGCTCTGCGTCAGATCGCCGGCGCGGACGATTTTTTCCCGCGCCTGCGTCACCAGCGCGTCGATATCGCGCTCTCCATGGCGGAGCCGTTCGCTGAGCGAGGAGACCAGTTCACGGTAATATTGAGCAACCTTGTTCATCATTTCGCCTCCGGTGGGGTTAACGTCTTCTGATAATAGACCTTATTCCTCTCCCGCTGTGTCTGACAAGCCACAGAGTCGCGAAATAATCTGCGCAGCTTTTGCCGATGTTGATGTGCGAAAAGCTGTTTTGACGTGGGCGTTTGGGCTATGCTATGCCGATCTGAAATAACACATCCATTGGCTACACTTTGTAGCTGTATTGAAAACAGGACCACTGGCTGCCATGCAAGAGCAATACCGCCCGGAAGAGATAGAATCGAAAGTCCAGCTTCACTGGGACGAAAATCGTACATTTGAAGTAACTGAAGACGAGAGCAAAGAGAAGTATTACTGCCTGTCGATGCTTCCTTATCCTTCTGGTCGACTACACATGGGTCACGTGCGTAACTACACCATCGGCGACGTGATTGCCCGCTACCAGCGCATGCTGGGCAAAAACGTCCTGCAGCCGATCGGCTGGGATGCGTTCGGTCTGCCGGCAGAAGGGGCGGCGGTGAAAAACAACACCGCGCCAGCGCCGTGGACCTACGACAACATCGCCTACATGAAAAACCAGCTAAAAATGCTGGGCTTCGGCTATGACTGGAGCCGCGAGCTGGCGACCTGCACCCCGGAATACTACCGCTGGGAGCAGAAGTTCTTCACCGAGCTGTACAAAAAAGGCCTGGTGTACAAAAAAACCTCCGCAGTGAACTGGTGCCCGAATGACCAGACCGTGCTGGCCAACGAACAGGTTATCGACGGCTGCTGCTGGCGCTGCGATACCAAGGTCGAGCGTAAAGAGATCCCGCAGTGGTTTATTAAAATCACCGCCTACGCCGATGAACTGCTGAACGATCTGGATAAGCTGGACCACTGGCCGGACACCGTGAAGACCATGCAGCGCAACTGGATCGGCCGTTCGGAAGGGGTAGAAATCTCCTTTGACGTCAACGACTACGCTGACAAACTGACTGTCTACACCACCCGTCCGGACACCTTTATGGGTTGTACCTACCTGGCCGTCGCGGCGGGTCACCCGCTGGCGCAGCAGGCTGCGGCGAACAATCCGGCGCTGGCCACCTTTATCGACGAGTGCCGCAATACCAAAGTGGCCGAAGCCGACATGGCGACGATGGAGAAAAAAGGCGTCGATACCGGCTTTAAAGCCATTCATCCGCTGACCGGTGAAGAAATTCCGGTCTGGGCGGCAAACTTTGTGCTGATGGAATACGGCACCGGCGCGGTAATGGCCGTTCCGGGTCACGACCAGCGCGACTACGAGTTCGCCAGCAAGTACGGTCTGAACATTAAGCCGGTTATCCTCGCTGCCGACGGCTCCGAGCCGGATCTCTCCGAGCAGGCGCTGACCGAGAAAGGCGTCCTGTTTAACTCCGGCGAGTTCAGCGGTCTTGATTATGAAGCGGGCTTCAACGCCATTGCCGACAAACTGGCTGCCATGGGCGTGGGCGAGCGTAAAGTTAACTACCGTCTGCGCGACTGGGGCGTATCCCGTCAGCGCTACTGGGGCGCGCCGATCCCGATGGTGACTCTGGAAGATGGCACCGTGCTGCCGACCCCGGAAGATCAGCTGCCGGTGATCCTGCCGGAAGACGTGGTCATGGACGGCATCACCAGCCCGATCAAAGCCGATCCTGAATGGGCCAAGACCACCGTCAACGGCCAGCCGGCGCTGCGCGAAACCGACACCTTTGATACCTTTATGGAATCCTCCTGGTACTATGCGCGCTACACCTGCCCGCAGTATCAGGAAGGAATGCTGGATTCGAAAGCGGCCAACTACTGGCTGCCGGTAGATATCTACATCGGCGGTATCGAACACGCCATCATGCACCTGCTCTACTTCCGCTTCTTCCATAAGCTGATGCGCGACGCGGGCATGGTGAACTCCGATGAGCCGGCGAAACAGCTGCTGTGCCAGGGCATGGTGCTGGCTGACGCGTTCTACTATGTGGGCGAAAACGGCGAACGTAACTGGGTTTCCCCGGTTGACGCCATCGTTGAGCGCGACGAAAAAGGCCGCATCGTGAAGGCCAAAGACGCGGCGGGCCACGAGCTGGTGTACACCGGCATGAGTAAGATGTCCAAGTCGAAAAACAACGGCATCGACCCGCAGGTGATGGTTGAGCGCTACGGCGCGGATACCGTGCGTCTGTTCATGATGTTTGCGTCCCCGGCGGATATGACCCTCGAGTGGCAGGAATCTGGCGTTGAAGGGGCGAACCGCTTCCTGAAACGCGTCTGGAAACTGGTCTACGAGCACACCACTAAAGGAGAGGTTGCGGCACTGAACGTGGCGGCTCTGAGCGAAGATCAGAAAGCGCTGCGTCGCGATATCCACAAAACCATCGCCAAAGTGACCGATGACATCGGCCGTCGTCAGACCTTCAACACCGCCATCGCGGCAATCATGGAGCTGATGAACAAGCTGGCGAAAGCGCCGCAGGAAGATGAGCAGGATCGTGCGCTGATGCAGGAAGCTCTGCTGGCGGTGGTGCGTATGCTCAACCCGTTCACTCCGCACGCCAGCTTCACCCTGTGGCGTGAGCTGAACGGCGAAGGCGATATCGACAACGCGCCGTGGCCGGTAGCGGATGAGAGCGCGATGGTGGAAGACAGCACCCTCGTCGTCGTCCAGGTCAATGGCAAAGTTCGTGGTAAAATTACCGTTGCGGTAGATGCAACTGAAGAGCAGGTTCGCGAGCGCGCCGGCCAGGAACATCTGGTGGCGAAATATCTCGACGGTAAAACCGTGCGTAAAGTGATTTACGTTCCGGGTAAACTGCTCAATCTGGTCGTTGGCTAAGCGCGGGAGGAAGCGTGCGATATCTGGTAACAATGTTGTTATCTCTGGCGGTGCTCGTCACCGCCGGCTGTGGCTGGCATTTGCGTAGCACTACCAAGGTGCCCGCCACCATGAAAACCATGATTTTCCAGTCGAGCGATCCGAACGGCCCGTTAAGCCGCGCGGTACGTAATCAGCTGCGTCTTAACGGCGTGGAACTGATCGACGCCAGCACGCTGCGTAAAGATGTCCCTTCTCTGCGCCTCGATGGCTCGTCGATTCAGAAAGATACCGCATCGGTGTTCCAGGATGGTCGTACGGCGGAGTATCAGATGGTCATGACCGTTCATGCCAGCGTCCTGATCCCGGGTCACGATATCTATCCGATTACCACCAAGGTCTATCGGTCGTTCTTTGATAACCCGCAGGCGGCATTAGCGAAAGACGCCGAGCAGGATATGATTATCCAGGAAATGTACGACAAAGCGGCGGAACAGCTGATTCGTAAGCTGCCAAGCGTTCAGGTAGCGGATGTTGAAGCAACCCAGCAGGAAGAGAAACCGGTCGCCAGCAGCGCGGCGCCGGCTTCCTCGGGTAACCGCGTCTCCACCACGCTGGGTCAATGATGATTCGGTTGTACCCGGAACAGCTCCGCGCGCAGCTCACTGAAGGGCTGCGCGCGGCCTATCTGCTGCTTGGCAACGATCCCCTGCTGTTGCAGGAAAGCCAGGACGCCATTCGCGAAGCTGCTGCCGCGCAGGGCTTTACCGAGCACCATACTTTTTCAATCGACAACAGCACCGACTGGCAGGCGATTTTCGCCTTAAGCCAGGCGATGAGCCTGTTTGCCAGCCGGCAAACCCTGCTGTTGATCCTACCGGAAAACGGCCCCAACGCGGCGATCAATGAACAGCTCGCCACGCTGGTTGGCCTGCTGCACGACGACCTGCTGCTGATAGTTCGCGGAAATAAGCTGACCAAAGCCCAGGAGAATGCCGCATGGCTCACCGCCCTGGCTCAGCGCGCAGTCCAGGTCAGTTGCCAGACGCCGGAATACGCGCAGCTGCCGCGCTGGCTGGCCGCCCGGGCCAAACAGCATCAGCTGCAGCTCGATGACGCGGCCAGTCAGCTGCTGTGCTACTGTTACGAAGGCAATCTGCTGGCGCTGGCGCAGGCGCTGGAGCGTCTGGCGCTGCTCTGGCCGGACGGTAAGCTAACCCTGCCCCGCGTTGAGCAAGCGGTAAACGATGCCGCGCACTTTACGCCTTACCATTGGGTCGATGCCCTACTGGCAGGCAAAAGTAAGCGCGTGCTGCACGTCCTGCAGCAGTTACGCCTTGAAGGCTGCGAGCCGGCGATCCTGCTGCGTACTCTGCAGCGGGAGCTGCTGCTGCTGGTTACCCTCAAGCGCCAGGCGACGCACACGCCGCTGCGCTCGCTGTTTGATAAACACCGGGTCTGGCAAAACCGCCGTCAGCTGCTCAGCGACGCCCTCACGCGCCTGAGCGGGGAACAGCTGCGCCAGGCGGTGACCCTTCTGACCCGCGCGGAGCTCACCTTTAAACAGGATTACGGGCACGACGTCTGGCCCGAACTGGAAAGTCTTTCGTTGTTGCTCTGCCACAAAGCCCTGGCGGACGTTTTTATTGATGGTTGATATGACTCAGTTACAGGCAATCTATGGCGGCACCTTCGATCCGGTGCATTACGGTCACCTCAAGCCGGTTGAGATCCTGGCGAATCAGATTGGCCTGAGCAAGGTCATCATCATGCCTAACAACGTTCCGCCGCACCGGCCGCAGCCGGAAGCCACCAGCGCCCAGCGCGTGCACATGCTGAAGCTGGCGATTGCCGATAAACCGCTGTTCACGCTCGATGAACGCGAACTACGGCGCGATACCCCCTCCTGGACGGCGCAAACGCTGCAGGAGTGGCGCCAGGAGCAAGGGCCGCGCAAACCGCTGGCGTTTATCATTGGCCAGGATTCGCTACTGACCTTTCCCACCTGGCACAACTATGAAACCATTATCGACAATGTCCACCTGATTGTTTGCCGCCGCCCGGGTTACCCGCTGACCATGGCGCAGGAAGCGGATCAGCGCTGGCTGGATCGCCATTTAACCCACGACGTGGAGTCTCTGCATAACCGCCCTTCCGGCGTGATCTACCTGGCTGAGACGCCGTGGTTCGATATTTCCGCGACGATCATCCGCCAGCGCCTTGAGCGCGGCGAGTCCTGCGACGAGATGCTGCCTGCCGCCGTGCTGGATTACATCCGCGAGCAGGGACTCTATTGCTGACCCCAGGCTGGGCCTGGCGCGAAAAAAGCGCTATCGTAACGCCATCTTTTCATCGCCTGTCAGAGCCTGTTCATGAAATTGTGGTTAGTTCGCCATGGCGAAACCGAAGCCAACGTTGCCGGGTTATACAGCGGCCATGCCCCAACGCCCCTGACGCCGCGCGGCGTCGCTCAGGCGCGCGCGCTCGGCGAACGGCTGCGCCTGGCGCCTTTCGATATAGTATTCTGTAGCGAGCTGGCGCGGACCGGGACAACGGCCGATCTGCTGCTTGGCGACCGCGCTATTCCGCGTGAGCGCCATCCCGCGCTCAATGAGATGTTTTTCGGCGACTGGGAGATGCGTCATCATCGCGACCTCCAGCGAGAAGATGCGGAAAACTATGCCGCCTGGTGTGCCGACTGGCAGCATGCGGCCCCCACCAACGGCGAAAGCTTTCAGAATTTTGCCCGCCGCGTCAGCGAGTTTATCCCAACGCTGACCGACTGCCGCCATCTTGACCATCTGCTGATCGTCGGCCATCAGGGCGTCCTGAGCCTGCTGACCGCCCTGCTGTTGCAGATGCCTGCGGCGGCGATGTGGCACTTTCCCATTGCCCATGGCGCCTGGAGCCTCATCGAAATCCGCGACGATTTCACCACCCTGCGGGTATTAAATAGCCAGGCCGTCTGGCAGCCGCAAGAAGAATTCCCGCCAGACCATTGACAGGCCAGAGCAGGCTGTTATTCTCCGCTGCCAGGCAGCATCCGCCAAAGCCGGTTTGCAGAAATTGTTTTACAAAAATGGCGATGCAATCCGCGGCGAGGGATGGGATGATAGCCCGCCACGAACGCCTGCCGACAGACATTTCACCCGACTTTTTCATCAGTTCAGGTATACTGTCAGGCTCTTTATGATTATCAATCTTCACGCACCCAGGGGGAACACTTGCAGGGTAAAGCACTCCAGGATTTTGTTATCGACAAAATTGATGACCTGAAAGGTCAGGACATCGTTGCCATTGATGTACATGGCAAATCCAGCATCACCGATTGCATGATTATCTGCACCGGCACCTCCACGCGTCATGTGATGTCTATCGCCGACCACGTGGTTCAGGAGTCCCGCGCCGCCGGCATGCTGCCGCTGGGCGTTGAAGGGGAAGCCGCCGCCGACTGGATCGTCGTCGACCTCGGCGACGTGATGGTCCACGTCATGCAGGAAGAGAGCCGTCGTCTGTACGAGCTGGAAAAACTCTGGAGTTAATGCGTGAAGTTGCAGCTGGTGGCCGTTGGCACCAAAATGCCGGACTGGGTACAGACCGGCTTTAGCGAGTATCTGCGCCGTTTTCCCAAAGATATGCCGTTCGAGCTGGTGGAGATCCCTGCCGGTAAGCGCGGTAAGAACGCTGATATCAAACGCATCCTCGAAAAAGAGGGCGAGATGATGTTAGCCGCTGCCGGTAAGAACCGCATCGTGACCCTGGATATTCCGGGTAAACCATGGGATACACCGCAGCTGGCGCGCGAACTGGAACGCTGGAAACAGGACGGGCGCGACGTCAGTTTACTGGTAGGCGGTCCGGAAGGTCTCTCTCCCGCCTGTAAAGCAGCGGCGGAACAGAGTTGGTCGCTCTCCACCCTCACCTTACCTCACCCGCTGGTGCGCGTACTGGTGGCCGAGAGTCTGTACCGGGCGTGGAGCATCACCACCAACCACCCGTACCACCGTGAGTAATGATGATCAGGGTAGACTAAGCAGCGAATGAAATTACAGAATTCTTTCCGCGACTATACGGCTGAATCCTCGCTGTTCGTGCGCCGGGCGCTGGTCGCTTTTTTGGGGATTTTGCTGCTTACCGGCGTTCTGATCGCCAACCTGTACAATGTGCAAATCGTTCGCTTCGACGACTATCAGACGCGCTCGAACGAAAACCGCATCAAGCTGGTGCCGATCCCGCCGAGCCGCGGCATTATTTACGATCGCAACGGCACCCCGCTGGCGCTTAACCGCACCATTTACCAGCTGGAGATGATGCCGGAGAAAGTCGATAACGTACAGCAGACGCTGGATGCGCTACGCGACGTCGTCGATTTAACCGACGATGACATCGCCGGTTTCAAAAAGGAGCGCGCCCGCTCCCATCGTTTTACCTCGATTCCGGTAAAGGTCAACCTCAGCGAAGTGCAGGTGGCCCGCTTTGCCGTCAACCAGTACCGCTTTCCCGGCGTGGAAGTCAAAGGCTACAAGCGTCGTTATTACCCCTATAATTCGGCGCTGACTCACGTCATTGGCTATGTCTCAAAAATTAACGATAAAGACGTCGACCGCCTGGATAAAGAGGGCAAGCTGGCCAACTACGCCTCGACGCACGACATTGGGAAGCTGGGTATAGAGCGTTATTACGAGGACGTTCTGCACGGTCAGACCGGCTACGAAGAGGTTGAAGTGAACAACCGCGGCCGCGTCATTCGTCAGCTGAAAGAGGTGCCTCCGCAGGCCGGACGCGACATCTACCTCACCCTCGACCTCAAGCTGCAGCAGTATATTGAAACGCTGCTGGCCGGCAGCCGCGCCGCCGTGGTGGTGACCGACCCGCGTACCGGCGCTATTCTGGCGCTGGTTTCAACCCCGAGCTATGACCCGAACCTGTTCGTCGACGGCATCTCCAGCAAAGATTACTCCGCGCTGCTCAACGACCCGAACACACCGCTGGTCAACCGAGCGACGCAGGGGGTCTATCCGCCGGCGTCGACGGTCAAACCGTACGTCGCCGTCTCGGCGCTGAGCGCCGGGGTGATCACTCGCAACACCAGCCTCTTCGACCCCGGCTGGTGGCAGTTGCCCGGCTCAGAGAAACGCTATCGTGACTGGAAAAAGTGGGGCCACGGCCATCTGAACGTCACCAAAGCGCTCGAGGAGTCTGCAGATACCTATTTCTACCAGGTCGCCTATGACATGGGCATCGACCGTCTCTCAGAGTGGATGAGCAAGTTTGGCTACGGCCACTACACCGGTATCGACCTCTCCGAGGAGCGCTCTGGCAACATGCCGACCCGCGAATGGAAGCTCAAGCGCTTTAAGAAACCCTGGTACCAGGGGGACACCATTCCGGTGGGCATCGGCCAGGGTTACTGGACCGCCACGCCGATCCAGATGAACAAAGCGCTGATGATCCTGATTAACGACGGCGTGGTGAAGGTGCCTCATCTGCTGCAGAGCACCGTGGAAGACGGCAAGCCCGTACCCTGGGTCCAGCCCCATGAGCCGCCGGTAGGCGATATCCATTCCGGCTATTGGGAAATCGCCAAAGACGGCATGTACGGCGTGGCCAACCGCGGCAACGGCACCGCGCACAAATACTTCGCCAGCGCGCCGTATAAAATCGCGGCCAAGTCAGGTACCGCTCAGGTGTTCGGCCTGAAGGCCAACGAAACCTATAACGCGCACCGGATCTCCGAGCGCTTGCGCGACCATAAACTGATGACGGCGTTTGCGCCTTATAACAACCCACAGGTTGCCGTGGCGATGATTCTGGAAAACGGCGGCGCCGGCCCGGCGGTCGGTACCATTATGCGCCAGATCCTCGATCACATCATGCTGGGCGATAACAACACTACGCTGCCAAGCGAAAACCCGGCGGTAACCGCAGGGGAGGATCAATAATGACGGATAATCCGAACAAAAAATCGCTATGGGATAAAATCCATCTTGACCCCACCATGCTGCTTATCCTGCTGGCGCTGCTGACCTACAGCGCGCTGGTTATCTGGAGCGCCAGCGGTCAGGATGTCGGCATGATGGAGCGTAAAATCGGCCAGATCGCCATGGGCGTGGTGATCATGATCGTCATGGCGCAGATCCCGCCGCGGGTCTATGAAGGCTGGGCGCCCTACCTCTATATTTTCTGTATCATCCTGCTGGTAGCCGTTGACGCCTTCGGCGCCATCTCCAAAGGGGCGCAGCGCTGGCTGGATCTCGGTATTGTGCGCTTTCAGCCGTCGGAGATCGCCAAAATAGCCGTGCCGCTGATGGTGGCGCGGTTTATTAACCGCGATGTCTGTCCACCGTCGCTGAAGAACACCGGCATTGCCCTGGTGCTAATCTTCCTGCCGACGCTGCTGGTGGCGGCGCAGCCTGACCTCGGGACCTCGATCCTGATCGCCCTATCCGGGCTGTTTGTGCTGTTCCTATCCGGCCTCAGCTGGCGCCTGATTGGTATCGCCGTGGTGCTGGTCGCCGCCTTTATTCCGATCCTGTGGTTCTTCCTGATGCACGACTATCAGCGTCAGCGCGTGATGATGCTCCTCGATCCGGAAACCGACCCGCTGGGCGCCGGCTATCACATTATTCAGTCTAAAATTGCCATTGGCTCCGGCGGTCTGCGCGGCAAAGGCTGGCTGCACGGCACCCAGTCGCAACTGGAGTTTCTGCCGGAACGCCACACCGACTTTATCTTCGCCGTCCTCGCCGAAGAGCTGGGCCTGATTGGCGTACTGATCCTGCTAGCGCTTTATATTCTGCTGATTATGCGCGGACTGTGGATCGCCGCCCAGGCGCAAACCACCTTTGGCCGGGTCATGGCCGGTGGTTTAATGTTGATTTTATTCGTTTATGTCTTCGTAAATATTGGTATGGTGAGTGGTATTTTACCGGTGGTGGGCGTACCGTTGCCGCTGGTGAGCTACGGGGGCTCCGCCCTGATCGTACTGATGGCCGGGTTTGGTATCGTAATGTCGATCCATACCCACAGAAAAATGTTGTCGAAAAGCGTTTAAAGGGGTTAGCAATGCGTAAGCAATGGCTGGGGATCTGCATAGCAGCGGGGCTGCTGGCGGCATGTTCGAGTGATGACGTGCAACAAAAAACGGTCAGTACTCCACAGCCGGCCGTCTGTAATGGCCCGACGGTTGAGATCAGCGGCGCCGATCCGCAGTATGAAACGCCGAACGCCACGGCGAATCAGGATTATGAGCGCGACGGTAAAAGCTACAAAATCGTTCAGGATCCGGCCAACTTTACTCAGGCCGGTTTCGCGGCGATCTATGACGCAGAACCCAACAGCAACCTGACCGCCAGCGGCGAAGCCTTCGATCCGACTCAGTTGACCGCAGCGCACCCGACGCTGCCGATCCCGAGCTACGCGCGGATCACTAACCTTGCCAACGGACGGATGATCGTCGTGCGGATTAACGATCGCGGTCCCTATGGCAACGATCGGGTCATCTCGCTTTCCCGCGCATCCGCTGACCGCCTGAACACCTCCAACAACACCAAAGTGCGCATCGACCCCATCATCGTCGCGCCTGACGGTTCGCTTTCCGGCCCGGGGATGGCCTGTACCACCGTCGCCAAACAGACTTACGCCCTGCCCGCCCGTCCGAATCTGGACGGTGGGGACGCCGCTGGCATGAGCCAACCCGCACCCACTGACGTTCGCCCGATCAGCAACAGCACGCTGACGCCGGCAGACAGCGTGGGCGCGCCGGTGAACAGCGGCGGTTTCCTCGGCGCGCCGACGCCCCTGAACAACGGCGTGCTGGAGAGTAGCGAACCAGCGGCAGCCGCCGCGACGGCTCCTGCCGCCGGCGCCACGCCAACAGCGCCAGTGACCGCGCCTGGCTCCATTCAGGGTAATGTGGCGCCCGCTGCGGCCACCGCCGCAGCCGCTGGCGCCGTGGCGGCCTCGTCCTCCGCGACCTCCAGCGCCAGCGGTAATTTTGTTGTCCAGGTGGGCGCAGTAAGCGACCAGACGCGGGCGCAGCAGTATCAGCAGCGCCTGAGCCAGCAGTTTTCTGTGCCAGGCCGGGTCATGCAAAACGGCGCGGTCTGGCGTATTCAGCTGGGTCCCTTTGCTGATAAAGCACAGGCCAGCGCCGTGCAGCAGCGCCTGCAAAGCGAAGCGCAGCTGCAGTCCTTTATTACTCGCGCCAACTAAACGCCGCGGGCCGCCCGTTCACCTCGCGCATGTAAAAGTCATTAACAAACTCATGCGCAATGTCGGATGCTGGCCCGCAGAGCATTTGCTATAGTAAGGCACTTTTTTAACTCCATCACGGATGCC
This sequence comes from Klebsiella sp. EMBS2024, assembly GCF_036233805.1. Classification (NCBI taxonomy): domain Bacteria; kingdom Pseudomonadati; phylum Pseudomonadota; class Gammaproteobacteria; order Enterobacterales; family Enterobacteriaceae; genus Klebsiella; species Klebsiella sp. EMBS2024. Next base: position 752,252 of record NZ_JAZARW010000001.1, on the reverse strand, counting down.
GTTGTTCTGACCATGAAGACCTCTTTCACCGCTCGTTTACTCATTACGGCGCTCTCCGTTGCAGCGCTCTCCTCCGCTGCCCGCGCCGATGACCTGAATATCAAAACGATGATCCCAGGCGCCCCGCAGATTGACGCCGAATCCTGGATCCTTATCGATTACAACTCTGGCAAGGTACTGGCTGAAAACAATGCCGACTCCCGCCGCGACCCGGCCAGTCTGACCAAAATGATGACCAGCTATGTTATCGGTCAGGCGATGAAAGCGGGCAAATTCAAAGAGTCCGATCTGGTCACCGTCGGCAACGATGCCTGGGCCACCGGCAACCCGGTTTTCAAAGGCTCTTCTCTGATGTTCCTCAAGCCGGGCATGCAGGTGCCGGTTTCTCAGCTGATCCGTGGTATTAACCTGCAGTCCGGTAACGATGCCTGCGTGGCGATGGCCGACTACGTCGCCGGCAGCCAGGACGCCTTCGTCAGCCTGATGAACAACTACGTCAACGCTCTGGGCCTGAAAAACACCCATTTCCAGACCGTTCACGGTCTTGATGCTGACGGACAGTACAGCTCCGCGCGCGACATGGCGCTGATTGGCCAGGCGCTGATCCGCGACGTACCGAACGAGTACTCCATCTATCGTGAGAAAGAGTTCACCTTCAACGGCATCCGCCAGCTGAACCGTAACGGCCTGCTGTGGGATAACAGCCTGAACGTCGACGGCATCAAAACCGGCCATACCGACAAAGCGGGTTACAACCTCGTCGCTTCCGCCACCGAAGGCCAGATGCGCCTGATCTCCGCGGTAATGGGCGGCCGGACGTTCAAAGGCCGTGAGTCGGAAAGCAAAAAACTGCTTACCTGGGGCTTCCGCTTCTTCGAAACCGTCAACCCGATTAAAGCTGGCAAAGAGTTTGCCTCCGAACCGGCCTGGTTCGGCGACAGCGATCGCGCTTCGCTGGGGGTGGATAAAGACGTCTACCTAACCATTCCGCGCGGCCGAATGAAAGATCTGAAAGCCAGCTACGTGCTGAATAACACTGAGCTGCACGCCCCGCTGCAGAAAAACCAGGTTGTCGGCACCATTAACTTCCAGTTGGATGGTAAAACCATCGACCAGCGTCCGCTGGTGGTCCTGCAGGAAATTCCGGAAGGTAATTTCTTCGGCAAAATTATTGATTACATTAAATTAATGTTCCACCACTGGTTTGGTTAAAAATCGAACACTTGAAAGTGTGATTTCCATCCCCATATACTATTCATCCAAGTAACCTGATAACTCCCGCCCTTGGTGGGAGTTATTATTTTGTCGTAACACCGGAGCTGACATGAAAACCAAACTTAACGAACTGCTTGAATTCCCTACGCCATTTACTTACAAAGTAATGGGGCAGGCGTTGCCGGAGCTGGTTGATCAGGTGGTGGAAGTGGTACAGCGCCATGCGCCTGGTGATTACTCGCCGTCAGTAAAACCGAGCAGCAAAGGTAACTACCACTCGGTCTCCATCACCATCAACGCCACCCACATTGAACAAGTGGAAACGCTGTACGAAGAGTTAGGCAATATCGATATCGTTCGGATGGTGCTGTAACCTTTTCCCTGACCCGGCCGCCGTGCCGGGTCTTCTCATTCCCTTCTGCACGGCTGTGATATACTCCCCAACCTGAATTCTCTCTTCCCGGCGGAGATGTTGTTTTGCAGCACAATAAAATTCTTATCCGGCAGCTTGGCCTGCAACCTTACGAACCCGTCTCGCAGGCGATGCATGAATTTACCGACGCCCGTGATGAAGATACCCTCGACGAGATCTGGCTGGTGGAACATCACCCCGTATTCACCCAGGGTCAGGCCGGCAAAGCGGAACACGTGCTGGTGCCCGGCGATATTCCGGTGATCCAGAGCGATCGCGGCGGCCAGGTCACCTATCACGGTCCGGGACAGCAGGTGATGTACGTCCTGTTGGACCTCAAGCGCCGTAAGCTGGGCGTGCGGGAGCTGGTGACGCTACTGGAGCAAACGGTCGTCAATACCCTGGCTGAATATAGTATCGAGTCGCACCCCCGCGCCGACGCCCCTGGCGTCTATGTCGGCGAACGCAAAATCTGCTCCCTGGGATTGCGGATCCGTAAAGGTTGTTCTTTCCACGGTCTGGCGCTTAATATCGCCATGGATCTCACACCGTTTCTGCGTATCAACCCCTGCGGCTATGCCGGTATGGAGATGACGCAAATGCGCCAGTGGCAGCCGGCAGCCTCCCCGGAGACGGTCGCTCCGCGACTGGTCGCCAATCTGCTGGCGCTGCTAAATCATCCACCACACGAATATCTTCCCCGGGATTAAGCGGCAGGCCAACGTCCCGCTGTCAGCGGGGCGCTAAACGAGTAACACGTTATTTTTGCAATCAATTGTCACGCACGGCAACGCGGTGGGCCGCTATACTTGGCCTATCATTCCCAACCGGACTCATCGCGTGCCAGAGAATACGCCTCCGTCAGAATCTCCTGACAGACAGGATGAACGTTACGATCGTCAAATGTTTCGCATCCTGCGTAATATTGACCTCAATCTGTTGACGATCTTTGAAGCGGTATACGTGCATAAAGGTATCGTCAACGCCGCGAAGATACTCAATATCACACCCTCGGCGATTAGCCAGTCAATTAACAAACTGCGGGCGTTGTTCCCCGATCCGCTATTTATCCGCAAAGGACAGGGCGTCACCCCCACCGCCTATGCCACCCATCTTCATCAATACATCAGCCGCGGCATGGAAGCTTTCCTCAGCGCGCTGGATATCACCGGTAGCCCGCACCAGCAGCGGGTGATCACTATCGCCACTACGCCAGCGATGGGAGCGCTGCTGATGCCTGGCCTGGCCAGCGCGCTGAAGCCGACCTTTCCGCAGATCCTGTTGCACAATATCGCCATCGTCGACGCCGCGCGGCAGCTTGACCAGCGCCAGGTGGATCTGCTCATTGATACCCACCTGCACAGCGGCCAGGCGATAAGCCATCATGTGCTGTATCAGGATCGGGTACAGATGTACTGCCGCGCAGGGCATCCCGCGCTGGACGGTCCGCAGGATGAAACGACCCTCGCGGAGTACGAATTTGCGCTGCTGCTGCCGGAAGGCCAGCGCTACCCCACCCTCCATCGCCGACTACAGGAAGAGATGGGCGAGCGCCGCTGCGGCTTTAGCACCTTTAACCTGATGACCCAGGCGGCGATGATCGCCGGGAGCGATATGCTGGGTCTGACCACCGAACGCCTGTTCGCCATGGTGTCCCGTCTCTGGCCGCTGCAGACCCTGGATTTCCCTTCCCTCGGTGAAGAGCAGATTGACGTTGCGCTGCACTTTAATAAGCTGAGCGGGAAAGAGCCATTGCTGAAAGAGATCATCGAGACGGTGATCCGCTCGTTTAAGGCGTAGCGCACGGAAGGGAAAAGGATAAAACAACAACTATTTTACAATTTGCCGGGCAGGCAGGCTGCTTTCTGCCCCTTTTCAATGGTATACTGCCTGCTCTTAATTCAAAAATAGTTGATAATTGCAACATTTCATTGAATTAATTCGCTTTCCTTCGTGACTCGCAACTGGAACACGCACGCTATGAGTAAACCCATTGTGATGGAACGCGGTGTTAAGTACCGCGACGCCGATAAAATGGCCCTTATCCCGGTGAAAAACGTGGCAACTGAGCGTGAAGCTCTGCTCAGAAAACCGGAATGGATGAAAATCAAACTTCCGGCAGACTCGTCCCGTATCCAGGGAATCAAAGCAGCGATGCGTAAGAACGGCCTGCACTCTGTGTGCGAAGAGGCCTCCTGCCCGAACCTTGCAGAATGCTTCAACCACGGTACCGCGACCTTTATGATCCTCGGCGCGATCTGTACCCGCCGTTGCCCGTTCTGCGACGTCGCGCATGGACGCCCGGTCGCGCCAGATGCAAACGAGCCACAAAAGCTGGCGCAAACTATCGCCGATATGGGTCTGCGCTATGTCGTAGTCACCTCGGTAGACCGTGACGACCTGCGTGATGGCGGCGCACAGCATTTTGCCGACTGCATCAGCGCCATTCGCGAGAAAAACCCGTCGATTAAGATCGAAACGCTGGTTCCGGATTTCCGCGGCCGCATGGATCGCGCACTTGATATTCTGACGGTGACCCCGCCGGATGTCTTCAACCATAACCTCGAAAACGTGCCCCGTCTTTATCGTCAGGTACGTCCGGGCGCGGATTACAACTGGTCGCTGAAGCTGCTGGAGCGTTTTAAAGAAGCGCACCCGGAGATCCCGACGAAATCCGGCCTGATGGTAGGTCTGGGCGAAACCAACGACGAGATCATCGAAGTGATGCGCGACCTGCGTCGCCATGGCGTCACCATGCTGACGTTAGGCCAGTATCTGCAGCCGAGCCGTCACCACCTGCCGGTGCAGCGCTACGTCAGCCCGGAAGAGTTTGAAGAGATGAAAGCGGAAGCGATGGCGATGGGCTTCACCCACGCCGCCTGCGGTCCCTTCGTCCGCTCTTCCTATCATGCCGACCTGCAGGCTAAAGGGATGGAAGTTAAATAACCCACCGCTTCCGCCGCTGCGCGCCTGTTCGGCGCAGCGGCACTCTCCGCTTCATCCGTTTCGCCTGTCCGTAACAGTTAGTTGCATCTTTTCTCCGCGGCGTCGACAAAAACGACAAAGGCCGCAACGATAAACGTCGCGGCCTCTTCGCCGTACCGCCAGCATCCCGTCAGGGGACGCAGCCGGAGAATTACTCTTTATGAGAGAGCTTCTGCGCCGGCGCTTCTTCTTCTGCGGTGGTTTTCTTCGCGCTATCGTCATCTTCGTTCATGGCTTTTTTAAAGCCCTTGATAGCCGACCCCAGGTCGCCGCCCAGCGTACGTAATTTCTTGGTACCAAACACTAAGATAATCAGTGCTGCGACTACCAGCAGTTTGGTAATACTAATCTCACCCATAGCTAACCTTCTTCTCTATACAAGCTGCGAATACGCCATCATACACGCATTTATCCGTCCTATTGTAATCCACCTGTGCGTGGGCTGCGTGTTTCGGCCCATAGCCTCCCCTCCGGGAGTGAGCGCTGAGATGTCCATCCTGACGTGCACAGCGAATTATTGGGATAAACAATACGGGTATTTGACGCGCGGACACAATAGCAATCTGTAACAAGGTGAATCAAGCCTTGTTTAAAAAAACGTCATAATAATTGCGGTGGCGCAAATCGTCGGTTCCGCAGCACTGGCAAACGCTCGCGAACGCGCGCAAGGTCATCCGCTAAGAGATCGGCAAAGATCAGCTGCGGCTCGCTCCCGGCCCCCGCCAGAGTGGTCCCCAGCGGATCGACGATGCGGCTCAGCCCGATATTGCGCGTTCCGCATTCGCCTGCCGCCACGATATAGCAGGTAGTATCGAGAGCGCGTGCCGCCAGCAGCGTCGCCCAGTGATGCTCTTTCTGCGGCCCTTTCACCCATGCAGCGGGCAGCACCAGCAGCTGTGCCCCATTCAGGGCCAACGAAAGCGCCAGTTCCGGAAAGCGAAGATCGTAGCAGGTCATCAGGCCAACGCGTAATCCCGCCACCTCAATCACCGGCGGGATCTGCTGACCGGGATCCACCCGCCGGGACTCCTGCATCGCGAAGGCGTCATATAGATGAAGTTTATGATAATGGGCAATCACTGCGCCTTCCCGCAATACCACCAACGTGTTGGTCGCTCTCCCCTCCCCTGACGGCACATGGAGCGTCAGGACCGTGGTCAGGCTGTTACGCCTGCTCTCGGCCAACAGCGGCTGCAAAAATGCGCCATCCAGCGGCTGGGCCGATTTAACTGACAGATCCGGGTCGTTGTCATCCCGCGCCAGCAACGCCTCCGGCAGCACCAGCAGCGCCGCCCCTTCTTGCTCCGCCTGCTGCATCATCGCCACACAGGTTTGCGCATTCGTCCGCCATACTGGCGTGACGGCAAATTGTCCTGCCGCTACCCGCATGTTCTTCTCCCGTCAGGTTATGGATAGCCAATCGCGCCCGATGCGCGCTACACTTGACACTCTCTTACATCAAATAGCAGGAAACGACCGTGTTTCAACTTCTTTGCGCCGTTTTTATTGGCGGCGGCACCGGCAGCGTATTGCGCTGGTGGCTCGGCATGAAGCTCAATCCTGTGCACCATGCTATCCCGATTGGGACTCTAACGGCCAACCTGTTAGGCGCCTTTGTGATTGGCGCCGGGCTGGCGTGGTTTAATCGTCTGACCGGTATTGACCCGATGTGGAAACTGCTGATTACCACCGGTTTCTGCGGCGGCCTGACCACGTTCTCCACCTTTTCTGCGGAAGTGGTGTTTCTCCTGCAGCAGGGCCGGGTAAGCTGGGCGCTGCTCAACGTCGCGGTGAATTTGCTGGGTTCGTTTGCGATGACGGCGGTCGCCTTCTGGCTTTTCTCGCAGGCGGCCAGCCGCTAAAAGCGAAGGAGACAGGCAAAAAAAAACCCGCTTATTAGCGGGTTTTTATATTCTACTGACGCGTTGCTTACAGAGCGATGACGTTTGCAGCAGAAGGGCCTTTGGCACCGTTAGTGATTTCGAACTCTACGCGCTGACCTTCAGCCAGAGTTTTGAAACCGTTGGACTGGATNGCAGAGAAGTGNACNAANACATCNTTGCTNCCATNNTCCGGNGTAATNAANCCNAATCCTTTGGACTCATTAAACCACTTAACGTTACCTTTAATCTTAGACATCAAAATTACCTTTATATGAAAAATCGACACTAATGCTGTGTCGGGTATCAGTACACCAATTGTGGTACCTTTTGTCCAGTGCAACTTTGCTAAAAAGTGATAAAAGTCGCTATCTTTTTTAGTGGGTAACGCTTTAGTCCTTGTTTTTGCACAAGACCTTCCGCTTATCTCATTTATTGCTAAGACTTAGCGAATTAAAACTGGAAGCGCGCCCAGGCGAAGTAAACGTTACCGTTATTGTAGGTGCCGGGAATATAGGTCATCTGGAAAGTTGCCGGACCGTAACCTATTGACGCCAATGGCAAGATCACCGGGATCGGGATGTAGTTCCAGTTATCGCGCGCCGTGACGCCGAGGGTATAGCCAAGGCCGAGGTGGAAATTCTGGTCCGTCAGCGGGCGCCAGGTTTTCTCCCAGCCGTAGCCGCCGATGGGCTCCCACTTATTAAAAGAGTCTTTAAACGCCATCAGGTACAGGCCATGCCAGTTCCCTTTCTCATCCCAGCGCGAGACGCCGAAACCTGCCCCCCACGGACGTTCGTTATACTTATCGGTTTTTTCCTTGTCATAGGCAAAGCGCGCATGCCAGGTGATGGCTGGAACGTACAAATCATAGTGCTCCGGCTCATTCCAGGTCTGCGCTACGTTATTACTTAAGGTATGGTAACCTTCGCTAAGGGTCGATGAAAACGACGCGCTGGCGTTTCCGGACACCAATAACCATCCTAAAAAACCAAGAGAAAACAATGAAAAACGACGTAACATCAACACTTTTCTATTACCACTTTGATTTAAAAACCACCTAAAATAGCAAAGATAATCTCAATGCAGGTTGAACGAAATAAGGCAAACTCCTGATTTTCGCCCGCTGTCCATCAGAACGGCTTAACTATCCATCTGGTGATTATATCCAGGCGTGACGGGGGACGTGTAGTTCTTATCGCTTTATTGATTTGCATCAGCGAGTTTTGTCCGTTTTTTCGGCACATTCGCACATTAAAATTTGGTGTGGTGCTTTTTATCTACATATTCTTTGGGTTTAGGGGTAATAAATGCTGACGTTTATTGAGATCCTGATAGGGATCGTGGTCATTGTGGGCGTAGCCCGCTATATCATTAAAGGCTACTCGGCCACCGGGGTGCTGTTCGTCGGAGGCTTAATCTTACTGATCGTCAGCGCCCTGCTGGGACATAAAGTGTTACCGGGTAATACCGCGAGCACCGGCTATTCCGTTACCGATATTATTGAATACATTAAGATTCTACTCATGAGCCGCGGCGGCGATCTGGGCATGATGATCATGATGCTGTGCGGCTTCGCCACCTATATGACCCATATTGGCGCCAATGATATGGTGGTCAAATTAGCGTCGAAGCCGTTGCGCTATATTAATTCGCCCTATCTGCTGATGATTGCCGCCTATTTTGTCGCCTGCCTGATGTCGCTGGCCGTCTCCTCCGCGACCGGCCTTGGCGTACTACTGATGGCGACGCTGTTCCCGGTAATGGTGAATGTCGGTATCAGCCGCGGGGCCGCCGCCGCCATCTGCGCCTCACCGGCGGCGATTATCCTCTCGCCAACCTCGGGTGACGTCGTCCTGGCGGCCAAAGCCGCTGAAATGCCGCTGATCGACTTTGCTTTTAAAACCACGCTGCCGATCTCCATCGCGGCCATTATCTGCATGGCGATCGCCCACTTTTTCTGGCAGCGCTATCTGGATAAAAAAGAGCACATTTCTCACGAGATGCTCGATGTCAACGACATCACCACCACCGCCCCGGCGCTGTATGCCATTCTGCCGTTTACCCCGATCATCGGCGTGCTGATCTTTGACGGTAAATGGGGGCCGGAGCTGCACATTATCACCATCCTCGTTGGCTGCATGCTGCTGGCGGCGATCCTCGAGTTCCTGCGCGGTTTCAACACCAAAAACGTCTTTAGCGGGCTGGAAGTCGCCTACCGTGGAATGGCCGACGCCTTCGCCGGCGTAGTGATGCTGTTGGTTGCCGCCGGCGTCTTTGCCCAGGGGTTAAGCACTATCGGCTTTATCAACGGTCTGATCTCAATCGCCACCTCCTTCGGCTCGGCCAGCATTATTCTGATGCTGGTGCTGGTGATCCTGACCATGCTGGCGGCGATGACCACCGGTTCCGGTAATGCCCCGTTCTACGCCTTCGTTGAGATGATCCCCAAGCTGGCGCACTCCTCCGGCATCAATCCGGCCTACCTGTCGATTCCGATGCTGCAGGCTTCTAACCTCGGCCGCACGATATCGCCCGTCTCCGGGGTGGTGGTCGCCGTTGCCGGGATGGCGAAGATTTCCCCATTCGAAGTGGTCAAGCGCACCTCAGTGCCGGTGCTCGTTGGCCTGCTGGTGGTGATCGTTGCTACTGAAATCCTGGTGCCCGGCAGCGCGCTCCACTAATGGTCTAACCACGCGAAAAGGCGCCAGCGGGCGCCTTTTTTATGCTTTAATAACTCCCCGTTATCTTTTGCCATCCATAATCAGGAATAAAAATGTTCAGGAAGGATTTCGCCGCGATTGCCCTTGTGCTTACCGCCACTCAGGCCGGTGCTGAACCGCTCACCGCGACGCGATACGCTGATTTTGACCGCTACGTCCTTGCCCTCTCCTGGCAAACCGGATTCTGTCAGAGCATGTATGACCGCAATCGCAACGAACCGGAAGAGTGTCGCCTGCAGCAGGACACCGCGAATAAAGCCGACTTTCTGACCGTGCATGGCCTGTGGCCCGGGCTGCCAAAGTCCATTGCCGCGCGCGGAGTGGATGAACGTCGCTGGATGCGCTACGGCTGCGCCACGCGTCCGGTGCCCAACATGCCGGAGGTAAAAGCGAACCGCAAATGCCAGGCGGCGGAGACCGGACTGTCGCTGGAGATGGCCAATAAACTTAATAATGTGATGCCGGGATCGGGCGGCACCTCCTGTCTGGAACGCTACGAATATGCCAAACATGGCGTCTGCTTCGGCTTCGATCCCGACAGCTACTTTGGCGCCATGGTGCGACTAAACGGTGAAATTAAGCGCAGCCCGGTGGGGGATTTTCTCGCGAAGCACTATGGCCAAACGGTCAGCCGCGCCGACTTCGACGCCGCCGTGGCCCGCGCCTGGGGTCCGCAGAGCGTGAAGGCGTTTAAGCTAACCTGCAACGGTAATCCGGCCTATCTGACGGAGATGCAAATCTCGCTCAACGCCGCGACCATCAACGCCCCGCTGGCCACTTCCGCTTTTCTGCCCCAGCCTCACCCGGGTAACTGCGGCGCACAGTTTATCCTCGATAAGGTTGGTCACTAGCGCAAAGCGGGATGCTGATTGGAAAACACCGTCCGCCGGATGGTGTTGCACGCTGAATGTGCGTTTCATCACTTCAAACTGCCGGCAACTCTCAGTATGATGGTAGGACCTTAACCCTTGCCCCTTTCGGCGAGGGTTTTCTTTTACGGACAGGTTCCTGGATAACATGGAGTATGCAATGACCAGACCCGCAATCATCATTAATGAACTGGATGCCGAACGTATCGACAGGCTGCTGGAGCAGCCGGCTTTCGCCAACTCACCGGTTGCCGATGCCCTGAATGAGGAACTCGACCGCGCGCAAATGCTGGCCCCGGAAGCGATGCCGCATGATGTCGTCACCATGAATAGCAGGGTAAAATTCCGTGATTTAACCAGCGGCGAAGAGCGCGTGCGGACGCTGGTGTTTCCGTCACAGGTGACCGACAGCGCCAGCCAGCTCTCCGTCCTCGCGCCGGTGGGCGCCGCGCTGCTGGGCCTGAAAGTCGGCAGCACCATTCACTGGGAGCTGCCGGGCGGCGCATCGACGCACCTGGAAGTGCTGGAGCTATTGTACCAGCCGGAAGCCGCTGGCGAATTCCACCGCTAATCCCNGCTGCCTGAGGCGTTTCGCGCTTTATTCAGAGGATGTCCGCACATCCTCTTTCTGCTGTTNNTTC
>NZ_JAZARW010000001.1:728845-741520 GCF_036233805.1 Klebsiella sp. EMBS2024 | reverse complement strand
ACCCTTTTTTACGCTTTGCGCCTGCCTGGCTGACAGTTTTGCGACCTGAATGACACAATATCCGCATATAATATGTTGATATAGACGCAAACGAACAAGGAGGATTGCATATGTATAAGACTATCATTATGCCGGTTGATGTCTTTGAGATGGCGCTGAGCGATAAAGCCGTCCGGCACGCGGAGTTTCTGGCCCAGCAGGACGGGGTGATCCATCTGCTCCACGTCTTACCGGGTTCCGCGAGCTTTACCATGAGCCGTTTTACCGCCGACCTGCGGCGGTTTGAGGAACATCTGCAGCATGAGGCGGAGACTCGCCTGCAGACGATGGTCAGCCACTTCAGCATTGACCCGTCTCGTATCAAGCTACATGTCCGTTTTGGCAGCGTGCGCGATATGGTCAACGAGCTGGCCAGCGAAATTAACGCCGACGTGGTAGTTATTGGCTCACGCAATCCCTCCATCAGTACCCACCTGCTCGGCTCCAATGCCTCAAGCGTGATCCGCCATGCCCATATCCCGGTAATGGTCGTCAGGTAAGAATGACGAAAAGAGTATAAAAAAAGAGGCTACCCAGGGGTAGCCTCTTTGTTATGCAGGTCTATTGTCTGACTTGTTATGCGGTTTTCGTGCGGATCAGGTAGTCGAAAGCGCTCAGCGACGCTTTTGCCCCTTCCCCTGCCGCGATAATAATCTGTTTGTACGGCACGGTGGTGCAATCGCCCGCGGCGAACACGCCTTTGACGTTGGTTTCGCACTTCGCATCGATGATGATCTCGCCCATGCGGTTGCGCTCAACGGCGCCTTCCAGCCAGGTGGTGTTAGGCAGCAGGCCAATCTGGACGAAGATCCCCGCCAGCGCGATATGATGCTCATCGCCGCTCACCCGGTCACGATACTGCAGGCCGGTGACTTTGCTGCCATCGCCTTTCACTTCCGTGGTCTGCGCATTAAGAATGATGTCGACATTCTTCAGGCTGCGGACTTTATCCTGCAACACCTGGTCGGCTTTCATCTCTGGGGCAAACTCCAGCAGGGTCACATGCTCTACGACGCCCGCCAGGTCAATGGCGGCTTCCACGCCGGAGTTCCCGCCGCCGATTACCGCTACGCGTTTGCCCTTAAACAGCGGACCATCGCAGTGAGGGCAGTAGGTCACGCCCTTGGTGCGATACTGATCTTCGCCCGGCACGTTCATATTGCGCCATTTCGCCCCGGTGGCGATGATGACGCTACGCGCCTTGAGCACCGCGCCGGAGGCGGTTTCGATCTGATGCAGGCCGCCCTCTGTCGCCGCCGGCGTCAGTTTGGTCGCGCTCTGGGAGTCGATCACGTCGACGTTATAGTCATTGACGTGCGCTTTCAGCGCGCCTGCCAACTTCTGGCCTTCGGTTTTCGGCACCGAAATATAGTTTTCGATATCCACGGTATCCAGCACCTGACCGCCGAAGCGTTCGCCCATCAGGCCGGTACGAATCCCTTTACGTGCAGAGTAGACCGCCGCCGCCGCGCCGGACGGGCCGGAGCCAACGATCAGTACATCGTAAGCGTCACGCTGATTCAGCTCTTCCGCTGCGCGTTTTTCCGCACCGGTATCCACTTTGGCGACGATTTCAGTCAGCGTCATCCGTCCCTGACCAAACTCCTGACCGTTCATGAACACCGCTGGCACGCCCATGACGTTACGCTCGGTGATCTCATTCTGGAAGGTCCCGCCGTCAATCGCCGTGTGTTTGATGCGCGGGTTGAGCACCGCCATCAGGTTCAGGGCCTGGACCACATCCGGGCAGTTATGACAGGAGAGCGAATAGTAGGTTTCGAATTCGAAATCGCCATCAATATCGCGGATCTGCTCCAGCAGCGACTGGGCCTCTTTCGACGGATGACCGCCGGTCCACAGCAGCGCCAGCACCAGCGAGGTAAACTCGTGGCCCAGCGGCGAGCCCGCAAAACGCGGCCCCTGGTCGGAACCTGGGTTAGTAATCAGGAACGAGGGCTTACGTACCGCGAGCGTGTTGTCTTCTTTAAAGGTGACTTTGTCTGACAGTTCAGCGATTTCAGCCAACAGTTCCTTGATTTCTGCCGATTTAGCGCTGTCATCCAGCGTGGCAATCAGCTCAACAGGCTTGGTCAGCTTCTCAAGGTAGGCCTTGAGCTGGGTTTTCATGTTGGTGTCGAGCATTGTTATCTCCTGGGCTTAAAACATCATCATGCAAGCTGCCTCGTCAGGCTGCCTGAATGCGCTTGCATCATGGTGTTGGAATAAAATGGGCGCGAAAGCGCCCATTGATTGCCGGGTGGCACGCCGTTTACCCGACCTACGATCTTGTAGGCCCGTGCAAGCGTAGCGCCGCCGGGCACAAACAGACTTAGATCTTACCAACCAGATCTAAAGAAGGAGCCAGCGTCGCTTCGCCTTCTTTCCATTTCGCCGGGCAGACTTCGCCTGGGTGAGAAGCAACGTACTGCGCCGCTTTGATTTTACGCAGCAGGTCAGACGCATCACGGCCGATACCTTCAGCGGTAACTTCGATCGCCTGGATGATACCCTGCGGGTCAACGACGAAGGTAGCGCGGTCAGCCAGACCTTCATCTTCACGCATGTTGTCGAAGTTACGGGTCAGGGCGCCAGTCGGGTCGCCGATCATCGCATATTTGATTTTGGCGATGGTTTNAGAGCTGCTGTGCCACGCTTTGTGGGTGAAGTGGGTATCGGTAGACACAGAGTAAACGTCTACGCCCAGCTTCTGCAGTTCTTCGTAATGGTCAGCCACGTCGCCCAGTTCGGTCGGGCAGACGAAGGTGAAGTCAGCCGGATAGAAGAAGAAGACGCTCCAGCGGCCTTCGGTGTCTTTCTCGGTGACTTCGATGAATTCACCATTTTTGAATGCCTGGTTTTTGAACGGTTTGATTTTGGTGTTAATTAAGGACATCTATACTTCCTCCGTGTTTTCGTTGAGGTCTAAGTTAACGAATTTTTCCTGACCCGACCAATGCGTTTACATTATCGAATCAATAAGCGTTATCTAACAACCGGAACAAGACAACTCTGTGAACCTGTCGACGCGTTCAGCGCTAATCGCTGTTTTTCGCATCATTTGCCGCGACAAAAGTAAAAAGGCCACCTTTTCAGGCGGCCCCGTTACCTGAAATACCCGAGGGTAGGTTCAGCGCCAGTCAGACTGGCTATGTGTTGCGCTCTACATTACCTTAATGTAACAGCATCCAGGATTACATCACCCACGCCAGCAAAGGGCAATCCGTCATTCTGCTGATCTTGCCTATGACTGTGATAGGTTCGACAATCGTTTTGCCCTTTCCTGCTGATTTTACAAGGAATACTTATGTTAAAGCGTCTGCTGTTACTCAGCCTTTTGCCGTTATGCAGCCATGCGGAGGAACTCCCCGCTCCGGTAAAAGCGATTGAAAAACAGGGCATTACCATTATAAAACCCTTTGAGGCGCCGGGGGGAATGAAAGGCTGGCTGGGCAAATACCAGGACATGGGGGTCGCCATCTACCTAACGCCGGATGGTAAACACGCGATCTCCGGCTATATGTATGATGAGAACGGCAGTAACCTCAGCGAGCAGCTGTTTCAGAAAGAACTCTATACCCCGGCGGGACAAGAGATGTGGAAGAAGATGGCCAGCGCCCACTGGCTGCAGGATGGTCGCAAGGACGCCCCTATCGTGCTGTATGTCTTTGCCGATCCCTTCTGTCCCTACTGCAAGCAGTTCTGGCAGCAATCCCGCCCCTGGGTAGAGGCCGGTAAAGTGCAGATCCGCACTCTGCTGGTGGGGGTGATTAAGCCGGAGAGCCCGGCCACCGCCGCGGCGATTCTCGCCAGCAGCGATCCGGCGAAAACCTGGCATGATTACGAGCAATCGAATGGGAAAATGGCTCTGACGATCCCGAAAGCAATTCCGCCGGAGAAAATGAAAATGCTCAACGTCAACCAGCAGCTGATGGACGATCTGGGAGCCAACGTGACGCCGGCGATTTATTATATGAATAAAGATAATATGCTGCAGCAGGTGGTCGGCCTACCGGATAAAGAGAAACTGNATATTATGATGGGTGAAAAAGAGTAATTCCATCCCGCAATGGCGCCTGGCGGAAGCGACCGCTGGCGCCACCGTCGACGATAAGATATATTAAGCAGAACTTAACTGTATTTGCCAATAGTTAAATTCACACCGCAAATATTAAGCCACAAAACATTATCATTNAGAATATTATAATCCGCACCGGTAATAAACAGGACTGCATTAATGGCAAACCTTTACGATCTGAAAAAGTTCGATTTGAATTTATTGGTTATTTTCGAATGTATCTATCAACATTTGAGCATCAGCAAAGCGGCGGCGATGTTATTTATCACCCCCTCAGCGGTGAGTCAGTCGTTGCAGCGTCTGCGCCAGCAGTTAAACGATCCGCTATTTGTTCGTGTTGGCAAAGGAATGACACCCACCACCGCCTGCGTCAATCTTCATTATCATCTACAGCAAAATCTGGAGCAGCTGGAAAAAACCATCAATCTTAATAATCGCTCAGAACTGCGTAAACGTATTGTGATATATGGCCCCCCGCTGTTCTGTTCAGTCAATAGCCACGTTATGATTAACCAGCTCTGTCATCAGGCGAACTTGCAAATTGAGCACCATAACCTGACCACCACCGAATCGGCTGAGGAGCTGCTGGCGTATCGCCAGGCGGACCTGGTGTTCACCCGCATGCCCATTACCAACCGCGCCACGATCTGTCAGCCCTATCAGACGGTGCAGACGCTGGCGGTTTGCCGGGCGGGCCATCCGCGACGCGAAACGCTTACCTCGGTAGAGTCACTGGCACAGGAGTTTTTCACTCACTATATTACCAACGATCCCGTTATTCAGCGCGTGCAGCAAAGCAGCATCGCCTGGCTGAATCCGCGCAATATTGCCTTTCGCAGCGACTCTTTTATGACCATTCTTAACATGATTAATAAAACCGACTTAATTGGCTTTTTGCCTTCCTATTTATATGACTTTATCTCACCCACTATGCAGCTTNACGCCATCAACATAGATAATCTTTTTNCGGATATCACGATCTACATTAATTACCACCATGCATCTTCGCAAAATCATTTTTTAACTGAATTAATCACCATATTAATGAATGATCGAGAGGCATCACGGCCCAAATTTAATCACAGCGAATAACGCCCTTCTGTTCCCCCGCTGCCAGAAACAATAATCGACCATTAATTTCCTACCCCTCATCGTTTATACTGAGCTAACGGGAATTTTCTACTATTAAAGGATTAATGGTCATGTCGTTTATTAAATATCCCTTACCGGAATCGGTGCTGCAAGCAACTGAGCAGCGGATCCAGTGGGTCATGGATAATTTTTCGCGCATCTGTGTCTCTTTTTCCGGGGGAAAAGACTCCACCGTTATGCTGCATTTAACCGCCCAGGCGGCGCGGTTACAGGGGAAAAAAATCTGCGTGTTGTTTATTGACTGGGAAGCGCAGTTCTCCTGCACCATCGCCCACTGTGAAAAACTGCGTGCGCTGTATGCGGATGTCATCGAAACCTTTTACTGGGTCGCCCTGCCGCTCACCACCCAAAATGCCCTGACGCAGTATAAGCCGCAATGGCAATGCTGGGAGCCCGGAACCGAGTGGGTACGCCAGCCGCCGCCCTGGGCCATTACCCACCCGGGCTATTTTTCATTTTATCAACCCGGAATGAGCTTTGAAGCCTTCGTCAGCCACTTCGCCGAGTGGTTTTCGCAGCGTCGTCCCGCCGCCGTGCTGGTGGGCATTCGCGCCGACGAATCGCTAAATCGCTTTATGACAATTTCTTCACAGCGTAAACAGCGCTTCGCCGACGATAAACCATGGACCACTTCAGCGCCGGGCGGCCACGCCTGGTACATCTACCCGCTCTATGACTGGAAAACCGCCGATATCTGGACCTGGTTTGCCAAAAGCGGCGAGCCCTATAACCCGTTGTACGATCTGATGTATCAGGCCGGGGTGCCGCTGCGCTATATGCGCATTTGCGAACCGTTTGGTCCCGAGCAGCGCCAGGGGCTGTGGCTGTATCACGTGCTGGAACCTGAGCGCTGGGCCGCGATGTGCCAGCGAGTGAGCGGCGCGCACAGCGGCGGGGTCTATGCCGGGCATGATAATCAGTTCTACGGTCATCGGAAAATCGACAAGCCCGACCACCTGACGTGGAAAAGCTACGCCCTGTTCCTGCTCGACAGCATGCCGGAAACCACCGCCGAGCACTACCGCAATAAAATCGCCGTCTACCTGCGCTGGTACCAGAAAAAAGATATGGAGGATATTCCGGATACCCAACCTGCGGACATTGGCACCAAAGATATCCCATCCTGGCGGCGAGTCTGCAAAGTACTGCTCAATAACGATTACTGGTGCCGTCAGCTTTCGTTTAGCCCAACCAAAAGCAGCCACTATCAGCGCTACCGTAAACGCATGGAAAAACGTCGCCAACAATGGGGGATATTATGCAACAACAACTGACGCAGGCGCTGGAAGCTTACCTGCAAAAGCTGGATGACGAGGCGCGCATTGAGGCTATCAACGCGTTTCGCCAGGTGCTCCACCACTACAGCCCCTTCCGCTCGCAGCCCGTCGACTGCGTGCTGTGGGTCAAACAGGAGCTGGTCGCCCCCAACGATTACAACCCGAATAACGTGGCGCCGCCGGAGAAGCGTCTGCTGCAAACGTCGCTGGAGGCCGACGGCTTTACCCAGCCGGTCGTCGTCATCCAGCAACGCCCACAGGCGTATACGATTGTCGATGGTTTTCACCGCCATGAGCTGGCCTGCAGCAAAGCCGCGCTGAAAAAAACGCTAAAAGGCTATTTGCCGGTGACCTGCCTGACGAGTGAAGCTGCCTCGCGTGACGGGCTGATGGCAGCGACCATACGCCATAACCGGGCGCGCGGTCGCCACCAAATCCACGCCATGTCAGAGATCGTCCGCGAGCTGACCCAGCTCGGCTGGACGCCGCAGAAAATCGGCAAAGAGCTGGGGATGGATGCCGATGAAGTGCTGCGTCTGAAGCAAATTAGCGGCCTGACAGAGATGTTCGCCGGCCGCCAGTTCTCCCAGGCGTGGACGATTAAGTAACTACAGCTGGCACAAACGCGTCGCCGCAGCCAGCAGAGTCGCCGGCTGTTTGGCGAAGCACAAGCGGATCAGCTTGTGCGGGAACGGATCGGCGCAGAAGACGGAGAGCGGGATCGCCGCTACCCCGACTTCGGTCGTCAGCCAGCGGCAGAAGCTGACATCGTCTAGATCGGAGATGGCGCTGTAGTCCGCCAGCAGGAAATAGGTCCCTTCACAGGGCAGGATTTCCAGCCGGCTTGGGCGCAGCGCTTCAATAAACAGATCGCGACGTTCCCGATAAAACGCCGGCAGCTCACGATAATGCTCCGGCGCTTCGCGCAGCATGTCGGCGATCGCCAGCTGCGCCGGGGTATTCACCGAGAAGGTCAGATACTGGTGCACCTTGCGCAGTTCGGCACTGATGGCCGCCGGGGCCACGCAGTAGCCGACCTTCCAGCCGGTCATATGAAAGGTTTTGCCAAACGAAGAGACCGCCACCGCCCGCTCGCGCAGCTGCGGATGCGCCAGTACGCTGGCGTGGCCGCCCTCAGCAAAGCAGATATGCTCATAGACTTCATCGCTCAGGACATAGATCTCGCGTTCGGCGATCGCCTGCCACAGGGCGGCAAAATCCTCGCGCTGCCAGACGGTGGCCGAAGGGTTGTGCGGGGTGTTGAGGATCACCAGCCGGGTTTTCTCGCTCAGGGCGGCGGCAAATTGCCGCCAGTCGACGCGAAAGTGCGGCGGCTGCAGCGCAATACGACGTAACTCGCCGCCGGCCAGCGCCACCGCAGGGGCGTAGCTGTCATAGCTGGGATCGAAACAGATCACCTCGTCGCCGCGGCGCACCAGGGCGGTGATCGCCGCATACAGGGCCTCCGTCGCGCCGGCGGTGACCGTGATCTCGCTGTTAACGTCGGGCTGGTAACCATACAGCTCCGCCGTCTTCCCGGCGATCGCCTCGCGCAGCGCCGGCACGCCGGTCATCGGGGCGTACTGATTCGCCCCCTGCGCCACGTGGTACGCCAAACGCTCCTGCAGATAGCGCGGGCCGTCAAAATCGGGAAAGCCCTGGGACAGGTTTATGGCCTGATGCTGCTGGGCCAGGGCGCTCATCTGGGTAAAAATCGTGGTGCCGAGCGCAGGAAGTTTACTCTCTGGAATCAAGGGGTTATTGTTCATTCTTTTTATACCGATTGTAATGCTGTTGTTGAAGCCACTATAACACGATGTTAATATTTGGCAATCAAGACGCTTAGACGTCTAAATGCTAATGTTATTCCACGCTACGCCCACTCTGGAGAAACCATGATCCGCGCCATCGTGACCGACATAGAAGGCACCACCAGCGATATCCGCTTCGTGCATAACGTGCTGTTCCCCTACGCCCGCGAACGACTGGCCGGCTTTGTGACCGCTCAGCAGCACGCTGAACCGGTCAAAACCATTCTCGACAACCTGCGCCGCGAAACAGACGCCCCCGCCGCCAGCACCGCCGACCTTATCACTACCCTCTTCGCCTTTATGGATGAAGACCGTAAATCCACGGCGCTGAAGGCGCTGCAGGGGATCATCTGGCGTGACGGCTATCTCAACGGCGACTTTACCGGCCATCTCTACCCGGACGTACTGCCGGCGCTGGAGAAATGGAAAGCGCAGGGTATTGATCTGTATGTATATTCCTCAGGTTCCGTGGCTGCGCAGAAATTGTTATTTGGCTACAGCGATGAAGGTGATATTACTCATCTGTTCACGGGCTATTTCGATACCCTGGTAGGCGCCAAACGTGAGGTGCAGTCCTACCGTAACATTGCTGAACACCTGGGCCATGCCCCTGGCACCATCCTGTTCCTGTCGGATATCCATCAGGAGCTCGACGCCGCCGAGGCCGCGGGTTTGCGCACTGTGCAGCTGGTTCGCGGCGACCGCGACCCGGCGAGCCACCATCCTCAGGTTCAGCGTTTTGACGACATTCATCCGGAGCAGATCCCAGCATGAGCGCATTAACTCTTTTTTCCGTGACCGATCCGCAAACGCCGGTCTGGCACAGCACCGACGCCAAAGCGATTCAGGATCAACTTAACGCCAAAGGCGTCCGCTTCGAGCGCTGGCAGGCCGACCGCGACCTCGGCGCAAATCCCAGCCCGGAAACGGTGATTGCCGCCTATCAGCATGCGATTGATAAACTGGTCGCCGAAAAGGGCTACCAGAGCTGGGACGTCATCAGCCTGCGCGCCGATAACCCGCAAAAAGAGGCGCTGCGGGAAAAGTTCCTGAACGAGCACACCCATGGCGAAGACGAGGTCCGGTTTTTTGTCGAGGGCGCTGGCCTGTTTTGCCTGCACATTGGCGACGAGGTGTTCCAGGTGCTGTGCGAAAAGAACGATCTGATTTCGGTTCCCGCCCACACTCCGCACTGGTTTGATATGGGATCAGAACCGAACTTCACCGCCATTCGCATTTTTGATAACCCGGAAGGCTGGATCGCTCAGTTTACCGGCGACGATATCGCCAGCGCCTACCCGCGGCTGGCGTAACGTCAAACTGTCGTCAGTCTAAAACCGCCAGGCGCGGGCTTTGCCGGAGGCGGCGCATACCGCGCCTTCTCCGGGCTACCCGCCCCGCCGCCGGCGAGCGCCAACGCCTAAACTTCAATAAACTTCGGCGGATCAAAGGCAGTGATCGGCGGCAGCTCCTCTCGCCACGGGGCGATCTCCACCCAACAGCTCTGGGCGCTACAGCCCTGCCCCAGGCGCGAACTGCCGCGATCCTCGGTTAATACGTTGGGATTACCGTGCTTATCGAGCGACCGTTCTTCCTTCGGATCCAGCGGGTCATACCAGGCGCCGGTGGACATCTGTACCACGCCGGGCAAAATCTGCTCGCTCAGGTGCACCCCCGCCAGAATTGCCCCGCGGTCGTTATAGACTTTCACCACGCTGCCTTCGCGGATATCCCTTGCCTGCGCATCGCTCGGATGCATCCACAGCGGCTCGCGTCCCTGAATTTTCGTCGCCCGGCTGACGCTGCCGTGGTCGTACTGACTGTGCAGGCGGGCGCGCGGCTGACTGGAGAGCAGATGAAGCGGCCACCGCGCCGCCTCCTGTCGCTGCCGGGCGGCCTCCTGTTCATCCCACCACGGATGGCCAGGACATTCGCGATAGCCAAACCCGGCGACGGTGGCGGAAAAGAGTTCAATCTTGCCGGAGGGGGTGGAGAGCGGATAGCGCTGCGGATCGGCGCGAAAATCGGCGAGAAAAATTTGCGGCCGCTCCGGCGCGCTGTATTCCAGCACCCCTTGCTGCCAGAAGTCATCGAACGAGGGCAGCGCAATACCCTCCTCCTGCGCCCGCGGTCTTGACTCCTCATAGAGATGACGTAGCCACTGCCCGGCGTCACGCCCTTCGCTGAACGCTTCCCCGAAGCCCAGCCGCCCGGCCAGATCGCAGAAAATGGCGTAATCGTCACGCGCTTCGCCCACCGGCGGGATCTGCGCGCTCATGGCGATCATAAACCCGTCGTGACCGCCGCTGCCGATATCCTCTCGCTCCAGCGAGGTGGTGGCCGGCAGAACGATATCGGAGAATTTGGCCTGCGCGGTCCAGTACTGCTCATGCACCACCACCGTCTCCGGGCGGCGCCAGGCCTCGCACAGTCGGTTGATGTCCTGATGATGATGAAACGCATTGCCTCCCGCCCAGTAGACTAAACGGATATCGGGATAGCGCCGCTGCTGACCGTCGAACTCATAGGTTTCTCCCGGGTGCAGCAGCATATCGGACAGCCGCGCCACCGGGATAACGCTGTCCACCGCATTCTCCCCGGCGGGTAAGCGTGGGCCGGAAAACGCTTTTCGCACCGCGCCCGCCAGGTTGGTGCAGGCGTAGCCAAACCCGAGGCCGCCGCCCGGGGTGCCGAGCTGTCCCAGCAGCGCGGTCAGGGCCACCGTCGCCCAGTAGGCCTGCTCCCCTTGACGGGCGCGCTGGATAGACCAGGAGATATTCACCATCGTCCGGTGGCGGGCCATCTCCCGCGCCAGGTCGGCGATGCGCTGGGCGTCCAGGCCGGTAATCGCCGCCGCCCACGCCGGGGTTTTCGCTACGCCATCGTGCTCGCCCAACAGATAAGCGCGATAGGGGGCAAACCCGACGGTATGGCTGGCAACAAACGCCTGGTCGTAGAGAGACTCAGCGATCAGCACATAGCTCAGGGCCAGCAGCAGTGCGGTATCGGTGCCCGGCCGAATGGCCAGCCACTCGGCGTCGGGCACCGCGCTGAGGTCATTGCGCACCGGACTGATATTGATAAACCGCGTGCCGTTGGCCTGCATCTTATCCAGCCAGTACTGGAGCATATGGTCATTGGCGCCGCCGCCGTTGACCTGGGCATTGCGCAGCGGCAGTCCGCCGATGGCGACAAACAGCTGACACTCCCGGGCCAGCTCGGAAAAATGGGTATGCTGCCGGTGCAGCGGGCTCAGCGGCCCGAGAATATGCGGCAGAATACGCTCGCCCGCGGCGCTGCTATAGGTATTGGTGCTGGCGGTGTACCCGCCAAAGCCCTTGAGAAACCGGTGCAGCTGGCTCTGCGCATGGTGAAAGCGTCCAGCGCTGGCCCAGCCGTAGGAGCCGCCGTAGATCGCCTCATTGCCGCAGCGCGCCTTGACCGAGCGCAGCTCGCGCGCCAGCAGGTCCAGGGCCACCTCCCAGCTGACTTCGACAAAGGGCTCTTTACCTCGCCCTTCTCGTGACGCCGGCCCGTGCTGGAGATAGCCGGCGCGCACCGCCGGACGGCGAATGCGCGTTTGGCTGGTCACCGCGTCGGGAAGCGACTGGCCGATGCGTGAGGGATTTTTATCCCAGGGCACCGGCTTAACCGCCACGATCTCGCCCTCACGGCTCTCCACCTGCCAGGTTCCCCAGTGCATCACCGTATAATTATGCTGTTTCTTCATAGCGCCCGCGTTCTTCTCAGCTTAAGGTTCATTACAATAAAGCGGGGAAATAGGGTAATAATCCTTACCCGGCCAGACATTGCTCTGCTAAAAAAAGCTTTAGCCCGCGCAATCTTCTTTTTTTCTCTGTAGACGCCGTATTTCCCATGCACTCACAATATTAAGAAAATTGTCTTTATCCGCTAAATAAACACGGAATAAGTCAAAAATAAAACCACAAAATAAAAAGGTCTATCCGCCATCATGAAATATTTTCAGGTTCCTCATGACAAAATAAACTTTTTCTCTGACGTTTCTGCGATATAACATTCCTGGCATAACTTAGACTTATTTTGTATTTGAGGTGGCGAGGTGCTTCTTGTCATGCTACCGGTCCGCAACCACCTTCATCACAGGATCATAATAACAATGTCGCAGAAAAGAAAATTATTGCCTGCCGCGCTGGGACTGCTTTCCCTTGCCTCGCTGAGCGTCGCTGCCGCAGACGCCCTCTCCTTACAGGGAAAAACCATTGGCGTTGCCGTGGTCGGCACTCAGCATTTCTGGGATCGCGAGGCCTTTAAAGGCGCGACAGAGGAGGTGGAGAAACTG
>NZ_JAZARW010000001.1:711371-728840 GCF_036233805.1 Klebsiella sp. EMBS2024 | reverse complement strand
CAAAGTCATTGGCGTCGATGGCGGCCGCGATAATCAGGTGCATGCCAATAACCACGATATTTTACTGTCACGCAAGGTGGACGCGGTAATTAGTATTCTCGGCGATAGCGCCGTCGAACCTAAATTTAAAGCATTGCGTGATGCCGGTATCCCGGTATTTACCGTAGATCATGTTTCTCAATATTCGGTCAACAATACCACTTCCGATAACTACACCTTAGGCTCAACCATCGGCCGCTACATGGCGGATGAATTAGGCGGCAAAGGCAACGTCGCCGTATTTAACGCATTCTCCAGCGCGCTGCGTATTTGCGGAATTCGCTACGATCAGTGGAAATATGTCCTTAAGGATTATCCGGATATTCATATTATCCAGCCCGAGCTCGCGGAACAGTTCGCCAACTCGCCGGAAGACGCGCGCAAGAAAACCCTCGAATTACTCAGCCAGTATCCGAAAGGTAAACTGGACGCCATCCATGTCGCCTGCTGGGATCAACCGGCCATCGGCATCGTCCAGGCGCTGGAAGAGACCGGTCGCGATAAAGACGTGAAAGTGACGGCCATCGACGCCGGTCCGGAGACCCTGGAGATCATGGCGGAGCCCGGCAGCCCGTTCGTGGCTAACGTCGCGCAGCAGCCGCATCTGATCGGCCAGACCTCGGCTGACAACGTGGCCCGCTACTTTGCCGGCCAGAAACTACCGGTGCAAACCTTTATTCCGGTGGTTCCGGTGAAAGGTCCGCAGGAAGCGAAAGCGGTGTATAAACAGTTGGGATACGGCGAGCTGCAGTGATTAATCAACATCCTGGCGGGGAACGCCCCGCCGCTGGTCTGGTCATGGAGCAGATCGGTAAACGTTTTGCCAGCGTCACCGCGCTTAATGCGGTTACCCTGCGCCTCAATCCGGGGGAGATTCATGGCCTGATTGGCGAGAACGGCGCCGGTAAATCGACGCTGATCAAGATCCTCGCCGGTGTCTATCAGGCCGACAGCGGCAGCGCCACCCTCGACGGTCACCCGCTGCCCCTCGGCAATCCGGCAGCCATCGAAGCCGCCGGCATCCGCGTTATCCACCAGGAGTTGAACCTGATCCCGCACTTTACCGTCGCGGAATCGGTGTTTCTGGGCCAGGAGTATCGCACCCGCTGGGGGGCGCTGGATCGCCGACGGATGAAGGCCGCCACGGCGCAATTTTTCCAGCAAAACTGGCAGCTGGCGATCGACCCCGAACGGCTGGTGCGCGACCTGAGCCTGGCCGAGCGCAAGCTGGTGCAGATTGCCCGCGCGCTGATCGACGGCGCAGCGCGGCTGGTGGTGTTCGACGAACCCACCGCCCCCCTGGAGGCGCAGGAGGCCAGTCTGGTCTCCTCCGCTATCCTGCGCCTGCGCGACCAGGGCATTGCCATTCTGTATATTTCCCACTACCTCAATGAGATAGCCACCCTCTGCGACCGCGGCACCGTGCTGCGCAACGGGGAAGTGGTCGGCTACCCGGACCGCGACCTGCTGCAGAATACCGAAGCGCTGATCGCCATGATGGTCGGCCGGGAAATCGACCAGCTGTATACTCCGCGCCAGCGCCCGGCGGCAGACAATGGGGCGACCCCGTTGCTCTCGGTGCGCCAGCTGAGCGACGGGCGGCAGCTGCAGGATCTTTCTTTTGATATTCAGCCGGGCGAAATCGTCGGCGTCGCCGGCCTGCTGGGCGCCGGACGCGATGTGCTGGTCGACTTACTCTACGGCTTACGCCCGGCGGAACGCGGCACCATCCACCTCGAGGGCCGGCCGCGGCGCATTCGTACACCAAAGCAGGCGATCCGCGCCGGCATGGCGCTGGTGCCGCGCGACCGCCGCCATCAGGGGCTGATCCTGCCCTTCACCACCGCCGACAATATTAATCTCGCCTCGCTGCCGGAAACCGCCACCTTTGGCTGGGAGCGGCGGGGTATCGCCGAGCAGAAAGCGCGCGACTGGATAGAACAGCTGGCGATCCGCCCGGGACGACCGGGGCTGCCGGTACGCTACATGAGCGGCGGTAATCAGCAAAAAGCGATCCTCGCCCGCTGGCTGGGGACCGATGCCCGGCTGTTTATTCTCGATGAACCCACCCTTGGGGTCGATATCGGTGCCCGCCGGGATATTTATCAACGTACGCGCCAGCTGGCCGATCAAGGACGGGCGGTGCTGGTCTCCTCCAGCGACGCCCCCGAACTGCTCGGACTATGCGACCGGATCCTGGTCCTCTGGCGCGGCGCGCTGGCGGCCAATCTGCCCACCCGCGGGCTAACGCTGGACGCCCTACTGGTGGCGATCAACGGCGGACAGGAGCCTTCACCATGAGTACTGCTATCCAGCGTCGCGGCCGTCCGGGCCTGACGACGCTGATTGAAAAATTTCCCCTGATCCTGTTTCTGGCGCTGCTGGTATGGCTGAGCGTACAGTCGCCCTACTTTCTCAGCTGGCAAAATATCAGCCTGATGCTGGTCCAGAGCGTTCCGCTGGCAATCCTTTGTTTCGGCCTGGTCTGCGTTATCGCCGTGGGCGGAGATGACGTGGTCTCCGGCGGCATCGACCTCTCCCTGCCGGCGACGGCGGTGCTCGGCGTCGCGCTGCTCAGCCTCGGGCTGGCCGAATGGCACACGCCGTATCTCCTGCTGCTGGCGCTGCTGGCGGCGGTTTGCCTGCTGTGCGGGGCGATCAATGGCTTGCTGGTGCTGGCGGCCGGCCTGCCGCCGCTGCTGGCCACCCTCTCGACCTCGGTGGCGTTTACCGGTCTGACAGATCTGTTGACCGGCCAGCGGCGCATCGCGGTCAGCGATCCGCTGATGGTCGCCTTTCGCGACAACAGCGTGCTGGGCCTGCCCTGGCCGCTGGTCTACCTGCTGGGGGTGTTTATCCTGTTCCAGTTCCTGCTCCACCACTCCCGCTTCGGCCAGCATGTGCAGGCGGTGGGCGGCAATCGCGATATGGCGCAGATGAGCGGCCTGAACGTGCGCCGCTTGACCCTGCTGGTCTGGCTGTTAGCGGGCATTGCCGCCGGGCTGGCTATTCTGCCGCTGCTCAGCCAGGGCTCCGGCAGCTCCAGCGGGACGGCCACGCCGCTGCTGCTGGAGACCGTGCTGGCGACCTTTATCGGCGCCGCCTTCTCGCGCCGTCGGGTGGTCACCATCTGGGGCGCGCTGCTGGGGGCAATCCTGGTCAACGCCCTCTCTAACGGGCTCGGCCTGCTGGGGGTCAATATCTTCTGGATGGGCGCCATTAAAGGCGGCCTGATCCTGGTGGTGCTGGCGGCCTCGGCGGTCAGACACAAAGGAGGCGAGGCATGAGTCAAATCACCCTGAAAACCTCTGCGTCGGCGGAACAGACGGCCAGCAGCCCGCTGGCCTGGCTGTCGCGGGCCGGATTTGGCGTCATCATCCTGCTGGCCATCGCCCTGTTTGGCTGGGCGAATCCGGTATTTTTAACCGTGGATAACTGGGCCAACCTGCTGCAGGGCAGCGCGATCCTGCTGATTGTGGCGATGGCGATGACCCTGATCGTCAGCGCCGGGGCGATTGATCTGTCGGTGGGCGTCGCGCTCGATTTCGGTGCCGCCTTCGCCCTCGTCGCCCTGAAAACCTGGCATCTGCCGTGGCAGGCCGCGGTGGGCTGCGCTCTGCTTGGCGGGGTGCTGATTGGCCTGCTCAATGCCTTTCTGATCCTCATCTGCCGGATCCGCCCCTTCCTCGCCACGCTCGGCACCTGGTTTATCGCCAGCAGCGCCGAGCGCATCTATACCGACGGCGGCGGCGCGATAGCCTATCGGCGGATGGCTCCGGAGTATCACGACCTGGCGGTGGGCAACCTTGGCGGGATCCCCACGCCGGTAGCGATCGTGCTGGCGCTGTGGCTGGCGGCCTGGCTGGTTACCGAGCGCACCCTGTGGGGCAAATATGTCCGCGCCATCGGTCAGAACAGCGAAGCGGCGCGTATCGCCGGGATCCGCGATCGCCTGACCATGCTCGGCGTGCTGGTGGCCGCCTCGGCGCTCTGCGCCGTCGGCGGGGTGATCCTCTCCGCCAACCTGCGGCAGTTTACCCCGCTGGCCGGGCAGTCTTACCTGATGGACGCCATTGCGGCAGTATTTATCGGCACTGCCTTTACCCGTCTGGGCCGGGTCAGCATCCTCGGCACCCTCGGCGGCGTGCTGTTCCTTGCCATTATTGATAACGGCCTGAACCTGATGGGGCTCAATTATCTGGTGAAGGACGCGCTGGTCGGCGTGATTCTGGTGGTGGCCCTCGCCCTATCCTTCTGGCAGGCGCGCCTGCGCCAAACGCATCGCTAAACGGGAGAACGATGGCAACCTTTGACGCCGTATTTGTCGGCCTGACTATTCTGGATATCGCCGGGCGCCCGGTGGTGGCGATCCCGCCGCGCGGCGGCGTCGCCTTTATTGAGCAAATTCGTCTCAACCCCGCCGGCACCGCCGCCGGGGCTAATATCAACGCCGCGAAGCTCGGGATCCGCACCGCGGCGGTGGCCTGCCTGGGCGAAGATGAAAAGGCCGACTTTATCCTCGCCAGCTATGCCCGGCTGGGCATCGACTGCTCGCTTATCCAGCGCACCGCGCTGAAGGAGACCTCGGCGACGATCCTGCCGATTCGCCCCAACGGCGAACGTCCGGCCCTGCACTGCCGGGGCGCGTCTGACGCCCTGTTTGTCAGTGAAGCGGAATTTGACGCCGTCCTTGACTGTCGTTTCCTGCATCACGGCGGGACCGGGCTGCTGGCGGCAATGGACCAGGGACAGAGCGCGCGGCTGTTGCAGGCGGCCAAAGCGCGCGGAGTCACCACCAGCTTTGACCTTATCGCCCCGAATGAAGAGACCCTCGAACTACTGCGGCCCCTGTTGCCGTCGGTGGATTATTTCATGCCTTCGCTGGAGGAAGCCGCCTTTCTCTCCGGAGAGACGCAGCCGGAGGCCATCGGCCACTTCTTCCTGGCGCTCGGCGTGGGCACCTGCATTCTGAAAGACGGCGAGAACGGCTCCTGGCTTATCGGCCGCGATGGCGGGCCGCAGCATATTGCGCCGTGGCCGGTCGAGGCGGTGGATACCACCGGCTGCGGCGACAGCTACTGCGGCGGGTTTATTGCCGCACTGGCGCGCGGACTCAGCGTGAAAGCAGCGTGTGACGTCGCCTCGGCGGTGGCCGCGCTGGTGGCGACCGGGATGGGATCGGATGCCGGGGTAGTGGACTGGGAACAGACCCAGGCTTTTATGGCGGCCCATCGCCCCTGACGATGGACCCGCGCCGCTGCAGAACGCGGCGGCGCAAGCGGCTTAACGCCACTGGTACAGCAGCGGCTCCCCGGCGACATAGCGCTGAAGATCGGCGGCAATCATCGCCGTGTGTTTGGCGATACTCTCCCGGGTGGCTCCGGCGATATGCGGCGTGATAATCACGTTATCGAACTCGATGACAAAAGGATGATCGCGCCACAGCGGTTCGCGGTGATAGACATCCAGCGCCGCGCCGCCCAGCGGGCCGTGGCGCAGGGCATCAATCAGCGCTGCCTCGTCGACCACCGCCGCGCGAGAGGTATTGATCAGCAGCGCGCCGGGCTTCATGCTGTTTAACAGCGCGGCATTCACCAGCCCGTCGCTGTGCGGCCCGCTGCTCAGGTGCAGGCTGACGATATCCGCCTCGCGGAACAGCGCCTCCAGGGTCGTTTTCTGTAACCCTGGCTCATTGATATCCTCTGCGGCGACGAACGGATCCACCACCAACACCGCCATGCCGAACGCCCGGGCGATACGCGCCACCCGGCGGCCAATGTTGCCATACCCCACCAGCCCCAGCGTTTTATTGCGCAGTTCACTGCCTTTAAACACTTCATAGGGGCTTTCCGGGCTCACGTCCCAGACCACATCCCGCCGCAGACCCTGCTGAGTGGCGGCGGCGGCATTGTCAGCCTGCGTGAATTCCCCCCGCTTCAGCGCCGCATGGGATTGCGGAATATGGCGCGCCAGGCTGAGCATCAGGCCAAGCGTCAGCTCCGCGGCGGCATCGGCATTGCGCCCCGGGGTGTAGAGCACCCGGATGCCGCGCGCCTGGGCGGCCTGGGTATCAATATTCACCGGATTCGCGCGGGTGCAGGCGATCACCTGCAGGCGCGGACAGGCGGCCATTACCGCGTCCGTCACCTCATCATAGCTGGTCACCAGCACCTCGGCGTCGTGGGCCAGCTCAATCAGCTGACCGGCGCTGAGTTTCGGTTTGCCCAGCGCCCACCCCTCCACCAGCAGCTCACCCAGCTGGTGGAAGGCGCTAAGGTCGCCAGCATGCTCGGCGGTAAAAACGATTTTCATGGTTGTAGGTCCTGAGAAAGAGGTTGAAGGGCGGCCTGTCTGGCCTGCCATACCGGCAGCATCTGCTCGCGCAGCAGGCGGTAAACGGGATACAGCGCCGCGTAGCGGGCATGCGCCTGAGGGCGCGGCTGATAGCGGGTCTGCGCCAGCGGAGGCGTCTCGGCCAGCGCCGAGACGCTACGGGCCGCCAGGATCGCCGCGCCGCGTGCGCTCAGTTCGTTAAAGGCGCTGGAGACCACCGTGCGTCCGGTACAGTCGGCGATAATCTGCAGCCAGGTCGCCGAGGCTGCGCCGCCGCCGGTCAGATACAGCTCGCCGCCCTGCGGATAACCCTGCAGCGCATCGACAATGGCGAAGGCCAGTCCTTCAAACACCGCGCGCTGCAGTTCGGCGCGGGTGGTGTGCGGGCTAATGCCGAAAAAGCCGGCCCGCGCGTCCGGGCTGTAAAACGGCGCACGTTCGCCATTGAGATACGGCTGCCAGAAGACGCCGCCGCTGCCTGGCTCCACCTCCGCGATCGCCTGCTCCAGGCGCCCCAGATCGGCGTCCAGCGAAATATGCTGCTGCAGCCAGTCAATATTTGGCGTACCGGCCTGCATCGGAAACAGGGAGATCACCTGTCCGGCTTCGGTATGGGTGACAAAGCGCGTCGCCTCGTTCACCGTCTGCGGGCCGCGGCAGACGATCCCGGTGCAGCAGGTGGTGCCGAGGATCGTGTAGATATCCCCTTCGTTGACCGCGCCGCAGCCCAGCGCGGCGCTACAGACATCCAGCGCCCCGGCGGCCACCGGCGTCGCGGCGGGCAGCCCGGTCAGCGCCGCCACCGCGTCGCTCAGCGTGCCGGCCAGGGCATCCGGGGCCAGCAGCGGGGGAAACAGCGGCAGCAGTTCGTTCAGCCCCATCTCGTTCATCACCACCGAGGACCAGCTGCCGGTCTGCTGATTGAGTAACGAGCTGCTGGCGTCCGTCAGCTCCAGCGCCGCCACGCCGGTCAGGCGAAAGCGGATCCAGTCCTTGGCGAAAAACAGATAGCGCGCGGCCGCCAGCCGCGCCGGCTGATACTGTTTCAGCCAGTACAGCTGCAGACTGGTATTGCAGGGCTGCAGGTGGGTGCCGGTATCGGCGAAATAGCGGCGGTCGAAGCCGGGTCGGCGCAGCAGGTCGCTCATTAGCTCGTGGCTGCGGGTATCGCTCCACAGGATCCCCGGGCCCACCGGTTCGCCCTGCTCATCGCTGAGCCAGACCCCCTCCCCTTGCCCGGCGAGGCCGACAGCCCGCAGCCGCCCCGCCTGCAGCGCCGGATGGCGGGCAATCTGGCGCAGAATAGCCAGCACCGAATGCCACAGCTGGGTCATATCCTGTTCCGCGTAGCCATTGGCCGACAGGCGGGGTGAGGTATTTTCCGCGGCGCTGGCGCAGGCGGTGAAATGCTGATCAAACAGCACCGCTTTCACCCGCGAGGTGCCAATATCGATACCAAGATAAAAATCCATACCTGCTCCGGCTCAGGGCTCGTAGCGGCGGCGCATCAGCTCGCACTCGAACAGGAACTCCAGCCCCTCCAGTTGACGGCGGGCCTCCTGAATATCTTTCCCCCAGCAGGTCAGGCCGTGGCCGCGCAGCAGAAAGCCGTAGCGCAGCGGGCGCGTTTGCGCATAATCGGCAATCCGCGCCGCCAGGGCGTCAATATCCTGGTCATTATCGAAGATGGCGATCGGAACGGTATCGAGATGGCTATGCTGCCCGCTAAGGGTTTTCTGCATTTCATACCCCTGCAGCGCCAGCGTGTCGCTTTTTTCGATGCGCGACAGCACGGTGGCGTTGACGGTATGCACATGCAGCACCACGTTGGCTTCCGGGAACAGGCGATACACCAGGGTGTGCAGACCGGTCTCGGCCGACGGCTTCCGTCCGGAAGGCGCCTGGTTGGTGGCGATCTCAACCTGCAGAAAATCCTCGGTTGTCAGGCTGCCTTTGTCGCGGCCCGACTCGCTTAGCCAGCACCAGGTATCATCCTGACGCACCGACATATTACCGCCGGTCGCCGGCGCCCAGCCTTTCGCGCCGATCCAATGACAGGTGGTGACCAGTTGCGCGAGTCTTTCTTGCCACATAGCAGTTCCTTAGGTTAGCGATGATTTATTTAGCCGTCTAAATGGCTATTTATCCGATACTAACACCGCTAACCGGAGGGGACAATATTTCAGGAAACACACACAAGACAAATGGTTATATCATAAAAGCATATTAAATAACCTTTATTCACAGTGATTTAACCAACCGTTTTCAGTACACCGCTATTCTCCACTACTCTCTGGCCAAAAACAGGCGGATCGTCCTGGCTAAAATTCTCCTCCGGCGCCAGGGATGCGCTCACCGCCCTACTCTGCCCTGGACTGGTGCAAAACCTGGCAGGATGCACAGTAGAATGGCATTACCCGTCCGGGATCCTTCAATAACTGTGCATGTTGCACACCGCGCGCTATTCCCCGTGCCCGGTTTTTCCTGGCACATCTCTTGCTACTTCCGGCTATCACCGCCCATCTACCAGCCAGAGGTTCCAGGATGTCAAACAGCAATGATTTTCCCCTCGTCGAAGCGCCCGCCGCCGGACGCAAAGGCGTATTTTCCATCGCCATGGTGTTGTTCAGCTTTACCTTTTTCACCGGCACGATGTTCGCCGGCGGTAAACTCGGCGTCTCCTTTTCCATCGTCAATCTGCTGTGGATAGCCGTCATCGGCAACGCCTTGCTGGCCCTCTATGCCGCGTCGCTGGGCTGGATCGCCGCGCGCAGCGGCCTGAATACGGTGCTGATGGGCCGGTTCTGCTTCGGGGAGATTGGCAGCAAGCTGGCCGATTTTATTCTTGGCTTTGCCGAGCTGGGCTGGTACGCCTGGGGCACCGCCACGGTCGCTATCTCGTTGGTGAAGATCCTCGCTCTGCCCGAGGCGCTGACCCAGCCGTTGATGGTGCTGTTTGGCATTTTGTTCTGTGTCACCGCGCTGGTGGGCTACAAGGGACTGGACGCGCTGTCGCGCCTGTCGGTGCCATTGATGTTTGTGCTGCTGATGGTCTCCATGTATCTGGCGCTGCACCACGCCGGCGGCTGGCAGGCGATGACCCGTATTGCGCCGAGCGACACCATGAGCTGGTCGGCGGCCATCACCATGGTCTTCGGCACTTTCGCCAGCGGCGCCACCCAGGCGACAAACTGGACCCGGCTGGCCAACTCCAGCCGGACCGCCATTCTCGCCAGCATGGGCAGCTTCCTCATCGGCAACGGGCTGATGATCGTCGCCGGCGCCTGGTGCGCTATCGTCTATCAACAGGCCGATATCGTTGAAGTGCTGATCCTGCAGGGGCTGTCGGTGGCCGCGGTGATCATGCTCTGTCTCAACCTGCTGACCATCCAGGGCCCCACCATCTATAACGTCTCCGCCGCCGCCTGCCATCTGCTGCGCAGCGAACGTCGCCGGACGCTGACCCTCGCCGCCGCCGGGGTGGGCATTGTGCTGGCCATTGGCGGGATGTACGAAATGCTGATCCCCTTCCTCGTGCTGCTGGGCAGTATTATTCCACCCATCGGCGGGGTGATCCTCGCCGACTACTGGTTCGCCCGCGGCGGGCGCTATCCCCTGCTGCAGAACGCCCGCCTGCCGCGTTTTAACTGGCTGGGACTCGGCGCCTACGCCGCCGGCGCGGTGGTGGCCTATCTTTCGCCGTGGATCGCGCCGCTGGTGGGGATCTCCGTCTCCGCGCTGGTCTATATCGCCCTGACTCTGCTAAGCAAACGCCAGCCTGCCGCCGTCGCGGAGCAGGAGCCATGAGCCTGACGGTCAGCGAACTGCTGGCCCTTGAGGGACTCTCCGCCCTGCGTCTGCGGGCGGGAAAGCAAGGGCTGCAGCGGGCCGTACGCTGGTACTATGTGGCGGAAAATGAACATATCGCCGAGTGGATCATGGGCGGCGAGCTGGTGTTTATCACCGGCATCAACCATCCCCGGGGTGAAGCCAACCTGATCCAGTTGCTGATGGAGGGCAAACAGCGCGGCATCGCCGGGATGGTGATCCTCACCGGCGAGGCCTATATCCACGCCATTCCCGCCACGCTGATCGCCCTTGCCGACGAGCTGGACATGCCGCTGATCGAGCAGCCCTACCTGCTGAAGATGGTGATTGTCACCGAGCGCATCGGCACCGCGCTGGTCCGCAGCGAAAACGTCCTGCAGTCGCAGCGCGACATTCTGATGCAGCTGGTCACCGGCGACTATCCGGACCTGCAGATGCTCCATCAGCGCGCCCTCCACCAGCAGCTCGATTTTACCCGTCCGCTGCGGCTGGCGGCGCTGCGTCTGGAGGGGCTGTCCCGCCTGTTTCGCCAGTTCCCGCCCGAGCAGGCCGAAGCCTGGCTGCTGCAGGCCCACCGCAGCGTACGTCAGCAGCTGCAGCAGCAGCTCAACCAGCAGGGCAATCCCTTCCCGCTGCTGGAGCGCAGCAATATGTTTCTTTTCCTGCTGCCGGATGAGGAGGGGGAAGGCTTTCAGCAGAAAAAATGGCTACAGCAGTGGCTGCAAACCCTGGCGGACGGAGAGGAGAGTTTATCGCTGCTCTGCGGCCTCTCCGCGCCGGTCAGGCAGCTGCAGGGTTACCCGCGGGCGCTGTCGCAGGCGCGCCAGGCGCTGGATCTGTGCGATACCCTGCGGCCAACCCAGCGCATCAGCGACTATCAGCAGCTGGGGTTTATCAAACTGCTGTCCGCGGTCAGCGACCCGGCGCTGCTCAACGATTTTATGCACGACACCCTCGGCTGCCTGATCGAGCCGGGCCGTAAAGCGCCGTGGCTGCTGCTGGAGACCCTCGAGACGCTGCTGCAGGAGAACGGCAACGTGGTGCGGGCCGCCGACCGGCTGGGTCTCCATCGCAACACGTTGCATCAGCGCATCCAGCGCATTGAAAAACTGACCGGCTACCCGGTCAGCCACCCTCAGTTTCATCTCAACGCCTCGGTCGCGCTGGTGATCTGGCGTTTATCGCAAAACCATTTACAGGACCCACCATGAAAATTATTAACGCTCGCCTGCGCCGCCAGGAGGCGCTGTTTACCCTTGACCTGCAGGACGGGATGATTCACCGCATCACCGCCCAGGCCGCGATGCAGACTGCCGACGCCGGGGATATCGACGCCCAGGGCCGGCTAGCGATCCCGCCCTTCGTCGAGCCGCATATCCATCTTGACGCCACCCTCACCGCGGGTGAGCCGGAGTGGAACCGCAGCGGCACCCTGTTTGAAGGCATTACCCGCTGGAGCCAGCGCAAAGCGAGTATTACCCCGGAGGACACCCGCCAGCGGGCGCTGAAAACCATCGGCATGCTGCGCGATTTCGGGGTCCAGCACGTCCGCACCCATGTGGATGTCACCGACCCGTCGCTGGCGGCCCTGCAGGCGCTGCTGGCGGTGAAACAAGAGGCCGCCGATCTCATCGATCTGCAGATTGTCGCCTTTCCGCAGGAGGGAATCGAATCGTATCCCAACGGCCGGGAGCTGATGACGCGCGCCATCGAGATGGGCGCCGACGTGGTGGGCGGCATTCCGCACTATGAGAACACCCGCGACAAAGGGGTCAGCTCGGTGATGTTTTTGATGGACCTCGCCCAGCGCTACGGCCGCCTGGTGGATGTCCACTGCGATGAAATCGACGATCCGCAGTCGCGTTTCCTCGAAGTGCTGGCGGAAGAGGCGCGGGTGCGCGGCATGGGGGCGCAGGTCACCGCC
Source organism: Klebsiella sp. EMBS2024 (assembly GCF_036233805.1). NCBI lineage: Bacteria > Pseudomonadati > Pseudomonadota > Gammaproteobacteria > Enterobacterales > Enterobacteriaceae > Klebsiella > Klebsiella sp. EMBS2024. The sequence continues at coordinate 716,716 of NZ_JAZARW010000001.1, read as the reverse complement.
AGCCACACCTGCGCGATGGGCTCTTACGATAACGCCTACTGCTCGAAGCTGTTTCGCCTGCTGAAAGCCTCGGGCATCAACTTCATCTCCTGCCCGACCGAAAGCATTCATCTGCAGGGCCGGTTTGACAGCTGGCCGAAACGGCGCGGCGTCACCCGGGTGGCGGAGCTGGATCGCGCCGGCATCAATGTCTGCTTTGCTCAGGACTCGATTCAGGATCCGTGGTATCCGTTGGGAAACGGCAATATCCTGCGCATTCTGGATGCCGGACTGCACATCTGCCATATGCTCGGCTATGACGATCTGCAGCGCTGTCTCGACTTTGTCACCGACAACAGCGCCCGGGCGCTGTGTCTGGGCGATAACTACGGCCTCGCCGAAGGCCGCCCGGCGAACCTGCTGATCCTCGATGCGGAAAACGACTACGAGGCCGTCCGTCGTCAGGCACGGGTGCTGACCTCCATTCGCCACGGCAGGGTGATTTTGCAGCGTGAGGTGGAGCACATCCGCTACCCGGCATAGGGAGCAAGGCGCTGCGCGACGACGCCTTTCTGTGATACCTTTTCAGGCAGTGTGCGTGACCGACGCCCGCCCGGGCGTCGGCCTCCTGGAAAACAGACGGCGCGAAACGACGATGAGCGATAAAAAATGGATTAAGGCCGAGGACGTGGCCAGACTGGCCGGGGTCTCGCGCTCGGCGGTCTCCCGCACCTTCACCCCCGGCGCCTCGGTGTCGGAGAAGACCCGGCAGAAGGTGCTGAGCGCCGCGGAAGCCCTGGGCTATCAGGTGAATATCATCGCCCGGACGATGATCACCGGCAGCAGTAATTTTATCGGCATCGTCACCGCCGGTTTCGACAACCCATTTCGCAGCAAACTGCTGGCGCCGCTGGTCCATCAGCTGGCGCTCAATGGCTTTATGCCGCTGCTGATGAACGCTGACGATCCGCAGCAGCTCGCCCCCTCGCTTAAACAACTGCTGAGCTATCACGTCGCCGGGGTGATCATCACCTCCGGCGCGCCGCCGCTGTCGCTGGCGGAAGAGTATCTCGCGCGCAAGATCCCCGTCACCCTGATCAACCGCCATGCGGACCTCGCCGGCTGCGACCGGGTGTGCAGCGATAACGCCCAGGGAGCGAAGCTGGTGGCGGATCTGTTCAGTCGTCGAGGCTGGCGGCAGGTTGGCTTTATTGGCGAAAATCGCGAGAACTTCAGCACCCGCCAGCGCTATGAGGCTTTTATCGCCCGGACGTCGGATATGGCGGTGAGCAGCCGCTTCTGCGACGGCGGCGGCTATCAGGCCGGCTACCAGACTGCCAGAGAATTGGTTGCTGAAAACCCCGGGATGCAGGCGCTGTTTTGCGCCACCGATATGCTGGCGCTGGGCGCCCAGGACGGCCTGCGGGACGCCGCCGCCCCGCTGCCGGCCATCGTCGGCTTTGACGATATCCCGCAGGCGGACTGGCAGCCCTATCAGCTCACCACCGTTCAGCAGAATACCGCCCTGCTGGCCCACCACGCGGTGGATTTGTTAATGACGCGGATCGCCCGCTTCAGCCTGCCCTCGCGCCATCGCGAAGTGCCGGTGAAACTAATTATTCGTCATAGTGCGAAATGAAAAAATCATTTTATGCTGGAGCGATCACAGAATCTTCTGCGAAACCCGGCCACACTCATTCGGCCCTTCGGGGCTGTTTTTTTCACGCAAAATGCACACGTGTGCAAAATAGGGAGTCACTATGCAATCTCAGGAATCAGAAGCGCTACAGGCCCGCTACCGTCTGGCCTGCGAGCTGGCGAAAGCGGGGGCTGAGCTGGCGTTTGAATACTATCAACAGCGCGAGGCGCTGACCGTCGACCATAAGGGCGACGACCTGCAGGATGTGGTCAGCGTGGCCGATAAACGGGTGGAGGCCTTTGTCAAACAGCGCATTCAGAGCGCGTTTCCGGAGGATGGCTTTCTCGGCGAAGAGAGCGGCGCCCGCCTGCCCGACGCGCGAGTGCTGTGGGTGGTCGACCCCATCGATGGCACCAGCTGTTTCCTCAACGGCCTGCACACCTGGTGCCTGTCGCTGGCGATCGTCGCCGACGGCGAACCGGTCATCGGCGTGGTCTACGACCCCAACCATCGCGAGCTGTTTCACGCCCTGCGGGGCCATGGCGCCTGGCTCAACGACGCTCCGATCCGTCCGCACCCCGCGACGACGGTCAAAGAGGGCGTGATGGGCGTCGGCACCTCGCATCGCGTCACCCCGGCGGACTTTCTGCCGTTTCTGCAGGCGCTGCTCAGCGACGGCGGCATGTTTATCCGCAACGGCTCCGGGGCGTTGATGAGCGCCTGGGCGGCGGCGGGCCGGTTGATTGGCTACTACGAGCCGCACATGAACCCGTGGGACGCCCTGCCGGGGCTGGTGCTGATGCGCGAAGCGGGCGGCGCCAGCAACGATTTTCTGGCGCAGGAGGGGATCCAGCGCGGCAATCCGCTGCTGCTGGCCAGCCCAACGCTCTACCCGCAGCTGAAAAAGATGATCCCACAACCATTACATTAACCCTTACGGGTCAGGCTATTTCTGATTATGTACTCTACACAGTAACGATAACTTCATTCACGGACGAACCACATCAATCAGTCAGGCCTCCGACCTGCGGAGAACCACCTATGTCTGGAATTATCGCTTTTTTCCGGGCGTCGCCGCCGAAAGCGGGCGCCGCGTTTGATGAACACCGTTTTCGCCGGGTGCGCTGGCAAACCTTCATCGCCATGACCCTGGCCTACGTCACCTTTTACGTCTGCCGGTTATCCTTCACCGTCGCCAAAAGCGCGCTGGTGGAGCTGGGGATCACCCCGACGGAGCTCGGCATGATCGGCTCTACCCTGTTCTTCAGCTACGCCATCGGCAAACTGGTCAATGGTTTTATCGCCGATCACGCCAACGTGGTGCGCTATATGAGCCTCGGTTTATTGCTCAGCGCCGGGATGAACCTGATGATGGGGATGACCACCAACGCCCTGCTGCTGGCCATCTTCTGGGGGATCAACGGTTGGGCGCAGTCGATGGGCGTCGGCCCCTGCGCGGTCTCGCTGGCGCGCTGGTACGGCGTTAAGGAGCGCGGCACCTTCTATGGCATCTGGTCGACGGCGCATAATATCGGCGAGGCGGTGACCTATATGGTGATCGCCGCGGTGATCGCCGGGTTTGGCTGGCAGATGGGCTACCTGTCCACCGCCGCGCTCGGCGCCGCCGGCGTGGTGCTGCTGGTGCTGTTCATGCACGATTCGCCGCAGAGCAGCGGCTTCCCGTCCATCAACGTCATCCGCGATGAACCGCAGGAGGAGGTCGAAGCCCGCGGCTCGGTGTTTAAAAACCAGCTGCTGGCGCTGCGCAACCCGGCGCTGTGGACCCTCGCCCTCGCCTCCGCCTTTATGTACATCGACCGCTACGCCGTCAACTCATGGGGGATCTTCTTTCTGGAGCAGGATAAAGCTTATTCCACCCTGGAGGCGTCCGGGATTATCGGCGTCAACGCTATCGCCGGCATCGCCGGGACCATCATCGCCGGCATGCTCTCCGACCGCTTTTTCCCGCGCAACCGCAGCGTGATGGCCGGATTCATCAGCCTGCTGAACACCGCCGGCTTCGCCCTGATGCTCTGGTCGCCGCACAATTACTACACTGATATTCTGGCGATGATTATCTTCGGGGCCACCATTGGCGCTCTGACCTGCTTCCTCGGCGGGCTGATCGCCGTCGATATCTCTTCGCGCAAGGCCGCCGGGGCCGCGCTCGGCACCATCGGCATCGCCAGCTACGCCGGCGCCGGCCTGGGCGAGTTTCTCACCGGGATCATTATTGATAAAACGGCTATCCTTGAAAACGGCAAAACGCTGTATGATTTCAGCACGTTGGCGATGTTCTGGGTGGGTACCGGTCTGGGTTCCGCGCTACTCTGTTTTACCACTGCCGCCATCGTCGCCCGGCGCCATGCCGTCGAACGGCAGACCTCGTTCTCCTCATAACCGATTAACGAATAAGGAAGAAGATATGATGCCTGCAAGACATCAGGGGCTGTTACGCCTGTTTATCGCCTGCGCACTGCCGCTGCTGGCGCTGCAATCTGCCGCCGCCGCGGACTGGCAGCTGGAGAAAGTGGTCGAGCTCAGCCGCCACGGTATTCGTCCGCCGACGGCCGGCAACCGGGAAGCCATTGAGGCCGCCACCGGCCGACCGTGGACCGAGTGGACCACCCATGACGGGGAGCTCACCGGCCATGGCTATGCCGCCGTGGTCAACAAAGGGCGTGCGGAAGGCCAGCATTACCGCCAGCTCGGCCTGCTGCAGGCCGGATGCCCGACGGCGGAGTCGATATACGTGCGCGCCAGCCCGCTGCAGCGGACGCGAGCGACCGCCCAGGCGCTGGTGGATGGCGCCTTCCCCGGCTGCGGCGTCGCTATCCATTATGTCAGCGGGGATGCCGATCCCCTGTTTCAGACCGACAAGTTCGCCGCCACGCAAACCGACCCCGCCCGCCAGCTGGCGGCGGTGAAAGAGAAGGCCGGGGATCTGGCGCAGCGTCGGCAGGCGCTGGCGCCGACCATCCAGCTATTGAAACAGGCGGTTTGTCAGGCCGATAAGCCCTGCCCGATCTTCGATACCCCGTGGCAGGTCGAGCAGAGCAAAAGTGGGAAGACCACCATTAGCGGACTGAGCGTGATGGCCAATATGGTGGAGACGCTGCGTCTCGGCTGGAGTGAAAACCTGCCTCTCAGCCAGCTGGCGTGGGGCAAGATCACCCAGGCCAGGCAGATCACCGCCCTGCTGCCGCTGTTAACGGAAAACTACGATCTGAGTAACGATGTGTTGTATACCGCGCAAAAACGCGGGTCGGTGCTGCTCAACGCTATGCTCGATGGCGTCAAACCGGAGGCGAATCCGAACGTACGCTGGCTGCTGCTGGTGGCCCATGACACCAACATCGCCATGGTACGCACGCTGATGAACTTTAGCTGGCAGCTGCCGGGCTACAGCCGGGGAAATATCCCGCCGGGCAGCAGCCTGGTGCTGGAGCGCTGGCGCAACGCGAAGAGCGGAGAACGCTATCTGCGGGTCTATTTCCAGGCGCAAGGCCTCGACGACCTGCGTCGTCTGCAGACGCCGGACGCGCAGCACCCGATGCTGCGTCAGGAGTGGCGTCAGCCGGGCTGCCGTCAGACCGACGTTGGTACGCTGTGTCCCTTCCAGGCGGCCATCACCGCGCTGGGTCAGCGTATCGACCGGTCATCCGCCCCGGCGGTAGCCATGGTCCTGCCGTAGCGGCGCGGTGTTTGTCCGGGCCCGGGAAAACCT
>NZ_JAZARW010000001.1:701393-711365 GCF_036233805.1 Klebsiella sp. EMBS2024 | reverse complement strand
CCAGGCCCGGCACGACGTCCGTTATCCGTTGTCCGGCGCAAACGCCCCGGCGGCGACCTGCGCCGGGGTGACCACCCCGCTGTCCAGCACCCAGCCGCTTATCAGCCCAGCAGGCGTGACGTCGAACGCCGGATTGTAAACGGCGGCCCCCGTCGGCGCCCACTGTACCGCGCCGAAGCTGCCCGCCACTCCGGTCACTTCCGCCGCCGCGCGCTGCTCAATGGGGATCGCCGCCCCGTTCGGGCAATGGCGGTCGAGGGTGGTCTGCGGGGCAGCGACGTAAAACGGGATCTGGTGATAATGGGCCAAAACCGCCAGAGAATAGGTGCCGATTTTATTCGCCACGTCGCCGTTGGCGGCGATACGGTCGGCGCCGACCCACACCGCATCCACCTGCCCCTGCGCCATCAGGCTGGCGGCCATTGAATCGGCGATCAGCTGATAGGGCACGCCCAGCTCGCCCAGCTCCCAGGCGGTTAAACGACCGCCCTGCAGCAGCGGCCGGGTTTCATCAACCCATACGTTGGTCACTTTTCCCTGCCGGTGCGCCAGCGCGATAACCCCCAGGGCGGTCCCTACCCCGGCGGTCGCCAGGCCACCGGTGTTGCAGTGGGTCAGCAGTCGACTGCCGGGCTTCACCAGCGCACTGCCCGCCTCAGCGATGCGGTCGCACAGCTGTTTATCTTCTTCGACCAGACGCAAGGCTTCCGCTTCCAGCGCCTGCGGGTAATCCTCCCGGGCCAGCGCCTGCTTCATGCGATCCAGATTATTCATCAGGTTGACCGCTGTCGGCCGCGCCGCGCGCAGCGTCTCCAGCGCCTGCTGGAGTGCATCCCGGTTCAGGCCGCGCTGGGCCAGCAGGGCCAGCAGCAGGCTGGCGGACAGGCCAATCAGCGGCGCGCCGCGCACCCGCAGGGTATGAATATGGTCCACCAGCAGCGCAACGTTATCCGCCGCCAGCCAGCGTTTTTCCTGCGGCAAGGCCTGCTGGTCGAGAATAAAAAGCTGATTTTCACTCACCCGCAGGCTGGTGGTCTGTAATGTCTGCATGTCGTTAAATCCCTGTTGCGTTGTTGTATCACATTGTGTCAGGATGGAATCCAGAAGTATAGACGTCTGAACGGCTTAATCAGAATTCGAGGATCGAGGCAATGTCGCAATACCATACCTTCACCGCCCACGATGCCGTGGCTTACGCGCAACAGTTCGCCGGCATCGACAACCCATCTGAGCTGGTCAGCGCGCAGGAAGTGGGCGATGGCAACCTCAATCTGGTGTTTAAAGTGTTCGATCGTCAGGGCGTCAGCCGGGCGATCGTCAAACAGGCCCTGCCCTACGTGCGCTGCGTCGGCGAAACCTGGCCGCTGACCCTCGACCGCGCCCGTCTCGAAGCGCAGACCCTGGTCGCCCACTATCAGCACAGCCCGCAGCACACGGTAAAAATCCATCACTTTGATCCCGAGCTGGCGGTGATGGTGATGGAAGATCTTTCCGACCACCGCATCTGGCGCGGAGAGCTTATCGCTAACGTCTACTATCCCCAGGCGGCCCGCCAGCTTGGCGACTATCTGGCGCAGGTGCTGTTTCACACCAGCGATTTCTACCTCCATCCCCACGAGAAAAAGGCGCAGGTGGCGCAGTTTATTAACCCGGCGATGTGCGAGATCACCGAGGATCTGTTCTTTAACGACCCGTATCAGATCCACGAGCGCAATAACTACCCGGCGGAGCTGGAGGCCGATGTCGCCGCCCTGCGCGACGACGCCCAGCTTAAGCTGGCGGTGGCGGCGCTGAAGCACCGTTTCTTTGCCCATGCGGAAGCGCTGCTGCACGGCGATATCCACAGCGGGTCGATCTTCGTTGCCGAAGGTAGCCTGAAGGCCATCGACGCCGAGTTCGGCTACTTCGGCCCCATTGGCTTCGATATCGGCACCGCCATCGGCAACCTGCTGCTGAACTACTGCGGCCTGCCGGGCCAGCTCGGCATTCGCGATGCCGCCGCCGCGCGCGAGCAGCGGCTGAACGACATCCACCAGCTGTGGACCACCTTTGCCGAGCGCTTCCAGGCGCTGGCGGCGGAGAAAACCCGCGACGCGGCGCTGGCTTACCCCGGCTACGCCTCCGCCTTTCTGAAAAAGGTGTGGGCGGACGCGGTCGGCTTCTGCGGCAGCGAACTGATCCGCCGCAGCGTCGGACTGTCGCACGTCGCGGATATCGACACTATCCAGGACGACGCCATGCGTCATGAGTGCCTGCGCCACGCCATTACCCTGGGCAGAGCGCTGATCGTGCTGGCCGAGCGTATCGACAGCGTCGACGAGCTGCTGGCGCGGGTACGCCAGTACAGCTGAATGCGCCTGTTTCCCTCACCCCAACCCTCTCCCACAGGGAGAGGGAGCACCCCCTAAAAAAGTGCTATTTTCGGGGATTGCCCGGCGGCGCTGCGCTTGCCGGGCCTACAAATAGCCGCATAACGGTTTGATATTGCAGTCTTTCGTAGGCCGGGTAAGGCGAAAGCCGCCACCCGGCAGACATGCGAGTACAATTTTGCGTTTACCTTACCCTCACCCCAGATACTCAATCACCGATAGCCCGCCGTTGTAATCGGTGCTGTAGATAATGCCTTGCGCATCGACAAACACGTCACAGGACTGGATCACCCGCGGGCGGCCGGGACGGGTATCCATCATTCTCTCAGGCGCAGCCGGCACCAGCGCCCCGGTCTCCAGCGGGCGATACGGGTTGGAAATATCGTAAGCCCGCACGCCGGCATTCTGATACGTGGCAAAAATCAGCGTTGAGCTGACAAAGCTCCCCGGCCGGTTCTCATGCAGGTTGTGCGGACCGAAATGCGCCCCTTTCGCCACGTAATCCGCTTCATCCGGCGGCGGGAAGGTGGCGATGCTCACCGGGTTGGTTGGCTCGCGGATATCAAACAGCCAGATCAGCTTCTCGCNGTCCTCCTGGTTGTCGAGCACCGCTTCATCCAGCACCACCAGCAGATCGCGATCCGGCAGCGGCAGCGCGGTATGCGTTCCGCCGCCGAACGGCGGGCTCCAGTTGCGATGACTAATCAGCCTCGGCTGGGTACGGTCTTTGACATCCAGCAGCGTCAGGCCGCCGTCGCGCCAGCTGCCGTAGGCGGTATCCCCGGCAATAATGGCGTGATGCAGCGCATAGCGTTTGCCCTGCGGCCAGTCCGGTGTTTCACCGCCCGCCTGGTGCATCCCCGGCAGCCACCAGCGCCCGGCTACTTCGGGCTTACGCGGATCGGCCAGATCGATGGTCAGGAAGATGTAGTCGGTAAAACCGTCGATCAGCGCGGACACATACGCCCAGCGCCCGCCGACGTACCAGATGCGGTGAATACCGATGCCGTTAAGCGACAGGAAACTGATTTCCCGCGGCTGCGCGGGAGTGGAAATATCAAAGATGCGCAGCCCGGCGCTCCAGCCCCTGTCCTGCACATCGCTGACCGTGTCACCCACCGAGCGGGTGTAGTACACCTTCTCATCAGCAAAACGGGCGTCGGCAAACAGATCCCGGGCGTTGATCACCAGCAGCAGATCGTCATGCGCCTGGAGGTGCACGTTCCAGGTGCCCGGCGGCGCGGCAATATAGTTGACGGTGGTGGGCCGGGTCGGATCGCGAACATCGACCACGGAAAAACCCTGCGACACCATATGGCCGATATAGGCGAATCCGCGGTGCACCATCAGCTGCACGCCGTCCGGACGACCGCCCTGATCGCTATGGCCAATCAGCCGCATATTGCGGCTGTATTCGGGGGAAGGTAATGCTGACATAGGGGATCCCTCTCGCCCGGTGGCATGGTTTTCCCCCTCTCCCTGCGGAGAGGGCCGGGGTGAGGGCACCAGGCCGCCACCCACCGCCACCCGGCTTGATTTTATTTGTTCTTCGCTTCCAGCGTCGCGAACCACGGCGCGATAAAGTCTTCGGTCTGGCCCCAGCCAGGGATAATTTTCCCCAGCGACGCCACGTTTACCGCTCCCGGCTGGGCCGCCAGCAGCGCCTGGGGAATCGCTGCCGCCTTGAAGTCGTAGGTGGCTGGCGTCGGCTCGCCGGCGATCTTGTTGGCGATCAGCCGCACGTTGGTCGCGCCGATAAGCTTCGGATCCACCGCCACGCTCACCTTCCACGGGCTGCCGGCCTCGCGCATCAGCTGCAGATCCTGGTTGGAAATATCAATGCTGTAGAGTTTGATCTCGGTGCGGCCGTTCTCTTTCAGCGCCTTATAAGCCCCCTGGCTAAAGGCATCCCAGGTGCCCCAGATCGCGTCAATTTTCCCTTTCGGATACTTGGCGAGGATCGCCCCCACCTTGTTGGCGGTGTCGCCCTGCACATCGGATGACACGGCGCCGATCGACTCCAGCTCTTTAATCCCCGGATTTTGCTTCAGCAGCGTCTGGTAAGCCGCCTGACGGCGCTCCATCGGCGGGAAGCCCGCCACCCACAGCTTGACGATGTTGGCCTTGCCGTTGAAGTCTTTCACCAGCTGGCCAAAAGAGAGCTCGGTCAGCGACGCGTCATCCTGCTGACTGACCGTCACCCCGGGGATCTCACCGCTCACCGCGGTATCGAACACCGCCACTTTGATCCCGGCGTCCACCGCCTTCTTCACAAGGGCGGTGGAATACGGGTCACGCCCCTGGGAGAGAATAATGCCATCGTATTTCTGGCTGATGGCCTGGTTGACGAAGTCCTGGAATTTGGCGTCATCGCCGTTGCTCAGGAAGGTGCTGATTTTGAAACCGAGCTTTTTGCCTTCCTGCAGCGCCCCGGAGACAAACTGGGTGGTGTTATCGTCAGACCCCAGGTTGCGGATCACCGCAATACGGATCGGGCCGCTGTGCTCGGCAATCGCCGCCGGCACCGGCGTCGGGGCAGTGGCCAGCGCCGCCGTCGACTGCAGCAGACCCAGCGTCATCAGAGAGAGTGCGATCTTTTTCATGCGGTTTACCCTGTAAAATGTTAAGTACGGCGCTGAAAATAGGTCAGTGCCAGCGCGCCAGCCAGCACCAACCCTTTAATAATGTCCATCGCGTAATACGGCACCGAGAGCATCACCAGCCCGTTGGAGAGCACGCCGAGGATCACCGCCCCCACCAGCGTCCCCAGGGCGTTCGGTTTACCGGAGCCCGCCAGCGAAAAGCCGATCCAGGCCGCCGCCACCGCGTCCATCAGATAGCCGCCGCCGGCGTTGACCTGCGAGGATCCGATACGCGAGGCCAGCAGAATGCCGCCCAGCCCGGCCAGCAGCGAGGCAATCACGTATGCTGCGACTTTGTAACGCGTGATCCGCAGGCCGGAGAGCCGCGCGGCCTCCGGGTTGCCGCCGATGGCGTACATCCGCCGTCCGTGGGTAGTGAACGACAGCGCCAGCTGGGCGACCAGCGTCACCACCAGCATGATAATGACGATGGTCGGCACCTGCCCCAGCGCGCCAAAGGCCGCCGGGATAGTACCCTCCGCCATCTCGCCGCTCGGCAGCACCATGTTTTCGGTAATCGACCCACCGTAGCTGTATGTCATTGCCACGCCCTGAATCACAAACAGGCTGGCCAGGGTGGCGAGCATGTCAGGAATGCGCAGCACCACGATCAGAAAGGCGTTAAACAGCCCCACCAGGGTGCAGAGCGCGAGGGTTATCAGAATCGCTTCGGTGGTCCCCAGGCCATGCCAGACAAACAGGGAAATCACCAGCGCGTTAGCCAGCGATGCCGTCGATCCGACGGACAGATCGAAGCCGCCGATGGTGAGGGAAATCGACACCCCAATGGCAATCACCGTCACGATGGCAATCGAGCGCAGAATGTTGATNATGTTGAACGGGTCAAGGAAGTTGTCCGAGGCGAGGCCAAAGACCGCCACCAGCAGCACCACGGTCAGCAACATGCCCCACTTATAGAGAAAATCAAAAAATCGCTGACGGCCCGATACCGTCGCGTTTACTGCCAGGGCCTTGCTCACGCTGCCGCTCCTCCGGTTGAATAATAAAGCAGTGTCTCTTCCCGGGCTTCCGCGCCGGGGATCTCCGCTACGATCCGTCCGTCCCACAGTACGCAGATGCGGTCGCATAAACCGACCAGCTCGGCGAATTCACCCGAGGCATAAATCACCCCTTTGCCTTCCCGCGCCAGACCATCGATCAGCATGAACAGATCGGTTTTCGCTTTCACATCGACCCCTTTGGTCGGTTCGTCAAAAATCAAAACGTTGGCATCACCGCGCAGCCATTTGCCAATGGCCACCTTCTGCTGGTTGCCGCCAGAAAGACGGCGCAGCGTCTGACCGGGACCGGTAGCGCGCACGCCGAGGCGGGCAATCACCTCCTCCGCCCAGCGCCAGGCCTGCCGATGGCCAAACAGGCTCCAGCGCGAAAAGCTGTTATCGGCGCTGACCGCCAGGTTCATCGCGATCGGCTCTTCAATGAAAATGCCCTCTTTGCGTCGCTCCTCCGGGACCAGCGCCAGGCCGCGCCCCACCGAGTCGGCCGGATCGCGCGGTCGCCACGGCTGGCCGTTCAGCTCGCCCCTCTGCACCCGGCTTTTGCTGGCGCCGAACAGCGCTTTGCACAGCTCGGTTTTGCCCGCGCCGGCCAGCCCGGCGATACCCAGAATTTCCCCCTTCCGCAGGCGCAGCGAAATATCCTGCAGCAACGCCTCATCATGCAGACCGTCAACCTGCAGCAGCACCTCTTCGCCGTGCGGCGGGCGCGGCGGCGGGAAGATATCGCTCAGCTCNTGGCCCAGCATCTTTTCGACGATCTGTTCGCCGCTCAGCGGCCCCATCGGGCCGCTCTCAATCAGCCGCCCGTCGCGCAGCACCGTCAGGGTGTCGCAGATCGCCTTCAGCTCATGGATACGATGCGAAATAAACACCACCCCGATCCCCTGATGCTGCAGACGGCGTACTACCGCAAACAGACGCTCACTTTCATGCTGATCCAACGGCGCGGTGGGTTCATCGAGGATCAAAAAGCGGCAATGGTGCGACAGGGCGCGGGCCAGCAGGATTTGCTGTTTTTCGGCGAGCGTGCAGCTGTCAATGGAGCGCCGGACGTCCAGCGCCACATCCAGCTGCGCCAGCGCCTCGCGCGCCAGCTGCCGAACCCGCGACCAGCGGAAGGTCATGCCCGGCTCCGCCAGCCTGTCCAGCATAATGTTTTCCGCAATGCTCAGGCCCGGCACCAGCGCCACGTCCACCTCCTGCTGCACCAGGTGGATCCCCAGCTGTTTAGCATCCCGCGGCGAACGAATGATGACCGGCTGGTTGTTGATCGTCACTTCGCCCTCATAGTGGGCGTGGGTGCCGCACAGCACGGCCATCAGCGTCGACTTACCCGCGCCGTTGGCCCCGGTCAGGGCATGCACCGACCCGCCATGGAGGGTAAAGTCCACCTTGTTCAGCGCCTGAAAGCCGGAGAAGGCCAGGCTAATGTTATGCATCTCAAGGCGATTCGCGCTCATCACTGCTCCCGTGCGGCAATTAATCTTCTGATTTAACGAATTTTTCATAGCCGCCGCTGGCTGACAACTGCGTAAAAAGCATAAGATACAACGAAATAATATTAGCCATCTGGATGTCCAGACATAACATCAGGTTAGCCCAACACCAATAAGGACAGCACCCATGAGCAACAGCGATATCCGCGTCGTGCCCGGCCCGGCCAACTATTACTCCCATCCTGGCAGCCTTGAGCGGCTAAGCGATTTTTTTAACGCCGACCAGTTGTCGCGGGCGGTGTGGGTCTATGGCGAGCGCGCCCTGGCCGGCGCCGAGCCTTTTCTGCCGGCGGCCTTCCACCTGCCGGAAGCGAAAAAGATCCGCTTTACCGGCCACTGCAGCGAACGCGACGTGGCGGGTCTGGTGCAGGCCTCAGGTGACGATCGGGCGGTAGTGATTGGCGTCGGCGGCGGCGCGCTGCTCGACAGCGCGAAAGTGCTGGCCCGCCGCCTGGGGGTTCCGCTGGTGGCCATCCCGACCATCGCCGCCACCTGCGCGGCGTGGACGCCGCTGTCGGTGTGGTACAGCGACGCCGGACAGGCGCTGAATTTTGAGATGTTCGATGACGCGAATTTCCTGGTGCTGGTCGAGCCGCGCATCATTCTCAACGCCCCGGCGGAGTACCTGCTGGCGGGCATTGGCGACACCTTAGCCAAATGGTATGAGGCCGTGGTGCTGGCGCCGCAGCCGGAGGCTCTGCCGCTCACCGTGCGGCTGGGGATTAACGGCGCGCTGGCGATCCGCGACGTGCTGCTGGACAGCAGCGAAACGGCGCTGGCGGACCAGCGCCGCGGCGAGCTGACCCAGGCGTTTCGCGATGTGGTGGATGCAGTTATCGCCGGCGGCGGGATGGTTGGCGGGCTGGGGGAACGCTACACCCGGGTCGCCGCCGCCCATGCGGTGCACAACGGGCTGACGGTGCTGCCGCAGACGGATAAATTCCTCCATGGCACCAAGGTGGCCTACGGCATTCTGGTGCAAAGCGCCCTGCTCGGTCAGGATGAGGTATTGGCGCAGCTGGTGCAGGCCTGGCAGCGCTTTAACCTGCCGGCGACGCTGGCGGCGCTGGAGGTTGATATCAATAACCGCGCAGAGCTTGACCGGGTCATTGCCCATACCCTGCGCCCGGGCGAGTCGATTCATTATTTACCGGTGACCTTAACCCCTGGGGTTCTGCGCGCGGCGTTTGAGAAGGTGGAATACTTCAGCCGTTAATCACCCCGACCGTCTATACCTAATGATGATGCTCACCACTCTCGCAACGAGGTCATCATGCAGATCGATTTAACAGGTAAGAAGGCGCTGGTTACCGGCGCCAGCCGTGGATTGGGGCGCGCTATCGCGCTGTCACTGGCGCGCGCCGGCGCCGATGTGGTTATAACGTATGAAAAATCGGCCGATAAAGCCCAGGCGGTCGCCGAGGAAATAAAGGCGCTGGGTAGGCACGGTGAAGCGGTGCAGGCCGACAGCGCCAGCGCGCAGGCGATACAGGATGCTGTGACCCATGCGGCGCGGTCCCTCGGCGGGCTGGATATTCTGGTCAACAACGCCGGGATCGCGCGCGGCGGCCCGCTGGAGTCCATGACGCTGGCGGACATTGACGCGCTTATTAACGTCAATATTCGTGGGGTGGTTATCGCTATCCAGGAGGCGCTGGTGCATATGTCCGACGGCGGCCGCATCATCAACATCGGCAGCTGTCTGGCTAACCGCGTGGCGCAGCCGGGCATCGCGGTTTACTCAATGACCAAGTCCGCTCTCAACTCCCTGACCCGCGGCCTGGCGCGCGATTTAGGCCCCCGCGGTATCACCGTTAACCTCGTCCATCCCGGCCCGACCAACAGCGATATGAACCCGGAAGACGGCGAGCAGGCCGATGCTCAGCGTCAACTTATTGCGTTAGGCCACTACGGCCAGCCGGAAGACATCGCCGCGGCGGTCACCTTCCTCGCCAGCCCGGCCGCCGGGCAGATCTCCGGTACGGGGCTGGACGTGGATGGCGGATTGAACGCCTGATCGCACATTTTCTGCAAGCCTCTGTCGCCCGGCAGAGGCCTTTCCGCGCCGCCTCGACGGGTTGCGTTTTGCCTCTTACCTGCGTTTTTTCTCCGCTCTACAGTACCCCATAAGAAATTCGGAATTTATCTAATAGTCTTATTATTTCCTTATATTTTGTGTGGGCGTACAGTGGAGGTACGGATGAAAATTGTCTGGTCAAAAACGGCAGATAAGCAATTTTCTAAAATCGATACTCGGTATAAGAGCCGCATTAAATCCAGGCTGGAGAAGATGGATGATAAAGCTTCACCTATCTCGGATATCAAAAAATTGTCCTCTCCCGAAAACCACTACCGGCTGCGATTAGGTGATTACAGAGTCATCTACACCTTTGGGGATCCGCCGGGCGATACCTGCTACGTCGTGGCGGTTAAACGCCGAACNNNC
>NZ_JAZARW010000001.1:698386-701387 GCF_036233805.1 Klebsiella sp. EMBS2024 | reverse complement strand
TACCTTCATGAGGAACATACCGAATATGACTATTCAGTACATCAAGGATGAAGAAGGAAAAGACCAGTATGTCGTCATTCCTTACAGCGATTACTTTCGTATGCGCCTGGCTCTGCTGGAGTACGACGACGAGGATGAAAGCGACTGGGAAGATATTCCTTATGAATCAGATATCTATGATGACGTCATGCTGCCGGGCGAAGTATGCAACGTGATGCATAAAGAAAACGTCAGCCTGCAGGCCGCGTGGCGCATCCTGCGCGGGATGTCCCAGCAGGAGGTAGCCGAAAAGCTTGGCATCAGCCAGTCCGCGGTGTCACAACTGGAAGCGCTGGACTCCCGTCCGCAGAAGCGCACCCGCGAGAAGCTGGCGGCGATTTACGGCTGTACTCAGGAGCAGATCAGCCTCTATCTGCCGAAAGAGGGTTAACAGCACTTCGCCCCGCCCTTGCCGCCGTAGCGCGCGTCCTGGCGTTCGCGAAAGAACTCTTCATAGGTCATCGGCGTCTGATCCGGGTGGGTTATTCGCATGTGCTCGACGTAGTTATCGTAATCCGGCACGCCGATCATCATCTTTGCCGCCTGGCCCAGGTACTTACCTGCTTTGGAAAGGGTGTCAAACATAAGTCATTTCTCTTTTGTATCCCTCTCCCAAAGGGAGAGGGAGGATCGGAAATGTAGGCCGGGTAAGGCGAAGCCGCCACCCGGCACACCGGTTAATGCGCCCCTTTCGCCTGGGTCTCAATCGCGTCCAGGTTTTCAGGCATTGGCTCATACGGCGTCTCTTTCGCCGTCGGTTTATCCTCTTTCAGCGCCGCCAGCGCGGTTTTAATCGAGAACAGCGCCAGCACCACCACCACAATCATAAAGAAGATGGTCAGCCCGGCATCGAGACGGTTGTTAAACACCAGCTGCGCCAGCTGTGATTCGGTATATTGCGGCGGAATGTTGCCGCTGTCGATCATCGCCTGGAATTTATTGGCGATCGCCAGGAAACCGACTTTGGTGTCCGGGCTAAACGACTTCTGCCAGCCGGCGGTCAACGTACAGATCAGCAGCCAGCTGGTCGGCAGCAGCGCCACCCACGCATAGCGCTGGCGTTTCATCTTGAACAAGACCACCGCGCAGAGCATCAGCGCCATCCCCGCCAGCATCTGGTTGGCAATACCGAACAGCGGCCATAGGGTGTTAATCCCGCCCAGCGGATCGACCACCCCCTGATGCAGGAAGTAGCCCCAAGCCAGGACGCACAGCGCGGTCGCCAGCAGGTTGGCCGGTAGCGAGCTGGTTTTTTTCAGCCCCGGGCTAATCACGCCCAGCAGATCCTGCAGCATAAAGCGCGCCGCGCGGGTGCCGGCGTCAACCGCCGTCAGGATAAACAGCGCCTCAAACAGAATGGCGAAGTGGTACCAGAACGAGACATCCATCAGTCCGCCCAGCGAGCCGTGCAGGATGTAGGCCATCCCCACCGCCAGCGTTGGCGCGCCGCCGGCGCGGGAGATAATCGACTGTTCGCCGACCTCGCTGGCGATTTGATGCAGCGTATCAGGCGTAATGCTAAAGCCCCAGCCGCTCACCACCTGCGCTGCCGAGGCGACGACATCGGTGGTACCCGCCGGCGCCAGCACCGCCATCGGGCTGTTCATCGCGAAGTAGACGCCCGGATCGATAATACAGGCCGCCACCAGCGCCATAATAGCGACGAAGGATTCCATCAACATGCCGCCGTAGCCGATAAAGCAGGCCTGGCTTTCGTTGGCCAACATTTTCGGCGTGGTGCCGGAGGAGATCAGCGCATGGAAGCCGGAGACCGCGCCGCAGGCGATGGTGATAAACAGGAACGGGAACAGGTTGCCGGTCCATACCGGGCCGGTACCATCGACGAACTTGGTCAGCGCCGGCATCGTCAGGGTCGGGCGCATAATCAGGATGCCAATCGCCAGCCCCACGATGGTGCCGATTTTCAGGAAGGTGGAGAGGTAGTCGCGCGGGGCCAGCAGCAGCCAGACCGGCAGTACCGCAGCCACAAATCCGTAGCCCACCAGGATCCAGGTCAGCTGTACGCCGGTGTAATCAAACCACGGCGCCCAGGTCGGGCTTTCCGCCACCCAGCCGCCGGAGATGATGGCGAACACCAGCATCACCAGGCCTATCACCGACACCTCGCCGATGCGTCCCGGACGCAGATAGCGGATGTAGATGCCCATAAAGATCGCCAGCGGAATGGTAAAGGCGACGGTGTATGTCCCCCACGGACTGTGGGTCAGCGCTTTCACCACAATCATCGCCAGGACCGCGAGGATGATCACCATGATCATAAAGCAGGCCACCAGCGCCAGGACGCCAGCGGTCGGTCCCATCTCCTCTTTAACCAGTTCGCCAAGCGAACGGCCATCGCGGCGGGTCGAAACAAACAGCACCATAAAGTCCTGTACCGCCCCAGCCAGCACCACGCCGGCGAGGATCCAGATCATCCCCGGCAGGTAGCCCATCTGCGCGGCGAGCACCGGGCCCACCAGCGGCCCCGCGCCGGCAATGGCGGCAAAATGGTGACCGAACAGCACTTTTTTGTCGGTTGGAACGTAGTCGAGGCCATCGTTATGCCGCACCGCGGGCGTCATCCGCGTCGGGTCAACGCCAAGCACGGTTTTAGCGATATACAGGCCGTAGAAACGATACGCGATCAAATAAACGCAGACCGCGGCGACGACAATCCACAGCGCGTTTATCTGCTCACCCCGGTTTAAAGCGATATAGCCGAGGGCGAAGGCTCCGATGACGGAGAGCAGCGCCCAGATAAGGTATTTCCCTGAATTATTCATTGTTGTGGTCCACCGGTAGGGTAATCAGGATGTTACATTTTGTTTCTAGATCACAACGCAGAATTTAACAACACCGAAACATCGCAGATGCCGTACACCCACAGAGATTTGTCTCACATTGCTAGCGAGATCACTTAAGGCAGGAAAATGAATGAAAGGGTTACCGTGAACGGTGCCGT
>NZ_JAZARW010000001.1:697580-697702 GCF_036233805.1 Klebsiella sp. EMBS2024 | reverse complement strand
CCTGCTAAGCGCAATGCGAGCAGGGAAACTCCCTGATGGCGGCGCGCTGCGCCTTATCCGGGCTANNNATTGCGCCGNTACGTAGCCCGGCTAAGCGTAGCGCAAGCCGGGGANACAGCGGC
>NZ_JAZARW010000001.1:696360-697399 GCF_036233805.1 Klebsiella sp. EMBS2024 | reverse complement strand
GCGAGCAGGGAAACTCCCTGATGGCGGCGCGCTGCGCCTTATCCGGGCTACNATACGTAGCCCGGCTAAGCGTAGCGCAAGCCGGGGAAACAGCGGCTTCTTAGCCCAGCACCGCGGTGCCCAGACGACAGGTGCAACAGCGCCGCCCCTTCTCGTCATACACCACAATCTCCCAGCTCTGGCTCTGGCGACCAAGATGCAGCGGACGGCACTCGCCGCGCACTTTCCCGCTGGAGACGGCCCGGTGATGGCTGGCGTTAAGCTCAGTCCCGACGACGCACTGCCCTTCTTCGGTCATCAGCCAACCGGCCATCGAGCCCAGCGTCTCCGCCAGCGCCGCGGAAGCGCCGCCGTGCAGCAGGCCAAACGGCTGATGCGTGCGCGCATCCACCGGCATCTCCGCCTCCAGCAGCCCCTCTTCCAGTCGGGTGTAGATGATGCCAAGATGCGCCACCATGGTATTTTCGCTGCTGGCGTTCAGCGCCGCCAGCGTAAGCTCTCGCTTCCAGGCCATTTACGCCCCCAGCGTCGAGCCGCCATCAACCACGATATCCTGCAGGGTGATATGGCTGGCGTGAGAAGAGGCGAGGAACAGAATGGTATTGGCGATCTCCTGCGGGCGGGCGATTTTACCCAGCGGGATGCCGAGCTTAAACTGCTCGCCGAAGCCGCGGATCCGCTGCTGCTCTGCATCGTCGCTGACCCACAGGGTGCGCTGCATATCGGTATCGGTGGAGCCCGGCGACACCAGATTACAGCGCACCCCGCAGCCCGCCAGCTCAAGCCCGACGGTCAGCGCCAGGCTTTTCAGCGCCGCCTTCGAGGCGCCATAGGCGCTCATGCCGATGCGCGGCGTGTGCGCGGCATCGGAGGCGACGGTGACGATCGCCCCGCCCCGCTGGCGACGGAACTGGGCCATCGTCTGCTGAAACAGATTAAACGCGCCGCCGACGTTGACCGCGAAGGTCTGCTGCCAGTCTTCCGCGCTCAGCTGGTCGGTAGCGCCCATGCGCAGGATCCCGGCGGCGTTCACCAGCAC
>NZ_JAZARW010000001.1:678616-696320 GCF_036233805.1 Klebsiella sp. EMBS2024 | reverse complement strand
TCGCGTACCTGGTCGGCATCGGCGACGTCCAGCGTTTCGGTGGTAAACGGGTAGCTTTCGCCGTCAAAGGCGAGGTCGAACCCGGTGACGTTGGCCCCGGCCTCGACGAAAGCCAGCGCGGTGGCATAGCCAATCCCTTTACCTGCGCCGGTCACCCACACGGTCTGGCCGTGAAAATCCAGCGCCGCCATTATTGCACCTCGCGGGTGAGCAGCGCCCACCAGGCGTCGATGGTCGGGTTTTTCGCCAGCATCACGAAGTCGATATCGCCGTGCACTTTGCGCCAGCGGGCGGCCAGGGCCATCATCCGCACCGAATCCAGACCGTAGTCGATCAGGTTTTCATCATCCAGCGGTTCATCGGATTCGTCGAGCAGCGGCAGGATCAGCGCGCGCAGCGCCGCTTTGGAGGCTGGGAGCGGTAGCAGCTCTTCGGTCATCACCACGCGGCCGGAGCGGCCAGCGACGTATTTCAGCGCCATCAGGTGCTCTTCACGGCTGAAATCTGCCAGCGCGTCGGCGACAAAGAACGGTTTGATATCGCGCATGAAAGCATCGGTGGCGGTGGTCATGCAGCCGATATGGGCGTAAACGCCGGTGATTATCAGCTGGTCGCGACCGGTCTCTTTCAGCATCTCCTCCAGCGGCGAGCGATGAAACGCGCTGTAGCGCCATTTCACCAGCACGGTATCGTCTTCATCCGGCGCCAGCGCGGCAATCACCTGCTGCTGCTCCGGCGAGCGGGTCAGACCCGGCCCCCACATATCATTCAGCAGGGCGCGGTCTTCATCGCTCTGCTCTTTCGGCTGGGCGGTGTAGTACACCGGAATGCCGTTCTGTTTGCAGAAGTCGCGCAGGGCGGCGATATTAGCCACCACTTTCTCCATCATCGCGCTGTTTTCGCCCCAGAAGTTGAGGAAATATTCCTGCATATCGTGGATCAGCAGCGCGGCGCGCGACGGCTCAAAGGCCCAGTTGACCTTGTTCGCCGGGATATCGCTGGCTTCCGGCAGCGCATATGCCTGTAATTTAGGGATTGCCATTCTCTGTTCTCCTTCAGCCCAGCTTGCCTTCGGCCAGCCACTGACGTAATTGTTTTTTATCGACTTTGCCCACCGGCGTCAGCGGCAGCGCGGCAACGCACTCCACGCGGTCCGGCAGTTTAAATTCCGCCACCCCCTGCTCGCGCAGGAAGCGGCGCACGGCGACGGCGCGCAGCGGCGAGGTCACCACCAGATAAGCGCAGCTTTTCTCGCCCAGCAGATTGTCTTCGATGCTGACCAGCGCGGCGTGGATCACCGCCTCATGGCGCAGCAGCAGGTTTTCGATCTCTTCAGCGGCGATCTTCTCGCCGCCGCGGTTGATCTGATCTTTTTCCCGGCCCTGGACGGTGATATACCCATCTTCGTCGATCGAAATCAGATCGCCGGAGCAATAAAACCCCTCGGCGTCAAAGGCTTCCGCGTTATGCTGCGGGCTGTTGTAGTAGCCGCGGAAAGTGTACGGCCCGCGGGTCATCAGGCGGCCCACTTCGCCGCGCGGCAGCGGGTTGCCGTCGGCATCCGCTACCCACACTTCATCGTCCGGGCACATCGGACAGCCCTGGGTATTGATGATCCGCTCCGGGCTATCGTTAAGGCGGGTGTAATTCACCAGCCCCTCCGCCATGCCGAACACCTGCTGCAGCTGGCAGCCGATTTCCGCCGGAATGCGCGCGGCGAGGGTCGCTGACAGGCGCGCGCCGCCGACCTGCAGCAGCTGCAGCGATTGCAGCTGGGCGTTGCTGCCCCATTCGTGAATCGCCTGCAGCCACAGGCTGACCGCCGGCGGCACCAGCGACGCGACGTTAATCTGATGTTTTTCGATCAGCGGGAAACAGAGCGTGGCGCTCGGGTCAGCGGCGAGGATCACCCGCCCGCCGGCGAGGAAGACGCCGAGCGAACCCGGGGAACTCATCGCATAGTTATGCGCCGCCGGCAGCGCGTTGAGGTAGCGCGTTTCAGCGTTAATCCCGCAGATCTCGTTGCTGCGGCGGATGCTGTAGTCGTAATCGTTATGGGTGCGAGGGATAAGCTTCGGCGTCCCGGTGCTGCCGCCGGAGAGCTGGAAAAAGGCCACTTCGTCGGCAGGGGTTGGATTGGCGATAAAGTTATCCGNCGGGCGGTTAATCTCCGTCGCCAGATCGCGCTCGCCGCCGTCGTTACGCAACAGTGCGACGCGCAGGGAAGGATGTTCCGCGATAAACGCGTGGAGAAAGCTATCGTCAGCAAACAGAGCGTGCTCGCGATCGGCAATCAGCAGCGCCGGTTTAATCTGCGCGGCGTAGGCGTTAAGTTCGCTGCGCTGGTGGTTGAACAAAGCGTTCACTGGCGCGACGCCGATGCGCAGCAGCGCAAAGAAGGTCATGTAAAACTCGGCGACATTGCCCAGCTGCACCAGCGCGGTCTCCCCGCGCTTCAGTCCCTGGCGCTGCAGCGAGCAGGCGAGGTTGTCCACCAGCTGGTTAAACTGGCGGTAGCTAATCTGCCGCTCGCCATCGATAATCGCCACGGCGTCATTGTCCGCGTGACGGGTGATCAGATTGGTTAACGGCAGATCCTGCCAGTAGCCTTTTTGACGATAGCGGGCCGCAAACTCTTCCGGCCAACGGGTAAATGCAATCATCCTTGCCTCTTAGTTCAAGCCAAATACGATAAGCATGGTGGTCAGTTTGACGCCGGTTTCGCGCCATTCGCCCAGCGGCGAGGAGGCCGGAACAATGCCCGCGCCGGCAAACAGGCGCAGCGTACGCTGCTGCAGACGCGCGCAGCGGATAGTCACCACCCACTCGCCGTTGCCTTCGTCATCGCACCAGCCGACGATGCCGCCGAACAGCTGGCGATCGAAGGGTTCCAGTTCAGCAATCAGGCGCTTCGCCGCCTGATGCGGGAAACCGCTCAGCGCCGGCGTCGGGTGCAGCAGACAGGCCAGCGACATGGCGTTTTCTTCCGCCAGCGCGGTGCCTGCGATCGGCGTCGCCAGATGCCAGAGCGTCGGGGTGGTAATCAGCTGCGGCGACTCCGGTAGCGACAGCTGACTGCTGCGCGGGCCCAGCACGCTCTTCATCGCCTGGGTCACCAGCTCGTGCTCGTGGCGATCTTTGCCGGAGGCCAACAGCCTGTTGCCTGCTTCCCGGTCCAGCACATCGTCCGGCTGGCGACGGGCGGAGCCGGCCAGCGGCAGAGAGCTGAAGTGCTGTCCTTCTTTACGCAGCAGCAGCTCCGGGCTGGCGCCCAGCAGCACGCCGCCGTCGGAGAGCGGCACGTGGAAGTTAAAGCTGGCGGGGTTCTGGGCGATCAGTCGCTCCATCAGCGCGCCGCTGTCGACGCGGTCGCGGGTGGTAATATCGATAAGCCTTGATAGCACCACTTTGTCGACTTCCGGGGTGGCGGTCAGCGCGGCGGCGCGTTCCACCATGGCTAAAAACGCGTCCTGCTCCGGGATCTCCCGACGCTCCACCACCTCCATCGCCTCCAGCGGCGCGGCATAGCGGGCGGAACGCTGCTTTTCCGGGCGAGAGAACGCTTCCCAGCGCTCGGGGATATAGAGCTCGGAAGGCTGACAGGTGTCGAACGGGATAGCCCCGACCATCACCGGCTTGCGGATCCCCGCCGCCCGGGCCTCGGCAAAGGCGGCCGCCATCTGCTGCTGGAACTCGCCGTTCAGCGCATCGCCGCCAACGGCGGGCTGTGAGAAGCGACGGAAGCAGCCTGAAGTGGTAAAACTGCGGTACGGCGACATAAAGAAGAAGCTGTCCGGCGACAGGGTCCGGGTCGGTTTCTTTACATCCTCAGCCAGTGACGTTTCCATATCATCCTCCAAAAACGATAAAGATATTAAGAATAATTATCATTTATATTTTGGTTGGCTAACCTAAAAGGTATTGCCCGCCATGTCAACCGCGTTACGTCATGGCGCCGCCACTTTGGCTTGCATCCTGTTGACACAAAGTTGAAAATGAGACGCATTTATCACCTTTCAAATCAGGATGCGATGACGTGAACTTCTTTTCTTTCTGCCGCCGCGGTGCGCTGACCGGCATGCTGTTGCTTTTAGGAATTACCTCAGCCCAGGCGGCGGACTGGCCGCGCCAGGTCACCGACAGCTACGGGACGCATACCCTGCCGAGTCAGCCGCTGCGCATTGTCTCCACCAGCGTGACGCTTACCGGTTCGCTGCTGGCGATTGACGCTCCGGTGGTCGCCAGCGGCGCGACCACGCCGAACAACCGCGTCGCCGATAGCCAGGGCTTTCTGCGCCAGTGGAGCGAGGTTGCCAAAGCCCGCAAGCTGGCGCGGCTGTACATCGGCGAACCAAGCGCCGAAGCGGTGGCCGCCCAGATGCCGGATCTGATCCTGGTGAGCGCGACCGGTGGCGACTCCGCCCTGCCGCTGTACGATCAGCTTAAAACCATCGCCCCGACGCTGGTCATCAACTATGACGATAAAAGCTGGCAAACCCTGCTCACCCAGCTGGGGCAGATCACCGGTCATGAACAACAGGCCAGCGCGCGCATTGCCGACTTCAATAAACAGCTCGTTTCGTTAAAAGAAAAAATGAAACTGCCGCCGCAGCCGGTGACCGCCCTGGTCTATACCGCCGCCGCGCACAGCGCCAATATCTGGACGCCGGAATCGGCTCAGGGGCAGATGCTCGAACAGCTGGGCTTTAGCCTGGCGACGCTGCCGGGCGGCCTGCCCGCCAGCCATAGCCAGGGTAAACGCCACGATATCGTGCAGCTGGGCGGGGAGAACCTCGCGGCCGGTCTGAACGGCCAGAGTCTGTTCCTGTTCGCCGGCGACCAGAAAGATGCGGATGCCATCTACGCCAACCCGCTGCTGGCGCATCTCCCGGCGGTCGCAGGCAAACGCGTCTACCCGCTGGGCACCGAGACCTTCCGCCTTGACTACTACAGCGCTCTGCTGGTGCTCCAGCGTCTCTCCAGCCTGTTCGGCTAACGCGGGCTGCGCCATCAGGCCGGGCACTCGGCCTGCACACCTTGCCGGGCGGCGCTGCGCTTGCCCGGCCTACTGAGCTTGCACCGGCCTGCCGTACCCCAGGCCCGGTAAGGCGCAGCCGCCACCGGGCAAGCGCACCCTACTTAACTTTCGTTGACAATTTCCGGGCGCTGGAAACGGCGCAGCTCGCGTAGCAGCCCAACCAGCAGCACACCGACAAGCGCCAGCGCCCAGCCGCTGGCGCTGGCGGATGCCGCCGGCGTCATCACCGCCCCTAAGCCGCCGAGCAGCGCCGCGCCGATGGCGTCGCCGGTGACGTTTTGCGCGGTCCACAGACCGTTAATCCGCCCGAGCATATGTTCCGGCGTCTGGGTCTGGATCAGGGTGTACTGCAGCAGCGAGCTAATAGCGCTCAGCCAGCCAAACAGCGCCAGGCACAGCGCGCCCAACGCCCAGTGCGGCATCAGGCTGAACAGCGCAATGGCGACAAACGATCCCACCGTGGTCGCCAGCATCAGCGCGCCCGGCCGCACCGTCTGGGCCAGCTGGCCGCTGGTCAACGCCCCCAGCGCCGCACCGAGCGGAATAGCGGCGTACAACAGGCCAATCTGTCCGGCCGACATCTGCCAGCTACCGGCCNGCGCCGGATAGAGCACCCGCACCGCGCTGGCCATGGTCAGCAGACCGCCAAGCAGCGCAATCCCGCCGATAAGCGGGCTCCGGCAGAGGAAGGTCAGCCCCGCCAGCAGGGAGCGCAGCGGATGCTCGCGCGGCTGCGGAGGCGGCGGCAGCTGCGGCAGACGCAGCAGGGTTAAGGTGGTGATAAAGGTCCCCGCCGCCGCCAGGCCGAAGTTCCACGCCACGCCGCCGGTGGCCAGCAGCAGGCCGCCGATCATCGGCGAAATCACCGAGCCAAGGCGCACCGTCAACATGGTGATGGCCCCGGCCTGCATCAGGTTTTCCCGCCCCACCAGCGCCGGGGTCGCCGCCAGCAGCGCGGTCACCCCCAGCGAGGCGAAGAACCCATCCCAGATCCCCAGCAGATAAATCGCCGCCAGCGACGGCTCCGGCAGCAGGGCGTTCAGACACAGGCCGACAAAACCCACGCCGCAGGTGCCGCGCGCCAGCAGGATCAGGCGTTTACGTTCATAGCGGTCAGCCAGCACGCCCCCCACCATCAGACCAACAAACATCGACGCCCCGGTCAGCGTCACCGACAGCCCGACCTGCCAGGTCGAATGGGTCATCATCTGGATCTGCACCGGGATGGCCACGCCCAGCAGGCCAAGCGACAGAATAGAGATAAAGCGAGCGATAAAAACGGCGCGAAACGCCGGGTGAGTTTTCAGCAGGCTGAGATTGAGCAGCCAGGATTGTCGGTTCATTACAGCGCCTTGTCGTTATTTTTAATACCCTTTTTACTGTGGGTCATGCTACCATAGCTGAATAAAATCGATAACGATAATTACTATCATTATCATATCAGGGATGTCAGTTATGTCGTTTTCTACGACCGCGGTACGCTCTGTCGCCGTGCCCGGATTGTTGCTATTACTCGCCTTAGCCGCCGCGCTTAGCCTGACCATCGGCGCCAAATCGTTGCCGATCGGCACGGTATTCACCGCCTTCAGCGGAACCTGTCAAAGCGCTGATTGCACTATCGTGCTGGACGCGCGCCTGCCGCGCACTCTGGCCGGTCTGCTGGCCGGCGTCGCCCTCGGCCTCGCCGGCGCGCTGATGCAAACGCTCACCCGCAACCCGTTGGCCGACCCCGGCCTGCTGGGGGTCAACTCCGGCGCCAGCTTCGCCATCGTCCTCGGCGCGGCGCTGTTCGGGATCACTTCCCCGCAGGAGCAGCTGCTGCTGGCGTTCTGCGGCGCGCTCTGCGCCTCGCTGCTGGTAGCCTTTACCGGCAGCCAGGGCGGCGGTCAGCTGAGCCCGGTGCGCCTCACTCTCGCCGGGGTCGCCCTTGCGGCGGTACTCGAGGGGCTGTCCAACGGCATCGCCCTGCTCAACCCGGACGTCTACGATCAGCTACGCTTCTGGCAGGCCGGTTCGCTGGATATCCGCACCCTGCAAACGCTGAAAATTGTCCTGCTGCCGGTAGTCGTGGCGGGGATCGCCGCTCTGCTGCTGAGCCGGGCGCTGAACAGCCTGAGCCTGGGCAACGATACCGCCACCGCCCTCGGCAGCCGCGTCGCCCGCACCCAGCTGATCGGCCTGATCGTCATCACCGTCCTGTGCGGCAGCGCCACCGCCGTCGTCGGCCCCATCGCCTTTATCGGCCTGATGATGCCGCATATGGCGCGCTGGCTGGTGGGGGCCGATCATCGCTGGTCGCTGCCGGTCACCCTGCTCGCCACCCCGNCCCTGCTGCTGTTTGCCGACGTGATTGGCCGCCTGCTGGTGCCCGGCGAACTGCGGGTATCGGTGGTGAGCGCCTTTCTCGGCGCGCCGGTGCTGATCTGGCTGGTGCGCCGCCAGCCGCGGGGAGGTGGCCTGTGATTGCCCCGTCCCGCCGCCTGATAGCCAGCTGTCTGCTGCTAATGGCCGCCAGCCTGCTGATTTCCCTGCTCGGGCTGGCGCAAGGCCCGGTGCCCCTGACGATTGACCAGGTGTTCTCGGCGCTGTTCGGCGATGCGCCGCGCAACGTCGCGATGGTGGTGAACGAATGGCGGCTGCCGCGGGTGTTAATGGCGCTGCTCATTGGCGCCGCGCTCGGCGTCAGCGGCGCCATTTTCCAGTCGCTGACCCGTAACCCGCTCGGCAGCCCGGACGTGATGGGCTTTAACACCGGCGCCTGGAGCGGCGTGCTGGTGGCGATGGTCCTCTTCGGCCAGAACCTGACGGCGATCGCCCTGGCGGCGATGGCCGGCGGGGTGCTGACCTCGCTGGTGGTCTGGCTGCTGGCCTGGCGCAACGGGATCGAGACCTTCCGCCTGATCATTATCGGCATCGGCGTGCGCGCCATGCTGGTGGCATTCAACACCTGGCTGCTGCTGCGCGCCTCGCTGGAGACCGCCCTTTCTGCGGGCCTGTGGAACGCCGGATCGCTTAATGGCCTGACGTGGGGTAAAACCTGGCCGTCGGCGCCGCTGATCCTGTTGATGCTGGTGGGCAGCGCCCTGCTGGTTCGCCGGATGCGGCTGCTGGAGATGGGCGACGATACCGCCTGCGCGCTGGGGGTGCAGGTCGAGCGTTCGCGCCTGCTGCTGATGCTGGTGGCGGTGGTGCTCACCGCCGCCTCGACGGCGCTGGCCGGGCCGATCTCATTTATCGCGCTGGTGGCGCCGCATATCGCCCGCCGCCTGAGCGGCACGGCNCGCTGGGGACTGACCCAGTCGGCCCTGTGCGGCGCGCTGCTGCTGGCGCTGGCCGATTACGGCGCCCAACGGCTGTTTATGCCGTGGCAGCTGCCGGTTGGCGTGTTAACCGTCAGCCTCGGCGGTATTTACCTTATTGCATTGTTGATTCAGGAGTCCCGCAAAAAATGAGTGCTGTCCCCTCCCGTTTGCGCGGCGAGCAGTTAACCCTGGCCTACGGGAACAAGACCATCGCCGAGTCGCTGAACGTGACCATCCCTGACGGTCACTTCACCGCCATTATCGGTCCCAACGGCTGCGGCAAGTCGACGCTATTGCGCACCCTCAGTCGCCTGATGACGCCGGCCAGCGGCCACGTCTGGCTCGACGGCGCGCAGATCCAGCAGTACGCCAGTAAAGAGGTTGCCCGCCGCATCGGGCTGCTGGCGCAGAATGCCACCACCCCTGGCGATATCACGGTGCAGGAGCTGGTGGCCCGCGGGCGCTATCCGCACCAGCCGCTGTTTACCCGCTGGCGCAAAGAAGATGAAGAGGCGGTGAACAAGGCGATGCGGGCGACCGGGATCAGCGATCTGGCGCTGCAGAGCGTCGACACGCTTTCCGGCGGCCAGCGGCAGCGGGCGTGGATTGCGATGGTGCTGGCCCAGGAAACGGCGATTATGCTGCTGGATGAGCCGACCACCTGGCTGGACATCAGCCATCAGATCGACCTGCTGGAACTGTTGAGTGAGCTGAATCGCGAGAAGGGCTATACCCTGGCGGCGGTGCTGCACGATCTTAACCAGGCCTGCCGCTACGCCACCCACCTGATCGCCCTGCGCGACGGCAGGATCGTCGCCGAGGGGGCGCCGAAGGAGATCGTCACCGCCGATCTGATTGAACGGATTTACGGTCTGCGCTGCACGATCATTGAAGATCCGGTGGCGCATACGCCGCTGGTGGTCCCGCTGGGCCGCCGGTAATCTCCTCTTTCCCCGGCTTGCGCTACGCTGAGCCGGGCTACCTGCTGTAGCCCGAACTCAACCGTTACCCCAGAATCTCCCTGACCACCGGACCGATGGCCTCAAAGGCCTGCGGGGAGATGATATCGACGTGGGCGCAGTTCTGGCTGAACACCTCCAGTTCCCCCACCCACGGGCCCCATACGACCTGCGGATCCATCCCCTCCTGCCGCGTCTTCTCCGCCACGAACAGCGTCGCCTTGCCGTCAAACTTCGCGCTGTGGGCAGTAGTTAACAGCCGCACCGCATCGGCATAGTTGCCTTCGATGGCGCTGAACAGCTCGCCGGAGGCTTGCCCCTGCTGGGCGGCGAGGAACGCTTCGCGCTCGCGGTCGATCTCCGCCAGTACCTCGGGATCCAGCCCGTTGGCCTCTTTCTCTGCCCAGTTTTGCGTCTCCGGCGGCCAGGTATCCAGCAGGCCGAGGAAGGCCACCGCTTCGCCGCGCTGGCGCAAGCGGGCGGCAATCCCCTGGGCTAAGGTGCCGCCCAACGAATACCCGAACAGGTAATAAGGGCCGTGCGGCTGCTGCGCCAGCAGCGTTTGCAGATGATGCTCGCAGACCTCGTCGAGGCTGGCGGCGCTGGCCATCGGCCCCTGCGGGCGCGGCGACTGAATACCGGTAATTGACCAGCGCGGGCTGAGATAGCGCGCCAGCACGCTGAACTGCCAGGCGAAGCCGGAGGCCGGATGGAAGCAGAACAGCGTCGGACCGTCGCTCTCGCGCAGCGGCAGAAGCGTATCCAGCCCCAGGCGCTGAGCCTGCTCATCGCTGAGATCGGCGGCCAGCAGCGCGCTCAGTTTGCCCACCGTCGAGGCCACCATCACCTGCCCCGGGGTCACCTGCCGCGCCAGCTGGCGGCTGAGCTGTGCCGCCAGGCGCATCGCCAGCAGCGAATGGCCGCCAAGGGCGAAGAAATCGGCGTCGATATCTTTCACCTCGCAGCCCAGCAGCTGGCTGAAGGCGGCGGCGACAAGAGTTTCCATGCCGGGCTCCGGCGGCCGGCCGCTGCGCTCGCCGCCGAGGGTCGGCAGCGGCAGCGCTTTACGGTCCAGTTTGCCGTTGGCGCTCAGCGGCAGCTCAGCGAGCTGCATCAGCACCACCGGCACCATATGCGGCGGCAGCTGTTCCGCCAGCCGCGCTTTCAGCGCCGCGGTATCCAGCGGCAGGCCGGAGTCAGAGACCAGATAGCCCACCAGCTGTCGGGCATCACCGCCGGTCGCCGCCGCCTGGTTGAAGACGCAGGCGTGACTCACCGCCTGCGCCACGTCCGGCAGGGCCGACATCACCCGATCAATCTCGCCAAGCTCGATGCGCTGCCCGCGGATCTTCAGCTGATCGTCGCTGCGGCCAAGGTACTCCACCGCGCCGTTCGTCAGCCAGCGCGCCACGTCGCCGGTGCGATACATCCGCTCGCCGGGGGCAAACGGGTCGGCGATAAAGCGGCTGGCGGTGAGATCCGGGCGCCCCAGATAGCCCTGCGCCAGCTGGATGCCGGTGAGATAAAGATCCCCCGCCACCCCCGGCGGCACCGGGCGCATCGCGGCATCGAGAATGCGCAGCCCGGTGTTCCACACCGGCCAGCCAATCGGCACGCTGCTGCCGGTCACGGCCGCCAGCTCAGGGCCGCAGGCCGGATACCAGCTGACGTCCACCGCCGCCTCCGTCGGGCCGTACAGGTTATGCAGCGGCGCGCCGGTCAAGCGCTCCCACTCGCGGCACAATTCCGTCGGCAGCGCTTCGCCGCTGCAGAATACCCGCCGCAGCGTGCGGCAGGCAGCGATGCTGTCGGCATCCAGCGAGGCGACAAACGCCGCCAGCATCGACGGCACAAAGTGGGTGGTGGTCACGCCGTAGCGGGCGAAGAACTGCTGCATCGCCTGCGGGTCGCGGTGCGCCTCCGGCTCGGCCATCACCAGCTGCGCGCCGGCGATAAACGGCCACCAGAATTCCCACACCGACACGTCGAAACTGCACGGCGTTTTCTGCGCCACCACGTCGTCGGCAGATAACGGATAGCGATCCTGCATCCACAGCAGGCGGTTGACGATGGCGGTCTGGCCGACCATCACCCCTTTCGGCCGCCCGGTGGAGCCGGAGGTAAAGATGATGTAGGCGGTATGGTCTGGTTTTGACACCGCCAGCGGCGCGTCATCCCCGGCGGCCAGCGGCTGCTGGTAGCAGAGGCTTTCCAGCCCCGGAATATCGCTGAAGCGGGCCAGCTGGTCCTCCGTGGCGATCAGCAGCGACGGCCGGGCGTCTTCCAGCATCATCCGCAGGCGGTCGTCCGGGTAGCCGGTGTCCAGCGGCAGCCAGGCGGCCCCCGCTTCGACAATGCCGTGCAGCGCCAGGGTCAGGAACACCGAGCGCGGCAGGGCCACCGCCACGCTGTCGCCCGGCTTCACGCCGCGCTGACGCAGCAGCTGCGCGAGCGCCACCACCTGCTGACGCATCTCGCGATAGCTGAACTGCCAGCGGGCGTCCGCCAGCGCCGGCGCATCCGGGGTCTTCCGCGCCTGGTCGGCCACCAGCGCGCTGAGGGTGGTGGCAGGCAGCGGCACAGCGGTATCGTTGACCGCCGCCAGCCGGGCCAGCTCGTCGGCGGAGAGCATCTCTGCTTCGCCGCAGCGCAGCGCCGGATCGGCGGCGAACTGCGCCAGCAGCGCGGTCAGTCGCGCCATGTGGCGACGGAGCTCGGCTTCGTCGTACCGGGCCTTGTTGGCGAGGATCTCCAGCGACAGCCCGCCGGTCTCATCCGGGAACAGCGCCAGCTCGAGATCGTTGACCGGGCCGGTGGCGAGGGTGTGGGTCACTGCCTCGACGCCGTCGATATCCAGCTGGTAATCAAAGACTTTGACGTTCAGCACCGGGCCGAACAGCGGTTCGTCCCCTGCCGCTTTGCCGCTGTCGCGAACGATCTGTTCGGCGTCATAGCGCTGATGGCGGCGCATCTTTTTCAACTGACCGGCGAGGCGCATCGCCAGGTCCGCCAGCGTCTCCCGGGCGTCAATATGCACCGCCAGAGGCAGGACATTGAGCACCGGCCCTGTCGAGGTCAGCGCGGCTGAACCCATCCGACGCATAAAGATAAAGCCCGCCGCGTAGTCCATCCGGTTGCACAGGCGGCCCAGCCACAGCGTGGTGAGCGCCAGCGCCAGGTCAGCGGGCTGACACTGCGGCGCATGGCTGGCCAGGCGGCGGAAGGCGTCGGCGTTCATCTCCAGCTTCATCCGCCAGATATNGCTCCCGGCGGCGCGCCCGCACAGCGGCGCGGCAGAGAGTGAGGCAGGCGCCGGTAACGCCTGGCGCTGGGCCTGCCAGAAAGCTTTATCCCGCTGCCAGGCCTCGCTGCCGGCGTAGCGCTGGTACTCGTCCACCACCTCGGCGAAGGGGGTGAAAGGCGACTCAGGAGTGGCTTCCCCCCGCTGCCAGGCGCGATAAATGGCGGCGATCTGCCGGGTTATCGCCGGGAAGCTGAAGCCATCCACCAGCAAGTGGTGATATCGCTGATACCAGTACCAGCGGTCGTCGCCGACGCGCAGCAGCTGATGGCACACCAGCGGGTTGCCGCCGTCGACACGCAGATCCTGCGCCAGGTCCGCCTGCATCCGCTCCGTGGCGGCGCGATGCGGATCCGGCGCCGTACGCAGGTCAATGATCGACGGTTCGCCAAAGGTGCGGTCGGCCGCCAGCCACTGCCAGACTTCCCCCTCCTCTTCCTCAAAGCGCAGGCTGAGGGTGTCCGCCTGCTGCAGACCGGCGACAATCGCTTTTCCCAGCAGCGTCGGGTCGAGGNCGCCGCGCAGTTCAACATAGTGGGCCACGCTCCAGGCGCCTGGCAGAGTGGAGAGGCGCTCGGCCATCCAGATCCCCGGCTGCGCGGCAACCAGCGGTAAACGAGTGGTCATTGTCAGCTCCTTATGACGCATGATGGGCGGGGGTCAGGGTTGACCAGTTGGCCGCCAGCCAGGCGTTGCAGGCCTCGGCCGACTGCGGGGGGCACACCACCGTCCAGCCGGCAGGCAGGTCGCAATGCGCCGGCCACAGGCTGTACTGCTGTTGATCATTGCGCAGAATGTAAAACTGCCCTTGCGGATTGTCGAAGGGGTTACTGAATTGCATATCAAACTCCTGTCGTAAAACGCGATGCTAAGGGTGCGACAGCAGAGGCTGCCAGAGCTGGATAAGCCCTGCCGTCAGCCCGCCGCGCCAGCAAAGCGCATCATGCCCGCCGTCAACCTGACGCCAGAAAATCGTCTGCTGTGTTGTGGTGAGTTGCGCCAGTAGCGCCTGGTTCGCGCGAAAAATGATCGGTTCGCGTTGGCCCGCTTCCAGCCAGACGCGCAGCCCGGCCGCGGACACCTCACCCTGGCGAAGCTGTTCGCCGATAAAGCCCGTCCCGCGGCCATCACGGTGCGGCCACCAGTAGGAGCCTGACTGGCTGAGCACGCAGCCAAAGCGCTGCGGCCAGTTGAGAGCGGCGAACATCGCCGCCAGACCGCCGAAGCTTTGCCCGGCCACCACCGTCCGATCCGGGCGGTCGCTGAACGGGGCATAGCCGTGGACCAGCGGCAGGAGCTCCTCCTGCACCGCCAGCCAGAAATCGCGGTGACAGGGCAGCTCAACCCCGCGGCGCTGGTTGTCGATCGCGTCGATCAGCAGGTAGACCGCCGGCGGCAGTCTCCCCTCGCGGGTCAGGGCGGCCAGCGGCGACCACACCGGCATGCTCTCGGCCCAGAACTGGCCGTCGAGCAGGATCGCCAGCGGCCGCGTTTGCGGGTCGACAGCCTCGCCGGTGGTGTAGATCCAGACCCGGCGATGGTTGCCCAGACGCGCGCTGCGCCACTCAAGGCAACGGGCGGCAGGATGCGCCTCATTAAGCGGGTCCCAGCCGGGCTGCGCGGGGGCCTGCGGCATCTCCAGGGCGGACACGCCATGGCCGCGTCCGCCCAGCCAGCTGTGCGGGTTCAGCGGATCGGCTATCGCCCGCGGCAGCAGTTTGCGCCAGCCTTCGCGTAGCAGCGCGCGGTCGGGCGCATCAGCGCTGAACACCTCAGGGGAAAAATCATCGTCACGGTCGGAGGGAATAAAACAGTAGCTGCCGCGCCAGGTCGGCGACAGTGTAGTGCGCCAGAACCAGGCGTCGGTCCCGGGGAGACGTTGCAGCGATTGCGGTCGCGCATTCTGATGGTGGTCGGTCACGCCGGTGATATAGAGCCATACCCGACGATGGGAAGAGCGGGTTTCATCCCCCGCCGGGTCCCGCCACCAGAACGTTACCTCGATGGCGTCATCCACTGCGCGGCACTGCGGCCCCCGCAGGGTTTGCCACCACTCCTCGCTTCCTGTCCTTAACATTCTGTCATTAACCCTATGTATAGCGTGACTTTTTTAATTAATTGTCATTATTTATTGATAATATTATTGATAACTATTTGCATTTGCAATAGCGTATTAGCGCGCCGTGGGAAGCGCGTCTTTCATCAGAACATGTCAAATCGGGCTTATTCAGCCAGCGACGGAGTGCCTTTGCCCGCTTTTGGCAACATTTATGCCGCCTCCCCTCCCGGTGGGAAGGGGCGTTTGGGGAACGTGGCGACAAAAAGCAGGAATAACAATGAATAACAGGATCAAATCCCTGGCCTTGCTGGTCAATCTGGGAATTTACGGGGTTGCTTTTCCGTTAAGCGCAGCGGAAACCGCCACCGACGATAAAAACAGCGCCGCTGAAGAGACCATGGTGGTCACCGCCGCCGAGCAGAACCTGCAGGCGCCGGGCGTCTCCACCATCACCGCCGATGAGATCCGCAAACGCCCCCCGGCGCGCGACGTCTCGGAGATCATTCGCACCATGCCGGGAGTCAACCTGACCGGCAACTCCACCAGCGGCCAGCGCGGCAACAACCGCCAGATTGATATCCGCGGCATGGGCCCGGAAAATACCCTGATCCTGATCGACGGCAAGCCGGTCACCAGCCGCAACTCCGTGCGCCTTGGCTGGCGCGGCGAGCGCGACACCCGCGGCGATACCAGCTGGGTGCCGCCGGAGATGATCGAACGTATCGAAGTGATTCGCGGCCCGGCCGCCGCCCGCTACGGCAACGGCGCCGCCGGCGGCGTGGTGAATATCATCACCAAAAAAACCGGCGATGAGTGGCACGGCTCATGGAACACCTATATGAAC
Organism: Klebsiella sp. EMBS2024; assembly: GCF_036233805.1. Lineage (NCBI taxonomy): Bacteria > Pseudomonadati > Pseudomonadota > Gammaproteobacteria > Enterobacterales > Enterobacteriaceae > Klebsiella > Klebsiella sp. EMBS2024. The sequence continues at coordinate 680,817 of NZ_JAZARW010000001.1, read as the reverse complement.
GCCCCGGAGCACAAGGATGAAGGCTCCACCAAACGCACTAACTTCAGCCTCAGCGGCCCGCTGGGCGGCGATTTTAGCTTCCGCCTGTTCGGTAACCTCGACAAAACGCAGGCCGACGCCTGGGATATCAACCAGGGCCATCAGTCCGAGCGTACCGGGATCTATGCCGATACTCTGCCGGCCGGGCGCGAAGGGGTGAAAAACAAAAACATCGATGGTCTGGTGCGCTGGGAATTCGCTCCGATGCAGTCGCTGGAGTTTGAGGCCGGCTACAGCCGCCAGGGCAACCTCTACGCCGGCGATACCCAGAACACCAACTCCAACGACCTGGTAAAAGAGAACTACGGCAAAGAGACCAACCGTCTGTATCGCAACACCTACTCGATTACCTGGAACGGCGCCTGGGACAACGGGGTGACCACCAGCAACTGGGCGCAGTACGAACGCACCCGCAACTCGCGCAAAGGCGAAGGCCTGGCCGGCGGCACCGAGGGGATCTTTAACAGCAACCAGTTCTCGGATATCGATCTGGCGGATGTGATGCTGCACAGTGAAGTCAGTATCCCGTTCGACTACCTGGTTAATCAGAACCTGACGCTGGGCAGCGAGTGGAATCAACAGCGGATGAAGGATAACGCGTCCAACACCCAGGCGCTGTCGGGAGGCGAAATTCCGGGCTACGACAGCACCGGCCGCAGCCCGTACTCGCAGGCGGAAATCTTCTCGCTGTTCGCCGAGAACAACATGGAGCTGACCGACACCACCATGCTGACTCCGGCGCTGCGTTTCGATCATCACAGCATTGTCGGCAATAACTGGAGCCCGTCCCTCAACCTGTCGCAGGGCCTGTGGGATGACTTCACGCTGAAGATGGGCATCGCCCGCGCCTATAAAGCGCCGAGCCTGTATCAGACCAACCCGAACTACATTCTCTACAGTAAAGGCCAGGGCTGCTACGCCAGTAAAGACGGCTGCTATCTGCAGGGTAACGACGACTTAAAAGCCGAGACCAGTATCAACAAAGAGATTGGCCTCGAGTTTAAACGCGACGGCTGGCTGGCGGGCGTCACCTGGTTCCGCAACGACTACCGCAACAAGATTGAAGCGGGCTATGCCCCGGTCTATCAAAACAATAAAGGTACCGATCTCTACCAGTGGGAAAACGTACCGAAAGCGGTGGTGGAAGGTCTGGAGGGGACGTTGAACGTTCCGGTGAGCGAGACCGTCAACTGGACCAACAACATCACCTATATGCTGCAGAGTAAGAACAAAAAGACCGGCGATCGTCTGTCGATTATCCCGGAATACACGCTGAACTCCACCCTGAGCTGGCAGGTTCGCGATGACGTTTCGCTGCAGTCGACCTTCACCTGGTACGGCAAGCAGGAGCCGAAGAAGTACAACTACAAGGGTCAACCGGTCACCGGCAGCGAGAAGAACGAGGTTAGCCCCTACAGCATCCTCGGCCTGAGCGCGACCTGGGACGTCACCAAATACGTCAGTCTGACCGGCGGCGTGGATAACGTCTTCGATAAGCGCCACTGGCGCGCGGGCAACGCCCAGACCACCGGGGGCGCCACCGGCACGATGTACGGCGCCGGCGCCGAGACCTACAATGAATCGGGCCGCACCTGGTACCTGAGCGTCAACACCCACTTCTGATAGCGGGTTCTCCCTCCCCCGCCCTTGCTGGACAAAGGGCGGGGGCAACCGCGGTAACCTTACCCTATGCGCCACCATCGCACCGCTTTGCCTCTGGCCGGCTATACCATCCAGCAGATCGACTTCGACCCGGCGACTTTCCAGCCTGAAGATCTGTTCTGGCTGCCCTATCACGCCAGCCTGACCGGGTGGGGCCGCAAGCGGCAGGCGGAGCACCTGGCCGGACGCATCGCCGCGGCATACGCCCTGCGCGAGGTGGGGGAGAAACGGCTTCCCGCCATCGGCGATCGGCGCCAGCCGCTGTGGCCCACGCCCTGGTTCGGCAGCATAAGTCATTGCGGCCAGCGCGCGCTGGCGGTGATCGCCGATCGGCCGGTGGGCGTCGATATCGAGCGCCGGTTTACCCCACAGCTGGCCGCGGAGCTGGAGAGCAGCATTATCAGCCCGGCGGAAAAAACGGCGCTGCTGCGCAGCGGCCTGCCCTACCCGCTGGCGCTGACGCTGGCGTTTTCGGCAAAAGAGAGTGGGTTTAAGGCCTG
>NZ_JAZARW010000001.1:670927-671046 GCF_036233805.1 Klebsiella sp. EMBS2024 | reverse complement strand
TGCCAACACCACGAAAGGTGCCGGTATTTCCTTTATCCAGGGGCGCCCGGAGTGGCACCACCGGGTGCCGAAAGGCGAAGAAATTGCACTGGCACTGGAGGAACTGAAAGATGAGTAAT
>NZ_JAZARW010000001.1:670577-670876 GCF_036233805.1 Klebsiella sp. EMBS2024 | reverse complement strand
CGCGGCGTCGATCTGGTGCCGGTGGTAGCCGACTCCACGTCAACGGCCAAAATCGCGCCGTTTATTAAACAGTTCCCCGGCCGGCTGGTGAACGTCGGCATCGCCGAGCAGAGCATGGTCGGCACCGCCGCCGGTCTGGCGCTGGGCGGAAAAGTGGCTGTGACCTGTAACGCCGCGCCGTTTCTTATCTCGCGGGCCAATGAGCAAATCAAAGTGGATGTCTGTTACAACAACACCAACGTCAAGCTGTTTGGCCTTAACGCCGGAGCCAGCTACGGCCCGCTGGCCAGCACCCACCA
>NZ_JAZARW010000001.1:666184-666969 GCF_036233805.1 Klebsiella sp. EMBS2024 | reverse complement strand
CCCCTGCCGTTAACCCAGCGGATACTGTTGAAACGCCGGCAGCGCCTCCCCCTTCTCCGCCATCGCGCGAATATGTGGAAACTCAGCTGCCGACACCACCGCCGGGATCATCAACTGGATAAAGGACCAGACCACCGTGCTGGTGACCAGCACCTGATCCGGCTGCGCGGCGGCGGCGCGGTCTGCCAGCCGGGCGTCCCACTCCCGACAGGCGGCGAGCAGTTGGCCGGTCACCCGGGCTATCCACGGCTGATGCTGCTTCTCTTCCGGCCGCAGACGGTGCTCATAAACATGCTGGACCGCTTTTTCACAGGCGGCGAGGATCACCCCCAGCAGGTGCAGATCGCGGGCCAGCGCCTCGGGATGCGCGGGAAGCAGCCGGCGCCCGGCCAGATTGGTCGTTTCGAAATAGAGGAGGATCAGCGTGGAGTCCATCAGCTGCGTCCCGTTATCGAGCACCACCGTCGGCGCCTTGACCACCGGATTAATGCGGGAAAATTCGTCAAAGCCGCTAAAGACCGATAGCGGCAGGCTCTCGAATTCCACGCCATAGAGCGCCAGAGAAACCGCCACGCGTCTTACATAAGGTGAATCCATCATACCAATGAGTTTCATCGTCACTCCTGCCTGCGATAAAGAGGTTGCGGCTTTACCTTACTGGAAAACCGATGCCGCGAATATCACGGGATACTTACCGCAATGGTTAGTCAAACTAACAGATTGGAGATTCGCGGTAGCCCTCCAGTTCCCCTTGTGCTATACCGACTGAGGCGGCATTTGGCTCC
>NZ_JAZARW010000001.1:597397-666179 GCF_036233805.1 Klebsiella sp. EMBS2024 | reverse complement strand
CAGCTTGTTTGCAGCGGCTTTAAAAGCCGCTAACCCGGTAGTAACGTTAACGTATCGACTCACTGACAGAGAAACCACCATGGCAGATTTTCCCCCTGTCGCCAGCCTGCGCAGCTTTGAGGCGGTGGCGCGCCTCGGCAGCGTAACGCAGGCCGCCCACGAGATGAGCGTGACCCATTCGGCGGTCAGCCAGCACATCAAACAGCTGGAAGCCCTGGTCGGCGTCACGCTCTTTATCCGCCACGGCCGCGGAGTGCGCATCACGGAAGAAGGACGGCTCTATGCCCTGCAAATCCGCGAGGCGTTACAGCACATCGCCGACGCCACGCGCATGGTGCAGATCAAACCCCGCACCCTGGAAGTGTCCCTGGCGACGCTCCCCTCCTTTGGCTGTCACTGGCTGCTGCCGCGGCTGGCGCGCTTTCAGGCGCGGCATCCGCAGATCGCGGTGCGCCTGCTGACCAGCCTGGCGGTGGTTAACCTGCAACAGGAGGGTATCGATCTGGCCATTCGCATGGGGCAAGGCGATTGGGAGGGAATGGAAAGCCGGCATCTGTTTGCCGATGAACAGCTGGTGGTCGCCGCCCCCGGCTATCGCGGCGGTAACCTGCCGACCACCCCGCAGGCGATCGCCGCCAGCGATATTATTTTTTCCATGGAGTCCTGGCATGCCTGGTGCAGCCAGGCGGGGCTGGAAAAGCCGATCGTCCCCTCAGGCCTGCGCCTGAACGACTCCAATCTGGTGCTGGAGGCGGTTCGTCTGGGGGCCGGCGTGGCGCTGGAGCGGCGCTCCCTGGTGGCGGGGGCGATAGCCCGCGGCGAGCTGGTGCAGCTCACCGCCGTCACCGTCCCCTACCCCTGGCACTACTGGCTAACCGTCTCCCCGCAGGCGGAGAACCGGCCGGAAGTCGCCCGGTTCATCGCCTGGCTGGAGGAGGAGATCGCCCTCTGGCGCCAGCAGATCAGCGCTTAGCCTTCGGCCGACGGCGGCAGGCCCGCCCGGGCGGCGTGCTCCTGGGAGAGACGCCAGAAATCGTGCCCGGCGGGATACTGATAGAGGCGCAGGGAAAACTGTCCGGCCACCGCAGTAATGTACTCAAATATCGCCGACTGGGTGTTTTCGTAGTCTTTCCACAGCGTTGAGGAGGTGAAGCAGTAAATCTCCAACGGAATGCCCGAGGGCGACGGTTTCAGCGTTCTCGCCACAATGTACATCTCTTTAATAATATCCGGCCGCTCGGCGAGATAGTGCATCAGATAGTGGCGAAACAGGGTCAGGTTGGTCAGCCCGTTATCGACAAACCAGCGGTCGGCCACGCCGCCGGGATCCCGGCCGTCAAGCAGCGTCGCCAGAGGCTCACTCACCCCGCGGATGGTCAGCATCGAGGAGAGCATCTCCTGGTCGAGAAAACGCACCGAGTGCTGATCGATGGCGATACTGCGCATGATCCGCCGCGCCCCGGAGGAGAACATCGCCTGCCAGTTGGTATAGGTCTCGGTGAGGAAATTCTTGGTCGGGATACGGGAGATGGTATTGTCCCAGTTGCGGATGGTAATGGTGTGCAGCGCGATATCCGTCACCTCACCGCTGAGATTCTTGTCAGGCATTTCAATCCAGTCCCCCAGCTGGAGCACGTCGTTGGACGACAGCTGAACGTTCGCCACCAGCGACAGCAGAGTATGCTGGAACACGATCATCAGTACCGCCGCCACGGCCCCCAGACTGGAGATGATAATGATCGGCGATTTGTTCGACATCACGGCGAGGATCATGATCGCCGCCAGGATGTGGACTAAGATTTTGCCTATCTGGATATAGCCCTTAATGGAATGATTTTTACGTTTGGTCTTTCGCAGATAGGAGCTGTTGACAATATCCAGCATCTCGTTGAAAAACACCGACATAAAAATAAAAAACAAGATCCCGCAGATAGTATTAATCGCCGTCACCAGCGATGCCGGCATCGCCGGCATAAACTGCAGAACGTAATAGACAATAATAACCGGAATGAAATTGGACAGCTTTTCGGCGATGCGTCGATCCTTCTCCAGCGGCACATCCTGTTTGTGGCTACTAAAGAAGACCTTACGCACCACTTTAATCAGCAAGAACTTGCATAAAAGATGGGCAAATATGCCGGAGAGCAGCAGCAGAATAAGATTAAACCCCACCGCCAGCGCCGGATTACTCTCAATAAACGTCAGTAGATGATTCACATACGCCATGCTTTATCGCCTGAATAACTATGCCACTTCGCTAACTGCTTTATCCCAAGGGCAAATATTTGGAAAATAAATCAATCCGCATCATGGCATATCGCTTAGCGTAACGTCCATGCGCGCACCGTTTCTAATCATTCACAGAAAATATGTCAGAGTTTGCATTAATCATTCTCTACGCTCACTATAAAGAGGCTTGTTATGAGGACGGAATAAGTCCAGGAGGAAACATGTTTAAAGCTCTTACCGCTATCGTCGCCTTAGCCGCCTCCGCCAGCGTTATGGCGCAAAGCGATGTCACGCTGAACAGTCTGGCTCACGATGCCGCCACCCGGGCGTCGTTTAACCAGATGGTCAAAGGCCATCAGCTGCCCGCCTGGGTGACCACCGGCGGCACCGGTTCGCCCGCGCAGACGGTGAAACTGGGTAGCGAATCCTGGCAGGTGTTAAGCGCCTGCAAACCCCACGACTGCGGCCATGAACGTATCGCGGTGATCTGGTCGGAAAAAAGCAAACAGATGTCCGGCGTTTACTCAGTGGTCGATGAAAAAACCGACCAGGAGAAGCTGACCTGGCTTAACGTCAGCGATGCCCTGTCCATCGATGGCAAAACCGTGCTGTTTGCCGCCCTCAGCGGCAGCCTCGACAACCATCCGGACGCCTTTAACTACCAGTAACGACCATCGCCCCCGTCAGCCTTTCCCCGACGGGGGCTTCCCTGATTAGCCATCCGGGAACATCACGCTGTTCCCCGGCGCTTCCCGATGCAGATGGATAAAGTTCAGGTGCCGCTCGTACTGGTCGAGAATATCGGTGATCACCTGCTCTTTGCTGTAGTCCATCAGGTCGTTACCCTGACTGCCCTCCAGCAGGAAGGTCTCCAGCCGGTAATAGGTGGATTTCCCGCTGCGCGCCCGATAGGTAAAGCCCGGCACCGAGTACTGCTGCGGCCAGATCTTGTAGATAAAGTTCTGCTCGTCGCCCATGTGCACCAGCAGATCGAGGTGGCCAAGGTTCTCACCCTCTTCCGGCGGCAGGCTCTTCAGTTCCACCGCCGCGCCGCGCAGCCGCAGCTCCTGGGCCACCTCCTCCATCGCCGGGTAGCACACCGTCTCCATCATCAGTTTGGTATAGCGCGTGCCGGGGTAATTCATCAGCCGCGACAGGCGCTTCTTCCAGCTCAGACGATCCTGGAGGCCCATCGGGCGCGGGGCGGTGTCGCGGCTGGCGCTGACCCGGCGGTAATCTTCCACTTTCAGAGATTTATACAGTCCGGCCATCACGAAGAAAATCACAAAGCTGAACGGCAGCCCCATGATCACCGTGGTGTTCTGCAGCGCCGAGATGCCGTTGGTCATCAGCATCCCGAGGGTCAGCAGACCGATGGCCACCGACCAGAAGATGCGCAGCCAGTTCGGGGCGTCGCTGTTGATGTCCTTCAGCTTCGAGGTGAAGTTCCCCAGCACCAGCGCGCCGGAGTCGGCGGAGGTAACGTAAAACAGCAGACCGGTGATGGTCGCCACCGACGCGCTAAAGGTAAACGCCGGATACTGCGCCAGCAGGCTATAGAAACCGCGCTCCGGGTGGGCCATCGCCTCCTGGGCAAAGGCCGCGTCGCCGTGGATGATCTCATACAGCGCGCTGTTGCCGAACACCGACAGCCACAGCAGCGTAAAGGTGAAGGGAATAATCAGGGTGCCCATCACAAACTGGCGGATGGTGCGCCCGCGCGAAATGCGCGCCAGGAACAGGCCCACAAACGGCGACCAGGCCACCCACCACGCCCAGAAAAAGAGCGTCCAGTTATTCATCCATTCTACCGGCCGGTCGAAGGCGAAGCTGTTCAGCGTCATGCCCATAAAGCGATTGACGTAGTCGCCGACGTTGAGCACTAACGCATTGAGCAGGAAGGAGGTATCCCCCATGAACAGCACGAACAGGATCAGCCCCAGCGCGAGGGCGACGTTCAGTTCGGAGAGCACGCGGATGCCCTTGTCCACCCCGGAGGTGACCGAGATGGTGGCGATGATCACCGACAGCGCAATCAGGGCCGCTTTCGCCGCCAGCGAGTCCGGAATATCGAACAGCACGCTCAGACCGTAGTTGAGCTGCACGACGCCGATACCGAGGGTGGTGGCGATGCCGAAGATGGTGCCGATCACCGCCGCAATATCGACGCTGTGGCCGATGGGCCCATTGATCCGTTTGCCAAAAATCGGGTACAGCGCCGAGCGGATGGTGAGCGGCAAATTATAACGATAGCTAAAGTATCCCAGCGCCATGCCCATCAGGGCATACATTGACCATCCGGTTAAGCCATAGTGAAACAGGGTCCAGACCATCGCCTGGCGCGCCGCCTCGATGGTCTGCCCCGCCCCTTCCGGCGGCTGCATATATTGCGTCACCGGCTCGGCGACCGAGAAGAACATCAGGTCGATGCCGATGCCGGCGGCGAACAGCATCGCCGCCCAGCTCAGCAGGCTGAACTCGGGCTTTGACTGCTCCGGCCCGAGCTTCACCGAGCCGAAGCGCGAGCAGGCAATGCAGACGACGAAGACGATATACAGCGTCGCCGCCAGCAGATAGTACCAGCCGAAGGTTTTCGACACCCAGTCCAGGGTGCGCCCAATCCACTCGGCAGAAAAATCGCGAAAAAAGATCGTCATCAGGGAAAACAACAAAATCAGTCCGGCCGAGGTATAAAAAACCACCGGATTGATTTTGTCCTTTTCTCTGCTTTGCGAAAGATCTGTCATCCAGTATCCCCACTGTTTTTGTAACTATTAAAATCCAAATCCGCAACAATTAAGACACATTTTATATTGAACGTCCAATCAAAAACCGCTTTAATAGTTAACCAACGCTGATGAATGGAGTGGCAAAAATGCCCAAACTGGGGATGCAGCCGATCCGGCGCAGGCAGCTGATCGACGCCACGCTGGACGCAATAAATGAAGTCGGTATGCACGACGCGACCATCGCGCAGATTGCCCGGCGGGCGGGCGTATCGACGGGGATCATCAGTCACTATTTCAAAGACAAAAATGGTCTGCTGGAGGCGACCATGCGCGACATCACCAGCCAGCTGCGCGACGCGGTGCTCAACCGTCTGCACGCTCTGCCGGACGGCAGCGCCAGCCAGCGCCTGCAGGCGATTGTCGGCGGCAACTTTGATGAGACGCAGATCAGCAGCGCGGCGATGAAGGCCTGGCTGGCCTTTTGGGCCAGCAGCATGCACCAGCCGATGCTTTATCGGTTACAGCAGGTCAGCAGCCGTCGCCTGCTGTCGAACCTGGTGTACGAATTCCGCCGCGAGCTGCCGCGCGAGCAGGCGCAGGAGGCCGGCTACGGGCTGGCGGCGCTGATAGACGGCCTGTGGCTGCGGGCGGCGCTCAGCGGCAAACCGCTGGATAAAACGCTGGCGCAGTCGCTGACCAGCCACTTTATTCGTCAGCATTTACCGAACCCATAACCGAGGAGGCGTTATGTCCCGAATGGCAGAACAGCAGCTTTATATTAATGGTGGTTATACATCGGCCACCAGCGGTCGCACCTTCGAGACCATCAACCCTGCCACTGGCGAGGTGCTGGCGACCGTTCAGGCTGCCGGACGCGAGGATGTCGACCGCGCCGTCGAGAGCGCGCAGCGTGGGCAAAAAATCTGGGCGGCGATGACCGCCATGGAACGCTCGCGCATCCTGCGTCGCGCCGTCGACCTTCTGCGTCAGCGCAACGACGAGCTGGCGCGACTGGAGACGCTGGATACCGGGAAACCCCTCAGCGAAACCGCCGCCGTTGATATCGTCACCGGCGCCGACGTGCTGGAGTATTACGCCGGCTTGATCCCGGCGCTGGAAGGCAGCCAGATCCCGCTGCGCGACAGTTCCTTCGTCTACACCCGTCGCGAACCGCTGGGGGTGGTAGCCGGGATCGGCGCGTGGAACTACCCGATCCAGATCGCCCTGTGGAAATCGGCGCCAGCGCTGGCCGCTGGCAATGCGATGATTTTCAAACCGAGCGAAGTCACCCCGCTGACCGCCCTCAAGCTGGCGGAAATTTACAGCGAAGCGGGCCTGCCGGACGGGGTGTTTAACGTCCTGCCAGGGATCGGCGCGAAAACCGGCCAGTATCTGACCGAGCATCCGGACATCGCCAAAATCTCCTTCACCGGCGGCGTCGCCAGCGGCAAAAAAGTGATGGCCAACTCGGCCGCTTCATCACTGAAAGAGGTCACCATGGAGCTGGGCGGCAAATCGCCGCTGATTATCGCCGATGATGCCGACCTCGACCTCGCCGCCGATATTGCCATGATGGCCAACTTCTACAGCTCCGGTCAGGTCTGCACCAACGGCACCCGGGTGTTTGTCCCGGCGAAACAGAAGGCGGAATTCGAGCACAAGATCCTCGAGCGGGTGGCCCGCATCCGCGCCGGCGATCTGTTTGCCGACGACACCAACTTCGGCCCGCTGGTCAGCTTCCCCCATCGCGACAACGTTCTGCGCTATATCGAGAGCGGCAAACGCGAAGGCGCGCGCCTGCTGTGCGGCGGCGAGGCGCTGAAAGGCGACGGTTTCGATAACGGCGCGTGGGTCGCCCCGACGGTGTTTACCGATTGCAGCGACGAGATGACCATCGTGCGCGAAGAGATCTTCGGCCCGGTGATGTCGATCCTCAGCTATGCCGACGAAGCGGAGGTCATTCGCCGCGCCAACGCCACCGAATACGGCCTCGCCGCCGGCGTGGTGACGCCCAACCTCAACCGCGCTCACCGAATTATCCACCAGCTGGAAGCCGGCATCTGCTGGATCAACAGCTGGGGGGAATCCCCGGCGGAAATGCCGGTTGGCGGCTACAAACACTCCGGCATTGGCCGCGAGAACGGCGTCATGACGCTGCAGAGTTACACCCAGGTGAAGTCCATCCAGGTTGAGATGGGTAAATTCCAGTCCATATTTTAACCGGGAGGTTTTTTTGCAATTTGACTACATCATTATTGGTGCCGGCTCCGCCGGCAACGTTCTGGCAACACGACTGACTGAAGATCCAAACACCACCGTCCTGCTGCTGGAAGCCGGCGGCCCTGACTACCGGTTCGATTTCCGCACCCAGATGCCCGCCGCGCTGGCTTATCCGCTGCAGGGCAAGCGCTACAACTGGGCCTACGAAACCGAACCGGAGCCGTACATGAACAATCGCCGCATGGAGTGCGGACGCGGCAAAGGGCTCGGCGGCTCCTCGCTGATCAACGGCATGTGCTACATTCGCGGTAACGCGATGGATCTGGACAACTGGGCCAAAGAGCCGGGTCTGGAACACTGGAGCTATCTCGACTGCCTGCCCTACTACCGGAAAGCGGAAACCCGCGATATCGGGCCTAACGACTACCACGGCGGCGATGGCCCGGTGAGCGTGACGACGCCGAAGCCGGGCAATAATCCGCTCTTCGAGGCGATGGTTGAAGCCGGGGTGCAGGCGGGCTATCCGCGTACCGACGATCTCAACGGCTACCAGCAGGAAGGCTTTGGCCCGATGGACCGCACCGTGACGCCGCAGGGCCGTCGCGCCAGCACCGCCCGCGGCTATCTCGACCAGGCGCGCGGTCGCCCGAACCTGACCATCCGCACCCATGCGCTGACCGATCACATTATTTTTGCCGGCAAGCGCGCGGTGGGCGTCGAGTGGCTGGAGGGAGAGAGCACGATCCCGTCAAAAGCGACGGCCAACAAAGAGGTGCTGCTGTGCGCCGGGGCGATTGCCTCGCCGCAGATCCTGCAGCGCTCCGGCGTGGGTAACCCGGAGCTGCTCAGGCAGTTCGATATCCCGGTGGTGCACGATCTCCCCGGCGTGGGTGAGAACCTGCAGGACCATCTGGAGATGTATCTGCAGTACGAGTGCAAAGAGCCGGTATCGCTCTACCCGGCGCTACAGTGGTGGAACCAGCCGAAGATCGGCGCCGAGTGGCTGTTCGGCGGCACCGGCATCGGCGCCAGCAACCAGTTCGAAGCGGGCGGTTTTATCCGCAGCCGCGCAGAGTTCGCCTGGCCGAACATTCAGTACCACTTCCTGCCGGTGGCGATTAACTACAATGGCTCCAACGCGGTGAAAGAGCACGGCTTCCAGTGCCACGTCGGCTCGATGCGTTCGCCCAGCCGCGGCCACGTGCGCCTGAAGTCGCGCGACCCGCACGCCCATCCGGCGATCCTGTTTAACTATATGTCCCATGAGCAGGACTGGCAGGAGTTCCGCGACGCCATCCGCATTACCCGGGAGATCATGAACCAGCCGGCGCTGGATAAGTATCGCGGCCGCGAAATCAGTCCGGGAATAGAATGCCAGAGCGATGCCGAACTGGATGAGTTTGTGCGCAACCACGCCGAGACCGCGTTCCACCCGTGCGGGACCTGTAAGATGGGTTACGACGAGATGGCGGTGGTCGATGGCGAGGGCCGCGTCCACGGTCTGGAAGGATTGCGGGTGATCGACGCCTCGATCATGCCGCAGATCATCACCGGCAATCTCAACGCCACCACCATTATGATCGGCGAGAAGATGGCCGACGCCATTCGCGGCCGCCAGCCGCTGCCGCGCAGCACCGCGACGTATTATGTCGCTGGCGACGCGCCGGTTCGCCGTTAACAGGTCAATGCCGGGCGGCGACTACGCCTTGCCCGGCCTACCCTGAGGCGATGTAACGTAGCCCCGGTAAGCGCAGCGCGACCGGGGTGCCGTTCCGGGTTTTGACCCCATAGGTTGATGTTAGCGAAACGCCTCCAGGCGCTTAATCTGCTGACCGTCGGCAGTAAAGTTCTCCGCCGCCAGCCACGCCCGCAGCGCCGCATCGCGCGCAGGCCACTCGCCGTCGATGATGGACAGCATATCGCTGTCGCGCGTCCGCCCTTTACGCACCAGCCTCTGCCGCAGACGTCCTTCCCAGCTAAAGCCCAGCCGCTCGGCGGCGCGGCGCGAGGCGACATTCATCGAATCGCATTTCCACTCCAGCCGACGATAGCCATGGTCAAAGCCGTTTTTGAGCAGCAGCCAGACCGCTTCGGTACCCAGCGGGGTGTTTTTCATCCGTCGCGACCAGGTGACATGGCCGATCTCAACCGTACCCATTTCCCGCTCGATCGCCATATAGCTGACGATGCCTACCGCCTGCTCGCTACGCAGATCAACCACCGCATACGGCACCAGGGCATCATCATTCACCTTGCCCGCGATCCAGTGGGCGGTCGCCGCCACGCTCTCCGGCCGCGTAGACGCCAGCCACGTCCAGTCGCTGTTGTCGCCGAGCGCATAGGCGGCAAACAGATCCGCCGCATGACGGTCAACGTCCAGCGGCTCCAGGCGGCAAAAACGGCCATTTAACGCCGTCCGCCGCAGGACTTGCGCCCCCTGCCAGCCAGGGACCAGGTCGTTCACCTGCTGGCCATACTCATTGATTTCCGGCACACCCACCTCCTCGCAATAGACAATGCGTTATAGCAAGAACCCCGCAGCGGAGAAAGGCGCTTCTGCGCGACCGGCAATAACCTGTCGTTCTTGAATATGCGTTTTTAGCATAAGGATATCCTTATTTTGACTTTACGCCTTATGGCAAGCGGCCTAACGTAGCGAGGCATAAAACAATAAAATAACCATTCTTCAGGGATTGCACATGACCAAAAAACTGTTGCCTTTACTGCTACTGTCGGCGCTCTCCGCCGCCGCGCATGCCGCCACGCCGCCCAACACGCTGGTGGTCGCCCAGGGTCTCGACGATATCGTCAGCCTCGACCCGGCGGAAGCGAACGAACTCTCCAGCATTCAGACGGTCCCCAGCCTCTATCAGCGTCTGGTGCAGCCCGACCGCAACAACCCTGAAAAAATCGTACCGATCCTCGCCGAAAGCTGGCAGGCCGATCCGGCGGCGAAAACCCTGACCATTAAACTGAAGCCGGATGCCAAATTCGCCTCCGGTAATCCGCTGCGCCCGGAAGATGTGATTTTCTCTTACACCCGCGCGGTGACGCTGAATAAATCGCCGGCGTTTATTCTCAACGTGCTCGGCTGGCAGCCGGACAACATCGCCAGCCAGCTGAAAAAGGTTGATGACCATACCCTGACGCTGCACTGGACCGCCGACGTCAGCCCGGCGGTGGCGCTGAATATTCTCTCTACCCCCATCGCCTCTATCGTGGATGAAAAACAGGTGGCGCCGAACGCGAAAAATAACGACTTCGGCAACGACTGGCTGAAGATGCACTCGGCGGGCAGCGGGGCCTATAAAATGCGCGTCTACCAGCCGCATCAGGCCATCGTGCTGGAGGCCAACGCCAGCTCCCCCACCGGCGCGCCGAAGATCAAGAGCATCATTATTAAAAACGTCCCCGACCCGGCTTCCCGCCGCCTGCTGATCCAGCAGGGGGATGCCGACGTGGCGCGCGATCTCGGCGCTGACCAGATTGCCGCCCTGCAGGATAAACCCGGCGTGAAGGTGCTGAGCATCCCGTCCGCCGAGCAGAACTACCTGGTGTTTAATACCGCCAACAGCGCCAACCCGCTGCTCAATAATCCGGCATTCTGGGAGGCGGCGCGCTGGCTGGTTGATTATGAGGGCATCACCAAAAATCTGCTGAAAGGCCAGTACTTTATTCACCAAAGCTTCCTGCCTGCCGGCCTGCCGGGGGCGCTGGAGACCAATCCGTTCACCTTTGACCCGCAAAAAGCTAAGGCTATCCTCGATAAAGCGGGCATTAAGGATGCCCACTTCACCCTCGATGTGGAGAACAAACCGCCGTTTATCACCATCGCCCAATCGCTGCAGGCCAGCTTTGCCCAGGGCGGGGTGAAGGTGGATCTGCTACCCGCCGCCGGCAGCCAGGTCTATGCCCGGGTGCGCGCGAAGCAGCATCAGGCGGCGATCCGCCTGTGGATCCCGGACTACTTTGATGCCCACTCCAATGCCAGCGCCTTTGCCTGGAACGATGGTAAATCCAGCACCGTGGCCGGGCTCAACGGCTGGCAGATCCCTGAGCTGAATAAAGCCACCCTCGCCGCGGTGGCGGAGCCGGACCCGGCGAAACGCCTCGGCCTGTACAAAACGATGCAGGAAACCCTGCTCCAGCATTCGCCGTACGTCTTTATTGACCAGGGGAAAACCCAGATCGTGGTGCGTGACAACGTGAAGGGCTATCAGCAGGGACTGAACGCCGACATGGTCTGGTACGATAACGTGACCAAGTAAGCGGGTTTTGTCACCGGGTATGGCGGCCTTGTCTGCCCGGATGACCGACTCCTCACCCGGGCCCGGTCGGCATCGCGCCGCCGGGTACAATGCTGATATACCAGGAATTTCCATTTTCCATGCCATCGTTTTCCACTCACCTTACCCGCCTGCTGCAGGGGCTGTTTACGCTGCTGCTCACGCTGTTCGGGCTGTTGCTGGTCACCTTCTCGCTCTCCGCGCTGTCGCCCGTCGACCGCGTACTGCAGATCGTCGGCGACCATGCCAGCCAGTCGACCTATGACCAGGTTCGCCATCAGCTGGGTCTCGACCAGCCGCTGCCGGTGCAGTTCTGGCACTACCTGGTCAACCTGGCCCATGGCGATCTTGGCATCGCCAGCGCCACCGGCCAGCCGGTGCTCCACGACCTGCTGGCAGTCTTCCCGGCGACCCTTGAGCTGGCGACCCTGGCGCTGATCGTCGGCGCGGTACTGGGCATCGTCGCCGGGGTGCTGTGCGCCCGTTACGCCGGTTCGCCGTGGGATCTGGCGGTTCGCACCTTTACCCTGTTGGGCAACTCGGTGCCCATTTTCTGGCTCGGCCTGCTGATGCTGGCCCTGTTCTACGCCCGGCTGCAGTGGGCGCCGGGCCCGGGTCGCCTCGACGATATTTATCAGTACACCGTCGAGCCACGCAGCGGTTTTGCGCTGATCGACACCTGGCTCTCCGGCGATACCGCGGCGTTTAAAAATGCGATCGGCCATCTGGCGCTGCCGGTGCTGGTGCTGGCCTATTACTCGCTGGCCAGCATCACCCGCCTGACCCGCTCCGCCTGCCTGAGCGAGATGAACAAAGAGTACATTCTGCTGGCGCGGGCCAAAGGGGCCGGAGAGATGACGATTCTGCTGCGCCATGTCCTGCCCAATATCCGCGGCACTCTGCTGACGGTGACCGCCCTCGCCTGGACCTCCATGCTCGAAGGGGCGGTGCTCACCGAAACCGTCTTCTCGTGGCCGGGGATCGGCCGCTATCTCACCACGGCGCTGTTCGCCGGGGATACCACGGCGATCATGGGCGGCACGCTGCTGATCGGCGTGAGTTTTGTGCTGATCAATAACCTGACCGATCTGCTGGTACGGTTAACCGATCCGAGGGTGCGCTGATGCCGACTTATCTGTTTTTACGCCGTCTGCGCCGCTCACCCGCCGCCTTCAGCGGCCTGACCCTGGTGATCCTGCTGGTGCTGACCGCGCTGTTCGCCCCGTGGCTGGCGCCGCACGATCCCAACTGGCAGGATGCCGCCGCTCGTCTGCAGGGGCCCGGGGCGGGACACTGGCTCGGCACAGACAGCTACGGCCGCGACCTGCTGTCGCGCTTGCTCTACGGCGCCCGCCCGGCGCTGGGTCTGGTGGCGCTGGTGACCGCCATTACCCTGCCCGTCGGGCTGCTGGTAGGTATCCTCTCCGGCTACTATGGCGGGTGGCTGGAGCGGATACTGATGCGCTTTACCGACGTGGTGATGTCGATGCCGCGCCTGATCCTCGCCTTCGCGTTCGTGGCGATGCTTGGCCCGGGGCTGGTCAACGGCGCGCTGGCGTTAGCCCTGACCACCTGGCCGGCCTACGCCCGTCAGGCGCGCAGCGAAATTCAGCGCCTGCGCCATAGCGACTACCTCGCCGCGGCGGAGATGCTGGGCATTCGCGGCGGGCGGCTGCTGGTCGGCCATATTCTGCCGCTGTGTCTGCCGTCGGCGATTGTCCGGCTGGCGCTCGATCTGGCGGGCATTATCCTCGCCGCCGCCGGGCTCGGCTTTCTCGGCCTGGGCGCCCGCCCGCCGATGGCGGAGTGGGGAGCGATGATTGCCGACGGGATGCAGGTGATTTTCGACCAGTGGTGGATCGCCGCCATCCCCGGCGCGGCGATCCTGCTTGCCAGCCTGGCGTTTAACCTGCTGGGCGATGGCCTGCGCGATATTCTGGAGCCGCAACATGACTGACATCCGACTGACCGTCCAGGGACTCGCCGTCGACTATCCCACCGCCCGGGTGGTGGACAACGTCAGCTTCACCCTCGGCAACGAGCGGCTGGCGCTGGTGGGCGAATCCGGCTCCGGCAAATCGATGACCGCCCGGGCGCTGATGGGCCTGGTGCGCAAGCCCGGGGTGGTGAGCGCTGAACGGCTGGAGGTGCTGGGGCGCGATGTGCTGACCCTCAGCGCCCGCGGCTGGCGCGCGCTGCGCGGCAACGATATCGCCATGGTGCTGCAGGACCCGCGCTATGCGCTGAATCCGGTGCAGTCCATTCAGACGCAGCTGGAGGAGGCGTTAACCCTGCATCAGCGTCTCAGCCGCCGCGCGCGCGCCGAGGCGGTCAAAGACGCCATCGCCGCCGTCGGTCTGGATCTGCCGGTCCTCAGCCGCTATCCCGGCGAACTCTCCGNCGGGATGGGACAGCGGGTGATGATCGCCCTCGCGCTGCTCAATAACCCGAAGGTGCTGATAGCCGACGAGCCGACCTCGGCCCTCGACGCCCGCCTGCGCAACCAGATCCTCGAGCTGCTGGTGGAGCAGAGCGCGCAGCGGCAGATGGCCATGTTACTGATCAGCCACGATCTACTGCTGGTAGCCGCGCATTGCGATCGCGTGCTGGTGATGTACCAGGGGAGACAGGTCGACGAGATGCCGGCGCGGGCGCTGCCGAGCGCGACGCACCCTTACACCCGCACCCTGTGGACCTGCCGGCCAAATGCCCACACCTACGGCCAGATGCTGCCGACCCTCGACAGAACCCAGGACTTTACGGAGACAGCCCATGGCGATCGTTAATCTTCAGGATTTACAGGTTACATTCGGCGCGAAGACGGCGGTCTCCGCCGCCAGTTTCCGTGTCGACGCCGGGGAAACCTTCAGCCTGATCGGCGCCTCGGGCTGCGGCAAATCGACGATTTTGCGCGTGCTGGCCGGATTGCAGCGTGAATGGCGCGGCAGCGTGGATCTGCTCGGCCAGGCCATTATGCCGGGCGCCCGCTTTCAGGGCGATCTGCGGCGCAACGTGCAGATGGTGTTTCAGGATCCGTACGCCTCGCTGCATCCCAACCATACCCTGTGGCGCACCCTGGCGGAGCCGCTGCAGATCCACGGCATCCGCGACGTTGCCCCGCGAGTAACCACCGCCCTTGAGCAGGTGGGTCTGGCCGCCGACGCCGTGCGCCGCTATCCGCATCAGCTCTCCGGCGGCCAACGGCAGCGCGTGGCCATTGCCCGCGCCCTGCTGCTGCGCCCGCAGATCCTGCTGCTGGATGAGCCGACCTCAGCGCTGGATATGTCGGTACAGGCGGAAATCCTTAATCTACTTAATCGTCTGAAACAGGAGCACGGCATGACCTATCTGCTGGTCAGCCATGATGCCGACGTCATCGCCCATATGTCCGATCGGGCGGCGTTTATGGCGGAGGGCGTGATCCAGCGCTTTTTCGATCGCGAAGCGTTGGTCAATGGAGAGCACCGGATGAGGTGAGGTCAGCGTATGTGCGGTTGTTTTGTCGGGTGGCGCTTCGCTTACCCGNCCTACAGGATCCNCTCACAGGCTNACNCNCCGTAGGCCCGGCAAGCGNAGCGCCGCCGGGCNAGATNTCAGGCACGGTANCCNTGNTNNNGCCGGGTGGCGGCTGCGCCTTACCCGGCCTACAGGATCCNCTCACAGGCTNACNCNCCGTAGGCCCGNGCAAGCGCGCCGCCGGGCAACAGTATCCGGCCCCCTCCCCTACTTCGCCAGGCTGGCAAAGCGAGCAAAGACCGCATCAAAAATCGCCAGCCCCTGCGCCACCTGCTCAGCAGTAATGGTGCACGGCGGCACCACGTGAATGCGGTTCTCCACCACAAAGGCCAGCAGCCCGGCTTCGGTCAGGGCCCCTTTGATCGCGGCCATGTCGGCGGCGGTCAGCGGCGTTTTTTGTTCACGGCTGCTCACCAGCTCCAGCGCCTGGAACAGGCCGCGACCGCGCACCTCGCCGATAATGGCGTGCTTCTCCGCCAGCGCCTCGAGACCGGGGCGCAGCACCTCGTTGCCGATATAGGCCGCGTTCTCAACCACCTTCTCCTCTTTCATCGCGTCGATGGTGGCGACAATCGCCGCCATCGCCAGCGGATGGCCGGAGTAGGTCAGCCCCCCGGCAAAGAAGTGATCGTCAAAGTAGCGGGCAATCGGCTCGCTAATCAGCACCCCGCCCGCCGGCACGTAGCCGGCGTTAACCCCCTTGGCAAAGGTCACCAGATCCGGCACCACGCCATCCTGCTCGAAGGCGAACCAGCTGCCGGTGCGGCCAAAGCCGGCCATCACCTCATCAAGGATCAGCACGATGCCAAACTCGTCGGCCAGGGCGCGCACGCCCTGCATATAGCCTGCCGGCGGCACGAGGATCCCGGCGGTGCCGGGGATGGACTCCAGCAGGATCGCCGCGATGGCCGTCGGCCCCTCGCATTCAATGATCCGCCGCAGATGCGCCAGCGCGCGCTGGCACTCCTCTTCCTCAGTCGCGGCGTTGAACTCGCTGCGGTAAAGGTAGGGGTTGAAGAAGTGAACGTGGCCGCGGGAGAACTCATTCGGCACCCGGCGCCAGTCGCCGGTAGCGGCGATCGCGCTGCCGGTGTTGCCATGATAGGAACGATAGGCCGACAGCACCTTGTCGCGCCCGGTATAGAGCCGCGCCATGCGAATCGCGTTCTCATTGGCATCCGCCCCGGCGTTAGTGAAGAACACCTTACTGAAGCCCGCCGGCGCCAGGTCGACGATGCGCTTCGCCGCTTCGCCGCGGGCAAGGTTGGCGGTGGCGGGCGCGATGGTGACCAGGGTCTCCAGCTGCGCCTTCATGGCCGCCAGTACCCGGGGGTGCTGATAGCCAATGTTGACGTTCACCAGCTGGCTGCTGAAATCGAGCCAGGTGTTCCCCTCATAATCCCATAGCTCGCAGCCTTGCGCCCCGGCGATGACCAGCGGGTTGAGATTGCCCTGCATCGACCATGAATGAAACACATAGGCGCGATCTAATTGCCGAACTTCGTCATTGCTTACCGCGACCTCGTTGTGAATTGCCAGCTTCATACCCTGCCCTCTCTCATGTCGTAGTGGTTGGCTTCATCATTGGCCTTGGCCGCGCAAATCGGATAGAGCCAGTGCGCGCATAACGATGTGACACGGTGTCACATCCCTGCCCGTCGTCTGGCCCTGTGCCTTGTCGTCCGGCGTTTTTATAGTGAAGGGACAACCGCACAGGAGAATGAGATGGCAACGAGCAACGTAGTGTTTATCACCGGGGCGACCTCGGGTTTTGGCGAAGCGGCAGCGCAGGTGTTTGCCGACGCGGGCTGGTCGCTGGTGCTGAGCGGGCGCCGCTATCCGCGACTGAAGGCCTTGCAGGACAGACTCGCCGCCAGGGTGCCGGTGCATATTATTGAGCTTGACGTTCGTGACAGCGAGGCGGTGGCTGCCGCCGTGGCGTCGCTGCCCGCCGATTTCGCCGATATCACCACCCTGATCAACAACGCCGGGCTGGCGCTGTCGCCGCTGCCGGCGCAGGAGGTGGCGCTGGAGGACTGGAAAACGATGATCGACACCAACGTCACCGGTCTGGTGACAGTCACTCACGCCCTGCTGCCGACGCTGATCCGCCATGGCGCCGGGGCGAGTATTATCAATATCGGCTCGATCGCCGGGCAGTGGCCCTATCCCGGCAGCCATGTGTATGGCGCCAGCAAGGCGTTTGTGAAGCAGTTCAGCTATAACCTGCGCTGCGATCTGCTTGGCACCGGCGTGCGGGTCACCGATCTGGCGCCGGGGATTGCCGAGACCGAATTCACCCTGGTGCGTACCAAAGGCGACCAGGCGGCATCGGATAAGCTCTATCGCGGCACCACGCCGCTGAGCGCGCACGATATCGCCGAGCAGATGTTTTATATCGCCACGTTGCCGGCGCATATGAACATTAACCGGGTGGAGGTGATGCCGGTGCGTCAGGCATGGCAGCCGTTCGCCATCGATCGGGATTAAGCGAAACCCGACGCATCCCCTGCCGGCGCTGCCGGCAGGGGATGCAGGCCGGACTAACGGCTGCTTTGCAGAAACTGCCTGACGCGTTCGGAGTCAGGCTGAGTGAAGAACTTCTCCGGCGGCGCCTTCTCTATCAGCAGCCCCTTCTCCAGAAACACCACCTCATTGGACACCTGGCGGGCAAAATCCATCTCGTGGGTCACCACCACCATGGTGTAGCCCTCGGCGGCAAGGGCTTTCATTACCCCCAACACCTCATTAACCAGTTCCGGATCCAGCGCCGACGTCGGTTCATCGAAGAGAATAACTTCCGGCGACATCGCCAGCGAACGGGCGATCGCCACCCGCTGCTTCTGTCCACCGGAGAGAGTGATCGGGTAGACATCGGCTTTGTGCGCCATGCCGACTTTCTCCAGCTGCTGCATGGCCATGGCCTTCGCCTCGTCTCGTTTCATGCCCTTAACGTGCAGCAGCGCCTCGCTGACGTTTTGCTGAACGGTCAGATGCGGCCACAGGTTAAAACTCTGAAAGACCATCCCCACCCGCTCGCGGATTTTGGCCAGCTGGCGGTGCGACATCGCCCGGCCTCGCTGTTCATCAATCCCCAGTCGCTGACCGCCGATATGAATTTCGCCGCGGTCCGGCTGTTCCAGCCAGTTCATACAGCGCAGCAGTGTGGATTTTCCCGACCCGGACGAGCCGAGAATACTCACCACGGTCCCCTTCTCCACCGTCAGGTTAATATCCCGCAGGACTTCCACATTATCGAACTGTTTGGAGACGTTTTTGACGCTTACGGCAATAGACTCAGGCATGGCTCATTCCTCTTTTGGCTCCCCAGGCGGTCAGGCGCTTAATCAGCAGCTCCAGCAGAATGCTGATCGCCCAGTAAAGCCCAATGGCGACGATAAAGGCGTTAAACGGAATAAAATAGGTCGCCTGGACGCTGTTGGCGGCGGCGGTGATCTCCTGAACGGTAATAATGCTCAGGAAAGCGGTGTCCTTCAGGCAAATAATCAGCTGATTGCCGATCAGCGGTAAGGCGGAAGAGACGATATTGGGTAAAATAATCCGCCGGAAAATGGCATAGCGCGAAAAGCCCTGAGCAATCGCCGCTTCAATATATCCGCCGGAAAATACCCGCCGCTGGCTGCGCAATATTTCAAAGAAATAGGCGCCATGATAAATAATCAGGGCCAGTAAACCGGCGGTCCACGGCTCCATGCTAATACCGAGCTGCGGCAGCCCGTAATACAGAAGATAAGCGAGGATCAAAAAAGGGATCGCACGCATCAGGCTGACGAAACCAATAATAATCCGGTTAATCACTTTCTTTTGATATTCGCTAAAATAACACAGCGCAATACCGATAATCAGCGCCGCCAGGGCGGCGGTAATAAACAGTTCGAGGGTCGCGAATAACCCGGCAATAAAGCTATCGCGAACCGACCAGATAACGCCCCACTGATTCATAATGCCTCCCGTTCCTAGCGCGCCAGACGCCTGGCTTTACGTTCCGCGATACCCTGCAGCTTCAACAAACAGCCGATGATCACCACATACAGCAGGCCGGCGGCGAGGATCGGCGACAGCGGCTCGTAGGTGACCGAGGAGATACGGTTGGTGACCCGGGTGAGATCCACCACGCCAATCACGGCGATGGCCGGGCTACCTTTGATCAAAAAGGACATCTCATTGACCAGCGCCGGCAGGCTCTCGATCCACATCTGCGGCAGCATGATGTAGCGGAAGTAGGTCCAGCGGCGCATTCCCACCGACTCCGCCGCCTCCCGCTGTTCGCGCGGAAAGGTGCGGAAGGCGTTGCGCCAGATCTCAGCGTTAAACGCCGACGTGTTAAGCGTCAGCGCCACGATGGCGGCCACGTTCTTGTCGAGGTTAATGCCCATCGTCGGCAGGGAAAGGAACAGAAACAGCACCAGCGTCACCAGCGGCGTTGCGCGGGCCAGACTGATATAGACCACCAGCAGCTGGTCGATCACCGGCAGGCGCAGCATCCGTACCAGGGCGATCAGCAGGCCCGCCACCACCCCGAAGGCGATAGCGATGGCCGAAATCCAGAGGGTCGTCCATGCGCCTTCGATTAATAACTGCCAGGAAATTGCATCCATGAGGCCCTCCTTCTCAGCAACAGGCGGCGGTCGCCCGCCGCGGAATATTACAGTCCGGCGAGTTTGTGAAACTGTTCCGGGCTGGTGATCGCCTCGGTCGGCAGGTTGTCATAGGTTTCGCCAAACCATTTTTTCTGCAGCTCGGCGAGCTTGCCGGTCTCCTTCATGTGGTTCATAAACTTGGTCATATAGGCCAGCAGCTGCGGCGAGTTTTTCGGGATCGGCCACGCCATATACCCCGGTCCGGAGACAGCCAGCCCTTTGGCGAAGACCTTCGGTTTGGCTTTCGCCAGGTCGTTTACCGAGATCACCACGTTAATCACGTAATCCAGTCGCTTATTCGCCAGGTCGGCGTAAGCTTCCGGATAGGAGGGATACTCCACCACCGGTCCCAGCTTGCCGCCGGTCTTCTCCAGCATCGCCTTCAGCTCCGGCAAACGCGCCAGCAGCGCGCTCCCGGCCTGTAACCCCACTTTTTTGCCGCTGAGATCGGCAATCGTATTTAACGAAGTATCACCAGCGCGTTTGACGAAATAGTGCTGCGCGGAGGCCCACGGTGGGGTGAAATCAAAAACCTTCAGCCGCTCATCGGTAATAACCGCCCCGGTTAAGGCCATATCGTATTGCCCGGTGGAGACGGCCGCTAATAATCCGGTCCACGGTAATATGCTCTGGTCGACATGGAATTTGGCGTACTTACGTAATTCCTCAAGCATATCTTTGTTAAAGCCATCGGCCTGGCCATTATTCATAAAGTTAAACGGCGCATAATCATCTTCCGTCGCCACTTTCAAGGTGCCGGATTTTTCTATTTCCGGAAGATCGGCCGCGACGGCGTGATAAGAAAAAGCGACCGTTAATACAGCGCTCAGACACATTGATGCCAATGATTTTTTCATTATTTCACCCCTGATGGATTGGCCAGACGGGTTCATTCCAGAACGCGAAAAGGTTTCTGCAAAATAGTGGCCGGGGACGTTCCGGTCCACGGCGGCTGAATACGTTTTTAATGTGGGAGCGTTTTTCAATTCCGTATAGAGCCAGATGGGCCGCATCGCTGTGTCAGATGGCGGCAGGGTGGTATGGAATTTGCTGAGTGTAACGGGTGGTCGCAATGCGTTATTGCCAGAGGAGCCCCGTATGATCCGTCACCTGTTACACGTTGATTTTCAGCCTGGCCGCGGTTTGCAGGAACAGGTGCGAGAGACGCTGGTGAATGCCATTCTCAGCGGGATCTTCGCCGCCGACACCCCGCTGCCCTCCTGTCGCCAGCTGGCCAGCCAGCTTCGCGTCTCGCGCAACACCACCGCGCTGGTGTTTGAAAGTCTGGTCAACGAGGGCTACCTGATTAGCCGCCCACGAAGCGGTTACTACCTGCATCCCGACTATCATGAAGCTTCGCCTGCCGCCGTCGAGAGTGCACCGCAGCGCGAAGCCGCTGCACCACGCTGGGGCGACCGGCTGCAGATGACCCCCAGCCAGCAGGAGTCGATACTCAAACCGGCGGGCTGGATGCACTACCGCTACCCGTTTATCTACGGCCAGCCCGATACCCGGCAGTTCCCGCTGGCCACCTGGCGCTCGGCGGCGAACTGGCTGCACGGCGGGGTGCGCGACCCGGCGTGGGTCATCGACCATATTGACCAGGATGTGCCGATGCTGATCGAGCAGATCCGCACCCGGGTGCTGCCCAAGCGCGGCATTGTCGCCGCGCCGGATGAAATTCTCATCACCCTTGGCTCGCAAAATGCGCTCTACCTGCTGACCCGACTGCTGCTCTCTTCCACCACCCGCATTGGCGTCGAAAACCCCTGCTTTCGCGAAGCCATCAACACCTTTCTGCTCGCCGACGCCGAGGTGGTGCCGCACCCGGTGGATGAAGAGGGGATCGTGCTTAATGAGCGTCCCTGCGATTACTACTATGTCACCCCCGGCCATCAGGTGCCCACCGGGGTGACCATGAGCAGTGCGCGGCGTCGCCAGCTGCTGGAGCATGCCGCCCGCCATGACGCAGTCATTATTGAAGATGATTATGACTCGGAGAGTAACTTTACCCTCAACCCACTGCCGGCGCTGAAGGCCAGCGATCGCAGCGGCCGGGTGGTGTATGTCAGCAGCCTGTCAAAAGCGCTGTCACCGGGGCTGCGGTTGGGGTTTATGGTCGCCGACCCGGACCTGATCGACGAGGCGCGCGCCCTGCGCCGGCTGGTCTATCGCCATCCGCCGACCAACATTCAGTACCAGATGGCCCACTTCCTTGCCCAGGGCCATTATGAAACCCATCTGCGGCGCTACCGCTACGACTCCGCCCAGCGCTGGGAGCGCCTGCACGCCGCCCTGCAGCGCTATCTGCCGTCGTGTCGCGCGCTGGCGGGGAGCGAACATGCTAACGCCTTCTGGCTGCAGACCCCGGCGCAGATCAACACCCAGCAGCTCACCTGGCGCGCCGCCCACGCCGGCGTGCTGATTGAGCCCGGGGCGCGCCATTTTCTCAGCGCCGCGCCGCCGGATAACTACTTTCGCATGGGATTCCACGCCATTAACCCTGACGCCATCGCCCAGGGGGTGGAGGTCCTGCGCGGCCAGCTGGAGCAGATGGGTTAGCGGTATTGTTCATACTCAACGGCGTCGCGCACGCTGAGCAGCGCCGGGCGCAGACTGTCGAAAGGCACCGATCCGAGCGCAATGCGCAGCGCCTGCGGGATCGTGGCGGAGACGCAGAACGGCTCGGCGGTCGACACCGAAATACGGCGTTCCATCAGCGCATTCGCCAGTCGATCGGCCCGGCTCTCTTCACCCAGAGGCAGCCAGACAAAGTACGAATCGGGATGACTGACGACGGGAAGCCCACAAAGCACCTCGCGGGCCACCTGCTGCCGCTGTCGCGCATCCTGTCGTTTCTGCGTTTCAAAGCGGGCCACCGTGCCATCTTCAATCCAGGCGCAGATCAGCGAACTTATCAGCGTCGGCGTATTCCACGTCGTGGCCCGGATGGCACGCTCAATCTCCGGCCGGTAGCGCGGCGGAGAGATCACCACGCCCACGCGCAGTCCGGTGGCGATATTTTTTGAAAAACCGGTGACATACACCGTTCTTTCCGGCGCATAGCTGATCACCGGCGGCGGCGGACGGCTCACCAGCCGGGCGTAGGCGGCATCTTCAATAATCAGCAGGTCGTGCTGGCGCGCGAGATCGGCCAGCGCCTGCCGCTGCCCGGTGTTGAGCACCCAGCCCAGCGGATTGTGCAGCGTCGGCATGGTATACACCGCCCGCACCCGCCGCTGCTGGCACAGCGTATGAAGCGCCTGCAGGTCCGGCCCCTCCGGTCGACAGGGGATCGCCGCCAGCTCCAGATGATACAGCGCCGCCAGAACCTTGAAGCCCGAATAGGTCAGCGCATCCACCGCCACCACATCCCCCGGACGTAACAGCCCCATGACGGTCACTGCCAGCCCGTGCTGTGCGCCGTTGACGATCAGGACATTTTCCGCATCCGGCGTAAAGTGCTGGCAGGTCAAATGGCGGGCGATAATTTCGCGCTCGGCGAGCCGCCCGGCATGAGGCTGATAGCGCAGATGCGAGTCAATATCGCCCGCCATCGCCAGCTGCCTGAGCGCCTCGCGCAGCGCATCGCCCTGCTCCGGCAGCGAAGGGTAGTTGAAATTGAGATCCACGACATCGGCGGCCACCACCTGCTGATCGACCCCGTGCCCCGGCGGCAGCGAGAGGTCGCGCACGAAGGTGCCGCGGCCGGTTTCGCCGCTGACCAACCCCATCTCTTCCAGTTCACGGTAGACGCGCGTGGCGGTGGCCAGCGAGAGGCGTTCTCCGGCGGCAAGGGTACGGTGCGTCGGCAGACGGGTGCCTGCGGGCAGCTGCCCGCTGCGGATCGCCTGGGCATATCGGTCGACAACGGCTTTATATCGGGCTTTCATCGTGAAATGTATCTATGACAATAATTTGATTGTATTAGATTGAGCACATTACCATCGCCGCAGACGATGCTCAAGCGGGCACAGCNNNNTCTGATAACGCGAGGTTAACGTGGTAGATTCAACACTGGATAAATCGGTGCCCGGTCCCTGGTCCGGATGGCTTCATGGTTTACTGGGGGTGATTATTTTTAGCGGGTCGCTGCCCGCGACGCGGCTGGCGGTGCAGGATATGGATCCGTTCTTATTGACCTTTCTGCGCGCCTCCATCGCCGGGCTGCTTGCCGTCGCGCTGCTGGTCGGCTTTCGCCAGAAACGCCCGCGCCTGGCGCAGCTTGTGCCCTTGATCATCGTCTCATCAGGGGTGGTGATCGGCTTTCCCCTGCTCACGGCGCTGGCCCTGCAGCGCATTACCTCGGCGCATTCGATTGTGTTTATTGGCCTGCTGCCGCTGATGACCGCCCTCTTCGGCGTACTGCGCGGCGGCGAACGCCCGCGGCGGGCTTTCTGGATCTTTTCGCTGCTGGGCAGCCTGCTGGTGGTGGGATTCGCCCTGACGCAAAGTGCGGCGGCCTCACTCAGCGGCGATCTGCTGATGCTGGCGGCGGTTATCGCCTGCGGCCTCGGCTATGCGGAAGGGGCAAAGCTGACGCGGGAGCTCGGCGGCTGGCAGGTGATCTGCTGGGCGCTGGTGATAGCCCTGCCGTTGATGCTCCCCGCCTCGCTGATGGTTCAGCCCGCGTCCTGGCATGCCATATCGGCCTCCTCCTGGGCGGCGCTCGGCTATGTGTCGCTCTTCAGCATGCTGATCGGTTTCATCTTCTGGTACAAAGGGCTGGCCGCGGGCGGGATCGCCGCCGTCGGCCAGCTCCAGCTATTGCAGCCGTTCTTCGGGCTTGGCCTGTCGGCGGCGCTGTTGCACGAAACCGTCAGCCCCTTGATGCTGGCGGTTACGCTGGGCGTGGTGCTGTGCGTGGTGGGCTCGCGCAAATTTGGCCGTCAGCGGGTTGTCGCAGGGAGCGGGAGCCATGATTGACCGCCCCGTCATCCGCCGTCCCGGGTCGCGGCGGTGTAACCGCCTTACCCGGGCGACAGCATGATAAACGGCTGGAGGTCGCGTCGCCGGGGAGGACGACCGTCTACACCGGCCGCGCGTACTGAAGCATCACCTGCAGCAGCACGTTGGCGCCGGCGGCGACGTGCTCCGGCGAGGCATACTCAATTTCGTTATGGCTGATCCCGTCCTTGCAGGGGATAAAAATCATCCCGGTGGGCGCCAGGTAGCTCATATACACTGCGTCATGCCCGGCGCCGGAGACGATCGGCCGCGCCGGATAGCCCAGCCGCTGCGCGGCATCGGCAATGGCCTGCTGGCATTCGGCATCGAACGGCGCCGCCGGATAGTGGCTTACCTGCTTCAGGGCCACCTGCAGACCGCTCTCCCGCTCAACCTCCGCGATAAACGCCCGCAGCTGGCGATCCATCTCGTCCACCAGCGCATCGCTGAGATTGCGCATATCAATGGAGAAGGTGACCTCCCCGGGCACCACGTTGCGGCTGTTGGGCCACACCTGCACGCTACCGACCGTGCCGCGTCCCTCTTCGCTGCGCCCGGCAATGGCCACCACTTCCTGCATAATGCGGGTCGCCACCTGCAGGGCATCCTGACGCAGGTGCATCGGCGTGGGTCCGGCGTGCGAGGCCTGGCCGGTGACCACGCAGTCGTACCAGCGGATCCCCAGCACGCCCTGCACGATACCGATGGTTTTCGCTTCATCTTCGAGAATCGGCCCCTGCTCAATGTGCGCCTCAAAATAGGCGCCGATGGGATGGTCCCCCGGGGTCTGCTCGCCGATATAGCCGATCTGCTCCAGCGCCTCGCCGACGCTGACACCCTCTTTATCCGTGACGGCCCAGGTCTCTTCCAGCGGGAAGACGCCGGCAAAGACCCCGGAGCCCATCATCACCGGTACAAAGCGCGACCCCTCTTCGTTGGTCCAGAACACCACCTCAATCGGCGCGTCGGTGGCAATCTGCAGATCGTTGAGCGTGCGCACCACCTCCAGCGCCGCCAGCACGCCGTAGTTGCCGTCAAATTTGCCGCCGGTGGGCTGGGTGTCAATATGGCTGCCGGAGACGATGGGCGGCAGGCCGGGGTTGCGGCCTTCCCGGCGCATAAACACATTGCCGATTTTATCGATGGTGACGCTCATCCCGGCCTCCCGCGCCCAGCCTATTACCTTGTCCCGCCCCTGGCGGTCGAGGTCGGTGAGGGTCAGACGGCGGCAGCCGCCCTTCGGCGTGGCGCCGATCTGCGCGAGATCCATTAACGACGCCCACAGGCGGTCGCCATTGATGCGCCAGCCGGTGGTGTCGGTCGCGGGGGTAAAAAGTACATCACTGCTCATGGTAGTCTCCTGACATCAAGGTCGCCGCCAGCGTAACCGGCGGTGGGAATGCGCTATCAACGCCTGGTCTTCATCCTGTATGGTTTTTTGCCGCCGATCAGACGGCCAGGGCCTGGGCGTTAGCGTCAATCGCCAGCTCGCGCCAGCGGTGGCAACTCACCGCGTGGCGCTCCGCGACGGATTCCGTCGGCGGCAGACTCTGCTCACAGACCGGGCGACGGTGCGGGCAGCGCTCGGCAAAGGCGCAGCCGGGCGGCAAGCGCGCCAGATCCGGCGGCGCGCCGGGAATGCAGTGCAGGGCATCACCTTTCTTAAGCCCCTCTTTCGGCCGACTGCCCAGCAGCACCTGGGTATAAGGATGGNGCGGGTGGCGCAGGATCTCGCTCATCGACGCTTCCTCGACGATCCGCCCGGCGTACATCACCGCCACCCGGTCGGCGATCTCCACCGCGGCGCCGATATCGTGGGTCACAAACACGATCGACAGCCCGCGCTGCTTTTGCTGCTCGCGCAGCAGGATCAGGATCTGGATTTGCACCGTGGCGTCGAGGGCGGTGGTCGGCTCATCCGCCAGCAGCAGCTGCGGGTTACAGGAGAGCGCAAGGGCGATCATCGCCCGCTGGCGCATTCCGCCGGACATCTCGTGCGGGTAAGCATCCAGCCGCCGCTCGGGGCTGGGAATGCGCACCTGGCGCAGGGCCTCCAGCGCCCTGTCCCGGGCCGCCTGGCGCGACAGCCCTTCGTGGCGGCGCAACCCTTCAATAATCTGCTGCCCGACGGTGTAGACCGGATCGAAGGCCAGCAGCGGCTCCTGAAAAATCATCGCGCAGCGTCCGCCGCGATAGCGCCGCAGCTGGCTGGCGCTCATCGTCAGCACCTCGTCGTCCCCCACCTGCAGGGTGCCGGAGAGCTCACTGCTCCCTGGCGGGTGCAGGCGCATCAGCGCCCGCAGGGTCACGCTCTTGCCGGAACCCGACTCGCCAATCAGCGCCATCACCTCCCCCTTTTGTACCTCAAAGGAGACCCCGTTGACCGCGTTGATGGTCTGTCCGTCGCGGCGAAAGACGACCCGCAGGTCGCGCACATGGACAAAGGCGTTATCCGACATGGCTGACCTCCTTAAGGGGGATGCTTTGATGCCAGGGCGAGGCCGGCTGCGCCATCAGGCAGGCGCTCTGGTGCCCCTCCCCGACCGCCTCCAGCCGCGGTTTCACCTCGGCGCAGACCGCCTTCGCATGCGGGCAGCGGGTGTGAAAGCGGCAGCCGCTCGGCGGCGCGATGGGGCTGGGGGGATCGCCGCTTAGCGGCGAGGTCAGGGTGCGGTTTTCCGGGTCCATGGAGGGCATCGAGCTTAACAGCGCCCGGGTATAGGGGTGGGCGGAGGCGGTAAACAGCTGCTCCGCCGGGCCAATCTCCACCACTTCGCCAAGGTACATGACGAGGATCCGATCCGACAGCCAGCGAACCACGTGCAGATCGTGGCTGATGAACACGTAGGTCAGCTCGAGAGTCCGTTTAAGCTCCTGCAGCAGCTGCAGCACCTGGGCTTCCACCGATTTATCCAGCGCCGACACTGCCTCATCGAGGATCACCAGCCGCGGCTTCATCGCCAGCGCGCGGGCGATATTCACCCGCTGCCGCTGGCCGCCGGAGAGCGCATGCGGGTAGCGGTCGGCAAAGCGCGCCGGCTCAAGGCCAACGTGCGCCAGCAGATAGCGGGCATATTCGCTGGCCTCTCTGGCGCTGACGCCGTGGACGCGCTGGCCGAAGGCGATGCTCTCCTCCATGGTCAGGCGCGGATTGAGCGAAGCATAGCTATCCTGGAAAACCATCTGCACCTGGCGACGGTAGGCTTTCAGCGGCAGACGTGACGAGCCGACCCCCTGTCCGTCGAAGATCAGTTCGCCGCTGTCCTGGGTGAGCAACTGCATCAGCAGCCGGGCGGTGGTCGATTTGCCGCAGCCCGACTCGCCGACCACCCCCAGGGTTTCGCCTTTCATCACCGTGAAGCTGATATCGTCCACCGCCTGCACCACCTCCCGGCCTTTGCCGCCGCGAAAGTACTTCAGCAGGTGATTGACCTTCAGCAGCGGCTGCGCCGGCCCGCCAAGGTCGATATTGATAAAGGGTTGCATCGCTTACTCCTTAATCGCCATTGCCGCACGCAGGCGGTCCGCGAGGATATTGAACGAAATGGAGGTGATAAAAATCATCAGGCCCGGCAGGGCGGCCACCCACGGCTGGGTATAGATTGCCGTGCGCAGCGTATTGAGCATCAGCCCCCACTCGGGCTCCGGCGGCCGCACGCCGAGGCCGAGAAACGACAGGCCGGAGGCGAGGATCATGCACACCGAAATCAGCCCGGTGGAGAAGACGAAGATCGGCCCGAGCACGTTGCCCAACACCTGGACGCGGATAATGGTCAACGCGTTGGCGCCAGTGGCCCGGGCGGCGTCGATATAGTCCATATGCCGCACCTGGGCGGTCACGCTCTCGGCAATCCGCGCCACCTGCGGGACAAACACGAGGGTCAGCGACAACAGCGCATTGCCGATGCCCGCCCCCAACGCTCCCGACAGCGCAATCGCCAGCAGGACGGAGGGAAAGGCATAGAACACATCCACGGTGCGCATAATCACGGTATTGGTTTTGCCGCCCGTATAGCCGGCGATAATCCCGATGGCCCCGCCGATAAAAAAGGCGAACACCACCGGGACAATTCCCATAAACAGCGACAGTCGGGTGCCAAGGATCAGCCGCGACAGCATGTCGCGTCCCAGCTCATCCGAGCCCAGCGGGAAGCCATCGCTGCCGATGGGTTTCAGGCGCAGGAACATCGACGTTTGATAGGGATCTTTGACGATAAGCCACGGACCGAACAGCGCCAGGGCCAGCAGCAGGAGGATCACCACGCCCACCACCACCCCGCCGGGGTCGCGCAGTAGGCGGCGCAGCACGCCGCGCCAGTAACCTTGCCGGGAAGCGTGGGCCGCTGCGGCCGGGACCGCTTTCGTCGTTGCTGTATCCACCATGGTCAGCTCCTCTTAATACGCGGGTCGAGGGTGGTCTGCAGAATATCCACCAGCAGGTTGAGCAGCACGAAAAACAGCGCCAGCACCCAGATGGTGCCCTGCAGCAGGGGCAGGTCGCGCTGAAAAATGGCGGTATTGAGCAGCAATCCGGTTCCCGGCCAGGAGAAAACGGTCTCCACAAGGATCGAGCCGCCCATCAGATAGCCCACCTGCAGCCCCATCACCGCCAGCGCGGTGGGCGCGGCATTTTTCATGACATGGACAAAGATGCGCGACTCGTTGAGCCCGCGGGCGCGCAGGCCAACGATAAACTCCTGGCTGAGGATATCGGCCACCTGCGAGCGCACGGTGCGGGCGATAATCCCGGTCGGGATCACCGACAGGGTGAGGGCCGGCAGCAGCATGAACTGCAGGTGCGCCCAGTCCCATTGCCAGCCCACCTCGCCTATCGGCCCGCCGCCGGTGGCCGGCAGCAGCGCGAACTTGACGCTGCAGAGGATCACCAGCAGCATCCCCAGCCAGTAGTGCGGCACGCTGACGCCAAACACCGACAATACCGAGGCCAGACGGTCAATGACGCTGTTGCGAAAATAGCCAGCGACAAAGCCGAACAGGCTGCCGAGGACAAAACCGATCGCCGTCGCCAGCAGCGCCAGGCGCAGAGAGTAAGCCACCGCGGTCATCACTTCGTCTATCACCGGGCGGCCGGTGGCGACCGACATACCAAGGTCGCCGTGCAGCGCCCGCCACAGCCAGTGGATAAACTGCAGGGGCAGCGGCTTATCAAAGCCGTAAGCCTGCATTAATGTCTGACGCAGCGCCTCCGAGGCGTCCGGCGGCATCACCGACACCAGCGGGTCGCCCGGGGCGATCTGCACCAGCATGAAACAGATCACCGCCACCCCCAGCATGGTGGGGATAGCCAGCAGAATGCGGTATAGCAGCGTATTGATCATCGGTCGCCCCTTTCGCGATTACTCTTTTTTGCTCACCAGGCTGAGGTCGATAAACCAGCTCTGCGGTTGCACCACCCCGGTCACCGCAGGGGAAATCGCACGCGGCCCGACGTCGTGGGCGACAAACAGGAATGGCACCTGATCCACCAGCGCGGCGTGCAACTCACCGGCCGCTTTGTTCATCTCCGCCGGGGTAAAGGCGTGCTTGACGGCGGCGGCCAGCTTCTCCGTCTCCGGCGTGGAAAAGTAACCCCAGTTGGTCGCCACCGGCGGAAACGCTTTGGCCGTCGAGAAGCGGATCAGGCCAAAGTAAGGATCGTTAACCGCGGCGCTGACGTTGATCGCATCGATCCCTTTCGCCGAGGGGTCCCGGGCGCCCAGGCGCCAGTTGGTAAACAGGGTGTTCCATTCCACCACTTTGATATCCACATTGAAGAAGCAGCTCTTCAGGCTCTGCTGGATATACTCGTTCATCGGCAAGGGCTGCATCTGCCCGGAGCCGGAGGCCGAGGTAGCCACCGTGACGTGCAGCGGTTTGCTGGCACTGTATCCGGCCTCGGTCATTAGCTGGCGGGCGGCGTCCGGGTCATATTTGATCTGGAAGGTGGGTTTGCCATGCCACGGGCTGTCAGCCTCGTAGACCCCAGTGGCCTCGGTCATATAGCCGCCGAGGTAGCTCTTCAGCTCAGCACGGTTCAGACACAAGTTGGCCGCTTTGCGCACGCGGATGTCCTGCCACGGCGATCCTTTTTCAAAGGAGAACTGCCAGGGCCACAGATGCGGCTGGGTGTTGGCGTAGAGGTGAAAACCCTGAGACTTGATCTGATCGATGGCGTCCGGCGCCGGGGCTTCAATCCAGTCCACCTGCTTCGACAACAGCGCCGCGGTACGGGCGTTGGCCTCCGGCAAGGGGATCAGCACCACTTTATCCACCCGGGGAATGCGATCTTTGTTCCAGTAGTCGGGGTTTTTATCGAGGATCAGCT
This sequence comes from Klebsiella sp. EMBS2024, assembly GCF_036233805.1. Classification (NCBI taxonomy): domain Bacteria; kingdom Pseudomonadati; phylum Pseudomonadota; class Gammaproteobacteria; order Enterobacterales; family Enterobacteriaceae; genus Klebsiella; species Klebsiella sp. EMBS2024. Next base: position 635,266 of record NZ_JAZARW010000001.1, on the reverse strand, counting down.
GCTGACGCGGCACCAGCTTCTCCAGTTTGAACGGGCCGCTACCCACCGCGTGGGCGGCGAAGGCGGTCCACGCCTGTTTGCTGCGCGCGGCGCTATCTCCCACGCTGGCCGGCACCGCGTCATACTGCTTCTGCCACGCCGTCGGCGAGACGATAAACAGGTTGGTGATGTTGTACGGCAGCAGCGCATCCGGTTCCGAGGTGGTCAGCGCCACGGTGTGGTCGTCAATTTTCTCTGCGCCGGTGAGGGTCGGCATGCGCGACAGGGTGTTGCCGATCTGACCCGGGGCGTACTGCGGCGCCGCTTTATTCAGTACCTTATCCACGTTCCAGACGATGGCGTCGGCGTTCACCTCCGTCCCATCATGAAACTTCACCCCCGGACGCAGGGTGAAAATCCAGCGGCTGGTATTCTGCGGATCGATGTGCCACTCGGTCGCCAGCCCCGGCACCAGACCGCTGGGCTTTTCACCTTGCGACAGATCCCACTCCACCAGCGCGTCGTACAGCGGGATGCCGGTAAAGCGGTTGCCCTCATAGCCTTGATCCGGCTGGCCAAGGGTTAACGGAATATCCGCGGCGGTCATGGCGATCCGCAGCGTGGAGGCGTTGGCAGGTAAGGCGGCGCCCGCCAGGGCCAGTGCGCCGCTCACCGCCACGGCGAGACGACCGGCACGCGAAAATAACGTCTTTTTGTGCATCACATGATCCCTGTTAAATAAAATGTCACGGATTAACAGGCAAAATGCGTACCAGCTCTTACGCGGACGAAAATAGGTCAAAACCGACCGGTAAAATAAGAATGACTTATATTATCACCATGATAATTATGGGAAAATAATTGCGCCTTATTCCGCCGCACCGCCAGCGGGAAATATGTTGCAGAATTGCACCAGCCGCTATATGGCAAATTTCAAATAATCACTCTGCGTCACTTTTTATTCATCCCCCGTCCACCGCCGCCGCGTATTCTCCGTCGGGATCAATCCCTTCTATACTTCAGGGAACACATCGACCGGGAGAGACTATGCCTTTAGCCGATTTTCACCGCTCCGATCCTTTTACCCTCGGTATCGAACTGGAGCTGCAGGTGGTGAACCCGCCGGGTTACGACCTCAGCCAGGATGCCTCGACGCTGATTGCCGACGTCCAGCATGAGCTGACCGTGGGAGAAGCCAAACACGACATCACCGAGAGCATGCTGGAGATCGCCACCGGGGTGTGCCGCGACATCAGCCATGCGCAAATCCAGCTCAGCGCCATCCAGCAGGCGGTCCAGCGCGCGGCGCTGCGCCATCATCTGCAGATCTGCGGCGGGGGTTCCCATCCCTTTCATGCCTGGCAGCGCCAGCAAATCAGCGATAACCCGCGCTATGTCAAAACCGTCGAGCATTTTGGCTATCTGGCGCAGCAGGCGACGGTCTTTGGCCAGCATGTGCACGTCGGCTGCCAGAGCGGCGACGACGCCATCTATCTGCTGCATGGCCTGTCGCGCTTTGTACCGCACTTCATCGCCCTTAACGCCGCCTCACCGTGGTTCGACAGCACCGACAGCCGCTTCGCCTGTTCGCGCCTGAACCGCTTCTCCTCCTATCCCGACAACGGTCCGATGCCGTGGGTGGCCGACTGGCAGGGGTTTCGTCGCCTGTTCCGCCAGCTGAGCTACACCAGCATGATCGATAGCATGAAGGATCTGCACTGGGATATTCGTCCCAGCCCGCAGTTTGGTACCGTCGAGGTGCGGGTGATGGACACCCCCTTGACCCTTGCCCAGGCGATCCACATCGCCGGCTTTATTCAGACCCTGGCCTGCTGGCTGTTGACGGAGCGTCCTTTTAAGCACCAGCCTGATGATTATCTGCTGTACCCCTTTAACCGCTATCAGGCCTGCCGCTACGGGCTGGACGGGACCCTCACCGACGTGCGCAGCGGGGAGCAGCGCAGCATCCGCCAGGAGATCCTGCAGCTCGCCGACCGGCTGGCCCCTTTCGCCCATCAGCTGAAGGCGACGGCAGCGCTGGAGGCGGTGGTTCGCCAGGCGAAATCGCCGCACAGCGAGGCGCAGCAGATGCGCGACTTTATCGCCAACGGCGGTTCGCTTTCCGGGCTGGTGCAAAAACACTGTGAGATTTGGGCGGCATAAGGTAGCGAGGCGGGTATACTCGGCGCAGACTATAGAAAGGACTGCCCATGTTATTACGTTGCCTGCTCCCTCTGGCGCTGCTGCCCCTGGCCGCCGTCGCCAGCGCCGCCTGTACCCTCACCGACCCGACGCTGACCCTGCAGAGCTATCGGGTGGATGCGCAGAAAGAGCGCATTGCGATGTACTGGCAGGATCGGCACGGCAAAGCCTGGGGTTCCCTGCGTTCGCTGCTGGCGGGTATCGATGGCGACGGCCGGGTGCAGATGGCGATGAACGGCGGCATTTACGATAAGGCCTACGCGCCGCTGGGGCTGTATATCGAAGACGGCAAACGGCTGACGCCGGTAAACCGCTCCGCCGGCGGCGGGAACTTCTTTATCCGCCCCGGCGGCGTATTCCTGGTGGAAAACGGCCGGGCGAAAATCGTGCCGCTGCCGGCGTACAAACCCTCTCCCGCCATCCGCTATGCGGTGCAGTCCGGCCCGATGCTGATTGAAAATGGCGTCATCAACTGGCGACTGAAGCCCTCCGCCAGTTCGCGCAAGCTGCGCAACGGGGTTGGTATCGATAAGCAGGGCCGGGTGGTATTTATGCTCAGCGATCGCGAGACCAACTTTTACGATTTTGCCTGCTATGCGCAGTCAAAGCTTGGCGTGCGGCAGATGCTTTATCTCGACGGCACCCTGTCGAAGATGTACCGCAAAGGCGGCAGCGTGCCGTGGCAGTATCATCCGTTCGTGACCATGATAACGGTGGAGAGAAAATAGCGGGCGCGTTTGGGGGCGGCCATTCCAGCCACGAGAGTGAATAAATTAACGACAGGCCGGGCAAGGTATTGCCGCCGTGCCCGATGTCCTTGCCCGGTGGCGCTGCGCTTACCGGGCCTACAGAGTCTGTTCGCTATGGTGTGGCTCCTGAAATCTACGGGCGTGCAGCAGGGCTGATTCCCGCTGAAATCGGCGAACCGGAGGTCGGCAGATAAGGCGGGGCTCACGCCCAAACGCAACGTGAACGCAAAACCCACCCTCACCCTACCCCTCTCCCAAAGGGAGAGGGGACCGCCCGGTAGTCGTTGCAGCCTGGAGTATCCCCGTTACCGACCGGTAGCGCCGCGCTTAGCCCCGCCGATGCGCCCACTCGCGCATACGCTGAAACAGTACATACAGCGAGGGGATAAACAGGATGCCAACCATCGTCGCCACCAGCATCCCGCTGAACACCGTGGTGCCGATGATCCGCCGGCTCTGCGCCCCGGCGCCGGTGGCGAGCATCATCGGCATGATGCCGATAATAAATGACACCGCGGTCATCATTACCGCGCGGAAGCGGCGGGTAGCCCCCTCGCGCGCAGCGTCGACTATCGACAGCCCCTCCTCGCGCCGGCTGCGGGCGAACTCAACGATCAGAATCGCATTCTTCGCCGCCAGGGCGATCAGCAGCACCAGCCCTATCTGAACATACACATCGTTGGCATAGCCCGCGGTCCACAGCCAGAGCAGCGCTCCGCCGATGGCGAACAGCACCGAGAGCATGACGCTCGCCGGCAGCGTCCAGCTCTCATACTGCGCCACCAGGAACAGCCACGCCATCGCCACCGCCGCCAGCACGATCCACACCGCCTGATTGCCGGTCTGCTGCTCCTGCCAGGAGATCCCGCTCCAGGCATAATCATATCCCGACGGCAGATGGGCCTGCAGAATCTGCTCCATGGCCGCCATCGCCGTGCGGCTGCTGACCCCCTCGGCCGCTGAACCGCTCACCGACACGGACGGGAACTGATTGTACTGCTGAATAAACGGCGCCCCCACCGTCGGCGTAATGGTGACCAGATTGCTCAGCCGCACCCGCTCGCCGTCGCGGCTGCGGACGTACAGCTCGCTAATCTGCTCAGCCCGCTCACGCCACTGCATCTCATTTTGCATCACCACATGATAGACACGATTGTTACGGCTGAAATCGCCGGCGCGCGTGCCGCCGAACGCCGTCTGCAGGCTGCTGAAGATCTGCGCCACCGGCACATCCAGCAGCGCCGCCCGGTCGCGGTCGACCGTCAGGGTCAGCTGCGGCACGTTGCTGCTCCAGGTGGTAAACACCCGGCTCAGCTGCGAATGCTGGTTCGCCAGCTGGAGGATCTGCCGCGTCACCTGCTCCAGCTCCGCCGACGACTGACCGGCCTGCGCCAGGATGCGCAGATCAAACCCCGAGGCATTGCCCAGGCCCGGCAGGGTCGGCGGCGCGAAGGTCATGATCGTCGCCTCGGGTAGCGACAGCAGCTGGCGCTGAATATCCGCCATCACCGCATCCAGCGGCGGCCGCTGATGCCAGTCCTTGAGCATTACCGAGATAAACCCGCCGTTAGAGGCGCTGGTGCCGTTGAGAATGTTGAACCCGGACACCTGAATCACATCCTCCACCGCCGGGTTAGCCATCAGCAGCTTGCGCGCCTGGGCCATCACCGCTTCGGTACGCTCCAGCGACGCCGCCTCCGGCAGCTGCACGCTGGCAAACAGGTAACCCTGATCTTCCTGCGGCAGGAAGCCTTTCGGCATCGAGGTGAAGCTGAACGCCACCAGCGCGCCTGCCGCCACCGTCGCCGCCAGCGCCAGCCAGGGACGGCGGTTCATCCAGCCTACCAGCCGGCCATAGCCGTCGCGGGTGCCGTCGAGAAGACGGTTAAACGCCCGCCACACCGCCGCCGGCCGGGCGGGACGCGGGCGCAGCAGCAGCGCGCAGAGGGCCGGAGTCAGGGTTAACGCCACCAGGCTCGACAGGGCCACCGCGGTGGAGAGCGTCACGGCAAACTGCCGGTACAGCTCGCCGACGATCCCCGGGAGCAGCGCCACCGGCACAAACACCGCCAGCAGCACCAGGGTCGTGGCGATCACCGGCCCGGCGATCTGCCGCAGCGCCTGGGCGGTGGCCTGCAGGCGATCCAGCCCTTCCGCCATTTTGGTTTCCACATTCTCCACCACCACAATGGCGTCATCCACCACCATCGTCAGGGCGAGAATGATCGCGAACAGGCTGAGGGTGTTGGCGCTGTAGCCCAGCAGATAGAGCACCGCAAAGGTGCCGATCAGTGACACCGGGATCGCCAGCACTACGATCAGCGTCGCCCGCCAGCTCTGCAAAAATAGCGACACCACCACGACCACCGCCAGCAGGGTCAGCGCCAGCGAGACGCCGATCTCTTTGATCGTCGCCGCCACAAAGCGGGTGGTATCAAACTTCACCTCCCAGGTGAGATCCGCCGGAAAGCGAGTGTGCAGGCGGTTAAGCTCCGCACGCACTGCGCTGGCGACCTGCAGGGCGTTGGCGGTGGGCGTCGGATAGATCCCCAGATAGGCCGACGCTTTACCGTTCAGCTGGGCGCCGGAGCTGTAGCTGCGGGCGCCCAGCTCAATGGTCGCCACGTCGGCGAGGCGCACCAGCTGCCCCTGCGCGCCGCGGCGGATAATAATCTCGCCAAAGCTGGCCGCCTCGTTCAGACGCCCCAGCCCGTTGATGGTCAGCGTCTGCTGCTGGCCGTTAAATACCGGCGGGGTGCCCACCTGCCCCGCCGCGCCCTGCACATTCTGCTCGCGCAGCGCCTGGGCGACATCATCCGTGGTGATGTTGAGCGCGTTCATGCGGTCCGGGCGCAGCCAGAGACGCATGCTGTAATCCCGGGCGCCAAACATCTGCACCTCGCCGACGCCGGGCAGGCGGGCCAGCGCCTCGCGCACCTGGGTGCTGGCGTAGTTGCTGACAAACAGCGGCGACAGCGTGCCCAGCGGCGAGTAGAGGCTTACCCCCATAAGCAGATTGCTGGCGCGCTTGCGCACCTGGACGCCATTCTGCTGCACCTCCGCCGGGAGCTGCGCCAGCGCCTGCGCCACCCGGTTTTGCACGTCGATCGCCGCCAGGTCGGCATCGGTGCCCGCCGCGAAGGTTATGCTCAGGCGGTACGTCCCCTCATCCGAGCTGGTGGACTCCATATACAGCATATGATCGACGCCGTTGAGCTGGGTCTCCAGCGGGGCGGCGATGGCTTCCGCCACGTCTGACGCGCTGGCGCCCGGCCAGCTGGCGCTGACGTTCACCACCGGGGGGGTGATCGCCGGGTACTGCTCCACCGGGATCAGCTTCAGCGACACCGCGCCGACAAAGGTCAGCAGCAGCGCGATCACCATGGCAAATCGCGGACGACGGATAAAAAAGGTCAGCATCCCTTCTCCTTAGCTAGTTCAGCACCTGCACCGCGGCGCCTTCGCGCAACCGCTGCGCGCCGTCGGTGATCACCTGCTCGCCCGCCTGCAGCCCTTTCTCGACCGCAAACTGCTGCCCCTGCTGCCCCGCGAGGGTCAGACGACGCTGCCCGGCGGTGTGGTCCGGCTTCAGCACCCAGCTGAAAAAGCCCTGCGGATCCTGCTGCACGGCGGCAGCAGGGACCATCACTCGCGACGGCAGTTCCTGCGGACGGAACAGGATCGTCACGCTGCCCCCCGGCAGCAGACGGTGCTGCGGATTGGCGAACTCGGCCCGCACCGCTACGCTGCCGGTGCGGGCGTCGATCCGGTTATCGATAGAGGTCAACACCCCGTCGCGCCGTTTACCATCAATCTCAATCTGCGCCAGCCACGCCTGCTTCAGGGCGTGGATATCGGCGTGCTGGCCGGTTTTACTGAAAAACGCGGCTTCGTCGAGGGCGAACGAGACCCGCACCGGATCCAACTGCACAATGTCCACCAGCACGCCGCTGGACGAATTGACCAGCGTCCCGACGTGAAAGGCGCTATGGCCCACGCGACCGGTCACCGGCGCCGCAATCCGGGTGTAGCTGAGCACTATCCGCTGGGCCTCGACGCGGGCTTTGGCCTGCTGTACGGCAGCGGCGGCGACGTCGCGCTGCATCCGGGCCGTATCGACGTCGTTGCGGCTGATGGAGTGGTTGTTGATAAGCCGCTCGTAGCGAGTGAGCAACTGCTGCGACTGACGTAATGAGGCTTCGGCGCTTTTCAGCTCGGCCTGCGCCAGAGCCAGCGCCGCGCGGGGCTGCGCGTCGTCGAGGGTAAACAGCAGGTCGCCTTCGGTAACATACTGCCCGTCCTGGAAGTGGCGCTGAACAATCACCCCTTCGGTGCGCGCGCGAATGTCGACGGCGCGGATCGCCTCGACCCGCCCGGGGATAGCGCGTTCTTCAGCATGAGGAGCCAGTTCAACCGTGGCGACGCGGACCGGCACCGCCGGCGCGGCGGTCGCCGTCAGGGCGCCGACGACCAGACCGCAGGCCAGCAGAGCAAAGCGGAAGGTTTTAATCATAGAGGATCCTTGCGACAGTAACGCGCGCCTGCAGCGAGGCGCGCGAGATTGTTCAGGCCGTTTTGCGGAACCGGCGCGTCAGACGCTTCTCGATTTCCACCACCAGGAACATGGCGACGCCGATGACCAGAGTGACAAACCAGTAGCGCAGCGGCAGCGCTTCCGTACCAAACATGCTCTGCATCAGCGGGACATAGATAATGACCAGCTGCATCAGCAGCAGGACGCCGGTCACCAGCCAGATGCCTTTGTTGCGCAGCAGACCCATGCTCAGGGAGAAGCTGTCGCTGCTGCGGCAGTTGATCATGTAGACCCACTGCGCCGTCACCAGCATCTGCAGCAGCACGGTGCGGATAAACTCCGGACTGTGGCCGCGCGGCGCCAGCCAGGCCTCAAGGATAAAGGCGGCAATCGCGATCATCGACCCGACGAAAGCCACTCGCCACACGGCGAAACCATCCATCACATGCTGGCCGGTTTTACGCGGCGGACGGTTCATCACGTTGCGCTCTGCGGCCTCAAAGGCCAGGCCGAAGGAGAGCGTCGCCGACGTCGCCATGTTCATCCACAGGATCAGCACCGGGGTCAGCGGAATAATGTTCCCCGCCAGCAGGGCGATGATGATCAGCAGCCCCTGCGCCAGGTTGGTCGGCATGATGAAGAGGATGGTCTTCTTCAGGTTGTCATAGACCCGACGGCCCTCTTTTACCGAGCTGGCGATGGTCGCGAAGTTATCATCGGTTAACACCATGTCGGCCGCCTCTTTGGTGACTTCGGTGCCTTTGATACCCATGGCGATACCCACGTCGGCCTGGCGCAGCGCCGGCGCGTCGTTAACGCCGTCGCCGGTCATGCCGACCACTTCGCCGTTATCCTGCAGGGCTTTAACCAGGCGCAGCTTATGCTCCGGGCTGGTACGGGCAAAGATGTCGTACTCCACCGCCGCCTTCGCCAGCGCCGCATCGTCCATGTGCTCCAGCTGGTAGCCGGTCATGGCCTGGCTGCTGTTGGTGATCCCCAGCATCTGGCCGATGCTCATCGCCGTCTGAGGGTGGTCGCCGGTGATCATTTTCACGCGTATGCCGGCGGTCTGGCAGGCGTGGATGGCGTCAATGGCTTCCGGACGCGGGGGATCCATCATCCCGGCGATGCCGAGGAAAATCAGTCCCTCCTGCAGGTCCTCATGGTTGAGGGTGGTGGCATCAAGGCTGGCCGGCTTACAGGCCGCCGCCACCATCCGCAGTCCCTGACGGGCGAAGCGCGCCATCTCCTCTTCCCAGTACTGCGCCTCGAACGGCACCGCGCCGTGGCGGCTCATCTGCTCGCGGCACATGGCGAAGATAACGTCCGGCGCACCGGTGATCAGCACCCGGGCATTGCCATCGATGTGCTGCAGGGTCGACATATATTTGTACTGCGAGTCAAAGGGGATCTTGGCCACCAGACGGGCCTCCACCGCCGGGAGCTGCGCTTTCGCCGCCAGCACTTTAAGCGCCCCTTCGGTCGGCCCGCCGGTGATCCCCCACAGACCGCGCTCATCCTGGGTAAGCTGGCTGTCGTTACACAGGTCGATGGTGCGCAGCCAGGTCTCCAGCACGGTGCCGGGCTGAACCTGCACGGGCTCATCGCTCCCCTCGAGGAAGATCCGCCCCTGCGGCTCGTAGCTGTCGCCTTCCACCCGATAGCAGCAGTCGGCGGTGATGATCGCTTTGACGGTCATTTCGTTCATCGTCAGGGTGCCGGTTTTATCCGAGCAGACCACGGTCATGGCGCCGAGGGTTTCCACGGTCGGCAGCTTACGAATAATCGCCCGCTTGCGCGCCATCGTCTGCACGCCGAGCGACAGAATAATCGAGATGATCGCCGGCAGTCCTTCCGGTACCGCGGCTACCGCCAGGCTAATCAGCGACAGCAGCAGCTCGCCCATCGGGATATCCCGCAGCGCGAGGCTGAAGATAAACAGCGCCACCATCATGGCGAGAATAATGGCGAAAATCGCTTTGCCGAGCTTATCCATCTGCACCAGCAGCGGGGTACGGTGCTTCTCAATACCCGCCATCATCTGGTTGATATGGCCGAGTTCGGTCTGCGCGCCGGTGGCGGTCACCACGCCGACGCCGCCGCCGGCGCTGACGGTGGTCCCGGAAAAGACCATGTTCACCCGGTCGCCCAGCGGCAGATCGCCCTCCAGCGCGTCGGTGATTTTATCCACCACCGTCGACTCGCCGGTGAGGATCGCCTCTTCCACCCGCAGGTTGTGGGTTTCAATCAGGCGCATATCCGCCGGCACGCGGTCGCCGGCACGCAGGATAACGATATCCCCCGGAACCAGGTCGCGCGTCGGGATAGTCTCATGCTTGCCGTTACGCTGGACGCGGGCATCGCTGGAGAGCATGTTGCGGATCCCCTGCAGCGATTTTTCGGCGTTGCTCTCCTGGATATGACCGATCAGGGCGTTAATCACCGTCACGCCGAGGATCACCAGGGTATCGACCCAGTGCCCCATGATGGCGGTCAGCGCCGCGGCGGCCAGCAGCACGTAAATCAGTACGTCGTTAAAGTGGGCGAGAAAGCGCAGCCAGCCCGGTTTGCCTTTCTTTTCCGGCAGCGCATTCGGCCCACAGGTATTCAGGCGCTCGGCGGCGTCTGCGGAACTTAACCCAGCGGCCTGGCTTTTGGTCTGCGCCAGCACTGCGTCAACGGTCTGCTGCCAGACCTGCCGTGGCGCGGTGTCGCCCGAGGGCGTCGTAAACTTTGGGTTATTCATCTTGGTCAATTTACATTTTCCTTATAAATTCCGTGAGTCGGAAAGCCTGAAATCATTCCTGGCCAATGAAGTAAAAGAGGGCAAAAATGCCGATAAAAATGTGAACCAATACAAGTCTAAATTTTTCGCAAAATAAAAATTTNGTGATAAGTTAATTCCACAAACCAACTATTACAGAATATTAATAAACCAAAACTAAACGAGGTAAAATATGTTTGGAATCTACCGTGGGCGCCGTCTGGCGCTGTACATCGCGCTAGCTATCATCATTGCTACGCTGGTGGGATATAGCACTTACAGTTTTGTAAAAGCGCTGGCATAATAATGACGTTAATTTACATCCGGCTGCAATTAACTTAATTACAAATTATTTCAGATTAATTAACATGAGAGCTAAAGGCAGGCGATAATATTTAAAATAGTCGTGTTATAGCGAGTAAAAAAACAAAGCATATTGCGTTAAGCATTATTTTACCGGACAATATGTTTTTTAACTGATGATTAACATGACATGAAACATCCACTGGAAACGCTGCTCTCCGCCGCCGGGATCTTACTGCTGGCCCTGCTCTCCTGTCTGCTGTTGCCCGCGCCTTCGCTGGGCCTGACGCTGGCGCAAAAGCTGGTTGAGACATTCCATATGATGGATCTCAACCAGCTCTATACGGTGCTGTTTTGTCTGTGGTTCTTAGCGCTGGGCGCCATTGAGTATCTGGTGCTGCGCTGGGTGTGGCGTCGCTGGTTTTCCCTCGAGCGGTAAACCAGGAGAGGCGCGCCTCAGTGGGCGCGACTGTGGTTCTCTTTGCGGTAGGCGCCCGGCGGCTGATTGAAGGTCCGGGTGAAGACGCGGGTAAAGGTCTGTTGCGAATCGAAGCCATACTTCAGGCAGATATCGTAGACCCGCTGATCGGTGTCGCGCAGATCGCGGGCGGCCAGCAGCAGCTTCCTTTCGCGAATATAGCGCCCCAGGCTCTCCCCTTTGTACTGTAAAAACAGCCGTTGCAGATGCCATTTCGAATACCCGGCATGGCGAGCGATATCATCAATACGCAGCGGTTGATGCAGGTTATCATCAATCCACTCGACGATAGTATCAATCACCTGAGCGGAAATCGTCATATGCTCTCTCCTCTGATACTGCACTGGCGCTTAGCGCCACCAGGCGTTAAATGATTGCGTCTTATCGGCGACCCACACCGGCTCGCCCTGCACAGGCGTCAGCAGACGCCAGGCCCTTCCTTCGCTGGCAGCCGCCAGCCGTTGATACGGTTCATCCCAGCTGTGTTTCGCCAAAACGAATCGTCCAGCATGCCCAGGCAGCACCGCGCGAGCGCGCAGGTCGTCGGCAGCCTGAGCCGTTTCATCCGGCATCATGTGGATATATTTCCAGTCCTGGTCATACTGCCCGTTCTCCATGATCGCCAGATCGACCGGACCGAACTCATCGCCTATCGCTTTAAAGTGCGGCCCATACCCGCTGTCGCCGCTGTAATAAATCTTTTGCTGCCGGGTAACGAACAGAAAACTGGCCCACAGCGTCTGGTTACGCTTCAGCCCACGGCCGGAAAAGTGCCGCGCCGGCAGCACGTGGACGGTGAGCTCGTCGCTGGCCGGTACCGCCTGCTGCCAGTCCGCTTCGGTAATCAGCGCCCCGTCCATTCCCCAGTAGCGCAGATGCGATCCGACCCCCAGCGGCGTAATGACCCGCTTAATTTTCGGCAGTAAGGCGCGAATGGTGGCGTAATCCAGATGGTCGTAGTGATCGTGGGAGATGATCAGCAGATCGATCTCCGGCATCCCTTCCGCCCGCCACGGATAGTCGCCGGGGAAGGCTTTATTGATAAAAGAGAACGGCGCCGCGTAATCGCTGAACACCGGGTCGATCAGGATGCGTTTTCCCGCCAGCTGCAGGTACCAGGAGGAGTGGCCGAGCCAGACCATCACATCCTGCCCGAGGGGCAGCGTCGCCAGATCGGTCTTCACCAGCGGCAGCGGTTGCGCGGGACGGGCGTTTTCCCGTTTGGTCATCAGGAAATCCCACCACGCCGCCAGCATATTTTTCTGCCCGGTGAACCCTGGCGTGGGCAACTGGTTATGGAACTGGCCGTCCCGGTAGTGGGGAGACGCTTCCACCTGGCTAAGCTGTGCCCCCTGCGGCGCCTTACCAAAACCGGCATTAAGAACAAACGGCAATGTCGTTGCTGCTGCGAGTAACATGATGGCGACCACGCTGAAAGTGACACGGTTCATATCCTGACCAGACAAAAGCCCCCATCCCGGAGGCTTTATGATATAACTTGATTATGAGTGAGTACGCACTCATTATTAGGAAAGCGATGAAAGTCGTCAAGACGATTTTCAATTTTTGCGTTCCGCCGTTGCAGCGACCTGGTCAGACGTGCCAAGATCGGCGGTTTGTTTAAACCTGCGTGAGGAAAAAAGTAGTGGCTCGTCCAAAGAGTGAAGATAAAAAGCAAGCGTTACTGGAAGCTGCCACCGCGGCTTTCGCCCAGTCCGGCATAGCCGCCTCGACGTCGGCCATCGCCCGCAGCGCCGGTGTGGCCGAGGGAACGCTGTTTCGCTATTTCGCCACCAAGGATGAGTTGCTCAACGAGCTGTACCTCGCGATTAAGCTGCGCCTGGTGCGCACAATGATCGCCGGGCTGGATCCGGACGAGAAGCGCCCGAAAGAGAACGCGCGCAATATCTGGAACAGCTATATCGACTGGGGCGTGCGCAACCCGATGGAGCACAAAGCGATCCGCCGGATGGCGCTCAGCGAGCGCATCACCGACGAAACCCGCCGCCAGGTAAAAGAGAGCTTTCCGGAGCTCAACGAAATGTGCCAGCTGTCGGTGAAAGAGATATTCCTCAGCGAGGCGTACCGCGCCTTTGGCGACGCCCTGTTTCTGTCGCTGGCGGAAACCACCATCGAATTCGCCAGCCACGATCCGCAGCGCGCCCGGGAGATTATCGCCCTCGGCTTTGAAGCCATGTGGCACGCCCTGCATGAGGCGGACGCATAATGACGCCGGAAACACTGCATCCCTGCGCTCACCGTATCGCCCTGACCTACCCGTTTACCGAACACTGCTGGCCCTTTGGGCCAGAGTACGACGTGTTTAAGGTCGACGGCCGCATCTTTATGATCACCATGACTATTCGCGGGCGGGCGCTGGTCAATCTCAAGGCCGAGCCGCAGAAGTCGCTGCTGAATCAGCAAATTTATCGCAGTATCGAACCCGGCTACCATATGAACAAGAAACACTGGATCACGGTGGTGCCAGGAGAGGATATTAGCGAGGATCTGCTGGCCGAGCTGATTGACGATTCGTGGCATCAGGTGGTGAACAAGCTGAGTAAAAAGGCCCAGCAGCGCCTGCGTCCGCGCTGATTTTCAGCCAAATGCGATAAGTGTTATCGCATTTTTCACCCTTATCATTTTGCGATCTTCGCTGTACTCTTCCTCTCCTGAACGCACCGGTAAGGTGCTGTAAACTGTGAGGAAGAGTTATGGATATCGTATCGGTCGCTTTGAAGCGCTATTCCACCAAGGCCTTTGACGCCACGAAAAAGCTGACTGCCGGGGAAGCGGAACAGCTGAAAACGCTGCTGCAGTACAGCCCGTCTAGCACCAACTCCCAGCCGTGGCACTTTATTGTCGCCAGCACCGATGAAGGGAAAGCTCGCGTGGCGAAAGCCGCCAGCGGCACCTACGTGTTCAACGAACGTAAAATTCTCGACGCCTCGCACGTGGTGGTGTTCTGCGCGAAAACCGCGATGGACGACGCCTGGCTGCAGCGCGTGGTGGATCAGGAAGAGGCCGATGGCCGTTTTGCCACCCCGGACGCAAAAGCCGCTAACCACAAGGGTCGCACCTTCTTTGCCGATATGCACCGCAAAGAGCTGAAAGATGACGATCAGTGGATGGCGAAACAGGTGTATCTCAACGTCGGCAATTTCCTGCTGGGCGTAGCGGCGATGGGTCTCGACGCCGTGCCGATTGAAGGGGTCGATTTTGCGATCCTCGATGAGGAATTTGACCTGAAAGCCCAGGGCTACACCAGCCTGGTGGTAGTCCCGGTCGGCCACCATAGCGTAGAAGATTTCAACGCTACCCTGCCGAAGTCGCGTCTGCCGCAGTCGACGACCATTACCGAGATTTAATTCCCTTCTGCCGGGAACGCCCGGGCCATGGCGCAGCAGCGTCTCGCCCGGGACTTTCTTCACCCACTCTTTCCCCCTCTTTTCTGCCGTTTGTGCCAAGTTTCTGGCGCTCATAATCCTGCTTGTGCCAGGAATAACGACTTTAGTGTGAACCAGACGATTTAATTAATTGATAAATAATACTTTTCATTTCTGGCACGCCCTTTGCTCTTAACAGATACCGCTATCTGGATGAAGGAGAAACCGGGTGAAACATATCTATGTGGCCAGCCACGGCCATTTTGCTCGCGGACTGGTGAACAGTTTGTCGCTGCTGATTGGCGACGAACACGGCGTTATCCCGGTCTGCGCCTATGACGAAGATATCGTGACCACCGAACAGCTGGAGCAAACCCTGGAGCATCTCATCGTCCAGGCGAATGGTGATGAAGTGGTGATCTTCACCGACCTGCTTGGCGGCAGTATCAACAATAGCGCCGTGAGCGTCTTGATGCGACATCGCAACGTTTTCGTGGTCGCCGGCATCAATCTGACTCTGCTGCTGGAGTTTCTGCTGTGCGAAGAAGCCACTACCGAGGCCGCGATTATCTACGCCACCAGCGCGGCGCGTGAATCCATTGTTTTCATCAATCCTCTAATAACACAACCATCCTCTGACCCACAGGGAGAATCTCATGATTAAACTCGTGCGCATTGATTATCGGCTGCTGCACGGCCAGGTGGTTTTTGCCTGGACCCGAGCGCTGGATATCGACCATATCATCGTCGCCAACGCCAAAGCCGCGGCGGATGCCTTCATTACGATGTCGCTTAACCTGGCAAAGCCAGCGGGCGTCACGCTGGACATCGCCACCGTTGAACAGGCGGCGGAAAAGCTTAACAGCGGCAAGTTGGATCATAAAAAAGTCATGGTGGTCCTGGGCAATACTGCGGAAACCCTCGCGCTAGTGGAAAAAGTCCCGGGAATTAGCGCAATTAATTACGGCGGTCTGCCACAGAAGGAAGGGGCAAGACAATTCGGCAAGGCCATCTATCTGACCGAAGAGGAAATCGCCCATAGCAGAGCGCTAAAAGAAAAAGGTATTCGGCTGGAGATGCGTCAGGTACCCGCCCACTCGGCTGAACTCCTTAACGACCAACTTTAACTTCGGAGGTCACTATGTTGCTCACCGCAACGTTACTCGGACTGATCGCTGCCCTGGGGATACTTGATGGTCGCCTGCTTGGGGTATCAATGATCGATCGACCGCTGGTGATGTGCGCCCTCACCGGTCTGGTCTGCGGTAATTTACATGAGGGGATTCTGATTGGCGCTACGCTGGAGCTTATTTTCCTCGGCAACGTCGCCATCGGCGCCGCGCACCCGCCAGATATCGTGACCGGCTCCGTATTGGCCACCGCGTTTTCGATCATGTCCGGTCGTGGTCCAGAGGCTGCGCTCACCATCGCCATCCCTGTCTCAATGCTGGCGCAGACGCTGGGAATCCTGGTGCGCGTGGTGAACGCCCGCTTTGGTCATCTGGCGGACCGCTATGCGGCACAAGGTAATACCCGAATGGTCGGCCTGATGCACCTCGCCGGTCCGACGCTACTCTATTTTTTAAACGGATTTCTACCGGTATTTTTTGCCATTCTGCTTGGTTCTTCGGCGGTAAGCTGGTTCCTGGAGGCCATTCCGCCGGTGATAACCAATGGATTGATCGTCGCCAGTAAGATCCTGCCAGCGCTCGGCTTCGCCCTGCTGATCAGCATGATGCTCAGCAGCAAACTGATGCCGTACCTCGGTCTGGGATTTCTGATAGCGGCATATACCAAACTGGATATCATCGCCATCGCGCTGTTCGCTGTGGTGTTGGCATTTATCATCAGCCAGTTCCTTAATCTTAAGCAGCAGGAGAGCTAATCATGAGCGAAATGACGCAAACTGTGACTGGCGCTACTCAGCCGCAAAGCGATGATGCAAGCCGCATCACCGCCCGCGATTTACGCAGCGTGTTCTGGCGCTCCTTTACGCTACAGGGCTCTTGGAACTACGAGCGCCAGCAGCATATGGGCTATGCCTTCGCAATGTCGCCAGCCCTGAAGCGCATCTATCAGGACCCAACGGAGCTGGGGCGCGCCCTGCAGCGTCATCTGGTGCTGTTTAACACCACGCCCCATCTCTCGACCTTTATCTTCGGCCTGTCGATTGCCATGGAAGAAGAGAACCAGCGTAACCCCGAATTTAATGAGGAGTCGATAAACGCGATTAAAACCAGCCTGATGGGGCCGCTGGCGGGCATCGGCGACTCCATATTCTGGGGATCATTAAAGGTTATCGCCGCCGGGATGGGTATCTATTTCGCCCAGCAGGGCAGCCTGCTGGGACCGATACTGGCGCTGTTAGTTTATAACCTGCCGCATCTTTTGTGCCGCTGGTATGGCCTGAAGCTCGGCTACCGGGCGGGTACGACCTGGCTGATGAGAATTTACCAAAGCGGCCTTATGGACCGGGTGACCTATATCGCATCAATTGTTGGCCTCATGGTCGTCGGCGCGATGACCGCCAGCATGATAGATATCACCACCCCGCTCAGCTTTACCGCCGGGCAGACCACCATGAAGGCGCAGGAGTTTATTGACAAAATACTTCCTTCGCTGCTGCCGCTGCTTTTCACCCTTGGGATGTACAAGTTGATCCGCAAGGGAGTCAATATTAACTGGATCCTGCTAGGAACCGTCGCGTTTGGCATGGCGGCCAGCGCGCTAGGCCTGCTTTAAGAAGAGGAATATCACCCATGCACGTAGAAGACTATATGAATGAAACACCCGCCTGTCTGCTCGCTATGCTGACGCAGACGCGGGAAGATCTCTGGCAGGCGGCAAAAGCGCTAACGGAGCGCGGCGTCACGCGTATTATCCTGACCGGCTCCGGTACCTCTTATCACGGCGCGCTGACCGCCCGCTCGTTTATGCAGCAGTGGTGCGGGCTACCCGTTGATGTCTACTGGCCTTTTCTGCTGGATGATTCGGCGCTGACCCTCAGCGACAAAGCGCTGGTCATCGGTATTTCTCAGGGAGGCGGCAGCCTCTCTACCCTCGCCGCAATGGAACGCGCCCGGGCAGCCGGGCATCTTACCGCTTCCATGGCCGGGGAAGCGCCAGCCGTTATCGACCGGGCGGCAGATTTGGTCTTAACAGTACCCTGTGGAGAAGAGCGGGCTGGCGCCAAAACCAAAGGGTATCACTGCACCATACTTAATCTGATGCTGCTGGGGCTTGCTGTCGCCAGTCGCCAGCGGCGCCTGAGCGATGAGGAGCGCAAGGCGCTACTCATCCGCATGGATACCACGTTTAATCATTTGCCGACGCTCATTGAGGCCTCGCAGGCGTGGGTTCTCAATCATGCCCGACCGCTTATCGACAGCGCGGACATTCGCCTGACCGGTCCGGCAAGGCTGTTTGGCACCGTTCAGGAAGGTGCGCTAAAGATGCTTGAAACGCTACGCTGTCCGGTTGCCGGTTACGAATTTGAGGAGTTCATCCACGGGATCTATAACGCCTTCGACGAGCGCTCTACCCTGATCATGCTCGATCCGTTTCCCGATGAGCGTCAGGATCGCCTGGCGGAAATACTTGGCGGCTGGACTCAGCATATTTATCGCATTGGTCCACAAGTCGAAAATAACGGCAAAAATATGCCCTTCGCATTTATTAACGATCCCGACTTTGCGGTCTTTGAATATATTATTCCGTTACAAATGGTTTGTGCCCGACTGCCGCCAGTGAAGGGCATCGATCCCGCAATACCGAAGGATCCGCAGTTCCACCAGAAAATGAAAAGTAAACAACTCAATTAATTGACGCATAGTAAAAGTTATCCGCTATTCAGCGGAGGACCCGTTACATCCCAAGGAGACCAATATGTCTATAGCTCATCAAAACGCACATACTATTATTCGCGATATTTTATCTAAGCAGCACATTGAGCGCGTATGGTTTGTTGGCTGCGGTGGTTCATTAACCGGTTTCTGGCCGGGGAAATATTTTCTCGATTGTGAAGCTAAAAAGCTGGCCGTCGGCTATGTTACCAGTAATGAATTTGTCCATGCGACGCCGAACGCGTTAGGTAAAAACAGCGTAGTGATCCTCGCCTCGCAGCAGGGCAACACCGCTGAAACGGTGGAAGCCGCCCGCATCGCGCGTCAGAAAGGCGCCGCCACTATTGGACTGGTATATACCCCCGGCACGCCGCTGTGCGAACACAGCGATTACACTATTGAATACTGCTGGGCGCGCTATCCCGAAACCGTCGATCCGACGCAGCAAAAAGCGGCATACAGCCTGTGGCTGGCGCTGGAAGTACTTGCACAAACTGAGGGATACGCCCATTACGATGAGATGGTCAGCGCCTTTGCCAGTTTTGAATCCGTGGTACGCGGCGCTCAGCAGCAGGTTCAGGCGGATGCGCGCCATTTTGCCGAAGCCTGGAAGACCGAAAAGGTCATCTACATGATGGGCAGCGGCCCCTCATTCGGCGCCGCGCATCAGGAATCCATCTGTATTCTGTTGGAGATGCAGTGGATTAACTCCGCCAGCATCCACAGCGGCGAGTATTTCCACGGCCCCTTTGAGATTACCGAAACGGGAACGCCGTTTATTTTATTAAAAAGCAGCGGCCGCACCCGCCCGCTGGATGATCGCGCGATCCGCTTTATCGAACGTTACCAGGGAAAACTGCAGATTATTGACGTGGAAAAGGTGGGAATCGACGCACTGCACGCCAGCGTGCGCGAATATTTCTGCGGCCTGCTGCACAACTGCGTACTGGATGTTTACAACCTGGCGCTGGCCACCGCTCGCAACCACCCGCTGACCACCCGCCGCTATATGTGGAAAGTCGAATATTGATTCGCTAACCGCCTGCCAGCCCCGGCGTAATTCTCCGGGGCTGCGTTGAGGATTACCAGCTAAAATCTTCAATACGTAATTCAAAAATATCGTGAATATAGCCAATTTCCGCTACCGGTAGCGCCACGTTATAGAGTATTTTCAGGCGCTGGAACGAGTGATTCACCATGGCAATAAATTCACCATGCTGGCGGGTAAATTGCTCAAGATCTTTATAATGGCTAATTTCATTACGCATTACCAGACGCTCAATCATACAGCTGAGATGCACATATAAACTGATAATTAAGTTATTATTAAAATGAAAACCAAGCGTATTTTGCCACTCAGCGATAATGGTTTCGATATGGCCCATGGTTTTTCCAGCATTCAGTATCGTCAGAGAGTTGACAACGTTATGCAGTGAAAACTCACGAACCATATTTTTATTAATCAGCGCAATTTGCTTTTCATTAAGATAGCCGCTTAAGAGCTGACTCAGATGTCGATGCCCCTGCTCGCCAAGTAGTTCCTCAATGCCAACCCAGNGCACTCCGGCCAGCTGCGGGTCGTGGGTACCCACGACCGCAATAACTTCATACTGGTGGAGCAACGATACCGCTGTACGACTGTTTTTTAAGCGCGTATACTCGCAGGCGATGATGTTAATATCAAAATCGTTGAGCAGGCTCTTCTCCATCAGATTTTTAAATTTAAATGCGGTACCGATACCTGTAATACAGGTCACCAGCAGCACACGCTCTTTTTTTTCTGCGGGCCAGAACACATCCCAACGCGACTGATTAAGCGGCACGATCTCTTCGGCGATTTGTTCGATGTTTTTTCCCAACGCGATCTCGCTGGCAACGTTCAGCGCCATGCGGGTCGTGACGTTATCCACCACTACCAGCGGGCCGTTAATCACCGACAAAAGCGCATCGGCAATCTCCTTGGTGTAGCCCATATCAATAAGCACCATCACACCCGCACGCGTGTCCGTATGCTGGAGATAATCAACCACGGCGCGACTGACATCGTTAAACGCCACCTCCATCGGCATATCCATGGCCTGGTAGATCTTCTCGCCAATCAGGCGGTTGGCAACGCCGGCAATGCTGCTGGCGGTCGAATAACCGTGGGCGATTATCAGCGCTTTCACTTTTCCGCCGCTGGTCGCATCGATAGCATTACTGACAATGGCGGTAATCGCCAGACGGTCAAGCGTATCGATGAGCAGATCGTATTTATTATTGACGACATCCAGTAGTTTCTCCGCGATGCGTTGCGCCAGCCCCGCCGAGGAGTCCAGCCAGCGCTGCATCACCAGACGCACGGGCTCAGCAACGCTGCGCGGCGCCAGAGGGAGGCTGGTGAGGTAGCGGCCGGTAAGATAAGCGAATTCGACATTTAGCTGAAGGTCATAATTGACAGCGATTGCTTTGCCCACATCTTCAATAAAGCGCAGCCGTTTGTCCTGCAGAGAGACCGTACTCTCCTGATTCATCAGCGCATCAAGATAGAGCGTCACGTTCTGATAAATAAGCTTTTCAAAGGTCCGCACGCTAATATTATCCTGAGCCAACTCCTCGCACAGGCTACAAATATTTTCCGTTAGCCGTTGGTATTCATGGTGACGACCAGAAAAAAGAGGCTGCGCGTCGCCATCGCGGTAAATCATAACCCGCTCGCTATTTTGCTGAAGGGTAAAAGGCGCATCCGCCAGTAATCGGTCGGGCAGCAAACCCGCTTTTATATGTAAAAGACCGCTATCACGTTCGCCAAATGTCCAGGCGCTGGCGCAAATATTGCGAATCAAATTTTCCAGCCCACCGACATTTCCTTCAAGCGTTTCACGCATTAGCTGGCTGACGATTTCGCCATCCAGCTCCAGATCGTGGTTCAAACGCTGGGCTTCACGGCGGAAAAAGTGGTGGATAAACGCCAGCCGCTCGAATTGGCCGCGTTCAGCGATCGGCAGAATTTTTACAATCACCGGAATACGGCGAATAAAGGTCGCCAGGAAGTGTTTTTCCAGATCCTCGGTTGAAGCAAAAATTAGCCGCACCGTGGCGCTGCGCTCGTCGGCGCTCTCCCCCAGCCGGCGCCAGCTACCGTTATCCATAAAATGAAACAACTTTTCCTGGCCTTCGGGCGGCAGCCGATGAACCTCATCGATAAACAACACCCCGCCGTTGCTGGTCTCGATAAGACCAGGAACGGCCTTATCGGCGCCGGTAAAGGCCCCCTTCGCATGACCAAATAACTTCGAGGTCAGTAGTTCTGGATTATTCGCGTACTCGGCGCAGTTAAATACGGTAAAAGGCGCATCGGCAGGTAAAATACCTTCATCTATTGCGTAGTGCCAGAGCTGGCGAGCTAGAAAACTTTTCCCGGTGCCAGTAGGGCCCCGCAGCAGCAGCGGCAGACCTGCGCCAGGGTAGCTGATGGCAGCCTTGCACTGGCGCAATGCTTCCTGCAGGCTGCCCTGCGCGCCAATCAGCTGCGCCAGACTATCCTGACGATCCGCGCACAGCGCCTGAATGGAGGCGTATTCGCCGTGCCGAACCGCCAGGCGGTGATGATCGCGCAGAACGGTAACGGGTAAAAACAGCACCGGGCGACCGTTCACTTTGACCACCCGCTGCTCGCGATGGAGATTATTCAGATGATGGCTGATGATGCTGCGTTTTTGCTTCAAGCTATCGGCGATGGCCATAGCGTTAAACTCGCCCAGCGCTTCCGCCGTCAGCGCTCGCCCGGCGATCCGTTGTTCTAGTTGGCGAAAAATCGACTCCTTATTCATCTCGCTCCCCTGTCAAAAGCGTAAAATTCGCTTATACGACAATTCGCGCAGGACGTCGCTGCCGCCAGCCACACTTCTTTAAAAACGCTTAATTTTTCATGGCTTAACGTTCCCCGCATGCCAGATGCGCTCGGCATAGCGGCCAATCACCGCCAGCGAGACGGCAAGGATCAGGAAAAACAGCACCTTGTGCATCCCGTTCCAGAAAAACTCAAAGAAACGGGTATAGAGATTGATCGCCAGGAAGGTTAGTCCGAAGCCGCGCAGCATTCCGTCATCGGTTTTCAGGCTGATAAAAATGCAGACGCCGGCCGCTACGGCAAACAGCAGCCCCCACGGCAGGAGTCGCGCCTGGCTCACCTGGTACCAGCTGTCTGCGTCGTAATTGCCGAAAATCGACATGATCCACAGCGCAATAAACAGGTACGTGAGGCCCATCGCCTTGCTGACGGTAAACAGCTGCCGCTGGCGAAGCAGGGATTGCGCGCCGTAGCAGAGCGCCAGCAGCGCGCCGCCGAACAGGACGAAGCGAATCGGGTAGTTCATGCCCAGCCAGTAGGCGCCCCACCCCGAGACGTAGCCGGTTTCCGCGCCGAACCAGTTGCCCAGCGCCAGCAGAAAAAAGAGCCACACCAGCCCGGAGCGGGCAATATAGCCGATGGCGCCGTAAATCACGCATCCGGCCAGAA
This sequence comes from Klebsiella sp. EMBS2024, assembly GCF_036233805.1. Taxonomy (NCBI): domain Bacteria; kingdom Pseudomonadati; phylum Pseudomonadota; class Gammaproteobacteria; order Enterobacterales; family Enterobacteriaceae; genus Klebsiella; species Klebsiella sp. EMBS2024. The sequence goes on along the minus strand of NZ_JAZARW010000001.1, from coordinate 612,528 downwards.
ACAGCGGTGCGATATGGCCGCTGCCGTTATCCAGCCGTTCGCCAAGCTGCCATAGCGCCACGGCGGTAAAGACGACGCCCAGAAACAAAATCGCCTCGGTGCTGTAGTGCCACTGCGTCTCCCGCCGCTGGCGACGAAACCCCCAGCCGTAGCAGGCGACTGCCAGCAGCGCAGGCAGCAGGATCCGCATCAGCGCCGAGTGGCTGAACAGGCTCAGCAGCCACGCCACCAGCTCGCTGTCGGCGAACAGACTGCCCAGGGAAATCAGCACGCAGGCCAGCGCGGTCCAGAAGGCATAGCGGCTCAGGCGCCGCCAGTCGAAGGGGGAGACGCGCATCGTTTGCGCCAGCCGCTGGCTGTCCGAGGGGGTTAACTCCCCGCTGGCCTGCCAGGCATTCAGCGCGCGCTGAATAATGCGCTGCTCTTTTCGGGTTACGTTCATAGGCATTCCTTGAGACTGATGACAAACCTGTTTTCGCTAATATGCTCGCCTTTCTGCCGGGCAGCGGCTGTCGCCCTCCCCGGCCTAATTAACCATTTATATATCAGATTGTTACTCCTTACCGTAAGCCCGCGTAAGCGCAGCGCCGCCGAGCATGATATCAGGCACGGAGCCGCTTTATTGCCGGGTGGCGGCTGGCGCCTTACCCGGCCTACGGTCCGTAGCAGCCAGCCGTTAACTTACCCACTTGTGCGACTGAAACTGCCGGTGTTGCGGCCTCAACATCGCTGAGACGTTCCCGGNAGGCCGGGGCAGCCCGCATGGATGCGGGCTGAGGGCCGTGTTTTGCATGGACGCTGCCTCGGCCCGACCCGAAGCCTGCAGGGATAAGTCGAAGGCACCGCGCAGCGGCGATGTTGCTGGCCGGAGCCCGGGGGTACAGGGGGCGGCGGCGACTGGCCGCCCCCTGTGCGCTCCCTGCGCCATGAGTGACATAACGCAGAAGGCGTATCGGGAGCGCAATGTGTGCTGAAGTCGTAGATCACATACAGGACTTCCCGACAGTGCTTTCCCTCCCCTACTCCCGGAGGGAAAGGGAACCGTCCAGCAGCGCCGGCCGGGCAATACCCGAAGATGGCACATTGCCAGCCATCTGATTCCTTGTGATTAATGTTGGTCCAGCCACGCCAGCGCCTGCTCGCCCGCCTCGTCCATCGGCAGGTAGACCAGCAGGCGCGAGCCGTTGCGCGGCGCCGAATACCAGTACATCTGCTGCAGGCTGAATCGCCCGAGCTGCGGGTGGTTAAAATGTTTAATCTGGTTTTCCACGCCGCGCACCTCGTAGCGCTGATGCCACAGCGCTTCAAACTCCGACGAGGCGGCGAAAAAGCGCGCCAGTTTGTTTTCCCACGCCGGATCGCCGCGGTGCTCGGCCATCGCGGCGCGGAAATAGGAGACGAAGGTCGGCAGCACATCGCGATTTTCGATCCGGCTGCGCCAGGTCTCATGGGTCAGATAGAGATAAATGCAGTTGCGATCTTCTTCCGGGAGGGTGGCGAAATCGATGCCCATCAGGCGGCAGAAGCTGTCGTTCCACGCCACAATATCAAAGTTCGGTTTCTGAATGCTGGCCGGCTGCGGCATCAGGCTGTCCAGCATCCGGCGGGTCCCTGGGCTGATGCCTTCGCACACCGTCACCTGGGTGGCTTCCGGCGGGGTCAGCCCGGCGAGCACGAACAGATGCCGGGTCTCCAGCGGACTGCACTGCAGGGCATTCGCCACCCCCACCAGCACCGCCTCCGACGGATTCACCTCCCGCCCCTGCTCCAGCCAGGTGTACCAGGTAACGCCGACGTCGGCGAGCATCGCCACCTCTTCCCGGCGCAGACCCGGCGTGCGCCGGCGGCCCACCCGGGGCAACCCCAGGCGCTGCGGATCGAGGCTTTCACGGCGGGCGCGCAGAAAGGCCCCCAGCTGTTTGCGTCGATCGTCCGGCACGGCGATCGTCGACTCCCGTTGCGGCATCGTGGTCATCACCCCTCCAGCATAGTAGTGCCAATACCAGTATAGACAGGAACTGGTACCCGTTTAATTTATCGGTAATGCTACGTCGGTCTGCTGAATGACGCAATGGAGAATCCCATGAATACGTCTGCTGTTTCACCCGGCCGCGCCGGTCTGTTGCTGCTGCTGAGCGGCCAGATGCTGCCGCTTATTGATACCTCGATCACCAATGTGGCGCTGGACGCCATCACCCACACCCTGGCGGCCAGCGCCACGCAGCTGGAGCTTATCGTCGCGCTGTACGGCGTCGCCTTTGCCGTCTGCCTGGCGATGGGCAGTAAGCTTGGCGATAACTATGGCCGCCGGCGCCTGTTTATGTGGGGCGTCGCCCTCTTTGGCATCGCTTCCCTGCTGTGCGGGATAGCGAACAACATTGGCGCCCTGCTGGCGGCCCGCACCCTGCAGGGCGCCGGGGCGGCGCTGATTGTGCCGCAGATCCTCGCGACCCTGCACGTCACCCTCAAAGGCCCCGCCCACGCCCGGGCCATCAGCCTGTATGGCGGGATCGGCGGGATCGCCTTTATCGTCGGTCAGATGGGCGGCGGCTGGCTGGTGTCGGCGGACATCGCCGGGCTGGGCTGGCGCAACGCCTTTTTTATCAATGTGCCGATCTGCCTGCTGGTGCTGGCTCTGAGCCGCCGCTATGTGCCGGAAACCCGTCGCGAGACGCCGTCGCGGATTGACTGGCAGGGTACGCTGTACCTCGCGCTGATCCTCTGCTGCCTGCTGTTCCCGATGGCCCTCGGTCCGGAGCTGCACTGGCCGCTGTGGCTGCAGCTGATGCTGGTGGCGGTCCTGCCGCTGCTGTTCGCCATGCGTCAGAGCGCCCTGCGCCAGCAGCAGCGTGGCGACCATCCTCTGCTGCCGCCGCGTCTGCTGCAGTTGACCAGCATCCGCTTCGGGATGGCCATCGCCCTGCTGTTTTTCAGCGCCTGGTCCGGCTTTATGTTCTGCATGGCGCTGACCATGCAGGAGGGGCTGGGGATGGCGCCGTGGCAGTCCGGCAATAGCTTTATCGCCCTCGGCGTGGCCTATTTTATTTCGGCGCTGTATGCCCCGCGGCTTATCGCCCGCTACAGCATGGGGCGGATCCTGCTGACCGGTCTGGCGGTGCAGATCGCCGGTCTCCTGCTGCTGTGCGCCACCTTCTCCCGCTTCGGCGTCGCCACCAACGCCCTGACGCTGGTTCCCGCCACGGCGCTGATCGGCTATGGCCAGGCGCTGATCGTCAACAGCTTTTATCGGATTGGTATGCGCGATATCAGCGCCAGCGACGCCGGGGCCGGGAGCGCAATCCTCAGCACCCTGCAGCAGGCGACCCTCGGTCTCGGACCGGCTATCCTTGGTTCGCTGTTCCTGGCGCTGGCCCGTCGCGGCGGCGGCAACTATCCGCAGGCGCTGATTGATTTTCTGCTGGTCGAGGTGGCCATGATGCTGTTGCTGGGGGCGATAGCGCTGTGGCTACGCCATCATCTCAACCGACAGCCGGCGACGGTGGCCTCGTAATACCGGCGGCGGTAATTTGCATAATAGCTATCCAGCGGTCATCATACCCGCTGGATATTCAGGAGACGTTATGCAGGAATTAATATCGCAAATTGCCGCCTTAGGAATCGAAATAACCCCCACCCGCTCGCTGATGATTATCTTCGGCATTATCTTGTTCACCGCCGTGGTCGTGCATCTGATATTGCACAAAGTGGTCCTGCGCGCATTTGAAAAACGGGCGCTGGCCAGCAGCCATCTGTGGCTGCAAATAATCACGCAGAATAAACTCTTTCACCGACTGGCCTTTACCCTGCAGGGGATCATCGTCAACGTCCAGGCGGTGCTGTGGCTGCAAAAAGGCAGCGAGGCCGCGGAAATATTAACCACCGTGGCCCAGCTATGGGTGATGATATATGCCATGCTGTCCTTCTTCTCGCTGCTGGATGTCATTTTAAAGCTGGCGCAGAAATTTCCCGCCGCCTCACAGCTGCCGCTGAAGGGCATATTCCAGGGAATTAAGCTGGTGACGGCGATTATTATCGGCATTCTGATTATTTCGCTACTGATAGGCCAGTCGCCAGCGATCCTGATTAGCGGGCTCGGCGCGATGGCCGCGGTGCTGATGCTGGTGTTTAAAGATCCGATCCTCGGTCTGGTGGCCGGTATCCAGCTCTCTGCCAACGATATGCTCAAGCTTGGCGACTGGCTGGAGATGCCGAAGTACGGCGCCGACGGCGCGGTGATCGATATCGGCCTCACCACGGTCAAGGTGCGCAACTGGGACAATACCATCACCACCATTCCGACCTGGTCGCTGGTCTCTGACTCGTTTAAAAACTGGAGCGGCATGTCGGCCTCCGGCGGCCGCCGCATCAAACGCAGCCTTAACATCGACACCACCAGCATTCATTTTCTTGATGAACAGGAGCAGCAGCGCCTGATCCGGGCGAAATTACTCAAACCCTATATGGATTCACGCCACGAGGAGATTAGCGCCTGGAACCAGCAGTACGCCGGGGAGCAATCGATCCTCAACGAGCGGCGGATGACCAATGTCGGCACCTTCCGCGCCTATCTGCAGGAGTATTTACGCCATCATCCGCGCATCCGCCAGGATATGACCCTGATGGTGCGCCAGCTGGCGCCGGATGCCAACGGCTTGCCGATCGAGATCTACTGCTTCACCAACACCGTGGTATGGGCGGAATATGAGGGGATCCAGGCGGATATTTTCGACCATGTCTTCGCTGTGGTGGATGAGTTTGGCTTACGCATTCATCAAACGCCCACCGGCAACGATATTCGCGCGCTGACCGGCGCCTTCTCCCGCTGATCCTCAGACGCTGGCGCGGTCTATCACGCGCCAGTCCATCATCACCCGCTCGACGGCAGCGTCGGGATCGTCGATGCGTTTCATCAGTAGAGACACCGCCGTACGGCCGATCGCCCGGGAGGGCTGTTCGACGGTGGTCAGCTGCGGGGAGACCACTTCCGCCAGCTCGGTGCCATCGAAGCCGATCACCGCGATATCCTCCGGCACCCGCAGTCCGGCCTGGGCGATAGCCCGCAGCGCCCCGGCGGCGAGGGAGTCCGAAACGGCAAACACCGCATCGGGCTTCTCGTCTTGCGACAGCAGTTGCTCCATCGCCCGTTTACCGGCCGCCGCGCTAAGATCCTGCGCGTAGGTCACCTGCTGATACGCCAGACCGTGCACGTGCAGCACGCTTTTATAGCCGCGCTCGCGCAGACGGGCATAGCGATAGCTGAGGTCGTGATTAATGAGCGCGATGCGGCGGCGGCCGCTATCGGCCAACCGGGATACCGCCCCCTGAGCCGCCTCAACGTCGTTAATCCCGACGCAGGAGATGCTGCCGGTGTCGGCATACTCCGCGCACTGCACCCAGGGCGCATCGCCAATCATGGTGGTCAGTTCCGGCAGGCTGGAGAGCGCGTTCATGGTAATAATGCCGTCGACCATTTTGCCGGAGAGCAGCTGCAGGCCCGAGGTCGAGCGGGCCAGATCCGACCCGGAGTTACACAGCAGAATGCGGTAGCCATTCTTCTCCGCCTCTTCTTCTATCCCCTTCACCACCTCGGCGCAAAAGGGGTTAGCGATATTGGAGACCATCACCAGGATCATATTGCTGCGGGCGGTTCGCAGCTGACGCGCCAGCAGGTTCGGCTGATAGTTGCTCTCTTTGATCGCCTGCAGTACGCGCTCACGGTTTTTGGCTTTTACCGTATCGCTGTTGTTCAGCACCCGCGACACCGTGGCCACCGAGACGCCGGCCAGACGAGCAATTTTCTGAATAGACATAAACCCTGCACTTCCTGCGATAGAGGTGGATCCTGCAGGCTATCATAAATGACCTCTGATTGGCCTGCCAGCCTGGCGCGAAAGCGTAGCTCAGCGAGACGGTGTCCCGGGAAACTATTAATAATCAGGGCTTCTCTCCCGCCCCGTTAACGCGCATCCTTTTGCCGTTTCATATTCTCATTAGCGCAGGAGGCGCAACAGACCGCCTGCGCCCCATTTTTTCTTTTATGATTAAGGATGATATCCCCATGAGGCTCTCCACCGCGGTTCTCGCCCTCAGCTGTGCCCTGGCAACGATCACCGGCTGCACCTCGTCAAAATCGTCACCGGAACGCCATGCCTACGCCTTCGTCGCCCACCGGTCCGATTTTGTCGGCGGCAACTTCACCGTCAACCGCCAGGAAAATTACCGTTTAAACCTGCCGACCTTTACGGCGATGTATGCCCGCGGACAGCAGGATAAAGCCGCTGGCATGAGCGAAAGCGATGCCCGCCGCACCGCGGAAGCCATCAAACAGCAGGCGGCGCAGGGCACCCGCACCGAGCACGCCTTCACCGGCAATGCCAGCGACAAATGGGATAATGCGATGGAAAATAAAGATGCCGTCCTGTTCGGCAACGAGCTCTCCGGTGCCTATCTCGACGGCTATCTTGGGGTGAAATAATCCTGCGCCCCACCTGCGCTCAGCGTTCAACGCTGACCCAGCGCTGTTCCTGATGGCTTTTGACGATCGCCTCGATGATGTACTTCACATCGGCGCCGTCGTCGAAAGCGGCGAAGCGCCGGACCCCGGCCGCCGGCATCTTCCCGGCGCGCACCGCCTGATAAAAATGCCCCATCATATTCTTAAAGGCGTCCGGCCAGCCCTCAATATGGCCGCCGGGGTAATGGGCGCTGTCAGCGATTTCCGGCCGCAGCAGGCTCGGGTCATCGCTGAGCAGGCGATCCGGCTGCTCGCGGTGGCCGATCCACAGCCGCTGGGGCACTTCCTGATCCCAGGCCAGAGAACAGAGGCTGCCGTTAATCTCCACCGCCAGACGGTTTTTCCGCCCGGCGCTCACCTGAGAGACCATAAAGCTGCCCTTGCTGCCATCGTCAAAACGCAACAGCACCGAGCCAAAGTCCTCGGTATCGACAGGCCGCGTTTCATATGCCTGCGCCTCGTGAACGGCGCTGAAGGTCGCTTTGCCATTGACCGGCGCTTTACGCGTTGGCCAGACGATAGACAGATCCGCCATCACCTCGACAATCCGCCGACCGGTCATAAACTGCACGGTATCGCACCAGTGGGAGCCGATGTCGGCCACCGTCCGCGACGCGCCGCCCTGCGCCGAATCGACCCGCCAGTTGTAGTCNGTCTCCAGCAGCATCCAGTCCTGTAAATAGCTGCCGTGGGCCGCGAAGATTCTGCCGACCTCGCCATGGCGGATCATCGCCGCCGCCTGCTGGACCATAGCGAACTGGCGGTAGACGAAGCTGACGCCATGCACCACGCCGGCCCGGGCGGCAAGCGCCACCAGCTCCCGCGCCTCCTCCGCCGTCATACACAGCGGTTTTTCGGAGAAGACGTGCAGCCCGGCGGCGAGGATCTGCCGGTTAATCTGGGCATGTAGATGGTTGGGCGTGCAGTTATGCACCACCTGCAGCCCCGGATGGGCCAGCAGCGCCTCCACGCTGTCGTAGGCATGGGCAATGTTCAGCGCTCGCGCCTTGCGCTGCGCCGCCTCAAGGCGGCTGTCGCACAGCGCCACCACCTCGACATCTCCCAGCCGCCGCAGCGCCTCCAGATGCGCCGGGCCAATAAACCCTGCCCCGATAATCGCAACCTGAATCATGTTACTCCCTCCCGCCGGCGGCAAAGTCATCGAAGGCCCGTCCGGCAACGGGAATGATATGGCGGCGGATAAACTCGCTGCCCTCGCGCGCGCCGGTCTCACTATCCTTCAGGCAGCACTCCCACTCCAGCACCGCCCAGCCGGCAAAATCATATTCGGTCAGCTTACTGAACACCCCTTTGAAGTCGATCTGCCCGTCGCCGGGAGAGCGGAAACGCCCGGCCCGCTGCTGCCAGGGCTGGTATCCACCGTAGACGCCATTGCGCCCGTTGCGGCGAAATTCGGCGTCCTTGACGTGAAACGCTTTAATACGCGCATGATAGATATCGATATAGGTCAGGTAGTCCATCTGCTGCAGATGCAGGTGGCTCGGGTCATAGAGCATATTGCAGCGCGGATGGTTATCCACCAGCGCAAGAAAACGCTCAAAGGTCACGCCATCGTGCAGGTCTTCGCCGGGGTGGATCTCATAGCAGACATCGACCCCCTGCTCGTCGAAGAGGTCCAGCAGCGGCCGCCAGCGCCGGGCCAGCTCGGCAAAGGCCTCATCCAGAAGCGGCTGATTATGCGGCGGCCACGGATAAAAAAAGGGCCATGCCAGCGCCCCGGAAAAGGTCGCGTGCGCCTGCAGCCCCAGGCGGCCGGAGGCTACCGCCGCCTGGCGCACTTTCTCCACCGCCCAGCGCTGGCGCGCCTGCGGATCGCCATGCAGCGCCGCCGGGGCAAAGGCGTCGAACGCCGCGTCATACGTTGGATGCACCGCCACCAGCTGTCCTTCAAGGTGAGTGGACAGCTCGCTGATCACCAGCCCATGCTCCGCCAGGATGCCGCTGACCTCGTCGCAGTAGGTCTGGCTCGCCGCCGCCCGCTCGACATCAAAAATCGCCGGGTGGTTGCAGGGGATCTGCAATGCCTTGTACCCCAGGCCGGCGGCCCACTGCGCTATCCCCGCCAGGGTGTTGAACGGCGCCTGCGTCCCGATAAACTGCGCCAGAAAAATGCCCGGTCCCTTAATCGTTTTCATACCCCCTCCTGAAAAATTAGTGCGGCTCTTTCTCGTTGTACTGGAAAGAGAAAAGGAAAATCAGCGCGATAACCGCGGCGGCCACCGCCGGGATCCACCAGAAGGTCACCCAGGCCTGAGGCACGCTCTGGCCGGCCACCAGATGGTTATACAGCGCGCCGGAGATCTGCGAGCCCAGCAGCATGCCGATCCCGTAGGTGAACATCACAATCATGCTCTGCGCCTGGCCTTTTACCTTCTCGCCCGCCACGCGGTCGGTGTAGATAAAGCCAACGACAAAGAAAAAGTCATAGCACACGCCGTGCAGCAAAATGCCCAGATAGAGCAGGAAGCGCCCCTCCTCGCTGACTCCGAGAGCGAAAAAGGCGTAGCGGACGAACCACGCCGCCATGCCGATGAGCAGCATGTATTTCACCCCGAGGCGACGGAACAGCAACGGGATCACCAGCATAAAGACGATCTCTGACATCTGACCGAACGACATCGCGGTGCTGACATCTTTGACGCCGGCATCCGCCAGATACGACGCGGTATAGGCGTAATAGGTGCCTAACGGCACGGAAATTAAGGTGGCGCAGAGGGAGAAAATCAGGAAATGGCGGGTTTTCAGCAGCGCGAAGGCGTCCGCGCACAGCAGGTCGCGAAACTGAACCGGCATGCCTTTGGCCGGCGCCGGGGTGTGCGGCAGCGTCAGGCTGTAGAGCGCCAGCGCGACCGAACAGAGCGCCGCCAGCGTGAAGATGCCGGTGGTATCAGAGATACCGGTCACCCCGATGCAGATCCCGGCGATAATCCAGCCGATGGTGCCGAACACGCGGACCACCGGGAAGGTTTTATCGACATTGGCCAGGCTGTGGAAGGCGATATTGTTGGTCAGCGCCAGGGTCGGCATATAGCACAGCGTATAGCCGAACAGCAGGCCAATCAGCAGGGCGCCGTTCTGCGCCACCAGCGCCTGCGGGACAAACCACAGGATCGCCGCCCCGGCCAGGTGCATCACCGCCATCACCTTCTGCGAGGCGAAAAAGCGATCCACCAGCATCCCCAGCACAAAAGGAGACAAGATGGAGGCGATCGGCCCGGCGGAGAACGCATCGCCGATCAGCAATGACATCTCATAGCGGGTCATCACCAGCCCCAGGGTCACCGACCAGCTGCCCCAGATAAAAAACTGCATAAACATCATTAACGACAGCCGCGGCACCAGAAAACGGTGGCTCACGCGGACACTTTCCCGACCTTCTGTTGTTGTGACCATGTTGCTCGCCCTCAGAAAAGTAATCGATTACAAAACCACTCAAAACAAAAGTAATCGATTACAAAAAGAAGATCGCCAGGCAAATGCGCCGCCTGCGAAGAGGATCACAATAAAAAGGCAGGCAGCCCCGCCGGACGGCGGGGCATCTCGCTTACGCCGGGCGGCGCAGCAGTTTGAAGGCGATAAACAGGAACAGGATCCACACCGGCAGCAGGATCGCCGACAGACGCATGCCGTCGATAGTGCACATCAGCGCCAGGATCAGCCCAAGGAAAGCAATGCAGAAGTAGTTGCTGGCGGGCGCCAGCAGCGCTTTGAACTTCGATTCGCGCCCTTTGCGGCGCTGGGCGGCGCGGAACTTCAGATGCGCCATACAGATCATGATCCAGTTCAGCAGCAACGTCGCCACCACCAGGGCCATCAGCAGCCCCAGCGCTTCATGCGGCAGCAGGTAGTTCAGCACCACCACCAGCGAAGTGATAATTCCGGAGAGCAGCAGGGAGTTCACCGGCACGCCGCGCTTGCTGACGCGGGCGAGAAATTTCGGCGCATTACCCTGCACCGACAGGCCGAACAGCATCCGGCTGTTGGAGTACACGCCGCTGTTATACACCGACAGCGAGGCCACCAGAATGACGAAGTTCAGCGCGGAGGCCACCAGGTTGCTGTCCAGATTATGGAAAATCATCACAAACGGGCTGCTGTCGGATTTGATCTCCACCCACGGGTAGAGCGCCAGCAGCACCACCAGCGAACCGATATAGAACAGCAGGATACGATAGACCACCTGATTGACCGCTTTGGGAATGCTCTTTTCCGGGTTTTGCGCTTCGGCGGCGGTGATGCCGATAAGCTCCAGCCCGCCGAAGGAGAACATGATCACCGCCAGCGACAGAATAAGTCCGTGCCAGCCGGTGGCGAGGAAGCCGCCGTGTTTCCACAGATTGTCGAACCCGGCTTTGCTGCCGCCGTGGCCGCCGAACAGCATCCACAGGCCGAAGGCAATCATGCCGATAATCGCCAGCACCTTGATCAGCGCGAACCAGAACTCCGCTTCGCCATACAAGCGTACGTTGACCAGGTTGACGGCGTTAATAATGATGAAGAAAGCCGCCGCCCAAACCCAGGTGGGCACGTCGGGAAGCCAGTACTGCATATAGATCCCGGCGGCGGTCAGCTCCGCCATCCCTACCAGCACGAACATCACCCAGTAGTTCCAGCCGGAGAGAAAGCCGGCGAACGGCCCCCAGTATTTATAGGCAAAGTGGGCAAAGGAACCGGATACTGGCTCTTCCACCACCATTTCGCCCAGCTGACGCATGATCAGAAAAGCGACAATCCCGGCCACGGCGTAACCCAGTAAGACCGCCGGGCCGGCCATTTGAATCGCGGGACCAATGCCGAGAAACAGGCCGGTGCCAATCGCGCCGCCAAGGGCGATAAGTTGAATATGTCGGTTCTGTAAACCGCGATGAAGCGTCGGGCCGCTCTCTTCTACGGCATCCGACGACGTTGACGCGTCTTTCACGTCGTTCCCCTGTGTGTTTTTGCGAAGGGGCACCTTTTATCACTTAGGGGGGATTGTCGCAAGTTGCGTGGGGCGAGCGTCAGCCGCCCGCCCCGCTTTTTTTAGCGTCAGAAGTCGTAGCTCATTGAGACGCGGACGGTACGCGGATCGCCTTCGAACAGGTAAGTACCGGTATCGTCAATGCCAGACCAGTACTTCTCGTTGGTCACGTTGGTCACCCCGACGCGCCAGATCATTTCGTTCTGGTCGGCGTTCAGACGCATACGATAGCGCAGGCCTAAATCCAGGGTGGTGTAGCTATCCAGCTTCTTGGTATTGGCCGCATCGGCATACTGCGAGCCGCTATGATTGACGCGCGCGGTGGCGGTCAGGCCTTCCACCGGCTTGATGTCATATTCGGCGCCGAGTACCGCGTAGAAGTTAGCCACCCCGATGGCATCTTTACCGTCGGTTGCGCCTCCAGCGGTTTTAGTCTGTTTGGCATCCAGCCAGACGGTACTGGCGTTAAGACGCAGTCCCAGCATCGGCTCGCCAAAGACGTTCATCTCTACGCCGCGGTTACGCTGCTCGCCGTCGAGGCCGTAATTGCCAGCGGTATCGGAAATGGCGTTCGGTTTTTTGATTTCAAACAGCGCCAGCGATCCTCCGATCGTACCGTAGTCGATCTTGACGCCCACTTCGTCCTGCTTCGAGTGCGCGATCCCGGTACTCTGCCCGGCATTGGCCGCCGTCGTCGGCGCCACAGAGCCCGGCTGCAGCGCTTCGGTATGGTTAGCATACAGCGACAGCTGCTCCCACGGCTTGTACACCAGGCCAAACGTCGGCATCCAGCGGCTTTGGGTATAACGCGAAGAGGTATCTTCCAGCCCGGTGGCGTTGCTGTAGTTGCGCACAACCACTTTCTGATGACGAGCAGCGGCGGTAAACAGCACTTTATCGTTAAAGAAGCCGAGGGTATCACTCAGCAGCCAGCCCTGCGTACGGCTGCGCGAGGTGACCAGCGGATCGTGGTAGTTGCCGCCAAAATAGGCGTTATCCGGCATCGCCACATCATGGTTGTCATAGATATTAGTGGTCGGGTTCCTGGCCGACATCCGCCAGGCGGTCGCATCGGTATGCACCTGCGCCGCATAGCCGAGGTTCACCTTATGCGAAATCGCGCCGGTATTGAAATCGCCGCGTACCCCGCCCATGCCGCTGATCGCGTCGATAATGCGGTTAGTATCCAGGCGGCCCACCGTCGCATCGCCGTTTTTATTCAGAAGCTTCGGCGCGCTGTAGGTACCAATTTCATGCGAATGCTGGCCGCCGAGGGCGCTGTATACCGTCCAGCTATCGGTCAGGTCATATTCTGCCTTCGCCATGCCGAACTCGCTTTCAATATCGCTATAGCCCCACTTCTGGCTGTAGTTTTTGCTGTTGTCCGGCAGCGCCGGAACGAAATCCACGCCGCTGATATTGACGCCCATCGTACCGCCGTGGAACGTTTTCTTCTGATAGCCGAAATCGAGCGAGGAGCGGAAACGGTCGCCGCGGTAATCAAGCCCCAGCGAAGCCAGCGTGGTACGGCGTTTATCATTATCGATAGCGCCTTCACCCTCGCGGTGCACCAGGTTGACCCGGGCGCCGAACTGGTTGTTGTCGCCGAAACGGCGCCCCAGGTCGAGGGTGCCGCCCACCTGAGAATCAGAGGTATAGTCGACGCCAACGCGTGCGGTCGGCAGATCTTCCGCCCGCTTCGGCTCGAGGTTAATCATCCCGCCGACGCCGCTGCTGGCCGCGCCGTTAAGCAGGCTGTTAGCCCCTTTGAAAATTTCAACGCGCTCCAGCATCTGGGTGTCCATCACCTGACGCGGCACCACGCCCGCCAGGCCGCCCATCGTCATGTCATCGCCATCGAGCTTAAACCCGCGGATTCGATAGGTCTCGGCGAAGTTGCCGTAGCCCTGTACGGCCTGCACGCCAGCGTCGTTACTGACGACATCGGCGATAGTTTTCGCCTGCTGATCCTGAATCAGCTTCGAGGTATAGCCGATGACGTTAAACGGGACGTCCATCGCTTTTTGTTCGCCAAGCATCCCCAGACGGCCGCCGTGGGCGATCTGGCCATCGAGGAATGCCGGAACCACCAGGTCGCCGCCGGATTTAAAATCGCTGGTTTCGTTAGCCTCGACGATGAGGGTCTCTTCGCCAGGCTGCTTCGCGGCGGCAGCGTCCGCGGCCATCGCCGTTTGACTGGCGGCGCCGATGGCTAAGGCCAGCAGCGTTTTACGCAGCGGGAAGGATGAATAGTGCGTGGTGTGCATAATTTGCCCCATGGATGAGGATAAATGAATCAAAGGGCCCGTCGCCGGAGCCGTTATTTTTATTNCGCGTTCAGGTCGATACGTACGACGCTGTCCGGGCCTTTAGTGGAGTGGTCTTTATTGAAGGGCTGTTTGACGGTGACAAACAGCGTCTGACCATCGGCGGAAAGCAGCAGGCTGTTGGGATTGGCCGGCAGCGCCCAGCTTTTCTTCAGCGTGTAGCGGCTGGCGTCAAGGCTGATGACCTTGCCGGATTCACGCTGTGAAATATAAATTTCGTGGCGTTTCTTATTGAACTGCACCGCCAGCGAATCGCCGACGTCGAGCTGTTTAAGCAGCTTGCCGCTGTGGATATCCAGCACCAGAGTGGTTTTCGCTTTCGAGTTGTCGGTCACGAACAGACGGCCGGTGTCGCTATCTTCGGCCATATTAAGCAGCAGCGCCGGCTTGTCGCCCAGCGGCTTCCAGCGCTGTTCAATGCGTTGGTTACGCGGGTTGATCACCAGAATTTCACCGCTGCCGTTAGCGGCGTACACGCGACCGGTTTGCGCTGAGTAGTGCAGGCCGGTCATCCACTTACCGGTATTTTTAATCCGCGTTTTCAGCTTCAGGGTAGTGGCGTCAACCACCCAGATTTGCGCCGGGTCNCGACCGCGCCAACGTAGAGAGTATTATTCAGCAACAGCAGCTGACGGGCCCCATAAGGGCGACCTTTTTCATTGCGCTCGCTGAACAGCAGGCGGTTTTTTACCTTGCCGGTGGCGGTGTCGATAGCGCTGATGCCGCCGTCCAGCGAATTGCTGACATACAGCGTTTTACCCTCCGCAGAGAGCTGTAAAGCGAAGTTTTTCAGATCGGTATGCGTCAGGCCGATGGTATTGAGGGTGTACGGATCCAGTGTGTAAACCGCCCCGCCCTGTACATTTTTAAAGCCTTCAGCGCTGGCGACGTACAGCGCATCACCCTGCGGGCTTAACGCCATCTCGTACAGCCCTTCCGCTAGCTGGCGCTGCAGCGGTTGCGCCACGTTAGGGACTGGCGAGTCGACAACCGGTTGGGAAACGGCAGAGGAATGAGGCGTCGCGCAGCCGCTTAACGCCGCGCTGATGGCCAGCGTCAACGCCGGAAGTGTGTATTTCATTGGATCAACCCTATAAAAAATCAATGACCCGATGGACGCGCAGCGGCCGATATTGTGTGTTTCCAGCCTGCTGTCTTTACGTCACCCTACGCCTTCGCGACTCTTAGTGAACGACTCACTGGCGCAGCTCGAACCTTGCCAAAATTACGAATGAAAAAGAGAATGAGAACTATACTCATTATCTAATATCAAACAAGTCCTGGCGGGCAAAAAAGATAATCTGCTGAT
>NZ_JAZARW010000001.1:583165-597391 GCF_036233805.1 Klebsiella sp. EMBS2024 | reverse complement strand
ACGGCAATGGCGGATTAGGAGGGGAAGAAAGGATCCGTGACGGGAAAAGCGTCCCGGAAGCGATGCCGTGCACCGCCCGGGTTGCAGGCCAGAAGGCACACAATGTGTTGCCTATCTGGCGCAAAGCGACACATGACAGCGCTATGTCGCTGAACGGCGATTAATAGCGCACCATCACCGACTTCAGCTCCGTATAATCATCGATAAACGCGCTGCCGAATTCGCGCCCGATGCCCGAGCCCTTCATGCCGCCGAACGGTACCGCCGGGTCGAGGAAGGTATGCATATTGACCCATACGATGCCGGCCTCAATCGCCTCCGAGTAGCGTAGCGCCTGACGAATATTATCCGACCAGACGCTGGCCGCCAGGCCATACGGTGAGGCATTCATCCGCGCCAGCGCCTCTTCTTCACTGCGATAGCCGATAAAACTGCACACCGGACCGAAGGTCTCCTCGCACATCAGGGTGCTCTCTTCGCTGCGCACTTTGACCGCGGTCGGCTGCAGGAAATAGCCCTCCCCCGGCAGCGCTTCGCCGCCGCAGACGATGGTATCGCCCTCGTCGCGGGCGGTCTGAATGAGCCGCAAAACTTTGTCATACTGCTGGCGGTTGGCCAGCGGCCCCATCAGCGTCCGTTCATCCAGCGGCGACCCCGGCGCAAAAGCGCTGAGCTTGTCTTTCAGCAGCGCCAGTACCGCATCCAGTTTTCCCTGCGGCAGATAAAAACGTTCCGCAGCGGCGCAAATCTGCCCCTGGTTCAGGTAGCCAGCTTCAATAATGCCGTTGACCATCGCCTCCGGCGTCAGGTCATCGAGGAACAGCGCGGCGTTTTTGCCCCCCAGCTCAAGGGTCACCCGTTTACCTGACGCACTGGCCGACTGCTGGACTTTTTCACCGGTGGCCACCGAGCCGGTGAAGCTCACCTTGGCGCAGGCCGGATGCGTAATCAGCCGCTGGGCAATCTCGCCGCCGGCGCCGTTGACCACGTTAATCACCCCATCCGGGATACCCACCGCTTTTGCCAGCTCCGCCACGCGCAGCAGCGTCAGCGGCGTATATTCGCTCGGCTTGAGGACGATGGTGCAGCCGCAGACCAGGGCCGCCGCCAGCTTCCAGATGGCAATCATGATGGAGAAGTTCCACGGCACGATGCCAACCACCACCCCAAGCGGCTGGCGGCGGGTAAAGGCGGTATATTTCTCCCCAGCCATCGATGGCAGCGAGACATCCAGCGTTTCACCGGTGACTTTCCCCGCCCAGCCGGCGAAGTAGCGCAGGAACGCCACCGACTGGTCCAGCTCGAGCATCCGCGCCAGCGTGATAGTTTTGCCGGAACAGAGACTTTCCAGCTGCGCCAGCGCTTCGCGATGCTCTGCCAGCGTGTCCGCCAGCTTCAGCAGCAGCGCGCCGCGCGCCAGCGTCGGCATCTCGCGCCACTGACTAAACGCCTGGCGGGCGCTCTCCATAGCGCGATCCGCCTGGTCACTATCCGCCGCGGTGACCTCGGCAATCACCTGCCCGGTCGCCGGGTTGATCACCGCGAACGGCGCGCCGCGGCCCGCCTCACGTTGACCGGCAATAAACTGCCCGTGCGGCTGGCGTAAGAAGGCGGTCACTTCCGCCAGTAAGGTTATCTCGCTCATCGTCAGCACCCGTTTTTCAGCAAAGTTAACCCATCACAGCACGGCTTCCCGCCGCAGCCTATCGTTCTAAAGAACGTCATTCTTCCGGACGATATTCAACGCCCGCGCGGCGTGCTGTGATGAGGGTCTTGAGCCAGGCAAGACCACAGGGTAACGCGATGAACATCAAGATCGATGCGCTGAACTACTACGGCGCGACGAAGAAATATCACCTCCATTTCCCGGCGCTACGGGAAGATATTGAAGCCGATGTGGTAATTATCGGCGGCGGCTTCTCTGGCATTAACACCGCCCTTGAGCTGGCGGAACAGGGGATCACCAACGTGGTAGTGCTGGAGGCGCGCCATCTCGGCTACGGCGGCACCGGGCGCAACGGCGGCCAGGTGATGGCCGGTATCGGCCACGATATCGAAGCGGTAAAAAAGCACGTCGGCAAAGAGGGGCTGGAGACGCTGTTTAAAATCGCCAACCTCGGCGCGGGCATCATTCGCGAACGCATCCGCAAATACAACATCGACGCCGATTTCGTGCCCGGCTACGGCTATCTCGCCTATAACCAGCGACAGCTTAAAACGCTGCGCCAGTGGGAGAAGGAGTTTAAAGCCGCTACCCCGGATGAAGAGATCGAACTGTATACCGGAAAAGAGGTGCAGCAGGTGGTGGGCTCCGAGGTCTACTGCGGCGCGCTGAAACATATGGGCGGCGGCCAGATCCATTCACTCAATATGCTGCTCGGTTCGGCGCAGGCCGCCCACTCGCTGGGGGTGAAGATTTTCGAATCCTCGCCGGTGGTGGAGGTGAGTTACGGCAAACAGGTGCGGGTACGCACCGCGATGGGCAGCGTCAAAGCCGCCAAACTGCTGTGGGCCTGCGACAGTTTCCTCAACAATATGGAGCCGGAGATCTACAACAAGACGCTGGTCACTTACTCCTACCAGGTGTCGACCGAGCCGCTCTCCGATGAACTGATCGAGCGCATCAGCCCGCTGCGCGGCGCCTTCAGCGATATTCGCCCGGTAATTAACTACTACCGCGTCACCCGGGAAAACCGCCTGCTGTTCGGCAGCGCCACCCGCTTTGTGGAGTATACGCCGAACGATTTCGCCGCCTGGAACCGCACCTTGCTGGCGGAGGTCTTCCCCTATCTCAGGGATGTGAAGATCGATTTTGCGTGGGGCGGGCCGATGGCCTGTAGCGCCAATCTGTTCCCGCAGATCGGCACCCTACGCGATCACAACAACGTCTTTTACGTCCAGGGGTACTCCGGCTTCGGCGTCACCCCGTCGCACATCGTGTGCAAAATCCTCGCCGAAGGGATCAACGGCGGTTCCGACCGCTATCGCCTGCTAAGCAGCATCCCCCACGCGACCATCCACGGTCGTGACAGTCTGCGCTTGCTATTAGTCACGGCCGGAAAACTGATGCATCAAACCGCCGGTTTCTGGAAAGGCCGGAGTTAACCAGGAGAACGCTATGCACGCTTTTAAACTTAAACACCCGGTACCTGATCTGCAGCCGATCGGCAGCGTCAGCCTGCTCGGCGCGACGCCGACCGCCGGCGACCCGCAGGTAGCGGGCGCGATGATCTACGGCGAGCCGCAGGACGCCTTTACCTGCGGACTGTTTTCGTCCACTGAGGGGAGCTTTACCATGACCTATCCGTTTACCGAGCACGCCACCGTGCTGGAGGGCGAAGTGGAGCTGACCGTCGCCGGCGGCGAGCCGCAGCGCTTTGCGCCGGGCGACAGCTGGTTTGTTAAACAGGGCACCGAAGTGGAGTGGAAAATTCTGACGCCGCGCTTTGTGAAGCACTACCTGGCGAACGTCGAGACCCGCTAACAAACTGATAATGCCCGGCGGCGCATTACGCCTTCTCCGGGCTACCAAATCGCACAGCGCTGTAGCCCCGGTAAGCGGCAGCGCCCACGGGGGGGGGTTGAGGCCAAATTAAAGGCAGGCCGCACGGACCGTAGGACGGATAAGGCGCAGCCGCCATCCGGCAGAAACAGGCGCAACGTGGCAAGACGGATGGCCCCGGTTTTCGGGGTCATATTGTTTATCCGCCGCGACATTCATCGACTGCGTCACAGAATCATGCGCCGCCCTCCACCTTCCGGACGATATTCGTTGAGCAGGATGCCCGCCTAAATTATGACTATCCGGGAGTGGCGCTGGCTATTCCCTGCCCTACCCCATTATTGTGCAGAGGTTGACTATGTTTAGTAACAGACTCGCCAGCCATCTTGAGCGCGGCGTCGTCGGCTTCCCGACCACCCTCGCCAGCTCCGTCGGGCTGATCATGGCCAGCCCGGTGATCCTGACGGTCACCAGCGGCTTCGGCATGGGCGGCGATACCTTCGCGCTGGCGGTGCTGCTGGCCTTTATTATGATGCAGTCGCAGGTCACCACCTTTGCCGAGGCGGCGACGCTCATTCCCACCACCGGTTCGGTGTACGACTATATCTCCTGCGGCATGGGCCGCTTCTTCGCTATCACCGGCGCGCTGTGCGCCTATCTGATCGTCCATATCTTCGCCGGGACGGCGGAGACGATCCTGGCGGGCATTATGGCGCTGGTGAACTTCGAGTCGATTAACGCCCAGATGGCCGCTCACCAGAACACCTGGATGGTGGGCGTCGGCATGGTGGTGATTTTCGGCTTGCTCAACGCCATCGGCGTGGAAATCTTCGGCAAGGTCGAAGTGGTGCTGACCTTCGGCATGTGGACCACGCTGACCATTTTCGGCCTGTGCGGCATTTTTATGGCGCCGGTGACTCATCTTTCCGGCTGGTTCGGCACGCCGCTGAACGTTAGCGATATCAACGGCCTGTTCGGCTATATCGGCATGGCGATGTTTATGTTCGTCGGTTGCGAACTGGTGACGCCGATGGCGCCGGAGATCAAACAGGCCCACCGCACCATACCGCGGGCGATGGCGCTGGGCCTGCTGGGGGTCGCCAGCTGCATGTTTATCTACGGCGCGGCGATCAACCGCCAGGTGGAGAATACCGTGCTCGACGCGGCCAACAACGTCCATCTGCTGGATACACCGATGGCGATCCCGGCCTTCGCCGAACGGGTGATGGGCCACGCCGGCCAGTACTGGCTGGGGGTCGGGCTACTGTTGGCCGGCTGCGCCACCATCAATACGCTGATGGCCGCCGTGCCGCGTATTATCTACGGCATGGCGCTGGACGGCGCGCTGCCCCGTTTCCTGACCTGGCTGCATCCGCGCTTTAAGACGCCGGTGATCGCCATTGCCATCGGGGTGGCGATCCCCTGCCTGCACGCCTGGTATCTGAACGGCGATCTGGACCGCATCGTGCCGCTGATCCTCGCCGCGGTCTGCGCCTGGGGCGTCGCCTATCTGCTGGTTACTCTGTCGGTGGTGATGCTGCGCATTCGCCGCCCGGACCTGCCGCGCGCCTACCGCTCGCCGTGGTTCCCGCTGCCGCAGATTATCTCCAGCGTCGGGATCATCATCGCTATCGTCAATATCACGCCGCCCGGGATGGACAGCCGCCAGGTGCTGGTGCCGTTCGGCATAATGCTCGGCCTGACCGCCGCTTACGCCCTGTTCTGGACGGTGTGCGTGCAGCGCGTCAATCCGTTCAAGCCGCTGGTAGTGGAAGAGGTGGTGGAGCGCGCCATCAACAATTATGAAAAACAGACCCGCGGGGAGATGACGCCAGATGTCCTCCGTCCCCTGGTTTGAAACGCCGTTAATGAACGCGGTGCAGCGCGATCTGGCGGGCTGGCCCAGCGAAAAGCTGAGCGAACGCAGCGCGCTGCTGCGCTTGAACGACGCCACCGCCGTCATCTTCAGCGTGCGTCAGAAGCGGCTGTTTATGGCCAGCATTCACAGCTGCGAGTTTGTCGTCGAGGGGCCGGTGACCCGGCCAGTGCGCGGTAACATTCGCGCCCATCAATCCGGCTGGTGGAAACGCCAGCCGATCCGCTTTATCGGCGGCAAAGGCAGCGAGGAACTCGCCGGCTATCTCAACGGTTTTCCTAATCTCCAGCAGACCTTAAGCGAGCTGGATTACCGCCGCTTTTCGCTGACCTTTGATAGTAGCGGCTGGCGCTGCAGCATTGAACCCTGGGCCGCCAGCGAAGTGGTCTGTAAAATGCCGCCGCTGCGCCGTTATCTGCGGCTGGAAGCGCAGCAGCGGATGCTGCTGCTCAGCGTGCTGGCGATGGTTAATCAGGCGGTAAGTCAGTGGATGCGCGGTGAAATCGCAGAAGAGAAAGCATTGACTTCCCCGCCATCACCGCGGGGAAGCTGAGGTGGTTTATAGCAGGCCAAACTGCTGCGCCAGCCGATCGATGGCCTGGCGCTGGAACTGCGCGAACGTGGCGCGCGGCTGCTGCTGTTGAATAAATTCCAGCAGCGGATCCTGGACCTCGGTGCGGATGCCGCTCAGGGCTTCCATCACCGCCAGGCCGCAGAACGGCACGTAGGACTCGGCGTAGCCGCCCTCGTGCACCATCACCAGTTTCCCGCCGCACAGGCGATCCGCCGCCTGCTGGACCTGTTCGGTCATCGCCCGGAAGCTATCGCTGTGCAGCTGCATCCGCGCTAATGGATCCATGGCGTTGGCGTCATAGCCGCAGGCGATGATGATCAGCTCCGGCTCAAAACGCGCCAGCGCCGGAATAACGATAGTTTCCAGCGCATAGCGCCAGCTGTCATCCCCCGCCCCGGCCAACAGCGGAATATTGATGTTGTAACCTTCGCCCGCGCCCACGCCGCGATCGTCCTCGCCGGCGTAGCCCGGCGGGAAGCAGCCGTCCTGATGCAAGGAGATAGTCAGTACGTCGTCGCGCTGCAGGTAGATATGCTGGGTGCCGTTGCCGTGGTGAACATCCCAGTCAATGATCGCCACCTTGCCCAGCCCCAGCTGCGCTTTCGCTCGCTCGACGGCAATGGGAATATTGGCGAGGAAACAAAATCCCATCGACTGGTCCGGCAGGCAGTGGTGTCCGGGCGGGCGCGACAGCGAATAGGCGTTATCCAGCTCCCCCTTCAGCACCGCTTCCACCGCCGCACAGGCCAGCCCGGCGGAAAGACAGGCAATTTCATAACTGCCCGGCCCCAGCGGCGCCTCTTTGCCGAGCATGCCGCCGCCGTTATCGCTTATCGCCTTGAAGCNCTCCAGATAGCTGTCGGGGTGGATCCGCCGCAGGTCCTCAAGGCTCGCCGGCGCCGCGCTGCGCAGCGCCAGCTGCGGCGTCAGCCCGGAGACATCCATCAGGTTTTTCATCCGCCGTTTGGTCTCTGGCGATTCAGCATGACCGCCGCCGGCGGGCGGCTGTACCCACCCGCCCACTGGCAGCGTCACCGCGTGCAGACCGGTACTGTACCAGAAACAACGTTCATCAAAAAAGAAACCGGTTTTTCTTTTCACTCTATCCTCCCGTGGGCTAAGCCTTCCCGGCGGCGGATGCCGCCACAATTAAAATCAGTGACAGCAGCGCGCAGACGCCTGCCGCCGCCAGCAGCGGGTCGGCGCTGGCGAAGTGTTGCAGTAAGGCCCCCGCAAGCGCCGGGCCAGCCGCCATGCCGCCGCCGATCACCAGATTGATGCTGTTCATTAGCCGACCGCTGTTATCGAGCCCGGCCACGCGGGCGAGAATAAAGGGCAGCACGAAGGTCCAGGTGAACTTAAACAGCAGCGCCGCGATGGCGTAACGCACCAGCAGCGGCTGGCCGATCAGCAGCCCAACGCTGACGATCAACAGGCCGTAGCCCAGCCACACCGGTAAACGATCGGCCCGCCGGGTGCCGCGCAGGGCCGCGCCGCCGGCGCCGATAATGCCGCAAACCGTCGCCGCCGCCGGCGCCGATAATGCCGCAAACCGTCGCCGCCGCCAGCACCAGACCGACCTGCGTCGGGCTCAGCCCCGCCGCGCTGCCGATGGTGCCGATAAAGGTCCACACGGCGCTGAGGCTGATATAGAAAGTGAGCACCGCCAGCACCGCCAGCGCCTGACGCCACAGCGCCGTCGACGGCTGCTGGCGGGAGACTGAAAGCGGTTGAAAGCGCGGAGGGAAAGCGGATACCAGCGGCAAACAGCAGAGCATGATGGCGGCGAGGATCAGATACACCACCTTCAGGCCAAAGGTCGCGAACAGGCCGGGCAGCGCCAGCAGGCCAAGCATCCCTAACAGCAGTTGCCCGAGCACCCAGAAGGCGTAGACCCGCGACGGGTTCGGCGTTCCGGCCGCGCAGCTGATGCACAAAATCATCAACGTGCCGCCCGCCAGCGAGGCGATAAAGCGCGCCGCCAGCAGCGTCTCGTACTGGGTGACCACCGCCGAGACGAGGTTGGCGGCCAGAAACACCACCCCGGCCGTCAGGGCAACCCGCCGCCAGTCGAGGCGGCTCATCCACCACCACGCCGGGAGCGTCGCCAGGCTCATCGCCCCCAGCTCCGCTGAGAACAGCCAGCCGATCTGCCCGGGTTTTAGCTGCCATTCGCTGGCCAGCTGCGCCGCTACCGCCGGCGCGGTCATCAGAATACCCGGCGCAATAGCGGCAAAAATCACGATCGCCGCCAGCAAACGCAGGGACACCACCAGCCCGGCGGGCCGGGAAAGCGCATTTTCAGTGAGAGGTGTACTCGACATCGTAGGGCGTGCTCCGGTCAAAAAAGCCTCCCCCCGGGGGATCCTCTAGGGAGTGATACCCACAGGCATCAGGAAAACGCCGTGCTGCCACGGCGCGCGCGGGATGCGAAAGTCAGATTACAGATGCAGCGTACGCTGAGCGGCCGGCATCCAGGTTCGGGAAACCAGTTCGGTACGATTGACCACTTCGGTCTTGGCGAAAATATTGCGCAGGTGCGTTTTTACCGTCGAGAGCGAGATATCCAGCTGGCGGGCAATCAGCTTATTGCTGGCGCCTTCGCGCACCATGCCGACGATTTCCCGCTCTTTCGCCGTCAGGATGGCGGGCAGATCATCTTCTTCCTGCAGGCAGTCGCGGATGGCCAGCTCTACCAGCGGCAGCACCGCCTGGGCCCGCTGGCGCTCTTCGCTGGAGAAAGGCACGTCGCGCATCAGCGAGATACCGGCGACGATCCGCCGCTCGCGGCGGATAAAGATCTCGGTCATGTCGCGCACGTTATTCGGCAACATAAATTCATGATAGTAATGCCGGTTGCGGTCGCAGAGCCGCGGCGTCATCGCCGCCACGGTGGTGTTCTGGTGGCTAAAGTGCGACGGCAGAAGCGGATCCAGCGGCTGGAAGTTTTCCAGATATTGTTGGTGCGTATTATCGGAAATATTATGCAATATATAGTTTTCGGGTTTTAAACGATTATTTACTCGATAAAACACCGCTGAAGTTAGTGGAATTAACTGGGAAATAGTCTGTAAACAACGGGCTATTATCGCATCATTATGGCTGGCTTTTAACAAAGCAGACATGATAGGGCCTCCCCGTCGAGATGATGGTACATGACACATGGATGACTACTGNTAATTGNAGCATACATTTCACATTTANGTAACACAATCATTAACATATTAACAATGTGATAGCCGTTACAAAATTTTCAGCAATACATTGTTATATAAAGCATTTAAAAAACACCCCGGCCATGCTTTACGATAGCGGCGTTAAAACATAAACAAATAAGATTAACACCCGGCGTACCTGCCCCTGGTGATAAAAAAACCCTATTCCCGACGCGTGATTCTCATCCTAAAGAACGATGGATTTTTGTTTTTTTTCACTTATACCCTTAACAGGATGCATTTAATTTTCGCCGCGGCTTAATCATGTGATTACGCCTGACCCGCTGTTGCCAAAATAATATCAACAGTACCGGTCATTAACCGAGGATAAGCCGATGCTGAATATCGCCGCCCTGCGCCAGCAGCAAATTCCGCTGGCCGCTGGGCCGCGCTCGCCGGTGCCGTTTCATATTCTGATGAAGCCGATTGGCCCCGCCTGCAATCTCGCCTGCCGCTATTGCTATTACCCGCAGGACGAAACGCCGGTCAACAAGATGGATGACGCGCGGCTGGAGCAGTTTATCCGCCGCTATATTGCCGCCCAGCCCGCCGGCGCGCGGGAAATCAACTTTGTCTGGCAGGGGGGCGAGCCGCTGCTGGCCGGCCTGAGCTTCTACAAAAAAGCGCTCGCCCTGCAGGCACGCTATGCCCCCGACGGCGTCACTATCAGCAACAGCCTGCAGACCAACGGGACGCTGATCAACGACGCATGGTGCCGACTGTTCCGCGAACATGGCTTTATTATCGGGTTGAGCCTCGAAGGCAACGAAGCGCTGCAGGACTACCATCGTCCGGATAAACGCGGCCGGTCGACCTGGTCGGCGGCGCTGCGCGGCATTGACCTGCTCCATCAGCATCAGGTGGACTTTAATCTGCTGGTGGTGGTGCATAACGAGATGGCGGCCCACGCGGCGGCGATTTATGACCGGCTGGTCAGCCTCGGCGCGCGCTATCTGCAGTTTCAGCCGCTGATGAGCGAAGGCGCGGCCCTGCGCGAAGGATACCAGCTCAGCGCCGATAACTGGGGACGTTTTATGGTCGGCATCTGGCGACAGTGGCGGAAGCGCTGCGATAGGGGGCGGGTGTTCGTTATCAATATCGAACAGGCGTGGGCGCAGTATTTCACTCATACCAGCGGCAGCTGCGTGCACAGCGCCCGCTGCGGCAGCAACCTGGTGATGGAGCCCGACGGACAGCTCTACGCCTGCGACCACCTGATCAACGCCGAACATCGGCTGGGCCGCCTCGATGAGCAGACGCTCGCCGCCGCGGTCGACGCCTCGGTGCAACTGCCGTTCGGTCAGCAGAAAAGTCTGCGCCGCGAATGCCAGACTTGCTCGGTAAAAATGGTCTGCCAGGGCGGCTGCCCGGCGCATCTCAACGCCGCAGGCAACAACCGCCTCTGCGGCGGCTACTACCGCTTCTTTAGCGACATCCTCGCGCCAGTACGCCCCTTTTCCCGCGACCTTAATGGCCTGAAGGCCTGGCGGGCCGCGTTTGTTGGGACTGCGCATACTGCGTAGCGCCTTACCCTGATGATATCCCCCTCTGAACAGGAGAGTCAGTCGTGAACAAAAAAGCCATGGCCGCGGCGGTCAGCATGATCCTCGCCGGCGGCGCGCACGCCGCGCAGCAGGAGCGTCCAAACGTCATCGTGATTATCGCCGATGATATGGGCTACTCGGACATCAGCCCCTTTGGCGGCGAGATCCCCACCCCCAACCTGCAGGCGATGGCCGAGCAGGGAATGCGCATGAGCCAGTATTACACCTCGCCGATGTCGGCCCCGGCGCGCTCAATGCTGCTCACCGGCAACAGTAACCAGCAGGCTGGGATGGGCGGCATGTGGTGGTACGACAGCACCATTGGCAAGGAGGGCTACGAGCTGCGGCTGACCGACCGCGTCACCACCATGGCCGAGCGCTTTAAAGATGCGGGGTATAACACCCTGATGGCCGGTAAATGGCACCTCGGTTTTGTTCCCGGCGCCACGCCGAAAGATCGCGGCTTTAATCACGCCTTCGCCTTTATGGGCGGCGGCACCAGCCACTTTAACGACGCGATACCGCTGGGGACCGTTGAAGCCTTCCACACCTACTACACCCGCGACGGCGAGCGCGTCTCCCTACCGGATGATTTTTACTCCAGCGAAGCCTACGCCCGCCAGATGAACAGCTGGATTAAAGCGACGCCGAAGGAACAGCCGGTCTTCGCCTGGCTGGCCTTCACCGCCCCTCATGATCCCCTGCAGGCGCCGGACGAGTGGATTAAGCGCTTCAAAGGCCAGTATGAGCAGGGTTACGCCGAGGTCTATCGCCAGCGCATCGCCCGCCTGAAAGCGCTGGGAATTATCCATGACGATACCCCGCTGCCGCATCTGGAGCTGGATAAAGAGTGGGAGGCGCTAACGCCAGAGCAGCAGAAATATACGGCGAAAGTGATGCAGGTGTATGCGGCGATGATCGCCAATATGGACGCGCAAATCGGCACCCTGATGGAGACGCTGAAACAAACCGGGCGCGATAAAAATACCCTGCTGGTCTTTTTAACCGATAACGGCGCCAACCCGGCGCAGGGTTTCTACTACGAATCTACCCCGGAATTCTGGAAGCAGTTCGATAACAGCTATGACAACGTCGGCCGCAAAGGATCATTTGTCTCCTACGGCCCCCACTGGGCCAACGTCAGCAACGCCCCCTACGCCAATTATCACAAAACCACCAGCGCCCAGGGCGGCATCAATACCGACTTTATGATCTCCGGTCCCGGGATCACCCGCCACGGTAAAATCGACGCCTCGACGATGGCGGTGTATGACGTGGCGCCGACGCTATATGAGTTCGCCGGCATCGATCCGAACAAGTCGCTGACGAAAAAGCCGGTGTTGCCGATGATCGGCGTAAGCTTTAAGCGCTATCTCACCGGCGAAGTACAGGAGCCGCCGCGCGGCAACTACGGGGTTGAACTGCATCATCAGGCGGCCTGGGTCGATGGCGAATGGAAGCTGCGACGGCTGGTGCCGCGCGGCCTCACCGCCGGCGACGCGCCGTGGCAGCTGTTTAATCTGCACGACGACCCGCTGGAGACGCATGATGTCGCGGCCGAACATCCCGATCGGGTCAAAGCCATGAGCGAGGCCTACGAGGCATTTGCTAAGCGCACCATGGTTACCAAAGCGCAGGGCAAAATGATCGACTACGTCGGTATCGATAGCAAAACCGGGCGCTATCTGGCGGTCGACCCCGCCACCATGAAGCCGGTGCCTGCGCCGCAGGCGATCCCTGTGAGCGAGATCCATTAACCGCCACGGCTATCGTTCTTCCGGGCGATAGCCGGGACCTGACGCGCTTTTTAAGGTAATCGGAAACCCCATTACAGGAGAGTGCGGATGGCGAGAGTCGTGGTGATAACCGGTGGCGGAACCGGAATTGGCGCCGCCTGCGCGCGGCTGATGCGCGCCGCGGGCGACCGGGTGTTTATTACCGGACGGCGCGAAGCGCCGCTGCAGGCTGTCGCCAATGAGACCGGCGCCACGGCGCTGGTGGGCGATGCCGCCGACGGCGAGGTGTGGCGCCAGCGGCTGCTGCCGGCCATCCTCGACCAGACCGGCGGGATTGATGTCCTCATCTGCAGCGCCGGCGGGATGGGCAACAGCCCCGCCGCCGAGACCAGCGACCGCCAGTGGCGCGAGGCGCTGGACGGCAATCTCACCAGCGCCTTCGCCAGCGTTCGCGCCTGTCTGCCTTCGCTGATTGCCCGCCGCGGCAATGTGCTGTTTGTCGCCTCCATCGCCTCTCTGGCCGCCGGGCCGCAGGCCTGCGGCTACGTCACCGCCAAACACGCTTTAATCGGCCTGATGCGCTCCGTCGCCCGCGATTATGGCCCCCAGGGGGTACGCGCTAACGCCATCTGTCCCGGCTGGGTCACGACGCCGATGGCGGATGAAGAGATGCACCCGCTGATGCAGGCGGAAGGGCTGTCGCTGACTGAGGCTTATCAGCGGGTCTGTCGTGACGTTCCGCTGCGCCGCCCCGCCAGCCCCGAGGAGATAGCCGAAGCCTGTCAGTTTCTCTGTTCGCCGCAGGCCGCCATCATCAGCGGCGCTACGCTGGTCGCCGACGGCGGGGCCAGTATCGTCGATGTTCCCACTCTGGCGTTTGCCTAACGCCCTACTCTGTTCAGGAGCCCCTATGACTTCAGAAGCCGTATTTATCCAGGTCGGCGCGCTGGCCGATGGTTTTGCGCCGCACGGTAACCTGCTGGCTACCGCCAGCCTGCCCGCAGGCGAAAACTTTACCTTTTATGTCGCCGGGAGCGAGCCGCAGCAGCTGGTTATCGAAGATGAGCAGACGCTAAGCTGGAACGGCAAGCGCGCCCCCTGGCGGGCGACCGCCCTGCGCCCGGACATTCTGTTCATCGACTTCCTTGACCCGGAGCGGGATAACGCCAGCATTAGCGCGGTATGCAACCTGACGCAGCGCAATGCCACGCTGGTATACGGCCAGCTGCCGGACGAAGCCGCCGCGCGGCTGGACGCCTTCAGCCGGGTAGAACAAGGGTTGCCGCTGACCGCGGTTGAGGCCCGTTTCGTCTTCGCCCGCCTGGATGCCCAGCCGGGGCCGCTGCCGGGCTTTACCGATGCGCTCATTGGCATGCGCAATCAGTACACCTACAGCCCGACCGAGCGCTATGAGCACATCTATCTCAACGACAATTTTTACGCCTGGCAGTGTCTGGACGGTGTGGAAAAGGGGCTGGCGGATGTCGATCGCTGCCACTATGTGCAGGTGGCTGAGGATCTCTATCTGTTCGTCTGGCGGGAGAAAATCATTCCCACGCTGGGGGTGATCCTCATCGATCTGCAGCAGATGCGCACTGACGGCAAGATCATGGGCTATCAGGGCAGCGATTTCGGCGCCCTCAGCAATTTCCCGGTCGGCGCCAGCGCGAAGATCCTCAACGTCACCCGCCATCAGGAATAGTAGGGCGCCGCCGGGCACGCTTTCAGGCACCGCACCCGTCATTTCGCCGGGTGGCGGCTNCGCCTTACCCGGCCTAC
>NZ_JAZARW010000001.1:578348-582962 GCF_036233805.1 Klebsiella sp. EMBS2024 | reverse complement strand
GCCGGGTGGCGGCTGGCGCCTTACCCGGCCTACGGTCCGTAGCAGCCAGCCGTTAACTTACCCACTTGTGCGACTGAAACTGCCGGTGTTGCGGCCTCAACATCGCTGAGACGTTCCCGGAAGGCCGGGGCAGCCCGCATGGATGCGGGCTGAGGGCCGTGTTTTGCAGGGACGCTGCCTCGGCCCGACCCGAAGCCTGCAGGGATAAGTCGAAGGNACCGCGCAGCGGCGATGTTGCTGGCCGGAGCCCGGGGGTACAGGGGGCGGCGGCGACTGGCCGCCCCCTGTGCGCTCCCNGCNCCATGACTGCCATAACGCAGACAATTAACCGGGAGCGCAATCGGCCCGGAAGTAACATAGAAGCTGTAGCCCTGCTAAGCGCAGCGCGNNCAGGGACATTTCCGGTTGCGCCGNTATTTNGCCGGGTGGCGGCTGGCGCCTTACCCGGCCTACGGTCCGCGTCATGTATAGCCTTCCCCCCTCTCCCCGCCGGGNAGAGGGATTGCCTCAGGCGCTGGCGCCGTCCAGCCGCGCCACTTGCTCCGCGCTCAGGCTCAGCGCCGCCGCGCGGGCAAAACTCTCCACCTGAGCCACGCTGGTGGCGCTGGCGATCGGCGCGGTCACCCCTTCGCGGCCGATCAGCCACGCCAGGGCCACCTCAGCCGGCTTCGCGCCCTGCTCGTCCGCGACCGCCGCCAGGGTATCGATAATCCGCATGCCGCGCGGATTCAGGTACTTACCAATCCCGCTTCCGCGCTGGCTCTGTGTCAGATCCGACGGCTGGCGGTACTTACCGGTTAAGAACCCCGAGGCCAGGCTGTAGTAGGTCACCACCCCGATATCGCGGCTGACGCAGA
The DNA here is from genome assembly GCF_036233805.1 of Klebsiella sp. EMBS2024. NCBI lineage: Bacteria > Pseudomonadati > Pseudomonadota > Gammaproteobacteria > Enterobacterales > Enterobacteriaceae > Klebsiella > Klebsiella sp. EMBS2024. The sequence continues at coordinate 582,105 of NZ_JAZARW010000001.1, read as the reverse complement.
GATCCCACAGCGCGCCTTCAAAGGCGGAGCGGTGGTAGAGGTTATATTCCGGCTGCAGCACCTGCCACGCAGGCAAGCCGCCCTTACGCGCCACCTCCAGCGCCCCCGCCAGCTGCATCGCATCGAGGTTAGAGGCACCCATCGCGCGGATTTTTCCGGCCTGCTGCAGGCTGTGGAAGGCCTCCAGCGTTTCCGCCACCGGGGTTTGCGGATCCGGCCAGTGGGAGAAGTAGAGGTCGATATAATCGGTATTCAGGCGACGCAGAGAGTCGTCAACCGCCTGTTGGATCCAGGCTTTGCTGAGCCCTTTATGGCCGGGGAGGCCGAGATCGGAGCCGACTTTGGTGAAAATTTTGACTTTATCGCGCATGCCGGGGCGCGCCTGTAGCCAGCGGCCGATTATGGTTTCAGATTCGCCGCCCTGGTTGCCCTCCGCCCAGCGGGAATAAACATCCGCCGTATCGATAGCGTCAAAACCGTGGTCAACGAAAGCATCAAGAAGAGCAAAACTGGTTTTTTCATCGATGGTCCAGCCAAAGACGTTGCCGCCAAAGACTAATGGGGCGATGGAAAATCCGGTTTTGCCCAAAGGACGTGTCATCATGCCGAGTACTCCTTAGCTTATATTCTGCTTCCCTCAGGTAACCACAGGGGTCAGGAGAGGAGGTCGATTGGATAATCAGAAAAGGAATCTTACGGCGGGCGCTCCACGCCCGCAGGTACACTCTGACATTATGTCCCGGAATAAACATCAAAGCTAAAATATTTGCCAGCTAATTTTTTATAGGTGCCGTCGGCAAGAATCTTCGCAATCGCGCCGTTAATTTCCTGACGCAGCGCCTCATCGTCTTTACGCAAACCTATCGCCGCCCCGGCGCCAAACAGCGTATCGTCCTGCAGATGGCCGCCGACAAAGGCGAATTCTTTACCCTGCGGCTGCTGCAGGAAGCTGTAGTCGGCCATCATCCCGGAGAGCACCGCGCCGTCGATGCGCCCCGACTCCAGGTCACGCACCACGCTATCGGCCCCCTGGTAGGCCACAATGTTTATCCCCTGCGGCCGCCAGTGCTGGTTAACATACGTCTCCTGCGCCGAGCCCTGCTCCACGCCGATGGTTTTGCCCTTCAGCTGTTCCGGCGTATTGCCTTGCAGGGTATTTTTACGCGCCACGAGGAACACCGGCCCGTTATACAACTTGTCGCTAAAGGCAATCTGCGCTTTGCGCTTCTCGGTCATATACATCCCGGAAAGGATCGCGTCGAATTTACGCGCCTTCAGCGCCGGGATAATGCCGTCGAAATTGCTTTCCACCCACACGCATTTCGCCTGCAGCTGCTGACAAATGGCGTTGCCTAAATCGATATCAAACCCCGCCAGCTTGCCCTGCGGATCTTTCCATTCAAACGGCGCGAAAGTCGGGTCGACGCCGAAGCGGATCTCCTTTCCCCCTTCGGCCAGCGCCGACGTCGACGCCATTAATGCCAGCCATAGCAACAGTGATTTTTTCATTCGCGTTCTTCTCCAGAGATTAGCGACAGTGTTTTTCCACCAGACGGGCGAACAGCGTCGCGCCGATGGTGATAATGTCATCGTTAAAGTCGTAGCCGGGGTTGTGCACCATGCAACCGCCCTTCTCCCCTTTCTCGCCATTGCCGAGCAGGAAGTAGCTGCCCGGGCGTTCACGCAGCATAAAAGCGAAATCCTCGCTGGCGTTCATCGGCGAGACCGACTCCAGGACCCCTTCGCGGCCAAACACCTCCAGCGCCAGCGCCCGGGCGAAATCGGTCTCTTCAGGACTGTTGGTTAATACCGGATAGGAGTCGTAAACCTCCACTACGCTGCTGGCGCCATAGCTTTTGGCGGTAAAGTCAGCGAGCTCGTGAATACGCTTGATCAGCAGGTCGCGGATTTCCGGCTTCATCGCCCGCACGCTCAGCTCCATCACCGCGCTCTCCGGAATGACGTTGGAGGCGATACCGGCCTGGAAGGTGCCGACGCTGACCACTGCCGTTTCTCCCGGCGGCACGTTGCGCGCCACAATGCTCTGCAGGGCCATCACCAGCGCCGCACCGGCGACGATCGGGTCGACGGTGCGCTCGGGGTGGGCGCCGTGGCCGCCGTAGCCGGTAATCGTGATTTTGACGGTGTCCGCCGAGGCCATGAAGTTGCCGGCGTAGAAGCCCAGCTTGCCTACAGGCAGGCCTGGCATGTTGTGCAAGCCAAAGATGCGTTCGCAGGGAAACTGCTCGAACAGGCCGTCTTTAATCATTAAATCCGCGCCGCCGATAGCCTCTTCCGCCGGCTGAAAAATCAGATGCACCGTGCCGTTGAACTGACAGGCCGGCGAGGCGATATATTTCGCCGCCGCCAGCAGAATGGTGGTGTGACCGTCATGGCCGCAGGCGTGCATTTTTCCTGGCGCCGTGCTGGCCCAGGGTAAACCGGTGGTTTCCTCGATCGGCAGGGCATCCATATCGGCGCGTAGGCCGATGGTGCGCGGAGAATCGCCTTTGCTCAGGCTGCCGACCACGCCGGTCTTGCCGAGACCGCGCGTCACCTGATAGCCCCACTCCGTCAGCTTGCTGGCGACCAGTTCGCTGGTATTAAACTCTTCAAGACTTAATTCCGGATTGGCATGTAAATAATGACGGATAGAAATCATTTCCGCTTCCGTCGCTTTAATTTCTGGAATTACATAATCACTCATGCCGCTCTCCGGGAAATAAATTAAGGACTTATCACGGTATCGCGATGAAAAGTTTATGCAAGCAGCATTTCTAATACCTGGAATCGACGCATCTTATTTAATAATCCACTCACCACAGCGCAATGAATAATTAAAATAGTGCAATCAAAAAATANNAGTTTATTTTTTTGAGAATTTCCCGTTATTTACCCTACCGTGCACGGCCACATCCAGCGTTATATAAAATAAACGGGCAGGCAATTACAGAGGCTTTTCCTTCTCGCAATCGTTGCGCTGGCGGGCTGCAGCGCGCCGATCGCCGCCGCTTCCAGCGGCGTGGCGTCAGATACCGCCTCGTTGCTCTCGAAGGTCAACGTTTATCATCTGACCGAAAAAGGGCTGGCCGCCCAGGCAACGATCAATGGTTATAAATACTGGCCGGATGCTGCGCTGGATCCNNAGCTTTCCGCGAGTGCGCCATCGCCGGATCAGGCTTTTCCTGACCCGGCGTCGCGGAGCAGCGCATTTAGTGGCCGAGGGCGCCGCTCACCAGAATCGAGGTGATGATCCCGGTCGCCGCGGCGATCAGCACATAGTTACCGTCGATATAGGACCAGTGATGGCCTTCCGGCGGGGGCGGCAGGCCGCGGTCGCTCCAGTCGCGGACGCGATATTCATCGCCACGGAACGGCGCCGGAGCCGGGTGGCCTTTGCGGAAATCGTTCCCGCGCCAGGCGAAATGGTCCTGCTCATGACGTGCCAGATCGCGTTTGTCATGGCCGTCGCGATCCGGGCCACGCTGGTCATGGTCGCCCTGATGATGCGCGTCAGGTCCGCCCTGCGGTGCATGCCCGTCATGGTCCGGACCGTTCTGCCACACCGTGGGTTGCCCCGGACGATGGCCGTCGTTCGGGCCATCGGCAAAGGCCGGGACGCTCAGCACACAGGATAAAATTACTGCCAGAGAAATCATCTTTTTCATGGTACACCTCCTGATTCAGCTCCTTTGTACCGGGCAAATGTGAAGAAAGAGTGAGTAACTGGTTAACCAGGACGATTCCTGGCATCGGC
>NZ_JAZARW010000001.1:574582-578307 GCF_036233805.1 Klebsiella sp. EMBS2024 | reverse complement strand
CAATAAAAAAGGCCGCTTTCGCGACCTTTATTCAGACAGGTGAAAGGACTTATTCAGTCACTTTATTTTTTAACTCTTCGGCGCCGGTTTTGGTTTTATCCCAGCCCTTTTCCGCACCGGATTTGGTGGCGTTCCAGCCTTTTTCACTGACCTCTTTGGTCTTATCCCACCCCTTCTCGGTGCCTTCTTTGGTCTTGTTCCAGGTTTTCTGCGCGCCTTCGCTCACCTGGCTGCCGACGCTGTCCTGCTTGCCTTCGGCGGCGTGTTTCGCCTTCAGCTGCTGCTCTTCGCCCTCGTGCTGGGCCTGATGCAGCTTCTCTTTAGCGGTGTTGGCGTTGGCATTCGCCGCCGCGACGGTATCATCTGTTGCATGTGTTGTCGCAGCAAAAACCGGAGCCGCAACCAGAATAGCCGATAACGCAATCATTGCTTTTTTCATAATATCCTCTCTCACGTGTCGTGTTATGAGTCGCATTCAGGATGGCACAACGAACCGGGGATGACATTAGGAATTAGCCTGAAAAACGTCTTCGACCTCCAGCCATGGCAGAAAATGCTGCCGCCGCGCGCGCCCTGTCGGCGTTGGCATAATTTCCAACATGTTTGTTACATTTTATGAAATTTGCCCTTGATATACTTGCCGTTGACGTTTACTCGAGAATAATTCTCAGAATCATTATATTTATAAATTGGCAAACGGAACTCATTTTATGGCAAGAAAATCAGTAAGATCGCTGTTACTTACTGCGCTGCTCGCGACGCCCCTCCTCAGCTATGCAACCCAATATCCCCTGACGGTCACGGACCTTGACGGCCGGCAGGTCACCCTCGCCAAAGAGCCGCAGCGTATTATTTTGCAGGATGGTCGCGACATTATGACCCTCGCCCTGCTGGATCGGGACAATCCGTTTAAACGGCTGGTGGCATGGAATAATCTGGCGAAAAAGCAGGATGTTGCCACCTGGCAGATGCTGAAAACGACGTGGCCCCAGTCGGCCACGATCCTTGACATGGGCTTCAGCGATAAAGGGAACGTCGATCTTGAAAGCGTCATCGCCCGTCAGCCGGATCTGATGATCGCCCAGCTGCGCGCCAGGCCAGCGCTGATGGAGAGCGGCGTCATCGACAAGCTCAGCGCCCTGCACGTTCCGGTGCTGTTTGTCGACTATGAGATCGCCCCGGCGAAAGATACCGCCCCCAGCATCGACCTGCTGGGCAAAGTCCTTAACCGCGAGAGCCAGGCCAAAGCCTTTACCGATTACTATCGTCAGCAGCTGCAGACGATTCGCCAGAAAACCGCGGCCATCACGCCGAAGGCCAACGTCTTCGTGGAAGCGCTGGCCGGCAACAGCGACGCCTGCTGCTTTACCCACGGCCACAGCGGCTGGGGCGGGCTGGTGGAGGCGGTCGGGGCGAACAATATCGGTTCGCAGCTGCTGCCGGGCGCCTCCGGGTTCGTTTCGCTGGAGAAAATCATCAGCATGAAGCCCGACGCCTGGATCATGACCGGCTCGAAGCGCGGCAACAGCCAGGTGTTGCCCCTGGGTTATGCGGTTAAGCCAGAGGCGGTGAAGGCCCAGGCGCAGACGCTGCTGGCGCGGCCTGGGGTCAGCCAGATCCCGGCGGTACAGGAAAAGCGGGCCTATGGCGTTTATCACCACTTCTATAACCACCCGTGGAATATTGTCGGCATGGAATACCTGGCGAAAGATATCTACCCGCAGGCCTTCGGCGATCTCAACCCGGATGAGACGTACCATTATATCGTGCGCCATTTCACCGACCTGCCGGACCAGCCGTTCGTCTTCTCCTGGCAGCAGAGCGAGTNNNTACAGCATGCGTTTAACCTCCGACTCCGTGCTCGACGGGCTGCCCGCCGGGACCTCTGGCGTGATGGATGACTATCGCCGTATCGTGCGTCGCCGTCTGCTGCTGATCCTCCTGCTGGCGCTGTTGATTGTCGCGTCGCTGCTGCTCGATTTTATGCTCGGCCCCTCCGGTCTGCCGCTGCAGAGCCTGTGGCAGACGTTAACCGATCCGGCCAGCGCCGATCCGGGCACGCGCGCCATCGTCTGGGATATCCGTCTGCCCTATGCGGTGATGGCGATTATCGTCGGTCTGGCGCTGGGACTGGCCGGCGCCGAAATGCAGACCATCCTCAATAACCCGCTGGCCAGCCCGTTTACCCTCGGCGTCTCCTCGGCTGCGGCGTTTGGCGCCGCGCTGGCGATTGTGCTCGGTATTGGCCTGCCCGGTATTCCCGGCCAGTGGTTTATCTCAGCCAACGCCTTTATCTTCGCCCTGCTGGCGGCCCTGCTGCTGGACGGCATCACCCGCTGGACCCAGGTGGCCACCTCCGGCGTCATTCTGTTCGGCATCGCGCTGGTCTTTACCTTTAACGCTCTGGTCTCGATGCTGCAGTTCATCGCCAACGAAGACACGCTGCAGGGGCTGGTGTTCTGGACCATGGGCAGCATCGATCGCGCCTCCTGGAGCAAAGTCGCCATCCTGCTGGTCGCCCTGGCGCTGGTGATGCCCCTGTCGCTGCGCAGCGCGTGGAAGCTGACCGCCCTGCGGTTGGGCGAGGACCGGGCCATCAGCTTTGGCATTAACGTTCGCCGTCTGCGCCTGACCACGCTGCTGCGGATCAGCATCCTGTCAGCGCTTTCGGTGGCCTTTGTCGGGCCAATCGGCTTTATCGGCCTGGTGGCGCCGCATATTGCGCGGATGCTCTTCGGCGAAGACCATCGCTTTTACCTGCCCGCCAGCGCGCTGATCGGCGCCCTGGTGCTCTCCCTGGCCTCCATCGCCTCGAAAAACCTGATCCCCGGGGCCATTATTCCGGTGGGGATCGTCACTTCCCTGGTCGGGGTCCCGTTCTTTTTGAGCATCATTTTACGTCATCGGGGGCAGGTATGAGCGACCAGACATTATCCGGGCTGTCGCTGTCTCACTTCAGCGCCGGCTACCCCAGACGCAAGGTGATCGAGAACCTGACGGTTCCCCATCTGCCGCGAGGGAAAATCACCGCGCTGCTGGGGCCAAACGGCAGCGGTAAATCAACGTTAATGCGGGCGATGGCGGGTCTGGGCCCCTGCCGCGGCGAGCTGCTGCTGGAGGGGGAAAATCTGCTGACGCAGCCGTTCTCACGTCGCGCAGAGCAGGTGGTCTATCTTCCGCAGACGCTGCCCGCCGGCGTGCATCTGCATGTGCTGGAGTCGATTATCGTTGCCCAGCGCGCCGCCGGAGGACGCCACAGTCCGCAGCGCCAGGAGGAAGTGATGGCGCTGCTGCGACAGCTGGGGATTGCCCATCTGGCGATGAGCTACCTCGATCAGCTCTCCGGCGGGCAAAAGCAGCTGGTGGGTCTCGCCCAGTCGCTGATCCGCCAGCCGCGCCTGCTGCTGCTCGACGAACCGCTCAGCGCCCTTGACCTCAACTACCAGTTTCACGTGATGGATCTGGTGCGCCGGGAGACCCGGCGGCGCAACATCGTGACCCTGGTGGTGGTGCACGACATCAATATTGCCCTGCGTCACGCCGACCACGTGCTGATGCTCAAGGCGGGCCAGCTGCTCGGCGACGGCACCCCGGCCGCGGTCATCACCCCCGAGACTCTGGCGGCCGTCTATGGGGTGCGCGGGCGTATTGAACCCTGTTCGCAGGGGGTGCGGCAGGTGATTATTGACGGCCTGGTGGACAGCGAGGCCTGACCGCGGCGNNNG
>NZ_JAZARW010000001.1:558459-574565 GCF_036233805.1 Klebsiella sp. EMBS2024 | reverse complement strand
CNCCCGCCGGCTTAGTGATCGAGATAGATATAGTTTTCCCAGCTCTTCATGCGGATCAGGATCTTCCTGATCAGCGACAGCTCTTTCAGGTGATCCGAGTAGACCGCCGCCTCGAGGGTGGCCCCCTGCGGCAGAGCGTATTCGGCAAAACGCGGATCGGTCACCTTCAGCACCACCAGCGCCCGGCCATGGGTATTGAGCGCGTCTGTGGTCAGCAATTTGCCCTGCCCCTGGAACTGGCTCTCGCCAATCGCCGGCAGCACGTCGGCCACTTCTCCGTGAAAGACNGTGCCCGGGATAGCCGGAAACATCAGCTCCGCGGGCTCGCCTTTGTGCAGACGCTGCAGGGCGTTCTGGCGAAATGCCGCGACGTACTCCCGCGAGGCGGCGCCCTCCACCGGCACAAAGGTCATCAGCGGGATCATCCCCAGCGCAGTGGACATGGTGCCCGGCCGTAAGCCGACGGTACTGACATAGCCATCCTCCGGGGCGCGGACGACAGTGTTCTCCAGCTGAAACTGCGCCTTTTGCAGCTGCGCCAGCAGGGAGGCCACGGTGGTGTTTTTGCCCTTCACCACCGAGTCCAGCGCATTACGCGCCTGAACCACCTTCGCCTGAGCCGCGCTGACGCTGGCTTCATCGGCTTTCCACGTCTGCAGACGGGTATCAACCATTTGATCGGAGAAGGCGCCCTGGGCATGGCCCTCTCGATAGCGGGCATACTCCCGCCGCGACTGGTCGCGCTGGGCCACCGCACGGCTCAGCTCGGCCTGCGCCTGGCTTAACGCCGCGTTTAAGGAGAGCGCATCCTGACTGGCTGCTTTTATCTGCGCCTGCAGATCGTCTACTTTCGCCTGGAACGGCGTCGGGTCGAGGGTAAACAGCACATCGCCCTTATGCAGCATCTGGTTAGGCTTCACCGGTACGCTCTGCACCCGGCCGCGTACCTGCGACACAATCGGCACGGTGCGAAACACCTGGTTACCGACGTCGGTATAAGGGAAGTTGTAGTTCATCCCGAAGATCACCGCGCCAATCAGGGCGATACCGCCGAGCACCGCCGTCGGCACGGTCCACTTATTGAGCGGGATGCGAAAAACTTTAAACACCACGATGCATAGCGCGGCGTAGGTCAGCAACATTAACGTTTCCATTATTTTGCCTCCTTCGCTTTCAGAACGTCCACCTCGCGCTGGACCTGTTCCAGCTGCTGGACCACCGTTTCCAGACGCTGATGCAGCGCCTGCTGATCGTCGGCAATGTGGCGCATCCCCCATCCGCGGTCTTCGCGCCACAGCGTCGCCCAGATCCATAACAAGGGCCACAGCGCGTGGAGGGTAAATAAGCTGACCCAACCGGCATAATGAATCGCATCCTGATGAGGATGACGCCGCTCTTTGGCGATTTCATACGGAATATCGTGAATAACAATCACGCCATAAAAAAGTATTAAGGCCACGGCGATCAGAATGGCCAGCGCCACATAGTCCAGGGTCATAAAATAACTCCAGAGTGCAAGGTTAAATAAATAAAACAGCCAGATTCAGGCGTAACGGGGCCGGGGGAAAAAGCGCGCTTAGCGCTTTCCCTGGCGGTAATAGCAACGTGATGGCGTGAATCTGCCGAATCGGATTTAGAATTTCTCAGGAATATGACGGTCGATGGAGATCAGCTTGCCTTTTTTCACCGTGATATATCCCCCCTCGCGCAGCGCGGCCAGCACCTGGTACACATAGCTGCGCGAGAGATTGGTTCGTTTAATAATAAATGCCGACAGGCTCTCATGCTGACCCCCATCAATTTCGCCGCGATATAAATAGCGCGACAGCATCGATTTAATGGTCTGAAAGCTGGTCTGGCTGCCGCGTTCATAGTGGGCATCAAGGGCAAATATGCCCATATAGGCCAGGATCGTGGTCAGCTCTTGCATATAGCCCGGCGACGAATGAAAGAATATTCGCTCAAAATCGCTGGCGGTTATTTTCGCCAGCTGGCACTCGCCCAGACACTGATAATAGAGCGCGACCGACGGACAATAATGTTCCAGTAATCCTAACGGCATATGCGCGATAACAATCCCGACCAGGTTCTGCTCATCACCAAAGGCCAATGTCATTTGCCCCTGCAGCAGAAAGTAGAGATAGCCCGACTGCGGAATAAAGCCCTGGTCTTTGCCCAAACTCAGCGTTTCACTGCAGGCGATCACCGCCGGCAGATGCGTAGTCAGCGTCAGCTTCTGGTACCGATCGTAAATATCGCCAAAACTGGGGTTCATCGCGCTACGCACTCCTTTACCTTTGGCCACCGCGGCGGGGCTAACCGCGACCTGGTGAACTATACCTAAGCGGGTGGGGAAGGAAAAGTCCAGATCTGGAGTGGCGAAATATTCCGCCTGGCTCACATTTTTTACCCTCGCCTCCCTGTTTCGTGACCCAATCGTTCCGCTTACCGGTGGGCTGTGCTTTAATGAGCTAAACCGGTTTAATAAAGTTTAGCTTAGAGGAGCTTGTCGTATGAATGGAAAAATCTGGGTACTCGGCGATGCGGTCGTCGATCTCCTGCCCGATGGAGAGGGCCGCCTGCTGCAATGCCCCGGCGGCGCGCCGGCCAACGTGGCGGTCGGCGTGGCGCGGCTCGGCGGTGACAGCGGGTTTATCGGCCGCGTCGGCGACGATCCCTTCGGCCGTTTTATGCGTCACACCCTGGCGCAGGAGCAGGTGGATGTGAACTACATGCGCCTCGATGCGGCGCAGCGCACCTCCACGGTGGTGGTCGATCTCGATAGCCACGGGGAGCGCACCTTTACCTTTATGGTCCGCCCGAGCGCCGACCTGTTCCTTCAGCCCGAGGATCTCCCGCCGTTTGCCGCCGGTCAGTGGCTGCACGTCTGCTCCATCGCTCTCAGCGCGGAGCCGAGCCGCAGCACGACATTCGCGGCGATGGAGGCGATAAAGCGCGCCGGGGGCTATGTCAGCTTCGACCCCAATATCCGCAGCGACCTGTGGCAGGATCCGCAGGACCTTCGCGACTGTCTCGACCGGGCGCTGGCCCTCGCCGACGCCATAAAACTTTCGGAAGAGGAGCTGGCGTTTATCAGCGGCAGCGACGACATCGTCAGCGGCATCGCCCGGCTGAACGCCCGCTTCCAGCCGACGCTACTGCTGGTGACCCAGGGTAAAGCGGGGGTCCAGGCCGCCCTGCGCGGGCAGGTTAGCCACTTCCCTGCCCGCCCGGTGGTGGCCGTCGATACCACCGGCGCCGGCGATGCCTTTGTCGCCGGGCTACTCGCCGGCCTCGCCGCCCACGGTATCCCGGACAACCTCGCAGCCCTGGCTCCCGACCTCGCGCTGGCGCAAACCTGCGGCGCGCTGGCCACCACCGCCAAAGGCGCCATGACCGCCCTGCCCTACAAGGACGATCTTCAGCGCTCGCTGTGATCCCCTTGGGCCGGTTAACGGCCCACTTTGCTGGCGACATCACAATTCTTAAACCGGTTTAGCAATTTTTATTTTCACCGCGTTACCGACATGTTTAACATATCAACTAAACCGGTTTAGCAAACATTAGCACACTCACTGATTTACCTTTGGATGTCACCAACATGTATAAAAAACGGAAGTTAGCCATTCTTATTGCTTTGCTAACCGGCACCGCCGCCGCCCATGGGCAGACAGACCTGAACAGCATTGAAGCGCGTCTCGCCGCCCTGGAAAAACGCCTGCAGGACGCCGAGACCCGCGCCAGCACTGCCGAAAGCCGCGCCGCCTCAGCGGAGCAGAAAGTTCAGCAGTTAACCCAGCAGCAGCAGCAAACCCAGGCCACCACCCAGCAGGTGGCCAGGCGCACCACTCAACTGGAAGAAAAAGCCGAACGGCCCGGCGGCTTTGAGTTCCACGGCTATGCGCGTTCCGGGGTGATCATGAACGACTCGGCCGCCAGTACCAAATCCGGCGCTTATATGACCCCCGCCGGGGAGACCGGCGGCGCCATTGGTCGCCTGGGCAACCAGGCCGACACCTATGTGGAAATGAACCTCGAACATAAACAGACCCTGGACAACGGGGCGACCACCCGTTTCAAAGTGATGGTGGCCGACGGACAGACCACCTATAACGACTGGACGGCAAGCAGCAGCGACCTGAACGTACGCCAGGCGTTCGTCGAGCTGGGCAATCTGCCGACCTTCGAAGGCCCGTTCAAAGGCTCGACCCTGTGGGCCGGGAAACGCTTTGACCGCGACAACTTCGACATCCACTGGATTGACTCGGATGTGGTGTTCCTCGCCGGGACCGGCGGCGGGATCTACGACGTGAAATGGAACGACAGCCTGCGCAGCAACTTCTCGTTATACGGCCGCAACTTTGGCGATATCGCCGACAGCAGCAACAGCGTGCAGAACTATATCGTCAGCATGAATAACTTTGCCGGCCCGGTGCAGATGATGGTCAGCGGGATGCGGGCGAAAGATAATGACGACCGCCAGGACGCGAACGGCAATCTGGTGAAAGGCGATGCCGCTAACACCGGGGTTCATGCCCTGCTGGGCCTGCACAATGAGAGCTTCTATGGCCTGCGCGACGGGACCAGCAAAACGGCCCTGCTGTACGGCCACGGGCTGGGCGCCGAGGTTAAAGGCATCGGCTCCGACGGCGCGCTGCGCCCGGGGGCCAATACCTGGCGCTTCGCCAGCTATGGCACTACGCCGCTGAGCGATCGCTGGTTTATTGCCCCGGCCGTGCTGGCGCAGAGCAGTAAAGATCGTTATGTCGATGGCGACAGCTATCAGTGGGCCACCCTCAACCTGCGTCTGATTCAGGAAGTGACGCAGAACTTCGCCCTCGCCTGGGAGGGCAGCTATCAGTACATGGATCTGCAGCCTGAAGGCTACAACGATCGCCATGCGGTCAATGGCAGCTTCTACAAGCTGACCTTCGCCCCGACCTTCAAGGTGGGCAGCATCGGCGACTTCTTCTCGCGGCCGGAGATCCGCTTCTATACATCGTGGATGGACTGGAGCAAAAAACTGGACAACTACGCCAACGATGACGCGTTAGGCAGCAACGGATTCAAATCGGGCGGCGAATGGTCGTTCGGTATGCAAATGGAGACCTGGTTCTGACGGCCACCGGGGCGACAGGGTAAATAACACATAAATATAAGGTTCGCGGCGCCTGCCACGGCTGGCGCCGCCCACGCCATATCATCATGCATTTAGAGGGTACTATGGATTTTGAACAGATTTCCCGCTCACTGCTTCCCCTGCTGGGCGGCAAGGAAAATATCGCCAGCGCCGCGCACTGCGCCACCCGCCTGCGGCTGGTGCTGGTCGACGACGCGCTCGCCGATCAGCAGGCGATTGGCAAAATCGACGGGGTGAAAGGCTGCTTTCGCAATGCCGGACAGATGCAGATCATCTTCGGCACCGGGGTGGTCAATAAAGTCTATGCCGCCTTTATCCAGGCCGCAGGCATCAGCGAATCGAGCAAATCCGAAGCCGCCGACCTGGCGGCGAAAAAGCTGAACCCGTTCCAGCGCATCGCCCGCCTGCTGTCCAACATCTTCGTGCCGATTATTCCGGCCATCGTCGCCTCCGGCCTGCTGATGGGCCTGCTGGGGATGGTGAAAACCTACGGTTGGGTCGACCCGAGCAACGCTCTCTATATCATGCTGGATATGTGCAGTTCGGCGGCGTTTATCATTCTGCCGATCCTGATCGGCTTTACCGCCGCCCGCGAATTTGGCGGTAACCCCTATCTGGGCGCGACCCTCGGCGGGATCCTCACCCATCCGGCGCTGACCAACGCCTGGGGCGTCGCCGCCGGCTTCCACACCATGAATTTCTTCGGCATCGAAGTGGCGATGATCGGTTACCAGGGCACCGTCTTCCCGGTGCTGCTGGCGGTGTGGTTTATGAGCATGGTCGAGAAGCGGCTGCGCCGCGTGATCCCTGACGCGCTGGACCTGATCCTCACTCCGTTCCTGACGGTGATTATCTCCGGCTTTATCGCCCTGCTGCTGATCGGCCCGGCCGGTCGCGCGCTCGGCGACGGCATTTCGTTTATCCTCAGCACGCTTATCAGCCACGCCGGCTGGCTGGCAGGCCTGCTGTTCGGCGGCCTCTATTCGGTGATCGTCATTACCGGTATCCATCACAGCTTCCATGCCATCGAGGCCGGACTGCTGGGCAACCCATCGATTGGCGTCAACTTCCTGCTGCCGATCTGGGCGATGGCCAACGTCGCCCAGGGCGGCGCCTGCTTTGCGGTGTGGTTTAAAACCAAAGATGCCAAAATAAAAGCCATCACCCTGCCGTCGGCGTTTTCGGCGATGCTGGGGATCACCGAGGCGGCAATCTTCGGGATTAACCTGCGCTTTGTGAAACCGTTCATCGCCGCGCTGGTGGGCGGTGCCGCCGGCGGCGCCTGGGTGGTGTCGATGCACGTCTACATGACCGCGGTGGGCCTGACGGCGATCCCGGGGATGGCTATCGTGCAGGCCAGCTCGCTGCTGAACTACATTATCGGAATGGCGATCGCCTTCGCCGTGGCCTTCGCGCTCTCTCTGATGCTGAAATACAAAACGGACGCTGAATAATGTCATTACCGTCACGTCTGCCTGCGATCCTGCAGGCCGTTATGCAGGGCCAGCCGCAGGCGCTGGCCGACAGCCATTATCCGCAATGGCATCTGGCGCCGGTCAACGGACTGCTGAACGATCCTAACGGCTTTTGCCAGGTCGCCGGGCGTTACCACCTGTTTTATCAGTGGAACCCGCTCGCCTGCGACCATACCTATAAGTGCTGGGGACACTGGAGCTCTGCCGATCTGCTGCACTGGCGGCACGAACCTATCGCCCTGATGCCGGATGAAGAGTATGACCGCAACGGCTGCTACTCTGGCAGCGCGGTCGAGTTCGAGGGCGCCCTGACTCTGTGCTACACCGGCAACGTGAAATTCCCCGACGGCGGGCGCACCGCCTGGCAATGTCTGGCGACCGAGAATGCCGATGGCACCTTCCGCAAGCTGGGGCCGGTGCTGCCGCTGCCAGAAGGCTATACCGGCCATGTGCGCGACCCTAAAGTGTGGCGGCAGGACGGGCGCTGGTACATGGTTCTTGGGGCGCAGGATGTGCAACAGCGCGGCAAAGTGCTGCTGTTTACCGCCAGCGACCTGCGGGAGTGGCGCCTGGTGGGCGAGATCGCCGGGCACGACGTGAACGGCCTGGCGAACGCCGGCTACATGTGGGAGTGCCCGGATCTCTTTCCGCTGGCGGACACCCACCTGCTGATCTGCTGCCCGCAGGGGCTGGCCCGCGAAGCGCAGCGCTTTCTCAATACCTATCCGGCGGTGTGGATGGCAGGCCGCTTCGACGCCGAACGCGGGATCTTCGACCACGGCCCGCTGCACGAGCTGGACAGCGGATTTGAGTTCTACGCGCCGCAGACCATGCAGGCCGACGATGGCCGCCGCCTGCTGGTCGGCTGGATGGGCGTCCCCGACGGGGACGAGATGCATCAGCCCACCCGCGCGCAGGGCTGGATCCATCAGATGACCTGCGTGCGTGAGCTGGAGTGGCAGGCTGGCACTCTGTATCAGTGTCCGCTGCGCGAGTTGGTCGCCCTGCGCGGGGAAGCCCAGGGCTGGTGCGGACAGACCCTGCCCCTCGCCCCGATGGAGCTGGCCTTTGACATCGCCCCCAACAGCACGCTGGGGCTGGACTTTGCCGGCGCCCTGCAGCTCACCGTCAATCGCGACGGCCTGCGTCTGTCGCGCCGCGGCCTGCAGACGGCAGAGATGCATCACCGCTACTGGCGCGGCGAGGCGCGACGCCTGCGGATCTTTATCGACCGCTCCAGCGTGGAGATTTTCATCAACGATGGCGAAGGGGTGATGAGCAGCCGCTTCTTCCCGGGCTATCCGGGGCAGCTCATCTTCAGCGGTGCGACGCCGGTGGCATTCTGCCGCTGGCTGCTGCGGCCATGCATGGTAGAATAAGCGTTTTGCTTTCAGGCTCCCGGGTGCTGATGAAAACCAAACGCGTAACTATCAAAGATATCGCCGAACTGGCGGGCGTCTCCAAAGCGACCGCCAGCCTGGTACTCAACGGTCGTGGTAAAGAGCTGCGCGTGGCGCAGGAGACGCGCGAGCGCGTACTGGCGATCGCTCGTGAACAGCACTATCAGCCGAGCATTCACGCGCGCTCGCTGCGCGATAACCGCAGCCATACCATTGGTCTGGTGGTGCCGGAGATCACCAACTACGGGTTTGCCGTTTTCTCCCACGAGCTTGAGACGCTCTGCCGGGAAGCCGGCGTGCAGCTGCTTATCTCCTGCACCGACGAAAACCCAGGCCAGGAGAGCGTGGTGGTCAATAACATGATCGCCCGCCAGGTCGACGGCCTGATAGTCGCCTCTTGTATGCACAGCGATGCCGACTATCAGAAACTTAGCGAACAGCTGCCGGTGGTGCTGTTTGACCGCTCCCCCAGCGACAGCGCCCTGCCGCTGGTGATGACCGACTCGGTCACCCCAACGGCCGAGCTGATCTCCCGTATCGCGTCTCAGCATGCGGACGAGTTCTGGTTTCTCGGCGGCCAGCCGCGGCTGTCGCCGTCGCGCGACCGGCTGGCGGGGTTCACCCAGGGCCTGGCCCAGGCGGGGATCACGCTGCGTCCCGAGTGGGTGATCAACGGCAACTACCACCCCAGCTCCGGCTATGAGATGTTCGCGGCGCTCTGCGCGCGGCTGGGGCGTCCGCCGAAGGCGCTCTTCACCGCGGCCTGCGGGCTGCTCGAAGGGGTGCTGCGCTATATGAGCCAGCATCATCTGCTGGATTCCAATATTCATCTCGCCAGCTTCGACGATCACTATCTGTATGATTCGCTTTCCCTGCGCATTGATACCGTGCAGCAGGATAATCGCCAGCTGGCCTGGCACTGCTACGATCTGCTCAGCCAGCTGATCGACGGCCAGGCGCCGGAGCCGCTTCAGCGCTATCTGCCCGCCACCCTGCAAATTCGCCATCCCTGACGGCGCGGTTGGCAATTAGCGTTTTCGCCTGGCGCGCGCCGCCTGCCTCAGCGCCAGCAGCGCGCTGGCGAGCACCCGCCAAGGCCGATCGTTACCGGCCAGCGGTAAGCCACCAGCAACGAGGGCAATCCACCATCCGGCGCCAGCATCACCAGATTCCAGCCCGCCAGCCCCGCGTTGCCGTTCAGCGCCCGGCTTAACATCCGCTGATGCGGGGCGAATGGCTGAATGGTCTGGTAGTGGCTGCCGAACAGCGGGGGCTGCATCTCTCGCGGGAACTGCGCCTGCACCTGGGCCAGCACGCTGGCCGGCAGCGCGTGCGATGCCGCCAGCAGATGCCCGTCGCCATTCACCAGCAGCAGCTGATAATGCCGCTCCCGGGCGAGGGTCTGGAGAGCGGCGCGCATCGCCGCCAGCGGCCAGGTCGCTTCCCGCTGCGGCGCCGGAATGTTCATCCGCCGCTCAAGGCGTTCCGTCACCCACTGCGCATCCTCCTCCAGCTGGCGGATCTGCCTCTCACGGTAAACCTCTCTGGCCGGCAAATTCATGCCCCGACCGAGCGCCAGGATCGCCAGCCCCGCGAGCAGCGTGACGATAAGGCCCCTTTTTCCCGCTAGCCAGCGCGGCGAGAATTTGCCAAAGGATGGTGTATTCATACGACTCCAGAAACCGCAGGCCACGCGTGGCCCCTGACGAATGGACAACGGAAGTGGCGAAACTGTACAGGATGCGCAGCGCAGGCAAAACAGACAGGCGGAGCCTGGCGGGGAGTATTTTGTTTATTTCTGGACAGGACGGGCGGCAACGGCATCCTTCGCCGTTGCCGCTCATTGATAAGATTAGTGTTTTTTCCGGTTGCGACGCATATCGATGGTTACCGCCGCAACGATAATGATGCCTTTAATAATATCCTGCACATAGGCATCGACGCCGACAAAGGTAAAACCGCTTTTGATCAGGCCAAGGATCATCGCGCCAATCAGGGTGCCGGTAATGCGCCCCACTCCGCCCATTAAGCTGCTGCCGCCGATCACCGCGGCGGCAATCGCGTCCAGCTCGTAGGACATCCCCATGCTCGACTGGCCGCTGCTGACGCGCGCCGCCAGCACCACCCCCGCCAGCCCGGAGAGCGCCCCGGCGATGGTGTAGACGATCACCAGATATTTATTCACATTGATGCCGGACACTTTGGCCGAGGTCATGTTGCCGCCGATGGCATACACATATTTGCCATACCGGGTATGCTTCAGCGCAATGTGAAACACGGCGGCGATCACGAAGAAGATAATCACCGGCATCGCACCCTGGCCTATCGCCGTAAAGCTGTCGGAGAGGAAGCTGATCGGGTTGCCCTGAGTGTAATACTGCGCCAGACCGCGCGCCGAAACCATCATCCCGAGGGTGGCGATAAACGGCGGGATACCGGTCCGCGTCACCAGGAAACCGTTGGTCAGGCCGCACAGCAGGCCGACGCCGATCCCCGCGCAAATGGGGATCACCGCCGGCAGGTTGACCAGCGCCGGGAACATTGGCGACAGGCTATCGGAGGTTTGCGCCAGGCTGGCCGCCACCACCGCCGCAAGGGCAATAACCGAGCCGGAGGAGAGGTCAATCCCGGTGGTGATGATCACCTGGGTGACGCCCACGGCGATGATGCCGATAATCGCCACCTGCAGCACAATCAGCACCAGCCGGTTGGTATTGAGCAGGAACGACTGGTCGCGAACATACCAGCCGGCGATTTCAAAGGTCAGGGCAATCACCAGCATCACCACAAAGATGCCGGTATCTTTCGGCATTTTATGCCGCAAATTAGCGAAGAAGGAGGAACCCTCGCTGGCCGGAGCCGCCGTTAATTTCATATTACTCATTCTCTGTGCCTCAATGGGATGCCAACGACAAAATGGTTTCCTGGTCGGCTTCGTCTTTTTCCAGGATGCCGGTGATACGACCTTCATGCATCACCATGACCCGATCGCTCATGCCAAGGATTTCCGGCAGTTCAGAGGAGACCATAATCACCGCCACCCCCCGATTCGCCAGTTCACTGATAAGATGATAAATCTCCGCCTTCGCCCCGACGTCGATACCGCGGGTCGGCTCATCGAGAATTAAGATTTTCGGTTGCGCTAACAGCCAGCGCGCAATCAGGACTTTTTGCTGATTCCCCCCGCTGAGGTTATTAATAATTTGATCCATCGTCGGCGTTTTAATATTGAGCCGGCGTATTTGCTCCATGCAGTCTTCGGCCATTTTCACGTGCTGGACAAAACCGCTCTTGCCGATATATTCCGGCATTTTGACGATACTCATATTTTCCAGCACCGACAGCACCAGAAACAGGCCCGACTTTTTCCGGTCTTCGGTTAATAATGCCATCCCCTTTTCAATCGCCACGGAGGGGGAATCGATGGTCACCGGCGCCCCGTCGATCAGCACTTCGCCGCTGTCGAAGCGCTCCATACCGAACAGGCTTTCCATAACCTCGCTGCGCCCGGCGCCCACCAGCCCGGCCACGCCCAGGATTTCGCCACGGCGTACGCTAAAGCTGACGTCATGGAACACGCCCTGACGCGTCAGGTTGCGCACCGTCAGCACCTCTTCGCCGATGGTGTTATTAAATTTCGGAAACAGCTGGGTTAATTCGCGGCCCACCATCTGGGTGATCAGCGACTGCCGGGTAAATTCGGTGGTGTTTTTGCTCCCCACCCAGGTGCCGTCGCGAAAGACGCTGATCTCATCGGTAATGGCAAAGATCTCATCCATTTTGTGGCTGATATAGATGATCGCTTTACCCTGGGCGCGCAGGTCGCGGATGATGGTGAACAGGTGAGCCACCTCGCCTTCGGTCAGCGCCGAGGTGGGCTCNTCCATGATCACGATATCCGCGTTCCATGAAACCGCTTTGGCAATCTCCACCATCTGCTGGGCGGCGATGCTCAGGTCGCCCACCAGCCGGTCAGCGGTTAAGCGGATATTGAGCTTATCCAGCAGCGCCTGGGTCTGGCGGGTCAGCTGGCCGTGGTCGACAAAGCCGTACTTCATCGGCTCGCGCCCCAGCCAGATATTCTCCGCCACCGTCATATGCGGCACCAGATTGAGCTCCTGGTGGATCATCGAGATCCCCGAGCGCAGCGCATCCATGGTGTCGGTAAACTCCACCGGCTCCCCTTTCACGCGAATCGACCCTTTATCGGGGCGATAGATACCGATCAGGCATTTCATCAGCGTGGATTTACCGGCGCCGTTCTCGCCCATCAGGGCATGCACCGTTCCCGGACGCACGCGCAATGAGACATTATCGAGCGCCTTCACGCCGGGGAAGAACTTACTGATACCTTCGGCTTCAAGGGCAAAAGCGTTCATACATCCACCTCCGTACCACAGGTTGGCCAGGACTATTTCTGATTACGGTTGGTAAATTCAGCCATGTTCTCTTTGGTGATCAGCTGATACGGCACGTCGATGATTTTTTCCACTTTCTCGCCGTTCGCCAGCTTGATGGCCGCGTCTACTGCGCCTTCACCCTGGCCTTTCGCATCCTGGAAGATGGTGGCGATCATCTTGCCGCTCTTCAGCATCTGCAGGGCATCCGGGGTGCCATCCACGCCGGCGATGAGAATATGGTTCGGGTTTTTGCCCAGCGCCTGCAGGGCGCCGATCGCCATTTCATCGTTGTTGGAGGCGATGGCCTGGATATCCTCACCGCTGGTCATCCAGTTGCTGACCACATCCACTGCGTCATTGCGGGTAAATTTCGCGGTCTGCTTCTGGACGATTTTGATGTTCGGGTATTTCGCTACCACCTCTTCCACCCCTTTGGTGCGGTCGCGAGTGGATTCATTCGCCAGGTCGCCGAGCAGGATCGCCACATTGCCCTTACCGTTCATCGCTTTCGCCAGCGCTTCCATCTGCAGACGGCCGGCGAGAATGGAGTCCGATCCCACATAGGCCATCTTGTCGGTCAGCTCCGCCTGCGGACGGCGGTTCACAAACACCAGCGGGATCCCGGCTTTGGTGGCCTGATCCATGATCGGTTTCACCGCGTTGGTATCCACCGGGTTGACGATAATGGCGTCCACCCCCTGGCCGATAAAGTTCTGTACCTGCTGCAGCTGCTGGGAGACATCCCCTTTCGCGTCCTCGATCTGCGATTTAACGCCATCTTTTTTCATCTCTTTTTGCATCGAGGTACGCAGGATCGTCAGGAAGTTATCGTCAAACAGCGCCATCGAGACGCCAATGGAGACATCTTTTGCCATAACCACCGCAGGCAGCATGCAGGCTAACAAAGAGGCAACAATCGTTTTCTTAATATTCATAGTTGATCCTTGNTTTTGTAGGTACGCCGGTGAATGAAACAAAATGAAAAATTAATTTCAGTTACGTTGCGACAAATGTCTGCTGGTATATCGACGACGCTGCGGCACCTCTCGCACTCCATCGTGATCTAAATCACAAATAACGGCTGTTTTATCATCACTATTTTGAAACATCAGTCCATTTACGCCGCAACCTGGATTTNAGACCATTTATTTCATTAACAAGACATTTGAAACTTTTATAAGTAAATAACTGAAATGAAAATTTTAAAACTATGCAGTAACAGAATTTTGACAGACATCTAACATTGCCGCATAAATGAGCGAAAAATGAGAAGCAGACAACGCTTTGAAGCGATCCCTCCCGGCGGGGTTGGCATTTACCCGCCGGGGAAATCCGTGTTGTCAGGAAGGGAGGCGCCGTACGCCTTAGTCCACGTTCTCGGCGCTGTAGAGGATAAAGTCGACTTTACCGTCGGCATAGGTTTGCGGCTGGTAGCCGGACTCCAGATGGCGCAGCATCAGGTCGATCGCCAGCTGGGCGTGCTGGCGGGTGTTCTGATCGAGCGTTAACGCCAGGCTGCCCTTCGCCAGCTGCTGCCGGGTGGTGTTGTAACGCTCATGGGTGATCCAGCAGACGTCGCCTTCGCGGCGGTGGCGGGCCAGCGCCTCGGCAATCTGGGTATTGCCAAGCCCGGTGTTATAGATCCCAACAATATTCCGGCTGCGGCACAGGGCTTGCTCCACCAGGCGGGTGATCTGCTCCCGCCGCTCCTCGCCCGCCAGCACGTCGCTGAGCTGCAGGTGGGGAAAGCGCTGGCTCAGCACCTCGCGGAACCCCTGAATGCGCAGGCGATGCGCGCTGTAATCTTGCCGGCCGCTGACCATCAGCACCTCGCCGGGCCGCGGCGTCATTCTCCCCAGCATTAACCCCGCCGTGCGGCCAGCCTGTAGCTGATTGATCCCCACGTGGCAGAGTCGGTCGGCGCCGGGCAGGTCCGTCGCCAGGGTGATCGCCGGGACGCCAGCCTCCCGGCAGCGGTGCAGCGCGTCGTGCACCGCGGGATGGTCATTGCCGAAGACGATGATCCCTTGACGCTGCTGGCAGCTGCGCGCAATGCGCCGGGCCAGCGTCGTTGGCTGCGACTCCGGGACAAAGGTGCGGTGCAAGGTCAGACGGCGATAGCCGAGGCTATCCGCCACGGCGGCAAAATCCTGCGCCAGCTGCGGAAAGAAGAACGAGTCATTGCTGCTGAGAAAGACCTCAATCTGCCAGGGAAAGCGGTGCTCCTCCGGCAGGATCCGCTTCAGCCCCGCCTCGCGCGCCGCCTGCAGCACTTTGCGCGTGGTCTGCGGCGATACGCCGCCGCGCTCGTTCAGCACCCGGTCAACGGTGGCCACGCCGACGCCAATCTGTCTGGCCAGCATCGCCAGTGAAATGTTTTTCATCGCCCCTCTCTTCATGATGGAAATCCATCAAAACGGCAGTGTCAGTGAGTTTAGCAAACCGATTATGGTGGCAGCGTCCCCTCGCCATTCTGGAGAAAAAAATGATCTGCAAACGTTTTGCCCTGGTAGGCAGTGGTTTTATCGGTCAGGTTCATGCCGCCAGTCTTGCTCGTCATGAAGGAAGTGCGTTGACGATGGTGGCCGATGCCGCCCCGGAGCGCGCCCAGGCGCTGGCCGCCCGCTATGGCGCCCGGGCGGTGACCGTGAGCGAGGCGATCCATAGCGACGCCATCGACGCGGTGCTGATCGCCAGTTCAACCCCGTCGCATGCCGAACTGCTGGAAGCCGCCGCCAGGGCGGGCAAGGCGGTCTATTGCGAAAAACCGATCGACCTCTCCCTGGCGCGCGCCCGTGAGGTGGTGGAGCGGGTGCTCCCCCTGAACGTGCCGGTCACTGTCGGCTTTAACCGGCGCTTCGATAGCAGCCATCAGCAGCTCCGCCGCCAGCTGGAGCAAGGGCTGATCGGCCGGGTCGAGCTGGTGCAGATGGTCTGCCGCGCCTCCAGCATGCCGCCGCTCGACTATCTGCGCAGCTCCGGCGGCCAGATGCGCGATCAGGCGATCCACTTCTTCGATCTCCTGCGCTTTCTCACTGGCGATGAAGTGCGCACCGTAGCAGCGATGGGCGCGGCGCTGGCCCTGCCGGACATTGCCGAATTTGGCGATGTCGACACCTCCATCCTGATGATGCAGATGCGCGGCGGCGCGCTGGCGCAGTTGGACAATACCCGCCGCACCGGCCACGGGTACGATGAACGGATCACCCTGCTGGGCGCCGAAGGCGCGCTGGAGTCCGGTAGCCAGTCGCCGGCGGGACCTACCCTGTGGCGCGGCAATCAGCGCATTGAGCCGGGCCTGTGGCCAGACTGGTTCAGCCGGGTACAGGGATCTTATTACCAGCATCTTGACGCCTTTATTCGCTCCCTGAATGGTGAAACCGTCGCCGACCTGCCCGGCCTGCTGGACGGCCTGCAGGCGCAGGCCATTGCCGAAGCGGCGGTTCAGTCCCTACAGCATGGCCAGTTTGTCGCCGTCGATGACTGTCGCTGAGCGGGTGCGAGGCAACCGCTATCTAGCGCAGTACCTGCCTTTATGCCGGGCGGCGGCGATGCCTTGCCCGGCCTACAGAAGACAGGCATTAATACACCTTAATATCAATAGGTTGCATAGATATCCCAGGCCCGCGCAAGCGCAGCGCCGCCGGGCAAGAACAGCGGGCGCGGAGCCGNNNTTNTGCCGGGCGGCGGC
>NZ_JAZARW010000001.1:558259-558385 GCF_036233805.1 Klebsiella sp. EMBS2024 | reverse complement strand
CCGCGCANGCGCAGCGCCGCCGGGCAAGAACAGCGGGCGCGGAGCCGNTTTTATGCCGGGCGGCGGCAACGCCTTGCCCGGCCTACATAACACAGGCATTAATCTGATTTAANATCAAACNGNTNC
>NZ_JAZARW010000001.1:532975-558239 GCF_036233805.1 Klebsiella sp. EMBS2024 | reverse complement strand
CAAGCGCAGCGCCGCCGGGCAAGAACAGCGGGCGCGGAGCCGTTTTATNCCGGGCGGCGGCAACGCCTTGCCCGGCCTACATAACACAGGCATTAATCTGATTTAATATCAAACGGTTGCAGTAAAATCGTAGGCCCGTGCAAGCGCAGCGCCGCCGGGCAAGAACAGCCGACGCGGAGCCGTTTTATGCCGGGCGGCGGCGATGCCTTGCCCGGCCTACAGAAGACAGGCATTAATACACCGTAATATCAATCGGTTGCATAGATATCACAGGCCCGTGCAAGCGCAGCGCCGCCGGGCAACAGACATCAGGCATCGTACGCGTCCTTTTGCCGGGCAATGGCAGATACGCTCGCGCTATCTGCAAACCAATGCCCGGCCGGCTCCTTAGCGTTCTTCGTTAAACACCGCGCCCACCTGGCGCCGCACCTCATCCATCACCTGCAGATTCTGCAGCACCCGACTGAGCGGCCGCAGCGGCGAGTCCTGCAACCCCTGCCCGATGCACCAGGCAAAATGCTCCGCCTGCCAGAACAGCTGGTCGTAACGATTGCGCGGCTCTTCCCAGCGCAGCACCTGCCCGCCCTGGCTGGCGGCGAGCGTGAAGCCGCCGGGGGCGTAAAACTGGCCGTCGATCGTCAGGGTCGCCTGGCGTCCGGCCACCACCGCCCCGCCCGGCGTGTTGCTGAACAAAGTGGTGTTTAACAACCCCTGCATCCCGTTCTGCCAGCCGAACAGCATCGACGTCTGACCGTTCAGCCCCTCCGCCGTGGCGCTGCCGCGGGCGACAATCTCCTGCGGCATGCCGCCCACCATCAGCGCAAACGAGGTCACATAGCTGCCGAGGTCCATCATCGGCCCGCCGGCAAGATCGGCATTGAAGATGCGGTGCTCGGGGGTGAAATACTCGCCGTGATCGGCCAGCAGGGTATGCAGGTCGCCGAGCGCCCCATCCTCCAGCAGCTGGCGGATCACATCATATTTCGGCGCGTAATCGCACCACATTGCCTCCAGCGCCAGCTTCTCCTGGCGGGCGGCTTCGGCCTGCAGCTCACGCCCTTCGCCGAGGTTGAGGGCGAAGGGTTTCTCTATCAGCACGTGTTTGCCCGCCTTCAGCGCCTGCATGCCGTCGGGAAAGTGATGGTTGTGCGGCGTCGCAATATACACCGCATCAATATCCGGACGCGCCAGCATCTCCTCCACCTGGCCGTAAGCCTGGGGGATCCCCCATTCCGCGGCCACCCGGTCGGCCTTCGCCTGGCTGCGGGAAACCACCGCCACCACCTGCTGCCGGCTGTAGGTTTTCAATGAGTGCACAAAGCGCTCGGCGATCCAGCCAGGACCGATAATGCCCCAGCGCAGGATGGGAATGCTCTGCGCCGCCGGGCGGCGCGGGGTTGGTAAGTGTGACGGAAACATAGCGGCTCCTTAGTCTTTAACCACGTTCACCCAGCGACGGCTGGCCATCGAGGCTTCAATCGCCGACAGCACTCGCTGATTCTGCAAACCAAATTCAAAGTTGGGATAGCAGTCGCCCTCCCCGCAAATCCCCTGCACCAGGTCATGCACTTCGATCACCTTGACGTCAAAATAGCCCAGCCCGCCGCCGCCAAAATCGAAGCCGAAGAAGCCGGCATAGGCCGGGATCTGGCTCCCGGCATACAGCGTCTTAAAGCCGCGGTCATGTTTGTCATCGTTGAAGCGATAGACCTGCAGCTCGTTAAAGCGCTCCCCATCCATATACAGCGTGCCTTCGGTGCCGGAGACCTCCCAGAACACGCCGAAGATCCGACCGGCGGCGATGCGCGAGGCCTCAATCACCCCCGCGGCGCCGCTGTCGAAATTGACCAGGCACTGAACCTGATCGTCATTTTCCACTTCCCGCCACTCGGCATCGGCCGCGACCCGGCTGGCATACCCGGCATCGGTCTGCGGCACCGGACGCTGGCGCAGGCAGGTTTGCGCGCTGGCGGTCACTTCACGGATCCCGCCCAGCAAAAACTGGGCGACGGACAGGGTATGGGCGCCGAGGTCGCCAAGCGCCCCGCTGCCGCCGAGGGTTTTCGAGCAGCGCCAGGACCAGGGCAGGTTCGGGTCGTTATAAAACCCCTGATCAAAGGTGCCGCGAAAGCGCACCGGTTCGCCAATATCTCCCCGGGCGATAATCTGCTTTGCCAGCAGCGCCGCCGGCGTTTTGATGTTGTTAAAGGCCACCATGGTCTTCACCCCCGCGCGCCGTGCCGCCTGCGCCATCTCCTGCGCCTGCTGCTCATTGACCGCCAGCGGCTTCTCGCAATAGACATGTTTACCCGCCGCGATCGCCGCCATCGCCATTGTGTAGTGCAGATGGTTCGGCGAGGTGATATCCACCACATCAACCTGCGGATCGTTTACCAGCTCGCGCCAGTCGCCGTAGGCCTTTTCCGCCCCCAGTTTCGCCGCGTGGCGTTCGGCCATCGCCTGATCCTGATCCGCCAGCGCGTAGAGATGCGGGCGCTTGGGCAGATCGGGATAGAACATTGCCGCGCGACGGTAAGCGTCAGCGTGTGCCTGCCCCATAAAACCTGAGCCGATAAGGCCGATATTTAACCGCGCGCTCATGATGCGTACTCCTCTGACGATGAAGGGGAAGATAAATGGTGCGCCAGCCAGGCATAGGCGCGGCTGGCGGTGGCCAGCGGCGGCGCCATCGCCGGGTCCTGCTCGGCTTCGATAATCAGCCAGCCGTGGTAGTCGCTGTCCCGGACAAAGTCGAGGATCGGCGCATAGTCGATGCAGCCGTCGCCTGGGATGGTAAACAGCCCGGCGCGCACCGCCTNGTTAAAGCTCAGGTTTTCCCGATACAGACGCCCCAGCACCTGCGGACGCACGTCTTTCAGATGCAGATGGCGGATACGGTGGCCATATTTGTGCAGTACGCGCGGGATCTCGACCCCGGCGACAAAGGCGTGCCCGGTATCAAACGCCAGCCCGACGTTGTCATGGGTGTGAGACAGAAACCGCTCCAGCTCGTCATCGTGCTCCACCAGCATCATCAGATGATGGTGATAGGCCAGCTGGAGGTCATAGTCGCGCAGCAGCAGGTCGGCAAAGGTATTCAGCTTGTGGCAATACGCCGCCAGGCTGACGCGGCTTAACGGCGGCGAGAGCGAAATAGGCTCATCAAGCGGGGTTTCACCTGGCAGTTGCCCGCATTCGCCGTAAACCATCACCTTCGCGCCGAGCTGCCGGAGGAGCTGGGCGTGCTCCCGCACCGCCTCCAGCTCCGCTTCCACGCTGCGGTCGGCCAGCATGCCGCTGTACCAGCCGGACGCCAGGCGCAGGTCAGCCGCCGCCAGCAGCGGGCCCAGGGTTGATGCCTGGCGGGGAAATTTCCGTCCTAACTCAATGCCCTGATAGCCCGCCTCCCGCGCCTCGCGCAGGCAGGTATNCAGGGGAATATCACCGCCTAAATCCTCGAGTACATCGTTGGTCCAGCACAGGGGGCTCACGCCCCACCGCAGTTGCTCTGTCGCCATCTTGTTCTCCTTTCCACCCTGTGGTCTTGTCTGGCGTCACTATAAGCAGGTGACGACCGACGATGAAAACGGAGAAATGATGGAAATCCATCATTGCGTTGGCGGTATATTCGCTATTTCAGGTAACCCTGAAAAATAAATGGAAATAATGCTTGCCGCCGGCTTATTTTGCGGATAAAAATTACTGGCTTAATAACCCGCTTCAGAGGTTATCCCTTTCATTCGAAATATGATGATAGCAATATGAAAAAAACTCAACACCGCACCAGCGCGGGCTTTTGCCGTGCGCCAAGGACAGGCCTGCTGTTATTTGCCTGAATGACACATAGCCGCTTTTAAAACATCAAATAATTAACATTCTCTCTGCAATAATATGACAAGCAGTGGGAAGGTTGGCTTGCGAAATAAGCATGAAACTTTGATGTTTTACTAATAAATAACCCCAGAGCGTCTTGCTAATTACTTATCAGGACTGGTTGGGTTATTTTATTCTGACGCCAACGGGAGAATACACCAACGTGTATCCCTCTCTCTGGCCCGGCACGCCGCTATCGCGATGAGAAACAATAAGATGAATAAGACCTGGCTTTTCACCACCCTCACCCTGGCGCTGGTCGCCGCCGCGCCGGCCCACGCCATTAGCGCGAAATACCGGGAACAGCTTGAACGTTCCGGCTGCACGCAGATGACCGACGGGATCACCTGCGATATTCATAAAACCAAAGCCGAGAATGCCGGCGCCGCGCAGCACGCCGACAGCGGCTTCGGCCCCTGGGTGGGCACCTGGTATGTTTATACGGAGTATGGCGATAAAATTGATGAGATTACCGTCACCGCTAAAACGGTGAAAACCCATGGTCATCTGGTCGAGGAGGCGAAAGCCAGTCAGGGTAAACTGACCTTCCGGGTGAAAAGCTCAGCCTTTACGCTGAACGACGCCTTTAACGGCGTATGGGCAAACGGCAGCCAGCGCGGCACGTTGCAAAAAATCCTGTAATAACATCGCTCTGCCGACAGGCCGGGGATAATGCAGGGAGAACCCCCCGGCGCAGGCCGGGAGGGAGTGCAACGGATTACTTCTGCGGACGCATGGCCGGGAAGAGGATCACGTCGCGGATGGTATGGCTGTTGGTAAACAGCATCACCATGCGGTCGATACCAATACCCAGACCCGCGGTCGGCGGCAGGCCGTACTCGAGGGCGGTCACGTAGTCTTCGTCGTAGAACATCGCTTCGTCATCGCCCGCCGCTTTGGCGTTCACCTGATCCTGGAAGCGCTGCGCCTGGTCTTCGGCATCGTTCAGCTCGCTGAAACCGTTACCGATTTCGCGGCCGCCGATGAAGAATTCAAAGCGGTCAGTGATTTCCGGGTTGACGTCGTTACGGCGCGCCAGCGGAGAAACTTCCGCCGGGTATTCGGTGATGAAGGTCGGCTGAATCAGATGCGCTTCCGCCACTTCGTCAAAGATTTCGGTAACTATGCGTCCCAGCCCCCAGCTTTTCTCTACCTGAATACCGATAGATTCCGCCAGCGCTTTCGCCGCGTCGAAGTTATCCAGATCCGCCATGTTGGTTTCCGGACGGTGTTTCTTGATTGCTTCGCGCATGGTCAGTTTTTCAAACGGCTTGCCGAAATCAAACACCTGGTCGCCATACGGCACTTCGGTTTTGCCCAGCACCGTCTGCGCCAGGGTGCGGAACAACGACTCGGTCAGTTCGATCAGGTCTTTGTAGTCCGCATACGCCATATACAGTTCCATCATGGTGAACTCTGGGTTATGGCGTACCGAGATCCCTTCGTTGCGGAAGTTGCGGTTGATTTCAAACACGCGTTCAAAACCGCCGACCACCAGACGTTTTAGATACAGTTCCGGCGCGATGCGCAGGTACATATCCAGATCCAGCGCGTTGTGATGGGTAATGAACGGACGGGCTGACGCACCGCCTGGGATCACCTGCATCATCGGGGTTTCGACTTCCATAAAGCCACGAGCCACCATGAACTGGCGCATGGTCGCGAGGATCTGCGAACGGATACGGAACGTATGACGCGACTCTTCGTTGGCGATCAGATCCAGATAGCGCTGGCGATAGCGAACTTCCTGATCCTGCAGGCCGTGGAATTTATCCGGCAGCGGGCGCAGGGCTTTGGTCAGCAGGCGCAGCTCGGTGCAGTGGATCGAGAGTTCGCCGGTTTGCGTTTTGAACAGCTTGCCGCGGGCGGCGATGATATCGCCGAGGTCCCATTTCTTAAACTGTTCGTTGTAGACGCCTTCCGGCAGGTCATCGCGCGCCACGTACAGCTGAATGCGGCCGCCGACGTCCTGGAGGGTGACGAAGGAGGCTTTGCCCATCACGCGACGGGTCATCATCCGACCAGCCACCGCAACTTCAACGTTCAGGGAAGCGAGTTCATCGTTGTCCTTCGCATCGAATTCAGCATGCAATTGGTCAGAGGTATGATCGCGACGGAAATCGTTGGGGAAAGCTACGCCCTGCTCACGCAGCGCAGCCAGTTTTTCGCGACGAGCTTTCAGTTCATTATTAAGGTCAATGGCCTCATCGGCACCTTGTGCTTGTTGTTCAGACATATGGATTCCTCATAACCTTGCTTTCAAACTAGCTTCGATAAATTGAACCAGGTCACCCTTCCGCGCGGCCTGTCTCTGGGAAGACACCAGAGCACAATCTTAACGATCCTGGATTCACTCCAAGCTGATCTCACTCAGCTATGGCTTCAGTAACGGTATTTTTTATCGTTGGCCTCCGCGCATGCCAGAATATCCTCCTCCTGTTCACTAAGCTGTGCAAGGAGCGACTTCGCGCTCCGCTGTTGAGGTAATGCCCCCGGTCGCGCTGCGCTTACCGGGGCTACGAATCGCGGCCCGGACAAAGTGTTTACGCCACGAGCCGGGACGAGCGTCAGGCGCCGCCGCCGGTAATTTCACCGGCAGCCGCACGACGTTTGCCGACGCTACAGGCCGCGGCAAAGGCGATAATGACCATCACCGCCACGCAGCCGAGGGTCCATTCGCCCATCTGCGCGAAGAAATGCTGATAGGCGGCAATCGCCGTATCGCTGATTTGCGATTCGGTGGTTTGCTGGGCGACCACGCCCGCCAGCCAGTTGGCCACCGCGCCGGTGGCCAGCATATAAATGCCGGTCAATACGCCGGTGACGCCGGGCATGTTCAGACGGGTGATTTGCGCCATCGCCACCGGGTCGATAAACAGTTCGGCAAAGCCCATCATCGCCAGCCCGGCGACCATCATGCCCATCGAGGCCTGACCGTCAGCCGCGCCATGGCGGGCATTGAGCGCCAGCAGCATAAAGCCGCCGCCCATCAGCAGCAGGCCGAAAGAAAATTTCAGCCAGACGCGCAGCACAGAACGCACGCTGCCTTCCGGGCGCATCAGCCACGCCAGCACCACGCCGGCCGCCATCACCGCTATCGCGTTAACTGACTGGAACAGCGCGGTCGGCACGTCCCAGTTCAGCAGACGACGATTGACGAAGTGGTCGATAAACAGGCTAATCGAGCTCCCGCCCTGCTGCGCCAGCACCCAGAACAGCGTTCCGGCGAGCATCAGCAGGACGATCTGCCACAGCGCGCGTCGATGCTCCGGGGCTTTGATCATGATCCGCGCCACCATCTGGGCGGCGAACAGGCAGACGATCGCCAGCAGATAGCCGGACCAGTTGTTTTGCAGCAGCAGCGTGAAAAATACCGGCGCCAGGCAGAGCATCACCAGCAGCCAGCCCCAGGTCGGCAGCACGAACTTCACCGCCCGCAGCGCCGGTTTATCGACGCCGCGGGTATGCCGGAAGTGGCGGCTGCCGCTTAAGAAAATCATCAGGCCGATAAACATACCGATCCCCGCAAGGGCGAAGCCGATATGCCAGCCGTACCACTGCGCCGCCAGTCCGCAGGCGATGGGCGCAGCAATCGAGCCGACGTTGCCGGCGGCGTACAGCAGCGAGAAACCGCCGTCGCGACGCGGGTCGTCGTGAGCGTACAGTTCGCCGAGCAGGCAGCTGATATTGGATTTAAACAGGCCGTAGCCGCAGATAATGATCGCCAGCGCGACGTACAAACTCCATGCGGAGGTCGACTCAACGCCCAGCACCACATGGCCGAGGGTCATCAACAGCGCCCCGGCAATTACCGCCGTGCGGTTGCCGAGCAGGCGGTCGGCAAGCCAGCCGCCGAGAATAGGGGTAACGTAAACCAGAGATGCGTAAGCGCTGAACAGGCTGATGGCGTGGCTGTCGTCGAAGCCAAGCTGGTGGGTAAGGTAAAGGATGAGTAAGGCGCGCATGCCGTAAAAGCTGAAGTACTCCCAGATCTGGATCGCAACGATGTAGTAAATCGCGCGCGGCTGTGAGGGTGTTTTCATGTGTTCTCCTTGCAGCGTGAAAAAGGGAAGTGGCAAGCCACTTCCCTGGTGTGCGTCTATTACTTGTTATTCTCTTCTTTCAGCACTTTAACGGTGTAACGACCATCCGCCTGACGATAGGCGCCGTGGATATCGGTTTCGAAGCCTGGATAGTGGGCGCCGATTTCGCACAGCATCTGCAGGAACTCCAGCACCGGACGGCTCTCTTCGGTGATCATCTCACCCGGCATCACCAGCGGCACTCCCGGAGGATACGGCAGGATCATGTTGGCGTTGACGCGGCCGACCATCTCTTCGAGATACACTTCTTCCGTCTGACCGTGCAGCTCTTTCTGGAACGCGGCATACGGGGTCATCACCATCGATGGCAGCACTTCAAACGCGCGGAACATCAGATCCGGCAGGTTGTGATGCTCGATCAGTTTGTGAATGTTCTGCGCGAGGTCCTGAATACGCATGTTTTCATAGAATTCAGGATCTTCACGGTACAGCGACGGCAGCATGTTTTTCACCCGCAGGTTCAGGTCGAACGCGCGTTTGAAGTCGGTCAGCGCACGCAGCAGGCTCAGCGCTTTAGTCTTATCGATACCGATACTGAACAGGAACAGCAGGTTGTACGGACCGGTTTTCTCTACCACGATGCCGTGTTCGTCGAGGTATTTCGCCACGATGCTTGCCGGAATACCGAAGTCATCCATGGTGCCGTCTTTCTTCATCCCCGGAGTCAGCAGCGTGACTTTGATCGGGTCGAGGTACATGTGTTCGTTATCGATGTTTTTGAAACCGTGCCATGCGCTGTCGGAACGCAGCGGCCAGCATTCAGGACCATCGATATGCTCCGGCTGCCAGACGTCGAAGAACCAGCCGTCAGACTCGCCTTTCAGACGTTTGATCTCTTTACGGAACTTGATGGAACGTTCAATAGAGCCGTCGATCAGACGCTTACCAGCGTTCCCCTTCATCATCGCCGCCGCGGTTTCGGTGGAGGCCACGATCCCGTAGTGTGGAGAGGTGGTGGTGTGCATCATGTAGGCTTCGTTGAAGGTCTCTTCGTTAACGTCGCCTTTCACGTGGATCATCGACGCCTGGGAGAACGCCGCCAGCAGTTTGTGCGTGGACTGGGTTTCATAAATCACTTTCCCTTCAACGCGGCCGCCGCTCATCCCGCATTTGCCTTCATAGATCGGCGAGAAGTTGGTGTAAGGGACCCATGCGGAGTCAAAGTGGATGGATTTCACATCCAGGGTTTTCTTGATGAAGTCGGTGTTGTACAGCAGACCATCATAGGTTGAGTTGGTGATAACCGCGTGTACCGGCCAGGTCGCATTCGGCGTCTCTTTCACACGCTTGGCGATAGTCGCGTGCTGGAATTCGCTCTGCGGAATACCGCCGAGGATACCGTAGGCGTTACGGGTCGGACGGAAGTAGATCGGCGTAATGTCGCTCATCATCATCAGGTGAGTCAGCGATTTGTGGCAGTTACGGTCAATCAGCACGGTGCTGCCGGCCGGCGCGGAGTACATGCCGACGATTTTGTTAGCGGTAGAAGTACCGTTGGTCACCATGTAGCTGCGTTCTGCGTTAAACACGCGAGCGATATACTCTTCCGCTTCTTTGTGCGGGCCGCTGTGGTCCAGCAGGGAACCCAGTTCAGAAACCGAAATGGAGATATCGGATTTCATGGTGTTGGAGCCAAAGAAATCGTAGAAGATGCTGCCTACCGGGCTTTTCTGGAACGCGGTACCGCCCATGTGGCCTGGGGTACAGAAGGTATATTTACCTTCACGGACATATTTGAACAGCGCTTTGGTCAGCGGCGGCAGAATGGTGTCGATGTATTCGTCAGTGTTCTGTTTGATTTTGTTCGCGATATCTTCCGCAGCGCCCAGCGCATATTCGAAGAAGCGAACCTGCATGCGCAGATCGTTCAGGCTAACGTCCAGAGTGGAGTAGGTGTTAGCGAACGCATACAGCGGCATGTACTCGTTCATTTTGCTGATTTCTTCGCACAGTTCGAGATTGTATTTATCCCAGTCGAAGATCACGCCGCACAGACGAGAGTTGTTTTCAATAAGTTTTAATAAGTCGTCACGGTCGTTCGGGTAGACAATACGGAAGTCCAGGCGTTCGAGAGCACGATGCAGTTCACGGATGGGTTCTTCTTTGAAGTAAACCCCCATGTGATTCATGATTGCAATAACGTTCATAGTCAAATCTCCAGATGTAGAAAGCCCCTCCCGTCGCGTGATGACAGGTGATGGAAGGAGCCTCAGGAAAACGGGTTGCTGATTAGTGCGCGTTAGCGGTGGTGTTGTTATCCGATGCGTTGTTCTGGCGCTGGTGCATTTTGCGACCGTAGAACATCAGGATAATCAGGCTAACGATGAAAGTGCCGGCCAGTTCGAAGGAGCTTGCGCCCATCAGCGCGATGAAGCAGAACACGCAACCCAGTACCGAACAAATCAGGCTAACGAAGTTACGGATGTTGATGCCTTCGAAACGAATCAGGTCAACACAGGAGTAGAAGTAAGGCAGCATGGTCAGCAGTACCGCGATACCGGTCAGTTCGCCGAACAGGTCAGAGGCTTTACCACCGGCGGAGTTCATCAGGGTAATCAGCACCATCAGCGCGGTCATTTTCACTGCGGCCAGCAGCAGGCCTTTTTTCGGAATACCGTTGTTATCAACTTCGCCATACACTTTCGGGAAGTTACCGTCGTTGGCGGCACGTACACCGGCCTGGCCAACCAGCATCATCCACGAGCCCAGAGAAGTCAGGCAGGCAAAGGCGGTGAAAGCGGATACCATCGGTGCAGCCCAGCCGCCGAGGATGGTAGAGGCGCTAATTGCGAACGGCGCACCGGACGCGGCCATCTGAGAAGCAGGATACATACCGGCGATAACCTGAGTCGCGGCGATGTAGACGATACCGGCCATCGCGGTACCCAGCATGGTTGCCAGCGGCACGGTACGTTTCGGGTTTTTCACCATCCCGGTACTCACGGCGGCGGATTCTACGCCAACGAAGGCCCACAGGCAGAGCAGGATACTTTTAATAACCGCGTGGCTATCAGTGGTGCTGGAGGTGTTCCAGTTTGCCTGATAGGTGGCGACATCAAACCAGTGCCAGCCCACGACCGCGGTCATGACTACCGGAATAAGCACCAGTACCAGACCAATGGTGGTCAGACGGCTGACCCAGGTCCCGCCGAGCATATTAACGAAAGTAAAGATCCACACGATGGCAATACAGGCAATACCTGCTGGCACCGGGTTATTTAAAATTGGGAAGAACGTAGAGAGATAAGAAACTGCGGTAATCCCGATGGCCAGGTTACCAATCCAGTTTGCATGATAATAAAGGACACCGGTCTGGAAACCGAATGCCGGAGATATTTCGCCAGCGTAGGCAATAGGACCGCCCTGCTGCGGGTTTTTAGTGGCCAGTCGGGCATAAACATAAGCCAGAGACATCGCACCAATAATTGAAATCACCCAGCCCCAAATGGCAATACCACCGATGCTGGCCAGGTTCGCAGGTAATAATGCAATCCCGCTCCCCATCATATTACCGGCGACGACACCGGTACAGGCAAATAGCCCGATCTTCTTGGCAGAACTCATGGTTGTTTTTCTCCTAAGTTTATTTGGGAGGTACAGATCATGATACAGAACCATTAATTGACCCGACCAACTGCCAACAAGATTACTGATTTGTACGAGATAAGTCCTAAAGATAAAGTGATATAAAAACAAACATCAGACAAATGATATTTTGACCTTTTTCGCTTAACATATAAACATGACAGCAGGGTGTCAGAAAAAGATAAACATCGTTGTATTACAGTGAGTTAGAAGAAGGAAAGCGTGTTATCTGGCTGTTATTTAAAGCCTCCCGAATGCTAAATAAAAATAACAACAAGAGGCTTCATGAGAAACATAAATTTAACCTCACCATGCCCAAAACCTTGCACATGATGAGGGTTTACTTATTCTGAAGAGAGAAAGTTGTCGAGATATGGAACGACTCGGTTAACCGACGTCTGGAAAACCCCATTTTCAATCCAGTACAGGGTATCTTCGCCAGGACGTAAATTAAACGCCGTGATGTAAGAATCGGCAGCCAGACGGTTCTCACCTTTCATCTCATAGACTTTGCCTAACAGCACATAATTTAGCCATGACATCTCTAAATCAATCGCACTATTAATTGCGGTATTTGCTTCGTCGACTTTGCCCTTCCCCAATGAATCCACCGCTTTTATTTGATAATAAATCGCCATGTCTTTTATACCCGGCATCGCCCCTACCCGCTCGACTTCACTGTAGAGGGCGGCCAGCTGTTTATCATCCAGCGGCTGTTGTGAATGGCGCAATACATCCACCAGCGTTTTTTCGGCATAGGCGTAAATAAAATCCGGCGCCCGCTTAATCACATCATCCAGCAGGCTACTGGCCTTACTTAATGAATCGACGTCGCCCTTCATTAACAGCTGATGCGACTGGTAGAAATAGGTTAACGCCACGCTTTGCGAGGGCTGATATTGCCTGAGCATCGCCTGCATTCGCGCCGGCCACGGCTGCGCCAGGGCATCCGACAGGCTGTTCATCAGATCGTTCTGGATGGTCAGCTGGTTATCGTTGGTCACAAAGTAGCGCTTATCCAGCATCGTCGAGCTGTCGGCGTTGTCCACCAGCTGGACCGACATAAAGCACTGCTGCGCCCGATAATGGCGCTGATTAACGAACTCAATGGTCAGCGTTTTGCCGGAACTGCTCGGTTCATTGATGTTGTAGTCCGTTTTATCATGCACCATAAAGGTGGAGAAGGTGTTCAGCGAGGTGGTGATCAGGCTGGCCAGTCCTACGGCGTAGGAGTGCTGCGACGACCAGTTAGCGCAGGAGTTGCCATTCACCAGGTGGATATCGATATCGCGCGGATTGAGCAGCAGACGCGCCTTGTTGACCGGCGGCCGCGATTCCATGCTCGACAGCGCCACCAGCGCCACGCAGGTGCCCAGCGCCAACAGGAACAGCCCCCACACCAGGGCGGTAGTGAGGCGCTTGCGGCCTGACGGCGCGCTGGCCACGGTAGGAGCCGGTGGCGGCGCAGCGGCATCAGGGAGAGGGACAGAGACGTCGGATGGCGCACCGGCGGCCGGCGGCGCAGGAACAGCGGTCGACGGCGAAGGCGTCAGCGCCTCCATCGACGGGGCTA
The DNA here is from genome assembly GCF_036233805.1 of Klebsiella sp. EMBS2024. NCBI lineage: Bacteria > Pseudomonadati > Pseudomonadota > Gammaproteobacteria > Enterobacterales > Enterobacteriaceae > Klebsiella > Klebsiella sp. EMBS2024. The sequence goes on along the minus strand of NZ_JAZARW010000001.1, from coordinate 545,105 downwards.
GCTCATCCCCCTCTTCGGTGCACCAGATCACCGGCACCGTGAGCTTATACCCCCGTTTGGGTACCGTCGCGATGTACTCAAGGCTAACGTCGTCGCCGTCTTTGAGCGACTTGCGCAGTTCAGAAATACTCTGCGTGACGACGTGGCTGGTCACAACGTTCCGGGTCCAGACGTTTTCGATAAGCTCGTCCCGGCTAAGCACTTCCCCCGGATGGCGGGCAAAAAAGACCAGAAGATCGATTAAACGCGGTTCAAGGGTAAGCTGGCGCCCCTTCCTGCTGATTTGGTTTACAGAGGGGGTTACCAGCCATTCACCGACGCGAACAACAGGTTGTAGCATACAAGAAAGCCCCAGACAAAAAGGGAAAGGCGCAATGATAACACATTTGTCCTACCTATTTTTGCCAGGGGTCACTCCCTCAGGCATTAGGCCGGAATTGGCTCTTTATTAACAATAAAAAGCAATAATTCATTAACATCGTGATCATGAAATCTATATATAGCGATAAAAACGCATTTCCGCTGCCGCTATTGCCTAAGGCAATTCCGATAGCAGAAAAAAATAAGCCCGGAGGCTTAACGCGCTCCAGGCTCAATGCGTTGCGCGCCGATACGGCACGCTTTAAAAAAAGGTTATTTATACACTTCCGCTGTGGCTTCAAAGTTAGGGCCATGCTCACGCGCAGCGGTGATCACGTAGTACTTTCCGCCTTTCTCATCGGCCAGCTTGGAGAGCTGATCGTGCAGATCGGAAGGCGAAGAGAATTCGCCACCGGACGGCCCCACCGAGATCGGCCCGACTTTGGTCAGTTTGAAGTGTTTCACTTCTTCTTTGGTAATCAACTGCGCGGCGGAGGCGCCAAATGCAACGGCGGAAAGGGCTAACGCGACTATCACTTTTTTCATCCTGCAATCTCCTTGGAATTAGCCTTCAGTCAGGCCCTTTCAGTATAGACGGCGATTTACTAAGCGTGCTACCGATGCGCTTATTTTTTGGCCGAGGCGTTCAGTAACGCGGCGGTACTCCTTCCGGGCGGGTCTTAAAGCGCCGGTGCAGCCACATGTATTGCTCGGGCGCCATCAGGATGCACTGTTCGATAATCTGATTCATCCAGGCCGCCGTAACCTCGGCGCTCGCCAGCGGCGGCGTGCGCTCCGGCGTCAGGGAGATCAATTCATACCCCATGCCGTTGGGCTTGCGCCGCGGAACAAACGGCACAATCGTCGCCCCGGACATTTTCGCCAGCATCCAGGTACCGGTGGTGGTCGCCGCCTGTTCGACGGCAAACAGCGGGGCGAAGACGCTGCTGGCCGGACCGTAGTCATGATCCGGCGCGTACCAGAGAATTTCCCCCTCTTTTAGCGCCCTGACCATCCCTTTCAGATTTTTTCGATCCAACATGGTCTTGTTAGAGCGCAAGCGTCCCCAGGTTTGCAGCCAGTCAATCAGCGGGTTATCGTTAGGACGGTAGACGCCAATGCCTGGGGTAAACATGCCGTACATTCGCGCACCCATTTCGAGGGTCAGAAAATGGATACCGATCAGTAAAATGCCCTGTTTTTCTTCCAGAAGCTCCACCACCTCGTTAACGCCGCTGGTTTCGGTCCAGCGCGCTACCCGGTGCGTCGGCCAGAACCAGGCCATGCCGGTCTCCATCAGCCCCATGCCCAGCGATTCAAAGTTTTTCACCAGCAGCGCCTCGCGGTCGGCGGCGCTCATCTCGGGAAAGCAGAGTTCGAGATTACGTCTGGCAATCCGCGCGCGGCTTTTCATCACCCGCATTGCCAGCCGCCCAAGCGCCGTTCCCAGACGGTAGATCACCGGATACGGTAATTGCACCAGCAGCCACAAAAAGCCAATTCCCAGCCACAACAGCCAGTAACGCGGGTGCAACAGCGCGCGGGAAAATTTGGGTAAATTTGACATAGTAATCCTGTTAATTCACTCAATAATAGCTGAGCAAAAACCGCGAAATAAAGTAGCGGATCCTGCACGTAGTATTTTTCCAATTCGTGCGGTAATACTCAATCACAAAGCGCGTTATTATAAGCCGATTCCAGGATAAATTCAGCCCTTACGCTGGGGACTACTCTATTATTAGACGCAACGCGTAAAATTTCCTGTTTAATGCATAAATAAATAAACCTAACCTCTACGGCTCGGCCGATTGTCGATAAAATAGCCAGTACATTTGCCTCAGCCTCTCGACCAATACCTCTTTTACTCACGCTTTATTATGGCGATAGCGAACGCAAACAGTCCGTTTCGCCCGGTTTGACACGGCCAGCATGCGGTTATTTGTGACTGGGGCAAAGGTTAAGCATCGACATTGCGGATCCTTTTCCCAGATATGCTACGTTTACAGCGCTCATTCGACGCAAGTGCCTTTGCCGACGTCGCCGCTTTCAGAAGCCATAGTGAGAAGGAACTATGACAATGAATTATCAATTAGTGAAGCAAGTCAGAGAAAATAACCCATTAAGAAAAAGCTTCATTGACCTTGCCGTTAAGACTTTTGACCTGTCTTTTGAAGAGTGGTATCAGCAAGGTTACTGGACCGATGCCTATATCCCCTATGCTTTTGTCGAACGCAATAAAGTTATCGCTAACGCTTCGGCCAACATCATCGACCTGCGCTGGCAGGGCGAGCCCCGGCGTTATATTCAGATTGGCACCGTGATGACCGAACCGGACCACCGTAATAAGGGATTAGCCGGCCAGCTTATCCATCACATCCTGCAGGACTGGCAGCAGGAGGCGGACGCCTTCTTTTTATTCGCCAATCCCACCACGGTGGATTTTTACCCCAAATTTGGCTTCACCCGCAGCGAAGAGTATCAATATATTATGCCGGTCTCCCCGCGAGCCGGTGATTTTCGTAAACTGGATATGGACAGCCCTGACGATGTCGCCCTGCTCCGCCATTACTATGAAAAATCCAACCCGTTCTCCCCGCTGCGGGTGGAGCATAACTTTGGCCTGCTGATGTTTTACTGCTCAGCCTTTATGAAGCATTTTGTCTATTACTCGGCAAAAAATGAGGCGGTGGTCATCGCCATGCAAAACGGTCCGGTGCTGATCTGCTTTGATCTATTCTGCGACGTGGGCAAGAGCCTGTCGACGCTGGTCAACGAACTGGCCGATGACCACGTTTACCAGGCCATCCTCGGTTTTACCCCCAGTGAAGACCGGCTCGGCGAGTATGAGAAGATAGAGGGAGAAGATATCCTCTTCGTCTATGACCAGAAGGAAAACCTGTTTAAAGACAGGAAGTTGATGTTTCCTTTACTGGCGCATGCCTGACGGCGCCGCGCCGCCAGGCAGATCAGTTATAAGTCACCACGAAGGTCGCGCTGGCGTTCGCTTCGCCCGCAGTCACTGCGGGCTGCGTCTGGATATAGCGGGCCTGATAGGATAAACGATAGTTCGTCTGACTGCCTTTATTCCCGGACCAGACCTGGCTCACCTGGTTTAGCGGCACCAGCGAGCCGCCGGCACTGAGGATCTGCACGCCAAGTCCGGATGCCCCTTCAGGTTGGTCATCGATTTTAATCACTTCGTTGGCGGCGACAGCGCTGTCCACCGTCGCGTTAAACTGCATAAACACGCTGCCGACATTTTCACAGTTCGTCAGGTTGATGTTAAAAGGAACCGGGGCGGTGGTGCTGTTGAGCCCGGTAAATGCGGTTTTGTTATGCCGTCCGAGGAAGACGTTAATGTTTTTACTGTCGTCAGTAATCTTGCAGGTGGGTGATTTGACCTGAATACAGAGCCCGCTGACGCTGAAGCGCATCGCCTGTACTCCGCCAAGATAAATATCGCCAAGGTAATCATTAAGGCAATATTCGCCCGGCGGCGGTAGACCGCCGTTATCGGCAATCCGCCAGAAATAGATGGTCGGTTTTTTATTTTCCGCCTGAAATGCGCGCTGGCCGGAAAATACCGGCGCGGAAGGCCAGGCCGTGAACAGGGGATCGAAATTAATGCCATCCTGTTCCCCCATCTGAAAGCTGTAGCCGATGCCCGGCAGGCGGTCGATGCTGTAGATATCCCCCGGCTTGCCGTCTCCCGCCGGGCCGACCCGGGAACCGCCAATGCTCTGAAACCCGCCGGGCTCGCTGCCGCTGCAGGCGATCTCCCAGCGTTCGTTATTAGTGATAATCATCCCTCCGTAGCTGTATAGCAGGGAGCCGATGGGGAGATCGCTGACGTCAAGGTTGATACTGGCCTGGCTGACGTTCACTGAATACTCGATAGTTTTGCCACTGACCATCTGACACGCTGCCGACAGCGAAGCGCAGTACCCGCCGGCCAGCAGAAGAGGTACCCCTGATGCGATGATTTTTTTCATATTACTTCTCCTTTATTCCCGGCCGGCAGACCTGATGCGGCGTGCCGCTGCTAACCTGCTGCACCGCGTCGTCGCGGATGGCATAGGCCAACCGGCAGCGTTGCCCGCTGCGTTCGCCCCATACTACCGAGACGCTGCCGTGGTCCTGCGGCACCCGGGCATACAGCAGCCCGCCCTGACCGACGGCGCCAACCGCCCGACCGTTGTCGTCGAACACCTCCGCGCCCAGCGGGGGCGCCGCGCCATCCGGCAGCGTGACATGGGCAAACCAGGGATAGCCGGTACGCGTGACAAATTTGACCTTCACCGCCGCGCCCGAATCGGGCACCACCGTCGTGCTGCTGGAGACAATCTCCACATGGTCGTTCAGACCCTGCGGATCGAGATCCAGCCAGTTAGCGGTAAAGGGATCGAGGTAAGGGATGATCGTAAAACCCTGGCGGTTAATCGGCTGTCCAGCGCGGTTAGCCACCCGAGCCCCCACCGCGCCGGGCGCTTCCACAATGGCAAAGGTTTCCCCCAGTTCGGGGGTGGCGGTCATGCCGCCCTGATGCGCCACCAGGGCGCCCGATGCCCCCAGCGAGTACTGCTGCTGATGGCGACCGGCGCTGGCGCTGGCGTTCAGGTACGCATAATCCGTCCGCAGGCTACCGTTGGCCGCAACGCTGGCTTCATTTGGGTTCTCCCGCGGCATGTCGTAGCTGGCGGTCAAACCGTAGCTGAAGGCGTTTTTCTCGCCTCCGCTGCCGGTATAGCTGGACTGCAGCTGGCTGCCGTAGTTTTTATCGTGGTTAAAGCGGGTGGTCAGGCTGCCCGCCTGCCCGAACGGCAGCGAAAAGGAGACGCCCACCACCTGATTATTGCGGTGATGGATATCCTGGCTCTGCTGGGCATACAGATAATAATTGAGCTGACCATAGCGGTTGGCATAGCCCAGCTGATATGAGCGCCAGCGGTGGTGGCGGACATCCTCACTCCAGATTCCGTTAAATGACAGACTGCCGCTGCCGGCCTGCTGAGACAACGTCGCGCTGTAGCGGGTCATCTCCCGCCAGTCGTTAGGGTGCCGGTCGTGCTCCCAGGCGGCATCGCGAATGGAGCGATAATTGCCGTCGTTGCTGTGGCTCATCGAGAGCAGCATTCGCGTATCGGATGTAAACGATTTTGATGCGGACACCCGCCAGCGGTAGCCCTCCTGCCAGCCGTGCTCCCTGCCCTTCGCCGCAGAACGGGAAAGATCGACCGCCAGCGCGCCCCAGTAGGTATTGAAGGCGCTGCCGACCAGCGTCGAGTAATAATCTGTCGTCGCGTTAGCGCCGGTATAGCCGCTGATATAGTCATTGAAGCCGTACTGCAGCGTGGCTTCGCCAAATCCCGGNCGCCCGGCGATCCCGTCCTCATCCAGATAGCCCAGCGACAGATCATAATAGACCGCGCCTGCCCGCACCAGGCCAGGCAGCGTGGCGTACGGCACGGTAAAGGTGTCCTGACTGCCATCCGCCTCGTGGATCGTCACCTGTAAATCGCCGCCGGCGTTGGTGGGATAGAGATCGTCAAAGGTGAATTTGCCCGGCGGAACCGTTGCCTCGTACAACAGAGCGCCGTTCTGGGTGACCGTTACGCGGGCGTTGGTGCGCGCCACGCCGCTGACCGACGGCGCAAAACCGCGGCGAGAGCCCGGCAGCATGCGCACATCGGTAGCCAGCCTGCCGCCGATAAAACTGACGCTGTCAAAGAAGGTTCCGTCGGTCCATCCCTGACCCAGCCGTAACGTGGACGCCCAGTTCACTACACTTCTCTCAGCCCAGGTGGCAATGCTATCCCAGTGCGTATTCCCTTCCTGCGCCTGGTAGCTGGACTGGTGATGTAACCGCCAGCCAAAGGCGCGCAGGCTGGCATCCAGCCCGAGATAATGATGGCTGCTGGTGTCCCCGTCGACGATGCTCTGATAGCTATTGGCCTGGTAGCGCAGCACCGCGGCGGGCACGCCGCTATCCACCTTTTTCAGGTTCACCGCCCCCCGATAATGGGGTTGCAGCAGCGCCTGGGGCATATTTACCCGCAGGACGTTTTCCCCGCTGTCATACTCCCAGCCGATCGCCTTATCGATCTGCGAAAAACGCAGGCAGGTGGCCGCGGTTGGCCACTGGGCATCCTTCAGCTGCAGAGCGTCGAACAGCGAGGGTGAGATGCAGGGCTCAAGCTGGCCATCGTGTTCCTGGATAACAAACGTTTCTTCCCCCAGGTCCCGGCCATTCACCGAGAGCGTGCTGCGGTACTGTCCGGCGTGTAGTGGATTACCGTATTGATATTTCTGGAGATCAACCTGCGCGGCGCCGTGCAAATGGGCGCGGTTAAAACTAAACGCCTCTGCCGCCCATGCCTCCTGCCAGGGAAGGAGCAGCATCAACCCAACCTTGATCTCCCTGAGTTTCATAATAATGTCCTTACTGAGGATAATTATGATTCACTACCGCGCCGTAATCATTGATGGTGGTGAAGCTGAATTTGGCTGGCAGCGTGCGCAGCGCGACCCCTTTAGGCGCGATCTCCAGCGAGGAAAACGGGGCGACCATGCCGGCAGCGTGTTTTTGTCCGTTAAGGGTGATGCTGTCGATGGTGATATAGCGCGCTGAGGCATTGCTCACCCGCAACCCGTTGCCCGTAGGAGCCAGCGCCCAGCTCAGGGCTTTTTCCGCGGCTATTTTTTCCGCCGCCACGCCTGCCGGACGGTAAAACAGCTTGATACGCGACCGTATCGCGAGCTGCAGGTAATTGTCAGTCTTGCCATTTTTCGGCTCAGGTGGGATATCCAGAAGATTGAACCAGAACAGCGATTCCCGATCCTGCGGCAGGCGGCTGCCGTTAAACACCAGGCGCCAGCTCTGGCCTTTTCCCGGTTCGATGCGCACAATCGGCGGCAGCACAATAAACGGCGCCGCATCCTTTTCCGGTTGATTTTGCACGCGGCCATCGTCGACCCAGACCTGCGTCAGAGAGGGGGTCTCCCCCATATTGGTGGCCCGGACGGCGATCTCTTTTTTGTCGCCGGGAAAAATAATCCGTGTGCCGTCAATAACCATGCTGGCGTCCGCCGAGGGTAAATAGCTGGACAGCAGCAGTGCCAGAACCATACGCCGCATATTCACCTCCTCCTTGTCGGGGGGATAAACGGCCCCTGAGCGGGGCCGTGGACAGGGGTTACGGATAGACCACCGTAAAGTTGACGTAGGCTGCGACTTTTCCAGCCTTGGCGGCATCAGTCGCATAGTAGCGGGCATAGAAAGGCAGCGAGGCGGAACCATCCTGCTCAGCCACCGCCACCGGGATCGCTTCCAGGCGAGCAACTTTGCCGTCTGCAGCGACCGCCGGGGTCTCCGCGAGGTTAATCGGCGTAAACCGGGTGTTCAGCAGCTCCACATCGACGTTTTCTGCTTCCGTGCCGTCAGTCAGAGTGTTTTTTAGTCGGCCCTCCGTGGAAACGTTTTGATCCTTCTCGAAGTACACCGAGACATTGGTCCCCGGGGAACAGCTCGTCAGATCGATAGTGAAGGGAACCACGCCCGCCGTCTCGCCCGCGCTGCTGAGCGCCGAGCGCTGGACCGTCGGCAGGGTTACCGTCTTGTCTTTATTCTTTACCGTACAGGTATTGTCGATGACTTCACCATTAAAGGTGACTTTGCCATCAGCAGCCTGCGCCGCTACCGGAGAAAGCATCATCATCACCACGAAAGATGCCATTCCTTTGCTGTATTTTTTCATATTCACTCCTCATCACCACGCTTATGGAGAATCGTTCAGGAAATANNNTGGCGTACTTTATACGTACAATTTATTAATACTCAGTCCATTGGATTAGCCTGTTATCTTTTAACCCCTTCCCTGCACTGACATCCTACTCACTTCATTATTTATTATTCAAATTCGCCACCAGGACCATTTCTACTTTTTATAGAAAAGTCTTAACACCACTCTGAAAAAGANATACAACAAACGCACAATAAAAACATAACTAATTGTAAATAAAAGGTAATTTTTATTTTTTATTTTCTAAAAAACATTCGAGAAATGCGATCTAACTATCTCACCCTCATTATTAACCACCTCCTCCCACGTTCTCCCCCCTGGATTGAAAGCGCAGGGAGTATGTTATTTATGGCGGGTATTCTCTACAGTAAATTGTCGAATCAGGCAGGACAGCATGCACAGCGTATTTATGCCAGGAGGTCATTATGTTGATCTGCATTGCGGATTCAGAATATTTTAATATTGCCCTGAAAGCGTATATTAATGAACCAAACAGCAAGCCTCTGGATATTAAAGAAATACTCTGTTACCCGTTTAGTGGACAGAGTGAGATGTTCTATACTTTTTTTGCGACCGATGCCGGAGCCCGGCTAAGCACCATCCTTATTGATTACAGCAGCGTCAGCATCGAAGTACTGCAGGTCGCGCTCAGTTTAAAATCGTTTAATCCCCTGATCCGGATCTTTATTTTTGCCAAATCAGGCTACCCGTTGAGCGAGCTCGAACGCAGCCTCGCCATTGTGCTCGGCGCAGAGTTCATCACCAGTTTTGCCGGGCTCAGCGCTGCCCTTGCCCGCGGTCCGCGCTTGACATCGCCCCCCGCCGACAAGCTCTATATCGCCATACCTGACAGCTATAACCTGACCCGTAAGGAAACTTTTTTAATCAGCCTGCTGATGGGGGGAATGCCGTTGTGTCACGTGGCCAGCACCATGCAGCTCACGATCAAACGGGTCTACTACTACCGTTCACGCGTCCTTAGCAAGCTGGCGGTGAAAAATAACGTGGAACTGATGAACAAAGTTCAGGGGATGGTGTTGCGCCACTACCGACAGGAGACAGGCCATGAAATCGTATCTCTACGCTAAAAATCGCCTCATGTTGATTATCCTGAGCTGGCTAAGCGCAGACGAGGCGTTGCCATCTCGTCATGATTTCCAGCAGACTGAAACCATCCTCAGCACCCTGCATATACCGTATGTGCTGAAGCCCGACCTTGATCAACTGAGAGCTACGCTACAGCCATTACTCGCCACGCCAAGGCCGCAGGCCTGTGAGGTAGGCGCTTTTCTCAGCGCCCTGTTGGCGCTGTATACCCGGTTAACCGAATATACCGCCGTCGAGCACTATCTGCTCTCCCGGCATCTCTGAGTAGTAACCCGCCTGGGCAGGAAGACGCCGCGCGCCTCCTGCCTGTAAGGCATTACCTTAGCTCAGCAGACCGCTCGCCGCGTCGGGAGACGTAATCCCGATAGCCCTCGCCAACGTAAATCTGCCGTGGCCGGTAGATGGTCAGCGGCGCCTGGTGCATCTCGTTCCAGTGCGCCACCCAACCGACCGTCCGACCGACCGCGGTGACCACCGCAAACATTGACGAAGGCAGATTCATCGCTTTAAGGATCACCGCGGTATAGAAATCCACGCTTGGCGACAGGCCATTGTCCACAAAATAGGGGTCGGTCAGCGCCACGTCCTCAAGGGCCATCGCCACCTGCAGCAGGCGGTCGGACATGCCTACCTCCGCCAGCACCCGATGGCTGGTTTCACGCAGGATATCGGCGCGCGGGTCACGGTGACGGTAGCGCGAGTTGCCAAAACCCAGCCGGCGAAATGCCTGCGGATCGCGCTTCGCCTGGCGCAGAAACGCCGGAACCTGATCGACGCTTTCAATCTCCTCCAGCATTCGCATGCTCGATTCATTTGCTCCGCCATGCATCGGCCCCCACAGCGACGCCAGCCCGGCGGCGACGCAGGCGAATAAGTTCGCCCCGGAGGAGCCCGCCGCGCGCACCGTAGTGGTCGAGGCGCACTGCCCGTGATCGGCATGCAGCACCAGGATCTGGTTCATCGCCTGCTCGATAACCGGATTGAGAACGTATTTTTCCGCCGGGATAGCAAACAGCATCTGCAGGAAATTACCGGCATAGGAGAGATCGTTGCGCGGATACGCCGCGGGTTGCTCAATGGTGTACTTGTAGCTCATGGCGGCGATAGTGGGCATTTTCGACAGCAACCGGGTGGCGGCCAGCGCCCGGTGCTGCAGATTTTCCACGTCCAGGACGTCATGATAAAACGCCGCCAGCGCCCCCACCAGGGCGCACATCAGCGCCATCGGGTGCGAGTCGCGACGAAAGCCGCTGCACATGCGGGCTATCTGCTCATGGACCAGAGTATGGCGGGTGATGGTCTCGCGAAAGGTTTGATAGCAGGCCTCATCCGGCGCGTCACCGTTCAGCATGATGTAGGCCACTTCGAGAAAATCGCACTGGCGAGCCAGCTGATCCACCGGATAGCCGCGGTGCAATAGCACGCTGTTTTCCGTATCGATCCACGAGATCGCCGACTGGCATCCGGCGGTGTTGGCGAAGCCGGGGTCATAGCTGCAGAATCCGGACTGATTTAGCCCGCGCATGTCAACTCCCACCGGCCCCCGCGTTCCCGGCACCTGCGGCAGGGCGATGGGCGGTTGTTGTCCAGCAAAAGAAAGCGTTAACGGTGTAGTGCTCATCCTGTTAGTCCCCCAGCAAGCTTATCAGCGACCCGAAGTCATTCTTCAGGCGGAAAGACCAACATAACCAATGTGATGCAGCTTATTCATTGATGTCATCACTATAACCCTGGCAAAGAGGATATTTTGCTGGCCTTCACTGGGAAACAGGCCGTCTTTCCCCAGCCCACCGCCGGATAGCGGCACAAATCGCCAAGGATAAAGGCGATCATCGCTGTCAAAATTTACGTTGAGTAAAGAAAGGATGAAGAGGAGCTACCATGAATTTTGTGCTGTCGATGACCCTTATCTGCATCGCCATCGCCTGGCTGATGATGAGCCTCCTGCCGGTGTAGATGCACCACTAACCGCCACGCCAGTGGTCTGGATAACCCCTCCTTCAATTGATTTCCGCCGTGGTCTTCGCCTCTGAGGTTTCATAAGAGCCATATAAGAAGTACTGGTTGCATATCAGGCTGTTGCGTTTTCCCGCCGAGGGGTAGGCTAAAGGCCCACTGTTAAGGAGGTGATATGTCTGGACTTATTAATCCACATGCGGCCCCGGAAGAAGCAGCCTATGCGCTACTGATTGAGCTCGTTCGCGCCCAGCGCGTGCCGCAATATGAAGGCGAAATTTCCGGCCTGCTGGCGATGTACGACGAAGCCGTTAAACACTTTAAAGAGAAAGAGACCGAGCGTTAGGCGTGGACATCGTGGTGCGAGAAAAGCGTGACGCCTGCGGAAGCCGCGCAGGCGTTGGCTGGATAGCGGCTTGGGTCATCAGCTGCCGCGGTAGGTAGAGTATCCGTACTGACTGAGCAGCAGCGGGATATGCAGTTTTTGATTTTGCTTTGTGACATTGAAAATAACCGGAATCACCGGGAAGAACGTATTCATATTTTGGCTTTTAAAATAGTCACCGGTTTTAAACGTCACTTTATACACCCCCGGCTCCATATTCTCCGCCTGCGGATAGAGCGACTTAATCCGCCCATCGGCATCCGTTTTACCGGTGGCGATATGCTGCCAGCTCTCCCCCTGCTGTTTATCCAGCTCAATCTGCACCCCCGGTGAAGGGAGCCCGGTTTGCTGATTAAGAATGTGTACGCTGAGCGTCCCCTCTGGCGCCGCCAGCGCGCTGAAGCTGAGCAGAGAAATTACGGAGGCGATAACTAATTTCATAATCGTGACCTTATTGGGCAAGTGAAAGTGCCCTAACTATAGTCAGCGCGGCGGGGAAAAAAATTAAACTTTTTGTTATCAG
>NZ_JAZARW010000001.1:493537-531906 GCF_036233805.1 Klebsiella sp. EMBS2024 | reverse complement strand
TGGCNCGCCCTACAGGATTCGAACCTGTGACCTACGGCTTAGAAGGCCGTTGCTCTATCCAGCTGAGCTAAGGGCGCCCTGAGAAGCGAGTGCTTCGCGGAGTGAAACGCCTGGAATTATACGGTCCACGTCGGTTGAGTCAATCCATTTTGCCAGGAAACTGCNNNNCTTATACGACGCTGGCGAAATATCCCCCACCAACTGTACAAGAAGCATACCGCTGGGGCTCATGCGCGCGTAAATCGACTCAGTGGCCAGGCGCAACGCACCAATAACCATGTAATAACCATGGTCATAACAGGCTAAATTAGCCTCAGACAGGATAAAACAGCAAACGAGGACTGACAGCGAGGCCCGCTTCTGACAAAATATCCTCATCCCCCTTTCGTAAAGATACAGATGGAATCCTCTCTCTGATGGCAGCAAAAATTATTGACGGTAAAACGATTGCGCAGCAGGTACGCTCTGAGGTTGCGGAAAAAGTGAAGGCTCGCGTTGCGGCCGGAAAACGCGCCCCTGGGCTGGCCGTCGTGCTGGTCGGCAGCAACCCGGCCTCGCAGATTTATGTCGGCAGCAAGCGCAAAGCATGTGAAGAAGTGGGCTTCGTCTCCCGCTCTTACGATCTCCCGGAAACCACCAGCGAAGCCGAGCTGCTGGAGCTTATCGACACTCTGAATGCCGATAAGACCATCGACGGTATTCTGGTTCAGCTGCCCCTGCCGGCAGGGATCGATAACGTCAAAGTTCTCGAGCGCATCGCGCCGGATAAAGACGTCGACGGCTTCCATCCTTACAACGTTGGCCGCCTGTGCCAGCGCGCGCCGCGCCTGCGTCCGTGCACTCCGCGCGGTATCGTGACCTTGCTGGAACGCTACAATATCGACACCTACGGCCTCAATGCGGTGGTCATTGGCGCCTCCAATATCGTCGGTCGCCCGATGAGCATGGAGCTGCTGCTGGCCGGCTGCACCACCACCGTCACCCACCGCTTTACAAAAAACCTGCGCCATCATGTCGAAAACGCCGACCTGCTGATCGTCGCGGTGGGCAAACCGGGCTTTATTCCTGGCGAGTGGATTAAAGAAGGGGCGATTGTGGTCGATGTCGGCATCAACCGTCTGGAAAGCGGCAAAGTGGTCGGCGACGTGGTGTATGAAGATGCCGCCGAACGCGCGTCCTACATCACCCCGGTTCCCGGCGGCGTTGGCCCGATGACCGTCGCCACCCTGATCCAGAACACGCTGCAGGCGTGCGAAGAGTATCACGACGTTGAGGAGGCCTGAGATGGCGACATTTTCCTTAGGTAAACACCCGCACGTTGAGCTGTGCGATCTGCTGAAGCTGGAAGGCTGGAGCGAAAGCGGCGCCCAGGCGAAGATCGCCATCGCCGACGGGCTGGTAAAAATCGACGGCGCGGTGGAAACCCGCAAACGCTGCAAAATCGTCGCCGGTCAGACGGTGAGTTTTGAAGGCCAGAGCGTGACCGTCACGGCCTGACAACGAAAAGAAAAACGCCCGCTTTTGCGGGCGTTTTTTTATGGCTTACTTCCGGCGCCAGGTGGTGCCCTGCGGGCCATCTTCCAGCACAATGCCCATCTCGTTGAGACGGTCGCGCGCCGCATCCGCCGCCGCCCAGTCTTTCGCTTTGCGTGCGTCCAGACGCTGCTGGATGAGCGATTCGATCTCCGCCACTTCCGCGTCGTCAACCTGCGCGCCGCTCTGCAGGAACGCCTCCGGCTCCTGCTCCAGCAGACCCAGCACCGCAGCAAGCTTACGCAGGTGGGCCGCCATGGCGTTCGCCGCGGCCGCGTCCTCGGTTTTCAGGCGGTTTACTTCACGCGCCATATCGAACAGCACCGAATAGGCTTCCGGGGTGTTGAAGTCGTCGTCCATCGCCTCGATAAAGCGTGCTTCGAAGGCTTCGCCCCCCGCCGCGTCGACGGATTTGTCCGTCCCGCGCAGCGCGGTGTACAGACGCTCCAGCGCCGAACGCGCCTGCTTGAGGTTCTCTTCGCTGTAGTTCAGCTGGCTGCGATAGTGGCCGGACATCAGGAAGTAGCGAATCGTCTCCGCATCGTAATACTTCAGCACGTCGCGGACGGTAAAGAAATTACCCAGCGATTTCGACATCTTCTCGCGGTCAACCATCACCATGCCGGAGTGCATCCAGTAGTTGACGTATTCGCCGTCGTGGGCGCAGGTGGACTGGGCGATTTCGTTTTCATGGTGCGGGAACATCAGATCCGAACCGCCGCCGTGAATATCGAAGTGGTTGCCAAGCTGCTTGCAGTTCATCGCCGAGCACTCGATATGCCAGCCCGGACGGCCCGCGCCCCACGGCGACGGCCAGCTCGGCTCGCCCTCTTTCGACATTTTCCACAGGACGAAGTCCATCGGGTTACGCTTGACGTCAACCACGTCGACGCGCGCCCCCGCCTGCAGTTGATCGAGATCCTGGCGTGACAGCAAACCGTAGTTCGGGTCCGTCGGCACGTCGAACATCACGTCGCCGTTATCTGCCACGTAAGCATGGCCTTTGGCGATCAGCTGCTCGGTGATCTCAATGATCTCCGCAATATGGTGCGTTGCGCGCGGCTCGCTGTCGGGACGCAGAATATTCAGCGCGTCAAAATCTTTGTGCATTTCGGCAATCATGCGATCGACCAGCGCGACAAAGCTTTCGCCGTTTTCATTAGCGCGTTTAATGATTTTGTCGTCGATATCGGTGATATTGCGCACGTACTTCAGCTTATAGCCAAGAAAACGCAGATAGCGCGCCACGACGTCAAAGGAGACGAAGGTACGTCCATGGCCGATATGACAGAGATCGTAAACGGTAATACCACACACGTACATGCCGACTTCCCCGGCATGGATAGGTTTAAATTCCTCTTTCTGGCGCGTCAGTGTATTAAAAATTTTTAACATCGAAGATTCCGTGTAGACGTGTGTGGGTAATGAAGTCTCTATAATACCCATAATTCAGACCGGACGCAGCACACATTGCAAGGTGCATCGACCCCCGCGGTTATGCTATAACACCCCCCTATATCTCACCCGACACCGGGTGCTGGCACCACACTCATCGGAACAGGATGCAAAAATGGTTACTTTCCACACCAATCATGGCGATATCGTAATCAAAACGTTTGACGACAAAGCGCCGGAAACAGTTAAAAACTTCCTGGACTACTGCCGCGAAGGTTTCTACGACAACACCATTTTCCACCGTGTTATCAACGGCTTCATGATTCAGGGCGGCGGTTTTGAACCGGGCATGAAACAAAAAGCGACCAAATCTCCGATTCAGAACGAAGCGAATAACGGTCTGAAAAACACCCGCGGCACGCTGGCGATGGCCCGTACTCAGGCGCCGCACTCTGCCACCGCGCAGTTCTTCATCAACGTGGTTGACAACGACTTCCTGAACTTCTCCGGCGAAAGCCTGCAGGGTTGGGGCTACTGCGTCTTCGCGGAAGTGGTTGAAGGCATGGACGTGGTTGACAAAATCAAAGCGGTTGCCACCGGCCGCAGCGGCATGCACCAGGATGTGCCGAAAGATGATGTGATCATCAAAAGCGTCACCGTCAGCGAGTAATTCGTGGCGACACTTTTCATTGCAGATTTGCACCTGCAAACAGAAGAACCGGCGATCACCGCCGGTTTTCTGCGTTTTTTACAGGGCGAAGCCCGCCAGGCGGACGCTCTGTATATCCTTGGCGATCTGTTTGAGGCATGGATCGGCGATGACGATCCTAACCCGCTGCACCAACAAATTGCCTCGGCAATCAAAGCCGTCGTCGACGCCGGCGTGCCGTGCTACTTCATCCATGGCAACCGCGATTTTCTCGTCGGCCAGCGCTTTGCCCGCCAGAGCGGGATGATCCTGCTCGCCGAAGAAGAGCGACTGGACCTCTATGGCCGTGAAGTCTTGATCATGCATGGCGACACGCTGTGCACCGATGACCAAGGCTATCTGGCGTTTCGCGCCAAAGTCCACACCCCGTGGATCCAGCGTTTGTTCCTGGCCCTGCCGCTGTTTATTCGCCGTCGCATCGCCGCCCGCATGCGCGCCGACAGCAAAGCCGCCAACAGCAGTAAATCAATGGAAATTATGGATGTAAATCCACAGGCGGTAGTTGACGCGATGGAGCGGCATCACGTGCAGTGGCTGATCCACGGCCATACCCATCGCCCGGCGGTCCATGAACTGCAGGCCAACGGCCAACCCGCATGGCGTGTGGTACTTGGCGCCTGGCACAGCGAAGGTTCGATGGTCAAGGTGACGCCGGACGACGTCGAACTAATCCACTTTCCGTTCTAATTCCTGCGCGAGCACAATTCCGAAAGCGCCTTTTGCCCGGGCGAAGGTGCGCGCTTCCCCCCGCCCTGCATGCTAGTCTTCCACAACGTCACTCTCAAGGAACGAGCATGAGCAGGAAAAAGTGGAGTCAGCCGCTGATGTGGGGAATGATCATCGCGATCCTCAATCCGTTAGGGGTAAGTTATATCGCCTTAATCGGCGTCGTTATCGGCAACACGCTGACGTTTGTCTGGTGTGCGATGCTGGCGTGGGCTATCTATTTTTATGCCATTTATTTGCTCTGCACCCGCCCTCACGATAGCCGGCTGGTACAAATCTATTTACTGCTTATGGGCACCCTGATGCTCCCGTGGGGGTTAGTGCTGCTTATCACCTGTATCATGAGGGAGATAAAGGTCAATCAGGCACTCACGCCATCACCTCCAGGCGAGACAAAAGACGGCTAACCATGCGCACGCAACCGTTTTCCTTGCTGGCAGTTCATGCTATTCTCTGTGGCCTCTAAAGCAGTGTGAAACACACCCACAGGAGTTTTAAGACGCATGTCTTCCCGCAATAATTCGGCGCGTATCGCCATCGTGATGGGGTCCAAAAGCGACTGGGCTACCATGCAATTTACCGCAGAAATCCTTGATGCCCTGAACGTTCCGTACCATGTCGAAGTGGTCTCCGCCCACCGCACGCCCGATAAGCTGTTCAGCTTTGCTGAAAGCGCCGAAAGCCACGGTTATCAGGTGATTATTGCAGGAGCAGGCGGCGCGGCGCATCTGCCGGGCATGATTGCGGCGAAAACCCTGGTGCCGGTGCTCGGCGTACCGGTTCAGAGCGCAGCCTTAAGCGGTGTCGACAGCCTCTACTCCATTGTGCAGATGCCGCGCGGCATTCCGGTCGGTACCCTGGCCATCGGCAAAGCTGGCGCTGCGAACGCCGGCCTGCTCGCCGCGCAGATCCTTGCCCAGCATGATACAGAACTGCACCAGCGCCTGAGCGCCTGGCGTCAGGCGCAAACCGATGAAGTGCTGGATAATCCGGATCCGCGGGGTGCGGCATGAAACAGGTATGCGTGCTCGGTAACGGCCAGTTAGGCCGTATGCTGCGCCAGGCCGGCGAGCCGCTGGGCATCGCCGTTTGGCCGGTGGGGCTGGAAGCCGACCCGGAAGCGGTGCCGTTCCAGCAGAGCGTCATCACGGCAGAAATTGAACGCTGGCCGGAAACCGCCCTCACCCGCGAGCTGGCCCGCCACCCGGCGTTCGTCAACCGCGATGTCTTCCCGATTATCGCCGACCGCCTGACGCAAAAGCAGCTGTTTGACAAGCTTGGCCTCGCCACCGCCCCGTGGCAGTTGCTGGCGGATAAAAGCGAGTGGCCGGCGGTGTTTGCCCGCCTTGGCGAACTGGCGATCGTTAAGCGCCGCGTTGGCGGTTACGACGGCCGCGGCCAGTGGCGTCTGCGGGAAAACGAGATCGATCAGCTACCGGCCGATAACTACGGCGAGTGCATCGTCGAGCAGGGGATTAACTTCTCCGGCGAGGTATCGCTGGTGGGCGCCCGCGCTCATGACGGTAGCACCGTCTTCTACCCGCTGTCCCGTAACCTGCATCAGGACGGTATTCTGCGCGCCAGCGTCGCCTTCCCGCAGGCCAACGCTCGCCAGCAGGAACAGGCGGAAAGCATGCTGACGGCGATCATGAACGAGCTGAACTATGTCGGCGTGATGGCGATGGAGTGCTTCGTTACCGCCGAGGGGCTGCTGATTAACGAGCTGGCGCCGCGGGTGCACAACAGCGGCCACTGGACGCAGAACGGGGCGTCTATCAGCCAGTTCGAGCTGCATCTGCGGGCGATTACCGGCCTGCCGCTGCCGCCGCCGGTGGTCAACAGCCCGTCGGTGATGATCAACCTGATCGGCACCGATCTTAACTACGACTGGCTGAAGCTGCCGCTGGTGCACCTGCACTGGTATGACAAAGAGGTGCGCCCGGGCCGTAAAGTCGGCCACCTGAACCTCACCGACAGCGATACCGATCGCCTGAGCGCGACGCTGGAAGCGATCAAGCCGCTGCTGCCGCCGGAGTACACCAGCGGCCTGTTCTGGGCGCAATCGCAGCTCAGCTAAGCCCTTCGTGCCGGGGATTTGATCTATCCCCTTCCCCGGCACACCTTGAGGCGCGTACAATCCCCCCCTTGCTGTAAAGCTCATTTCTGTTTTGACTTCAGAGGATACCCCATGACCAATGGGACGGATTATCGCGCCATTCTCGCCAGCGATACGCCACTGATTGACGTACGCGCCCCGGTGGAGTTTAGCCAAAGCGCGATGCCGGCGGCGATCAACCTGCCGCTGATGAATGATGAAGAACGCGCCGCGGTCGGCACCTGCTACAAGCGTCAGGGGCCGGAAGCGGCGCTGGCGCTCGGCCATAAACTGGTCCAGGGTGACCTGCGCGCCAGCCGTACTCAGACGTGGCTGGAAGCGTGCGCCCGTTACCCACACGGTTACCTGTGCTGCGCCCGCGGCGGCCAGCGCTCGCATATCGTCCAGCAGTGGCTGAAAGAAGCTGGCGTGGATTACCCCCTGATCGTCGGCGGCTATAAAGCGCTACGCCAGGCGGCGATCCAGGCCACCGACGAACTGGTGCAGCGGCCGATCGTGCTGATTGGCGGCTGTACCGGCAACGGCAAAACTCAACTGGTCTGCTCGCGCCCGGACGGTATCGACCTGGAAGGGCTTGCTCATCACCGCGGTTCTTCATTCGGTCGAACCCTGCAGGATCAGCATCCACAGGCCACCTTTGAAAACCACCTGGCGGTCAGCCTGCTTAAAAAAGCCGAACAGCAGACCCGCTGGGTGCTGGAAGATGAAGGCCATATGATCGGCGCCAATCATCTACCGGAGAGCCTGCGCCTCCGCATGGCGCAGTCGCCGCTGGCGGTGGTGGAAGATCCGTTTGACGTTCGCCTCGAACGGCTGCGCGAAGAGTATTTCGATCGCATGTATCGCGACTTTATCGCCGCGTATGGCGAAGAGAAAGGCTGGCAGGCATACGGCGAGTATCTGCATCACGGCCTGTTTGCCATCCGCCGTCGCCTGGGGCTGCAGCGTTTTGCTCAGCTCACTGAACGGCTCGATGAGGCGCTGGTGCAGCAGCAGCGCACCGCCAGCACCGAGGCGCACTTTGCCTGGCTGGTACCGCTGCTGGAAGAATACTACGACCCGATGTANCGCTATCAGTTGGGGAAAAAAGCCGGGAAAATTCTCTTTCGCGGCAGCTGGCAGGAGGTCGCAGCCTGGCTGGCGAAGTAATCGCATGCTCTATTGTCCCGGCTTGCGGCGTAAACGCCTTAGCCGGGCTACCGGTCGGCGCGATTTGTAGCCACGGTAAGCGCGCGCGACCGGGGAGTTGTGACCGCTTAGAAGTCGTAGCGTAGACGGACCAGGTTCATATCGCCAAGGTTGTCGGTGCTGGAGGTAAACACGTGTTCGTAGTCAACGCGGAAACCGTAATCCAGCTGGAAGCTAATCCCCAGACCGTTATCGATACGCTGATAGTTGCGGCCGTTCACATATTCCAGACGGTCGCCCATAAAGTACGGCTGAATAGATTTAACAGCGTATTGATTGATCGGGAATTTATAGCCCGCAAAATATTCAATCCCCCAGGCGTCACCGGCAAAGTAATTATGCACATCGGTTTTCTTGGTGGTGAGGAAGTTCTGATACCAGCCGCCGCCGAAGGAGAAGGTCCAGTTATCCGGGGTCCAGCTCAGCGCGGTACCGACGATATTCTGGTCATAGGTTTTGCTGTCGGCGCTTGACGGGTCGCGCATTTCCGCGCGGGTGTAGTTCCACGCGGTACCCCAGGTCAGATCCTTCATGATGTGGTAGTCCGCGCCAACAGAACCACCGCCTTTACGCTTGTAGCGCAGGCCGTTACCTGGCAGGTATTCGCTGTCTTCGAACAGATAAGAGCCGTAAAGATCGACATCACCTACAGTTTTCTTATATTTCAGCATATTACGTGAACGATAGGAGCCATCGTAATCGCCATTAATACCGTTCCCCGGGGCCTGACCGATCATATCGTAGTCCCAGATATCGGTTTTCACCCCCACCACATCATAGTAAATGCTGTTCTGCTGCCCGTAGGTTAACGTACCCCAGGTATCGCTTTTCAGGCCGGTATACAGCATGCGGCGGGTGGTATTGTTCGCGCCTTCCGCGTAGTGGTTATCCCAGTCAAACAGCGCCGGAATGTTCACGCCCAACTCATAGTAGCTGATCCAGCTAATATCATCGAACAGGTAGTAATCCGCCGCGAAGCGGAAGCGGGTGCCGCCGTCAAAACCGTTACGCTTATAGGAGCCTTTGTCGCCATCGCCGGTCATCATGTTGAACTGCGGCCGGATACTGCCGCCGACGGTAAAGTTAAGCCGGCTTAACGGATCGCCCGCCTGCGGATCTTGTTTCAGCAGCGTAATCTCCGCGTGGGAAGGCAATGACGTTAACGCTAATGCTGCGCCGATCGAGATCGCCAGCGCTTTTATTGTGTGTGCCATAGTTTTTCCTTGATTAATAAGCCACCTTATATTTTCCAGTTGAATATTAACCGCGAATCAGCATAGCGTGTTGTTGGGTTTTTAATGTTTTGTGCTCTTAAAAATCAATGATTTATCAATTTGTGCGTTTAAAATAAAAGCGCCGCCAAAAACGGCGGCGCATCATCAAAATGCAATATTCTTACTGGCTAAACTGGCGGAATAGCGCTTTTCCTTTTAACAGACGCAGCCCCAGCCCGCCGCCGCACAGGGATAACAACACCGCTCCCGTCAGCGGCAGCAACACCCACAGGCGCCAGTCCAGCGCCCAGGGAAAATCAAAGACTTTCGTCTGCAGCATCGCCAGCGCCACTTCCGCGCCTATCGCCGCCACCAGGCCGGAAACCAGCCCCAGCAGGGCAAACTCCGCCCACAGCGTAGCGCGCAGCAGCGATTTTCCTGCCCCCAGCGTGCGCCAGACCACCAGCTCCTGATGGCGTTGACGCATACCGACCTGCACCTGCGCCAGCAACAGCAGCACGCCGCAGGCTGTCACCAGGCCCACCATCACCTCCAGCGCCCGGCTGACCTTGGAGAGCACCTGGCCGACCTGACGCAGGATGGCGCCGATATCCAGCAGACTGACGGTGGGAAACTCGCGGTTCAGCTGGGTCAACATCGCGGGACCGTTATCCCAGCGGAAGCTGGTGAGCCAGCTCTGCGGCTGCCCGTCCAGCGCCCCGGCGGGGAAAATAAAGAAGAAGTTTGGCCGCAGGCTCTCCCAGTCTACTGTGCGCACGCTGCTGACCTTCGCGCTGAACTTCTGGGTATCGCCGGTAAAGGTCACCGTATCGCCGATCTTTATCCCCAGCCGCTGCGCCAGCCCCTCCTCAATCGATACCTCGCCCGGCTTCGGCGGCCAGCTGCCGGCCACCAGCGGATTATGATCCGGACGCTGTTCGCTCCAGGTGAGATTAAGCTCGCGATTCAGCGCTTCGTCTTTGTTTCCGTCCGTGGACTGACCGTTGATCTGCGTCAGACGGGCCCGGACGATCGGATAGAATTCCGCCGCCCGCGTCTGGTGTTCGGCGAGGAAGGTCTTCACCGGCACTATCTGCTCAGGGGCGATATTGATCAGAAAGTAGTTCGGGCTCTGCGGGGGCAACTGCTGCTGCCAGCGGTCAAGCAGATCGCCGCGCAGCACCAACAGGAGCGCCAGCAGCATAAACGACAGGGAAAACGCCGCCAGCTGGCTGAGGGTCGACCACGGCTGGCGCAGCAGGCGGTTCACCGCCAGGCGCAGCGGCAAGGCTTTGAGCGTCAGGCGTTTGAGCAGCCACAGCAATCCCCAGCCCACCAGGCCGCACAGCAGCGCCAGCACCACCGCCCCGGCCAGCACCGACCACAGCAGCGGGCTGCCGCCCAGCAGCCAGGCCAACAGGCCCACCACCACGACGCTAACCGCCGGGATCCAGATTTTCAACGGCCAGACGTTAGCCACCACATCCTGACGCAGCACTCGCAGCGGCAGGGTCGCCAGCAGCAGTCGATAGGGTCGCAGGCCCACCAGCAGGGAAATGACGCCTGTCGCCCCGATAGCCCACAGCCACGGCCAACCGCTGGCAGCGGGTAACGCGGCGGGCAGCACCGGTTTGAGCACCAGCAGCAGCAGACGCTCCAGCGCCAGGCCCGCCCCCCCGCCGGTTATCACCGACAGCGTCAACAGCAGCAGCCATTGGCCGACGATAAGCTTGCGCAGCTGCGACCTTCCGGCGCCCAGCGTCTTGAGTATGGCGACCAGATCATAGCGGCTGCGGCAGTAGTGGCTCATCGCTACCGCCACTGCGGCGACGGCCAGCAGCAGCGTCAACAGCGCGGATAACAACAGGAATTGCTGCGAGCGTTCGAGGGATTTGCCCAGCGCGCTGTCGTCCTGGTCAAGGCCAATCCAGCGATGCTCCGGGCCGAGCTTCGGCAGCAGCCACTGCTCATAATTGGCGAGCTGTTCAGCGTCGCCGGCGAACTTATAGCGCCATGCGACGCGACTGCCGGGCTGCACGGCCCCGGTTTTTGCCACGTCGGCCATATTCATCATCAGTCGCGGCGCCATCTGGAAGGGGTTAAACCCTGCATCCGGCTCCTGAATCACCTCCCCGGCAATGCGCAGCGTGGCATCGCCAACGTCAATCGTATCGCCGGTTTTCAGGTTCAGGAGCGCCATCAGCCTTGGCGCCAGCAGCACGCTCCCCGCCTGCGGCTTCAGCCCCGGCGGTTGCGTTTCGAGGGTGCCATACAGCGGATAGCGGTCGTCCACCGCCTTAACGTCCGCCAGCTGCGGCGTATCCCCGGCGAACGTCATGGTGGCAAAGCTCAGCTGCTCGCCGACGGTCAGCCCTGACTTCCGCGCCTGTGCGATCCACTCGGCGGGTACCTCGCGCGAACTACGCAGCGTACGGTCGCCGGCCATAAATTCACGGCTTTGCTGGCTAAGGCCTTTCTCCATCCGATCGCTTATCGACCCCAGGGCCAGCACGCAGGCCACGGCGAGGCTTAACGCCAGCCAGACGATCAGCAGCGACGGCGAGCGCCATTCGCGCCAGAACCAGCGGGCGATCATGCTTCCTCCCGCAGCTGGCCATCCACCAGGCGCAGACGGCGATCGCAGCGCGCCGCCAGCAGCGGATCGTGAGTGACGAGGATCAGGGTGGTGCCGTGTTCGCGATTAAGCGAGAACAGCAGATCGGCAATTTTGTCCCCGGTCTGGCGATCGAGGTTGCCGGTGGGCTCATCGGCGAACAGAATGGCCGGGCGCCCGTTAAAGGCCCGGGCCAGCGCCACCCGCTGCTGTTCGCCGCCGGAGAGCTGCGCCGGCAGGTGGTGCAGGCGTTTGCCAAGTCCCAGCTGCTCAAGCAGCGCGCGGGCATCGCCCCGGCTCTGGCTATCGCTGGCGCCGCGCAGCAACGCCGGCAGCTCGACGTTCTCCAGGGCGTTGAGCGTCGGGATCAGCATAAACGACTGAAAAACAAAACCAACGTGCTGCGCCCGCAGCGCCGCCCGCGCCTCTTCATCCATCCGGTGCAGCGGTTTGCCCAGCATCGATACTTCCCCGCTGCTGCCATCGTCGAGGCCGGCGAGGATCGCCAGCAGGGTCGATTTACCGGAACCCGACTCGCCGATCAGGGCGATGGTCTGCCGCGGTTTGACAACCAGCTCAACTCCGGTAAGGATGGAGAGCTGATGCTCCCCCTGACCGACGGACTTCTTAAGATGATGAACTTCAAGTATGTTTTCCGCTGGCATGTGCCTTTCCTGTTGTTGTTCCTGTTTACCTGCCGCGCGATGGCGGCGGACACGCTGCTGATCCTCGGCGACAGCCTGAGCGCTGGCTATCGGATGGCGGCCAACGCCGCCTGGCCTGCGCTGCTCAATGAGCAGTGGCAGGCGAAAACGCCGGTGGTGAACGCCAGCATCAGCGGCGATACCTCGCAGCAGGGGTTGGCTCGCCTGCCAGCGCTGCTTAAGCAGCACCAGCCGCGCTGGGTGCTGGTTGAGCTCGGCGGCAATGACGGACTGCGCGGTTTTCCGCCGCAGCAGACCGAGCAGACGCTGCGCACCATTATTAAAGATATCAAAGCGGCCAACGCCGAGCCGCTGCTGATGCAAATTCACCTGCCGGCGAACTATGGCCGCCGCTATAATGAAGCCTTCGGCGCGATTTACCCGGCCCTGGCCAAAGAGTTCGCTATTCCTCTCCTGCCCTTTTTTATGGAGGAGGTCTATCTCAAGCCGCAATGGATGCAGGACGACGGCATTCACCCAAATCGCGACGCGCAGCCGTTTATCGCCGACTGGATGGCGAAGCGGCTGGCTCCCTTAGTTAATCATGACTCCTGAACGCCAGGGGTCGCTGACAGGTAAAGTTATGCAAAAAACGGTTTTAGTGACAGGCTGTTCCAGCGGAATTGGTCTGGAAAGCGCGTTGGATTTAACCCGCCAGGGCTTTCGCGTGCTGGCGGCCTGCCGCAAAGCAGAGGATGTCGCGCGGATGCAGGAGCTGGGGCTAACCGGTATTTTGCTCGATCTGGATGACCCGCAGAGCGTGGAGCGCGCGGCAGCGGAGGTGATTGCGCTGACCGATAATCGTCTCTACGGCCTGTTCAATAACGCCGGGTATGGCGTCTATGGCCCGCTGAACACCATCAGCCGCCAGCAGATGGAACAGCAATTTTCCGCTAACTTTTTCGGCGCGCATCAGCTCACCATGCTGCTGCTGCCGGCGATGACGCCGCACGGCGAAGGGCGCATCGTGATGACCTCCTCGGTGATGGGGCTTATCGCCAGTCCCGGCCGCGGAGCCTATGCCGCCAGTAAATATGCCCTCGAGGCATGGTCCGACGCGCTGCGCATGGAGCTGCGCCACAGCGGTATTCAGGTCAGCCTGATTGAACCGGGCCCGATCCGCACCCGCTTTACCGATAACGTCAACCAGACGCAAAGCGATAAGCCCGTAGAAAATCCGGGCATCGCCGCCCGCTTTACCCTCGGGCCGGAGGCGGTGGTGGAAAAAGTGCGCCATGCTTTTACCAGCGATAAACCAAAGCTGCGCTATCCGGTCACCCTGGTCACCCACGCGGTGGCGCTGCTTAAGCGCCTGCTGCCTGCCCGCGCGATGGACAAAATTATCCACGGCTGAGTTGAAGCGCGGAATGCCGCCCCCATGTAAAACAGAAATCGACTAACGAGAAATGCCCATGTCCGAACAGAATATTGTCAACATTAGCGAAGCGAACCTGCAGCAGACGCTACAGCAGTCCATGAACGTTCCGGTGCTGTTTTATTTCTGGTCTGCCCGCAGTCAGCACTGCGAACAGCTGACCCCGGTGCTCGAGCGCCTGGCAGCCCAATACAACGGCCAGTTCACGCTGGCGAAGGTCGATTGCGACGCCGAGCAGATGCTCGCTTCACAGTTTGGTCTGCGCGCCATCCCTACGGTTTATCTGTTCCAGAACGGCCAGCCGGTGGATGGTTTTGAAGGCCCGCAGCCGGAAGAAGCGATCCGCGCCCTGCTGGATAAAGTCCTGCCCCGTGAAGAGGAGCTGAAAGCTCAGCAGGCGCTGGCCCTGATGCAGGAAGAAAAATACGCCGATGCCCTGCCGCTGCTGAAGGAAGCCTGGCAGCTGTCGAATCAGGAAAGCCAGATTGGCCTGCTGCTGGCGGAAACGCTGATTGCTCTGCACCGTTCCGATGAAGCGGAAAGCGTGCTGAAAACCATTCCTCTGCAGGATCAGGATACCCACTATCAGGGTCTGGTGGCGCAGATTGAGTTGCTCAAACAGGCCGCCGACACCCCGGAAATCCAGCAGCTGCAGCAGCAGGTGGAACAGAATCCGGAGGATGCGCAGTTGGCCTCCCAGCTGGCGCTGCAGCTGCATCAGGTCGGGCGTAATGAAGAAGCGCTGGCCCTGCTGTTCAGCCATCTGCAGAAAGATTTAGGCGCCGGCGATGGCCAGGCGCGCAAGATGCTGCAGGAGATCCTCGCCGCCCTCGGTACCGGCGATGCGCTGGCCGCCAAATATCGTCGTCAGCTCTATTCGCTGCTGTACTAATCCGTTGCCTTCCCCGGATAGCGCTGCGCTTATCCGGGCTACGCGAACTATGCGGAACGTAGCCTAAGTAGCCCGGGTAAGGCGTGAACGCCGCAACCCGGGATCGTTCACGGGCGCTTTTTCAGCTGCGTCACCACCAGCTGATGGCGGGCGTTGAAGAACTTCCGGTAGGTCAGATAGCCGGCGATAATCGTCGACAGGCTGGCGGTCGACAGCAGCATAAAGGTCACCATGATCTGGTACTTAATCGCCTTCACCGGGTCAATACCGGCAAAAATCAGCCCCGACATCATCCCAGGCAAGCTCACCAGACCGACCGTTTTCGCCGAATCGACGGTGGGAATCAATGACGCGCGAATGCTCTCGCGAATCAGCCGCGCTGAGGCCATCTTCGGCGTCGCGCCGAGGCTCAGTTTCTCCTGAATCTGCTGCTGCTCGCTGCTGAAGCGCTGGCCCATATTGTTGTAGCACAGCCCTACCGCCACCATGGCGTTCCCGGCCACCATCCCGGCAATCGGGATCACCTGCATCGGCACGAAGGCGATCGAGCCAGAAAACACCAGTACCGCCAGCGTTAGTCCAGCGCCAGTAGTGATGGCGATAAACGACGAGATAAAAGCTTTGTCGATATATTTACTGCGCTTCTTCGCATTCCACGCCGCGTTAAAGCAGATAAACAGCACCATCAACAGCGTCAGAACCGCATGATTGACGTTAAAGATATATTTCAGCACATAGCCGACGATTATCAGCTGCACGATCGCCCGGCAAATACTCCAGATAATATCTTTTTCCAGCGCCAGCTTTTCCCGATAGCTGACCAGAATAGCGATCAGCACCAGCACCATCGACAGCGCCAGCGATTCGTTCGTAATGTTATGCCCGTTCATGCTGTACCTCCTGCATATTTCCGCCGGCAGGTTGCAGCGTAATCACTTCATCGGCATGCGAAATTTCATTGCGATCGTGGGTGACCCACAGAACAGCGACCTGTTTTTCCGTTGCGTAGCCATGAATAATGTCATTCACATTCTGTTTATTACTTTCATCCAGCGCGCTGGTAATTTCGTCCAGCAGCAGCACGCGCGGCAGAAATTGTAGATTGCGGATCAGCGATACGCGCTGCTTTTCCCCGCCGGAGAGTTCGTTAATGGATTTTTCCAGCATATTTTCGTCAAGGCCAAAGCGCTGCAGGTCGGCCAGCAGCGCCTGCGGATCCGGTTGTTTATTGCGGATCTGCCACGGAAAAATCAGATTATCGTAAACCGAATCACCGAACAGGGCCGGCGTCTGCGCGCAGTAAGAGACCTGTTGGCGATACCTTTCCGGCGACAGCGTCGCGACATCCGCATCGTCGAAGAACAGGCGCCCGGAGGTTGGGCTGAGCAGCGAGGCGATAATCTTCAGCAAGGTACTTTTCCCGCAGCCGGAAGGGCCGGTAATCAACTTGAATTCTCCGGCGCGAAGCTGAAAATTGATATTGTGTAAAATAACGGCGTCGTCGGTCTTAAACCCAACACCGTCGAGACGCAAAAGCGCGTTATTTTCCTTCATGAGTCTTCCTGATTATTTTCTGAAACACCGCTAGTTTATCGCACTTTCCTTTCTCCAGGATGAGGAGAAAGATATACTCAGTTTAAACATGCGCTATTTCCTTGTAGCGCCCCGCCAGGCAACAAGACAGGAGGTTTTTGATGCTGATTTTTTTTCCTATCCTTATTTTCGTCGCGCTGGTTATTGTGGCCGCGGCGGTGAAAATTGTCCCGCAGGGCTACCAGTGGACGGTGGAGCGCTTCGGGCGTTTTACCCAGACGCTGCAGCCGGGATTAAGCTTAGTCGTGCCGTTTATGGACCGTATCGGCCGCAAAGTGAACATGATGGAGCAGGTGCTCGATATCCCCTCGCAGGAGGTTATCTCCCGGGATAACGCCAACGTCACCATCGACGCGGTCTGCTTTATTCAGGTGATCGACGCGCCAAAGGCCGCCTACGAGGTCAGCAATCTTGAGCAGGCGATCGTCAACCTGACGATGACCAACATCCGTACCGTGCTCGGCTCAATGGAGCTGGACGAAATGCTCTCCCAGCGCGACAGCATTAACACCCGCCTGCTGCATATCGTTGACGACGCCACCAACCCGTGGGGGGTGAAAATCACCCGCGTCGAAATTCGCGACGTTCGCCCGCCGGCGGAGCTTATCGCCTCGATGAACGCCCAGATGAAAGCCGAACGTACCAAACGCGCGTACATCCTTGAGGCCGAAGGGGTGCGACAGGCGGAAATTCTGAAAGCGGAAGGGGAAAAGCAGTCGCAGATCCTCAAGGCCGAGGGCGAACGGCAGTCCGCGTTCCTGCAGGCGGAGGCACGCGAACGGTCCGCCGAAGCGGAAGCCCGCGCCACCCAAATGGTCTCCTCGGCGATCGCCTCGGGCGATATTCAGGCGATCAACTACTTCGTGGCGCAGAAATACACCGATGCGCTGCAGCAGATTGGCGCCGCTAACAACAGCAAAGTGGTATTGATGCCGCTGGATGCCAGCAGCCTGATGGGATCGATCGCCGGGATCAGCGAGCTGATCAAAGAAGGCGCTGGCGATCGGAAAAAATCATGATCGGCATGATCCTCGCACACCCCCATCTGTTCTGGCTAAGCCTCGGCGGGCTGCTGCTGGCGGCCGAGATGCTGGGCGGCAGCGGATACCTGCTGTGGAGCGGCGTCGCCGGCGTGGTGACCGGCGCCCTGACCTGGCTCCTGCCGCTGAGCTGGGAATGGCAAGGCACGCTGTTTGCCGTTCTCACCCTGCTGGCGGCGTGGCTGTGGTCGAAATGGCTGCGCAAGCGCGTCAAAACGCAGCGCCCGGCCGATGCCCAGCTCAACCAGCGAGGGCAGCAACTGGTGGGCCGCCGCCTGACGCTGGATGCCCCGCTGGTGAACGGCCGCGGCCACGTCCGCGTGGGCGACAGCTCCTGGCCGGTGATTGCCGATGAAGACTTCGCGGCGGGCAGCAAGGTTGAAGTGATTGCCGTAGAAGGGATTACGCTACGAATCAGACCCGCCGTCCGTTAAGCCTGCGCCTTGCGATGGCAGCAGCCGGAAAGATTATCGATAATCGGGCACTCCGCGCTGTCGTCGCCGGGGCAGGATTCGGCCAGCGCCAGCAGGTGCGCGCGCATATTTTGCAGCTCGCGGATATGGTTCTCGATATCCGCCACTTTCTCCAGCGTGCGTTTTTTCACATCGGCGCTGTGCCGCGACGGGTCGTTGAACAGGGCCACCAGCTCGCGGCACTCTTCCAGGTTAAACCCCACCTGCCGCGCCTGGCGCAGCAGCGTCAGCTCATCGAGATGCTGCTGACTATAGGTGCGGTAGCCGTTTTCGCTCCGCAACGGCGGCGTCACCAGCCCCTTCTCTTCATAAAAACGAATCGCTTTGCTGGTTAAGCCGGTTTTTTTCGCCACATCGCTGATATTCATTTTTTCTCCTTGACCTTCCCCTTGCTGGAAGGTTTAACCTTCTTAATACTCGATGAAAGAGTGGGTCTGGTCAATCGTTGACCGGAAAATTATTCAGGAGTTATTTATGTCTAACACTATCGACCTGACGCTGGATGGCCTCTCCTGCGGCCACTGCGTCAAACGCGTGAAAGAGAGTCTGGAGCAGCGTCCTGACGTTGAGCAAGCGGAAGTCACCCTCACTGAAGCCCATGTGACGGGCAGCGCCAGCGCGCAAGCGCTGATTGATACCGTTAAACAAGCCGGATACGGCGCGGAGCTCAGCCACCCAAAGGCTAAACCGCTGGCAGAATCATCAATCCCGTCGGAAGCACTGACAGCGGCCACTCCTGAGCTTCCGGCAGCCCATGACGAAGATGACAGTCAACAGCTGCTGATCAACGGCATGAGCTGCGCCAGCTGCGTCTCCCGGGTACAAAACGCGCTTGCCGCGGTGCCGGGCGTCTCACAGGCGCGGGTTAACCTGGCGGAACGCACGGCGCTAGTGATGGGCAGTGCGTCCGCTGCAGAATTAGTGCAGGCGGTGGAGAAAGCCGGCTATGGCGCGGAGGCGATCGAAGACGATCTGCAACGCCGCGAACGTCAGCAGGAAACCGCCCTCGCGACGATGAAACGTTTTCGCTGGCAGGCGATTGTCGCCCTGCTGGTCGGCGTGCCGGTGATGGTCTGGGGCATGATCGGCGATAACATGATGGTCAGCGACGACAACCGTTCGCTGTGGCTGGTTATCGGCCTTGTCACCCTCGCCGTCATGGTCTTCGCCGGCGGCCACTTCTACCGCAGCGCGTGGAAAAGCCTGAAAAACGGCACCGCCACCATGGACACGCTGGTGGCGCTCGGCACCGGCGTCGCCTGGCTGTACTCGATGAGCGTCAACCTGTGGCCGCAGTGGTTCCCGATGGAAGCCCGCCATCTCTATTACGAAGCCACCGCGATGATTATCGGCCTGATTAACCTCGGCCATATGCTGGAGGCCCGCGCGCGTCAGCGCTCCTCGAAAGCGCTGGAAAAACTGCTCGACCTGACGCCGCCTTCGGCGCGGGTCGTCACGCCCGAGGGCGAGAAAGATCTGCCGCTCGCGGAAGTTCAGGCCGGCATGACCCTGCGCCTGACTACCGGCGACCGCGTCCCGGTCGACGGCATGATAAGCCAGGGCGAAGCCTGGTTTGATGAAGCGATGCTCACCGGCGAACCGGTGCCGCAGCAAAAAGGCGATGGCGACGCCATTCACGCCGGGACCGTGGTGCAGGATGGCAGCGTGCTGTTTACCGCCAGCGCCGTCGGCAGCCAGACCACGCTGGCAAGAATTATCCGCATGGTGCGCCAGGCGCAGAGCAGCAAACCGGAGATCGGCCAGCTGGCGGATAAAATCTCCGCCGTATTTGTTCCGGCGGTGGTCGTCATTGCGCTGATTAGCGCTGCGATCTGGTACTTCTTCGGCCCGGCGCCGCAGATCGTCTATACCCTGGTCATTGCCACCACGGTACTGATTATCGCCTGTCCGTGCGCCTTAGGCCTGGCGACGCCGATGTCAATTATCTCCGGCGTTGGCCGGGCGGCGGAGTATGGCGTGCTGGTGCGCGATGCCGATGCGCTGCAGCGCGCCAGTGAACTCGACACCCTGGTGTTCGATAAAACCGGCACCCTGACCGAAGGCAAGCCGCAGGTGGTGGCGGTGAAAACTTTCGCTGGCGTTGATGAGCATACCGCGCTGCGTCTTGCCGCCGCGCTGGAGCAGGGCTCAAGCCATCCGCTGGCGCGAGCGATCCTTGATAAAGCTGCCGACGGCCCATTGCCGGAAGTCAGCGGCTTCCGCACCCTGCGCGGCCTTGGCGTCAGCGGCGAGGCGGAAGGTCATCGTCTGCTGCTCGGTAACCAGGCGCTGCTCAACGAGCAGCATATCAATACCGCCGAGGTGGAAAGCGAGATGACAGCCCAGGCCTCACGCGGCGCCACGCCGGTGCTGCTGGCGGTGGATGGTCAGGCCGCCGCGCTGTTCGCCATCCGCGACCCGCTGCGCGAAGACAGCGTCGACGCCCTGGCGCGTTTGCATCGGCAGGGCTACCGGCTGGTGATGCTTACCGGGGATAACCCCACCACCGCGAAGGCTATCGCCAAAGAAGCCGGCATTGATGAAGTGATCGCCGGCGTGCTACCGGACGGTAAAGCTGATGCCATTAAGCGTCTGCAGAGCCAGGGGCACAAAGTGGCGATGGTTGGCGATGGGATTAACGACGCCCCGGCGCTGGCCCAGGCGGATGTCGGGATCGCCATGGGCGGCGGCAGCGATGTCGCTATTGAAACCGCGGCGATCACCCTGATGCGCCATAGTCTTCACGGCGTGGCCGATGCGCTGGCGATTTCGAAAGCAACGTTACGCAATATGAAGCAGAACCTGCTGGGCGCGTTTGTCTACAACTCGCTGGGTATCCCGATTGCCGCCGGGATCCTCTGGCCGCTGACCGGCACCCTGCTAAACCCGGTGGTCGCCGGCGCGGCGATGGCGCTGTCGTCGATCACCGTGGTGAGTAACGCCAACCGCTTGCTGCGCTTTAAACCAAAAGAGTAAACGCTGTCAGATTAAACGGGCGCCGACGTTGTTCGGCGCCCGTTTTTTTGCCGGGACAAGAAAAGCCCGCCGGAAGGGTGACGTGTATCACCATATGCGCTAGCATGAAGTCCTCACACTTCGGAGCGCGTATGGGCCTGTTAAACCGGATAAAAATGCTGTGGCGAGCCGCCGTCGGCTCGTCTTATTCCTGGCCTGCGATGGATATCGTCCTGCCCGGCGAACGCTATTTGCACCTCGTCGGCAGTATCCATATGGGCACCCGCGACATGGCGCCGCCGCCGGCAAAGCTTCTGAAAAAAATACGCCAGGCCGATGCGTTAATCGTCGAGGCCGATATCAGCGGCAATGAAACCCCGTTTAGCAATCTCCCCACTTACCCACCGCTGGCGGAACGCCTGAGCGATGCGCAGCTGAGCGAGCTAGAGGCGCGAGCCGGCGAGCTGGGCCTGTCGGTCGGGCTGTTCGACAGCCAGCCGCTGTGGCAGGTGGCGATGGTCCTGCAGGCCACCCAGGCGCAGAAGCTGGGGCTGCGACCGGATTACGGCATCGATTATCAGTTGCTGATGGCCGCCCGCGAGAGCAACATAGCGGTGATGGAGCTGGAAGGCGCCGACAGCCAAATCGCGCTGCTGCGCGATCTGCCCGACGGGGGGATGGCGCTGCTGGAGGATACGCTGACCCACTGGCGCACCAACGCCCGTTTACTGCAGGTCATGATCGGCTGGTGGCTGGAGCAACCGCCGTCGCGCGGCGCGGTATCGCTGCCGACGACCTTTAGCCAGTCTTTATATGATGTGCTGATGCACCAGCGCAACCTCGCCTGGCGCGAGACGCTGCTGGCCTTGCCGCCGGGGCGCTACGTGGTTGCCGTCGGCGCGCTGCACCTGTATGGCGAAGGGAATCTGCCGGATATGCTGACATAAAAAAAATGGCCAATATTGCTATTGGCCCGTCAAAGAGGAATTTCATCATTATTATTATCCCGGGATTTGCATCCCGGATCGTCTGATTGTCGCTCAAAGTGACCATCACTGCCAACACTATTGCGCAAGATGGTACTATTTTTTAGACAACCTGCGGGCGTATTCTGACGTCACGCAAAACCGGTTGGTAAGAAGGATAGCTATGACTCCCGCCGTTAAATTACTCGAAAAAAACAAAATTTCCTTTCAGATCCACAGTTACGATCACGATCCCAATGAGACCAACTTCGGAGATGAAGTGGTGCGCAAGCTCGGCCTCAATGCCGACCAGGTTTACAAGACCTTGCTGGTCGCCGTGAACGGCGATATGAAGCATCTGGCGGTGGCCGTCACTCCGGTCGCCGGGCAGCTGGATTTGAAGAAAGTGGCGAAAGCGCTGGGCGCTAAGAAAGTCGACATGGCCGACCCGATGGTGGCGCAGCGTATCACCGGCTATCTGGTGGGCGGCATCAGTCCGCTGGGGCAGAAGAAGCGCCTGCCGACGGTGATTGACGCCCCGGCGCAGGAATTTGCCACCATCTATATTTCCGGCGGCAAACGCGGGCTGGATATTGAGCTGGCGGCCAGCGATCTGGCGCAGCTTCTCGATGCGAAGTTCGCCGATATCGCCCGCCGCGATTGATAAAACGATCCCGGATAGCGGCGCACGCGCCTTATCCGGGATACCCAACTCGTAGCCCCGGTAAGCGTAGCGCCAACGGGGAAATAGCCAACCTGAAGTCCAGGCTTACTGCCAGCTCACCTCGCCTGTCGGCTCATAGGCGGCGGCATCCAGCGGCGAGTTCTTCTCGATATACTCTTTCAGCACTTCGGCATCGATAAAGCCGGTATTCACATACCCGGGTTTATCGGCGATGTTCGGATAGCCATCGCCGCCGGTGGCGTTAAAGCTCAGCGTCGCCATCCGATAGGTCTTCGCCGGATCCACCGGTTCGCCTTTGATTTTCAGATCGTTCAGCTTACCGTCTTTGGCCACGAAACTGACGTTGGCAAACTGCGGATAAGCGCCGGAATCCGGCTTCATCTGCGCGACGGCGGTCAGGTAATCCACTACCTCCTTGCCGCTCATATCGACATAGGTCAGCACATTGCCGAACGGCTGGACCTTCATCACATCTTTGTAGGTGATATCCCCCGCCTCAATGGAGTCGCGGATCCCGCCGCCGCTCATCACTGCGAAATCCGCGTTGCTGCGCGCCATTTGCGCCGCCAGCAGCAGGTGGCCCATATTGGTCTGCACAAAGCGCACTTTACTGCGGTCGCCCTCCAGATGACCATTCACGCTGCCGATTTTGACCTGCAGCTGCGCCTTGCCTTTGTTCTGGAACGGCGTCAGCAGCGACATCATCTGCGGGTTCTCGGCGATCTGCGGCGTATACAGCACCCGCTCGCTTTGGCCGTTATCGTAAGTCACTTTTTTCTTCAGGTTGACCGGGATCAGCTGATAGTGCACCAGCTTCATCTCGCCGTTGCGGAACTCAAAATCGGCGCGGCCGACGTATTTGCCCCACTCATGCGCCTGGACGATCCAGATGCCGTTCTGACGATCCGGAGCGCACGGGGTGCCAGGCACATAATCGACCTGCTTTTTATTTTCCGCCGCCATGCATACCGGATCCTGCGAGTGACCGCCGACGATCATCGCCAGCGATCCCGCAGGTAAACTCCGCGCCATTTCAACATCGCCCGGCGCGTTAGAGCCGTGGTTGCCATTGTCGTAATGGCCCATATGGGTGGTGGCCAGGATCACGTCCGGCTTTTCATTCTGCTGCAGCTCCTGGATAACCAGCTTCGCCTCTTCCGCCGGTTTGCGGAATTCGATATCGGTGAAATATTCCGGATTGCCAATCTTGGCCGTATCGTCGGTGGTTAAGCCAATCACCGCGATTTTCAGCCCACCGCGCTTAAACAGCGCCCAGGGTTTGAACAGCCGTTCGCCGGTGCTTTTCTGATAAATATTGGCCGACAGGAACGGGAACTTAGCCCACTTTTCCTGCTGGCGCAGTACGCTCAGCGGATTATCGAATTCATGGTTACCCACCGCCATCGCGTCGTAGCCGATCAGGTTCATGCCGCGAAAATCGGGCTCTGCATCCTGTAAATCAGACTCCGGTACGCCGGTATTAATATCGCCGCCGGATAACAGCAGGACGCTTCCCCCTTCCGCCGCCACCTCTTTCCGGATGCCATCGACCAGCGTTTTCTGCGCCGCCAGGCCATATTCGCCGTAGTCATTGCGCCAGAAATGGCCGTGGTGATCGTTGGTGTGCAGGATGGTAATTTTATAGGTTTTATCCTGCTCATAGGCCTGTGCCGACAGGCTGCCCAGCGATAAAGCGGCGAATAGCGCCAGCGCTACGCTGTGTTTGAAATAATGCATGCTTCACTCCCTGACTTAATCCCAAGTGCCGAAAGTATAGCGAGTTAGTCGCGTTGACAAATATGTTTTCAGAATTGCGACTTCCTTCAAACCTTATCAACAGGTATGTTAGTCGGATAATAATTCTACCTGCATCCTCTATACGCCTTCGCGTTGTATGGCATTGCGTCAGCCCGTTCGTCATATTTCCCATGCAGTAGCCGGGAAAATCAGGGCAGTCGCC
The DNA here is from genome assembly GCF_036233805.1 of Klebsiella sp. EMBS2024. NCBI lineage: Bacteria > Pseudomonadati > Pseudomonadota > Gammaproteobacteria > Enterobacterales > Enterobacteriaceae > Klebsiella > Klebsiella sp. EMBS2024. The sequence continues at coordinate 507,769 of NZ_JAZARW010000001.1, read as the reverse complement.
ATGGCGGACAAAAGACGAAAGCTATATAAAAAAGTGACGTGAACCTATGGCAATCAATCAGACCGCTCAACCCTTGTCCGGCCCCGCTGCGCCGCCGCAAAAAGCACGCACCTCGTTTGGCATCTTAGGCGCGATCAGCCTGTCCCATTTGCTTAACGATATGATCCAGTCGCTTATTCTCGCTATCTACCCGCTGCTGCAGGCGGAGTTCTCCCTTACCTTCGTGCAGATCGGCATGATCACCCTGACCTTCCAGCTCACCTCATCGCTATTCCAGCCGGTGATTGGCTACATCACCGATAAACGCTCGATGCCGTGGTCGCTGCCGGTGGGCATGTGCTTCACCCTCTGCGGTTTGATTCTCCTCGCGCTGGCCGGTAGCTTCGGCATGGTGCTGCTGGCCGCCGCGCTGGTAGGTACCGGCTCCTCGGTTTTCCATCCGGAATCGTCCCGCGTAGCGCGGATGGCCTCCGGCGGCCGTCACGGCCTGGCCCAGTCGCTGTTCCAGGTGGGCGGCAACTTCGGCAGCTCGCTTGGCCCATTGCTGGCGGCGGTGATCATCGCCCCGTACGGCAAAGGCAACGTCGCCTGGTTTGTGCTGGCCGCTCTGTTGGCTATTGTCGTGCTGTCGCAAATCAGCCGCTGGTATGCCGCGCAGCATCGAATGAATAAGGGCAAACCGAAACCGGCCATCGTTAATCCGCTGCCGCGCAAGAAGGTCATTCTGGCGGTAGGCATTCTGCTGATGCTGATTTTCTCGAAATATTTCTATATGGCGAGCATTAGCAGCTATTACACCTTTTATCTGATGCATAAATTCGGCTTAACGGTGCAAAACGCCCAGCTTCATCTGTTTGCCTTCCTGTTCGCAGTGGCTGCCGGGACGGTGATTGGCGGGCCTGTTGGCGATAAAATTGGGCGTAAGTATGTGATTTGGGGTTCTATCCTCGGCGTAGCGCCTTTCACCCTTGTTTTACCCTACGCCAGCCTTGAATGGACGGGGATTTTAACGGTGATCATTGGTTTTATCCTCGCCTCGGCCTTTTCTGCTATTCTGGTCTATGCGCAGGAACTGCTGCCGGGACGCATCGGCATGGTTTCTGGCCTGTTTTTCGGCTTCGCCTTTGGCATGGGCGGCCTTGGCGCCGCGGTGTTAGGCCTGCTGGCGGACCATACCAGCATCGATCTGGTTTATAAAATCTGCGCCTTCCTGCCGCTGCTGGGATTCCTGACGATATTCCTTCCTGATAACCGGCAAAAAGCCTGATTATTCGGCGGCCAAAGTGCAACCCTGGCCGCCGTTAACCCTTGTGTCATCAGCCTGTTCCACGATTTCCCCCCGCCATTTTCCCTTCTGTGCCTTTTCATCGGCTAATTGCATTTTTTTGCACAACTCAAGAATTATTCATAAACAAAGTGAACGTTTTTGTCATAAACTATTACCCGGACAGGGTAGCAAAATGGACCGATACACCACTGGAAAGGAGACGGAATGCACCACGCAACACCGCTTATCACCACCATAGTCGGCGGCCTCGTGCTCGCCTTTATTCTCGGCATGATTGCCAATAAGCTACGTATTTCTCCTCTGGTGGGATATCTCTTAGCGGGCGTGCTGGCCGGACCTTTCACCCCTGGCTTTGTTGCTGACACCAAACTGGCTCCGGAACTGGCGGAACTTGGCGTCATTCTGCTGATGTTCGGCGTCGGGCTGCATTTCTCACTTAAAGACCTGATGGCGGTAAAATCGATCGCCATCCCCGGGGCTATCGCCCAGATAGCCGTGGCGACGCTGCTGGGTATGGCGCTCTCCGCCGCCCTCGGCTGGTCGCTGATGACCGGCATCGTCTTTGGCCTGTGCCTCTCCACCGCCAGTACCGTAGTGCTGCTGCGCGCGCTGGAGGAACGACAACTGATTGACAGCCAGCGCGGGCAAATCGCCATCGGCTGGCTGATTGTGGAAGACCTGGTGATGGTCCTGACGCTGGTCCTGCTGCCGGCGATTGCCGGTATGGCGGAGAAAGGCAACGTCGGCTTCGCGTCCCTGGCCCTCGACCTCGGGATCACCATTGGCAAAGTGGTGGCCTTTATCGCCATTATGATGCTGGTCGGCCGCCGGTTGGTGCCGTGGATCATGTCGCGCAGCGCCGCCACCGGCTCACGCGAGCTGTTCACTCTGTCGGTGCTGGCCCTGGCGCTGGGCATCGCCTTCGGCGCCGTGGAGCTGTTTGATGTCTCTTTTGCCCTCGGCGCCTTCTTTGCCGGCATGGTGCTTAACGAATCCGAGCTCAGCCACCGCGCCGCCCATGACACCCTGCCGCTGCGCGACGCCTTCGCGGTGCTGTTCTTCGTCTCCGTCGGCATGCTGTTTGACCCGATGGTGCTGGTCCAACAGCCGCTGGCGGTGCTGGCGACGCTGGCGATTATTATCTTTGGTAAATCCGCAGCCGCCTTTTTCCTTGTGCGGATGTTTGGTCACTCGCCGCGCACTGCGCTGACCATCGCCGCCAGCCTGGCGCAGATTGGCGAGTTTGCCTTTATTCTCGCCGGCCTGGGAATGGCGCTTAACCTGCTGCCGCAGGCCGGACAAAATCTGGTGCTGGCCGGGGCGATCATCTCAATTATGCTCAACCCGGTGCTGTTTACCCTGCTGGAAAAATATCTCGATAAAACCGAAACCCTCGACGAGCAGACGCTGGAAGAGGTCCTGGAAGACGAGAAGCAGGTGCCGGTCGATATCTGCAACCACGCGCTGTTGGTCGGCTTCGGCCGCGTCGGCAGCCTGCTGGGCGAGAAGCTGATGGCCCAGGGGATCCCGCTGGTGGTGGTTGAAACCTCGCGCACCCGCGTGGATGAGCTACGCGAGCGCGGGATCAGCGCGGTGCTCGGCAATGCCGCCAATGAAGAGATCATGGAGCTGGCGCATCTGGATTGCGCCCGCTGGCTGCTGCTGACAATCCCTAACGGCTACGAGGCCGGAGAGATTGTCGCTTCCGCACGGGAAAAATGTCCGAATATCGAGATTATCGCCCGCGCCCATTATGATGACGAAGTGGACTACATTATCGATCGTGGAGCCAATCAGGTGGTGATGGGCGAACGGGAAATTGCCCGCGCCATGCTGCGGCTTCTGGAAACGCCACCGGCCGGCGAAGTGGTCACCGGCTGATGTACTGCCCTCTCCCCGCCGGGAGAGGGACGCGCTTACCGATCCCAGTACGCCTCTTCCAGGCTGTCCTCACGCTCCGGCAGGCCGCGAGTTAAACGCGGCGAGTGCTGGTTCAGCACCTGATAGCTCACGCGGTTGGCATATTTACACACCTGCGCCAGCGAGGAGTAGGTCAGCCATTTGCATTTGTGCTTGCTGGAGTTGGGGACGTTATTGCGGTGGTAGTTATTGGCGGTGATGTCATGCAGCAGCGCCGCCAGCGCGCCGTCGCCTGCGCCGTTGGTGTTCATGATCTTCTCGGGGCCGCCCATATAGGGAGCGATATGGGAATATATGCGCAGCGGATTAACGCAATCCTGGTGACGCATCGCGCGGCTGAATTCAAACTGGTTAAACTCCGGGATCGCCCCCGGCAGCAGCGGATGCTGGGTTTTACGCTTCGCCTCTTCTTCGGTGAAGCCCGCCATATACAGGCCCGCCGGGCCGGCGGTGCACAGCACCAGGTCGACCCAGTCCAGCGCCTTATTCGCCGCTGACAGCGGATCGGCAAAGCCGGTCAGCGCTTCCCCTTCCTCTTCGTTCATTGCCAGAATAGAGACATGCTCCTGCAGGAACTCCTGCCACCACGCCGGGTTATCGGCAATCACGTATTTGGTTCCGAGGGTTAACACCACCGGCACATCGTGCTTTTTGGCATACTCAATAGCCTTCATCGTCGCGTCCGGCATCGGCTCGCCCGGCTTGCAGCGGACCAGGTAAGAGGTCAGCACCAGCGCCGAGGCGCCGGCGATCACCGCTTCCGGAATGCTTTCCGGACGCAGCTTGTTCATGTGGCCCGGGCTGATGGCGAAGGTGCGCTCGCCGCTGTCACCGATCAGGGTAAAGCAGCGGCCAATGGCGCCGTCGACGCCCTGCAGATAGTTCAGATCGGTGCGGCTGGAGGTATTGCACAGGTAACGATAGGCGTAGCCGCCGATTTCGATATTGCTGCACATCACGCCAAGCAGCACCGAGCGATCGTCCGCCAGCACCGAGTAGTTGTGCATGGTATTGCCGATGGTGCCGCCGGCAAACTGATGGGTAATGAGATTGTTGCGCACCAGCTCCTGGTACAGCGCCTCGGCGACGTCATCTTCAATCACCAGCGAATGGCCCGCGCTCAGGCCGTAGCGCACGATAAACGCCTCATCCACTTTCGCTTCGATATCCACCAGCGTCTGGTCGATACCGACCACCCAGGAGACGCTGGATTCATTCTCCGGCTGAATTTGCTGCAGCAGCGGATCGCGGGCGTTAACGGGAAAATAGTGTTTAGATTTGCGTTTACCGGGAAATTTCATAGTGGCGCTTAAATAACAGGGAACAAGCGGGAAATAGTAGCATATTCCCCGCCCTGCGCGCGATCAGCGATAAGGCGCCGTCAGATTGACCATCATCTCAATATGCGCTGCGTCCGCATTAAGCGCCGGAATATATTCATATTGCTTGCCGCCTGCTTCGAGGAATATTTCCCGGTTCTGGACGGCGATTTCTTCCAGCGTTTCGAGACAGTCGGCGGCAAACCCCGGGCACAGCACCTGAATATGCTTCGTCCCTTTCTCGCCGAGCATCTTTAGCGTTTCATCGGTGTACGGCGTCAGCCAGGGTTCCCGGCCAAAGCGCGACTGGAAAGTCATCATCACCCGCTCCGGCGGCAGCCCCAGCGCGGAAACCAGTTCCCGCGTCGTATCGCGACAGCGCTGAGGATAATCATCGCCCTGGTTGGCATAGCGCTGCGGGATCCCATGATAGGAGAGCAGCAGCAGATCCGGTTCCCCATGGACAGCGAAGGAAGCGCGCACGCTGGCCGCCAGCGCATGGATATAGTCCGGATGTTCGGCATAGTCGCGAATAAACGAGATACCCGGAATGGCGCGCTTTTTCGCCAGAATCCGCGCCAGTTCGTCCAAGACGGCGGCCACCGTCGAGCAGGAATATTGCGGATACAGCGGCAGCACCACGATGTGCTCCACNNNTGCGCCAGTAAGTCATCCACCGCGCTGGCCAGTGACGGTGAACCATAGCTCATGCCCAGCGCCACCGGGGTATCCGGCAGCCTGGCAGCCAGCGCCTGCTGCTGGCGACGACTATACACCATCAGCGGCGATCCCTCTTCCATCCACACGGACTGATAGAGCTTCGCCACACGCGGGGAGCGAATCGGCAGTATGACGCCGCGCAGCAGCGGCCACCATAGCAGACGAGACGTATCCACCACCCGTTTGTCGCTGAGGAATTGTCGCAGATAGCGCTTCACCGCCCCGGGGGTGGGCGCATCGGGAGTGCCTAAATTGGCCAGCAAGATACCTGTTTTCGTCTGATGCATTACCGCCTCTTAACCATTTGAATCGCAGCCAATTGTAGCTGAAATGGCGCTAAACGGAACCAATCATAGCAAAAGGTAGAAATGAGAGGAGTTCTCATCCTGCCGCAGCAGGATGAGAAAAGGCTTTATCAGCCGAGGATTTTTTCCAGTTCGGCGCGCACGTCAGCTACCGCTTTGGTGCCGTCGACTTTGGCGTATTTGGTGTTGCCCGCCTGCGCTTCTTTGGTGTAGTAGCCGATCAGCGGCGCTGTCATCTGATGGTATTCTACCAGACGCTTACGCACGGTCTCTTCCTGATCGTCTTTACGGGTGGTCAGCTCTTCGCCGGTCACGTCGTCTTTGCCTTCCACCTTCGGCGGATTGAATTTGATGTGGTATACGCGACCGGATGCCGCATGGACGCGACGGCCAACGATGCGGTCGACGATCAGTTCGTCCGGCACGTCGAATTCCAGCACGTAATCAACGGTAATGCCCGCCTCTTTCATGGCGTCAGCCTGCGGAATGGTCCGCGGGAAGCCGTCCAGCAGGAAGCCGTTACGGCAATCTTCCTGGGCGATACGCTCTTTCACCAGCGCGATGACCAGCTCATCGGTCACCAGCTTGCCTGCGTCCATAATGTCTTTCGCTTGCTTACCGAGCTCAGAGCCGGATTTTACCGCCGCGCGCAGCATATCGCCGGTGGAGATTTGCGGAATACCGTATTTCTCCATGATGAACTGAGCCTGAGTTCCTTTACCCGCGCCCGGAGCGCCAAGCAGAATAATACGCATTACGAAAATCCCCTCAAAAGTCGATTCAATTNTTCAAAAACGCTAAACCATACCACCAGAACGGCGATGGCTCAAGGAAGGCGGTGCGGCTGAAACGGTTAATGGTGAGATATTTTATGCAATCCAATGTGAAATGCCCCGCCTGAGCAAATTGCTCAGACGGGGCATTTATTCCGTTTCCGGCGTCGCGTCGCTCGGCCGGGCTACTCGTTCAGCTTCGTGTCAGGAAGCCAGCAGCTGGTTCATACGACGGATAAACTGGTTCGGATCTTCCAGCGTGCCGCGCTCGGCCAGCAGCGCCTGATCCAGCAGCAGTTCCACCCATTCGCCGAACTGCGCGTCGTCCTGGGTATCGGCCGCGCGTTTCACCAGCTGATGCGCCGGGTTCAGTTCGAAGATGTATTTCACTTCCGGCGCCGCCTGGCCCGCTGCCGCGAACAGCTTCGCCATCTGAGTGCTCATCTCGTCGGCGTCGGTGGTGACAATCGCCGGGGTGTCGGTCAGACGATGGGTCAGACGTACCTCTTTCACCCGGTCGCCAAGCAAGTTTTTCACCCGCTCAACGAACGGCTCCAGCGCTTTTTCGGCTTCTTTGGTGGACTCGTCTACTTCATCCGCCAGCTTGTCCAGCGACTCGTCGGCTTTAGCGACAGACTGGAACGCTTTGCCGTCGAACTCGGTCAGGTAGCTCATCATCCACTCGTCGATGCGATCGGAGAGCAGCAGCACTTCGATCCCTTTCTTACGCAGCAACTCGAGGTGCGGGCTGCTCTTCGCCGCCGCATAGCTGTCGGCTGTGATGTAGTAGATCTTCTCCTGACCTTCTTTCATGCGTGAGACATACTCTTCCAGCGATACGGTCTGCGCGGAGGAGTCGGTATGGGTGGTTGCGAAACGCAGCAGTTTGGCGATCGCTTCCTGGTTGCTCGGATCTTCCGCCGGGCCCTCTTTCAGCACCAGGCCGAACTGTTTCCAGAAGGTTTGGTATTTTTCAGCGTCGTCTTTCGCCAGCTTATCCAGCATCTGCAGCGCGCGTTTGGTCAGCGCGGTGCGCAGGTTGCGGGTCACGCTGCTGTCCTGCAGGATTTCACGGGAGACGTTCAGCGGCAGATCGTTGGAATCGATCAGGCCGCGCACGAAGCGCAGGTAGTTCGGCATAAACTGCTCGGCGTCGTCCATGATGAACACACGCTGGACGTACAGCTTCAGGCCGTGTTTATGATCGCGGTTCCACATATCCCACGGTGCCTGCGACGGGATATACAGCAGGCTGGTGTACTCCTGCTTACCTTCCACGCGGTTGTGGCTCCAGGTCAGCGGGTCGCTGTAGTCGTGAGCGATATGCTTATAAAACTCTTTGTATTCGTCGTCGTTAACTTCGGATTTGCTGCGGGTCCACAGGGCCTGCGCCTTGTTGATTTTTTCCCACGAAATCACGGTTTCGCCGTCTTTCTCTTCCCGTTTTTCAATCTCAACCGGCAGCGCGATATGGTCGGAATACTTGCTGATGATAGAGCGCACGCGCCAGTCGTTGAGGAAATCATCTTCGCCTTCGCGCAGATGCAGGGTGATTTCGGTGCCGCGATCGGCTTTGGTGATATCAGCTACGGTATATTCGCCTTCGCCGGCGGACTCCCAGAACACGCCGTTTTCCGGCTTGTCGCCCGCCGCACGGGTACGCACGGTCACTTTGTCCGCCACGATGAAGGCCGAATAGAAGCCGACGCCGAACTGACCGATCAGCTGGCTATCCTTAGCCTGGTCAGAACCCATCGATTCGAGGAACGCTTTGGTGCCGGATTTGGCGATGGTGCCGAGATGGTCGATAACCTCTTCCCGGTTCATACCGATACCGTTATCGGCGATGGTCAGGGTGCGGTTGTCTTTATCAAACGAAACCCGCACGCGCAGCTCGCCGTCTCCCTCATACAAATCCGGCTGCGACAGCGCGCGGAAACGCAGCTTATCGGCCGCATCAGAGGCGTTGGAAATCAGCTCACGCAGAAAGATTTCTTTGTTGGAATAGAGGGAATGGATCATCAGGTGCAGAAGCTGTTTTACTTCTGACTGAAAACCACGAGTTTCTTGTCCTTTCATCTGATTCAACCTCAACAATGCCATTTTAAATGGGTANNNNCCGTTGAGTGGGAGATGGGGACAGCGGGGAAATTTTTCAAGCGGAGGCGGCGAAGGCCGCCTCCATTTGTTCAGAAAGTAATCTTGTGGCGACCGGCCAGGGAGTGGGACAGCGTGGTGCCGTCGACCATCTCCAGCTCGCCGCCCACCGGCACGCCGTGGGCGATTCGGCTGGCGTCGACGCCATACTGCGCGCACAGCTCCGCGATGTAGTTGGCCGTCGCCTCGCCCTCAACGGTCGGGTTGGTGGCGAGGATCACCTCGGTGATCGACTCCGCCTCCAGCCGTTGCTCCAGGCGATCGAGCCCGATGTCATCAGGCCCGATGCCGTCGAGCGGCGACAGGTGCCCCATCAGCACGAAGTAGCGGCCGGAATACTGCCCGGTCTGCTCAATGGCATAGATGTCCGCCGGACTCTCTACCACACAGATCTGGCCATTTTCCTGGCGACGCGGGTTGCTGCAGATATTGCACACCTCCTGCTCGGTGAAGGTGCGGCAATCGGCGCAGTGGCCGATCTCCGACATCGCACGCGTCAGCGCCTGCGCCAGGCGCATCCCGCCGCTGCGATCGCGCTGCAGCAGGGTAAACGCCATGCGCTGCGCTGACTTCGGGCCGACGCCCGGCAGACAGCGCAGCGCTTCCATAAGCTGAGTTAACAGCGGGCTGGTTTGCATCAGAACGGCATCTTGAAGCCTGGCGGCAGTTGCATACCGGCAGAAACGGAAGCCATCTTCTCTTTCTGGGTCTCTTCGATACGGCGCGCGGCGTCGTTGAACGCGGCAGCCACCAGATCTTCGAGCATCTCTTTGTCGTCTTCCAGCAGGCTTGGGTCGATCTCCACACGGCGGCAGTTGTGCGCGCCGTTAATGGTCACTTTCACCAGACCCGCGCCGGATTCGCCGGTTACTTCCAGCTGAGCGATCTCTTCCTGCATCTTCTGCATTTTCTCTTGCATCTGCTGGGCCTGCTTCATCAGGTTACCCAGGCCGCCTTTTCCACCAAACATAGGCTTCTCTCTCAGTCAGTCATCGTTAAAGGTACTGAATGCCAGTCAGACTGGCATTCAAATGGGGCGAATACTCTCTTCATCCAGATCGGCGTCGAAGAAACGACGCAGGGTCTGAATGTTATTATCCGCGATAATGGCTTCGCGCGCCTGCGCGAGCTTCTCTTCATAAATAGCCTGCCGCCACTCCAGCGGCGTACGCATCGCGGGATTATCGTCTTCCACGATGGTCAATTCAACCGGCGTACCGTACAACACCCCCAGCGCTTCAGCCAGCTTTTGCTGCGCGCTGGCGGAATTGAGGTGGCGCTGGCTGGGACGCAGATGCAGACAGACGCGGCTGCCCTCCTGCTCTTTCCACGCATTGAGCGCCACCTGCTCGACCAGCTTCGGTACCGCCAGCTGGCTCACTTCCGCCGCCCAGCTGTCGCGCTCGACCGCTTCTTCGGCGAGCTTGGCCGCCAGCTCCGGCGTCTTCTCATGCTCCAGCGCCTTTTTCAGCGCTTTGGGCGTGGCGACTTCGACTTTGCTCTCTTCCACCACCGTCGTCGCCTTCCAGCGATAGGCCTCTTTCTTCGCCGGGGCCTGCTCCAGCGCGGCCGCGGCCGGACGAGCCTGGACGCGCTCGGTAATCGAACTCAGTCGCTCCAGCGCAGCGTTATTCACCGGCCGCGCGCGGGAAGCGGCTGCCGGTTCACTCTTTTTTGGGGTGGTTGCTCCCTGACTGCGCTGCAGGTGGCTGCGGGCCGCCAGCACCTGGCTGGTGGTCGGCGGCCAACTCTGCGGCGACTGTGGCGGCGGCGCGGCGGGGGCAACCGGCTGACGCGGCGCGGGCGCGGCGGCCTGTGCCGGCTGCACCTCCGGCTCCGGCAGCGGCTTACGCGGATGAAACGCCAGGGCACGCAGCAGCGTCATTTCGACGCCCATCCGCCGGTCCGGGGCGTAAGGCAGCTCTTTGCGGCCAATCAGCAGCGTTTGGTAGTAGAGCTGAACGTCGCCGGGCGGTACGGTTCGCGCCAGTTCGCGCATCCGCACTTCGACCGCGGCCATGTCGGCGCCCAGCGCCGAAGGCGACAGCTGAACCATGGCGATGCGGTGCAGCAGGCTCTGCATCTCGACCAGCAGCGCCTCCCACTCGACGCCGCGTGCGGCGGCGTCATTGACGCCCGCCATGACCCGCTCGCCGTCGGCAGCAACCAGCGCTTCAATCAGCGACAGCGCCTGATCGTCATCAAGGGTGCCGAGCATGGTGCTCACCGATGCGGCCGTCAGCTGCCCTTCCCCACTGGCAATCGCCTGATCGGTCAGGCTTAAGGCATCGCGCAGGCTGCCATCGGCCGCCCGCGACAACAGCTGCAGCGCGCGGGGCTCAAAGGCAATCTGCTCTTCGCCAAGAATATGCTCCAGCTGATGGCGGATCTGTTCAACGTCCAGCGCCTTCAGGTGGAACTGCAGGCAGCGGGATAAGATCGTTACCGGCAGCTTCTGCGGATCCGTCGTCGCCAGCAGAAATTTGACGTGCGCCGGCGGCTCCTCCAGCGTTTTTAACAACGCGTTGAAGCTGTGACGCGACAGCATATGGACTTCGTCGATGAGATAGACCTTAAAGCGGCCGCGGGCCGGCGCGTACTGGACGTTGTCCAGCAGATCGCGGGTATCTTCGACTTTGGTTCGCGAGGCGGCGTCAATCTCAATCAGATCGACAAAGCGCCCCTGTTCAATTTCCCGGCAGTTATCGCACACGCCGCAGGGGGTGGCGGTGATGCCGGTTTCACAGTTTAACCCTTTCGCCAGCAGACGGGCGATGGAGGTCTTCCCGACCCCGCGGGTACCGGAAAAAAGATAAGCGTGATGAATGCGCCCTAACGACAAGCCGTTCGCCAGTGCGGTCAGCACATGTTCCTGGCCGACGACGTCAGCAAAGGTTTGTGGGCGCCATTTACGGGCTAAGACCTGATAACTCATGGGCTGGCTCTGAAACGCTGGAAGGTGAAATCACGAAGGGGTCATGCTATCACAGCCCCGCCCGATCGGCGAGGCTATGTGGAGGGATTTGCTTAGTGGCCCGGGAACGGCACCAGACAGTAGCAGTGGATCCCCAGCTTCTCCAGGCGCTGTTCGCCGCCCAGATCGAAGAGATTAATAATGAAAGCGGCATCGTGCACTTCGCCACCGAGGCGGCGGATCAGTTTGACCGTGGCGTCGATAGTGCCGCCGGTCGCCAGCAGATCGTCAACCACCAGCACTTTATCGCCCGGTTTAATGGCGTCAACGTGGATCTCCAGCTGATCGGTGCCATACTCCAGCTCATAGGTCTCGGCAATGGTTTCACGCGGCAACTTACGCGGCTTGCGTACCGGAACAAAGCCCACGCCCAGCGCCAGCGCAACCGGGGCGCCGAACAGGAAGCCACGCGCCTCAGTCCCTACCACTTTGGTAATACCCGCGTCTTTGTAGCGCTCGGTCAGCAGTTCAATGCTAAGCGCGTAGGCCTTCGGGTCTTCCAGTAAGCTGGTGACATCGCGGAAAAGAATGCCAGGTTTTGGATAATCCTCGATACTCTGGATGCTGTTCTTCAGATATTCAAGCTGCTGTGCAGTTGCGGTCATAAGTGTATGCCTGATTGAAACGGTATTACCCACGGGCGTGCAAAAGGGGCCAAAGAAACATTTGTTTAACCTTTGACCAGGCTTGCCCGCGCTCGAAAACGCCAGAATTTACTGGCTGTCGGCAACAATTGCAACAGGCATTATTGCGCATCAGTGCTTTTGTTGCTTTGCGTCAACCACCGGAATGCGCCACATAAAGATCAGCAGACAGGCCAGAATGACCAACAGCATGATGCGCACCCACGTAAGCTTAACCAGCCATAGCGAAATAGCAAAAGTCACCACGATCATCGCAATGGCGCGCGGTTTAGCGCCGCGAGGCATGGCGCGGTACTGTTGCCAGTGGCGAAGATAGCCGCCAAACCAGGAGCGATACAGCAGCCACTGGTGAAAGCGCGGCGATGAGCGGGCAAAGCACCAGGCGGCGAGCAGAATAAACGGCGTCGTCGGCAGCAACGGTAAGAAGACGCCCAGCGTACCCAGCGCTACCGCCAGCCAGCCGATAATGGTTAAAATAACAGGTGGCATAATGCGAATCGTTATCAAACAGATGAGGCTACTGTAGCACAGTTGGCTNGAANNNAATGGAGGGGGTTGGTGAAAACTGCTCAACTTTTACAAACGCTGAACGACCAGCTGAGTGAGCTGTCCGCGCTGGTGGCGCCGCTGGCGGAGCACGCGACCCTCAGCCCGCGCTTTGACCGCCAGCTCTTCCACACCCGCAGCACGCTGATGCAGGCCTATCTGGCGGAAGCCCAACACAACTTTAACCAGCTCCGCCAGGCCGTCGAGCGCCAGCAGCTGCCGCAGGTGGTCTGGATTGCCGAGCGTCTGGCGGCACAAATCGCCGCGCTGCGCCGTGAAACCGCCACCTGGTCCTTGCGCAGTTGGGACCACGCGTCGCCAACGTTGAGCCGCTGGCAGCGCCGTCGCCTGCAGCATCAGGAGTATGAGCGTCGCCTGCTGGCGATGCGCGACCAACGCCAGCGTCAGCTGGCGCAGGCGACCAGCCTTGACGAGCAGCAGCGGCTGGGGAAAGAAGTTGAAGCCTACAGCGGCCGGTTGGCGCGCTGCCGACAGGCGCTGGACAAGATTGAAAACGTACTGGCGCGGCTGACGCGCTAACAGGAGAGCCCGATGTCGCTGGAAAATGCATCCGATGAGGTCAAACTGGCCGTCGATTTAATCATGTTGCTGGAATCGCATCAGATCCCGGCGCAAACCGTGCTGAGCGCGCTGGAAATTGTCCGGCGGGATTATGCAAACAAGTTAAAAAACGCGGAAAGCGGGTCGCAAAACCCAGAGAAGTAGGATGTTGTCTCCGGCAGTGTGCTGGCAGTCTGGTCCTCTGCGCATGACGCCACTGGAGACAATATTGATGGAAAAAGTCAGTCAAACCCCACACGACGCGGTGTTTCGCCAGATGCTCATGCATCAGGCGGTCGCGAAGGATTTTTTGCAGTTGTACCTCCCCGCGCCGTTTCTGGCGATCTGCGAACTGGATTCGCTGCAGCTGGTCTCCGGTAGCTTTGTTGAAGAGGACCTGCGCGCCAGCTATTCCGATATCCTTTACTCACTGCGCACGCGTCATGGACCGGGCTATGTGTACGCGCTGATTGAGCACCAGAGTACCCCGGACAAGCTGATGGCGTTTCGCCTGCTGCGCTATGCGCTGGCCGCCATGCAGCGTCATCTGGACGCCGGCCACGACACTCTGCCGCTGGTGGTGCCGATTCTGTTTTATCACGGCAAAGTGAGCCCCTGGCCCTGGGCCCGCAACTGGCAACAGCTATTCGCCGATCCGGCGCTGGCGAAGGCGCTCTATAGCAATGATTTTCCGCTGGTGGACCTCACCGTAATGCCAGATAATCAGATCGCCCGTCATCGGCGGATGGCCATGCTGGAGCTGCTGCAAAAGCATATCCGCCATCGCGATCTGGCCGAGCTGCAGGTGCCGCTGATTGCGCTGATGACGCAAGGCTATCTGACAGAAGCGCAGCTGAATACGCTGCTGCGCTATATGTTGCAGGCGGGAACTACGGAACATCCGGGGGCGCTGATCCGCACGCTGGCGGCGCAGTCGCCCAGGCATAAGGAGCTGATGATGACCATTGCCGAATGGCTGGAAGAGAAAGGCCGTAAACAGGGACAGCAAGAGGGTGAGCAGGAAG
>NZ_JAZARW010000001.1:465547-493520 GCF_036233805.1 Klebsiella sp. EMBS2024 | reverse complement strand
CGCAGCATCGCCGCCAGAATGCTGGCGCGCGGCCTCGAACGTCAAACCGTGCAGGAGCTCACCGGGCTGAGCGATGAAGAACTCGCCGCGCTGGCGCCCTGATACAGCAGGGGCGGCTTTGCGCCGCCCCTCTTCGCTCAGGACGCGGTGGTGGGCGCCAGATCGTCGCCTTTCCCGTCCCGTTTCACTTCGGTGACTTCATCGCCTTTTTCATTGCGCAGATGAACTTCCAGCTGGTTAAAGGCAATGTTGATGTCATTCTCCCGGCACAGGCGGTCGATGGCGCGGTTGAGCTCATCCACCGTGTAGCTGCGATCGCGCAGTTCTCGAACATACAGACGCAGTTCATGATCCAGGGTACTGGCCCCGAAGGTGGTGAAGAAAACCGCTGGCGCCGGCTCCTGCATCACTTTCGGATGATCGTGCGCGGCCTTCAGCAGCACCTCTTTCACCTTATCCAGGTCTGAGCCATAGGCGACGCCGAGGCGGATCACCACCCGGGTCACGGTGTCGGAGAGCGACCAGTTGATCAAGCGCTCGGTAACGAACGCCTTGTTCGGGATAATCACCTCTTTGCGATCGAAGTCGGTGATGGTGGTGGCGCGAATACGGATTTTGCTTACCGTCCCCGAGAAGGTTCCGATAGTGACCGTATCCCCAATGCGCACCGGACGTTCGAACAGAATGATAAGGCCGGAGACAAAGTTACCGAAGATCTCCTGCAGACCAAAACCTAAACCAACCGACAGCGCGGCCGCCAGCCATTGCAGTTTATCCCAGGAGACGCCCAGCGCCCCGAATACCGTCATCGCCCCGATAGCGATAATCGCATAGTTGAGAATGGTGGTGATGGCGTAGGAGGTCCCCTGACGCATGTTGAGCCGCGACAGCACCAGCACCTCCAGCAAACCCGGCAGGTTGCGGATCAGCGCCCAGGCGACCATTGACGCCACAATGGCGAACAACAAACTGCCCATCGTCACGCTGCGCACCACGCTGGCCCCCGCCTCGGTGCCGTTGTAGTGCCAGAGGGTAATGCTGTCGAGGTAGGCGAAAACGGTGATCAAATCAGACCAAATCGCCCAGAACATCACTGCGAACAGCGCGACCATCACCAACATGGTGATGCGCAGCGTCTGCTGGTTGACCTGCTCGAGAGCGATAGTTGGCTCTTCCTGCGGCTCGGCGCCTTCCGCCCCTTCCTTCACCAGATGTTGACGGCGCGCCAGCGCGCGGCGCCAGGCGATACGCCGCGCCGCCACGCTCAGGCCGCGCAGCACGGTCTGGTACAGCAGGTTCCAGATCATCACCAGATACACGGTCTCGATCCAGCGTCCCGCCAGACGCAGCGTCGTGTAGAAGTAGCCGGTTGCCGTCAGCACCATCAGGGCCACCGGAACGATAGACAACACCGTGATCGTCAGCAGGCGCAGGCTGTGCGACTCTTTATCGCGCCAGCTTTCCCGGCACATCGGCCAAACCAGCACCGCGATCAGCAGTAAGTTGAAGAAAATCACCAACTGCCCCAGCACGTCGTCCATCAGGTTCAGCGGCGACAGTTCGGAAATCACCGACCAGAAATTCAGCGGCAGCAGCGCCAGGCTGACGCGAACAATCTGCCGCCGCCAGTGGCTGGTCAACTGCGCCGGCATATTAAAGTGGTTGACCGCGACGCCGTTCTTTTCCAGCACTTTCCAGCACAGGCCAAACACCAGCCAGAACATAGCCAGCTTTTTACTGTACGCCCACAGCAGTCCGCTAATATTTAACTGCATGGTGAGTAAGATCAGACCGATAGCCAGAATCAACAGCACCACCGGTAAGGCGCGGATCAGATCGATCAGGATCGCCTTCGGCGTATGCAGTTGGGTATCGTTGCGCAGCTGTCCCACCTGGGAAGCAAGCTTTGCCTGATAATCCTTGAGCCACTGCAGACGCCAGCGGATGAGGCCGGCAATCAACAGCAGCGGTAAACCGGCCAGGAAAGCGACAAACACCGCAGGCCACGCTTTTTCCCAGTTCACGGTGATTTTCATCGCCTTAAACTGACCTTTCAGCGCCTCCGGGAAGGCCTTAATCCACTCCCAGTCCATCGGTTTATTGCTGTTCACCCAGAAAATTTGCTGGGTCAGAATTTCCTTCAGACTGCTCGAGACGCTCATCAGCTGCTGCTGGTTGATCTGCAGGTTGATGGCCATCATCAGCTGGTTGCCCAACTGTTTGTTGAACTGATCAAGCAGTTCGCGACGCATGTCGATCACTTCCAGTAGCGCGGCGTGGACTTCATCGTTCACTTCGCTGCTGTGCCCCTCCTCCAGTTTGGCGACAAAGGCATCGCTCTGGAACAGCGCGTCGCGCTGCTGGTTCACCTCAAACTGTTCAAGCCGCAGGTCGGCGATGCGGTTGGTCATATCCTGCAGCTCATCCGCCGACGGTAATGTCTGTTGCTGTTGGTAAAGAATACGCGACAGCAGCAGGCTCCCCCGCAGAACTGAAATTTGCTCTTTAATATCCCGTTCAGACTGCAGCGCGCGGTCGAGCCAGTTTTTGACCTGGATATTGCGCTGCACCAGCTGGTTACCGTTCTCTGTTGCCTGGATCAGCTTCTCGCTGAGCTGATGGTTAATATCCAGCTCCTGCTTGACCAGCGGGTTGGCCTGAATACGCGCCGTTTCGTCGGGGGTAACCGCCTCCTGGGCGGTTTTCTCGGTCAGGGTCAGCCGTTTGCTGTTCACGGCCTCCTGCAGCAGCTGTAGCTGATGCTCCAGCCGGTTGCTCCAGGCGGTGACGTAGTCACGCTGCTTCTGCAGGGTATCCTGCAGGATAGTGTTGCCTTCGAGGCTCTTGCGCTGTTGCTCGATCTGCGCGTTGAGCAATGCCTGTTGAGCCTGCAACAGCACCTGCTGGGTCGGGCGTAGGGTCTCGTCGCCCACCGAGGTGCCATTCAGACGATTGCGGATCTGCTGCAGCTGCTGGGAGGCGTTGAACATCGCATTTTGCACGCGTTCCGGCTGCGTTTGCAGGGAAACCAGTTGGCTGTTATAGGTCGCCAGATCGTTTTGCGCATTCTGCAGATCGTCCAGCGTCTGGGTGACGCGCGACTCCAGCTGACGCAGGGAGAGCGTACTTAGCGTTTTGCGCGTCGCGTCGTCGTTCGGGACATCGCTCAGGTTATTGAGGCTCTCCACCGCCTGGCGCAGCTTCGCCGGCGCCTGCTCGACCTGCTGTCGCAGCTGTGCCGTCTCGCTTTTGATACGCTCGATTTTATCCAGCGTTTCCAGCGTCTGAGTCAGATCCTGCTGGACCAGTTTGTCCTGCGGAGTCAGTTCTTTTTGCTTGTTTAACGTATTGAGCTGGCTCTGCACCTCTGCCCGATCGGGGAGATCCGCGGCGCGGCCCTGGACTGGGCTGAAAAGGCCAATAAAACAGAGCAGCGTGATAATAAAGATGAACGTGGCGCGTTGCCTGGAGATCGTGTGCAGCATAGTTAATATGAATGAATGCAAATGCCGGAGAATACCGGGGGTCGTCGCAAGCGCGCAGAATAGCACTTCTCAGCGCTGGCGAATAGCGGCGGACGGCGCTAAAAATTCACGCCCATCCGCGCGCTACCTTTAAGCTGACAAGCTCTCCGGGCCGCGTAGCGTCGGGCAGAATTGATACATCTCCAGCAGAATAGCGACGTAGTCCCGCGCTTCCGCATGCAGGTCGAACGAATCGGGGGCAAACAGCCAGTTTTCCATCAGCCCGGAAAGGTAGCTGCGCATTAACACGGCCGCCCGCCGGGTGAGTAAATTGGCGGGCAGCAGCTTCGCCGCGATGCACTCTTTCAAGGTCTGCTCGATACGCTCATAACTCGCCAGGGAGAGCTGCCGCTGGGCCTGCTGCACCACGGTCATTTCACCGACGAACTCACACTTATGATAGATAATCTCCATCATTAATCGTCGACGTTCTTCTGTCACTGTCGCTTCAAGAACATAGACTAGAATCTCCCTGATAACTGAGAGTGGATCGTTGGGGAATTTTGCCCGATACTCAATTTCGAGATCGCTAATACTGGCGTCTGACAGCTCCCAAATTTCGTTGAATAAATCTGATTTATTCTTGAAATGCCAGTAGATAGCCCCCCTCGTTACACCCGCAGCTTTTGCAATTGTTGCCAACGAGGTAGATGATACGCCTTGCTGCGAAAACAGACGCAGAGCAACATCCAGAATCAGTTGCCGGGTTTCACGTGCCTGTTGTTTGGTTTTTCGTGCCATAGGTTAATGACTTTACAGAGGTTACGTTTACATACATTTGTGAATGTATGTACCATAGCATGACCATAATAGAAAGACTGTAGTGGGTTTGTGGTTGTTTGAGCCACTGAACATTTTGAAATTGGACACTCGAGGTTTACATATGAACAAAAACAGAGGGTTAACGCCTCTGGCGGTCGTTCTGATGCTCTCAGGCAGCTTAGCGCTAACAGGATGTGACGATAAACCGGCTCAACAGGGAGCCCAGCACATGCCGGAAGTCGGTATTGTGACGCTCAAATCCGCACCTCTACAAATAACCACCGAACTGCCAGGCCGCACCAGCGCCTATCGCATTGCGGAAGTCCGTCCTCAGGTCAGTGGCATTATTTTAAAACGTAACTTCGTGGAAGGTAGCGATATCCAGGCCGGCGTCTCCCTGTATCAGATCGATCCAGCCACCTATCAGGCCAGCTATGACAGCGCCAAAGGCGACCTGGCAAAAGCCCAGGCGGCGGCAAACATGGATCAACTGACGGTCAAGCGTTATCAGAAACTGTTGGGCACCAAATATATTAGTCAACAAGACTACGATACCGCCGTTGCGACGGCGCAGCAGAGCAATGCGGCCGTGGTCGCGGCGAAAGCGGCCGTTGAAACCGCGCGCATCAATCTGGCCTACACCAAAGTCACCTCGCCGATCAGCGGCCGGATCGGTAAATCCGCCGTGACCGAAGGGGCGCTGGTACAGAATGGTCAAACGACCGCCCTGGCAACCGTTCAGCAGCTGGATCCGATCTATGTTGACGTCACCCAGTCGAGCAATGATTTCCTGCGCCTGAAGCAGGAGCTAGCCGACGGCCGCCTGAAACAGGAAAACGGCAAAGCGAAAGTGGAGCTGGTGACTAATGACGGTCTTAAGTATCCGCAGTCCGGCACGCTGGAATTCTCGGATGTCACCGTCGATCAGACCACCGGCTCAATCACGCTACGCGCTATTTTCCCGAACCCGGATCACACCCTGCTACCGGGGATGTTCGTCCGTGCCCGTCTGGAAGAAGGGATTAACCCTGACGCCCTGCTGGTACCGCAACAGGGTGTTACCCGTACGCCGCGCGGCGACGCCAGCGTCATGGTAGTGGGGGAAGGCGATAAAGTCGAAGTCCGCCAGGTCACTGCTTCTCAGGCGATCGGCGATAAATGGCTGGTCACTGACGGTCTGAAATCCGGCGATCGCGTTATCGTCACCGGCCTGCAAAAAATCAAACCAGGTGTGCAGGTAAAAGCGCAGGAAGTAGCTTCTGATGATAAACAGCAAGCCGCAGGCAACGCGCCATCAGAACAAACCAAGTCTTAACTTAAACAGGAGCCGTTAAGACATGCCTAATTTCTTTATCGATCGCCCCATATTTGCATGGGTGATCGCCATTATCATCATGCTGGCTGGGGGATTATCGATCCTCAAATTGCCGGTGGCGCAATATCCGACGATTGCGCCGCCAGCAATTTCCATTACCGCCATGTACCCCGGTGCTGACGCCGAAACGGTGCAGAACACCGTAACTCAGGTTATCGAACAGAATATGAACGGTATCGATCACCTGATGTACATGTCCTCAAATGGCGACTCCACCGGTACGGCAACCATTACGCTGACCTTCGAATCCGGTACCGATCCGGATATCGCCCAGGTTCAGGTTCAGAACAAGCTGGCGCTGGCGACGCCTCTGCTGCCGCAAGAAGTACAGCAGCAAGGGATTAGCGTTGAGAAAGCGTCCAGCAGCTTCCTGATGGTTGTCGGCGTCATTAACACCAACGGCACCATGAACCAGGACGATATTTCGGACTACGTGGCGGCCAACATGAAGGATCCGATTAGCCGTACCAGCGGCGTCGGCGACGTTCAGCTATTCGGTTCCCAGTATGCGATGCGTATCTGGATGGATCCAAACAAACTGAACAACTTCCAGCTTACGCCGGTGGATGTGATCAGCGCCCTGAAAGCGCAGAACGCCCAGGTGGCCGCGGGCCAGTTAGGCGGTACGCCGCCGGTGAAAGGCCAGCAGCTTAACGCCTCGATCATCGCGCAGACGCGTCTGACCAATACGGAAGAGTTTGGCAACATCCTGCTGAAGGTGAACCAGGACGGTTCCCAGGTTCGTCTGCGTGATGTCGCCAAAATTGAGCTGGGCGGCGAAAGCTATGACGTGGTGGCGAAGTTTAACGGCCAGCCGGCATCCGGTCTGGGTATTAAACTGGCTACCGGCGCGAACGCGCTGGATACCGCCAACGCTATTCGCGCTGAACTGGCGAAGATGGAGCCGTTTTTCCCGTCGGGGATGAAGATCGTTTACCCGTATGACACCACCCCGTTCGTGAAAATTTCTATTCACGAAGTGGTTAAAACGCTGGTGGAAGCGATCATCCTGGTGTTCCTGGTCATGTATCTGTTCCTGCAGAACTTCCGCGCCACCCTGATCCCCACCATCGCGGTACCGGTGGTCCTGTTAGGCACCTTCGCGGTGCTGGCGGCGTTTGGCTTCTCGATAAACACCCTGACGATGTTCGGGATGGTGCTCGCCATCGGCCTGTTGGTGGATGACGCCATCGTGGTGGTAGAGAACGTCGAGCGCGTGATGGCGGAAGAGGGTCTGCCGCCGAAAGAAGCGACGCGTAAATCGATGGGACAGATTCAGGGCGCGCTGGTAGGTATCGCTATGGTGCTGTCGGCGGTATTTATCCCGATGGCGTTCTTCGGCGGCTCAACCGGGGCCATCTATCGCCAGTTCTCCATCACTATCGTTTCCGCGATGGCGCTGTCGGTACTGGTGGCGTTAATCCTGACGCCGGCGCTGTGCGCCACGATGCTGAAACCCATTCAGAAAGGCAGCCATGGCGCGACCACCGGCTTCTTCGGCTGGTTTAACCGCATGTTTGATAAGAGCACGCACCATTACACCGACAGCGTAGGCAACATTCTGCGCAGCACCGGTCGTTATCTGGTGCTGTATCTGATCATCGTGGTGGGTATGGCATGGCTGTTCGTCCGTCTGCCGAGCTCGTTCCTGCCGGACGAGGACCAGGGTGTATTCCTGAGTATGGCGCAGCTGCCTGCCGGCGCCACCCAGGAGCGTACGCAGAAAGTGCTGGATGAGATGACGAATTACTATCTCACCAAAGAGAAGGACAACGTGGAATCCGTGTTTGCGGTTAACGGCTTCGGTTTCGCCGGCCGCGGCCAGAACACCGGTATCGCGTTCGTTTCGCTGAAAGACTGGAGCCAGCGTCCGGGTGAGGAAAACAAAGTTGAAGCGATCACCGCGAGAGCAATGGGCTACTTCTCGCAGATTAAAGATGCGATGGTCTTCGCCTTTAACCTGCCGGCTATCGTTGAACTGGGTACCGCGACCGGCTTTGACTTCGAGCTGATTGACCAGGGCGGTCTCGGCCACGAAAAACTGACCCAGGCGCGTAACCAACTGTTTGGCATGGTGGCGCAGCATCCTGACGTGCTGACCGGCGTGCGCCCTAACGGTCTGGAAGATACACCGCAGTTTAAAATCGATATCGATCAGGAGAAAGCTCAGGCGCTGGGCGTCTCCATCAGCGACATTAACACCACGCTGGGCGCAGCCTGGGGCGGAAGCTATGTCAACGACTTTATCGACCGCGGCCGCGTGAAGAAAGTGTACATCATGTCCGAAGCGAAATACCGTATGCTGCCGGAAGATATCGGCAAGTGGTATGTTCGCGGCAGCGATGGTCAGATGGTGCCGTTCTCTGCTTTCTCGACCTCGCGTTGGGAATACGGTTCGCCGCGTCTGGAACGCTACAACGGTCTGCCGTCACTGGAAATCCTCGGTCAGGCCGCGCCAGGCAAGAGTACCGGTGAGGCGATGGCGCTGATGGAAGAGCTGGCGGGTAAACTGCCTTCCGGTATCGGCTACGACTGGACCGGGATGTCTTATCAGGAGCGACTGTCCGGCAACCAGGCCCCTGCCCTGTATGCCATCTCGCTGATTGTCGTCTTCCTGTGTCTGGCGGCGCTGTATNAGAGCTGGTCGATTCCGTTCTCGGTTATGCTGGTCGTCCCCTTGGGTGTGGTCGGTGCGCTGTTAGCCGCCACCTTCCGCGGGCTAACCAACGACGTTTACTTCCAGGTGGGTCTGCTGACCACCATCGGCCTGTCGGCGAAGAACGCAATATTGATCGTTGAATTCGCCAAAGACCTGATGGAGAAAGAGGGCAAAGGGCTGATTGAGGCGACGCTTGAAGCAGTACGTATGCGTCTACGTCCAATCCTGATGACATCTCTGGCGTTCATCCTCGGGGTAATGCCGCTAGTTATCAGCTCCGGCGCCGGCTCCGGTGCGCAGAACGCCGTCGGTACAGGCGTAATGGGCGGGATGGTGACCGCGACGATCCTGGCGATCTTCTTCGTGCCGGTGTTCTTTGTGGTGGTTCGTCGCCGCTTTAGCAAAAAATCAGAAGATATAGAGCACAGCCATCAGGTTGAGCATCATTAATCTTCACTCCTGAACAAAGGGCCGCTACCGCGGCCCTTTTTTATCACTGGCTGGCAAGGCACATATTGCCATTGTTTATTTTTCGTTCTGCATTTAATATATATTGATATGGCGCAGGCTATTTTTAGCAGCTTGTTCAACAACTCGGGATCGGCAAACACTCATTTACCAGGAATAATCTTACTATCATTATCCACGGGTCGGCGGTTTCTGAACGCGACAGCTGCCTGCCTTAAACCAATGATTCATAAGATTTCTCTATTTCTCCGGCTGTGGGCCAGCGCATGCGAAATTAATTCGTCTATTTTTAAGATAATTTCTCTCTGATAATTGTAATTTTTCGTAATAGCACGATGAAATCTGTTGGAGAGTGGATTATAGTTAAATCAGCAGGATTACTCAGTTAGTGTCAGGTCAGTTAGTCGTGTTCATCCCACAACGGTGTTTGCTAGTCGTCGTTTAAACCACTCAAAAGGGGATGCGTTATGGACGAATACTCGCCAAAAAGACATGATATTGCACAGCTACGCTTTCTCTGCGAAACGCTGTATCATGACTGCCTTGCAAACCTGGAAGAGAGCAACCATGGCTGGGTCAACGACCCGACGTCGGCTGTCAATCTCCAGTTAAATGAATTGATCGAGCACATTGCCACATTCGCTCTTAATTATAAAATTAAGTATGCTGAGGATAATAAGCTGATCGCTCAGGTTGACGAATATCTGGACGACACTTTTACGTTGTTCAGTAACTACGGCATTAACTCTACGGATTTGCAAAAGTGGAAAAAATCCGGTAACCGACTATTTCGTTGCTTTGTCAACGCCAGCCGGGAAAACCCGGCCAGTCTATCGTGTTAGAATTATTACAATCAAAAGGTGGAATTATGTCTGATAAGCCATTAACTAAAACAGACTATTTGATGCGCTTACGTCGTTGCCAGACAATTGACACGCTGGAGCGCGTCATTGAAAAAAATAAATATGAACTGTCTGATAATGAGCTGGCGGTATTTTACTCAGCTGCCGACCATCGTCTGGCGGAACTGACCATGAATAAGCTATACGATAAAATCCCGACTTCTGTCTGGAAATTTATCCGCTAATTTACGCGTATTACGTGGTCTGCTGGCCGGACGGTACGGGTCAGCCGCCATAGGGTATCTTTGTGATAGACATCACATCATTCAGCCAACAGCAACCCTGTAACCGGTTTCTTTTTTATACTGCTACGGCCATCAACAGTCAGGTATAAGGAAGACCCATGAGTGAAGAAAAACGCAAAATGATCGCCGGTGAGCTCTATTTATCTGGCGACCCAACGCTTCGCGCCGATCGCCTGCGCGCCAGACAGTTGTTGCACCGTTATAATCATTCCGCCCCGGATGACCAGGAACAACGTCAGCATATTCTGGCCGAGCTGTTCGCTCGCGCCGGCGATGCGTATATCGAGCCAAGCTTTCGCTGCGACTATGGTTATAATATTTTTCTCGGCGCCGGTTTTTACGCCAATTTTGACTGCGTGATGCTCGACGTCTGCCCTATCCATATTGGCGATAACTGTATGCTGGCGCCAGGCGTCCATATTTATACCGCCACTCATCCGCTGGACGCCGATGCGCGTAATAGCGGCCAGGAATACGGCAAGCCGGTAACTATTGGCCACAATGTGTGGATTGGGGGTCGGGCAGTGATCAATCCCGGCGTGACCATTGGCGATAATGCGGTCATTGCGTCCGGCGCGGTGGTCACCAAAGACGTCCCTGCCTGTACCGTCGTCGGCGGTAACCCGGCGCAGATCATTAAGCGCCTTCCGCCGACAAATCCGTAACTGTTATGCTTTTCTGTAACTGATCTGTTACTTTCTCCGCAGAATATTGCAACATAAAATAGCCTTCAGGCTGAGCCTGCCGCGCCTGGTCCGCCGGGCGCGGCAGGCTCATTGCAGAATTCGAGGACCAAGATGACAGAAATACAACGCCTGCTGATTCACACCATTGACGAACTCAACGTCCAGGAAAAACGCGATAATCGCCCGCGTTTTAGCATCAGTTTTATCCGCAACCATCCGGGACTGTTTGTTGCCATGTATGCCGCGTTTCTGGCGACGCTGGTGGTCATGCTGCGCTCTGAAACGCTGGTAGACTCGGTCTGGTTGCTGGTGGTGCTGTTCATTCTGTTCAACGCCTTTTTCTTCTTTGACGTCTATCCACGCTATCGCTACGAGGATATCGATGTCCTCGACTTTCGCGTGTGCTACAACGGGGAATGGTACAACACCCGCTTTGTCCCCCGGCAGCTGATCGACCGTATCCTGCAGTCGCCAGACGTCGATAGCGAGCAGAAGGCGCAGCTCAAAAAGATGGTCGCCACCAAAGGCGAGCTCTCCTTCTACGATGTCTTTACCCTCACGCGCGCCGGTGCTGCGCAATAAGGCGATTTAGGGTCCGCAGCGCCGGGAGATAGCGAGAAGCAGAGGTATTGCCATACCCAAGCACCAGTCCGCTCCGCGCTCGCTGCGGGTCGAGATAGAAATGACTTAACGCGGCGGGCGCCAGCTGAAACTGGCGCGCCTGCTGCGCAAGCGTCCGGTCATTAACGCCCTCCATCGCCACCGTCAGGTGCATCCCCCCTCCCCCGCCGAGAACGTCGCACGGCACGGTTATCTCTTGCGCCAGCGCCTCGCGCAGCTGTTGCTGACGTTTACGGTACAGGCGGCGCATCGCTGCCAGATGGCGCGCATAGTGTCCCTTCTCGATAAAGCTGGCCAGCGCCCGCTGTTCAGCACGGTGTCCCCCGCGCAGCAGCGCGCCAATGGCGTCCTGAGCAGCATCCGCCAGCGCGGGCGGCATAACCATAAAACCGATACGCAACGCCGGAAACAGCGTTTTGCTGAAGGTGCCGAGATAGACCACCGGGGCATCAGGCACCATTCCCAGCATCGCCGGGATCGGTTCTCCGCTATGGCGAAACTCGCTGTCGTAGTCATCCTCCACAATCCACGCCCCGTGCCGGCGGGCATATTCCACGAGCGCCAGACGGCGCCCGGCGCTCACGATGCTCCCACAGGGATACTGGTGTGAAGGAGAGGTGAAAATGAGCCGGGGCGGCTCCGCGACGCCGTTGGCAATACACATCCCTTCATCGTCGACAGCCATTCCTCTGACCCGCAGTCCCGCCCGCTGAAAGCCACTCCTCGCCCCCAGGTACCCCGGTTCTTCCAGCCACACGCTGTCGCCCGGGTTGGTCAGTAGCGAGGCGCATAAGTTGACTCCTTCCAGCGCGCCTTCGGTGATGACGATCTGCCGGATATCGCACCGGATGCCCCGGGAGAGCGCCAGATGACGAGCGATAGCCTCTCGCAGCAAAGGATCGCCCGCGGCTTCGCCATAACCCAGCAGCGCGCTACCATCTTCGCGTAGCACGTTATCCATCAGTCGCCGCCACAGCGGCAGCGGGAAATAGTTTACCGCCGGCATGCCTGGCGTAAATGCCAGCGTCGGTGAGTCGCGGCGCATCGCGGCTGGCAGCCTTTGCAGCCGCTCAGGCAGCACGACGGGCGGCATCTGACCCGCCTCCTGGCGGCAGGAGGCGAGTGGTGCCACCTGCGTTCCCTGACGGCTCCGTGTCAGGTACCCCTCCAGCGCCAGCTGTTCCAGTGCGGCATTGACCGTATTCCGCGACAGGTGTAGCCGTTCGGCCATCACCCGCGATCCGGGTAAACGGCAGCGGGCCGTCAGGGTTCCCTGCAGGATAGCGTCACGTAAGGTGTGGTAAAGGGCGCGCTGTAAGGTTTCGACCGTGCGGTTCCGCATCCCCTGCGTCAACAGCGTAAAAAACCCCTCGTCCGGTATATTCATATTGCCTCCTCGTGGCCCCATAAAAACATACTCTAATGGCACTTTTTATGGAACCAGCGAGCGCGTACGCTGCCTGTAAATCCCCAATAAGGAAACCGCAATGTGCGAATATAATCAGTTTGGCCAGGCGCTCGGCGTCGCGCTGCCTGACTGGCAGCCGCGCCCCTGGCCGACACGACAGGTATTACAGGGCAGCCGTTGTCGACTCGAACCGCTGACTCTTGCTCATGCCAGCGATCTGTTCGCCGCTCACCAGCTGGCGCCAGACGCCCGCAGCTGGACGTGGCTGCTGCGTGAACCTGAGAGCAACCTTGCAGAATTCAGTGCCTGGGTGGAGCAGGTCGCCACGCTGGCAGACCCGATTCATTTTGCCGTCGTTGACCAGCAGCGAGGGAAAGCGGTCGGCTCGCTGGCGTTAATGCGTATCGATATCGCTCACGGTGTGGTAGAGGTGGGGCATGTGCATTTTTCACCGTTACTGAGCCGAACGGCCATGGCCACCGAAGCGCACTGGCTGTTGATGCAGTATGTCTTTGATACGCTCGGCTACCGTCGCTATGAATGGAAATGCAACAGTCTTAATATCCCATCAGCCCGGGCGGCAAGGCGGCTGGGGTTTCAGTACGAAGGACGTTTTCGCCAGGCGCTGGTGAGTAAAGGACACAACCGGGACACGGACTGGTTTTCGGTGATAGACGGCGAATGGCCGGAGCTGGATAACGCCATGCGCCAATGGCTGGCCGCCGACAATTTTACCACCGACGGCCAACAGCGCCGCTCGCTGGAGAGTTTCCGTTAACGGCGTTTTTTGCGCCCCTGCACCGCTTTGAAGCGGGGGTTGCTCTTACAGATAACGTACAGCCGCCCTTTGCGTTTAACCAGCTGGCAATCCGGGTGGCGCTGTTTAGCGCTACGTAATGAGTTGACGACCTGCATCATGCTTTCCTTTTCGCATCAATAAAGCCGCCGAAGCGCTGGCGGAATCGGGCTGCACTGCCTTCATTGGCGAAGGTTTTTTGTTTGCCCGTGTAGTACGGATGCGATTTCGAGGAGACGTCGATCGTCACATACGGAAAAGTTTCGCCATCGAGTTCAATCACGCGATCGGTGCGGATAGTTGAGCCGACTTTAAAATACTCATTCGCGCTGGTGTCGTGAAACACCACCGTACGATAGGGAGGATGGATATGGGCTTTCATGCTGACCTCTTAATTACGTTATAACATAACATTAAGGGTACGCCGTGCTGTGACAAAGATCAACCCTGCTCAATTTAAGAGTAAGGTGATAAGGCGAGTTTCCCCGCCTTTGGCGTCAGGGTGCCAGACGGTGGGCGATGGCGCGGAGCTGTTCTGCAATGGCCTGCAGATCTTTTCCCTGCTCGATTCGGGCGCCGCTGGAATGGCGTATCACCAGGCGCGCCGGCAGAATGGATGAGGTATGAGGCGCCCCGGTGGTGCTGGCGAGGATCCGCCGCACCGCCTCTTTCCCCTGCAGGTCGAGGTCGAGCGACACGGTACTCAGCGCCGGATAGAAAAAGGAGCTTTCGTAAGTATCGTCATAGCCAATAACCGACTTCTCACCCGGCACCGCCACCTGATGCTGATGGAAGGCGCTGAGCACCCCCAGCGCCATCTGATCATTACCCACCAGCACAGCGCTGAAATTAGGCGTTTCGCGCAGCATCTGCAGCGCGCCGGCGTAGCCGCTCTGCGCATCCCAGTTGCCGTGCAGGACGGTCACCGGCTTCAGACCGTAACCATCCAGGGTCTCCAGCCAGCTTTTTAACCGGAGTTTGGCCGAGACTGAGCTGTCCGGCCCCGCCAGCAGGGCGATCTCCCGATGCCCCATCTCATAGAGATATTTGACGCTGGCCCGGGTGCCGTCCGCCGGGTTAAACGAAACGTTAAACACAGAACTGTAGGGATCAACGTCGAGAAACAGGCAGACGATATCATCGTTGTCAGCAGCGATTTTCTGCGCCTGTTCGGTCTCCAGCGGCACGTTGATAATGACTTTATCCACCCGCTGAGATTTCAGCTCATTGATGGAATCCTGGATACTTTGGTTGACGCTCTCATCGATCATCGAAATCAGAACCTGGTAACCTTCCAGGTTGGCATAGCGTTTTACCGCCGCCGCCACCTGGGAAGGCGCATGCCAGGCCAGAGAAATAGTCACCAGCCCGACCGTCTGGCTCTCCTTCCCCACCAGCTGCTGCGCCAACCGGTTTGGCACATAGCGTAAGGCCTCTATCGATTTCTCCACCTTGCGACGCGTCGCTTCGGATACATTAGCTGATTTGTTGAGTACCCTGGACACGGTCTGGTAAGAGACGCCCGCATGGCGTGCGACGTCTTCCAGAGTAGCGCTTTTAGACTTCATGGTCCGGTTCCTTATGTTGTTATCCCATGATTGTAACAGGGGCCATTTGAAAAAACGCTCACCGCCACCTCTCACTGCAAAACAATAGCGATAAAAGTATTACGTTCACAATACAACGAATTGTGAATCATCTCACCCATCGCAACAAAAACCACCGTGATTATTTGCAGTTAGTCACACAATAATCATATCTCATTTGCCTTAAGTTACATTTAGGCATTTTATGACACCAGTTATGTGAACGTAATACAAAACAATAAGAGGATAGAGATGAACACTACACTGCGCGCCCTTTCAGTCGCGTTAGCCGCTGCGCTAATCGCTCCTTCCGCGTTTGCGGCCACCGCCGCGATCCCAACGATCGATTTCCATGGCTATATGCGCGCCGGGGTTGGGGTCTCCGGCGACGGTAGCGAAGCGGAATGGCAAAAAAATAAGCTGGGCCGTTTGGGGAACGAGTCGGATACCTACGGCGAGCTGGAGCTGGGCTCTGAGGTCTATAAGAAAGATGACGTCAGCTTCTATCTCGACAGTATGGTCAGCATGGTCTCCGACGGCTCTAACGATAATGAAACCACGCTGAACGATGATGCACAGTTCGGCTTACGTCAGTTGAACCTGCAGATAAAGGGGCTGATCCCTGGCGATCCGAATGCGGTGATCTGGGGCGGTAAACGTTACTACCAGCGCCATGATCTGCATATCATCGATACCAAATACTGGAACATTTCCGGCTCCGGAGCCGGGGTGGAAAACTACACCCTCGGCCCGGGCGCCGTCTCGCTGGCCTGGATCCGCGGCGATGCCAACGATGTTGACTATCGCGTCGATGGCGACAGCAACGTCAATATCAACTATATCGATTTACGCTACGCGGGCTGGAAGCCATGGGCGGGCTCGTGGACCGAATTCGGTATCGACTACGCGATGCCAAACACCACCAAAAAACAGGATAGCTACGGCGGACTGTACGATGCTGACAACGGCGTCATGCTGACCGGTGAAATCAGTCAGGATATGCTGGGCGGCTATAACAAAACCGTGCTGCAGTACGCCAACAAAGGCCTGGCGCAGAACATGGTCTCCCAGGGCGGCGGCTGGTACGATATGTGGAACTACGTGAACGACGCCACCGGTTATCGCGTGATTAACACCGGCCTGATCCCGATTACAGAGAAGTTTTCTATCAACCACGTTCTGACCTGGGGCTCGGCGGATGACATTACCGACTATACCGACAAAACGCGGATGCTGTCGCTGGTCGCCCGCGGGCAGTACCAGTTCACCGACTACGTGCGCCTGATTGGCGAAGTCGGCGGTTTCTATCAGAAAGACAGCTACAACAATGGCACCAGCTACAAACAGGCCGGTGAGAAATACACCATTGCGTTGGGCCTGGCGGACGGGCCAGACTTTATGTCACGTCCGGAATTACGCATTTTTGCTTCATATTTGAATGATTCCGAAGATGGTAAACCGTTTGAAGACCAGACGGCGAATAATACCTGGAATTTCGGCGTGCAGGTTGAGGCCTGGTGGTAATTGCGCACGGCTAAGACTCATACGTTATTTTTATCTCCTGCTGTAAGACTGTTAATTATCTTCCGGTAAACTTTATTGCCACTGCTGTCTTTGTCTTATTTTCGGGATAACCTGCTTTCAGGTTATCCCGTTTTATTTATTTCCGGGCGGCAAAATGTTCATCCAGAAGCTGACGCAGCGCATCGGACTGTTTACCGAAAATAGCATGCACCTGCTGACCAAGAATAATAACCCCCAGCGCGCCCTGCTGCTGTAATGCTTCGGAGTCCACGGCCGCAAGATGGCGAACGCTAACCCGCAGACGGGTAATACAGGCGTCCACTTGCGTAATATTCGCTTCGCCACCAAAGGCCTGAATCAGCGCCTCGATTTGCTGTTTTTCCGCCTCGCTTAATGGCTGTGCCGGACGCGCTGGGGAGAAATAGTGCAGGAAGGATTTTAAACTCACCATAATAAACTCCAGGTTTAAGATAAAAAAAAGCCTGCTCGTCAGAGCAGGCGTGGAGAAGAAGAAATTACGCGTGACGACGGAGAATACGGCAATCCCATGCCGACAGGGTCAGTGGAGCCGATACCGCCGCGTCGGTCAGGCAATCCCGATACCCTTGCGGCAGGGTCAGGGTATGGTTTTGCGCGCTGTAGTTCTGCAGGAAGATAAATGCGTTGTCACCGTCGGTGCGCGCAGTCGCCACCACGCCGGGTGGTAACTCCGTCGCTATCGCCCGCGGCAGGGCCAGCTCCTTGCTCAGGGCGGTAAAGAAATCGCGCTGGAAGGCTAAATCGTTGCGGGAGGCCACATGCCAGGCTTTGCCTTTCCCGAACGCGTTCACCGTCACAGCCGGCCGTCCGGCATAAAAATCATCCCGGTAGGTGGCCAGCGCCTGGGCGCTCTCGATATGGATCAGTTCGCAGAGATGGCGCACCTGATAAGGGCCCTGCAGACCGCACTGATTCCCGGCAAGCCCCTGCACCAGATTAAACTCGCCGTCATTCAGGCAGTCGATCTCTTCCGCCCAGATCCCCAGCAGATTGCGCAGCGGGCCCGGGAAGCCGCCGAGATAGCAGAGATCGGACTCATTGACGATACCGGTCCAGTAGGTGGTCACCAGGTGGCCGCCGTTGGCGACAAACGCCTCCGCCCGACCGGCAAAGCCGTCGCGCACCATATATAACATCGGGGCAATCACTAACTGATACGGCGTTAAATCGACATCGGCGTCAATCACATCGACGGCGATGCCCTGCTCCCAGAACGGGCGGTAGTGCTCGTTGACCGTCTTCTCATATTCCATCCCAAGATTACGCGGCCCCTGGGCGTCATCCAGCGCCCAGCGGTTCTGCTGGTCGAAGATAATCGCTACTTTCGCCTCGGTGCGACAGCCCCTCACCTCCGGCAGCTTGCTGAGAATCTCGCCGAGCTGGCAGACTTCGCGGCCAATGCGGGTATCAATATGTCCGACGTGGTCGACCACTGCGCCGTGAAATTTCTCAACCGAACCGCGGCTTTTCCGCCACTGGAAATACTGCACCGAGTCGGCGCCATGCGCCACCGCCTGTAGCGAGGAAAGAATATGCATTCCCGGCTTCTTCAGTTTGCTGGTCGGCTGCCAGTTGGTGGCGCCCGGGGTGGACTCCATCAGCACAAACGGTTTGCCGCCCTTCAGGCTGCGCATCATGTCGTGATACATCGCGGTGTAACAGGCCAGCGCGGTTTCGTCTTTATCGCGGTGCCACATCGGATAGCTGTCCCAGGAGATGAAATCCAGCGCCTCCGCCAGCTGCCAGTAGTCGTAATCGTAGAAATACTCCATAAAGTTGGTAGTCACCGGCAGGGAAGCATTCGCCGCCTTCAGCGGAGCAATTTCATGGCGGCAGAAATCGGTCACCTGAGCGGTGTTAAAGCGATGCCAGTCAAGATTGAGACCGTGGATCGACATCTCGCCCTGCGGCGCAGGCGATTCAATCTGCGACCAGTCAGTATAGGTATGACTCCAGAAGGTGCTCCACCAGGCCTGGTTGAGGTTCTCCAGGGTCTGGTAACGCGCCTTCAGCCAGTCGCGAAAACGGTTCTGGCAGAGATCGCAATGGCATTCACCGCCATATTCGTTGGAAATATGCCAGCCCAGCACCGCCGGGTGTGAGGAATAACGTTCTGCCAGCAGGGTATTGATTTGCAGGGTTTTCTCGCGATAGACCGGTGACGACATACAGTGGTTGTGACGGCCGCCGTGCAGGGCCGGCACCCGATCGCGCCCCACCCGCAGAACCTGCGGATAGCGCTGCGACATCCACGCCGGACGCGCGCCGCTCGGCGTGGCCAGAAAGACATGAATGCCGGCGGCATACAGTTTATCGAGGATAATATCCAGCCAGGCGAAATTAAATACCCCTTCGCGTGGCTCCAGTTTCGCCCAGCTAAATATTCCCACCGACATCACATTGCATTTTGCCTGCTGCATCATGGCAATGTCTTTATCAATAATATCGGGGTCATTCTCCCATTGCTCCGGATTATAATCCGCGCCATGCAGCANCGTACTAACCTTCGGATGTAAAGGTGCAAATTTATTCATAATAAACTTCCTGAAAAAGACGACAAAAAAATTAATTAAAAACTTTTACCGACGGCAATACTTTTCCCTGGCAATCAAATAGCNCCTGATTTTCACGTGCATTACCCTCTTTCCACTCGTCGTGGATATATTTCATCCCCGCCGGGGTGGCCCAGGTATTTCCCGGCACGGCAATCCATGTAGGCTCCCAATAGAAAATACCTTTGCCAAGCTGGTCTGGCACATCAACCACCGCCTGCATTAAATCGTGAATATAGTTATATTGCCCCTGTACGCTGGCGGGATATCCCCCATCCTTTTCCTCTTTCGCCTGGAAACTATTTTCCGCGTTATCGCAGTTGGCCAGGGTATAGGCATAGGCCGCCTCGACGACGATGACGTCTTTGTTATAGCGTTTGCTGATGTCATCCATATTGGCCTTCAGGGCGCTGATCGGGCCATTCCAGTAGGTGTACATCGACAGACCAATCACGTCATACGGTACATGGCGCTTGTCGATCTCATCAAACCACCAGCGGAAGGTATCGTTCTTGGTCCCTTCGGCCAGATGCAGCATGATTTTCACCTGCTCGCCCTGGCGCAGGTTCTCCTTCAGGCCAGCGATAGCCGCGTTCAGCAGGCCAGCCAGCCGGTCGAACTCTCCGCCGCCCTGCCCCCAGCTTTTCCCTTCCGGCCACAGGATGCCGCCGTTGATTTCGTTGCCGATCTGCACCATATCCGGCAGCACGCCCGCCTGCTTAAAGCGGGCGATGGTATCGCGGGTATAGTCATGAATCGCCGTTTTCAGCTGCGGGTAATCCATCTTTTCCCAGGCTTTCGGCTTGAACTGCTTGCCGGGATCGGTCCAGAAATCGCTGTAGTGAAAATCAAGCAGCAGCTTCATCCCCTGGGCTTTCGCCCGTTTCGCCAGCGCCAGGGTGGTGGCCAGATCATTGTTACCCCCGCCATAGTCCTCGCTGCTCGCCGATTGCGGATCCACCCACAGACGGAGGCGGACATAGTTGACGCCGTTCTCTTTCAGAATAGCGATCGGATCCTTGCGCTGATTATTCTGATCGTAGAACGTCGCCCCGTGCTTTTCGGCGTCCAGCAGCGTGGAGATATCCGCGCCTTTGATAAAGTCCGCCGGCATGCCCTGAAACGCGCGGGTTGCAAGCGCGTCCGCGGCCAGAGAAGAGGTGGAGAAACTGCATGCCAGACAAACCGCAAGCCATGCGGGTGTGAATCTTTTCATGTGCTTATCCTTTAGTACTGCCCGAGGTCAGGCCGGAGACGAAGTATTTTTGTAGCGCCAGGTAGAGGATCGCCACCGGTACGGCGATCAGCACCGCCCCCGCCGCGTAGGTGGTGTAGCTGGCACCCATTTTTTGCGCCACCAGGTTATACAGACCAATAGGCAGCGTGTATTTATCCGGGGTACGCAGGATGGTGCTGGAGAGGATGAAATCCCCCAGCGGACCGGTGAAAGAGAACAGCGCCACCACCGCGAGGATAGGCCTCGACAACGGCATGATGATCTCGATAAAGATGCGAAAGCTGCTGGCGCCATCCATGCGGGCGGACTCATCCAGATCTTTGGGGATCGCGTCGAGATACCCCTTCATCAGCCAGGTATTCATCGGGATCATCCCCCCGACGTAGATCAGCACCAGCGCCAAATGGCTGTTAATCAGGCCAAGCAGTTGCGACAGGACAAAGATCGCAATCAGCGCGGAAAACTGCGGGATCATCTGCAGCAGCAGGAACAGCATCAGCCCGTTCTGCCGCCCTTTAAAGCGGAAGCGGGAGAAGGCGTAAGCGGTAAAGCTGACGCTAATCAGGGTCAGCACCATGGTCAGGAAGCTGATTTTCATCGAGTTCCAGTACCAGGTGAGGTAATTCACATTGCCATTGAACAGATCGGCATAGTGCTGGAACGACACATTTTCCGGAATGATTGAGGTACTGAGCAGGCTATTGCCGGCGTTCAGCGACGCCCCGACCGTCCAGACCAGCGGATAGATAATCACCACTGAGACCAGAATAACCACCAGCCAGGTGAGAGAGAGCCGGATCCACTTTTCGCGTTTAATACTGGGTGATTGAGCCATGTTGCTTCCCTTACGCCATGTCGTCATTTTTGAAGGATTTGGTGGCGCGGAACTGCCACAGCGCCAGGCCGACGACAAAGATCGACAGCAGGATCGTGATGGTCGCCGCGATGGCGTACTGCGACGAAGACATCGTCAGCTTATAGATCCACGACACCAGAATATCCGTCCCGCCGGCGTTAGAGCCTGCCACCGCAGGGCCGCCGTTGTTGAACAGGTAAATGATATTGAAGTTATTAAAGTTGAAGGTGTACTGGGTGATGATGATCGGCGCGATCGCATACAGCACCAGCGGCAGGGTGATGGTGCGCAGACGGGTAAAGGCGCTGGCGCCGTCCATCGTCGCCGCTTCATACAGATCGTCCGGGATCGCCTGCAACACGCCGGTGGTCATGGCAAAGACAAACGGGAAGCCAAGCCAGGTCTGCATCATGATCAGCGCCGTTTTGGTCCAGAACGGATCGGTGAGCCATGCCTTCGGACTGATGCCAAAAAAGGACAGGATCGCGTTGTTGATGACCCCGAAGGAGTCGTTGAACATACCGGCAAAAACGAGAATGGTGACAAACCCCGGCACCGCCCACGGCAAAATAAAGATGGTGCGGATCAGCGGCTTAAAGCGCAGATCTTTTTGGTTCACCAGAATCGCCAACAACACGCCCACCGTACACTGCAGGGTGGTCGCCAGCAGCGTCCACACCACGGTCCACTGCAGCACATCCAGGAAAGTGGAGCGCCAGATGGAGAGGGTGAAAATATTAATAAAGTTTTTCAGCCCCACCCAGTCCACCAGCTTCGCCGGCGGGGTGTGGTACAGGTTGTAGTTGGTGAAGGCGATGGCGAAACCGAACAGAATCGGAAAGATCACCACAAACACCAGCAGAATAAAGCCCGGGGTGATCATCAGGTACGGAAAGCCGTCGCTCAGCAGCATCTGGTACTGCTTACGCACGCTGTTGAGGGCGATCCCCTCATCGCGTTTTTTGCCGTTGAGCCACGCATCCCGCAGCGAGAGAAAATAGATCAGCACGCCGAAAGCGACGATCAGCACGCTGATAATCCCCTCGGCTAACAGGAAGATAGAGTTATCCCGCGGTACCTCTTCACCCAGGGTATATAACCCCCACAACCCCTCACGCAGGAAATCATAAAAAATCCCCAGAAAGCTGCTCAGCAGCACCAGGAAGACCAGCCCTTTCAGCCACTGGCGATGATAAAACTGACCGAAACCCGGCACGATTGCCAGCAGCAGGCCGCACCATGCATGGCGCCCGGGCCCGCGTGCGTCGCTAAAATTTTCGCTGGAATGGATGCTCACACTCGACTCCTTCTACAAACGGGAGGTCCCCCTCCCGCTCGGTGACTTCACGTGACGGTGAATTACTGATTGCTGGCCTGCATCGCTTCGATCTGCATCGTGATCTGTTTCACCGCGTTATCGAGCGCGGCCTGCGGCGCCTGCTTACCGGTGAGGCTCAGTTCAAGCGCGGCGTTGGCCGGCCCCCACACTTCCCCCATCTCGGGAATGCCCGGCATCGCCACCGCTCGCGCCGACTGGATGGCGACGGCGCTGGCCTTTTGGTCGTTTTTAATCACCGGATCGTCAATCATCGCCTTCAGCGGCGGAATTTCGCCAGTGGCGACATAGCGGGCTTTCACATACTGCGGCTGGTTGATGAACTCGATAAACTGTTGCGCCAGCGCTTTGTCTTTACTCCAGGTCGATACTACATAGCCTTTGACGCCGAGGAAGGAGCTCATCGGCTTGCCGTCCGGCAGGGTCGGCAGGGGCGCCACGCCATAGTTAATGCCAGCAGCTTCATACGGCTGGAAGGCCCAGGGGCCGTTGATCACCGCCGCCGCTTTTTTCTCGGTAAACAGGGAATCGATGGCATTCAGCCCGTTATCGCCGAGGATCCCCGCCGGAAAGACCTTCTCGGCATAGAATTTTTTCAGGAAGGTGACGGCTTCGACGGCGCCGGGGGTATTGAGACCCACCTGCTGCGGGTTAAAGCCGCCGCTGTCGTTTTTAGCAAAGATATAGCCGCCCATCGGGCCAATCGCCCCCCAGCTGTAATAGATCTGGTCAAACTTGGCGAGCAGGCCGTATTTGTTCTGCTCGCGCTGGGTTTTCGAGTAGTCCAGCCAGGCCTGCAGGCTGTCCAGCGGCTTGTCGATCAGGTCCTTGTTGTAGATAAGCACCAGGGTTTCCACCGCCTTCGGGATCCCATACAGCGCGTTGTCCATGCGGAAGGCATTGATGGAGGCTGGCGTAAAGGCATCCTGTTTCGCCTGATCGACGCTGAGCGGCGAGAGTAGTCCCTGAACCACGGCGCCGCCGAGCTGGTCATTCGGGATCACCAGCACGTCCGGCCCAATGCCCGCCGGGCCGTCGAGGCGCAGTTTTTCCAGTTGCTGGGCGTAGGGCATCTCCTGGAGATTGACCTTCACGTTGTACTGCTTTTCAAAATCGCTAACCGCGGTTTTGATGCCAGCGGATTTTTTAATATCCTCCCAGACGTTGAGCTGCCCGGCGGCATGCGCCTGCAGGCTGGCGAGTTGCCCCGCCGCCAGGGTGGTAAGGATCAGTGCAGCAAGCGTGTTCTTTTTCATTATCAACCTCATGTGAAGGTATAACAATTTAATGGTTTTTATTTGATTTCCGTCTGCCAGTTAGAAAAATAAATCTTTTCGAACTGCCGTATTACGTGGAAAACATGTTCTGATGCGCTTTTGTTATACGCTACGCTTTGATCGTTGATAAAACTACCATAAGCTGCCAGTTGTGTGATCATCCTTGCAGAAATGAAACGTCCCTGTATGGCGCAAAATCCGCGGAAGTTATAGTCAGGGCATGATTTTACTGCTGTTGAACATCGTCACACCGATTTGTTACACGTAATACAAATCACACTCAACATAGCGATAAGCCAACGGCAAATAACAGCTACTCACTCCGGGGAATGTGGATGTCCAATATACGACTGAGGAATGTCACCAAAAGGTTCGGCAGCACGGTGACGCTGCACCAGGTCAATCTCGATATTGAAGATGGCGAGTTTGCCGTCTTCGTCGGCCCTTCCGGTTGTGGAAAATCGACGCTACTGCGCATGATTGCCGGGCTGGAAGAGGTCAGCGAAGGAGAAGTACTGATCGGCGATGAGGTGATGAATGATGTCGTGCCCGCCCGCCGCGGCGTGGCGATGGTCTTCCAGTCCTATGCGCTCTATCCGCACATGACGGTGGCAGAGAACATGGGCTACGGGCTGAAGGTGAATAAAGTGCCGAAAACGGAGATCCGTCGCCAGGTGGAAATGGTGGCTAAAACGCTGCAGCTCTCGCACCTGCTGGATCGTAAACCGAAGCAGCTCTCTGGCGGCCAGCGGCAGCGCGTGGCCATTGGCCGGGCGATCGTGCGTAATCCCCGGGTATTTATGTTCGATGAGCCGCTCTCTAACCTTGATGCGGAGCTGCGCGTCGATATGCGCCTGCATATTGCCCGTCTGCACCAGGAGCTGAAGACCACTATGGTGTATGTCACGCACGATCAGGTGGAGGCGATGACGCTGGCCGATAAAATCGTGGTCATGAACTACGGGAAAGTCGAACAAATGGGTTCGCCGATGGCGCTGTACTACAATCCGGTCAACAAATTCGTCGCCGGCTTTATCGGCTCGCCGAAGATGAACTTTCTGCCGGCTATCGTCAGCGACTGGCAGCCGGAACGCTTAACGGTCACCCTCGCGCAGGACCATCAGCTGGCCCTGAATATCGCCACCCAGCCGCTGAAGCCCGGCGCTGCGGTGACGCTGGGGATCCGGCCGGAGCACCTCACCCCGGAAGTCACCACCGGTACCGTGGTGGAGTTTCAATGTGAAGTGGTGGAGCGTCTGGGCAACAATACCTATCTGTTCGGCCAGTGCTACGGCCACGACAACGTCAAGGTTCTGCTGCCCGGCGACGTCCATTTCCGCCCCTGGCAGAAAATTAAGCTGGCTTTCGATGAGCGCTTCTGCATGGTGTTTGATGAGAACGACCTGCGCATCAGCGCTGATATCCCGGCGCCGGATGCACACTAGCCAACATATTGCTGTCATCTGCGCAGCGTATGCTGCGACTGAATGCCGGAACACACCCTGCCCGGCATTCACACCCTCATTTTTATTCTGCTACATCGGAATCATCCTTCTCTCCCGGCATCGCAGCCTGTTGTGATGCCGGCTTTTTCCCCAAACGACGCGTTTTCTCCCGCTGCGCCCGAATTATCTTTCGCATATACTGATGACACCCGGCGAACGATAAGGACACAGGCATGAGGACCCGGCATCTGATGGCGCTGTTTACAGGAGTGCTGATACTGGCCATCATCCTGCCCATTTCACTCAGCATCTGGCAGGCGGCGCGGCAGGCCAAAATGCAGTTCTATCGTGAACTGGATGATTATTCCAACCGTATCGTCGTTCGGACGCTGCAGGTTGCCGACCAGGCCCGGGAAGCGTTACGAGAGGCTGACGCACACACCGCCGCCTCCTGTAGCCCTGAACATCTGCTTACGCTCCGCCGTATCGCCTATACCCATCGCTACATTCAGGAAGTGCTCTGGCTGCGTGATTCCGTGCCGCAATGCTCCTCCCTGGAAGACCATAGCGTCGCGGTCACCTTCCCCCCGCCGGACCACATTGCCCCCGACGGCTATCGCACCTGGCTGACCTCAATTAACGATCTTGGCCTCGATCATCAGATGACGGCCATGGGCAGCCGGCAGCACATGGTGATGATCGACCCCGTCTCCTTTATTGAT
Source organism: Klebsiella sp. EMBS2024 (assembly GCF_036233805.1). Lineage (NCBI taxonomy): Bacteria > Pseudomonadati > Pseudomonadota > Gammaproteobacteria > Enterobacterales > Enterobacteriaceae > Klebsiella > Klebsiella sp. EMBS2024. The sequence goes on along the minus strand of NZ_JAZARW010000001.1, from coordinate 467,500 downwards.
GTCGTTCCCGCCAGCGAAGAGAAGATCCATACCATGCTGTTTGGCCTGGACCACCAGAAAATGGTGATCAGCAGTCAGCCGCTGCCGGCGAAAGTCTGGCAACGCATTAAAGATCCGCATGTGGATATGCTTACTCTGGATAACACAGTCTACCGGATCCAGCGCATTCCCGAGCTGGGCTCTGGCATCGTAACCTGGTCTTCAACCTTGCCGCTGCAGCAGCGCATTCGACAGCAGCTGTTCTTCTGGCTCCCTGCCGGCATTTTCACCAGCCTGCTCGCCACCTGGCTGCTGCTGCGTCTGCTAAGGCACCTGCGCTCACCGCGCAACAGCATGCTGGACGCCCTCAATTCCGAAGCGATTCAGGTTCACTATCAGCCGATTATTTCGTTGCAGGACGGGAAAATTGCCGGGGCCGAGGCCCTGGCCCGCTGGCAGCAGCCCGATGGCACTTTTTTATCGCCGGATATCTTTATTCCCCTGGCCGAGCAGACCGGGCTCATCACGCAGCTGACGGAAGATATCGTCAGGAAAATTTTTACCGATCTCGGTCCCTGGCTGCGGCAGCGGCCGGAAGTGCACATATCCATCAACCTGTCGGTAGATGATTTACGCTCGCCCACCCTACCGACGTTGTTACACGATCAGCTGCAGCACTGGGGGATCGCTGCCGAACAGATCATCCTTGAAATCACCGAGCGCGGGTTTGTCGACCCGGAGACCACCATGCCGGTGATCGCTCACTACCGTCAGGCCGGGCATCGGATCTCGATTGATGACTTTGGCACCGGCTACTCCAGCCTGAGCTATCTGCAGAAACTGGACGTCGACACGCTGAAAATCGATAAATCTTTTGTCGATACCCTCGAGTACCGGCCGCTGACGCCGCACATTATTGAAATGGCCAAAGCGCTCAATCTGGCCACCGTCGCCGAAGGGGTGGAAACCGAAAGCCAGCGCGACTGGCTGCGCCAGCATGGCGTTCAGTACGCCCAGGGGTGGCTTTACAGCAAAGCGCTGCCAAAAGAGCAGTTCATTCTGTGGGCAGAGCATAACCTCCATGCGCATTAAGCGGCGGGTGGCTTGAGCGGAACGTCAGGGGGCGCTACTTCAGATAGGATTTAATCACCTGCATCACCGTCTCCAGATCCGCTTCGCGCTGCGTCTCGTCAGGCTCTTTCACCACATGGTCGGTAAGATGCCCCTGAATAACCTGCAGCATCATGCCGTTGACCGCGCCGCGGATCGCCGCCAGCTGCTGTAATATTTCAGCGCACTCATGCTCGCGATTAAGCATTTTCTCTAACGCGGTACTCTGCCCCTGAATTTTCTTCAGCCGGGTCAGTAACATCTTTTTGTGTCGAACTGTATGTGACATTGCACGATCCACCGTTTCATTCTGTCCGGGATTACCGACCTGCGTGGTCAGCAACGCCTGCCAGCATACCATGATCCTTTTTATTAGCCGCTTTATCTACTGGGGGGTAGTATTTTACTACTGGGGGGGAGTAGGATAATCGCACTTTTGGCAAGGATCCCGATATGAACGATTTCACTTCCCTTCTGCAGCAGGGCAATGCCTGGCTGTTTATACCCAGCGCAATACTGCTCGGCGCGCTGCACGGCCTCGAACCCGGGCACTCAAAAACAATGATGGCCGCCTTTATCGTGGCGGTGCGAGGAACCTTAAAACAGGCGGTACTGCTGGGGCTGGCGGCCACGGTTTCGCATACGGCAGTGGTCTGGCTGATCGCCATGGCCGGCCTGTGGTTTGGCCGCGGCAGGAACGCCCAAACCTCTGAACCCTGGTTTCAGCTGGTCTCAGGGATTGTCATTGTGCTGATTGCCTGCTGGATGCTCTGGCGCACCTGGCGCGAATCGCAGCCCCACACGCACCACGATCACCATCAAGAACATGATCATCACCACGAACATGATCACCACCATGACCAT
>NZ_JAZARW010000001.1:424276-465532 GCF_036233805.1 Klebsiella sp. EMBS2024 | reverse complement strand
CATGATCACCACCATGACCATCACCATGCGTCCTCATCCGCCGCGCCGCTGGTGGCGGAGGAGTGGCAGGACGCGCATCAGCGGGCCCATGCTCAGGAGATCAACCGGCGCTTTGATGGCCGCCAGGTGACGACCGGGCAGATCGTGCTGTTTGGCCTGACCGGCGGGCTGATCCCCTGCCCGGCGTCCATTACCGTGCTGCTTATCTGTTTACAGCTGAAGAAATTCTCGCTGGGCGCCACGCTGGTGCTGGGCTTTAGCGTTGGTCTGGCGCTGACGCTGGTGGCTTCCGGGGCCATCGCCGCCCTGAGCCTTAAACATGCCACCCGCCGCTGGCCGTGGCTTAACGACCTCTCGCGCAAGGCGCCCTGGTTCTCAGGCTTACTGATTATTGTGGTGGGGATCTACATGATGCTTCATGGCCTGAGCGGCCTGTAAGCGATGAAAGGCCCTCTCCGTGATGAAGAGGGCGATGGGTTAATTCAGGAGACTATTTCCCGGGGAGGGCTGACCGCGTTGCGGCTGACGGGCTGGCTGAACCACGGCAGGCACAGCTGGATCAGCGGCCCAATCGACAGCGCGTAGATGACGGTTCCGACGCCAAATTTACCCCCCAGCAGCCAGCCAATCAGCAGTACGGAAAGCTCGATCGCCGTCCGGATACCGCGCAGTGACCAACCAGTGCGAGCATGCAGACCGGTCATCAGGCCATCGCGCGGCCCGGGGCCAAAGCCCGCGCCAATATACATTCCGGTAGCGATAGCGTTCAGCACAATCGCTCCTACCAGCAGCGCACTGCGCGCCACCATCGACTCCAGCGGCGGCAGGACGGCCAGCGTGGCGTCCGCCGCTAGTCCCAGCACGATGACATTGCTCACCGTGCCGAGCCCCGGCATTTGCCGGATCGGGATCCACAGCAGCAGTACCGCCGCGCCGGTCAGGATAATCACCGTACCGAAACTGATACCCAGCTGTTTAGCCACCCCGAGATGGAAAACATCCCACGGATCGGCGCCGAGATTGGCATGCACGAAGAGCGCCGTGGACACGCCGTAAAGCACCAGACCAATATATAACTGCAGCAGGCGACGAAGCATATTTTTTCCTCAACATCATTGCGAATGCCCTAATCATCAGCAAAAATGGACTGATAATTAATGGCCAGTTTTGGAAAAGTGGATCGCTATGTCAGCCCGACGCTTTGGAACCCAATCGCTGGTACGCCTGCTCGGCAACTGGCAGGAGACCAGCTCACGCACGCCGCTATGGCGCCAGCTGGCGGAAGCGCTCCGCCTGCTGATCCTTGATGGTCGCCTGACGCTGCAAACGCGCCTGCCCGGCGAGCGCGAGCTGGCGGCGGCCCTGAACGTCAGCCGGACCACCATTGCCAGCGCCCTCGGCCAGTTGCGGGAGGAGGGCTTTCTCTACAGCCGCCAGGGGAGCGGGTCACGCATTGTTTTGCCGGAACGCCCCGCCGATCTTCCTCTGCCTGCCGGCATCTCATCTACGCTTAATCTCTCTACCGCCGCCCTCAGCGCCGGGCCGGAGGTCCATCAGGCCTTCCAGCACGCTATGACCCTGCTGCCGCCCTATCTCGCACAGACTGGCTATGACCAGCAGGGGCTGCCGGTGCTGCGGGAGGCGATTGCCCGGCGCTACAGCGAACGCGGTCTGCCGACGCGGCCCGATGAGGTGATGGTGGTCAACGGCGCCCTCAGCGCCTTCGCGCTGATCCTGCGCCTGTTCACCGGGCCGGGCGATCGGGTGGTTATTGACGCCCCCACCTATCCGATGGCCATCAGCGCCATTCAGGGCGCCTCCTGCCGCCCCGTCGGGGTTGCGCTTCCGCAGCAGGGATGGGACTGCGATGGACTGGCGGCGACTATTGCGCAGACTGCGCCGCGGCTGGCGTGGCTGATGCCGGATTTTCACAACCCCACCGGACGCTGTATGGATGCCCCCACCCGCCAGCGGGTTGCGGACATCGCCGCCAGGACGCGAACAACGCTGGTAATCGACGAGACCATGGCCGACCTTTGGTATAACGCGCCGCCGCCCCCACCGCTGGCCAGCTTCAATCCCGATGCCGCGGTGCTCACCATTGGTTCGGCCGGGAAAAGCTTCTGGGGGGGACTACGTATCGGCTGGATCCGCGCCAGCGCGCGGACCATCGCCTCGCTTATTCAGGCCCGCGATTCGCTGGATTTGGGTACGCCGCTGCTGGAGCAACTGGCCTGCTGCTGGCTACTGGAAAATGCCGCCACACTGCTGCCGCCGCGGCGGGATATGCTCAAGGCGCGCCGGGACATGTGCGAAACGCTGATGGCGGAATATTTTCCCCGCTGGCGGTTTTCGCCACCGGAAGGTGGGCTCTCTTTTTGGGTGGAACTTCCTGACATGCTGGCCACCCTGTTCTCTGCGCGTGCGGAAAGCCAGGGGATCCATATCGGCACCGGTACGCGGTTTGGGCTGGAAGGGGCGTTCGATCGCTATTTACGTCTGCCGTTTACGCTGCCGGATGAAGCATTGCGCCGGGCCTTCTCCACGCTACAACCGCTGTGGCAAAGCCTTGCTGAACAGAAGGAAAATACACGTTTGCGAAAAATAATATAAGAAAATAGCGACGGGCTGACTTCAGCCCGTCAAATGACCTTCATCCATGAGGTATATNAGATGTTTTTATAAAATTGCCTGGCTATCCTGCCCTCTGGTTATGGCAACCCAATGACAGAAAGAAGGCAATTTCATTAATGCTGGCGCGGAATAGGAAACCCTTTCAGGGAAATAATAAAGCCATCTTCATCTTTTTTGATTTTAGCGCCGGTGTCACACCAGTCGGAAGCAATGCGAAAGAACTCATCACTACCGATATTCCAGTTCAGGCGGACGTGTTTTACGTATCCTGAGCGCAACATATCGCAAGCTTCGCTATAGTTGCTGGCTGTAGAGAATTGTTGTTTCATTTTTTCTTCTTCAGAAGTTTTCTTAATGCTTTGATTTCTTTAGGGGTAAGTGGCGTCGCTTCCTCTTCGGTATGCTGGCTGTCAATGTCCTCTTCCGTCACCCCCGCCTCACCTGCTGACTCCTCCAGCTGAAAAGCCAGCTGCAGCAGCTTTTCCGTTGCCGTTCCCAGGTTCTCGTTATTAACTTCCGCATAATGACGCAACTTTTCTTTTAGCTCTGCGTCAATTTTTACATTCAAAACCACTGTGGTCATAGCTACGCTTCCCGTGCAATAAAATCATCATAATTAATACACGAAGTTAACATGCTGATCCAGAGATATATTTTACAGCATGAGCCTGGCAACAAATTCCCATCAGTAAGATGCGCTTTATTTATGACATGCAAATGACATTAATATTTCAGTAGTATTTCAGATTTATGACAAGTAAATATTATGGAATAAAAGCAGGGGGTTTTAACAACAAAAACTAATATGCGATCTTTATCAGAAATTAATTATTGCAGGAGTAAAAACCGGACAAATACAAGGGAAACACCAGGCGGGAGAAATGGGTGGGGGCCCTGCCAGCTACATCCCGGCACACACGTCGTCTGCTCTGGCTGCTTCCTTCCGGACCTGACCTGGTAAACAGAGTAGCGTTGCGGGAGAACCAACAGAGCCCCCATTGAGAGCGTTAGTTGCCTAACGCGCTGGCGCATTATCCCTGCTGACCTGGGGAATTGCAAGCTCACACCGTCCGCCTGCTGGTTTATTGCGCAATAACGCGAATAAAACCAGCCACTCACGGTCAGCCTGTGAGATTGCGAGCCCGCGCTCAGCACACATCCGGGTTATCCACCATACTTATCCTCTTCGTCCTCTTTTATCACCAGTACATTGTCTCGACGGTAATCGAATGACTGACTCATCACCACAGACCATCACTCTGCCTTTACCTGCTATTGAAGGGATGACCATCGCCTTTCAGGGCGTAAACTACCTGCGTCCTGAAAAAATGCTCGACTTCGCGACCATCAGTCCCGCGCCGGTGCGGGCGGTTACGCCGCTGGCGCTGCTCTATTCCACCGTCGGCGTGCTGCGCCAGGTGGAGCTACGCAAGCTACCGGTCTATATCAGCGGTCGGGTGGTGTACCCTATCTCGTCGTTAACCATGCCGGGCCTGCGCGCGAGGCTGATCATCAACGCCACTTCGCAGCGGTTGAAATTTCTTGAGAGTCTCATCGCCAGCTCAGCCTCCGACAATGTCCATGGCATGCAGATCCTCGGCCTCGCTCTGACGTTCACCGTCGAACAGGCCGCCTGACCCAGGCCGGCTGTACAGCTCCTGGCTTAGCGCTTATGCTGACGTTTTGCCGGTAACAGGACAGAAAATGGCTCCGCACGACACATTTCCCCAACGCGTCTGGCACATCGTGGCGTCGATACCGGAAGGGTATGTCACGACCTACGGCGAGGTCGCCCGGCTGGCAGGTTCACCGCGCGCGGCGCGCCAGGTGGGCGGCGTATTGAAGCGCCTGCCGGAAGGGTCCACCCTGCCATGGCATCGGGTGGTCAATCGCCATGGCGATATCTCCCTCACCGGCCCCGATCTACAGCGGCAGCGTCAGGCGCTGCTGGCCGAGGGTGTGCAGGTCTCCGGCAGCGGCCATATCGATCTCCAGCATTATCGCTGGGTTTATTGAAGGCAAAAAAAAGCCCCCATCCGGGGGCGTAGCGAGCTTACTGGGCGACAGGAACGGCGGTCTGCTGGACCGGAACCAGCGTCAGGTCGGCATGAGTGCCGCCCTGGTTTATTACCGTCTGCACGGTATCGGTAATAAACATCAACTGGCCGTTAACCGTGATCGCCGCGCTTAGCAGAATGCGAGCGTTCGGTTGAATATCTGCCGGGTTGTAAGGCAGCGCAAAGTTAAATGGCGCCTGTTTGCCTTCGGTACGCACCGCTTTTTGCGACAATACGCGGGCTGGCGCATCTGCCAGAGAAGCATCCGACAGGGTCACCGTCAGTACCGCATCCGGCGGTAAAGCGATTCTCTGGCGGATATTAATCGTCCCCGTGACGCTCGGCTGCTGCTGCGCCACGCTCAGCGTCGCGATACCGTAAGGGTCGGGCGCGGCCGCCTGCGTCGAAGAATTGTTCGAGTGGTGATTAGCACAGGCGGTCAGCGTCGCGGCGACGGCTAAGGCACTAAACATATAGGCAAATTTCATGATGTTCTCCTTATCATCCCTTAATACCCAGGAGGATGTTCCGCCGCTTCGCCGGCAGGAACTTTCGTGTCGTCAATAAGTGTGGCACAGATCTCAGATTTGTTCCTGTTAACTGGTCGTTATTCAGATTATTACACCCATCGGACCACTTGCGATTCCAGGTTATACTTGGCCACATTACGCGCGCTGCGCCGCTATTGTTAATTGAGGATAAGTATGAGTCAGGCACTCTCTAACCTGCTGGCATTATTAGATCTGGAAAAAATTGAGGAAGGGTTGTTTCGCGGGCAGAGCGAAGACCTGGGGTTACGTCAGGTTTTTGGCGGCCAGGTAGTGGGTCAGGCGCTGTATGCGGCAAAAGAGACCGTGCCCGTTGAGCGTCTGGTTCATTCGTTTCACAGCTACTTTCTTCGCCCCGGCGATAGCCAGAAGCCGATCGTTTACGATGTGGAGGTGCTGCGCGACGGCAACAGCTTCAGCGCCCGTCGGGTCGCCGCCATCCAGAACGGGAAGCCGATTTTCTATATGACCGCCTCCTTCCAGGCGCCAGAGAATGGCTATGAGCATCAGAAAGCAATGCCGGCCGCCCCCTCCCCTGACGGCCTGCCTTCGGAAACCGATATCGCTCGCAAGCTGGCGCATCTCCTGCCGCCGCAGGTGAAAGACAAATTCCTCTGCGATAAACCGCTGGAGATCCGTCCGGTGGAGTTTCATAACCCAATGAAAGGCCATATCGCCGAACCGGTGCGCCAGGTCTGGCTGCGCGCCAACGGCGCCGTCCCTGACGATCTGCGTATTCATCAGTATCTGCTGGGCTATGCTTCAGACTTTAACTTCCTGCCGGTGGCGCTGCAGCCGCACGGCGTTGGTTTCCTTGAGCCCGGCATGCAGGTCGCCACCATCGACCACTCTATGTGGTTCCACCGGCCGTTTAATATTAATGAATGGCTGCTGTATAGCGTCGAAAGCACCTCGGCCTCCAGCGCCCGCGGCTTCGTTCGCGGCGAATTCTACACCCAGGATGGCACGCTGGTTGCCTCAACGGTTCAGGAAGGGGTGATGCGCAACCGCAACGCATANNNNAGCCTCCCGGACGGGAGGCTTTTCGCTATCAGGAGAGAATGGCTTTTTTATCAGGCGTTATAGGCGTTTTCGCCATGGCTGTTGACGTCCAGCCCTTCGCGCTCCTGCTCTTCCGGCACGCGCAGCCCGACGGTCATATCCGCCACTTTGTAGCCGATGAACGCCACAACGCCGGACCAGACCACGGTGATGGCGATACTTTCCAGTTGCACCAGCAGCTGATGGCCCATGGTGACGCCTTCCGCATAACCGACGCCGCCCAGAGAAGTCGCCGCGAAGATACCAGTCAGGATACAGCCGACGATGCCGCAGACGCCGTGAACGCCGAAGACGTCGCAAGGATCATCCACACGCAGCCAGCGTTTCAGCGCAGTCACGCCCCAGATACCCGCCAGGCCAGAGGCGATACCGACGATCAGCGCCCCGCCGACACCGATATAACCACACGCCGGCGTAACGCCAACCAGACCGGCAATTGCCCCGGAGCAGGCGCCCAGCAGTGAAGGTTTGCCGCGCAGAGCCCATTCGCCAAAGGTCCACGCCAGGATAGCCGCAGCGGTCGCCACGACGGTGTTAACGAACGCCAGGGCCGCAATTTCATTCGCTGCGCTGGCAGAGCCGGCGTTGAAGCCGAACCAGCCCACGTAGAGGATAGCGGTGCCAGTGAACACCATCGGCAGGTTATGCGGTTTGAACGCTTCTTTGCCGAAGCCCACGCGTTTGCCCATCATATAGGCGCCCACCAGCCCGGCGACCGCGGCGTTGATGTGCACAACGGTGCCGCCGGCGAAGTCCAGCGCGCCATGGGTCGCCAGCAGACCGCCGCCCCAAACCATATGCGCAATCGGCACGTAGGAGAGTGTCATCCACACCACCACGAAGATCAGTACCGCGGAGAAACGAATACGTTCCGCCAGCGCCCCGACAATCAGCCCGACGGTGATGCAGGCGAACGAGCCCTGGAAGGCCACGTGGATATACTGATAGAAGGTGCCCATCAGCGCTTTCAGCTCAATATTTTTCAGCATCACCCAGTCAAAGCTGCCGAAGAAGCTGCCGCCGGTGCCGAAGGCCAGGGTATAGCCATAAATCACCCACAATACGCAGACCAGGCCAAAGGTGACAATCACCTGAGTCAGCATGGACAGAACGTTCTTACCGCGGATCAGGCCGCCGTAAAACAGCGCAATCCCCGGGATAGTCATAAACAGAACCAGCGCGGTGCAAATCATCATAAACGCGTTATCGGCTTTGTCCGCCACCGCAGGCGCGGCCATCGCCAGCCCCGGCAGAAGGGCTAATGCCCCCAGACCCGATTTCATTGTTGCCATTTTCATTGTTTCGTTCCCCATCACTGTGTGGTCTGGAAATTACAGTGCCGCTTCGTCAGCTTCGCCGGTACGGATGCGAATGACGCGCTGCAATTCAGCGACGAAAATTTTGCCGTCGCCAATTTTTCCGGTGTAAGCCGCTTTGCTGATGACATCGATGACTTCATCCAGCTGATCGTCGGCAATCGCCACATCAATCTTCACTTTTGGCAGAAAGTTGACGCTATACTCGGCGCCGCGGTAGAGCTCCGCGTGACCTTTCTGACGGCCAAATCCTTTGACTTCAGTGACCGTAAGGCCCTGAATGCCGATGGAAGACAAAGCTTCACGCACGTCTTCCAGTTTGAATGGTTTGATTACCACGGTAACCAGCTTCATAAGTCCCCTCCAGTCAGTATTCGGTAATGGCCGCAGCTAACACGATGGATATAAAGCAAGGGCTATGCCAGAAATGAAAAAAGGCCGTAAAGCGGCCCTTTGATGGCAAAAAACAGGGGACAGGTCAGGCAATATCCTGCGCAACGGCGCCTGGCGCGCAAAAATGCACCACAACAGTGCATTTGATGTAACGTTTTTGCACCATCGCAGGCCGCCCAGCGTTCCCTGCCTGCTAGTGGTGCATCAGGCGCTGAGCGACTCCTCTCTGGCGCTGGCCGCCAGCTCTTCGCCGGCCAGCTGCAGCTGATACATCTGCCAGTAGCGGCCTTTCGCCGCCAGCAGCTGCTGATGGGTGCCCCGCTCGACAGCCTGACCTCGATGCAGAACCAGGATGGTATCGGCCTCCACAATGGTCGACAGCCGATGGGCAATAACCACGAGGGTGGTATGCTGGCGGACCTTCGCCAGCGCCTGCTGGATCGCCTGCTCGGTACCGGAGTCGATGTTTGCCGTCGCCTCATCCAAAATCAGTACCTGCGGGGTGTCCACCAGCACGCGCGCCAGCGCCAGCAGCTGCTTCTGCCCGACGGAGAGATTATTGCCCTGCTCGCCCAGTTGGGTGTACAGCCCATCGCTCATGCTGCGCGCCACCGCCGCCAGCTGCACCGCCTCCAGCGCTTCCCAAACCTGCGCCTCACTGATGTCCCGGCCCAGCGCGACGTTGGCGTAGAAGGTATCCGCCAGCACTACGGGATCCTGTTGCACCATCGCGATGCCCCGACGCAACGCGCTGTGGCTGAGGGATGCGAGCGGTCGACCATCGATGCGGATCTCGCCGTGGGTTAACGGGTAATAGCCCATCATCAGACTGGCGAGGGTACTCTTTCCGCTGCCGGTATGTCCGACCAGCGCCACGAAGCTGCGGGAGGGAATATCCAGCGTGATATCCTGGAGAACCAGACGGTCCCCCCGGTAAGCAAAGGAGAGATGGTCAATTTCCACCCGACCGCTGCTCAGCGGCGCGTCATCCGTACCCCACGCCTGGCGCGGGCGATCCATCAGCTCGAAAACGCGCTCGCCGGCGACCACCGCCTGCTGCAGCATCGACTGCTGGGTGGTCAGCTCGATAAGCGGCTCGTTAAGGCGTCCAAGATAGCTGATAAACGCGTACAGGACCCCAACCTCGATCGTGCCCACCGCGCTAAAGCCGAACAGCATCAGCAGCCCGCACAGCACCAGCGAGGAAAAAAGGCTCAGCAGCGGGCGCAGCAGAAAACCGTCCAGGCGCAGCGTCTGCATCCGCGCCAGATAGTGGGCATAGCTGGCCTCGCGCATCCGTTCGCCAAAGCGCGCCTGCTGGCGGAACTGCTGGATGACGCCCATGCCGTTGATCACTTCGTTGAAGCCATCGTTGATGTCGGCAAGCCAGGCGCGCACCCGCCGCACGATCGGCGTGCTATAGCGCTGATAGATAATCATCACGATCAGCACCGCCGGGAAAATCGCGATCGCCACCAGCGCCATCCGCCAGTCGAGGCTAAACATCGCCACCAGCATCGCGCCGATCAGCGCGGCGCTGCGCAGTACCGTAGCCACCACCGTCACGTACAGATCGCGAATGACTTCCGTATCGTTGGTTACCCGTGAGATAAGCTGCCCAACCGGCTGGGTATCAAACTCGCTGAGCGGCTGATGCAGGGCGGCATCCATCACGTCGCTGCGCAACTGCTGGACGACGCCGACCGCGGCGCGGTTAAACAGCAGCGACTGGTTATAGTGCAGGAGCGCCGCCAGCAGCTGCAGGCCGATATAGGCTACCGCCAGGCCGGCCACCAGCTTCAGCGGCAGCGTATGTTTCGCCACCATGTTGTCGATGAAATAGCTGATAAGCAGCGGGCCGCTCACTTCCGCCGCCGCCGCAATCCACATCATCGCCACCGCGATGGCCAACGGCTTGCGCCACGGTGAACCATAGGCCAGCAGGCGTTTAAGCGTCGGCCAGAGTTCGGTAAAGCTACGCATCCAGGGCCTCCTCTTGCGTCTGCGGAACCTCGTCGAGCGCGGCCTCCAGCTGCTGATATCGATACATGTCGCGGTACCAGCCGGGCTGCACGGCCAGCGCCTCGTGGCGGCCGCGCTGGGCAATATGCCCATGCTGCAGTACCAAAATTTCACTGGCCTCGGTGAGCGCCGACAGGCGGTGGGCGCTGATAATGACCGTCCGCCCCTCCCCCCACTGGCGCAGGTTATGCAGGATCTGGTGCTCGGTGCGGCCATCCACCGCCGATAAGGCATCGTCGAGGATCAAAATTTCGGCCTCCAGCAGCAGGGCGCGAGCAATAGAGATGCGCTGTTTCTGGCCGCCGGAGAGCATCACGCCGCGCTCGCCCACTTCGGTCTCGTAGCCCTGAGGCAGACGCAGAATGTCGTCATGCACGCTGGCCAGTTGAGCAACCCGCTCAATCTGCGCCTGCGTCGCGTCCGGTTTTCCCAGCGCGATATTATTGGCGACGGTATCGGAGAATAAAAATGGCGTCTGATTGACCACCGCCAACCGGGCGCGCCAGCTGTCGAGCTGCAGAATCGGCAGCGGCAGATCGTGAAAGCGGATCTCGCCGTGAGTGACGTCAAAATGGCGCTGCAGCAGCGCCAGAATGGTGCTTTTGCCGGCGCCCGTCGGCCCGCAGATGCCCAGCATTTGCCCCGGCTGGAGAGTAAAATTTACATGCTCCAGCGAAGGTTTGCTCGCCTGCGGATAGATGAAATCGCGGATAGCAACCTGCAGGACGCCGCGGCCTGCCGGCACCGCCTCGCTCCCGTCATCCACCGCCGGCGCCTCTTCAAGCATCGTGCGGATACGACCATAGGCCGCGCTACCGCGCTCCACGATGTTAAACATCCACGCCAGCGCCAGCATCGGCCAGATCATCAGGCCAAGATACATCACGAAGCTGGTCAGCTGGCCCAGGGTCAGGCTGCCGTGGATCACCATCCAGCTGCCGCCGCCGATGGCCAGCAGGTTAGCGGCCCCGATGGCGATATAGATGGTGGGGTCGAAGCGGGCGTCAATGCGTGCCACGCGCATGTTTTTCGCGCCGGTATCGGCAGCATCGGCAGCAAACTGCGCCGACTGGCGATCCTCCAGCCCAAACGCCTTAATCATGCGGATGCTGGTCAGGCTCTCCTGCGTGCGATCGTTGAGGCTGGAAAAGGCCGCCTGAGCAACGCGAAAACGTTCGTGAAGCGCATCGCCGTTGCGTTTGATCGCCAGGGCCATCAGCGGCATCGGCAGCAGCGCCAGCAGAGTAAGCTGCCAGCTAATCTGCGTCGACATTACAATCAATACCGCACAGCCCATCACCAAGGAATCCACGAGGGTTAATACTCCTTCGCCAGCGGCAAACACCACCCGGTCCACGTCATTGGTGGCGCGGGCGATAAGATCCCCGGTGCGATGGCGCAAATAGAACGCCGGATGCTGGCGGCTCAGTTGCCGGTAAAAATCTTCCCGCAGCTCAACCGCCAACTGGTAAGAAGCGCCGAACAACAGCACGCGCCAGACATAGCGCAGCAGGTAGACCATCACCGCGATCAGCACCAGCGCGCCGATCCACATCCACACCTTCTCCGCGGTGTAATGCTGTTGCGTCACGCCGTCGACCACAATGCCCACCACCTTCGGCGGAATAAGCTGCAGGACGGCAATAATGACCAGCAGGGCAATTGCGCCAAGATAGCGGCGCCACTCCCGGCGGAAGTACCAGCTGAGTTGAGCAAATAATCGCAAGCAATAAAATCCTGATTTTGTAATGGGTTACGGCGCAATACCGTTATTCGACAGGCAAGGCGGTGGTATATTTTATCTGTTCCATGGCAAAACTCGAAGTGACATCCGACAGACCAGGCACACTGTTCACTAAACGTTTATAAAAGTCGTCATAGCGTTTCATATCAGCCACCTGCACCCGTAGCAGGTAGTCATACTCCCCCGCCATCCGCCAGAAGCCGAGCACTTCCGCCATCTGCGTCACTTCGCTCACGAACTGACAGTACCAGTCGCTGCTATGATGCTGAGTCTTGATCAGGACGAACGCCGTCAGCCCCAGCCCCACCTTTTCCGCGTCCAACAGGGCGACGCGCCCGCGGAGAATGCCCTCGTCTTCGAGCCGTTTCAGGCGTTTCCAGCAGGGCGTGGTGGTCAGATTAACGGCATCGGCCAGCGCCTGCAAAGAGAGGGTGCAATCTTCCTGCAGTAGCGCCAGCAGCTTACGGTCAATTTTATCTAGCATTGGGCATCCTCAGAGAAAATTTTGCTCTCATAATGGTAATCCACAGGTTAAATGGCAACAATTTTTCCTGCGCTTTCCGCTAAGCTAGGCACAAAATGACAAACAGGAAATTACGATGAATAGCGCCTGGGTTAAACATGCCATTAGCGAAATCAACGCTGACTATCAGCGCTCCGCCGACACGCACCTGATCCGTCTGCCGCTGCCCGCTTTTCCGGGCATCCACCTGTATCTGAAAGATGAAAGCACCCACCCCACCGGCAGCCTGAAGCATCGCCTGGCGCGGTCGCTGTTTCNCTATGGCTTGTGCAACGGCTGGATCAAAGAAGGCACGCCAATTATAGAGTCCTCCTCAGGGTCAACCGCCGTTTCGGAGGCCTATTTCGCCCGCCTGCTGGGGCTGCCGTTTATCGCTGTGATGCCTTCCTGCACCGCCAAGCGCAAAATCGAACAGATCGAGTTCTACGGCGGACGCTGCCATTTTGTGCAGAGCGCCGGCGAAATCTACGCGGCTTCCGAAACGCTGGCCCGCGAGCTGAACGGCCATTATATGGATCAGTTTACCTTCGCCGAGCGGGCCACCGACTGGCGCGGCAACAACAATATCGCCGACAGTATTTTCCGCCAGATGAGCCATGAGCCGCACCCGCAGCCGTCATGGATCGTCATGAGCGCCGGCACCGGCGGCACCTCAGCGACCATTGGCCGCTATATTCGCAGCCAGGGCTACGAGACGCAGCTGATGGTCGTTGATCCGCAGAATTCGGTGTTCCTCGATTACTGGCAGACCCGCGACGCCAGCCTACGCAGCCCGGTCGGCAGCAAAATTGAAGGCATCGGACGGCCGCGCGTCGAGCCGTCGTTTATTCCCGACGTTGTCGATGAGATGCTGCGCGTGCCGGATGCGGCGAGCGTAGCCACCGCCCTGTGGCTGGAAACGCAGCTTGGGCGCAAGGTCGGCGCCTCGACCGGCACCAATATGTGGGGCGTATTGCAGCTGGCCGCGCGGATGCGCGAAGAAGGTCGCACCGGCTCGATAGTGACACTCCTGTGCGACAGCGGCGAGCGTTACCTGGAAAGCTATTACAACCCGCAGTGGGTGGCGGACAATATCGGCGATATTGCGCCCTGGCAGGCGGAGATCGCCGGTCTGGTCGAAAGGCGATAAAAAAAGCCAGATAGAAGCCTATCTGGCTTGCTGGAAGGGTCTCTCTATTCGGGGGAATAAGGAAGATCAGGATTATCCAGCCAATGAGTTAAAAAATGGGAGACTGCCTGATTCCGGCAGTCGCCAATTACCGGCAGATGCGGCAGCTCGGCTTTCAGCTGCGGCATCGCGTTGCCCATGATGAACCCCCGCCCAACGCTGCCCAGCATCTCGCGGTCGTTCATCGCATCGCCGAAGGCCATGCACTCCTGCAGGGTGAAGCCTAAATGCTGGCTGAGCACCGCCAGCGCCGCGCCTTTATTGCAGCCAACCGGCAGCACCTCCAGGCAGTCCATTGCCGAGAAGCAGAGAAATGCGCGATCGCCCAGCGTCTCATTCAGCTGGATCCGCAGACGGCGCAAATCGTCATGATCGCCGCAGAAACAGATCTTGGTGACATGCTGCGCCGACATGCGCTTCAGATCGCACAGTTGATAGTGAAAGCCGCTGAATACATGCGCTTGCAACAATTCAGGCCTTGCCTGGCCGGTAAACCAGCCGCCATCGTTAAAGACGTGCATGCTGGCCTGGGTATCCCATTTGCCGTGCAGCACCGCTTCCGCCGCCTCGGGAGCGAGATCCTGGCGATAAAGCTCCTCCCCTTCCAGCGAATGGATGCGCGTCCCGTTGCCGGTGATCAGAAATGCATCAAGGGAAAATTCGCCAATCACATGGTGCATCTCCAGCACATGGCGGCCGGTGGCGAAGGTCAAGGTGATATCGCGCTCACGCAGCCGTTTCAGCGCGGAAAGCGTCTTTTCTCCAAGACGATGGTCCGGCATCAGCAGGGTGCCGTCCATATCAAATGCCGCCAGTTTTGCCATGGTATATTCCCCGATGTGTGATGGGCTTCGCTTGTGTTGCAGTATCACCTGGGATATACGGAAGTAATAGTGAATAGATATTATTAATTGTTCCGGGTTTACAGCGGCCCGGTGGACGACGGCCCCCATGCGACTCTTACACCGTTTAAATCAATACCAGCGCCTATGGCAACCCTCAGCCGGGGCGCCGCAGCAGGTCACCGTCGGCGAACTGGCGGAGCGCTGTTTTTGCAGCGAGCGCCACGTCCGTACTCTGCTGCGTCAGGCGCAGGAGGCCGGGTGGCTAAGCTGGCAGGCCAGCTCCGGGCGCGGCAAACGCGGACAGCTCTTATTTCACAAAACCCCGGAAAGTCTGCGCAACGAGATGATGGAGCAGGCGCTGAACAACGGTCAGCAACAAACCGCGCTGGAGCTGGCGCAGCTTGCCCCGGTGGAGCTGAAAGCCCTGCTCCATCCCTTCCTCGGCGGTCAGTGGCAAAACAATACCCCCACGCTGCGTATTCCTTACTATCGCCCGCTGGAGCCGCTGCGTCCCGGCTTTCTCCCCGGCCGCGCCGAGCAGCATCTGGCCGGACAAATCTATGCCGGGCTGACGCGCTTCGACAAAGGCGACAATATGCCGATCGGCGATCTGGCGCACCACTGGCAGGTCTCCCCGGACGGCCTGCGCTGGCATTTTTATATCCGCTCCACGCTGTGCTGGCACAATGGCGATACGGTGGAAACCGCGCAGTTGCGACAGCGGTTACTGCTGCTGCTTGAGCTGCCCGCCTTGCGGACCCTCTTCGCCAGCATCAGCCGTATCGATGTCACCCATGCCCAGTGTTTAACAATAACCCTGCATCGCCCTGACTACTGGCTGCCGTTCCGCCTCGCCAGCTACTGCAGCGTGCTGGCGCATCCCGACGATCCGGCCATTGGCTGCGGACCGTTCCGCCTGAAGCGGTTTAGTCCGGAACTCGTCCGCCTGGAAAACCATCCCCGCTACCACCTGCAGCATCCGCTGATCCAGGCGGTGGAGTACTGGATCACTCCTCAGCTCTTTGACCGCGATCTCGGCACCAGCTGCCGCCATCCGGTGCAGATCACCATCGGCGATCGCGAAGAGCTGCATAATCTGCGTCAGGTCAGCAACCGTATCAGCCTTGGCTTCTGCTATTTGACCCTGCGCCACAGCCCTCGGCTTAGCAAAGCGCAGGCCCAGCGGCTGGTGTCGATAATCCATCACTCGTCGCTACTGGATACGCTGCCGCTGGAGGAGGATCTGATTACGCCAAGCCATGAGGTGCTGCCGGGATGGTCCATCCCGCAGGGACCGGCAAACAACGCGGTACCGCTGCCGGCCAGGCTCACCCTGCTCTATCATCTGCCGGTCGAGCTACATGCGATGGCCGAACAGCTGAGGCAACGTCTGGCTCTGCTGGGCTGCGAGCTGACGCTCCTGTTCCACGACGCTAAAAACTGGGAAGGCTGCCAGGATCTGGGGCAGGCCGACCTGATGATGGGCGACCGTCTGATCGGCGAAGCGCCGGAGTACGCCCTGGAACAGTGGCTGCGCTGCGATATGCTGTGGCCTAATTTGCTGACCGGGGCGCAATATGCTCATCTGCAGGCGACATTAGACGCGGTGCAGTCTCAGCCCGACGCTCGCAGCCGCAACGATGCGCTGCGCAACGTATTTAACAGCCTGATGGAAGACGCCATCATGACGCCGCTGTTCAAGTATAACTATCGGATCAGCGCGCCACCGGGGGTCAATGGTCTGCGCCTCAACGCCCGGGGCTGGTTCGACTTCGCCAGCGCCTGGCTGCCGGCCTCGTCGACGTGAGAGAGCTGGTGATGGAGGGCGTCTGGCGCTACCATATCGCCTTTATTCATTTAGTCAGGAATTGCCATGAAACGCGCCGTAGTTGTCTTCAGCGGAGGACAAGATTCAACCACCTGTCTGGTGCAGGCTCTGCAACAGTATGATGAAGTGCATTGCGTCACTTTTGATTATGGCCAACGCCACCGCGCGGAAATCGACGTTGCGCGCGAACTCGCCCTGAAACTGGGCGCCGTCGCGCATAAAGTGCTGGACGTCACTCTGCTCAACGAACTGGCAGTCAGCAGCCTGACCCGCGATAACATTCCGGTACCGGACTATCAGCCTGATGCCGAGGGCATTCCCAACACCTTTGTCCCCGGGCGTAATATTCTGTTTTTAACCCTGACGGCAATCTACGCCTATCAGGTAAAAGCCGAAGCCATCATCACCGGCGTGTGCGAGACCGACTTCTCTGGCTACCCGGACTGCCGCGATGAGTTTGTCAAAGCGCTGCACCACGCCGTCAGCCTGGGGATGGCGAAAGACATTCGCTTTGAGACACCGCTGATGTGGCTGAATAAAGCCGAGACCTGGGCGCTCGCCGACTACTGGGGTCAGCTGGATCTGGTGCGCCGGGAAACCCTCACCTGCTACAACGGCATTAAGGGCGATGGCTGCGGCCAGTGCGCCGCCTGTAACCTGCGCGCAAACGGACTCAACCAGTATCTGGCGGACAAGGTCGGGGTAATGGCGGTTATGCAGCAAAAAACCGGACTGGCGCAGGCATAATCTCCGGGGATCGATTTACCGGAGCTTTGACTCAAATTCCCCGGTGGCGCGATGCTTACCGGGGCTACGGGTTCATCACCTGCCGTGGGCCAGCCACTCGCACGACGGTTGTCAGCGCAGGTTCATCTGGTCAAGTTTCGCACGCAATTCCCCTTCCAGCGGCAGCGCCTTCTGGGTTTTCAAATCGATACAAACGAAGGTAATCAGCGCATCGGCCACTACTTCGCCATTGGGGTTGAGGGTGACCACCTGGCTTAGGGTGCCGCTTTTGCCGTTGAGTTGCTCCAGTTTGCTGCTCACCGTCAGCACATCGCCCAGTACCGCCGGACGACGATAGTTAATATTGATATTCACCACCACGAAGGCGATGTTTTTCTCCATCATCCACTGAAACGCGGGGCTGTTTTCCAGGCCGTCCCAGCGGGCTTCCTCAAGGAACTCCAGGTAGCGAGCGTTGTTCACATGCTGGTAGACGTCCAGATGATAGCCGCGAACTTTAATTTGTGTCTGCATAGCACTAATGCCTTTCTGTTATTGTTGTTTATGAGGTAAGAGGTCACACCACTTGATGCAACCTCTTTATCCTGGCAAAAAATCACCGCTGTGCAAGGTCTGGCATAAAATTTACAGCGTCAGATGGGCTAAATTGCGCTCCACCAACGCGCTCCCCATTCCCGGGACCTGCTTCAGATCATCGAGGGTTTTGAACGGCCCGTACTCTTCGCGGTAGCTGACAATAGCCTGGGCTTTTTTCAATCCTACGCCATTCAACGCCTGCGCCAGCTGTTCGGCGCTGGCGCGGTTAATGCTGACCTTTGTCGCCCCGATGTCAGACTCGCCGGGCACCGCTTCCGCCTTCGCCGAAGAGGAAGCCTGCACATTTTCTTTATTCACCGCCGCTTTGCCGCTGGCGGGTGCCGCCAGCGCCCCCTGTACCCCTACCGCAAAAACCAGAACGCCCGCGGCCATCAGTGCTTTTATTCCATATTTCATGCTGATATCTCCTTGTGTGTAGACAGCAAGGTCACGATAGCGTCAGTGCGGATGGTCGACAAAAGGCAAATCACAGAAATGGAAAGGGCCGCGAAAGCGGCCCTTGAGGATTACATCGTGTTGCTCATTTTTGCGAGACGACGCGAAATTACTGCTGCTGGTCGATGCTGTCGCCGAGCTTAATTTTCGCCGCCTTGCGCAGGTTGCTCATCAGCGCTTCGAAAGCGATTTGGGCATTGTTCTGGGTGATCCCCTGAACCATGGCCTTCTTCTGCTCTTCCGGCATGCTGCCGGCTTTCACCTCATCCAGCGCTACCAGCACCACATCGCCTTGCATATTGCTGCCCACGCCGTAGACCGGTTTACCCTGCTGCGGCAGCGGCAGGGTAAATGCCAGCTGGCTCAGCGGATCCTGGCCGGTACGAGAAAGCGTCTGCGGCGCGCCAAAGCTCAGGCCAGCCGCCTTCATCGCTTCATCGCCTTTGCCGTCTTTCAGCGCCGCCAGCAGCTTGTCGGCCTCCAGTTTCGCCTGCTGTTCCGCTTTATTGTGCTTAACGATATCGCTAACCTGTGCCTTCACTTCGGCAAGCGGCTTCACCGCCTCGGCTTTGTGTTCGCTAATGCGCAGAACAAAAGCGCGATCGCCGTCAACGGTAATGATATCGGAGTTGCTGCCCGGCGCGCCGTTCTCACCCACCAGACCGCCGTTAAAAATAGCGTCAGCGACCGGTTTAAAGTTCAGCTCCTCCGGCAGGTTATCGCGGCCAAACCAGCCGGTTTCTACGACCTTCATCCCGGCGACCTGCGCTGCGCTCGCCAGCGATTCATTATCGTTGCTGGCCGCATCGCTCACCTTCTGCTGCAGCGCGTAGTAAGCATCCAACGCTTTTTCCTGCTTCACTTTCGCCGCAATGTCATTACGCACGTCAGCCAGCGGCTTCACCTGCGCCGGCTGGACGTCGTCCAGACGAGCTACCAAAAAGCCAACCGAGGATTTGATCACGCCAGACAGCTGGCCTTTCTCTTTCAGCCCGGCATCTTTCAACTCAGGCACGGTAGAGGCATCTTCCATCCACCCCATATCGCCACCGTTGCGGGCAGAGATAATATCGGTCGATTTTTCTTTCGCCAGCGTGGCGAAGTCCGCTCCTTTTTGCAGCTCGGCCAGTACCGCTTTCGCATCGGCTTCAGTTTTGGTCTGAATCACGCTGTAGCGGTTGCGCTGCGGCTGAGTGAACTGATCCTTGTGCTGGTCGTACCATGACTGAATCTCTTCGTCAGAGGCGCTCTCCTGCATGCTGGCGGCATCCATTTTGATGTAGCTGACGCGGAACTGCTCCGGCGCCATAAAACGGGCCTGATTCTGCTGCCAGAAGGCGTTGATTTCCTCATCGCTGGCGGTCTGTTTTGCCGCCAGGGCATTTACGTTGATGGTCGCTTCGCGGACCACCCGCTGTTGAGATACCAGCGCCGCCAGCTGATCGGACTCGCCCGGCAGCATGAAGTCGGTACCCGCAATGGCGTTAATCAGCTGCTGCGTGGTCAGCTGGTTACGCAGCGCCTGGGCGTACTGATCGGTGGTCATCCCCATCTGGGCGACAATACCGCTGAAACGCTGGTTGTCGAACTTACCGTTCGTCTGGAACGCCTGGGTCTGGAAGATCGCCTGCTTCACCTGCTCATCGCTGATGCTGAGGCCCAGCTCGCGGGCATACTGATCCAGAAGCGACTCATCGATCAGGCGGTTCAGCACCTGCTGGCGCATGGTTTTCATGTAGTTTTCGTTCGCCGCCAGCTCGGAGAATTGATCGCCAAGCTGCTGCTGCATACGGTTACGTTCGCTGGCGACGGCGTTTTCAAACTGCCCACGGCCAATCTCCTGGCCATTCACTTTTGCGGCATAGTTTTTGCCACCGCCAATCAGGTAACCACTCACCCCGGTCAAAATGAACGAGACGATAATGATACCGAAAATAATCTTGAGCACGACGCTGTTGGCGGCCGTGCGTAGGTTGTCCATCATGGTGTAACAACGCTCCGCTGTAGATGACTTTAGCTCGCGCAGCATAGCACGTGATGGCCGCCGCGCGTGAGGACGTATTTTGACAAGAAAACAGGGTGATTGTCAGCCCACAAGTGGCGATAAACACACATAAAGTGGTCTGAAAAGGCAATAAAAAAGGCACATCTCACGATGCGCCCTTGTACTTCGTCACATTCCCTGACGGGAAAGCCGATCAGTTCACCGCGTCTTTCAGCGCTTTACCAGCACGGAAGCCCGGCACTTTTGCGGCAGCGATAGTAATTTCTTTACCTGTTTGCGGGTTGCGACCAGTACGGGCGGCACGTTCTTTAACAGCAAAGGTACCAAAACCTACCAGCGCAACGTCATCCCCAGCCTGCAGAGATTCAGTAACAGAAGCGATTAAAGCATCTAACGCACGTCCAGCTGCAGCTTTAGAAATGTCCGCACCCGCAGCAATTTTGTCAATCAGTTGAGATTTATTCACTGTTCTCTTCCTCTCTTTATAATTTATATCGCACCTGAGTCCTTCATAGTGCGACCGCGCAGCAGTTATATCAGGACTGTCATGCCCTTACAACAGCAGTTGTCGATGACCCCCCTGCCAGCGATCTAAGTTAGCTACACAAAAAAAGGCTGGCAAGTCCGAAATGACTTACCAGCCCTATTTTTATTAGCGCAATTTGCGCAGAATCACTATTTCGCGGTCACAACCTGCATGCCGAACGGTTCGTTCTGCAGCGCAAGTGTCAGAACTTCCTCGATTCGTTTCACCGGATGGATATCCAAATCGGCGATAACGTTATCCGGAATTTCTTCAAGGTCGCGTTTGTTCTCATCAGGAATCAGAACAGTCTTAATGCCGCCGCGATGCGCCGCCAGCAGTTTTTCCTTCAGACCGCCGATCGGCAGCACCTGACCACGCAGAGTGATTTCACCGGTCATCGCCACATCAGCGCGTACCGGGTTACCGGTCAGGCAGGAGACCAGCGCCGTGCACATGGCAATACCCGCGCTCGGACCATCCTTAGGCGTCGCCCCTTCCGGCACGTGCACGTGAATGTCACGCTTCTCGTAGAAGTCGGCGTTAATGCCCAGCTTGTCAGCCCGCGAACGTACCACCGTCAGCGCAGCCTGAATCGACTCCTGCATCACCTCGCCCAGCGAGCCGGTGTAGGTCAGCTTGCCTTTGCCCGGCACGCAGGCGGTTTCGATGGTCAGCAGATCGCCGCCCACTTCCGTCCACGCCAGACCGGTCACCTGACCGACGCGGTTCTCACTATCGGCGCGGCCATAGTCGAAGCGCTGTACGCCGAGATAATCATGCAGATTCTCACCGTTAATTTCGATGTGTTTCAGCGATTTATCCAGCAGCAGTTGCTTAACGGCCTTGCGGCACAGCTTGGAGATTTCACGCTCCAGGCTACGTACCCCCGCTTCCCGCGTGTAGTAACGAATAATGCCGATAATGGCGCTATCGTCGACGGTCAGCTCGCCTTTCTTCAGCGCGTTACGTTCGATCTGCTTCGGCAGCAGATGACGTTTGGCGATGTTCAGTTTTTCATCTTCGGTATAGCCGGAGAGACGAATCACTTCCATACGGTCCAACAGCGGCGCCGGAATGTTCATGGAGTTGGAAGTCGCCACGAACATCACGTCGCTGAGATCGTAATCCACTTCCAGGTAGTGGTCGTTAAAGGCCACGTTCTGTTCCGGATCCAGCACCTCAAGCAACGCGGAAGCCGGGTCACCGCGCATGTCGGAAGACATTTTGTCGATCTCGTCCAACAGGAACAGCGGGTTTTTGACCCCCACTTTCGCCATTTTCTGGATCAGTTTGCCCGGCATCGAGCCAATGTAGGTCCGACGATGACCGCGGATTTCCGCTTCATCGCGCACGCCGCCAAGCGCCATACGAACGTATTTCCGTCCGGTCGCTTTGGCGATGGATTGACCCAGCGAGGTTTTACCTACCCCCGGCGGTCCCACCAGACAAAGGATTGGCCCCTTGATTTTGTTCACCCGGCTCTGCACCGCGAGATATTCAAGGATGCGATCCTTCACGCGCTCCAGGCCATAGTGATCGGTATCGAGGATCTCCTGGGCCTGACGCAGGTCTTTTTTGACCTTACTGCGCGCATTCCACGGCACCTGCACCATCCAGTCGATGTAGCCACGCACGACTGTCGCTTCCGCTGACATCGGCGACATCATCTTCAGCTTCTGCAGTTCCGCTTCGGTTTTTTCTTTCGCCTCTTTCGGCATTTTCGCCGCGTCGATCTTACGCTTCAGCGCTTCGTTTTCGTCCGGGGCGTCGTCCATCTCGCCGAGTTCTTTCTGAATCGCTTTCATTTGCTCGTTCAGATAGTACTCGCGCTGGGATTTCTCCATCTGCTTTTTGACGCGGTTGCGAATGCGCTTCTCAACCTGCAGCAGATCGATTTCCGATTCCATCATCGCCATCAGATATTCCAGACGTTCGTTAACGTCGGACATCTCAAGCACAGACTGCTTGTCAGCCAGCTTCAGCGGCATGTGCGCCGCGATGGTATCCGCCAGGCGCGCCGGATCGTCGATGCTGTTCAGCGACGTCAGCACTTCCGGTGGGATCTTCTTGTTCAGCTTGATATAGCCTTCAAACTGGCTGATAGCGGTGCGAACCAGCACTTCCTGCTCGCGTTCGTCAATCGCCGGCGAGTCGAGATACTCCGCTTTCGCCGAGAAATGCTCGCCATTATCAGACAGCGCAGAAATGCGAGCACGCTGCAGCCCTTCGACCAGCACCTTCACGGTGCCGTCCGGCAGCTTCAGCATCTGCAAAATAGACGCCACGGTTCCAACGGTGAAAAGATCGTTTACACCCGGCTCATCCGTCGACGCTTCTTTCTGCGCAACCAGCATGATTTTTTTATCATGGTCCATGGCCGCTTCGAGGCAACGGATAGATTTTTCCCGCCCTACGAACAGGGGTATGACCATGTGCGGATAAACCACCACATCGCGCAATGGCAATACGGGGATTTCAATGCGTTCAGAACGCTCAGGATTCATAGAGCTCTCTCTTAGTTTAAAGTCCGCCAGGTAGCCGACGACGCCACACTCCACTGCATCGTCGTTAATATGTAATCCAGTATATGGGGATGTATTCCCCACATTCAACGGCGGGAATGCAGGAAAAATAAAAGGGGAGATAAAATCCCCCCTTTTTGTTAACTGCTTGAGTGAAATGGTTAATTATTCACCAGATGCCTGCTGAGCTTCCGGTTTGCCGTAGATCAGCAGCGGTTTGCTCTGACCGGCGATAACCGACTCATCAATGACCACTTTTTCGACATCTTCCATCGAAGGCAGGTCATACATGGTATCCAGCAGCGCCGCTTCCACAATTGAGCGCAGGCCACGGGCGCCGGTTTTACGCGCCATCGCTTTCTTGGCGATAGCGTCCAGCGCTTCGTCGCGGAATTCGAGCTCTGCGCCTTCAAGGCTAAACAGCGCCTGATACTGCTTGGTCAGGGCGTTTTTCGGCTCTTTCAGGATCTGGATCAGGGCTTCTTCGCTCAGCTCGTTCAGGGTCGCCACTACCGGCAGACGGCCGATGAACTCCGGGATCAGACCAAACTTGATCAGATCTTCCGGCTCGACCTGAGCCAGCAGTTCCCCTTCGCTCGCTTTGTCGGACTTCGCTTTTACCGTCGCGCCAAAACCAATGCCGGAGCCGGTTTCCACACGGTGGGAAATCACTTTGTCCAGGCCAGCGAACGCGCCGCCGCAGATAAACAGGATCTTGGAGGTATCAACCTGCAGGAACTCCTGCTGCGGATGTTTACGCCCGCCCTGCGGCGGAACGGCGGCAACGGTCCCTTCGATAAGCTTCAGCAGCGCCTGCTGCACGCCTTCGCCTGAGACGTCGCGCGTAATCGACGGGTTATCGGATTTACGCGAAATTTTGTCGATTTCGTCGATATAAACGATGCCGCGCTGCGCTTTCTGCACGTCGTAATCGCACTTCTGCAGCAGTTTCTGAATGATATTTTCGACGTCCTCACCCACATAACCGGCTTCGGTCAGGGTAGTGGCGTCCGCCATGGTAAACGGCACATCCAGCAGGCGCGCCAGCGTTTCCGCCAGCAGCGTTTTACCGGAACCGGTCGGCCCGATCAGCAGGATGTTGCTTTTACCCAGCTCTACGCCATTGCTGGTATCGCCATTGCGCAGACGCTTGTAGTGGTTGTATACCGCGACCGCCAACACCTTCTTCGCCTGTTCCTGACCGATGACGTAGTCATCAAGGTGGTGGCGAATCTCGTGCGGCGTCGGCAGCGCGCTGCGCTCGCGGTGCGGCGCCACTTCTTTAATCTCTTCGCGAATGATGTCGTTACATAAATCAACGCATTCGTCGCAGATATACACGGATGGCCCGGCGATCAGCTTACGCACTTCATGCTGGCTTTTGCCGCAAAAAGAGCAATACAACAATTTGCCCGATCCATCTTTGCGTTTATCTGTCATGAGTCCAAACCTCTTTTTAAGTTCTTTGTGCCGCACACGACGACGCAAATGCCATTCTCAGGCGCAAGCCGCCATATAGCGTTGTGCCGCCCTTCATTAGTATATACACAAAATCCTTCGCGCTACATCGAGCCGGTAGCGAAGCCACCGGCCGCAAGCCTGCCAGACAAGCGGCCGAATAAAAGCCAACCGCTCGCACAGACGTGGCGAGAAGGATGAAGCGTAAAGCGGCACCCTTGCGCCTTGGGCATCAATTACGATGGGTCAAAATAGAGTCGACCAGCCCGTACTCCACGGCTTCCGCAGCAGACAGGAAGCGGTCACGCTCGGTGTCACGCTCAATCTGCTCAAGAGACTGGCCGGTATGATGCGCCATCAGCTCATTCATGCGTCCTTTCACCTTCAGGATTTCACGGGCGTGGATCTCAATATCCGTCGCCTGTCCCTGATAGCCGCCCAGCGGCTGGTGGATCATCACGCGGGAGTTCGGCAGGCAGAAGCGCTTGCCTTTCGCCCCGGCGGTCAGCAGGAACGCGCCCATAGAAGCGGCCTGCCCCATACAGATGGTGCTGACATCCGGCTTGATGAACTGCATGGTGTCATAAATCGACATCCCGGCGGTGATTACCCCGCCCGGAGAGTTAATGTACAGGTAAATGTCTTTTTCCGGGTTTTCCGCTTCCAGAAACAGCATCTGCGCCACGATCAGGTTTGCCATGTGGTCTTCGACCTGGCCGGTCAGAAAAATGACGCGTTCCTTAAGCAGACGGGAGTAGATATCAAAAGAACGTTCACCGCGTGAGGTCTGTTCAATGACCATCGGCACCAGGGCCATATGGGGTGCAAAGTTGTCTCGTTCGCCACTGTATGACATTTCCGTCTCCTGGAGTAATTTTAAAATACCTGCTGCACTGATTGTAACCTTACGGACGGATTATCAGCCACAGTTTCTATCCGCTGAATGCGTCACCGCCTCTTCAATACGCGTGCGATTGCGGATGCAGTTGCCTCNNNGGTAATGGGGATGGTGTTGCCATATTTCAAGCATAACAAGCTTTTGCTGTAACGCTATCATGGTTAATGCGTTTTCGCACCGTGCCTGTGGCTATCATTATCTTAAAAAAAAACCCGCCGCCTTTCGGCAACGGGTTTTTGCTCGAACCTTAAACGATAGCGGCGAAATTACGCCTGCTGGTTCATCAGTTCGTTGAAGGAAGTGGCTTTTTCAGACACTTTGGCTTTCGCCAGCACGGCTTCAACAGCCTGCTCTTCCAGCGCCACGTTGCGCATATTATCCATCAGCTCTTTGTTCTTGCTGTAGAACTCAACGACTTCAGACGGATCTTCGTACGCAGAAGCCATCTCTTCGATCAGGGCTTTTACGCGCTCTTCGTCAGCTTTCAGCTCGTTGGTGCGGATCACTTCGCCCAGCAGCAGACCAACAACGACGCGACGTTTAGCCTGCTCTTCGAACAGCTCGCGCGGCAGTTCCAGAGCCTGTTTCTCGTTGCCGCCGAAACGCTGAGCAGCCTGACGACGCAGCACGTCGATTTCGCTGTCGATCAGGGCAGCCGGAACGTCGATCTCGTTGGCTTTAACCAGACCTTCGATAGCCTGAGACTTCACGCGGTTACGCACAGCGCCTTTCAGCTCGCGTTCCATATTTTTACGCACTTCAGCGCGCAGGCCAGCGACGGAACCATCTTCCACGCCGAAACGTTTGATGAACTCTTCGGTCAGCTCAGGCAGTTCACGCTCTTCGACTTTCTTCAGGTTGATAACGAACTTAGCCGCTTTACCTTTCAGGTTTTCTGCGTGGTACTCTTCCGGGAAGGTCACGTCGATGGTGAACTCTTCACCCGCTTTGTGGCCTTTGATACCGTCTTCGAAGCCCGGGATCATGCGACCCTGGCCCATCGCCAGTACGAAGTCAGAGGCTTTGCCGCCTTCGAACTCTTCGCCGTCAACAGAACCGGTGAAGTCGATGGTTACGCGATCTTCAGCGTCAACCGCGCCTTCTTTTTCTTTCCAGGTCGCCTGCTGCTTGCGCAGAGTTTCCAGCATGGTATCAACGTCAGCGTCGGTGACTTCAACAACCGGTTTTTCAACTTCGATCGCGTCCAGACCCTGCAGTTCAACTTCCGGATACACTTCGAACTCTACCGCGTAGGTGAAGTCTTCGCCCAGTTTGTATTCGCCCGGAACGTAGTTCGGCGCGCCGGCCGGATTGATTTTTTCTTTGATGATCGCGTCAACGAAATGACGGCTCATCAGGTCGCCCAGCACGTCCTGGCGAACGGAAGCGCCATAGCGCTGAGCAACAATATTCATCGGCACTTTGCCTTTACGGAAGCCGTCAATGCGAACTTTTTTCGCTACGTTGACCAGCTCGCTTTTGACAGCATTCTCGATGCTGTCAGCGGCGATAGTAATCGTTACACGGCGCCCAAGGCCCTGAGTGGTTTCAACTGAAACTTGCATCTTGTTACCTCAAAAAAATCACAGTGCTCGGTCAACTCTGGAAGCGCGTGTAGGTGGCTTCGCAGAACCGGGATGCCCTCTTCAAATCAGAAACACATTCCCTGTCGTCAGAATCATCCCGAAGACATTCATATATAAGACGCGGCATTATAGCGGCATCACTTTTGTGAGTCGAGAACGGTTGTCGCCTGGTGCTGCGGCATTTTTCACATTTCCCGCTCAAATTTGCCCGCAAAAGCGCTGACTTTGCGCATTTTCCAGGCAAAACAAAACGGCCCGTAGGCCGTTTTTGCTAAATCTGCAAGCAACATACTGGAAAAGCGCCAGCGGTTGCAAATGGGATTTCTAAGCGATACTCCCTGCGCCGCGGCACGGCGGCGAAGCAAATACCGTATCCTGTAATGCTTCCCATTCTTTAATCGTGTAGGTGTGCAGCGCCAGGGCATGCACCGTATTCGACAGCTCCTCGGTTAGCGTGCCGTAGATCATACGGTGGCGATTGAGGAAACGCTCGCCAGTGAAGCGATCGCTCACTAACACCACTTTAAAATGACTTTCAGAGCCCGCAGGGACGTTGTGACGATAACTTTCATCCACGACTTCGAGATACATCGGGTCGAACGCTGCTCTAAGTTTTGCTTCGATCTGTTCACGTATCATCATGAATTTTCTCCTCCGACAACGCTGAGATGCCGCCACTCCATTTAAATGTTAGCCGCTTTTACCGCTTCCATTAGGAGAAAACAACAAAAAATTAGCATTGTTCTGATATTTTCATTCAAAAGTATCACGTTTACTGGCTCTGGTCGCCAGATCCGTCGGGGAACGAGCCATTAACCGTGGCGGGACGCTCAGAAAACCGCCAGCACGATGGATTTACACGCGTTGCCACTTCCCCTTGCCGTTGGCAATGCTATGATGGCGGTAATTTTCCTTATAACAACACCATGCGTTGAGACCTGAACATGCTTAAGAAGATTCTTTTCCCGTTGGTCGCCATGTTTATGCTGGCAGGATGCGCCACGCCGCCGACCACCATTGAAGTATCGCCGAAAATCACGCTGCCGCAGCAGGATCCAAGCCTGATGGGCGTGACCGTCAGCATCAACGGCGCCGATCAGCGTCCGGACCAGGCGCTGGCGAAAGTGACGCGTGACAATCAGCTGGTCACTCTCACCGCCTCCCGCGATCTGCGCTTCCTGCTGCAGGAAGTGCTGGAGAAACAGATGACGTCTCGCGGCTACATGATTGGCCCGAACGGCGCGGTCGATCTGCAGATCATCGTCAACAAACTCTATGCTGACGTCTCTCAGGGTAACGTGCGCTATAACATCGCCACCAAAGCCGATATCGCCATCATCGCCACCGCGGCAAACGGCACGAAAATGACCAAAAACTACCGCGCCAGCTACTCCGTTGAAGGCGCCTTCCAGGCCTCGAACAAAAACATCGCTGATGCCGTCAACAGCGTCCTGACCGATACCATCGCCGATATGGCGCAGGACACCAGCATCCACGATTTCATCAAGCAAAACGCGCGTTAATGCTATCGCGAACCCGGCCTCCGCCGGGTTCGTGCTTTATGCTATGTCCAGTCATTACTTACGCATTTTTCAGCAGCCGAAATCAGCCATTTTGCTGATCCTTGGCTTCGCCTCCGGTCTGCCGCTGGCTCTCACCTCCGGTACCCTGCAGGCCTGGATGACGGTGGAAAATATCGATCTGAAAACGATCGGTTTTTTCTCGCTCGTCGGCCAGGCCTATGTCTTTAAATTCCTCTGGTCCCCGCTGATGGACCGCTACACGCCGCCGTTTCTTGGGCGTCGTCGCGGTTGGCTGTTGACCACCCAGGTATTACTCCTGCTGGCGATCGCGGCGATGGGCTTTCTTGAGCCGGTCACCCAATTACGCTGGATGGCGGCGCTGGCGGTGGTGATCGCCTTCTGCTCGGCGTCGCAGGATATTGTGTTCGACGCCTGGAAAACCGACGTGTTGCCAGCAGAAGAGCGTGGAGCCGGCGCCGCGATCAGCGTGCTGGGCTATCGCCTGGGGATGCTGGTCTCCGGTGGACTGGCCCTGTGGCTTGCCGACCGCTATCTCGGCTGGCAGGGGATGTACTGGCTGATGGCGGCGCTGCTGGTGCCCTGCATTATCGCCACGCTGCTGGCGCCCGAACCGAGCGACGTTATCCCGGTTCCCAGATCGCTCGAGCAGGCGGTAGCCGAACCGCTGCGCGATTTTTTCGGCCGCAACAACGCCTGGCTGATTCTGCTGCTCATCGTCCTTTATAAGCTTGGCGATGCGTTTGCCATGAGCCTGACCACCACCTTCCTGATCCGCGGCGTGGGATTTGACGCTGGCGAAGTGGGAATGGTGAACAAAACCTTAGGCCTGTTCGCCACCATTCTCGGCGCCCTGTACGGCGGCGTCCTGATGCAGCGGCTGACGCTGTTTCGGGCACTGCTCATTTTCGGTTTGCTGCAGGGGGTCTCTAACGCCGGCTACTGGCTGCTGTCGATTACCGATAAGCACCTCTATTCCATGGCGACCGCGGTATTCTTTGAAAACCTGTGCGGGGGAATGGGGACGGCGGCATTTGTCGCGCTGCTGATGACGTTATGTAATAAGTCTTTCTCCGCCACCCAGTTCGCACTGCTCTCGGCGCTCTCTGCGGTCGGTCGCGTATACGTTGGGCCGATTGCCGGCTGGTTTGTCGAGGCTCACGGCTGGTCGACCTTCTATCTCTTCTCTGTCGTTGCGGCGGTGCCGGGGATTGCCCTATTGCTGCTGTGCCGGCAAACGCTTGAGCATACCCAACGCACCGCAAGCTTTATGCCGCGTAGCGAGTTCCCGCAGGCCTATGCGCTGGCGCTGGGGATCCTGACACTGGGCTGCCTGCTGCTCGCGGTGTGGCTGGCGCTGCTGATCCTCAACGCGCTGGATTATACGTCGTTCTCCTTCCTGTCCGGCCTGCTGGAGGTTGCCGCGCTCACCGCCGTCGGCGGGATTTTGTTCGGCGGCCTGCTTGACTATCTGGCGCTGCGTAAAACCCGCCTGATTTAAGGATCCAGCATCATTATTAGCCGTTGTAATTACGAAACGTAATTATAACGGCTTATTAACGCTTTTATATTGTCCGCCGCGCTATTTGTTGTTTTGTGCGTTTTTGATTTCTGGAAATTATTGACAGTTTTCGTTCGACTCTTTAAATAATTTAACCGATTCAGCTCCGGGGATTTTATTTTTCGTTTTCACAATGTCTTTTATTTGATAATTAAATGTTAAACAATTGTTCTAATTTGTGGGTGGTTATGCCCATTAGCCGCTAAGCACTCCTTTTCTTATCCCTTTCGTTATCAATCCCGCGAAAATCAGGCTTTGCAAGCGATTAAGTAACACTACGTTACATATGTGACAAACCAAGCAGAAGCCGCTAACACAGAACTGACAGAGATCCAATCATGTTTACAGTAATGCAACCTTACCGTAAAATGCCCATACACTTTAAACGCCACCAGATCCCGTGGAATTGAGGTCGTTCAATGAGACTCAGGAAATACAATAAAAGTTTGGGATGGATGTCATTAATCGCAGGTACTGTATTACTCAGTGGTTGTGATTCTGCACTCCTTGACCCAAAAGGACAGATTGGACTGGAGCAACGCTCTTTGATTCTGACGGCCTTCGGCCTGATGATGATTGTCGTTATTCCCGCCGTCTTGATGGCAGTAGGATTTGCCTGGAAGTATCGCGCGAGCAATAAAGATGCGAAGTATAGCCCGAACTGGTCACACTCCAACAAAGTGGAAGCTGTGGTCTGGACGGTACCTATTCTGATCATCCTGTTCCTGGCCGTTCTGACCTGGAAAACCACTCACGCACTGGAGCCAAGCAAACCGCTTGTCCATGACGAGAAGCCAATCACCATCGAAGTCGTATCGATGGACTGGAAATGGTTCTTTATCTATCCGGAACAGGGTATTGCTACCGTTAACGAAATCGCCTTCCCGGCGAACGTACCGGTACACTTCAAAGTGACCTCTAACTCGGTGATGAACTCGTTCTTTATTCCGCGCTTAGGTAGCCAGATTTATGCAATGGCCGGTATGCAGACTCAGCTGCACCTCATTGCTGACGAAGCTGGTACTTATGACGGTATCTCCGCTAGCTACAGTGGCCCGGGCTTCTCAGGTATGAAGTTCAAAGCGATTGCCACCCCGGATCGGGCGACTTTCGATCAGTGGGTTGCAAAAGCCAAACAGTCTCCGAACTCCATGGACTCCATGGCCGCGTTCGAGAAAGTGGCTGTGCCTAGCGAATACAACAAAGTGGAATATTTCTCTAACGTGAAACCGGATCTGTTCAAAGATGTTGTGAACAAATTCATGTCTCACGAGAGCATGAACATGTCTAAACCTGAAGGCGAGCACGCTGCTCACGACGGGATGGAAGGCATGGACATGAGCCACGCGGAAACCGCTCACTAAGGGGCCGAGGAAGAAAACGATGTTCGGAAAACTTACACTGGATGCAGTGCCCTACCACGAACCTATTATCGTGGTAACGGTGGCTGCGATTATCATTGGGGGACTGGCGCTTCTGGCAGCCATCACTTACTTCGGTAAGTGGTCCTACCTATGGAACGAGTGGCTGACTTCTGTCGACCACAAACGTCTCGGTATCATGTACGTTATCGTGGCAATCGTCATGCTGCTGCGTGGCTTTGCTGACGCCATCATGATGCGTAGCCAGCAGGTGCTGGCTTCGGCCGGGGAAGCCGGCTTCCTGCCGCCTCATCACTACGATCAGATCTTTACCGCCCACGGCGTTATCATGATCTTCTTCGTGGCGATGCCGTTTGTTATCGGTCTGATGAACCTGGTGGTTCCGCTTCAGCTCGGCGCGCGCGACGTAGCCTTCCCGTTCCTCAACAACCTGAGCTTCTGGTTCACCGTTGTGGGCGTGATTCTGGTTAACCTGTCTCTGGGCGTTGGTGAGTTCGCGCAGACCGGTTGGCTGGCCTATCCGCCGCTGTCGGGAATTGAGTACAGTCCTGGCGTAGGGGTTGATTACTGGATTTGGGCGCTGCAGCTCTCCGGTATCGGTACTACCCTGACCGGTATTAACTTCTTCGTGACCATTATCAAGATGCGCGCCCCGGGCATGACCATGTTCAAGATGCCGGTATTCTCCTGGGCATCTCTGTGCGCTAACATCCTGATTATCGCCTCGTTCCCAATTCTGACCGTCACCATCGCGCTGCTGACCCTGGATCGTTACCTGGGCACCCATTTCTTTACCAACGATATGGGTGGCAACATGATGATGTACATCAACCTGATTTGGGCCTGGGGTCACCCGGAAGTGTACATCCTGGTTCTGCCGGTGTTCGGGGTCTTCTCCGAAATCGCCGCGACCTTCTCGCGTAAGCGTCTGTTCGGTTACACCTCTCTGGTATGGGCAACCGTCTGTATTACCGTTCTGTCGTTCATCGTTTGGCTGCACCACTTCTTCACCATGGGTGCTGGCGCGAACGTAAACGCCTTCTTCGGTATTACTACCATGATTATCGCGATCCCGACCGGGGTTAAGATCTTCAACTGGCTGTTCACCATGTATCAGGGTCGCATCGTCTTCAACTCGGCGATGATGTGGACTATCGGCTTTATCGTGACCTTCTCCGTAGGTGGGATGACCGGCGTGCTGCTGGCGGTACCGGGCGCGGACTTCGTTCTGCACAACAGCCTGTTCCTGATTGCGCACTTCCATAACGTTATCATCGGCGGCGTAGTGTTCGGTTGCTTCGCAGGTCTGACCTACTGGTGGCCGAAAGCCTTTGGCTTCACCCTGAACGAAACCTGGGGCAAACGCGCTTTCTGGTTCTGGATCATCGGCTTCTTCGTGGCGTTTATGCCGCTGTACGTGCTGGGCTTCATGGGTATGACCCGTCGTCTGAGCCAGCAGATCGATCCGCAGTTCCACCCGATGCTGGTTATTGCAGCTTGCGGTGCGGCGCTGATCGCCTGCGGTATTCTGTGCCAGCTGATTCAGTTCTACGTGTCTATTCGCGACCGCGATCAGAACCGCGACCTGACCGGTGACCCGTGGGGTGGCCGTACGCTGGAGTGGGCAACCTCTTCTCCACCGCCGTTCTACAACTTCGCTATCGTTCCTCAGGTTCACGAACGTGATGCCTTCTGGGAAATGAAAGAGAAAGGTGAAGCGTACAAACAGCCTGCTCACTATGAAGAAATTCATATGCCGAAAAACAGCGGCGCCGGCATCGTGATTGCCGCCTTCGCTACGGTATTTGGTTTCGCCATGATCTGGCATATCTGGTGGATGGCGATCGCCAGCTTCATCGGCATCGTAGCGACCTGGATTATTAAGAGCTTTGACGAGGACGTGGATTACTACGTACCGGTTGCAGAAGTCGAAAAACTGGAAAAACAGCATTTCGATGAGATTAACAAAGCAGGGCTGAAAAATGGCAACTGATACTCTTGCGCATACTGCCCACGCGCATGAACACGGGCACCATGATACAGGACCGATGAAGGTATTCGGTTTCTGGATCTACCTGATGAGCGACTGCATTATCTTCGCTACGCTGTTTGCTACCTATGCCGTTCTGGTGAACGGCACGGCCGGCGGACCGACGGGCAAAGATATTTTTGAACTGCCGTTCGTTCTGGTTGAAACCGCACTGCTGCTGTTCAGCTCCATCACCTACGGCATGGCGGCTATCGCCATGTACAAAAACAACAAAAGCCAGGTGGTTTCCTGGCTGGCGTTGACCTGGTTGTTTGGCGCCGGATTTATCGGGATGGAAATTTATGAATTCCATCACCTGATCATGGAAGGCTTTGGTCCGGATCGTAGTGGCTTCCTGTCCGCGTTCTTCGCGCTGGTCGGCACCCACGGTCTGCACGTGACCTCCGGTCTTATCTGGATGGCGGTGCTGATGTTCCAGGTTTCACGTCGTGGCCTGACCAGCACTAACCGCACGCGTATCCTGTGCCTGAGCCTGTTCTGGCACTTCCTGGACGTCGTGTGGATCTGCGTGTTCTCGGTTGTCTATCTGATGGGGGCGATGTAATGAGTCATTCTACCGATCATAGCGGCGCTTCTCACGGCAGCGTGAAGAGCTACATGACAGGATTTATCCTGTCCATCATCCTGACGGTCATTCCGTTCGCCATGGTGATGAGTGGCTCCGCCTCGCATGCGGTTATCCTTGGCACCATTCTGGTGACCGCTGTGGTGCAGATCGTGGTACACCTCGTGTACTTCCTGCATATGAACAGCAAGTCCGATGAAGGTTGGAACCTGACCGCATTTATCTTCACCGTAATCATCATTGCGATCGTGGTTGTCGGCTCCATCTGGATTATGTGGAACCTGAACTACAACATGATGATGCACTAAGAGCGGCGA
Organism: Klebsiella sp. EMBS2024; assembly: GCF_036233805.1. Taxonomy (NCBI): domain Bacteria; kingdom Pseudomonadati; phylum Pseudomonadota; class Gammaproteobacteria; order Enterobacterales; family Enterobacteriaceae; genus Klebsiella; species Klebsiella sp. EMBS2024. The sequence continues at coordinate 431,202 of NZ_JAZARW010000001.1, read as the reverse complement.
GTATGTTTAAGCAATACCTGCAAGTAACGAAACCAGGCATTATTTTTGGCAACCTGATCTCCGTGATCGGCGGTTTCCTGCTGGCCTCCAAAGGCCACATCGACTATCCGCTGTTCGTCTGGACGCTCCTTGGAGTATCCCTGGTGGTCGCCTCGGGTTGTGTATTCAACAACTACATCGACCGGGACATCGATCGTAAGATGGAACGGACGAAAAACCGGGTGCTGGTCAAAGGGCTGATCTCGCCAGAAGCTTCGCTGGTGTACGCCACCTTGCTGGGTATTGCTGGCTTCATGCTGCTGTGGTTCGGCGCTAACCCGCTGGCCTGCTGGCTGGGGGTGATGGGGTTCGTGGTTTATGTCGGCGTCTACAGCCTGTACATGAAACGCCACTCCGTCTACGGCACGCTGATTGGCTCACTCTCCGGCGCTGCGCCGCCGGTGATTGGCTACTGCGCGGTCACCGGTGATTTCGACAGCGGTGCGGCGATCCTGCTGGCTATCTTTAGCCTGTGGCAGATGCCTCACTCCTACGCCATCGCGATTTTCCGCTTTAAGGATTATCAGGCGGCGAATATTCCGGTGCTGCCGGTGGTGAAAGGCATTTCGGTCGCCAAAAACCATATTACGCTGTACATCGTCGCCTTTGCCGTGGCAACCTTGATGCTCTCGCTGGGCGGCTACGCCGGGTATAAATACCTGGTCGTGGCGGCAGCGGTCAGCGTCTGGTGGCTGGGCATGGCGCTGCGTGGCTATAAAGTGGCCGATGATAAAGTCTGGGCGCGTAAGCTGTTCGTCTTTTCTATCGTCGCCATCACCGCGCTGTCCGTGATGATGTCCGTTGACTTTATGGTGCCGGATTCACATAGTCTGCTGGCTTACGTGAGATAATTACGCACTCCCGTACGATCTAAAGCCCCGTATTTACGGGGCTTTTTCTTTCCTGTTTCATCATCGCTTTCTTTCTCATTTCATACTTCCCTCCCCNCCCCCGTCGCTTTCCCACTATCTTTCATATCAAAAAATGAGGAAAAATTGAGCCAGTACGCATCGGGCATCACTCGCGCCGCACGGTCCTGCGATGCTACCTTTCGCCGGGGCTCTTGCCCCTTTGGGAAATAATCACTACAAGGAATTGCAATGAAAGAGTTAACACTGAACGAAATGGAGTATATCTCCGGTGGCTTTAATCTGTTCAGCGCAGCCAGCGGCTTCGCCAGCTTTGTCGCCAACTCTGGCGTCGGCTTCACCTCTTTTGTTCTGACCTCCGGCACCGCATTTGCCTCCTTCGTCGGCGACAGCGCGATGGCGTTTGGTTCCTTCCTGACCGGACAGTCAAACTGGGAAACCTTTGTGACCGCCGGAAAGGAAAACTGGGGAAGCTTTGTTAACACCGCCGGCAACAGCTGGAATACTTTCGTGAATAACGCGGCCAGCGACTGGAACACCTTTCTGACCAAAGCGTCGGCCTAAGCGACGTCTATCTTAGGGCAGCGCCACTGGCTGCCCTGTTTAACCCACCAGCATCGCCTGCGCGCTGTAGAGCAGATCGAGGTGATCGCGGCATAACGCTTCCAGCGAAGTGCGCGATTGATGACTGGTCAGACTCAGCGCCCCCCACCAGGTCCCTTCCCTGTCGGTTAACGGCACCGCCAGCACCAGCATGCCAATCTCAAACTCCTGCTCAATGGTGGCGTATCCCTGGCGCCGTACCTGGGCGATTTTCTCCATCAGCGACGCGATATCGGTCACCGTATAGGGGGTACGTTGTTCCCGGGTTATGCGCTGCAGGACGGTCTCACACTCTGCTTCCGGCAGCGAAGCCAGCCACAGTCGCCCCCCGGCGGTACAGAAAATGGGCACCCGCTCCCCAAGCCGCACCGACGTAGAGTTGAACGGCGTATGCCGACTGCGGGCGATATAGACCAGTTCATCTTCATCCACCACCCCCACCGAGGCGTGCTCTTCGGTCCGGCTGGCGATGTATTCGACAATCGGCCGTACCATGCGAGGAAACTGCGCCGAATCGACATAGGCCTGGCCAAGCCGCAGCGTCTTTGGGGTAAGCCAGTAATAGCGCCCGTCGGTTTGCAGATAGCGCTCATGCAGGAGCGTCAGCAGAAAACGTCGCGCGGCGCTTTGCGTCAGGCCGCTCATTTTCGCCGTCTGGGCGACGGTGAGCTTTGGGCAGGTTTTGGAAAAAAGCTGAATTAGCGCCAGCCCTTTTTGTAAACCGACGATCAGATCGCGTGGATGAATGGTGTTTTGCATATTCGCTCACATTTTTGCAACATCATTATCGATTTCCTGCGATTATCGCAGCGTTCGTGCGATTAACAACCGACATGTCCGAATTCTGCGTTGTCGCTCCCAGCTTCCACTGAAATACTTTCACAACATTCATTTAACAAATGAGGTTTGAAATGGTCAGTGGAACTACCCAGGTTGTCGCCGTGATTGGTCATCCGATCGCCCAGGTGAAATCACCGGATAACTTCAACCGCTACTTTGCCGAACAGCACATGGACAGCGTCATGATCCCGGTGGATATCGTCCCGGACGCGGTGGCCGCCTACCTCAACGCCCTGCGCGGCTGGCAGAACATGACCGGCGTGCTGGTGACGGTGCCGCATAAACAACGCGCCGCCGCGCTGGTCGACGACCTCACGCCGCGCGCCCGCCGACTCAACGCCGTCAATGTGATCCGCAAGCTGGCGGATGGCCGCCTGCAGGGCGATATGCTGGACGGCGTCGGCTTTCAGCTCGCCGCCGAGGCGCAGGGTTTTCAGCCGGCAGGTAAGCAGGCGCTGCTCTCCGGTTGCGGCGGCGTCGGCAGCGCCATCGCCTGGGGACTGTGCGAGGCGGGGATCCGTCGGCTGGCCCTGCACGATCAAACCCCGGCCACCCGGCAGCGCCTGCATGACCTTCTGGCTGAGGCCTTTCCGGCGGTGCAACTGAGCGCGCTGCCAGACACCCTTTACGGCCTCGATCTACTGGTTAATGGCTCACCGGCCGGCATGGCCGGATTTGATGAGCTGCCTCTACCGCAGGCGCTTCTGGATACGCTCGACAGCACCACTCATGTGGCCGACGTTGTCACCGCCCCGGTGATGACGCCGTTGCTCACTTTCGCCGCCGCACGTGGTTGCAAAGTACAGACCGGGCCGGAAATGGCGCTGGCGCAGATGAGGCTGATGGGCCAGTTTATCGGCGCCATCCCGCAGGCGCAGGGAGCGGCGGCATGAAGAGCTGGGATGTGATCGTCATCGGCAGCGGCGCGGCCGGTTTTGCCGCCGCGGTCACCGCCTGCTGTAAAGGGCTGTCGGTGCTGATGCTGGAGAAAGCCGGCCAGTTCGGCGGCACCTCGGCCATCTCCGGCGGCGCCGTGTGGCTGCACGATACCGACCAGGCGCGCGCCGAGGGCAAAAGCGGTAGCGCCGAGGCGATGAAAACCTACCTGCGAACCATTATCGGCGAGGGCCAGTACCGCGAAGATCTTGCCGAAGCGTTTGTCAGCGCCGGGCGGGAAGCGCTGGCCTTTCTCGAGCGTGAGGGGGCAGTAAAGTACAGCCTGCGTCCGCTCTCGCCCGATTACTATCCGGATGAACCCGGCGCAGTCGACGTAGGTCGTGCGCTGGAGGTGATGGAGTATGACGGCCGTGAACTGGGGGACGCGTTTCGCGACCTGCGTTCACCGCCGCCGGGGATGCTGCTGTTTGGCGGGATGATGGTCAACCGCGTCGATATTCAACATTTTCTCGACATGCGCCGCTCGCTGCGCTCCCTGGCCCATTGCACCCGGCTGCTGCTGCGCTATGCCCGCGACCGGGTGAAGTACCCTCGTGGCACCCGCCTGGCGATGGGCAATGCGCTGATTGCCCGCATGGCGACTACGGCGCTGCGTAAAGGCATGAGCCTGCGGCTGAATGTCAATGTTCTGACGCTGTGCGAAGCGCAAGGCGCGGTCCGCGGGGTGGAGATTGAGTATCAGGGGCAAAAAGAGACGCTGCACGCCCGGCGCGGGGTGGTGCTGGCCGCAGGCGGCTTCGCCGCGGGCGCGCTGGCGGCGCGCTATCGGCCACATACCCGCGAACACTTCACCATGTCGCCGCCGGCCAACGATGGCGCCGCGCTGCATCTCGCGGCGGCGCTTAACGCTCGCGAGGGAGCCGATCGGGCCTCCAACTTTTTCTGGGCGCCGGTATCGGTGCTGACCCGGGCCGACGGCAGCGAGGAGCGCTTCCCCCATCTGGTAACCGATCGCGCAAAACCGGGCGTGATTGCCGTCAATCAGCGGGCGGTACGCTTCGTCAACGAGTCCAGCTCCTATCACCATTTCGCCAGCGCAATGCAGGATGCAGCGGAAAATGCCCCCTGTTTTTTACTCTGCGACGCCCAGGCGATGAAGCGTTATGGCCTCGGGCTGGCACGCCCGGCGCCGGTCAATAATGACGCCCTGGTCGCCGCCGGCTATCTGCACAAAGCCGATACCCTGGCCGCGCTGGCGCAACAGCTTGGTCTGGATGCCCAAACCCTGAGCGAGACGGTAGCCCGCTACAACCGCGACGCCGCGCAGGGCGTGGATCGGGAATTTGCTAAAGGCGGCAACAGCTATAACCGGGCGATGGGCGATCCGGGCCATCAGCCTGACGCCTGTAATGCCCCCCTGCTCAGCGCGCCGTTCTATGCCATCAAACTTTATACCGGCGATCTGGGGACCTCACGGGGCCTGGTCACCACCGCCGATGCCCAGGTCGTCAATACCGAAGGACACCTCATCCCGGGGCTGTACGCGGTGGGAAACGACATGGATTCGCTGATGGCCGGCACCTATCCGGGCCCCGGCATCACCCTCGGCCCGGGGCTGACGTTTGGCTATCTCGCCGCCTGCCATCTGGCACAACACTCCACCCACTAATCAGGAAAACATCATGATCTACGAAAAACGCACGTACACCATCAATCCGCTGAAAATGGCCGACTGGCTGGCGCTGTACCAAAGCGATGCCCTGGCGGTGCAAACCGACCATCTCGGCCAGCTAATCGGCTTCTTTTTTACCGAGATCGGCGTGGTCAATCAGGTAGTGCACATCTGGGCTTATGAAAGCCTGGACGATCGTCTGGTGCGCCGCGCGCGGATGGCCCAGGACGAACGCTGGCAGACCTTCTCGCGTAAAAATCGCGAACTGGCCGCCGTGGAACGCCTCGAGTCGGTGCTGATGCGCCCCACCGCTTTTTCACCTCTGCAGTAAGGAGTCCAACATGAGCGGGCCTGTGAAGGTGGATGTGCTGGTGGTCGGCTCCGGCGCCGCGGGGCTCTCTGCCGCGGTGACTGCGGCGATGCACGGCGCCAGCGTCATGGTGGCGGAGAAAGCGTCAGTGCTCGGCGGAACCAGCGCCTGGTCCGGCGGCTGGCTGTGGATCCCCCGCAACCCGCTGGCGCGGGCGGAGGGCATCGACGAAGCAGCCGACGCGCCGCTGACCTATCTGCAGCATGAGATGGGGGGCGAAGCCGCCGATATTCGTCTGCAAACCTTCCTGCGTTACGGGCCGGAGATGGTGGAATTTTTCCATCAGCGGACGGCGGTGCAGTTTCTCTCGGGCAGCGCCATGCCGGACTTTCACCCGTCGCCGGGTGCGGCGAACGGTGGGCGGTCGGTCACCGCGCAACCCTACGATGGCCGCCTGCTCGGCGACTGGCTCCATCGCCTGCGTCCGCCGCTGGAAACCATTAGCCTGGGCGGGATGGGCATCGCCGGCGGCGCGGATATGGCGCATTTTTTCAATGCCACCCGCTCGCCGCGCTCCGCGCTGTATGCTGCCCGCCGCCTGCTGCGCCACGGCTGGCAGCGGCTACGCGCCGGACGGGGGCAGCATCTGGTCAATGGCAATGCGCTGGTCGCCCGTCTGCTGCGATCCGCCCTCGACGCCGGCGTGCGTTTTCAGCTCAATGCCCCGGTGGTCCGGCTGCTGCAGGGTCCGCCGGGCGTGTCCGGCGCGGTGTTGCGCAGCGACGGCGGGGAGATTCACGTCGAAGCTGGCGCCGTGGTGCTGGCCTGCGGCGGTTTTCCCCACGATCGCCAGCGGCTGGCGCAGGTGGTGCCTCACGCTGCGGAGGGTTACGGCCATTTCTCCGCCGCACCGCCGGACAATCAGGGCGAGGGGATCAGGCTTGGCGAATCCGTCGGCGGCCAGTTCGACACTTCCCTGCGCCACCCGCTGGCCTGGGCGCCGGTGTCCCGCGTCACTCTGGCCAGCGGCCAGCAGCTAATGTTTCCTCATCTGGTGGAGCGCGCCAAACCCGGGGTGATCGCCGTCCTGCCCAACGGCAAACGTTTTGTTAACGAGGCCGACTCTTATCATGACTTTATCGCCGCCCTGCTGGCGGCCACACCCGCGGGCGACACGCCGCAGGCCTGGCTGCTGGCCGATCGTCGCGCGCTGCGTCGCTACGGCCTGGGCCACGCCAGACCGTTCCCGTTCACCCCCACCGCCTGGCTGCGTACCGGCTATCTGCAGCGAGGAAACACCCTGGCGGAGCTGGCGAAGCAGTGCGCTATCGACGCCAATGCGCTGGCGGAAACCGTTCAACGCTTTAACCACTTCGCCAGCACTGGCGAAGACGTCGATTTTCACCGCGGGGCATCAGCCTATAACCGCGCCCAGGGTGACCATCAGGTGACGCTCGGACCGCTGCGCGAAGGGCCGTTCTACGCGGTGCGCATTCTGCCCGGCTCGCTGGGCACCTTCAGCGGATTGCAAACCGACGAACACGCCCGGGTGCTGGATGAACAGCAGCAGCCGATACCGGGTCTGTACGCCATCGGCAACGACATGTCGAGCGTGATGCGCGGCTATTACCCCAGCGGAGGGATCACCCTCGGGCCCGCCATGACCTTCGGCTATCTGGTGGGTAAAAACCTGGCA
>NZ_JAZARW010000001.1:418961-424270 GCF_036233805.1 Klebsiella sp. EMBS2024 | reverse complement strand
CAAATATAAACAATAACATAACTTGATTTCCACGAATGGATGCACCCTAACTCTCTTCACCTGCAACTGTACCGGAGCCCTTTATGAACAAGCGTACCCTATCGCTCGCCGCGCTGACCCTGCTCGATGTCCCTCCCCCCGAACAGGTGCGGATTGCGGCCAGAACCGGTTTTACCCACGTTGGGCTGCGACTGCTCCCCGCCACACCGACCGACCCGGACTACGACATGCTGGGCGATACCCCGGCCGTCCGGGCGACGCTCGCCGCGTTGATGGAAACTGGCATCCGCGTGTCGGACGTGGAGATCGTCCGCCTGACCCCCGGGTTTACCCTCGACGATCGGCTGCAGCGTTTTATGGAGACCGCCGCGCGTCTTGGCGCCGGACAGGTGTTAGTCGCCGGCAATGATGACAACCTTCAGCGCAGCGCTGACAACCTCGCCATCCTCGCCGCGGCCGGTCGTCCATTTGGGCTGACCATGAATCTTGAGCCGATGCCCTGGACCCAGTTGCGCAACATCGCCGCAGCGCAAGCACTAATCGCCGCCAGCGGGCGGGAAGACATCGGCATTCTGGTGGACGCTCTCCATTTCTGGCGCGCGGGAGAATCGCTCGCCGCCCTCTCCAGCCTGCCCGCGCATCATCTCAACTATATGCAACTCTGCGATGGCGCGGCGCAGAAGCCGGAGAGCGAGCAGGAACTTATCCGCCAGGCCCGCTCGGCGCGCAACGTGCCGGGGGAAGGCGGTCTGGATCTGCATGGTCTGATGTCGGCCCTGCCGGCGACGCTGCCGGTCTCTCTCGAAGTGCCGCTTGACGGCGAGCAAGGCGCCCTGCCGCCTCTTCAGCGGGCGCAGTTACTGTTCGATGCCGCGCAGCCCTACCTGCGCGCCTGCGCATAAGGAATACGCTATGACACAGACTCAACGCCTGGATGTCAGAGAGTTAATAAATCGTAACCCGCTGAGCCGATTTCAGAAGCTGATTATATTTCTCGGCTTTTGCGTCATCGCTCTCGATGGTTTTGATATCGCGATCATGGGCTTTATCGCCCCGACGCTAAAGCTGGAATGGGGGGTAAGCAACCACCAGCTGGGTCTGGTGATCAGCGCCGCGCTGATCGGCCTCGCGCTGGGGGCGATTTTCTCCGGCCCGCTCGCCGACTGGCTGGGACGTAAGAAAATCATCATCAACAGCGTTTTCTTCTTCGGTTTCTGGACCATCGCCACCGCCTTCTCGCACAACGTAGAACAGATGATGTTCTTTCGCTTTATGACTGGCCTCGGGCTGGGCGCCGCGATGCCGAATATCGGGACGCTGGTGTCGGAATACGCCCCGGAACGCCAGCGTTCATTTATTATCACCGTCATCTTTTGCGGCTTCACCTTCGGCGCGGCGGCGGGAGGATTTTCGGCATCGTGGCTGATCCCCCAGTTTGGCTGGCACTCGCTGATGGCGCTCGGCGGTATTCTGCCGCTGCTGTTTGCCCCCCTGCTCATCTGGCTGCTGCCGGAATCGGTTCGTTTTCTGGTGATCAAACAAGCGCCCGCGGCGCGCATACGCGCCATTCTTAACCGTCTCTATCCCGGACAAATCAGCGACAATGTGACGTTTATCCTGCCGGCGCAGCCAGCGGCCGGCAACGCGATGCGCATTGTCCTCTCCCGCCAGTACGGTTTCGGCTCGCTGATGCTATGGCTGGTCTACTTTATGGGGCTGTTCCTGGTCTATATCCTCGGCAGCTGGCTGCCAACGCTGGTTAAAGCGGTAGGAATGACCGTTAGCCAGGCGGCCATCATGACGGCGATCTACCAGGCGGGCGGCACCCTCGGCTCGTTGTTTGCCGGCTGGCTGATGGACAGGATCAACCCCCATCGCGCGCTGGGGATAATCTACGCCGTTGGCGGCCTGTTCACCATGGCGATGGGCTACGCCGCGGGCAGCTTTGCCTTGCTCTGTATGCTGGCGTTTATCAGCGGCGCCTGCCTGAACGGCGCGAATACCGGCATGAACGCCCTCTCCGCCCGCTACTACCCTACACAGGCGCGGGCGACGGGATCCAGCTGGATGCACGGCGTCGGGCGCATCGGCGCCATTCTCAGCGCCTTTGCCGGCGCCGAGATGATGGCGCTCAACCTGCCCTTTGAAAGCGTCTTTTTGATCCTCGGTATCCCGGCAGCCCTCACCGTCGCAGGCCTGGCGGCGAAGGGCATCTTTGCGGCCGGTCATCCTACCGTCGCTTCAACTTCCCCCGCGTCTGTGCGCGGAGCGTCATAGCGGCATCTGGTCCCCGGTGCAATCGGCGGATTGCACCGCCTTCAGCAGCTAATAAAGAAAATTTATTTCATATTTTGTTGAAACGANNNNCGCCCGCAACAATCTGGACGACTCCGGCAGGCGATATCCCGCCCTCACCTTTTCAACCAAGCGCAAAAGAAACTATCGCTAATTCGATCCCCCTCGCATATATGGAAAATAAATTCCACAACACAATTGAAACAGAACAAACATTTCCTTAAGTTGAAGTCAGTCTATCCGGATGCGCGTTGCCGCAGACGTCGGCATTGAGCGCCTCAGAGTGCAAATGATTTCAAAAAGGAGAGCACCATGTTAAACGGCCTGAAACCCTTATCCCGTTCCCTGCGCTGGGGCATGGTCGGCGGNGGGGGAACCAGTCAGATCGGCTACAGCCACCGCTGTGCGGCGCTGCGTGACAATGTTTATACCCTGCTGGCCGGCGCGCTTGACGTCGATGCCGAGCGCGGGCGAGCGTTCGGTGAGCAACTGGGCATCGCGCCGGAGCGCTGCTACGCCGACTACCAGACCCTGTTTCGCGAAGAGGCGCAGCGCCCTGACGGGATCGAGGTCGTCTCGGTCACCACCCCGAACAATACCCATTTCGCCATTACCAAAGCGGCGCTGGAGGCGGGACTCCACGTTATCTGCGAAAAGCCCCTCTGCTTTACCGCCGAAGAGGCGCGCGAGCTGGTGGATCTGAGCAAAAAACAGAACAAAATCGTCGGCGTCACCTACGGCTATGCCGGCTATCAGATGATCCAGCAGGCGCGGCAGATGATTGCCGATGGACTGCTCGGCGAGATCCGCATCGTTAACATGCAATTCGCCCACGGCTTCCATAACCAGGCCGTCGAGCTGCAGGCAGAATCCACCCGCTGGCGAGTAACGCCGAAGTTTGCCGGGCCCAGCTATGTGCTTGGGGATCTGGCCACCCATCCGCTGTTTGTCGCCGAGACCATGGCGCCGCAGCTCAATATCAAACGGCTGATGTGCTCTCGTCAGAGCTTTGTTCCCTCCCGCGCGCCGCTGGAAGATAACGCCTTTGTCCTGATGGAATATGACAACGGCGCGGTTGGATCCATGTGGACCAGCGCGGTCAACAGCGGCGCCATGCACTCGCAAAAAGTGCGCATCGTCGGCGAAAAAGCAAGCATCGAATGGTGGGATGAGCATCCTAACCAGCTCAGCTATGAGGTGCAGGGTGAGCCGGCGCGCATTCTGGAACGTGGAATGCCCTACCTGTCGCCGAACGCGCTGGCGGATGACCGCATTGGCGGCGGCCATCCGGAAGGGCTGTTCGAAGCCTGGGCCAACCTCTATCGCCGCTATGCGCAGGCGATTGACGCCACGGACCGCGACGATCGCGCCTTCCTGCAAGACTTCTGGTATCCGGACGTCGAAGCCGGGCTGCACGGCGTCTATTGGGTAGAGCAGTGCGTCAAATCGGCTGACGCTGGCAGCCAGTGGGTTGACTTTACTTTACCTTAATTTTCCCCCTCGCCAGTGGAGTCCCCCTCCACTGGTTTATTGATTTTTACCAACTTGTCGCATCGCGCAACAGCCCCGTAATATCTGTTAAACAAACATTTATTTACGCTTCTTACCCCCCGCCGCTACACTAGGCGCAGTTTTTATATTGAGGTGGTAATGAACGATAACAAAATGACGCCAGGGGAACTGCGCGCGACCTGGGGTTTGGGGACAGTATTCTCCCTGCGCATGCTTGGCATGTTTATGGTCCTGCCGGTTCTGACCACGTATGGAATGGCGTTGCAGGGTGCCAGTGAAGCGCTGATTGGCCTGGCGATCGGTATCTACGGCCTGGCGCAGGCGGTGTTCCAGATCCCCTTCGGACTGTTATCTGACCGTATTGGCCGTAAGCCATTGATCGTCGGCGGCCTGCTTATCTTCGTGCTCGGCAGCGTCATCGCCGCGCTCACCGACTCCATCTGGGGCATCATTCTTGGCCGCGCCCTGCAGGGCTCCGGCGCCATCGCCGCCGCGGTTATGGCCCTGCTGTCCGATCTCACCCGCGAACAGAACCGCACCAAAGCGATGGCCTTTATCGGCGTCAGCTTCGGCGTCACCTTCGCCATCGCCATGGTGCTGGGGCCGATTGTCACCCACCAGCTGGGTCTGCACGCGCTGTTCTGGATGATCGCCATCCTGGCGACCGTCGGCATCCTGCTCACCCTGTGGGTGGTGCCCAACAGCCATAACCATGTCCTTAACCGCGAATCCGGGATGGTGAAGGGCTGCTTTAGCAAGGTGCTGGCGGAGCCGCGCCTGCTGAAGCTTAACTTTGGCATCATGTGCCTGCACATTATGCTGATGTCCACTTTTGTCGCCCTGCCCGGACAACTGGAGGCCGCCGGCTTCCCGGCCGCCGAGCACTGGAAGATTTACCTGGTCACCATGGTTATCTCATTCATCTCGGTGGTGCCGTTTATCATCTACGCTGAAGTGAAGCGCAAGATGAAGCGCGTCTTCCTGCTCTGCGTCGCCATCCTGCTGATTGCGGAAATTGTCCTCTGGGGCGCCGGAGGCTACTTCTGGGAGCTGGTGGCGGGCGTTCAGCTCTTCTTCCTGGCGTTTAACCTGCTGGAAGCGCTGCTGCCGTCGCTAATTAGCAAGGAGTCTCCGGCGGGCTACAAAGGCACCGCGATGGGCGTCTACTCCACCAGCCAGTTTCTCGGCGTGGCGATTGGCGGCGCGCTTGGCGGCTGGGTCGATGGTTTCTTTGATTCGCAAACCGTGTTTCTGCTGGGCGCCCTGCTGGCGATGCTGTGGCTGCTGGTGGCCAGCACCATGAGCGAGCCGCCGTACGTCAGCAGCCTGCGGGTGGAGGTGCCGGACGGCGTGGTGGTCGACAGCGCGCTGCAGGCGCGTCTGCTGAGCGCCAGCGGGGTTCATCAGGCGCTGGTGGTACCCGAGGAGCGTTCGGTGTATATCAAAATCGACAGCAAGGTCACCAACCGCTTCGAGATAGAGCAGCTCATCAAAGGGGTATA
>NZ_JAZARW010000001.1:404224-418955 GCF_036233805.1 Klebsiella sp. EMBS2024 | reverse complement strand
GCGGGGAATTCCCCGCTTTTTGCTGTCTGCCCGCCGCCTTAGTCGCGGAAGTTTTTGAACTGGAACGGCTGTCCCAGATCGCCACCGCGCACCAGCGCCATCACCGACTGCAGATCGTCGCGGGACTTACCGGTCACGCGGATCTCTTCACCCTGAATCTGGGCCTGCACTTTCAGCTTGCTGTCTTTGATCAGTTTAACGATCTTCTTCTGCACCGCGCTTTCAATGCCCTGCTTCAGCTTCGCTTCAACAAACCAGGTTTTACCGCTGTGCACGATATCTTCCGGTACGTCGAGGGAGGTGCCTTCAATGCCGCGCTTGAGCAGCTTGGCGCGCAGGATATCCAGCAGCTGGTTCACCTGGAAGTCAGACTCGCTCAGCACTTTAATGGTCTTGTTGGCGTCGTTTAATTCAAAAGTGGCTTCAACGCCACGAAAATCAAAACGCGACTCGACTTCGCGGCTCGCGTTGTCCACCGCGTTACGGGCTTCCTGAAGATCAACTTCAGAGACAATATCGAAAGATGGCATCTTTTCCTCTCCTTCCGTTTCTTTTGCGTTGCATAATACCTGCAACGCGGCATAACTCAACTTGTTATCCCGGAAGCTTAGCTGATTACGCAACGCTCGCGCTATTTTCCCCGTGATGTCCGACGATGCGAAAAGCGACGAGATAGACTTTAGCCATCAGCGCCTGGGATAGCGGCAGATGAGGAGGAACAATGAAAGTAACCGTACTGGGATGCGGTGCGCTGGGACAACTATGGCTGACCGCGTTGTACAAACAGGGACATGAAGTCCAGGGCTGGCTGCGCGTACCGCAGCCATTCTGTAGCGTCAACGTCATTGAAACCGATGGCTCAGTGTTCAACGAATCGCTGACGGCCAACGACCCCGATTTTCTCGCCAGCAGCGAGCTGCTGATCGTCACCTTAAAGGCCTGGCAGGTGTCGAATGCGGTAAAGCACCTGGCCGGGATCCTGCCGGACACCACGCCAATTTTGCTGGTACATAACGGCATGGGCACCGTCGAGGAGCTGCGCGGCGTGAAACAGCCGTTGCTGCTGGCCTCCACGACCCAGGCGGCGCGGCGCGATGGGAATGTCATCATCCACGTTGCCCAGGGCACCACGCATATCGGACCGGCAAAAAGCTACGAGGGGGACTACAGCTATCTCGCAGAAGTTCTGCAGAGCGTGCTGCCGGATGTCGCCTGGCATAACAATATCCACTCGGCCATCTGGCGCAAGCTGGCGGTTAACTGCGTGATTAACCCTCTGACCGCGCTCAAAGGGTGTAAAAACGGCGATCTGCGCGACTATACGCAGGAAGTTGCGGCCATTTGTCGCGAGGTGGCGGCGGTGATGGAGCGCGAAGGTATTCATACCTCGGCGGAAAACCTGCTATTTTATGTCGAACAGGTAATTGAAAGTACGGCAGAAAATATCTCTTCCATGCTGCAGGACGTTCGCGCCCAGCGGCATACAGAGATCGACTACATCACCGGTTTTCTGCTCAACCGCGCCCGCGCCCACGGCGTCGCCGTACCGGAAAACGCCCGCTTATTTGAATTGATCAAGCGTAAGGAGAATGAATATGAGCGCGTCGGCACTGATTTGCCTCGCCCCTGGTAGCGAAGAGACCGAAGCGGTCACCACTATCGACCTGCTGGTCCGCGGCGGAGTAAAGGTGACCACCGCCAGCGTCGCCAGCGACGGCAGCCTGACCATCGTCTGTTCGCGCGGCGTCAAACTGCTGGCGGATGCGCCGCTGGTCGAGGTGGCCGATGGTGATTTCGATATCATCGTCCTCCCGGGCGGTATCAAGGGCGCAGAGTGCTTCCGCGACAGCCCGCTACTGGTGGAAACCGTCCGCCAGTTTCATCTCTCTGGGCGCATTGTGGCCGCCATCTGCGCCGCCCCGGCGACCGTGCTGGTACCCCATAATCTGTTCCCGATCGGCAACATGACCGGTTTTCCGGCGCTGAAGGAACATATCCCCGCCGAGCAGTGGCAGGATAAAAGAGTGGTCTGGGATCCGCGGGTGAATCTGTTAACCAGCCAGGGTCCGGGGACTTCGATTGATTTCGCCCTGAAAATGATCGATCTGCTGGTGGGGCGCGAGAAAGCGTATGAGGTCGCCTCACAGCTGGTGATGGCCGCTGGCATCTATAATTACTACGAAGCCTGATAGCCGGTCCGCGCCGCGGGCTGGCTCCCCTTTTCCTGAGGAGTCGCAGCATGTCCCGGAGCGCAACCGATTCTCGCGATCTTGTAATCAGCCGCCTGCTCAGCGCACCCGCCCCAGCCCTGTGGCGCGCGTGGGCCGACCCGGCATTACTCCGAACCTGGTGGTGCCCTAAGCCCTGGCAAACCGAGGTTCTGGCCTTTGATTTTCGCGCCGGCGGGGCCTTTCACACCGTGATGCACGGGCCTGACGGTGAACGCAGCGATAACCCCGGCTGTTTTCTTGAGGTTATCCCGCAACAAAAAATCGTCATGACCTCGATGCTGACGGCGGATTATCGCCCCGCCGTTTCCCCCTTCGCGATGACGGCCATCATCACCTTTGCCGATGAACAGGTCGGGTGTCGCTATACGGCTACGGTGCTGCATGCCGATGATGAAACCCGCGAGCAGCATGAGCAGATGGGATTTTTCGAGGGCTGGAATATTGTCATCGATCAGCTCAATGACCTGGCGCTGACCCTGCGCTAATATACTCCCCTGCCATTAGTAAAAAGGCCTTCCATTAGGGAAGGCCTTTTGCATCATAACAACCTGTTACGGGCGATAAACTTTCACGTTGTTGAAGCCCTGCTCGCGCAAATAAAGCGCCTGCAGACGGCTCATCACCCCGCGCTCGCACCACAGCAGCCAGGTTTTGCTCTGATCGAGATCGCCAAATTTGGTGCTTAGCTTGTAGAACGGCAGGGAAACAACTTCAACCCCCTCGACCTTCAGCGGCTTGTCTTCCTGCTCGTCGATGGAGCGAATGTCGAGGATCGCGTCGTTGGCGCCAAAGCCGGTCACGGTTTCCACTTCCACCACCGTCTCTTCCGTCTGCTGGGCAATCTCGCGGATATCGATATTGCTCGCCTCTTCCACCACTTTATCAAGGATGCTGAAATCGAAGTGTTCTTCTTCCGCTTCAATCTTCGCCTTCACCGCCTTCACGGTCGGGCTCTTGGAGATCACGCCGCAATATTCCGGCATGGTGCGGGCAAAATCTTCCGTGCCGATCTCACGCGCCAGGTCGATGATGTGCTCTTTATCGTGCGAAATCAGCGGGCGCAGGATCAGAGTATCGGAGACATTATCGATCAGGCGCAGGTTAGTGAGGGTCTGGCTGGAGACCTGGCCGAGCGCTTCGCCGGTGACCAGCGCCTGCACGCCATAGCGTTCCGCGACTTTTGACGCGGCGCGGACCATCATGCGCTTGAGCACGACGCCCATCTGGCCGTCGTCCACTTTTTCAAGGATTTCGCCGACTACTGGCTCAAAGTTAATCGCCACAAAGCGAACGCGGTGTGAGCTGCCGAAGCGGTTCCACAGATAATGCGCAACCTGGCGGACGCCAATCTCATGGGCGGCGCCGCCAAGGTTAAAGAAGCAGTAATGAACGCGGCAGCCGCGGCGCATCAGCATGTAGCTGGAGACGCCGGAGTCAAAGCCGCCGGAGATCAGCGACAGCACATCTTCCTGGGTGCCGATCGGGAAACCGCCGATGCCTTCATAGCGGCCTTTCACCAGCAGCAGGCGATCGTTTTCAATCTCGAGATTGACGGTGACGTCCGGGTCGGTCAGCTTCACGCGCGCCGTTTCAATATGCTGATTCAGACCGCCGCCGACGTAACGTTCCACTTCAATTGAGGTGAATTCATGTTTGCCGCGACGCTTCACTCGCACGCAGAAGGTTTTGCCTTCCAGCGCCTCGCGCCACAGCGGCAGCGTCTGCTCGAAAATATCGTGCAGCGAGGTGAACGGCACGTCTTCGACTTCCAGAATATGGTGGATGCCGGGGATACGGGTCAGCGCATCGCGAATAGCCGGGCGCTGATTTTCATCTTTCGCGCGAACTTCGATATGATCCCAATGACGGACGACGGCCAGCGTCTCATCATAGTTTTTGAGAACGTTACGAATGTTCCCGGTTAAGATTTTAATGAAGCGCAACCGCACAGATTGGCTTTTGATGGTGATTTCCGGGAACAATTTAATGATAAACTTCATAGCGACAATAGTTCGTTGGCAAGCCCGACGGGGCTATAAGCAAAAGTTGTAAAGCAGCGCACACCGGTGCCTGCATCCTGGGCGCGGAGTATATCACCATTGCGCGTTATTTGCTTACACGCGTGACTTCGTTACCATACCCGGTATTGCCGTCGCGACATAACAAGAGTCTACATTCACTATGCCAAAGAAAAATGAGGCCCCGGCCAGCTTTGAAACTGCTCTGGGCGAACTGGAGCAGATCGTTAACCGTCTGGAAAGCGGCGATTTGCCGTTAGAGGAAGCGCTAAGCGAATTTGAGCGCGGCGTACAGCTGGCGCGCCAGGGGCAAAGTCAGCTGCAGAAGGCCGAACAGCGCGTGCAGATCCTGCTGGCGGATAGTGAAGATTCCCCGACCACGCCTTTTACGCCGGACGCTGAATAAATGGATTTCCCGCAACAATTGCAGGCCTGTGTGGAACAGGCAAACGAAGCGCTGCGCCGTTTCATCTCCCCGCAGCCCTTTCAGAACACTCCGCTGGTGGAAGCGATGCATTATGGCGCATTGTTAGGCGGTAAACGCCTGCGTCCCTTCCTTGTCTACGCCACCGGCGAGATGTTCGGCGTGTGCCGTACCACGCTGGATGCTCCTGCCGCGGCGGTCGAATGCATTCATGCCTACTCCCTGATGCATGATGATTTGCCGGCGATGGATGATGACGATCTGCGCCGCGGCCTGCCGACCTGCCATATTAAATTTGGCGAAGCCAACGCAATTCTTGCGGGAGATGCCCTGCAAACGCTGGCGTTCTCTATACTGAGTGATGCGCCGATGGTCGACGTTCCTGACCGGGACCGGCTGGCGATGGTTTCCGAACTGGCGCAGGCCAGCGGCGTGGCGGGCATGTGCGGCGGCCAGGCGCTGGATCTGCAGGCCGAGGGACAGCAGGTTGATTTACAGGCGCTGGAGCGTATCCATCGCCATAAAACGGGCGCCCTGATCCGCGCCGCCGTCCGGATGGGAGCCCTGAGCGCCGGCGAACGCGGCCGCGCTGCCCTGCCCGCGCTGGATCGCTATGCGGAAAATATCGGTCTTGCCTTCCAGGTCCAGGATGACATTCTCGACGTGGTAGGGGATACTGCGACCCTTGGCAAACGTCAGGGTGCCGACCAGCAATTGGGTAAAAGCACCTATCCCGCCCTCCTGGGTCTTGAGCAAGCCCGGAAGAAAGCGCACGACCTGATCGCTGATGCCCGCCGGTCGTTAGATGAGCTGGCCGCACAATCTCTGGATACTTCGGCACTGGAAGCGCTCGCGAATTACATTATTCAGCGCGATAAATAAACAAAAAATGAGTCTCTGATGAGTTTTGATATTGCCAAATACCCGACCCTGGCGCTGGTAGATTCCACCCAGGAGTTGCGCCTGTTGCCAAAAGAGAGCCTGCCGAAGCTATGTGATGAGCTGCGGCGCTATCTACTGGACAGCGTCAGCCGTTCCAGCGGTCACTTTGCCTCTGGCCTCGGCACGGTGGAACTGACCGTGGCGCTGCACTACGTGTATAACACGCCGTTCGATCGCCTGATCTGGGACGTCGGCCATCAGGCCTACCCGCATAAAATTCTGACCGGTCGCCGGGACAAAATCGGCACCATTCGTCAGAAAGGCGGCCTGCATCCCTTCCCGTGGCGCGGTGAAAGCGAGTATGACGTGCTGAGCGTCGGTCACTCCTCCACTTCCATTTCCGCGGGTATCGGGGTGGCTATCGCCGCCGCGAAAGAGGATAAGCAGCGGCGCGCGGTGTGCGTCATTGGCGACGGGGCGATCACCGCCGGCATGGCGTTTGAGGCGATGAACCACGCCGGGGATATCAAACCCGACCTGCTGGTGGTGCTGAATGACAATGAAATGTCGATTTCCGAGAACGTCGGCGCGCTGAACAATCATCTGGCGCAGCTGCTCTCCGGTAAGCTCTACTCCACCCTGCGCGAAGGGGGCAAAAAGGTCTTCTCCGGGGTGCCGCCGATTAAAGAGCTGCTTAAGCGTACCGAAGAGCATATCAAAGGGATGGTGGTGCCGGGCACGCTGTTTGAAGAGCTGGGCTTTAACTACATTGGCCCGGTGGATGGCCATGACGTGCTCGGTCTGGTCAGCACGCTGAAGAACATGCGCGACCTGAAAGGCCCGCAGTTCCTGCATATTATGACCAAAAAAGGCCGCGGCTATGAGCCCGCCGAGAAAGACCCGATCACCTTCCATGCGGTGCCAAAATTCGACCATACCAGCGGCGTACTGCCCAAAAGCAGCGGCGGCCTCCCTTCCTACTCGAAAATCTTCGGCGACTGGCTGTGTGAAACGGCGGCCAAAGACAACAAGCTGATGGCGATCACGCCGGCGATGCGCGAAGGTTCAGGGATGGTGGAGTTTTCGAAGAAATTCCCCGATCGGTACTTTGACGTCGCCATTGCCGAGCAGCATGCGGTCACCTTCGCCGCCGGGCTGGCGATTGGCGACTACAAGCCGGTGGTGGCGATCTACTCCACCTTCCTGCAGCGAGCCTACGATCAGGTGATCCACGATGTGGCTATCCAGAAGCTGCCGGTGCTATTTGCTATCGACCGCGCCGGGATCGTCGGCGCAGACGGCCAGACGCATCAGGGAGCGTTCGATCTCTCCTTCCTGCGTTGTATTCCGGATATGGTGGTAATGACCCCGAGCGATGAAAATGAATGCCGCCAGATGCTGTACACCGGCTACCACTACAGCGACGGCCCCTGCGCGGTGCGCTATCCGCGCGGTAGCGGCACCGGTGCGACGCTCGAGCCGCTGGCATCGCTGCCGATCGGCAAAGGGGTGGTGAAACGTCAGGGCGAGAAAATAGCGATTCTCAACTTTGGCACCCTGCTGCCGGAAGCCGCGGCGGTAGCGGACAAACTCAACGCCACCCTCGTGGATATGCGCTTTGTGAAGCCGCTGGATACCGCGCTGATCCTCCAGCTGGCCGGCGAGCACGACGCGCTGGTGACGCTGGAAGAGAACGCCATCATGGGCGGCGCCGGCAGCGGCGTGAACGAAGTGCTGATGGCCCACCGCCGGGCGGTACCGGTGCTCAATATTGGCCTGCCGGATTATTTTATTCCTCAGGGCACTCAGGAAGAGATCCGCGCCGACCTCGGCCTTGATGCCGCCGGTATTGAAGCCAAAATCCGCGACTGGCTGGCATAATTGCCCCTTCCGCTCCTGCTATGCTTAAGGGATACCCTTGATGAATAGCAGGAGCGCACTATGCACTATATCCCCCTCGGTGATACTGCCTTACGTGTTTCCCGACTCTGCCTCGGCTGCATGACCTTCGGCGAGCCGGACCGCGGCAGACACGCCTGGACGCTTCCGGAAGAGAGCAGCCGCCCGCTTATCCAGCACGCCATTGAAGGCGGCATCAACTTCTTCGATACCGCAAATAGCTACTCCGACGGCAGCAGCGAAGAGATCGTTGGCCGCGCCCTGCGCGACTTTGCCCGCCGTGACGAGGTGGTTGTCGCCACCAAGGTGTATCACCAGGTCGGCGATCTGGCGGAAGGACTTTCCCGGGCGCAGATCCTGCGCTCCATCGACGACAGCCTGCGCCGTCTCGGGATGGACTATGTCGACCTGCTGCAGATCCACCGCTGGGACTATACCACCCCGATTGAAGAGACGCTCGAAGCGCTGGACGAGGTGGTGAAAGCCGGCAAAGCGCGCTATATCGGCGCCTCGTCCATGCATGCCCGACAGTTTGCCCAGGCGCTGGCGCTCCAGCAGCAGAACGGCTGGGCGCGCTTCGTTACCATGCAGGATCACTACAACCTGATTTACCGGGAAGAAGAGAATGAGATGCTGCCCCTGTGCCAACGTAACGGCGTAGCGGTGATCCCGTGGAGTCCGCTGGCGCGGGGCAGGCTAACCCGCCCCTGGGGTGAGACCACCGCCCGGCTGGTCTCAGATGAGTTCGGCAAATCGCTGTACAGCGCCAGTGAAGAAAACGATGCGCAGATCGCCGGGAATCTCGCGGACGTGGCGGAAGAACTCGACGCCAGCCGCGCCCAGGTCGCCCTCGCCTGGCTGTTAAGCAAACCCGGCGTCGCCGCGCCGATTATCGGCCCGTCGCGTCAGGAACAGCTCGATGATCTGCTGCAGGCGGTGGATTTGACGCTCTCCCCGGAACAGATCGACAAGCTGGAGGCGCCGTATCAGCCGCATCCGGTGGTGGGATTTAAGTGAAGGGCGTGGTTTCCCCGGCAGCGTAGCGTTGCCGGGGAGAGGCGGTTAAAGCAGACCGATGGGCCAGTGATGGCCAATGACGTACAGCACGCCAGCGGAGATCACGCCGGCGACGATGTCGTCGACCATAATCCCCATTCCGCCGTGGATATTGCGATCAAACCAGCGAATCGGCCACGGCTTCCACATATCGAAGATACGGAAAATCACGAAGCCGGCGGCCACCCACTGCCAGTCCAGGGTCGGCAGCGCCATCAGGGTGATCCACATCCCGACGAACTCGTCCCAGACGATGCTGCCGTGGTCATGGGTGCCCATATCTTTGGCCGTGCGATGGCACAGATAGACGCCGATACAGATGCTCATCATCACCACCAGCGAGTAAAGCTGCCAGGGGAGAAAGGTCATCAGATACCAGAACGGGATCGCCGCCAGCGAGCCCATCGTCCCCGGCACCACCGGGCTTAAGCCGCTGCCAAAACCGGTCGCCAGCAGATGCCACGGATTACGCATGCTCAGGCGGCTAAGCGCCTCGTCTCGACTACGCAAAGTGATCGTATCCCTTTAAATCAAGCGCGACCGGCTTACCGTCGCGGATAAACTGCAGCCCTTCGCTCTCCGGCGCAATCTGTCCGATACAGGTAAAACGCGCGCCAAGATGGCCAAGAGCCACGTCCAGCGCCCCGCGGTTCAGCTCCGGTACGGTAAAGCACAGCTCGTAATCTTCCCCGCCGGCGAGCGCCCAGCGCAGCGCCTGCTCAGAATCAACCTGGCGCAGCATCGCATCGGAGTACGGCATGGCATCGAGATCGATACGTGCGCCGCAGCCGCTGGCTTTAAGAATATGGCCCAGATCGGAGATCAGTCCGTCGGAAAGATCGATAGCCGATGTCGCCAGGTCACGCAGCGCCTGGCCCTGCAGCACGCGCGGCATCGGCCGCAGATGACGGGCCAGCAGGTAGTCGGCGTCAGACGGTTCATCCACCGTTAGACGATTCTGCAGTACAGCCAGACCGGCGGCGCTATCTCCCGGAGTGCCGGTAACATAGATCCAGTCCCCCGGCTTCGCGCCAGCGCGTTTCATGGCGCGTCCCGGCGGCACAAAGCCGTGGATACCCAGCGTCATGGAGAGCGGGCCACGGGTAGTGTCGCCGCCAATCAGTTGCATATCGTAATAGTCCAGCTGGACAAACAGGCTGTCGCTGAAGGCTTCCAGCCAGACTTCATCCACCTCCGGCAAGGTCAGCGCCAGCGTGAGCCACGCCGGTTCCGCGCCCATCGCCGCGAGGTCGCTCAGGTTCACCGCCAGCGCTTTATAAGCGAGGTCGGCAGGGTCGATATCGGGTAAGAAGTGATTGCCCGCCACCAGGGTGTCGGTGCTGATTGCCAGCGTTTTTTTCTCGGGAATATGCAGGAGCGCGCAGTCATCGCCGATGCCGGTTTCAACATCAAGGCGGGCGCTTTTAACGCGATCAAAATAACGGGCAATCAGGGAGAATTCGCCGCATGCCATACGTTATGCCTCAGCAAAATAATAAATAAGGCCGGGCTGCGAGGCGACCCTCGCAAAACCCGGCCTGCAGTTTACTTCTTGTGGGGACGAATTACCGGAGCCGCTTTGTCCAGCACGCCGTTAACGAACTTGTGGCTATCTTCAGCGCCGAAGGTTTTCGCCAGTTCGATAGCTTCATTGATGGCCACTTTATACGGTACGTCATCACGTTTGGACAGCTCAAACAGCGCGATACGCAGCACCGCTTTTTCAACCTGGCCCAGCTCTTCCAGCTGGCGGGACAGGTAGGGCTTCATCAGGCCGTCGAGGTACGCGCTGTTAGTCGCCACTCCGGACAGCAGTTCGCGGAAATACAGAACATCAACATCTTTTACGTCCTGTTCCGCCAGGAACTGGTATTCGACATCAGCGATGTCGTTGTGGGACAACTGCCAGGAGTAGAGCGCCTGAACGGCACACTCACGGGCGCGGCGACGAGCAGCAGGTTTCACGGAATTCCCCTTACAAAAATCAGGCCTTGATGGCTTTCAATACGTTAATCATTTCCAGCGCGGTCAGCGCAGCTTCTGCGCCTTTGTTACCGGCTTTGGTGCCAGCGCGCTCAATGGCTTGTTCAATACTTTCAGTGGTCAGAACACCAAAGGCTACCGGGATTTCGCTGTCCTGAGCGACATGCGCCAGGCCATTGCTGGCACCGCCTGCCACATATTCAAAGTGGGCGGTACCGCCGCGAATCACCGTCCCCAGCGCGATCACCGCGTCATATTTACCGGTTTTCGCCAGTGCGCCAGCCGCCAGCGGCAGCTCATACGCGCCTGGAACCCAAACGACGGTGATGTTTTCATCTTTTACCTGACCAATGCGTTTCAGGGCGTCAATCGCGCCTTCCAGCAGGCTGTCATTGATAAAGTTGTTGAAACGCGCAATGGTGATGGCGACGCGAGCGTCCGGGGTAGCAACGTTAGCTTCAATAATGTTCATACTCTTCCTTCGGGTTCATGTGCCCCGCAAGGGGGGCGGATTTTATCATATTATTCTGAGCGCTGCTTCCTAATAATCAGGAAAGCCTCACGCAGTGGTTAAATGCAGGCAGACATCCGGGCCAACCTGACGTATCTCATTGAATTTAAAATGGGGGGCCTGGCTCAGCTCTTCAAGCCCCGGCAGCGCGCATAATCCACGCGCCGCATTGCCTAACAGTTTAGGCGCAATATAGACGATAAGCTCGTCGACCAGACCCGCCTGCAGCAGCGCCCCGGCAAGCGTAGCCCCTGCCTCAACCCAGACGCTGTTGATCTGCTGTTTGCCAAGCAGCATCATCAGCAGCACCAGATCGAGATGGCCGTTATGCTCCGGAACCAGCAGCGTGCGGGCGCTTTCCGGCCACTGCCGTTCATCGGCGCGCAGGCGGGCAAACAGCGTTTCCCCCGCCTGCTGCACAATACGATGCTCAGGCGTGACGCGGTTCTGGCTGTCGATGACGACGCGCAGCGGCTGGCGCAAATTCTCTTCGGGATAAAGCGCCTGGGTATCGGCGCTCAGCTCCTGCCAGCGCACGGTCAGCGCCGGATCGTCCGCCAGCACGGTGGCGCTGCTGGTCAGGATGGCATGGCTCTGGGCGCGCAGACGCTGCACGTCGCGTCGCGCCTGCGGGGAGGTGATCCACTGGCTTTCGCCGCTGGCCATCGCCGTGCGGCCGTCCAGCGAGGCGCCCAGCTTCAGCTGCACCCAGGGAAAACCGGTGCGCATCCGCTTCAGAAAGCCCTTATTCAGCGCTTCCGCTTCGTTCATCATCAGCCCATGGCTGACCTCAATGCCGGCCTGCTGCAGGCGATACAAACCGCGCCCTGCCACCTGCGGGTTCGGATCCTGCATCGCGGCGACCACGCGGCTGACGCCGGCGGCAATCAGCGCATCGCAGCATGGCGGCGTACGGCCATGGTGGCTGCAGGGCTCAAGAGTGACGTAGGCGGTGGCGCCGCGCGCCTTTTCGCCAGCCATGCGCAGGGCGTGCACTTCAGCATGCGGCTCGCCGGCGCGATAGTGAAACCCCTCGCCGACGATCTCGCCGTCTTTCACAATGACGCAGCCGACGTTAGGGTTAGGATGGGTAGTAAAGCGACCGCGCGCGGCAAGCTTCAGCGCACGCGCCATGTACATTTCGTCCTGCATGGCTTAGTCCTGTAAGCGGGCGATCTCTTCGCCGAATTCTTTAATATCTTCGAAGCTGCGATAGACCGACGCGAAGCGAATATAGGCGACTTTATCCAGCTTTTTCAGCTGCTCCATCACCAGGTTGCCGATCATTTTGCTGGCCACTTCGCGCTCGCCGGTGCCGCGCAGATGAGTCTTGATATGGTTGACCGCCATTTCCACGTCGTCGGCGCTAACCGGACGTTTCTCCAGCGCTTTCAGCATCCCGCTGCGCAGCTTGTCTTCGTTGAAGGGTTCGCGCACATCGTTACTCTTCACCACCCGCGGCATCACCAGCTCCGCCACTTCGAAGGTGGTAAAGCGTTCGTTACAGACCAGGCACTGCCGACGGCGACGCACGGAAGAGCCTTCCCCCACCAGACGAGAGTCGATCACTTTGGTATCCACGGCGAAACAGAAAGGGCAATGCATAGCGCGTCCTGACAGGTAGTTAAACTGAAGAGTAGTTTACCGCGAAGTGACCGGACTACAAAGAAAGAGCTTTTGAGACAAAGGATCTATGGGAGATGAGGCCGGTTTGGCTACCATTAAGCATCCTCTGTAAACGGAATCCTGACCATGACAAGACGTTACCTGAAGCTCGCCATCGCGGGCTGCCTGTTCACCCTGACCGCCTGCGCCCAGCAAAGCGAAATCCGCCAGATGCACCAGAGCGTGAGTACGCTGAGCCAGGAGATGACCCAGCTCAACCAGCAAACGATCAAAATCACCCAGCAAAACGCACTGAACGCCAAATCCACCCGCGGCGTCTATCTGCTGCCGGAGGCCAAGACCCCGGCGCGGCTGGAGAGCCAGATCGGCACCCTGCGCATGTCGGTGGGCAGTATTACCCCGGATGGCGATGGGTCACGCCTGACCTTACGCATTCAGGGCGAATCCAACGATCCGCTGCCGGCCTTTACCGCCACCGTCGCTTCCGGACAGATCACCGGCACCACCCACAGCTATCAGGAAGTCAATGTTCAGGATCAGCTGATTAGCGCGCCGGCCAGCACCCTCGCCCCCAGCGATGTCGATATCCCGTTGCGCCTCAATGTAACGCCAGATAAAGTCGGTTTTATTCGCGTACATGATATCCAGCCCGCCGCCGCCCAGTAAGCCTTCAGCCGGGCCTGCCCCGCCCGGCTACGTCCTGCCCCGTCTTTCTTATCCACTTACAACTTTTCGCAAGAGTTCATTAGAAATCGTTCTGCAGCGCGATTTTCAGTAGCATTTTGTCAAGAAATGCATAGAATCGTGAACGCAATCGATTACGCATGTTCTGGTTATGTGAAACAACACGTATTTTTGTGAGCAATGATTCCTATAATAGACCCCCACAGAAAGACGAAATATTTAGAAACGCTTCGGCACTTCTTTTAACGCCTTCAGGCTCAATTTAAACAGTGGCATTACTATGAAAAAAACATTACTGGCAGCGGGTGCGGTTGTGGCGCTCTCCACTACTTTTGCCGCCGGCGCGGCAGAAAACGACAAACCGCAGTATCTGTCTGACTGGTGGCACCAGAGTGTTAACGTGGTGGGCAGCTACCACACCCGTTTTGGACCGCAGATCCGTAACGATACCTACCTGGAATACGAAGCGTTCGCCAAAAAAGACTGGTTTGATTTCTACGGCTATATCGATGCCCCGGTATTCTTCGGCGGCAACAGCACGGCAAAAGGTATCTGGAACAAAGGTTCCCCGCTGTTTATGGAGATCGAACCGCGTTTCTCTATCGATAAGCTGACCAATACCGACCTGAGCTTCGGGCCGTTCAAAGAATGGTATTTCGCCAACAACTATATCTACGATATGGGCCGCAACGACTCCCAGGAGCAGAGCACCTGGTATATGGGTCTGGGTACCGATATCGATACCGGCCTGCCAATGAGCCTGTCGCTGAACGTCTACGCCAAGTACCAGTGGCAGAACTACGGCGCGTCCAACGAAAACGAATGGGACGGCTATCGCTTCAAAGTGAAATACTTTGTGCCGCTGACCGACCTGTGGGGCGGTTCGCTGAGCTACATCGGCTTCACCAACTTCGACTGGGGTTCTGACCTCGGCGATGACAACTTCTACGATCTGAACGGGAAGCACGCGCGCACCAGCAACTCTATCGCCTCCAGCCACATCCTGGCGCTGAACTACGCGCACTGGCACTACTCTATCGTCGCCCGTTACTTCCATAACGGCGGCCAGTGGGCTGATGATGCGAAGCTGAACTTCGGCGATGGTCCGTTCAGCGTTCGCTCGACCGGCTGGGGTGGTTACTTCGTGGTCGGCTACAACTTCTGATTGCTGATACAGCAAGACAGCGCCCGGGCCGCAGCTCCTGCTGCCCGGGCTTTTTTATTTCTCCCGCACCTCGCACCGGACCTTGCGCAGAAAATCGCTTAACGAGCGGTCGGCGCACTCGCTGAATCGACGTTCGGTCCTTCTGACCTCCAGACAACGGTCGAGGCGAAAATTGCGGTAATCATTGCGCAGTTCGCACCAGGCCACCAACAGCCAGCGTTCGCCCCAGAAAAACAGCCCCAGGGGCAGCAC
>NZ_JAZARW010000001.1:382437-404145 GCF_036233805.1 Klebsiella sp. EMBS2024 | reverse complement strand
ACGTCAAAATGGGTTTTAGCATAGCGATGCGCGCCAAGGTCAGGGGCAAACAGGCGAGTCTGCTCCGCCTGGCGCCGACGCGCCTCCGGCAGGATCGCCAGCATTTTTTCCTGGGCGGACTCCAGCGACTGCGACAGCGCCTCACCGCCCCAGGTTTTTAGCAGCCGAATCGCAGCGATCAGCGCCTCGGATTCTTTGGTGGTCAGCATCAGCGGCGGCAGATCGTAGCCCGCCAGCAGCCGGTAGCCGCTGCCCGCTTCGCCCTCCACCGGTACGCCGGAGAGGGAGAGATCGCGAATATCGCGATAGACAGTACGCTCCGACACGCCCAACCGCTCCGCCAGCAGCGCGGCGGTAGTGAGCCGCCTGCCGCGCAGGATCTGCACAATCTGAAATAAACGGTCGGCGCGTCGGGTCATGTCTCACTTCACAAAAGTTAAGGTTAAGCCGGCTGGTGCAGGCCGACGCGGTTGCCCTCGCTGTCGGTAAACAGGGCGATGGTGCCAATATCATTCGGCAGCGTCAGCGGGCCGAAGACACAGGCCCCACCCGCCGAGGCAACGCGCTCCAGCGTGGCGGCAAGATGATCAGTATGCAGATAAATAATAGCGCCCTGCGCCGAGGGCGCGATACCTTCAAATTTGGCCAGCGCGCCGCCGGGGGCCGGATCCTGATGCGGGAACACCGCCAGCTCGGCGCAGTCCATGGTTTCGCGACGCAGCGACACTTGCATCACCGGCTCATAAAACGCGACGGCGCGATCCATATCGGCGACCGGAATTTCAAACCAGTTAATCACGTTGTTCATACTTCCTCCTGCTCGTTAGTGAGTTCAGAGGCAGTGTATGGGAGGGCTCCTGACAGCATACTGTCAGCAGGTTTTGTCGCGGGCAAAAAAATCCCGGCCGCAAGGGCCGGGATAGCTTTATCTCAACTGAACCGGATTACGGCAGAATAGACGGCTGATCCGCCCCTTCTTTCTCAACCTTCTGCTGGATCAGATGCTCGCGCTTCATGCCCAGCTTCAACGCCAGCGCGGAGGCGACGTAGATAGAGGAAGCCGTACCGATGGAAACACCGATCAGCATGGTCAGCGAGAAGCCTTCCAGAATCGGGCCGCCGAACAGGAACAGCATCAGGATCACCATCAAAGTGGTACCAGAGGTGATCAAGGTACGGTGCAGCGTCTGGGTCAACGACACGTTAAAGATCTCGTACGGCGTACCGCGGCGGATCTTACGGAAGTTTTCACGGATACGGTCCGATACCACGATACTGTCGTTCAGCGAGTAGCCGATAACCGACATCAACGAGGCCACGATGGTCAGGTCGATCTCGATATGGAACAGCGACAGCACGCCCATGGTGATCACCACGTCGTGCGCCAGGGCGATAACCACCCCGGCGGCCAGACGCCATTCGAAGCGGAAGCCGACGTAGATCAGGATACAGACCAGCGCCGCAATCAGCGCCAGGGCGCCGGTTTGCGCGAGGTCCGCGCCGACGCTCGGGCCGACAAACTCAATACGCTTCACTGCCGCATTCTGGCTGGTCGATTCGTTAATCACCGTCACGACCTTGCTGCCCAGCTCCTGGCTGCCGTTGGCGTCATGCACCGGCGGCATACGTACCATGATGTCGCGGCTGCTGCCAAAGTTCTGCACCTGCGGCTCTTCAAAGCCCGCTTTCTGCAGAGAATCGCGCATCTGATCCAGATCGACCGGTTTCTCAAGGGTAATTTCAATCACCGTACCGCCGGTGAAATCGAGCCCCCAGTTAAACCCGCGAACGCCGATGATGGCGATCGACACAATCAGCAGAAAACCTGAAATGCCGAAGGCCCAGTAGTCCCAGCGCATAAAGTCCCAGACTTTACGGCCGTGGTTCAATTGTTCAACAGTATATTCCTGTGCCACAACGCACTCCTCAGATAGACAGCTTTTTAACGCGCTTGCCGCCGTACAGCAGGTTCACGATGGCACGGGTGCCGACGATAGCGGTAAACATTGAGGTCGCGATACCGATACCGGTGGTAATCGCAAACCCTTTAATGGCACCGGTACCGACCGCGTACAGGATGATCACTTTGATAAGCGTCGTCACGTTGGCGTCGAAGATCGAGCTGAACGCGCCGCGATAACCTTCGTCAATCGCCTGCTGAACGGTACGCCCGTTGCTCAGCTCTTCTTTGATACGCTCGTTGATCAGAACGTTAGCATCGACCGCCACCGCCAGGGTTAACACGATACCCGCGATGCCCGGCATGGTCAGCGTCGCCCCCGGGATCAGGGACATAATGCCGACAATCAGTATCAGGTTGGCAATCAGCGCCGAGGTCGCAATCAGGCCGAACTTCTTATAGAAGAGGATCATGAACAGGATAGAGACCACCAGACCGGCCAGACAGGCTTCCAGACCCTGCTTGATGTTCTGCATTCCCAGGGTTGGGCCGATAGTCCGCTCTTCGACGATCTGAATCGGCGCAATCAGCGCGCCGGCACGCAGCAGCAGCGACAGCTGACGCGCTTCGTTCGGATTGCTGATACCGGTGATACGGAAGCTGTTACCCAGACGCGACTGGATGTTGGCGATGTTAATCACCTCTTCCTCTTTCGCCAGGATAGCGCGACCGTTAGCGTCTTTCTTACCGCTGTCTTTATACTCCACGAACAGGGTCGCCATCGGCTTGCCGATGTTGTCCTTAGTGAAGTTAGACATGATGTTCCCGCCCGCGCTGTCCAGCGAGATGTTAACCTGCGGCTGGTTGTACTCATCCATGCTGGAGGTCGAGTCGGTGATATGGTCCCCGGTCAGGATCACCCGCTTGTACAGCACTACCGGCTGCCCTTCACGCGTCTGCTTCACTTCCGAGTCGCCCGGCACGCGGCCAGAGGCGGCGGCGGACTGGTCCACGTTAGTATTGACCAGACGGAACTCGAGGGTCGCGGTCGCGCCAAGGATTTCCTTCGCACGCGCGGTATCCTGGATACCCGGCAGCTCAACCACGATGCGGTCAGCGCCCTGACGCTGAACCAGCGGCTCGGCGACGCCCAGCTGGTTCACACGGTTACGCAGGATATTAATGTTCTGCTGAACCGCGTACTCACGGGCTTCTTTCAGGCGCTCATCGGTCATCACCGCTTTCAGGCTGTTGTCACCCTGAGAGGAAATAACCAGATCGCGATGGCGAGGGCTGAGATAAGAGATAGCCTGGTCGCGCGCCGCGCTGTCGCGGAAGACGATGCTCAGACCGTAGTTGTCTTCTTTACGCACGGTCGCGTAAGGAATGCCTTTGTCGCGCAGCTCGCTGCGCAGGCTATCGATGTTCTGTTCCTGCAGTTTGCCTAACGCGGTGTCCATGTCGACTTCCATCAGGAAGTGCACGCCGCCGCGCAGATCAAGACCCAGCTTCATCGGCTCGGCATAGAGCGCCGCCAGCCAGCGTGGGGTTGCCGGAGCAAGGTTCAGCGCCACGACGTATTTGTCACCCAGCACGTTAAGCAGCGCTTCGCGCGCGCGCAGCTGGGTATCAGTGGTGTCGAAGCGCGCAAGAATAGCGCCCTCTTCCAGTGCCACAGACTTCGCGGTTATTTTTTCTTCTTGTAAAGTTTTCTGGACCTGGATCAGCGTTTGCTCACTGGCGGCGACGCCGCGCGCGCCAGTGATTTGAACAGCCGGATCCTCACCATACAGGTTGGGAAGCGCATAGATCAGGCCGACGACAATGACGACGACCAGCATGACGTACTTCCACAAAGGATAACGGTTTAACACGGCAGTTCCCTTTGGGAAAAGTTAGATTACAGCGCCTTCATGGTGCCTTTCGGCAGAACGGCAGCAACGAAGTCACGTTTGATAACCACTTCAGTGGTATCGTTCAGCGCGATAGCAATGTAGCCAGTTTCCGCTACTTTGGTCACGCGACCGACCAGACCGCCGTTGGTCAGCACTTCATCACCTTTGGCGATGGAGTTCATCAGGTTCTTATGTTCCTTGGTGCGCTTCTGCTGTGGACGCAGGATCATGAAGTAAAAAATCAGACCGAACACCACCAGCATCAGAATCAGAGACATCGGGCTGCCCTGCGCCGGTGCACCCGTTGCCGCTACCGCATCAGAAATAAAAAAGCTCATTGAAATTCCCTCATTATTAAAATTAATCAACGTTCAAAGGAGGCACGGTGCGCCCCTGACGTTGGTAAAAATCGGTCACGAAGCTCTCTAATTTACCCTCTTCGATAGCCTTGCGTAAACCAGCCATTAAACGCTGATAGTAGCGCAGGTTATGAATGGTATTGAGACGCGCGCCCAATATTTCGTTGCAACGGTCGAGGTGATGCAAGTAAGCGCGTGAATAATTGCGACATGTATAGCAATCACACTCGGCGTCCAGCGGCGCGGTATCGCTTTTGTGCTTCGCGTTGCGGATTTTCACCACGCCGTCGGTGACGAACAGGTGGCCGTTACGCGCGTTGCGCGTCGGCATGACGCAGTCGAACATATCGATACCGCGACGTACCCCTTCCACCAGATCTTCCGGCTTCCCGACGCCCATCAGGTATCGTGGTTTATCGGCCGGGATCTGCGGGCAGACGTGCTCCAGAATACGGTGCATGTCTTCCTTCGGCTCACCAACCGCCAAACCGCCGACAGCGTAGCCATCAAAGCCAATCTCTACCAGACCTTTCACCGAGATATCGCGTAAATCTTCGTAAACGCTACCCTGAATAATGCCGAACAGCGCATTTTTATTGCCAAGGCTATCGAAACGGTCGCGGCTGCGCTTCGCCCAGCGCAGAGACATCTCCATTGAGCGCTTGGCGTAATCCCAGTCCGCCGGGTACGGCGTACATTCGTCGAAGATCATCACGATGTCAGAGCCGAGATCGTACTGAATCTCCATCGATTTTTCCGGATCGAGGAAAATCGGATCGCCGTTGATCGGATTGCGGAAGTGGACGCCCTGCTCGGTGATCTTACGGATATCGCCAAGGCTGAACACCTGGAAACCGCCGGAGTCGGTCAGGATCGGTCCTTTCCACTGCATAAAATCGTGCAGATCGCCGTGCAGCTTCATGATCTCCTGACCCGGGCGCAGCCACAGGTGAAAGGTGTTGCCGAGAATAATCTGCGCGCCGGTGGCTTCCACCTCTTCCGGCGTCATCCCTTTGACGGTGCCGTAGGTGCCAACGGGCATAAAGGCCGGTGTTTCCACCACGCCGCGCTCAAACACCAGGCGACCGCGGCGGGCGCGACCGTCGGTGGTATCCAGTTCAAATTTCATGCTTGCTCCTGCGTCAGAAAAACAGTCCGACGTTTTCATACTCGCCACGGAATGATTCCGTAGCTAAAAAATGCGTTATGGCGTCTACAAGCCGGCGTACCGGCCTTTTCAGGGACGCTCAGAAATAGCCTGCGGATTGTACGTGATAAACATCGCATCCCCGTAGCTAAAAAAGCGATATTTCTGCTCAACCGCCACCTTATAGGCGTTCATGGTGTGCTGAT
Source organism: Klebsiella sp. EMBS2024 (assembly GCF_036233805.1). NCBI lineage: Bacteria > Pseudomonadati > Pseudomonadota > Gammaproteobacteria > Enterobacterales > Enterobacteriaceae > Klebsiella > Klebsiella sp. EMBS2024. Next base: position 398,638 of record NZ_JAZARW010000001.1, on the reverse strand, counting down.
AACCCGCAAACGCCGACACCAGCATAATCAGTGTGGATTCAGGGAGATGGAAGTTAGTCACCAGCGCATCGATCACCTGGTACTGATAACCCGGGTAGATGAAAATCTGCGTATCGTCGAAGAACGGCGCGATCAGCGCGTCTTTCGCCGCCTGCGCCGCGCTCTCCAGCGAACGTACCGAGGTGGTGCCCACCGCGATCACGCGGTTGCCGCGCGCTTTCGCCGCCAGCACCGCATCGACCACCTCCTGCGGCACTTCGGCATATTCGGAGTGCATGGTGTGCTCTTCAATGCTGTCGACGCGCACCGGCTGGAAGGTGCCCGCGCCCACATGCAGGGTGACAAACGCCATCTCAACGCCTTTGGCGCGCAGTTTGTCCAGCAGCGGTTCGTCGAAATGCAAACCGGCGGTCGGGGCGGCTACCGCGCCCGGCCTGGTGCCATAGACGGTTTGATAGAGCTCGCGGTCGGCGTCTTCGTCCGGGCGGTCAATATAGGGCGGCAGCGGCATATGGCCGATCCCGTTAAGGATCTCCAGCACCGGGCGCTCGTCGTTAAACTCCACTTCAAACAGCGCGCCATGACGCGCCAGCATCGTGGCCTTAATGCTCTCGTCATCGCCCAGCAGCAGCTCGGCGCCCGGCTTCGGCGCTTTTGAGGCGCGAATATGGGCCAGGATGCGCTTATCATCCAGCATCCGCTCCACCAGCACTTCAATCTTGCCGCCGCTGGCCTTGCGGCCGAACAGACGCGCCGGGATCACCCGGGTGTTGTTAAACACCAGCAGATCGCCGGGATTGAGCTTATCGAGGATGTCGGTGAAGGTGCCATGCGTCAGCGCGCCCGTCGGCCCGTCCAGGGAGAGCAAGCGACAGCTACTGCGCTCAGGCATCGGATAGTGGGCGATCAGAGATTCGGGTAGTTCAAAAGCAAAATCGGTAACGCGCATGACGGTAACTCAGACTGAATAAAGAGGCGGGTAGTCTAGTGCCGGGGCGGTCTGGCTGCAACCTTTACCCCTCCGGATGAATGACATAATCTATATTCCAAATCATTCCGAATGCCGCCATGCGGCAACCGAATGCCTTACCGGTGGCAAAGGTGCCGCGCGCGGCCAGACAGCATGCCATTCGGCCACCGAGGCGCCGTTCAGCGCAACATCGGTGTTTCCACCTGCCCGCTCGTATTTAAAGGATGTCGTTTTATGAATTTTCTCGCCCACCTGCACCTGGCCCATCTCGCCGACAGTTCGTTGCCCGGCAACCTGATGGCCGACTTCGTGCGCGGCAACCCGCAGGGCGACTATCCGGCGGAGATCATCGACGGCATCTTTATGCATCGGCGGATTGACGTGATGACTGACAACCTGGCGGAAGTCAAAGAGGCGCGGGAGTGGTTTCGCCCGCAGACCCGCCGCGTCGCCCCCATCACCCTCGACGTCATGTGGGATCATTTCCTGTCCCAGCACTGGGCGCAGCTCTCCCCTGACCTGCCGCTGGACGAGTTCGTACGCTACGCCGAGCGGCAGATCGTCCCCATCCTGCCCGACTCGCCGCCCCGCTTCGTCAATCTCAATCAATATCTGTGGTCGGAGCGCTGGCTGGAGCGCTATCGGGAAATGGATTTTATTCAGCGCGTGCTGAACGGCATGGCCAGCCGCCGTCCACGTCTCGAGGCGCTACGCGACTCCTGGCAGGATCTGGATACCCATTACGACCGTCTGGAGACGCAGTTCTGGCGCTTTTATCCGCAGATGATGCGCCTGGCAGAAAACAAACAGCTGTAATAGCCACGTCATTGATAGGTAAAAGCTGGCTGAACGATTGTTAGCGCCTCTTTGTGTTATTGCCGGGCAGGCTCTATACTTGCCCGCGTTGCGTTCCAAATAACCTTAGTAATTACAGGAGAATCAAATGGTTCTGGTCACTCGTCAAGCGCCGGATTTTACTGCAGCCGCTGTGCTGGGTAATGGTGAGATCGTTGAGAAATTCAATTTCAAACAGCACACCAACGGTAAACCTACCGTTCTGTTCTTCTGGCCGATGGACTTCACCTTCGTGTGCCCGTCTGAGCTGATCGCGTTCGACAAACGTTACGAAGAATTCCAGAAACGCGGCGTGGAAGTGGTTGGCGTTTCCTTCGACTCCGAGTTCGTGCACAACGCATGGCGTAACACCCCGGTAGACCAGGGCGGTATCGGCCCGGTTAAATACGCGATGGTTGCTGACATCAAACGTGAAATCCAGAAAGCTTACGGTATTGAGCATCCGGACGAAGGCGTAGCGCTGCGCGGCTCCTTCCTGATCGACGCCAACGGCATCGTTCGTCATCAGGTGGTTAACGACCTGCCGCTGGGCCGTAACATCGACGAAATGCTGCGTATGGTTGACGCCCTGCAGTTCCACGAAGAGCACGGCGAAGTCTGCCCGGCGCAGTGGGAAAAAGGAAAAGAAGGTATGGCCGCCTCTCCGGAAGGCGTTGCAAAATANCTGACCGAAAACGTTTCCAGCCTGTAATCGGCACGCGTTTTAATAAAAGGCTCGCTCAGGCGGGCCTTTTTTGTTAGCGGCGTCAAAATTTAAGAAAATGACCCGCCGATATTTGTGACCAGCGATACACTTCTGGCGAAAAAATTCGCTCTACCTCTCACTTTTTCTCTGCCAAATTTCAGCGTCAAAATACAAAGTCTTCATAACAGACTGAAAAATATATAAATTATTTATATCGTTTTCTGCCGGTACTTTGCCGTCGATGTGATCCCCATCAATATTTAAAACCGCGGATGTGATCTCATCCATCATTTTCATCAATGTATTTGGTCATGATTTAACTCAGGAACAGGAATACGTTCAGGAGCTGAGGATGGAAATTATTTTTGACCCGTCGTTAATCGCCCTTAAGCAGAATATTTCCCGTGCGGAAGAGGCCATCGAACTGGCGGGTTCATTACTTGCCAGGCGCCAGATTTGCAGCGCCGAATATGTCAACGAGATGCTGACGGTATATGAAGATTTTGGCGCCGCCATCGTGATAGATGACGGGATTGCCATGCCGCATGCCCGCCCGGAAAAAGGGGCATTACAGACCGGGTTCTCACTTGTCACCACCGCCACGCCAATCTCCTTCGGCCACGATGAGTTCGATCCGGTTTCCGTGGTCATCGCGATCGCCGGCGCCGATGCTGACAGTCATATCAAAATGATCCAACTGATAGCCTCGCTGATCGAGTCAGATATTGTGACCTTTCTTCAGCAGGAAAATGACGTTAATTCAGTCTTACATTTCATTCAAAAACAAATGGAGTAGTCATTATGTTAGTTATCAGAACGGTTTGTGGTAACGGTATTGGCAGCTCATTGATGGCTGCGAATAATGTGAAAAAGATCTGTGACGAATTAGGCATCAAAGCGGACGTCGCCTCGGTCGATTTTGCTAACGCCGTCGGGGAAAAAGCCGACCTTTACGTCACGATAAAAGAACTGGCAAATCAATTTCCGGCCCACTGTCATGTCGCCATCATTCGCAGCTACGTCCATAAAGCGAAGATCGCCGAGGATATTACCGATGCGCTGATGAAAATTGCTGCGACTCACTCTTAATCAGCATAGAGGGAACGACCATGCAGGCTATTCTTAGTTTCTTAACGGAAATATTCAGTCAACCCGCCTTTTTAATGGGGCTTATCGCCTTTGTTGGTTTAGTGGCACTGCGCTCCCCTGGCAATAAACTGCTTACCGGCACATTGAAGCCGATTTTAGGCTATTTGATGTTGAGCGCTGGGGCAGGCGTTATCGTTGCCAATCTCAATCCGCTGGGCGGTATTATCGAGGCCGGATTTAATATCCGCGGCGTTATTCCGAACAATGAAGCCATTGTCTCCGTCGCCCAGAAGATGCTGGGCGTGGAAACCATGAGTATTTTACTGTTAGGCTTTATTTTCAACCTGATTATCGCCCGCTGTACCAAGTATAAATATATCTTTCTGACCGGCCATCATTCGTTCTTTCTCGCCTGCCTGTTCTCCGCCGTTCTGCAGGCGGCGGAGTTCCAGGGCTGGATGTTGATCCTGATCGGTGGATTCCTGTTGGGCTCATGGTCGGCCATCTCCCCGGCCATCGGTCAGCGTTACACCAGGCAGGTAACCGAAGACGGCGGGATCGCCATGGGCCATTTCGGCTCTCTCGGCTACTACCTCTCGGCATGGATCGCCAGCCGGACCGGCAATCCGGCAAATTCCTTCGCCGATACCGAAATTTCAGAAAAGTGGGGCTTTCTGCGCGATACCACGGTCACCACCGGTATCGTGATGTTTGTTATCTACTTTGTCTGCAGCGCTGTCGCCGGGTCGGCGTACCTGAGCACCATCACCGACCAAAACATGCTGATCTTCTCGGTGCTGACCGGTCTGCAGTTCGCCGTTGGCGTAGCCATTGTCTATAACGGCGTGCGGCTGATCCTCGGCGATCTGGTGCCGGCGTTCCAGGGCATCAGCCAGAAGCTGATCCCGGACTCCATCCCGGCCGTTGACTGCGCGGTGTTCTTCACCTTTAGCCCCACCGCGGTGGTAGTGGGATTCATCAGCTCCTTTGTGGGCGGGCTGGTCGGGATGCTCTTGCTCGGCGGGCTGGGCATGGCGCTGATTATTCCCGGCATGGTGCCGCACTTCTTCTGCGGCGGCACGTCCGGCGTCTTCGCCGACAAACTGGGCGGTAAGCGCGGATGTATCATCGCCTCCTTTATCGGCGGGATCTTCCTCGCCTTCCTGCCGGCGATGCTGCTGCNGGCGCTCGGCAACCTCGGGTTTGAAAACAGCACCTTCGCCGATTTCGACTTCGCGGTATGGGGCATCATTATCGGGAATGCGTTCACCCAGTTTGGTCAGATCACTATCTATCTGATTTGTCTGGCGCTGCTCGTCGCGCTGCTGGCGCCTTTCTGCTTCCGTCACGTCCAGGTGGTGGGCAACACGCTCAGCTATGAGGAGCTGACGGCGAAGCAGAAAAATGAATAAGCGAGGTCATTTTTCCCGGCGGGAGGGCCACGCTTTCCGCCGCTGACAAATAATCAGGAGTGGTTATGGCTATTTTGTCCATTGGATTTGCTTGTTTCGATCAGTTTTTCTTTCTCAATGAATGGCCCCAGGAGAATACCAAAAACTTTTGTCATGATTTTATTGAAAGCGGCGGCGGTCCGGCGGCCAATGCGGCCTGGCTGCTGGGATTATGGGGCGAGGAGGTTTATTACATTGGTCATCTGCAGCAGGACCTTTACGGTCAGCGCATTATCGATGAGTTTGCCGAGGCGGGGGTGGATACCAGCCAGGTGGTTTTCTCCGATGACATGATCACCCCGCTGGCCTCGGTGCTGGTCAATCGCTTAACGGGTTCGCGGACGATTATTACCCGCAAGATGCAAACGCCGCCTTCCCTGACCTACGAGCAAAAGCTCAAACTGGACGACCTCGCCGAGCGACTGATTGCCAGCGAGGAGCCGGTCACCATTTTAATTGACGGNCATGAGGCGGAAATCAGTGAATATTTAATTAAGAAACTGCCCAACGCCAGGGTCGTGATGGACGGCGGGTCACTGCGCGCCAGCAATATTAAACTGGCGGCCTGGACTGACTATTTTGTAGTGAGCGAACATTTCGCCCGCGATTATATGAGCTATCGCTCGCTGAGCACCGAAGCAGAAATTAAAGCGGCCCTGATTGAGTTGAATAAAATTTGCCGCGGTGAAGCATTTATTACCCTTGGCGAAAAAGGCTGCGCTTTTTTAAAAAGCGGTATGCTGCAGATCGTCCCGTCCTGGCTGTGCAATGCCGTTGATACCACCGGCGCCGGGGATGTATTTCACGGCGCCTTCACCTATGGCGTCCATTACTCATGGCATATCGATAACATTATTTTATTTGCCAGCCTGACCGCCGCCATTTCTATTGAGAAAAAAGGGGTTCGGGAATCGATGCCGGACCTGGCGGTCGTCCACCACTCGTTAAATAGCTACGAGAGAAACTTAACGCAATATTTTGAAGAATAACTGCATTTAATAAATATCAAGAGGTGAATATGTTAGTGTCGATGAAGGACATGCTTCAGCATGCCCTGCGGGACGGCTACGCCGTCGGTCAGTTCAACATTAATAATCTGGAATGGGTCGGCGCCGTATTAAGCACCGCCCAGCAGTGCCGCTCACCGGTTATTTTGGGGGTGTCCGGCGGCACGGTTAAGCATATGCTCGGGTTAAAATGTATTCATGACATCGTGGTTAACGCCATGGAGTATTTGCATATTGATGTTCCGGTGGCGCTGCATCTGGATCATGGCACCTCCCGGGAGGCCTGCGAAGCGGCGATCGCCGCCGGCTTCAGTTCCATTATGTTTGATGGCTCGCATCTGCCGTTCAGGGAAAACCTGGCCATTACTCGCCACCTGGTGACGCTGGCCCACAGCAAAGGTATCTCTGTGGAGGCCGAACTGGGGACCATCGCCGGCAGTGAAGACGGCATTGTCAATTCCGAAGTCATCTACGCCGATCCGCAGGAGTGCTACACCCTGGTGACAGAAACCCAGGTGGATTGCCTCGCCGCCGCGCTGGGCTCCACCCATGGTCTGTATAAAGGTAAAGCCCGGCTGGGATTTACCGAGATGAAAGCCATTGCCGAGCAGGTGAAGGTTCCGCTGGTGCTGCATGGCGGCACCGGAATTGCCGATGAGGATATGCGCCGGGCGATTGCCTGCGGCACCGCCAAGATTAACGTTAATACCGAAAATATGTACGCCTGGTGCCAACAGGTGAAAGCAATTTTCGCCGCCGACACCGGGCACGATGTGAACGATCCGCGGAAAGTCATCGCCCAGGGACTGCAGCCGGTACGCGAGATGATTGCCCGCCGCATGGCGCTCTTTGGCTCAGAGCAGCGCTATTGACGCCGGGCCTGCGGCTGAAACCACCGCCCCGACGCTGCCGGGGCGGTGGTTTCAGGTATCAAAAAGCAAAGCAGGAACAGCCCAGCACGCCCCAGAAGGCCTGCTCGTCAGAGACCGGAATCGACGACTTACGCGCAATATCATGCTGATGGCCGTGGACGCCACAGCTACCGCAGCACTGGTGCATCTGCACCATGGCGCCGATTTTAGCCGTCGCCGGCGGAGCGGAACGGTAATGGCCCGGGACCTTCACCACCGGCGACCACTCCGGCAGCACCGGGATCGGCGGCGGCGCCAGCGGCGAGAAGTGACCGGCGGCGTACACCACTTTGCCGTCAACCACCGTCAGCACCGACTCAATGCCTTTGATCTCCTCTTCCGCGACGCTGAAGTAGTCTTTCGACAGCACCACCAGATCGGCAAGCTGACCGGCGGCCAGACGGCCTTTCTTGCCCTGCTCGCTGGAGAACCAGGCACTGCCCGCCGTCCACAGCTCCAGCGCGACATCGCGCGGCAGGCGGTTGGCGTCGTCATACATCGCCATCCCGCCAACGGTGCGCCCGGAGACCAGCCAGTACAGCGCGGTCCACGGGTTATAGCTGGCGACGCGGGTCGCATCGGTGCCCAGCCCCACCGGCACGTCCAGCGCCAGCATCTTTGCTACCGGCGGGGTATGTTTCACCGCCTCTTTGCCGTAGCGATCGACAAAATATTCGCCCTGGAAGGCCATCCGATGCTGCACCGCAATACCGCCCCCCAGCGCCTTCACCCGCTCAATGTTACGCTCGGTAATGGTCTCGGCATGATCGAAGAACCAGTGCAGGCCATTAAACGGGATATCGCGGTTCACCTTCTCAAACACGTCCAGCATCCGGCTGATGGACTCATCGTAGGTGGCATGCAGGCGGAACGGCCAGCGATGCTCCACCAGATGGCGTACCACCCGCTCCAGCTCATCCTCCATGCCTTGCGGCAGATCCGGCCGCGGCTGCAGGAAATCTTCAAAATCCGCCGCCGAAAATACCAGCATCTCGCCGGCGCCGTTGGCGCGATAGAAGTCAGTCCCCTGCCCCGGCTTCAGCATGTCGGTCCAGCGTTCGAAATCCTCCAGCTCCTGCTTCGGCCGCTGAGTAAACAGGTTGTAGGCGATGCGCACGGTCATCTGATCTTTCGCGTGCAGCTGTTCGATAATTTCGTAATCTTCCGGATAGTTCTGGAAGCCGCCTCCGGCGTCGATGGCGCTGGTCAGCCCCAGTCGGTTCAGCTCGCGCATAAATTGACGGGTGGAGTTCACCTGCAGATCCAGCGGCAGCTTCGGCCCCTTGGCCAGCGTAGCGTAAAGGATCATGGCGTTCGGTTTGGCGATCAGCATCCCGGTCGGGTTGCCGTGGCTATCGCGGACGATCTCGCCGCCCGCCGGATCCGGCGTCTCTTTGGTATATCCCACGGCTTTCAGCGCCGCACGGTTCAACAGCGCGCGATCGTAGAGATGGAGCACAAACACCGGCGTATCAGGCGCCGCCTCGTTCAGCTCTTCCAGGGTCGGCATCCGCCGTTCAGCGAACTGAAATTCGCTCCAGCCGCCGACCACCCGCACCCACTGCGGGGACGGCGTGCGATCCGCCTGATCCTTCAGCATTCGCAGGGCATCCGCCAGCGAGGGGACGCCCTCCCAGCGGAGCTCAAGGTTGTAGTTCAACCCACCGCGGATCAGGTGCAGGTGAGAATCGTTGAGGCCCGGGATCACCGTATGCCCTTTGAGATCGACGATTTGCGTCCCCTCGGCGGCAAAGCTCATGATCCGATCGTGACTTCCGGTGGCAACAATTTTTCCGTCGGCGATGGCCACGGCTTCCGCCAGGGGATTCGCACGATCGAGGGTATGAATCTGACCGTGGGTCAGAATCAGTGTGGCAGTTTGCGACATAACGCACTCCTTGAGGAGGCTGACTCAGTTTTTCTTCAACCAGCCAGCAAACAGGCGGGTCACGATGGGCATCCAGAACCAGACCACCAGCGCAACCACGCAGGCATCATTGATGAGGTGCAGCAGCAGGCTCCCCTTAAGCGACGGCAGCAGCATGCCGGTCACCGCAGGCACCAGGTTGGTGCTGGGGAAAATCACCAGCAGGGTGATCAGAAACTGTTTCCAGCGCCGCGGCTGGCGTACGTTCACCGTCGGCGGGGTAAACCAGAAGGCCGGTTCAGTCCGCACCTCAGTCCGATCGCCTTCCGTCAGCAGTGGGGCAATCTCAGCCACCAGTTGCCGACGGGTTTCCGACTGCGTCCAGGCGTAGAGGTGCTCCAGGGTATCGAAGCGGATTATGACGCTCCACAGATTCTGCCCTGCGGCGGGCCGGATCACATTCGCCCCAAGATGGCCGGGAAATTCTGCCGCAATGGGCATAATTTTACCGAGCCACTCTTCGTAGCGCTGGCTGTGTTGCGGATCGAGCAGATGGCTGATAACCAGGGTCACCGATTTTTGCTGCGCCATGACGAGTTCCTTGCTTCAGGGAAATGGCCGGTTTTCTCCTGCCACTCTCCATAAATGATCTGACACAACATCCTTCATGCTGCGTTGAAGCGGCAGGCGGGCACGTCCCCGTGAACTTGAATAAATTCAGTAGCTGGGGACGGACAAACGCAGCCAACAACGCAGCAGCCTGAAGGATGGAGTGATTTACGCTTTACGCTCCGGCGCGCCATGCACCATGGTATAAGCGTAATCCACGCCCATCCCGTAGGCGCCGCTGTGTTCGCGCACCAGGTCCATTACCGCATCGTAGGTCGCTTTGCGCGACCAGTCGCGCTGGTACTCCAGCAGCACCTGCTGCCAGGTCACCGGCACCGCCCCCGCCTGCACCATCCGGTCAATAGACCGCTCATGGGCGTCGACAGAGGTGCCGCCGGAGGTATCCGTCACTACATAGACCTCGTAGCCCGCCTCCAGCGCCATCAACGCCGGGAAGGTCAGGCAGACTTCGGTCCACAGAGCGGAGATCACCAGCTTTTTACGGCCGGTCGCTTTCACCGCTGCCACAAACGCATCGTCTTCCCAGGAGTTCATGGAGGTACGTTCAATCGGCTTGACGTCAGGATGCACGGCCAANAATTNCGGCCAGATATAGCCGCTAAAGCTTTTGGTCTCTACGGAGGTATAAATCACCGGTACATTAAAAATTTTGCCCGCTTTCGCCAGCGCCACGGTGTTATTTTTCAGGGTCTGGCGATCGATATTCGCCACGCCAAAGGACATTTGCGGCTGATGGTCAATAAAGATAAGCGCGGAATTAGTGGGATCGAGCAGTTCACGAATAGACATTAAATACCTTCTTAATCAATTAGTTAAAAAGATGACATGATGATTAATGCGTCGTGTGGATCCTGACTGATAAAGCATGGTGAGTATAGCCAGTTATTTCTAACAAGTTATTAAGGATTTTTTATGGTTTATATTTTTTGCCGCGACCAGGATTTATACACGCCTGTTTTAATCAAATTTTTACGCCAAACTGTTCTGATTTATTCACTGGCTTTGATTATTGCGCTTAGGTACAACAGAGAAAACAAATTAATGGATAGCTTCATATGCGCGTAAACTTTGATGTTTTGATGATCCTTGATGCCCTTGACCGCCACGGATCCTTCGCCACCGCCGCCGAGTCGCTGTATAAAACCCCCGCCGCTCTGAGCTATATGATCCAGAAGCTGGAGAGCGATCTGAACATCGTGCTGTTGGATCGTTCCGGCCATCGGGCAAAATTTACCGATACCGGGCGGCTGATGCTGGAGAAGGGGCGACAGCTTTTAAGTGCCGCCAGAGATCTGGAAAAGCAGGCCCAGCAGCTGAGCGCGGGTTGGGAGCGAGAGCTAGCCATCGCCCTTGACGCCTCATTTCCCTTTTCGGCTCTGCTGCCGCTGATCGCCGAGTTTTACGCGCAAAACCCACAGACGCGACTGAACTTCAGCCATCACACCCTCGCCGGTTCGTGGGAAGAGCTGACCCATCATGGGGCGGATATTATCCTCGGCGCCATCAATGAGCCGCCCACCTCCGCGGAGTGGTCATGGCAAACCCTCGGCGCGTTGGATAACATCTTCGTCGTCGCCCCCCATCACCCGCTGGCTCAGGCGAAGGAGCCACTGGCCAATAAACAGCTCAGCCAGCATCGGGCCATCGTGATCCGCGACAGCGCCCGCTATTGCCATCCGCTCAACAGCAATCTCCTCGACGAGCAGCCGCAAATCGGCGTCGATGATTTCGCCAGTAAAGTCGAACTATTGTGCGCCGGGCTGGGCTGCGGCTTTCTGCCGCGCCATATCGCTCGCCCGTGGCTGGTAAAAGGCAGTCTGGTGGAGAAGAGCGTCGCCTGCTGGCGGGAAAAGGATATTACCTATATGGCCTGGCGCAGCGGGAATGATGGGCTGGCTCAGCGCTGGTGGCGGGAGGCGCTCCTCCGCGGCGACCTGCTGAGCCAGCTCTACCATTAACGGCCGGACCAGACGTTGGCGGAGATGGCCGGGAGGGTCAGCACCCCGTCCTGGAAGGCGCCGGCGCCCTCCTGCAGCGTCCACCCGGCCACGTTCAGCAGCGGGGAATCTTCAATAACCACCTCGCAGGCTTCCCCGCGGTTAATCGCCACCAGCACCCGCTGCTGTTTGTAGACACGGACAAACACCACCACGTTATCCTCGGCGTAAATCACCTGACAGCCGCCGTAGCGCAGCGCCTGGTGGGCCTTACGCAGTTTCGCCATCCGCTGATACAACGCCAGCAGCTGGGTATCCTGCAGCGCCGGATCCCACGGGAACGGTTTGCGGCAGAACGGATCGTTATTGCCATCCACGCCCACCTCGTCGCCATAGTAGATGCACGGTACCCCCGGCCAGCTGAACAGCCACACCACCGCCAGCGGCAGGCGCGCTACGTCTTTGCCAAGAAGAGATTTAAAACGCGCCGTATCATGGCTGTCGAGCTGGTTGAACATCCGCAGCTGCTGCTGATGCGACAGCCCGGCGCGATAATTATCCATCCACGCCATACAGGTCTGGGCGTCTATTTTCTGCGGATCGTAAGAAATATCGGTATTAGCGAGGAATCCCCAGATCGGGAAGGTGAAGCCGCGATAGTTCATCGCCGCGTCTTCGGCATCCGCCTGCAGCCACTGGCGCGCGTCGCCAAAATGTTCGCCAAAGACAAAAGCTTCCGGCTGCGCTTGCTTCGCTGCCTGGGTAATGCCGGCGATATGCTGCAGGTTATTCCGCGCCCCGCCGCCTTCGCCCAGCATATGCACCACGTCAAGACGCCAGCCGTCCATGCTCCATGGCGCCTTCAGCCAGTGGCGTACGATACTGTCTTCACCGGCATAGATCTCGTTGACCAGGCTGGTCGACCGATAGTCGAGCTTCGGCAGACTGGCATAGCCCAGCCAGTTGTGCGCCTGCCCCTCCTCTGAGAAGGTAAACCAGTCGCGCCACGGGGAGTCCGGATCGTGGCCAGCGCCGCCGCTGCCCTGCTGGTGACGGTCGAACCAGGGATGGGAATCGCCGGTATGGTTGAACACGCCGTCGAGGATCATGCGCATTCCCGCCCGCTGGGTGTTGTGGCGCAGCCGGAGCAGCGCCGCGTCGCCGCCAAACTGCGGATCGACGCGCCGATAATCCTCGGTATCGTATTTATGCACGCTGGGGGCGGCGAAAACCGGGTTCAGATACAGAGCGGTTACGCCGAGCTGCTTCAGGTAGGGAAGTTTTTCGCTGATGCCGTCGAGATCCCCGCCGTAGAACGTCGACCCGCCCGCCTCGCCGGTAAGCGGGTCGTCCCACGCCTTGCGCACAATCTCCCGTCCCGCCGCGTGATGGTAATAGACCGCATCCTGGTCGGCGACACGCGCGGCGCTGCGGGCAAAGCGATCGGGGAAAATTTGATAGAACACCTGATCGGCCACCCACTGCGGGCCGGCGTCCGGCAGGTCAATGGCGAACTGCTCCAGTCGGGCCGGCGGGAATCGGGTGAAGCCTTGTGGCGTAAACCAGCGCTGATGGTCGGCCCACAGCAGCTTAAAGCTGTAGCGGCGGCGCGGCTGGCCGCTGGCGAGAGAGATTTCGCCGCGCCATGCCACCACGCCTGGCTGCGGCGCCTGGCGGAGCCGCTGCATCGGCAGCGACAGCTCTTCGTTATCCTCTTCCGCGCGCAGCGTGATCCGCTGCGGCAGCGACTCACCGCTTAACCACAGAGTAATAAACAGTCGGTCCTGTTGCACCTTGATAAAGGGTGCAACCGGAAGGTGCCATGCCTTCAACATCGTGAATCCTCATTGTGCAGAATGGGCACACCTTGCCATAGCCGCCGGGCGCAGAACTCATCATCTCAGAACTTTTTGGGGGAGGATAACGGGGGAGGACGCGGGACCGCAAGCCGCCCCGGTCGCGCGATGCTGACCGGGGCGATGTCGATTACTGAGCCTGCGCCAGGCGGCGCTCACGGCGGGTCTTAAAGACCCAGCCGAGCAGCAACAGCGCAATCCACGCCATACCGACGTACAGCGAGATGCGGGTGTCCGGATGATAGCCGATAAGGGCGATAATAAAGGCCAGGAACAGCAGGCCGATCACCGTGGTCAACACCCCGCCAGGGACTTTGAATTTCAGCGCCTTAACCTCTTCGGGCGACAGACGGCGGCGGAAGGCTATCTGTGACAGCAGGATCATAATCCACACCCACACCGTGGCGAAGGTGGCCAGGGAGGCGATCACCAGGAAAACGTTCTCCGGCATGATGTAATTTAGGTATACCGCAAACAGCAGCGCAATGGTCATCACCATCACCGTCACCCACGGAATACCGCGACGCGACGTTTTAGCGAACACCTTCGGCGCGCTGCCCTGCTCAGCCATGCCGTGCAGCATACGGCCCACGCCGAACACGTCGGAGTTAATCGCCGACAGCGAAGCCGTCAGGACCACGAAGTTAAGAATACTGGCCGCGAAGGTAATGCCCAGATGCTGGAAGGTCAGGACGAAGGGGCTGCCGTCGGTTCCCACCTGATTCCACGGGTAGATGGACATAATGACGAACAGCGTGCCGACGTAGAACACCAGAATGCGCATCGGCACCGAGTTGATGGCGCGCGGAATGGATTTCTCCGGGTCCTTCGCCTCACCGGCGGTAATGCCGATGATTTCGATGCCGCCGTAAGCGAACATCACCATCTGCAGCGACATCACCATTCCCAGCCAGCCGTTGCTGAAGAAGCCGCCGTTGCTCCACAGGTTATGAATCCCCGTCGGCTGGCCGCCGTTGCCGATCCCCCAGATAATGATGCCGAACCCGGCGAGGATCATGATGATAATGGTGGCCACTTTGAAGAACGAGAACCAGAACTCNAGCTCGCCAAACACCTTGACGCTCATCAGGTTGACGGCGCAGATGATCAGCACCACGCTGAGCACCCAGATCCAGTGCGGCACCGTCGGGAACCAGACGCCCATGTAGATGCCGAAGGCGGTAACGTCGGCGATGGCGACGATCAGGATTTCAAAGCAGTAGGTCCAGCCGGTGATATAGCCCGCCAGTCCGCCGAGGTTTTCCTGGGCATAGCGGGAGAATGAGCTGGCGGCAGGGTTATGCACCGACATCTCACCGAGCGCCCGCATAATGATATATGCCGCGACGCCGCCGATAATGTAGGCCAACAGTACGCTGGGTCCGGCCATTTTAATGGCGTCGGCCGAGCCGTAAAAAAGCCCGGTGCCGATGGCGGAACCCAGGGCCATAAAGCGAATGTGCCGGGTGCTTAGCCCGCGCTTAAGCTTGTTACTACTTTCCATCGTGGTTTTTCAATGCCGTTTAACACAAAAAATAAAAAACCACGGAACCCGAAGTCCCGTGGTTAAACGCTTGTCCTCACCGCCGGTTAATGCGCGCTGGAAGTCACCTGACGTCCGGCTGCGCGATCCCAGATCACCGCGAGAATGGTCATCACGGCGGTGGGCATCAGCCAGGCCAGGCCCTGCTCCGCCAGCGGCAGACGCGCGGTCCAGTCCGGCAGAATCGCGGCAAATGCCGATGACTTAATCCCGTCAATGATACCAAACATCAGGCTGATAAACATGGCCGGCGCGATAACGCGGGACGAATTATGCCACCAACTGCGGGTAAAGCTTAATACAACCAGTGCGATACACGGCGGATAGATAGCGGTCAGCACCGGAATCGATACCTGGATCAGATGGCTAAGGCCCAAATTGGAGACCGCCATGGAGAACAGGCCGAGAACAAAGACCAGCGTGCGATAGGAGAACGGCAGATACTGGGCAAAGAACTCAGCGCAGGCGCAGGTCAGGCCCACCGCCGTCACCAGGCAAGCGATGAAGATCAGCGCCGCCAGCAGGAAACTGCCCGCCCCGCCGAAGGTGTGCTGCACGTAGGCATGGAGGATCGCCGCGCCGTTGGCGGACTGATCCACGAGAGTAGCGCTGTCAGAGCCCAGACGGAACAGCGCCAGATACAGCAGGGTCAGGCCGACGCCCGCCATCAGGCCAGCCCAGACGGTATAACGGGTCAACAGACGCGCTTCGCTGACGCCGCGTGAGCGAGCGGCATTAACAATCACGATGCCAAATACCATCGCGCCGAGGGTATCCATGGTCAGGTAGCCGTTGACGAAGCCATTGGAGAATGGCGCCGTACGATACGCTTCCAGCGCGTCGCTGATCGGGCCCGCTGGCCAGATGATGGCGGCGACCGCCAGCACAATCAGGGCGATAATTTTCAGCGGCGCAAGGAAATTGCCCACGGTGTCCAGCAGTTTGCCCGGATAGAGGGAGACCAGAATCACCAGCGCGAAGTAAATAACGCTGTAGATCAGCAGCGGCAGCGGGCCGTCGCCGGTCAGCGGCGCAATACCGACCTCAAAGGAGACGGTCGCGGTACGCGGCGTCGCGAACAGCGGTCCTACCGCGAGATAGCACACCACCGCCAGCAGGATACCGGCCACTTTACCAATCGGGGTGCTCAGGCTTTCAACGCCGCCGCCGACTTTCGCCAGCGCCACCACCGTCAGCACCGGCAGACCCACCGCAGTGATCAGGAAGCCGATCGCCGCCGTCCAGACGTGCTCGCCCGCCTGTAAGCCAACCATCGGAGGGAAAATAATGTTGCCTGCGCCAACGAACAACGCGAAGGTCATAAAGCCCAACGCTATGATGTCGCGAGATTTTAACTGATGGGTCATAAATTCATTACTGCCTGTGGATGTGGTGTTGTA
>NZ_JAZARW010000001.1:368890-382430 GCF_036233805.1 Klebsiella sp. EMBS2024 | reverse complement strand
TGGAAAAATACCGCGCTCCCCTCTCAGGGACGATACAGCGGCCATTGCCGGTAAACTCAGCGAGATATGCTCCCGAAGCGGCGTGGGAAAGAATTGTTTTTGGTATTACCACGCAAAAGCAGTCTGTCATCGACTGCGCAGGCGCAATTTAAACGCTTATAACGTTTTAAAGCAAGGCACGATCGCAAAAGCAGATGATTATGCTGGTTATGTCTTTCACACCAGAATCATTTACCATATTGATAGAAAACCCGTGGCTTATCATGCGAACAAAAAAGCAGCGCACGCTCATTAAATAGGCGAGAAAAAACGACTGCCAATGAAAATGACCAGCTGAAGCTGGTCATTGGCAAGATAAACTGACAGCGCGTCGATCAGGCGTCATTTTTGGCAATTAATCGTTCCGGGAGCAGGAAGCTAAAGCGGGTTCCCTTGCCCACCGTGCTGTCGATTTCCAGCCGGCTGTCATGATGGTTAACCGCGTGTTTGACGATCGCCAGTCCCAGGCCACTGCCCCCCGTTTGCCGGGAACGGGCTTTATCCACCCGATAAAAACGCTCGGTCAGACGGGGAATATGCTCCGGCGCAATGCCTGGCCCGTTATCCTCGACGCTGAACAGCGCTCCCTGCGGGGTCCGCTGCCAGCTGACGCGAATTTCGGTCCCCGGCGGGGTGTGGTTCACCGCGTTATAGACCAGGTTGGAGATGGCGCTGCGCAGCTGCTCCTCATTACCCAGCACCTTGAGCTGCTCATCGACGGTGAAGATCAGCGTCTGTTTCTCCTGGCTGAGAGTTTGCGCCTCGCGCTCCACCACCCGCAGCATCATCGGCACGTCGATGCGATCATTCATCGCCAGCGCCGGCGCGGCTTCAATACGCGACAGCGTCAGCAGCTGCTTCACCAGGCCTTCCATACGCTGAGTTTGCTCCCGCATGGTGTGCAGAGCTTTTTCTCGGGTCGCCCCCTCCAGCACCTGCTCCTGCATCATCTCCAGATAGCCCTGCAGCACCGTCAGTGGGGTGCGCAACTCATGGCTGACGTTGGCGAAAAAGTTCCGCCGCGCCCCTTCCAGCTGATGCATCTGCGTCACGTCGCGCGCCACCATCAGCCACTGCTTGTCGCTGTAGGGCATCACGCGAATTTCCAGATGACGGGCGTTATTCAGCACCAGATTGAGCGGCTTTGAAAAATCGCGCTGTTTCAGATAGTTGGCGAACTCAGGATAGNGCAGAAGGTTAAGAATGTTTTGGCCACTGTCGTCCGGCCAGCGCAGGTTTAGAATCTGCTGCGCCAGGCCATTACACCAGAAAATAGCCCCCTCTTCCGTGGTCAGGACGACCGCATCCGGCAGCGATTCCGCCCCGCTGCGAAAGCGTTTAATCAGGCTTCCCAGCTCGCGCCGACGCTTTTTATTACGCATCTGCATCTGGTGCAGACCATACAGCAGCGGCTCCCAACTGCCGCGGCCAGGCGGAGGAGTCATGCTCCGGTCCACCCACAGCCACCACGACAGGCGCATCAAATTCCAGAAATGCCAGATCAGCAAACCGGTCACTGCCGCCAGTAAAAACCACGGCAGATGACCCACAAACGCCCCCAGAATCAGGGCCGGAATACACGCTAAAAAGAGCTCCAGCGCCAGCCTTTTCCATGACAGCCGTTCCAGCACGGGTCACACTCCTGTCAAAATTCAGAAACGGGCGGAGAAACGATACCCCGTGCCGCGAACCGTTTGCACCATACGATCATGGCCACTGTGTTCCAGCGCTTTGCGCAGGCGGCGAATATGGACGTCCACCGTGCGGTCTTCCACATAAACGTTGGTCCCCCAGACGTGGTTCAGCAGCTGTTCGCGGCTGTACACCCGCTCCGGATGGGTCATAAAGAAGTGCAATAATTTAAATTCCGTCGGTCCCATATCCAGCGGACTGTCGCCGGTCATTACCCGGTGCGATGAAGGGTCGAGGCTCAGCCCCTGCATTTCGATCACCTCTTCCACCGCCATCGGTGAAATACGGCGCATCACCGCTTTGATTCGCGCCACCAGCTCTTTCGGAGAGAAAGGCTTGGTGATGTAGTCATCCGCGCCGGTCTCCAGGCCGCGAACGCGATCCTCTTCTTCTCCACGCGCGGTCAGCATCACTACCGGAATATCCCGCGTCATCGCCTCGCGCTTGAGCAGTTTAATAAACTGCAGCCCCGAACCGCCCGGCAGCATCCAGTCCAGGAGAATCAAATCAGGCCAGGGTTCATTGAGTTGATTCACCGCGCTGTCATAATCTTCCGCTTCGACAGGCTGAAAGCCATTTTGCTCCAGAACAAAGCAGACCATTTCGCGGATTGGAGCTTCATCTTCAACGACCAGAATTCTTCTCGCCATTATTTACCCTGTGTTTTTTAGCCATCAGTATAGAAGTGCGGCGTCATTATGCGTCACTTTTGTGACAGATTTATGAAAAAAATGACCGTCTGATGATCGGGTATTTTGAAGCACGACGCGGACTTACCCCTCACTAACAAGTGGTATACTGTCGCCCATGCTTTTTTCGCTAGGGAAGATTTATGCGCCTCCTTCACACCTCCGACTGGCACCTGGGCCAGAATTTTTACAGCAAAAGCCGCGCGGCCGAACACGACGCTTTTCTTACCTGGCTACTGGACCGCGCGCAGGAGCATGAAGTCGACGCCATTATCGTGGCTGGCGATATTTTTGATACCGGCTCGCCGCCGAGCTACGCCCGCGAACTGTATAACCGTTTCGTCGTCCAGTTGCAGCAGACCGGCTGTCGCCTGGTGGTGCTGGCGGGCAACCACGACTCGGTGGCGATGCTCAATGAATCCCGCGATATCCTCGCCTTTTTACACACCACCGTGGTGGCGAACGCCGGCTACGCGCCGATTGAGCTGCCGCTGCGCGACGGCACGCCGGGCGCCATCTTCTGTCCGGTGCCGTTTTTACGCCCGCGCGAGCTGGTGACCAGCCAGGCCGGTCACTCCGGTCGGGAAAAACAGCAGCTGCTGCTGCA
The DNA here is from genome assembly GCF_036233805.1 of Klebsiella sp. EMBS2024. Taxonomy (NCBI): domain Bacteria; kingdom Pseudomonadati; phylum Pseudomonadota; class Gammaproteobacteria; order Enterobacterales; family Enterobacteriaceae; genus Klebsiella; species Klebsiella sp. EMBS2024. The sequence continues at coordinate 379,403 of NZ_JAZARW010000001.1, read as the reverse complement.
CGCCATCAGCGACTATTATCAGGAGCAGTATCAGCAGGCCTGCGCGCTGCGCGGCGATCGGCCGCTGCCCATCATTGCCAGCGGCCATCTGACCACCGTCGGCGCCAGCAAAAGCGATGCCGTCCGCGACATTTACATCGGCACACTGGATGCCTTTCCGGCGCAACACTTCCCCCCTGCCGACTACATTGCGCTGGGCCATATTCACCGGGCGCAGATGGTCGGCGGCTGCGAGCATATCCGCTACAGCGGCTCGCCGCTGCCGCTAAGCTTCGATGAAACCGGCAAAGCGAAATCGGTGCATCTGGTGAGCTTTAGCGAGGGGCGACTTAGCGCCGTGGAAACCCTGGAGGTGCCCGTGACCCAGCCTCTGGCAGTAATCAAAGGCGATCTGGCCACCATCACCGCCCAGCTGGAGCAGTGGCGCGGCGTCGAGCAGGACCCGCCGGTGTGGCTGGATATCGAAATCACCACCGAGGACTATCTGCACGATATTCAGCGGCATATTCAGGCGCTGACGGAGGATCTGCCGGTGGAAGTGCTGCTGGTGCGCCGCAGCCGCGAGCAGCGCGAGAAAATACTGCTCAACGCCCAGCGGGAGACGCTCAGTGAACTGAAGGTGGAGGAGGTATTCGAGNGCCGGCTGGCGCTGACCGAAATTGACGATATGAAGCGCGCCCGGCTGCATGAGCTGTTCGCCCATACGGTGCATACGCTCACCGCGGAGGATGAAAACGCATGAAAATCCTCAGTCTGCGTCTGAAAAACCTCAACTCCCTGAAAGGGGAATGGAAGATAGACTTTACCGCCGAGCCGTTCGCCAGCAATGGCCTGTTCGNCATTACCGGCGCCACCGGGGCCGGGAAAACCACGCTGCTCGATGCCATTTGCCTGGCGCTCTATCATGAAACGCCGCGCCTGAATAAAGTCTCCCAGTCGCAAAACGACCTGATGACCCGCGATACCGCCGAGTGTCTGGCGGAAGTCGAGTTTGAAGTAAAAGGCATCGCCTACCGCGCTTTCTGGAGCCAGAACCGGGCCCGTAACCAGCCGGATGGCAATCTGCAGGCGCCCCGCGTCGAGCTGGCGCGCTGCGCTGACGGCAAAATCCTCGCCGATAAAGTCTCGGACAAGCTGGAGCAAACCGCGACGCTTACCGGCCTCGACTATGGCCGCTTCACCCGCTCGATGCTGCTTTCCCAGGGGCAATTTGCCGCCTTCCTGAACGCGAAGCCGAGCGATCGCGCGGAGCTGCTGGAGGAGCTGACCGGCACGGAAATCTACGGCCAGATTTCAGCCATGGTCTACGAACAGCACAAAGCCGCTCGCCATGCGCTGGAGAAGTTCGAAGCCCAGGCGGCGGGCATCGTCCTGTTGACGGAGGCCCAGCAGCAGGCGCTGCAGGAAAGTTTGCAGGTACTTACTGACGAAGAAAAAGCCCTGCTGGCCCAGCAGCAGAGCCAGCAGCAGCAGCTCCAGTGGCTGACCCGCCGCGACGAGCTGGCGCAGCAACAGCAGCAGGCCGCCACCCGGCAGCAGCAGGCCCGCCAGGCGCTGGCGGACGCCGCCCCGGCGCTGGCGAAGCTTGAGCTGGCCCAGCCCGCCGCCCAACTTCGTCCCCTGTGGGAGCGCCAGCAGGAGCAGACGGCAGGCCTGGCGCAAACCCGGCAGCGGATCAGTGAAGTAAATGCTCGCTTACTTGCCAGCACGGTGCTGCGCGCGCGCATCCGCCAGGGCGCCTTGCGCGCTCAGCAGCAGCGTCAGGCTGAACTGGCCGATCTGGCGCAGTGGCTGGCCGCCCATGAGCGTTTCCGCTTATGGGGTCAGGAGATCGCCGGCTGGCGAGCGCAATTCTCGCAACTGACGCGGGATAAACAACAGCTAACGGCTCAGAGCACCCGCCTGGCCGCGCTACGCCAGAAGCTGGCCACGCTGCCAGCCAGCCCTCTCGCCCTGAGCGCGGATGACGTTGCCGCAGCGATAGAACAGCAAACCCAATCGCGGCCGCTGCGCCAGCGCCTGATCTCCCTGCATGAGCAGCATCAGCTGCTGCGCAAGCGTCTGCGCCAGAACGCCGACAGCGTCCAGCAGGCGCAGGCGGAGCAGGTAAAACTTAACGCTACCCTGACGCTGCGCCGGGAACAATATAAAGACAAAAACCAGCACTATCTCGACCTGAAGGCGCTCTGCCAACGGGAAGAAACGATTAAAGACCTGGAAAGCTACCGCGACCGGCTCGAGGCGGGTAAGCCCTGTCCGCTGTGCGGCGCCTGTGAACACCCGGCGATTGAACAATACGCCTCGTTGACGCTCACGGATAATCAGCGCCGCCGCGATGCGCTGGAAAAGGAGGTCGCCGCGCTGAAAGAAGAAGGCCTGTTGATCCTCGGGCAGGTCAAGGCCCTGACGCAACAGCTCCAGCGTGACACCGAAGCGGCCGGGCGGCTCGCAGAGGAAGAGCAAGCGCTTACTAAAGCGTGGCAGGAGACCTGCGCCTCTCTGCACATCGCGCGGGATATTGCGCAAGAGATAAACGACTGGATGCAGGAGCAGGAGCGCTACGAGCAGCAGCTCTATCAGCTCAGCCAGCGCCTGATGTTGCAGAGTCAGCTTAACGATCAGCAGGCGCTGGAGCGCCAGGCCGAGCAGCAGCTGGCGGCCACGCGCCAGGGACTGGAGAGCGCCCTGCAGGCCCTGGCCCTGAGCCTGCCGGCAGAAGGGACAGAAGCCGCCTGGCTGCACGCTCGCGAAAGCGAATTTGCCCAGTGGCAGGCGCAACAGACCCGACATGATGCCATTCAGCAGCAAATCGCTGCTCTGCGGCCACTGCTGGAGACGCTGCCGACCAGCGACGAGACAGAGGTTGAAGCTGAGTCGGCCATCCCGGACAACTGGCGCGAAATCCACGAGGAATGCCTGTCGCTGCACAGTCAGCTTGTCGCCCAGCAGCAGCAGGAAACCCAGGAAAAGGCGCGTCTGGACCAGTCGCAGGCGCAATTCACCTCCGCCCTGGCCGCCAGCCGCTTTAGCGATCGGGAGGCGTTCCTCGCCGCGCTGCTGGATGACGAGACCGCCCAGCGGCTGACGCAGTTAAAACAGACGCTGGAGCAGCAGCTTCAGCAGGCGGCCGCGCTCTGCGAGCAGGCGACCCGGCAACATGAGGCGCACCTGGCGCTGCGTCCGCAAGGGGTGGACGCTGACGTCCCCACCCTGCAAACCCAGCTGCACGCCCTGGCCCAGCGGCTGCGGGATAACACTACCCGCCAGGGTGAGATCCGCCAGCAGCTCAGGCAGGACGCAGAGAGCCGTCAACAGCAGCAGGCGCTGGGGCAGCAGATTGCAGAGGCGGCGCAGCTGGCGGACGACTGGGGCTATCTCAATTCGCTGATCGGCTCCAGCACCGGCGACCGGTTCCGCAAATTCGCCCAGGGGCTGACGCTGGATAACCTGGTCTGGCTGGCAAACCAGCAGCTCAACCGCCTGCATGGCCGCTATCTGCTACAGCGCAAGGCCAGCGAGGCGCTGGAGCTGGAGGTTGTCGATACCTGGCAGGCCGACGCCGTGCGCGACACCCGCACCCTCTCCGGCGGCGAAAGTTTCCTCGTCAGCCTGGCGCTGGCCCTGGCGCTGTCAGACCTGGTGAGCCATAAGACGCGGATTGACTCCCTGTTTCTTGATGAAGGCTTCGGCACCCTCGACAGCGAAACGCTGGACACGGCGCTGGACGCCCTGGATGCCCTTAACGCCAGCGGTAAGATTATCGGGGTGATCAGCCACGTGGAGGCGATGAAAGACCGCATTCCGGTGCAGATCAAAGTGAAGAAGATTAACGGCCTGGGCTATAGCCGGCTGGACAAAGCGTTTGCGGTGGAGTGAGGTCTGAATTATGGCGATGTCCCCGCCCCCNAACCCTCTCCCGAGGGAGAGGGTTAGGGGGCGGGGAAGCGGTTCAGGTCCCCTGGAGCGGCCACAGCCAGGCCGCGCCGCGTACCCCGCTGGAGTCGCCGTGCATCGCTTTGCGGATCGGCGTTTCACACTCGCAGCCGAAGACCCACTGCTTCACCAGGTCCGGCACCGTCTGATACAGCCGTTCGACGTTGCTCATCCCGCCGCCCAGCACGATAACGTCCGGGTCGAGGATATTCACCACGTGGGCCAGCGATTTCGCCAGCCGCTGTTCATAGCGGCTCAGCGCCAGTTCAGCCTTTTCGTCACCTTCTCCCACCAGGCGCATAATCTCGCTGCCGGTTAACCCTTTGCCGCTCAGCCGCTGATAGTCGGTGGCGAAACCGGTGCCGGAGATAAAGGTTTCGATACACCCCTGTTTGCCGCAGTAGCAAGGGACTTCCGCACGGTAGCGCAGCTCATCGTCGTTCATCCACGGCAATGGGTTATGTCCCCATTCGCCAGCGTTACCATTGCCGCCGATATGCGCCCGCCCGTTGAGCGCCACCCCGGCGCCGCAGCCGGTGCCGATAATCACCGCGAATACCGTTTGCGCCCCCGCCGCCGCGCCGTCCACCGCTTCCGACACCGCCAGACAGTTGGCATCGTTAGCCAGCCGGACTTCCCGCTCAAGGCGCAGGCTGAGGTCCTTATCAAAGGGCTGGCCGTTGAGCCAGGTCGAGTTGGCGTTTTTCACCACCCCGGTATAAGGCGAAATTGAGCCAGGAATGCCCATCCCCACGGTACCCTGCTGTCCGGTCGCCTGCTCGGCCATCGCCACCAGAGTGGCGATGGTCTCGATGGTTTGCCGGTAGTCCTCCCGCGGCGTGGGTAACCGGTGGCGAAACAGCTGCTCTCCCTGGTCGCTCAGGGCTATCACTTCGGTTTTTGTTCCACCTAAATCAATACCAATACGCACGCTCAGCTCCTCANNGATTAACAATGCAAGCATAGCGACAATTCGCTATCATGCCCGCCTGATTTAACGACAAAGCCGTGGAAATTATCATGCTGTGGTTCAAAAATTTAATGGTTTACCGTCTCAGCCGCGATATCGAATTGCGCGCCGAGGAGATGGAAAAACAGCTGGCCGAGCTGACATTTACCCCTTGTGGCAGCCAGGATATGGCGAAAACCGGTTGGGTGTCGCCGATGGGATCGCACAGCGACGCGCTAACGCATACGGCAAACGGCCAGATCATTATCTGCGCGCGTAAAGAAGAGAAGATCCTGCCGTCGCCGGTGATTAAGCAGGCGCTGGAGGCAAAGATCCAGAAGCTGGAAGCCGATCAGGGGCGCAAGCTGAAGAAGACCGAGAAAGATTCCCTGAAAGATGAAGTGCTGCACTCGCTACTGCCGCGCGCCTTCAGCCGCTTCAGCCAGACAATGATGTGGATCGACACCGTCAACGGCCTGATCATGGTCGACTGCGCCAGCGCGAAGAAAGCGGAAGATACTCTGGCCCTGCTGCGTAAAACCCTCGGCTCGCTGCCGGTGGTGCCGCTGACCCTGGAGAATCCGATTGAGCTAACGCTGACCGAGTGGGTCCGCTCCGGCACCGTGGCGCAGGGCTTCCAGCTGCTGGACGAAGCCGAGCTGAAAGCGATGCTGGAAGATGGCGGCGTGATCCGCGCCAAGAAGCAGGATCTGGTTAGCGACGAAATCGCTGTACACATTGAGGCCGGGAAGGTCGTCACCAAGCTGGCGCTGGACTGGCAGCAGCGTATTCAGTTTGTGATCTGCGACGACGCGTCAATTAAGCGCCTCAAGTTCTGCGATGAACTGCGCGACCAAAACGAAGATATCGATCGGGAAGATTTCGCCCAGCGCTTTGACGCCGACTTTATCTTAATGACCGGCGAGCTGGCTGCCCTGATCCAAAGCCTGGTGGAAGGGCTCGGCGGCGAAGCGCAGCGCTAAGCGCCGCTTTCCTTCCTGCCGGGCAGGAAGGAAAAAACAACCCGGCGGCAGACGCCGGGCGTCACGCTGGCTTACAGATAGCGGCACAGATAAGAGGTTGGCTCAGCCACCTGCAGATGAAATTCGCTGTTGCCTGGCACATTGAAAACTTCGCCGGCAGCGTAAACTTTCCACTCAGTCTCACCCGGCAGCAGGACATTCAGCGCCCCGCTGACTACCGTCATCTCTTCCGGCTGCGCCGTACCAAAGGTGTATTCCCCTTCCGCCATCACGCCAACGCTGGCGCGACCGGTACTGCTGCTGGTGAAGCCAATGGATTTCACTTTTCCGTCAAAGTATTCATTGCTTTGAAGCATAAACAAGCCCTTCTGATCGTCGGTTAAAGGCTCAATATAGGGGGCGCTCCTTGCCCCTGTCACGCGAAATTAACACATTAGACCAATAGTTCTGCCGCCAGTCGGGAAACCAGCACATTCGACAGCAAAACCGGAACATCGAGGGCTTTTTGTAACACATCGCGATGATGCTGATAGTAACCGAGACAGTCGAGGACCAGCACGTCGGCGCCCTGCTCCAGCAGCGTTTTGCCGGCGGTTAATAGCTCGCTGTCGCTGCCGGTAAACGGATTGGCCAGCGCGTAGTATGGCGACTTTTCCAGCGAGAGCCACTTTTGCCGCTGCATGGGCATGATCTCTTCCACCGGCACGATCACCCCTACCTGGTGCCCATCGACGATCGATGCCACCAGCGGCGGGATGATCCGCTGCGGCTCGAGGAGGATCGCGTGGTGGGTGGTAAAACCGGTCAGCTGTTCGGAACTGAGCAGCAGGATCACATCATAATGTTGTCGATCCAGCATCGCGATCGCGCTGCGGACATCGCGTTCAATTTTCTGTCGCGACACCATCACCAACTGGTTATTACTGAGCAAGGTCAGGAGTCCTTTCTCGCCGTCACCTACGGCGTACTCGGCCATTACCTCGTCAGGCGTCATCTCGCCCAGCAGGCTGATGTGGGCGATCTGTTCTTCCCTGATATGTTCGGTCAGGAGCGGCAATACTCCCGCCAGCGGCACAACGCCGATGGTCAAAATTGCCATCGTTGCACTACTCATATCATGTACCTTTTCACAACCACTGCTTCAACACAGGCTTTCCACACACAGCATCCNCCCCCCTGGTGAGTAAAAATCAACCGTCGAGAAGCGTAGCAGCTCCACGCCGCGGTTGAATGTAAAGATTGCCGGGCGGCGGCGCCGTGCCTGAAAAATCCGTGTGTTAGATATTCATTAGTACGACTGATAAATAAAAAATGTGAGATACGCCCGATATTGCCAGCATGGCGGGCAATTCGGGCTCAGGGGGTTANGTTACGACTTGTCAGGATCTTCATAACGCCGTTTGGCATCCACGGCTTCCTGCTCGGTAGGATGTTCGCTGATAAGCGAATCAGGCTCAGGATAATCCGCACGGAGCTGATACCAGGTCACCGTCTGACCCTGAGGACCTTTCTCTACCGCAACCACGCGCGCTTCTCTCGGATATGGGGGCCTGTTTGGCATAGTTCTTCCTTCTTCTGGTAGCAGAACTATTAAGTATAGGCGCCCCTCGCCGCCTTAATGTAAGTAAATTCTTAACTTACCGGGGTTGCCGTCGCGCTGCATAGCATGGACATAATCTGCTCCACCACCCGATCCGGCGAGGCCGTGGCATCCACAATATGGTGGGCAGCGTCCCGGTATAACGCTTCGCGCTGCGCCAGCACCTCGCCCACTTCCTCGCGCACCGGTTTTCCGGTCAGCGTCGGCCGCTGTTCAGCTTTCGGGTAGGCTTCCAGACGGTCAATCAGCGCCGACACCGAGGCCTGCAGATAAATCACCACGCCATTCTCCCGCATAAACTGACGGTTACCTTCCGCCAGCACAATGCCGCCGCCGGTGGCGATTACCGTATTCGGCAGGGTCACGGCCTTCAGCGACAGGGTCTCCAGTTCGCGAAAACGCGCCCACCCTTCCGCCTGCACGATCTCAGCCACCGTCCGCTGCTCATGGGCCTGTAGCCGATGATCGGTATCGGAGAACTGAAAATGCCGCGCTCGCGCCAGCGCATGGCCGACGGTGGTTTTACCGCAGCCGCGTGGCCCAATAAGAAAGATAGGCTGTGTCATAACCGAAGACCCCCTGGTTCCGTCTGTCGCAAAAAAATGAAAACGAAAGCACGTATTATCGCTGTCTGTCCCGCAATGCATACGTAAAGAAAAAATTACACAACTTCTTTACACCCCATTACCACGGTGAGAAGAGGGGCTATTAATGTAAACTTATCATTGCATTTAGTGTTTAACCAGCTTTACTTTCCGCTTGGCGTTATTTTTTATCCACCGCTGGCGTAAACGGTAACACATTTATGCATAGCTTTACGAAGCAACATATTTACAACATCACGTTTCAGAAGCACCCTGATGCCTATTCGACAGTGTGACAGAGGAATGTAACATGCAATCTGAAGAACAACGCCTTATTGATGGACTGTTTTCCCGGCTGAAAGAGGCTGAGGCGCACAGCGCATCGCGCGATGCCAGCGCCGAGGAGCGGATTGCCCAACACGTGAGCGCGCAGCCGGCGGCCCCCTACTATATGGCGCAAACCATTCTTATCCAGGAAGCGGCGATTAAACAGCTTAACGATCGCATCCAGGCGCTGGAGAGTCAGGTCAGCCAACTGCAGGCGGCAAAGCCCAGCAGCGGCGGCTTCCTCTCCGGCCTGTTTGGCGGTGGCGGCTCGTCACGCGGTTCTGACCCTATCCCGGGCGCGGAGCAATATGGTCGCCCGCAGGCCAGCGCTCAGCCGCAGTATACGCCACCACCGCAGCAGAACTATGCCCCGCAGGCTGCCGCACGCGGCGGCGGCTTTATGGCGGGCGCGCTGCAAACGGCCGCTGGCGTGGCAGGCGGCGTGGTGCTGGGCAATATGCTGACCAATATGTTCAGCGGCTCGCACCCGCAGGAGATAGTCAATATCATCGAAGAGAAGCCGCAGCCTGATGCCGCCTCCGCGCAGGACAGCATCGCGCAGGACACCACCGCAGGTGACGATCCGTTCCGCCAGGGAGACGATCAGTTCCTTGCCGACAATACCTGGAACGACGACTTCGACGCCGGCTTTGGCGACGATGATTTTGGCAGCGATGACGATAGCTGGGTTTAACCCTGGCGACGCTTAACCGCCAGCAACCACTTCTCCAGCTCGGCGGCAAACTGTTGCCGATCGCGCTGCGATAAACTATCCGGGCCGCCGGTCTGAACGCCGCTGGCCCGTAATGTCTCCATAAAATCCCGCATCGTCAGCCGCTCGCGGATCGTCGCCTCGCTGTAACGTTCCCCGCGCGGATTCAGCGCCGCCCCGCCCTTCGCCAGCACCTCCGCCGCCAGCGGGATGTCGGCAGTGATCACTAAATCTCCCGCCGCGCACTGGCGAACGATTTCATTATCCGCCACGTCAAAACCCTGCTCAACCCGCAGGGTGCGGATGAAACGCGACGGCGGCACGCGCAGCGGCTGGTTCGCCACCAGCGTCAGCGGAGTCTGGGTCCGCTCTGCCGCGCGGAACAAAATCTCTTTAATCACGTTCGGACACGCGTCCGCATCCACCCAAATGGCCATGCCAGCTCCTGTTACCTGCAATAAGTGACGCCAATGTTACCTGCTTTTCTCCCCCAGGAAAGCGCCAGGATGGTAAGCTAATCAGATCGTAACGAAAAAAGCAGAGGGGAATGGTGATGGATAAGAAAATTGGCTTTATCGGCTGCGGCAATATGGGTAAGGCCATTCTGGGCGGGCTGATCGCCAGCGGTCAGGTACAGCCGGGACAAATCTGGGTCTACACCCCGTCGCCGGACAAGGTTGCAGCTCTGCGCGACCAGTATGGCATCAACGCCGCCGACAGCGCCCAGGAAGTGGCGCAGATTGCCGATATCGTCTTCGGCGCGGTTAAACCGGGGATCATGACCAAAGTGCTGGGCGATATCGCCTCCAGCCTGAATAAAGAGTCGCTGGTGGTCTCTATCGCCGCCGGCGTTACGCTTGAGCAGCTGGCGCGCGCCCTTGGCCACGATCGCAAAATCATTCGCGCGATGCCGAATACGCCGTCGCTGGTTAACGCCGGTATGACCTCCGTCACGCCTAACGCCCTGGTGAGCAGCGAAGATGTTGCCGAAGTGCTGACTATTTTCCGTTGCTTTGGCCAGGCGGAGCAAATTGCCGAGCCGATGATCCATCCGGTGGTGGGGGTAAGCGGTTCGGCGCCGGCCTATGTCTTTATGTTTATCGAAGCGATGGCTGATGCCGCCGTCCTCGGCGGAATGCCGCGCGCTCAGGCCTATAAATTCGCCGCCCAGGCGGTGATGGGTTCCGCCAAAATGGTGCTGGAGAGCGGAGAACACCCAGGGGCGCTGAAAGATATGGTCTGTTCCCCTGGCGGGACCACCATCGAAGCCGTGCGCGTGCTGGAAGAGAAAGGGTTCCGCTCGGCGGTAATCGAAGCCATCACCCAGTGTATGGAAAAATCAGAGAAACTGAGCCGCTCCTGAAGCTGAGCTGGCGGGCTTCAAGCCCTGATAGGTTAAAGAACAAGGGAGCGCGTGCGCTCCCT
>NZ_JAZARW010000001.1:356886-368885 GCF_036233805.1 Klebsiella sp. EMBS2024 | reverse complement strand
CAGGCTTTCTTCAGGCAGCTACTCATGAAGGTACTGCGTTCATCACCCTTCAGTGATTTCGCCGTGGCCGCTTTGCTGCAGTCGCTCATTTTCTGCTGCTGAGGAGTGAGCGCCTTTCCCTGCGAGGTCGTGGTCTCTTTTTTCAGACACTGGCTCATAAAGGTTTTGCGCTCCTCACCTTTCAGCATTTTGGCTGACGCTTGCTGATTGCAGTCCGTCATCCTTTGCTGCTGAGGAGTGGGCGTTTTTTCTGCCGCGCCAACCGCGCTGATAAAGATCAAGCCAAACAGTAGGGTCATCAATAAAGTTATTTTCATCGCACCATCCTTCTGTGAGTGGAACGTTGTAAGTCTGGACGCAGATAGAAAAAAAACCAGCCGGTGACGCAATTTCGCCACCGGCAGCGACTTATTTGAGACTCAGGGCAGCTTTCATGGTCGTGAACAGGTCGGTCTGATCGGTCAGGCCGACGACGTTAGCCGCATGCGGACCGTAGGCCGCAATGCGCAGTTGGGTGCCGGTGTGCTCCATCGACTCTTCCTCAGAGTTGCCGTAGCTCATCACCATCACCGCGCCATCGTGCGTGTTCAGAGCCTGGGTCAGCCCCGGGGCTTTGCTATCCGCCGGGATGATCTGGCTGGCATGCGCATGGTCGGCGGTGACGATCACCAGGGTATTACCGTCTTTTCGCGCGAATTCCAGCGCCTTCTGCACCGCTTCGTCAAGATCAACCGTTTCGCCGATCTGGCCGCACGGATTGGCCGCATGGTCCTGCTTATCGATGGAAGCGCCTTCGACTTGCAGGAAGAAACCTTTCTCGTTGCGACTCAGCAGGTCAATCGCTTTCTCCGTCATTTGCGCCAGCGTCGGCACCGAGGCGTCACGCTTCGGGTTTGGCGTACAGGTCACCGGCGGCTTATCGATATTACCGTGATAAGACGCCTTCGGCCCTTCCCAGCGTACCGGCATATTGCCATCGGCAAAGAGTCCCAGCAGCGGTTTATCCTGACTGGCTTCCGTCGCGGCGGCAAGAGAAGCCGCGTCGGTCACAATCTGGTAGCCGCGCGCTTGCGCTTGCTCGCGCAGGGTTTTGCCCTGCCACTCGCCCGCCGTCGCCGTTTCGGCAAAGGTCTTCGCGCCGCCGCCCAGGGTGACATCCGGTCGGGCGTTCAGCAGCTGTTCGGTAATGGAGCCTTTGCCCCCTTTTTCCAGCGCATTGCTGGGGCATTTTTCGCTGGTGACCGTCGGGCCGTAGCATTTACGCGATGTCACATGCGCTACCAACGCCGCGGGGGTGGCGTCCTGCAGCTCGGCGGTGGAAACGTTGCCGGTGGCCAGCCCCGCCGCTTTCGCCAGCTCGAGGATGGTCTGATGCGCATTCTCATGAATATCGACGCCCAGCGCGCCGTTATAAGTCTTCACGCCGGTGGTCCAGGCGGTTGCGGAGGCCGCCGAGTCGGTCACGTAGTCCGGTTTCCCGGTTTTTTTATCCAGCGAATAGTGCGTGTACTGCCCGGTTAACGGCAGAGCATCAATTCCTTTAAAGAAACCGCCCGCCCCCTCGGCATAGTTTCGCGCAGCGGTAATTTCCGAATCACCCATGCCATCGCCAATCAGCAAAATAACGTTTTTAGCTGGCTTATTGATTAACGAGGCGCGCAGCGCTTCGGTTTGATCGCCTGTTAAACGACGCGCGCCGCCAGGAGTGGTGATATCTCCCTGCGCAGCGCGATTTTCCAGAACCGGCGCAGCAGTAGTTTCTGCATGAATAACCGGCGAGCCCAGTAGAGGAATCAGGGCAATAAACAGGGCGCTTAATTTCACTTTTGTCATCTCCATGTAAAAAATACTTAAAAAAACAAAACGAGGGAGACTTTATAAAAGGGAGATGACAGAAAAATGACGGCATCCTTGTCGTGTCACAAAGACTAGCTACGAGGATGCCGCAACAGCTTCTTTAGATATTGCTGCAACAGCATCGCATCATGGTCGTTGACCGGTGGACAGGGGGTCACCTGGTCAATCGCCTGTTCAATATCCTGAATCAATGCCTGCTGGGCATCATGCTCCATATGGCGCAATAATGCGGTGACCACGATCTCCAGCGCTTCAACCTGCACCGTCAGTTCCTTTGCTTCTTCTTCCTTTTGCGCCAGTTTAACCAGTAACTCAGCAATGAGATTCTTCATAGCACCAGTTCCTTATGCGAGGCCTGTTTTGATTGGGATGTCATACGCGATGACGGACCTCAGAATTACTTAAATTAAGAATCATCGCAACACCCAATATACAGCGAAACGTTTTACCACAATAAAATACCACTATAAATAGTATTGTTTAATCATGACCGGGGTTGCTTATAACCAGATTGCCTGGAAAATAATAAAATGGAATAGCGTTCACGCCATGACGATAACAAAAAGTAATAGTAAATCCGCTGANGGCGAATAATGCTGACGGTATCGCAATAAATACCGTCAGCAGAGGTTCAGGCGTTAGCCCGGCGGGTTTGGCGCAGCATCCACGCCAGCTGCCAGAGGTTAATGAAAACGATAATGGCGGTGGCAATAAACACCCAGCGGAAGCCGGCCATGGCTGACACAGAGGCGCCAATTAGCGGCCCGGCGACGTTGCCCAGATACATAAACGACTGGTTATAGCCAAAGATACGCCCGGTGACGCTGTCGCTGCTGTACTTCAGCAATAAGGTCTGCACCGCCGGGAGCATCGCGCCATCGGCAAAGCCGAGCAGAAAACGCAGCGTACCCAATTGCAGCGGGGTGGTGACAAAGGACATGGCGAAGAACATCACCACCGCGCAGCAGAGCGTCGCCAGCAGGATCCGCGAGGTGCCGATGCGGTCGCCAAGCTTACCCAACCGTGGCGCAGAAATCAGTGCCGACACGCCGGGCACCGCGGCGATCATCCCGGCCAGAAAAGCGATATTGTTGCTGTCCGGCGCCATCGACTTAATAAACAGCGCCAGAATCGGGCCGATTGAGCCGTTGCACAATTGGATCACCAGGGTGGTGAAGAACAGGCTGATCACCAGCCCCGGATAGGGCAAAGAGGCAAAGACTTGTTTCCCGGTGAGACGCTCGCTTTTGCTGACCTGCGGGCGAACGCCCTCTTTAATCAGAAACAGGGTCACCAGAAAACTGATGGTCAGCAGGATCGCCGTAATAAAAAAGACCATCCGCAGCCCGACGTGGTCCGCCAGGAAACCGCCCAGCAGCGGACCGCCGATCACCCCGCTAATTTGCGCCGTCGACAGCGTGCTTAGCGCCCAGCCGCTGCGCTCGCGCGGCACCTGGGAGGCCACCAGCGCCATGGCGTTGGGAATATAACCGGAGGTTAAGCCCATGATCGCCCGCAGGATAAACAGCTGCCAGACGTTGGTGGCGAAAGCCTGCAGTAAAATGGCAATCGCCATCCCCAACGAGGCGCGCAGCAGCATGAGCTTGCGGCCTTTACGGTCCGCCAGGCTTCCCCACATTGGCGAGACGATCGCCGAGACAAGAAAAGTGACGCTGAAGGTCAGCCCCGACCACATCGATAGCGCTTCATGCGAGGTGACGCCGAGCTGGGAGACGTAGAGGGGTAAAAAGGGGAGAATTTGACTAATCGCCAGGCCGGTAAAAAAGCAACCAAACCAGACGGAGATGAGATTAACCTTCCAGGATTCCATAACTACGCGTATTCATTAATGATTTGCCAATTATTATCTAGCTTAGCAATTTCATCCCACTGGTGTACTACCATAGATGCGCTGGCGGTGAGTTTGGTGTTTTATGGCTGCGGATGAGAGCCTGACGAAGCATTTTCTGGTCATTTAGGCTGCTCATAGCGCTTTATGCTCAAAAGCAGAAGCCCTGCCCGCGCATGCCGAAATGAAAATGGTTGGCGTGAGCCGCGTTGTACTCTGGCCCCAGCGCGTTACCGAAGTAATGGCAACTGCTGCTCAACAGCGCCGCCAGCCAGGGGCGCGAAGTCTCGCTCCGCCAGCCCTGCAGGACGCTAACGCGTCTACCGTCCGCCAGACGGAAACCGCTGACGTCCAGCGCGTCCGCCGTGGCGTGTTCACTGCGCCGCGCCTGTTGACGATGGTAAATATTGCGGCAGGCAAAGCTGCCGAGATGATCGATCTGACGCAGATCGCTCGCCATCAGCTGCCGGGTCAGCGGCTTCGCCTGCTGCTCGATGTACAGCGCACTGCTCAGCGCCAGCGGGCAGCTGGCGAGAAAACTACTGCTCAGCTGCACCGAGCCAAAATTCGCCACCCGCACCACGTTACGCAGAGGGCAGCTTCCCTCGCTGTCGGCCACCGGCCGGCTGGCGATAAGCCGCCGGCGATTGGCTTCCGCCAACAGGGAGGCGCACTGGTCTGCCGTCAGCCTGCGCAGCTTAAACGACGTCAGCCAGCCCGGGGGATCGTCCAGCGCCAGCGGCGCCAGCGGATTCAGGTGCGGCGGCAGATTGCGGTATCCCAACAGGCCCGCGCCGAGCAGCCCGGCCAGCACCAGCAGCGTCTTTCCTCTCACGCCCACTCCCGTCAATTGATCAGGTAAATATTATGGCAGCCAGGCAGCGGTTTCACATGGTATGTTATGCCCTTTGATGTTATCTGGATGGAAGTTGAAATGGCAAAGATGAGGGTTGGGATCGTTTTTGGTGGCAAGTCGGCGGAGCATGAAGTGTCGCTGCAGTCAGCGAAGAATATCGTGGAAGCGATTGATAAATCGCGCTTCGATGTGGTTCTGTTGGGTATTGATAAACAGGGGCTGTGGCACATCAACGACGCCGGCAACTACCTGCTCAACGCACAGGATCCTGCCCGCATTGCCCTGCGCCCTTCCACGGTGACTCTGGCGCAGATCCCGGGCCGCGAAGCGCAGCAGCTGATTAACGCCGAAAGCGGCCAACCGCTGGCGGCCATCGATGTGATTTTCCCGATCGTCCACGGCACGCTGGGTGAAGATGGCTCCCTGCAGGGGATGCTGCGCATGGCGAATCTGCCGTTCGTCGGCTCCGATGTGCTGGGCTCTGCAGCCTGTATGGACAAAGACGTGACCAAACGTCTGCTGCGCGACGCCGGGCTCGCCGTCGCCCCGTTTATCACACTCACCCGCGCCAACCGCGCGCAGTTCAGCTTTGCCGATGTCGAAGCGAAGCTTGGCCTGCCGCTGTTCGTTAAGCCGGCTAATCAGGGCTCGTCGGTTGGCGTCAGCAAAGTTAAAAACGAAGAGCAGTACCATCAGGCGGTGGCCCTGGCCTTCGAATTTGACCATAAAGTGGTGGTGGAGCAAGGCATTAAAGGGCGGGAAATTGAGTGTGCGGTGCTGGGTAACGACCACCCGCAGGCCAGCACCTGCGGTGAAATCGTCCTCAACAGCGAGTTTTACGCCTACGACACCAAGTATATCGACGATCAGGGCGCGCAGGTGGTAGTCCCGGCCGCTATCGCCCCTGAGATCAACGACAAAATTCGCGCTATCGCGGTGCAGGCCTACCAGACCCTGGGCTGCAGCGGCATGGCTCGTGTCGACGTGTTCCTCACCGCCGACAACGAGGTGGTGATCAACGAGATCAACACCCTGCCGGGCTTTACCAACATCAGCATGTATCCGAAGCTGTGGCAGGCCAGCGGTCTCGACTACACCAGCCTGATCACCCGCCTGATTGAGCTGGCGTTGGAGCGCCATGCCGCGGACCGGGCGCTGAAAACCTCCATGAACTAAAACGCGTTTTACCCCGCCTGGCAGCGGCGGCCTCAGGCCTCTTCTGCCGGGCGGCGGCGGATCACAAAGCCCGCAATCCAGAAGCTAATGACCCAGGTGATCAGACCGACGGCGTAGGATTGCCACCCCTGAGTTTCAAACCCCAGCAGCCCCACCACGCCATTAAGAATAAAAATCAACCCCAGCGCCACGGCGTAGTAGTGCCAATCGCGGCGAATTTTATCAGTGAGCTTCATGCGGCCTCCAACAGCAAAAAACGCATCTTCGCATAGCCGCCCGCGGCGGTCTGTAGCGATATGGAGAATGTTGCTGGATTGCGACGCCGCTCTCCCTTTTGTGCTCCTGTGGCGCAGTTAACACAACGGCGAAAACAGGATTATTCCTGGACGGCAATTACCAGCAATCTGATACTGATGATGGCCCCTGACTGCCAGAATACCTGACATAGAGCTGGAGAAAAAACCAGCAGCGCAGATGTGGGAGGGCCTATGGCTGAATTCAGTTTTTCAAAATCGCTTTTGGGAAATAAAAAAAGGGGCGCGCTGACCGGCAGCCATGTCGCCTACGGGCTGTTCGTGTTGATCTGCTGCTGGGCCGGCGCGCAGATGCTCAGCATGCTGATCCACGCCCCCGGGGTATTTGAACGCCTGATGCAAGCCCAGGACGCCAGCCGTCCGCAAGTCGACATCAGCCTCGCCGTGGGTACCCTCTTTGGTCTGATCCCTTTCCTGATCGGCTGCATGTTCATCGGGGTACTGGCGCTTATCGTGCGCTGGCGTCAGCGCCGTTAACGCCGCGCCATACAGTTTGCCCGCCGCTCATCAACCCGTTTCGCAAACCACGCCGTCGTCAGATTTCGGGTGATTTTTGGACTCTCCAGCTGGATCCCTGGCAACATCTCCCGCGGCAGGGTTTTGCCCGTCTTTTTCTCGGCGAGACGGAAAACCTGCTGATAGAGATCGGTCTTCTCAAACGCCAGGCTGTCGCCCTTTTTCAACTGACGATGGATCTCGCTGTCGCTCATCCCCAGCTGGCTCGCCAGGCGACGCACCGCCAGCTCGGTGCTGCCCGGCTCCTCGCTGTCGTAGCGGATAAGGTCGCCGTCGAGCGCCAGTTTTACCCCGCTGGCTTTCACCACCGCGTTCTGGAAGGCGGCGTTACGGCTGGCGTACCAGCCGGCGTTGAAGTCGGCAAAGCGGTACAATGGCGCACTATAACTGGCCGGATAGTTCAGCAGATGATAGGTGCCAAACCACAGGCCACCGCGCAGACTGAAGACCTCCTGGCGCACCGTGCCGTTCATTTTCCACGGGTAGCCGGAGGTGTGCTGCTCGGCAAAAGCAATGCTGACCTGCATCGGCCCCCCGGTGTGCACCGGGTTAAGGGAACCGAACAGCTTCTGCCCCATCGGCACCATCCCGATAAAGTCATCAAAAATGGCGCTCAACTGCTTTTCCGTCTTCACATTGTCCAGACGGTCGCTATAGCTTTTACCGTTTGGCGAGGTGATCTTCAGCGCGGTATGGACCAGAAACGGCGGAATGTGCATTTTTTCCGCCCGGCGGTCAATTTCCTGCCAGGCGATTTTATTCAGCCCCGGCACCACCGGATCGGACTGATAGTTAGACTCTTGCTGCGCGACCGCCAGCACCGAGCAGACGTTTTCTTCCGTCGGCGCCAGCTTCTGGCTGTCAAACGCGGTGGCGATGGCTTGCGCCCAGGCCTCCCGATCCTTGACGCTAGCCGGCATTTTCTGCCGCACCACCGACGCCACGTCAACAGGCTTCTCGCCCTCTTTCAGCGCCGGAGCCTGCTGGCTGGTACAGGCGCTCAGCGCCATGGCCGCCAGCAGCGTCAATGAAACGGGAATAATGCGCGATAAACGTGCGGCCATTATGCTTCCTTGTCTTGATTAACGTAATGTCGGGATCGCTTCCTGCAGCGGTTTGCCGTCCAGCTCGCGTTCAAAACTGCGCAGACGTTTGTAGATGGACATCAGTTCCACCAGCGTTGTCCACGAGCTGATCAGGTACTGGAACGAGCCGCGCACCTGGCCGAAGACGTTAGTAATTTGCGTCATCAGCCCGAGGGTAATCGTACCGGCAACGATCGACGGAAACAGCAGGAAAAGGCCGAAAACGTTATCCACCTGCAGATAGAGGATGCGGGCGATATTGAAATACATATAGTGGAAATAGAGACGGAAATAGTTGCGACGCACCGCGCGGAATAGCTCGCGCACCGTCGGCGGCGTGGCGCGAGTTTCATCGTCCTCGCCATAAACCAGCTCTTTACGATAGGCCGCTTCCACACGCTGGTTTTTAAACTCCAGGCCCGGCAGCTTAATCCCCACCACCGCCAGCAGGCCGGTACCCATCAGCGACCAGACGATAGCGGCAATCACCAGGCCATACGGCAGATGGCCGACGATAGGCAGGTCGGGAACATGTTCGGAGAGCGTCACCAGCACCGGCAGGAAGGCGATCAGGGTCATCACCGCGTTGATAAAGCTCACGCCCATATCTTCGAGGGTGGAAGCAAAACGCATGGTATCTTCCTGCACACGCTGCGCGGCGCCTTCGATATGGCGCAGATGCTGCCAGTGGGCCATATAGTGCTCGTTCATCGCCGTGCGCCAGCGGAAGACGTAGTGGCTGACGAAGAAGTTGTTCATCACGCCAATAATCACCGCGATGATCGCGATGCCGAGAAAGACGCCGATTTCCTGATAAAACTGGTTGATGCTGACCTTATGCGGGGTGGCCAGCGCGCTCTGGATCAGGTCGTAGAACGGCGCATACCAAGCGTTGATCGCCACCCCGACTTCCACCAGAAACCAGGTGACGAAGATGATGAGCGAGGTGCCGAGAATCGACCAGTACTGCCAGCGGTGCGGGCAGTAGACAAACCAGAACAGCGCGAACACGCCGACGCAAAACAGATAGTAAGCGTAGAACACCAGATAGTTGAGCGACCAGAAGCGCGCCGCGCTGATCGCCACATTTTGCGATGCCCCGGTGACCCGCAGCAGCCAGTCGCCGCCGCCCGCCTGCCAAAAGATCACGGCCAGCAGCGACCAGATAAAGGCAGAAATAAAANACGGCCCCGGTTTGGGGAAAAAAGATTTAAACATCATTGTCTCCTGCTAACTTCTTATCGTTCTGCTATTGCTGTGTACGACGCATACGTCGGCCGCCGCGTGGATGAGCCCTCGCGGGANAGACGAATGATAAGACCGGATATCAACAGCTTAGTTCTGCTGCCATGCGTGCAGAATTGTTTCTGTGGGTTTCACCTGTAAAGGATTGCCAGGAATGGTCAGCGTACGCCACACCTCATTGTAGTGGGCGATAAGCGTCGCGGCCTGCGCGGCGGGGCGGTCGGCGGTGGTGTGGGCATCTTCCGCGATAACAATACCGTACCCGCGGCTGGCGCCATTTTTAATGGTGGTATCGAGGCAGTAGTCGGTGGCGCAGCCGCAGATGACGAACTGCTGAATGTCGTGTTCGTCCAGCACCTGCGCCAGCGAGGTGTGATAGAAGGCATCGCAGGCGGTTTTGGTGACATACAGCGCGCCAGCCGGCTGTTCCAGCTCAGGAAGCAGGGCGAAGCCTTCGCTGCCGGCTTCGAGGCCGCCGGCTTCATCATGCTGAATGAAAATAACCTTGTCCGCCGCGCGCACCAGACGATTAATTTGCGCGACGCAGCGCTCGCGCGCCAGACGCGGCGTGGCGAACACGCCGTTTTGCATATCCACGACCATCACTACCCGTTGAGCCGTCATTGTTCTCTCCCACGAACCTTCAGCCAAACGGTCATCATACGCGCCGGCGAAAAAAGCCGGTATCCGAAAGCGTAAAAAAGTCTTTTTTACGCACCGTTACCTTTTTCCTGCAGGAATGTCGTGAATCCCGCTTTGTTCTGCGCCACTTCGTAGTATAAATACCCTCTTCTTTTTTATTTATTTAATGGATGATCTCCGTTGAAACNTAGTTTGCTCATTTTTGCTGCGCTGTGCGCGGCGTCGTGGACCTCGGTGCAGGCCGCACAGCCTACCGTTGACCCGGTTTTCGCCTCGGATGTGGTCGATCGTTACGCCAATCATATCTACTACGGCAGCGGCGCCACCGGCATGGCGCTGGTGGTTATCGATGGCAATCAGCGTGTTTTTCGCAGTTTTGGCGAAACCCGCCCGGGGAATAATCAGCACCCGCAGCTCGACTCGGTGATCCGTATCGCCTCCCTCAGCAAACTGATGACCAGCGAGATGCTGGTGAAGCTGCTCGACCAGGGGGTGGTGAAACTCAACGATCCGCTGAGCAAATACGCCCCGCCGGGCGCCCGGGTGCCTGACTGGCAGGGAAAACCAATCACCCTGGTTAACCTCGCGACCCATACCAGCGCCCTGCCGCGCGAGCAGCCTGGCGGCGCCGCTCATCGTCCGGTGTTTGTCTGGCCGACCCGCCAGCAGCGCTGGAACTGGCTCTCTACCGCGACCCTGAAGACCGCGCCGGGCTCGCAGGCGGCCTACTCCAACCTGGCCTTCGATTTACTGGCGGACGCGCTCTCCACCGCCGCCGGCAAACCGTATCCGCAGCTGTTTGAAGAGCAGATCACCCGGCCGCTGGGGATGAAGGACACCACCTTTACCCCGTCACCGGATCAGTGCCAGCGGCTGATGATCCCGGAAAAAGGCGCCAGCCCATGCAACAACACCCTGGCGGCGATCGGCAGCGGCGGAGTCTACTCGACGCCGGGGGATATGATGCGCTGGATGCAGCAGTTCCTGTCATCCGATTTCTATACCCGCAGCCAGCAGGCCGACCGGATGCAGACGCTGATTTATCAGCGTAACCAGCTGACCCGGGTGATTGGTATGGACGTGCCGGGCCGCGCAGACGCGCTGGGCCTCGGCTGGGTGTATATGAAGCCGAAGAACGGCCATCCGGGGATTATTCAGAAAACCGGCGGCGGCGGCGGGTTTATCACCTATATGGCGATGAATCCGCAGGCTAACGTTGGCGCCTTTGTGGTGGTAACCCGCTCGCCGTTAACCCGCTTCAACAATATGAGCGATGGCATCAACGACCTGGTCAGCGAGCTGAGCGGCGCACAGCCCAACATGCAGACGGCCAGCCAG
The DNA here is from genome assembly GCF_036233805.1 of Klebsiella sp. EMBS2024. Lineage (NCBI taxonomy): Bacteria > Pseudomonadati > Pseudomonadota > Gammaproteobacteria > Enterobacterales > Enterobacteriaceae > Klebsiella > Klebsiella sp. EMBS2024. The sequence continues at coordinate 358,007 of NZ_JAZARW010000001.1, read as the reverse complement.
TAAGCCCGTGGAAGGTTTCGCCGATGCGCCATAACGATCGTTTTGGCGAAACATCCCGCTGCCATTTCAGTTACACTATCGTCTTTCATTTCACAAAATCAGGCAAACCATGACAGATTTAATCACTCGCCCCCGCCGCCTGCGTCAATCCGCTGCGCTGCGCGCCCTGTTTGAAGAGACAACACTGAGTTTGAACGACCTGGTGTTGCCGATCTTTGTTGAAGAAGAAATTGATGATTACAAAGCGATAGAGGCCATGCCCGGCGTGATGCGCATTCCGGAAAAATATCTGGCGCGCGAGATCGAACGCATCGCCAACGCCGGGATCCGCTCGGTGATGACCTTTGGTATTTCTCATCACACCGATGCCACCGGCAGCGATACCTGGAATGAAAATGGTCTGGTGGCGCGTATGTCGCGGATTTGTAAGTCCACGGTGCCGGAGATGATCGTCATGTCCGATACCTGCTTCTGCGAATATACCTCCCACGGCCACTGCGGCGTGCTGTGCGACCACGGGGTGGATAACGACGCGACCCTCGAAAACCTCGGCAAACAGGCCGTTGTCGCCGCCGCCGCGGGGGCGGATTTCATCGCTCCTTCCGCCGCGATGGACGGACAGGTGCAGGCGATTCGCCGCTCGCTGGACGCCGCCGGCTTCACCAATACGGCGATCATGTCCTACTCGACCAAGTTCGCTTCTTCCTTCTACGGTCCGTTCCGCGAAGCGGCCGGTACCGCGCTGAAGGGCGATCGGAAAACCTATCAGATGAGCCCGATGAACCGCCGGGAGGCCATTCGCGAGTCGCTGCTCGATGAAGCCCAGGGCGCCGACTGCCTGATGGTGAAACCGGCTGGCGCCTACCTGGATATTCTGCGCGATATCCGCGAACGCAGCGATCTGCCGCTCGGCGCCTATCAGGTCAGCGGGGAGTACGCGATGATCAAATTTGCTGCCCAGGCGGGCGCTATCGATGAAGAGAAAGTGGTTCTGGAAAGCCTCGGCGCTATCAAACGCGCAGGCGCCGACCTGATCTTCAGCTATTTCGCCCTCGATCTGGCCGAGAAAAAGATCCTCCGTTAAACCCGCCCCTCCCCGGTGGCGCTGCGCTTACCGGGGC
>NZ_JAZARW010000001.1:351197-356803 GCF_036233805.1 Klebsiella sp. EMBS2024 | reverse complement strand
GCTGCGACCGAAACTTCACCCAACTGTAATCTGAACGACATCTCCACCTTCTACTGTCTGGGCAGGACGGAGGAGGAGCCACTATGTTTAGTCTCGACAACGTACTCGATGACCTGTGGCCTCAGGCGAGGCCCGCCCCCTGGCAAAAGAAACTGTTAAAAAAGCTATTTTATGAGGAAGAGTTTCAACAATTTGCCGACCGTCACCGCCACCTGAAGGGGCTTGATACGGTCGAACAGGTGCTGGAATACCTCAATATCCGCTGCGCCATCCCGGCGCACGATCTCGAACAAATCCCCGAATATGGCCCGCTGGTCATTATCGCCAACCACCCCACCGGCACCCTCGACGGCCTGGCGCTCCTGTATGCGGTATCCCGCGTGCGCCGCGATGTCAAAGTGGTCACCAACCGCATGCTCACCCACCTTGAGCCCCTGAGCTCGCTGTTTATCCCGGTAGATAATATTCATGGCCGCACCGCTAAAGCGGCGCTGCAGCAGATGGACCAGCAGCTGCAGGCCGGCGGGGTGCTAATCTTCTTCCCGGCGGGGGAAGTCTCCCGCCTCACCCGTCGCGGCATCCGCGATAAAAAATGGCACTCCGGCTTTATTAAGCTGGCGGCAAAATACCGCGCCCCGCTGCTGCCGGCGTGGATTAACGCCCGCAACAGCGCCCTGTTTTACGCCAGCACGCTGATATCAGACAACCTGCCGCTGCTCCTGCTGATGCAGCAGATGTTTCGCCGGCGCAACAGCAGCCTGCCGGTGCGTATCGGCCAGCAGATCCCCTGGTCGAACTGGTTCGATGCGCAGTCCAGCGCTCGCGAGCTTACCGGCCGCTGCTATCAGCACCTTGAACAGCTGCGCAAAGGGCTGCCGGGGCGGTTTAAAACCGAAAGCGCCATCGCCCGTCCGGAAGACCGGGCGCTGCTCAAACGCGAACTGCACAAGGCCGAATGCCTGGGCCGCACCGCCGATGGCAAAGCGATTTACCTCTGGCAGCGCAACGGCCAGGAGGACGCGCCGCTGCTGCGCGAGCTGGGACGTCTGCGGGAAATCGCCTTCCGCGCGGTCGGGGAAGGCAGCGGCAAACGGCGGGATATCGACGGGTATGACGACGACTATCTACATCTGATCCTGTGGGATGAAGAAGACCTCGAGATCGTCGGCGCTTACCGCTTTATGCCGACGACCATCCAGCTGGCAAAGCGCGGCCTGGAGGGGATCTACAGTTACAGTCTGTTCCATTACGACGGGCGGATGGACGATGTCCTGCAGCACGGCATTGAGCTGGGGCGCAGCTTTATCCAGCCGCGCTACTGGGGGCGTCGCGGGCTGGACTACCTGTGGTCCGGCATCGGCGCTTATCTGGCGCGCTATCCGCACTATCGCTATCTGTTTGGTCCGGTGTCGATTTCTGGCGGATTGCCGCCCGCCGCCCGCGATCTGCTGGTGGCATTCTACCGGCTGTGGTTCCCGGCGACGCATCCGCTGGCGGAGTCGCGTCGCCCTTATCCGGCGTCGCTGCCCGACGTGCTGGCGCAGTTTGGCGGGGAGGATTACAACGACGACCTGGCCCGGCTGAAGTCCCTGCTCGGCAACCTCGGCTGCGCGATCCCCCCGCTGTATAAGCAGTACTCGGAAGTGTGCGAGCCGGGCGGCGTGCAGTTTATCGATTTCGGCAGCGACCCGGATTTCAACAACTGCGTGGATGGTCTGGTGCTGGTGGATCTCACCTACCTGAAGGCCAATCGCTACCAGCGCTATATTGGCGCACATCTGGGTGCGCAAAAATCGGCATAAACGCTTTTTCCCGGCTTGCGGCGCGTTGCGCCTTAGCCGGGCTACCGTTTCCGACGGATCGGTAGCCCGGAAAAGGCGCGTCAGGCGCCGCCTCCGAAAAGCAGCGGGCAATGTTCTCCGCGGCTTGCGGCTGATGCCTTAACCGGCTACAAGCCTTACCCCGCCCGGTAATACGGCTTATCGCCGAGGATCGTCGCCCGGTGCATGATCCGCCGCTGCGGCAGATAGTCGGCGTTGGCGTAATGCTGCGTCACCCGGTTATCCCAGATAGCGACATCGTTCGGCTGCCAGCGCCAGCGCACCTGAAACTCCGGTTTAGTGACATGAGCAAACAGGAAGTTCAGCAGCGCTGCGCTCTCTTTCTCACTCACCTCGACAATTCGCGTGGTAAACCCTTCATTAACGAACAGCGCCTGCTTGCCGGTCACCGGGTGGGTACGCACCACCGGGTGCAGCAGCGGCGGATGCTTCGCCACCGCTTCCTGCCAGCGCCGATGCTCGGCTTCGGTCTTGTTGTACTTATACTCCTGGAACGATTTGCGGAAATCGTGTTCGGCATGCAGGCCGCTCAGCAGCTGCCGGAAGGGTTCTGACAGCGCTTCCCAGGCGGCGATGCCGCTGGTCCACAGGGTGTCCCCGCCGGTCGTCGGCAGCTCTTTCGCCGCCAGAATGGCGCCGGCGGGCGGCGTGTCGATAAAGGTGACATCGGTATGCCAGTTGTCATTATCCGGCGGATTATCGTTGTGGGTATCGAGGACGATAATCTCCTCCACCCCTGGGGCGTGAGGGTAGACCGGATGGATATGCAGGTCGCCAAAACGCAGCGCCAGATCGCGCTGTTGCGCCGGGGTGATGTTCTGCTCGCGCAGGAATACCACCTGATGACGCAGCACCGCGTGATACAGCTGTTCAAACTGGTTGTCGCTCAGCGGACGGGTTAAATCCGCCCCGCTCACCTGCGCGCCAATATAGGGCCCCAGCGGGGTAATGCTCAGACGTTCACTCATTGTACTTCTCCATGCCAGGGCGTCAGGCGCCGCTGCAGCGCGCGCAGACCCAGTTCCAGTAAAAAGGCGATAATGGCAATCACCGCGATCCCCGCCAGCACCACATCGGTGGCGAGAAACTCGCCGGCAGACTGCACCATAAATCCTAATCCGCGGGTGGCGGCGATCAGCTCAGCGGCCACCAGCGTTGACCAGCCCACCCCGAGACCAATGCGCAGTCCGGTGAGGATCTCCGGCAGCGCGCCGGGCAGGATCACCAGCCACAGCACCTGCGCCCGGCTGGCGCCAAGCGAACGGGCAGCGCGAATCCGCACCTGCTGCGCGCTTTTTACCCCTGCCAGCGCCGACATGGCTACCGGCGCGAAAATCGCCAGGTAGATCAGCAGGATCTTCGAGGTTTCACCGATGCCAAACCAGATCACCATCAGCGGTAAGTAGGCCAGCGGCGGCACCGGACGATAGAGTTCGATCAGCGGGTCGAGGATCCCGCGCACCGTCGAGTTGAGCCCCATGGCGATCCCCACCGGTACGCCAATAAGCACTGCCGCCAGCAGGGCGATAACGATCCGCGTCAGGCTCGCCGCCAGGTGCTGCCAGAGCGTCGCATCCATAAAGCCCTGCGGCCCGGCGATGGTGATAAGCTTCTGCAGCACCTGGCCTGGCGGCGGCAGAAACAGCGGGTTAATCAGCTGCAACGCCGCGACCGCCCACCAGACGGCCAGCAATACCGCCAGGGTCGCCACGCTGAGGGTGAGCTGGCGGGAGAGCGGCCAGCGCCACTTCAGCGTCGACTGACGCGGTTTGTCGTTCAGTACCACGCTCATGAGAAAGCCTCCCGTTGGTCAAACACCCGGCTCAGAATGTATTCCCGCTGTTCAATAAAGCGCGGGTCGGATTTGATGCTGCGGCAGGATTCGCCCGCGACAAAGCGACGGCTGAAATCAAGCGGCAGCCTCTCCACCACCCGTCCCGGCCCCGGCGACAGCAGCACCAGCTCGGTCGCCATGAAGATGGCCTCTTCAATATCATGGGTGATCAGCAGCACCTGTTTGCCGGTCTCATGCCACAGTTTCAGCAGCAGCGTCTGCATCTGCTCGCGGGTAAAGGCGTCAAGCGCGCCGAAGGGCTCATCCAGCAGCAACAGCTGCGGATTCGCCGCCAGCGCCCGGGCGATGCCCACCCGCTGGCGTTGACCGCCGGACAGTTGCCAGATAAAGCGCTTTTCCGCCCCTTCGAGCCCCACCTTCTTCAGCATCTGCGCCGCCGCTTGCCGGCGCTGCGCTTTATCCACGCCCGCCAGCTGGAGGCCCAGCGCCACGTTATCCTGCACATTGCGCCACGGCAGCAGACCTTCGTTCTGGAAGACCACCCCGCGCTCTGCGCCCGGCCCGGTCACCCGCTGACCTTCGAGGGTGATGCTGCCGTGCTGATAGGGCACGAATCCGGCAATCAGGTTCAGCAGGGTAGTTTTACCGCAGCCCGAAGGCCCCAGCACCACCAACAGCTCCCCACTCTCCAGCGTCAGGTTGATATCCGCCAGCGCCGGTTTACCGCCGTAGTCGGCGGAAAGATGCGAGATTTGCAGCATCGCCGCCTCCTTTACTTCACAAAGCGGTCAGTAACGTACTGACGATAATCGGTTCCCGCCGCAGGCACTTTGCCCTGCTCTTTCAGGAAGCGCGCGGTATCGACGATGGCCTGATTGACCGGCCCGTTCAGCGCCTGCGCCTGCTCAGCGGCGGTGAGATAGGTATTGCCCTTCACCAGACCGGGGACATCGGCTTCCGGCACGCCGCTCAGGCGCGCCAGCTTGCTGATGTTGTCCGGCTGTTTCAGCCATGCCTCCGGGTTGGCGATGTAGGGCTGCTGGGCGTCGATGGCGCTTTTAGCAAACGCTTTGACGATCTCCGGATGCTGCTCGGCGAAGTCCTTACGGACCACCCAGACGTCAAGAGTCGGCGCGCCCCACTCCCCAACCTGAGAAGAATCGGTCAGCACCTTGCCCTCTTTTTCCAGTTCGTTAACCGCTGGCGCCCAGACGTAAGCGCCATCGATATCCCCGCGCTGCCAGGCGGCGATAATCGCCGGCGGCTGCAGGTTAATAATCTGTACCTGGCCCGGCTTGATGCCCCAGTGTTTGAGCGCCGACAGCAGGCTGTAGTGGGTGGTGGAGATAAACGGCACGGCGATGCGCTTGCCGATCAGATCTTCCGGTTTGGTAATGCTTTTCTTCACCACCAGCGCTTCGGAGTTGCCGAGCTTTGAGGCAAGCAGGAACACTTCAATCGGCACCTGCTGGCTGGCGGCCACCGCCAGCGGGCTGGAGCCAATATTACCGATCTGCACATCGCCGGAGGCCAGGGCGCGTACCACGCTGGCGCCGCTGTCAAATTTCCGCCAGTCGACGGTCGCCCCGCTGGTTTTGGCGAAGGTGTTGTCCGCCTGGGCGACTTTCGCCGGCTCAGCGGAGGTTTGATACGCCACGGTAACGTTGACCGCCTGCGCCTGGAAGGCGGCGACAGCCAGCGCCGCCAGAAGAGTAATTCGCGATGTGAATGCCATAATGTCTGCTTCCCCTGAGTTGTTATAGGTGCAGTATTTCCGGCATCAGGATGGAGATGAAGTAATTAAAAATTCTGGCTAATAGCGAATCGTTTTTAGAACAAAAGCGGGAAAGGATAGTTGGTTTTGTGCGGTGAGTTAGTGGCAGATGGTTGGCGCCGGGCGGCGGCTACGCCTTACCCAGCGTCCGGTTCGCGCAATATGTAGGCCGGGTAAGCGCAGCGCCACCCGGCAA
>NZ_JAZARW010000001.1:324903-351192 GCF_036233805.1 Klebsiella sp. EMBS2024 | reverse complement strand
TTAGCGCTTCGCGTTAAGCGCGGCGATGTCCTTCGGCGTGGTGCGGCAGCAGCCGCCGATCAACTTCGCCCCGGCCGCCAGCCACTGCAGCAGATAATCCGCCAGGCTGGCGCAGGCTTCGCCATGATGGTGCCAGGTCTTGCTCACCGCATCATAATGTTCGCCGGAGTTAGGATAGACCACCAGCGGCAGGGCCGTCAGGCTGTGCAAATGCGCCAGCGCCGCGGGCGTATTTTCCAGCGCGATACAGTTGATCCCCACCGCCACCACCTGCGGGTTATCCGCCAGGGCGGCCATCACCTCGCGCAGCGGCGTGCCGTCGCTGAGATGTTCGGCGTCGCGCAGCGTGAAGGAGTACCAGGCGCGAGCGCGGGGATACTCCTGCAGCAGGGCCGCCAGGGCCTGGATCTCAGCGAATGACGGCAGGGTTTCACAGGCCAGCAGGTCGGCGCCGGCATCCAGCAGCGCTTCGACGCGCGGGCGGTGGAAGGCCTGGAACTCTGCCGCGCTGCGCTGATAATCGCCGCGATACTCCGAGCCGTCGGCGAGAAACGCGCCATACGGCCCCACCGAACCGGCCACCAGCAGCGTACCGGCCTGCGGGTTCTCGGCGAGGTACGCCTCGCGCGCTTTGCGCGCCAGCTCGACGCTTTTGCCGATTAGCGCCCGGGACTGCGCCTCATCCAGCCCGCGCGCGGCAAAGCCCGCCGGAGTGGCCTGATAGCTGGCGGTGATCGCCACCTGCGCCCCGGCGCGAAAGTAGTCGAGATGCACATCGCGGATCAGCTGCGGGTTCTCCAGCAGCACTTTCGCCGACCACAGGCTGTCGGCCAGATCGCAGCCGCGGGCCTCCAGCTCGGTGGCCATGGCGCCGTCCAGCAGCACGAAAGGCTGGGCGGCAAGCAGGGCGGTAAACGGATTAGTCTGCGACATGTTGGGGCTCCTGAGTCATATTCCGTGAACGAGTAAGATACCAGGCACCATAGCACAGGGCCACAAAGGGGATCCCGCACCACAGCGCAATTCTCTGGCTCGGGTCAAAAGCGAGGCCCACGCAGGCCACCAGGCACAGCACAAAGCCCAGAACGGGCACCACCGGATACCAGGGAGCGCGATACTGCAGATCGCTCAGCGCCTTACCCTGCTGCAGATGGCGGCGGCGGAACATAAAGTGCGAGGCGCAGATGCTCAACCACACCGCCACCACCGCAAAACCGGAGATCGCCGACAGCGCGACAAACACCGTATCTGGCGCCACCACGCTGGAGAACAGCGCCAGCACGCCGCCCAGCATACTCACCGACAGGGCGGTCACCGGCACGCCCCGTTTATTGACTTTGGCAAAGCAGGCCGGCAGCGTCTTCTCGTTCGACAGCGACCACAGCATCCGCCCCGAAGCGTACAGGCCGGAGTTAGCCGCCGACAGGATCGCCGTCAGGATCACGAAGTTGAACATGTCCGCCGCATAAGGGATGCCCACCTTCTCAAACACCAGCACGAAGGGGCTTTTCTCCACTCCCGCCTGCTGCATCGGGATCAGCGCCGCCAGCACAAACACGGTGCCGATAAAGAAAATAATCAGCCGGGCGATGGTGGTGCGGATGGCAACCGGAATAACCTTATGCGGGTTTTCCGTCTCTCCGGCGGCAATGCCGATAAGCTCCGTCCCGGAGAAGGCGAAGTTCACCGCCACCATGGTCATCAGGATCGGCAGGCCGCCGTGCGGGAACCAACCTTCGGCGGTGATATTGCGCAGGCCCGGCGCCGGGGAGCCATCCTGCATCGGAATGATGCCGAAAATGGCCGCGCCGCCGAGAATAATAAACGCGACGATGGTGATCACTTTCACCAGCGAGAACCAGAACTCGCCTTCGGCGAAGAAGCGCGTCGAAATGATGTTAAGGCCGAAGATCACTGCGCAGAACACCACGCACCAGATCCAGACCGGCACCTGCGGGAACCAGTACTGCATGCAGAATCCCGCCGCGGTGAAGCTCGACCCCAGCGCCACCGTCCACGTTAACCAGTAGAGCCACGCCACGGTATAGCCCGTCGCCGGGCCAAGATAGCGCGCCGCGTAAACGTGGAAGGCGCCGGTCTCTGGCATCGCCACCGACAGTTCGCCAAGGCACTGCATCACCAGCCAGACCACCAGGGCGCCAATCAGATACGCAAGCAGCGTCCCGGCCGCGCCGGTGGTGGAGATGATATAGCCGGTATTGAAGAATAAGCCGGTGCCAATCACGCCGCCGAGTGACAGCATGATCAGATGGCGCGTTTTCATGGTGCGCTTCAGCTGCCCACCTTGTTGTTGTGTTGTGCTTTGCATTTTATTTTCTCACGCCAGCCCGCTTGCCCAGGTCATGATGCGTATAAACGTATAGACATCTAAACATCCAAAAGAAGAAGTGTTATACCGTGCCGCCGCTGAAAAAGCAAAGCCGCTGCACCAGGGCGCGCGCCGACAGCGTGCAGCCTGCCCCATTTTTGCGCAGCGCCAGCGGGCGCGCCACGGACTGACGCCTTATCGCGGCAGGCAACGTTCTGGCACTCTCTTTGCAGCCTGTCGTTCAGCACCTTTCTATCTGGCGAGGCAATACGTATGACAGAGCAAACCACCACCTTAAAAAGAACGCTCGGTAGTTTTCGTTTATGGGGGATCGCCGTCGGACTGGTGATATCCGGGGAGTACTTCGGCTGGAGCTACGGCTGGTCGCAGGCGGGCACGATGGGGTTTATGGTCGTCGCCCTGGCGGTCGCCGCCATGTACTGCGCCTTTATTTTCAGCTTTACCGAGCTGACCACCGCCATCCCGCACGCTGGCGGCCCTTTCGCCTATGCCTACCGCGCCTTCGGGCCCACCGGCGGCTTTATCGCTGGTTTTGCCACCCTGATTGAATTCGTCTTCGCCCCGCCGGCCATCGCCATGGCCATCGGGGCCTACCTCAACGTGCAGTTTCCGGCGCTGGATCCGAAATGGGTCGCCTGCGGCGCCTACGTGATCTTTATGACGCTCAATATTCTCGGCGTCGGCATCGCCGCCACCTTCGAGCTGATCGTCACTCTGCTGGCCATCTTCGAGCTGCTGGTGTTCATGGGCGTGGTCGCCCCCGGCTTCTCCTGGAGCCACTTCACCACTAACGGCTGGGCGGGCGCGGACAGCTTCAGCGGCCTGGCGCTGCCGGGGATGTTCGCCGCCATTCCGTTCGCCATCTGGTTCTTCCTCGCCATTGAGGGGGCCTCCATGGCGGCCGAAGAGGCCAAAGATCCGCAGCGCACCATTCCCCGCGCCCTGGGCGGCGGCATTCTGACGCTGACGGTGCTGGCTATCGGCGTGATGGTCTTCGCCGGCGGCGTCGGCGACTGGCGCGCGCTGTCCAATATTAACGATCCGCTGCCCCAGGCGATGAAGACGGTCGTGGGCAACGGCAGCGGCTGGCTGCATATGCTGGTGTGGCTGGGGCTGTTTGGCCTCGTCGCCTCCTTCCACGGCATCATTATGGGCTACTCGCGGCAGATCTACTCCCTCGCCCGCGCCGGCTATCTGCCCGCCGGGCTGGCCTCCCTCAACCGCCGCACGCGCACCCCGCATCTGGCGATCCTTGCCGGGGGCGTGGTGGGGATCGCCGCGATCTTCTCCGACTCGCTGATCACCATCAGCGGCATGCCGCTGACCGCCTGCATCGTCACCATGTCGGTATTTGGGGCTATTGTTATGTATATCACTTCCATGGCGGCGCTGTTCAAACTGCGCCGTAGCGAGCCGAAGCTGATCCGTCCGTTCCGCGCCCCGCTCTACCCGCTGGCGCCGGCCTTTGCCCTCGGCATGGCGGTGATCTGCCTGGTGGCGATGGTCTGGTATAACCTGCTGCTGGCGCTGATTTTCGCGGCGATGATGCTCGGCGGCTACCTGTGGTTCCGCAAAACCGCAGCGGCCCGTGAACGGGCGCCAGTGGATCCTCAACTGCGCACGGTCTCCTGAGGAGGCGGCATGTATAAAACCACGCTATCGGGCCAGGTATGGCGCTTTGATAGTCTGAAAACGTTGATGGCGAAAGCGTCGCCAGCCCGCTCCGGCGACGCCCTCGCAGGGGTTATCGCCACCTCAGCCGAAGAGCGGATGGCGGCGAAAATGGCCCTCGCCGAGGTGCCGCTGACCGACATTCTCGACAACCCGCTTATCCCTTACGAGCAGGACGAAGTGACTCGTCTGATCCTCGACACCCATGATGCGCAGGGCTTTGCCGCCCTGCGTCACCTGACGGTCGGCGATTTTCGCGACTGGCTGCTGGATGATGCTACCGATACCGCCACGCTGCAGCGGGTCGCCCGCGCCATCACCCCGGAGATGGCGGCGGCGGTCAGTAAGCTGATGCGCAATCAGGATCTGATCCTTGCCGCCAGCAAATGCCAGGTGGTGACGCGCTTTCGCAACACCATCGGCCTGCCCGGCCACCTCAGCGTACGCCTGCAGCCCAACCATCCCACCGACGACCTGAAAGGCATCGCCGCCAGTATGCTCGACGGGCTGCTGTACGGCGCCGGGGACGCGGTGATCGGCATCAACCCGGCCAGCGACAGCTTACCGGTGCTGGCGCAGCTGAACGTCATGCTGGACGATATTATTCAGCGCTTCGCCATCCCTACCCAGTCCTGCATTCTGACCCATGTGACCAATACGCTGCAGCTGATTGAGCGCGGCGCGCCGGTGGATCTGGTGTTCCAGTCGGTGGCCGGTACCGAAGCGGCCAACAGCGGCTTCGGCATCAATCTTGCCATGCTGCAGGAGGCCCGCGAGGCGGCCCTGAGCCTCAGGCGCGGTACCCTCGGCAGCAATGTGATGTATTTTGAGACCGGCCAGGGAAGCTGCCTGTCGGCCAACGCCCACCACGGCGTCGATCAGCAAACCTGTGAGGCGCGGGCCTACGCCGTCGCCCGTCACTTTGAACCGCTACTGGTCAATACCGTGGTCGGTTTTATCGGTCCGGAGTATCTCTACGACGGCAAGCAGATTATTCGCGCCGGGCTGGAGGATCATTTCTGCGGCAAGCTGATGGGCCTGCCGATCGGCTGCGACGTCTGCTATACCAACCACGCGGAAGCGGATCAGGATGATATGGACACCCTGCTGACCTTGCTGTGCGCTGCCGGGCTCACCTTCCTGATCGGCGTGCCCGGAGCGGACGATATCATGCTCAATTACCAGAGCACCTCGTTCCATGACGCGCTGTACGCCCGTCGTCTGCTGGGCTTAAAGCATGCCCCGGAGTTCGCCGACTGGCTGGCGAAGATGCAGATTATCGATCCGCACGGCGCGCTGCGGCTCACCGACGCCCGCCATCCGCTGCTGTCCGTCCTGCCGCAAGGAGCCTCCGTATGAACCGTCCCGATGCCTGGAACCCGCTGCGTGAATTTACCGATGCGCGGATCGCCCTGGGGCGCAGCGGCGCCAGTCTGCCGACCCGCGAAGTCCTCAACTTTGGTCTGGCCCATGCCAGAGCGCGGGATGCCATTCATCAGCCGTTCGCCAGCCAACAATTGGTGGCGCCGCTGGCGGCGCTCGGCCTCGAGGCCCTGACGGTGCACAGCGCCGCGCCGGACCGTCATACCTATCTGCGGCGCCCGGATCTCGGGCGGCAGCTCGCCGATGAGAGTCGCGCCGACCTCGCCGCCAGCGGCGTCCGCCCCGCCGACCTGCTGCTGGTGATCGGCGACGGCCTCTCTTCCTGGGCGGTAGAGCGCCAGGCGGTGCCGTTGATCCGCGCCCTGCTGCCCTATCTGCAGACGCTGGGTATCGGCCTGGCGCCGGTGGTGCTGGCGCATCAGTCGCGGGTGGCGCTGGGGGATGATATTGGCGAAACCCTGAAAGCCCGCGCGGTGGCGATCCTGATTGGCGAACGACCGGGTCTCTCCTCGCCGGACAGCCTCGGCGTCTACCTCACCTGGCAGCCTCATCGTCAGCGTCTGGAGTCTGAGCGCAACTGTATCTCCAATATTCGGCCGGAGGGATTAAGCCATGACGCCGCCGCCTTTAAACTGGCCTGGCTGCTGGAGCAGGCTTTTTTGCGTCGGCTTACCGGGGTGGGTCTGAAAGATGAAAGCGATAATCCGGCGCTGCATGGTAAAATAAAACCGTTGCCCCCTTTAAAATAATAAGTCACGCGAGCAGCAGAATAGATTTTTAATATTATCTTGTGCACCTGACTTTATATTCCGCCGCGTGCTGAAATTGCCCGGCGGCGCTTCGCTGGTACGGGTCTACGGAAGCCGTGCCAGCGGTTTATATGGCGTATTTTTCAGGCCGGGTAAGGCGCCAGTCGCCCCCCGGCAAAATGCTTTCACCGTACCAAAAACCGTGTTGTCGCCAGCCTTATGCCCTTCCCTGCAGGTAATAAGAATATTGCATGAGTAAAAACGAAACGGACGTTGTAAGGTAAATCAGCGCATTAAAAATACCCGTCATACTTCAAGNTGCATGTGCGTTGGCTGCGTTCTCTCNNNAGTCACTTACTTCTGTAAGCGTCTGGGGACTCGCTTACTTGCCGCCTTCATGCGACTCGAATTATTTAGGGTATATATCTCGTTATCTATTCAACATAACAGCCAATAATTCGCCGGATACGCTGGCGCATTATTCCTCAATGTTATGCAGTCATTGATGGTTAAAGATAAATAATCGACCGACGGAGAAATACCAATGAAATCGTTTTCCGGGAAAGCGTCTTTAATGGCCACGCTGGTTGCCGCGCTGGTCGGCGCCAGCAGCGCGCAGGCAGCGGAAATTAAAATCGGGGTGGTATTACCCCTGAGCGGCGCCCTCAGCGGCTATGGCCAGCCGTCGCAGAAAGGGCTGGACATTATTCAGGCCATCACCCCAACGTTAAAAAATGGCGATACCATCAAGCTTATCGTTATCGATGATAAAAGCGACAAAGTCGAAGCGGCCAACGCCATGCAGCGCCTGGTCTCCAGCGATAAAGTGGATGCCGTGATCGGGGAAGTCACCTCCTCCAACACCCTGGCGATGACCAAAATCGCCGACGACAGCAAAACGCCGCTGGTCTCCTCCACCGCCACCAACGACCGCGTCACCCGCAACCATCCCTACGTCAGCCGGGTCTGCTTCTCGGACAGCTTCCAGGGGGTGGTCGGGGCCAATCTGGCCTCCCGCGATCTGAAAGCCAAAACCGCCGCCATCGTGTTTGACAGCAGCAACGACTACTCCGTCGGCCTGGCGAAAGCGTTCCGCACCCAGTTCCTGAAAAACGGCGGCACCATTCCCATCGAGGTCCAGGCTCCGGGCGGCAGCAAGGACTTTAAAGCCCAGCTGGCGAGCGTCAAGGCGAAGAATGTCGACATGATTTACATGCCGATCTACTACACCGAAGGGGCGCTGATTGCCGTGCAGTCTAAACAACTGGGGCTCAACAAACCGGTGGTGGGCGGCGACGGTCTGGCCGCGGATCAGGTCTTCTTCGATGTCGGTAAAGACGCGGTCAACGGCTATATGACCACCGATTACTACTCGCCGAACGCCAAAGAGCAGACCCCGGCGGGGGAAACCTTCATCAAAGCCTGGGAAGCCAAATACCAGCAGCCGACCCATACCTGGGGCGCAATGGCGGCGGACGCCTATAACGTCATCGTCAACGCCATGAACCAGTGCAGCGATCCCCACGATCGGGTCTGCGTGAATGAAAAAATCCGCGCCACCAAAGATTTCCAGGGGGTGACCGGCACGCTGACGTTACAGAACGGCGACGCCATTCGCAGCGCGGTCATCAACGAAGTGAAAGATGGCAAGCTGGCGTTTCGTACCGTGGTTAACCCTTAAGTTGTGACGAGGCTACAAAATGGACGGCGCCATTTTTCTCCAGCAAGTGGTCAATGGAATGAGTCTTGGGGGCATGTACGCCCTGATTGCCATCGGTTATACGATGGTTTATGGCGTGCTGCGGCTGATCAACTTCGCCCATGCGGACGTGATGATGGTCGGCGCGTTTAGTACGCTGTTTTTATTTTCTTCGGTTGGGCTACCCTTCGGGGTAGCCGTTTTCCTGACCCTCGGGCTGTGCGGCCTGTTTGGTATGCTGATTGACCGGGTCGCCTATCGTCCGCTGCGTCAGGCCTCGAAAATCTCCATGCTGATCACTGCCATCGGCGTCAGCTTTTTTCTCGAAAACCTGTTTAACGTACTGTTTGGCGGCAGCTCGCGCTTCTTCTCCGCCCCTGACTTTTTCAACCAGACCCGGGCCTTCGGCAGCGTCATCATTACCAACGTGGCGTGGATTGTGCCGCTGATCACCGTCCTGCTGCTGCTGGCGATCCTCTGGCTGCTGTACCGCACCCGCTATGGGATGGCGATCCGCGCGGTGGCCTTTGACGTCAACACCGTGCGCCTGATGGGCATTGACGCCAACCGGATCATCTCCCTGGTCTTCGCCCTCGGCAGTAGTCTCGCGGCGCTCGGCGGCGTGTTCTACTCCATCAGCTACCCGACGATCGATCCCCTGATGGGCGTGCTTATCGGCCTGAAGGCCTTCGCCGCCGCCGTGCTGGGCGGGATCGGCAGCGTCACCGGCGCGGTGCTGGGCGGCTTTATCCTCGGTTTTACCGAGGTGGTCGCCGTGGCGATCTTCCCCGAACTGGGCGGCTATAAAGACGCTTTCGCCTTCCTGTTCTTGATTCTGGTCCTCTTGTTCCGCCCGGTCGGCATTATGGGCGACGAACGTCTGGAAAGGAGCCGTTTCTGATGCTCAACGCGACGACGACCGCCGGGGCGCAGCTGCGCAACCTGGCCATTATTGTCATCTGTATCGCGCTGCTGGCCGGAATCAACGTGGTTTTCAATGACTACATTGTTCGTGTCATCAGCACCATTTTTATCTTTATGATCCTCGCGGTCAGCTACAACCTGATCAACGGCGTGACCGGCCAGCTGTCGCTGGAGCCGAACGGCTTCGTGGCGGTGGGCGCCTACGTGACCGCCCTGCTGATCCTCTCCAGCGACAGCAAGGTAGACATGTTTGAAATGGCCGCCCCCAGCCCGTGGATCCTCAGCCTGCACGCGGGCTTCCTCCCAGCCCTGCTGATAAGCGGCCTGTGCGCGGCGGCGCTGGCGGTGTGCCTCGCCGTGCCGGTCTTCCGGGTACGTGGCGACTACCTGGCCATTGTCACCCTCGGCTTTGGGTTTATCATCAAGATCCTCGCCATTAACAACCCGCAAATCACCAACGGCGCCATCGGGCTGAACGATATTCCGCAGCAGCCGCATCTCCTGTTCTGGTGCGGGCTGTTCGCCCTGCTGGCCACCGGCATGATCCTCCAGCTGGTGTGGTCGAAGTATGGCCGGATGATGAAAGCTATTCGCGACGATGAAGATGCGGCGATCGCCATGGGGGTCAACACCTTCCGCATTAAAACCTGCGCCTTCGCCACCAGCGCCTTCTTCGAAGGGATCGGCGGCGGTCTGCTGGCTTCCCTGCTGACCACCATTTCCCCAGGGCTGTTCGACTTTATGCTCACCTTCCAGCTGCTGATTATTATCGTCCTCGGCNGGCTCGGCAGCACCACCGGCGCCCTGCTCGGCACCGTGCTGGTGGTCGGCAGCGGCGAGTGGCTGCGCTTCCTCGATCAGCCGCTGCAGTTCTTCGGTCACGATCTCGGCGCGTACCCGGGCCTGCGAATGGTGGTCTTCTCCCTGCTGTTGCTGATCATCATGCTCTTCGCCCGCGAGGGGCTGCTGGGGAAAAAAGAGATTTGGCAGACCGGAAGAAGGAGCGGCGGCTATGGCGGAAAATAACGTTATCCTGCAGGTGCAGGATGTCACCATGCAGTTCGGCGGCCTGCGGGCCATCGACAACGTCAGCTTCCATGTTGACGAGGCGGAGATCTTTGGCCTTATCGGCCCTAACGGCGCGGGCAAAACGACCCTGTTTAACGTCATTACCGCCAACTATAAACCCACCAGCGGCAGCGTCACCCTGGCGGGCACGTCGCTGAAGGGGCTGAAGCCCAACCAAGTGGTGAACGCCGGGATCGCCCGCACCTTCCAGAATATCCGCCTGTTTAACTCCATGACGGTGCTGGAGAACGTGATGGTCGGACTCGACCGCGCCAGCCGCTATTCGCTGCTGGAGGCGGCCCTGCATATTGGTCGCTACTTTCCGGCCGAGCGGGCGGCGAAAGCCAAAGCGATGGCCATCCTGGAGGATATCGGCATCGCCCACTTCGCCCATATGCAGGCCACAAACCTAAGCTATGGCAACCAGCGCAAAGTGGAGATCGCCCGCGCGCTGGCCACCGCGCCGAAGCTGCTCCTGCTCGATGAGCCAGCCGCCGGGATGAACCCGAAGGAGACCGAGGATCTGGCGGAGCTGATCTTCCGCATGCGCCATGACTATCAGCTAAGCGTCCTGTTAATCGAGCACGATATGCCCTTCGTCAACCGCCTGTGCGAGCGGGTGATGGTTCTGGAGTACGGTAAGCCGTTGTTCAGCGGCCTGATGGCCGAGGCGATCCAGCATCCGGACGTCATTTCCGCTTATCTGGGAGAAGCCAATTATGCTTAACGCCCGGGAACTGAAGGTCTTTTACGGCGTGATCCAGGGTCTGAAGGGCGTCGATATCGACGTCTATGACCGGGAAATCGTCACCCTGATCGGCAGCAATGGCGCCGGTAAAACCTCCACCCTGAACGGGATCGTCAACCTGGTGCGCTCCAGTGGGCGCGTCAGCTTCCTCAACGACGATATCTCACGCAGCCAGACCCACCAGATCGTGCGTCGCGGGCTGGCGCTGGTGCCGGAGGGACGGCGCGTCTTTACCAACCTGACCATCGAAGAGAACCTGCGCATGGGCGCTTACAATAATCTCGCCGGCTACGCCCGCCTGCGCGATCGCATGTACGCCCTCTTTCCGCGGCTCAAGGAGCGGCGCCATCAGATGGCGGGCACCATGAGCGGCGGCGAGCAGCAGATGCTGGCCATCGCCCGGGCGCTGATGAGCGAGCCGGTGTTATTGATGCTGGATGAACCGAGCCTCGGGCTGGCGCCGAAAATTGTCGGCGAGCTGTTCGGCATCATTAAGCAACTGCGCGAAGAGAATATGACGGTGCTGCTGGTGGAGCAGAATGCGACGGCCGCGCTGGCGATCGCCGATCGGGCGTATGTCCTGGAGAATGGCCGGATCACCTTGTCAGGCGCGGCGCGGGAGATGCTGACTAATCCGGAAATTAAGCGGATGTATCTGGGGGGATAGGCATGGTCAAAACTGCCTGGGCTGCGGCGGCGCCTCCTGCAAGGCCGCAACCTCAGGCAGTCTCTTGCTACACAAAGCACACCTCGTTCCAGTAGGCTTCTCGCGTCCTGCGTCGCTCAGTATGTCTTATCATGACGGAACCACCGGGTTTCCACGTTGCCAATGTCCACGCCGTAGAGGCTGGCTACCGGCAGGATCGCCTCCATGACGCGCTGGGTATCCTGCTGTCCGGCTTCACCGTTGGACAAAAAAGCCAGCCAGCCCGTTAACCGTTGCCACAATGCCACTTTCGTTTTCTCCTCTGTCGGGAAGCGAATCGCCTGGGTCTATTTCAACCACAGTTGGCCGGGCGCGGGAAATATTAATTCCGAATTTGCAATCCTGGCTGGCGCATATTACCCCCGGTCNTATCACCCTCTCCCTGGCCCTCTCCCTGAGGGAGAGGGGACCGCCCGGCAGTCGTTGCCGTCCTGGTAAAANGCCAGCGGCGCATAAAGAATACCCATAGGTTTGTTAAGTTCTTTTTGGTTATAGATAAGAATTTTTTCTTCTTTGCCGCCGACGGGCAATTTGTGGGAGCGTGATGTCCACAAAACAAAACAGGGATTCAGGGGAAAAACTATGCGCAATAAAACCACAAAAATCGCACTGGCGCTGGGTATGCTGCTGCTCGCCTCGCAGGCACAGGCGGACCAGCTGGCTGACATCAAAGCCGCCGGCGTCGTAAAAGTCGCCACCTTCGACGCCAACCCGCCGTTCGGCTCCGTGGACGCCAAAACCCACCATATCGTCGGCTACGACGTCGACTTTGCCCAGGCGCTGGCGAAAGCGCTCGGCGTCAAACTCGAGCTGGTGGCCACCAACCCGGCCAACCGTATTCCGCTGCTGCAGTCCGGTAAAGCCGACCTGATCGTCGCCGACATTACCATCACCCCGGAGCGGGCCCAGGTTATTGATTTCTCAACGCCGTATTTCGTCACCGGCCAGCAGTTCCTCGTGCCGGCCGGCTCTCCGGATAAGCTCGATGAGTACAGCAAAGCGCGCATCGGCGCGGTGAAAGGCACCACCGGCGAGCAGGCCCTGCACCAGCGTTTCCCGCAGGCTCGCGTCCTCTCCTATGACGATATTCCGCTGGCCCTGACCGCCCTGCGCAACGGCAACGTCCAGGCCATCACCCAGGACAGCACCATCCTCGCCGGTCTGCTGGCGGAAGCGCCGGATAAAGCCAAGTTTAAAATTCTGCCCGACCTGCTCAGCAAAGAAGAGATTGGCGTGGGCGTGAAGAAAGGCGAACCGGCCCTGCTGAAGGCCGTCAACGATGAGCTGGTGAAGCTGGAGAAAACCGGCGAAGCCGCGAAAATTTACGATGTCTGGTTTGGCCCTGCCACCAAAACGCCGCAGCCGCGCGCCTTTACCATAGAAGCGAAATAATATGTTCTCGGGTTTACTCTCCCACTCCGCGGCTCCGGCCGCGGATTTTTCACGTCTGCAGCGCGCCAGCATTACGTTCCGTGATGTGGCCAAGCGCTACGGCGATCATCAGGTACTTAACGCGATCAACCTGCAGGTCGAGCCCGGCGAAGTGGTGGCGATCCTCGGCCCTTCCGGTTCGGGAAAATCGACGCTGATCCGCTTGATCAACCAGCTCGAATCCTTAAGCGGCGGCGAGATCCTGATCGACGGCAAACCCACCAGCCGGCTGAGCGGCAGCGCCTTGCGCCAGCTGCGCAGCCGCGTCGGCTTTGTCTTCCAGCAGTTCAACCTTTATGCCCACCTGACGGCGCAGGAGAACATCACTCTGGCGCTGGAGCGCGTTCATGGCTGGGAAAAAAGCGCGGCTCAGGCGCGGGCGCTGGCGCTGCTGCGTCAGGTCGGACTGGAAGAAAAAGCGCAGCAGATGCCGGCNCAGCTNTCCGGCGGCCAGCAGCAGCGGGTGGCNATCGCCCGCGCCCTGGCCTCCTCGCCGCAGATTATCCTGTTCGATGAGCCCACCTCGGCGCTCGACCCGGAGATGATCGGCGAAGTGCTGCAGGTGATGAAAACCCTCGCCCACAGCGGGATCACCATGCTGGTGGTGACCCACGAAATGCAGTTTGCCCGCGAAATTGCCGACCGGGTGGTGTTTATCGACGGCGGCGACATCCTCGAAGTCGCCCCGCCGGCTGAGTTTTTCGCCCATCCGCAGCATGCCCGCGCGCGGCGTTTTCTGCAGAAGGTGCTGGATCCGCTGCACCAGGAGAGCCTCGAGTGACGCCGATGCTTGACTGGCACGGCGTCCTGAGCGGGCAGCCGTTGCAATGGATTATCTCTGGTTTTCTCACCACCGTCTGGGTCAGCGTCGCCGGGATCCTGCTCGCCACCCTGCTGGCGGTCCTGTTGCTGGCCCTGCGCCTCGGCGGCGGACGCGCGGGGCGCGGACTGGTGGCCGCGTGGGTCTCGTTGTTTCGCAATACCCCGCTGCTGGTCCAGCTGCTGTTCTGGTACTTTGCCGCCTGGAACCTGCTGCCGCTGGCGGTGAAGGAGGTGGTGAACGACGAACACGCCTGGTCCATTCTGCCGGGCAACGTCTGGTGGCTGACGCCGGAGTTCCTCTGCTCGATGTGGGGGCTGGGGGTCTTTACCTCCGCCTTTCTGGTGGAAGAGATCGCCTCCGGACTGCGCGCCGTCAGCCACGGGCAGCGGGAAGCCGCGCTGTCGCAGGGCTTTACGCCGTGGCAGGAGCTGCGCTTTATCCTCCTGCCGCAGGGGCTGGCCAACGCCTGGCAGCCGATTGTCGGCCAGTATCTTAACCTGATGAAACTCTCATCGCTGGCCAGCGGCATCGGCTTTGCGGAACTGACCTATCAGGTGCGGCAGATTGAGAGCTATAACGCGCACGCCCTGGAGGCGTTTGCTGTCGGC
This sequence comes from Klebsiella sp. EMBS2024, assembly GCF_036233805.1. NCBI lineage: Bacteria > Pseudomonadati > Pseudomonadota > Gammaproteobacteria > Enterobacterales > Enterobacteriaceae > Klebsiella > Klebsiella sp. EMBS2024. Next base: position 337,032 of record NZ_JAZARW010000001.1, on the reverse strand, counting down.
ACCGCGCTGTACCTGGCGCTGGGGGTGGCGATGGGCGTGGCGCTCACGCGTCTCGGCCCGGGAAGAAAACTGCAACGGAGCGCCCGACATGAACGCTAATCTGGCGGTGATCGCCGATAACCTCGATTACCTGCTGTGGGGCCGGCTGGCGGAGGGCCAGCCCGGCGGCGTGGCGCTGACCCTACTGATGGCCATCGGCGCCACCCTGCTGGCGCTGCCGGGAGGCATTGCGCTGGCGGGCCTGGCCTGGCGCTACGGCGGGCTGGTGCGGCGTCTGCTGTTTCTGTGGGCGGAAATTATCCGCGGCATCCCGCTGATATTTGTCATCTTCTGGCTGTGGTATCTGCTGCCGATGCTGACCGGCGGCGATCTGCCCGGCGCGGTGACCGTGACCCTGGCGCTGGCGTGGTTTACCGCCGCCTCGGTGATGCACTCGGTGCTGGCCGGGCTGCAGTCGCTGCCGAAAGGACAGTATGAGGCGGCGCTGACCCAGGGGTTCGCTCCCGGGCAAACGCTGCGCCTGGTGCTGCTCCCGCAGGCGCTGCGCAACGTTCAGCCGTCGCTGGTGGGGATCTTTATCGGCCTGCTGAAGGACACTTCGCTGGCGTTTATCGTCAACGTCCCGGAGCTGACCACCGTGGCCGGCCAGGTCAACAACCGGGTGCAGATCTATCCCCTGGCGATCTTCGTCTTCACCGGCGCGGTGTACTACCTGCTGTGCTGCGGTCTGAGCCTGCTGGCCAGCCGGCGCTTTACCCGCCGCGCGACCACCAGATAAGGCTCACTCCGCGGGACGGGGCTTCAGCGGACAGGTATCGCTGATCTTAATAAATTTGTCGTTATAGACCAGATAGTGGTTCCCCGGCTGGCGCAGCGCCGGCTGGCGAACCACGTCCCCGGGACGCAGATACCAGGCGTCCCCCTCCTCTTCGGTCGAATCGCATCCGGGCTTAATCAGCAGCTTAAACCAGGTATTGCCGGTGTTGCTCACCGTCCCGGCCACCTTATCGAAAGACCATTTAAACTGTACCTCGCGCGGGCGCACCACCAGAATGGTATCCATCACCACCACCGGCTCCATGCTGACCTCGCCGCCGGTCGGGCTGCGCCTCGTCAGGTTGCGGGTGGGGATTTCGCGAAACGAGACCCGATAGTAGCGCTCGCGGTTATCCCGCGGCCCATGATAGTAAAATTTAAAATACTCGCTCTCACCTGCCTGCAGCACCAGCTGGCGGGGGGCGAACAGCAGTTCGCCATCCACCGGCCGGGAGCGGACTTCGCTGCCGCCCGGGCGATCGATGGCGCTGACGGCGATGCGGTACAGCCGCGCGCTTTTATTATTGTTGACCACCCGTTTGCTGGCGAAATCCGCTTCAGCCGGCAGGGAAAAGGTCAGGTTGCCGACCGAGATCGCCTGCGCCAGCGGCGCTGCCAGCAGGCAGCCCACCGTCAGCAGGGCCTTAGTTAATGTTGCGCCACGTCGCCTGGACATGAATCTCTCCTGAAGCGCTGACTTCGCCAAACCAGCCGTTATCGTCTACCGTCCGCAGCGAAATGGCGTTATCCATCGGAATCGAAAATTTCACCGTGGTCTTATCCATCTGCCCCACTTCGCCGGAGATATCGGTCCACGGCGTGGTCAGCCACAGCGCATCGGTCATATCCCGCCAGCTGTCATCGCACCCGGCATCGTAGGTCTGAGTCGTGCCGCTGCGGGTGATAAAAGAGAGCGTCGCCGGGAACGGCACTTTCGCCGTACCGTCATCGGAACTGAAGAGACAGTAGGAACGCCCGCCAATCACCTGCGCCGGTCCGGTCACCTTGATCAGCACTTCATCGGCGGCCGTTTTACCGCTGGTGGTGACGATGTAGCCGAAATCGAGCGCCGGTTCGCCGCTGCCGACATACCCCTCGCGCGACGGCGCCGAGGTATATTCGTCGGAGATAATGCTGATGCTGAAATCACGGGGCTTGATAATCAGCGTGTTGGAGGTGGAAAACTCATACCAGCCTGACTCCGGCGAGGTGGTGTTCTGAAAACGAAAGTTGAACAGATCCTTGGTGTTGATATCGCTGATCCCGAGGTTCACCATCTGTTTAAAGAAGTTGCTGGAGAAGAAAACATAGATCGAGTCTGAGCTCTTCATCTCGTTGAAGGTGTAGTAATAGGCGGTATTGCTCACCGGCTTCCATGAGCTGCCGTTGAGGCTGAACTGCATATCGTACGCCCCGACGGCCGAGGCCAGCGACGAGTTGGCGATCGCCGGGAAAATATGGATCGAGGTATTGCTTAAGCCGTTGGTCTGCAAGGTATAGTTGACCATCTTACAGCTTAATCCTGAGCGGCTGCCGATGGTCTGCGTCCGGCAGTCGGCGTTCCCTTCCCCGAGGGTCGGCACGCCGTCGCTGTTGATAAACACCTCCGCCAGCGAGTGGGTATTAATCAACCGCAGGTTCGCGGCTTTGGTGTGGGTGACGTTGCGCACATACCAGTTACCGGAGGCCTGATCCTTACAGCGCGCGCCGCTGCTGGCATCGTAGTTCACCGAGGTCTGACAGGCATTGATGGTCATCGTAAAGCTGCCGCCGACCGGCATCTGCTGCAGATATTGATAGAAGGCGTCTGACATCATGCCGTGCATCCACTTCGCGCCGCCGCTGGTCACCGTCGCGCCGTAAAACCCGCTGGCGTCGGTGGTCTGCGGCAGGATCAGGCTGGTAGCCATATCGCACCCGGCGTACCAGTTGATGCAGCGCAGGCCGGTTAAGGGGTGTGAAACCGGTGAGTTTTCCAGCCACATATCAAACTTCCAGTTGGCATTGAGCCCGGTGTTGTAGCCGTTATCGATATAGCCGAGACTCTGCTGATAGATGGTCCCGGAGCCGGTGTATTTTAAGCCGGTCCAGCGGTTAGCGCCGGTCATACGCGGATCCAGCGCCCCGCCGGGGGTGACGAAAAAGTTGTCGTCGGAGTTGTTTTCCACAAACACAAACTCGCGCGCCGGCGCATCCGACCAGGTGGTCTTGGTCACCGCCGCCCTGAGCGCGGCTGCCGGCCAGAGCAGCGCGAGGATCGCCAGCGCCATCAGTGCATTAACTTTCATTCTCTTCTCCTGACTGCTGCACCGCCGCCCACGACGAGAGGCCGCTGCAGACCACATCCCCCACCCAGACGGCGCCGCGCGCCTGGCTGAGCTCCAGCGCCACTTCGCAGGTTTTATTGCCGCCGTAGCTGAAATCGATAGTGGGGTATTTCTTATCCACGTCCATGACAAACTCGCCGTTTTCATCGGTGCGGGTACGGCCGATATGGTTGTTAATCCGCGCATTCGCCAGCAGCGTGCCGTCTTCTGCACGAATACGGCCGGAGACGGTGACCATCTGCTTCACCTCTGGCTCAATCACCGCGACGTTGCCCGGATAAAGGGTCAGATGACTCTTGCGCCCGCTGACGATGTCGTAGCTGTCGAGCGAGTTTTTGCTGTTCTGCAGCTCCACCTCATAGCGACCATAGGGAGAGAGCGGCAGGTAGTTACGCTTGCCGCTGAGCGGGAAGATCCGCCCGTTAACCCTGGCGCTAATCTGACCATCGTCCTCCAGCCCGGTGTTGAAGATCACCCCGGCGTTGCCGTCGGTTCGTCCGCTGGCGGCGATATTTTTGCCCTGCCAGCCGACGCTGCCGCTGGCGGTGAGGTTGGTGTTGACGTAGCCGTCCGCCGCGCTGTTGACGTTCAGCGTGCCGCTGGCGTAGCGGGCGTCGAACTGGGCATACGCGCCGCCGCTGAGGGTTTTGTCATCCCCGGTATCACCGGAGATGGCCCGCGACAGATTGGCACCGATGGTGCGAATAGTGCCTTCATCAAACTGCTTGCGCGCTGAGAGGTTAGCCATGGTGTAGCCGTTCTGATGGGTCATCCCGGCGCTGAACCAGTTGCCCAGCGGCAGCGACAGATCGAGGGCGATATATTTCCCGGTGTTGGCGCTGCTGTCGCCATTGTTATAGCGCTGGATCCCCGCCCGCAGGCCGAGCGAGCCAAAGGCGCCGCTGTAGACCGTCTGATAGTAATCCGCGGTGTAGTAATGGCTGTTGTAGCGACGGTCATCGTTGTAGCTGACGCTGAACGTCCCCAGCTTCGACCACAGCGCGTTCAGGTTGAGGGTGCCGCCGATCGCCCGGTTGTCGGCATCGCTGCGCCGCAATTGATCGCCAATGCGGGTTCTCTCCTGGTTAACCCACACTGAACTGAATCCCCCGGGCAACGTGGCGCTGATGCTGCCGACGCTGCTCCACGAGCTGTCGCTGGCCAGCATGTTTTGCAGGTTAACGTTGATCGACTCGCCCAGCGGTAGCGTCAGGCGGGTTTCCCCCACCGCCTGGTTGTCGTAGCCATAGCCCGTAGCCGCCCAGCTCAGGGTGCTGAGCGACCCGGAGGCCGAAAGGCCTGCCAGCCAGCTCTCTTTCGCCGGCCGGGTCTTTTTCCCGCTCTCTGACCAGCGATCCATATGAAAACTGCCGCCCCATACCTGCCACGCCAGCGGCGCGCCGGCGCCGCGTCCCCGGCTGAACAGCTTATTGACCCGCTGGGTGCGTTTGCTGACCACCCGACCATTGACGATCACCTCCACTTCCACGTCGTAAATACCGTACGGCAGGCCGCGGGTATCCACTTCATGGTTGCCCATGGCGAAGTTCTGGACGCTCAGCAACCGACCGTCACGGGTGAGATGCACCTCGCCCGCCGCCGGCAGAAAGGCGATCACCGGCGTGGCCGACTGGCTGTTGTCGAAGACGGTGGAGCTGGCCTGGTTCCCCCAGGAAAGGCCGTAAATCTTACCGGCCGAAATAGCGGTCATCGGTCCCAGGGACTGCAGGTTCCAGGTGTCAAGCATCCCGCCGGCAAAGCGGTGGCCGGCGAAATCGCGCTCATACATGGCCTTATATAATTCACTGTCCTGCTGACCGCTGCCGATGCCGTACAGCGAGCCGTCGAGCACCACGTGATGCTCCCGCAGCGCCGTGACGTTGTTCAGCGACAGGTAGCTGGAGGTGTTGCTCCCGCCGTTACGCATCTGGTTGTTATAGACGCCGAGGTTATAGCTCAGGTTGCTGCTGAGGGTGTTCACGCTGGACTGACCGATATCTTCGCTGCGCGAGCGCAGGACGGTGCCCAGCGCCTCGCGCTTGACCACCAGTTGCAACAGCAGCTGGCGCAGGCTGAGATCCAGCTGTGCGTTGTCGGTCAGGGGAATGGTGAGCGCCTCGCTGAACGGGGCGTTGGCCAGGCCGATCAGCTGCTGGCGGGTCTGTTCGCTGACGCTGGCGTTACCTTCGCTCTCCTCCAGCTGGATCTGCCGAACGCGCAGCTGGCCGCCGTCCAGCCAGATAAAGGCGCTGCCGATCCGCTGATCGTCCCGGGTGCTCTGGCTGCCGGCGAGATGAATATAGAGCGGGACGCTCATGCCGTCCTGCAGCGCCTGGCTGAAGGCCTGCGGAATAATCACCCCGCCAATCTGCTGCGCGCCTGCGGCGGCAGCGCTGACGTCGGGCTGAACGAACAAAAAGATCATGCCGAAGGCAAGCCGCGTTTTCAGTCCTGGGGTAATCCGTTGTAGAGGCATCGTCGTTATCCATCTGCACAGCTGTCTATTTCACGGGAACAAACTGCTCACCCTGCCAAAGCGCCACCCGTCCTTTTTTATCCGCCGTGTCCACGCGCGTAAAACGGCGCGATTTACCCGGCATCAGGTAGTAATTCTCTTTACATTCCTTACCATCGGCGGCCTTCAGGCAGGGGCCGTAGGCGAGGATCCGCAGCGTCGCATTCCCGGTGTTGGTCAGAGAGCCGTTGGCGTACTGAAAGCGATAGTTCACCTGCCGGGGCGCCACCACCAGGATGGTGCCGATGCGGGCGGAAGCAGTGGCCACCGCGCTGCGGTTGGCGTTATCGCGTTGGGCATCGCTGAGCGCCTGATCGAACCAGACAATGCGGTAGTAGCGCTCTTTGTCATCCGCCGGGCCTTTGTAGAAGAAGCGGATCACATCGCTGGCCTGGGCGGGTAGCAGCAGGCTGGCGGGAGTGAGCAATACCTCATCCGGTTTGTCCATCGGGATAACCTGCCCGCCGTCCAGCGGGGAAGAGAGCCGTTCGAGATGGATATTGATCAGTCGACCGCTGTCTGTGCTGTTCTTGATCGTTTTGCTCAGCGTGCTGCTGCCGCTGTTCATAAAGGATGAAATATCGCCGACATCCAGCGCCTGCGCCGGCGACACCCCGGCAAGCAGCAGCCCGAGGGCCAGAAGGTGCTTTTTCATAACAATTCCGTCCGTGAAAAAAGCAGGGGGNGATCCCCCTGCTGGTGCATCAGAAGGATCAGCTGGTCCAGGTGGCGTCGAACTGTACGCTGACGTCGCCGCTCCAGATCCCTTCCGGCAGAGTGCTGTAATCGGTCACGGCGGTGGTGCCGTTGGTGGTGCCGCTGATGATGGAGAAAGTGAAACCATCCTGCGCTGTGGTACGGCCGCTGGCGTTGTAGCCATTAGCCAGCGCGCTGAGGTTGCCGCCCATAATATTGTTGGCGGTATCGATCATCACGGTATCGCCAGTTTTTTCCACCGCGGCGCCGTTATAATCCACGCCCACGCTCAGCGTGGAGCCGGAGGTATCCAGCTGGGTTAAGGTGTTGGTGATAAGACGCGAGGTCAGCTTAAAGGCGGTCGCCGTTGTGTCCCCCTCAATCGCCACGTCAAACAGACCTTTCTGCGAGTTAAAGCCTTTAATGCCTTCGGCGTACTGGAACGCCAGGCTGCCGAGCGGGGTCACAACCAGCTTGCTGGTGGTGTCTTTTTTAGCGGTCGCAGACCAGGTCGCTACAGCCTGAGCCGTTACGTCAGCAGCCTGCGCCACGCCCATACCGGTAAACGTCGTTACCAGAGCTATTGCCAGAACCTTTTTTTTCATCGCTTTTTCATCCTGAGTTGAATTAAGGACATGATGTCCCGGTGAACCATTTAAAAAACAGAATTGCCTGGGTGTTACTGAACTAACTTATATATTTTGGAATACAGTTTGGCCTCAGCATTACGCCGATGGGTATACACTGTCTTCACGCTACAATTTTCAATTCTGGCGATCGATTTCGGCTGCATGCCCTGGGCGGTCATGCGGATAATTTTCATTTCCCGATCTGTAATTTTATCTTTCTTAATATCTTTGCGGAGAAACCTGCCATTAATTACATAGGCCAGTTCTTTTCGAATATCGCGACTCAGACCAACATATACCACCCCGCGAATATCGCTATTGTAATACCAGTAGTTCGCTAAGGCCTCTGATTTCCTGGCCGCAATCAATACGACCTGTTTCCCCTTTACCGCGGATAGCCATTCGCTGTCGCGCCTGATAAATTCGTTTAATGAAGCCGTATTGAGATTGATAAACACAAAATCTTTTCTGATTTTCTCCAGTGAGAGATAAATTAATTCGTCGATGTCTACAATCAGTTCGGACAGTCCTTTATAGAAATAGGAGTCATCGGCAGACCAAATATACTTATCGGAACAGCTTTTATATTCCATATAGTTTTTAACCTCATAGTCCTTGAAGTAATCATTTTTACAACGTCACTGCTTGCCAGGCCTATAAAGTTTACTGGCGTATTCGTTTCCTTTAATAAATCGCCATTAAATAAGACACGCATTACTTATCAATATTGGATAAGCGNNNNATTAAACTATAATTATTTTCTGCTTGGCGTTGAATTTAAGTTTTTTCCTATGGAGTGTCAACATGCGGAAAGGCAATGAATTTCGCGCCCAGGTCAATATTTACAAAAACTGAAAATATCAAATTTTTGAGCGCCAGAAAAAGACATTTATTTTCATAAGGTTATTGGTAATATAACCGTCAATTCTTATCTGCGCTTTATATTATCCAGGATCTTCGCCCTATTATGTTAGGAATATTCTTAATGGAACTCTTGAATGGCTTATCAAATAAACCGGATTTAGCACAAAAGAAAGGATATAAATCTACAAATAAACAAAAACCAGGATGATTCACCAACACATAAGACTCATGAATAGATTAACCTGCCGCACAAAATAGTTATNTATATGTTAATACATGCGGGATGTTGAATGCTAAACAAAGGCAGACGCATTATCTATTCGATTAAACAGTCTTCTTCATCAAGATTAAGCGAAGATTGCCGAAGGCTGTCTACGCCTACGAACCGGTCTGTCCCCGCGTCCTCCAAAGCATAGCGGCTTTTCGGCGCTTCGCCAGCCGCCAGCATGCCGCACGCGTTGAGCCGCTGGCCGTCGCTCTTTCACGCCAGTTCACGCTTTGTTCGCAATACCGTCATCGAAATTTCATATAAAGACCTATTAATAGTGGCCAGTTAATGACGAACCTGGACACTCTTATGAACAGCTCTCTTGCCGCGGTGGCCGAAACTGATTTCCAGCCGTTCACCGATCTCGCTGCCGGCCGGCAGCGGAAGGTCTTAAGCGTGCGTAATCTGAGTAAAGCTTATCAAGCCCAGCACAAGGTGCTGGACGGCATCAGCTTTGATCTGCACGCCGGGGAAATGGTCGGGGTCATTGGCCGCTCCGGCGCCGGTAAATCGACGCTCCTGCATGTCCTCAACGGCACCCACAGCGCCAGCGGCGGAGAAATTCTTAGCTACCCGGAAGTCGGTACCCCGCACGATGTCTCACAGCTGAAAGGCCGCGCGCTCAATGCCTGGCGTAGCCACTGCGGAATGATTTTTCAGGACTTCTGCCTGGTGCCGCGCCTCGACGTGCTCACCAACGTCCTGCTGGGCCGCCTCAGCCAGACTTCAACCCTGAAATCGCTGTTTAAAATCTTTCCCGCAGCCGACCGGGCGCGCGCCATTGCGCTGCTTGAGTGGATGAACATGCTGCCGCACGCGCTGCAGCGGGCGGAGAACCTCTCCGGCGGGCAGATGCAGCGGGTGGCGATCTGCCGGGCGCTGATGCAAAACCCCGGGATCCTGCTGGCCGACGAGCCTGTCGCCTCGCTGGATCCGAAAAACACTCAGCGCATCATGGATGTGCTGCGCGAGATTAGCGAGCAGGGTATCAGCGTGATGGTAAACCTGCATTCGGTGGAGCTGGTGAAGACCTACTGCACCCGGGTTATCGGCGTCGCCAGCGGCCAGCTTATTTTTGACGATCACCCCTCCCGGCTGACGCAGGATGTGCTGCAGCGGCTGTACGGCGATGAAGTTAGCCAATTGCATTAATTTCACTCACACGGGCAACATAATGAAAAAATATATGACTGGCGCAGTTCGTTTATCCGCAATGGTCGCGGGCATGATGATGGCATGGCAGGCAGCGGCGGCGCAGCCGAAAGAGCTCAATCTGGGCATTCTCGGCGGCCAGAACGCCACCCAGCAAATCGGCGATAACCAGTGCGTGAAGGCCTTCCTCGATAAAGAGCTGAACGTGGATACCAAACTGCGCAACTCTTCCGACTATTCCGGGGTGATCCAGGGCCTGCTGGGGGGCAAAGTCGACGTGGTGCTGAGCATGTCCCCCTCCTCCTACGCCTCGGTTTATCTCAATAATCCGAAAGCGGTGGATATCGTCGGCATCGCCGTGGACGACAAAGATCAGTCTCGCGGCTATCACTCGGTGGTGATCGTCAAAGCCGACTCCCCGTACAAAACGCTGGACGATTTAAAAGGCAAAGCCTTCGGCTTCGCCGATCCGGATTCCACTTCCGGGTATCTGATCCCTAACCATGCGTTTAAAGAAAAATTTGGCGGTAACGCCGACAACAAATACAACAACACCTTCTCCAGCGTCACCTTCTCCGGCGGCCATGAGCAGGACATCCTCGGCGTGCTGAATGGCCAGTTCGCGGGCGCGGTCACGTGGGCCTCGATGGTTGGCGATTACAACACCGGCTACACTACCGGCGCGTTCAACCGCCTGATTCGCATGGATCATCCGGATCTGATGAAGCAGATCCGCATTATCTGGCAATCGCCGCTGATCCCGAACGGCCCGATCCTGGTGAGCAATGCGCTGCCGGCGGACTTTAAGGCGAAGGTCGTGGCGGCAGTGAAAAAGCTGGACACCGAGGATCACGCCTGCTTTATCAAAGCGATGGGCGGTACTCAGCACATCGGCCCGGGCAGCGTTGCTGACTTCCAGCAGATTATTGATATGAAACGCGAGCTGGTGAGCGCGCGTTAATCCTGCCTCAACGCCGCCTGCTTGCCCCAGGGTAAGCGGCGGCGCTACGTTGAAGATCCCCGACGCATGAAGACAACCCACACCGAATTTGAACGCTATTACCAGCAGGTACGCTCGCGGCAAAAGCGCGATGCCGTCTGCTGGTCGCTGCTGCTGCTGGCGCTCTATTTTGCCGCCGGCAGCGCCGCGGAATTTAATCTGCTGACTATCTGGCACTCGCTGCCCCACTTCTTTGACTATATGGCAGAGACCATTCCGCCCCTGAGCGCCGGCAACCTGTTCGCCGATGTGCAGACCAAAGGGTCGCTGGCCTGGTGGGGCTATCGCCTGCCGATCCAGCTGCCGCTGATCTGGGAAACCCTGCAGCTGGCGCTGGCCTCGACCCTGGTGGCGGTCGCCATCGCCACGGTTTTCGCGTTTCTTGCCGCCAATAACGCCTGGTCCCCGGCGCCGGTGCGCTTTGCCATTCGCGTGCTGGTGGCGTTTTTACGCACCATGCCCGAGCTGGCGTGGGCGGTGATCTTTGTGATGGCGTTCGGCATCGGCGCGATCCCGGGCTTTCTGGCGCTGATGCTGCATACCGTCGGCAGCCTGACCAAACTGTTCTACGAGGCGGTGGAAAGCGCGCAAAACAAACCGGTACGCGGCCTGGCGGCCTGCGGCGCGTCCCCGCTGCAGAAAATTCGCTTCGCCCTGTGGCCTCAGGTGAAACCGCTGTTTCTCTCCTATGGCTTTATGCGACTTGAAATCAACTTCCGCTCGTCGACCATTCTCGGGCTGGTGGGCGCGGGCGGCATCGGCCAGGAGCTGATGACCAACATCAAGCTTGACCGCTACGATCAGGTGAGCATCACCCTGCTGCTGATCATTCTGGTGGTGTCGGCGCTGGACATGCTGTCCGGTCGTCTGCGCCTGTGGGTACTGGAGGGGAAAAAATGAGCGTCTGGCACATGCAACCGGATATCGCCGCCAGCCGGCGGCAGCATAAGCAGCTCTATCAGATCCAGGGGCGCTACCTGCGCTACGTCGGGCTGGTGGCGCTGGCCTGCCTGCTCTATTACGTCTGGTTTTTTCTGCAGTTCGGCGTCAGCGGCGAACAGCTGACCACCGGCCTGCAGCAGATTGGCCGCTACCTGGCGCGGATGTTCGTCTGGCACGACTTCTGGAACTGGCCGTTCGGCTATTACTTTACGCAAATCGGCGTCACCCTGGCCATCGTCTTCGCCGGGACGCTGACCGCCACGGTGCTGGCGCTGCTGCTCTCCTTCTTCGCCGCCCGCAACATCATGCGCGGCGTGGTGCTGGGGACCCTCGCCCTGCTGATGCGCCGCCTGTTTGATGTACTGCGCGGGATCGACATGGCTATCTGGGGGCTGATTTTCGTGCGTGCGGTCGGCCTCGGGCCGCTGGCAGGGGTGCTGGCGATCATCATGCAGGACACCGGCCTGCTGGGACGGCTGTACGCGGAAGGACACGAAGCCGTAGACCGATCTCCCGGGCGCGGGCTGACCGCCGTGGGCGCGAATGGCCTGCAAAAGCATCGCTTTGGCATTTTTACCCAGTCGTTCCCGACCTTCCTCGCGCTGAGCCTGTATCAGATTGAATCCAACACCCGCTCCGCGGCGGTGCTGGGCTTCGTCGGCGCCGGCGGTATCGGGCTTATCTATGCCGAGAATATGCGTCTGTGGAACTGGGATGTGGTGATGTTTATCACCCTGCTGCTGGTGGCGGTGGTGATGATCATGGACACCCTTTCCGCCTGGCTGCGCCGTCGTTATATCGGCGGCGCCGCGGTGCCGCTGTATCAGAGCGGACGCTAGCGCACATTTGCGCCGGATGGCGGCTTCGCCTTATCCGGCCTACTCGTCCGGCTCCGACTGTCTGTAGGCCCGGCAAGCAAC
>NZ_JAZARW010000001.1:324124-324519 GCF_036233805.1 Klebsiella sp. EMBS2024 | reverse complement strand
GCCGGNTGGCGGCTNCGCCTTANCCGGCCTACTCGTCNGGCTCCGACTGTCTGTAGGCCCGGCAAGCAACNGCGCCGCCGGGCGATGGCATCAGGCACGGAGCTGCNTTTATGCCGGGTGGCGGCTGCGCCTTACCCGGCCTACAACCCCAAATCACCACTGGCGCTGGGGCTGCTGAAACTGCCGGTGCTGGCGGCCTCAACATCGCTGAGACGTTCCCGGNAGGCCGGGGCAGCCCGCATGGATGCGGGCTGAGGGCCGTGTTTTGCANGGACGCTGCCTCGGCCNGACCCGAAGCCTGCAGGGATAAGTCGAAGGNACCNCGCAGNGGCGATGTTGCTGGCCGGAGCCCGGGGGTACAGGGGGCGGCGGCGACTGNCCGCCCCCTGTGCGCT
>NZ_JAZARW010000001.1:323978-324049 GCF_036233805.1 Klebsiella sp. EMBS2024 | reverse complement strand
CCCTGCTAAGCGCAGCGCGGGCAGGGACATTTCCGGNTGCGCCGATATTTCGCCNGGTGGCGGCTGNCGCC
>NZ_JAZARW010000001.1:317123-323804 GCF_036233805.1 Klebsiella sp. EMBS2024 | reverse complement strand
GCGCCGCCGGGCGATGGCATCAGGCACGGAGCTGCGTTTATGCCGGGTGGCGGCTGCGCCTTACCCGGCCTACTCGTCCGGCTCCGACTGTCTGTAGGCCCGGCAAGCATTTATCCGCTCCGCTATTCCAGCCGCCAGCTCAGCACCGGCCAGCCGTATCCGGCACCGGCCGCCTGCAGCTGCGGACAGGGATTGACCAGCCGCACGCGATCCGCATGCAGGCACAGCGGCAGATCGTTAATGGAATCGGTATAGAACGTCACCTCGCCGTCATACTGCGGATGCGCCTCGCGCCACTGCGCCAGACGCGCCACCTTCCCCTGCTGATAGCTGGGGATCCCGGTGATTTCACCGCTGTAGCCGCCGTCGACCATCGCCACGTCAATACCCAGCGCCTGATCGATCTCCAGCGCGGCGGCCACCGCCTGCACCAGCAGGCTAACCGAGGCGGAGATAATCAGCATCTGCTCTCCCTCGGCCCGCAGACGACGAATGAGCTCCCACGCCTGCGGATAGACCCGGGGCAGGATCGCCTCGCGCACGCAGCGGGCCACCAGCGCGTCAACGTCCGACTTCGGTATTCCGGCCAGCGGCGCCTGGATCAGGGCCACATAATCGGCGATATTCATCTCTCCCCGGTCATAATCCGCCATTAGCCGCGCCTCGCGGGCAAGATACCCCTTCTGCGTCGCCAGCCCTTCGCGAACCATAAACTGGCTCCAGACCGTACTGCTATCGCCCTGTATCAGGGTGTTATCGAGATCAAAAATCGTCAGCGTGTTGCCCATGGTACTTTCCCTTACTGGTCAAAATAAGCTGCCGGGAGCATGCGTAAAAAAGATGACAGGAAAATGAACCGGACGCCGCAGCGCCCGGCTCGCCATCAGCCGGCGCGGACCTTCGCGGTGCGGAACACCAGCACGATCCCGCCGACGATCGCCATCATACCGATCATCGCCGCCGCCGGCAGCCGGTTGCCCAGCAGCAGATAATCCAGCAGCGCCGTGATCGCTGGCACCAGATAAAAGAGGCTGGTGACATTGACGATATTTCCCGCGCTCAGCAGACGGTACAGCAGTAGCTGGGCGACCACCGAAATCAGCAGCCCGAGAAACAGCACCGGAATAATCAACCCGGCGTTAACGGTAAACCGGAAGCCGCTGACCGGGGCAATCAGCAGGCACAGCCCCAGACTAACGGCATACTGCAGCGGCAGGACATCCGCCGGCGCCTGACGGCTGCGCTTTTGCCACAGCGCGCCAAAGGTCATCAGCAGCAGCGCCGCCAGCGCAAACAGGATCCCCACCGTCGCCATCGGTGAGGCCGCCAGGCNGCNNGGCTGCGCCACACCAATAGCACCAGCCCCGCCAGGGCAAGCAGCAGTCCTGACAGCCGCCGCCCCTGCAGGCGGCGCTCCACCACGCAAAGCGTAAGGATGGGCTGGATCCCCATGATGGTGGCGATAAGTCCCGGCGTCACGCCGTTGGCCATCGCCTCGAAGTAACAGACCGAATAGCCGCCAATCAGCATCAGACCGGTGACAGCTGTCTGCAGGCGGGTGCCCGGCGCGGGCAGCCAGCGCCGACGGACGATAGCCAGCGGCGTCAGCGCGACCAGGGCAACCAGAAAACGAAAGACCAGCAGCGCCATCGGCGAGGCGTTATCCAGTCCCCAGCGGGTGAAGATGGCCGCGCTGCCCCACAGCAGCACAAAAAGGGCCGTTGTCGCCTGCGAGGCGAGCAGAGAATAGCGAACGTGCATAGCATGCTCCAGAACGTCAAACACAAGGTATCAAGCGTCATACCGGCAGGTAAGCGCCTGCTAAAGACGGCGTTAAGCGCCGAAAACTACCCGGTCTGGAGGGGGAGGCGGTGGGCAGAGCGTGGCGAAGCGATGATGAGGCGCAGACGTCATCCACCCCGCGTCGAAAGCGGCGCCGGGCAAAGTCTCGCTAGAGATGGCGTAATGCGTCATGGAATGCCTCGTGAAATGTTCCTGTCAGCATCCTGGCACAGACCGTTGCGGAGTGACAACTGCCCTTTATGGCTGATCCATCCCGAGGTTGTTTATTTTTAATCGTAAATAAACGTAAAGGCGGCCTCGGCTTATTCAGCCGTGGTTTTTAATCGGCTATAAAACAAAGCAGTCTGCTTGCTACTTCGAAAATAACGATATGAAGCCAAAACTGACGCATGCTCTCTTTTTAATTCCTTTTTTGTTGTTGGCAGGATGCTCCTCCTCACCGAAACAGGCAAAGAACACAAAATCTCATGCGGATATGACCATTGACGGCGGATCGGACGATCTGATCCCGGTGGTGGCGGCCCTGCATGATCAGATGCACACCTGGCAGGGAACCCCCTATGAATGGGGCGGTACTGAACAAAGCGGCGTCGACTGCTCGGGTTTCGTCTGGCGCACGCTGAAGGATCGCTTTAACCTGCCGATGGAGCGGATCACCACCCGCGAGCTGCTGCACATGGGTGTGCGGGTCAATAAGCGGGATTTACGTCCCGGCGATCTGGTGTTCTTCCGCACCCGGGCCGGGATGCACGTTGGCTTTTACGATACCGATCATAATTTCCTTCACGCCTCGAGCAGCCAGGGCGTGATGCGCTCTTCGCTGGACAACCCTTACTGGGAATCAGCGTTCTATCAGGCGCGTCGTCTGCCGAAGGAGTATAACGCGCAGATCACCATGAACAGCGACACCCTGCATCTGGCGAAGAATCGCCGCTAAAAAAAAGCCGCAGCCAGGGCTGCGGCGGGTAGTTCTGCGGTTAATCAGAACTGGTAGGTCATACCCAGCGCGACGATGTCGTCATCGTTGATGCCGAGTTTGTTATCGCTTTTCAGCTGGTTGATTTTGTAATCCACGAAGGCGTTCATGTTTTTGTTGAAGTAATAGGTCAGGCCCACGTCGATGTAGTTAACCAGATCTTCACTCCCCACCCCTTCGATATCCTTCCCTTTCGACAGCACATAGCCGAGGGACGGACGCAGACCGAAGTCGAACTGATACTGCGCCACCGCTTCAAAGTTCTGCGCTTTGTTGGCAAAGCCGCCGCTGATCGGGGTCATCTTGCGGGTTTCAGAGTACATGGTCGCCAGGTAGATATTGTTGGCGTCATATTTCAGGCCGGTCGCCCAGGCTTCCGCTTTCGAACCCTGGCCGCGGGCCAGCAGGTTCTGATCGTTGGTACGGTCGGAGCTGGTGTAGGCTGCGCTGACGGCGAAGTCGCTGCCGCCGAAATCATAGCTTAACGAGGTGCCGACGCCGTCGCCGTTCTGTTTCTTCGCTTCACGGCCTTCGTTTTTACCCTGGTACTGCAGGGTCAGATCCAGGCCATCCACCAGACCGAAGAAGTCGGTGTTGCGGTAGGTCGCCAGGCCGCTGGCGCGCTTGGTCATAAAGTTATCGGTCTGGGCAGAGGAATCGCCGCCGAATTCCGGGAACATATCGGTCCAGGCTTCCACGTCGTACAGGGCGCCAAGGTTACGACCGTAATCGAAGGAGCCGTAGTTCTTCAGCTTCACGCCGGCGAACGCCAGACGGGTTTTCTGACTGGAGTCGCTCTCGGTTTTGTTACCGGAGAATTCAGATTCCCAACGGCCATAGCCGGTCAGGTCGTCGTTAATCTGCGTTTCGCCTTTAATACCGAAACGCACGTAGGTCTGATCGCCATCCTTGCTGTCATAGTCGCTGAAATAGTGCATGGCTTTGATCTTGCCGTACACATCCAGCTTGTTCGCGTTCTTATTATAAACTTCCGCTGCCTGCGTCGCTGTTGAAGCCACAAAGCCCATCATCATTAATGCCAGAGTACTCTTTTTCATTATTCAGTCCTGGTGATTTATTTATACGCGCTATTCAATTGCGGGCGCTCGCCCATCAAAAACTGGAGGTTTTTTAACGCCGGGATATTAAATATTTATGACAAGATGGAACTTTTTATAAAAAAGGGTATTTAAATGTATCTGACATATTTTTGTCACATTCCCTCTCCAGAATGCCCGATCCCGCGCAATAAAATGGCGCGCCCGCCGCCCCGGGTGTTGGCAAGCGGGCCGACTCCTGCTACAACATCAGCTCGATATCGATATTCCTTTTGAACGGCAGAGAATCATGAGTGAAAGCCAGACGCTGGTGGTAAAACTGGGCACCAGTGTTTTAACAGGCGGGTCCCGTCGCCTGAACCGCGCCCATATCGTCGAGCTTGTGCGCCAGTGCGCACAGTTGCACGCCATGGGACACCGTATTGTCATCGTGACCTCCGGGGCCATTGCCGCCGGGCGCGAGCACCTTGGTTACCCGGAACTGCCCGCCACCATCGCCTCCAAGCAGCTGCTGGCGGCGGTGGGACAAAGCCGTCTGATCCAGCTGTGGGAACAGCTGTTTTCTATCTATGGCATTCACGTTGGCCAGATGCTGCTGACCCGCGCCGACATGGAAGACAGAGAACGGTTCCTCAACGCCCGCGACACTCTGCGCGCGCTGCTGGATAACAGCATCGTCCCGGTCATTAACGAAAACGACGCCGTCGCTACCGCGGAAATCAAAGTGGGCGATAACGACAATCTCTCCGCGCTGGCCGCCATCCTCGCCGGGGCGGATAAGCTGCTGCTGTTAACCGACCAGCCAGGCCTGTTCACCGCCGACCCGCGCAGCAACCCGCAGGCGGAGCTGATTAAAGACGTCTACGGCATCGACGACGCGCTGCGCGCCATCGCCGGCGATAGCGTCTCCGGACTCGGCACCGGCGGCATGGGCACCAAGCTGCAGGCCGCGGACGTCGCCTGCCGCGCGGGGATTGATACCATCATCGCCGCAGGCAACCGTCCGGACGTCATCGGCCATGCGATGGCAGGCCTGCCGGTAGGTACCTGCTTCCACGCCCAGGAGTCTCCGCTGGAGAACCGTAAGCGCTGGATCTTCGGCGCGCCGCCGGCGGGGGAAATCACCGTCGATGCGGGCGCGACCCAGGCGATCCTCGAAAGAGGCAGCTCGCTGTTGCCAAAAGGGATCAAAATCGTCAGCGGCAATTTCTCCCGCGGCGAAGTGATCCGCATCCGCAATAGCGAAGGACGCGACATCGCTCACGGCGTCAGCCGCTACAACAGCGATGCGCTGCGCCTTATCGCCGGCCAGCACTCGCAGCAAATCGATGCCATTCTGGGCTATGAATACGGCCCGGTGGCCGTCCACCGCGATGATATGATCATCCGTTAAGGAGCTGAAAATGCTGGAACAAATGGGCATTGCCGCCAAAGCGGCCTCCTGGCAGCTGGCGTTACTCTCCAGCCGGGAAAAGAATCAGGTACTGGAAAAGATCGCCGATTATCTGGAAGCGCAGACCGACGATATTCTGCGCGCCAACGCGGAAGATTTAGCCGAAGCTCGCGCCAATGGCCTGAGTGAAGCGATGCTCGATCGCCTCGCGCTGACCCCGGCGCGTCTGAGCGGCATCGCCAGCGATGTGCGCCAGGTGTGCAATCTGGCCGATCCGGTCGGCCAGGTGATCGACGGCGGGCTGCTGGACAGCGGTCTGCGTATTGAACGTCGCCGCGTCCCGCTGGGGGTGATTGGCGTGATTTATGAAGCGCGTCCTAACGTGACGGTCGACGTCGCCTCCCTGTGTCTGAAAACCGGCAACGCGGCGATCCTGCGCG
Organism: Klebsiella sp. EMBS2024; assembly: GCF_036233805.1. Taxonomy (NCBI): domain Bacteria; kingdom Pseudomonadati; phylum Pseudomonadota; class Gammaproteobacteria; order Enterobacterales; family Enterobacteriaceae; genus Klebsiella; species Klebsiella sp. EMBS2024. The sequence continues at coordinate 318,134 of NZ_JAZARW010000001.1, read as the reverse complement.
GCGGGAAAGAGACCTGGCGCACCAACGCCGCCACGGTGAAGGTGATCCAGCAGGCGCTGCAGGAGTGCGGTCTGCCGGCCGCCGCAGTACAGGCTATCGAGAGCCCGGATCGCGCGCTGGTGGGCGAAATGCTGAAGATGGATAAATACATCGATATGCTGATCCCCCGCGGCGGCGCGGGCCTGCACAAGCTGTGCCGCGAGCAGTCAACGATCCCGGTGATCACCGGCGGGATTGGCGTGTGCCATATCTTCGTTGATGAAACCGCCGAGATCGCCCCCGCGCTGAAGATCATCGTCAACGCCAAGACCCAGCGGCCGAGTACCTGCAATACCGTGGAAACGCTGCTGGTGCACCGCAACATCGCCGACACCTTCCTGCCGGCGTTAAGCAAGCAGATGGCCGAGAGCGGCGTCACTCTGCACGCCGCCCCTTCCGCCCTGCCCGCGCTGCAGAACGGCCCGGCGAAGGTCGAGCCGGTGAAAGCGGAGCAGTATGACGACGAGTATCTGTCGCTGGATCTGAACGTCAAAGTGGTGGCCGATATGGATGAGGCTATCGCCCATATCCGCGAACATGGCACCCAGCACTCCGACGCTATCCTGACCCGCACCCTGCGTAACGCCAACCGCTTTATCAATGAAGTGGACTCTTCCGCCGTCTACGTGAACGCCTCCACGCGCTTCACCGACGGCGGCCAGTTCGGCCTTGGCGCGGAGGTGGCGGTCAGCACCCAGAAGCTGCACGCTCGCGGCCCGATGGGGCTGGAAGCGTTAACCACCTATAAGTGGATTGGTTTCGGCGACGATACCATTCGTGCGTAAATGAGAACGGGCGATGCAAAAATAGGCAGTTGATTCCACTGGCTATTGACGCATCGCCCGCTAAGTTCTAACCTTTTGCCTCGTGATTCACGCTCGTGAACACCTCTTGCAGGGCCGATATAGCTCAGTTGGTAGAGCAGCGCATTCGTAATGCGAAGGTCGTAGGTTCGACTCCTATTATCGGCAC
>NZ_JAZARW010000001.1:308190-309394 GCF_036233805.1 Klebsiella sp. EMBS2024 | reverse complement strand
GGGAAGGTGCGAACAAGTTCCTGATATGAGATCATCATATTCATCCGGAGCGCATCCCAGAGGGACATCATGAGCCATCAACTCACCTTCGCCGATAGTGAATTCAGCACTAAGCGCCGTCAGACCCGAAAAGAGATTTTCCTCTCCCGCATGGAGCAGATTCTGCCATGGCAAAACATGACCGCTGTCATCGAGCCGTTTTATCCCAAGGCGGGCAATGGCCGACGGCCCTATCCGCTGGAGACCATGCTGCGTATTCACTGCATGCAGCATTGGTACAACCTGAGCGACGGTGCCATGGAAGATGCCCTGTACGAAATCGCCTCCATGCGCCTGTTTGCCCGATTATCCCTGGATAGCGCCCTGCCGGATCGCACCACCATCATGAATTTCCGCCACCTGCTCGAGCAGCATCAACTGGCCCGTCAATTGTTCAAGACCATCAATCGCTGGCTGGCCGAAGCAGGCGTCATGATGACCCAAGGCACTTTGGTGGATGCCACCATCATTGAGGCACCCAGCTCTACCAAGAACAAAGAGCAGCAACGCGATCCGGAGATGCATCAGACCAAGAAAGGCAATCAGTGGCACTTTGGCATGAAGGCCCACATTGGTGTCGATGCCAAGAGTGGCCTGACCCACAGCCTAGTCACCACCGCGGCCAACGAGCATGACCTCAATCAGCTGGGTAATCTGCTTCATGGAGAGGAGCAATTTGTCTCAGCCGATGCCGGCTANCAAGGAGCGCCACAGCGCGAGGAGCTGGCCGAGGTGGATGTGGACTGGCTGATCGCCGAGCGTCCCGGCAAGGTAAAAACCTTGAAGCAGCATCCGCGCAAGAACAAAACGGCCATCAACATCGAATACATGAAAGCCAGCATCCGTGCCAGGGTGGAGCACCCGTTTCGCATCATCAAGCGGCAGTTCGGCTTCGTGAAAGCCAGATACAAGGGGCTGCTGAAAAACGATAACCAACTGGCGATGTTATTCACCCTGGCCAACCTGTTTCGGGTGGACCAAATGATACGTCAGTGGGAGAGATCTCAGTAAAAACCGGAAATAACGCCAGAAATGGTGGAAAAAATAGCCTAAATAGGCTGATTCGATGTGTTTGCGGGAAAAAAATCGGCCCAGATCCGCGAAATTTTAATCAGCGAGTCAGCTTGGGAAGAAATGACCTGCTTATTCGCACCTTCCTTAGCTA
>NZ_JAZARW010000001.1:293959-294526 GCF_036233805.1 Klebsiella sp. EMBS2024 | reverse complement strand
ATTGCCACGCAACCTCATCTCTGTTGCCCTTACTGACGTTGCACTCGTTGCACATGATTTGCAGATTGGCAATATCGAGGGCTAAATGCGGGTAAAGAGAACGCGGTTTAATATGATCAACGTGCATCACCATCCCGTCACTGGCGCCGCGCCCGCATACGCAACATTTATTGCCGTAGCGCTGGAACGCCTGGTAACGTAAACGCCGCCACTCCCTTGAGCGGTAGAACGTATCAGCCTCTTTAGCAGCTTGCTGCCGCAGCGCCTGCTCATGCCGGTACTGCTCGAATAAAACGACATGCCCTTCAGCTTTAGAGTAATTTCCCCAGGCATCCGTCGCTGGCGTTGTGTCGGGCTTCTCCTGTACCTTCACCGAGTCTGGAGGATAGAGTTTGCTCGTAACCTTTTGTACCAGTTTGAAAAGTACCCATACGACTACGGCCAGAATAACTAACGTTTCCACTCCCTCGCCTTATTCTCATTCAAAGATAATTGCTGCATTATTTTATACAAGCGCCATATTGATGGTCATTATACCTTTGTAGGGATGAATTCGCGTTATCGCAA
>NZ_JAZARW010000001.1:287228-293868 GCF_036233805.1 Klebsiella sp. EMBS2024 | reverse complement strand
CACGTCATGGTCAGCTACGACGAACTGAAGGTCTGAAGGTGGTCGGTAGCGCCTCCTGACGCTACCGACATACCGGTTAACGCGCCATCAGGACAAACACGCCCCAGCCGAGATATTCCCGGGTCCAGGTGACGTGGTGTAGCGGCGCAGTGGTCAACTGCTGGCGAACCTCCGGAGCGAAGTCATCGTGCGGATTGGCCTCCAGCCAGCGGCGCATTGTCAGCCATTTCGCCGCTTCATAACGATCCCAGCCCTCCTTGTCGGCCAGCACCATCTCCACCACGTCATAGCCCAGTTCGCCAAAGTGGGCGACCAGCGCCGATAGCGTCAGGAAGTCATCGGGTGACTGCGCGCCGCAGGCAATCGCCTCTTCTGCCGTGGCCGGACGTTTGCGCCACCATGGCTCGCCGATAAGCAACATGCCGCCTGGCGTAAGGCTCTGCTTCAGCAGCTCGATTGTGCCTGCCATCCCGCCGCCGATCCACGTGGCCCCCACGCAGGCGGCAACATCGCACGGCTGGCTGGCGACATATCCGCTGGCATCCTGGTGCACAAAGGTTACCCGGTCGCTTACCCCGAGCTCCTCTGCCCGGGCGGCCGCCTGCTGACTGAACAGCAGGCTCATGTCTACGCCGGTGCCGACGATCTGATGATCGCGCGCCCAGCTACAGAGCATCTCGCCGGAGCCGCTGCCGAGGTCGAGAATGGTGGTGCCCGGCGCCATTCGCAGCGCCCGTCCCAGCGTGGCGTACTTTTCCGGGGTAAAAGGGTTATGGATACGGTGCTCGCTTTCACTGATGGTAAAAATGCGAGGGATATCGATCATGAGGTTTTCTCCTTGAGAGCCATACGCCCGGGCAGCGACCCTGCCCGGGTCGCTATTTCAGCGGTTGTCCGCTTGCGCGCGAACGTTATTCAAACCGGTCGTGTTGATCCGGTACGGCTGGCCGTTCACCGACTTAATCAGCTTTTTAGTTTTGAGCTTTTTGAAGACCGCAAGGGTGCAGTCGCTCAGCAACAGCCCTTCGCGGGTGTAGCATTCAACGGCGGTAATGCGGCCGGAGGTATCGCGGACGTGCGCAATACGGCCACCTTTGGCGAGAACGTGTAAGGTCCGTTGTTCCTGACGGGATAAATTCATACTGAAACCTGTTCATTATCATGTGCNAAAACATGCCTACACCCGCAGGTGTGTGCGTAAGGTTTAAGCGCAGCGATAATCAGTCCGGCCTGGGCAGGTCGGGAAACTGATTATCTGATAATGACATTCTCCAGCATCGAAGCCTCAGTGAGCATTGAAAGGTATTTACCGGCTGAATATTAACACCTTCATCTGGTAAGGATATTGTGCAGATTAAAAACTGTGACCGGTATTACGATTTCCCTCGGCCTTATCCCCATTTTGCGCTATACGCCACCCGCTCTGTTCCGCCACTTTCACCACCACCTTATCCCCCCTCCCGCATTGTTAAATAATTGTTGTCAGATCACAAAATGGAAACAAAAAGGCCATTTCGTACGCATTTTATAAAAATGTAGATATTTTTAATTTATGGCTACGAAATGAACATCACCCTGACCTTACAGCGAGGAACGATCCTGATGAACGCCCTGACCGCAGTAAAACCGACACCCGCGCCGGTAGCCCAGCAATACCCTGGCTTTTCTTTCACCCCTTCCGCCCAGTCGCCGCGCCTGCTGGAGCTCACCTTTTCCGCCGAAACGACCACGCAGTTCCTGCAGCAGGTCTCGCAGTGGCCGGTGCAGGCGCTGGAGTACAAATCTTTCTTACGCTTCCAGGTCGGCAAGATCCTCGACGATCTGTGTGGCAATCAGCTGCAGCCGTTGCTGATCAAAACATTGCTCGATCGCGCGGAAGGCGCGCTGCTTATCAACGGCGAAGGGATCGATCACGTCAGCCAGGCCGAGGAGATGGTCAAGCTGGCCACCGCCGTCGCCCACCTGATTGGTCGTTCCAACTTCGACGCCATGAGCGGTCAGTATTACGCCCGCTTCGTGGTGAAAAATGTCGATAACTCAGACAGCTACCTGCGCCAACCGCACCGGGTGATGGAGCTGCACAACGACGGCACCTACGTCGAAGAGCAAACCGACTACGTATTAATGATGAAGATCGACGAGCAGAACATGCAGGGCGGCAATTCCCTGCTGCTGCATCTCGACGACTGGGAGCATCTCGACGAATTTTTCCGCGACCCGCTGGCTCGCCGCCCAATGCGCTGGGCCGCGCCGCCGAGCAAAAACGTCAGCAAGGATGTTTTCCACCCGGTGTTCGACGTCGATTCGCTGGGCCGCCCGGTAATGCGCTATATCGACCAGTTCGTCCAGCCGAAAGATTTCGAAGAAGGCACCTGGCTGAGCCGCCTCTCCGACGCGCTGGAGACCAGCAAAAACATCCTTTCCATACCGGTGCCGGTGGGCAAATTTCTGCTCATTAACAACCTGTTCTGGCTGCACGGCCGCGACCGCTTTACGCCGCACCCGGACCTGCGCCGCGAGCTGATGCGCCAGCGCGGCTACTTTGCGTATTCCACGAATCATTACCAGACTCATCAATAAGGGTTTTCAGGCGAAGGAATTGAGCGGATGTATGATTTCGTGATTATCGGCGGCGGCATCATCGGCATGTCGACCGCCATGCAGTTAATTGAGATTTACCCGGACGCCCGCATTGCGCTGCTGGAAAAAGAGGCCGGCCCGGCCTGCCATCAGACTGGCCACAACAGCGGCGTGATCCACGCCGGGGTGTATTACACGCCCGGCAGCCTCAAGGCGCAGTTTTGCCTCGCCGGCAACCGCGCCACCAAGGCCTTTTGCGAGCAGAACGGCATCCGCTATGACGTCTGCGGCAAAATGCTGGTCGCCACCTCGCCGCTGGAGATGGAGCGGATGCTCGCCCTGTGGGATCGCACCGCCGCCAACGGCCTGCAGCGCGAGTGGCTAAGCGCCGGGGAGCTACGCGAGCGCGAACCGAACATTACCGGGCTCGGCGGGATCTTCGTCCCTTCCAGCGGCATCGTCAGCTACCGCGAAGTGGCGGCGGCAATGGCGAAGAACTTCGAAGCGAAAGGCGGAACGATCGTCTACAACGCCGAAGTCAGCGCCCTGAAAGAACATGCCAGCGGCGTGGTGATCCGCACCCGCCAGGGCGGAGAATATGAGGCCTCGACGCTGATCGCCTGTTCGGGCTTGATGGCCGATCGGCTGGTGAAAATGCTCGGCGTCGATCCCGGGTTTATCATTTGTCCGTTCCGCGGCGAGTATTTCCAGCTGGCGCCGCAGCACAACCAGATCGTCAACCATTTGATCTATCCGATCCCCGATCCGGCGATGCCGTTCCTCGGCGTCCACCTGACCCGCATGATCGACGGCAGCGTCACCGTCGGCCCCAACGCCGTACTGGCTCTGAAGCGCGAAGGCTACCGCAAGCGCGATATCTCGCTGGCCGATACCCTGGAGATCCTCACCTCGCCCGGCATCCGCCGGGTACTGCAAAACAACCTGCGCTCCGGACTGGGCGAAATGAAGAATTCGCTGTGCAGAAGCGGCTATCTGCGGCTGGTGCAAAAATACTGCCCGAGCCTGACGCTGAGCGATTTACGCCCGTGGCCGGCCGGCGTGCGGGCGCAGGCCGTGTCGCCGCAGGGCAAGCTGATCGACGATTTTCTCTTCGTTACCACCGCGCGTTCGATACATACCTGCAATGCGCCATCGCCAGCGGCCACCTCCGCTATCCCGATCGGCGCGCATATCGTCAGCAAGGTGCAGAGCCTGCTGGCCAGCCAGAGCAATCCCGGACGCACGCTGCGTGCGGCACGTAGCGTGGAGACACTACACGCCGCTTTTACCCGTTAACCCCCCCTGAAGACAGGAAGCAATTATGCAACTCAACGATATGACACTGTTTCGCCAGCAGGCGCTGATCGATGGCCAGTGGCGCGATGCGCCCAACGGCGACGTGATTGCGGTCACCAACCCGGCCAACGGCGAGCAGCTCGGCAGCGTGCCGAAAATGGGCGCCGATGAAACCCGCGAAGCGATTGAAGCCGCCAATCGCGCCCTACCCGCCTGGCGCGCCCTGACCGCCAAAGAGCGGGCGAACATTCTGCGCCGCTGGTTCGATCTTATGATGGAGAATCAGGACGATCTCGCTCGCCTGATGACCCTCGAGCAGGGAAAACCGTTGGCGGAAGCCAAAGGCGAAATCAGCTACGCCGCCTCCTTTATTGAGTGGTTCGCCGAAGAAGGTAAGCGCATCTACGGCGACACCATTCCCGGCCACCAGGCCGACAAGCGCCTGCTGGTGATTAAGCAGCCCATCGGCGTTACCGCCGCCATCACGCCGTGGAACTTCCCGGCGGCGATGATCACCCGCAAAGCGGGCCCGGCGTTGGCCGCCGGCTGCACCATGGTCCTGAAACCGGCCAGCCAGACGCCGTTTTCCGCGCTGGCGCTGGCCGAACTGGCGAATCGCGCCGGGATCCCCGCCGGAGTATTCAACGTGGTCACCGGCTCCGCCGGCGCGGTCGGCGGCGAACTGACCAGCAACCCGCTGGTGCGCAAGCTCTCCTTTACCGGCTCTACCGAGATTGGCCGCCAGCTGATGGAGCAGTGCGCGAAAGACATCAAAAAAGTCTCCCTGGAGCTGGGCGGCAACGCGCCGTTTATCGTCTTTGACGATGCCGACCTCGATAAAGCCGTCGAGGGGGCGCTGGCGTCGAAGTTCCGCAACGCCGGGCAGACCTGCGTCTGCGCCAACCGCCTGTACGTCCAGGACGGGGTGTATGACCGTTTCGCCGAGAAGCTGCAGCAGGCGGTGGAAAAACTGCGCATTGGCGACGGCCTGCAGGACGGCGTCACCACCGGCCCGCTGATCGACGAGAAAGCCGTGGCCAAAGTTGAAGAACACATTGCCGATGCCATCGCCAAAGGCGCGAAGGTGGTCACCGGCGGCAAACCGCACGCCCTGGGCGGCAACTTCTTCCAGCCGACCATCCTGGTCAACGTTCCCGACAGCGCCAAAGTGGCGAAAGAGGAGACCTTCGGCCCGCTGGCCCCGCTGTTCCGCTTTAAAGATGAAGCCGACGTCATTGCCCAGGCCAACGATACCGAGTTCGGTCTCGCCGCCTATTTCTACGCCCGCGATCTGAGCCGCGTCTTCCGCGTCGGCGAAGCGCTGGAGTACGGCATCATCGGCATCAATACCGGCATTATCTCCACCGAAGTCGCGCCGTTCGGCGGCGTTAAGGCCTCCGGCCTCGGCCGCGAAGGGTCGAAGTACGGCATCGAAGATTACTTAGAAATCAAATATATGTGCATTGGCCTTTAACAGGAGCGACGGATGAACAGCAATAAAGCAATGATGGCGCGTCGCAGCGACGCGGTCCCGCGCGGCGTCGGCCAGATCCACCCTATCTTCGCCGAACGCGCGGAGAACTGCCGGGTGTGGGACGTGGAAGGCCGGGAATATCTCGATTTTGCCGGCGGTATCGCGGTGCTCAATACCGGCCACCTGCATCCGCAGGTTGTCGCCGCCGTCGAAGACCAGCTGAAAAAGCTGTCGCATACCTGCTTCCAGGTGCTGGCCTATGAGCCTTATCTGGCGCTGTGCGAAAAGATGAATCAAAAGGTGCCCGGTGATTTCGCCAAGAAAACCCTGCTGGTCACCACCGGGTCGGAAGCGGTGGAGAACGCGGTGAAGATCGCCCGCGCGGCAACCGGGCGCAGCGGCGCTATCGCCTTCACCGGCGCCTATCACGGCCGCACCCATTACACCCTGTCGCTGACCGGCAAAGTGAATCCTTACTCCGCCGGTATGGGCTTAATGCCGGGCCATGTCTATCGCGCCCTCTACCCGTGCGCGCTGCACGGCGTCAGTGATGACGAGGCGATCGCCAGCATCCATCGCATCTTCAAAAACGATGCCGCGCCGGAAGATATCGCCGCCATCATTATTGAGCCAGTGCAGGGTGAAGGCGGGTTCTATGCCGCCTCCCCGGCCTTTATGCAGCGCCTGCGCGCCCTGTGCGACGAGCACGGCATTATGCTTATCGCCGATGAGGTCCAGAGCGGCGCGGGCCGCACCGGTACCCTGTTCGCCATGGAGCAGATGGGCGTCGCGGCGGATATCACCACCTTCGCCAAATCCATCGCCGGCGGTTTTCCGCTGGCGGGCGTCACCGGCCGCGCGGAGGTGATGGACGCCATCGCCCCCGGCGGACTGGGCGGCACCTACGCCGGCAACCCCATCGCCTGCGCCGCCGCCCTGGCGGTATTACAGATTTTCGAGCAGGAGAATCTGCTGGAAAAAGCCAACCAGCTCGGCGACACCCTGCGCCAGGGCCTGCTGGCGATCGCTGAAGATCATCCGGAGATCGGCGACGTGCGCGGTCTGGGGGCGATGATCGCCATCGAGCTGTTTGAAGAGGGCGACCGCAGCAGGCCGAACGCCAGGCTGACGGCGGATATCGTCGCCCGCGCCCGCGACAAAGGCCTGATCCTGCTCTCCTGCGGGCCGTACTACAACGTGCTGCGCATCCTGGTGCCGCTGACCATCGAAGAGGCGCAGATCGAGCAGGGGCTCAAGATCATCGCCGACTGCTTTAGCGAGGCGAAACAG
>NZ_JAZARW010000001.1:254452-287212 GCF_036233805.1 Klebsiella sp. EMBS2024 | reverse complement strand
ATAGAACAGAACACATGCGGAAGCGAAGTACGTTCGTAAGGGAATGAAGACGAGACCTGCAAAACAACAATAATACGCGTGCCCCGGCGCGGGAACGTCGGGGCGCTCTCCCAGGTGACACACTTCGAGAGGGTAAATGATGGGGCAACTGTCGCAATCACAGGATTTANGGGCGGGGCTGAAGTCGCGCCACGTCACGATGTTATCTATCGCCGGGGTGATCGGCGCGAGTTTATTTGTCGGATCCAGCGTCGCCATTGCCGAGGCAGGCCCGGCGGTGCTGCTGGCCTATCTGTTTGCCGGGCTGCTGGTGGTGATGATTATGCGTATGCTGGCCGAAATGGCGGTCGCCACGCCGGATACCGGCTCCTTTTCCACCTACGCCGATAAAGCCATCGGCCGCTGGGCGGGGTATACCATCGGCTGGCTGTACTGGTGGTTCTGGGTCCTGGTTATTCCGCTGGAAGCCAATATCGCGGCGATTATTCTGCATTCGTGGGTGCCGGGCGTCCCGGTGTGGTTGTTCTCCCTGGTCATCACTCTCGCCCTCACCGGCAGTAACCTGCTGAGCGTCAAGAACTACGGCGAATTCGAGTTCTGGCTGGCGCTGTGCAAAGTGATCGCTATTCTGGCGTTTATCGTACTGGGCGCGGTCGCCATTACCGGCTTTTATCCCTATGCCGAAGTGAGCGGCATTTCGCGGCTGTGGGATCACGGCGGCTTTATGCCTAACGGCTTCGGCGCGGTGCTGAGCGCGATGCTGATCACCATGTTCTCGTTTATGGGCGCGGAGATCGTCACCATCGCCGCCGCCGAATCGGATACCCCGGATAAACATATCGTGCGCGCCACCAACTCGGTGATCTGGCGTATCTCTATTTTTTATCTGTGCTCGATCTTTATCGTCGTCGCCCTCATCCCATGGAATATGCCGGGGCTGAAGAGCATCGGCTCCTACCGCTCGGTGCTCGAGCTGCTGCATATTCCCTATGCCAAGCTGATTATGGACGGCGTGATCCTCCTGTCGGTCACCAGCTGTCTGAACTCGGCGCTGTATACCGCCTCGCGGATGCTCTACTCCCTGAGCCGTCGCGGCGATGCGCCGGCCATTATGGGCCGGACCAACCGCAGCAAAACGCCATACGTGGCGGTGCTGCTCTCCACCGGCGCGGCGTTCCTCACCGTAGTGGTGAACTACTATGCCCCCGCCAAGGTGTTTAAATTTCTCATCGACAGCTCTGGCGCCATCGCCCTGCTGGTCTATCTGGTGATCGCCGTTTCACAACTGCGGATGCGCAAAATCCTTCAGGCGCAAGGCGGCGAGATCCGTCTCAGAATGTGGCTCTATCCGTACCTGACCTGGCTGGTGATCGCCTTTATCACCTTCGTGCTGGTGGTGATGCTGTTTCGTCCGGCGCAGCAGCTGGAGGTGATCTCTACCGGCCTGTTAGCACTGGGAATTATTTGTACGGTACCGATTATGTCACGCTGGAAAAAGCTGGTATTGTGGCAAAAACTGCCGCTGCAAAATACGCGTTAACTCTGTTCCCGGCGCCCGCCGGGAAGAGTATTCAGGAGTAAGAACATGACCGCCATTCCCCAGGCGACGGCCATTGACGGGTACCGTTGGTTAAAAAACGACATCATCCGCGGGGTTTACCACCCCGATGAGAAGCTGCGGATGAGCCTGCTGACGTCACGCTATGGCCTGGGGGTCGGTCCGCTGCGCGAGGCGCTTTCGCAACTGGTGGCCGAGCGGCTGGTAACGGTGGTCAATCAGAAAGGCTATCGGGTGGCGCCCATGTCGGAACAGGAGCTTCTCGATATCTTCGACGCGCGTGCCAACATGGAGGCCATGCTGGTGCGTCTCGCCATTGAACGCGGCGGCGACGAGTGGGAAGCCGAGCTGCTGGCCCGCGCCCACCTGCTCAACAAACTGGAGTCGTGCGAGGCGAGTGAGCGCTTACTGGATGAATGGGATCAGCGCCATCAGGCGTTTCACACCGCCATCGTCGCCGGCTGCGGCTCCCAGTATCTGCTGCAGATGCGCGAACGGCTGTTCGATCTGGCGGCCCGCTACCGCTTCATCTGGCTGCGCACTACCGTGCTGTCGGTGGAGATGCTGGAAGATAAGCATGTCCAGCATCAGACCCTGGTGGACGCTATTCTGGCGCGCGACGCCGAACAGGCCAGCGCGCTGATGCGCGAGCACTTACTGACTCCGATCCCGATTATTCAACAGGCGATGGCTGGCAAGCTGTCGCCGCAGGCAGGGTGAGTCAGATGGAGGGGGGGAAATTACGGGTATGGCGGCACGCATCTCCACGCCGCACGGGCGTGGAGAAATCGTATCCGTAGATCAATCAGGCCCGCAGGCGAACCGGCTCGCTGAAATCGTCGGCCGGTTCCAGCTTCAGATTAAAGGTGGTCAGCAGCGCTGCCGCGCGCTCGTGAAACTCGCGCAGCGTTTTTTCCAGCCTGTCGCTCACTTCCGGGTCGCCAATGTCGACCGCCTGCCATGATCCTTCCTTATTGAACAGGCCAAACTGGTAGCTATAGGTGAAACGTGACTCTTGTGCTTCCATTTCCATCCACCAGCCCCAGAATTCACGCTTCTCCGGTGCGGGCTTAACATTGACGCAAACTGCCAGGCAATCGAAAAAGAAACGGTTATCATGGCACTGCTCTTCGCGAATGTAAGGCCCCAGCGCCGTGAATTTCTTGATCAACTTACTTTTCAGGTGTCCACTCGGTAACGTCATTGCGATCTCCTTTAGTGATGCAACTGTTTTACCAAACCAATAGAATTTAGCAATAAATTAACCAAATCTATGATTGATCCAGCGGGCGATCTGTCGCAATGCGTGATCAAAATTGCGATACACCGGGTTAAACGGGATCTCCAGCAGTTTGCCATCGGCAGATGACGAGGTGATTAACCGCGACTCCTCTTCGGGGCTGAACGGATCGTCCTTCCAGAAGCCGGAGAGCATCGGCGTCGGGCAACGGCGCCCCAGCAGTCCCTGGGTTTTTAACGAATAGCGGTTGAGCTCCACGCGTAGCGCTTCATCGGAGGCGTCATGCATGCCCAGCCGCGAAGCCAGCACGTCAAGATACATCTCCGGCACGCGCCCCTGATGCAGGGGATCCACCAGCAGACCATGAACGACCGGGCCCAGACAGGCTACAGCCTTCAGCCGCTGCGGCTCCAGATAGCCCAGACGCACCGCGATATTGGCGCCAAAGCGGAAGCCGAAAGCGGCGACCCGGGTATGGTCAATCCACGGCACATTTTCCAGATGGCGCAGCGCGTGCTGATGCAGCAGGCTGGTGTNCTGATTTAGCGTCCATTTTGACGAGAAGCCGATGGAGGGCATATCAATGGTCAGCATGGCAATGCCGAGCGGTGAGAAGTAGTTCTCATACAGGTTGTAATAATCGGTCTGCAGCGAGTCCAGCCCCCCGCACATCAGCACCGTCGGAAACGGCCCCTCGCCTTTCGGCATATGCAAAAACCCGGTTATCGGCGAGCCGCCAGGGATGGTGAACTCCAGCTCGCGCAGCGAGCCCGGCAGCCGCTGGGCGGCTTCTTCATACGCCCGGTTGGCTAAAGCCTGCGCCTGTTCCGCCAGCTCATCGCCTTTAATATGCGGATAAGCGGCAATGCTATACAGGTTCGAGGCATGCAGCCAGTGGCGGCCGCTCAGCAAAGGATCGGCTTCCTGCCCGGCCTTTTGCTGCCACTGCATGGCTTCTTTCGCCCACTCGAAGATCCAGTTGCCGCCGCGATAGCCGATGACGGTATCGAACAGCTCAGGATCGGTTCGTTCGGCCTCGCTCATCACAATGCGCGCTTGCACATCGAGGATCTCCTGCGGAGTTACGCCGCGCCAGATCCACATCAAACGGTTGATCAGACGGTACCAGTGATCGACGTGATTGCCGCTCAGCGCCGACTGCATCGCCTGGGGTTTTCCGGCAGAAAACCGACGCACCAGCGTAGAAGTTTCGGGATGTTTGAAGCGAGGTTTAAACAGCGTTTCGCTGAGGTTAGCCTGTGACATGTGCAGTCTCCGTCGTAGTGCCACTCCGGATATTGTAACCTGCTAAAGGATAAAAAAAACCACGCCCGGCAAGCCGGGCGTGGTAAATAGCACTGTCCTGAAGAATTAACGACCTGCGATAGGCGGTACAAACACCACGCCCATATCCCACGGCTGTTCAATCCAGGTATCCTGCGGAATATCCACAACGTAATCGTCCACCAGCGGGCGGCCTGCCGGCTTGGCGAAAATGGTGACAAAGTGCGCTTTGGGATACATTTCGCGGATCGCCACGGCGGTACCGCCGGTATCCACCAGATCGTCGATGACGATAAAGCCTTCGCCATCGCCTTCCGCACGTTTCAGCACTTTCAGCTCGCGCTGGTTATCATGGTCGTAGCTGGAGATGCATACGGTATCAACATGACGAATGCCCAGTTCACGCGCCAGTAAGGCTCCCGGTACCAGTCCACCGCGGCTAACGGCAATAATGCCTTTCCATTGCTCAACCGGCAGCAGACGGCTGGCCAGTTTGCGGGCGTGAATCTGCAACATGTCCCAGGTGACGACGTATTTTTCGCTCATGTGAAGTGTCCCAGCCTGTGTAATACGGCTTAAATAATGTTCGAGGGGGAAAATGGTTGCGCGAGATTATAGAGATCTGACGCACTAAAAACCAGTGCTAAGCGGTTTGCGCAACGCTTTTTGCGTTGTTTACACTACCTGCGGCGGTGGAAAGTGGTATTCTCAACCCCATCGCGCAAGCCCGGGCTTGTTGTGTATTTTAACGCTAACCCTCGTCCTGCAACCGCTGTATGCAGGAGTCTGTAAGGAGACTTACCGTGTCTGAACTGTCTCAACTATCCCCGCAGCCGCTTTGGGATATTTTTGCCAAGATTTGCTCCATCCCGCACCCGTCCTATCACGAAGAACAGCTCGCCGAGCACATTATGGGTTGGGCAAAAGAAAAAGGCTTACATGCGGAACGCGACCAGGTTGGCAACATTCTGATTCGTAAAGGCGCGACTGCCGGTATGGAAAACCGTAAGCCGGTAGCGCTGCAGGCGCACCTCGATATGGTGCCGCAGAAAAATAACGACACCGTCCACGACTTCGTTAAAGATCCGATCCAGCCGTACATTGACGGCGAATGGGTGAAAGCGCGCGGCACCACGCTGGGCGCGGACAACGGTATCGGAATGGCGTCCGCACTGGCGGTACTGGCCGACGATAGCGTCGCTCACGGCCCGCTGGAAGTGCTGCTGACCATGACCGAAGAAGCCGGCATGGACGGCGCGTTCGGTCTGCAGGCCAACTGGCTACAGGCCGATATCCTGATCAACACCGACTCCGAAGAAGAAGGCGAAATCTATATGGGTTGCGCCGGCGGGATCGATTTCACCTCTAACCTGGCGCTGACCCGCGAAGCGATTCCCGCCGGGTTCCAGAGCTTTAAAGTCACCTTAAAAGGGCTGAAAGGCGGCCACTCCGGCGGTGATATCCACCTTGGTCTGGGTAATGCCAACAAGCTGCTGTCGCGCTTCCTCGCCGGCCACGCCGATGAGCTGGATCTGCGTCTGGTCGATTTCAACGGCGGCACGTTGCGCAACGCCATCCCGCGTGAAGCTTACGCTACTGTCGCCGTCGCCGCGGATAAAGCCGATGCGCTGAAAGCGCTGGTGAATACTTACCAGGCGCTGCTGAAAAACGAGCTGGAGGCCAAAGAGAAGAACCTGGTGGTGCTCCTGGAAGCGGTCGATAACGACAAAGCGGCGCTGACTCAGGCTTCCCGCGACACTTTCATCCGTCTGCTGAACGCCACGCCGAACGGGGTTATCCGCAACTCTGACGTGGCGAAAGGCGTAGTGGAAACTTCGCTGAACGTCGGCGTCGTCACCATGACCGATGACAACGTACAGATCCACTGCCTGATCCGCTCGCTGATCGACAGCGGCAAAGACTACGTGGTCAGCATGCTGGATTCTCTGGGTAAGCTGGCGGGGGCGAAAACCGAAGCCAAAGGCGCTTACCCTGGCTGGCAACCGGACGCCAATTCGCCGGTGATGCACCTGGTGCGCGAGACTTACCAGCGTCTGTTCAACAAGACGCCGAACATCCAGATCATTCACGCCGGTCTGGAATGCGGTCTGTTCAAAAAACCGTATCCGGAGATGGACATGGTCTCCATCGGGCCAACCATTACCGGTCCGCACTCCCCGGATGAGCAGGTCCATATCGAGAGCGTCGGTCAGTACTGGACGCTGCTGACCGAGCTGCTGAAAGCCATTCCGGCTAAATAAGCCCCACANCCGGCGGCGGCCCGCCGCCGGTTTTACCCCGCATCACCATAGCGCCACGCGTTTTTCCATCCGGTAATTAATAAACCACTCCCCGTGCGCCGCCACCCGCTGCTCAGCCACTACCTTAAAACCATGAGCCGTAAAACAGGGCTTTGCGGTAATGCTGGCGTCTACCGTCAGGATTTGCGCTGGATACTGAACGCAGAGCGCCTCGATAAGCGCGCCGCCGATACCCTGGCGGGCACGATCCGGCGAGACGAACAGCAAATCGATATGCGTCCCGATGGCGGTGATAAAGCCAACCGGCTGGCTGTTGACCATGGCCACCAGGCCGATTGAGTCGGCCAGCTTTTGTCGCCAGCGCGTCTCATCCACCTGCGCCCAGGCCGCGATCTGCCCCGGGGTATAGTCCCGACTGGCGGTTTCCCGCACCGCGCGCAGAAAGATCTGGCAGAGCAGTGGCAAATCGCTGTCGCGGTAAGCACGAATATGCATGGCTAAATCCCTAATAAAAGCTGCCTTTCCAGCTGCGGATCGAGCAACGTCACGTGGAGCCCAACCAGGCGCACGCCCCGTCCGCCGCGGCGCTCATCCCAGGCTTTGTGCGCGGTGGCGATCAGATCCTCTTTGTTCAGCCGCGGCCAGACGTGCTCCTGGGTGGTCAGCTGGAAATCATTGAATTTCAGTTTAATGCCCTGACGGGCGATCAGCAGGTCAGGTTTGACCTTCGCCAGTCGCCTCTCCAGCTCGGGATAGAGGTTTTCGATAATCGCTTCGCACTCCGGCCATTCATGGATATCTTCCGCTAAGGTGCGCTCCACGCCCACCGATTTACGCTGCCGATCGTTATGAATTTCCCGCTCATCAATCCCGTGGCTGCGCTCCCACAGAATACGCCCGAATTTACCGAAGCGCTTAAGCAGCATGGCCAGATCGCTGTTCTGCACATCGCCACAGGTTCGCAGGCCCATATTTTCCAGCTTCGCTGCCGATACCTTCCCGACGCCGGGTATTTTCGCCAGCGGCAGCGCCCGCACAAACTCTGCCACCTGATGGGGAGCGATAACGAACTGGCCGTTGGGTTTATTCATATCTGAAGCGATTTTAGCGAGAAACTTCACCGGCGCTACCCCCGCCGAGGCGGTGAGGCGCAGCTCCCGTTCGATGGTCTGGCGGATCTCCTGGGCTATCAGGGTGGCTGACCCGTGACAATGCTCGCTGTCGCTGACGTCAAGATAGGCTTCATCCAGCGACAGCGGCTCAATGCGCGAGGTATAGCGGGAGAAAATTTCGCGGATATGGTTCGAGGCTTCTTTGTAGGCATCGAAGCGGCCGGGAAGCAGCGTGAGATGCGGGCACAGCTTGAGCGCCGTCGCCGTCGGCATGGCGCTGCGCACGCCAAACTTACGCGCAGGATAGTTCGCGGTACTAATCACGCCACGTTGTACCCGACTGCCGCCTATCGCGAGGGGAATATCGCGCAACGCTGGGTTGTCGCGCATCTCCACCGCCGCAAAGAAACAGTCCATATCGACATGGATAATTTTACGCATCGTCAGACTCAACACTGTATACCCATACAGCATAGCAAAAACAGATGCGAATTTTATGCTTTTTTTATTTCATCGGCTAAAAAAGCGGTTAAAACATAAAACTGCAATAAATTATGTTTATTTTCATTGAGTTAAAAGATAAATCAGGAAGATGTAATCATGAAGAAAATACTTACCGCGCTTTGCCTGCTGGCCACCGCCGGCGCCTGGGCCGCTCCACAGCTGATAGCCCACCGCGGCGGCACCGGCGATGCGCCGGAAAATACCCTGCCGGCCATTAAGCTGGCGCTGGAGAATAACGCCGAAGCCATCTGGGTCACGGTGCAGTTAAGCCGCGACGGCGTACCGGTGCTCTACCGGTCAAGCGATCTTTCCGCATTGACCAATAGCGAGGGCAAAGTTTCCGGTTTGACCGCCGCCGAGCTGGCGAAAGTCGACGCCGGCTGGAAATGGGGGGATGACAGCCACCCGTGGCGCGGTAAGCAGGCCACCATTCCGACCTTGCAAAGCGTTTTACAGCAATGGCCGCACACTTTTTTCTATATCGATATCAAATCTCCGGATGCCGATCCGACCGTGATGGGCCAGCGCCTGCTTGAAGTGTTAAAAACCACCGATAGCCTCGATCGCGTGCGGGTCTATTCCACCGAAGACCGCTATATCGCCGCCCTGCCGCCAGCCATCCCTCGCTTTGTCACTCGCAGTGAAACCCGCACCAGGCTTGCCAATATTTCGCTCAGCCATCAGTGCCAGCCAGCGAGTCAACGCGATGGTGAGCAGTGGTATGGACTGGAGCTGAAGCGCAAAGTCGAGGTGGTGGAGAAATTCACCCTTGGCGAAGGGATCTCCCCGGCGACGCTCACCTGGGATAAAGAGGCAATGGATTGCTTCCGCTCGCAGGATAAAGCGCACATTATCTTCTTCGGCATCAACAGTGCGGAAGACTACCGCACGGCGATAGAACTGGGCGCCGACGGGGTGATGGTGGATTCTCCGGCGCAGGCGAAAAGCTGGCAGTAAGGGAGTCAACGGCTAAAAAAGCCGCGAAAGCGGCCTCACATTGCTGGCATGTTGTTGCCGGGTGGCGGCTGGCGCCTTACCCGGCCTACAAAACCGAAGCAGCAGCCCCGGCATGCGCAGCGCCGCCGGGCACGGAGCCGCTTTATGCCGGGTGGCGGCTGGCGCCTTACCCGGCCTACAAAACTGAAGCAGCAGGTCCGGCATGCGCAGCGCCGCCGGGCATTACAAAATACGCCGCTGCTGACGCTGCGCCTCGCGGGCGAGGCGCTTTTTACGCGCGTCGCACGGTTCCGGACAATCGCAGACTTTCTCCAGCCCCAGCGCGGAGATCCCACCGCAGCTGCCCTGGATGCTCTTGCGCTTCACCAGGTAGCCCAGCGACATGCCGAAGATCACCAGCGCAAAAATCACAAAGGTCGCGATAAATACCGTCAGCATCGTCAGCCTCCAAAGTCGTCGAGGAGAATATTCTCGTCCTCGACGCCCAGATCTTTGAGCATCTTAATTACCGCGGCGTTCATTACCGGCGGCCCACACATGTAGAACTCGCAGTCTTCCGGCGCCGGGTGATCGCGTAGATAGTTCTCGTACAGAACGTTATGGATAAAGCCGGTATGCCCGGTCCAGTTATCTTCCGGCAGCGGATCGGAGAGCGCGACGTGGAAGGTAAAGTTTGGATTGTCGCGCGCCAGCTGTTCAAACTCCTCATCGTAGAACATTTCGCGCAGCGAACGGGCGCCGTACCAGAAGCTGATTTTGCGCGTGCTGTGCAGGCGCTTGAGCTGGTCGAAAATATGCGAACGCATCGGCGCCATCCCGGCGCCGCCGCCGATAAACACCATCTCGGCGTCGGTTTCTTTAGCAAAGAACTCGCCAAACGGCCCGGAAATCGTCACCTTATCGCCCGGCTTCAGCGACCAGATATAGGATGACATGATCCCCGGCGGCGCATCCGGGACCTTCGGCGGCGGCGTCGCGATGCGCACATTGAGCATAATGATGCCCTTCTCTTCCGGATAGTTAGCCATTGAGTAGGCGCGCAGGGTCGGCTCTTTCACCTCAGAGACATAGCGAAACAGGTTGAACTTATCCCAGTCTGAACGGTATTCATCGGGAACATCAAAATCTGCATAGGCCACTTTATGCGGCGGGCATTCAATCTGAATATAGCCCCCGGCGCGAAACGGCACCACCTCCCCCTCCGGGATCCGCAGCTTGAGCTCTTTAATGAAAGTGGCTTTGTTATCGTTAGAGATAACTTCACACTCCCATTTTTTGACGCCGAAAATCTCTTCCGGCAGTTCAATCTTCATGTTCTGCTTCACCGCCACCTGACAGGCCAGACGGCAACCGGCTTTGGCATCCCGCTTGGTAATATGCGAAAGCTCGGTCGGCAGGATATCCCCGCCGCCCTCTTTAACAGTTACCCGACACTGGCCGCAGGAGCCGCCGCCGCCGCAGGCGGAGGAGACGAAGATCCCGTTGCTGGACAGCGTGTTCAGCAGTTTGTCACCCGCCGGGGTGCGGATCTGTTTATCCGCTTCGTTATTGATCTCAATAACCACGTCGCCCGCGTTCACCAGCTTTGAGCGCGCTGCCAGGATAAGCCCCGACAGCACCAGCACAATCAGCGAGAACATCACGACGCCAAGAATAATTTCCATACTTATTCGCCCTTATAGCTGCACGCCGGAGAAGGACATAAAGCCCAGCGCCATTAGTCCGGTGGTGATAAAGGTGATCCCTAACCCGCGCAAACCGGCGGGCACGTTGGCGTACTTCATTTTTTCGCGGATCCCCGCCATCGCCACGATCGCCAGCATCCAGCCAATGCCGGAGCCGAAGCCGTAGACGATGGACTCCGGGAAGTTGTAATCGCGCTGCACCATGAACGACACGCCGCCGAAAATCGCACAGTTAACCGCAATCAGCGGCAGGAAGATGCCCAGCGCGTTGTACAGTGCCGGAAAATACTTATCGAGGATCATCTCGAGGATCTGCACCAGCGCGGCGATCACTCCGATAAAGGTGATGAAGTTAAGAAAGCTGAGATCCACCCCCTCAACCAGCGCGCCGTCGCGCAGCACCAGGTTATAGACCAGGTTATTGATTGGCACGGCAAGCCCCAGCACTACCGTCACCGCGACGCCGAGGCCGAAGGCGGTGGAGACCTTTTTCGACACCGCAAGAAAGGTGCACATCCCGAGGAAGAAGGCCAGCGCCATGTTCTCAACGAACACCGCGCGGACAAACAGGCTGATGTAATGAGCCATCACCGATTACTCCTTTTCCTGCTGCTCAGGCTTCCAGCTACGCAGGGCCCAGATCAGCAAACCGATAATGAAGAACGCGCTCGGCGCCAGCAGGAACAGGCCGTTCGGCTGATACCAGCCGCCGTTCTGCACCGTCTCCAGCACCGTGATACCGAACAGCTTGCCGCTACCGATAAGCTCGCGCAGGAAGCCGACGATAATCAGGATCGCGCCATAGCCGAGACCGTTGCCAATACCATCCATAAAGCTCGCCAGCGGCGGCGACTTCATGGCGTAGGCTTCGGCGCGGCCCATCACGATGCAGTTGGTGATGATAAGCCCGACGAATACCGACAGCTGTTTGGAGGTCTCATAGGCGAAAGCCCGCAGCAGCTGATCCACCACGATCACCAGCGAGGCGATGATCGCCATCTGCACGATGATGCGCACGCTATTGGGAATATGGTGGCGGATCATCGAGATAAACATGCTGGAGAACGCCGTCACCAGGGTCACCGCAATGGTCATCACGAAGGCGGTTTCCAGTTTGGTGGTTACCGCCAGTGCGGAGCAGACGCCCAGCACCTGCAGGGCGATGGGGTTATTAGCGATGAGCGGCCCCACCAGCACGCGCTTCACCTCTTTCATATCGCTCTGTTCAGCCATTATTCAGCTCTCCCTCACGAACCTTTTTCAGGAACGGACCAAAGCCCAGTTCGCCCATCCAGAAATCAAAGCTATGCTGCACGCCATTGGACGTCAGCGTGGCGCCGGATAAACCGTCAACCGCGTGGAGATCGCCTGCGCGCGCGCCGCCTTTCACCACCTTCAGCGCCGGCATGCCGTTGTCATCCAGCACCTGCTTGCCGACAAACTGCTGGCGCCAGTTCGGGTTTTCCACCTCGCCGCCCAGCCCCGGCGTTTCGCCCTGATCGTAGTAAGTAATGCCTTTTACCGTGCGGCCATCGACGTCCAGCGCCACAAAGGCATACATCATCGACCACAGGCCGTTGCCATAAATGGGCAGCACCACCTGCTCAATCTTCTGCTNNNTCGCGCACCAGGTAAATTTCCGCCAGATTACTGCGTCGCTTTATACCAGCCGGATCCTGACTGGCATCCAGGGCCATACTCTGCTGCGGATCCTTCAGCGCCTGAGCCTGATTAAATTTACCCGGGTCTTTCTCCAGCAGTTCGCCGGTGGCCAGATTCACCAGTCGCGGGGTAATGCGCGCCGCGAAGGTGTCCGCTACCGCATCCGCATCCATACCGGGGTGCATCAGCCCTGACACTGCCAGGATATTGCGCTGCTTATCCAAAGCCCGCTGCGCCTGCTGGCGGGATTTCAGCCCCACGGCCGAGCCCGCCACCACGATGGAGCAGACCAGACAAAGCACCAGCACCACCAGCAGCGTTTTGCCGATGCTATCGTTACTTTTCTTCTCAGCCACGCGACTTCCTCCGCTTAATATTGGCCTGCACCACCAGATAATCGAACAGCGGTGCGAAGAGGTTGGCGAAGAGGATCGCCAGCATCATCCCTTCCGGATAAGCCGGGTTCACCACGCGGATCAGCACGCACATCACGCCGATCAGCACGCCGTAACTCCATTTCCCTTTATCGGTAAACGAGGCGGATACCGGGTCCGTCGCCATAAACATCATCCCGAAGGCGAAACCGCCGAGCACCAGATGCCAGTACCATGGCATAGCGAACATCGGGTTGGTGTCGGAGCCGATAACGTTAAACAGGGTGGCGGTGGCGATCATACCGATCATTACCCCGGCGACGATGCGCCAGGACGCGACGCGGCCAAAGAGGATGATCGCCCCGCCGATGAAGATCATCAGCGTTGACACTTCGCCTATTGAGCCGGGAATATTGCCGAGGAAGGCGTCCATCCAGCTCACCGGCACGCCAGTCGCCACGTTCACCAGCGCTTCACCGCCGCCGCTGGCCCACTGGGAGAGCGGCGTGGCGCCGGAGAAACCGTCCGCCGCGGTCCATACCAGGTCGCCGGAAATCTGCGCCGGATAGGCGAAGAACAGGAACGCGCGCCCCGCCAGCGCCGGGTTGAGGAAGTTGCGCCCGGTGCCGCCGAAAATCTCTTTGGCGATCACCACGCCGAAGGAGATCCCCAGCGCCGCCTGCCACAGCGGCAGCGTGGGCGGCACAATCAACGCGAAGAGAATAGAGGTAACGAAAAAACCTTCGTTAATCTCATGCTTGCGCACAATCGCGAACAGCACTTCCCAGAAGCCACCGACGATAAAAACGGTGATATAGATCGGCAGGAAGAAGACCGCGCCCAGGGTCATCATGCTCAGCCAGCCGGCGTCGGCACTGAAGCTCACCCCTAACCACTGGGCGACGCTGTAGTGCCAGTTGTTGGCGATCGCCTGCTGCAGCTGTTCGGCGCCGTATAGCTTGTGCAGCGCCGGAATGGTCTGCAGCCCAACGTTGTACATGCCCCAGAACATCGCCGGGAATACGGCAAACCACACGAGGATCATCATCCGCTTCAGGTCGATGGCGTCGCGCACGTGCGCCGCGCCGCGGGTTACCTGGCCCGGCGTGTAGAAGATGGTCGCCGCCGCCTCATACAGCGGGTAATATTTTTCCAGCTTGCCGCCATGCGTGAAATGCGGCTCAAGTTTCTCAATCAGGTGCTTTAAGCCCATCTCTTATCCTTCCTGCTCAATCCGGGTTAACACGCTGCGCAGCGCCGGGCCATATTCATACTTTCCAGGGCAAACATAGGTGCACAGCGCCAGATCTTCTTCATCCAGCTCCAGACAGCCCAGCGCCTGAGCGCTGTCGGTGTCTCCGGCCAGCAGATCGCGCAGCAGTATGGTCGGCAGGATATCCAGAGGCATCACCCGCTCGTAGTTGCCGATCGGCACCATCGCCCGCTCGCCGCCGTTGGTATCGGTGGAAAAATGAAAGCGCTTGCGCTTGAAGAAATGGCCCAGCGTGGTGCGGGTAATCGAGAATTTCTCTTTGCCCGGCATCACCCAGCCGAAGAGCTCTTTTTCCCGCCCTTCTTTGACCACGCTCACCTGCAGATGGAAGCGCCCCAGGAAGGCGTGAGGGCCATGGGCGCGGGCGCCGCTAAGCACCGAGCCGGAAATGACCCTGTTTTCCCCCTCCTGCAGCTCACCTGCCAGCAGATCCTCCAGGCTGGCGCCGAGCGTCGTTTTGACCAGCCGCGGAGATGTTACCTGCGGGCCGCCGAGCGCAATTATCCGTTCGCAGTAGAGCTCCCCGTCGAGGAAAAGCTTACCAATGGCGATCGCGTCCTGATAATTGAGGTGCCAGACCTGCTTATTCAGGCTCACCGGCTCCAGAAAGTGAATATGCGTTCCCGGCAGCCCCGCCGGGTGCGGCCCACTGAACTGATTGAAACAAACCTGGCCGAGAGGATGACCGCCCAGCTTGCCGCCGCTGGGCTGGCAGACGTGCACTTTCCCGTCGGTCAAGCGCGTGAGCACAGTAAGACCGGCGTCGAAGGCGGCACGTTCGGCCAGAATAATCGGCTGCGGCTCCGCCGCCAGCGGATTGGTGTCCATGGCGTTAACAAAGATAGCGGCGGGCGTGCTCCCCGGGAGCGGCGTTTTGCTGAACGGCCGGGTACGCAGCGCCGTCCATTGGCCCGACGCCAGCAGCTGCTGCTGTACGGTGTCGCGCGGCAGTTCGGCCAGCGCGTCCGCGGCGTAACGGGTAAACGCCACCGCGTCATTGCCCTCGATATCAATCACCACCGACTGCAACACGCGCCGTTCGCCGCGGTGGATCGCGCTGACGATCCCGCTCGCCGGGGCGGTAAAGCAGACGCCAGGGATCTTTTTATCTTCGAACAGGATCTGACCTTTTTTGACCCGATCGCCTTCTTTAACCGCCATCGCGGGACGCATGCCAACGTACTCTTCGCCGAGTAGCGCGACGCGCTTCACCGCTGGCGCGGGAGAAATCTGCTGTAATGGCATGCCAGCTATGGGCAAATCCAGCCCTTTCGTGATTTTAATCATATCGTTAGCAGGTATCCGTAACCTCAACCCCGACGCAGGTCAGGGCCAGCTTATTGACAGAATGGCAGAGAAGAAAGGGCGAAACGGCGCCAGTAGCGCTCAGGACGGAAGAGAAGCATCCTTTCTTACTCTGATGATGAACCGGCGCAAGTGTAACATTTCGTGAGCGGCGGCTGTAGCGCAAGGGGCGATAAGTGCTTCTAAAATGCGAGCTATTGCGCAAAGTTCTCACTGTGTTTTCGTCGCTGGCAGGGTATAAAGTGAGGCTGATTTGTAAACGCCGCCACGTCGCCCTTGCGAAAAAATGCCGTGATGCTAATGTGAGCGCTCTAAATCCAGAAAACTCTGATTTCGGGTCTCTCTTGCCGTCCTGGCAATGTGGCTATTTTGTTTTATCAAGGAACAAGCAGTATGCGCAAAATCGCATTATTTATTGCGATGCTTCTGTTGCCGTGCGTGTCATTTGCCGGGCTGCTCAGCAGCAACAGCCCGACGACGCCGGTTAGCAAAGAATATAAGCAGCAATTAATGGGTTCACCGGTTTACATTGAGATCTTTAAAGAAGAGCGCATGCTCGACCTTTACGTCAAAATGGGTGAGACCTACCAGCTCCTCGACAGCTACCGGATCTGCAACTACTCCGGTGGCCTCGGTCCGAAACAGCGCCAGGGCGATTTCAAGAGTCCGGAAGGGTTCTATAACGTCACCCGCAGCCAGCTCAAACCCGACAGCCGCTTCTATAAAGCGATTAACATCGGCTTCCCGAACGCCTACGATCGCGCCCATGGTTATGAAGGGAAATACCTGATGATCCACGGCGACTGCGTCTCAGTCGGCTGCTACGCCATGACCGACAGCGGTATCGATGAGATCTTCCAGTTCGTGACCGGCGCCTTAGTCTTCGGCCAGCCAAGCGTGCAGGTGAGTATCTATCCGTTCCGCATGACCAACGCCAACATGGAACGCCACAAATACTCCTACTACGCGGATTTCTGGAAACAGCTCAAGCCAGGCTATGACTATTTCCAGCAGACCCACAAACCGCCGGTCGTATCAGTGACCGACGGCCGCTATGTGGTGAGCAAGCCGCTCAGCCACGAGGTTGTCCAGCCGCAGCTGGCCTCAAACTACACGCTCCCCGAGACAAAATAACGCCCACTCGCCTGGCATGATCTTATGCCAGGTTTCATTGGCCGTCAGCGGCTGCGTGGCGATAACCGTGACCACATCGTTGGGTGTGGTCTCGCGTTGAAAGTCGATCTCCACATCCTGGTCCAGCAGTTTTGCCACGCCGAACGGCGCTCGCCGGGTGATCCAGTGCAGATTGGTCGAGCAGAACGCCATTACGTAGCGCCCGTCCGACAGCAGCATGTTGAACACCCCTTTCTCACGTAGTTCACCCGCGAGGGTGGCGATATACTTGAAAACGCCCAGCATATTGCCCGGCGTGCGCGGATAGCGCTCGGTTAAACGGTGCAGCAGCCAGCAAAACGCTTTTTCACTGTCGGTTTCACCTACCGGATGAAAATTACCGGTTTTCAGCGACTTATAGCCTTTTAGCTGCCCATTGTGCGCATAGGTCCAGTTGCGCCCCCACAGTTCGCGGGTGAAGGGATGGGTGTTCTCCAGGGCCACCCTCCCGCGGTTGGCCTGACGAATATGGGCGACGACGGAACAGGACTTAATGGGGTAATCCTGAACCAGTTTCGCGATCGGCGACTGAAAGCTCGGCTGGGGATCCTTGAATGTGCGACAGCCTTTACCTTCATAGAAGGTGATGCCCCAGCCGTCTTTATGCGGCCCCGTCCCGCCGCCGCGCTGCACCAGCCCGGTAAAGCTAAAACAGATATCGGTTGGCACATTGGCGCTCATCCCGAGCAGTTCGCACATAGATCACCTCACCCTCACAAATCACGACGGCGCCGGAGCGAGGCCACCGTCAACAGTACACACTCACCTGCCTGTTAGCCTTTCGCCATCTCTTTTTCGATCAGCATAATCAGAATGTGGATCACTTTGATATGGATCTCCTGGATGCGGTCGGCGTAGCCAAAGTGCGGCACGCGAATTTCAACATCAGCGCTACCGGCCATTTTACCGCCGTCTTTACCGGTCAGGGTGATCACTTTCATCCCCTGCGCCCGCGCGGCCTCAATGGCCTTAATCACGTTGCCGGAGTTGCCAGACGTGGAGATACCGAGCAGCACATCGCCTGCGCGGCCAACGGATTCAACGTAGCGGGAGAACACATACTCATAGCCAAAATCATTGCTCACGCAGGAGAGGTGGCTGACGTCGGAGATCGCGATGGCCGGGTAACCCGGGCGGTTTTCGCGATAACGTCCGGTCAGCTCTTCCGCAAAATGCATCGCATCGCAATGGGAACCGCCGTTACCGCAGGACAGCACTTTCCCACCCGCCTTAAAGCTATCCGCCAGCAGGACAGCGGCACGCTGGATAGCATGGATATTGGCTTCGTCCTGCAGAAAGTTAGCCAGCGTTTCCGCGGCTTCGTTCAGTTCGTTACGAATAAGATCCTGGTACATGAGGATAATCCTTCAGTATGAGTGGAATAACCCCGGCAGTGTACCGGATAGCCGTCGAAGCGAGAAGCAGCAGGCAGCGTTATCCCTCGCTCTTTTGATTTTATGTGCCGCTTTTGCATACAACAATGTGAGCAAGGTTGTAATTATTTTGTAAACACATTGCTAAATAAAAACGCATGCACTACAACCAATACATCACAAGTGGTCAGACCTCCTACAAGCTCAGGGAGCATTTCTCTATGATGATTTTGAGTATTGTTGCAACCGTCGTTTTACTCGGCGCGCTCTTCTATCACCGGGTCAGCCTGCTGCTCAGCAGCGTGATTTTGCTCGCCTGGACCGCGGCGCTCGGCGCGGCCGGAGTGTGGAATATCTGGCTGCTGCTGCCGCTGGCGATCATACTGTTGCCGTTTAACTTTGCGCCTATGCGTAAATCCATGATTTCCGCACCGGCGTTTCGCACATTCCGCAAGGTGATGCCGCCGATGTCGCGCACGGAAAAAGAAGCCATCGACGCCGGCACTACCTGGTGGGAAGGCGATCTGTTTCGCGGCAATCCTGACTGGCAAAAGTTACATAACTATCCGCAGCCGCGGCTGACCGCCGAAGAGCAAGCTTTCCTCGACGGCCCAGTTGAAGAAGCCTGCCGGATGGCTAACGACTTCGCCATCACCCACGAAATGGCCGATTTGCCGCCGGAGCTGTGGGCCTATCTGAAAGAGCACCGCTTCTTCGCGATGATCATTAAGAAAGAGTATGGCGGACTTGAGTTCTCCGCTTACGCTCAGGCACGAGTACTGCAGAAACTCTCTGGCGTCTCCGGCATCCTGGCGATCACCGTCGGCGTCCCGAACTCGCTGGGTCCGGGCGAACTGCTGCAGCATTACGGTACCGAAGAACAGAAGAATCATTATCTGCCGCGTCTGGCACGCGGCCTGGAAATCCCTTGCTTCGCTCTCACCAGCCCGGAAGCGGGCTCTGACGCCGGCGCCATCCCGGATACCGGCGTGGTGTGCATGGGCGACTGGCAGGGTCAACAGGTGCTGGGGATGCGCCTGACCTGGAACAAACGTTATATCACGCTGGCGCCTATCGCCACCGTGCTGGGGCTGGCTTTCAAACTCTCTGACCCGGATCGTTTGCTGGGCGGAGAAGAAGAGCTGGGTATCACCTGCGCGCTGATCCCCACCTCCACCCCGGGCGTGGAAATCGGCCGTCGCCACTTCCCGCTGAATGTGCCGTTCCAGAACGGTCCAACCCGCGGCAAAGATATCTTCGTGCCTATCGATTACATCATCGGCGGCCCAAGCATGGCCGGTCAGGGCTGGCGCATGCTGGTTGAATGTCTATCGGTCGGCCGCGGTATTACTCTGCCGTCCAACGCCACCGGTGGTCTGAAATCCGTTGCCATGGCGACTGGCGCTTACGCCCATATTCGCCGCCAGTTCAAAATCTCCATCGGCAAAATGGAAGGGATTGAAGAGGCGCTGGCGCGTATCGCCGGTAACGCCTATGTGATGGACGCTGCGGCGTCGCTGATCACCTACGGCATCATGCTCGGCGAGAAACCTGCAGTGCTGTCCGCTATTGTGAAATATCACTGCACCCACCGCGGCCAGCGCTCCATTATCGACGCGATGGATATTACCGGCGGGAAAGGCATTATGCTGGGCGAAGGCAACTTCCTCGCCCGGGCCTATCAGGGCGCGCCTATCGCCATCACCGTGGAAGGCGCAAACATTCTGACCCGCAGCATGATGATCTTCGGTCAGGGGGCGATTCGCTGCCATCCGTACGTACTGGAGGAGATGGCCGCCGCGCAGAATAATGACCTGAACGCCTATGACAAGCTGCTGTTCAAACACATCGGCCATGTCGGCAGTAATAAAGTGCGGAGTTTCTGGCTGGGCCTGACCGGCGGGCGCACCAGCAGCGCGCCGACCCGTGACGCCACCCGTCGCTACTATCAGCAAATGAATCGTCTGAGCGCCAACCTGGCACTGCTGTCAGACGTCTCAATGGCGGTGCTCGGCGGCAGCCTCAAGCGACGCGAACGTATCTCCGCCCGTCTGGGGGATGTGTTAAGCCAGCTGTACCTGGCCTCGGCGGTGCTGAAACGCTATGACGATGAAGGACGCAATGAAGCCGATCTGCCGCTGGTTCACTGGGGGGTACAGGACGCGCTGCACCAGGCCGAGCAAGCCATTGACGATCTGTTGGACAATTTCCCGAACCGTCTGGTGGCAGGCGTAATGCGCTTGGTCATCTTCCCGACCGGCCGTCATCATCATGCGCCGTCGGATAGGCTGGACCACCAGGTCGCCAAAATTCTGCAGGTGCCCAGCGCCACGCGCTCCCGCATCGGTCGCGGTCAGTATCTGACGCCGAGCGAGCATAACCCGGTAGGCCTGCTGGAAGAGGCCCTGCTGGAAGTGATGGCGGCCGATCCTATCCACCAGCGGATCTGCAAAGAGTTGGGTAAAAATCTGCCGTTCACCCGTCTGGATGAGCTGGCCCACAACGCGCTGGCCAAAGGATTAATCAGTCAGGATGAGGCCGCCATTCTTACCCGTGCAGAGCATAGCCGTCTGCGCAGCATTAACGTCGACGACTTTGCGCCAGAGGAGCTGGCGACAAAGCCGGTAAAGCTGCCGGAAAAAGTTCGTAAAGTTGAAGCTGCATAATAAAACCACTACCACATCACACGCCGGGCGGGGAACTTTCCCCGCCTTTTTTTCGCCCTCTCCTCCCCTTTCGTTTCCATCAGTAGCATTTTTTTAACAAAATATTCCGCGGACCGCCGCGCGGCTGATATGGTGTTACAGTTAACCTAACCCCCTCATGAGAATGGAGTTGACCATTGTGCCTGGCCTGAAAATTTCGCTGTTGCAACAACCGCTGGTCTGGATGGACGGCCCTGCCAACCTGCGCCATTTTGATCGCCAACTGGAAGGAATCACCGGGCGCGATGTGATTGTTTTACCAGAGATGTTTACCACCGGCTTTGCCATGGAAGCGGCAAAACAGTCTTTACCCGAGGCCGACGTGGTGGAGTGGATGCATGCCCGGGCTGCGCAATCCCAGGCGCTGATTGCCGGCAGCGCTGCGCTGCAAACTGAACACGGCGCTGTTAACCGCTTCCTGCTGGTCGAGCCTGACGGTACGGTGCACCATTATGATAAACGGCACCTGTTCCGTATGGCCGATGAACATCATCACTATGAGGCCGGAAACCAGCGCATGGTCTTTGAATGGCGTGGATGGCGAATCCTGCCGCTGGTCTGTTACGACCTGCGCTTTCCGGTATGGTCGCGTAATCAGAACGACTATGATTTGGCGCTGTATGTCGCCAACTGGCCGGCGCCGCGCTCGCTGCACTGGCAGTCGCTGCTGATCGCCCGCGCGATTGAAAACCAGGCCTATGTCGCCGGCTGTAACCGGGTTGGCACTGACGGCAACGGCCATCATTACCGCGGCGATAGTCGGATTATCAATCCCCAGGGGGAGATTATCGCCACCGCCGATCCGCATCAGGCCACTCGTCTTGATGCCGAGCTGTCGCTGAGCGCCCTTCAGGAATATCGTGAAAAATTCCCCGCCTGGCGCGATGCCGATCCTTTCACGATCGGCTAATCACCCTTCGGGAGCCGCTGCGCTCCCTTTTTATTCCACCACGATCCGCACAGCACAGTAGACCAATAACGCAGCCAGCATCCAGTTCAGTTGCCGCCCGTACAGCAAAAACAGGCGCTGAAACAGATGCCCCGCCAGCGCCCAGCACAGATTTCCCAGCGCGCCAATCGCCGCCAGCAGCAGACTCACGCTGATAAGCCAAACAGGCTCGCGAGTAACGGGCAGAACAAAGGTAGAGAGCGCGGTGATGCCATACAGAATAATTTTAACGTTGACGAACTGCAGCCCCAGACTCGCCCAAAAGCCTACCGGTTCTACACTCGGCATCCCTGTCGCCGGTTTGCTTTTGGCAATCTGCCAGGCCAGCCACAGGATGTACGCCGCGCCAATCCATCCCAATACCAGGGTAAAGCGTGAGTCGAGTTCAACCAGCGAAAAGGTTAAAGCCGCGCAAATCAACATAGTGATAATAAACCCGACGCTCATCCCGGCCAGCACCCGCAGGCTGCGGCGTAGACCATGGGAGGTGACGCTGCTCAGCGCCAGGATATTGTTGGGCCCGGGTGTCAGGGCGGTGATCAAAGTGTAAGTTAAAAAGGCGCTTATCAGGGTAGGTGTCACGGGTTTTCTCCTCTTGTCTGGCAGACACTACCCGAAGCTGATAATTTAAAAAAATGAATATTTTTTCATTCTCGCTTCGATAATATCGATACAAAGAGGAAATATGGATCTGCGACGCTTCATCACCTTCAAAACTGTTGTCGAAGAAGGTTCCTTTCTGCGCGCGGCGCAGAAACTATGCTGCACTCAGTCCACCGTGACTTTTCATATCCAGCAGCTGGAGCAGGAGCTTGCCATCCCGCTGTTTGAGAAAATCGGCCGGCGGATGTGTCTCACCGCCGCCGGTAAGAAGGTCCTGCCGCATGTCTACGACCTGACTAAAGTGATGGCCTCGATTCGTCAGGCGGCACGCCAGGACGATGAGCCCGGCGGCGAACTTCGCGTCGCCACTGGCGAAACGCTGCTGGCGTATAAAATGCCGCGGGTGCTGCAGCGTTTTAAGCAACGCGCTCCGAAAGTGCGCCTGTCGCTGCAGTCGCTCAACTGCTACAGCATCCGCGATGCGCTGCTTGCCGACGAGGTCGATTTGGGGGTGTTTTACCGGGTGGGTAACGATGACGCGCTCACGATAATGGAGCTTGGCCAGCAGTCGCTGGCGCTGGTCGCATCGGTCGAGCAGGCGCCGGTAGACTTCATGCGCCCGCGGCAGCATATCCCGCTGAGCTTTATCATCAACGAACCCCAGTGCGTGTTCCGGCAGATTTTTGAAAGCACCCTGCGCCAGCGCGAAATTACTCTGGAGAACACCATTGAGCTGTGGAGTATTGAGAGTATCAAGCAGTGCGTGGCGGGAAATCTGGGAGTGAGTTTTCTGCCACGCTTTGCGGTGGAGGACGAGCTCAAGCGCGGGACGCTGGTTGAGCTGCCATTCAGCGAGACGCCGTTGACGATCCATGCGCTCTGCGCCCACCATGCCGGGAAGGCTATCAGTCCGGCGATGCGGGTATTTATGCAGTGCATGCAGGAGGAACAAGAGGTGCGCTGAAATTCGGCGACGAAAACGACGAAAGCCTGAATCATTGCTGACTCATGCTTTCTGAATAGTGGCGGAACGGACGGGACTCGAACCCGCGACCCCCTGCGTGACAGGCAGGTATTCTAACCGACTGAACTACCGCTCCGCGTTGTTGTTCCGTTGGGAACGAGGCGAATATTACGGATTCCCCTCTACCCCGTCAACGCTTTTTCTACCATTTTGAATCGTTTGCTGCAAAAATCACCCAACCGCCTACTTTTAATTCATTTTAGTGGCTATCAGGCACGCCACAGGCAGCTTCCGCCTTTCTTTTGTACCAGGTCGAGGCGGGATTCATGGTTCGCCAGTTCTTCATCTGAGGCATAAACCACGCGTAACTGACTGCCGGCGCGGACGACGCGCTGAATTCCCATCTCTCCCGCCTGCTGCTGGCTTTCGCCTTCCATAGAGAACGCCATCGAAGTCTGGCCGCCGGTCATCATCAAATAGACATCGGCAAGGATCTGGGCATCGAGCAACGCCCCGTGCAGCGTACGCTTGCTGTTGTCTATTTCGTAACGCGAACATAGCGCATCGAGGCTGTTGCGCTTGCCAGGAAACATTTTCCGCGCCAGCGCCAAACTGTCGGTGATTTTACAAAAGGTCTCGGTTTTTCCGATGCCGCGGTTTAGCTTACTGAATTCATAATCCATAAAGCCGATATCGAACGAGGCGTTATGGATCACCAGCTCCGCGCCGCGGATGTAATCCATAAACTCATCAGCCACGTCGGCAAAGGTAGGTTTATCCAGCAGGAACTCATCGGCGATCCCGTGTACGCCGAATGCTTCAGGATCCACCAGCCGATCGGGCTTCAGATAGACGTGAAAATTGTTACCGGTCAGGCGGCGGTTGATCACCTCCACGGCGCCGATCTCAATGATCTTGTGTCCCTCGTAGTGTGCCCCGATCTGGTTCATACCGGTGGTTTCGGTATCGAGAACAATCTGGCGCGTAATTGCAGTGCTCATAGCGGTCATTTATGTCAGACTTATCGTTTACAAATCGATTTCAATTACAGGAAGTCTACCAGAGATGCTCAAACAGGTAGAAATTTTCACCGACGGCTCTTGCCTGGGTAATCCAGGACCTGGCGGCTACGGCGCCATCATGCGCTACCGCCAGCACGAAAAAACCTTCAGCGCTGGCTACCGTCTGACCACCAATAACCGCATGGAACTGATGGCGGCAATTGTTGCCCTGGAAGCGTTAAAAGAGCATTGCGAAGTGGTGCTCAGCACTGACAGCCAGTATGTTCGTCAGGGGATCACCCAGTGGATCCACAACTGGAAAAAGCGCGGCTGGAAAACGGCAGAGAAAAAGCCGGTGAAAAATGTCGACCTCTGGCAGCGGCTGGACGCCGCGCTTGGCCAGCATAAAATTAAATGGGAATGGGTAAAGGGCCACGCCGGCCATCCTGAAAATGAACGCTGCGACGAGTTGGCGCGCGCGGCGGCCTCCCACCCCACACTGGACGATGTCGGCTACCTGCCTGAGAGTTAATTCTGCCCTTTGCGCCACTGCCGGGTGGCGCCCACCGCCGGCCGCAGCTGAGTTTTCGCTTTGCCGGATTTCATCGGATTGAGCGTCAGCGGAATGGTCCGTTTGCGGGCGACAATCAATTGCAAACAGCCCAGCGCCGGCAGATGGGTGCTCAACAATTTGCCGCCATGGCGCGACCAGGGCAAAACCTGGTAACGTCCATAGTGCAGCACTTCAAAGTTGAGCAGCGCCAGCCAGTCCAGCTGGCGCATCAGCGTAAACATACGGCTATTATAAGGCGTTCCTTTGCGCAGGACCGGCACCAGCTTACGCAACCCCATCAGGCTGACCGGATTAAACCCGGTCAGGATCATCCAGCCATCATCGATCAGTACACGATCGGCTTCCCGCAGCAGACGATGCGGATCGCTACACCACGGCAGGGTGTGCGCCAGCAGGCAGGCGTCAACGGACTTTTCGGCAAAGGGTAAATGCAGCGGGTCAGCCCGGACCTGCATTGGATTTCCCGCCAGCGAGACATTCACCTGGTGCGAGATGGCGCAAGCTTCGGTATTGATTTCCGCGCTCAGATTGCCAATCTTAAGCAGATGAAAGCCATATAATTTAGCCAGCCACGGTTTCATCTGCTGCTCCAGCGTTTCGCGATAGTATTCGCCCCACGGCATACTGGACCAATGCTCAGGCGCTGTCACTGTGTGAGGTATCCTTGCCGGCTTCATTGCCACCTTCCGCTACGCTTTAGAGGTAATTTATGAATCTTATCAGTATTCCCGCGTTTCAGGACAACTACATCTGGGTTCTCAGTGAGAATAACGGCCGCTGCATCATCGTAGATCCAGGCGAAGCCGCGCCGGTTCTGGCGGCCATCGAGGAAAACCAGTGGCAGCCCGAGGCTATTTTACTGACCCATCATCATCAGGATCACGTCGGCGGCGTAAAACAATTACGTGAGAAATTCCCTTCTATAGTGGTTTACGGGCCGGCGGAAACCCAGGATAAAGGCGTCACTCAGGTGGTAGGCGATGGCGATCGGCTGTCAATTCTCGGGCACGATTTTTCCATTTTCTCTACGCCAGGTCACACATTAGGACATATCTGTTACTACAGCGAACCTTATCTGTTCTGTGGCGATACGATGTTTTCCGGCGGCTGCGGAAGGCTGTTCGAAGGTACAGCAGAGCAGATGTATCAATCATTTATGAAAATTAATGCCCTTCCTGAAGAAACCCTCATATGTTGCGCACATGAATATACGTTAGCGAATATGAAGTTTGCATTGAGTATCCTGCCAGATGATAGGGACATAAACGATTACTATCATAAAGTTAATGAGTTACGTGCAAAAAAACAAAAAACACTACCCGTAACTCTGAAAAATGAGCGGCGTATAAATTTATTTTTACGCGTAAATGATATTGATTTAATTGACAAAATTAACAAAGAAACAAATTTGCAACACTCTGTGGCGCGATTTGCATGGTTAAGGTCAAAGAAAGATGACTTCTGATATTTAATTCTTGTCATCGGCCAACTTCGCCGTTATCCTTGGTCGTCTTTTAAGCAACTATTGACACACACATGAAGGCACGAGCGATATTACTCGCCTCTGTCCTGCTGGTGGGGTGCCAGGCGTCTAAGCACGATGGCACCGTCGAACAGCGAGCACAGAGCCTTTCTGCGGCTGGTCAAGGGGAAGCAGGCAAGTTCACAAGTCAAGCGCGCTGGTTAGATGATGGAACCTTCTACGCGCAAGACCAGGATCTGTGGACTTCCATAGGCGACGAGCTAAAGATGGGAATACCGGATAATCCCCGGATTCGCGAACAGAAACAGAAGTACTTAAGAAATAAGAGCTATCTCCACGATGTAACTTTACGGGCAGAGCCGTATATGTACTGGATAGCCGGGCAGGTTAAGAAACGTAACATGCCAATGGAACTGGTATTACTACCCATAGTGGAGAGCGCTTTTGACCCACACGCGACGTCTGGCGCCAATGCCGCAGGCATTTGGCAGATCATTCCGAGCACAGGGCGCAATTATGGTTTAAAACAGACCCGCAGTTACGATGCGCGTCGTGATGTCGTCGCGTCTACTACCGCGGCGCTGGACATGATGCAACGTCTGAACAAAATGTTCGACGGCGACTGGTTGTTAACGGTCGCAGCCTATAACAGCGGCGAAGGCCGGGTCATGAAGGCAGTAAAAGCGAACCGTTCGCGTGGCAAACCCACCGATTTCTGGTCGCTGTCTCTGCCGCATGAAACGAAAATCTACGTCCCGAAAATGCTGGCATTGAGCGACATTCTCAAAAACAGCAAACGTTACGGCGTAAAGCTGCCTACGGCTGATGAAAGCCGTGCGCTGGCGCGCGTTCGCCTCGACAGTCCGGTTGATATTTCTCAGCTCGCGGACATGGCCGGTATGCCGGTCAGCAAGCTGAAGACGTTCAATGCGGGCGTAAAAGGGTCAACGCTGGGCGCGAGCGGGCCAAAGTACGTCATGGTGCCGCAGAAGCACGCCGCACAGCTGCGTGAATCGCTGGCCTCTGGCGACATTGCCGCCGTGCAGCCGACGCAGCTCGCGGACAATACGCCGCTGACCAGCCGTAGCTATAAGGTGCGTTCCGGCGACACCATTTCCGGGATTGCTTCCCGTCTTGGTGTGACGACCCGCGATCTGCAGCAGTGGAATAACCTGCGCGGCTCTGGATTAAAGGTTGGGCAGAATCTGGTTATTGGCGCAGGCAGCAGCGCCCAGCGTCTGGCGAACAACAGCGATAGCATCACCTATCGCGTTCGTAAAGGCGATTCGCTGTCGAGCATCGCCAAACGTCACGGCGTTAATATTCGCGACGTGATGCGCTGGAACAGCGATACCGACAACCTGCGCCCAGGCGATCAGCTAACGTTGTTTGTGAAAAATAACGATCGACCAGAGTCCTGATACCTCTGGTTCGACAAAAAGGCACCGACTTCCCCGGTGCCTTTTTTGTTGCCTAAATTAAACCGCTTTATGCGCTTCGAACAGAATGGTATCGCTGGTAAACGATCCGTCCTCCTGTAACTCGAAGTACGCTTTGACCTCCGCCGAAGCGCTCTGCTGATATAAGCGAATCGCCTCCACCAGCGGCTCAGGAGTACGCATCCGCGCCACCCATGAACTGAACTCCAGCGGCAGGCGATCGGTCAACAACTGGTTAACCACCAGCCCCGCTTCAGTCGCCAGCGTCAACCACTCGCCGCTGGAATAATTACGCACATGCGAGGTGTCGCGCAGGGCTTCCACCGTCTGCAGCCAGACATCACGTACCGGATGACCCGGCGACATCACGTCCATCACGATAATCACCCCGCCCGGCTTGAGAACACGTTTCACCTCACGCAGCGCCTGGCCAACGTCATGCCAGTGGTGAGCGGAGTAGCGGCTAATCACCACATCAAAGCTGGCATCAGCGAACGGCAGCGTTTCGGCGTACCCCTGCTGGGTCACGATATTGCTAAAACCTTTCTCCTTTGCCGCGGCGGCAACGACCTCCAGCATCTGGCTCGATAAATCATAGGCGGTCACCTCGGCAACCTGTCCCGCCGCGGTAAAGCTGGCGTGCCCTGCCCCGCAGCCCATATCCAGCACTTTCGCCTGAGGAAAATCAGCCAGCCGTTCCGCCAGCCGCTGCAGATCGCGACCAGAGGCGTGTACGGCGCTGGTCAGATAGGCGCTGGCCTGGGAGCCGAACTGCTTTTCGACGTTGTCATGGTGAGAGCGTGTTGTCATGTTGTCTTGTCCTTACGGTTTTTTTTGAGTAATAAAAGGCAGCACCATGCATGCGCAGGCCTGCCCCATGGCAGGCCTGACCAACCTTAAATTAATCAGGCTTGCCGGGACTGAATTCGACTAGTAGCGGGTTGTGGTCGGAGGCGCGGGTCACCAGCACGGAAGCATCGTGCACGCTTAACCCACGGTAGAACACAAAATCGAGGGGACGACCAAACGCGCGGCGGCGCTGATCGTCTGAGAAACGAACTTCGCGTAACGACATCTCACGCGCAAAGCGGTACAGCGCATTCATCCGCGGCCGGCTCCAGGCATTGAAGTCGCCGGCCATGATCACCGGCCCGCTGTGATGGGCGATCTGATCGCCAATTGGCAGCAGCTGTTTGCTGTAGACGTCGACGCCAAGGCTAAAGTTGACGGCATGGATATTGACTACCATCAACAACCGCGCATCCGGCAGCGGATAAACGGTCACTAACGCCGATTTCGGCAATCGCAAAATAGGCTCGCGCTCGCGCAGCGGACAGCAATAGATGGGGTGCGCGGAGGCCAGCGTCATTACGCCGGAAGGATGCTGCGGCAATACCAGCGCCGGCACCTGATCGGCGGCCAGATAGTTTGAAGTCGCGAACCGGACCAGTTCTGGGGTAGTTTGCGCCTCCTGCAACAGGACCAAATGCGCATCTTTGCCGAAATTTTTGAGGACCGACTGCCACTCTGCGCGCTGCTGCTTGAAGATATTCCATACCAGCACGCGGATCTTCTCATCGCTGCTTAACGGCGTGCCGGCGGGATAAACCGGACTTACGCCCGCAAACGCCCCCGGAGGCAATATTCTCTCCGCAGGTTGTCCGGCGACATAGCGCATGGCGTAGGTGTTCTTTCGCAATTTGGGCATTAATCCTCGATAACAGAAACCAGCCCGACGACGACTGGTTATTCTGTTATAGGGATTTTCCCATACACTTTCAATGCAAATTGCGAGAAACCCTTAGCCTTCGGGAGAAAGCGCTGCCGAACGGCGTGGCAATTTATCTAAACGTCCGCTCAGGACCACCAACAGCAAAGCGACCAGCACAATCATCGCGCCAATCCACGGCGTCTGCGCCAGACCGTACCGTTCGACCGTCTGTCCGCCGACGATCGACCCCAGCGCGATACCGATATTGAAGGCGGCAATATTCAGGCCGGAAGCGATGTCGACGGCGCCAGGCGTGTACTGTTCGGCTTTTAGCACCACATAGACCTGCAGACCCGGCACGTTGCCGAAGGCGAAAACGCCCATCACCAGCACTGTCGCCAGCGCGGCATAGTGAACGCTGGCGGTCAGCTGGAAGACCAGCAGCAGCACAACCAGCGCAGCGAAGATAAACTTCAGCGCGGAGACGGCGCCATGCTTATCGGCCAGTTTGCCGCCCCACACGTTACCTATAGCCACCGAGACACCATAGCCCAGCAGGATCCAGCTCACCGCTGACGGGCTGAAGCCGGCCAGCTCCTGCATCATCGGCGCCAGGAAGGTAAAAGCGGTAAACACGCCGCCATAGCCCAGCGCGGTAATGGCGTAGATCATCAGCAGGCGCGGATGGGTTAATACTTTCAGCTGATCGCGCAGGCTGGCGCTGGCGCGGCCCGGAATATTATTCGGCACCAGAAGCAGACTGCTGATTAGCGCAATCACCCCGAGAATCGATACCGCGAGGAAGGTTTCCCGCCAGCCGAAATGCTGGCCAATAAAGGTGCCAAAGGGAACGCCGGTCACCAGCGCGACCGTCAGGCCACCGAACATAATGGCGATGGCCGAGGCTGCTTTCTCTTTTGCCACCAGGCTGGTGGCGATTGTCGAGCCGATAGAAAAGAACACGCCGTGCGCCAGACCAGTCAGCAGTCGCGCCAGGATCAGCGTTTCATAGCCCGGGGCCTGCCAGGCCAGTATGTTACCCGCCGTAAACAGCACCATCAGCGCCAGCAGCAGCTGTTTACGCGGCATACGCCCGGTCAACGCCGTCAGTACCGGGGCGCCGATCGCCACGCCCAGCGCGTAGATAGAGACCAGCAGTCCCGCCGAAGGCAGAGAGATAGAGAGTTGCTGAGCAATGGTCGGGACCAGGCCGACAATCACAAATTCAGTGGTGCCAATTGCGAAGGCACCGATGGTTAAGGCAAATAGCGCCAGTGGCATAATTTACTCCGTAGCATCAGGATTAAGATGACACGTAGTATGAAGGGTTGTATAAATAACAAAAACTATCAAAGTATCAATAGAATTTTGCTATAGGTGCAATAATGAGAGCCACATCAGAGGAGATCGCCATCTTTGTGGCGGTGGTGGAAAGCGGGAGTTTCAGCCGGGCGGCCGAGCAGCTCGGACAGGCCAACTCCGCCGTCAGCCGGGCGGTCAAAAAGCTGGAATCAAAGCTAGGCGTAAGCCTGCTCAATCGGACCACCCGCCAGCTCAGCCTGACAGAAGAAGGCGAGCGCTATTTTCGCCGTATGCAGGTGGTCTTGCAGGAAATGGCGGCGGCAGAGAACGATCTGCTGGAGACGCGCACGACGCCGCGGGGCCTGCTGCGGGTAGATGCCGCGACGCCGGTGATGCTGCATTTTCTCATGCCGCTGGTGAAGCCATTTCGCGAGCGCTACCCGGAAATGACGCTGTCGCTCGTCTCGTCTGAGACGTTTATCAATCTGATTGAACGGAAAGTGGATGTGGCCATTCGGGCCGGGACCTTAACGGATTCCAGCCTGCGCGCCCGACCGCTGTTTACCAGCTATCGTAAGATCGTCGCCTCGCCCGACTATGTCGCGCGCTACGGTATGCCGCAGCATCCGTCCGATCTGAAACAGCATCACTGCCTCGGCTTCACCGAGCCGGTATCGCTGAATACCTGGCCGGTATCCTGTTGCGATGGCCAGCTGTTAGAGATCGAAGCGGCGGTGTCATCCAATAGCGGCGAAACGCTCAAGCAGCTGTGCCTGACCGGCAACGGTATTGCCTGCCTGTCGGATTACATGGTGGATAAAGAGATTGCCAGCGGAGAGTTTGTCGAGCTACTGGCGGATAAGCGCTTACCGGTGGAAATGCCTTTCAGTGCCGTCTATTACAGCGACCGGGCGGTCAGCACTCGCATCAGGGCATTTATTGATTTTCTGAGCGACCACGTAAAACAGCTCCCGAAGGAGCTGTCGTAATACCTTCTCGGGCGGCAGGGCGAACGGCATACCGGTAGCGAGTGATTAATCCCACTGCGGCGCCAGACCTTGCGGGCTCACCAGCCGATCGTTGCAATCCAGCGCAGCGATCGCCTGTCGATCTTCATCATCCAACTGCAGATCCAGCGCCTTCAGGTTGCTGGCCAGGTTATCACGCTTCGTCGAGGACGGGATCACCGCGTACCCCTCGCCCATCGCCCATGCCAGGATAACCTGTGCCGGAGTCGCATTATGTTTCGCCGCGATACGGGCAATCACTTCATCTTTCAGCGCCTTACCATAAGCCAGCGTCATGTAAGAGGTGATGTGGATGCCGTGCTCACGTGCCCAGTCGACGACTTTACGGTTTTGCAGATACGGCGAGAGTTCAATCTGGTTGGTCGCAATGTTTTCAGCGCCAACGGCGGCAATCGCGCGCTCCATCAGTGGAATAGTGAAGTTGGAGATACCAATCTGACGGGTCAGACCCAGCTTCTTCGCTTCCATCAGGGCTGCCATAAACTCTTCAACGGCAACCGCATCGTTCGGTGATGGCCAGTGGATGAGCGTCAGGTCAACATAGTCCGTGCGCAGCTTCTGCAGACTTTCTTGCAGGCTGGCGATGAGTTTGTCTTTGCTCAGGTTCTCGATCCAGATTTTGGTAGTGATGAACAGCTCATCACGCGGCACGCCGCTTTCGGCGATAGCCTGACCCACCGCGGCTTCGTTGTCATAGATTTGCGCGGTGTCGATAGCACGATAGCCCAGCTCCAGCGCGGTTTTTACGGATGCGATAACAACATCATCTTTCAGACGGAAGGTGCCAAGACCAAATGCAGGGATTGCCATGATTTTCCTCGTTATTTCTTCATTTCGGTTAACGGATGAAATTATGGCTGATGGTGTGGAGGGGAAAAAGAGCGATTAATGCAGAGGATTTTTGCTGAATTAGCAATAATAGAGAACAGATCAAACAAAAAAGCCCTGAGCAAATGCTCAGGGCTCTTAATAAGTGGCGGAACGGACGGGACTCGAACCCGCGACCCCCTGCGTGACAGGCAGGTATTCTAACCGACTGAACTACCGCTCCACCGAATTTCTTCGCTTTATTACCACCGGTTGTCACCCCGGCTTACTGCAATT
The DNA here is from genome assembly GCF_036233805.1 of Klebsiella sp. EMBS2024. NCBI lineage: Bacteria > Pseudomonadati > Pseudomonadota > Gammaproteobacteria > Enterobacterales > Enterobacteriaceae > Klebsiella > Klebsiella sp. EMBS2024. Next base: position 254,588 of record NZ_JAZARW010000001.1, on the reverse strand, counting down.
TGATGCCTGGCAGTTCCCTACTCTCACATGGGGAGACCCCACACTACCATCGGCGCTACGGCGTTTCACTTCTGAGTTCGGCATGGGGTCAGGTGGGACCACCGCGCTAGTGCCGCCAGGCAAATTCTTTGTGCTC
>NZ_JAZARW010000001.1:252965-254423 GCF_036233805.1 Klebsiella sp. EMBS2024 | reverse complement strand
ACTCTGAATCAGAGCTGAAAATNNTCTCAAATCCGCCAAAACATCTTCGGCGTTGTAAGGTTAAGCCTCACGGTTCATTAGTACCGGTTAGCTCAACGCATCGCTGCGCTTACACACCCGGCCTATCAACGTCATCGTCTTTAACGTTCCTTCAGGAGACTTAAAGTCTCAGGGAGAACTCATCTCGGGGCAAGTTTCGTGCTTAGATGCTTTCAGCACTTATCTCTTCCGCATTTAGCTACCGGGCAGTGCCATTGGCATGACAACCCGAACACCAGTGATGCGTCCACTCCGGTCCTCTCGTACTAGGAGCAGCCCCCCTCAATTCTCCAGCGCCCACGGCAGATAGGGACCGAACTGTCTCACGACGTTCTAAACCCAGCTCGCGTACCACTTTAAATGGCGAACAGCCATACCCTTGGGACCTACTTCAGCCCCAGGATGTGATGAGCCGACATCGAGGTGCCAAACACCGCCGTCGATATGAACTCTTGGGCGGTATCAGCCTGTTATCCCCGGAGTACCTTTTATCCGTTGAGCGATGGCCCTTCCATTCAGAACCACCGGATCACTATGACCTGCTTTCGCACCTGCTCGCGCCGTCACGCTCGCAGTCAAGCTAGCTTATGCCATTGCACTAACCTCCTGATGTCCGACCAGGATTAGCTAACCTTCGTGCTCCTCCGTTACGCTTTGGGAGGAGACCGCCCCAGTCAAACTACCCACCAGACACTGTCCGCAACCCCGGTCAGGGGCCAACGTTAGAACATCAAACATTAAAGGGTGGTATTTCAAGGTTGGCTCCACGCAGACTGGCGTCCACGCTTCAAAGCCTCCCACCTATCCTACACATCAAGGCTCAATGTTCAGTGTCAAGCTATAGTAAAGGTTCACGGGGTCTTTCCGTCTTGCCGCGGGTACACTGCATCTTCACAGCGAGTTCAATTTCACTGAGTCTCGGGTGGAGACAGCCTGGCCATCATTACGCCATTCGTGCAGGTCGGAACTTACCCGACAAGGAATTTCGCTACCTTAGGACCGTTATAGTTACGGCCGCCGTTTACCGGGGCTTCGATCAAGAGCTTCTCCTTACGGATAACCCCATCAATTAACCTTCCGGCACCGGGCAGGCGTCACACCGTATACGTCCACTTTCGTGTTTGCACAGTGCTGTGTTTTTAATAAACAGTTGCAGCCAGCTGGTATCTTCGACTGGTCTCAGCTCCATCCGCAGGGACTTCACCTACACACCAGCGTGCCTTCTCCCGAAGTTACGGCACCATTTTGCCTAGTTCCTTCACCCGAGTTCTCTCAAGCGCCTTGGTATTCTCTACCTGACCACCTGTGTCGGTTTGGGGTACGATTTGATGTTACCTGATGCTTAGAGGCTTTTCCTGGAAGCAGGGCATTTGTTACTTCAGCACCGTAGTNCCTCGTCATCACACCTCAGCCTTGATT
>NZ_JAZARW010000001.1:244560-252924 GCF_036233805.1 Klebsiella sp. EMBS2024 | reverse complement strand
GGACAACCGTCGCCCGGCTAACATAGCCTTCTCCGTCCCCCCTTCGCAGTAACACCAAGTACAGGAATATTAACCTGTTTCCCATCGACTACGCCTTTCGGCCTCGCCTTAGGGGTCGACTCACCCTGCCCCGATTAACGTTGGACAGGAACCCTTGGTCTTCCGGCGAGCGGGCTTTTCACCCGCTTTATCGTTACTTATGTCAGCATTCGCACTTCTGATACCTCCAGCATGCCTCACAGCACACCTTCGCAGGCTTACAGAACGCTCCCCTACCCAACAACACATAGTGTCGCTGCCGCAGCTTCGGTGCATGGTTTAGCCCCGTTACATCTTCCGCGCAGGCCGACTCGACCAGTGAGCTATTACGCTTTCTTTAAATGATGGCTGCTTCTAAGCCAACATCCTGGCTGTCTGTGCCTTCCCACATCGTTTCCCACTTAACCATGACTTTGGGACCTTAGCTGGCGGTCTGGGTTGTTTCCCTCTTCACGACGGACGTTAGCACCCGCCGTGTGTCTCCCGTGATAACATTCTTCGGTATTCGTAGTTTGCATCGGGTTGGTAAGTCGGGATGACCCCCTAGCCGAAACAGTGCTCTACCCCCGAAGATGAATTCACGAGGCGCTACCTAAATAGCTTTCGGGGAGAACCAGCTATCTCCCGGTTTGATTGGCCTTTCACCCCCAGCCACAAGTCATCCGCTAATTTTTCAACATTAGTCGGTTCGGTCCTCCAGTTAGTGTTACCCAACCTTCAACCTGCCCATGGCTAGATCACCGGGTTTCGGGTCTATACCCTGCAACTTAACGCCCAGTTAAGACTCGGTTTCCCTGCGGCTCCCCTATACGGTTAACCTTGCTACAGAATATAAGTCGCTGACCCATTATACAAAAGGTACGCAGTCACACCCGAAGGTGCTCCCACTGCTTGTACGTACACGGTTTCAGGTTCTTTTTCACTCCCCTCGCCGGGGTTCTTTTCGCCTTTCCCTCACGGTACTGGTTCACTATCGGTCAGTCAGGAGTATTTAGCCTTGGAGGATGGTCCCCCCATATTCAGACAGGATACCACGTGTCCCGCCCTACTCTTCGAGTTCACAACCTGTGCATTTTGGTGTACGGGACTATCACCCTGTACCGTCGGACTTTCCAGACCGTTCCACTAACACACAAGCTGATTCAGACTCTGGGCTGCTCCCCGTTCGCTCGCCGCTACTGGGGGAATCTCGGTTGATTTCTTTTCCTCGGGGTACTTAGATGTTTCAGTTCCCCCGGTTCGCCTCGTTAACCTATGTATTCAGTTAACGATAGTGCAACGAATTGCACTGGGTTTCCCCATTCGGACATCGCCGGCTGTAACGGTTCATATCACCTTACCGACGCTTTTCGCAGATTAGCACGTCCTTCATCGCCTCTGACTGCCAGGGCATCCACCGTGTACGCTTAGTCGCTTAACCTCACAACCCGAAGATGTTTCGTAAAACATCATCGTGTCGCGAAAATTTGAGAGACTCGAACACACNTNAACNGTGTGTCGTTTCAATTTTCAGCTTGATCCAGATTTTTAAAGAGCAAAACTTCGCAGTGCACCTTTTCAGGTTCACTCTGAAGTTTTCTTGTGTTCGCAGTAAAGATGGTGGAGCTATGCGGGATCGAACCGCAGACCTCCTGCGTGCAAAGCAGGCGCTCTCCCAGCTGAGCTATAGCCCCATCGTTTGCAACCTCTTCAAATTTGCTTCGCAAATTTGGTAGGCCTGAGTGGACTTGAACCACCGACCTCACCCTTATCAGGGGTGCGCTCTAACCACCTGAGCTACAAGCCTGTAGAGGTTTTTACTGCTGTTTTTCATCAGACAATCTGTGTGAGCACTGCAAAGGCAGGTTCTTTAAGGTAAGGAGGTGATCCAACCGCAGGTTCCCCTACGGTTACCTTGTTACGACTTCACCCCAGTCATGAATCACAAAGTGGTAAGCGCCCTCCCGAAGGTTAAGCTACCTACTTCTTTTGCAACCCACTCCCATGGTGTGACGGGCGGTGTGTACAAGGCCCGGGAACGTATTCACCGTAGCATTCTGATCTACGATTACTAGCGATTCCGACTTCATGGAGTCGAGTTGCAGACTCCAATCCGGACTACGACATACTTTATGAGGTCCGCTTGCTCTCGCGAGGTCGCTTCTCTTTGTATATGCCATTGTAGCACGTGTGTAGCCCTGGTCGTAAGGGCCATGATGACTTGACGTCATCCCCACCTTCCTCCAGTTTATCACTGGCAGTCTCCTTTGAGTTCCCGGCCGAACCGCTGGCAACAAAGGATAAGGGTTGCGCTCGTTGCGGGACTTAACCCAACATTTCACAACACGAGCTGACGACAGCCATGCAGCACCTGTCTCACAGTTCCCGAAGGCACCAAAGCATCTCTGCTAAGTTCTGTGGATGTCAAGACCAGGTAAGGTTCTTCGCGTTGCATCGAATTAAACCACATGCTCCACCGCTTGTGCGGGCCCCCGTCAATTCATTTGAGTTTTAACCTTGCGGCCGTACTCCCCAGGCGGTCGATTTAACGCGTTAGCTCCGGAAGCCACGCCTCAAGGGCACAACCTCCAAATCGACATCGTTTACGGCGTGGACTACCAGGGTATCTAATCCTGTTTGCTCCCCACGCTTTCGCACCTGAGCGTCAGTCTTTGTCCAGGGGGCCGCCTTCGCCACCGGTATTCCTCCAGATCTCTACGCATTTCACCGCTACACCTGGAATTCTACCCCCCTCTACAAGACTCTAGCCTGCCAGTTTCGAATGCAGTTCCCAGGTTGAGCCCGGGGATTTCACATCCGACTTGACAGACCGCCTGCGTGCGCTTTACGCCCAGTAATTCCGATTAACGCTTGCACCCTCCGTATTACCGCGGCTGCTGGCACGGAGTTAGCCGGTGCTTCTTCTGCGGGTAACGTCAATCGCCAAGGTTATTAACCTTAACGCCTTCCTCCCCGCTGAAAGTGCTTTACAACCCGAAGGCCTTCTTCACACACGCGGCATGGCTGCATCAGGCTTGCGCCCATTGTGCAATATTCCCCACTGCTGCCTCCCGTAGGAGTCTGGACCGTGTCTCAGTTCCAGTGTGGCTGGTCATCCTCTCAGACCAGCTAGGGATCGTCGCCTAGGTGAGCCGTTACCCCACCTACTAGCTAATCCCATCTGGGCACATCTGATGGCATGAGGCCCGAAGGTCCCCCACTTTGGTCTTGCGACATTATGCGGTATTAGCTACCGTTTCCAGTAGTTATCCCCCTCCATCAGGCAGTTTCCCAGACATTACTCACCCGTCCGCCGCTCGTCACCCGAGAGCAAGCTCTCTGTGCTACCGCTCGACTTGCATGTGTTAGGCCTGCCGCCAGCGTTCAATCTGAGCCATGATCAAACTCTTCAATTTAAGTTTGATGCTCAAAGAATTAAACTTCGTAATGAATTACGTGTTCACTCTTGAGACTTGGTATTCATTTTTCGTCCGAGGACGTTAAGAATCCATGTCACTTTGAGTGCCCACACAGATTGTCTGATAAATTGTTAAAGAGCAGTTGCGACGCGCTTTAGCGCTCTGTCGCGAGGTGGCGTATATTACGCTTTCCTCTTTCAGAGTCAACCCGTNNNNCAGGATTTTTCTCTGCAACCGAACCGGCTGTTTGTGTGAAGTGATTCACATCTGCCGTGTCGATGGAGGCGCATTATAGGGAGCTCTCCGGGAATGACAAGCGGAAAAATACAATTTTATTTCAACCGCTCATCTTTTAAACGCAACGCTTATTTTTGCTGCTTTTTAATCGCCGCCGGCAGCTCAGCCAGGCTATTTAGCACCCAATCCGCCGCTTTTTCCGCTTCTTCAGTCAGGGGCTTACCGGTGCGCACCAGTACTTTAGTCCCGACATCCGCAGCCGCTGCCGCCTGCATATCTTCCAGTTTGTCCCCTACCATATAAGAAGCAGCCATATCGATATGCAGATAGTCGCGGGCGGAAATCAGCATCCCCGGATGCGGTTTACGACAATCACAGGTCTGGCGGTACTCCTCAACCGCACCCTGCGGGTGATGCGGGCAATAGTAGATACCGTCGAGGTCGACGCCGCGGTCTGCCAGAGACCAGTCCATCCATTCGGTCAGCGTTTCAAACTGGGCTTCGGTAAATTTACCGCGGGCAATACCGGACTGGTTAGTGACCAGCACCAGCGCGTAGCCCATCTCTTTTAGTTCGCGCATCGCGTCAATGACGCCATCGATAAATTCAAAATTGTCGATTTCGTGGACGTAGCCATGATCGACATTAATAGTGCCGTCACGGTCGAGAAAAATTGCGGGTACTGACTTTGCCACCGGTTTGCTCCTGAAAAAGACTAGTGCCGCTAGTATCGCATGTTTCCGCATGCAAGAAAGTGCTCATTATAAAGAGTCAGATTGATTTAGACGTCTGGATGCCTTAACATCCATTTCATTGCCAGGCATCGCCTGGATACGGCAGAAGAAAATGCCACGGCAAACGGCTAAACGATAATAAATAACTGATGATTAAACTTTCCAATATCACCAAAGTATTCCAGCAGGGGAATCGCAGCATTCAGGCGCTGAATAACGTCAGCCTGCATGTCCCTGCCGGACAGATTTACGGCGTCATCGGTGCCTCCGGCGCCGGTAAAAGTACGCTGATTCGCTGCGTGAACCTGCTGGAGCGCCCGACCGAGGGCAGCGTACAGGTTGACGGTCAGGAACTGACTGCCCTGTCGGAGAAAGAGCTAACCCGCGCTCGCCGTCAAATTGGCATGATTTTCCAGCATTTTAACCTGTTGGCCTCGCGGACCGTTTTCGGCAACGTGGCATTACCCCTGGAGCTGGATAACACGCCGCAGGCTGAAATCAAACGCCGTGTCACGGAGCTGCTGGATCTTGTCGGCCTGGGTGATAAGCACGACAGCTACCCGGCCAACCTCTCCGGCGGCCAGAAACAGCGCGTGGCGATTGCCCGCGCGCTGGCCAGCAATCCTAAAGTATTGCTGTGCGATGAAGCCACCAGCGCCCTGGATCCGGCCACTACCCGTTCCATTCTCGAACTGCTGAAAGACATTAACCGTCGCCTGGGCCTGACCATCCTGTTGATCACCCATGAAATGGACGTGGTTAAACGTATTTGCGACTGCGTGGCGGTCATTAGTAATGGTCAACTGATCGAGCAGGACACCGTGAGCGAAGTCTTCTCCCATCCGAAGACGCCGCTGGCTCAGCAGTTTATTCAGTCCACTCTGCACCTCGATATTCCGGATGACTATCAGGCGCGCCTGAAACCTACCGCCACAGCGGATAGCGTACCGATGCTGCGCATGGAATTTACCGGCCACTCCGTCGATGCGCCGCTGCTCTCTGAAACCGCGCGTCGCTTCAATGTGAATAACAACATTATCAGCGCGCAGATGGATTATGCCGGCGGGGTGAAGTTCGGCATCATGCTCACCGAAATGCACGGTACACAGGAAGACACTCAGGCGGCCATCGCCTGGCTGCAGGAACATCATGTAAAAGTAGAGGTATTGGGTTATGTCTGAGGCAATGATGTGGCTGCTGTTGCGCGGCGTATGGGAAACGCTGGCAATGACTTTTGTCTCTGGCTTCTTCGGTTTTGTCCTCGGCCTGCCGGTGGGCGTGCTGCTGTACGTTACCCGTCCGGGGCAAATCGTCGCCAATGCCAAACTGTACCGTACGCTGTCGGCGCTGGTGAATATTTTCCGCTCCATCCCGTTCATTATCCTGCTGGTCTGGATGATTCCGTTTACCCGCGTGATCGTCGGTACCTCTATCGGCCTGCAGGCAGCGATTGTGCCATTAACAGTTGGCGCCGCGCCGTTTATCGCCCGCATGGTGGAGAACGCCCTGCTGGAAATCCCCACCGGCCTTATTGAAGCCTCCCGCGCGATGGGCGCCACGCCGCTGCAGATCGTGCGCAAAGTCCTGCTACCTGAAGCATTGCCGGGTCTGGTCAACGCCGCCACCATCACGCTCATCACGCTGGTGGGTTATTCCGCAATGGGCGGCGCGGTGGGCGCCGGTGGCCTGGGTCAGATTGGTTATCAGTATGGCTATATTGGATATAACGCCACCGTGATGAATACCGTACTGGTATTGCTGGTTGTTCTGGTTTATTTAATTCAATTCTCTGGCGATCGCATCGTCCGGGCTGTGACTCACAAATAACGTTATTGGCAGACAACACTCATTCTTACAGGAAGGAAATAACATGGCCTTTAATTTCAAAACTTTTGCGGCAGTTGGCGCGTTAATCGGTTCTCTGGCGCTGGTGGGTTGCGGTCAGGATGAAAAAGATCCGAATCATATTAAAGTCGGCGTTATCGTCGGGGCGGAACAGCAGGTCGCTGAAGTTGCACAGAAAGTAGCAAAAGAGAAGTATGGCCTTGACGTAGAACTGGTGACCTTCAACGATTACGTTCTGCCGAACGAAGCGCTGAGCAAAGGCGATATCGACGTGAACGCCTTCCAGCATAAACCGTATCTCGATCAGCAGATTAAAGACCGCGGCTATAAGCTGGTGGCTGTCGGTAACACCTTCGTCTACCCGATCGCGGGTTATTCGAAGAAAATCAAATCGCTGGACGAACTGCAGCCGGGCTCACAGATCGCCGTCCCTAACGATCCGACTAACCTCGGTCGTTCCCTGCTGCTGCTGCAGCAGGTCGGTCTGATTAAACTGAAAGACGGCGTGGGCCTGCTGCCGACCTCGCTGGACATCGTCGAGAACCCGAAAAACCTGAAGATTGTTGAACTGGAGGCGCCGCAGCTGCCGCGTTCCCTGGACGATGCGCAGATTGCGCTGGCCGTTATCAACACCACTTACGCCAGCCAGATTGGCCTGACCCCGGCGAAAGACGGCATCTTTGTTGAAGGTAAAGAGTCTCCTTACGTGAACCTGATTGTGGCGCGTGAAGACAATAAAGATGCTGAGAATGTGAAAAAATTCGTTCAGGCTTACCAGAGCGATGAAGTTTACGAAGCAGCGAACAAGATCTTTAACGGCGGTGCCGTGAAAGGCTGGTAATCTTTTCTCACCGTAATATCATTCAGGACGGGCTTCACGCCCGTCTTGTCATTTATGCAAGTACCTGATTCAATAACGCCCTGTTTTTTATTCATTGAGGAAATACTATGCGTGCTTTACCGATCTGTTTGTTAGCACTCATGTTAAGCGGTTGTTCCATGCTAAGCAGATCTCCCGTTGAGCCTGCTCAAAGCACTGCAACCCCGCCGGTTAAATCTGAGCCGAGCAAACCGCGCGCCACCCGCCCGGCCCCAGTACGTATTTACACCGATGCGTCAGAGCTGATTGGTAAACCGTTCCGCGATCTGGGTGAAGTATCTGGCGAGTCCTGCCAGGCTTCGAATCAGGATTCTCCGCCGAATATCCCCACCGCGCGCAAGCGCCTGCAAATTAATGCCGCGCGTATGAAAGCTAATGCCGTCCTGCTTCACCGCTGCGAAGTGACCAGCGGTACGCCAGGCTGCTACCGTCAGGCCGTTTGCCTGGGTTCAGCGCTTAACGTCTCGGCGCAATGAGCGCATTTCAGTTCGCGCAAATAGGCGTCATCCGTTCGCCGTATAAAGAGAAGTTTGCCGTTCCTCGCCAGCCAGGCCTGGTGAAACACGGCGGCGGAGAACTCCATCTGGTCGCGCCCTATAACCAGGCCGACGCCGTGCGTGGCCTGCAGAGTTTCAGCCATCTGTGGATCCTGTTTGTGTTTCATCAGACAATGGAAGGCGGTTGGCGTCCGACGGTGCGACCTCCCCGACTGGGCGGCAATGCGCGGATGGGCGTCTTCGCCACCCGTTCAACGTTTCGCCCTAATCCCATCGGCATGTCGCTCGTTGAGCTCAAGGGCATTCGCTGTCAGAAAGATCAGGTAATACTGGAACTCGGCAGCCTCGATCTCGTCGACGGGACGCCGGTGGTTGATATCAAACCGTATCTTCCTTTCGCCGAAGCCCTGCCGGACGCCAGCGCCAGCTATGCACAGCAGGCGCCGCTGGCGGGTATGAACGTCAGCTTTACGCCGGAAATAGACGCACAGTTACTCACGCTGGAAAAACGCTACCCGTATATCAAAGCGTTTATCCGCGAGGTGCTGGCGCAGGATCCGCGTCCGGCCTACCGAAAAGAGGAACAAGCGGGAAAAACGTATGCCGTCTGGCTGCTGGATTTCAACGTCCGCTGGCGGGTGACTGCCTCCGGTTTTGAAGTCTTTGCCCTCGAAGCGCGCTAATTTTATTTTCCTCTCTTTTGGCATCTTTGCCACACTGGTAAACTAAACCAC
>NZ_JAZARW010000001.1:231838-244554 GCF_036233805.1 Klebsiella sp. EMBS2024 | reverse complement strand
GTTTCAGGCTGGGCAACCAGCCTGTTCCGCTCGTTTAACTGGAACCGTTACAACATGCGTACTAGCCAATATCTGCTCTCCACTCTGAAGGAGACACCTGCCGACGCCGAGGTAATCAGCCATCAGCTGATGCTGCGCGCCGGGATGATCCGCAAGCTGGCCTCCGGGTTATACACCTGGCTGCCGACCGGCGTGCGCGTCCTGAAAAAAGTCGAAAACATCGTGCGTGAAGAAATGAACAACGCCGGTGCGATCGAGGTGTTAATGCCGGTCGTTCAGCCATCTGAACTGTGGCAGGAGAGCGGGCGCTGGGAGCAGTACGGCCCGGAACTGTTGCGCATTGCCGATCGCGGCGATCGTCCGTTCGTCCTCGGCCCAACCCACGAAGAGGTCATTACCGATCTGATCCGCAACGAGCTGAACTCCTATAAACAGCTGCCGCTGAACTTCTATCAGATCCAGACCAAATTCCGCGACGAAGTACGCCCGCGTTTCGGGGTGATGCGCTCCCGTGAATTCCTGATGAAAGATGCCTACTCTTTCCATACTTCGCAGGAATCGCTGCAGGAAACCTACGACGCGATGTATGCCGCTTACAGCAAAATCTTCAGCCGTATGGGGCTGGATTTCCGCGCGGTACAGGCTGACACCGGTTCTATCGGCGGCAGCGCCTCTCATGAATTCCAGGTGCTGGCGCAGAGCGGCGAAGACGATGTGATCTTCTCCGACAGCTCCGACTACGCGGCAAACATCGAGTTTGCGGAAGCCGTTGCGCCGAAAGAGCCGCGCGCAGCCGCCACCCAGGAGATGACCCTGGTCGATACGCCGAACGCCAAAACCATCGCCGAGCTGGTGGAGCAGTTCAACCTGCCGATCGAAAAAACCGTGAAAACTCTGCTGGTGAAAGCGGTTGAAGATAGCGCTTCCCCGCTGGTTGCCCTGCTGGTGCGCGGCGATCACGAGCTGAACGAAGTGAAAGCGGAAAAACTGCCGCAGGTCGCCAGCCCGCTGACCTTCGCCACCGAAGAAGAGATCCGCGCCCTGGTGAACGCCGGTCCGGGCTCCCTGGGCCCGGTGAACATGCCGGTACCGGTGATTATCGACCGTACTGTAGCAGTGATGAGCGATTTCGCCGCTGGCGCCAATATCGATGGCAAACACTACTTCGGCATCAACTGGGACCGCGATGTCGCGACGCCGGAAGTGGCCGACATCCGTAACGTCGTCGCCGGCGACCCGAGCCCGGACGGTAAAGGTACCCTGCTTATTAAGCGCGGTATCGAAGTGGGTCATATCTTCCAGCTGGGGACGAAGTACTCCGAGGCGATGAAAGCCGCGGTCCAGGGCGAAGATGGCCGTAACCAGATCCTGACCATGGGCTGCTATGGTATCGGGGTGACTCGCGTGGTAGCGGCGGCGATTGAGCAGAACTTTGACGATCGCGGTATCGTCTGGCCGGATGCGATTGCGCCGTTCCAGGTGGCGATCCTGCCGATGAACATGCACAAGTCTTACCGTGTGCAGGAGCTGGCAGAGAAACTGTACGCCGAGCTGAGCGCCCAGGGTATTGAAGTGCTGATGGACGATCGTAAAGAGCGTCCGGGCGTGATGTTCGCCGATATGGAGCTGATCGGTATCCCGCACACCATCGTGCTGGGCGATCGTAACCTCGACAACGATGATATCGAATACAAGTATCGTCGCAACGGTGAGAAGCAGCTGATTAAGACCGGGGATATTGTGGAATATCTGGTTAAAGCGATAAAAGGCTAACACCCACCTCAGGGCCCTGAACGGATGTCAGGGCCTTTTTTTTNACAAGGACAGTACCAATGACTGCACATCTCCTCCGCAGCGGACTGCTTACTTTTGCCCTGCTCCTGCTTACCGCCTGTACCCTGGACGTCGGCCGCAGCTCGCCTTCCACATCTGCTGCCGATGACCATTCATCATCCTGGGCTGTTACCCTCCAGCGTCAAAGCTCGATTGCCGGCAGCGGACTGCGCGAAATCGCCGAAAGCGACCTGCGCTCCGGCGACCTGCTGTTCTCCTCCAGCCTGGGCGTCACATCGCTTGGGATCCGCGCCTTCAGCGCCTCTTCTGTAAGCCACGTCGCGCTGTATGTTGGCGAAGGTCAGGTTGCGGAAGCCACCGGCGCCGGCGTACAAGTGATTACCCTTCAGCAGGCGCTGGCGCACAGCGATAAACTCTTTGCTCTCAGGGTGCCTGACCTGACGCCGGACCAGGCGACGGCGATGAAAAGTTTTGCCTGGCAGGTCAAAGACAGCGGGTATAACTATCGCGGCATTATTCAGTTTATCCCTTATATGGTCACCAAACCGCTCTGCTCGCTCAACCCCTTCTCACGAGACTTTCGCCAGCAGTGCGTCAGCGGCCTGGCCAAAGCGCAGCTGGGCGATGCGGCAAGCGGCGACAAGAAAGCGTGGTTTTGCTCGGAGTTTGTCAGCGAGGCCTTTGTCCGAGCCGGGCATCCGCTGACGCTCGCGCAGGCGGCGTGGATCAGTCCTTCCGATCTGCTGCACATGCGGGAAGGAGACGTCGCCACGTTTAAACCCGAAACGCAGCTCCAGTATGTCGGGCATTTGAAACTGGGAGTTTATCTTCAGGCCGGTAAGCTGGTGGGGCTGAACAAACCGAAGGACGGTGCGGAGTAAAGAAACGATTGACGCTTTTCCACCAGCCAGATCCACGCTCACTGTTGATGTGACAGGGCTAATAACAGGAGGAAGTAGGTGGTACTGCGCGGGATCATCCCCTGCCCGTTACCCGGACAGGGGCCTGACAATCAATGGCTGCAGTCTTTACCGGGAATAAATTTGCCGGCTTGATCCGTCATCAGCGTTTTCATCATCTCGCCGGTATCCGGGTTCGCCTCGAGAGTAAAGTGCCCTTCTACCACCAGCAGTACCGGGCGAGTATCGGTCCCGCGCGCGGCGGCATAATCCCGTTCAAGCTGGGCATTGTTCGCCACCGCGACGCGTTTACCGGTCGCACAATCGGTAAAGGTTGCCGCATCGGCCATATAGAAATACATGCCGCGCATCGCCATCGGCGTCGTCGGCAGGCTGGCCTTCACTGGCTCCAGGGTATAGTTGAGAGGAGACTGAATGGGGCTTCCGTTGCGGTCGAGCATCTCCAGCTTGTCGCCTTTCGCGCGAAAGTAAGATTTCTCGCCCTTGCTGTTGGTCAGCACCAGCTTATCCGCGGTACGTGCCCAGGTGCCGTACGAGGCAAAGGATGACGGCTCACGACGGGCGTCCTGGTAGTGCTCATTCATCACCCAGGTCCCGTCTTTTTCCAGGAACAGCGAGGTGTCGATACCTTCGCAATCCGCGCAAGGCAGCACGCCTCGCCAGCTTTGCTGCATCGGCTTGAGCTCTTCCATCGCCGCTGGCTGGACCGTGTCAGTCTCGGCGCGATGGTTACAACCAAACAGCGCGAACAGCGAACAGGCCGCTATCACGGAGAATACGATTTTCTTCACTTTGCTTTCCTTATCATCCATTTCACCCGTTCGCCGACGCCTTCACTGGCGAACTTTCCCACGCAGCGCCTTGACTGAGGACTTCTGTGCCTTGGAAGCAAGGCGTCGCTCTTTCGATGCCCGAGTCGGTCGCGTCTCCCGGCGACTTTTTTGCACTGCGGTTAATTCTTTAATAAGGGCCACCAGCCGGGCGATCGCCGCTTCACGGTTCATCTCCTGGCTGCGGTATTCCTGAGCCTTAATGATAACCACACCGTCAGCAGAAATTAAGTGGTGGCTGGCGGCGAGCAGGCGCTCTTTGTAAAACTCCGGCAGGCTTGAAGCTTTAATATCAAAGCGCAGATGGATCGCCGTCGACGCTTTGTTCACATGCTGCCCCCCTGCTCCCTGGGCGCGAATGCCTGACAAGACGATCTCGTCGTCGGCGAGGGCTACGCTGCGGCTAATAGTAATCATGCCGACGCTTGCCAGGCGGTAAGCTGAATTTCCAGATTATTCCGAGCGTCGGATAACCAGATACTGCCCTCCTGCAGAGTGGCCTGCAGCGTCATGGTACGGTCGGCAAAGGCGCTAAGCAGTGCCAGTTGCGCATCATCAAGATACCAGATGGTCAGCTTCGGGTACGCCGCAAGCTTGCTCTGATTCTGCTGCCACCAGATTTCAGCTGCCCGGCTATTATAAGCAAACAGCGCCACCGCCTGCGCCCGTGAGCAGGCTTTCTTAATCCGCCGCTCATCCGGCAGACCCAGTTCGATCCACAGATCGACCCCGAGATGATCGTTAAGCAGCCACAGCTCCGGCTCGTCGTCCGACGACAGACCGCGGGTAAACTGTAGCCGTTCATCGGCATATTTGATCCATGCCAGCAGGCGCAGCATCATGCGCTCCTGGGTTTCTGACGGATGCTGAGCCAGCGTCAGGTTAGCATCCAGAAACTGGTTGCGATCCAGATCGGCTACATTTACCGCAGCTTTATATATAGTCGCTTTCAGCGCCATGAATAAACTCCTGAAAAGAATGGCGTACATTGTAGCGAAACTGGCGGCAAAAGGCTGTCGTCAATCGCAGCAACCTGTTTCATCCTGCTGAAATTGCTTAAATGACTATGATATAGTTCCCTTGCTAAACAGAGTTTATCTTCGTAGGCTTAAACTTGCATCCCACGGTTGAGTCAGAACGCTGACAGGAGGGCATGTGGACCACTATTGTGAGTTAATACGCAAGCGGTATGCGGAAATAGCCAGCGGAGACTTAGGGTATATCCCGGATGCGCTGGGTTGCGTGTTGAAAGTATTGAATGAGATTGCGGCGGATGAGGCCCTTTCGGAGTCAGTCAGGGAAAAGGCCGCTTATGCGGCAGCAAACTTACTGGTGAGCGATTATGTCAATGAATGATACTTATCAACCCATTAACTGCGATGATTACGACAACCTGGAGCTGGCCTGCCAGCATCACCTGGTGCTGACGCTGGCGCTGAAGGATGGCGAACAGCTGCAGGCAAAGGCCAGCGATCTTATCTCGCGAAAAAATATCGAGTATCTGGTGGTCGAACTCGCCGGCAACGTCCGCGAGCTGCGCCTGGATAAAATCGCCAGCTTCAGTCACCCGGAAATCGGCACCGTGGTGGTGAGCGAATCCTGAATCAAAAACGGGCTTAATCGCCCGTTTTCCTCCACATCAGCCTGACCCCTTCTCCGTCCTTCACTTCACCTTCTGTGGTCACAAACAGATCGTCCGCTGCGGCAATCGGCGTTTCGCCGTAAAAAAGCAGCGGCGTGGTGTCTCGTCGCCACGGAGCAACGCCCAGCTCCTGCCAGAGCTTCTTAAGCTTGCGTCCGCCATGGCGCCCGACAATATGCAGGTGGCCGCTGGCGCGAAAGCGGACGGTGACCGGCTCATCCGCCGACGGCGGGCGCAGCCTGCCGTCGGGCTGCAGCGTCAGCTCGCCGAGACCGTCCGCCAGCCGCAGCGGCTGGCGCCAGTCGGGCCAGCGCTGAACGCTGTCCGTCTGACCGGGAAGATACTTCACCCAGTACAAACGCTGTTGAAAACGGCGGACGGTAAATTCCCCCAGCCGCAGACAGGGGCTGGCATCTTCCCGCGCCAGCGCCACCTCGTGCCAGAGGCGCTCAGGCACCTCGCGGGCGGGCATCGGCGCCTGCTGCCCGGCGAGCCAGCGACGCAGCAGCGCCGCTCGGCGCGGCGGACTCATCGTCGCCAGCGGCGCGATAGCCAGCGAGCCATCTTCGGCCACCAGCGACGCCAGCTCCGCCGCCAACATCTCGTCCAGCAGTTGTTCCTGCTCGGCGCACAGGCTGGCGCTGCGGGCGACGGCCTCGCTAAAGTGCGGCCAACGCTCGCGCAGCACCGGGATCACCCGCAGGCGCAGGAAATTGCGGTCATAGGTATCATCCTGATTACTCTCATCTTCGATCCACGACAGCTGATGGGCGAGCGCCCACTGGCGTAGTGATTCGCGGGTTTCATTGAGGAGAGGACGCAGTAGTCGACTGCCGGCAAAGGCAGAGGATGGCGCCATCGCCGACAGGCCGGTAGGACCGCTGCCGCGTTTTAACGCCAGCAGCAGGGTTTCGCACTGATCGTCCTGGTGCTGGGCGGTCACTAACACCTCGCCGGCATTGAGCGTATCCTGAAAGGCCTGATAGCGCGCCGCACGAGCGTGGGCCTCGACGCCCAGCCCTCCCCGGGCTAACGTCACGCGATGCACCACCAGCGGCACCTGCCACTGCTGGCAAATCTGCCGACAATGCGCCACCCAGTCGTCTGCGTGGGCGCTAAGGCCGTGGTGAACATGCACCGCCCGCAGCGTCAGCGAGGGATCCTGTTCCCGCAGCAGCACCAGCTGATGCAGAAGAACCGTCGAGTCCAGACCGCCGCTGAAGGCCACCAGCAGCT
Organism: Klebsiella sp. EMBS2024; assembly: GCF_036233805.1. Lineage (NCBI taxonomy): Bacteria > Pseudomonadati > Pseudomonadota > Gammaproteobacteria > Enterobacterales > Enterobacteriaceae > Klebsiella > Klebsiella sp. EMBS2024. The sequence continues at coordinate 238,132 of NZ_JAZARW010000001.1, read as the reverse complement.
GGCGATGGGGATGAAGCGTATGCGCAATATCAGCCGTCATATCCACGAACATACCGAGAAGTGATGGCCCGGCACGTTACCGGGCCAGGGCCGCGCTGGCAAGATTTACTGCTGATATATTTCCAGCGGCAGGTCGTCCGGATCGCTAAAGAAGGTAAAGCGTTTACCGGTAAAGGGATCGACACGAATCGCTTCGCACTCCACGCCATGCGCGGTGAGATGGGCTACCGCGGCGTCGATATCATCCACGCTAAAGGCCAGATGACGCAGCCCGCAGGCTTCCGGACGACTGGGGCGGGCTGGCGGAAACGGGAACGAGAACAACTCAATCACATACTCGCCGTTGAGCGCCAGATCGCCTTTCCAGGAATCGCGCTCGGCGCGATAAAACTCACTTTGCAGCGTAAACCCCAGAATATCGCAATAGAACGCTTTACTGCGGGCGTAGTCGGTCGCAATGATGGCAATATGGTGAACCCGTTTCAAACCCAGCATGGTTAAACTCCTTCTGTTAAGCCAGCCACGTTACTCGTGCGCGCCGTTAACGCGCAAGCCTTTCGTCATTTTTTAAGACTCGTACCCGATACACACCGTCCTCATCGCGCTTGGCGCCGTGAATATCGGTCTCAAAGCCCGGGTAATGACGGCCGATAGAGCAAAGCATCAGCAGAAAATCGAGCACCGCCCGGCTTTCCTCGGTGATCATCTCTCCCGGCATCAGCAGCGGAACCCCCGGCGGATAAGGGAGGATCATGTTGGCCGAAATCCGCCCCACCAGGTTCTCCAGTTCAATAGTTTCCACCTCCCCCTTGATCTGGCGCTGCCAGGCGTGATGCGGCGTCATTTTCATTTCCGGCAGGACGTCAAAGGCGCTGAGCATCAGCTGCGGCAGCTGATGCTGACGGATCAAGCGGTGGATCCCCTGCGCCAGATCCTGGATCCGCATGTTGCGGTAGAAGTCGGGATCTTCGGCGTACAGATCCGGCAGCATATTTTTCACCCGCAGATTGAGATCGTAGGCGCGTTTAAACTCGGTCAGGCCGCGCAGCAGCCCCATCGCCCGGGTTTTATCGATGCCGATACTGAACAGGAACAGCAGATTGTAGGGGCCTGTTTTCTCTACCACCACGCCCCGCTCGTCGAGGAACTTCGCCACCAGCGCCGCCGGGATCCCCTCTTCATCCATATTCCCCTGCTCGTCCATGCCCGGCGTCAGAATGGTGACCTTCACCGGATCGAGATACATATGATCCGCATCGGCATCTTTGAAACCGTGCCAGTCCTCGCCCGGCGCTACCGGCCAGCACTCGGCTTTATCTACGGCTTCCGGCTGCCAGATATCAAAGAACCAGCCGTCCGACTCCTCGCGCAGTCGCTGCACCTCTTTGCGGAAGTCCAGCGCCCGCTCAATGGAGCGCTGGATCAGACGTTTACCGGAGTTGCCGCGCAGCATCGCCGCCGCGGTCTCAATCGACGCGACGATGGGGTAGCTCGGCGACGTAGAGGTATGCATCATAAAGGCTTCGTTAAAGGTCTCTTCATCATAATTGCCTTTAATGTGGATCAGCGAGGCCTGCGACAGCGCGGCCAGCATCTTATGCGTCGACTGCGTCTCGAAGATGACTTTCCCGGGGATCCGCTCCCCGCTCATACCGCTTTTCCCCTGATATATCGGATGGAAATGGGTATAGGGCACCCAGGCGGAATCGAAATGGATCGACGGGACATCGAGCGTCTCCTTAAGCCAGGTGGTGTTATAGAGCAGACCATCGTAGGTGGAGTTGGTGATCACCGCATGCACGGGCCACTGCGCCCCGCCCGTGTCGCGCACTTTCTGCTGAATGCTGTCGCGGGTAAATTCGCGCCGGGGGATACCGCCGAGGATCCCCAGCGCGTTGCGGGTCGGCTTCAGCCACAGGGGAACCACATCGCTCATCATCAGCAGGTGGGCCAGCGATTTGTGACAGTTACGGTCAATCAGCAGGGTGCTGCCGGCGGGCGCCGAGTACATGCCGACAATTTTATTGGACGTCGAGGTGCCGTTGGTCACCATATAGCTTTGCTCGGCGCCAAAGGCGCGCGCGATATACTCCTCCGCCTCCAGGTGCGGGCCGGTATGATCCAGCAGGGAGCCCAGCTCGGTGACCGAAATCGAGACATCCGCCTTCAGCGTATTCCCGCCAAAAAAATCATAGAACAGGCAGCCCACCGGGCTTTTCTGATAGGCGCTGCCGCCCATATGGCCCGGCGTACAGAAGGTATATTTTCCCTCCTGGACATAGTTGAACAGCGCGCGGGTAAACGGCGGAGTGATATTCTCCAGGTACTCGCGGGTGTACTGCCCAATGCGGGTGGCGATCTCTTCGGAGAGTCCCAGCGCATATTCGAAGAACCACAGCGTCATGCGCAAATCCTGACTGCTGACATCCATCGTCGAGTGGGCGTTAATGAAGGCGTACAGAGGAAGGTATTCATTGAGCTGATTGATATCGCTGCACAGATCGACGCTGTATTCATCCCAGTCGAAGATCACCCCGCAGATGCGCGGGTTGTGCTCGATAAACTGCAGCAGGTCGGCGCTGTTTTGCGGCCAGATGGTCTGGAAGCCCTGGCGCTGCAGCGCCGCTTCCAGTTCTTTGATCGGCTCGTCTTTATGGTAGACGCCGTGAGGCCCCATGATGGCGATGATATTCACGCTTTCCTCCTGGTATTCACCTAAGTCAAGCATCATAGCAATCCCCCGGGCGCACCGCACATAAAAAAAGGGCCGGAAAATCCGGCCCTTAGTGTTTAGTCCTGACGAAAAAGTTAAGCGTAACCGTAGCTCATCAGACGCTGATAACGGCGGTTCAGCAGCTCTTCTTCGCTGAGCAGATCGAGGTCTGCCAGGTCTGCCAGCAGCTGCGCCTTCAGGCTCGCTGCCATCGCTTCCGGGTTGCGGTGAGCGCCGCCCAGCGGTTCCGGAACGATAGAATCGATCAGCTTCAGCTCTTTCAGACGCGGGGCGATAATGCCCATTGCTTCCGCAGCCAGCGGCGCTTTATCCGCGCTCTTCCACAGAATGGAGGCGCAGCCTTCCGGCGAAATGACCGAATAGGTGCTGTACTGAAGCATGTTGACCTTGTCGCCCACGCCGATCGCCAGCGCGCCGCCGGAGCCGCCTTCACCGATTACGGTGCAGATAACCGGCACGCTAAGACGCGACATCTCACGCAGGTTGCGGGCGATCGCTTCCGACTGGCCACGCTCTTCCGCGCCGACGCCCGGGTAGGCGCCCGGGGTGTCGATAAAGGTGATGATCGGCATTTTAAACCGCTCAGCCATCTCCATCAGGCGTAGCGCTTTGCGGTAGCCTTCCGGCGCCGGCATCCCAAAGTTGCGGCGAATTTTCTCTTTGGTTTCACGACCTTTCTGGTGGCCGATGATCATCACCGGACGACCGTCAAGACGCGCGATACCGCCGACAATCGCTTTATCGTCAGCGAAGGCGCGGTCACCGGCCAGTTCGTCAAATTCGTCGAACGCCAGGCGGACATAATCCAGGGTGTAAGGACGGCGCGGGTGGCGCGCCAGTTGCGCAACCTGCCATGCACCGAGATCGGCGAAGATTTTGCGCGTCAGCTCTACGCTTTTCTCACGCAGACGATGCACTTCTTCGTCGATGTTAATATCCAGTTTCTCATCCTGACGGCTTACCGCAGTCAGGGAATCGATTTTCGCTTCCAGCTCTGCAATCGGCTGTTCAAAATCTAGGAAATTCAGACTCATAGTATTCCTGTATTAGTCAAACTCCAGTTCCACCTGCTCCGAGCCGATAAGGCCCCGCAGATCGTTAAGTAAACGATCGCTCGGAGAGACGCGCCATGTTGCGCCGAAACGCAACCGCGCGCGTGCATCCGCCCTCTGATAGTAGAGGTGCACTGGAATGGTTCCCGAACGGTGGGGTTCCAGAGACTGACGGAGTCGGTTTAAAAGCTGGTCATCAATTTGCCTGTCCGTCAGCGAGATAGCAAGCCCGCGAGCATATTTTTCCCGGGCTTCGTCAATGTCCATGACTTCACGGGCGGTCATTTTAAGCCCCCCGCTAAAGTCATCAAAGCTGACCTGTCCGCTGACGATAAGTATGCGGTCTTTTTCCAGCAACTGCTGATATTTATCCAGCGCGTCGGTGAATAACATCACTTCCAGCCGCCCGGAACGGTCATCCAGGGTACAGATGCCGATACGATTGCCGCGCTTGGTGACCATTACCCGCGCCGCAATCACCAGCCCCGCCGCCGTGGTGACTTTCCCACGTTCGGTCGGATGCATGTCTTTGAGCCTCACGCCGCCGACGTAGCGCTCAATCTCCTTCAGATACTGGTTAATCGGGTGTCCGGTGAGGTATAGCCCCAGGGTCTCCCTTTCACCATCCAGCACCACCTGCTCAGGCCATGGCTGGCAGCTGGCGTAGGATTGCTCAATTTGCTCGGGCTCTTCCGCCAGCACGCCGAACATATCAGCCTGGCCGATGGCCTCGGCTTTCGCGTGCTGGTCAGCGGCTTTCAACGCATCGCCCAGCGAATTCATCAGCGCCGCGCGATGTGGGCCGAGACGATCGAACGCCCCGGACATAATCAGCTTTTCCAGCACCCGACGGTTGAGCTTTTTAATATCGGTTCGCGCGCAGAGGTCGAACAGCTCGCGGAAATAGCCGCCATTGTTGCGCGCCTCAATAATCGCTTCGATCGGTCCTTCGCCGACGCCCTTGATGGCGCCAATGCCGTAGACGATCTCGCCATCGTCGTTGACGTGGAAATGGTACAGGCCGGAGTTAATATCCGGGGGCAGGATTTTTAGCCCCATTCGCCAGCACTCATCCACCAGGCCAACCACTTTCTCGGTGTTGTCCATATCGGCGGTCATCACCGCCGCCATAAACTCGGCCGGGTAGTGCGCCTTAAGCCACAGCGTCTGGTAGGAGACCAACGCGTAGGCGGCGGAGTGCGATTTGTTAAATCCGTAACCGGCGAATTTCTCCACCAGGTCGAAGATTTTCATCGCCAGTTCGCCGTCAATGCCGTTTTTCTTCGCCCCATCCTCAAAGATAGAACGCTGCTTGGCCATCTCCTCCGGCTTTTTCTTACCCATCGCACGACGCAGCATGTCCGCGCCGCCGAGGGTGTATCCGGACAGCACCTGGGCAATCTGCATGACCTGTTCCTGATACAGGATGATGCCGTAGGTTGGCTCCAGCACCGGTTTCAGGCTTTCATGCTGCCACTGCACGTCCGGATAAGAGATCTCCTCGCGGCCATGCTTACGGTCGATAAAGTTATCTACCATCCCCGACTGCAGCGGGCCCGGGCGGAACAGGGCCACCAGCGCGATCATATCTTCGAAGCAGTCCGGCTGCAGGCGCTTAATCAGATCTTTCATGCCGCGCGATTCAAGCTGGAACACCGCAGTGGTTTCCGAGCGCTGCAGCATGTCAAAGCTTTTCTTGTCATCCAGCGGGATAGCGGCGATATCCAGCGGCCCTTCGCCGTTCTTCTCACGGCGCTTGTTAATCATCTCCAGCGCCCAGTTAATGATAGTGAGCGTACGCAAACCGAGGAAGTCGAACTTCACCAGCCCGGCGTATTCCACGTCGTTCTTATCAAACTGGGTGACCGGATGCAGCCCCTGTTCATCGCAATACAGCGGCGCGAAGTCAGTGATTTTAGTCGGAGCGATAACCACCCCACCGGCGTGTTTACCGGCGTTTCGCGTCACCCCTTCCAGCTTACGCGCCATGTCTATAAGCGCTTTAACTTCTTCGTCCGCTTCGTAGATCTCCGGCAGCTGCGGTTCGGCCTCAAAGGCTTTCGCCAGCGTCATGCCCGGATCGGGCGGCACCAGCTTAGAGATACGGTCGACAAAGCCGTACGGGTGACCCAGTACGCGACCCACGTCGCGGATAACCGCTTTCGCCGCCATGGTACCGAAGGTAATGATCTGCGATACCGCATCGCGGCCGTACATGTCCGCCACGTGCTCGATAACCTGGTCGCGTTTCTCCATGCAGAAGTCGACGTCGAAGTCGGGCATCGAGACACGCTCCGGGTTAAGGAAACGTTCGAACAGCAGGTCGAACTCCAGCGGGTCAAGATCGGTTATCTTCAGCGCGTAGGCCACCAGAGAACCGGCGCCGGAACCGCGGCCCGGGCCTACCGGCACGCCGTTATCCTTCGACCACTGGATAAACTCCATCACGATCAGGAAGTAGCCCGGGAAGCCCATCTGGTTGATAACCTGCAGCTCGATGTCCAGACG
>NZ_JAZARW010000001.1:225751-231777 GCF_036233805.1 Klebsiella sp. EMBS2024 | reverse complement strand
CGCTCTTCCAGACCCTCTTTCGATTTCATGACCAGGAAATCTTCGGTGGTCATATCGCCCGTCGGGAACTGCGGCAGGAAATATTCGCCAAGCCGCACGGTGACGTTGCAGCGCTTGGCGATTTCTACGCTGTTTGCCAGCGCTTCCGGGATGTCGGCGAACAGCTCGCACATCTCCTCCTCACTGCGCATATATTGCTGCGGCGAGTAGTTACGCGGCCGTTTCGGATCGTCGAGCGTGAAGCCGTCGTGAATGGCGACGCGGATTTCGTGGGCGTCGAAGTCGCCGGTTTCAAGGAAGCGGACATCGTTGGTCGCCACCACCGGCAGGCCGCGCGCTTCCGCCAGCGCCACGGCGGCATGGAGATAGCTCTCTTCATCCTGACGACCGGTACGGATCAGCTCCAGAAAATAGCGGTCAGGGAAATGCTCTTCATAGAAAGCGACGCACTGTTCCACCAGCGGCATATTGCCGCGGATCAGGCTGACGCCGACGTCACCTTTACGGCCGCCGGAGAGCAGAATCAGCCCTTCCTGATGTTCCACCAGCCAGTCGCGATCGATCCACGGCCCCAGGGCGCCGTAGCCGCGCTGATAGGCACGGGAAATCAGCAGCGTCAGGTTCTGGTAGCCGGTGTTATTCGCCGCCAGCACCGTCAGTTCGGTAAACTCATCGCCGAGCAGGTCGCACTGCACGTGAAAGTCGGCGCCGACGATCGGCTTAATCCCCGCGCCGTGTCCCGTCCCGTAGAACTTCACCAGCCCACACAGGTTAGTGAAATCAGTGATCGCCAGCGCTGGCATGCCAAGCGAGGCCGCCTTCTTCACCAGCGGCCCGGTCTTCGCCAGCCCATCGATCATGGAATAGTCGCTGTGCACCCGCAGGTGTACGAAACGTGGTTCAGCCATCTTAAGATCCCGGTGACTTAGTTGGACGCCAGGCCCAGGGCACGCTTCACCGGGCCAAAACTGCGCCGGTGATGCTCTGTTGCGCCGTGTTCCTGCAGCTTCTGCAGGTGAACAGCGGTGGGATAGCCTTTATGCTGGGCAAATCCGTAGTGGGGAAATGCGAGGTCCAGCGTGGCCATTTCGGCGTCACGAGTGACTTTTGCCAGAATAGACGCTGCGCTGATTTCTGCCACCCGGCTGTCGCCTTTCACCACCGCCTGGGAGGGCATCGGTAGCGACGGACAGCGGTTGCCATCGATCAGGACAAACTCAGGAACAATGCTCAGGCCGGCGACGGCGCGCTGCATCGCCAGCATAGTGGCATGCAGAATATTCAGCTCGTCGATTTCGTGCGGCTCGGCGCGCCCCAGGCTCCAGCACAGCGCTTTCTCTTTAATCTCATCGAACAGCGCCAGACGACGCTTCTCGCTGAGTTTTTTGGAATCATTCAGACCCACAATCGGCTTCGCCGGATCGAGGATCACCGCCGCGGTCACCACCGCGCCAACCAGGGGGCCACGCCCGACCTCATCGACGCCGGCAACCAGATGGGTATGCGGATAGACGAACTCCATCATTGTTTTGCTAACTCCAGTACGGCGTCCGCCGCCTGCTCATCGGCGTTGCAGCGGATCTGCTGATGCAGGGCGCGGAACGTCTCATGCATCTCATGGCTGGTTTTGCCATCGGCCAGCAGCGGCTGCAGAGCGGCTGCCAGCGCCTGGGGCTCGCACTCATCCTGCAGCAGCTCTTTAACCAGTTCGCGACCGGCCAGCAGGTTCGGTAACGAGACGTAGTCGGTTTTTACCAACCGCTTCGCCAGCCAGAAGGTGAACGGCTTCATCCGGTAGCCAACCACCATCGGGCATTTCGCCAGCATACACTCCAGCGCTGCCGTCCCGGAGGCCAGCAGCGCGGCGTCGCTGGCGATCATTGCATCGCGCGCCTGACCGTCCAGCATATGCACGATCATATCCGGCGCCGTCTCAGCTTTAATACGCTCAAACTGCTCCCGCCGTTTAGCATTAACCAGCGGCACCACCACCTGCAGATCGGGATAGGTGGTGCGCAGAAGCTGCGCGGTTTTCAGGAAGTCGGCGCTAAGCATTTCGACTTCCGCGCCGCGGCTGCCGGGTAGCAGAGCGAGGCAGCGCACGCTGTGCGGGATCCCTAACCGGTCGCGCGCAGCGCCTTTGTCAGGATCCAGCGGCATCGCATCCGCCATGGTATGACCGATAAAGCGGCAGGGGACGTTAAATTTGTCATAAAACGCCTTTTCGAAAGGCAGAAAGGCCAGCACCAGATCGGTGGATCTGCCGATTTTGAAAACGCGTTTTTGTCGCCAGGCCCAGACCGACGGGCTGACGTAGTGAATGGTTTTGATGCCCTGCTTTTTCAGATTTCCTTCGAGGGTGATATTAAAGTCAGGGGCGTCGATGCCGACGAAGACATCGGGACGCAGCTCGCCGAAGCGGCGGGTCAAATCGGCGCGAATATGGAGTAAGCGACGCAGGCGACCGAGCACTTCAACAATGCCCATCACCGCCAGCTCTTCCATTTCATACCAGGCTTCGCACCCTTCCGCCTGCATTAGCGGCCCCGCCACGCCGACAAAGCGCGCATTCGGGATGCGTGCTTTAAGCGCGCGGATGAGACCAGCGCCTAGAATATCGCCGGAGGTTTCTCCGGCGACCAGGGCAATCGTCAGGGGACGCTGTTCAGCCATTAACGAATCAAGCCGCGGGTAGAACGAGCGAAGAAATCGACAAACGGCTGAACCTCAGGATGCTGAGCAGCCAGTTCGGCGATTTCCGGCTTGGCTTCTTCCAGCGTTTTGCCGCTGCGGTACAGCAGTTTATACGCGTTGCGGATCGCGGTGATTGCTTCCCGGCTGAAGCCGCGGCGTTTCAGCCCTTCGATGTTAACGCCGAACGGCGTCGCATGGTTGCCCTGGGCAATTACGAACGGCGGAACGTCCTGCGCCACGCCGGAGCAGCCGCCAACCATAACGTGTGAGCCAATGACGCAGAACTGATGCACCGCCGTCATGCCGCCGATAATGACATAATCATCCAGCGAAACATGGCCCGCGAGCGTCGCGTTATTGGCCAGAATGCAGCGATCGCCAAGCGTACAATCGTGCGCCACGTGGGCGTTGATCATCAGCAGGTTATCGTTGCCCACCTTTGTTAATCCACCGCCCTGTACTGTGCCGCGATGAATGGTGACGCTTTCGCGAATGCGGTTGCGATCGCCAATTTCCACCCGGGTCGGTTCGCCAGCATATTTCAGATCCTGGTTAACTTCGCCGATGGAAGCGAACTGATAGATCTCATTGTCACGGCCGATTTTGGTGTGGCCGTTAACGACAACGTGAGACTTCAGCACGGTGCCTTCGCCGATTTCGACGTTAGCGCCAACAATACAAAACGGACCAATGTGGACGTTAGCGCCAATCACGGCGCCTTCTTCTACAATGGCGGTAGGATGAACAAAAGCGGTTTTATCAATCACGTATCAGGCCTCCCGGCTACGCGCACACATCATCGTCGCTTCGCAAACCACTTTACCGTCAACCAGCGCAACGCCTTTGAAACGGGTCAGGCCGCGGCGGGTTTTCTCGAAAGTGACTTCCATAATCATCTGATCGCCTGGTACTACCGGGCGTTTGAAGCGTGCTTCATCGATACCCGCGAAGTAGTACAGCTCGCCTGGTTCCAGTTTTCCGACGCTTTTGAACGCCAGAATCCCGGTGGCTTGCGCCATTGCTTCCAGAATCAGGACGCCCGGCAAAATCGGCTTACCAGGGAAGTGCCCCTGGAAAAACGGCTCGTTTACAGAAACATTTTTTACTGCGCGCAGAAAACGACCTTCTTCAAAATCCAGCACGCGGTCTACCAGCAGGAACGGGTAACGGTGAGGCAGAAGTTCCAGAATCTCTTCAATGTGCAGAGTATGAGTGTCAGTAGTCAAAATACTCTTCCTGTCTAAATGTACTAAAAGGCAATAATAACACGGCCTGCGGCAATCTTTTAGCGAATGCAACAGGCCGGAAATGTCATGTGACCAAATGATGAATTAGTCTTGTTGATTAACCTTGCGCTCAATCGCTTTCAGGCGCTTGCTCATCTCGTCGATATTCATCACCAGCGCAGCGGTTTTACGCCACGCCTTGTTCGGCTGCAGCGGAATACCGGAGGAATATACGCCAGGTTCGCTGATAGGACGCATCACCATCCCCATCCCCGTGACGGTGACCTTATCGCAGATTTCCATATGGCCGTTAATCACGCTGGCGCCGCCAATCATGCAGTAGCGGCCAATTTTCAGGCTGCCCGCCATGATAACGCCGCCAGCGACCGCGGTATTGTCGCCAATCACCACGTTATGCGCAATCTGGCACTGGTTATCAATGATAACCCCGTTGCCAATCACGGTATCGTCCAGCGCACCACGGTCAATCGTGGTGCAGGCGCCAATCTCCACGCGATCGCCAATAATGACGCGACCCAGCTGCGGGATCTTTACCCAGTTACCGCGATCGTTAGCGTAGCCGAAGCCATCCGCGCCAATCACCGTGCTGGACTGAATCAGGCAATTCTCGCCGATCTCAATCTCATGGTAAACGGTCACATTAGCCCACAAACGCGAGCCGGCGCCTATTTTCGTATTTTTCCCAACGAAGCAGCCTGCGCCGATAACTACGTTATCGCCCAGCACTACGCCGGATTCGATAACCGCGTTGGCGCCGATGGCAACGTTGCTACCCAGCTTCGCCGACGGATCGATGACCGCGCTCGGCGCGATATCCTCAGCCGGCTGCGGCGTGGTATCCAGAATTTGAGCCATGCGCGCGTAGGTCAGGTAGGGGTTACGCACTACCANCGCGGCGCTATGGGCAAAAGGTAAATCATCCTGCGTCATCACAACGGCAGAAGCCTGGCAAGCGGCCAGGTGCTCACGGTACTTAGGGTTGACCATGAAAGTGATTTGGCCCGTTTTCGCGCTCTGCATGGACGCAACGCCGGTGATGACGATATCGCCATCACCGTGTAATTCTGCATCCAACTGCTGCGCGAGATCAGCCAGTCGAATTGAAGGCATTACTTATTTAACCTGTTTCAGCACATCAGCGGTGATGTCTTTTACATCGCTGCTGTTATATGCAACGGCATTCGCGTCAACCACCAGATCGATGCTCTGATCTTTCGCTACGCTCTGTACGGCAGTCTGGATACGGGTAACCAGTTTGCCACGCTCTTCGTTGGAACGACGTGCGCGATCCTGTTCAAACGCCTGCGCTTTCTGGGAGAAGGTCTGGCGCTGTGCCATCACGTCTTTTTCCAGTTTGGTACGATCGGCGCCCGGCTTCATGGACTGCAGACGCTGCATTTTGGACTGCAGGTCGCCTTCCATACGCTGCAGTTCGCTAGCGCGGCCTTTGAACTCGTTTTCCAGCGTGTTGGAAACGCCAGTTTTCTGGGCAACCTGTTGGAACAGGCTGTTCATGTTCACCAGGGCAATTTTATCTGCCGCCTGAGCGGAAGTTACCATTGCCAAACCCAGACCTGCAGCTAATAACCACTTTTTCACAATAAACTCCTTACCATCCCATGAGTACCCAGGGGTACCGTTATTTGCGTGGCGAGGCGATAAACGCGTTATCGCCTACGGTCAGCGCTATACTGCACTTGCATTCCGTTGCCGCCAACAATTACCAGGTTTTACCAATGTTAAACTGGAACTGTTCGGCTTTGTCTCCATCGTACTTTTTGAACGGTTGGGCGTAGGAGAAGACCAACGGCCCCAACGGCGACATCCACTGCACGGCAATACCCGCAGACATACGGATGTTGCTCGGATCGCTGTAATCCGGATATCCAGCGTACGCGCTCGAATCCCAGTGAGTATCCCATACGGTACCCATATCCCAGAAGACGGAAGTCCGGACCGAGTTCGCATATTTGTCACTAATAAACGGCGTCGGGGTAATCAGCTCCAGGCTGGCCACCGCCATGGCGTTACCGCCCACCGCATCATCGGATTTACACGGTGCGGATTCGGTGCTCTTACAGTCGT
>NZ_JAZARW010000001.1:194013-225733 GCF_036233805.1 Klebsiella sp. EMBS2024 | reverse complement strand
CATCATGACGGCTGCTCGACGGGAAGTACACCGCCTTCGGACCAATGGTGTTCGACTGGAAGCCACGCACGGTGCTGGAACCACCGGCATAGAAGTTCTCATAGAACGGCATCTCTTTGCCGCCGATACCATCGCCATAACCAAAGCGCGTACGACCCAGTACTACCCACTGATGATCGTTGTCGATCGGCACGTAGGTCGCGGTATCCAGCGTCGCTTTGTAGTACTCGTTGTCTGAGCCCGGAATGGTCACCTTACCGTTCAGGTTGACGCGCGAACCTTCCGTTGGGAAGAAGCCGCGGTCAAGCTTGTTATAGGTCCAACCGTAGTTGAAGGTGAAGTCATTCGCACTGAACGAGTTCCGGTCGTTGGTGTTGTCCGGATACTGGCCCATCGAGTTAAGGTAACGCCACATTGCCACCTGCGGCTGCATATTGGACAGGGAGTTATGCACATAACCGACGCCGGCGCGCAGCGTGTTGTATTCGTTGACCGGGAAGCCCAGCGTAATGTCTGTACCATAGCTTTTGTTGGTATAGTCAGACAGATCCGCATCGTTCGCATCAAAGTCATTATAGAAGACACGACCGCCGAGGCTTACACCGTCTACGGTGAAGTACGGGTTGGTCACCGACAGCTCGGTATAGGTCTGGTAGTCGTTTTTGGTACCGTTGATCCCGACAGCATAGCCAGTACCTAACCAGTTATCCTGCTGAACGCCCGCCTGGAAGCTGACGCCGCTCTCGGTGCCGTAGCCGATACCGAAGTTGAAGCTACCGGTGTTANGCTCTTTCACCTTGTAGACAACGTCGACCTGGTCCGGGCTGCCCGGCACGCGCTGGGTATCAGTATCCACCGTTTCAAAGAAACCTAAACGATTGAGACGGTCTTTACCCTGATCGACGAGGTCGCTGCCCAGCCATGCGCCTTCCATCTGGCGCATTTCGCGGCGCAGTACGGCATCTTTAGAGGTGTCGTTGCCTTCGAAGCGAATTTTACGCACGTAATAACGGTTGCCTGCGTCGACGTTAACGTGCAGCTTAACGGTTTTATCGCTGTCGTTGATCTCCGGCTGCGACTGCACGCGCGGATAGGCGTAACCATAACGACCCAACAATTTCTTGATGTCGTTTTCCATCTTGGTCACTTTCGCGCCGTTGTACAGTTCGCCTGGCTCAACTTTAGTCAGCGCTTCGATTTCCGCGGAATGGCCAGCAAGGTTGCCCGTCACCTGCACTCCGGAAAACTTGTACTGATCGCCTTCGGTGATGTTGACGGTGATGTAGATCCCTTTCTTATCCGGAGTCAGGCTGACCTGGGTAGAATCGATGTTGAAACGGGCATAGCCGCGATCCAGGTAGTAGCTGCGCAGGGTTTCAAGGTCGCCCGCTAGCTTCTGCTTCTGGTATTTACGGTCGCCGACCACGTTCCACCACGGCACCTCATCGCGCAGCTGGAAGTGGGAGATCAGCTCATCGGTCGAAAACGCATGGTTGCCGACGATGTTGATCTGTTGAATTTTTGCGGAGACGCCTTCCTGGAAGACCAGCTTCAAATCGACACGGTTACGCGGCAGCGGCGTAACGACTGCTTTGACGCTGGCGCTGTATTTACCGACGCTGTAGTAGAAGTCTTCAAGACCCTTCTCGATATCCGCGATGGTCGTGCGGTCAAGCGACTCGCCCACCCGAACGCCTGAGGCCTCAAGGTTCTGCTTGAGCATGTCATCTTTCACCGACTTGTTGCCGGAGAAGGTGATGCTGGCGATCGTCGGACGCTCTTTCACCTGCACCAGCAGGGTATCACCATCGCGCAGGACGCGGACGTCCTCGAAGTTGCCAGTGGCAAACAGCGCGCGAATAGTGTTACTGATATCATCGTCGGTCACCGTATCGCCAGGACGCACTGGCATACTGAGGAGGGCCGCACCAACAGCGACACGCTGCAAGCCTTCGAAATGAATGTCCTTCACCACGAACCCTTCAGCACCGTATACAGTCGCGCTGCTAAACAGCAGCGACGCTATGAGCAACTTTTTCATCGCCATCGTTATTATGCGTTCTTCCTAACAAACTCTCTTATAACCGAGAGAAATCATTGAAAAGTGCAAGCCCCATTAACAGCACCAGCAGTATTGAGCCAATGCGATAACTAAAGTCTTGAACTCGCTCGGATACCGGCCCGCCCTTCAGCTTTTCAATCGCTAAAAACAGCAGATGTCCCCCATCCAGTACGGGTAGAGGGAACAGGTTGATGATTCCGAGGTTCACGCTAATCAGCGCCAGGAACATCAGATAATAAATCAACCCAAACTCCGCTGACATTCCAGCCCCCTGAGCGATAGAGATCGGCCCACTGAGGTTGTTCAGTTTGACATCACCGGTTATCAATTTACCCAGCATCCTGACCGTCAGCGACATCAGCTGCCAGGTTTTATCCGTGGCTTCAGCGATGGCGGCAAACGGTCCGTACTGACGTACTGTCTTGTATTCTTCAGGCAGCGGGATGACCTTTGGCACCACCCCTGCGAACCCTTCCGCCTTACCTTTCACCGTTTTCGCATCCGGCGTCAGGGTTAACGGCAGCGCACTCCCCTGCCGTTCAATCTCCAGCGCCAGCGCTTTGCCCGGATTATCGCGCACCAGATTAACAAACGTCATCCACTGCGTTAACGGTTGACCATCGACTTTAACGATCCGGTCGCCCGCTTGCAAACCCGCTTTCTGGGCTGCCGATCCCGCCTGAACCTCAGCCAGCACCGTATCAATCTGCGCGCTGCGCGGCTGGATCCCCAGCGAGGTCACGGGATCTTGCTTGTCTGGCTCAAACGACCAGTGCCGCAGATCGACGATTTTATCCTGGCGCTGATTGGTCCCGAAAGGGGCGACGGTAACTATTGTTTGCGGGTTGCCGATTTTGGCCACCAGCTGCAGACGCACCGCATCCCAATCAGGCGTTTCGATACCATCTATCGCTTTAAGTTCCGTTCCTTTTGCAATTTGTGCTTGCGCGGCAACCGAATTGGGTGTTATTTCACCCACCACCGGCCGCACGCCGGGAACGCCGATGATAAAGACCAGCCAGTAAGCAAAGATAGCGAAAATGAAGTTAGCGATGGGGCCGGCGGCAATCACCGCCGCACGCTGACCGACGGTTTTATTGTTGAAGGCATAGTGACGCATCTCCGGCGCCACCGCTTCAACACGCTCATCCAGCATCTTGACGTAGCCGCCCAGTGGGATCAGGGCGATGACGAACTCTGTGCCCTGCTTATCCATCCGCCGCCACAGCGCTTTGCCGAAGCCGATAGAAAAACGCTCAACCCGGATACCGCAGCGGCGCGCCACCCAAAAATGGCCAAACTCATGCACCGTAATCAGTACGCCAAGCGCAATGATAAAAGCCGCCAGATTCCAGAGCACGCTCAGCATATAACCTTCCGTCAAATCGTCCTGAAGACCAACAGTAGCAGACAGGCGAAGACCGGTACCGCCGCCGTCAGGCTGTCGATACGATCGAGAATACCACCATGTCCGGGAATCAAGTGCCCGCTATCCTTAATGCCGGCCTCGCGCTTAAACATACTTTCCGTCAGGTCGCCCAGCACCGAAGCCAGGGCCGCCACCACCGAACAAACCAGCAGCACCGTCGGCGTGACGTCAAGATGGGCCCACACGCCGTAGGCCCAGGAAATCACTGCCGCGGTCAGCAAACCGCCAAAAAAGCCCTGCCAGGTTTTACCCGGTGAGACCTTCGGCGCCAGCTTGTGCTTGCCAAACATTTTACCAAACATATAGGCGCCAGAGTCCGCGCCCCACACCAGGATCATGACGTACAGCAGCCACAGCGCGCCGCTATAGTGGTTATCGGCATAGTGCCAGGCGCGCAGCGCCAGCATGCCCCAGAAAAACGGGACGATGGTCAGAATGCCGAAGATGAGGCGCAGCACCTTAGAGTGGCGCCAGAATGCCGCCGACGCCGGGTATGAGAGCACCAGCAGTAACGCGACGATCCACCAGGCAAAAGAGGCCCATAGCGACCCTTCAACCATCGGTTGATGAACGTCATAGTGGTATTCAGGCAGCAGAAAAAGCATCGCCGCCAGCAGAAGGCCGCACAGCACCGCCAGCCAAACCCGCTGCGACGTCGAGGTAAAACCGCTCAGTTGTCCCCACTCCCAGGCGGCGAGCATACAGACCACCAGGGTGACGATAGCAAAGCCCATCGGCGGCAATAAAAACAATGCCGCAATGACGATGGGGATTAAGACGAAAGCAGATATCAGGCGATACTTCAGCAAAAGTGACCCCCATCAGGCATGACTGCCACCCGGCTCAGTGCCGCCGAAACGACGCTCTCGATTAACAAAGGCATGGAGTGCACCTTCAAAGTCCTGTTCAGCAAAATCGGGCCAAAGAACATCCGTAAAGTAAAGTTCGGCATAGGCAATTTGCCAAATCAGAAAGTTACTTATTCGGTGCTCTCCCCCGGTCCTAATAACTAAATCAACGGGAGCCAGTTCATGCATGCAGACCTGCTGACTCAGCATGTCTTCCGTGATCTGCTCAGGCAGCAGCGTCCCGTCCTGTACCTGTTTCGCCAGCAAACGAACGCCCTGGGTAATATCCCAGCGACCGCCGTAATTGGCTGCAATATTCAGCGTTAAGCCGGTATTGTTTGCGGTTAGCGCTTCCGCTTTGCGGATCCGCTCCTGCAGGCGCGCATTGAAGCGCGTGGTGTCGCCAATAATCCGCAGACGCACATTGTGTCGGTGCAGGCTTTTGACTTCGCTATCCAGCGCCCAGACGAACAGTTCCATCAGCGCACTGACTTCCTGAGCCGGACGGTTCCAGTTTTCGCTGCTGAACGCGTATAACGTTAACGCCTCAATCCCATTATTCGCCGCGAAGGAGACCGCGCGACGCACGGATTTCGCACCGGCCTTATGCCCGAAAGCGCGAATTTTACCTTGCCGTTTCGCCCAACGGCCGTTGCCATCCATAATAATGGCGACATGACGGCAGCCATGGGTGGGCGATATTTCGCTGACAGTTTGATTAGCAGACAACATCACGCGTTTTAAGTCCATAATAAGGATTAACTAGCCACCAAACAGAGGCCACCGGGCCGCGCTG
Source organism: Klebsiella sp. EMBS2024 (assembly GCF_036233805.1). Lineage (NCBI taxonomy): Bacteria > Pseudomonadati > Pseudomonadota > Gammaproteobacteria > Enterobacterales > Enterobacteriaceae > Klebsiella > Klebsiella sp. EMBS2024. The sequence goes on along the minus strand of NZ_JAZARW010000001.1, from coordinate 220,598 downwards.
GATACGCATTTTTATCCGGTGCCGGGGCTGCAGCCAATCGCAGAGAACAACCAAAAGCTTTACGCAAAAAAGCCGTGTTTTGTCACGGCCACCGTAATCTTTAACAACAAAATGCAACGATCGGGTGGCGCAGACTATATCACCGAAGCCTTGCGCCCACAAATATCACCGCGTTACGCCTGCGCAACCAACCGCTGCAGCTGCTGGTGAGCGATTGCGCGCGCCTCGGCGTCGATAACCAGAACATCATCAATGCTTTGCGGCTCCTGCAGGTCCATCTTATCCAGCACCGCCAGGTTAACCGCCGCAATATCGGTAAAGCGGATATCGCCATGCAGAAACGCGGCAACCGACTCTTCATTAGCCGCATTCAGCGTCGTGGTCGCGGCCTGGCCGACGTCAAACGCGTCCATCGCCAGCTTCAGGCACGGATATCGCGTATAGTCCGGCGCGGAGAAGCTCAGATTGCTCAACTGACAGAAGTCCAGCGGTTTAACGCCGGAATTCAGTCGCTGCGGCCAGCCCATGGTATGGGCGATCGGCGTGCGCATATCCGGCTCCCCAAGCTGGGCCAGCACGCTGCCATCCTGATAGCGAACCATCGAGTGGATCACCGACTGCGGATGGATCAGCACTTCCATCTGCTGGGCCGAGGCGTTAAACAGCCAGCGCGCTTCAATATATTCCAGGCCTTTGTTCATCATCGTGGCCGAATCGACGGAGATCTTGCGCCCCATCGACCAGTTGGGATGACGGCAGGCCTGATCCGGGGTCATCGCCGCCAGTTCAGCCACGGCCGTCTCGCGGAAAGGCCCACCGGAGCCGGTCAGCAGGATTGACGAGACGCCATTCCGGGCAAGATCAGCGTATCCCAGATGCTGCTGAATTGTCTCCGGCATACTCTGAAAAATAGCGTTATGCTCGCTATCGACCGGTAGCAATCGCGCCCCCGACTGTTGCACCGCCTCCATGAATAAGCGACCGCAGGTCACCAGCGATTCTTTATTCGCTAACAATACCGTTTTCCCGGCGCGGATCGCCGCCAGCGTCGGCACCAGTCCCGCCGCGCCGACGATTGCCGCCATGACCTGATCGACCTCATCCAGCGCCGCGACCTCTGCCGCCGCCTGCTGGCCGCTCAGCACCTCGGTGCGACTGCCATGCTCATGCAGACGGGTGCGCAACCGCTCAGCGCTTTGCGCATCGTCCATCACCGCGTAACGGGGGGTAAATTCCAGGCATTGTTCAACCATACGGTCAACGTTTTTCCCCGCGACCAGCGCGGCGACGGAAAAGCGACCAGGGTTATGGCGCACCACGTCCAGCGTGCTACAGCCAATGGAGCCGGTCGAACCGAGAACGGTTAATTGCTTCATGAGACGTCCAGAAGAGTGGAAACAGAATAAAAAGCAAAACGCCGCCAGCAAGCCCCTACGCAGCAACTATCGGGGATGAGACGGCGGCATTAGGCCTTCAACTAAGCGCTAAAGGCTACAAGGCCAGCGGTTGCAACGCAATCCCGAGAATTGAGCGTACAGTCTTCTGTACGGCGTTTCAGATTTTACTCAGGCCAGAGCCTGTCTGGCCCGAGTAAGGGCAGAGCATTAGAACTGCATCAGTTCCGCTTCTTTGTCTGCCAGCGCCGCGTCAACTTTTTTGATGGCGGCGTCAGTCATTTTCTGCACGTCGTCCTGAGAACGGCGATCGTCATCTTCGCTGATCTCTTTTTCTTTCAGCAGCGCTTTGACTTTATCGTTGGCGTCACGGCGAACGTTACGCACGGCAACGCGCGCCTGCTCGGCTTCACCACGCACGATCTTGGTCAGGTCTTTACGACGCTCTTCGGTCAGCGGCGGCAGCGGGACACGAATATCGCTGCCGGCAGAGCTTGGGTTCAGACCGAGGTCGGAGGCCATGATCGCTTTTTCAACGGCCGCGGACATAGAACGGTCAAAGACGTTGATTTTCAGGGTACGGGAGTCTTCGACGGTGACGCTGGCCAGCTGGCGCAGCGGGGTCGGAGTACCGTAGTATTCAACAACAATCCCGTCCAGCAGGCTCGGAGAAGCACGACCCGTGCGAATTTTGCTGATTTGGTTTTTGAATGCTTCGACGCATTTTTCCATGCGGATTTCAGCATCTTTTCTGATATCGCTAATCACGTTACGAATCCTTGAAAGCTTGTCTCAGTCAGACCAGACGGGACACCCGTCGGAAAATGAGCTAAGTATAGTCAGATTTAATGAAAATCACCGGGCAATATCCCCGCGAAAGTAAAGCGGAATATTACCCGGATTTGGCGCTGACGGGAATTATTCCGTGATCAATGTGCCTTCTTTTTCGCCCATCACCACGCGACGCAGGGCGCCAGGTTTGTTCATGTTGAAGACGCGAATCGGTAATTTATGGTCACGCGCCAGGGTGAAGGCCGCCAGATCCATGACTTTCAGCTCTTTTTCCAGAACTTCGCTGTAGGTCAGCTGATCGTACATGGTGGCAGAAGGATCTTTTGCCGGGTCAGCGGTGAATACGCCGTCAACCTTAGTGGCTTTCAGCACCACATCGGCTTCAATTTCGATACCGCGCAGGCAGGCTGCGGAATCGGTGGTAAAGAACGGGTTGCCGGTACCAGCGGAGAGGATCACTACGCGGTTGTTGCGCAGCAGGCTGATCGCCTCTGCCCAGCTGTAGTTGTCGCATACGCCGTTCAGCGGAATGGCGGACATCAGACGAGCGTTCACATAGGCGCGGTGGAGCGCATCACGCATTGCGAGGCCGTTCATGACCGTTGCCAGCATGCCCATGTGGTCGCCCACAACGCGGTTCATACCCGCTTTCGCCAGACCAGCACCACGGAACAGGTTACCGCCACCAATTACTACGCCAACCTGAATACCCAGCTCAACCAGCTCTTTGATCTCCTGAGCCATGCGGTCAAGTATGCTTGCATCAATACCGAAGCCTTCTGAGCCCTGCAGCGCTTCGCCACTTAATTTCAGCAGAATACGTTTGTAGACGGGTTTTGCATTGGTAGCCATGTTTCTTTCCTGAGACTGTCAACGAATGAGATGTGTTAATTCCGGCGACATTGTATGTCGCATTTCAGCGCGGCCACTATAAGCAGTTGGCTGAATTTACAAAATGGGCGCAAAAAGAAGCCGCCCTCAGGCGGCTCCTTTTTTTAAAAATTAAGACTGCTTGGACATCGCAGCAACTTCTGCTGCAAAGTCAGTCTCAACTTTCTCAATGCCTTCGCCCACTTCAAAGCGGATGAAGCCAGTCACGTCAGCGTTGTGCTCTTTCAGCAGCTGGCCAACAGATTTGCTCGGCTCCATAACGAAAGGCTGACCAGTCAGAGAAACTTCGCCGGTGAATTTCTTCATGCGGCCTTCAACCATTTTCTCTGCGATTTCTTTCGGCTTACCGGACTGCATCGCGATGTCCAGCTGAACCTGGTACTCTTTCTCTACCACTTCAGCAGACACGTCTTCCGGCTTAACGAATTCCGGCTTGCTTGCAGCAACGTGCATTGCCAGCTGCTTAACCAGCTCTTCGTCAGCGCCTTTAGCGGCAACCAGAACGCCGATACGCGCACCGTGCTGGTAGCTGCCCAGAACGTCGCCTTCCAGAACAGCGATACGACGGATGTTGATGTTCTCGCCGATTTTAGCAACCAGCGCAACACGTTCTTCTTCGAACTGCGCTTTCAGAACTTCAACGTCGGAGATTTTACCTGCAACAGCGGCGTCCAGTACTTTGTCGGCAAATGCCTGGAAACCACCATCTTTAGCAACGAAGTCAGTCTGGCAGTTAACTTCCAGAATGTAACCGTAGTTGCCTTCGATTTTGGTTTTGATCACGCCGTCAGCAGCCACGTTGCCTGCTTTCTTCGCCGCTTTGATCGCGCCGGATTTACGCATGTTTTCGATTGCCAGCTCGATGTCGCCATTCGCTTCAGTCAGCGCTTTTTTGCAATCCATCATGCCTGCGCCAGTACGTTCGCGCAGCTCTTTTACCAGGGAAGCGGTAATTTCAGCCATTCTAAAATCCTCGGGAGATGTGGATACTGCCCGGCCAACGGCCAAACAGCGTAAATTGAAAAAAGGGGCCGATAATGGGCCCCTATTCATACACGGTACTAATAAGGGCTTAAACCTTATTATTCAGCTTCTACGAAGCTTTCTTCCGCCTGAGAAGCCAGGTCCTGAGAGCGACCTTCACGAACGGTAGCAGCAACAGCGCCCAGGTACAGGCTTACTGCGCGGATTGCATCGTCGTTACCCGGGATAACGAAGTCTACGCCGTCCGGATCAGAGTTGGTATCAACGATAGCAAATACCGGGATGCCCAGGTTGTTTGCTTCTTTGATAGCGATGTGCTCGTGGTCAGCGTCGATAACGAACAGTGCGTCCGGCAGGCCGCCCATATCTTTGATACCGCCCAGGCTGTTTTCCAGCTTGTCCAGCTCACGAGTGCGCATCAGCGCTTCTTTCTTGGTCAGCTTGTCGAAAGTACCGTCCTGGGACTGAGTTTCCAGGTCTTTCAGACGTTTGATGGACTGACGAACGGTTTTCCAGTTAGTCAGCATACCGCCCAGCCAGCGATGGTTCACGAAGAACTGATCGCAGCTCAGAGCAGCGTCTTTTACCGCTTCGCTTGCAGCGCGCTTAGTACCAACGAAAAGGATTTTACCTTTACGAGCAGCGATCTTGTTCAGTTCAGCCAGAGCTTCGTTGAACATCGGTACGGTTTTCTCAAGGTTGATGATGTGAACTTTGTTACGCGCGCCGAAGATGAAAGGCTTCATTTTCGGGTTCCAGTAACGGGTCTGGTGACCGAAGTGAACACCAGCCTTGAGCATGTCGCGCATGGAAACAGTTGCCATGTTTAAAACCTCTATAGATTAAATTGGGGTTATGCCTCCACGTATCCCATATTACCGACCCCGAAGGGCACCCCGGAATATGTGCCGATACGTGTGTGTTATTACACAAAGTGAGCTATGTCGCTTACGTCCATCCTTGTGTATCTGAGATGGAACGGAAGTCCGGCGCGCTTTATACCACAAAATCCATCCAGACACCAACTCTTGTTGACGTCGCGTGCTGTTAATGATTCTCAGTTTGGCACCAGCCTGCCCGGACTGTTACCATTGACAGGACTTACTCTATTATTGTCGAAAATATCGACACTGCTGGACATACTCCATGGCTATCTCTATTAAGACATCTGAAGACATCGAAAAAATGCGCGTTGCCGGCCGCCTGGCCGCCGAAGTGCTGGAAATGATCGAACCCTACGTCAAACCGGGCGTCAGCACCGGCGAACTGGACCGCATCTGTAACGACTATATCGTTAACGAGCAGAAGGCCATTTCCGCCTGCCTCGGCTATCACGGCTATCCGAAATCCGTCTGCATTTCGGTCAATGAAGTGGTCTGTCACGGTATCCCTGATGACGGCAAGCTGCTGAAAGATGGCGATATCGTCAATATCGACGTGACCGTCATTAAAGATGATTTCCATGGCGATACCTCCAAAATGTTTATCGTCGGCAAACCGACGATTCTCGGCGAGCGCCTGTGCCGCATCACTCAGGAAAGCCTGTACCTGGCGCTGAGAATGGTGAAGCCAGGCATCAACCTGCGCGCGATCGGCGCGGCGATCCAGAAATTTGTGGAAGCCGAAGGTTTCTCCGTGGTGCGTGAGTACTGTGGCCACGGCATCGGCCGCGGGTTCCATGAAGAACCTCAGGTTCTGCACTACGATTCGCCGGAGACCAACGTCGTACTCAAACCAGGCATGACCTTCACCATCGAGCCGATGGTCAACGCCGGTAAAAAAGAGATCCGCAGCATGAAAGACGGCTGGACGGTGAAAACCAAAGACCGGAGCTTGTCTGCGCAGTACGAGCATACTATTGTGGTGACAGACAACGGCTGCGAAATTCTGACGCTACGCAAGGATGACACCATCCCGGCGATAATCTCGCACGATGAATGATGAAAAGCCGGCGCCCGCCGGCTTTTTTATTAGATAGTTTTTTCTTATGGTGACGCGATGAGCAACTCATTACCTGACACAGCCTCCCCTCTCCTGCCCGTCCCGCCGGAACACCCGGTGAGTTGGCCCCAGGGCGATCTGAACTGTGCCGCAATCAAGGCGCACATCGATACCTTCCAGCACTGGCTGGGCGAGGCGTTTGACTCCGGCATCGTCGCGGAGCAGCTCATCGCGGCGCGCACCGAATTTATCGACCAGTTGCTGCAGCGATTATGGATCGCCTGCGGTTTTGAATCCGTCAGCGACCTGGCGCTGGTCGCCGTCGGCGGCTATGGCCGTGGCGAACTGCACCCGCTCTCAGACGTCGATCTGCTGATCCTCAGTCGTAAAAAACTGCCGGACGACCAGGCGCAAAAAGTCGGCGAACTGCTCACCCTGCTGTGGGACGTCAAGCTGGAGGTAGGCCACAGCGTACGCACCCTCGAAGAGTGCCTGCTGGAAGGTCTCTCGGATCTGACCGTTGCCACCAACTTAATCGAATCGCGCCTGCTGATCGGCGACGTCGCGCTGTTCCTTGAACTGCAAAAACATATTTTTAGCGACGGCTTCTGGCCATCGGAAAAGTTCTTCGCCGCCAAGGTCGAAGAGCAGAACGTCCGTCATCAGCGCTATCATGGCACCAGCTATAACCTCGAGCCGGACGTGAAAAGCAGCCCCGGCGGCTTGCGCGATATCCATACGCTACAGTGGGTGGCTCGCCGCCATTTCGGCGCCACCTCAATGGATGAGATGGTCGGCTTCGGCTTTCTGACCGAAGCCGAGCGCAATGAACTCAATGAGTGTCTGCATCAGCTGTGGCGCATCCGTTTCGCGCTGCATCTCGAACTCACGCGCTATGACAACCGTCTGCTTTTCGACCGCCAGCTCAGCGTGGCCCGCCGGCTAGGCTATGAAGGCGACGGCAACCAGCCGATTGAGCATATGATGAAGGACTTCTTCCGCGTTACCCGCCGGGTGAGCGAGCTGAATCAGATGCTGCTTCAGCTGTTTGAGGAGGCTATCCTCGCCCTGACCGAGGATGAAAAACCACGCCCGATCGATGATGATTTCCAGCTGCGCGGCACCCTTATCGATCTGCGTGACGACACGCTGTTTATTCGCGAACCGCAGGCCATTCTGCGCATGTTTTATATCATGGTGCGCAACAGCACCATCACCGGCATCTACTCAACGACGTTGCGCCATCTGCGCCACGCCCGCCGTCATCTCACCCAGCCGCTGTGCTATATCCCGGAGGCGCGCACGCTCTTTCTTAGTATGCTGCGCCATCAGGGAGCGGTAAGTCGCGGGCTGCTGCCGATGCATCGCCACAGCGTACTGTGGGCCTATATGCCGCAGTGGTCGCATATCGTCGGCCAGATGCAGTTCGACCTGTTTCACGCCTACACCGTCGATGAACACACCGTCCGGGTGATGCTCAAGCTGGAAAGCTTTGCCAAAGAAGAAACCCGCAGCCGCCACCCGCTGTGCGTGGAGCTGTGGCCGCGCTTAACGCACCCGGAGCTGATCTTAATTGCCGCCCTGTTCCACGACATCGCCAAAGGGCGCGGCGGCGACCACTCGATCCTCGGCGCGCAGGATGTGCTGAAGTTTGCCGAGCTGCACGGGCTGAACTCGCGCGAAACGCAGCTGGTCGCCTGGCTGGTGCGTCACCACCTGCTGATGTCGGTCACCGCCCAGCGGCGCGATATTCAGGATCCGGAGGTGATTAAGCAGTTCGCCGAGGAGGTGCAAACAGAAAATCGTCTGCGCTATCTGGTATGTCTGACCGTCGCCGATATCTGCGCCACCAACGAAACCTTATGGAACAGCTGGAAGCAGAGCCTGCTGCGTGAACTCTATTTCGCCACCGAGAAGCAGCTGCGTCGCGGCATGCAAAGCACCCCAGACATGCGCGAACGAGTGCGTCACCATCAGCTGCAGGCGCTGGCCCTGCTGCGGATGGACAATATTAATGAAGAGGCGCTGCATCAGATCTGGAACCGCTGCCGCGCCAACTATTTCGTGCGACATACGCCGACGCAGCTCGCCTGGCACGCCCGCAACCTGCTGCGCCACGATCTGAATAAACCGATGATCCTGCTGAGCTCGCAGGCCACCCGCGGCGGTACGGAGATTTTTATCTGGAGCCCGGATCGCCCTTACCTGTTCGCCGCGGTGTGTGGCGAACTTGACCGTCGCAACCTCAGCGTCCACGACGCGCAGATCTTCACCACCCGCGACGGTATGGCGATGGATACCTTTATCGTCCTTGAGCCCGACGGCAGCCCCCTTTCCGCCGACCGCCACGAGGCGATCCGCCAGGGGCTGGAGCAGACCATCACTCAGCGCAGCTGGCAGCCTCCGGCCCCGCGTCGTCAGGCGGCAAAGCTACGCCATTTTTCCGTGGACACCGAGGTGAATTTCCTGCCGACCCATACCGACCGAAAATCGTTTCTGGAGCTGATAGCGCTCGACCAGCCCGGGCTGCTCGCCCGCGTCGGGCAGGTGTTCGCCGACCTCGGGATATCGCTTCACGGGGCGCGAATTACGACAATTGGTGAGCGAGTAGAAGATTTATTTATAATCGCCACCGCCGACCGGCGTGCCCTTAATAATGAGCTGCAACAAGAAGTGCAACAACGGTTGACAGCGGCCCTCAATCCAAACGATAAAGGGTGACGTATTTTTTTTAGTGAATGGAAAGAAACAATGCAGCAGTTACAGAACGTTATTGAGTCCGCTTTCGAGCGTCGCGCCGACATTACGCCGGCTAATGTGGATACCGTGACCCGCGAAGCGGTTAACCAGGTTATCGCCCTTCTTGATTCCGGCGCGCTGCGCGTCGCTGAGAAGATCGACGGTCAGTGGGTGACGCATCAGTGGCTGAAGAAGGCGGTACTGCTCTCTTTCCGTATTAACGATAACCAGGTTATCGATGGTGCGGAAAGCCGCTACTTCGATAAAGTGCCGATGAAATTCGCTGACTACGACGAAGCGCGTTTTCAGAAAGAAGGTTTCCGCGTGGTGCCGCCGGCCGCCGTGCGCCAGGGCGCGTTCATCGCCCGCAACACTGTGCTGATGCCGTCCTACGTTAACATCGGCGCCTACGTTGACGAAGGCACCATGGTTGATACCTGGGCCACCGTCGGCTCCTGCGCACAGATCGGTAAAAACGTGCATCTGTCCGGCGGTGTCGGCATCGGTGGCGTACTGGAGCCGCTGCAGGCGAACCCGACCATCATCGAAGATAACTGCTTCATCGGCGCGCGCTCTGAAGTGGTTGAAGGGGTGATTGTCGAAGAAGGCTCCGTCATCTCCATGGGCGTTTACCTCGGTCAGAGCACCAAAATCTACGATCGCGAAACCGGCGAAGTCTTCTACGGCCGCGTACCGGCTGGCTCGGTGGTGGTCTCAGGCAACCTGCCGTCGAAAGATGGTAAATACAGCCTGTACTGCGCGGTGATTGTGAAGAAAGTCGATGCCAAAACCCGCGGCAAGGTCGGCATTAACGAGCTGCTGCGCACCATCGACTAAAGCAAATAAAAAGCGGGAGATATCCCGCTTTTTTTATATTTGATGCTGGCGAAAATGGATTTTTTCGTTAATTATTCAATGGTTATGATGCTATCAAAGGTACCGTTATGTACGATAATCTGAAAAGTCTTGGCATTACCAACCCTGATGAGATCGATCGCTATAGCCTGCGGCAGGAAGCTAACAACGACATTCTGAAAATCTATTTTCAGAAAGACAAAGGCGAATTCTTCGCCAAGAGCGTGAAGTTCAAATATCCGCGTCAGCGCAAAACCGTCGTCGCCGACGGCGTCGGCCAGGGCTATAAAGAGGTCCAGGAGATCAGCCCCAATCTGCGCTACGTTATCGACGAGCTGGATCAGATCTGCCAGCGCGATCGCACTGAAATCGATCTCAAGCGTAAAATCCTCGACGATTTACGCCATCTGGAAAGCGTGGTCACCAATAAGATCAGTGAAATCGAAGCCGATCTGGAAAAGCTCACCCGTAAGTAAGAGCATCCCGGCGGCGCGTTGCCTGGCCGGGCTGGTGGTCTCTATCCACTCCAGACAGCATGCATCGTCCAGGCCGGGTATGGCGCGTCGCTGCCCGGCATTTTTTTGCCTCCACGTCTTAGCGTTGTTCGTCCAGCTGCAGCGCGATATACAGCAGCAGCCTGTCGTCAAAGCTACCGAGATCCAGGCCGGTCAGCTCCGAGATACGGTTCAACCGGTACTCCAGCGTATTGCGATGAATAAACAGCGCCTTTGACGTCGCCAGCGGCTGCACGTTATGGCGAAACCACGCCTGCAGCGTCCGCCGCAGCAGCCCGTTGTTGTCCATGGCCTTCAAACGCGCCAGCGGACGGGCCAGCTCATTGGCCTGCCAGCCGCCGCGCAGGCTGTCGAGCAGCACCGGCAGCATCAGATCCTGATAGAAATAACTGCGGCTCTCCGGCATCCGCTGCTTGCCAACCATCATCGTCGTCCGTGCGGTACGGTAAGAGCGGGCGATACTTCCTGGGCCGGTGAAGAAGTTGCCCAGCGCCACGCGAAAGCGCAGCTGGCCATTCTCTTTCATCCTGGCGATAAGCTGCTCGACGCGCCGGACGTGATCGTCAGCGTCCCAGCGGCCAAAGCTGTTCAGCGCCGGTTTCAGCACCACCATTTCCGTGAGCGAGACAATGGCCACCAGATTATTGCGATCGGGGGTGGTCAGCGCGTTCTGTAACTGTTGCAGTTCCGCCATCGCGCTGTCCACGCCGAGCTGACCGCTGTCTACCTCAATCATCGCCACCACGCGCGGCTGATTGAGATCGATGCCTAAACGCTGAGCCCATTCATTCAGCGCCGGGGTATGCTCTTCCGCCTGAATCAGGTTCATCACCAGCTCTTCGCGCAGACGGCTGTCCTGGGCCAGGAGATGCATCAGCCGCGACTGCTCCAGCATCATCTCTGCTGTCATGCACACCAGCTCGCCATATTTTCGCAGCGACTCCGGCTCGCCGGTCAGGCCGATCACCCCGACGATCTCCCCCTCCAGGCGCAGCGGCAGGTTAATCCCCTGGCGAACCCCGTGCAGATGGCGAGCGACCGCGTCGTCGATATCCACCACCCGCCCCTGGGAGAGGACCAGCAGCGCGCCTTCGTGCAATTCACCAATCCTTTCCCGATCGCCGCTGCCGATGATCCGCCCGCGGGCATCCATCACGTTGATATTGGTATCGATGATGCGCATGGTCCGCGCCACAATATCCTGCGCCATTTTGGTATCAAGATGCCAGCCAGCCATGTAGTCCCCCCCTTTGCTGGGCACCAGCATAAAAGAGTCATCGTCGCGCTGCATTGTGCATTTGCACTAAGCCGGGGTGATATATGTGGAGTTGTGGGGGCGGTCACAGAACGAAAAAAGCCCCTGCCCTCGGCGAGGGAAGGGGCNNGGGAAGCGAGTGCTGGCGGTTACTGCAACAGCAGATAGATAGAGGCGTCGCCGCGCTGAATGTTCAGCGCCAGTACGGACGGTTTGGCGTCGAAGATTTTCCGCAGATCGGCGATGTTTTTCACCGGCTGCTGATTCGCCCCGACGATGACGTCGCCTTTCTTGAGGCCAATCTGTGCCGCCGGGGTACCGGCTTTCACATTATTGACCACCACGCCCTTATCCTGACCCTTATTGCTCATTTCCGCCCCTTCAATCCCGTTGAAGATGGTGCTGGAGTCAACCTGGGTCTGGTTGCTCTGCTGCAGTTCGACGGTCACGGTCACCGGTTTGCCGTCGCGCAGCAGACCAAGCTCAACTTTGCTGCCGATAGGCATGGTGCCGACCTGGGCACGCAGCGCGGCGAAGCTGCTGATCGCTTTCCCGTTGAGGGAGGTGATGACATCGCCGGCTTTAATGCCCGCTTTCGCGGCCGCCGAACCTGGCATTACCTGGCTGACGAAGGCCCCGCGCTGGGCATCGACTTTCATCGCTTTCGCCAGCTCAGAGTTCAGTTCGGTGCCCATAATGCCGAGCTCACCGCGTTTCACCTGGCCATATTTCACCATCTGCTCGGTCAGGTTTTTCACCATGTTGCTCGGGATAGCAAAACCGATACCGATGTTGCCGCCGTCCGGCGCCAGAATGGCGGTGTTGATACCGATCAGCTCGCCGTTGAGGTTCACCAGCGCACCGCCGGAGTTCCCGCGGTTAATCGCCGCATCGGTCTGGATAAAGTTTTCGTAGTTTTCCACGTTGAGGCCGCTACGGCCCAGCGCGGAGACAATCCCGGAGGTCACGGTTTCGCCCAGACCGAACGGGTTGCCGATAGCCACGGTGTAATCACCGACGCGCAGCGCATCGGAGTCGGCAAGCTTAATCGCCGTCAGGTTTTTTGGATCCTGAATCTGAATCAGCGCGATATCAGAGCGCGGATCTTTGCCGACGACTTTGGCATCAAACTTACGGCCATCGCTCAGCTGAACCTTAATCGTGGTGGCGTTGTCCACGACGTGGTTGTTGGTCACCACATACCCTTTGGCGGCATCAATGATGACGCCGGAGCCCAGCGCCATAAATTTCTGCTGCTGGCCGCCGTCAGGCTGACCGCCCTGTCCGCCGCCCTGGCAAAACGGTGAACTCTGGAAAGGAGAACCATCCTGGCAGAACGGCGAATTATCGCCAAAGAACTGCTGGAAGTTACGTGGCATCCGTGGGGTATTAACGGTGGTGCTACCTTCAACGTTAATGCTCACCACCGACGGCATCACCTTCTCCAGCATCGGGGCCAGGCTTGGCATCTGCTGTGCATTAGTGGCCGAAGATGCCGTTTCTGCCGCGCTCGCAGAGAGCGGGGACAACGCCAGACCTAAACTCAGAGCCAGTGCACTCATTGCTAACGTGGTTTTTTTCATCAGTTTCAATCTCAATATCAGGTAACGAAAGTTGCTGTGTACGTGACTATCAGAGTCATTTTATAACGCTAAGTTCCGGAATTAAGTTTCTGGAAAAAGTAAAAATTTATTGTCCATCTTTACAAAACTCCAGCCTATTCCACCGCCATGAGTCGCCGATATTCATCCCACGCATACAAATCCGTCATCCCGCTGATATAGTCCTGAATCAGACGGCAGCGATAATAGTATTCCATCAGCGCAAATTCGGGCGCCGTACGCGCCAGTTTATTTACCGCTTCAACATAGGCCAGCCGGTGACGGGTCGAAAGTTTCTGATACAGCCGGGAGGCAATGGGTAAACGTCGTACCCGCTCCTGCGCTACTAATTCGCTGAAATCCTCCAGCGATAATTTCAGCAGCGGCTGATAGATATCCAACAGGCCGCTGATCACCCGGTAGCCCTGCAATTCCAGCTGCTCAACATCCGGATGGCTAAAGACCTGTTTCATCGCCACATTTTTATAGAGCTCCAGTAGCTGACTGCAATCGCTGTCGTCCTCCAGCAACGCATGATTAAAGTCCCCCGTGAAGATTGCCGGCAGGTTGTCAATAAATCGGCGCGCCGCGTAGGGCACCAGCTTATTCAGCGTATTCACCCGCAAATACATAAAAAACTGATCTTCCGCGCTCTGCTTCAGATAATTGGCTCGCGATTTCTCCCAGGCATTTTCTACTACCTGCGAAAATAACGAGCCTTTTTCATGACTGCCCCAGGCGTCGTAAAGATGCTGATAGAGCTGTTCTGCGCTAAAAATACGTTTTTCCACCGCGTCCTCGAGATCCGCGACGCAATATGAGATGTCATCCGCAGCCTCCATAATCCAGGTTAATGGAAACCGATTGTAAGGCGCGAGATCCAGTTCTTTACGCAAACGCGCGACATACTCTTCTTCGGCTAAATAATAGCCAGGTTTCTTCATTAAATAACTGTGGCTGGCCGGCGTCTCCTCAGACCACCACGCCGGACGAGTATATTTCAGGATACATCCCACCTGCGCCCAGGTCAGGTTCATACGCATTAGCGTATGGACCAGACGAATGCCCTGCGCGTTGCCCTCAAAGCTGCAGAGATCCTGGCGCACTTTACGGCGCAGCGCATTAAGCGATGTCTCTCCGTCATGCAGGCGTAAGGCCTGCACTTCGCAGCGATCGTCGGTCAGCGGCTGCCCGAGCGCATCGCCGGGCGCCAGGCGCTGACGGAACCAGTCGTTAATCGCCGCTTCGCCAAAATGGCCAAACGGGGGATTGCCGATATCGTGCATCAGGCAGGCCATCTCCACCACGCTCTCGAATGGCCCGGTCAGCTCTTCCAGGCCATACTCTTCCAGCAGCCTCAGCTCTTTCAGCCGGCTCAGCACCTCTTTGGCGATATAGCGTCCCACCTGCTGCACCTCCAGCGAGTGGGTCAGGCGAGTGCGCACCGCCGCGTTGCGCTCGAGCGGGAAGACCTGAGTTTTTTGCTGCAGGCGGCGGATTGCCGGCGAGTTGACGATCCGTCCCCGATCGCTTTCAAAGATCCGCAGGATGTCGCGCTCCGTCTCCACCCGCGGCGGCGAACGGAAGCGTCGACGCCAGTTTATCTTGTTGCGAAAATCAATCTTTGCCATAGCCTCTCCCGCGCGAGCAATACGCTTCCCCTTAAGCGCATGATAGACTATGCAACTAAACCTGACACATCGCGAGTAAATCTATGAAAATTGGCATTATTGGCGCTATGGAAGAGGAAGTTACCCTTCTGCGCGACAAAATCGAAAACCGCCAGACCATCACCATTGGCGGAAGCGAAATCTATACCGGCCAACTTCACGGCGTTGACGTCGCTCTGCTGAAGTCTGGTATCGGAAAAGTAGCGGCGGCGATGGGCGCGACCCTGCTGCTGGAGCGCTGCCAGCCTGACGTGATCATTAATACCGGTTCTGCCGGCGGCCTGGCGTCGACGCTGAAGGTCGGCGATATCGTCGTCTCCGATGAAGCGCGCTACCACGACGCCGACGTCACCGCCTTCGGCTATGAATACGGCCAGCTCCCTGGCTGCCCGGCGGGTTTTAAGGCGGATGAAAAACTGGTGGCCGCCGCAGAGAGCTGCATTAAAGCGTTAGATCTCAACGCCGTTCGCGGCCTCATCGTTAGCGGGGATGCCTTCATTAACGGCTCTGTCGGTCTGGCGAAGATCCGCCATAATTTCCCGCAGGCGATCGCCGTGGAAATGGAAGCGACCGCCATCGCCCACGTCTGCCATAACTTTAAGGTTCCCTTCGTGGTGGTTCGCGCTATCTCCGACGTGGCCGACCAGCAGTCCCACCTCAGCTTTGAGGAGTTCCTTGCGGTCGCCGCCAGACAGTCCACCCTGATGGTGGAGAATCTGGTACAGAACCTGGCACGTGGCTAAGTCGCTATCCTTCGCGCTTGCCGCGCTGCTGTTACTCGCCCCGGCGTGGCTGCTGGCCGCGCCGCGGGTGATCACCCTCTCCCCCGCCAATACCGAACTGGCCTTTGCCGCCGGGATCACGCCGGTCGGCGTCAGCAGCTATTCCGATTATCCTTCGCAGGCCAAAACGATCGAACAGGTTGCCAGCTGGCAGGGAATGAACCTGGAACGCATCGTGGCGCTCAAGCCAGACGTGGTGCTGGCCTGGCGCGGGGGCAATGCCGAACGCCAGGTTAACCAGCTGCAGTCTCTGGGTATTCATGTCCTGTGGGTACAGACCTCGACCATAGAAGAGATCATCGCTACCCTGCGTGAGCTGGCGCAGTGGAGCCCGCAGCCGGAAAAAGCACAGCAGGCGGCGCAGGCGATGCAGCAGGAGTACGATGCGCTGAAAGCGCGCTATGCCAACGCGCCGAAGAAACGCGTCTTCCTGCAGTTCGGCTCCGCACCGCTGTTCACCAGCGGCCCCGGTTCGATTCAGGATCAGGTGCTAAGGCTTTGCGGCGGCGAGAATATCTTCGCCACCAGTCGCGTTCCCTGGCCGCAGGTGAGCCGCGAACAGGTGCTGGCCCGCCAGCCGCAGGCGATCGTGGTGACCGGGGATGCCAGCCGCATTGCCGAAGCGCAGCGCTTTTGGCAACATCAGCTCACCATTTCGTTGATTGCGTTACACAGCGACTGGTTTGAACGCGCCGGCCCACGTATTATCCTCGCCGCCAAACAACTTTGTGCGGCGCTTGACCAGGTAAAATAATCATCCGGCACACCGGATGTTCAGTGGGAATCAACGATGCTTGTCTATTGGCTGGATATTATTGGCACAGCTGTCTTCGCGATCTCCGGCGTACTGCTGGCCGGAAAACTGCGTATGGACCCATTCGGCGTGCTGGTGTTAGGGGTAGTGACGGCGGTAGGCGGCGGGACCATCCGCGACATGGCGCTGGCGAATGGCCCGGTATTCTGGGTCAAAGATCCCACCGATCTGGTGGTGGCGATGGTCACCAGCATGCTGACCATCCTGCTGGTCCGCCAGCCTCGCCGGCTGCCGAAATGGATCCTGCCCGTTCTTGATGCCGTCGGTCTGGCGGTGTTTGTCGGCATTGGCGTCAATAAAGCTTTTCTCGCTGGCAGCGGCCCGCTGGTCGCGGTGTGCATGGGGGTGGTGACCGGCGTCGGCGGCGGGATTATTCGCGACGTGCTGGCGCGGGAAATTCCTATGATTCTGCGTACCGAAATCTACGCCACCGCCTGTATCGTCGGCGGTATTGTCCACGCCACGGCACACGACACCTTTCATCTCCCGCTGGAGAATTCGGCAATGATGGGGATGGTGGTCACCCTGGTAATTCGTCTGGCGGCTATTCGCTGGCATCTGAAGCTGCCGACGTTTGCCCTGGACGATAACGGTCGGTAATAAAAGCAAAACGGTAACCTTAAGGTTACCGTTTTTAGGGTTTGCTCCCTCCCGCTGGGGGAGAACTCGCTTTAAACGCTGAACGAGGAGCCGCAGCCGCAGGTGCTTTTCGCGTTCGGATTGGTCACGATAAAGCGCGAACCTTCCAGCCCTTCGGTATAGTCGACCGAGCCGCCGACCAGATACTGCAGGCTCATCGGGTCAACCACCAGGCCGACGCCCTGTTTCTCAATGGTCATATCCCCTTCGTTCACCTGATCGTCAAAGGTGAAGCCATACTGGAAACCGCTGCAACCGCCGCCGGTGATATACACGCGCAGTTTCAGGTTCGGATTATCTTCATCCGCAATCAGGTGTTTTACTTTATTGGCTGCGGCTTCGGTAAACTCCAGCGGCAACGCTACGTCATCACTCATTTTCTGCTCCCATTGATACTTCCGGCCGGTTAAAGAATAACCGGACCTTTTGAGCCATTATCTAATACCCTGGTAAATCGTTCAAGTATTCTCCCGGGGAGCCTGCTGCGCTTTTGCCGCCTGCTCGGCTTCCTGCTTCGCCAGAGTACGCTGCAGAATGGTCGAATACAAAGGCTTACCGCCGAGGAATTGCGCCAGTAGTGTTGCGCCAAGGCAGGTAATAATCATTGGCAAAATGAGCTGATAGTTATCGGTCATCTCCAGCACCAGCACGATCCCGGTCAGCGGCGCACGCACCGAGGCGGCGAGCAGCGCCCCCATACCGGCAATCGCGAAGGTGCCGGCATCGAGATGGTAGGCCGGAAACAGCGGAATAGCCGCCATGCCGAACGCCGTGCCCAGCAGCGTGCCGAGCGCCAACATAGGCGCGAAAATGCCCCCTGGCGCGCCGGAAGAGAAGCAGATCAGCGTGGTCACCACGCGGGCAATAAAGATAAACAGCAGCAGTCCGACGGAGAAGTTACCGGCAGCGGCGATAGGGATCAAGTTAAAGCCACCGCCCACCGCGGAGGGCTGCATCAGCCCCAGCAGACCGCAGAGCCCGCCGATTAATCCGCCAATCAACACCCATTTTTTGATGTTGCCGCCGTGGATGCGCTGGAACAGATCCTGAGTACGCAGCACCAGAAAATTAAACAGCGGGCCAAAGCAGCCAAACAGCATGCCCAGCACCAGATACAGCCATAGGGTATTTACCGGGGCGTTGCTTAGTTTACCCACCTCAATGATCGCCGCTTCGCCGTTGAAAATGCGAAACACAATGCTCGACATGATCACGCCGGTAAACACCGCTTTAATGGAGATCAGGTTGTAGCGGAACTGCGGGCGCATCTCTTCGATGATAAACAGAATACCGGCCAGCGGCGCATTAAAGGCCGCCGAAAGCCCCGACGCCGCACCGGTCGCCAACAGCGTATGCCGCGCTTCCGGACTGCGCATGCGGAAAACGTCCAGCACCATGCGCCCAATGTTGCCGCCAAGCTGTACCATCGGTCCTTCACGACCCAGCACCATCCCGGCGCCAAGGGTCCCCATGCCGCCAACGAATTTCACCGGCAGCACGCGCCACCAGCGCACCGGCCGCAGCTCCTCCAGCGCGCCCTCAATTTCCGGAATCCCGGAGCCGCCGGCCTCCGGCGCAAAGCGACGCACCAGAAAATAGCCGACCATCGCCAGCAGCGCCGACAGGATAAACGCCAGCGGCCAGACCAGATACCAGTGGTCCGCCACCTGCGCCAGCGCGCCGATCCGCTGGTTCTGCACCCAGTTCACGCTCTTTTCAAAGGCGACGCCCACCAGCCCCGCCAGCGTGCCGACCACTGCCGCCATAAACAGCACCGCCAGCGGCGTTTTATCGCGTTGAATCAGACGGCGCACCGCATCGCCGCGACGCACCCGCACAAACTGATGTGCTTCAAAAGAGGGAGTTTCTGCTTTCATGCCGTTATCAATTATTGGTAATACAAATGAAGAGAGCGGCATTTTAGCCGTCCCGGCGCGCTGCGTCGTCAAAAAAATGCCCTTGCGGCACATTGTTTCAATTGGNCAAAACTTTCATAACCATCCTGGAATAACTTAGAATAGCCGATAAAACATTTTTCACGAACCAGGACCCTGGCCATGAGCAAATCTGAAAATCTGTACCACGCTGCGCGCGAACTGATCC
This sequence comes from Klebsiella sp. EMBS2024, assembly GCF_036233805.1. Taxonomy (NCBI): domain Bacteria; kingdom Pseudomonadati; phylum Pseudomonadota; class Gammaproteobacteria; order Enterobacterales; family Enterobacteriaceae; genus Klebsiella; species Klebsiella sp. EMBS2024. The sequence continues at coordinate 201,623 of NZ_JAZARW010000001.1, read as the reverse complement.
CCGGCGGCGTTAACTCGCCGGTGCGCGCTTTCACCGGCGTCGGCGGCACACCGCTGTTTATCGAACGCGCGGATGGCGCTTACCTCTATGACGTGGATGGGAAAGCCTATATCGATTATGTCGGTTCCTGGGGTCCGATGGTGCTGGGCCACAACCACCCGGCTATCCGCAATGCGGTGATCGAGGCGGCATCCCGCGGCCTGAGCTTTGGCGCGCCGACCGAAATGGAAGTGAAAATGGCGGCCCTGGTGACCGAGCTGGTGCCGACCATGGATATGGTGCGGATGGTGAACTCCGGTACCGAAGCCACCATGAGCGCCATTCGCCTGGCGCGCGGCTTCACCGGGCGCGACAAAATCATTAAGTTCGAAGGCTGCTACCACGGCCATGCCGACTGCCTGCTGGTGAAAGCCGGTTCCGGCGCGTTGACCCTCGGCCAGCCGAACTCGCCGGGCGTCCCGGCCGATTTCGCCAAACATACCCTGACCTGCACTTATAACGACCTCGCCTCGGTGCGCGCGGCGTTCGAGCAGTATCCGCAGGAGATCGCCTGCATCATCGTCGAGCCGGTGGCCGGAAATATGAACTGCATTCCGCCGCAGCCGGAATTCCTGCCGGGCCTGCGCGCCCTGTGCGACGAATTTGGCGCCCTGCTGATTATCGACGAAGTGATGACCGGCTTCCGCGTGGCGCTGGCAGGCGCTCAGGCTTACTACGGCGTGGAGCCGGATCTGACCTGTCTGGGGAAAATCATCGGCGGCGGGATGCCGGTAGGCGCCTTCGGCGGCCGCCGTGAGGTGATGGACGCTCTGGCGCCCACCGGTCCGGTCTATCAGGCGGGCACCCTCTCCGGCAACCCGATCGCCATGGCGGCTGGCTTCGCCTGCCTGAACGAAGTGGCGCAGCCGGGGGTCCATGAAACCCTGACTGAACTGACTAACCAGCTGGCGCAAGGCCTGCTGGATGCGGCGCGTGACGCCGGGATCCCGCTGGTGGTCAATAACGTCGGCGGCATGTTCGGCATCTTCTTTACCGATGCCGAAACCGTCACCTGCTATCAGGACGTGGTGAAGTGCGACGTTGAACGATTCAAGCGCTTCTTCCATCTGATGCTGGAGGAAGGCGTGTACCTGGCGCCGTCAGCGTTTGAGGCCGGCTTTATGTCCGTGGCCCACAGCGAAGAAGATATCGACAACACCATCGACGCCGCGCGCCGGGTATTTGCCAAGCTGTAAGGTGCTTGAATGCCTGGTGGCGCAGGGATTTTCCCGGATAAGGCGCATTGCGCCTTATCCGGGCTACCAAATCGCACAGCGCTGTAGCCCCGGTAAGCGATAGCGCCACCGGGGATGTTGAAGCCATCCAGGACCGTTAGCGACTCTGCTTTCTCAGCAAATAAATAAAGTAAGGCGCGCCGATAAAGGTCGACAGTAGCCCCGCCGGGATCTGATACGGGAACATCATCATCCGTCCGCACCAGTCGGCGAAGACCAGCAGCAGCCCGCCAGTCAGCCCGGAGATCACCATATGCGGTAGGGTTCGCCGGAAGCCCATCATCCGCGCGATATGCGGCGCCATCAGCCCGACAAAGCTCAGCGGGCCGATGGTCAGCGTCGCCGCCGCCGTCAGGCAGGCCGCCAGCAGCAGCAGAACAATCCGCGATGACGTCAGCGCCATGCCCACCGCTCGCGCCGCCTCCCCGCCCAGCGGCAGGATGGTTAACCAGCGACGACAGAGCGGCGCCAGCGCCAGCAGCGCCAGCATTACCGCGCCGCTACGCACCACCCTCTCCGGCGTCGCGCTATATGTCGACCCCGAGATCCACGTCAGGATCTGCGCCATACGCGGATCGCCGCTGGCCTGCAGCATCATCAGCAGCATAGTGAAGGCGGTGCTCAGCGCCATCCCCGCCAGCAGCATCCGATGCGGCGAGAAGCCGCCGCGCCCGGCGGCGAGCATAATGATCAGCAAGGTGGCCGCCGCGCCAAGGCTGCCGGCCGGCAGCAGCCAGCCAAAGGCGTCGCCAGGCACGAAGAACAGCATCAGCACCACGCCAAAAGCCGCGCCGGAGCTGATGCCCAGCACTTCCGGGCTGGCCATCGGGTTGCCGGTCAGGCGCTGGATAATACAGCCGGCGACCGCCAGCATGACCCCGGCGAACAGCGCCGACAGCACCCGCGGCCAGCGCCAGGGCAGGAGTTGCTCCAGCAGATCGCCGTGGGCCCACAGCCAGCCGTGGGCATCGCGACCAAAGGCCAGCGCCACGCTCACCGCCANCAGCAGCAACGCGACGCCTGCGAGAACAAACCATTGCACATGATAGCGCTCAGGCTGCACATTATCGCCGCCGTTCATCACCGGGGCGCTGATGCTGCGCAACCGCGGCAGCAGCCACAGCAGCAGCGGCGCGCCAATCAGGGCGGTGACCGAGCCGGTGGAGACTTCCCGCCATACCCGGCTCAGCCAGAGGATCACCTGATCGGAAAGCCACAGGAGCAGCGCGCCGATCAGCGCCGCCAGCAGCAGCCGCGCCAGCAGCCGACGGGCGCCAAGCATTTTCGCCAGCAGCGGCGCGAACAGGCCGATAAAGCCGATAATCCCTACCGCGTTCACCAGCAGCGCGCTGATGACGATCGCCAGCGTCAGGGCGCCGAGGCGCGCCAGGGACAGCGCCAGCCCGAGGTTACGCGCCACCCCGTCATCGAGCCCCATCAGGGTCAGCGGCCGCAGCAGCAGCAAGGTGAGTATTGCCCCGCCAAGCAGCTGCGGCCACAGGCGCTGCGCTACGCTCCAGTCGGTCTGCGTCAGCGTCCCGGTGCTCCACAGGAACATGCTTTGCAGCTGGTCGTGATGGAAAATCACCATCAGCTGGTTAAGCGCGCCACAGTAAAGGCTGACCACCAGCCCCGCCAGGATCAGCGTTACCGGCGACAGGCGCTTACCCCACGAGACGCCAAACACCAGCGCGCCCACCAGACAGGCCCCGGCCAGCGCGGCGAATTGCGACGCCAGCACGCCGGGAATAGCCCATAACGTGGTGACCGTTATCCCCAGCTGCGCGCCGGTGGCGACGCCAAGGGTGGTCGGTTCCGCCAGCGGATTACGCAGCACCTGCTGGAACAGGACGCCAACCAGTCCCAGCCCGGCCCCCACCAGCAGCGCAACAGCCAGTCTCGGTAACAAACTGTAATGAAACAGCATTTGGGCAATATCATCGACATCCGGCTGCCACAGCGCCTGCCGCCACTGCGCATAGGGCAAGGCGACATTGAGGTTGACGATGCTCAGCGCGAAGGCGACGCCCAGCAGCCCGGCCAGCAGGATAATAGCTAACGGCGAGAGACGCGTATTCATGCCGGACTCCCCTGGGCATCAGCCAGCACGCGGGCAAAATGCATCGCTGACAGCGTCGCGCCGTAGAACCAGACCGCCGGAACGCGCTGGAAGCGGCCCGCGCGCACGAAGGGCATCGCCTGCCAGAGCGGCGTCGCCAGCAGTTGAGCCATATCTCGCTCATTGCCATGGTCGAAACAGATGACATCGGCTTCGTTAAATGCCGCCAGCCTGTCGATGCCAACGCTAACGCTTCCCCAGAATGCCGCTTCGCCGTGCCAGGCGTTTTTAATACCAAAGCGATCAAGCACCTCCTGGAACAGGCAGTTTTCGCCAAACACCAGCACGTGGCGGGGATCGAGCAGAGAGATCATCAGCAGCCCACGATCGCCGCGCCCGGCAAAACGCGGACGCAGGCTCTCCATCAGCGCGTCGAACTCCGCCAGATGGCGCTTCGCCTGCTGCGTTTTGCCCAGCAGATCGGCCATTTCCAGTAGCGAACGCTGGGCCATCGCCAGCGGCCGTTTGCCGTCGCTGAAGGTGAAACCGCGGCCGGGCGCGATACGCGCCAGCTTCTCCGGCGACGGGCCGTAGCCCGCCGACCAGACGATAAACGACGGTTTCATCTGCGTCAGCAGTTCAAGGTTGGGTTCGGTACGCAGACCAACATCGATCACCGAGTCGGGCAGCGCGGGTTCGTTCACCCACAAGCGATAGTTGGGAATATCGGCCACGCCATAGGGCGTCACGCCGAGCGCCAGCAGCAGCTCCGCGGGCAGCCACTCCAGGGCGACCACGCGCTGCGGGTCGACGTCGGCCGCCTGCGCGCCGCGCATCTGCCACAGCAGCGGCGAGAGCGCCATCGCGATCAGCAGGCGGCGTCGGGTTATCAGAGTTGGGTTCATCATCAATAGACAAAGCTTACCGGCGCCGCACCGGCCGGGTGTGGCAGGATCCCCATCGGGATGCCGTAGATCTGTTCCAGAGTGTCGCTGCGCATCAGTTCCGCCGGCGTCCCCTGGGCAATCATTTCTCCACCGCGCAGGGCCACCAGATAGTCGCAATAGCGGGCCGCCATATTAATATCGTGCAGGACGGCGATCACCGTCAGGCCGCGCTGCTGGCTGAGACGATGCACCAGCGCCAGAACATCGACTTGATGAGCAATATCCAGCGCCGAGGTGGGTTCATCGAGCAGCAGGCAGCGACTGTCCTGCGCCACCAGCATGGCGATCCACGCCCGCTGGCGTTCACCGCCGGAGAGGCTGTCCACCAGACGATGAGCGAGCGGCTTCAGCCCCACCAGCGCAATCGCCTCTTCTACTTTCTCACGGTCCGCTGCGCCAAAGCGACCCAGCGCGCCGTGCCATGGATAGCGGCCGATCGCCACCAGCTCGCGCACCGTCATACCTTCGGCCGGCGGCAGCTGCTGCGGCAGATAGGCCACTTTGCGGGCAAAGGCTTTGCTGCCCCAGCTCTCCAGCGGCTGCCCGTCCAGTAGCACTTCGCCTGCGGAGGGCGGCTGATGACGGCCAAGCATTTTCAGTAACGTCGATTTGCCGGAGCCATTATGGCCGATCAGGCCTGTGACTTTTCCGGACGGGAAGGTGAGCGAGAGCGGATGGAGCAATGTGCGACCAGGCACACGGAAAGTGACGCGATCCAGCGCGAAGGTGGTTTCTGCGTGCGGAGTCTGTTCCTGCATAGCGATAACCTGATAGAGGGCGCGGCGAACCGCGCCCGTAGGTGGTTAGAAACGGAAGGTGGCGGTGGCGACGACCTGACGTCCGGCGCCCCAGTAGCAGGCGTATTCGCTGTAGCAACTGGAGACATATTCGCGGTCGAACAGGTTGTTGACGTTGACGCCGACCGACGATCCCGGCAGGCCAAAGCGCGCCAGATCGTATTTCACCGTCGCATCCACCAGCGCATAACCGGCCACACTAAAGGNATCATTTTTCTTACCGGTGCTGGTGTCATTTTTGTAGTAGCTGACCGTTGAACCGATATAGCGCGCCCCGGCCCCAATCGTCAGACCGCTCAGCGCGGTTTCGTGGAAGGTATAATCCGCCCACAGGGAGGCCATGTTACGCGGCACTTCCGCCGGACGTTTGCCGTTGAACACCGTATCGTGAGTGTACTCCGCATCGGTATAGCTGTAGGCTGCGGTGACGTTAATATTGGCGTTCACCGCCGCCTTCGCCTCCAGCTCAAGGCCGCGGGAGCGGATCTCGCCGGTCTGGATGCTGAACGCCTGGTTAGCCGGATCAGCCGTCAGGTTCTTGTCTTTGGTCAGCTGATAGACCGCCGCGGTGACCACCACCGGCATATCTTTCGGCACGTATTTCACGCCGGCTTCATACTGCTTACCGCGCGACGGATCGAACGGCTGGCCGCGGCTGTTGGAACCCGATACCGGTTCAAACGATTCGCTGTAGCTGAAGTACGGCGAGATGCCGTTATCGAACAGGTAGTTGATGCCGCCGCGCCAGCTGAACTGCTGGTCGTGATTCTCCGCCAGGCTGTTGGTGGCGCGGGTTAACGTTGAGGTCGTGGCGTAATCGTAACGGCCGCCCAGGGTCATCACCCATTTATCCCACTCCATCTGATCCTGCGCGTACAGGCCGGTCTGCTCCATCCGGTTGAGGACCGCGTACGGGAAGGTGACCTGAATATTCGGATTGCCGTACTGCGGATTGCTCATGCTGATAGGATCCGCCGTCCCGTAGTCGGCATCCACATCGTTACGCATCCGCGAGTAGTCCACGCCGGTCAGCAGCGTATGGCTGACCGCGCCGGTGGCGAAATCAGACTGCAGCTGGGTATCGACGGTGAAGGTGTTCAGGTGCTCGTCGGAGCGCACGTAGGCGCGATTCATGTAGCCCGGCGCGACATAGCCGTTGCCGTATACCGAACGATAGAGCGTATGCACATCGGCATAGCGCAGGTTCTGCCGCACGGTAAAGGTGTCATCGAACTGATGGGAGAAGCTGTAGCCCACCATCTTCTGGCGGCGGGAGATTTTATTATCGGACTCGCCTTCGTTGAAATCGGTCGGCAGCTTGTGCGCCTTACCGTTGGCGTCGTAATACGGCACCACGGTGCCTTCGCGCGGCAGCCAGCCGTAGTAGCCCGCATCCGGGTCATTCTGGAAGTTGCTCAGGAAGGTGAAGTCAGTTTTATCGTCCGGACGCCAGCTAAAGGAGGGCGCCACCGCGTAGCGGGTCGATTTCGCCATCTGCTGCTGGGCATCCTGACTGCGGCCAAGGCCGGTCAGGCGATACGACCAGACGCCGGCATCATCAATGGCGTCGCTAAAGTCAAACCCGGTCTGCCACAGATTGTCGGTGCCCATCTTAAACTGCACTTCTTTCAGCGGCTCGGTAGTCGGGCGCTTGCTGACCATGCTGACGATACCGCCCGGGTTGCTGTTGCCGTACAGCACCGAGGTTGGCCCGCGCATAACTTCCACACGCTCGAGGAAGTAAGGATCCATGGAGACTTCAGAGTAGTTATTCCCCTGCAGCTTCATGCCGTCCAGATACTGGTTGGTGTTGACGGTCGTCGAGGTGGTGAAGCCGCGAATGGTGACCACGTCATAGGTGGTCGAACTGCCGCGAGTGGAGAAGACGCTTGGCGTATAGGAGAGCGCCTCTTTTACCGTCGTCGGCTGGCGCATCTCCATCTCCTGGCGCGTCACCACCGACACAGACTGCGGCGTTTTTTCAATCGGGGTATCGGTTTTGGTCGCCGTGGCGGAGCGTTTTGCCGCGATAGTCGGCGCCGGTCCCCAGGCGCTTTCCTGGGCGGCCGGGGCGGCAACGACGGTGATGGTTTCTTCTTGCTTCGGTTGTTCTGCTGCCTGTGCGTAGACAGACATGCCGCTAACCGCCGTGGCTACTACAGCTGCGACTTTACGCAGCGAGTGATTTGGCTGAGCAGTTTTTGGACGCGCCATGGGTATATCTCTGATGAAAGTGAATGATAACGTAAACGAGAATTATTATTATGACGGGCGATATAATAGGCGAAACGTCGAAGGCAAGGCAAGCGATATGCCTGTCGCCGCCGGTCGAAGGCTGAATTAATAACCAGATAGTTATTATGGAGTTAAAGAGCCGTTAACTTTTTTACAGGCATAAAAAAACCCCTTAATACTTTCGTATTAAGGGGTCTGGTCGTGCGGTCAAAATCAGTTACTGCCGAACATATCCTTGATCCAGCCCGCGACGCCGTCGCTCTTTTCCTGCTGCTTCGGCGACTGTTGCTGCTGTTGC
>NZ_JAZARW010000001.1:177052-193991 GCF_036233805.1 Klebsiella sp. EMBS2024 | reverse complement strand
GCTGCTGCTGCCCGGACTGATTAAACGGATTTTTCGCTTCCTGTTGCTGCAACTGCTGCTGTTGCATCATTTCGCCCTGACGGCACAGCGCATCCGGCTGCGTGGTCCAGACCGGCAGCGAACGCATACCGCCGCTGCAGACGAAGTTGCCGTTGCTGTCCACGCCCATATCAACCACGTCTTCCGGCACCGTCAGCACCAGCGGCGTTGGCGTCTGGTTCGCCAGATAGCGCTGGTAAATCGACATCGCTCCGCTGGCGCCGTACAGTTTGGTCGGCTGGTTATTGTCGCGACCCACCCAGGTGATGGTCACCTGACTACCGTCGATGCCGGCGAACCAGGTATCGACGTTATTGTTGGTGGTCCCGGTTTTCCCCGCCAGATGCAGGCCCGGATACTTCGCCCCCAGCTGACGCCCCGTACCGCGCTGCACCACCTGCTGCATAGTCCACAGCGTCATGTAGGCCGCCTGGGCAGGCACCGCGCGCTCCGCCTGCGGATAGCTCTGGTAGAGCACAGTGCCATCTTCGGCAATCACTGACCGCAGCGCGGAAAGCGGCGCACGGTTCCCACCGCTGGCGATGGTCTGGAAGGCCTGGGCCACTTCAATCGGCGTCAGGTTCAGCGCGCCAAGCAGCATCGACGGCACCGCGTTGAGCTGATTCTTCGGCGCCCCCAGTTTAGTCCAGGTATCGACTACCGCCGGCAAGCCCAGCGCCATCCCGAGGTTAACCGTCGGGACGTTCATCGAGCGAGTCAGGGCATCGACCAGCATCACCTGACCGCTGAAACGACGATCGTCGTTCTGCGGGGACCACGTCTGACCGTTGGACAGGCGAATCGTCACCGGCGCATCGGCGATCCAGGTATTCAGGCGATACTGATTCGGCTGGCTCAGCGCGGTCAGATAGGTCGCCGGCTTGGCCAGAGAACCAATCGATCGGCGGGCCTGCATCGCGCGGTTATAACCGGCGAACTGCGGCTCCGCGCCGCCGACCATCGCCCGCACTTCGCCGGTGAAGCGGTCAACCACCACCATGGCGGTTTCCAGGTCTGCCAGCTTACGCTGTTTCTTCAGAACCGGGATCCCTTCGGAGGCCGCTTTTTCCGCCGCATCCTGCGCCACCGAGTCGAAAGTGGTGAAGATCTTCACGCCGGAGAGATCTTTCACTTTATCGCCCAGCTTCGCCTGCAGTTCCTGACGAACCATCTGCATAAACGCCGGCTGCGGTGAAATCACCCCGCCGCGCGGCTGCACGCCCAGCGGACGTGCGCTGAGCATGTCGTACAGCTCCTGGTCGATAACCTGCTGCTGCTGCAGCAGACGCAGCACCAGATTGCGTCGTTCAAGGGCCAGTTTCGGGTTACGCCACGGGTTATAGACCGACGCCCCTTTCACCATCCCCACCAGCAGCGCCTGCTGGTCGAGGCTCAGCTCTTCCACCGGACGGCCGAAGTAATACAGGCTGGCCAGCGGGAAGCCGCGAATTTCGTTATCGCCGCTCTGGCCGAGGTACACCTCGTTCATATACAGCTCAAGGATGCGATCCTTGCTGTAGCGGGCGTCGACGATCAGCGCCATATACGCTTCGTTGGCTTTACGCCAGTAGGAGCGTTCGCTGGAGAGGAACAGGTTTTTCACCAGCTGTTGGGTCAGGGTACTCGCCCCCTGCACCGTTCGGCCTGCCGTCAGGTTCGCCAGCACCGCGCGGCCGATGGAGTAGAGACTGATCCCATCGTGCTCATAGAAGTGGCGGTCTTCGGTCGCCAGCAGGGTATCCACCAGCAGATCGGGGAAGCCGCTGCGCTTCACGAACAGGCGCTGCTCGCCGTTCGGCGACTGCAGCATGGTGATAAGACGCGGATCGAGGCGGAAGAAACCGAACTGGCGGTTGTTATCCATATTCTCGATGGTCTCAAGATGGTCGCCGTCGAAGGTAAGACGCGCGCGCACCTGCCCTTCCTTACTGTCCGGGAAATCGAACGGACGACGGATCATCTCGATGCTGTTAGCCTGCACGGTATATTCGCCGGGGCGCGTCATCGCGCTGACCTGGCGATACTGCGTGGCGTTGAGCAGACGCACCATCTCGTTTTTGCTGATCTGCATGTCCGGCTCAAGGTTGACCATCCGGCCATAGACCGCGGCCGGCAGCTCCCAGACTTTACCGTCAATGCGGCTGCGGATTTTCTGGTCGAGGTAGACGCCATAGGCGGCAATCAGCACCGCGAAGACAATCCCCAGCTTGACCAGCAGCCACAGCCAGCTGCGCTTCCGACGAGGCTTGCCACCTTTGCCTTTGGCTTTTCTCGGCACCGGTTTCTCATCCTCATAATCATCGTCATCATACTCGTCGTCGTAGTCCTCTTCCCGGACCCGGCGACGGGTGACTTTCTGTTTAGTCGGACGTGAGGGTCTTCCCTTACGTCCGATAGGCTCGCGGTCATCTCCCGCCATGCTTTTTCTCCGCAACGTTCAGGCGCAAAGGCCTGATTCTCAATACTTCCCCTGTTCAGAGGAAGAAGAAATCTCTCAAATTAACGTCCAGGCTGCTTATCCTTCGGACGACAACCTGCTGGCAGGCAGGACGCGCCGCCAGCCTTTCAGAGGGTTGGTTTGCTTCATGTTACATGATACTAACAATAAAAATTCACCATAAAATCATTGTGTTAAACGCATCATCGGCAGAATAAGTCAGAACATAGCACGTAATGTTCAGGGCATACAGGATAGCACTAAAATGCGACATTCTTAACCAGCATTTTACCTCCTGCGCACGTAACAAGATGGGAAAGAGTATGTTTTTTAATAACATAAAAAACGGCGCGCTTCCTGCCGGTCAACGCAGTGGCATCATCCGCAGATGAAAATATATTTTCCCAGCGCCAACGTTTATTATTGATAAAAGTAAAGTCGATTTAGCGCCTTTCCGTTGATAAAAATGAGAGCCTGTTAACATTTATGCAGAATAATATTTTATGATGACACCAGGTAAATATTTGTTAAACTAGCGGCCAGTGATTCATTATTTTGATTACTCTATGATGCGTATTCCGCTTATATTTCCGCTTTGCATGGTAGCCCTTCTCTCTGGCTGCCAACAAAAACCTGCCTCAACGCTCAGCTCGGCCATCAGCAGCCAGGCGCAGCTCGAGCAGCTCTCGTCCGTGGCGGCCGGGACGCGCTATCTCAAGAATAAATGTAATCGTAGCGATCTCCCCGCTGATGAAACGATATATCGGGCAGCGGTGAATGTCGGTAAAGTGCGCGGATGGGGAAATATTGACGTGGCGACGTTAAGCCAAAATAGCGACCGGCTTTACCAACAGCTATTACAGGACAGTACCCCGGAAGCCACACAGTGCAGTCAATTTAATCGTCAGCTCGCGCCATTTATTGCCAGCTTGCGCAGCGACTAAGCGAAATATCCTCAGCGCGCCGGTTATTGTGCGCGCTTTTATTCCTCTTTCGGCTCCTCGTCAATTTTTCCGCCCGGCCAGTCCTCCAGCGCCGCGAGGGTAAAGGTCGTGCCGTTGAAGCTGAAGATCGTCACATCCTGCTGGATCTGCTCCACCACCAGATTGGGCAGGGGTGAATCGCCCTCCGTCCACGCTTTGCCGTTTAATACAATGCTGCGCTTTTCCGGTCGCGAGGCGTAGACATGGGCGCTGTAGCGCAGAGGCGGCAGCGTATCGCTGTCCACTTCCGGCGCCGCGGGCGCGCTGGCTTTTGCCGCCGGCGGCGGCGTCTTTGGCGCGGCCTCTCCGGCAGCGGTTAACGGCAGAAGCGCCGCATGCGCCACCGGCAAGGGCAGCGTTTGCGGCGGTGCTGGGTGACGCCACTGCTCGCCGCCAAACCAGCCGAGCGCGATAAATAATCCGGCGTACAGCGGGATAATCCAGCCGGGGATCTGCACCATCCGTCCGCGGATCACCGGCGCATCATCCAGCGAGGACGGCGGCTGATGCGTCACCAGCGGCGGGATCCCTCTTTCACTGTCATCACGAACAATCACAACCGTCTCCTGTTCCCTCACCATAACGAGAAGGCGCCCTTACGGATGCCCCAGACTGCTGACAAAGTGCAATCTTCAGGAATTGCCCGGCGGCGCTACGCTTGCGCGGGCCTACAGATAACTGCATAACTGTTTGAAATTGCAATCTTTCGTAGGCCGGGTAAGGCGTAAGCCGCCACCCGACAGAAAGGCGAGCACAATAACGAAACAGGTTTGTCATCAGCCAGAGGCGCCCTTACGGGCGCCCCACGTTATGTTATTTACTGCTCACCGGCAGGCCAGCGCCCTGCGACTCGCCCTGCGGCAACTCGAGAACGGCAACCGACCAGGCCGGCAGCGTGACCGAACCGTCAGCGGCAACCTGCACGCCGCTCGCCAGCGACCGGTCGCCCGCCGCCTGCTGAATAGCGCTCAGCTGGAGCGATGTGCCGGCGAAGTCCTGCAGCGTCCGGCTTTCCGGCGCGGCGTTGATCGCCACCACGATGCCGTCGACACGGCTGTCCAGACTGGCGCCAGCCTGCATCCCGTCATCGATGGTCATCACCAGCAGACCCGTCTGCTGATCGGCGCCAGTATTGCGGAAGTCCACGCGCTTCATCACCGTCGCGCCGTCGCCGAGGGTAAACAGCGGAGACGATTTACGCAGCGCGGTCAGCTCCTGATAAAACGCGGTCATCTGCTTGAGCTCCGTTTCACCCGGAGTAGCCACCGCGTCTTTCACCCGGGCGATAATGTCATAATTGCTGCCATCATCGCTGCTGCGCGGCATACCGACGTTGTAGTTGTTGTCCTGCAGGGAGTAGTCCACGCGGTTAAACCAGTCGCCGGAATCATACGAATCGCGGGTAAAGGATTTAGAGCGCAGCAGCTCCGAGCCCTGCTGGTCAAAGGCGATCCCCTGGCCGAGCATCACCGTCGCCAGCGACACCGCCTGCATCCGGACGCGGGTATCGAGATCCGCCTCCTGAGCGGCTTTATAGCTGATCATGTCCCACAGCGTCTGGTTATCGTGTTTTGACACATAGTTCACGACTTCCGTCGGATCAGCCGCATAGCCGCCTGGCGCGCCGTTATAGTCAATCTCGCTGCCTCTCTTCACCGCGCCGTCTTTGTCGATCAGCACAAAGTCCGCAAGGTTACCGGCCATGCCGAGACGGGTCAGATCGGCGAGGTGACGCGCCTGATCGTCGGTCAGGGTGGTCAGCTCATTCGGCAGAACGCCGGCCCCGCTGCCCACGCCCTGGTTCTGGCGTAATGCGTCACCGGAGTCGAACGGCCCGCCGCCGCGCACGGCGTCGCGCAGACGATCGGAGAACGTGCCGATCCCGGTGCCTTTGAGATTGATTTGCGAGGCAATTTCAAAGCGATCGCTCTGGTTGGAATCCCAGCCTTCGCCAAAGAAGTAGATATCCGGGTTCAGCGCTTTAATGCGTTCCCAGGCCGAGAGGATCTGCGCTTTCGGGTGGTAGCCCATCAGGTCGAAGCGGAAGCCATCGATCTTATAATCGGTGGTCCATACCGCCAGTGAATCGGCGATAAGCTTGGCGAACATCCGGTGCTCTGGCGCCGAGTCGGAACAACAGGTAGCCGATTCCACGCTGCCGGTGGTTTCGTTCAGACGCTGGTAGTACCAGGGGACGATCTTATCCAGTACCGAGGTGCGATCGGTCGGGCCGGCGGCGTTGGTGTGGTTGTACACCACGTCCATAATGACGTTCATTCCCAGATCCTGCTTGATCGCCTGAATCATGGTGCGGAACTCTTTAATACGCGCCGTGCCTTCCGGATCGGTGGCGTAGGATCCTTCCGGTACCGTGTAGTGGAACGGATCGTAGCCCCAGTTATAGGAGTCGGTCTGCGCCACCAGCGTATTCAACGCCTGCACCTGCGGGTTATCCTTGCTGTCGTTCTGCTTCAGCTGGGTCAGCACCTCTTCGACCGTCGAACCGCTGTCGCAATAGCCCGCGAACTCGCTGCTCTTCACCGCGCTATTGACCTCGCACAGGCGGCTGAACGGCTGCTGAATATCGGCGACTTTGTCGCTGAACTCATTGACCGTCGCCAGATCGAAGACCGGCAGCAGCTCAATATGGGTCACGCCCGAGGCCGACAGCTGTTTCAGATGCTGGACCATATTGCTTTCCTGGGCGGTGAGCGCCAGATACTTACCGCGCAGCTCCGCAGGAACGGTTTGATCCCAGGCGGAGAGATCGCGAATATGCGATTCGTGGATCGTCATTTTCGCCAGGTCGGCTTTGGTTTTCTGCGCGTGCGGCATCGTCAGCCCGTCCCAGCCTTCCGGCTTCAGCGCGCTGTCGTTCAGATCGACCACCTGGCTGTACTCCGAGTTGGTCGACAAACTGTGGGCGTAGGGATCGGTCACTTCGTACTGCTCGACTTTACGCGACTGCGGGTGGTAGACCGTCATCGCGTAGCGGTAGAAGGCGCCCTTCAGGTCGCTTCCCCCCTGCCAGGACCAGGCGCCGGAGGCGCTGTCGCGGGTCATCGGGTGACTGGCTATCACTTTCTTGTCCGCGCTATAGATCACTAGCTCGACCTGCTGCGCCGTGGGCGCCCAGACGCGGAAGGTCACGCCGCTATCGGTTAGCTGGGCGCCATAGCTCAGCGCCTCGGCGGCGGCGGCATAGGTATCGTCCAGCACGCCGGCGGTCTGCACCTGGGTGGCTGAGCTCAGGATCCCATCGCTTTCCGCGGCTATCGCCACCGTCTCGCCCTGCAGCAATTCATCGACGTTAACATCATCCGGCAGTTTAAAGGCTGGATAGCTGGCGAGATGCGGGAAGCGCATGCTTACCTGCTGGTTGACGGTGGTGGGGGTCAGCTTGACATATTTATCGCTAAATTCGCCGTTACTGTCGGCGGCCACCTTACTGCTGTGGCTGTAATAGAGGCGCACAATGGGTTTATTTTCCCCACCCGGCCACAGCAGAGTAGTCTTATCGACCCAGTGCGCATCGGCCAGCGCCACGCCAAAGGCGGCGCGGAAGGCGTCGGCGCGGGAGTCATAGACCGCGCTGTTGCCGGCGATGACCGATACCGTCCGATCGGTGAAACCACTGAAAGAGACGCGCAGGTCGCTGTCGATAAGCTTATTGGTGCCATCGCGGACGATAACGTTGATGCATCCGCTCTCTTTAGTCAGCGGGATCACCCAGTAAGGGCCATATTTGTCGCTGCCGGTCGGCGTGGTGCTGACATCATTCCAGTCCGCCACCGGCGCGCTCAGCGCGTCACAGGTTTCGTTGTTCCATAAATAGAGGTTTTTCGTCGCATAGTCGGCCGGCGTGCTGCTGGTGATGCCGGCGATATCGACGAGATGAATGACAGCCTGCCTGGCGGAAGCCTGCACCGCTTCGCCTGGGACGGCAACGTCCGGTAAGCGGACGACGACATCCTGCGGGTCGGGCGTGCCGGGAGTGCCTGGGTTGCCAGGATTGCCTGGTGAACCCGGTGAGCCAGAGGTAGAAGAGGAAGAGCTGTTATCACAGCCACTCAATAATACTAACGATCCAAGAAATAGGGCATGACAGGTATATCTGAGCATTCGATAGTCCCTAATATGCTTATTAAATTATAAAAGGTAAGAAAGGATGAATATCTTTACAGCGCGCTAATTAGATATTTTTGCTTTCCCAGGCGCAATCATCCCCCACAAATGAGCGGGGGGCGTAGGAAGCCGGGGGAGTAAATCAATAAAGGGAATGACGACCCGAAACCGCAAACTGATTATGATTCGCCACGCTTATCGCCACTCTCCGGCAATAAATAATTCAAAAGCCAATAATCACCTACCTGTTTCGATAGGGTATTACGCCAACGTGCAGAAAAATAAATTAGCAAAGGAATTAAAATGCCAGTTTCTGTGATGAGGTTAACAAATATAAATAAAGGGATAATTAAATTATTACCACAAATTGTGACGCTCATCATATTAATAACCGCTATCCCACAGCTGGCGAAATTAACCTGGCGCGTGGTATTCCCTGTGAGTCCTGAGGATATTTCCGCCCTACCGTTAACCATGCCTCCGGCGGCAGATCCGGAATTAAAAAATGTGCGGCCCGCATTTACCCTGTTTGGCCTGGCGGTGAAAAATAGCCCCACGCCAACGGATGCTGCCAGTCTCAATCAGGTGCCGGTTTCCAGCCTGAAGCTACGCCTGGCCGGGCTACTCGCCAGCAGCAACCCGGCGCGCTCCATCGCTATTATCGAAAAGGGAAATCAGCAGGTTAGCCTTAGCACGGGCGATCCCCTCCCAGGGTATGATGCGCGGATCGCCGCCATTCTGCCTGACCGGATCATCGTCAACTATCAGGGGCGCAAAGAGGCCATTTTATTATTTAACGACAGCCGCGCGCCGTCGCCGCCGCCCACCGCCGTGGGCAACCCGCCCCTCGTGAAGCGACTCCGCGAACAGCCGCAAAATATCCTCACTTATTTATCTATTTCGCCGGTACTCAGCGGCGACAAACTGCTGGGTTATCGGCTGAACCCAGGCAAAGACGCCTCGCTGTTTCGCCAGTCCGGCCTGCAGGAAAATGATTTGGCGATTGCCTTAAATGGCATCGATTTACGCGACCAGGAGCAAGCGCAACAGGCGCTGCAGAATCTGGCCGACATGACCGAAATAACGCTAACCGTTGAGCGGGAAGGCCAACGACACGATATTGCTTTCGCGCTGGGGGATGAATAATTGCCAACCATGAAACGCCTGCGAAAAATGCTGCCTGCGCTGCTGATATTAACCCCGCTGCTATTTTCTCCGGCCGCCGCGGAGGAATTTTCCGCCAGTTTTAAAGGCACCGATATCCAGGAATTTATCAATACCGTCAGCAAAAACCTGAATAAAACGGTGATTATCGATCCCAGCGTACACGGCACTATCACCGTGCGCAGTTACGATATGCTCAATGAAGAACAATATTATCAATTCTTCCTCAGCGTGCTGGATGTATATGGCTTCGCCGTGATCAATATGAATAACGGCGTGCTAAAAGTGGTCCGCGCCAAAGACGCCAAGACCTCGGCCGTGCCGGTCGCCAGCGCGGCCGCACCGGGCGAAGGCGATGAAGTGGTCACCCGGGTGGTGCCCCTGACCAACGTCGCCGCCCGCGATCTCGCCCCGCTGCTCCGCCAGCTGAACGATAACGCTGGCGCCGGCAGCGTGGTCCATTATGAGCCCTCCAACGTACTGCTGATGACCGGCCGCGCGGCGGTTATCAAACGCCTGCTGACCATTGTCGAGCGCGTCGACAACGCCGGGGATCGCAGCGTGGTGACCGTGCCCCTCTCCTGGGCCTCCGCCGCGGAAGTGGTCAAACTGGTTACCGAGCTTAATAAAGATACCAGCAAGTCGGCGCTGCCGGGCTCGATGGTGGCGAACGTGGTGGCCGATGAGCGCACCAACGCGGTACTGGTGAGCGGCGAACCAAACTCGCGCCAGCGCATCATCGCCATGATCAAACAGCTCGACCGTCAGCAGGCGGTACAGGGTAACACCAAAGTGATCTACCTGAAGTACGCCAAAGCCGCCGATCTGGTGGAGGTTCTGACCGGGATCAGCAGCTCGCTGCAGAGCGACAAGCAAAGCGCCAGGCCAGTGGCCGCGATCGACAAAAATATTATTATCAAAGCCCACGGCCAGACCAACGCCCTGATCGTCACCGCGGCGCCGGACGTGATGAACGATCTTGAGCGGGTGATCGCCCAGCTCGATATCCGCCGCCCGCAGGTGCTGGTGGAGGCGATTATTGCCGAAGTGCAGGATGCCGATGGCCTTAATCTCGGTATCCAGTGGGCAAACAAGAACGCCGGCATGACGCAGTTCACCAACAGCGGTTTGCCGATATCGACGGCTATCGCCGGCGCCAACCAGTACAACAAAGACGGTACCATCAGCAGCTCGCTGGCCAGCGCCCTCGGCTCGTTTAACGGTATCGCCGCCGGCTTCTATCAGGGGAACTGGGCGATGCTGCTCACCGCCCTCTCCAGCAGTACCAAGAACGATATTCTGGCCACCCCCAGCATCGTCACCCTCGATAACATGCAAGCCACCTTTAACGTCGGCCAGGAAGTTCCGGTATTAACCGGCTCGCAAACCACCTCCGGCGACAACATCTTCAATACCGTCGAGCGCAAAACCGTCGGCATTAAACTGAAGGTGAAGCCGCAGATTAACGAAGGCGATGCGGTGCTGCTGGAGATTGAGCAGGAGGTATCGAGCGTTGCCGACTCGGCCTCCAGCACCAGCAGCGATCTCGGGGCGACCTTCAATACCCGGACGGTGAATAACGCCGTGCTGGTCGGCAGCGGCGAAACGGTGGTGGTTGGCGGGCTGCTGGATAAAACCGTCACCGATACCGCTGACAAAGTGCCGCTGCTCGGGGATATTCCGGTGATCGGCGCCCTGTTCCGCTCCGACAGCAAGAAAGTGTCGAAACGCAACCTGATGCTGTTTATCCGCCCGACCATCATTCGCGATCGCGATGAGTACCGCCAGGCTTCTTCCGGCCAGTACACCGCATTCAACAATGCGCAAACTAAACAGCGGGGTAAAGAAAGCAGCGAAGCGTCGCTCAGCAACGACCTGCTGCACATCTATCCGCAGCAGGAGACCCAGGCCTTCCGCCAGGTCAGCGCCGCCATTGACGCCTTCAATCTCGGAGGCCGCCCATGACGCCAGCCGCCGAACGCCGTCCGCTGTTGCCCTTCGCCTGGGCCCGCGCGCACCATCTTGTGCTGCTCAGCGACGGCGAATGCTGCGAAGCGCTGTGCCGCCCCGATACCGCCGCCCGGGCGCTGCTGGAAGCGCGCCGCCTGGCGGACGGCCCGATGCGCGTCAGCCGTCTGGCGCCGGACGCGTTCGAGAAAGTGCTGGTGCTCAGCTATCAGCGTGATTCGGCGGAGGCGCACCGCATGATGGCCGACATCGGCAACGAGCTCGACCTCTATACCCTCGCCGAAGAGCTGCCGGACACCGACGATCTGCTCGACAGCGAGGACGACGCGCCGATCATCCGCCTGATCAACGCCATGCTCACCGAGGCCATCAAAGAGAAAGCCTCGGATATTCATATCGAAACCTACGAGCGCCATCTGCAGATCCGCTTTCGCGTCGACGGCGTGCTGCGGGAAATTCTGCGCCCGCAGCGGCGGCTGGCCGCCCTGTTAATTTCCCGCATCAAGGTGATGGCCAGCCTGGACATTGCCGAAAAGCGGGTCCCTCAGGATGGCCGCATGGCGCTGCGCATCGGCGGGCGAGCAATCGACGTGCGCGTCTCCACCCTGCCCTCCAGCCACGGCGAACGCGTCGTCCTGCGTCTGCTGGACAAAAACAGCGTCAACCTGGATCTGCTGACGCTGGGCATGCCGCCCGCCCTGCTCGATCGGGTCGATGCGCTGATCGCCCGCCCGCACGGCATCATCCTGGTCACCGGTCCGACCGGCTCCGGGAAAAGCACGACGCTCTACGCCGCCCTCAGCCGCCTCGACGCCCGGGAGCGCAACATCATGACCATTGAAGATCCGGTGGAGTATGAGCTGGAGGGCATAGGCCAGACCCAGGTCAACGCCAAAGTCGAGATGACCTTCGCCCGCGGCCTGCGCGCCATCCTGCGCCAGGATCCGGACGTAGTGCTGGTGGGCGAAATCCGCGATGGCGAAACCGCCCAGATCGCCGTTCAGGCCTCGCTGACCGGGCACCTGGTGCTGTCGACCCTGCACACCAACAGCGCGCTGGGCGCCATTTCCCGTCTACAGGATATGGGCGTGGAGCCTTTTTTACTCTCCACCTCGCTGCTGGCGGTGATGTCGCAGCGGCTGGTGCGCCAACTGTGCCCGCACTGCCGTCAGCCCTGGCAGGCGGATGCCAACACCGCCCGGCAGATGGCGGTCCCGGTCGGCGCGCGGCTGTGGCAGCCCAAAGGCTGTCCGGAGTGTAATTTCATCGGCTATCGCGGACGCACCGGTATTCATGAACTGCTGCTGGTTGACGACCGCGTCCGCGCCGCCATCCACCGCGGCGAGAATGAGATCACCCTGATCCAGCAGCTGGGGCCAGCCTGGCAAACCCTGCGCCATGCCGGACGCGACAAAGCGCTGGCGGGGATCACCAGCTGGGAAGAGGTGATGCGGGTCACCGAACAGCAAACGACGGAAAGCGTCTGAGATGGCCCTGTTTCGCTATCAGGCGCTGGACGCGCAGGGCAAAACCCGCCGCGGCGTTCAGCAGGCCGACTCCGCCCGCCACGCCCGCCAGCTGCTGCGGGACAAGGGCTTGCTGGCGCTGGAAGTGACAACTGCCGACCCGGCGCGGCGACTGTGGGCCGGCGGATCCCTTACCCGGCGTACCAGCGCCGGTGATTTAGCCCTGCTCACCCGCCAGCTGGCGACTCTGGTTGCCGCCGGGATCCCGCTGGAAAAGGCGCTCGATGCCGTCGCCCAGCAGTGCGAAAAGCCGTCGCTAAGAACGTTAATGGCCGGGGTGCGCAGCAAAGTGCTCGAAGGCCACTCGCTGGCGGAGGCGATGCGCGGCTATCCCGCCTGCTTCGACGGGCTGTTCTGCGCCATGGTGGCGGCCGGCGAAACCTCCGGCCATCTCGACGGCGTACTGAACCGGCTTGCTGACTATACCGAGCAGCGCCAGCAGCTCCGCGCCCGCCTGCTGCAGGCGATGATCTACCCCATCGTACTGACGCTGGTCGCTATCAGCGTGATCGCCATTCTGCTCTCCACCGTGGTGCCGAAAGTCGTTGAGCAGTTTGTCCATCTTAAACAGGCCCTGCCCTTCTCTACCCGGCTGCTAATGAGCCTGAGCGACATCGTGCGCAGCGCGGGCCCCTGGCTGGCGCTGCTGTCGTTACTGGCGCTGCTGGCGCTGCGCTATCTGCTGCGCCAGCCCGCCCGGCGGCTCGCCTGGGACCGGGCGCTGCTGCGCCTGCCGGTCATCGGCCGCGTGGCCCGCAGCGTCAACAGCGCGCGCTACGCCCGCACCTTAAGCATTCTCAATGCCAGCGCGGTGCCGCTGCTGCTGTCGATGCGCATCAGCGCCGACGTCCTCAGCAACGCCTGGGCGCGCAGCCAGCTGGCGGCGGCCAGCGAATCGGTACGCGAAGGCGTCAGTCTGCATCGGGCGCTGGAATCCACCGCCCTGTTTCCGCCGATGATGCGCTACATGATCGCCAGCGGCGAGCAGAGCGGAGAACTGACCGCCATGCTGGAGCGCGCGGCGGAGAACCAGGACCGGGAGCTGAGCGCGCAGATCCAGATGGCCCTCAGCCTGTTTGAGCCTCTGCTGNTGGTCACCATGGCCGGCATGGTGCTGTTTATCGTGCTGGCCATCCTGCAGCCGATCCTGCAACTGAACACCCTTATGAGTATGTAACTGTATTAATGGAGAAAACTATGCAACGGCAACGCGGTTTCACGTTACTGGAAATTATGGTGGTGATCGTCATTCTCGGCATTCTCGCCAGCCTGGTGGTGCCTAACCTGATGGGCAACAAGGAGAAAGCGGACCGCCAGAAGGTGGTCAGCGATCTGGTGGCGCTCGAGGGAGCGCTGGACATGTATAAACTCGACAACAGCCGCTACCCCAACACCGAACAGGGACTGCAGGCGCTGGTGACCGCTCCGGCCGCCGAGCCGCACGCCCGCAACTACCCGGAAGGCGGCTATATCCGCCGTCTGCCGCAGGACCCGTGGGGGAATGAGTATCAGCTGTTAAGCCCGGGTCAGCATGGCGCCATCGACGTCTTCAGCGTCGGCCCGGACGGGATGCCCGACACCAATGACGATATCGGCAACTGGACCCTCGGGAAGAAATAGTGTCTCAGCGCGGTTTCACCCTCCTGGAGATGATGCTGGTCCTGCTGCTGATCGGCGTCAGCGCCAGCATGGTGCTGCTGGCGTTTCCCTCCGCCCGCCCCCAGGAGGCCACACAGATCCTGGCGCGCTTTCAGGCGCAACTGGATTTTGTCCGCGAGCGCGGGCAGCAAACCGGTCAGCTCTTCGGCATTATCATCCACCCTGAGCGCTGGCAGTTTATGCGCCTGCAGCCTGCCGACGATAGCGCCCCGGCGGCGGCTGACGACCGGTGGGGCAACGCGCAGTGGCTGCCGCTGCAGGCCGGACGCGTCACTACGGCGGAAACCCTCCCGCGGGCCAGGCTGACGCTGCGCTTTCCCGACGGCCAGGCGTGGACGCCGGGCGAGCAGCCCGACGTGCTTATTTTTCCCGGCGGTGAAGTCACGCCGTTTCAGCTGCGGATTGACGCCGCGACGGGCATCAACGTCGACGCCCAGGGCGACAGCCAGCCGCTGGCGGCGCGGGAGCAGCCATGAAGCGTGAAGCCGGAATGACGCTTATCGAAGTGATGGTCGCGCTGGTGATTTTCGCCCTCGCTGGCCTGGCGGTGATGCAGTCCACCCTGCAGCAGACGCGCCAGCTCGGGCGTATGGAAGAGAAAATCCTCGCCAGCTGGCTGGCGGATAACCAGCTGGTGCAGCTGCGGCTGGAGAAACGCTGGCCTGCCCTCAGCTGGTCTGAAACCACCGTGGAGGCCGCCGGGACGCGCTGGTTTGTCCGCTGGCAGGGAGTGGAAACCGCGCTGCCGCAGCTGCGGGCGCTGGACGTGGAGGTCCGGCGGCAAAAAAGCGATCCCGCGCCGCTGGCCACCCTGCGCACCTGGGTGACGCCGCCATGATAACCAGGATGCGCGGTTTCACCCTGATTGAAACGCTGCTGGCGCTGGCTATTCTCGCCGTCCTCAGCGCCGCCGCCGTGATGGTGCTGCAGAACGTCATCCGCGCCGATGGCCTGACCCGCGAGAAAAGCCAGCAGATCGCGGCCCTCCAGCGCGCCTTTCGCCAGATCGCCGACGATGTCACCCACATCATTCCCCGTCGCGCCAGAAACAGCGACACGTTTTTCTTCGCCGGACGTTTCCAGTTGCAGAGCGACGACTGGGGACTGGCCTTCAGCCGCAGCGGCTGGCCAAACCCGCTGGGGATCCTCCCGCGATCGGAGATCCAGAACGTCAGCTACCGTCTGCGCCAGCAGCAGCTTGAGCGTCTGAGCTTCGATCAGCAGGATCCGCTGACCGGCAGCCAGCCGACGGTCCGGGTGCTGCTGCGCGAGGTAACCGCGTTTCGCCTGCGGTTTTACGCCGACGGGCGCTGGCAGGAAACCTGGGACCGCCCGCAGAGGCTGCCGCAGGGGCTGGAGATCACCCTGACGCTGGCGAACAGCGGGGAGATAACCCGCCTGTTTTTACTCACCCCGGGAGGCGGCCAGTGATAAATCGGCAACGCGGCGTCGCGCTCCTGATGGTGCTGTTCATCCTCGCCCTGATGATGATCCTCGCCAGCGCCATGACCGAGCGCACCGCGGTCATGTATCAGCATACCGCCGTGACCCTCGATAATTTGCAGGCCAGATGGTACGCCCTGGCGGCGGAAAACATGGCCGCCGCGCTGCTGCAACGCGATGCGCTGGACTCGCCCAGTCAAACGAATCTGGCGCAAACCTGGGCGCAGGAGGGGCGCCGTTTTACCCTCGACGATGGCGAAATCCGCGCCACGATCCGCGACGGGCACGCCTGCTTCAACCTCAATGCTATTGACCATCGCGCGGATGAGGCTGGCGACGGAACGCCCTACCCGACCGACGTCTTCGTTCGGCTGCTGGCGCTGCTCGGCGAGCCGCCGCTGCGCGCCAGCCAGATCGCCGCCGCCCTTGGCGACTGGACGGACAGCGACGGCCAGCCGCGGCTGAACGGGGCGGAGGACGAGGTCTATATGGCGCAAACCCCGGGCTATCTCGCCGCCAACCAGCCGATGCAGGATGTCAGCGAGTTGCGCCTGCTGGCCGGGATGGACGCCGCGCTCTATCAGCGCCTGCTCCCCTTCGTCTGCGTCCAGCCGGATGACGCGCTGCAGGTCAATGTCAACACCCTGCGCCCCTCCCAGGCCGCCCTGCTGGTGGCCCTCTTTCCCGGCGATCTGACGCTGCAGGAGGCGCAACAGCTGCTGCACAACCGCCCGCGAACCGGGTGGAGCAGCGTCGCCGCCTTTCTCGCGCAGCCGACGCTGCAGAAAACCGATACCACGCTTGCCCGTCCCTGGCTGACGGTGCACAGCGCACGCTTTATCGCCGCTTTTACCGTGGTGACCGGCAATCTCCGCTTTCAGCTGCACAGCGTCCTGCAACAATCGGGGCGCACGTTTACCGTCGTCCAGCGGCGATATGGACTCTCTATGGTGGTCGATGAACAAGATTAATGCTTCTCCCCAGGCCATGCTGATCGTGCGCCTCGCCGCCGCGCAGGCGCCGCTGCACTGGCAACTCTTCGCCCCCGGCGAGCCGCACCACGAGGCCAGCGGCCGGTGGCCGACTGACGACGCCAGCCCTTTCCCGGCGCTGGCTGAGCAATACCCGGCCTGGGTGCTGATCCCGGCCAGCGACTGCGCGTTTCACTCGCTCACCCTACCGGCGGGCCTGCGTAAACCGCCGCTGCAGGTCGCCCCGTTTCTGCTGGAAGAGCAGCTGGCAGACGATGTGGAAGCCACCCATTTTGCCCTGCTCCACCGCCAGCAGGCCCAGTGCGAGATCGTCGCCGTACAGCGGCAAAAAATGCGCGACTGGCTGGCGCGCTGCGAATCGCTCTCCTTACGGCCCCTGGCGTTGACGCCCGACGTGCTGGCCCTGCCCTGGCAACCGCCGGCGTGGAGCGCGGTGCAGGTGGACGAGCAGTGGCTGATCCGCCACCAGCCGTGGGGCGGCATGGCGGCGGAAAACGTCTGGCTGACGGAGCTGCTGCAGAGCGAGGCGGAAGAGCACGTCATCGACAGCTATTCGCCGCCGCCCGCGGCGCCGGGAGCGTGGCGCGCGCAGCCTGCGCAGAC
>NZ_JAZARW010000001.1:153482-176907 GCF_036233805.1 Klebsiella sp. EMBS2024 | reverse complement strand
ANTAGCGTTCTGGATCATCCCGATCTGGCGCGCCAGGCCGAGGCGGCCCAGCAGGCCAGCCGGGCCTACTATCATCGCTGGTTTCCTACGGAGAAAAAGGTGATTAACCCGCGACTGCAGATGCAGCAGCATCTGCAAACCCTCGCCCGTCAGGCGCAGCATGCCCCCCTCGTCGACCGCCTCAGCGCCTTGCAGAACATCCTCAGCGAAACGCCGGGGATCCGCCTGCGGGCGCTGAGCTGGGATGCCGCGGGCAATCGTCTGCAGCTGGATATCGCCGCGGTCTCTTCCCGGGCGCTGGAGCAGTTCACCCAGCGGGCGCAGCCGCGGTTTCGCGTCCGGCCAGGCGACATGACCACGAAACCGGATGGCATTGAAGGACAACTGACGCTGGAGGAAAACGATGGCTAATCTGCTTATCTGGTGGCGGCAGCGCACGCCGTCGGAGCAGCGCCTGTTGCTTGGTCTGACAGGGCTGCTGGCGGCATGCGCCTTCTGGTATGGGCTGTGGCAGCCCTGGCGAGCCCGCGAGGCGCAGTGGCGGCAAACCCTGGTGAAAGAGCAGGCCAGCCTGCGCTGGATGACGGAGCAGGCTCCGCGCCTGCAGCAGCTCAGCCAGCAGCCCGCGCCGGCGGCAAAAGAGGAGCTCACCGCGCTGGTGATGCGCGAGGCGGCGAGCCACGGACTGACGGTCGTCCGCCTGCAGCCGCAGGGAAAACGTCTGCAGATCACCCTTCAGCCCTGCGCTGTCCAGGCGCTGATCGACTGGCTGGACGCTCCGGCGATGCGCGGCGTCAACGCGATTTCGCTGTCCGTGACCGGGCAGCCATCGCGGCCCGGCTGGGTCACGGTCAACCATCTGCTGCTGGAGCGCGACGATGAAGGCTAACTGGATCGCGGGCGGACTGCTGCTGGTCCTCTATCTGTTGTGGCTCACCGCCACGGCTCCGGCGCGCCTGCTGGCCCCCATGCTGCCGCCCGGCGTACAGGTGGGGCAGTTTAGNGGCAGCGTCTGGCTCGGCGCGGCGCAACCGGTCTACTGGCATGGGGAACGGCTTGAACGACTGGCGTGGTCGCTGACCCTGGCGGGCTGGCAGGTCTCTCTCAGCGATCCCCGCGGCGTGATGGGTCAGGCCCGGCTGTGGGGCCTTCGCGATCTGCGCCTACAGGAGGGGCGGCTCACCGCCCCCGCCAGCCTGCTCAGCCGCTGGTTGATGTCGACTATGCCCNTCAAGGCCGCGGGGGAGGTCACCTTCAGCCTGACCGAAGGGCGGTTCAGCGACGGACGCTGCCGGCATATCATCGCCGGAGGCGCGCAGTGGCGGCAGGCCCGACTGCACTCCCCGGTCGGCAGCCTGGAGCTGGCCCAGGTTAATGGCACCTTCCGCTGTACGGTGGACGGCGCCGTGGCGCTGACTCTCCGTCAGGACTCTCATCAGCTGAGCCTCAGCGGCCAGGGGACTCTGTCGCCCGATGGCCGCTATCTGTTTCGCGGCACGCTACAGCCCCGGCAGGGAATGCCGCCGCTGCTGGCGCTGCTGGTCACGCGCCCGACAGCGAATAACGCCCCGGGCCCGACGCCGTGGCAGCTGCAGGGAAAATGGTTACCACAGGAGCAAAAATGACGACACTAGCCGCGTTATCGCTGCACTTTCCCTTTGTCTGGTATGGCTTTCTGCTGCTGTTCGGCCTGGCGCTGGGCAGCTTTTACAATGTGGTGATCTATCGTCTGCCGCGCATGTTGACCCAGACCGCGGACGACGAGCGGATAACCCTCAGCACCCCGGGATCTTCCTGCCCGCAGTGCCGCCAGCCGATCGCCTGGCGGGACAATATCCCGCTGCTCAGTTTCCTCTGGCTGGGCCGTCGCGCCCGCTGCTGTCAGGCGCCCATCGCGTGGAGCTATCCGCTGACCGAGCTGGCCACCGGCCTGCTGTTTATCCTCGCCGGAGCTTTGCTGGCGCCGGGCCTGCCGCTGGCGGGCGGCCTGGTGCTGCTCTCGTTCCTGCTGATACTGGCGCGGATTGACGCCCGGACCCAGCTGCTGCCCGATCGCCTGACTCTGCCCCTGCTGTGGGCCGGGCTGCTGTTCAATCTTAACGAGGTGTACATTGCCCTGCCGGATGCGGTCGCCGGGGCGATGGCCGGTTATCTGGCGCTGTGGTCGGTCTACTGGCTGTTCCGCCTGCTGACCGGGAAAGAGGCGCTGGGCTATGGCGATTTTAAGCTGCTGGCGGCGCTGGGCGCCTGGTGCGGCTGGCAGGTTCTGCCGCAGGTGCTGTTGCTCGCTTCGGCCAGCGGGCTGGTGTGGACCCTACTGCAACGCCTGTGGACCCGGCAGTCGCTGCAGCAGCCGCTGGCCTTCGGCCCCTGGCTGGCGCTGGCCGGCGGGGGTATTTTTCTCTGGCAGCAGATGGTCTAGCGTTTGCGAACCGACTGGCCGGGCAGGATGCCGCCCGGCAGCGGCGGCTACGAGTATTTTTTGCTGCGGCGGGTCGGGGCGGCGTTGGCCGGATCGTCCGGCCAGACGTGCTTCGGATAGCGTCCCTTCATCTCTTTCTGCACCTCGCGGTAGCTCCCTTGCCAGAAGGCGCTCAGATCGCGGGTGATCTGCAGCGGACGCTGGGCAGGCGACAGCAGCTCCAGCACCAGCGGCACCCGCCCCTCGGCGATCACCGGCGTCGTGGCCTCGCCGAACATCTCCTGCATACGCACCGCCAGCGCTGGCGGGTTCTCCGCATGGTATCGGATCGCCAGGCGGCTGCCGGTCGGCACGGTATAGTGCGTCGGCAGCTCGCGATCCAGCTTCTGGCGCAGCGGCCATGGCAGCCAGTCCTGTAGCGCCTGACGCAGATCCAGCGCCTTCAGCGCCCGCAGGGAATGAACGCCGTTCATCTGCGGCAGCAGCCATGCCTCCAGCGAGGCCAGCAGCGAAGCGTCATCCACTGCGGGCCATGCCTCTTCCGGCAGCCACTGCGCCGCACAGTGCAGCCGCAGGCGCAGCTGCTCAGCCTCTGGCGGCCAGTTGAGCACCCCGAGGCCTTTCTCACGAATACCGTTGAGCATCGCCTGATGCAGCTCTGCCTCAGAGGGCTTCGCCAGCGGCTGGGTCTTGATCACCAACTGGCCGATCACCGTCCGCCGCCAGGCTTTCAGCGTCCCCTGCGCTTCATCCCACTCCACCGTGTCGGAACTTTTCGCCAGTTCAGGGCGGGCGGCGATCAGCTCGCCGATTTCCACTGGCAGAGCCAACAGCATGCGGGCATCCGGCGAAGCGCTACCCTGCAGCAGCAGCGGAGCGATAAGCCATTCATGACGGCCCAGCGCGTCGTCGGCGTCCAGCATCGCGCCCATGCCGTTCGCCAGCTGGTAGCGCCCCTCCTGACCGCGGCGGCGGGCGATGCGATCGGCGAAGGCCGACGCCAGCAGCCCCGCCATTAGCCCGACATCGGGCTGGCCGCCGCGGCGGGCCAGGCGCTTCATCAGCTGCTGCGCTCGCTGCTGCCAGTTGGCCTGCTGACGGGAAAAGACGGCCCCCAAATCCACCAGTCCGCCGCGCGGCGACTCCTCGAGGATCGCCGCCAGCTTTGCCGCTGTCGCCGCCTCGTCATCGGTCTGCGCGGCGGCCAGCATCGCCGCAAGCCGCGGCTCGTTGCCAAGCGCTGCCATTTTGCGGCCAAACGCCGACAGCCGCTCGCCGTCCAGCGCCGACAGCGCCTCCAGCAGGCGACGCGCGGCGGCCAGATTGACCGCGGGCGGCTGATCCAGCCAGGCCAGCGCGGCCGGATCGTGGCAGCCCCACTGCAGCAGCTCCAGCAACAGCGCCGACAGATCGCTGTGCAGGATCTCCGGCTCGCTCTGCGCCGCCGCCCGTTCCGCCTGTTCTTTGCCGAGCAAATGCAGGCAGATCCCCGGGGAGAGACGACCGGCGCGTCCGGCACGCTGCGTCATCGATGCCTGGCTGATGCGCTGCGTCACCAGCCGGGTCAGGCCGGTACGCGGGTCAAAGCGGGCGACCCGCTCCTGGGCGCTGTCGACCACCAGGCGGATCCCCTCGATGGTCAAACTGGTCTCGGCAATATTGGTGGCCAGCACCACTTTGCGCTTCCCGGCCGGCGCCGGGAGGATCGCTTTGCGCTGTTCGCTTAAGGGCAACGCGCCATACAGCGGGCAGAGAATGACATCCTCCGCCACGCGCTCCGTCAGCTGTTCCTGAACGCGCTGGATCTCGCCGACGCCCGGCAGAAACAGCAGCATCGATCCCTGTTCATGCCGCAGGAGCTCCGCCGCCGCTACCGCCACCGCCTCATCAAAACGCTGGTGCGCGGAGAGCGGGCTAAAGCGACGCTCCACCGGATAAGCGCGCCCCTCCGAGACCACCACCGGCGCCTCCGGCAGCAGACGCTGCAGGCGATCGTTATCGAGGGTCGCCGACATGATCAGCAGCTTGAGATCGTCACGTAACCCCTGCTGGACGTCCAGCAGCAGGGCCAGGGCCAGATCCGCCTGCAGGCTGCGCTCGTGAAACTCATCGAGGATCACCAGCCCCACGCCCGTCAGCTCCGGATCGCGCTGGATCATGCGCGTCAGGATCCCCTCCGTAACCACCTCCAGGCGGGTCTGCGGTCCGACGCAGGTTTCGGCGCGCATGCGGAAACCCACGGTCTCCCCCGGCTTTTCGCCAAGCAGTTCAGCCAGCCGCTGCGCGACATTACGCGCCGCCAGGCGCCTCGGCTCGAGCAGGATAATGCGTCCCGCGATGTTGCCCTCGGCGAGGATCTGCAGCGGCAGCCAGGTCGACTTCCCGGCGCCGGTCGGCGCGTTGAGCAAAACCTGCGGCGCATGCTGCAGGGCGGATAACAGTTCTGGAAGGACAGCGGCAACCGGCAATGAGGACACAAAAGGCTCCGGGGGTTAACATTCAGGGGTTCGCATTGTAGCATCCCCCTAATTCATTACCGAGTCTCTATCATGTCTGAGCCGAAAAGGCTGTTTTTTGCGCTTGAACTGCCGTCTGCCGTCCAGAAGCAAATTGTCCAGTGGCGGGCAACGCACTTCCCCGAAGATGCCGGCAGGCCCGTCGCGGCGGATAATCTTCATCTGACGCTGGCGTTTCTCGGCGAGGTGAGCGCGGAAAAACAGCGGGCGCTGGCCGCTCTCGCTGGCCGGCTGCGCCAGCCGGGCTTTACCCTGACGCTGGACGATGCCGGACAGTGGCTACGTTCGCGAGTGGTATGGCTCGGAACCCGCCAGCCGCCGCGCGGCCTGCTGCAGCTCGCCAGCATGTTGCGCGCTCAGGCGGCGCGCAGCGGCTGCTATCAGAGCCCGCAGCCGTTTCACCCGCATATTACCCTGTGGCGCGATGCTCGCCGGGCGGTGCCGATCCCGGCCCCCGGCTTTCGCTGGACATTTCCGGTGAACGAGTTCGTGCTCTATGAGTCCAGCTTTAGCCGGGGGCGCACGCGCTACACGGCGCTGGAACGTTATCCGTTTGATAAGGAAAGTTGATGCAGTTTGATCCGCCGTTGCAGCCCGCCATTTTGCTTAAACGTTACAAACGATTTCTTGCTGACGTGGTCACCCCCGATGGCCGCGAGCTGACGCTCCACTGCCCGAATACCGGGGCGATGACCGGCTGCGCCGCCCCGGGCGACACCGTCTGGTATTCCACCTCGGACAATGCGAAGCGCAAATATGCCCACACCTGGGAATTAACTGAAACCCAGCAGGGCGCAGTTATTTGCGTCAATACGCTGCGCGCGAATTCTTTGGCGAAAGAGGCGATTTCCGCCGGAATAATTCCTGAACTTTCAGGCTATAACCAGCTGAAAAGCGAAGTGAAATATGGCGAAGAGAATAGCCGTATCGATATTATGTTACAGGCAGATGACCGACAAAACTGCTATATTGAAGTGAAATCGGTTACGTTGGCGGAGAAAGAATACGGTTATTTTCCCGATGCGGTGACCACGCGCGGTCAGAAGCATCTGCGGGAACTGATGGCCGTCGCGGCAAATGGCGACCGCGCGGTGATTTTATTTGCCGTCCTGCATTCGGCAATTGACCGTTTTTCTCCCGCGCATCATATTGATGCCAGATACGCACAGCTGTTAACAGAAGCCCAGGACAAGGGGGTGGAAATTCTCGCCTGGAAAGCGGAACTTTCTACGACGAGGATGACTCTGAATAAGCCGATCGCCGTGGTGTTAAACCCCGGTAAATAAGTGGCTAAATAGTGTTCGGGTCGCAAGCGCGAATACGCTTTTCTTCACAGGGTTGTCAAGTGTAACGTTTAGATAATTGCTATCCGGAAAAGCATCTGCTATTTATAGCGGCCTGATTTTCCCCCACATGGGGATCGATAGTGCGTGTTAAGGAGAAGCAACATGCAAGAAGGGCAAAACCGTAAAACATCGTCCCTGAGTATTCTCGCCATCGCTGGGGTGGAGCCGTACCAAGAGAAACCGGGCGAAGAGTATATGAACGAAGCCCAGCTGGCGCACTTCAAGCGTATTCTTGAAGCATGGCGTAATCAACTCAGGGATGAAGTGGATCGCACCGTATCGCACATGCAGGATGAAGCAGCTAACTTCCCGGACCCGGTAGACCGTGCCGCCCAGGAAGAAGAGTTCAGCCTGGAACTGCGTAACCGCGACCGCGAACGTAAACTGATCAAAAAGATCGAGAAAACGCTGAAAAAAGTTGAAGACGAAGACTTCGGCTACTGCGAATCCTGCGGCGTGGAGATCGGCATTCGCCGTCTGGAAGCGCGTCCGACAGCGGATCTGTGCATTGACTGCAAAACCCTGGCGGAAATTCGCGAAAAACAGATGGCGGGCTAATCCCCTGCTGCCTCACTCTCTGGCGGGAGTCTCTCCCGCCTGGTTCTGTTGTCCGTACCATGACTGACTCACGCTATATAGGGCGCTTCGCCCCCTCCCCCTCCGGCGAACTCCACTTCGGCTCTCTGATCGCCGCGCTCGGCAGCTACCTGCAAGCCCGCGCGAACCAGGGCATCTGGCGTGTTCGTATTGAAGATATCGACCCGCCGCGCGAAGTCCCCGGTGCCGCCGATACCATCCTGCGCCAGCTTGACCACTACGGTCTGCACTNGGATGGCGACGTGCTGTGGCAGTCGCAACGGCACGAAGCCTACCGCGAGGCGCTGACGTGGCTGGGCGAGCAAGGGCTGAGCTATTACTGCACTTGCACCCGCGCGCGGATCCACGCCGTGGGCGGGATCTACGACGGCCACTGCCGCGATCTCGGGCTGGGGGCGGAAAACGCCGCGCTGCGCCTGCGCCAAACCCGTCCGGTGCTGCAGTTTAGCGACCGTCTGCGCGGCACGCTCATCGCCAATGAGCCGCTGGCGCGTGAGGATTTTATTATCCACCGTCGCGACGGGCTGTTCGCCTACAACCTGGCGGTGGTGGTCGACGACCACTTTCAGGGGATCACCGAGATTGTCCGCGGCGCAGACCTGATTGAGCCGACGGTGCGGCAGATTTCGCTGTATCAGCATTTTGGCTGGCAGGCGCCGGATTACCTCCATCTGCCGCTGGCTCTCAATGGCGACGGCAATAAACTCTCTAAACAAAACCACGCGCCGGCGCTGCCGGAAGGCGATCCGCGCCCCGAAATCGTCCGGGCGCTCCGCTTTCTGAATCAGGCGATCCCCGAGGAGTGGCAGGCCCTGAGCATCGATGATTTACTCGTCCAGGCCGTCGCCAACTGGCAGCCGGCGAAAATCGAGCATTCTCAAATGGCTCCCGCTGAGCTATGATTAGCCGCTATTTTTACACTGTACAGTTGATCTGAAGTCCGTCTGACACTACGAGGTGCACCATTTTTACCCGAGTCGCTAATTTTTGCCGTAAGGTGCTAAGCCGTGAGGAGCGCGAGGCAGAAGCCGCCGTCGAACCAACGCCTATGACGGTGATCCCGCGTGAGCAGCATGCTATTTCCCGCAAAGATATCAGTGAAAACGCCCTCAAGGTCATGTACCGCCTCAACAAGGCGGGCTACGAATCCTGGCTGGTCGGCGGCGGCGTCCGCGACCTGCTGCTTGGCAAAAAGCCAAAAGATTTTGACGTTACCACCAACGCCACGCCGGATCAGGTACGCAAGCTGTTCCGCAACTGCCGTCTGGTTGGGCGACGTTTCCGCCTGGCGCATGTGATGTTCGGGCCGGAAATCATTGAGGTCGCCACCTTCCGTGGCCATCACGAAGGGCATACCACCGATCGCGTCACCTCCCAGCGGGGCCAGAACGGCATGCTGCTGCGCGACAACATCTTCGGCTCGATCGAGGAGGATGCCCAGCGTCGCGACTTCACTATCAACAGCCTCTATTACAGCGTGGCGGACTTTACCGTTCGCGACTACGTCGGCGGCATGAAGGATCTCCAGGACGGCGTGATCCGTCTGATCGGCAACCCGGAAACCCGCTATCGCGAGGATCCAGTGCGCATGCTGCGCGCGGTGCGCTTTGCCGCCAAGCTCAATATGACCATCAGCCCGGAAACGGCTGAACCGCTGCCGCGCCTGGCCGCCCTGCTCCACGATGTGCCGCCAGCGCGTCTGTTCGAAGAAGTGCTCAAGCTGCTGCAGGCCGGGTATGGCTACCAGACCTACATGCTGCTGCGGGAATACAGCCTGTTCCAGCCGCTGTTCCCGACCATCACCCGCTACTTTACCGAGCGCGGCGACAGCCCGATGGAGCGGATCATCAGCCAGGTGCTGAAGAATACCGATACCCGCATTCATAACGATATGCGCGTCAATCCGGCCTTCCTCTTCGCGGTGATGTTCTGGTATCCGCTGCTGGAGACGGCGCAAAAAATCGCTCAGGAGAGCGGCCTGGCGTACTACGACGCCTTCGCCCTGGCGATGAACGATGTGCTGGACGAAGCCTGCCGTACGCTGGCGATCCCTAAGCGCATCACCACCCTTATTCGTGATATCTGGCAGCTGCAGCTGCGCATGTCCCGTCGTCAGGGCAAACGCGCCTGGAAGCTGATGGAGCATCCGAAATTCCGCGCCGCCTATGACCTGCTGGAGCTACGCGCCGGCGCCGAGAACAACCACGAACTGCAGCGCCTGACCAAATGGTGGGGCGAATTCCAGGTCGCCGCGCCGCCGGCGCAAAAAGATATGCTCAACGACCTCGGGGACGATCCGGCGCCGCGCCGTCGTCACCGTCGTCCGCGCAAGCGCGCGCCGCGCCAGGGTAGCGCATGACTCTGGTCTATATCGCTCTTGGCAGCAACCTTGCTTCTCCACTGGAGCAGGCGCAGGCGGCTATCCGCGCCCTGGGCGAAATTCCGCACAGCCGCGTGGTCGCCGTCTCTTCGTTCTACCGCACGCCGCCGCTGGGCCCGCAGGATCAGCCGGACTATCTCAACGCCGCCGTTGCGCTGGAAACCGCCCTGCCCCCCGAGACGCTGCTCGATCATACTCAGCGCATCGAACTGCAGCAGGGGCGAGTGCGCAAAGCCGAACGCTGGGGGCCGCGCACGCTGGACCTCGATATCATGCTGTTTGGCGATGCTGTCATTAACAGCGAGCGCCTGACCGTTCCGCACTACGATATGAAAAACCGCGGCTTTATGCTCTGGCCGCTGTTCGAGATCGCCCCGGACCTTCACTTTCCTGACGGACCGGCGCTGCGCGCCGTGCTGGATAATCTCGGCGCGGAAAAGCCCGCCAGCTGGTAATCCCCTCNCCTTTTTTAGCATTTGCGGCGATCGTCGTAATCGGTTGCCCAAAATCATTGCCCCTCTGAATGCTGCTGTTAGAATGCCGGTTAATATGACTTTCATCATCAGGAAATGTTATGAAACCGACCACCATTGCCCTGCTGCAGAAATGCAAACAGGAAAAGAAGCGCTTTGCCACCATTACCGCCTACGATCACAGCTTCGCGAAGCTGTTCGCCGATGAAGGCATAAATGTGCTGCTGGTAGGCGACTCGCTGGGAATGACGGTGCAGGGTCACGACTCCACCCTGCCGGTTACCGTGGAAGATATCGCCTATCACACCCGCGCCGTCCGCCGCGGCGCGCCAAACAGCCTGCTGCTTGCCGACCTGCCGTTCATGGCCTATGCCACCCCCGAGCAGACCTTTGCAAATGCCGCCATCGTGATGCGCGCTGGCGCCAATATGGTCAAACTCGAGGGCGGCGCCTGGCTGGCCGACACCGTGAGGATGCTGGCGGAGCGCGCGGTGCCGGTTTGCGGCCATCTTGGCCTGACGCCGCAGTCGGTGAACGTATTCGGTGGGTATAAAGTGCAGGGTCGCGGCGATGCGGCGCAGACCCTGTTTGAAGACGCGTTAGCGCTGGAGGCGGCGGGTGCGCAGCTGTTGGTCCTGGAGTGCGTGCCGGTTGAACTGGCGAAGCGCATCACCGACGCTCTGACCATTCCAGTGATCGGCATCGGCGCGGGCAATGTCACCGACGGGCAAATCCTCGTGATGCATGACGCTTTCGGCATTACCGGCGGCCACATTCCTAAATTTGCCAAGAATTTCCTTGCCGAAGCGGGCGACATCCGCGCCGCGGTGCGGCAGTATATTGCCGAAGTCGAATCCGGAGTCTATCCGGGCGAAGAACACAGTTTCCATTAAGGAGTCTTGTTGTGCTGATTATTGAATCCGTACTGCTGCTGCGGCAGCATATCCGCCGTCTGCGTCAGGAAGGTAAGCGTATCGCGTTGGTCCCGACGATGGGCAACCTGCATGATGGTCATATGAAGCTGGTTGATGAAGCCAAAGCCAGTGCGGACGTGGTGGTGGTCAGTATTTTCGTCAATCCGATGCAGTTTGACCGCGTCGACGACCTGGCGCGCTACCCGCGCACCTTACAGGATGATTGCGAAAAGCTGAACAAACGTCATGTCGACTTTGTCTTCGCGCCGACGCCGGCGGAAGTGTACCCCCAGGGTACTGAAGGCCAGACCTACGTCGACGTTCCGGGATTATCCACCATGCTCGAAGGCGCCAGCCGCCCGGGCCATTTCCGCGGCGTGTCGACCATCGTCAGTAAGCTGTTCAACCTTGTTCAACCAGACGTCGCCTGCTTCGGCGAGAAAGACTTCCAGCAGTTGGCGCTGATCCGCAAGATGGTCGCCGACATGGGCTACGACATTGAGATCATCGGCGTGCCGATCGTCCGCGCGAAAGATGGCCTGGCGCTGAGTTCGCGTAACGGCTACCTGACCGCCGACCAGCGCAAAATCGCGCCTGGTCTGTATAAAGTGCTGAGCGCGGTGGCGGAAAAGCTGGCCGCCGGCGATCGGCAGCTCGATGAGATCATCGCTATCGCTGAACAGGAGCTGAATGAGAAAGGCTTCCGCGCCGACGACATTCAGATCCGCGATGCCGACACCCTGCTTGAGCTGACCGATGCCAGCCAGCGCGCGGTGATCCTGATGGCCGCCTGGCTGGGGCAGGCCCGCCTGATCGACAACCGGATCGTCACGCTCGCTCAGTAGACAGCGGGTAAAAATCGGGCAATACTGCCCGGGCTTTTCTCAGGGCGGGCGCCGTGTCCGCTCTGCTACATTAAGGTTGAAGGGTAGAAGTTATGATGCGTAATATGCTGCAGGGCAAGCTCCACCGCGTAAAAGTCACGCAGGCGGACCTGCACTATGAAGGTTCTTGCGCCATTGACCAGGACTTCCTGGATGCGGCCGGTATTCTGGAGAATGAAACTATTCACCTCTGGAACGTCACCAACGGCAACCGTTTCTCCACCTACGCCATTGCCGCCGAGCGGGGCTCCCGGATCATCTCCGTTAACGGCGCCGCCGCGCACTGCGCCAGCGTCGGCGATATTTTGATCATCGCCAGCTTCGTTACCATGTCGGACGAAGAGGCGCGCAGCTGGCAGCCTAACATCGCCTACTTCGAAGGCGACAACGAAATGAAGCGCCAGGCAAAAGCTATTCCGGTACAGGTCGCCTGATGGCCGCGACGCTGCGCTCAGGCGCAGCGTCGGTATTACCCCTGCGGCTGGTTACTGATCAGCCGCGACATCGTCTCCAGCGAATCCGTGCGTAAGATATATAACCGCTTTAACAGAAACGGATTGTCCCCCGGCTTCACCTTCCCACGCACCGTCGTTACCGCCATATGAAACCCGGCGTCATTCGCCGCCTGCACCGCCGTAGCGTTATAGCCGCCGAAGGGATAGGAAAGGTAGAGAACGTGCGGATTAAACTGGCTCAGCGCCCGGCGCGAGCGGGCGAAATCAAACAGAATATTATGGTAATTGCGACTGAATAAAATCGGCCGCCGGCCGGCGTCAACCCGATGCAAAAAGTGAGTATGCGACTGAATATCAAAGACGTCCTGGATCTGGCGTAGCTCGGAAATGCTCATAAACTGCAGGGATTTCGGATCCCACTTCTGCGGATGGCGCTTAATACGCGAGGAGATAATAAACGCGGTGGCATGGAAACCGTACTGTTTCAGCACCGGATAGGCGTAGCGGTTCACCGATTTCAAGCCATCATCGAAAGTGATCGCCACCGCCCGCGCCGGGAGATTGATTTTATTACGCACATAGCCTTCCAGCTGATACAGGGTCAGCGTGGTATAGCCCTGATCGCGCAGCCAGGTCATCTGATTCGTGAAGGCGCGAACCGAGGTGGTGGTCGACGTATGACGAAAACGGGTGTTCTCTTCATCGCGCAGAATATGGTGATAGGTCAGCACGGGAATACCGTGATCCTCCTGCGCGTCCAGACTACTGACCCACGCCAGCCGGTCGCCAATGCGGATCTGAAACCAGGTCTGATTGAGCCGGTCCTTCAGCTTGCTGAGGATCGGATAGCGCAGATTGTTGGCCAGCGTGCCGAACGGCGCGCTGCTTACCGAGGGAGCGTCATAGAGCGGTGTATCTTTCCAGGTGAGTAAATTTTGGTTACTCAGCGGTTTATTAAGATCCCCCAGACGGTCCTCCACCCGCTGCTTGCCCTGCACCGGCTCGAGATGCCCTTTATCAATAAACCCGGTGCCAAAGCCGAAACGAAACTCATAGTAGTCAGCCGCCGTCGGGACGACTGCGAGGATCTGCCCGGCACGAACATTGCCGACGCTGACCACATGGTTTCCCACCTGCGCCCAGATGACCGCGTTTTCGGTGGTTTGCATATAGCGCACAGCCTTGCCCTGCTGGCTAAGCAGGCTGGCGGAGGCGCTGAGTGAGGTCAGGAAAAGAAGCAGGGTCAAAAATCGGGCAAGCATACGCATCAAACCGTTATACCATCAACGGCGGTTATTGTAACAAAAGCGGTATCTGTCCCGCTGCTTAATTTCCCCAGGCATCATGGCGCAACCGGAACGGGGGGTTCTTCTGCTGCTGATGCCACAGGCTGCTCACCATCGGCCCGCCCGCGCTGACGATCGCCTGGCGAAACGCCACGCTGCTTAACGTGCCTCGCAGGAGATACATTCGCTCAAGGAGTGGATAGCTGACGCCGGAGATCACTTCGCAGTGGGTATGTTTGTGACTCATCAGCGCCGCGGCCCGATAAGGCGCCGCACCGGTTTTGTCAGTGAGAAAAATGACCCCGTCCCCGGAGTCGGTGGCATGCAGCGCATCGCACATCATCCGGCTCAACATATTGCTGCTGAGATTGCGCCAGTAATTGACCGCCCGGCACTGGGCCAGCGGACCAAACTTTTGTTCAAGACGATCCAGCATCTCCTGCGCCAGCTCATCGTGACAGGTAATGACCCATCCGAGCATGCTTCCCTCCTTAGCCAGCGAATAATGTAGCAAGGTGAAGATGACGTATCGGTGATGGGAGTCAAAGATAAGCGGTTAGCGCTTCGCATATTTACTTCAGGAAGCGCTAACCATGATGAGTATCAGCTACGCAGGCCGCGACCGCGCTGAATTAACGACCAGCACAGCAGATAGAAGGCGACAATGAACACCACCAGCACGGCGAAGGTGGTCGCCAGCGGGACGTCGTTGATACCGAGGAAGCCGAAGCGAAAACCGCTGATCATGTAGACGATGGGGTTCAGATGCGACAGCCCCTGCCAGAACGGCGGCAGCAGGGTCAGCGAGTAGAACACCCCGCCGAGATAGGTCAGCGGCGTCAGCACAAAGGTCGGGATCAGGCTAATGTCATCGAAGGTCTTGGCAAACACCGCGTTCAGCAGCCCGGCCAGCGAGAACAGCACCGCGGTGAGGAGCAGCGTCAGGGCGACAAACAGCCAGGAGTGAACCTGGAACGGCACAAAGAATAGCGACACCGCGGTCACCAGGATACCTACGCACAGTCCTCGCGCTACCCCGCCGCCCACGTAGCCAGCGATGATCACATGCGTCGGCACTGGCGCCACCAGCAGCTCTTCAATATTGCGCTGAAACTTGGCGCTGAAGAAGGATGAGGCGACGTTGGCGTAAGCATTAGTGATCACCGCCATCATGATCAGGCCTGGGACGATAAACTGCATATAGGTAAAACCATGCATCTCACCAATGCGCGAGCCGATCAGGTTGCCAAAGATCACGAAATACAGGGTCATGGTGATCACCGGCGGCACCAGCGTCTGTACCCAGATGCGCATAAAACGGTGGATCTCTTTGGTCCAGATGCTTTTCAGCGCGACCCAATAAAGCTGCATCATGCTGATTCTCCTTTTCGCTCATGCACCAGCGTGACAAACAGCTCTTCCAGACGGTTGGCTTTGTTACGCATACTCAGTACCTGCACCCCCTGGGCGCTCAGCTGCGCGAAGACGCTGTTAATTCCCTGCTCACGCAGAACCTCCACTTCCAGCGTCGAGGTATCGACCAGCTGGTACTGGTAGCCTTCGAGCTTCGGCACCGGGCTTTTTGGCGCGAGGTCAAGAATAAAGGTCTCTGACTTCAGCTTCGACAGCAGCGCTTTCATCGAGGTGTTTTCCACCAGCTCGCCGTGCTGGATGATGCCGATGTTGCGACATAGCATTTCGGCCTCTTCGAGATAGTGGGTGGTCAGGATAATGGTGGTTCCGCGATCGTTGAGATCCTTGAGAAAGCCCCACATCGAGCGACGCAGTTCAATATCGACGCCGGCGGTCGGTTCGTCGAGGATCAGCAGCTTCGGCTCATGCATCAACGCGCGGGCGATCATCAGACGGCGCTTCATCCCGCCGGAGAGCATCCTCGCGCGTTCGTTGCGTTTTTCCCACAGGTCGAGCTGTTTTAAATACTTTTCACTGCGGGAAAGGGCTTCTTTACGCTCAACGCCGTAGTAGCCCGCCTGGTTAACGACGATCTGCTGCACGGTTTCGAACGGGTTGAAGTTAAACTCCTGCGGCACCAGGCCAAGCTGGCGCTTGGCATTGACGACGTCTTTCTCCAGATCGTAGCCAAAGACATTGACCTGACCAGAGGTTTTGTTCACCAGCGAGCTGATGATGCCGATGGTCGTGGATTTTCCGGCCCCGTTCGGGCCCAGCAGGGCATAAAAATCCCCCGCTTCGACCTGCAGGTCGATCCCCCGCAGCGCCTGAACCCCGCCGGGATAGGTTTTTTTGAGCTGTTTTAATTCCAGAGCAATGGTCATTAAATATCTCTTCTCGTGTCGTGACACGTCATTAACCCGCCTGACTCACGTTTGCGCTGGACCGGCGCTGACGCCGCCAACGCATCTGCAGCCTGAAGTATCACGGGTTAAGATGGTTTTAAAAAAGGTGAGCTTACCCTATATTAGCGCAACGCACTTACTTGGTTACAGGCCGATAACGTCCATGAATGATATAGATACACTCATCAGCAACAATGCACTATGGTCAAAAATGCTGGTGGAAGAGGACCCCGGCTTTTTTGAGAAACTGTCGCAGACGCAGAAACCGCGCTTCCTGTGGATTGGCTGTTCGGACAGCCGCGTTCCCGCTGAGCGACTCACCGGCCTGGAGCCTGGCGAACTGTTCGTGCATCGTAACGTAGCGAACCTGGTGATCCACACCGATCTCAATTGTCTGTCGGTGGTGCAGTATGCCGTCGATGTCCTGGAAGTCGAGCACATTATTATCTGCGGCCACTACGGCTGCGGCGGCGTGCAGGCGGCGGTGGAGAACCCGGAGCTGGGGCTTATCGACAACTGGCTGCTGCATATCCGCGATATCTGGTTTAAGCACAGCTCGCTGCTCGGTGAAATGCCAGAGGAGCGCCGTCTGGATACCCTTTGTGAACTGAACGTGATGGAACAGGTGTACAATCTGGGACATTCGACGATTATGCAATCCGCGTGGAAGCGCGGACAGAAGGTGACCATCCACGGCTGGGCTTACGGGATTCACGACGGACTGCTGCGCGATCTGGATGTCACCGCTGTGAGCAGGGAAACCCTCGAACAGCGCTATCGCCACGGGATCTCCAACCTCAAGATCAAGCACATCAACCACAGATAGCCTTCAGACTTCGCCACCCTGGAGAGCGCGGCGTGCGCTGTCCAGAGTGGGATATCCCCTTACTCGTCCAGCAGGGTGACTTTGCCGATATACGGCAGATGGCGGTAGCGCTGAGCATAGTCGATACCGTAGCCCACCACGAACTCATCCGGAATCGCGAAACCGACGTATTCAACCGGGACGTTCACTTCGCGGCGGCTGGGTTTATCAAGTAGCGTACAAATGGCCAGCGATTTCGGCTCGCGCAGGCTGAGGATTTCGCGAACTTTAGACAGGGTATTGCCGGAGTCGATGATGTCTTCCACGATCAGAACGTCTTTACCACGGATGTCTTCATCCAGATCTTTAAGGATTTTCACATCACGAGTGGTGGACATGCCGCTGCCGTAGCTGGAGGCGGTCATAAAATCGACTTCATGCGGCACCTGCACTTCACGGCACAGGTCGGCCATGAACATAAACGAGCCGCGCAGCAGCCCCACCAGCACCATTTCGCTGCCGCTGTTCTGATAATGTTCGTTGATTTGACGACCCAGTTCCGCGATACGCGCTTTGATCTCGGATTCCGGGATCATCACTTCTACAGTATGTTTCATAATACTAACCATTTGATTCTAAATATAAATCATCAAAGCCGCTGCTTTCGCCCCGACGATGACCGGCAAGCCATCCAGTATACCAGCAAAAAGAAATCTTCGGTGCAGGGATTAATAAAGCCATATTTGTGATTCCGATCACACTTGTTAAATCCTATAATTAATTGCAGTTAAAAAATTTAACAAACACATGAGTAACTTTTTATGGCTGAAACAAAGTCTCAACAATCAAGGCTCCTGGTGACGCTGACTGCGCTATTTGCAGCGTTCTGCGGCCTCTATCTATTAATCGGCGGGGCATGGCTGGTCGTGCTTGGCGGCTCCTGGTACTACCCTATCGCCGGGCTGGTGATGCTGGGCGTGACCGTAATGCTGTTCCGCGGCAAGCGCGCTGCGCTGTGGCTGTACGCCGCGCTGCTGCTGGCGACCATGATCTGGGGCGTCTGGGAAGTTGGTTTCGACTTCTGGGCGTTGACGCCGCGTAGCGATATCCTCGTCTTCTTTGGCATCTGGCTGATCCTGCCCTTTGTCTGGCGTCGTCTGCCGGTGCCTTCCGCTGGCGCCGTTGGCGCGCTGGTCGTCGCCCTGCTGATCAGCGGCGGCATGCTGACCTGGGCTGGTTTTAACGACCCGCAGGAAGTCAACGGCACCCTGAGCGCCGACGCTACGCCGGCCGCACCGATTTCCACCGTCGCCGACGGCGACTGGCCGGCCTATGGCCGTAACCAGGAAGGCCAGCGCTTCTCCCCGCTGAAGCAGATTAACGCCGATAATGTGAAGAACCTGAAGGAAGCCTGGGTGTTCCGCACCGGCGACCTGAAACAGCCGAACGATCCGGGTGAAATCACTAACGAAGTGACGCCGATTAAAGTCGGCGATACGCTCTTCCTGTGTACCGCTCACCAGCGCCTGTTTGCGCTGGACGCCGCCACCGGTAAAGAGAAGTGGCATTTTGACCCGCAGCTGAACGCCGATCCGTCGTTCCAGC
This sequence comes from Klebsiella sp. EMBS2024, assembly GCF_036233805.1. Taxonomy (NCBI): domain Bacteria; kingdom Pseudomonadati; phylum Pseudomonadota; class Gammaproteobacteria; order Enterobacterales; family Enterobacteriaceae; genus Klebsiella; species Klebsiella sp. EMBS2024. Next base: position 158,906 of record NZ_JAZARW010000001.1, on the reverse strand, counting down.
ACGTCACCTGCCGCGGTGTTTCTTATCACGAAGCGAAAGCGGATAACGCCCCTGCCGACGTCGTCGCCGACTGTCCGCGCCGCATTATCCTGCCGGTGAACGATGGTCGCCTGTTCGCGGTAAACGCCGACAACGGTAAGCTGTGCGAAACCTTTGCTAATAAAGGTATTCTCAATCTGCAGACCAACATGCCGGTCACCACGCCGGGCATGTATGAACCCACTTCACCGCCGATCATCACCGATAAAACCATCGTGATTGCCGGCGCGGTCACCGATAACTTCTCTACCCGCGAGCCGTCAGGCGTGATCCGCGGCTTTGATGTGAATACCGGTAAACTGCTGTGGGCCTTCGATCCGGGTGCGAAAGATCCGAACGCCATCCCGAGCGATGAACATCACTTCACGCTCAACTCGCCGAACTCATGGGCGCCTGCCGCCTACGACGCTAAGCTGGATCTGGTCTATCTGCCGATGGGCGTGACCACTCCGGACATCTGGGGCGGCAACCGTACGCCGGAGCAAGAGCGTTATGCCAGCTCGATTGTGGCACTGAACGCCACCACCGGTAAGCTGGCCTGGAGCTATCAGACCGTCCATCACGATCTGTGGGATATGGACATGCCTTCCCAGCCGACGCTGGCTGATATTGAGGTCAACGGCAAAACCGTACCGGTCATCTATGCCCCGGCGAAAACCGGCAACATCTTCGTGCTGGATCGTCGTAACGGCGAGCTGGTGGTCCCGGCGCCGGAAAAACCAGTACCGCAGGGCGCTGCCAAAGGTGATTACGTTACCAAAACCCAGCCCTTCTCCGATCTGAGCTTCCGTCCGAAGAAAGATCTGACCGGCGCGGACATGTGGGGCGCCACTATGTTCGACCAGCTGGTGTGCCGCGTGATCTTCCACCAGCTGCGCTATGAAGGTATCTTCACCCCGCCGTCTGAGCAGGGCACGCTGGTGTTCCCGGGTAACCTGGGGATGTTTGAATGGGGCGGTATCTCCGTCGATCCGAACCGTCAGGTGGCTATCGCCAACCCGATGGCGCTGCCTTTCGTCTCAAAACTGATCCCGCGCGGGCCAGGCAATCCGATGGAGCCGCCGAAAGATGCGAAAGGCTCTGGTACCGAGTCCGGCGTGCAGCCGCAGTACGGCGTCCCGTACGGCGTAACGCTGAACCCGTTCCTGTCGCCGTTCGGCCTGCCGTGCAAACAGCCGGCCTGGGGGTATATCTCCGCCCTGGATCTGAAAACCAACGAAGTGGTATGGAAAAAACGTATCGGTACTCCGCAGGACAGCCTGCCGTTCCCGATGCCGGTTAAACTGCCGTTTACCATGGGGATGCCGATGCTGGGCGGTCCGATCTCCACGGCCGGTAACGTCCTGTTCATCGGCGCGACTGCAGATAACTACCTGCGCGCGTACAATATGAGCAACGGCGAGAAGCTGTGGGAAGCCCGTCTGCCAGCCGGCGGTCAGGCGACTCCGATGACCTACGAAGTGAATGGCAAACAGTATGTTGTCATCTCTGCCGGCGGTCACGGCTCGTTCGGTACCAAAATGGGCGATTATATTGTCGCCTATGCGCTCCCGGATGACGCCAAATAAAACGCAAAACGGCAACGAAAGTTGCCGTTTTTTTTGGTGTTCCGTCCTTCTTCCCGTAGGGGATGGCAGCAGGTCGCAGAGACTTAAACCGTGAACCCCAACATCATCCCGGTGTCTTCATGTTCCAGCAGGTGGCAGTGGGCCATATAGGCAAACTCCTTCGGCGCCGGATGATCAAACTTCACTAATACTTCACTCACGTCCCCTTCCACACGAACGGTGTCTTTCCAGCCGCGACGATGCGCCGCTGGCGGCTTGCCGTTTTCGCTGAGGATACGGAACTGGGTGCCGTGGATATGGAACGGATGCAACATCATGTCGCCTTTACCTGAAATCACCCAGCGCTCATACTGGCCTCTGGCGGCGGCAAACATTGGCTCATTCATGTCGAAGGCTTTGCCGTTGATGCGGTTGGCGTTATGGAAATCAAAGCCCTTGCCTGACGACATGCCATGCACCATGCCGGATCCGTGGTTCATGCTCATGTCGCCGTGATGCATATTCCCCATGTCGCTCATGTCGCCATGCCCCATCATGCCGTGATCCATTCCGGCCATCGCCTGGTCGCCATACTTCTCCATCAGCGCCTGCATGCCCATCCGGTCGAGCATCGGATCCATCGACAGCTGGAGCTGACGCTGCGTCAGCCCCGTCAGGGACGGTAACGCCGGGAGAGCGGCCAGAGTATCCAGCAGCTTGCCGGAGGCGGGAATGACCAGCGGCTGGACGCGCAGTACCGGCTGTGGTTTATCAAAAGGCGCAATCGCCATGCCCATCTGGCTCACCGGCAGGGTCACCAGATCGAAAGGTTTACCGTCGCTGGTGTCCACCAGCACCTCAAAGCGTTCCCCCATCAAGACCGGCAATTCATCGACCTTGACCGGCTCGGCCAACAGACCGCCATCGCTGGCCACTACGTACAGCGGGCGCTTATCGCTGGTGGCAAAATTGAGGGAACGGGCATTACAGCCGTTCAGCAAGCGCAGGCGCAGCCAGCCGCGCGGCGCGGCATGTTCGGGATAGAGGGCCCCATTGGTCAGTAGCGTATCGCCAAACCAGCCGACGGCGGCGCTCATCACATCCAGCTGATAGTCGATCTCGCCGGCGGCGGTGAACTTCTTATCCTGGACGATCACCGGCACATCATCGATTCCCCACTGCTTAGGCAGCAGCAGGCGCCCGCTCTCTTCATCCTCGATCAGCACCAGGCCGGCCAGGCCCATCGCCACCTGCCGGCCGGTGCTTCCATGCTGATGCGGATGAAACCAGCAGGTCGCCGCCCGCTGCGTTGGCGTGAAGCTTACCGTGCGGGTGGCACCCGGCGCGATAACCCCCTGTGGCCCCCCGTNGACCTCGCCCGGTACCTCCAGACCATGCCAGTGCAGCGTGGTCTCTTCCGCCAGCTGGTTAGTAATATCCACCGTGACGGTTTTCCCCTGCGTCAACTGCAGCGCAGGGCCCAGCAGCGACCCGTTGTAGCCCCAGGTAGTGGCATTCAGGGCGCCAAACCGCGTTTTGCCCGCCTGGATCCTGAGCGCGATGCGGTTGCGCGCATCGGCGGCTAACAGCGACGGTATCGGCAGAGCCGGGCGACTGGCGGCAAAGACCGCCCGGCTCCATAACGGCAATGCGCTGGCCATGCCGACCGCGGCGGTCAGTTTGAGGAAGTCTCGACGTTGCATATTCACATCCTTTTATTCTGCGGGCGAATATTTGAGCTTAAACCCTACCGTAACGGGAAGGTCAAGCAGAAGAGTAAGAATAAAGATCGGCGCTGTGTAAAGAAGTATGCTAATTTGAAGCGTCGGTGATCTAATGGTAGAAAAAATGAAGACGCTTTTCAGAACAATGGTACTCGGCAGCCTGCTTGCTCTCTCCGCCAACAGCTACGCGCTCAGCGAATCCGAAGCGGAAGATATGGCTGATTTAACCGCGGTTTTTGTGTTTCTGAAAAACGACTGTGGCTACCAGAACCTGCCCAACACGCAGATCCGTCGCGCGCTGGTGTTCTTTGCCCAACAGAACCAGTGGGACCTGAGCAACTATGACAGCTACAACATGAAAGCGCTTGGCGAAGACAGCTATCGCGATCTTAGCGGCATTAACATTCCGACGGCGAAAAAATGTAAAGCGCTGGCCCGCGATTCGCTCAGCCTGCTGGCTTACGTTAAATAATTCCCTGCGCGGGCGGCAACGCTCCGCGCCTTTAGCATTTCAATTTCCCCCTTTAAATATTTATATTTATTATTGTATATAAACAAACCTTATTTAATTGCGAACCTATCAATTTGCCAAATAAAGTAAACTCATAATAATGAAGAATGACTAAAAAACTAATAAAATATCATTATTCATATATTGCAAAATAAAAAGCACCCTTCTAGAATCCGGTAAAAATATACCTACTTCATGGACTGAAATTGTGAATATCTCGCTGACTCTTCGTGTTATCCCACTCGCCGCGCTGTTAGTAGCCGGCTGTAGCAATACCTCTTCCCGCCAGCCGGTTAAACCGATCGCCACGCCGCTGACGTCACAGCAGCAGGCAGAGCAGGAGCGGGCGGCCAGCGAACAAGCGCGCATTGAATCCTGTCGCCAGGCGTTGGATTCGCTAAAAGAGGTTAACCCACAGCAAGCCACTAAACTCAGCAATGACTTTAACGCTTTAGTGCGCGCGGCGTCACAATACAATAGCGTGCGCGAGAAAGTAGCGGATCCTACCCGGCTTGGCATTGACTCCATGTATCAGTTTAAATCCATCAAACTGTGCGCCGATATCCAGAAAACGCTGATCGATAGCCTGGTACAGCGTGGTGAAAGCAAACAGCCATGAACAGAGCCGCCACGCTGACCCTCAACGCGCCCCTGCTGATGCTCGTCGCTGCGCTGGCGCTTTCAACCCCCTTCACCGCCGGCGCCGCGCCGGCCTTTCTTGATTACGCCCAACAGCAAACCCAGCAATCTCAGGCGCAAGAAAAAAACGATGCCGCAAGCGCAAAACAAACACAAGAAAGCCGCCAGAGCGCAGATAATAAAAAAACCGGTACCAGCACCTCACAATTACAAAAAAGAATCACCAGCCAGCAGGCGGCGATTGCACAAAAAGATAAGCTTATACAGCAATTAAAAAAACAGCTTGCCGCTACGCCGCAAACGGATACTGCCGGAGCGAATGAGCAAGCGGCGTTGAATAAGAGAATTAATGAATTACAGGTCGCCTTAAGCGCCGCTACTGCAGAAAAAGAGGCATTAATAAAAAAAGCAGGCGTTGTGCAGAATAATAATCTACAGCAAAGCAAGGCCGCGGCGCGTCAGCAGATCCAGCAATTAACGACGCAGATTCAGCAACCCGAAGCTGAAAATAAACGCCTCAGCGCCAGCTTTACCACGCTTAATAAAGATAAACACGCGCTAATGACCCAACTGGCCGCAACGGAAAAAGAGAAACAGGCCGCTCTTGAGCAGGTCAAAGCGCTTAACGCTGACAAACAGCCGCTGGCTACCCGACTGGCCGCCGCGGAAAAAGAGAAACAGGCCGTCCTCGAGCAGGTTAAGGCCCTTAACGCCGATAAGCAGTCGCTGACTATTCGCCTCGCCGCTGCGGANAAGGCGNAGCAGGCCGCTCTTGACCAGGCTAAAGCGCTTAACGCTGACAAACAGCCGCTGGCNACCCGNCTGGCCGCCGCGGAAAAAGAGAAACAGGCCGTCCTCGAGCAGGTTAANGCCCTTAACGCCGATAAGCAGTCGCTGACTATTCGCCTCGCCGCTGCGGAGAAGGCGCAGCAGGCCGCTCTTGACCAGGCTAAAGCNCTNAACG
>NZ_JAZARW010000001.1:145458-153447 GCF_036233805.1 Klebsiella sp. EMBS2024 | reverse complement strand
GCGGAAAAAGAGAAACAGGCCGTCCTCGAGCAGGTTAAGGCCCTTAACGCCGATAAGCAGTCGCTGACTATTCGCCTCGCCGCTGCGGAGAAGGCGCAGCAGGCCGCTCTTGACCAGGCTAAAGCGCTTAACGCTGACAAACAGCCGCTGGCGACCCGGCTGGCCGCCGCGGAAAAAGAGAAACAGGCCGTCCTCGAGCAGGTTAAAGCCCTTAACGCCGATAAGCAGTCGCTGACTATTCGCCTCGCCGCTGCGGAAAAGACGCAGCAGGCTGCCCTCGATCAGGTCAAAGCCCTTAACGCCGATAAACAATCTCTGTCCACCCGGCTGGCCGCCGCGGATAAAGCGCCGCATGGCCCCGCTAACGACGCCGCTGCGCCAAAAAATGAGCCACCAGAGATGGCGGCCATAGTGGCAGCCTATCGCCTGCAGGCGGATAAAGACAACGCCCAGCTACGGATGAAAGAAGATGAAATCGAACTGCTGAGAACGCAGCTTTCTGTACAGTCCAAAACGCGCAGCGGCGAGAGCGCCGCTGCCAAACTCAGCGCATCGGGAGAACAGCAGGCTTATGCGATCGGCGCCTCGATGGGAAGCGAGGCGCTCAACGTCCTTACCACCCGTCGCACTCAGGGAGTTACCGTCGACGCAGGCCTGGTGCTGCAGGGCATCGAAGATGCCTTTCGCGGCCAGCTTCGTCTCGGAGAGCAGGAACGTAACAAGGCGCTGTTTGATGTGTCGCAGCAGGTTTTTCAGAACCTGAATAAAATAGAGCAGAAAAACATCAGTGCCGGCAAGAAATATCAGCAGGCGTTTGCGCGCAAAAAAGATGTGGTCTTTAAAGAGGGCGTCTACAGCCGCGTCGATTACCCGGGTAAAGGAAAAATAAGCGGTAACGACCTGGTTACCGTGGTGATCAAAGAGATGCTGACGGACGGGACGGTGATCAACGATATGGAAGCGAAAGATCAGGCGCTTACGCAAAAGCTGGATGCCTATCCCCCGGTGTTTCGCGAACCGCTGAAGCGTCTACAGAACCACGGCTCCGTGACGCTCGTCGTCCCGCCTGAAAAGGCCTATGGCAGTAAAGGATTACCGCCAAAAATTCCGCCAGGCGCCACCATGGTTTATTCCGTGCGGATAGTAGATAGCCAACCCGAGCCGGCAAAATAGCCTCATCCTCTCCACCGCCCTTCCGGGGCGGTGGCTGTTATTCCTGCCTCATTGCTGCAATAACCGCCGTGCATCCTCATCTATAGTTGTCTATGATGTTGCACTCGTTTTACGGGTGTAACAGATGTTAACGAAGGAGGAGCCTTATCGTGGCCGATAATCCACTGTGGCATGAAACGCTGCATGACCATTTTGGTCAGTATTTTAGCGTTGATAACGTGCTGTACCACGAAAAAACCGATCATCAGGATCTGATCATCTTTGATAACCGCGCCTTTGGCCGGGTGATGGCGCTGGATGGCGTCGTACAAACCACCGAACGCGACGAGTTTATCTATCACGAAATGATGACCCATGTGCCTCTGCTGGCTCACGGCAACGCGAAGCATGTGTTGATCATTGGCGGCGGCGATGGCGCGATGCTGCGCGAAGTCTCTCGTCACCGTAGCATCGAAACCATCACCATGGTGGAAATCGACGCCGGGGTAGTTTCATTCTGCCGCCAGTACCTGCCGAACCATAACGCCGGCGCCTATGACGATCCGCGCTTTACGCTGGTGATTGATGATGGCGTCAATTTTGTTAATCAGACGACGCAAACGTTTGACGTGATCATTTCGGACTGTACCGACCCTATCGGCCCGGGAGAAAGCCTGTTCACCTCGGCTTTTTATGAAGGCTGCAAACGCTGCCTGAACCCGGGTGGGATCTTTGTTGCCCAGAATGGCGTCTGCTTCCTGCAACAGGATGAAGCGGTAGGCAGCCATCGCAAGCTAAGCCACTATTTTCGCGACGTCAGCTTCTACCAGGCGGCAATTCCAACCTATTACGGCGGGATCATGACCTTTGCCTGGGCGAGCGACAATGAGGCGCTGCGCCATCTCTCCAGCGAAATCATTCAGGCGCGCTTTCACAAAGCCAACCTGACCTGCCGTTACTACAATCCGGCAATCCATACGGCGGCCTTCGCCTTACCACAATATCTGCATGATGCTCTGTCCGCACCGTGACGCGAAATAAGGGGGTGAACTAAATTGAAAAAATTGAAGCTGCACGGCTTTAACAACCTGACCAAAAGCCTGAGTTTTTGTATCTACGATATCTGTTACGCCAAAACGGCAGAAGAGCGCGACGGCTACATCGCCTATATCGACGAACTCTATAATGCCAATCGCCTGACGGAGATCCTGACAGAAACCTGTTCTATTATTGGCGCCAATATCCTGAATATCGCCCGTCAGGATTATGAACCCCAGGGCGCCAGCGTGACCATTCTGGTCAGCGAAGAGCCTGTCGATCCCAAGCTGATTGACCAGACCGAACATCCTGGCCCGCTACCGGAAACCGTGGTCGCCCATCTCGATAAGAGCCATATCTGCGTGCATACCTACCCGGAGAGCCATCCGGAGGGCGGCCTGTGCACCTTCCGCGCCGATATCGAAGTTTCAACGTGCGGCGTCATTTCCCCGCTTAAAGCGCTGAACTATCTGATTCACCAGCTGGAATCGGACATTGTGACCATTGACTACCGTGTGCGCGGCTTTACCCGCGATATCAATGGGATGAAGCATTTTATCGATCATGAAATCAATTCGATTCAGAACTTTATGTCCGACGATATGAAGTCGTTGTATGACATGGTCGACGTCAACGTTTATCAGGAAAATATCTTCCATACCAAAATGTTGCTCAAGGAGTTCGACCTTAAGCACTACATGTTCCATACCCGACCGGAAGAGTTGACTGCCGAAGAGCGCAAGGTCATTACCGACCTGCTATGGAAAGAGATGCGCGAGATTTACTACGGCCGCAATATTCCTGCCGTGTAATCTATGAAATGCCCGGCGGCGCTTTTGCTTGCCGGGCCTGTAGTTCTGCGCCACCCGACATAAAAGGCGTCATTAACGCTGCTGCATAAACTCACGATAGGCGGCGACCACCTGCAGGAAATCCTCAACACCGCACAGAGAGAGACTTTCTTCGTCGTAGTAGCTCATCCCCTCCTCGATTTCGTCGCCGGAAAACTCCAGCTGATTGGCGCGGATCATCACCTCTTCGCCATCCAACCACAGCGTATATTCATGCCCGGCACGCTGCCAGGAACGCTCGCTGCCCTTCACGGTGCGCGCAGCCTGCTCCACTTCGTCCAGCAGAGCAAGATTGCCTTTCACCTCCTCGTTGAACCAGTGGCCGATCGCCTCGTGATCCATCGACATTCGCACCTTTACCACTCCGGTAATATCGCGCAGAAATTCGTAATCCATAGTCTTTTCCTCTGCAAGGGCAATGCGTCACCGCTGCACTGTACCCATGCAGTAATTATCGCAGCAGACAGAAAGAAAAAAAGCGTAGCGGGCGGGAGGTTTGGAAATAAAAATGCCCGGTGATGCAATGTTCACCGGGCATTGGAGAGTTTATCGCCAAACGGTCAGCCGGGCTGACCGAATGGTTTACACCGCGGTCTGGAAGATCACGCCGTCAGCTTTTTCAGTGTACTGATCCAGCTGGTTGAAGTTCAGATAACGGTAGGTATCTTCCGCCGTCTTATCCACCTGCGCCACGAAGGTCTGGTACTCTTCCGGCGTCGGCAGTTTGCCGAGCAGCGAAGCCACCGCTGCCAGTTCGGCAGAGGCCAGATAGACGTTAGCGCCGGTACCTAAACGGTTCGGGAAGTTACGGGTAGAGGTGGAAACCACCGTCGCGCCGTCGGCCACGCGCGCCTGGTTACCCATACACAGGGAACAGCCAGGGATTTCGATACGCGCCCCGCTCTTACCAAACACGCTATAGTAGCCTTCTTCGGTCAGCTGCGCGGCATCCATACGGGTTGGCGGCGCCACCCACAGGCGAGTCGGCAGTTGGCCTTTGTGGCTATCCAGCAGCTTACCGGCGGCACGGAAGTGGCCGATGTTGGTCATGCAGGAGCCGATGAACACTTCGTCGATCTTCTCGCCCTGCACATCAGACAGCAGGCGGGCATCGTCCGGATCGTTCGGCGCGCACAGAATCGGCTCTTTAATATCCGCCAGATCGATGTCGATCACTGCCGCGTATTCCGCGTCAGCATCGGCTTCCAGCAGCTGCGGATCCGCCAGCCATTTTTCCATGCCCTGGATACGACGCTCCAGGGTACGGCGGTCGCCGTAGCCTTCGGCGATCATCCACTTCAGCAGAACGATGTTGGAGTTCAGATACTCAACGATCGGCTCTTTATTCAGCTTGATGGTGCAGCCGGCGGCAGAACGCTCCGCCGAGGCATCGGTCAACTCGAACGCCTGCTCGACTTTCAGATCCGGCAGACCTTCGATCTCGAGGATGCGACCAGAGAAGATGTTTTTCTTACCTTTCTTCTCCACGGTCAGCAGGCCCTGCTTGATGGCGTACAGCGGGATGGCGTGGACCAGGTCACGCAGGGTGATCCCCGGCTGCATTTTACCTTTGAAACGCACCAGCACCGATTCCGGCATATCCAGCGGCATCACGCCGGTCGCGGCGGCGAAGGCCACCAGACCAGAGCCTGCCGGGAAGGAGATGCCGATTGGGAAACGGGTGTGGGAGTCACCGCCGGTACCCACGGTATCCGGCAGCAGCATGCGGTTCAGCCAGGAGTGAATCACGCCATCGCCCGGACGCAGAGAAACACCGCCGCGGTTCATGATGAAGTCCGGCAGAGTGTGGTGCGTGGTAACGTCAACCGGCTTCGGGTAGGCCGCGGTGTGGCAGAAGGACTGCATCACCAGGTCTGCAGAGAAGCCCAGGCACGCCAGGTCTTTCAGCTCATCACGGGTCATTGGACCGGTGGTGTCCTGAGAACCGACGGAGGTCATTTTCGGTTCGCAATAAGCGCCCGGACGGATACCGGCAACGCCGCAGGCGCGGCCAACCATTTTCTGCGCCAGCGAGAAGCCGCGGGTGCTTTCCGCCACGTCTTTCGCCTGACGGAAGACATCGCTGTGCGGCAGGCCCAGCGCTTCACGCGCTTTGGTGGTCAGACCGCGACCGATGATCAGCGGAATACGGCCGCCGGCGCGCACTTCGTCGATCAGCACATCGGTTTTCAGCTCGAAGCTGGCCAGCAGTTCGTTGGTCTCGTGGTTACGCACTTCGCCTTTGAACGGGTAAACGTCGATTACGTCGCCCATGTTCAGGTTAGACACATCAACTTCGATAGGCAGCGCGCCCGCATCTTCCATGGTGTTGAAGAAAATTGGCGCGATTTTACCGCCCAGACACAGGCCGCCGCCGCGCTTGTTCGGCACGTTCGGGATATCGTCGCCCATAAACCACAGCACCGAGTTGGTGGCGGATTTACGTGAAGAACCGGTCCCGACCACGTCGCCGACGTAGGCCAGCGGGTAGCCTTTCTGCTGCAGGGCTTCGATCTGTTTGATTGGGCCAACCACGCCCGGCTGATCCGGCTCAATGCCTTCGCGGGGGTTTTTGAGCATTGCCAGCGCATGCAGCGGGATATCCGGACGCGACCACGCATCCGGCGCCGGAGAGAGATCATCGGTGTTCGTTTCGCCGGTGACCTTGAAGACGGTAACAGTGATTTTCTCTGCCAGCTGCGGACGGTTCAGGAACCACTCGGCGTCAGCCCAGGATTGCATAACCTGTTTAGCATGCTCGTTACCCGCTTTGGCTTTCTCTTCCACGTCGTAGAAGTTATCGAACATCAGCAGGGTGTGGGAGAGCGCTTTCGCGGCAATCGGCGCCAGTTTCGCGTCGTCCAGCGCATCGATCAGCGGATGGATATTGTAACCGCCCTGCATGGTGCCCAGCAGTTCAACGGCTTTTTCAGGGGTAACCAGGGGGGAGGTCGCTTCGCCTTTGGCGATCGCGGCAAGGAATCCAGCTTTAACATAGGCGGCTTCATCGACGCCCGGCGGTACACGGTTAATCAGCAGGTCTAACAGGAATTCTTCTTCGCCCGCAGGCGGGTTTTTCAGCAGTTCTACCAGCGCGGCCATTTGGGTTGCATCTAAGGGTTTGGCAACAATCCCCATGGCGGCACGCTCAGCTACGTGCTTACGGTATTCTTCTAGCACGACGGTTCTCCTCGCTCTCATTGTCATAATGCGGCCTACACGTCTTCAATCAATCTGCCTCTGTCCTGGCTTAGCTTGCCGCGTGACGCATCTTGAAGGATTTAGTGGCTGGGCGATTTTCTTCACGCTCCTGTGAGACAGCAGTTTGTAGGGTAAATGCCCGATACCGCGTCGGCAGCATAGCAGGATTTTTGAAAGGTGTTAATCTGTTTACAAAAAAGCAACATTAAAATTTAGCTGAATCGTTAAGGGCAGGATATTGCAGGCTTTCTGTTCAAATCCCACGACAAAAATTCCTTTCCGCGTACAACGCCACGGGCCGATCCCAACAATAATCAATAAAAAGCCATACCGCTTACTTATACTCAGCAAACGCGCCGTTTTCGCAGATACTTTAGCGAGATGGGTTACTTTTTGGGTCAGGAGTTTCCATGTCACTGCCGTTCAAACCCCATATTATCGCCCTGCTCTGTAGCGCTGGCTTACTCGCGGCGGCAGGAACACTCTATGTGCAAAGCCGAACCCCAGCGACGATCGCTGAACCGCCTGCGCAGCAAGCGCCAGCGCCCGCAGCGTCGACGACACAGCCGGTGGCCGCCACTTACACCCAGGCGCAAATTGATCAGTGGGTCGCCCCTATCGCGCTCTACCCGGACAGCCTGCTGTCGCAGGTGTTGATGGCCTCCACTTATCCCGACAACGTCCTGCAGGCGGTCCAGTGGTCCCAGGATAACCCCGCGATGAAAGGGGATGCGGCCGTGCAGGCGGTTGCCAGCCAGCCGTGGGACCCTAGCGTCAAATCTCTTGTCGCTTTCCCTGCCCTGCTGGCGATGATGGGCGAGAATCCGCCCTGGGTGGAAAATCTTGGCAATGCGTTTTTGGCCCAGCCGCATGATGTGATGGATTCAGTGCAGCGCCTGCGCGCCATTGCCCAACAAACCGGGACGCTGAAATCCACACCGCAGCAGAAAGTGATTGTCACCCCTGCCGCACCGGTTTCAGCCAGCAGCAGCACGACAGCAACCGCAACCGCCCACACAGTGGCGCCTGAGCCCACGCAGGTCATTAAAATAGAGCCGACCAATCCACAGGTGGTCTATGTTCCCAGCTATAACCCCTCCACCGTCTATGGTACCTGGCCGAACAGCGCCTATCCGCCGGTCTATCTGCCGCCCCCTCCCGGAGAGCAGTTTACCGATAGCTTCGTCAAAGGCTTCGGGTACAGCCTCGGCGTGGCCACCACCTGGGCGCTGTTCAGCAGTATCGACTGGGATGATGATGACCATCACCATCACGATGACGACTACCACCACGGCGATTACTCGCATAATGGCGATAACATCAATATTAATGTAAATAATTTCAATCACATAACAGGAGAAAACCTGCCGGGAAACCACGTTAACTGGCAGCACAATCCTGCCTATCGCGGACACACACCGTATCCCGATAATACGGTAGCTCAGCGCTTCCATCAGACCAACGTTTCCGGCGGACTGAGCGCGACCCAACATGCGCCAGTCGATCGCGAAGCGCAGCGCCAGGCAGCGATGACCCAGCTGCAGCATAACGTACCGACGGCCACAGCGGGCAACCTGGCGGCAAACAACGCCTCACGCGACGCTCAGTGTCAGGCGGCCTCGGCGCAGCTGAAGCAAGCCACCCAACGCAGTAATTACCGCGGTTACGACAGTACGCCGACCCAACAGCAGCGTCGCGAGGCGGCAAAAACGCAGCTGAAAAACCCCACGCCGCAGCAGCAGCAGCG
>NZ_JAZARW010000001.1:99589-145418 GCF_036233805.1 Klebsiella sp. EMBS2024 | reverse complement strand
CAGCAGCAGCAGCGCCGGCAGCAGTTCCAGTCCGCCACGCCAGCCCAGCGTCAGCAGACGCTCAGCCATCTGCGCGCCAACGCCCTTAGCGGCAACGAAAGCCGCGCCCCCTCCTGGCAAGCGCAGCAGGAACGAGGACTGCAGAGCCGCCAGTTTTCCGGCGTAAACCGCGAGTTACGCGAGGGCGCCAGAGAACGTCTTTCCGAACACCATGAACTGCGTCGCCGCTAAGGATGAGCAGAATGAGAAACTCATTATCCGTTGCCCTGTTTACGTTAATGCTGTCGCCGCTTGCCGCCTTCGCCCAACAGCAGTTTGCCACGCCGGAACAGGCCGCAACTGCGCTGGCCGAAGCGATCAGCCAGCCTAATGAAGCCGCGCTGAGCGAAGTACTCGGCGATAACTGGCAGCAGTTTTTACCCACGGACGGGATCGACCCTGCCGCCGTCGATCGCTTTCAACGCGACTGGCAGGTGAAACATGTCATCATCCAGCAGGGTGGCAAAGCCTGGCTCGATGTCGGTAGCGAGGCATGGCGTCTGCCCGTGCCTATCGTAAAAACGTCTGAGGGATGGCGCTTTGATATGGCCGCTGGCGAAGAGGAGATCCTCACCCGCGCCATCGGCCGCAATGAGCTGTCGGCGATCGCCGCCATGCATGCCTATGTTGATGCCCAGCAGGATTATTATCATCTGAACCACCGCTGGGCGCAGAAAATCATCAGTAGCGAAGGCAAAAAAGATGGCTTGTACTGGCCAACTTCGCCGGGCGAAGCGCCAAGCCCGCTCGGTCCGGCCTTTAGCCCGACGGTGCCCGGTAGCGGCTACCATGGCTATCGCTTTCGAATTATCGCCGGTCGCGATGACCAGAGCGTCGCCTTGCTGGCCTGGCCGATAGCCTGGGGTGAAACCGGCGTGATGAGCTTTATGATCGATCAGCAGGATAGGGTCTATCAGGCCAATCTCGGTGAAGAGAGCGCCGCAAAGGCACAGGAGATAACGCGCTTTACCCCCGACGCTGACGCCGGCTGGCAGGTGGCAGAACCTTAAAAAAAACGCCCGGTTGCACTCACGCAACCGGGCGTTTTCATTCACTTAGCCCTGGTGAGGCATCAGAGAAGGATCGCCGGCAAAGGCTGGTTTTGTGCTGGATAATGCCGCTTCGTCAGCGCTGATGCTACCGGAATTCGCCGCCCATACCCCTTCATTGGTCTTCGTCATCTGCTGATGCTGGGCATTCAGATCCTGGCCCATCGCCGCAATGTGGGTCGTTTCCGTACCGCCGCTGTTGTCCGCCCAGGGAATGTTGGCGTCAGCGGCGCAAGCCACACCGGTAAAAAACGTTGCAGCGACCAGCGCTGTGGTTAAAAAGCGTTTCATCTCACACCTCATCGATATCATTAACTACCTATAAGTTTACTGAGTGACTATTTTCAAAGTATGTATGAGGTGTAGCGGTTTATGAACAGTGACATAGTTCTAAACATCAGGCATAAAAAAAGCGGCTCCCGGAGCCGCTTTTGCTTTTTTCCTGAAAGAAAAAGTTACTTTTTCTTCGCTTTGGCGTTTGGCAGGTCGGTGATGCTGCCTTCGAACACTTCCGCCGCCAGGCCAACGGACTCGTGCAGAGTCGGGTGAGCGTGGATGGTCAGGGCGATGTCTTCAGCGTCACAGCCCATCTCGATAGCCAGGCCGATCTCTCCCAGCAGCTCGCCGCCGTTGGTGCCGACAATCGCGCCGCCGATAACACGGTGGGTCTCTTTGTCGAAGATCAGTTTGGTCATACCATCTGCGCAGTCAGAAGCGATAGCACGGCCGGAAGCAGCCCACGGGAAGGTGGCGGTTTCGTAGCTGATGCCTTTCTCTTTCGCTTCTTTCTCGGTCAGACCGACCCATGCCACTTCTGGTTCAGTGTAGGCGATGGATGGGATCACTTTCGGATCGAAGTAGTGTTTCAGACCGGAGATAACTTCTGCGGCAACGTGGCCTTCATGGACACCTTTGTGCGCCAGCATCGGCTGACCGACGATATCGCCGATAGCAAAGATGTGCGGCACGTTGGTGCGCATTTGTTTGTCAACGCGGATGAAGCCGCGATCGTCAACTTCCACGCCAGCTTTACCTGCATCGAGGTTTTTACCGTTCGGGACGCGGCCGATAGCGACCAGCACTGCGTCGTAACGCTGCGCTTCCGCCGGTGCTTTTTTACCTTCCATGGAAACGTAAATACCGTCTTCTTTCGCTTCAACGGCAGTCACTTTGGTTTCCAGCATCAGGTTAAATTTCTTGCTGATGCGTTTGGTGAAGACTTTCACCACGTCTTTGTCGGCAGCCGGGATAACCTGGTCGAACATTTCCACCACGTCAATCTCTGAACCCAGCGCATGGTATACGGTACCCATTTCCAGACCGATGATACCGCCGCCCATCACCAGCATGCGTTTCGGTACAGATTTCAGTTCCAGCGCGTCGGTGGAGTCCCATACGCGCGGATCTTCATGCGGGATAAACGGCAGCTGAATCGGACGGGAACCCGCCGCGATGATAGCGTTGTCGAAGTTGATCACGGTTTTGCCGTTTTCGCCTTCCACTTCCAGGGTGTTAGCGCCGGTAAATTTACCCAGACCGTTAACCACCTTCACTTTACGACCTTTGGCCATGCCAGCCAGACCACCGGTCAGCTGAGTGATGACTTTTTCTTTCCAGGTGCGGATCTTGTCAATGTCAGTTTTCGGTTCGCCGAAAACGATGCCGTGTTCGGCCAGCGCTTTCGCTTCTTCGATAACTTTTGCCACGTGCAGCAGCGCTTTAGAAGGGATACAACCCACGTTCAGACAAACACCACCGAGGGTGCTGTAACGTTCTACGATGACGGTTTCCAGACCTAAATCAGCGCAACGGAAGGCTGCAGAGTAACCTGCGGGGCCTGCCCCAAGTACCACGACCTGAGTTTTGATTTCAGTACTCATCATGACCTCTGTAATTTATATCCGGCGGGTCTGACGCTATTATTCTTACGCCCAAGTCCACCGGGACGTTCTATCCGCGTGTATTTTACAAAATTGTTAACAATTTTTAAACAACAAACGGCAAACGATTTTGTCCTTTGTTGCTGATAATCCCCAACAGCCTGAGGTTATCAGAAAAAAGCCGGCCGTCAGGCCGGCTTTTTCGATTACATCACCAGGCGGCGAATGTCGCTCAGGGTGTTGTTAATGATGGTAATGAAGCGGGCACCATCAGCACCGTCGATGACGCGGTGGTCGAAGGACAGAGAGATCGGCAGCATCAGGCGCGGCACAAACTCTTTACCATTCCATACCGGCTCCATCGCGGACTTAGACACGCCGAGGATGGCCACTTCCGGCGCGTTAACAATCGGCGCGAAGTGGGTGGTACCCAGGCCGCCGATGCTGGAGATGGTGAAGCAACCGCCCTGCATTTCGCCAGCCGTCAGTTTGCCATCGCGCGCTTTCTTCGAGATGGTGGTCAATTCACGAGACAGCTCGGTGATGCTCTTCTTGTTCACGTCTTTGAAGACCGGAACCACCAGACCGTTCGGGGTATCCACCGCCACACCGATGTTGATGTATTTCTTCAACGTCAGGCGCTGACCATCTTCGGAGAGCGAGCTGTTGAAGCGCGGCATCTGCTCAAGCGCAGCGGCAACCGCTTTCATGATGAAGACCACTGGAGTGAATTTCACGTCCAGTTTACGCTTCTCAGCTTCGGCATTCTGCTGCTTGCGGAACGCTTCCAGATCGGTGATATCGGTTTTGTCGAAGTGGGTAACGTGCGGGATCATCACCCAGTTACGGCTCAGGTTGGCGCCAGAGATTTTCTGGATACGACCCAGCTCCACTTCTTCGACTTCGCCAAACTTGCTGAAGTCAACCTTCGGCCACGGCAGCATGCCCGGGATACCGCCGCCAGCGGCAGCCGCCGGTGCGGATTCAGCGCGTTTAACCGCGTCTTTCACGTAGGCCTGAACGTCTTCGCGCAGGATACGACCTTTACGGCCGGTGCCTTTCACTTTCGCCAGGTTAACACCGAACTCGCGCGCCAGGCGGCGAATCAGCGGGGTCGCGTGAACGTAGGCATCGTTTTCAGCGAATTCGCTTTTACCTTCTGCTTTCGCAGCCGGCGCAGCGGCAGGCTTAGCGGCCTGAGCCGGGGCAGCAGCTGGTGCCGGGGCAGCAGCCTGAGCCGGAGCGGCGGCAGGCGCAGCGCCTTCCACTTCGAAGACCATGATCAGGGAACCGGTTTTGACTTTATCGCCGGTGCTGATTTTGATCTCTTTAACGGTACCCGCGAACGGCGCCGGAACTTCCATAGAGGCTTTGTCGCCCTCTACGGTGATCAGGGACTGTTCCGCCGCGACTTTATCGCCGACTTTAACCATCACTTCGGTGACTTCAACTTCGTCGCCGCCGATGTCCGGGACGTTAACATCTTTCACGCCTGCTGCGGCAGCCGGAGCCGCAGCAGCCGGCGCGGCAGCCTGTGCCGGAGCGGCTGCAGGCGCAGCGCCCGCCACTTCGAAGATCATAATCAGGGAGCCGGTGGAAACTTTATCGCCGGTATTGATTTTGATCTCTTTGACGGTACCGGCGAACGGCGCCGGAACTTCCATAGAGGCTTTATCGCCTTCTACGGTGATCAGGGATTGCTCAGCGGCGATGGTGTCGCCCACTTTAACCATGATCTCAGTGACTTCGACTTCATCGCCGCCGATATCCGGGACGTGAACTTCTTTCGCTGCCGCGGCAGCCGCTGGAGCAGCGGCTGCCGGAGCGGCTTCTTTCTTCTCTTCCTGCGCAGGTGCAGCGGCGGCTGCACCTTCGGCGGAATCGAAAATCATAATCAGTTTGCCAGTCTCGGTTTTGTCGCCGACGGAGACTTTAATCTCTTTCACGACGCCAGCCTGCGGAGACGGGACTTCCATAGAGGCTTTGTCGCCTTCTACGGTGATCAGCGACTGTTCAGCTTCTACTTTGTCGCCAACTTTGACCAGGATCTCGGTGATTTCAACTTCATCAGCCCCGATGTCCGGTACTTTGATTTCGATAGCCATTATTCTTTTACCTCTTACGCCAGACGCGGGTTAACTTTTTCTGCATCGATGTCGAATTTCGCGATAGCGTCAGCCACCACTTTCTTATCGATTTCACCACGTTTAGCCAGTTCGCCCAGCGCTGCTACGACCACATAGGAAGCATCGACTTCGAAGTGGTGACGCAGGTTTTCACGGCTGTCGGAACGACCGAAGCCATCGGTACCCAGTACGCGGTAATCATCAGCCGGTACGTAAGTACGAACCTGCTCAGCGAACAGTTTCATATAGTCAGTGGATGCCACTGCCGGAGCGTCGTTCATTACCTGAGCGATATACGGCACGCGCGGGGTTTCCAGCGGGTGCAGCATGTTCCAGCGTTCGCAATCCTGGCCATCACGCGCCAGTTCGGTGAAGGAGGTAACGCTATACACGTCGGAACCCACGCCGTAGTCTTTCGCCAGGATCTGCGCTGCTTCACGCACGTGACGCAGGATAGAACCGGAGCCCAGCAGCTGAACTTTACCTTTGCTACCTTCGATGGTTTCGAGTTTGTAGATACCTTTACGGATACCTTCCTCGGCGCCTTCCGGCATGGCCGGCATGTGGTAGTTTTCGTTCAGCGTAGTGATGTAGTAGTAAACGTTCTCTTGCGCTTCGCCGTACATACGGACCAGACCATCATGCATGATGACAGCCACTTCATAGGCGTACGCCGGGTCGTAAGAGATACAGTTCGGGATAGTCAGCGACTGAATGTGGCTGTGACCATCTTCGTGCTGCAGACCTTCGCCGTTCAGGGTAGTACGACCGGAAGTCCCGCCAATCAGGAAGCCGCGAGCCTGCTGATCGCCAGCCGCCCAGCACAGATCGCCGATACGCTGGAAGCCGAACATCGAGTAGTAGATGTAGAACGGGATCATCGGCAGGTTGTTGGTGCTGTAAGAGGTCGCAGCAGCCAGCCAGGATGCGCCTGCGCCCAGCTCGTTGATCCCTTCCTGCAGAATCTGGCCTTTCTCGTCTTCTTTGTAGTAAGCAACCTGCTCACGGTCCTGCGGGGTATACTGCTGGCCGTTCGGGCTGTAAATACCGATCTGACGGAACAGACCTTCCATACCGAAGGTACGCGCTTCGTCGGCGATGATCGGCACCAGACGATCTTTGATCGACTTGTTCTTCAGCATCACGTTCAGGGCGCGAACGAAAGCGATAGTGGTAGAGATTTCTTTGTTTTGCTCTTCCAGCAGCGCGCTGAAGTCGGCCAGGGTCGGCAGCTCGAGTTTCTCAGTGAAATTCGGCTGACGAGTCGGCAGATAGCCGTTCAGCTTCTGACGCTGAGCGTGCAGGTAAGTGTGCTCTTCGGAACCTTCCGGGAAGGTTACGTACGGCAGTTTTTCGAGATCGGCATCCGCCACCGGCACATTGAAACGATCGCGGACGTAGCGAACACCGTCCATGTTCATTTTCTTAACCTGGTGCGCGATGTTCTTACCTTCAGCGGTATCGCCCATACCATAACCTTTAATGGTATGCGCCAGGATCACGGTCGGCTGACCTTTGGTCTCCTGCGCTTTCTTCAATGCAGCGTAGACTTTCTTCGGATCGTGACCACCGCGGTTCAGAGCCCAGATCTGCTCGTCAGTCCAGTCAGCGACCAGGGCAGCGGTTTCCGGATATTTGCCGAAGAAGTGCTCACGAACGTAAGCGCCGTCTTTGGATTTGAAGGTCTGGTAGTCGCCGTCAACGGTTTCGTTCATCAGCTGAATCAGCTTACCGCTGGTGTCTTTACGCAGCAGCTCATCCCAACGGCCGCCCCAGATAACCTTGATAACGTTCCAGCCAGCACCACCGAAGATGCCTTCCAGTTCGTTAATGATTTTGCCGTTACCGGTGACCGGTCCGTCCAGACGCTGCAGGTTGCAGTTGATGACGAAGACCAGGTTGTCCAGTTTTTCACGGGTGGCGATGGTGATAGCGCCTTTTGATTCCGGCTCATCCATCTCGCCGTCGCCCAGGAAGGCGTAAACGGTTTGTTCGGAGGTGTCTTTCAGACCGCGGTGTTCCAGATATTTCAGGAATTTGGCCTGATAGATAGCGCCCAACGGCCCCAGACCCATGGATACGGTCGGGAACTGCCAGAATTCCGGCATCAGTTTCGGGTGCGGATAAGAGGACAGACCCTTGCCGTGAACTTCCTGGCGGAAGTTGTCCATCTGCTCTTCGGTCAGACGGCCTTCCAGGAACGCACGTGCATATACGCCCGGAGAGATGTGACCCTGGAAGTACACCAGATCGCCGCCATCTTTCTCAGTGCGCGCACGGAAGAAGTGGTTGAAACAGACTTCGTAGAAGGTCGCGGAAGACTGATAGGACGCCATGTGGCCGCCCAGTTCGAGATCTTTTTTCGACGCGCGCAGAACGGTCATGATGGCGTTCCAGCGAATCGCAGAACGAATGCGACGTTCCAGATCCAGATTGCCCGGGTATTCCGGCTCATCTTCAACGGCAATAGTGTTGACGTAGTTGCCGGCGGAAGCGCCTGCAGCAACCTTCACTCCGCCTTTACGTGCTTCAGAAAGGAGTTGGTCAATCAGATACTGAGCGCGCTCAACACCTTCTTCACGGATGACCGATTCGATCGCCTGTAGCCAGTCGCGAGTTTCGATCGGATCCACGTCATTGTGTAAACGTTCTGACATGGGGGTATTCCTTATCTATCTAATCGTTGATTAATCTGGAACCTGTCCCATTGAACTCTTCGTTCTTCACGCTGGAACAACCAAAAATTCAATAAGACAGGTTCTGCGTTTAGTTGCCGCGCTCTAAAAATGGCGCTTAAGAACCGGAGTTCTCGTCCTTTCGTTGCTGTAAACGACGCAGTGAGCGCTCTCGACGGCTCTGCTCACGACTACGATCCAGCAAAATTTCCTCAATGAACGCCAGGTGACGGTGCGACGCTTCACGCGCCTGCTCCGGCTCCCCGGCCATTATCGCCTCGAAAATGCGAGTGCGATGGTTGCTGACCAACGGGAGCATTTCCCGCCGGGCATACAGCAATTCAAAGTTCTGACGCACGTTTTGCGCCAACATCGGCTCCATACACCTTAGCAGATGAAGCAACACCACATTGTGTGCCGCCTCGGTGACGGCGATTTGATACTGGACGACGGCGCCGGACTCAGCGTCCAAATCGCCCGACTGCTGAGCGCGTTCAATAGCCTGATGCAGCTCACGGATACGGTCGCGATCCTCATCATTGCTGCGCAGCGCCGCGTAATAGGCCGCGATGCCTTCCAGCGCGTGACGGGTCTCAAGCAGATCGAATTGGGATTCAGGGTGATCGGACAGCAGCTCAACCAGCGGATCGCTGAAGCTCTGCCACAGGCGGCTCTGAACAAACGTTCCACCTCCCTGACGACGAAGCAACAAGCCCTTGGCTTCGAGGCGTTGAATCGCCTCACGCAGCGAGGGGCGGGAAACGTCGAACTGTTTAGCCAGTTCGCGTTCTGGCGGGAGTTTTTCACCGGGGCGCAAGGTCCCCTCAAGAATCAGAAACTCCAGCTGCTGCTCTATCACATCGGATAATTTTGGTTGGCGGATTTTGCTGTAGGCCATATTCCCTGTCTCTGCCATTAGCCCGGAGTCAATTGGTCTTACCAATTTAAAGTTCGTAGCGCTAAAGTAACAAAGTATTCACCTTCTGTCCATACAGGTTTTGATTGAAATCAGTAAACCCGGGACATTTTAACAACCTTACAGAAATAACATTTCAGAAATGTAACCTTGCACAAATGTTACGTTTACTCACAAAGAGGTAGCCTTAACTTTATAGAAACGAAAAATTACGCTTTCTGAACCGATTCAACGCTGCAATAAATGAATACATAGTCACTTACAGTGAATAAATAATGACAAAGCAGCATGCATCAAAATACGACAGATTGTGACTATTGATGTCTTTTTAGACACATCGTCATCATCCCTTCATAAAGCAGGTGCATTCAAACGCGCTTACCACTATTCTGCCGGAGACGAAAGGCCTTTTTCGGAATTACCACACAGCCTTCCGTAAACAAAACAATACAGAAACGGAAGTTCCAAAATACACAAACACAACAATATGTGCGCGCCATCACTCGGGTAAAAAGTGGGCCACTTCGCCCAAATTTTCGCTGGCTATGCTTTCAGGCAGGGACAGCAGTGAAGCAGCAACCTGACGGATGACGTACACAAAAAATAACCACACACGAGGTTTCATATGGAAGGTCAACAGCACGGCGATCGGCTGAAGCGCGGCCTGAAAAACCGTCACATTCAGCTCATCGCGCTGGGCGGGGCTATCGGCACCGGCCTGTTTCTGGGGAGCGCGTCCGCCATTCAGTCCGCCGGCCCGGGTATCATTCTTGGTTACGCTATCGCCGGTTTTATCGCTTTCCTGATCATGCGTCAGCTGGGCGAAATGGTGGTGGAAGAGCCGGTGGCCGGCTCATTTAGCCACTTTGCTTACAAATACTGGGGCGGTTTTGCCGGCTTCGCCTCCGGCTGGAACTACTGGGTACTGTATGTCCTGGTGGCCATGGCGGAACTGACCGCCGTTGGCAAATATATCCAGTTCTGGTGGCCGGAAATCCCTACCTGGGCCTCGGCGGCGGTCTTCTTCATCGCCATCAACGCCATTAACCTGACCAATGTCAAAGTGTTCGGTGAAATGGAATTCTGGTTCGCGATTATCAAAGTGGTCGCCGTAGTGGCGATGATTTTGTTCGGCGGTTGGCTGCTGTTCAGCGGCAACGGCGGCCCGCAGGCGACGGTACGTAACCTGTGGGATCAGGGGGGCTTCCTGCCGCACGGCTTTTACGGGCTGGTAATGATGATGGCGATCATCATGTTCTCCTTTGGCGGCCTGGAGCTGGTGGGGATCACCGCCGCGGAAGCGGATAATCCGGAGCAAAGCATTCCTAAAGCCACCAATCAGGTTATTTACCGTATTCTGATCTTCTATGTTGGTTCGCTGGCGGTGCTGCTCTCCCTGCTGCCGTGGACCCGCGTCACCGCGGACACCAGTCCGTTCGTCCTGATCTTCCATGAACTTGGCGATACGCTGGTGGCAAACGCTCTGAACGTGGTGGTGCTGACGGCAGCGCTGTCGGTTTATAACAGCTGTGTGTACTGCAACAGCCGTATGCTGTTCGGCCTTGCTCAGCAGGGCAACGCGCCAAAAGCGCTGCTCAGCGTCGACAAACGCGGCGTGCCGGTGAATACCATTCTCGTCTCGGCCCTGGTCACTGCGCTGTGCGTGCTGATCAACTACCTGGCGCCTGAATCTGCTTTCGGTCTGCTGATGGCGCTGGTGGTCTCGGCCCTGGTCATCAACTGGGCGATGATCAGCCTCGCGCATATGAAATTCCGTCGCGCCAAAAAGCAGCAGGGCGTGGTCACGCGTTTCCCGGCCCTCTTCTATCCGCTGGGCAACTGGCTGTGCCTGCTGTTTATGGCGGCGGTGCTGGTGATTATGCTGATGACCCCGGGGATGGCGATTTCCGTCTGGCTGATCCCGGTATGGATTGCGGTGCTGGGCGTGGGCTACCTGTTTAAAGAGAAAGCCGCCGCCACCATAAAAGCACAATAATACATCTCATCAATACTTCACTTTGCTCTGCGCCCTCCCCTGAATAATGGGCGCAGAGCATTGTTATCTGCTTCACACTTTCCCCTCCATAGCTTATTTATCCATATCGTCAACGAGTTCCTGCAACGTATTTCTGCCAACCGCAGCCAATAATTCTCTCCATACTGCAACGGAGAGACCGCACATGGCAGAGAACACGCTTTCAATAAGAGAAAAGATTGGTTACGGGATGGGTGATGCCGGATGCAATATTATCTTTGGCGCCATCATGCTGTTTGTGAACTATTTTTACACTGATATATTCGGACTGGCGCCGGCGCTGGTCGGCGTACTTCTGCTCTCGGTGCGAGTCATCGATGCGGTAACCGACCCTATCATGGGCGCTCTTGCCGACCGCACCCGTAGTAAATATGGTCGCTTTCGTCCATGGCTGCTGTGGATCGCCTTCCCCTACGCCCTGTTCAGCGTCCTGATGTTCACCACTCCTGAGTGGACCTACAATAGCAAAGTCATCTATGCGTTTGTGACCTACTTTCTGCTGTCGATTACCTATACCGCGATTAATATTCCCTACTGCTCGCTGGGAACGGTGATGACCGCCGATCCGAAAGAGCGTGTTGCCTGCCAGTCTTATCGTTTCGTCATGGTGGGTATCGCCACGCTCCTGCTGTCATTGACGCTGCTGCCAATGGCCGACTGGTTCGGCGGCGCCGATAAAGCGAAGGGCTACCAGATGGCGATGACCGTGCTGGCCTTTATCGGTATGTGTATGTTCCTGTTCTGCTTCGCCACCGTGCGCGAACGTATCCGCCCGGCGGTGCAGACGAATGACGAACTGAAAAAAGATCTGAAAGACGTCTGGAAAAATGACCAGTGGGTGCGCATCCTGCTGCTCACGCTGTGCAACGTCTGTCCGGGCTTTATCCGCATGGCCGCCACCATGTACTACGTCACCTGGGTGATGGGACAAAGCACCCATTTTGCCACCCTGTTTATCAGCCTCGGCGTAGTTGGGATGATGATTGGCAGCATGCTGGCGAAAGTCCTGACCGACCGCTGGTGCAAACTGCAGGTTTTCTTCTGGACCAATATCGTGCTGGCCGTGTTCTCCTGCGCCTTCTATTTCTTTAATCCACACGCCACCACGCTGATTATGGTGCTCTACTTCCTGCTCAACATTCTGCATCAAATCCCTTCCCCGCTACACTGGTCGCTAATGTCCGACGTTGATGACTACGGCGAATGGAAAACCGGCAAGCGCATCACCGGTATCAGCTTCTCCGGTAATCTGTTCTTCCTGAAGGTTGGCCTGGCGGTCGCCGGGGCGATGGTCGGTTTCCTGCTGTCATGGTACGGCTACGACGCCGGCGCGAAAGCGCAAAGCGCCTCCGCGCTGAACGGTATCGTGCTGCTATTCTCAGTCATTCCCGGCGTCGGCTATCTGATCACCGCCGGCGTGGTGCGTCTGCTGAAGGTTGACCGTACCCTGATGCGCCAGATTCAGAGCGATCTGGAGAAGCGCCGCAGCAACTACAGCGAGCTGAACGAATACCAGGAACTGAAAACCAGTGAACACGTAAGGAAAGCCTGATGAACAACTGGCCAAACCCCTTTATTGAACAGCGTGCAGACCCCTTTATCCTGCGCCATCTTAGCCACTACTACTTTATTGCCTCGGTGCCGGAATACGACCGGCTGGAGATCCGGCGCGCGGTAACCCTTGAAGGATTACGCGATGCTGAGCCGGTCGTGGTTTGGCGCGCGCCGCAAAGCGGGCCGATGAGCCAGCTGATTTGGGCGCCGGAGCTGCATGAAATAGACGGTAAGTGGTATATCTATTTTGCCGCCACCCATACTCACGATCTGGATGCGCTGGGGATGTTCCAGCATCGCATGTTCGTTCTCGAGTGCGCTGACAGCGATCCGCTGACCGGCCGCTGGCAGGAAAAAGGCCAGGTGGTCACGCCTTTCGATACCTTCGCCCTCGATGCCACCACTTTTACCCATCAGGGGAAACGCTGGTATCTGTGGGCGCAAAAATCCCCGCATATCGAAGGCAACTCAAACCTGTATCTCGCCGAAATGGCTAACCCGTGGACGTTAAAAGGCGAGCCGGTCATGCTGAGCAAGCCGGAGTTCGACTGGGAGTGCCGGGGATTTAAGGTCAACGAAGGGCCTGCGGTACTGATGCATGGCGATAAGCTATTTATCAGCTATTCCGCCAGCGCCACCGATGAAAACTACTGCATGGGGTTGTTATGGATCGACCGGCAGGCCAATCCGCTGCAGCCGGCAAACTGGCATAAAGCTCCGCAGCCGGTGTTCCGCACCAGCTATGAAAACCGCCAGTATGGCCCAGGTCATAATAGTTTTACCCAAACGCCGGAAGGGGAAGATGTGCTGGTGTATCACGCGCGGAATTACACTGAGATAGAAGGCGACCCGCTGTATGATCCCAATCGCCATACGCGGTTAAAGCTGGTCAGCTGGCGGGAAGACGGGATGCCCGACTTCGGTATTCCACCGGCGGATACGCTGTAGCGGTTCGGAATGTTACCCGCTGGCGCGGGTTCTCCAGGCCGGGTCAGGCGAAGCCGCCACCCGGCAACATGACCAGCACGGCGTCTGATATATCGCCCGGCGACGCTGTTGTTTGCCGGGCCTACGTGACGTGAGCCTGCGGGTGACTCGCCAGGCCGGATAAGCGCAGCGCCATCAGGCAACAAAAGCCCCGCAGGTACGTACATCGTGGCAGGCAGCGCGCGGGCTCAGGCCGTTAAACCAGGGTACCGTAAATCGTCAGCAGCGCCATAATCACCACTACCACCAGCGAAGTCTTCTTAGCCATCGATACCGCAGCCTTCGGCGTCGCTACTTTATCCACGTGCGGCTCACGGGCCAGAGAATACTGCACCAGGCGGGTCAACACCTGATACTGCGACGAATGGCGGTCGCCCAGCGAAGCAAACCACGCCGGGAGCGCTTTTTCACCATGGCCCACCAGGGCATAGACCACCCCCACCAGACGCACCGGCAGCCAGTCCACAATATGCAGGATACCATCGATCCCGGACTGCAACCGGTGGTGCGGCGTCTGGTAGCGCGCCAGCCATGTCTGCCAGGCGCGCAGTACGCTGTAGGCGATAAGCGTCAGCGGGCCCCAGGCGCCCCCCACGACAAACCAGAAAAGCGGCGCCAGATAGTATCGATAGTTAATCCACAGCAGCGCATTTTGCAGTTCGCTAAGGTACTCACGCTCATCACAGCCCGGCGGCACGCCGTGAATAAGCGTCAGCTCGCTGGCCATGGCATCGCAGGCGCGACTGTCATTGCGCGACGCCGCTTTCAGATAGGCATGGTAGTGCAGCCGAACTTTGCCGGCGCCAATGCATAGCAGGCCCAGTAAAATCCAGAACACCAGCAGCGGTATGTTAAACAGCTGCCCCTGCAGCAGACGCTGAATGATATACACGACCGCGACAGCCACCAGCGTCATCAGCAGCGTGCCCGGTAACGAGAAATGTTTTATCCGGCGAAACGCCACCTCCAGCCGATGATCAAGCTGCCAGTGTTCGCCCAGCTTAAACAGCCGTTCGGCGATAAGCACCAACAGCGTCGTAAACAGCGTCATGAGGTCTCCTTTTCTGACGGGGCGCTGAGCAGCGCACGGTATTTTATCCAGTCAAAGGCCGGTCCTGGATCGGTTTTCCGCACGGGCGCGATATCGCTGTGGCCCGCAATGTTTTCGGCGATAGCCGGATAAAGCGCGATCAGCAGATCCGTCACCGCCGCCAGCTGCCGGTACTGCGCGTCGGTATACGCCAGAGTATCGGTGCCTTCCAGCTCTATGCCGATGGAAAAGTCATTGCAGCGTTCGCGTCCCTGATAACAGGAGACGCCCGCATGCCACGCCCGCTTATCGAAAGGCACATACTGCACGATTTCGCCATCACGGCGAATCAGACAATGCGCCGAAACGCGCAGATGAGCAATCTCGGCAAAGAAAGGATGCGCGTGCGGATCCAGGGTACCAGTGAACAGCGCATCAATCCACGGACCACCAAATTCCCCCGGTGGCAGGCTAATGTTATGCACCACCAGTAAGGAAGGGGTCTCTTCATCCGGACGGCAGTCATGGTGCGGCGAGGGAACCCGACGCGCGCCGACCAACCACCCCTCGTTCAACTGCATGCGGGATCTCCTTTCGCGAACTCATGCTTCCGGGCCACACGCCGGCCCAAAGGATGAAGTGTGTATGGTACTGAAACGTCGTTCAGGTTAGCATGTTTCCCACTTCTGAATCTTATCTATCTGGAGCTTTATCATGTCGCCTCGTCGTTACAACCCCGACCGCCGCCGTGACGTGCTGCTGGAACGTATTAATCTCGATATTACCGATGCTGTCGCACACTCCCTGCGGGAAGATCTGGGCGGCGAAGTCGACGCCAACAACGATATTAGCGCGCAATTATTGCCGCAGGATGCACGCTCCCATGCGGTGGTCATTACTCGTGAAGATGGCGTCTTCTGTGGCAAACGCTGGGTGGAAGAGGTCTTTATTCAGCTCGCCGGTGACGACGTGAATATCACCTGGCACGTGGCCGACGGCGATGCGGTCAAAGCCGACCAGCCGCTGTTCGAATTGGAAGGCCCGTCGCGTATTCTGCTCACCGGCGAACGCACGGCGCTGAACTTTGTGCAAACCCTCTCCGGCGTCGCCAGCGTCGTCCGTCGCTATGTCGACCTGCTCGCCGGCACCAAAACCCAACTGCTGGATACGCGCAAAACGCTGCCAGGGCTGCGTACCGCGCTGAAATACGCGGTACTCTGCGGCGGCGGCGCCAACCATCGACTGGGCCTGTTCGACGCGTTCCTGATTAAAGAAAACCACATTATCGCCTCCGGATCGATCCGTCAGGCAGTGGAAAAGGCGTTCTGGCTGCATCCTGATGTGCCGGTGGAAGTGGAAGTGGAAACCCTGGATGAACTGGAGCAGGCGTTAAAAGCCGGGGCCGATATCATTATGCTCGATAACTTCACCACCGACCTGATGCGCGAGGCGGTGAAAATTACCGCAGGCCAGGCGGCGCTGGAGGTCTCCGGCAACGTTACCTTTGACACCATCCGCGAATTCGCCGATACCGGCGTCGACTATATTTCCGTCGGCGCCCTGACCAAACATGTGCAGGCGCTCGACCTGTCGATGCGCTTTCGCTGAGCAACAGGCCTTCACGCTTCCGGGCGTGAAGGCCTGAATTTGCGGCCCGCCTCGCAGTCGCCCGTGCTCACCATGAAATCCAGATAAAAACCCTGGAACCCGCTTTCCCGGATCGTTTTCGCCCCCTCGCCTGCGCCCCTCAATCCCTTCACAGTGCTCCTGTCACAACAAGGAGCGACTTATGGATAAACAACGAGGTTTTACCCTGATTGAACTGATGGTGGTTATCGGAATCATCGCCATTCTTAGCGCCATCGGCATCCCGGCCTACCAGAACTACCTGCGTAAAGCCGCCCTCACCGACCTGCTGCAGACCTTTGTCCCTTACCGGACAGCCATCGAACTTTGCGCGCTCGATCATGGCGGCCTAACGCCATGCGACGGCGGCAGCAACGGCATTCCCTCGCCGACAACCACGCGCTACCTCTCCGCCATGAGCGTGGCCAAAGGGGTCGTCACCCTCACCGGTCAGGAGAGTCTGAACGGACTGGGGGTCACCCTGACGCCGACCTGGGACAATGCCGAGGGCGTCACCGGCTGGCAGCGCGTCTGCACCATCACCGGCAATAGCGCGCTTCAGCAGGCCTGCGAAGACGTTTTCCGGGTGAAGTGAGGGCGAATGCATGAAAACAGAACAGCTGATCCCCCTCTGCCGTCGCTACCACGCCATGCTGCTGCATAGCGATGAACAGACAATCTCTATTGCGGTGGTTAATACCCCGCCGGCGGAGTTAATGGAGGCGCTACGCTTCGCGACGCAAAAGCGGATCGACATTGAATGCTGGAGCCAGGAGCAGATGGATAAGCGTCTGCAGGCCCAGGAAAAGCAGGCGCAACTGGCGCAGAACGACGGGCCGGAAAATATCGCCGAACGGGTCAACCAGATCCTCGAACAGGCCCTGCGTCAGCGGGCGTCTGATATTCATATCGAGCCCACGGAAACGCACTTACGCATCCGCCTGCGGGTCGATGGCGTCCTTCACGCCCTACCGTTGCTGGCTCCCGAACTGGCCGCACCGGTTATCGCGCGACTCAAGGTCCTGGCCAGTCTCGATATCGCCGAGCACCGTTTACCGCAGGATGGCCAGTTCGCGCTGAATCTTGCGGGACGACCGCTCTCTTTTCGCATCGCCACTCTGCCCTGCCGCTATGGCGAAAAGATTGTCCTGCGCCTTCTGCATCAGGTTGACCAGGCGCTGGATCTGGAAGCACTCGGACTCTCATCCTCCCAGCTGGCGGCCTTTCGCCAGGCGCTGAACCAGCCGCAGGGTCTGCTGCTGGTCACCGGCCCAACCGGAAGCGGGAAAACGGTGACCCTCTACAGCGCCCTGCAGGCCAGAAACCGTGAGCAAGTGAATATCTGTAGCGTGGAGGATCCACTGGAGATCCCCATCGCCGGGATGAACCAGACGCAAATCAATCCCCGCGCCGGACTCACTTTTCACAGTGTGCTGCGCGCCCTGTTACGCCAGGATCCGGATATTGTCATGGTGGGCGAGATCCGCGATGCCGAGACCGCTGAAATCGCGCTCAAAGCCGCCCAGACCGGTCATCTGGTGCTATCCACCCTGCACACCAATTCCACCAGTGAAACCCTGACCCGCCTGCAGCAAATGGGCATCGCCCGCTGGATGATTTCCTCTGCGCTCTCGCTGGTCATCGCCCAGCGTCTGGTCCGCAAGCTGTGTCCCCACTGTCGGCGTAATGCCGGCAGCGCCGCCGACCTGCCGCACAGCCTGTGGCCCCGCCCGCTGCCACGCTGGCAGGCAGCGGGCTGCGAACATTGTTACCACGGATATTACGGCCGGCTGGCGCTGTTCGAAGTGCTGCCTGTTACCCCCGGGCTACGCCAGGGGATAGTCCAGGGACTTAACGCCATTGAGATTGAATCTCTGGCGCGAGCCGCAGGGATGATGACGCTTTTTGAAAGCGGCTGTCAGGCTATCGAACAGGGATTGACCAGCCTCGAAGAGGTGGTGCGGGTGCTGGGGATCCCCCATGGCGACTAAGCGTCTCTGGCGCTGGCGCGGTATCGATGTGCAGGGCGCCCCTTGTCAGGGGATGCTATGGCAAACCAAGCGTCTGGAGGTCCTGCAGCACCTCCAACAGCAGCGAGTTATACCGCTGGCTGTACGCCGCTGTGCGGTGAAGCAGAGCCTCTGGCACCCGCGCTACAGTTGCGAAACGATCCGCCAGCTGGCGACCCTGCTGCAGGCCGGCCTGCCGCTGGCGGAAGGGTTATCGCTGCTGGCGCAGCAGCAGTCGCATGCCCAGTGGCAGGCGCTGCTTGAGGCGCTAGGCCGCGAGCTGGCCCAGGGCGTGGCGTTCTCTGCCGCGCTGGCGCAGTGGCCCCAGGCTTTTCCGCCCCTATATCTGGCGATGATTAGCACCGGCGAACTGACGGGCAAGCTCGATATCTGCTGCCTGCAGTTGGCGAATCAGCAGCAGGAGCAGCAGCGGCTCGCCAGCAAAGTCAAAAAAGCGCTGCGCTACCCGCTGATCGTGCTCTCTCTGGCGCTGTTGGTGGTGCTGGGGATGCTCTATTTTGTCCTGCCCGAGTTCACCGCCATCTACCAGACGTTCAGTACGCCGCTACCGCTATTGACGCGGATGGTCGTTGCGGCAGGCGACATGCTAAGTCGCGGCTGGCCGCTGCTGCTGGCCTCGCTGCTGAGCCCGCTGCTGCTCAACCAGCTGATCCGGCGGCGCAGCGACTGGTTGCTGCGCCGCCAGCGGTTGCTTAACGCGCTCCCTCTCATTGGCTCCCTGATCGGCGGACAACAGCTGAGCCTGATCTTCACCATCCTGGCGTTAACCCAAAGCGCCGGTATTAGCTTTCTGCAGGGGCTGCAAAGCGTTGAAGAGTCCCTGTCGTGCCCGCTGTGGCGCCAGCGTCTGGCGCAGGCCCGCGCGCTGATCGTTCAGGGGGAGCCGATTTGGCAGGCGTTAAGCCGCTGCGGCGGTTTTACACCGCTGTGCCTGCAGCTCATCCGCACGGGGGAAAGCGCGGGAGCGCTGGATCAGATGCTGGAAAACCTGGCGCATCACCATCGCCAGCAAACCTATCAGCGAGCCGATAGTCTGGCTGCGCATCTTGAACCAATGATGCTGGTGATAACCGGCTCGCTGGTCGGGATTCTGGTGGTGGCAATGTATTTGCCCGTTTTTCACCTGGGCGATGCCATTGGCGGGGCGGGAGGATGAGAAACACTGGCGCCGCGCAGGCGCCAGTGCAGCCGATTACAGGCTATTGAATACCCGGTTCTCTTGTTCCTGAACGCGGATAAAGGTCGTACGCTTGGTCAGCTCCTTCAGACGCGAGGCGCCAACGTAGGTGCAGGCAGAACGCAGGCCGCCGAGAATATCACGTGCGGTATTCTCCACCGGTCCACGCAAAGGCAGCTTAACGGTTTTGCCTTCCGCCGCGCGGTATTTCGCGACACCGCCCACATGGCGGGTCATCGCCGACTCGGAGCTCATGCCGTAGAACAGCATGAATTTCTCTCCGTTCTCTTCAACGATGGTTCCGCCGCTCTCTTCATGGCCCGCCAGCATGCCGCCAAGCATCACGAAATCAGCGCCGCCGCCGAAGGCTTTCGCCACATCGCCCGNCATGGTGCAACCGCCGTCGCTGATGATCTGGCCGCCAAGGCCGTGCGCCGCATCGGCGCACTCAATCACGGCGGAGAGCTGCGGATAGCCGACCCCGGTCTTAACGCGGGTGGTGCAGACGGATCCCGGGCCGATGCCAACTTTGACGATATCGGCGCCGGAGAGGATCAGCTCTTCGCACATTTCACCGGTGACCACGTTCCCGGCGATGATAGTTTTTTGCGGCCAGGCTTCGCGCGCCTTCGCCACGAACTGTACAAAGTGCTCGGAGTAGCCGTTGGCGACGTCGATACACACAAAACTCAGCTGTGGGTTCTGAGAGAGGATCTGCTGGGTTTTTTCGAAATCCGCATCGGACGTGCCGGTGGAAACCATCACATGCTTGAGTACGTCTGCGGATGCGCCCTGGGTAAACGCCAGCCATTCTTCAGCGGTGTAGTGCTTATGTACCGCGGTCAGAATACCAAAAGTGGCCAGCGCTTTAGCCATGCTGAAGGTGCCGACGGTATCCATGTTAGCCGCAATAATCGGCACGCCGGACCAGGTCAGGCCTGAATGTTTAAAGGTGAATTCACGTTCCAGCTCAACATCAGAACGGCTTTTGAGGGTAGAGCGTTTCGGGCGGATAAGAACGTCTTTGAAACCAAGCTTCAGATCTTCTTCAATACGCATGTGCGAATTCCTGGGGTTAATGGCATGAATGTGAGAGCACAACTCCAGTGACGTTATCATACGCGCGAATCAGGCCCGCGCAAGACTGCGATTTTCACTTTTTTTACGCTACAATCGTATAAATTTACCTGGTGAATGGAGAAAAAGGCGCCTATGCCTTCCCCTGCCGGAGTATTGTTTTTAACCATTTGATTTGCTTGATTAAAACAAACAGTATAGCGGACGGCGATCCCGGTTGGCGCGGGGCCCTCACGACATGCTCACTGTCGCCTCCCCGGCGCGCTGCCAGTCATCGCTGTCTGCCTGCAAAAAATACGAGCAATCCGTTTCAGGGTCAGAAGATATGGGGTACACAGTCGCGTTAACAGGCGGGATCGGCAGCGGTAAAAGTACGGTCGCCGACGCCTTCGCGCAGCTTGGGGTTAAGGTTATCGATGCCGATGTTATCGCCCGTCAGGTGGTCGAGCCCGGTACCCCGGCGCTCCAGGCCATTGTCGGCCACTTTGGACCACAGATGATTGCCCCCGACGGCACGCTGAACCGCCGCCTGCTGCGGGAAAAAATTTTTGCTCACGTGGAGGAAAAAGCCTGGCTCAATGCGCTGTTGCACCCGCTGATTCAGCAGGAAACGCGCCGCCAGATGCAGGCCGCCACCTCCCCTTATCTCCTCTGGGTCGTACCTTTGCTGGTCGAAAACCGCCTGTCCGGCCAGGCCGATCGCGTACTGGTCGTCGATGTGCCGAAAGAGACGCAAATCGAACGCACCATGCTGCGCGATAAGGTCAGCCGCGAACATGCTGAACATATTCTTGCCGCCCAGGCCACGCGCCAGCAGCGCCTGGCCGTCGCGGACGATGTTATTGAAAACACTGGCACGCCGGATGCAGTGGCATCGGATGTTGCCCGCCTGCACGAAAAGTATTTAACGCTGGCATCGCAGGCCGCCTCACAGGAAAACTCGTAATGCATACCCCCGTTCTGTTTGAACATCCTCTTAATGAGAAAATGCGCACCTGGCTGCGCATCGAATTTCTGATCCAGCAGATGGCTTTCCATCCGCAGATTGCCAGCCATGCCGATGCGCTCCATTTTTTCCGTAACGCCGGCGATCTGCTGGATGTCCTGGAGCGCGGCGAGGTGCGCACTGACCTGGTTAAAGAGCTGGAACGCCANCAGCGTAAGCTCCAGTCATGGGCAGAAGTGCCGGGCGTCGATCAGGAGNGCATAAACGAGCTGCGCCACCAGTTGAAGCAGTCCTCCAGCACCCTGATGGCCGCGCCGCGCATTGGTCAGTTTCTGCGTGAAGATCGCCTGATTGCGCTGGTGCGTCAGCGCCTGAGTATTCCTGGCGGCTGCTGCAGCTTCGATTTACCGACCCTGCATATCTGGCTCCATATGCCACAGGCGCATCGCGACGAGCAGGTGGCCAGCTGGCTTGCCAGCCTCGATCCGCTGGTCCAGTCCCTGAGCCTGATCCTCGATCTTATCCGCAACTCCGCGCTGTTCCGCAAACAGACCAGCCTCAACGGCTTTTATCAGGATAATGGCGAAGATGCCGATCTGCTGCGCCTGCGTCTCGANCTGGCTCACCAGCTTTATCCGCAAATTTCCGGCCATAAGAGCCGTTTCGCCATCCGTTTCCTGGCGCTGGACAGTGAATATGGGATCGTGCCGGAGCGCTTTGATTTTGAACTGGCCTGCTGTTAAGGAGATAACATGTCAGAAGAGACTATCGTCAACTGCCCGACCTGCGGCAAAACTGTGGTGTGGGGCGAGCAGAGTCCGTTTCGTCCGTTCTGTAGCAAGCGCTGCCAACTGATCGATCTGGGAGAATGGGCTGCGGAAGAGAAGCGCATCCCCAGCGCGGGGGATCTCTCCGATAGCGATGACTGGAGCGAGCAGCAACCCTGATTTGATGGCAAGCTAACCCGGCGCCTGGCGGGTTAGCCTCGCGCCCCGGGGCTCAGCCCTGGGCGATAAGTTTGCTGATAACCGGTTCATTCGCCGGAGGAAACGCCGCCGGATCCAACGTTGGTCCCGCCATCCACCGACCCGGCTGCCCTTCTTTACCCCACGGCTCGCCTTGCCAACTTTCCACGAGGAAAAACCACAGCGTAATATGGCGATCGGGGAACTGATACTCCAGCTTATCAAAGAGCGAAGAGGCGGTGACCGTAATCCCAACCTCCTCCTGCAGTTCGCGGATTAGCGCCTGCTCAGGCGTCTCATCAGATTCAATTTTCCCGCCCGGGAACTCCAGCTTATTCGCCATATGGGCATCGGCGGCGCGCTGGGTAATAAAGATTTCGCCTTGCGGATTGCGAATTATCCCGACGGCGATTTGCAGTTTTTTCATTGAATGCGCTCCATAAAAAAGGCGCAGAACTCTGCGCCTTTGTTTGTTTTATCAGACCTTAGCTCAGACGGCCGTGGCACTGTTTGTACTTTTTGCCGGAGCCGCACGGGCACGGATCGTTACGGCCCACTTTACGTTCGCCGGTTTGCGCCGCCAGATCCTGGGCTGCGGCTTCATCATCGCTCTGATGGCTGAGCTGCTGCATCTGCGCCAGGCGCTCGGCCTCTTCACGACGCTGCTGTTCCATCGCCTCGACTTCTTCCGGCATCCGCACCTGGACTTTGCTCAGGGTGCTGATCACTTCATACTTCAGTGACTCCAGCATCGCGGCAAACATTGAGAACGATTCGCGCTTGTACTCCTGCTTCGGATCTTTCTGCGCATAGCCGCGCAGGTGGATACCCTGGCGCAGGTAATCCATCGCCGCCAGGTGCTCTTTCCACAGCGAATCCAGAGTCTGCAGCATCACGCCTTTCTCGAAGTGGCGCATCATCTCGGCGCCGACCACTTCTTCTTTACGCTGGTAGGTTTCTACCGCGCTCTGCAGAATACGTTCGCGCAGGGTCTCTTCATGCAGCTCCGGCTCTTTATCCAGCCACTCTTTGATTGGCAGGTCGAGATCGAAGTCGTTTTTCAGACGCTCCTGCAGACCTTCGATATCCCACATCTCCTCCAGCGACTGCGGCGGAATATGGGCATCGATCGTCGCCTTAAAGACGTCTTCGCGGATGCTGTTGATGGTTTCGCTGACGTCAGACACGTCCAGCAGCTCGTTACGCTGGGTGTAGATCGCCCGGCGCTGGTCGTTGGCCACATCATCATATTCCAGCAGCTGCTTACGGATATCGAAGTTACGGCTTTCCACTTTACGCTGGGCGTTGGCGATCGCCTTGGTGACCCACGGGTGCTCAATCGCCTCACCTGGTTTCATTCCCAGTTTACGCATCATGCCAGACACGCGATCGGAGGCGAAGATACGCATCAGGGCATCTTCCATTGACAGGTAGAAGCGGGAAGAACCGGCATCCCCCTGACGACCAGCACGGCCGCGCAGCTGGTTATCGATACGGCGAGATTCATGACGCTCGGTACCGATGATGTGCAGACCGCCTGCGGCCAGTACCGCATCGTGGCGTACCTGCCAGTCGGCTTTGATTTTCTCAATCTGCTCTGGCGTTGGGTTTTCCAGCGCAGCGACTTCCGCCTGCCAGCTACCGCCGAGCATAATATCGGTACCACGACCCGCCATGTTGGTGGCGATGGTCACCGCTGAAGGGTAGCCCGCCTGGGCGACGATATCCGCCTCGCTGGCGTGGAATTTGGCGTTCAGGACGTTGTGCTTGATGCCGGCTTTAGTCAGTTCGCGGGAAACCACTTCAGATTTTTCGATCGAGATAGTCCCCACCAGCACCGGCTGACCGGCAGCGGTACGAGTTTTGATATCTTCGATAATTGCCTGAATTTTTTCCGCTTCGGTCATATAGACCAGATCCGCCATATCTTTACGGATCATCGGACGGTTGGTCGGTACAACCACGGTATCCAGCTTATAGATAGAGCTGAATTCAAAGGCTTCGGTATCGGCTGTACCGGTCATCCCCGCCAGCTTCTCGTACAGACGGAAGTAGTTCTGGAAGGTGATAGAGGCCAGAGTCTGGTTCTCGTTTTGGATCTCCACGCCCTCTTTGGCCTCAACGGCCTGGTGCAGACCATCGGACCAGCGGCGGCCCTGCATCGTGCGGCCAGTGTGNTCATCGACGATGATAACTTCGCCATCTTTGACAATGTAGTCAACGTCGCGGGTGAACAGCGCATGGGCGCGCAGCGCGGCGGTAACGTGGTGCATCAGCATAATGTTGGTTGGAGAGTACAGGGACTCACCTTCATCCATAATGCCTTCCTGTACCAGCAGCTCTTCAATCAGCACCAGACCACGTTCGGTCAGGTTAACCTGACGCGCTTTTTCATCCACCGAGAAGTGGCCTTCGCCAGTGAAAGTTTCCGAATCCTCTTTTTCCTGGCGGATCAGATGCGGGATGATTTTGTTTACCTTGCGGTACATTTCAGAGCTGTCTTCCGCCGGGCCGGAAATGATCAGCGGCGTACGCGCCTCATCGATCAGGATGGAGTCCACCTCATCCACCAGCGCATAGTGCAGTTTACGCTGAACGCGCTCTTCCGGGCTGAAGGCCATGTTGTCGCGCAGGTAGTCGAAGCCGTATTCGTTGTTGGTGCCATAGGTGATATCGGCAGCGTAAGCTTCACGCTTCGCCGGCGCCGGCAGGCCGGACATGTTGATGCCAACTGTCATGCCCAGGAATTCAAACAGCGGGCGGTTATTTTCGGCGTCACGCTGGGCCAGATAGTCGTTGACGGTCACTACGTGAACGCCTTTGCCGGTTAGCGCGTTGAGGTACGCCGGCAGGGTCGCGGTCAGGGTTTTACCTTCACCGGTACGCATCTCGGCGATGCAGCGATCGTTAAGCACCATACCGCCCAGCAGCTGGACGTCGAAGTGGCGCATGCCGAATACGCGCTTACTGGCTTCGCGAACGACGGCGAAAGCTTCAGGGATCAGGCTTTCCAGCGTTTCGCCTTTTTCCAGGCGCGCGCGGAATTCAGTGGTTTTCGCTTTCAGCTCGTCATCAGAGAGCTTTTCCATCGCCGGTTCCATGCCGTTGATGATATTGACGACTTTGCGCATACGACGCAGCGTACGGTCGTTACGGCTGCCGAAAACCTTGGTTAACATTTTGATAAGCATAATAAAATCTCAAACGCCCCGCGGTGCGGAGTCACAAAAAATAGGATGGTCCGTGGTTATTTTCAGCTGAGACGTTGAGGCCCTGCGCGGATCCCCGCCACCTGGCTTATCCAGGCGCTGACGCGGAAGGCAGAATATGAAGAAGGGATGTAACCCGCCTGGCGGATCACCACCGGCGGCGTGCTGTCCTGCGTCAGCAGCGCGCTGAGGGTGTCGAGCAGCGCCAGATGCTGAGCCTGCAGCGGGGAAGTTTCTTCCGCCACCGGCAGCGCCTGCGGCGCCATGGCGAAGGAGAGATGACGAATAACGGTGCGAATGGCGTGCTGATGCCAGTAGTCGACGGTAAAGCTGGGCCGGCGATTCGTCTCCAGCAGCGCCAGCTGAGAGAAATTAACCTTGCTCGGATTGTGATTGCTGGCGGTCGCCTTCGCTGGCGCCGCGGTCTCGTGACCGTTGCTTAGCGCAGGCAGGCCGAGGCTGGCCGCGACCATCCCCAACAGGAGATGCGGCCAAAAATACCGTCTGCCAAACTGTCGCCAGCGCGTCAGCAATCCACTCACGTTCATTACCTTTCTTTGCTAGACCCGTCGTCGTTCAGGCTGTCTCTTTATTGATGTTTTTCGCAGGACAACCTGATGTCCACGGGGTAAAGCAACCCTGAGAAATAATTTTGCGCTCAAATACTAACATTAATACCGGCCTGAGGCAGCATGAATGAAGGCGATTGCCCGGCGAAAACGCTTAATAAAGCAGCGAACGCACGCTAATTATTATCCAGGGATCGCAGCGAAAATAACTGGAGGGTGCTATAAAAGAAAAACGACTGGCTCCCTGGTCGGAGAGAGTACCAGGTTACCAGTCGAATTTACTGAATGGTCAGGCTTACGCCAGAACCATCGACGGTGCGCGGAACGCCATTGGCAGTTTTGCGTCGTCTTCGAAGGTCACATACTCCCAGGCTTCCTGTTTTGCCAGAACCGCCTGCAACAGTTTGTTGTTCAACGCGTGACCCGATTTGTACGCCGTGAATGCGCCGATAATGTTGTGACCACACATAAACAGGTCACCGATCGCATCCAGCATTTTGTGGCGAACAAATTCGTCTTCAAAGCGCAGACCGTCTTCGTTCAGTACGCGATAATCGTCAACAACGATGGCACAATCGAAGCTGCCGCCCAGGCACAGGCCGCGGGACTGCAGATATTCGATATCGCGCATAAAACCGAAGGTACGCGCACGGCTAATCTGACGCATGAACGCATCGGCCGAGAAGTTCAGCGTATAGCGCTGGGTGCTGGCATCAATCGCTGGATGGTTAAAATCGATGGTGAAGTCCAGCGAAAAACCATTGTACGGTTTGAATTCAGCCCATTTGTCGCCATCTTCGACGCGAACCGTCTCTTTGATACGTACAAATTTCTTGGCGCAGTTCAGTTCATCAATGCCGGCGTCCAGCAACAGATAAACGAACGGAGCCGCACTGCCGTCCATAATCGGGATTTCCGGCGCATCGACTTCAACAATAATGTTGTCGATACCCAGGCCAGCCAATGCGGCGTTCAGGTGTTCAACCGTAGAAATCCGCACGTCATGCTCATTAACCAGGCAAGTACAGAGCATGGTATCACGCACAGATTTGGCATCAGCCGGA
The DNA here is from genome assembly GCF_036233805.1 of Klebsiella sp. EMBS2024. Lineage (NCBI taxonomy): Bacteria > Pseudomonadati > Pseudomonadota > Gammaproteobacteria > Enterobacterales > Enterobacteriaceae > Klebsiella > Klebsiella sp. EMBS2024. The sequence goes on along the minus strand of NZ_JAZARW010000001.1, from coordinate 118,464 downwards.
AAATCTACCGGTGGATTCAAGTCGGTGCGACGATAGATGACCCCGGTATTTGCCGGCGCAGGGCGTAACGTCAGTGTGACTTTCTTGCCGGTATGCAAACCGACGCCAGTCGCCTGAACGATACGTTTAAGAGTCCTTTGTTTGATCATCGTATAATCTCGCCAATTTACCTATCCAACCGAAGTGTACACCACTATCGGGAGGCCAGTTTAGCACAAAGAGCGCAGATGCCCAACTTCCAGTCGATTCTTAATCGGCTTGCTTACGCAGGAAGGCTGGGATATCCAGATAATCCGGCTCTTTCGCGGTTTGCGGCGTATTGTCGTTCACCACTTTGGCTGCCGGCTTCTGCTCTTGAGTCAGCGGCGACATACCATGCTGCTGGTAACGATCCATCACCGGCTGCTGAACCTGCTTGTTGGTTACCAGGGTGATTTCCGGGCGCTTATCCATGCCAATACCGGTCGCCACTACGGTCACGCGCAGCTCGTCGTTCATATCCGGGTCCAGAGAGGTACCGATAACCACGGTCGCATTATCCGAGGCAAAAGCACGGATGGTGTTACCCACAGTTTCGAACTCGTCCAGACGCAGGTCGAAGCCCGCAGTAATGTTGACCAGCACGCCGCGCGCGCCTGACAGGTCGATATCTTCCAGCAGCGGAGAAGAGATAGCCATTTCAGCCGCTTCTTCCGCACGGTCTTCACCGCTCGCCACCCCGGAGCCCATCATCGCGTAGCCCATTTCAGACATCACGGTACGGACGTCCGCGAAGTCGACGTTCATCAGACCCGGACGGGTGATCAGTTCGGCGATACCCTGCACCGCGCCTTTCAGGACGTCGTTTGCCGCGCCGAATGCGTCGAGCAGGGAAATTCCACGCCCCAGGACCTTCAGCAGCTTGTCGTTCGGGATGGTGATCAGTGAGTCAACGTGCTTGGACAGCTCGGTGATCCCCTGCTCAGCGAACGCCATGCGCTTCTTACCTTCAAAATTAAACGGCTTAGTGACCACCGCAACGGTGAGGATCCCCAGATCCTTCGCCACTTCCGCGACTACGGGCGCCGCGCCAGTACCGGTACCGCCGCCCATGCCTGCCGCGATGAACACCATGTCTGCGCCATCAAGGGCTGCACGCAGCGCTTCACGGTCTTCATCAGCCGCGTTACGGCCGACTTCCGGGTTCGCGCCCGCGCCCAGACCTTTGGTAATACCGCTACCGATCTGGATAGTCTGGCCAACCGCCGTCTTACGCAGCGCCTGCGCATCGGTATTTACCGCGAAGAATTCAACACCCTCAATGCGCTCGCGCACCATGTGTTCAACGGCGTTACCGCCGCCGCCACCGACGCCGATGACTTTAATCACCGCGTCGTTGGTCAGTTCCATAGGTTCAAACATAGTTTCTCTCCGTCTTGTGCCTGTCGCCTGAGAACGCTAATTGTCTGCGTTCTCTTAAAAAATTAAAACTCTTTTCGCAGCCAGCTGTTGAGTCGCTTAATCCACGAGCCCACTGAGGCCGTCACGCGTTTTTCTACTTCCGCTTCACCACTGAGATGTGACTCTTTCCCGTAGTGCAGCAGCCCCACCGCCGTTGAATAATACGGCTCCTGGGCATAGTCGGTTAAACCGGTGATGTTCAGCGGCGCGCCAATGCGCACCTGAGTATGGAACACGCGCTGCGCACAGGCCGCCAGACCTTCAATTTGCGCCGCGCCGCCGGTTAACACAATCCCCGCCGCCAGATGATGTTTAACACCCTGCTGGCGGAGCTGTTCCTGCAGCTGCAGGATCTCTTCATTGACCAGGTTAAGCAGCTCGGTATAGCGCGGTTCAATCACCTCTGCCAACGTCTGACGCTGCAGGCTACGCGGAGGACGTCCACCGACGCTCGGTACTTCGACGTTTTCGTCTTTACCGACGATGGAACCCAATGCGCATCCGTGACGAACCTTGATGGCTTCGGCATCGCTCGGCGGCGTACCGAAGGCATAGGCGATATCGCTGGTCACCACGTTACCGGCATACGGGATCACTTTGGTGTGACGCAATGCGCCGCCGGTGTAGACGGCGATATCCATTGTACCACCGCCGATATCCACAACGCAGACGCCCAGCTCACGTTCGTCTTCTGTTAATACCGAATAACTGGCCGCTAACCCGGCGAAAATAAGTTGGTCAACTTTCAGACCACAACGTTCCACTGCTTTAACAATGTTTTTTGCCATATCGTTATGGCAGGTGATCAGATGCACCTTCGCCTGCATACGCACGCCGGACAGCCCTACCGGGTTTTTAATCCCTTCCTGGTAGTCGATAGCATATTCCTGCGGAATCACGTGCAGGACACGATGTTCATCGCGAACGCGAACCGACTTCGCGGTGTGGACCACGTTCTCGACGTCGTCCTGCGTCACTTCTTCTTCCGAAATCGGTACCATCCCGATTTCATTCTGACAGCTTATATGTTTACCCGAAAGTGCCAAATAAACTGATGAAATCTGGCAATCCGCCATCAGTTCGGCCTGGTCAATGGCGCGCTGTACGCATTTCACCACCGACTCGAGGTCGTTCACACCGCCTTTATCCATACCACGCGATGGGCAACTGCCCACGCCGATGATATTGATCATGCCGTCGGGCAGAACTTCCCCTACTAAAGCGGCCACCTTGGCGGTGCCAATCTCCAGTCCAACTACCAGTTTTCTGTCCGTCGCCTTGATCATTGTTGTTCTGCCTGTGCCTGATTCTGTTGTTGATTAGTTTCCTCTGCGGGAGCAGGTACCCAGCCCACTGCCGCACCCGAGTCATAACGCAAATCAACGTAGCTAATCCGTTTGCCGTCGGTCTGCGCCTGCTGCTGAAGAACCGGGTAGAGTTCCATAAAGCGCTGAAGCCGTTTCATGGTATCGCCACGGCCAAGGTTGAGCTTGATGTCATTATTAAGCGTCAACTGCCAGGAGCGACGGGCGGTCATCGCCGCCACTTTCAACGTGAATTTATCCTTTGCCAGCACCTGCCCCATGTCACGATACCCCTGCAGCACTTCGTTCTCGCTGCCTTCGGGACCGTATAACATCGGTAAATTCTGTTTGCTGGTGCGATCCGCCGGCACGCTGAAGGCATTTCCTTCTGCATCCACCATATGTTGATCATTCCAGCGCGCAATCGGCACATATTCAACCAGATGAATCTTCAATTCATCGGGCCACTGCTTTCGGACGCTCGCCTGCTTAATCCACGGCAGACGTTCAATCTGGCTCTGGATGATGTTCACATCCTGAGTCATAAAGGTACCCGGCGAACCCAGCGCCAGGATCGCCTGACGGATGTCATCATTGCGCGTATAGTGACGCTCGCCGGTCACCACCATCTTCGACAGCGGTAAGCGCTGCGCATCTTCCATCCAGCCAAGAACCATCCACCCGCTGACCAGCACGGTAAACAGCACCGCCAGCAGGAAAACGATCCCTGCCAGCCGCGTTCCATTACTCCGACGCGAAGAAGAAGCCTCTTCTTCATGGTTCCGCGTATTCAGCGCAGCCTGCGACATATCACCCCGCCAGGTCCAGAATTCGTACAACAAGCTGGGAGAAGCTCATTCCTGCCTGACGCGCCGCCATTGGCACAAGGCTATGGCTGGTCATGCCCGGGGAAGTATTCGCTTCCAGCAGATAAAACTGGCCATCGCTGTCCAGCATCACGTCAATACGGCCCCAGCCTTTGCAACCCAGAACATTCCAGGCTTTAAGCACCAGGTTCTGAATAGCTGACTCACCCGCGGGATCTTCAAATCCTGGGCAGAAATATTGCGTCTCATCAGAGAGATACTTCGCCTCATAATCATAGAAGGTTCCCGCGGCCTGGATACGTATTGACGGTAAAATTTCTTCACCGACTATGGCGACGGTAAATTCCGGTCCACTGAGCCATTTTTCGACCAAAACTTCATCATCATGCTGAAAAGCCAACGCCAATGCACTTGCTAAATCACAACTTTCGCTGACTTTCGACATCCCGACGCTGGAGCCTTCACGGCTCGGCTTGATGATGACCGGCAGACCCAGCGCCGCAATTTGCTGTTCGACGTCAGTAGACAGCCCGGCGGCAAACTGGGCGCGGGTCAGCGCCACCCACGGCGCGACCGGTAATCCGGCGCCCTGCCACAGCCACTTGCTGCGCAGTTTATCCATTGAAATCGCCGAAGCCATCACGCCGCTGCCGGTATAAGGCAGCTGGATTAACTCCAGCAGCCCCTGCAGAGTGCCATCTTCCCCGCCGCGGCCGTGGAGGGCAATAAACGCTTTCTTAAAGCCCTGCTTTTTTAGCTGGGTAATATCAACATCGCGCGGGTCGACCGGATGGGCGTCCACCCCGCCTTCACGCAGCCCGGCCAGCACCGCCGCGCCTGAATTCAGCGACACTTCACGTTCAGCGGAGGTTCCACCGAAAAGCACCGCGATTTTATCAGCCATGGCGCTCCTCCTCCGTTTTTTGCGGGATCAGTTTGATTTCAGCCAGGTGGCGGGCGATTTTACCGATGTTACCGGCGCCCTGCACCAGTACTAAATCGTTGCCGGTCAGGACTGACGCCAGCATCTCCGCGGCCTGGGCCGAATCGGGCACCAGGATCGGATCCACTTTCCCGCGGCCGCGAATGGTGCGGCACAGCGAGCGGCTGTCGGCACCCGGGATCGGCGCTTCGCCCGCCGGATAGACGTCCAGCATCAGCAGGGCATCCACCTGGGTCAGCACGTTGGCAAAATCATCATACAGATCGCGGGTACGGGTATAACGGTGCGGCTGGAATACCATCACCAGGTTTTTATCCGGCCAGCCGGCGCGCGCTGCTTTAATGGTGGCGTCCACTTCCGTCGGGTGGTGACCGTAATCATCGATCAGCATCGCGCTGCCCGGTTTGCCGTTGACTTCGGCCAGCGGAAACTCGCCAAGAAAATCAAAGCGGCGTCCTGTTCCCTGGAAGCTCTCCAGTGCGCGCAGAATAGCCCGATCGTCAATCCCCTCTTCCGTCGCCACGGCGACGGCCGCCGCCGCGTTCAGCGCGTTATGGCGTCCCGGGGCATTGAGCGTCACCTGCAGGATCGCTTTATCCTGGCGTACCAGGCGGAAATGCCCCTGCGCCCCAACCTGACGATAGTCCTCGACGCGCACGTCGGCGTCCTCGCTAAAACCGTAGGTGGTGATCTGCCGGCCAACGCGCGGCAGCAATTCCCGGATCACCGGATCGTCCACGCACATCACCGCGCGTCCGTAGAACGGCAGGTTGTGCAGGAAGTTGATAAAGGTCTGCTTCAGATTCTCAAAGTCGCCATGGTAGGTATCCATGTGATCGGCTTCGATGTTGGTGACAATGGCCACCATCGGCTGCAGATGCAGAAACGACGCGTCGCTCTCATCCGCTTCCGCGATCAGGTAACGGCTATGGCCAAGACGGGCATGTACGCCCGCCGCTTTTACCAGTCCGCCGTTGACGAAGGTCGGGTCCAGCCCGGCCTCGGCGTAAATGCTGGATACCATCGCGGTGGTGGTGGTTTTGCCGTGGGTCCCGGCAATGGCGATCCCGTGGCGAAAGCGCATCAGCTCCGCCAGCATTTCGGCACGACGGATCACCGGGATACGCGCCTCATGCGCGGCAACGATTTCCGGGTTATCTGCCGAAATCGCGCTGGAAACGACAACCACGCTGGCATCACGCACGTTTTCCGGGCGATGGTTGAAATAAATGGTGGCGCCAAGCTGCGACAGCTGCTGGGTCACCGGATTCGGCGCCAGGTCGGAGCCGCTGATCTGGTAACCTTCGTTAGCCAACACTTCGGCAATACCGCCCATACCGGCACCGCCGATGCCGACAAAGTGAATGTGCCGAACGCGACGCATCTCGGGCACTATGGAACGCAGTTTTGCCAAATCTTGTGTATTCATTCTTTACGCCATCAACTTCTGTATTCGGGCGGTGAAAATCACCGCAATTAGCGCGCCAAAGCTACGGCGCTGACCTCTTCTGCTACCCGCTCGGTAGCGTCCGGAATCGAAGCGCCACGCGCTCGTTCCGCCATATCCAGCAAGGTTTCCCGATCCCAGCTCGCCAGGGTAGAGGCAACCGCCTCTGCCGTGAACTCAGGCTGTTCAAGAATTTTCGCCGCGCCGGCTTTCTCCAGCGGCAGCGCATTCCAGTACTGCTGACGATCTTTGTGCTGGAACGGGACAAACAGCGCTGGTAAACCTGCGGCCGCGATTTCGCTAACCGTCAGCGCGCCGGAACGGCAAACCACAACATCTGCCCAGGCATACGCCGCGGCCATGTCATCAATAAATTCCGTCACTTTATGCTGCGGCTGTCCGGCGGCGGCATAGGCCTGCTGCACGGTTTGCTGGCCGCCTTTGCCGCTTTGATGCCAGATGGTCACCGTAGCGCCGAGCTTCGCCGCCACCTGCGGCATCGTCTGGTTCAGGACGCGCGCGCCCTGAGAGCCACCGACCACCAGCACGCGAATCGGTCCCTGACGGCCAACCAGACGCTGACCTGGCAGCGGTAGCGCCAGTACATCGGTGCGCACCGGGTTCCCAACGACGTCCGCATGCGGGAACGCGCCGGGAAACGCCTGCATCACTTTCTTCGCAATCTTCGCCAGCCACTTGTTAGTCAGGCCGGCAATGCCGTTTTGCTCGTGGAGGACCACCGGGATCCCCAGCGACCACGCCGCCAGACCGCCAGGCCCGGAAACATAGCCGCCCATGCCCAGCACCACGTCCGGCTGGAAACGCTTCATGATCGCCCGCGCCTGACGCCAGGCGTTAAAGATACGCACCGGCGCCAGTAGCTGCGCTTTGATACCTTTGCCACGCAGGCCGGAGATGCGGATAAAATCAATTTCGATGCCGTTTTTCGGCACTAAATCCGCTTCCATACGATCGGCGGTACCCAGCCAGCGAACCTGCCAGCCCTGGTCCATTAAATGGTGCGCGACCGCCAGTCCCGGGAACACATGCCCGCCGGTACCGCCCGCCATCACCATCAACCGCTTTTCCTGACCGCTCATCGCACACCCCGTGTAAACGCCTGGGCTTTTTCCAGACGCGTTTCATAATCAATTCGCAACAACAACATAATGGCCGTCGACATAATCAACAGACTGGAACCACCATAACTGATCAGCGGCAGCGTCAGACCTTTCGTCGGCAGCATCCCCGCCGCCGCGCCGACGTTAACTAACGCCTGGAAGCTAAACCAGATACCAATCGCACAGGCGAGGAAGCCGGAAAAGCGATGATCGATCTCCAGCGCTTTACGGCCAATCGACATGGCGCGGAAAGCGACGAAGAATACCATTAAAAGCGCCAGTACCACACCGATATAACCGAGTTCTTCGCCGATAATGGCGAAGATAAAGTCAGTGTGCGCTTCCGGTAAATACTCCAGTTTTTGCACCGAGTTGCCGAGGCCCTGCCCCCACATCTCGCCGCGGCCGAAAGCCATCAGCGACTGGGTCAGCTGGTAGCCGCTGCCGAACGGGTCTTCNCACGGGTTCCAGAAGGAGGTCACGCGGCGAATACGGTATGGTTCGGCGAGGATCAGCAGGACCACCGCCGAAATACCCATGCCGATAATGGCGATGAACTGCCACAGCTTCGCGCCGGCGAGAAACAGCATCGCCAGCGTGGTGACGAACAGGACCACCACGGTACCGAGGTCAGGCTGCGCCAGCAGCAGGATGGCCAGTACGAAAATCACGCCCATCGGTTTTAAGAAGCCGCGCAGGTTGTTACGCACTTCGTCGGCTTTACGCACCAGATAGTTGGCGATGTAGCAGAACAGCGACAGCTTGGTGAACTCCGCCGGCTGAATACGCAGCGGACCAAGGGCTATCCAGCGCGATGCGCCGTTTACCGAGCTGCCTACTACCAGTACGATCAGCAGCATGACGATCGAGGCGATCAGCATCGCGGTACTGTGGCGCTGCCAGAAATCCATCGGCAGACGTAGCGTAATCATCGCCAGCGCGAAGGCCAGTACAATGTACAGGCCGTCACGCTTGGCGAAGAGGAAAGGATCGTTCGCCAGGCGCTGTCCGACCGGCATCGACGCCGAGGTCACCATAATAAAGCCGATCGCCGCCAGGCCGAAGGTCAGCCATAGCAGCATCCGGTCATACATCACCAGACTGTCGTTATCTTTCGGGCGCGAGCCCATCACCCAGCCTTTCAGCGCAGCGAATAGCCAGGCGAAAATAAACATCCCCGGCAGTCGCGGCAGTCTCAGCCGAGGCAGGCTCAGCTGCGGCATTCTCAGGCGTGGGAGAGAGAAACGCATCAACCTAACTCCTTCGCCAGACGGGCAAACATCTCGCCCCGTTGTTCAAAGTTCTTAAACTGATCCAGGCTAGCGCAGGCCGGCGACAGGAGCACCATGTCCCCCGCTTTCACCAGGGGAGCAATCTGACGCATCGCCTGTTCCATAGTCTCAGTTTGTACCGCCACCTCAGGACGCAGCTCAGCGAGCTCGGCGCCATCGCGACCAAAGCAGTACAGGCGAATACGATCGCCGCCGAGGTAGCGCTTCAGCGGGGTGAAATCAGCGGACTTGCCGTCGCCGCCCAGCAGCAGATAGAGCGTGCCGTCCAGCTGCAGGCCGTTCAGCGCCGCCTCGGTGCTGCCGACGTTGGTCGCCTTCGAGTCGTTAATCCAGCGTACGCCGTTGTGATCCAGCACCAGCTGGAAACGGTGCGCCAGACCGGTAAAGGTGGTCAGCGCCTTCAGGCTGCTGGCCCGCGGCAGACCCGCGGCATCGGCCAGCGCCAGCGCCGCCAGGGCGTTGCTGTAGTTATGCTGACCGGTGAGAGGCATCTCTTTCACATTGAGGACTTTCTCACCTTTAACGCGCAGCCAGGTTTCGCCCTGCTGGCGGTTAAGGTGGTAGTCACCGACATCGACGCCAAAGCTAATGCAGCGTTCGTCCGCCCCGCGTACCGGCATGGTGAGCGCATCGTCCGCGTTCACCACGCAGGTCTTCGCATTCTCGTAAATCCGCAGCTTCGCCGCGCGATACTGCTGCAGCCCCAGCGGGTAGCGGTCCATATGGTCCTCAGTCACGTTGAGGATGGTTGCCGCCACCGCCTGCAGGCTGGAGGTGGTTTCCAGCTGGAAGCTGGAGAGCTCCAGCACATACAGCTCTCGATCGGTGTCCAGCAACATCAGCGCCGGCAGGCCGATATTGCCNCCCACGCCGACGTTAACTCCAGCGGCTTTCGCCATCTCGCCCACCAGGGTAGTAACAGTGCTTTTGCCGTTAGAACCGGTAATGGCGATAATCGGCGCCTGCGCTTCGCGGCAGAACAGTTCGATATCGCCAACGATCTCTACGCCAGCGTCGGCCGCTGCGCTGAGCGAAGGATGGGCCAGCGCAATCCCCGGACTGGCGACAATCAGGTCCGCCGCCAGCAGCCAGGTATCATTGAGTCCGCCGACATGGCATTCGACCGATTCGGGTAATTTATCCAGCCCCGGAGGCGCGACGCGGGTGTCCATCACGCGCGGGGTTACGCCGCGCGCCATGAAAAAGTCCACGCATGACAGGCCGGTCATGCCCAGCCCAATAATGACGACTTTTTTACCCTGATAATCTGCCATGATTAACGTACCTTCAGCGTCGCCAGGCCAATCAGCACCAGCATCAGCGAAATAATCCAGAAGCGCACGATAACGCGCGGCTCCGGCCAGCCTTTCAGTTCATAGTGGTGGTGGATCGGCGCCATGCGGAAGATGCGCTGACCGCGCAGCTTAAAGGAGCCGACCTGCAGAATAACCGACAGCGTTTCCACCACGAAAACCCCGCCCATGATCACCAGCAGGAACTCCTGACGCAGCAGCACGGCGATAATGCCCAACGCGCCGCCGAGCGCCAGTGAACCGACGTCGCCCATAAAGACTTGCGCCGGGTAGGTGTTGAACCACAGGAAGCCCAGCCCCGCCCCGACAATCGCCGTACAGACGATCACCAGCTCGCCGGCGTGGCGCAGATACGGGATATGCAGGTAGTTGGCGAAATTCATGTTGCCGGTGGCCCATGCCACCAGCGCAAAGCCTGCCGCGACGAAAACGGTCGGCATAATCGCCAGGCCGTCGAGGCCGTCGGTCAGGTTGACGGCGTTGCCGGTACCGACGATAACGAAGTAGGCCAGCAAGATATAGAACAGCCCCAGCTGCGGCATTACGTCTTTAAAGAACGGCACCACCAGCTCGGTTGCCGGGGTATCTTTCCCCGCCAGATACAGCGCGAAGGCCACGCCCAGGGCGATCACCGACATCCAGAAATACTTCCAGCGGGCGATCAGGCCTTTGGTATCTTTGCGCACGACTTTACGGTAATCATCAACGAAACCGATGATGCCGTAGCCGATTAATACCGTCAGTACGCACCAGACGTACGGGTTAGATGGATAGGCCCACAGCAGAACGGAAACGGTGATCGCGGTGAGGATCATGATCCCGCCCATGGTCGGAGTACCGCGTTTACTGAAATGAGACTCCGGGCCGTCGTTACGTACGACCTGGCCAAAGGCGAGTTTTTGCAGACGGGCGATCATGCGCGGGCCCATCCACAACGAGATGAACAGCGCGGTCAGCAGGCTGACGATGGCGCGAAACGTCAGATATGAAAAGACGTTAAAGCCGGAATAATATTTGACCAAGTGTTCGGCCAGCCATACTAACATGTCCCAGTCTCCTGTAATGCGCGTACTACCTCTTCCATGGCGGCACTACGTGAACCCTTCACTAAAATGGTCATTATTTTGTGCTCCGCCAGCAGCTCGCGCAGGCGAGCCACCACGGCGGCTTTATCGTTAAAATGTTCGCCCACGCCGCTGGCGCGGCTGATATCCGCGCTCAAGGCGCCGACGCTGAGGACGCAATCCAGACCCGCCGCTTTCGCCGCTTCGCCGACTTCGCGATGGCAGGCCGCGCTCTCCGCGCCAAGCTCTGCCATATCGCCGACCACCATCGTGCGAAAGCCGGGCATCTCTGACAGCACCTGCACCGCCGCGGTCATCGAACCAACGTTAGCGTTATAGGAATCATCCAGCAGCAGCTGGCTCTCGGTCAGCCGGATCGGGAACAGACGTCCCGGAACGGCCTGCAGCTGCGCCAGTCCGGCTTTCACCGCCGCCAAATCGGCGTCTACCGCCATCGCCAGCGAAGTGGCGGCCAGCGCATTAGCGATGTTGTGGCGTCCCGGCAGCGGCAGCAGTACGTCAACGTTGCCGGTTGGGGTCTGCAGCGTAAATTCGGTGCCGTGGCTGGTGATCTGCACATTGGTCGCCGTGAAATCGCTGTTCGCCGCGTTCGGCGAGAAGCGCCACACTTTGCGATCGCCAATCACCGCCTGCCAGTTCAGCCAGTCGTTATTGTCGGCATTGAGGATGGCGATGCCATTTTCCGGCAGACCGGTATAGATTTCGCCCTTCGCCTTCGCCACGCCCGCCAGCGAACCGAAACCTTCCAGGTGCGCCGCAGCAAGGTTGTTGACCAGCGCCGCTTCCGGACGCGTCAGGCTGACGGTCCAGGCGATTTCGCCCTGGTGGTTGGCGCCGAGTTCGATCACCGCGTACTGATGCTCTTTGGTCAGCCGCAGCAGCGTCATCGGGACGCCGATATCGTTGTTCAGGTTGCCGGCGGTATACAGTGTGTTGCCGCACTGGCTGAGGATCGCCGCGGTCATCTCTTTAACCGAGGTTTTACCGGACGAGCCGGTCAGGGCGACGACGCGAGTCGGCACCTGCTGACGCACCCAGGCGGCTAACTCACCGAAAGCCTGCCGGGTATCGTTCACAATCACCTGCGGGAGATCGCAGGCCAGCGGACGACTCACCAGCAGCGCGCCGGCGCCCGCCGCTTTCGCCTGTTCGGCAAAATCATGGGCGTCGAAACGCTCCCCTTTCAGCGCCACAAACAGGCAGCCCGCCGTCACTTTACGGGTATCGGTGATCACCTCGTCGATAGCGACATCGCTACCCTGCCGTTCGCCATGGGCGATCGCGGCAAGTTGACTTAACGTAAAGCGAATCATGCTACCGCTCCCAGCAGACGCGCGACGGTCACGCGGTCGGAATAATCCAGACGGCGGTTGCCGACGATCTGGTAATCTTCATGGCCTTTACCCGCCACCAGCACCACGTCGTTCTCTTTCGCCTGCATCACGGCGTTGGTCACCGCTTCCGCGCGGCCTTCCATCACCTTCGCCTGACCTGCATCGAGCATGCCGGCCAGAATATCGTTGATAATCGCCCGCGGCTCTTCGGTGCGCGGGTTATCGTCAGTCACGACCACGATGTCGGCAAACTCTTCCGCGATAGCGCCCATCAACGGACGTTTACCTTTGTCGCGGTCGCCGCCGCAGCCGAAGACGCACCACAGCTTGCCGCTGCAGTGCAGGCGTGCCGCCTGCAGCGCTTTTTCCAGCGCGTCAGGCGTATGGGCATAATCTACCACCACGGCAGGTTTACCCGGCGCGCTGAACACTTCCATACGGCCGCACACCGGCTGTAAACGCGCTGCGGTCTTCAGCAGATCGGCCAGCGGATAGCCCAGCGCCAGCAGCGTGGCCAGCGCCAGCAGCAGGTTGCTGACGTTAAATGCGCCCATCAGGCGGCTTTCGATTTCGCCCTTGCCCCAGCTGGAGTCAAACTGGATGGTCGCCCCGCTGTCGTGATAGTTCACCGCGGTGGCCTTTAGCCAGCGGCCGTGGCAATTCGGGTTGATATGATCTTCCATCGATACCGCCACCGCGTCCGGCAGTTTTGCCAGCCAGCGACGACCGACTTCATCGTCAGCATTGACGATGGCCTGACCGCAATGATGGGTGGAGTACAGCAGCCATTTCGCCGCTTCGTAGTGCTCCATGTCGCCATGGTAGTCGAGATGATCGCGGCTGAGATTGGTAAACACCGAGGCGGCAAACTGCAGGGCCGCTACGCGGTGCTGTACCAGACCGTGGGAGGAGACTTCCATCGCGCCGAAGGTAGCCCCCTGCCCGACCAGACTGGAGAGCACATGTTGAACGTCCACCGCGGAACCGGTGGTGTTTTCAGTTGGAACGACTTTATCCAGCAGACCGTTACCGACGGTCCCCATCACCGCGCTGGTTTCGCCGAGCAGCTTTGCCCACTGCGCCAGCAGCTGAGTGGTGGTGGTTTTCCCGTTGGTGCCGGTGACGCCCACCAGACGCAGCTGCTGCGACGGCTGATGATAAAAACGCCCGGCCAGCGCCGATAAGCGTTCGTTAAGCTGGCTCAGGTAGATAACCGGCACGCCGTGCATTTCACGGATCTCACCGTCTTTAGCTTCGCCCTGCGCTTCAGCAATAATGGCAGCCACACCTTGCGCTATCGCCTGCGGGATATAACGACGCCCGTCCGCCTGATGACCCTGTACCGCGATAAAGAGATCGCCGGAAGCAGCCACCCGGCTGTCCAGCGTCATCTCTCGCAGAATGCGCTCCGGTGCGTTTGGCACCCATGGAGCGAGTAGGTCGCGCAAATTACGATCTGCCACCTGTTCCCTCGCCTTGATTAATTACAAATTCACTTTTTTCGCCCGTTGCCAGCGCATCCGGCTCGATGTTCATGGTGCGCAATACGCCGCCCATGATGGCACCGAAGACCGGCGCGGAAACGGCGCCACCGTAGTATTTACCTGCCTGCGGGTCGTTGATCACCACCACCAGCGCGAAGCGCGGATGGCTGGCGGGCGCAACGCCTGCGGTGTAAGCAATATATTTGTTGATATAGCGGCCATCCGGCCCCACTTTTTTCGCCGTACCGGTTTTAATCGCGATGCGATAGCCTTTGATCGCCGCTTTCACACCGCCGCCGCCGGGCAGCGCCACGCTTTCCATCATATGAACGACGGTACGAACGAGTGATTCCGGGAAGACGCGCTCGCCCGGAACCGGAGGATCAACCTTGGTAATCGACAACGGGCGATAGATGCCATAGCTGCCAATCGTTGCGTAGACTCGCGCTAACTGTAACGGGGTTACCATTAGCCCATAGCCGAAAGAAAAGGTGGCCCTCTCTATGTCAGACCACCGTTGTTTTTGAGGATATAAGCCACTGCGTTCTCCGACCAACCCCAAATTGGTCGCCTTTCCAAGCCCAAAACGTGAGTAAGTATCTACTAACGCTGAGGACGGCATCGCTAACGCCAGCTTAGAAACACCGACGTTACTCGACTTCTGTAGCACCCCGGTCAGGGTCAATTCGCTGTAGCGCGCCACGTCTTTGATTTCGTGGCCGTTAATTCGATAAGGCACGGTATTGAGCACGGTATTTTCGTTGACGATACCGCGCTGCAGCGCCGTCATGACCACCATCGGTTTCACCGTCGAACCCGGCTCAAACACGTCGGTAATCGCACGGTTACGCATGGTGTCTTTTGCCGTACCGGCGAAGTTGTTCGGGTTATAGGATGGGCTGTTGGCCATCGCCAGCACTTCACCGGTGTTAACATCTACTAACACGGCGCTGCCCGACTCGGCTTTGTTAAAGGCCACGGCGTTGTTTAGCTCGCGATAGACCAGCGCCTGCAGGCGTTCGTCGATACTCAGCGCCAGGTTGTGCGCTGCCTGGCTATCGGTAGAAGAGATGTCTTCAATTACCCGGCCATAGCGGTCTTTACGTACGATACGCTCGCCCGGCTGACCGGTAAGCCATTTATCAAAGCTTTTCTCAACCCCTTCAATCCCCTGACTATCGACGTTGGTAAAGCCGATGAGGTGAGCGGTTACTTCCCCGGAAGGGTAGTAACGACGGGATTCTTCGCGCAGATGAATGCCCGGCAGCTTCAGCTTCTTGATGTAATCGGCCATGTCAGGATTAACCTGACGCGCCAGATAGATAAACCGCATCCGCGGATTGGTATTGATGCGCGTCGCCAGCTGATCCAGCGGCATATTGAGGGCATCCGCCAGCGCCTTCCAGCGTGTATCCAGGGTAACCCCGCCGGCGTCATGGAGCTCTTTCGGGTCGGCCCAGATAGCCTTCACCGGCACGCTGACCGCCAGCGGACGTCCGGAGCGATCGGTTATCATCCCGCGCGCGGTGGACACTTCCTGTACGCGCAGAGAACGCATATCGCCCTGGCGCACCAGCATATCGGGGCTGATCACCTGTAGCCAGGCGACGCGACCCAGCAGAAAAGCCAGCGCCAGCAGAATACAGCCGCACAGCAACGCAAAACGCCAACTGATAAAGTTGGCCTGTTCTTCCTGACGTTTTGCTTTAGGCGTTTTTGGCGCTGCTTTCATCCGTCGCAATAATCCTTATTTCTGTACAACGATATTTTCTTGTGATGGATCGACGTGTTGCATCTGTAACTTCTCGGTCGCGATCCGCTCAACCCGACTGTGATCGCCGAGCGCGTTCTCTTCGAGGATCAGGTTGCGCCACTCAATATCCAGGGCGTCGCGCTCCAGAACCAGCTGTTCACGCTGCGCGGTCAACAGGCGCGTGTGATGCGCAGTGGTGACCACGGTAATCGCCGTAATAATGATGCAAATGAACAGGCAGAGTGGCAGTTTCCCAAACCGCAGAAGGTCGTCCCCGATCACGCCAGGCAAAGCATGGCGCTCGTTGCTTCCAATCGACCCTTTAACCTTGCTTAAGGCCTCTGTCACTCTGCCGATCATGCGTTCGTCCTCTCTGCGATACGCAGCACTGAACTACGGGCGCGTGGATTCTCTGCCACCTCTTCTTCGCCCGGCATCAACTTGCCTAGTGCTCGCAACTCACGGCCGCCCAGTTTTTTGAGCTGCGCTTCGGTCATCGGTATTCCCGCCGGAACCTGCGGACCGCGGCTTTGCTCACGCATAAAGCGCTTCACAATGCGGTCTTCCAGCGAATGAAAACTAATGATCGACAGCCGCCCGCCCGGGGCCAGCACGCTGAGCGAGCTTTTTAGCGCCTGCTCTATCTCCTCCAGTTCACTGTTTACCCATATGCGCACCGCCTGGAAGGTACGGGTCGCGGGATGTTTGTGCTTATCTTTTACCGGCATCGCCGCGGCGATGACTTCCGCCAGCTCTTTGGTGCGGGTCATCGGCTGAATGCGATTACGTTCGACGATCGCGCGGGCGATACGTTTGCCGAAACGCTCTTCGCCAAAGGTTTTAATCACCCAGGCGATATCGTCTTCTTCAGCCGTCTGCAGCCATTCGGCTGCGGACTGACCGCGCGTCGGATCCATGCGCATATCCAGCGGCCCGTCACGCATAAAGGAAAAGCCGCGTTCCGCATCGTCAAGCTGCGGGGAAGAGACGCCGAGATCGAGCAGAATGCCGTCGATCTTACCGGTAAGATTGCGCTCGCCGACGTACTCAGCGAGTTGTGAAAAGGGACCATGTACGATGGAAAAGCGGGGGTCATCGATGGTTTGCGCGACGGCAATCGCCTGCGGGTCGCGATCGATAGCCAGCAAGCGTCCTTCCGCACCCAGCCGGGAGAGGATCAGGCGCGAGTGACCGCCGCGGCCAAAAGTACCATCAATATAGATACCGTCTGGACGAATATTGAGGCCGTTGACGGCTTCATCCAGAAGTACCGTAGTATGTTTATAATTTTCCATCATTTTTATAAGGACAAATCCTGCAGGCGCTCCGACAGTTCACCGGTCGCGGACTGCTCAGCGTCGATATCTTCCTTGACCCGTTGATACCAGGTCGTTTCATCCCACAGTTCAAATTTATTAAACTGCCCGACCAGCATCACTTCTTTTGTCAGCCCGGCATGCTGCCGTAACACCGGCGCAATCAGCAAGCGGCCGGCATTATCCATCTGACATTCGCTGGCATGACCCAAAAGCAAACGCTGTACGCGCCGCTCAACGGGATTCATGCTCGATAAACGCGACAATTTCTGCTCGATGACTTCCCATTCAGGCAATGGATAAAGCAGCAGGCACGGGTGATGGATGTCAATGGTGCATACCAATTGACCGGCAGCGTCCTCGATCAGCCCTTCGCGATAGCGCGTTGGCACGGCCAGGCGGCCTTTGCTGTCGAGATTGACTAACGTTGCTCCACGGAACATGCCAGCCTCACCCCTTTTCGCCACTTTACCCCACAAATTCCCACCAGAAGGAGTTTACGGAGCGGAGGAAAAGCTTGTCAAGCCAGCACGGATGCCAACGGAGCTCAAAAACCCATTATTTACAGCCGACATTAGCCCTGATGAAAAAATCATCAACAGGCGAGGCAAATTAACGTTATGAATACGTGTAAGAAAATAACCAACAAACTCGTAACAGTTATAAACAACAGAATATCTTCGGCGGGAAAATATAAAGTGTCAGTTTGCGACGCGAGCGGCATTTTAGGCCATTATGCCGGCCGTTAACAGTACCTGTTGCTGGCAGAGGGACTGGCCAGGCGCGGGATATGACGGGGAAGAAAGCGTGGCGCGTACAAAATGAGTGTTAATTCAGCAATTAACCTGATGAATGTAACAAAATAATACAATTAAAGTCCGCGCAGTCATTTTTTCTACCTCATTTGGAGTCACAAAACGATGGTCAGTGAATAAAATAAAATAACGCGTAAAGAAGTTTAGGGATTTGTCTGAAATATATTCAGTTTTGCATTTTGCACGTCAATTGCCTGATTTATCGCCAGCGGCCTGCTTACGGTCAGGCCTGCCAGGTTTATACCTGGGCGCTGGCGATATGGCGCCCTTAGCGGCGATTCAGGCTACCGCGACGATAGAGATTACGGCGAATGCGGCTAAGACCCGGCTTCGGCTTGCGAGGTTCGTCGAGGCTGGCGAGGACGATCTCCAGCACCCGTTCAGCGACATCGCGATGACGCTGGGCCACGGCCAGTACCGGACACTGCAGAAAATCGAGCAGCTCATTATCACCGAAGGTGGCGATCGCCAGCTCGGAGGGCAGTTTACCCTCGCGACGCAAGGTCACATCCATTACGCCCTGCAGCAGCGGGAAAGAGGTGGTAAACAGCGCCTGTGGCATCGGATGGGTTTCAAGCCATTTCTCAAACAGCTGGGCCGCCGCTTCGCGCTCATAGCTGTTGGCATAGAGATAATGCACCTCACGCGGATCGTCCTGCCAGGCTTTACGGAAGCCCTGTTCACGCAGGAAGCTCACCGACAGCTCCGGCAGCGCGCCGAGATAGAGCACCGTTTCGCCAGGAAACGTCCGCAGCTCAGCTGCGAGCATCTCGGCGTCATCCTGGTCAGCGCCAACCACGCTGGTGAAGTGCTCGCGATCGAGGGCGCGGTCGAGGGCGACAATCGGAAACGGGTCGTTAGCCCAGCGCTGATAAAATGGATGCTCCGGCGGCAGCGAAGTAGAGACAATGATAGCGTCCACCTGGCGCTGCAGCAGATGCTCAATGCAGCGCATCTCGTTATCGGGCTGATCCTCCGAGCAGGCAATCAGTAGCTGATAGCCGCGCTGACGCGCCTGACGTTCGAGATAATTTGCAATCCGGGTATAGCTGGTGTTTTCCAGATCCGGGATCACCAGACCGATAGAGCGTGTGCGTCCTGCACGCAGGCCAGCAGCGACCGCATTTGGGTGATAGTTGTGCTCTCGCACCACAGCCATCACTTTTTCGACCGTTTTATCGCTTACGCGGTACTGCTTCGCTTTGCCATTAATCACATAGCTCGCGGTGGTTCTTGAAACACCGGCCAGCCGGGCGATTTCATCCAGTTTCACAATTGCCCCTTGGGTAAGAAGTGCCAAACATAACCATTATTCAGGTATGGAATCCTTTTTATAACATCTAAGCGCAGAATAGTTAGCGCAGCAACCGCTTTCGCTTACAGTTCCTACTGATTTCGCAA
>NZ_JAZARW010000001.1:34183-99582 GCF_036233805.1 Klebsiella sp. EMBS2024 | reverse complement strand
GCCCGACAGTCTCTGCCGGGCTATTTTTACAGCAGTTCCCGATCCTTAGCGCATGATTTTATCACCGCGAGACAGGCCGACCACGCCGGAGCGAGCCACTTCCACAATCCGAGCGACATCGCGCAGCGAGGCCAGAAATGCATCCAGCTTATCGCTGGTGCCGGCGAGCTGGACGGTATAGATAGAAGGCGTCACGTCGATAATCTGTCCGCGGAAGATTTCGGTGTTGCGCTTCACTTCTTCACGGCCATAGCCGCTGGCCTGAACCTTCACCAGCATAATTTCGCGTTCAACATGAGCCCCCTGCCCCAGCTCGCTGACCCGCAGGACATCCACCAGCTTGTGCAGTTGCTTTTCAATCTGCTCAATCGCTTTTTCATCGCCCACGGTCTGAATGGTCATTCTGGAGAGAGTGGGATCGTCCGTCGGCGCGACAGTCAGGCTTTCTATATTATAGCCACGCTGGGAAAAGAGGCCGATAACGCGGGACAATGCGCCCGATTCGTTTTCCAGTAATACCGATAATATCCGGCGCATAATCAGGTCCTCTCCGTTTTGCTCAACCACATTTCATCCATGCCGCCGCCGCGGATCTGCATGGGGTACACATGCTCACTGCCGTCGACGGTCACATCGACAAACACCAGCCGACGCTGGCGCACCTGCTCCAGAGCTTCAGCAAGCTTCGTCTCCAGCTCCTGCGGCTCGCTGATGCGGATCCCGACGTGGCCATAGGCTTCCGCCAGACGGACAAAGTCCGGTAGCGATTCCATATAGGACTGCGAGTGACGCCCGGAATAGAGCATATCCTGCCACTGCTTCACCATCCCGAGATAGCGGTTGTTGAGGTTAAGCACCAGGACCGGCAGCTCATACTGCAGCGCAGTGGAGAGTTCCTGAATGTTCATCTGGATACTGCCGTCACCGGTCACGCAGACAACCATTTCGTCCGGCAGAGCCATTTTGACCCCCAGCGCAGCCGGTAGGCCAAAGCCCATGGTGCCGAGACCACCGGAGTTAATCCAGCGCCGCGGTTTATCGAAGGGGTAATACAGGGCGGCGAACATCTGATGCTGACCCACATCGGAAGTGACGTAGGCATCGCCCTGGGTCAGCCGCCAGATAGTTTCAATTACCGCCTGCGGTTTGATTTTATCGCTCTGGTCGTCGTAGCGCAGACAATGACGGGCACGCCACTGCTCGATCTGTTGCCACCAGTCGCGAATGTCGTCCAGCGGCTGCTGCGCTTCCTCCTGCTCCAGCAGCTCCAGCATCTGCTCCAGCACCAGCCGGGCATCGCCGACGATCGGCACATCTGCCGGCACGGTTTTCGAGATTGAAGTCGGATCGATATCAATATGCAGTACCGTCGCGTTCGGACAATACTTGGCCAGGTTATTGGTGGTCCGGTCGTCAAAGCGAACGCCGACGGCAAAAATCACGTCCGAGTGGTGCATAGTCATGTTGGCTTCATAGGTGCCGTGCATCCCCAGCATCCCCAGCGCCTGCGAGTGTGTCGCCGGGAAAGCGCCAAGTCCCATCAAGGATGAGGCCACCGGCAGCTTCAGTTTTTCCACCAGCTCGCGCAGCTGAGGTTCGCAATGCGCATTGATCGCCCCGCCGCCGACGTAGACGACCGGCTTACTTGCGGCCACCAGAGTCTGTAGCGCGCGTTTAATCTGCCCTTTATGGCCACTGGTGGTTGGGTTATACGAGCGCATGCTCACTGCGTCCGGCCAGACGTAAGGCAGCTTCTTCGCCGGATTGAGAATATCCTTCGGCAGATCGACCACTACCGGACCGGGGCGACCGCTGGCCGCCAGCCAGAAGGCTTTCTTCAGCACGCCGGGAATATCTTCGGTCTGCTTCACCAGGAAACTGTGCTTCACCACCGGACGGGAAATCCCCACCATGTCGCACTCCTGGAAGGCATCGTAGCCGATAAGCGAGGTGGCTACCTGCCCCGAGAGGATCACCAACGGAATAGAGTCCATATAGGCTGTCGCAATGCCAGTGATGGCGTTCGTCGCCCCAGGCCCAGAGGTCACCAGCACCACGCCGACCTCCCCGGTCGCCCGCGCCAGGCCATCCGCCATATGCACCGCCGCCTGCTCGTGACGAACCAGCACATGATCGATACCGCCAAGGGTATGTAACGCATCATAGATATCGAGGACTGCGCCTCCGGGATAGCCGAATACTTGCTTGACGCCCTGATCGACAAGCGATTGGACGACCATCTCGGCTCCTGACAACATCTCCATGGTTTGCCTCCAGGCTTATTGTTTTACGACAGCGGAACTCAATTTCCGCGCGCTCGCACGATGCGAAGGAGTGGTCCTCCGCATTGAGGTGAATGTACTGCTTGCCACTACCATAACTGCTCGCCAGCAGGCAGGCAATTCGCCGCAGCTGAGGCCTTATTTCTTGAATAAGAAGAAAAGAAAGCGGTGAGGGGAAAATATGGTGAATTGCTTCAGAGATAAGAAAAGAGAATGGTAAATACTCGGCGAAAAAGGGTGATAACAGGAATAGATCCATTTTTCACGAACACAACGAACTCCTCGCACAAGGTAAACAGAATAAAATTCTGCTTTATTTGATTTATGTCATATAAAAAAAGGAGCCGAAGCTCCTTTGCTATCTATCGTCGTCGGGTCAGCGCTTGCAAATGTCCACCAGCAGCTCTTCCATCCACTGGTGGCCTTTATCACGACCAGCGGCTTCGTGCCAGGAGAGATAGCAGGTCCGACTGTTGACCTTCAACGGCAAAGGTAATATTTGCAGGGCAAGCTTGTCAGCAAATTCATCTGCCAGCCAGCGCGGGGCAATGGCCACCATCTGGGTTTGCGATACTACGTTTAATACGCTGACCATCGCATTACCCTGATAGGCGATACGCGCTTGTTTATCGGCCGTGTCATACCACGGCAAACTAAATGAGGCATACCGGTCGAGAGCAACGGCGGCATGCTCCTCGCGATAAATATCCGCCTCCATCATCGGCCCGGAAATACGCGGATGGTTGCGACTGGCGACCAGGACCATTTCGTCTTTAAATAACGGAACGCAGGCAAACTCAGGGCGACGGAACTCTTCATAACCGATTACGAATTCTGTTTCCTGATAACGTAGCTGATGTTCCGTATTTTGATTAAGCGCAGACTTAAAGACTAAATGAATATTGGGGGCTATCTCTGCAACTTTATTAAAAATAACCGACGTCAGGATGTTATCCAGCGGGCTGCAGACGCACAGATGGAACACGCGCTCACTGCTCAGCGGTTCAAAACCGGAGCCTGGCAATTCGTTTTGGACCAGCTGCAGCGCCTGGCGTACCGAGCCAAACAGCTGATAGGCGCGCGCCGTCGGCTGAATACCGCGGCCATAGCGCACAAAAAGCTCGTCATTAAACATCACTTTCAGTCGTGAAACCGCATTGCTCACCGCGGGCTGTGACATGCCGAGCGTATGGGCGGCACGAGTAATATTCTGCTCTTGCATAACCGCATCAAAAACGGTAAGCAGATTGAGATCAACCATCCGTAGTTGAGGTTTAACGACTTCCTGTCCGGGGGCTGATTTATATTCTGGAGTTTCAATTAACATATCTAATTCCGCCGTCACGATGAATTCCCTTCACTAAACCGCTATAATTAGCGCCGAAAATATCATTTACCATGCAAATGACATTTACAAAATAGCAAAAGAAATTTTTAGGAATATATCAAGGCTATGAGTGGCAGTGAAGAAACGGTCCTGATCAAAAAATTGAGCCGCTCAAACCATACTGATTACTTAATGACGATAAGTGTAACCATAATCCATAAAAATAAAAACAGCACCACGAGTTAACTGTAACTTAAGCAATAATAAAGTATTTTATTTTTCCCTCCATAAAATTAACAAATCCTTATCATTGAAAAATAATCCGCTAGCGTTCGAATACATTCACAGGAAAAATAAATTTAATATTTTCATCCAGATACCGTTTTTTGTCCCTTCATTGGCGACACCTCTTCGACGATGCCTTGAATGCAAAGCACTTTTTCAAATGAAACAAATGGGGATAAACCGCCTTCGGTCCAAAATAGGATCTTCGGCAAAATGGGGCTTACATCAGCACATTTTGCTAATTCATTTAGTCAGCCCAAAACGCTTTTTCCATGCCAGGGGTTGACTTTAAAACAGCTATCCAGTAACTCTAAAAGCATAACGATTTCATCTGGAGTTTGACGCAATGATTCGCACCGCTCGTATCACCAGCCTACTACTACTAAACGCATGCCATTTGCGCGGTAGGCTGTTGGGCGACGTTCAGCGTTAAGTCATCTTCCAGCAAGACTATAAAACCCGCGCCTTGGCGCNGGTTTTTTTATGCTCGTCAACAAGGCGCCAGGACACAGACTAAGGATCCAAACCATGAGCCAGCAAGTCATTATTTTCGATACGACCTTACGTGATGGCGAACAAGCGTTACAGGCAAGCCTGAGTGTCAAAGAGAAGCTGCAGATCGCACTGGCCCTTGAGCGAATGGGGGTCGACGTAATGGAAGTCGGTTTCCCGGTATCCTCGCCGGGCGATTTTGAATCGGTGCAAACCATCGCGCGCACCATTAAAAACAGCCGCGTGTGCGCCCTGGCGCGCTGTGTTGAGAAAGATATCGACGTGGCGGCGGAATCGTTAAAAGTGGCCGAGGCTTTCCGTATTCATACCTTTATTGCCACCTCGCCGATGCATATCGCCACCAAACTGCGCAGTACGCTGGATGAGGTTATTGAGCGCGCGATCTATATGGTGAAGCGGGCACGCAACTACACTGACGACGTTGAGTTCTCCTGTGAAGACGCCGGCCGTACGCCGATTGCCGATCTGGCTCGCGTCGTGGAAGCGGCGATCAACGCCGGCGCCACCACCATTAATATCCCGGATACCGTCGGCTATACCATGCCGTTCGAATATGCCAACATCATCAGCGGCCTGTATGATCGCGTGCCGAATATCGACAAAGCAATTATTTCCGTCCACACCCATGATGATCTGGGCATCGCTGTCGGTAACGCCCTCGCCGCGGTCCACGCCGGTGCGCGCCAGGTAGAAGGTGCGATGAACGGTATCGGCGAACGCGCCGGCAACTGCGCGCTGGAAGAAGTGATCATGGCGATCAAAGTGCGCAAAGACATCATGAACGTGCACACCAACATTAATCATCATGAAATCTGGCGCACCAGCCAGACCGTCAGCCAGATCTGCAATATGCCGATCCCGGCGAACAAGGCCATCGTCGGCACCGGCGCCTTCGCCCACTCCTCCGGCATTCACCAGGACGGCGTGCTGAAGAACCGCGAAAACTACGAGATCATGACCCCGGAATCTATCGGCCTGAACCAGGTGCAATTGAACCTGACTTCCCGCTCCGGCCGCGCGGCGGTGAAACACCGGATGGAAGAGATGGGCTACCAGGAGAGCGATTACAACCTGGATCATCTGTACGACGCATTCCTGAAGCTGGCGGACAAAAAAGGCCAGGTCTTCGATTACGATCTGGAAGCGCTGGCCTTTATCAACAAGCAGCAGGAAGAGCCAGAGCATTTCCGCCTGGATTACTTCAACGTCCAATCCGGATCCAGCGATATCGCCACCGCCTCGATCAAACTGGTCTGCGGGGATGAGATCAAAACCGAAGCCGCCAACGGCAACGGTCCGGTCGATGCTATCTACCAGGCGATTAATCGCGTCACCGACTACAACATTGAATTAGTGAAGTATGGCTTAAGCGCGAAAGGCCACGGCAAAGACGCCCTGGGCCAGGTGGATATCGTCGTTGACTACAATGGCCGCCGCTTCCATGGCGTTGGTCTGGCAACGGATATCGTAGAGTCGTCAGCCAAAGCGATGGTTCACGTGCTGAACAACATCTGGCGCGCCGCCGAAGTCGAAAAAGAATTGCAACGCAAAGCTCAGAATAAAGAGAACAATAAGGAAACCGTGTAATGTCGAAGAATTACCATATTGCCGTTTTGCCGGGTGATGGCATTGGCCCGGAAGTGATGAACCAGGCGATGAAAGTACTGGAAGCCGTACGCCAACGTTTTGCCATGCACATTACCACCAGCCAGTATGACGTTGGCGGGGCGGCCATCGACCGTCAGGGAACTCCCCTGCCGCAGGCGACCGTCGCCGGATGCGAGCAGGCGGATGCGATCCTGTTCGGCTCCGTCGGCGGTCCGAAATGGGAGCACCTGCCGCCGGCGGAACAACCAGAGCGTGGCGCGCTGCTGCCGCTGCGTAAACACTTTAAACTGTTCAGCAACCTGCGCCCGGCCAAACTGTATCAGGGNCTGGAAGAGTTCTGCCCGCTGCGCGCCGACATCGCTGCTAACGGCTTCGACATTCTCTGCGTACGCGAACTGACCGGCGGCATCTACTTCGGCCAGCCGAAAGGCCGCGAAGGCAGCGGTCAGCATGAGAAAGCCTTTGATACCGAGGTGTATCACCGCTTTGAGATCGAGCGTATCGCGCGCATCGCTTTTGAATCCGCCCGCAAGCGTCGTCACAAAGTGACTTCCATCGATAAGGCCAACGTTCTGCAGTCCTCCATCCTGTGGCGCGAAATCGTCAGCGAGATCGGCAAGGAGTATCCGGACGTTGAGCTGGCGCATATGTATATCGATAACGCCACCATGCAGCTGATTAAAGATCCGTCCCAGTTCGACGTGCTGCTGTGCTCCAACCTGTTTGGCGACATCCTCTCCGACGAGTGCGCGATGATCACCGGCTCGATGGGTATGCTGCCGTCCGCCAGCCTCAATGAACAAGGTTTTGGCCTGTACGAGCCGGCGGGCGGTTCCGCACCGGATATCGCCGGCAAAAATATCGCCAACCCGATCGCGCAGATCCTCTCTCTGGCTCTGCTGCTGCGCTACAGCCTCGACGCTGACGAAGCGGCGACCGCCATTGAAAACGCGATCAACCGCGCCTTAGAAGAAGGGGTTCGAACCGGCGACTTAGCGCGCGGCACGGCGGCGGTCAGCACTGATGAAATGGGCGATATTATTGCCCGCTATGTTGCAGAAGGGGTGTAATCATGGCGAAGACGTTATACGAAAAATTATTTGATGCGCACGTAGTGTATGAGGCGCAGAACGAAACCCCGCTGCTGTATATCGACCGCCATCTGGTGCACGAAGTCACCTCTCCGCAGGCGTTTGACGGCCTGCGCGCCCATGGCCGCCAGGTGCGCCAGCCGGGTAAAACCTTCGCTACCATGGATCATAACGTCTCGACGCAGACCAAAGACATTAACGCGTCCGGTGAAATGGCCCGCATTCAGATGCAGGAGCTGATTAAGAACTGTAAAGAGTTCGGCGTTGAACTGTACGACCTGAACCACCCGTATCAGGGCATCGTCCACGTCATGGGCCCGGAACAAGGGGTTACCCTGCCGGGGATGACGATCGTGTGCGGTGACTCCCATACCGCCACCCACGGCGCGTTCGGTGCGCTGGCGTTCGGTATCGGCACCTCCGAAGTGGAGCATGTGCTGGCGACCCAGACCCTGAAACAGGGCCGCGCGAAGACCATGAAAATCGAAGTCCAGGGCAAAGCGGCGCCGGGCATTACCGCCAAAGATATCGTGCTGGCCATCATTGGTAAAACCGGTAGCGCCGGCGGCACCGGCCATGTGGTTGAGTTCTGCGGCGAAGCGATCCGCGATCTGAGCATGGAAGGGCGTATGACCCTGTGCAACATGGCGATCGAGATGGGCGCCAAAGCGGGCCTGGTCGCGCCGGACGAAACCACCTTCAATTACGTACGCGGCCGTCTGCATGCGCCGAAAGGCAAAGATTTTGACGATGCCGTAGCGTACTGGAAAACCCTGAAAACCGACGACGGCGCGACGTTTGATACCGTGGTGACGCTGCAGGCGGCGGAAATTGCCCCGCAGGTGACCTGGGGCACCAACCCGGGCCAGGTGATCTCGGTGACGGATAACATCCCCGATCCAGCGTCGTTCAGCGATCCGGTGGAACGCGCCAGCGCCGAAAAAGCGCTGGCCTATATGGGGCTGAAATCCGGGATCCCGCTGACGGAAGTCGCTATCGATAAAGTGTTTATCGGCTCCTGCACCAACTCGCGCATCGAAGATTTACGCGCCGCAGCGGAAATTGCTAAAGGGCGTAAAGTGGCGCCGGGCGTCCAGGCGCTGGTGGTGCCGGGTTCTGGTCCGGTGAAAGCGCAGGCGGAAGCGGAAGGTCTGGATAAGATCTTTATCGAAGCCGGCTTTGAGTGGCGCTTACCTGGTTGCTCTATGTGTCTGGCAATGAATAATGACCGCCTGAATCCGGGCGAACGCTGTGCCTCAACCAGCAACCGTAACTTTGAAGGCCGTCAGGGCCGCGGCGGACGCACGCACCTGGTGAGCCCGGCAATGGCCGCGGCGGCAGCCGTTACCGGCCATTTCGCCGATATCCGTAATCTGAAGTAAGGAGACCATCATGGCAGAGAAATTTACCCAACATACCGGCCTGGTGGTTCCGCTGGATGCTGCAAACGTCGATACCGACGCGATCATCCCTAAGCAATTTTTGCAGAAGGTCACCCGCACCGGCTTTGGCGCGCACCTGTTTAACGACTGGCGCTTTCTCGACGATAAAGGTCAACAGCCGAACCCGGAGTTCGTGCTGAATTTTCCTGAGTACCAGGGGGCATCGATACTGCTGGCGCGGGAAAACTTCGGCTGCGGCTCCTCGCGCGAGCACGCGCCGTGGGCGCTGACCGATTACGGTTTTAAGGTCGTTATCGCCCCGAGCTTTGCCGATATCTTTTACGGCAACAGCTTCAATAACCAGCTGCTGCCGGTGACCCTGAGCGACGAGCAGGTCGACGAGCTGTTCAAGCTGGTGCAGGCCAACCCGGGCATTACGTTTGAAGTGGATCTGGAAGCGCAGGTAGTTAAAGCCGGGGATAAAACCTACAGCTTTAAGATCGACGATTTCCGCCGCCACTGCATGCTCAACGGCCTGGATAGCATCGGCCTGACGCTGCAGCATGAAGCGGCGATCTCCGACTATGAACGCAAGCTGCCGGCGTTTATGAATTAACCTTTGGGCCCGGTCATTTGATCGGGCTTTTTATTTTATTGCGGAGAAAATTGCGATCTCACGCACAAAAACTAATTTTAATTTGCTGATTGTCAGACCTTACCGCCACCCTGCCCTACCGCCTAAAGAAGAATTATTCCGCTTTCCTCCCCTTCTCCAGCACTGTTTATGTATTTTCCCTGCACTGCAAGTAAAAATAAGGCACGAGTGTTTAATATAAAAATATAAGAATGTGAAGAAAGCGTTAATCTCATAGAGAACCCCTATGGCTATGCACAAAAAAAAGCATTATTTTTCGATTTTTCCCCTCGTTATCTTTTGCCACAGAGAAATATTAACTAAGGACACGCCTGGGCCCCGCATATCGGCCTCCCGGCCTCCTGTGGAGAGAAGAGATGAGCCACTATCCGCACCTTTTCAGTCCGTTGACCATCAACGGTATGACGTTAAAAAACCGCATTATTATGCCCCCTATGGGCACCAATATGGCCACGCTCAATGGCGAGGTGTCGCAGGAACAGCTGGAATACTACGAACTGCGGGCCAAAGGCGGCACCGGGCTTATCACCATCGAAAATATTTGTATTGATTTCCCCTTCGCCTCCAACGGCACCACCCAACTGCGCATCGATAACGATCAATATATTCCACGGCTGTTTAAATTAACCGAGACCCTGCATAAACATGGCGCCTGCGTATCCATTCAGTTAAATCATGCCGGCGCTTCCGCTTATGCCTACCGACTGGAAGGCCAGACGCCGCTCTCCTCTTCTACAACGCCGTCGAAGAAGCACGGTAATATTCCGCGTCCGATGACCCATGAGGAAATATATCATGCGGTAGAAAAATTTGGTGACGCCGCGGAGCGCGTTCGGCGCGCAGGTTTTGACTGCGTCGAAATTCATGCCGGTCACTCCTATTTAATTAGCCAGTTTTTATCGCCGCTGTTTAATAAGCGCACTGATGAATTTGGCGGCAGCGTCGAAAATCGCACCCGGATATTGAGTCTGATTGTCGATAAAGTGCGCGCCTGCGTGGGGCCGCGTTTTCCGGTCAGCCTGCGCATCAGCGCCGACGACTTCCTCAAGGGCGGCAATACCCTCGAAGATTCCCTGCGTATTCTTGAGCTCTGCCAGGAGAAGGTCGATATCATCAACGTCTCTGCGGCGCAGAACGATAACCTGAATCTGCAAATCGATCAGATGTCGCTGGAGGATGGCTGGAAGCGCTATCTCTCCCGCGCGGTGCGCGATAAATTCCATAAACCCACCGTCATCGCCGGCAATATTCGCACTCCGCAGGTAGCCGAAGATATCCTCGCCAGCGGCGATGCCGATCTTATCGCCATTGGCCGCGGTCTGATTGCCGAGCCGGAGTGGGTGCAGAAAGTGCAAGGCGGAAAAGAGCGTCTGATGCGCAAATGTATCTCCTGCAACATCGGCTGCGCCGACCATCGCATCGCCCGCTCGCGCCCGCTGCGCTGTTCGATTAACCCGGATATTATTCACGGTGACGCCTATAAAATGCGGCGCGTGAATCGCGACACTAACGTGGTGGTCATCGGCGCCGGCACCGCCGGGATGGAAGCCGCCTGCACCGCGGCGGAAGTTGGTTGCCATACCTGGCTGCTGGAAGCGAAAAACCACGTCGGCGGCCTCGCCAGCGAAATCTCCCGCCTGCCGGAGAAAAAACGCATCGCTGATTTCCCGCAGTTTATGAAAAATCGTATCGCCTCGCTGGACAACCTGATGCTGCAGATCGGCAAGCGGGCCGACGTGGCTTCAGTTTCCGCCCTGCGTCCGCATCTGATTGTCAACGCCACCGGCTCAACGCCGCTGCTGCCGCCCATTGAAGGCTTGCGGGAAAACATTGACGTCGAGAACGGCAAGATCTTTTCCATTACCGGCATGATCGACAATCTGGCGAAATTTACCGATATCAAGGGCAAACGCATCGCCGTAGTCGGCGCCGGCGCCGTTGGCCTTGACGTTATCGAATACTTTACCGCTCGCGGCGCACAGGCGGTGCTAATCGAGATGCAGGACGCCGCCGGCCGCGATCTCGACATCATTACCAAAAATGCCATGTTGACCATGCTCGACGAGCACCAGGTCGAACAGCACATGAATACCCAACTGATGGCGGTCGCTGCCGACCATTTCCAGGTGAAAAATACACAGCAAACCTTCGATATTCCCTTCGACTACGGCTTTGTCTGTCTGGGGATGCGCGCCAACCGGACGGGTCTCGACGAGATCGAGCGCTGGGCCAATGCCAATAACGTCAAAATCATGAACATCGGCGACAGCGTGATGGCGCGACGCATTATCGATGGCGTCCGCGAAGGCCGCAACGTACTGGATGCACTGGAAGACATGGGTGCGCTGGGCAGCCGCGAAGCACAACGAATTCCCTTTCTAACTTATTGAGGATTTTTGTCATGGCAGAACGTATTACTGGACACACTGAGCTGATTGGCCTGATCGCCACCCCGATTCGTCACAGCATGTCGCCCACCATGCACAACGAGGCTTTCGCCCATCTCGGGCTGGACTACGTCTATCTCGCTTTTGAAGTCGGTAACCAGGAGCTAAAAGACGTGGTGCAGGGCTTCCGGGCGATGAAGCTGCGCGGCTTTAACGTCTCTATGCCGAACAAAACCGAGATTTGCCAGTATCTCGATAAACTGTCGCCGGCGGCACAGCTGGTCGGGGCGGTCAATACCGTGGTCAACGACGACGGCGTACTGACCGGACATATCACCGATGGCACCGGCTACATGCGCGCCCTTAGCGAAGCCGGTATCGATATCATCGGCAAGAAGATGACCGTACTCGGCGCCGGCGGCGCGGCAACGGCGCTCTGCGTCCAGGCAGCACTGGATGGCGTGAAGGCGATCTCCATCTTTAACCGTCGCGATAAATTCTTCGCTAACGCAGAAGAAACCGTGGCCAAGATCCGCCACAACACCGACTGCGAGATCCATCTGTTCGATCTCGACGATCATGACAAGCTGCGCGCCGAAATTGACAGCAGCGTGATCCTGACCAATGCCACCGGGGTCGGCATGAAGCCGTTCGAAGGCCAGATGCTGCTACCTGACGACAGCTTCCTGCGTCCGGACCTGATCGTCTCCGACGTCGTCTACAACCCGCGCAAAACCCACCTGCTGGAAGTGGCCGAGAAAAAAGGCTGCCGCACGCTGAACGGCCTGGGGATGATGCTGTGGCAAGGCGCGCGCGCGTTCGAAATCTGGACGGGCAAACAGATGCCGGTTGATTACATCAAGAGCATTCTGTTCTAAGAGGCGAATGATGAAAAATAAATACATCCCTACTGCGGCAGGGCTGTACCTCAACTACCTGATCCACGGTATGGGGGTGCTGTTAATCACCCTCAACATGGCCCATCTTCAGGAACAGTGGGGAACGGACGCGGCTGGCGTATCGGTGGTGATCTCCTCGTTAGGTATCGGCAAACTGGCAACCATCGTGACCGGCTTCCTGTCGGATCGCTTCGGTCGCAAGCCCTTTATCTATCTTGGGATCCTGAGTTACCTGATCTTTTTCGTCGGCATCCTGCTGACCAAAAATATCTATCTGGCTTACGTGTTCGGCATTATGGCGGGCCTGGCGAACAGCTTCCTCGACTCCGGTACCTATCCGGCGCTGATGGAATCTTTCCCGCACTCTGCCAGCCGGGCCAACGTGCTGATCAAAGCCTTCGTCTCTGCAGGGCAGTTCCTGTTGCCGTTCATTATCAGCTTTCTGATATGGGCAAATCTGTGGTTCGGCTGGTCGTTCGTGATTGCGGCAGCGCTCTTTGTACTGAGCGGGATTTATCTGCTTAAAATGCCGTTCCCTGACAGCCAGGCGGCGAAAAAAGAGGAAGCCCCTACGGCACAGGCGGAAACAGCCGTCCAGCCACAGGCTAATAAGCTGGATATGGTGATCTTCACCCTGTACGGTTATATCGGCATGGCGACCTTCTATCTGGTCAGCCAATGGCTGGCGCAGTACGGCCAGTTCGTCGTCGGCCTGCCCTATGCCTCGGCGATTAAACTGCTTAGCATCTATACCGTCGGCTCGCTGGTCTGCGTCTTTGTAACTGCCGCCTTCGTCAAAGAGGTGTTTAGCTCGGCCATTGCGATGATTATTTATACTGGCCTGTCGATGATTTCGCTGCTGTTGGTGTGCCTGTTCCCGACGCCGATGATGGTGACCGGCTTTGCTTTTGTCATCGGCTTTGCCGCCGCTGGCGGAGTGCTGCAGCTGGGTGCGACAATCATGGCGATGAGCTTCCCGAACGGAAAAGGCAAAGCAACCGGCATCTTCTACACTGCCGGCAGTATCGCCAGCTTCACGATCCCGTTGATCACCGCAAAGCTTTCGCAGATCAGTATTGCCAGCATTATGTGGTTTGATTTTCTGATCGCCGTTATCGGCTTTGTGATCGCCCTGTACATCGGCTATCGTCAACTGCAGGCTCGGGCGGCGCAAAAAGTGTCACGCACCGCAGTCACCGCCTGAAGTACAACGCGAAAAATAATGGATACCTACATGACAAATGCAGTAACCGTAAAGAACATCACCTTTCAGGAAGGGGAAACCCTCATTTGTGTACCGCTGATCGGTAAAACCCTGGATGAGATACTGGGTAACGCCCACGGCCTGGTCGATGCCGGCGCCGATATTATCGAATGGCGCGTTGACCACTTTGCCCAGGTCAGAGAGATGGCCCAGGTGATGGCCGCGCTGGCGGAAATCCGTGGCGCGCTGAAAGCGCTTCCGCTGCTGTTTACCTTCCGCAGTAAGAAAGAAGGTGGCGAAACCGAGCTCAGCGACGAAGCCTATTTTGCGCTCAACCGCGAGGCCGCACGCAGTGGACTGGTTGATGTTATCGATATCGAACTGTTCAATGATGAAGCGCAGATCCGCGCGCTGGTTGACGATGCGCATGCCGCGGGCGTCAAGGTGATCATGAGTAATCATGATTTCCATAAGACCCCCGCTCAGGAAGATATTATCTATCGCCTGCGCCGCATGCAGGATCTGGGGGCCGATCTGCCGAAGATCGCGGTGATGCCGCAGTCGCCGCAGGACGTACTCACCTTGCTCGCCGCCACGCTGACCATGAAAGAGAAGTATGCGACGCGTCCGCTGATCACCATGTCGATGGGCAAATCCGGTGGCGTTAGCCGGGTCACCGGGCGCTTGTTCGGTTCGGCGATGACCTTCGGTACCGTTGGTCAGGCCTCCGCGCCGGGGCAGATCGCCATCGCTAAGCTGCGTGAAGTGATGGATATTCTCTCCTGATATCCGGATGGCCCGGAGGTCACATCCGGGCCATCCGTTAACAGATCTTCTGGCTATCGTGGATAACCACATTTTTAAATGACTCCAGCGCCGGAGAGAGCCCCTTGTCTTTCATGGTCGCCAGATAGATATAGCGGGGGGGGATGGTGTTTTTAATCTTCAGGATATGGACGTTGTAATAGGAGAGCGCGGTGATGCGCGGCATAATCGCGATCCCGTAGTCAATACTCACCAGCCCGGCCATCGCCGTATCCTCATCCACATAGCAGGCGATCTCCGGCACCAGCTTTTGCTGCATAAATACATTATCGATAAACGGACGTAAGCCGCTATTTTCTGAAAAATAGATATACGGATAATGAATCGTCTCCACCAGATCGACTTCATGTTCATATAGCCGGGCCAGCGGATGATCCTTTGCCGTGACCACCACCAGTTCCTGCTGGATCACCGGAATAAAATCGATATCGGGTTCATCGGCAATATAAGAGCAGATCGCCAGATCGACTTTTCCGGCCTTAAGCTCCTGCAACAGCGTCAGCGATGTCCCTTGAGTAAAAGAAAAAGTCACATTGTGACATTCAGGTGAAAGAGAATATTTATTAATTAACTGTGGAACAACATACTCCCCCATCGTGTAAATAAAGGCGATGCGAATATTCTCTTTATTCTCAGCGCCATTTTTTTGCAATATCATGCGTCCGTTCTCCAGCGAGGCCAGCGCATCTTCAACATACGGCAAAAAACGCTTGCCGTTTTGGGTAATTTTTACGTTCCGCCCCTGTCTGGCGAATAGCGCGACCCCTAACTCCTTCTCCAGCTCCGATATCGCGTGGCTTAGCGAGGGCTGGGTGATGCACAGACTGGAGGCGGCTTCGGTGTAATGCTCAGTTTCAGACAGACGTTTAAAATAATAAAGTTGCTTTAGGTTCATTATTTTTACCCGTATAATATAAGAATAAATGCACTGACGCTAATATACCATGCAAGCCACCAATAATGCGCATGAACGGGTAAATATCGGCGTTACATCAAATATTATTTGACGAAGGGCATGAATGTGCCACAAGGCATTGCCATTCATAGATACTACCTATAGCTCCTTGAGATATTTTTNCATATTAGAATATATGCAAAAATATTTTAAACTTTAAAGGAACTCGCTATGAGTATGTCAAACTCTCAGGAAGTCCTCACTTCCACATTGGGGGCGAAAAAAAGAAGCCGCGTACGGATAGTTATTCTGCTGCTACTCTCCGTCGGAACGATGATCAATTATCTCGACCGTACCATCCTGGGTATTGTAGCGCCACAGTTAAGCAAAGAAATCCATATCGATCCGGCGATGATGGGCATCATCTTCTCCGCCTTCGCCTGGACTTATGCGCTGGCGCAGATCCCCGGCGGGATGTTTTTAGACCGCTTTGGCAACAAACTGACCTATGCCCTGTCAATTTTCTTCTGGTCGCTGTTTACCCTGCTGCAAAGTTTCACCCTCGGCCTAAAATCCCTGCTGCTTCTGCGCCTGGGACTCGGCGTCAGCGAAGCGCCCTGCTTTCCGGCCAACAGCCGCATCGTCAGCACCTGGTTCCCTCAGCATGAGCGCGCGCGGGCAACGGCAACGTATACAGTTGGTGAATATATAGGGCTGGCCGCTTTCTCGCCGCTGTTATTTTTAATTCTCGAACATCATGGCTGGAGAACGCTTTTTTTCCTCACCGGCGGATTAGGTATTTTATTTACTTTAGTGTGGTGGCGTTTTTATCATGAACCGCATGAATCGCGCACGGCTAATCAAGCGGAGCTGGAGTATATCGGCGCAAACGGCATTAACAATAAAATCCAGAACGTTCCATTTAACTGGCGTGACGCCAGACGCCTGCTGGGCTGTCGCCAGATCCTCGGCGCCAGCCTGGGTCAGTTCGCCGGCAACACCACACTGGTCTTTTTCCTGACGTGGTTTCCCAGCTACCTCGCCAACGAGCGCCATCTTCCATGGCTGCACGTCGGCTTCTTCGCCACCTGGCCCTTCCTTGCCGCCGCGATTGGCATCCTCTTCGGCGGCTGGATCTCCGACCGGTTGTTGAAGCGAACCGGCTCCGTCAACATCAGTCGAAAGTTACCAATAATTTCCGGTTTATTGCTGTCCAGCTGTATTATCGCGGCGAATTGGGTAAGCGCCAATAGCACCGTAATTATTATCATGTCGGTGGCTTTTTTTGGCCAGGGGATGGTCGGTCTGGGCTGGACCTTAATTTCTGATATTGCCCCGGAAAATATGGCAGGCCTCACCGGCGGCATATTTAATTTCTGTGCCAATATGGCCTCGATTATCGCACCACTGATAATTGGTATGATTATTTCCGCCACGGGTAATTTCTTTTACGCGCTGATCTACGTCGGCCTGACGGCGCTGATTGGGGTGATTGCCTACATTTTTATCATCGGCGACATTAAGCGTATCGAACTCAAGTAGGCCTGGTCGCCCCGGCGATGCCGGGGCGAGTAGTCAGATATCCTTCACCTTGCTGGTCAAAAACAGCGTCACCAGCGAAATGGCCGCGATCGTCCAGTAGACGCTGGCGTGACCATAGCTCTGGGACAGCGCCCCCTGCATCACGCCGGCAAGGATCACGCCGGTGGAAATACTGTTGGTGAACAGGGTGGTCGCCGCTCCCGCCCGTCCCGGCATTAAATCCTGGAACCACAGCATGCCTATCCCGGCGATAATGCCGATAAAGATGGCATTGAACAGCTGCAGAGCCAGCAGCGCCGCGCGACCATGAAACAGGATCAGTCCGGCATAAAACAGCACGCCGGCGGCCACCGCCGCCACCATCATTTTACGTTTGCCAAAGCGCTTTACGTAGTAGCCGGCGAGGATCATCGCCGGTATCTCCAGCCCGGCGGCAGTGCCCATCAGGATCCCGGCCAGGCTGTCGGGAAGCCCGAGATCGCTGCTGATCCACAGCGGCATATCAATGATGTACATGGTGTTGCAGGTCCACATCAGGGTGGAGGCGATAAACAGCATACGCACGTTCTTGTCCTGCCAGCCGCCGGCCTGCGCTAGCGCCGCCGCCTCCTCCGAGGGCTGTTCCACACGCGGAACCGAAGGCAGTTTGATGGCAATCAGAGCGAGGCTAATGACAAAAATGCCCGCCGCAATGGAGAACATGGTGGTGAAGCCATAGTTGAGCGCCAGCATAAAGGCCAGCGGCGGGCCAATCACCCAAGCCAGCGACAGCTGGGCGCGCATGACCGAGCTGAACATCACCACTTCCCGCGCCGAGCTGTCGGCGTACTCCCGCGCCAGCGCGAAGAGCTGCGGCATGGCCGCGTTGGCAATGGATGCCAGCATCACGCCACAGGTGATCAGCGTCAGATAGTGGCGGTTGAAGGCAAACAGCAGCGCATTACCCACCGCCATCAGACAGCAGAACATAATCAACCGCCGCCGGTCGCCGCGGCTATCGGAGCGCTTGGCCAGCCACAGGCTAACCAGGATCCCGGCGATGGCGTTTACGGTATAGAACAGGCCCACCCAGAACGGTTGCGCCCCCACTTCGCGGCTGAGAAACAAACTCAACGTCGGCGCCTGCAACGCGCCCGCCACGCCCATCATAAAAGCAACCAGCATAAAGGCGGCATAGACGCCGTTAAGCCGTCGTCCCATCGTCATCAACCACAGCATGGAATGTCCTTAACACACGCGAAGAAAACGAAAAAAGCCAGCAGAGGCTTTCTGCTGGCGGGTGATTCTATACTCTATGGATTTCATGCTGCAGGACAAAACGGTTAACCATTTTGCGCCGCGCTCGCGCTGGCCATGAAAAGGTGAGTCCCGTAGAGGCGAATCACGCAGCCCGAACATACGGCCCAGGAAGCATCGGCAGCGCACCTGCAGTTTGAAAAACGACGAGTATAACACCAATACTCAGTCACACATGATGTCTGCAAGTCAATGATCAGAGGTCGTTGACGTCACTCCCCACTGCATCAGTTCCCCCAGAATTTCCTGCTGTCGTCCTGCCATCAGGCGGGCCAGCCAGGACGCTTCCTGCGTCGCAGAAAAGTAGCGTTGGTAGAACGATTTTGCGGTAGACCTCATCATATTCACCTCCTCGCTTCATCGGGATTCATTATTGGCTTAATATAGGAAGTAATAAATTGCTGAGTTTTGCGCAGGAGTTCCCCTTTTATGTCTTCCGGCCGTCTGCAACAACAGTTCATTCGCCTATGGCAGTGCTGCGACGGCAAGTCGCAGGAGACCACCCTTAACGAGCTGGCGGAAATGCTGAGCTGCTCGCGCCGCCATATGCGCACCCTGCTCAATATGATGGAGTCCCGCGGCTGGCTGACCTGGGAAGCGGAGGCAGGCCGCGGCAAGCGTTCGCGGCTAACCTTTCTCTATACCGGCCTCGCCCTGCAGCAGCAACGTGCCGAAGATCTCCTTGAGCAGGATCGCATCGATCAGCTGGTGCAGTTGGTCGGCGATAAGGCTGCCGTCCGCCAGATGCTGGTCTCGCATCTCGGCCGCAGCTTCCGCCAGGGGCGGCACATCCTGCGCGTGCTCTACTATCGTCCGATGAAGAATTTGCTGCCCGGTAGCGCGCTGCGGCGTTCGGAAACGCATATTGCCCGGCAAATATTCAGCGCCCTGACGCGGGTAAATGAGGAAAATGGGGAACTGGAAGCCGATATTGCCCACCACTGGCAGCAGCTGACCCCCACCCACTGGCGCTTTTTCCTCCGTCCCGGCATCCATTTTCACCATGGCCGTGAGCTGGAGATGGCGGATGTGATCGCCTCTCTGCAGCGCAGCAATGCCCTGCCGCTCTATTCACATATCGAACGCATCGAATCGCCCACCGCCTGGACCCTGGATATTCATCTGCGCCAGCCCGACCGCTGGCTGCCCTGGCTGCTGGGGCAGGTACCGGCGATGGTGCTGCCGCAGGAGTGGCAGACCATGAACCACTTTTCCTCCATGCCGGTCGGCACCGGCCCCTATGCCGTGGTGCGTAACAACCAGAATCAGCTCAAGATCCATGCCTTTGAGGACTATTTTGGCTACCGGGCGCTGATCGATGAGGTGAACGTCTGGGTGCTGCCGGAGATTAGCGAAGAGCCCAACGGCGGCCTGACGCTGCAGGGCAATACCGAAAGCGAAAAAGCGGTGGAGAGTCGCCTGGAAGAGGGCTGCTATTACCTGCTGTTCGACTCGCGAAGCCCGCTGGGGGCCAACGACGCGGTGCGCCGCTGGCTAAGCTATCTGTTTCAGCCCGCCAACCTGCTCTACCATGCGGGCGAACACTACCAGGGCAACTGGTTTC
This sequence comes from Klebsiella sp. EMBS2024, assembly GCF_036233805.1. Lineage (NCBI taxonomy): Bacteria > Pseudomonadati > Pseudomonadota > Gammaproteobacteria > Enterobacterales > Enterobacteriaceae > Klebsiella > Klebsiella sp. EMBS2024. The sequence continues at coordinate 79,827 of NZ_JAZARW010000001.1, read as the reverse complement.
CCGCCTACGGCCTGCTGCCGCGCTGGCATCACGCCAGCAACCACGCCTGCGAGAAGCCGGCGGGGCTGGAGACAGTCACCCTTACCTACTACCGCGATCACGTCGAACATCGGGTGATCGGCGGGATCATGCGCGACCTGCTGACGGCGCATCAGGTAAAGCTGGAGATCCAGGAGCTGGAGTACGATGCCTGGCATCGCGGCGAGGTGGTCAGCGATATCTGGCTCAACAGCGTGAACTTCACCTTACCGATCGAATTTTCGCTCTTCGCCTATCTGTACGAAGTCCCGCTGATTCAGCGCTGCATTCCCATTGACTGGCAGGCAGACGCCTGCCGCTGGCGAGCAGGAGAGTTTAATCCGGCCACCTGGAGCCAGCGGCTGCTGGCCGGGCAACATATCGTGCCGCTGATCCACCACTGGCTGATGATTCAGGGTCAGCGCAGTATGCGCGGCGTGAGGATGAATACCCTCGGCTGGTTCGATTTTAAATCCGCATGGTTTGCGCCGCCGGAGCCGTAAGCGCTTTCCGTCATCTGACAAAATCATTACACTAAGGCCGTTCTCAACGGGGTGCTAATAAACATACGCAATATCATTCAAGTTGCATCAAGGCAGCAAGCGGGTGAATCCCCTGGAGCATAGATAACTATGTGACTGGGGTGAACGCGCGAAGCTAACGCAGATGCGGCTTGAAGGATGAAGCGCATGGGCTGAGAAAATACCCGTCGAACCTGATCCGGATAACGCCGGCGAAGGGATTTGAGGCTCACTCAAAATCCTTTGCCACCCCTTTTTTCTGAGGTGCAAAGTGTTGAAAAAATTACTCCCGCTGCTGGCGCTGGTCGCCATGCCCGCTTTGGCTAAGCCTGTTCTTACCGTCTATACCTATGACTCCTTCTCTGCCGACTGGGGCCCCGGCCCGGCGGTCAAAAAAGCCTTTGAAGCGGAGTGCGGCTGCGAGCTGAAGTTCGTCGCGCTGGAAGATGGCGTTTCGCTACTGAATCGCCTGCGCATGGAAGGCAAAAACAGCAAGGCCGACGTTGTGCTTGGCCTTGATAACAACCTGCTGGAAGCCGCGGCGCAGAGTAAACTGTTTGCCAAAAGCAACGTACCCGCCAGCGCGGTCAGCGTGCCGGGCGGCTGGGATAATGACACCTTTGTTCCCTACGACTACGGCTATTTCGCCTTCGTCTATGACAAAAACAAACTGGCTAATCCACCGAAGAGCCTGAAAGAGCTGGTCGAGGGCCCGCAAAAATGGCGGGTCATCTATGAAGATCCGCGTACCAGCACCCCGGGACTGGGCCTGCTGCTGTGGATGCAAAAGGTCTATGGCGATCAAGCGCCCGAGGCCTGGCAGAAGCTGGCCGCGAAAACCGTTACCGTCACCAAAGGCTGGAGCGAAGCCTATGGCCTGTTCCTGAAAGGGGAAAGCGACCTGGTGTTGAGCTATACCACCTCGCCGGCCTACCACATGATTGAAGAGAAGAAAGACAACTATGCGGCGGCGAGCTTCGCCGAGGGCCACTATCTGCAGGTCGAAGTTGCCGCGCGTACCGCCGCCAGCAAGCAGCCGGAACTGGCGGAAAAATTCCTCAAATTTATGGTATCTCCTGGCTTCCAGAACGCCATCCCTACCGGCAACTGGATGTATCCGGTGACCCAGGTCACCCTGCCGGCCGGGTTTGATACCCTGGTGAAGCCGCAGACCACCCTGTCCTTTACCCCGCAGCAGGTCGCTAGCGAGCGTCAAACCTGGATTAGCGCATGGCAACGCGCCGTCAGCCGCTAAACCTTCGCGGGCTGATGCCGGGCCTGTTCGCCGCTACGCTGCTGTGCGCTGTCGCGCTGGCGGCGTTTCTGGCGCTGTGGTTTAGCGCCCCCGGCGCGGGCTGGCAATCGGTCTTCAGCGATAGCTACCTGTGGCATGTGGTCCGCTTCTCCTTCTGGCAGGCGTCGCTGTCAGCGCTGATCTCGGTGGGACCAGCCATCTTTCTCGCCCGCGCGCTTTATCGGCGTCGCTTCCCGGGCCGTACGCTGCTGCTGCGCCTGTGCGCGATGACCCTGATCCTGCCGGTGCTGGTGGCGGTGTTCGGTATCCTCAGCGTCTATGGCCGCCAGGGCTGGCTGGCCTCACTATTTCACGCGCTCGGCTGGCAATGGGAGTTCTCGCCCTACGGTCTGCAGGGCATCCTGCTGGCGCACGTCTTTTTCAATATGCCGATGGCGACCCGCCTGCTGCTGCAGGCGCTGGAGAACATTCCCGGCGAGCAGCGGCAAATTGCCGCCCAGCTTGGCATGCGCGGCTATGCCTTCTTCCGCCTCGTCGAATGGCCGTGGCTGCGCCGGCACATTCCCGCCGTCGCCGCGCTGATTTTTATGCTCTGCTTCGCCAGCTTCGCCACCGTACTCTCGCTGGGCGGCGGCCCGAAAGCCACCACGATCGAGTTGGCTATCTACCAGGCGCTGAGCTTTGACTACGATCCGGCGCGAGCGGCAATGCTGGCGCTGATCCAGATGCTCTGCTGCCTTGGGCTGGTGCTGCTTAGCCAGCGTCTGAGTAAAGCCGTCGCCATCGGCGTCAGCCATGTGCGCGGCTGGCGCGACCCTGACGATCGCCTGCATAGCCGCCTGAGCGACGGGTTGCTGATCGGCGCCGCCCTGCTGCTGCTGCTCCCGCCGCTGCTGGCGGTCATCGTCGACGGGATCAACCGTAATATGCTGGACGTGCTGGCGCAGCCAGCGCTCTGGCAGGCATTGAGCACCTCTCTACGCATCGCCATCGCCGCCGGGCTATTGAGCGTGACCCTGACGATGATGCTGTTATGGAGCAGCCGGGAGCTGCGCGCTCGCCAGCGGCCGTTGGCCGGGCAGGCAATGGAGCTGAGCGGCATGCTGATCCTTGCGATGCCGGGAATTGTGCTGGCGACCGGCTTCTTCCTGCTGCTCAATAACACTATCGGCCTGCCGGAGTCCGCCGACGGCATCGTCATCTTCACTAATGCCCTGATGGCGATCCCCTATGCGCTGAAAGTACTGGAAAACCCGATGCGCGACATTGCCGCCCGCTACAGCATGCTGTGCCAGTCGCTGGGTATTGAAGGCTTTGCCCGGCTGCGGGTGGTCGAGCTTCGCGCTCTCCGGCGCCCGCTGGCCCAGGCGCTCGCCTTCGCCTGCGTACTGTCGATTGGCGATTTCGGCGTGGTGGCGCTGTTCGGCAACGAGGCGTTCCGCACCCTGCCTTTCTATCTGTACCAGCAGATAGGCGCCTACCGCAGCCAGGACGGGGCCGTCACCGCCCTGCTCCTGCTGCTGCTCTGTTTCTTGTTGTTTACGCTGATTGAAAAACTTCCGGGGCGTGATGCTAAAACTCAATGATGTGACCTGGCTATACCAGCATCTGCCGATGCGCTTCACCCTCGACGTCGCGCGCGGGGAGCGCATCGCGGTGCTCGGTCCCAGCGGCGCCGGAAAGAGCACCCTGCTGAATCTAATCGCCGGGTTTCTGCCGCCCGCCAGCGGCAGCCTGCTGATTAACGGCGAGGCGCATAACGCGACGCCGCCGGCGCAGCGTCCGGTCTCGATGTTGTTTCAGGAGAATAACCTGTTTAACCATCTGACCATTCGACAAAATATCAGCCTCGGGATCCACCCAGGCCTTAAACTGAGCCGCGAGCAGCAGGCGCAGGTCACGGCGATAGCTGGACAGATGGGAATTGATGCGCTGCTGGAACGTCTGCCCGGCGAGCTCTCCGGCGGTCAGCGGCAGCGCGCGGCGCTGGCCCGCTGTCTGGTGCGCCAGCAGCCGGTGCTGCTGCTGGATGAACCCTTCTCGGCGCTCGATCCGGCGCTGCGCCAGGAGATGCTGTCCCTGGTCGCCGATGTCTGCGAGCAGCAGCAGCTCACCCTGCTGATGGTCTCCCACAGCGTAGAGGACGCCGCGCGCATCGCGCCGCGCTCGATGGTGGTCGCCGAAGGGCGCATTGTCTGGGATGGCGCCACCGCCGAGCTGTTAAGCGGCCACAGCAGCGCCTCGCATTTGATGGGGATCAGCGCGCGATGACTTTGTGCAGGATCGCCAGATAGACCGGCATCAGCGGATGGCGGAAGACAAATGTTAACGCTGTAGCCGCCAGCGCGACCATCAGCGGCGACAGCCACAGCAGTCGGCCGCGCGGCAGCCAGCGGGTCAGCCGATCGCCTGAGGTTTTCGCGCTCCGCCACAGCCGCCAGCACAGCCATCCCGCCAGCCAGGCCAGCAGCGCCGCCCCCAATAGCAGCCATTTAAAGCTGGCGCTGTTTTCATCAGCCGGAATATCAATCGCCGCCCCGGCGAGAATGCCCGGAAGGAAATAGAGCGGCGGCCAGAGCAGGCAGCCGATAATATTCGGTAGCACGAACTTGGCCACCGGCAGGTCGAGCATCCCGGCGACCATTGGCACCAGCGGACGCGTCGGTCCGACAAAGCGGCCAATCAGAATGGTGATCATGCTGTGCTGATGCAGCGCATGCTCGGTTTTCTCCAGCAGGGCGCGGTTTTTCTTCATAAACGACCAGCGGTGCAACGGCTTCTTAAAGCGCCAGCCGAGCCAGAATGAGATCCAGTCGCCCAGCAGGCAGCCGACAATCCCCGCCAGCCACGCCTGCCAGAAGTTAACTTCGCCGCCGCCGATGAGCGCCCCAAGGCCAGCCATCATCACCGTGCCGGGTAAGATAAGCCCCACCAGCGCCAGCGACTCGAGAAAGGCCACCAGCATCACGGCTAACAATGAGTAGACCGTGGATTGGGTAATAAAGTGTTCGAGCAATGCTTGCATAATGTACCCGGTTAAAAAACGAAGCCCGGATTCTCCGAAGCCATCGCGCCGTCGTCAAGCCATCAATTGTCTTAATAGTTTACTGGCTGTGACATTTAAGCGGGTCATCATTTCACTTTCTTTACTTTTTATTCACAACCCGCGCGGAATTCGCTCGGGCTGGCCCCGGTGCATTTTTTAAACACGCGGGAAAAATAGAGCTGATCTTCGAAGCCGACGTTGCGCCCAACGGTGGCGATCGGCATCCGCGTGGTGCTGAGCAACAGTTTGGCCTGGCTGATGCGCTGATCCTCCCGCCAGCCGAGGACGCTGACCCCCAGCTGCTGGCGGAACAGGTGCGACAGACGCGAGGGCGACAGGCAAACGTGTTGGGCGACGCTGGCGATATCAAAATGGCTGTCCGCCAGATGGTCGCTGATGTACTGGCAGGCGTCGCGCACCCGGTTGTCCAGCGGCGGATGCAGCGATTCGTTGATCGCCTCCATCCGCCGCAGCAGCAGCTGTTCCAGCAGGTTTATCGCCAGCAGTTCGGAATAGCGCCCCGCCCCCTGCCCGGCATCAACGATCTGGCCGAACAGCTCGCCAAAGCGCGCCTGCCACTGTTCATCCGGACGAAAAAAGCCGGTCTGGGCAAAAATCGTTGGCCAGTTGAGCCACTCGTGCCAGTAGGCGCGCGGGCGGAAGTAGACCCACTGGTGATACCACTCACTGGCGTCGGGATGGCGGCCATAGTGATGAATTTCCCCGGGCGGGAACAGCAGCATATCGCCCGGCCGGCAGACAAACTGTTCGCCGTGGTTGTTGATCACCCCCTCGCCGCGGATCGTCAGATTGAGAATATAGCCTTTCATACCCAGCGGGCGGTCGATAAAGAAATCCAGGTATCCCTGCGCCTCAATCGGCGTCAGGCCGGTGACCAGATGAGCGTTAAAAGAGTAGCCCGGCAGCAGCGGATCGTTTTGCGTTTCGGCCATACGCGTGGTTCTCCCCGAAGGTATCAGTGGCACCAATTGTCCATATTCATCATTTTATCGCTCTCGGCCCTGTCGCGACTGCGACGGCGGTGGGAATTTGGCGAAAAACCCGCACAGCAAGCGAAAAAAGCGCCAGTAGCGTGCATTCCACCGTGATATGCCGGGTAACAAAAGTGTCTATAAATACGGCAGAAAAGTCCACATCGAATATTTGCACGGCGTCACACTTTGCAAGGTAACAGCAAAATAATCCATAAGATTAGCGAATCCGGCCTGACGGATTTTGCCGGGGATATCTACTGTTGCTGCATGAATGATTTCTGCATGGAGTAACAAGATGGCAATTGCGATTGGCCTCGACTTTGGTAGTGACTCAGTCCGCGCTCTGGCGGTGGAATGCGCGTCCGGCGCAGAGCTGGCGACCAGCGTGGAGTGGTATCCGCGCTGGCGGGAAGGACAGTATTGCGATGGCGCTAACAACCGCTTCCGCCATCACCCGCGAGATTACATCGAGTCCATGGAAGCGGCGCTGAAAAGCGTGCTCGCTTCGCTGAGCGCCGAACAGCGCGCCGACGTCGTGGGCATTGGCGTCGACAGCACCGGCTCAACTCCGGCTCCCGTCGATGCCGAGGGCAACGTGCTGGCGCTGCGCGAAGAATTCGCTGACAACCCTAACGCCATGTTTGTCCTGTGGAAGGATCACACCGCGGTCGAGGAAGCCGAGGCGATCACCCGCCTGTGTCACCAGCCGGGCAAAGAGGATTACTCGCGCTATATCGGCGGGATCTACTCCAGCGAATGGTTCTGGGCCAAAATCCTTCACGTCACCCGCGAAGATAGCGCCGTCGCCCAGGCAGCCGCCTCGTGGGTAGAGCTTTGCGACTGGGTGCCCGCCCTGCTCTCCGGTACTACGCGTCCGCAGGATCTGCGCCGCGGCCGCTGCAGCGCCGGACATAAATCGCTGTGGCATGAGAGCTGGGGCGGTCTGCCGCCGGCCAGCTTCTTCGATGAGCTTGATCCCATCATCAACCAGCATCTGGCCTGGCCGCTGTTCACCGATACCTGGACGGCCGATGTGCCGGTCGGCACGCTGAGCGCAGAGTGGGCCCAGCGCCTGGGTCTGTCGCAGAGTGTGGCCATCTCCGGCGGCGCCTTCGACTGCCACATGGGCGCCGTTGGCGCCGGCGCGCAGCCTAACGCGCTGGTGAAAGTCATCGGCACCTCCACCTGCGACATTCTGATCGCCGATAAAGAGAGCGTCGGCGAGCGCACGGTCAAAGGCATCTGCGGCCAGGTCGACGGCAGCGTGGTTCCACACTTTATCGGCATGGAGGCAGGCCAGTCCGCCTTCGGCGATATTTACGCCTGGTTTGGCCGCATTCTCGGCTGGCCGCTGGAGCAGCTGGCTCAGCAGCAGCCGGCGTTGCGCGAGCAAATCAAAGCCAGTCAAAAACAGTTACTGCCGGCGCTCACCGAAGCCTGGGCCAACAATCCATCGCTGGAGCATCTGCCGGTGGTGCTCGACTGGTTCAACGGCCGCCGCACGCCGAATGCCAACCAGCGCCTGAAAGGGGTGATCACCGACCTTAACCTGGCCACCGACGCGCCGGCGCTGTTCGGCGGTCTGATCGCCGCCACCGCCTTCGGCGCTCGCGCCATTATGGAGTGCTTCACCGAGCAGGGGATCCCGGTTAACAACGTCATGGCGCTTGGCGGTATCGCGCGGAAAAACCAGGTCATCATGCAGGCCTGCTGCGACGTGCTGAACCGTCCGCTGCAGATTGTCGCCTCCGATCAGTGCTGCGCGCTGGGGGCGGCTATCTTCGCCGCCGTCGCCGCCGGCGTCTATGAGGATATTCCAGCCGCCCAACAGCGGATGGCAAGCCAGGTGGAAACTACCCTGCAGCCGCGTCCGGCGCAGGCACAGCGTTTCGAACAACTCTATCAGCGCTACCAGCAGTGGTCGGTCAGCGCGGAACAACACTATCTCCCTTCGGCTGCAAAGGCGGAAAAAGCCCCGCAATCTCAGGCAGCGCTCACCCATTAAGGATACGAAAATGACGATTTTTGATAACTATGAAGTATGGTTCGTTATTGGCAGCCAACATCTGTACGGCCCGGAAGCCCTGCGCCAGGTGACGAAGCATGCCGAACATGTGGTGAACAGCCTGAATGCGGAAGCCAAACTGCCGTGCAAACTGGTCCTTAAGCCGCTGGGCACCACCCCGGACGAGATCACCCATATCTGCCGCGACGCCAACTACGATGACAAATGCGCCGGGTTAGTGGTCTGGCTGCATACCTTCTCGCCGGCAAAAATGTGGATCAACGGCCTGACCATCCTCAATAAGCCGCTGCTGCAGTTCCATACTCAGTACAACGCCGCGCTGCCGTGGGACAGCATTGATATGGACTTTATGAACCTGAACCAGACCGCGCACGGCGGCCGCGAGTTCGGCTTCATCGGCGCCCGTATGCGCCAACAGCACAGCGTGGTCACCGGCCACTGGCAGGATAAAGAGGCCCACCAGCGTATCGGCGGCTGGATGCGTCAGGCGGTCTCCAAACAGGATACCCGTCATCTGAAAGTGTGCCGTTTCGGCGATAACATGCGCGAAGTGGCGGTGACCGACGGCGATAAAGTCGCCGCGCAGATTAAGTTTGGCTTCTCGGTGAACACCTGGGCGGTCGGCGATCTGGTGCAGGTGGTGAACAGCATCAGCGACGGCGATATCAGCGCCCTGGTCGATGAATATGAGAGCAGCTACCGTCTGACCCCGGCAGCGCAGGTTCACGGCGAGAAGCGCCAGAACGTGCTGGACGCCGCGCGCATTGAGCTGGGGATGAAACGCTTCCTCGAACAGGGCGGTTTCCACGCCTTTACCACCACCTTTGAAGATCTCCACGGCCTGAAACAGCTCCCGGGTCTCGCCGTACAGCGCCTGATGCAGCAGGGCTACGGCTTTGCCGGCGAGGGCGACTGGAAAACCGCCGCTCTGCTTCGCATCATGAAGGTGATGTCAACTGGTCTGCAGGGCGGCACCTCCTTTATGGAGGATTACACCTACCACTTCGACAATGGTAACGATCTGGTGCTCGGCTCGCACATGCTGGAAGTGTGCCCGACGATCGCCACCGCCGAGAAACCGATCCTCGACGTTCAGCCGCTGGGCATCGGCGGCAAAGCGGATCCAGCGCGCCTGATCTTCAATACTCAAACCGGCCCGGCGATCGTCGCCAGCCTGATCGACCTGGGAGACCGCTTCCGTCTGCTGGTCAATACCATCGAAACCGTCCCAACGCCGCACGATCTGCCGAAGCTGCCGGTGGCCAACGCCCTGTGGAAAGCGCAGCCGGATCTGCGTACCGCGTCGGAAGCCTGGATCATCGCCGGCGGCGCGCACCATACCGTCTTCAGCCATGCGCTGAACCTCGACGATATGCGCCAGTTCGCCGAGCTGCATGATATCGAGCTGACCGTCATCGACAACGATACCCGTCTGCCGTCCTTCAAGGACGCGCTGCGCTGGAATGAAGTGTATTACGGTTCAAAACGCTAAGAGGCCGTCCCCTCACCCTTCCCCTCTCCCCGTTGGGGAGAGGGGACCGACCGGGCGCCATGCCGCCTTTCACCCTCTCCCGCCGGGAGAGGGTCGGGGTGAGGGATACCCGACTCGCCTGCTATTCGGAGCACACTATGTTAGAAGATCTTAAACGCCAGGTGCTGGAAGCTAACCTGGCCCTGCCAAAGCATAATCTGGTGACCTTAACCTGGGGCAACGTCAGCGCCGTCGACCGCGAGAAAGGAGTGTTCGTGATCAAACCCTCCGGTGTGGATTACCGCGTGATGACCGCCGACGATATGGTGGTGGTCAGTCTGGAGAGCGGCGAAGTGGTAGAGGGTAATAAAAAGCCCTCGTCGGATACCCCGACCCATCGCCTGCTGTATCAGGCTTTCCCGACGCTGGGCGGCATTGTGCATACCCATTCGCGCCACGCCACCATCTGGGCGCAGGCCGGGCAATCTATTCCCGCGACCGGCACTACCCATGCCGACTACTTTTATGGCCCGGTGCCCTGCACCCGGTTAATGACCGATGCGGAGATCAACGGCGACTATGAGTGGGAAACCGGCAACGTGATTGTCGAAACCTTCCGCCAGCAGGGAATCGACCCGGCGCAGATGCCCGGCGTGCTGGTCCATTCCCACGGCCCGTTCGCCTGGGGCAAGAACGCCGAAGACGCGGTGCATAACGCCATCGTGCTGGAAGAGATCGCCTATATGGGGATTTTCTGCCGCCAGCTGGCGCCGCAGCTGCCGGCTATGCAGCAGACCCTGCTGGATAAGCACTATCTGCGTAAGCATGGGGCCAAAGCCTACTACGGCCAATAATCACCCTGCTCGCGCTGCGCTTAGCAGGGCCAGGGCTCTGCGCCATCTGGTAACCGGGATAAGGCGCAAGCCGCAATCCGGAGCAACATTAGCGCCGAACACCTGTATAAAACCCCAGCATCCCTCATGAAACCAGGCTATAATCAGGCCTGGTTTTTTATCGGCGAGAATACCCGTGACCCAGCCACGAGCAGGATTTTTACTCACCCGTCACTGGCGGGACACTCCGCAGGGCACCGAGCTCTCCTTCTGGCTGGCCACCGACGACGGTCCGCTGCAGGTAACCCTCCCGCCGCAGGAGTCCGTCGCCTTTATTCCCGAAGCGCAGCGGGCGCAGGCTGAACGGCTGCTGCAGGGGGAGAAAGGGCTCCGCTTCGCCCCGCTGGCCCTGAAAGATTTCCACCGTCAGCCAATTGTTGGCCTCTACTGCCGCGCCCATCGCCAGTTGATGCGTCTGGAGAAGATGCTCCGCGACAGCGGCGTCACCGTTTACGAAGGCGATATCCGCCCGCCGGAGCGCTATCTGATGGAGCGCTTTATCACCGCCCCGGTGTGGGTGGAAGGCGAAACGCGCGGCTCGCAGCTGGTCAACGCGCGCATGAAGCCGAACCCTGACTATCGTCCGCCGCTGAAATGGGTGTCGCTGGATATCGAAACCAGCCGCCACGGCGAGCTGTACTGCATCGGTCTGGAAGGCTGCGGCCAGCGGGTGGTCTACATGCTGGGCCCCGAACCGGAAACGCCGCCAGACGTCGACTTCGAGCTGGTCTTCATCGCCAGCCGTCCCCTGCTGCTGGAAAAGCTCAACGCCTGGTTTGCCGAACACGACCCCGACGTGCTGATCGGCTGGAACGTAGTGCAGTTCGATCTGCGCGTTCTGCAAAAGCACGCCGAACGCTATCGCATCCCGCTGCGGCTCGGCCGCGGCAACAGCGAGCTGGAGTGGCGTGAGCACGGCTTTAAGAACGGCGTCTTTTTCGCCCAGGCCAACGGGCGGCTGATTATCGACGGCATCGACGCGCTAAAATCGGCGTTCTGGAATTTCTCCTCCTTTTCGCTGGAGGCGGTGGCCCGCGAGCTGCTGGGAGAAGGCAAAGCCATCGACAACCCATGGGATCGGATGGATGAGATCGATCGCCGGTTTCATGAAGACAAACCGGCGCTGGCCATCTATAACCTGCAGGATTGCGAGCTGGTGACGCGGATCTTCCACAAAACGGAGATCATGCAGTTTTTGCTCGAACGGGCGACGGTCAACGGTCTGCCCGCCGACCGCCACGGCGGCTCGGTCGCCGCCTTCAGCCATCTCTATTTCCCGCGCATGCACCGCCTGGGCTACGTGGCGCCGAATCTCGGCGACGTACCGCCGCAGGCGAGCCCCGGCGGCTACGTGATGGACTCCCGCCCCGGCCTGTATGACTCGGTGCTGGTGCTGGACTATAAAAGCCTGTATCCGTCGATTATTCGTACCTTTCTAATCGATCCGGTCGGCCTGGTTGAAGGGCTGGCGCAACCCGATGACCAGCACAGTATCGAGGGCTTCCTCGGCGCCCGCTTCTCGCGAGATAAGCACTGCCTGCCGGGGATTGTCAGCCAGATCTGGCACGGCCGGGATGAAGCCAAACGCCAGCACAATAAGCCGCTCTCTCAGGCGCTGAAGATCATTATGAACGCCTTTTACGGCGTGCTGGGGACCAGCGCCTGCCGCTTCTTCGACCCGCGTCTCGCCTCGTCGATCACCATGCGCGGCCATGCGATCATGCGCCAGACCAAAGCGTTAATTGAAGCCAAAGGCTATGACGTTATCTACGGCGATACCGACTCCACCTTCGTCTGGCTGAAGCGCCCGCACAGCGAAGCCCAGGCGGCGGAGATCGGCCGCGAGCTGGTCAGCGATGTCAACGCCTGGTGGGCGCAGGAGCTTAGCAAAAGCCAGCTTACCAGCGCCCTGGAGCTGGAGTATGAAACCCACTTCTGCCGCTTTTTAATGCCGACGATCCGCGGCGCCGATACCGGCAGCAAGAAGCGCTATGCCGGGATGATTCAGGAGGGCGATGCCCAGCGCATGGTGTTTAAGGGTCTGGAAACGGTGCGTACCGACTGGACGCCGCTGGCCCAGCAGTTTCAACAGGAGTTATACCTGCGCATCTTCCGCAACCAGCCGTATCAGGATTATGTGCGGGAGACTATCGCCAGGCTGATGAACGGCGAGCTCGACGAACAGCTGGTTTATCGCAAACGCCTGCGCCGGCCGCTGGCGGAGTATCAGCGCAACGTACCGCCGCACGTGCGCGCCGCCCGGCTTGCCGATGAACACAACCTGAAGCTTGGGCGGGCGCAGCAGTATCAGCAGCGCGGCACCATCAAATACGTCTGGACCACCAGCGGCCCGGAGCCGGTGGATTACCAGCAGTCGCCGCTCGATTACGATCACTATTTAACAAAGCAGTTGCAGCCGGTGGCGGAAGGGATCCTGCCCTTCGTCAACGATGACTTTGCTACAATAGTGACAGGACAGTTGGGGCTATTTTGATTTTTTGTCACCCATTCCACGGGCACGAAAGCCTAAAAATGAAGCGTGAGGAGAACGTGACGAACGTTCTGCCATCCAGTAATATAGCGCCCTTTCCATTCCTGGCCCCAATTTTGACGCATCTCCGATTGTTCATGGAGATGATCAACTATTGCCTGCAATTAAAGAACTAAAGAGCCGAACATATATGCCTTTTACACTTGGTCAACGCTGGATTAGCGACACAGAGAGCGAACTAGGATTAGGGACGGTGGTAGCGCTGGATGCGCGCATGGTCACTCTCCTTTTCCCCGCCATCGGCGAAAACCGTCTGTACTCTCGCAACGATTCCCCGATCACCCGCGTAATGTTTAACCCGGGCGACACCATCACCAGCCATGAAGGCTGGCAGCTCCACGTTGACAAAGTGAATGAAGAGAACGGGCTGCTGTCCTACACTGGCACCCGCCTGGACACCCAGGAAGCGAACGTCACCCTGCGTGAAGTGCTGCTCGACAGCAAACTGGTATTCAGCAAACCGCAGGACCGCCTGTTCGCCGGCCAAATCGACCGCATGGATCGCTTTGCCCTGCGCTACCGCGCGCGCAAGTTCCAGAGCGAACAGTACCGCATGCCGTGGAGCGGCCTGCGCGGCCAGCGCACCAGCCTGATCCCGCACCAGCTGCATATTGCCCACGATGTGGGCCGTCGTCACGCGCCGCGCGTCCTGCTGGCCGATGAAGTGGGCTTAGGTAAAACCATTGAAGCCGGGATGATCCTGCACCAGCAGCTGCTCTCCGGCGCCGCCGAGCGCGTGCTGATCGTGGTCCCGGAAACCCTCCAGCACCAGTGGCTGGTGGAGATGCTGCGCCGTTTCAACCTGCGTTTCTCGCTGTTCGACGACGAGCGCTACGCCGAAGCGCAGCACGATGCCTACAATCCGTTCGAAACCGAACAGCTGGTGATCTGCTCTTTAGACTTCGTGCGTCGCAGCAAGCAGCGCCTGGAGCACCTGTGCGACGCCGAGTGGGACCTGATGGTGGTCGACGAAGCGCACCACCTGGTGTGGAGCGAAGAGGCGCCGAGCCGTGAATATCAGGCTATTGAACAGCTGGCTGAGCGCGTGCCGGGTATCCTGCTGCTGACCGCGACGCCGGAACAGCTGGGAATGGAGAGCCATTTCGCGCGCCTGCGTCTGTTGGATCCGAACCGCTTCCACGATTTTGAACAGTTTGTCGAAGAACAGCAGAACTACCGTCCGGTGGCCGACGCCGTCGCCCTGCTGCTGGCGGGCAACAAGCTGAGCGATAGCGAACTCAATACCCTGGGCGATCTGATCGGCGAGCAGGATATCGAGCCGCTGCTGCAGGCCGCCAACAGCGATCGCGAAGATGCCCAGGCCGCGCGCCAGGAGCTGATCTCGATGCTGATGGACCGCCACGGCACCAGCCGCGTGCTGTTCCGTAATACCCGTAACGGCGTCAAAGGTTTCCCGAAACGCGAGCTGCACACCATTCGTCTGCCGCTGCCGACCCAGTACCAGACGGCCATCAAAGTGTCCGGCATTATGGGCGCGCGCAAAACCGCGGAAGAGCGCGCGCGCGACATGCTCTATCCGGAGCAGATCTATCAGGAATTTGAAGGTGATACCGGTACCTGGTGGAACTTCGACCCGCGCGTCGAGTGGCTGATGGGTTACCTGACCAGCCATCGCTCGCAGAAGGTGCTGGTAATCTGCGCTAAGGCCGCCACCGCCCTGCAGCTGGAACAGGTGCTGCGCGAGCGCGAAGGCATCCGCGCCGCGGTGTTCCATGAAGGGATGTCGATTATCGAACGCGACCGCGCCGCGGCGTGGTTTGCTGAAGAAGACACCGGCGCCCAGGTGCTGCTGTGCTCCGAGATCGGCTCCGAAGGACGCAACTTCCAGTTCGCCAGCAACCTGGTGATGTTCGACCTGCCGTTTAACCCGGATCTGCTGGAGCAGCGTATCGGTCGTCTCGACCGTATCGGCCAGGCGCACGATATCCAGATCCACGTTCCGTACCTGGAAAAAACCGCGCAGTCGGTGCTGGTGCGCTGGTATCACGAAGGGCTCGACGCCTTCGAACATACCTGCCCGACCGGTCGCACCGTCTACGACAGCGTGCACGATGAACTGATCAACTATCTTGCGGCGCCGGAATCCACCGACGGCTTTGACGATCTGATCAAATCCTGCCGCCAACAGCATGATGCCCTGAAGGCGCAGCTGGAGCAGGGCCGCGACCGTCTGCTGGAGATCCACTCCAACGGCGGCGAGAAAGCCCAGGCCCTGGCGGAGAGCATCGAAGAGCAGGATGACGACACCAGCCTGATCGCTTTCTCGATGAACCTGTTCGATATCGTCGGCATCAACCAGGACGACCGCGGCGAAAACCTGATCGTCCTCACCCCTTCCGACCATATGCTGGTGCCGGATTTCCCGGGCCTGCCGGAAGACGGTTGCACCATCACCTTCGAACGTGACGTGGCGCTGTCGCGTGAAGATGCGCAATTTATTACCTGGGAACACCCGCTGATACGCAACGGTCTGGACCTGATCCTTTCCGGCGATACCGGCAGCAGCACCATTTCCCTGCTGAAGAACAAGGCGCTGCCGGTCGGCACCCTGCTACTGGAGCTGATCTATGTCGTCGAAGCGCAGGCGCCGAAGCAGCTGCAGCTCAACCGCTTCCTGCCGGCGACCCCGGTTCGCATGCTGCTGGATAAGAACGGCAACAACCTCGCCGCGCAGGTGGAGTTCGAAAGCTTCAACCGCCAGCTGAGCGCGGTCAACCGCCATACCGGTAGCAAGCTGGTCAATGCGGTGCAGCAGGACGTTCATGCGATTCTGCAGCAGGGTGAAGCGCAGATCGCCAAAGCGGCGCAGGGGCTGATCGACGCGGCGCGTAACGAAGCCGATGAAAAGCTGACGGCGGAGCTGTCGCGTCTGGAAGCGCTGAAGGCGGTGAACCCGAACATCCGTGACGACGAACTGGCGGCGATCGAAAGCAACCGTCAGCAGGTGATGGATGCGCTGGCGCAGGCCGGATGGCGTCTGGACGCGCTGCGTCTGATCGTCGTCACTCACCAGTAACGGAACGCGAACATGGCGATGGAAAACTACAATCCGCCGCAGGATCCCTGGCTGGTGATCCTGTATCAGGATGAGCACATCATGGTGGTCAACAAGCCGAGCGGCTTGTTGTCCGTCCCCGGTCGTCTTGAGGAGCATAAAGACAGCGTGATGACGCGCATTCAGCGCGACTTCCCGCAGGCCGAATCGGTGCATCGCCTGGATATGGCCACCAGCGGCGTGATTGTGGTGGCGCTGAATAAAGCCGCCGAGCGTGAACTGAAGCGTCAGTTCCGCGAGCGCGAGCCGAAGAAGCAGTACGTCGCCCGCGTCTGGGGCCATCCGCAGCCGGCGGAAGGCCTCGTGGATTTACCGCTGATTTGCGACTGGCCGAACCGGCCAATGCAGAAGGTGTGCTATGAAACCGGCAAAGCGGCGCAAACCGAATATGAGGTGCTGGAGTACGCAGAGGATAACACCGCCCGCGTGCGCCTGAAGCCGATTACCGGACGGTCGCACCAGCTGCGCGTGCATATGCTGGCGCTGGGGCATCCGATCCTTGGCGACCGCTTCTATGCCACGCCGGAGGCGCTGGCGATGGCCCCGCGCCTGCTGCTGCACGCCGAGACGCTCACCATCACCCATCCTGCCTACGGCAACGCGATGACCTTTCGCGCGCCGATCGACTTTTAACGCTCATACTTCGAGTTGCATGCGGGTTGGCTGCGTGCAACTCGGATTAGTGAGGATACAGAAAACAATCCCGATTAATCGCGGGCGAACCACGCGTCAATCATCTGCTCAACGCGGGCGACGACGAGATCGGTGTCGTGACGACGGCTGCGCGCACAGGCGTGCGCCGGCTCATCGCACAGCAGGCAGCGGCGCTGCGATTCGCCCAGCGACTGGCGTCCCACCAGCCCGTTCTGCGGACAGATTACATCGATATCCCACAGGCGTCCCAGCGGATGGCTCTGCTCCAGCGTACTGCACATCGCTTTGATTTCGCTGGCCGGATGCGCTACGCACCACAGCGCTTCTGGCCCGGTCGGCAGCCATAGCACCTGACGATCCAGCGTTTGCCAGCGGTGCTTCCACAGCAGCTGATCGCAGGCCTGGAGGGCAACGCCCATCATATTGCGATAGCGAATGCTGTCCTTCACCGCCCCCGGGGTCACCAGGGTCAGGGAAATAACAGGCTGCTGATAATGGGCCAACCAGTCGGCCTGGCGGGCTGCACGCTGCTCTTTCGCCGCCAGCAATGCGTCGATGCTGACGCCCGCCTGGGCGGGAGTATCCACTGACATTAATTCCTCTCCTACATATGATAAATACGACAGCGCCTGGACTGTCATGATGATGGTTGCGATAGCCGATCGCGCGCTGATTGTAACGCTAAATGCGGAGCATTTAGGATACAGAACGCAGATATTTTCGGCGTTCTGTAGCGGAAAATAGCAGATTTATCGCTGAGCGTAGCGTTATATCACGCCAGATAGTGGCTGAGGAACAGCAACCCCAGCGAGACATTTATCGCCCCGCCGATGCGGGTAGCGATCTGCGCGAACGGCATCAGGCTCATGCGGTTGCCGGCGGTCAGGATCGCCACATCGCCGGTGCCGCCCTGCCCGCTCTGGCAACAGGAAACAATCGCCACATCGATCGGGTGCATCCCTATCTTTTTACCAACCAGGAAACCGGTCGCCACCAGCGCGGAGACGGTACTGACGATCACCAGCAGGTTGGTTAAAGTGAAGGCGTTTACCAGTTCCTGCCACGGGGTGATCGCCACGCCGACGGCAAAGAGGATCGGGTAGGTGACCGCGGTGCGGAAGAATTTATACACCATCTGCGACCCCTCCTGCAGACGCGGAGACACCACGTTAGCCAGCTTTAACAGCACCGCGAGGAACAGCATGCCTACCGGCGCCGGCAGACCAATCAGTTTGTGGCCGAGCATCCCCATCATATACAGCAGTACCGCCAGCAGCGCGCCGGAGGCGAGGGTCCCAACGTCGGTCTTACCGCTCACGCCTTCGCTCTCGCTGAGGCTGCGGGTTTCATGGCTGCGGTTCGGCATCAGTTGCCCTTCGCCGGTCAGATGCGGGAAGCGCTTGCCGAGCTGGTTGAGGCAGCCGGAGATGACGATCGCCGTCAGGCTGCCAAGCATCACCATCGGCAATACCCGGCCCAGGGCCACGCCCTGCTCCATATGCATCAGCGCGGCATAACCCATTGACAGCGGGATCGCCCCCTCTCCCACGCCGCCGGCCATAATCGGCAGCACGATAAAGAAGAACACCTGGAACGGCTCCATGCCCAGCAGCGTGCCGACGCCGATGCCCACCAGCATGCCGACCACTTCGCCGCACAGCATCGGGAAGAAGATCTTCAGAAAGCCCTGAATCAGCGTGGTGCGGTTCATACTCATGATGCTGCCGACAATGATGCAGCAGATATAGAGATAGAGAATGTTAGTGGATTTATAGAATTTGGTCGTGGATTCAATAACCACGTCAGGCAGCAGACCATAGTGGACCAGCGCGGAAGGAATAAAGGTGGCGCAGATCGCCGCCGCACCGAGTTTCCCCAGCACCGGGAGGCGTTTACCAAACTCGCCGCAGGCGAAGCCAAAGAAAGCCAGGGTGGCCACCATCACCACGATATCGCTCGGCAGTTTGCCGCCAAGGCAGTCGAGGGCAATCAGTCCTCCGGCCAGCAGAAACAGCGGCAGCGGGACGATCCCCACCTTCCAGTTATCCATGATATGCCACCAGCGCTGCTTGAGCGTGGTTTTCGGCGTATCGATCGGTTCAAGGGTTGCAGAGAATGCATTGTCTGTGGTGCTCATAAATTCAGCCCTGTCGTTATTATTCATTTTCAGCGTAAAGGGACAGCGGCGTCGTTAATGTGAAGCTTCCCAGATTAAAAAAGAAGTTTTAATGGTCACTATGGTTTTTATGGTTTCTATTCGCTGAACTGCCCGAGAGTGATATATCTCTGATTTATGACTGTGGTTTTTATGGTTTTTATTTCCCACCGGCCGCCTATTTCCGCCGCGACCGCTGGCGGCAGCCCGCGCCTGCGCCGCTGATCNCAACTTTCCCTTAACATTTACGTCACGTGACAGAAAAATGATAGAGTGCCGGTATGGTTAATACGTCGTCCGGGGCCTATGAAATTATCTTTTCAATATAAGCTGTTTATTTCTCTGGTCGCTTTTTTCTCGGTCCTTTTTATCGCGCTGGGCATTTATTATTATTTTGACGCCAGCCGCCAGCTTTATCAGGAGATGAGCGCCCGGGCCAAAATACAGGCCGAAGAGATAGCCCTGATGCCGAATTTACGTCAACAGGTCAGCCGGCACGACCCACAGGCGATTCAGGCGTTTATGCAGCAAATCGCCGCCCATAGCGACGCCAGCTTTATCGTCATCGGCGACCGTCAGGGAGTTCATCTGTTTCATTCCGTCCATCCGGAGTGGGTCGGCACCCGACTGGTCGGCGGCGACAACCAGGCGGTACTGGAAGGAAAATCCATCACCACCATTCGCAAAGGCGGCCTCGGGGTCTCGCTGCGCAGCAAAACGCCCATCGTTGATGACGCAGGGCGAGTGATCGGTATTGTCTCCGTCGGCTACCTCACCAGCTATCTCGACAGCATTACTCTGACTAAAGTGATCAATATTTTTATCGCCGCCGTCCTGCTGCTCATCGCCCTGTTTATCTTCTCCTGGTACTTTACCCGCAGTATCAAGAAGCAGATTTTTTCGCTCGAGCCGCGGGAAATTGGCCTGCTGGTTCGCCAGCAAAAGGCGATGATGGAGTCGATCTTTGAGGGGGTGATCGTCATCGATCGCCAGCGGCGTATTGAGGTGATAAACCATGCCGCCCGCAGCCTGCTGGGGCTCAGCCAGCCCGCCCGCCAGCTGCGCGGTCAGTCGATCGACAGCGTCATTTCGCCGCAGCCCTTTTTCGCCAGCGGCGACATGCTCGAACGCGATACCCACGATGAGCTGTGCCGCTTCAACCAGTTGACCGTGCTCGCCAGTCGGGTGCGCATTATGCTGGAGAATACCCTGCAGGGCTGGGTGATCACATTCCGTGACCGCAATGAAATCAATGCCCTCACCGCCCAGCTGAGCCAGGTGAAGCGCTATGTCGACAATCTGCGCATCATGCGCCACGAGCAGCTCAACCGGATGACTACCCTCTCCGGCCTGCTGCATATGGGCCATTATGACGAAGCGATCCGCTATATTCAGGCCCAGTCGGAACATGCTCAGGAGCTACTGGACTTTATCTCCTCGCACTTCCACTCGCCGACGCTATGCGGTCTGCTGCTCGGCAAAGCCACCCGCGCCCGCGAAAAAGGCGTGGCGCTGAGCTTCGACCCGGCCTGCCGCATCGACCGCCCCCTGCCGTCGCTGATGGAATCCGAGCTGATCTCCATCATCGGCAACCTGCTGGATAACGCCATCGAAGCCACGCAGCGTGCCGAGCTGCCGCATGAGCCGGTGGAAGTCCTGATCCAGCTCAACGCCCGGGAGTTGATTATCGAAGTGGCCGACCGCGGCGTCGGCATCCGCCCCGATATCCGCGAGCGCATTTTTGAACGCGGCGTCACCACCAAAACCCGTGGCGATCACGGCATTGGTCTGTATCTTATTGAACATTATGTCACTCAGGCGGGCGGCACCATCGAAGTCGCCGATAACGCGCCGCGGGGAACGATCTTCACCCTATTTATCCCGGCCGACGCGCACGCCTGTCCGCAACCGGAGGCCCACGATGCATCATGACCTGGTCGATGTGCTAATCATTGAAGATGAGAGCGAACTGGCGCGCCTGCACGCCGAGCTTGTGCAAAAACACCCGCGACTGCGGCTGGCAGGCATGGCGGCCTCCCTCGCCCAGGCGCGGCAGCTGCTTCACGCCACGCCGCCGCAGCTGGTGCTGCTGGATAACTATTTACCGGACGGCAAAGGCGTCACGCTGATGACCGACCCGGCGCTGGCGACCAGCCAATGCTCGGTGATCTTTATCACCGCCGCCAGCGATATGGAAACCTGCAGCCAGGCCATCCGCAACGGCGCCTTCGACTATATCCTTAAGCCGGTATCATGGAAGCGGCTGAGCCAGTCGCTGGAGCGCTTTATCCAGTTCTACGATCAGCAACGGGAGTGGAAAATCGTCGATCAGCAAAACGTCGATTCCCTCTATCAACTGCAGGCGAAGAACTATCGCGTGGATAGCGGCAGCAAGGGGATTGAAGAGAAAACGCTGGCGCTGGTGCAGGGACTGTTTAGCGGCCGGGAAGCGCACTGTTTTTCCGTTGATGAAGTGGTCAGCGCCGCCGGGCTTAGCAAAACCACCGCCCGTCGCTATCTGGAGCACGGCGTTGAGACCGGTTTTCTGGAAGTGGAGATGCTGTACGGAAAAATTGGCCATCCGCGGCGGCTGTATCGCCGCGCTAAGGTCAAAAGTTAAAACCCCTCGCCGGACGGGAGGGGCTGGAAACGTCAGAAGCCGCGCTGCTCTTTGATCAGCTCCCAGGCCTTCTGGATCTCCTGGGCCTTCTGTTTGGCCATCTCCATCATCTCCGGCGGCAGACCTTTCGCTACCAGCTTGTCCGGATGATGTTCGTTCATCAGCTTGCGATAGGCGCGCTTCACCGTCGCCGCGTCGTCGGTCGGTTTTACTCCCAGCACATTGCAGGCATCTTCGAGGGTCGGCCCACGCTGCGCCTGCTGCCAGCCGGCGTTGCCGCCATGCTGGCCATAAGAGCGCTGCTGCGAACCGCCGCCAAACTGGGCGCCGCCCTGCATCATCCGCAGGAATTGATCGAACTGGGCGCGGGAGATGCCGAGCTCGTCGGCAATGACGAACAGCACTTCACGTTCGTTAGGATGCAGTTCGCCATCAGCGAACGCCGCCTGCAGCTGAATTTCCAGAAACATCCGAATCAGATCGAAACGGCCAAAGCAGACGCTGCGCAGCTGACGCATTTTCTCGCGCAGGGGATAGTTGTCGGCCTTACCGTCGCGAAACGCCTGCTGCGCCGCGGTGCGCGAGGCGCCATGCAGGTTCATGCGATCCATTAGCACATTGGCGACATGAATATCCGCTTCGGTAACGCGGCCCTTGGATTTGGTCAGGTGCCCCATCACTTCGAAGGTGGTGGAAAAGAAGAGCGACTGACGCTCCTGCTGATTGGCGAAGAGATTTAACCGGCGGCTGCGCGCCCGGTCAAACATATGGCCGACCAGAAAGCCAAGCACCACGCCCCAGAACCCACCACCCATCAGCAAAGCCACTGCCACGCCAATCACTTTACCCAAATACTGCATAGACTCCCCAACTGTTTATCGCCGTTAAGCTCGAATATGACCGCACGTTACCCGGCACTCGCGCCTCGGTCAATTGTGGGACATAGCCTATAATTTGCTTTATCATACTCGTCATTCAACAGGGTGCCTAACGCTCGGGCTCGAAACGGGCAGGATTAACACTAGCGTGATAATGTTGAGTAAGTTAGGCTCTGACCGTTTGCAAGCCGCTGTCACAAGATGATGGAACAATAAATACAACGTATGAAAAAACGTATTCCCAGCCTCCTGGCTACGATGATTGCCAGCGCCTTGTATAGCCAACAAGGCCTCGCTGCCGATCTCGCAACGCAATGTATGCTTGGCGTGCCAAGCTATGATCGTCCGCTCGTGGAAGGTCGTCCTGGCGATCTGCCGGTGACGATTAACGCCGATCATGCGAAGGGCAACTACCCGGACAACGCCGTCTTTACCGGCAACGTCGATATTAACCAGGGGAATAGTCGCCTCCGCGCCGACGAAGTTCAGCTGCATCAGCAGCAGGCCGCGGGCCAGGCGCAGCCGGTGCGCACGGTGGACGCGCTGGGCAACGTGCATTACGACGATAACCAAGTGATCCTCAAAGGGCCAAAAGCCTGGTCGAATCTGAATACCAAAGATACCAACGTCTGGCAGGGCGATTATCAAATGGTCGGACGCCAGGGACGCGGCACCGCCGACCTGATGAAACAGCGCGGTGAAAACCGCTATACCATTCTCGAAAACGGCAGCTTTACCTCCTGTCTGCCGGGCTCCGACACCTGGAGCGTCGTCGGCAGCGAAGTTATCCACGATCGCGAAGAGCAGGTTGCCGAGATCTGGAACGCCCGCTTCAAGCTTGGCTCTGTGCCGATTTTCTATAGCCCCTACCTGCAGCTGCCGGTGGGCGATAAGCGTCGTTCGGGCTTCCTGATCCCGAACGCGAAATACAGCACCAAAAACGGCGTGGAATTCTCCCTGCCGTACTACTGGAACATCGCGCCAAACTTCGATGCCACCATTACTCCGCACTATATGAACAAACGCGGCGGCGTGATGTGGGAAAACGAGTTCCGCTATCTGACCCAGCTCGGCAGCGGCTTAACTGAATTCGACTACCTGCCGTCGGATAAAGTCTACGAAGACGACCACTCGAGCGACAGCAACAGCCGCCGCTGGCTGTTCTACTGGAACCACTCAGGGGTTATCGATCAGGTATGGCGTCTGAACGCTGACTACACCAAGGTCAGCGATCCTGACTACTTCAACGACTTCAGCTCGAAATATGGTTCCAGTACCGACGGCTATGCGACGCAGAAATTCAGCGCCGGTTACGTCAACCAGAACTTTGACGCCACGGTATCGACCAAACAGTTCCAGGTCTTTGACCGCGAATCGAGCAACTCCTATTCGGCTGAGCCGCAGCTCGACGTCAACTACTACCAGAATGATGTCGGTCCGTTCGATACCCATCTCTATGGACAGGTTGCCCATTTTGTTAACTCGAATAACAACATGCCGGAAGCGACCCGCGTTCACTTCGAACCGACGATCAACCTGCCGCTGTCCAACGGTTGGGGCAGTCTGAATACCGAAGCCAAGCTGCTGGCGACTCACTACCAGCAAAGCAACCTCGATAAGTACAATGCCGCCAACGGCACTGACTATAAAGAGTCCGTCAGCCGCGTAATGCCGCAGTTTAAAGTCGACGGCAAAATGGTCTTTGAACGCGACCTGCAGGAGGGATTCACCCAAACGCTGGAACCGCGCGTGCAGTATCTGTACGTGCCGTACCGCGATCAGAGTGAAATCGGCAACTACGACTCCACGCTGTTGCAGTCGGATTACACCGGTCTGTTCCGCGACCGTACCTATAGCGGTCTGGACCGCATCGCGTCGGCTAATCAGGTCACCACCGGGCTCACCTCGCGCGTGTATGATGCCGCCGCGGTGGAACGTTTTAATATTTCCGTTGGTCAAATCTACTATTTCACCGAGTCACGCACCGGTGATGACAACATCAACTGGGAGAACAACGATACCACGGGTTCACTGGTCTGGGCCGGCGATACCTACTGGCGCATTGCCGATGAATGGGGTCTGCGCGGAGGGATCCAGTACGATACGCGTCTGGATAACGTTGCCACTGGTAACGGCACCATTGAATACCGTCGCGATGAGAACCGCTTAGTACAGCTTAACTATCGTTACGCCAGCCCGGAATATATTCAGGCCACGCTGCCGTCATATTCCACCGCGGCACAATATAAACAGGGTATTTCGCAGGTGGGGATGACCGCCAGTTGGCCGATTGTCGATCGCTGGTCCGTGGTCGGGGCCTACTACTACGATACTAATACCCGGAAAGCAGCAAACCAGATGTTGGGTGTGCAGTATAACTCCTGCTGCTACGCCATCCGTCTTGGCTACGAACGTAAAGTCAACGGCTGGAACAGCAACGACAACGGCGGCGAGAGCAAATACGATAACACCTTCGGAATCAATATCGAATTGCGCGGTCTGAGCTCTAACTACGGCCTCGGCACCCAGCAGATGCTGCGATCGAACATTTTACCGTACCAGAGCTCCCTGTGATGCGGCTGGTTTACAACATCATCCGCATTTGCGGTTAATCGAAATGGAAAAAGTATGAAGAACTGGAAAACGCTGCTTCTCGGTATCGCCATGATCGCGAATACCAGTTTCGCTGCCCCCCAGGTGGTCGATAAAGTAGCGGCCGTCGTCAATAATGGCGTCGTGCTGGAAAGCGACGTCGATGGTTTGATGCAATCGGTTAAGCTCAATGCTGGTCAGGCTGGCCAACAGCTGCCGGATGACGCCACCCTGCGCCATCAAATCCTCGAAAGACTGATCATGGACCAGATCGTGTTACAGATGGGGCAGAAGATGGGCGTGAAGATCTCTGACGACCAGCTCGATCAGGCTATCGCCAACATCGCCAAACAAAATAATATGACCTTGGATCAGATGCGCAGCCGTCTGGCCTATGAAGGCATCAACTACAACACCTACCGTAACCAGATCCGTAAAGAGATGCTGATTTCGGAAGTGCGTAACAATGAAGTGCGTCGTCGCATCACCGTGCTGCCGCAGGAAGTGGAAGCGCTGGCGAAACAGATCGGCGACCAGAACGACGCCAGCACCGAGCTCAACCTGAGCCACATCCTGATCCCGCTGCCGGAGAACCCGCCCTCTGATGAAGTCGCCGCGGCCCAGGAGCAAGCAAACTCCATCGTTGAGCAGGCGCGCAACGGCGCCAACTTCGGCAAACTGGCGATCACCTACTCCGCTGACCAACAGGCGCTGAAGGGTGGCCAGATGGGCTGGGGCCGTATCCAGGAGCTGCCGGGCATTTTCGCTCAGGCGTTAAGCACGGCGAAGAAAGGGGATATCGTCGGTCCGATTCGTTCCGGCGTTGGTTTCCACATTCTGAAAGTCAACGACCTGCGCGGTGGTACCCAGAATATCTCCGTTACCGAGGTTCACGCCCGTCATATTCTGCTGAAACCGTCGCCGATCATGAACGACGCCCAGGCTCAGGCTAAGCTGGAACAGATCGCAGCCGAGATTAAGAGCGGGAAAATCACGTTTGCTCAAGCGGCGAAAACCTATTCGGAAGATCCGGGTTCGGCAAACCAGGGCGGTGATTTAGGCTGGGCCACGCCGGACATCTTTGACCCGGCGTTCCGCGATGCGCTGATGCGTCTGAACAAAGGGCAGACCAGCGGACCGGTGCACTCTTCCTTTGGCTGGCATCTGATCGAACTGCTGGATAGCCGTCAGGTCGACAGAACCGACGCCGCGCAGAAAGATCGTGCTTACCGCATGCTGATGAACCGCAAATTCTCTGAAGAAGCGGCAACCTGGATGCAGGAACAGCGCGCCAGTGCGTATGTTAAAATTCTGAGCAACTAATATCGATGCCTGAAACCCGTAAAGTTGTTATCACTCCCGGCGAACCCGCCGGGATTGGCCCTGACCTGGTCGTGCAGCTTGCCCAGCGCGACTGGCCAGCTGAGCTGGTGATTTGCGCCGATGGCGCCCTGTTAACTGACCGAGCCAAGCGGCTCGGTCTTCCTTTATCTCTCCTCCCTTACGATCCCGCGCAACCTCCTGTTCCTCAGCGCGCCGGTACCCTGACGCTGCTGAACGTGCCGCTAAACGTCCCGGCGGAGCCCGGCGTACTGAATGTGCAAAACGGCGCCTACGTAGTGGAGACGCTGGCGCGCGCCTGCGACGGTTGCCTTAGCGGCGAGTTTGCGGCGTTAGTGACCGGCCCGGTGCATAAAGGCAACATCAACGACGCCGGTATCGCCTTTACCGGTCATACCGAGTTCTTTGAAGAGCGCGCGAAGGCCAGCAAAGTGGTGATGATGTTGGCGACCGAGGAGCTGCGGGTGGCGCTGGTCACCACCCATCTGCCGTTGAAAGCCATCAGCGAAGCGATTACCCCCGAGCTACTGCGCGAGATCATCACCATTCTCGATCACGACCTGCGCACGAAATTTGGCATTGCCCAGCCGCATGTGCTGGTTTGCGGGCTTAACCCGCACGCTGGCGAAGGCGGCCATATGGGAACAGAAGAGATAGACACCATCATTCCGGTGCTGGAAGAGATGCGCGCAAAGGGGATGAACCTCAGCGGTCCGCTGCCGGCAGACACCCTCTTTCAGCCAAAATATCTTGATCATGCCGATGCGGTACTCGCGATGTACCACGATCAGGGCCTGCCCGTGCTAAAATACCAGGGCTTTGGCCGCGGCGTGAACATTACGCTCGGTTTACCTTTTATTCGTACCTCCGTCGACCACGGCACCGCACTGGAATTAGCGGGCCAGGGAAAAGCGGACGTCGGCAGTTTTATCACGGCGCTTAATCTCGCCATCAAAATGATTGTTAATACCCAATGAATAATCGAGTCCATCAGGGCCATTTAGCCCGTAAACGCTTCGGGCAGAACTTCCTCAACGATCAGTTTGTGATCGACAGCATCGTCTCGGCGATTAACCCGCAGAAAGGCCAGGCGATGGTTGAAATCGGCCCCGGCCTGGCGGCCCTGACCGAGCCGGTCGGCGAACGCCTTGACCAGCTGACCGTCATCGAACTGGACCGCGATCTGGCGGCTCGCCTGCAGACGCATCCGTTCCTCGGTCCAAAGCTGACCATCTATCAGCAGGATGCGATGACCATGAACTTTGGCGAACTGGCGGAGAAAATGGGCCAGCCGCTGCGCGTCTTCGGCAACCTGCCGTACAATATCTCGACCCCGCTGATGTTCCATCTGTTCAGCTATACTGATGCCATCGCCGATATGCACTTTATGCTGCAGAAGGAAGTGGTGAATCGTCTGGTTGCCGGACCGAACAGTAAGGCGTATGGTCGGTTAAGCGTGATGGCGCAATATTATTGCCAGGTGATCCCGGTACTCGAAGTGCCGCCGAGCGCGTTTACCCCGCCGCCTAAGGTCGACTCCGCGGTGGTACGCCTGGTGCCGCACAGCACCATGCCGTATCCGGTCAAAGAGATCCGGGTGCTGAGCCGCATCACCACCGAAGCGTTCAACCAGCGCCGCAAGACTATCCGCAACAGTCTCGGCAATCTGTTCAGCGTGGAAGTGCTGACCGAGCTGGGCATCGACCCGGCCATGCGCGCCGAAAATATTTCCGTGGCGCAGTACTGCCTGATGGCCAACTGGCTGTCTGACAATCTGCCAACGAAGGAGAGCTAACCATGATTCATTCGCCCCGGATGTGTGTCCAGGTACAGAGCGTCTATATCGAATCGCAGTCTTCCCCGGAAGAAGAGCGCTACGTCTTCGCTTACACCGTCACCATTCGCAACCTGGGGCGGAGTCAGGTTCAGCTGCTTGGCCGCTACTGGCTCATCACTAACGGCCACGGTCGTGAGACTGAAGTTCAGGGTGAAGGGGTGGTCGGCGAGCAACCGCATATTCCCGCCGGCGGTGAATATCAATATACCAGCGGCGCAGTGATTGAAACGCCGCTGGGAACCATGCAGGGTCATTATGAGATGATCGATATCGACGGCGCGCCGTTCCGTATTGAGATCCCTGTTTTCCGTCTCGCAGTTCCAACGCTCATTCATTAAAACAATGTCAACATACCTTATTGGCGACGTTCACGGTTGCTACGATGAACTGATCGCATTATTAGCGCAGGTTGAATTCGATCCGCGGAGAGATACGCTGTGGCTGACCGGCGATCTGGTGGCCCGAGGCCCGGGATCGCTGGAGGTCCTGCGCTATGTCAAATCTCTGGGCGACAGCGTACGACTGGTGCTGGGCAACCATGACTTACACCTGCTGGCGGTCTTTGCCGGTATCAGCCGCAACAAGCCGAAGGATCGTCTGAAATCACTGCTGGAAGCGCCGGATGCCGATGAGCTGCTCAACTGGCTGCGTCGCCAGCCGCTGCTGCAGGTGGATGAAGAGAAAAAGCTGGTGATGGCCCACGCCGGCATTACCCCGCAGTGGGATCTGGAGACCGCCCAGCAGTGCGCGCGCGATGTTGAAGCAGTGCTCTCCAGCGACTCCTATCCTTTCTTCCTCGATGCCATGTACGGCGACATGCCGAACCACTGGAGCAACGAGCTGAGCGGCCTGGCGCGCCTGCGCTTTATCTCTAACGCCTTTACCCGCATGCGCTACTGTTTCCCGAACGGCCAGCTGGATATGTATTCGAAGGAAGCGCCCGAGGACGCCCCGGCGCCGCTGAAGCCGTGGTTTGCCATTCCCGGCCCGGTCAGCAATGCCTACAGCATTGCCTTTGGCCACTGGGCTTCGCTGGAGGGACGCGGCACGCCGGAGGGGATTTACGCCCTGGATACCGGCTGCTGCTGGGGCGGGGAACTCACCTGCCTGCGCTGGGAAGATAAGCAGTACTTCACCCAGCCGTCAAACCGGCAGAAAAGCCTCGACGAAGGCGAAGCCGTCGCGTCCTGACTCTTCCCGGATAGCGGCGCGTTGCGCCTTATCCGGGCTACCTGCGGCGTCGTTTTGTCGGGTGGCGGCTTACGCCTTACCCGACCTACATTTCCTTGCCATTTGTAGCCTTGGGCAGCGCTCCAGGAAGACGAAGCCCGCGATGGGAAACATGACGAGATACTGAGTGC
Organism: Klebsiella sp. EMBS2024; assembly: GCF_036233805.1. Taxonomy (NCBI): domain Bacteria; kingdom Pseudomonadati; phylum Pseudomonadota; class Gammaproteobacteria; order Enterobacterales; family Enterobacteriaceae; genus Klebsiella; species Klebsiella sp. EMBS2024. Next base: position 50,537 of record NZ_JAZARW010000001.1, on the reverse strand, counting down.
GCCATCGTCGCGCAATTCATGCAAAAGAAAACCCCGGTCACGCCAGACTCGACCGGGGTTTTTTTATCGCTATCCTGCCCGCTTAACGGCGTTCGAGGATCTCAAAGCAGTAGCTATGGGAGTTCTGCGCGTCGGCGTCATGAAACTCGCTGAACACCGACTCCCATTCGTCCGGATCGTAATCCGGGAAATGGGTATCGCCTTCCACTTCCGCATCAATATGGGTCAAGTAGAGCTTCTGCGCTTTCGGCAGGAACTGCTCATACACCCGGCCGCCGCCGATCACCATAATCTCTTCCACATCGCCGCAGGCGGCAATTGCTTCTTCTACGGAGGAGACCCACTGCACGCGATCGTCGCTGCCGGGTTTGCTGCTGATCACGATATTTTTACGCCCCGGCAATGGGCGCCCAATGGATTCCCAGGTCAGACGCCCCATCACCACCGGCTTATTTAACGTGTTGCGTTTGAACCAGGCGAGATCGGCAGGCAGGTTCCATGGCATGGCGTTTTCCATACCAATGACGCGATCTACCGCTAACGCCGCAATCAGACTGATCATTCATTCATTCCCGAGTGCAAAAAATTGTCGCCACTATACGGAAAGCGTACAACTTCGTCGACTGGCCGGAGGGTAAAGAATAAGAAAATTTTCTGATTTGCTGGCAAGCCCACGTTCACACCGTGGGCCGCCAGAAGAGGATCCAAACGAAAACAAAATGTTACTGGTCAGCCTCAGGCTGAGGGCTTATTTTCCGGCTCATCGGCGATATCCCCGGTGTGCCTGCCCTCTTCCGTACCCTGCCAGCCATGACGCTGCACCAGCGACAGATGATGACGATCTTCGTTGATGATGCCGGTCAGCATATCGCTGGTCCGCTTGAAGACCGCCACCCGCGACGCGGCATCGTTTTCCGCCATCGCCACCATCTCTTCGACCATCTGCAGGTTGAATCGACGGAACAGATCGGCCCGCTCGCGCGCTTCATAGGCGCCGAGCCCCAGCGCCTCCAGCGTCATTCGGCCGGACTTCAGCGCCGCCTCGAAGGTTTCACGCTCCGGGGCCTCGACGCCAGCCTGGCGCAGCTGAATGTAATGATCGACATCGCGGGCGCGGGAGATGATCTGCAGATGCGGAAAATGCTCTTTTACCCTCGCCACCAGCTCCAGGCTGACGTGCGGATCGTCAATGGCATTGATCAGCACTTCCGCCTTTTCGGCCCCGGCCGATTCCAGCAGATCGACCCGGGTGGCATCGCCGTAGAAAACCTTCATATCAAATTTGCGCAGGGTATCGACATGGTCCGGGTCATGATCGAGGATCACCATCTTCACCCCGCTTGAGAGCAGCAATCGCCCGGCAATCTGCCCGAAGCGGCCAAAGCCGGCAACAATCACCCGCGGCTGCTCTTCATCAATCTCGTCAGCATCACGCGCCTGGCCGCTGGACGATTTCTCCAGACGGGTCAGCAGCACCAGCAGAATGGGGGTTGCCGCCATCGACAGGGCCACCGCCAGGGTCAACGCTTTTGCCCATTCGCCGTCCAGTACATCCGCCATCCGCGCGGCGCCAAACACCACAAACGCGAACTCACTCCNCTGCCCCAGCAGCACCGCAAACCAGCGGCGCTGGGCGCGCGGTACGCCAAGCGGCCTGGCGATAAGCCACAGCATCAGCATTTTTATCGCCAGGAAACCGACCAGCAAAATCACAATGCGCAGCGGATGGGTGACCAGGGTGCCGAAATCAATCGACATGCCGACGCCGATAAAGAACAGCCCCAGCAGCAGCCCTTTGAACGGCTCAATATCACTCTCCAGCGCATGACGATATTCGGAGCTGGCCAGCAGCACCCCGGCGAGAAACGCCCCCATCGCCATCGACAGCCCCACCTCTTCCAGCAATAAGCCAAAGCCGAAGACCAGGAACAGGGCCACGGCGCTGAACACTTCGCGCAGGCCGGAACGGGCGACAAAGCGCAGCAGCGGGCGGGTCAGATAGCGCCCAAGGACCACCACCAGCGCCAGCGCTGCGGCCACTTTCAGCGCGGAGAGGGCAAAAGCCATCAGCGAAGTGGCGCCGCCGCTGGCCGCCAGCAGCGGGATCATCGCCACCAGCGGGATCGCGGCGATATCCTGGAACAGCAGCACCGCAAAGGCGCTGCGCCCCATCTGCGACACCGTCAGATTGCGCTCATTCATCGCCTGCATAGCAATGGCTGTGGAAGAAAGCGCCAGAGTCATACCAATCAGCTCGGCCACCTGCCAGCGCAGGCCCAGCAGCATGCAGAACAGGCCGATCAACACCCCGCAGGCCACCATCTGTAGTGCGCCGCCGCCAAACACCGAGGCGCGTAGCTTCCATAAGCGCTGCGGATCGAGCTCCAGACCAATGACGAACAACATCAGCACCACGCCAATCTCGGCAAAGTGCAGAATCGCCTCGGCATCGGTCACCAGCCGCAGCGCCCACGGGCCGATAATACAGCCAGCGATGAGATAGCCCAGCACTGACCCAAGCCCCAGACGGACGGCGATGGGCACAATCAGCGCCGCGGCGCCGAGGTAAATCAACGCCTGTATCAGCGTATGGCTATCCATTCTGGTGTGCCTCCTGCCAGTCGATTAAGCGTTGACGATAGCGGCGGGCCTGCGCCTGCAGCGTTTCATCATCGCAGATAAAGGTGCAGTGCATAGCGAACGGCGGCAGCCACTTCATCCCGCAGTAAAGCGCGGTTGCCTGCAGAGGCTGCGCCAGCACCGGGAAACCGGGAAACGAACCGATATCAAAGTGGCTTTCACCGCCGCCGGTAGTGACCGCCCACATCAGCGATTTACCGCGCAGGGCAATACCGTTATGGCCATAGGCCCAACCGTGCGACAGCACCTTGTCCATCCACAGCTTGAGCAGCGGCGGTACGCTATACCACTGCATAGGATGCTGCCAGATAACCAGATCGGCACGGGCCAGCGCCGCCTGCTCGGCGGCAACATCGATATTAAAGTCGGGATAGAGTTGATAGAGGGAGCGTATCTCTACGCCTTCAAGCGTCCCTGCCTGTTCAAGCATTCGCTTATTCGCATGAGAATGCTGCGGATAAGGATGCGCATAAATTATCAGAATCATTGATTGGCCTGCGTTTGCTCTTGTCGTAATCAGCAAGAGTGTAGACAGTTAAGCGAACCGCTTACAATGATAACTGTGATTTATGTCGCGATGGCTTACGCAACGCGCGCCCTGAGGGTAAACGTCAGGCCTTAGTTATCCAGCTCGTCCATGGACTTCACCTGGTCGCGGTTAATCTGCTCCACGCGGCCGGTTTCGGCATTTTTGTATGAGACAAGGCCGGTGTCATCATCCACCTGCGGTTTGCCGCTGGTGACAATGGTCTTGCCGTCGGTGGTTTTGATTGACTGATTCGATGAGCAGCCGGCCACGAACATGATTGCCGTCGCTGCCAGTGCGGATGCCACCAGAATATTGTTCCGCATTGTATCCTCCTGTCTTTTCATCAATAGGTATCGTTATGGTGCTAACTATAGTTAGCCTGACCCGACAGGGGGTTAAAAGCAGAACTCTCTGAAGATGGCTGCGGCCAAAAAAAATAGGCTGACGATGTCGTCAGCCCAGGATTGTTGCTATCCGGCCAGGCCGGGAAGCTTATTTAGTGATTTGCGCGTGCATTTCCTGAACCGAAATCACCTTCTCGGTGGCGTCAGCGTTCAGCGCCATCGCGGTGGCAAAGCCGCCGTTCAGGGTGGTGTCGTAATGCACTTTGTACTGCAGCGCGCTGCGGCGAATCAGCTTGGAGTCTTCAATCGCCTGGCGACCTGCGGTGGTGTTGATGATGTAGGTATATTCGCCATTCTTGATGCGGTCCTGAATGTGCGGACGACCTTCATGCACCTTGTTCACCAGACGCGGGTTAATGCCCGCTTCACCCAGCACAATCGCCGTACCGTGAGTCGCATCCAGTTCGAAGCCAAACTTCAGCAGCTTCGCCGCCAGGTCAACCACGCGCTCTTTATCGCCTTCGCGGACGGAGAGCAGCGCGCGACCCTGTTTCTTCATGGTCGAGTTGCTGCCCAGCTGCGCTTTGGCGAACGCTTCGGCAAAGGTGCGGCCGACGCCCATCACTTCCCCGGTGGAGCGCATTTCTGGCCCTAACAGCGGGTCAACGCCCGGGAATTTATTGAACGGCAGGACCACCTCTTTCACCGAGTAGTACGGCGGGATGATCTCTTTGGTCACGCCCTGCTGCGCCAGTGTCTTACCGGCCATCACGCGCGCCGCCACTTTCGCCAGCGGTACGCCGGTGGCTTTGGAGACGAACGGTACGGTACGCGCCGCACGCGGGTTGACCTCAATCAGATAAACTTCGTTATCTTTCACCGCGAACTGGACGTTCATCAGGCCGCGAACCTGCAGCTCGAAGGCCAGCTTCTGCACCTGCTCGCGCATCACATCCTGAATCTCTTTGCTCAGGGTGTAGGCCGGCAGGGAACAGGCGGAGTCGCCGGAGTGGACGCCTGCCTGCTCGATATGCTCCATGATGCCGCCAATCAGCACCATTTCGCCATCGCAGATGGCATCGACATCCACTTCAATCGCATCGTCGAGGAAGCGATCCAGCAGCACCGGCGCGTCGTTGGAGACGCTGACCGCGGTCTGGAAGTAGCGGCGCAGATCCTGCTCGTCATAGACGATCTCCATCGCCCGGCCGCCGAGCACATAAGACGGACGCACCACCAGCGGGTAGCCAATCTCTTTCGCTTTCTCTACCGCCTGCTCAATGGCGGTGACGGTGGCGTTCGCCGGCTGCTTCAGCTTCAGACGGTCAACCGCGTGCTGGAAGCGCTCACGGTCTTCCGCCCGGTCGATAGCGTCCGGACTGGTACCGATAACCGGCACGCCGGCAGCTTCCAGGGCACGAGCCAGCTTCAGCGGGGTCTGGCCGCCGTACTGGACGATAACGCCTTTTGGCTTCTCGATGCGCACGATTTCCAGCACGTCTTCCAGGGTCACCGGCTCAAAATACAGACGGTCGGAGGTGTCGTAGTCGGTAGAGACGGTTTCCGGGTTACAGTTGACCATGATGGTCTCGTAACCGTCCTCGCGCAGCGCCAGCGAGGCGTGTACGCAGCAGTAGTCGAATTCGATACCCTGCCCGATACGGTTCGGGCCGCCGCCGAGGACCATAATTTTATCGCGGTCAACGGACGGGTTGGACTCACACTCTTCTTCATAAGTGGAGTACATGTAGGCGGTATCGGTAGCAAATTCCGCAGCGCAGGTGTCCACGCGCTTGTAGACCGGGTGCAGGTCATACTGGTCGCGCAGCTTGCGGATTTCCGCTTCCCGCACGCCCGCCAGCTTCGCCAGACGCGCATCGGCAAAGCCTTTACGCTTCAGGGTGCGCAGGAAGTCAGCGTCGAGGCCGTTGATGCCCACTTCCGCCACTTTCTCTTCCAGACGGACCNGCTCTTCAATCTGTACCAGGAACCAGCGGTCGATGTTGGTCAGGTTGAAGACGCCGTCAACCGAGAGGCCCGCGCGGAACGCGTCAGCGATATACCAGATACGCTCAGCGCCGGCATCTTTCAGCTCGCGGCGGATTTTGGTCAGCGCTTCCGGATCGTCGAGGCTCACTTTCGGGTCGAAGCCGGTAGCGCCCACTTCCAGACCGCGCAGCGCTTTCTGCAAGGATTCCTGCTGGGTACGGCCAATCGCCATCACTTCGCCGACAGACTTCATCTGGGTGGTCAGACGGTCGTTGGCGCCGGCGAATTTTTCAAAGTTAAAGCGTGGGATTTTAGTGACCACGTAGTCGATGGACGGTTCAAAGGAAGCCGGGGTGCGGCCGCCGGTGATGTCGTTCATCAGCTCGTCAAGGGTATAACCTACCGCCAGCTTGGCTGCCACTTTAGCAATCGGGAAGCCGGTGGCCTTAGAGGCCAGCGCCGAGGAGCGGGAGACGCGCGGGTTCATTTCGATAACGATCAGGCGACCGTTTTTCGGGTTAACCGCGAACTGCACGTTAGAGCCGCCGGTTTCGACGCCGATTTCACGCAGCACCGCCATCGAGGCGTTACGCATGATCTGGTACTCTTTGTCGGTCAGGGTCTGCGCCGGGGCAACGGTGATGGAGTCACCGGTGTGGATCCCCATGGCGTCGAAGTTTTCGATGGAGCAGACGATGATGCAGTTATCGTTCTTATCGCGCACCACTTCCATCTCGTACTCTTTCCAGCCGATCAGCGATTCATCGATCAGCAGTTCGTTGGTCGGAGAGAGATCCAGGCCGCGTTCGCAAATTTCTTCGAACTCTTCGCGGTTATAGGCGATACCGCCGCCGGTGCCGCCCATGGTGAAGGACGGACGGATGATGCACGGGAAACCAACGTCGGCGGCAACCGCCAGCGCCTCTTCCATCGTGTGGGCGATACCAGAGCGCGCGGTGTCGAGGCCGATTTTTTTCATTGCGATATCGAAACGGCGACGGTCTTCGGCTTTATCAATCGCATCGGCGGTGGCACCAATCATGGTCACGCCGAATTCAGCCAGTACCCCCTGACGCTCCAGCTCGAGCGCGCAGTTCAGCGCCGTCTGGCCGCCCATGGTCGGCAGCACCGCATCCGGGCGCTCTTTTTCGATGATTTTACGCACCACTTCCCAGTGAATCGGCTCGATGTAGGTGGCATCGGCCATTTCCGGGTCGGTCATGATGGTCGCCGGGTTAGAGTTCACCAGGATAACGCGGTAGCCCTCTTCGCGCAGCGCTTTACAGGCCTGGGCGCCGGAGTAGTCAAACTCACACGCCTGACCGATAACAATCGGGCCCGCGCCCAGAATCAGGATACTTTTTATGTCTGTACGTTTTGGCATTGCTTTCTTCTCCGAAGAACCTGTTTATGGTCGTCGCGAGCGATGGGTAGACAAGGAAAAAATTTGTGAGAAAGCGCAGTTTACAAAACGTAAATGAGCATTTTGAACAAATTTTTAACGCCGTATTCCCGAGCACAGCAGAACATAAACAGGTTCTGATTATTTCGCGGACTGACGGTAGAGCTCAATTAACTCGATAAAGTGGTCGAACAGCGGCGCGGCATCGTGCGGCCCCGGGCTCGCTTCAGGGTGCCCCTGGAAGCTGAACGCCGGTTTGTCGGTACGATGGATCCCCTGCAGGGTGCCGTCGAACAGCGACTTATGGGTCACGCGCAGGTTGGCCGGCAGCGTCGCCTCATCTACGGCGAAACCATGGTTCTGGGCAGTGATCATCACCACGTTGTTATCAATATCTTTCACCGGGTGGTTGCCGCCGTGGTGGCCGAACTTCATCTTAATGGTCTTGGCACCGCTCGCCAGCGCCAGTAGCTGATGGCCAAGGCAGATGCCGAATACCGGAATATCGGTCTCAAGGAATTTTTCAATCGCCTCGATAGCGTAATCGCACGGCGCCGGGTCGCCAGGGCCGTTGGAGAGGAAGATACCGTCCGGATTGAGCGCCAGCACGTCCGCGGCGGAGGTCTTCGCCGGCACCACCGTCAGGCGGCAGCCGCGGTCAACCAGCATGCGCAGGATGTTGCGTTTCGCGCCGAAGTCATATGCCACAACGTGGAACGGCAGCTCGCTTTCCGCTTTCGCTTCCGGCAGGTCGCCCGCCAGGGTCCAGCTGCCTTGCGTCCAGCTATAGGTTTCTGCGGTGGTCACTTCCTTCGCCAAGTCCATGCCGTTCAGGCCCGGGAACGCTTTCGCTTTTTCCAGCGCCAGCTGGGCATCCGGGCTGTCGCCCGCGATGATGCAGCCGTTCTGCGCCCCTTTCTCACGCAGCAGACGCGTCAGCTTGCGGGTATCGATATCGGCAATCGCCACGATGTTATGGCGCTTCAGATAAGAAGAGAGGTCTTCAGTACTGCGGAAGTTGCTGGCAATCAGCGGCAGGTCGCGAATAACCAGACCCTGCGCATGTACCTGAGAAGATTCTTCATCGGCGGCGTTGGTGCCGACATTACCAATATGAGGATAAGTAAGAGTGACGATTTGGCGGGAATAGGAAGGATCAGTGAGGATTTCTTGATAACCGGTCATTGAAGTATTGAAAACGACTTCCCCAACCGCCGTGCCGGTTGCCCCGATGGCCCGACCGTGAAACTGGGTTCCGTCTTCCAGAACCAATAGCGCTGACTTAATCAAAACATCCTCCAGAGAATATCCACTCACTTTATTTGCATATTAATTCATAAACACGATCTGAATCAATGCAAATCTGTTGCCCGCAGATTTTTGGCAAACGGCGGCATTCTGGAGAGATGTCGGATAAAAGTCAACTTAAAGCGGATATTTTTAATGTCATTTTACGCCACTGGTGCGTAACACGTGATTTTTACGCCAAAAAGATCAACAAACCTGGCTGAGAAAACGCTTGCGGATGTGGAAGAGTGTAAAACAGAGGGATGATCGACAAAAAAGTGGACCAGATGGTCAAAATTTACATTTAATTCACTAAAAAACACGCTAATATTGTATTTTTTACGCATTAGACTTAAGAAATACACCGTAATTCGCAAAAATAAAAAAGGGCAACAAAATATTGCCCCTTGCATCAATAACTTATTGATAGCAATAACCACATCACGATGGGTAATAATCGTTATAAACTATTCAGATCCAGCACATCACGCATATCAAACAGGCCATTTTTCTTGTCTTTCAGCCATAATGCTGAACGAACGGCGCCATTTGCAAAGGTCATGCGGCTGGACGCTTTATGGGTGATTTCAATACGCTCACCGATGTCAGCAAACATTGCCGTATGCTCCCCGACGATATCCCCCGCGCGAACGGTCGCGAAGCCGATGGTGCCCGGGACGCGTTCGCCAGTGTAGCCTTCACGACTGTAGACCGCGCAGTCCTTAAGATCTTTGTTCAATGCCCCGGCGATCGCTTCGCCCATCGCCAGCGCGGTGCCTGACGGCGCATCCACTTTATGCCGGTGGTGCGCTTCGATAATTTCGATGTCGGTATAGTCGCCCATCACCTTCGCCGCCTTCTCCAGCAGCTTCAACAGGACGTTGACGCCAACGCTAAAGTTAGCGGCGAAGACAATGGCAATGTCCTGCGCGGCATCGCGAATCGCCTGTTTGCCAGCGTCGTCAAAACCGGTGGTGCCGATGACCATCCCTTTGCCGTGCTCGCGGCAAAACGCCAGATGGTTCAGCGTGCCTTCCGGGCGGGTAAAATCGATCAACACGTCGAAATCATCTTTTACCGCCGCCAGGCTGCTCTGCACCGCGACGCCCGCTTTGCCGGCGCCCGCCAGCTCGCCGGCGTCGCTGCCCACCAGGCTTGACCCTTCACGCTCCAGCGCCGCGCCCAGCGCCACGCCTTCCATCTGCAATGCAGCCTGAATTAACTGGCGTCCCATCCGGCCGCCCGCGCCGGCGATGGCCACGCGGATTTGTGCATCATGCATAGCTATTCTCTTTTGTTAACATTACGTAAATTGTTTTCAGAGTAACCAGCCCGTCAGCGGGCCGCTACTCAAAAACGCCGATAATTAGAAATTTATGACAAACGGCGGACGATATCAGTAAAAACTATACGATTGTGCCGCGATTCCGTGTTTACCGGATGACAACCGGGAAGGCTAATGATGGCGCCCTCGCCCGTACAGTGCGGGCGAAGGCGGTATTGCAGTGGGTTACAGCGGGAAAAGCGCGCCGGCGGGAAACGCGGATAAAAACCAGGTCACCGCCAACAGATCGGCGCTGCCGCCAGGGCTGAGATGGCGGGCAATCAGCTCATCGTCAAACTGTCGCAGCGCCTCCAGCCCGCCGTCCGCCAGCACGCCGCCCTGCCACAGCAGTCGCTGCGCCTCCTGCTGGACAAAGTTCAGCCCGGCAAGCCCGCCGCGCGAGACCAGGTTGGTGTCATCATTCNACGCCATCAGATGCAGCAGGGTTTGCAGTAGCGCCAGATTACTGTCGCCGGTCTCTTCCATCATGCGGGTAAAGACTGGCATGGCCTGGGTACGCACCGTCAGGAAACCGCTCTCCGCCTCGCCGCGGGCCCCGGAGAGACCATAGCGCAGAAAATGAGCCTCGCCTTTACTGAGCCGTTCCCCGCCAGCAGAAGACAACTCCTGCATAACCATGCCGCGACAGAAGCGCGCCACCTGGTCGCAAAGCCGGTGCTGCTCTATCGGCTCACCTTTCGACACCAGCCTGCCCGCCGCCGCGCTGAGCAGGCCAAAAGCGAAGATCGCCCCGCGATGGGTATTCACCCCGCCGGTGGCCTCCAGCATATCGTTCTCACAGGCCATCCCTACCGGGCGCAGCATCATCAATACCTGCTCCGGCGCGACCGCCGCAGTATCGTGGCCCATGATGAAAAATTTCTCCATCCACGGAGCCACCACCGCGGTGCTGGCCTCAAACGAGGCCAGATCCATATCCCAGTGCGCGCCAGCGTTACGAATATCCACCAACCCGGGCTTTGGGGTCAGGCGAACTTCGGTCAACAGCGCGCGCTCTACCGCGCTGACCACCTCTTCGGCACTCAGTGGCTTCACGCGCCGCACACGCGCAGGATTAATTAACACGTCGCTCATGGCCTTTCCCCTCTGCGTTTAGTCGCTGTTTTTCACCTGATGAATCACATCGATGACCGAACCGTCGCGATAGCGCACCACCGCCACCACCCGATCGGTGAATTCGATCGGCTGCGGCTTGCCAGTCAACAGCTCAGCACGCTGCTGCAGTTCCTCAATGGTCATCAGCGGAATGCCTGCGCTGCGCAAATTGTCGATCAGGTCCTGACGTGCCGGGTTGACCGCAATGCCGTGGTCAGTGACCAGCACATCCACGCTGGCCCCCGGCGTGACGCGGGTCAGCACCTTTTCCACGACGCAGGGAATACGGCCGCGAACTAACGGCGCGGTAATAATGGTCAAATCCGCACCGGCGGCGGTATCGCTATGGCCACCGGACGCCCCGCGCAGCACACCGTTAGAACCGGTCATCACGTTAACGTTAAAGTCGATATCAATTTCCAGCGCGCTGAGCATCACCACGTTTAAGCGCTCGCAGGAGGCGCCTTTGGAGCCCGGGCTGGCATACTGATTGGTGGAGATCTCGACATGGTTCGGGTTCTGCGCCAGCGAACGCGCCGCGTCGCCATCGAAGGACTGGGTATCGAGCAGCGTTTTGATCAACCCTTTTTCGTGCAAATCGACCATCGTCCCGGTGATACCGCCGAGGCCGAAGCTGGCGGTAATGCCGTTACGGCGCATTTTATCTTCAAGGAAGCGAGTTACTGCCAGCGAGGCGCCGCCGGTACCGGTCTGCAGCGAGAAACCCTCTTTAAAGTAACCGGAGTGCTCAACCACTTTCGCCGCCTGGCGGGCGATCAGCAGCTCGCGCGGGTTGCTGGTCAGACGGATGGCACCCGCGGTAATTTTTTGCGGATCGCCGACTTCATCTACCTGGACTATCAGATCCACCTGATCCTGGGCAATACTGGCCGGATAGTTAGGATAATCCACCCACTCTTCGGTGAGCAGCACCACGCATTTAGCGTGCTCGGCATCGACGCGCGCGTAGCCCAGCGAACCGCAGCGTGATTTACCGCTAAAGCCGTTGGCGTTGCCAAACTCATCGCAGCAAGGAACGCCGAGAAACGCGACATCAATCGACAGCTCGCCGCTTTGAATCAGCTGTACGCGACCGCCGTGGGAGTGGATCTGCACCGGGTTTTCCATTAAACCGGCGGAGATCTCCTCGCCCAACTTGCCGCGCAGGCCGGAGGTGTAGATCTGGCGGATCACGCCATTTTTAATATGCTCGATCAGCGGCCAGTGGGCGTCGATCAGCGAACTGGACGCCAGGGTGAGATCGCGAAAACCCATTTCCGCCAGCTTCGCCACTACCATATTGACGACTTTGTCACCGCCGCGAAACGCGTGGTGAAACGAGATGGTCATGCCGTTTTGCAGGCCGGAGCGACGAATCGCCGTTTCCAGCGAATCGCAGATTTTGCGCTGGCGCTTTTCGCTCTCACTCGCCAGCCAGGGACTTTTCGCCGTTACGCCGGCATAAGGTGTCAGTCCATTCGGCATCACGTACTGCTGATTAAGCATTGCTACTGTCTCTTTCATCTTATTCCCCTTAATCACGAATACCGGAAGCCGAGAGCGCCACCACTTTGCGAGCATGGTCGATAATCGGTCCATCGATCATCTTGCCGTTCAGCGATACCACACCCAGACCTCGCGTTTCGGCTTCTTCCGCCGCGGCAATCACTTCCAGCGCGTGATCGACCTCTTTGCGCGTCGGGGCATAGACCTGATGCAGGAGTTCAATTTGTCGTGGGTTAACCAACGATTTGCCGTTAAAGCCGAGGTTTTTGGCCAGATTCGCTTCCGCCAGGAAGCCCTCTTCATTATTGATATCCGACCACACCACGTCATAGGCGGCGATGCCGGCAACGCGGGCGGCATGCAGTACAGCGCAGCGGGCGTAGAACAGTTCAGTACCGTCGCCGCGGGAGGTGCCCATATCCATCACGTAATCGAAGGCCGCCAGCGCGATCGCCGCCAGACGCGGGCTGGCACGGGCGATTTCCACCGCGTTCACCACGCCCAGCGCCGACTCGATCGCCGCCATTAACTTGGTGCTGCCCACTTCCCGGCCGCACTCGCGTTCAATCCGCTCAACATGCGCTTCCAGCTCATGGATATCTTCTTTGCTGTCGGTTTTCGGCAGACGCACCATATCCACGCCCGCGCGGACTACCGCTTCAAGGTCGGCAAGACCGAACGGCGTATTCAGCGGGTTAATGCGCACCACGGTTTCGATATCCTGATACAGTGGATGCTGCAGCGCCTGATACACCAGCAGACGAGCGGTATCTTTCTCGCGCAGCGAAACGGCATCTTCCAGGTCGAACATCACCGCATCGGCGCCGTAGACGAATGACGTGCTTAACATGGCGGCATTGGCGCCAGGGATGAACAACATACTGCGACGTGGTTTCATAGCTGGCTCCATTGTAATTGGGTCTGTTGCGCCGCGCGCAGCGCCGCGGCCTGTACGCGAGCTCGCAAAACACATTCCAGCGCGCCTTTATCATCGACCACCACGTTGGCCTGTTTCACGCCAAGCTGAGCCAGCGTTTCTCTCACTACCTGCTCAATCGCAGCGCCAAACTGTTGTTTCACAATGCTGTCGATTTCCAGCTGAATGCCCGGCTGCGCCGCCGGTCCAATCCTGACCATCACATCGCTGGACTCCAGCGTGCCGGCCAAGGCGTCAATCTTCATTTCCATAGGGGAAAATCCTTAGTTAGGGCATAAAAATCAGGCGGTTTGATGTTCGCTTTCCGCCAGTTGCATCAGAAAAGAGAGGGTCCCCGGCGGCACCAGCGCCGCGACCGCCTGCCAGTTGCGCTGTCGATAGAGTTCGCGCACTCGGGAGGCCGACACGGGTCCACCATTTTTTTCGATTCGCGCAAGCTCAACTACTTCAATGGGCGGCGCGTCGCCTGGCGCTTCCAGTAGTGACTTCATGCGCTGGTTGTAATTACGGGTCAGGGGACACAACGGCTCGGTGCCGACAAAGCGATGGGTAATCTGCAGCGCCGGGGCCAGGCGCTCGCGGAAGAGCTGCAGGTCAATCTGGCTGTGGCAGTCATCAACCACCCCTTGCTCTTTCAGGAAATAGCCGGGGAACGTCGCCCGCGAGATCAGATACGCCGAACCGGGATGCAGCGTCACCTTATCGATGCCGGTAATCCCCTGTTCAATGAGCTTGAAGCGATCGTGATAGGAAAAGCAGGACGCATCTTCTTTGACCACAAACAGATGCAGCCAGTCGCACTGGCTGGCCGCCTGTTCTACCAACCAGCGGTGGCCGAGGGTGAATGGATTGGCGTTCATCACGATAGCGCCGATTTTTCTTCCCGGCTGACGGTACATCGCCAGCTGTCGGCAGTAACGAGTCAGTCGTTCGCGGCTATTTTCCATTAGCACGGCGCGGTCGCCCGCCTGGGCTATCGGCCAGAAGCCGGCGCCGGAAAATAACGCAGCATTGCAAGGTTTAGTGAACAAAAACAGTTCGCTGCGCCCCAGCTCATAGGCCAGCGTCAGGAGCTCGGTCAGTAATTTAAGGCTCAGCCCCTCCCCCTGCAGCGAGGGATCGATGGCGATGCATTTCAGCACATTGCCGGCGATAGCACCGCAGCCGACCAGCCGCTGCTGATACTCGGCGATAATCGCCATTTCGCAGTCGGCCTCTAACGACAGTTGATGCTGGCGGAGAAACCGATCGATCGCCTCTCGCCGCGGTTTATCTTTTAATAGTTGAACGCGTTTTAATATCAGTGTCATTTTTTAGCGCTTCGTCATTTCAAAACGAACTGTATTTCGCCAGCGTTCGGCTATGGATTCTTGTATTTAAGCCACAGTTTTTCTCGTGGCTTAATTGGCTTTATGGTTTTTATGTTGTTAATTAATTCAGAATCATAAAAACAATTAAATTAATAAAAAACACGAGTATTCAGTGAAGATAATCACACCTTACCCCTGGATCTATTTATTACTATGCGCCGGTCTTACTACTCCATCAATAAACAGGATAACGTTTATGACTAACATGAGTCAGGCTCCGGCGACGGAGAAAAAGGGCGTTAGCGATCTGCTGGGATTTAAAATCTTCGGCATGCCGCTCCCCCTTTACGCATTTGCGTTAATTACACTATTACTTTCACATTTTTATAACGCTTTACCCACCGATATCGTCGGCGGCTTTGCCATCATGTTTATTATCGGCGCTATATTCGGGGAAATTGGCAAGCGCCTGCCAATATTCAACAAATATATCGGTGGCGCTCCGGTGATGATTTTCCTGGTGGCGGCTTATTTTGTCTATGCCGGTATTTTTACGCAGAAAGAAATCGATGCTATCAGCAACGTTATGGATAAGAGTAACTTCCTTAACTTATTCATCGCGGTATTAATTACCGGAGCAATTCTGTCGGTAAACCGCCGCCTGCTGCTGAAATCACTGCTCGGCTATATTCCAACTATCCTGATGGGCATTGTCGGCGAGTCTATTTTTGGCATCGCTATCGGCCTGGTGTTCGGTATTCCAGTGGATCGCATCATGATGCTGTACGTCCTGCCGATCATGGGTGGCGGCAACGGCGCGGGCGCGGTCCCCCTGTCGGAGATTTACCACTCCGTCACCGGTCGTTCTCGCGAAGAGTATTACTCAACCGCTATCGCTATTCTGACCATCGCTAACATCTTCGCCATCGTCTTTGCCGCCGTCCTCGATATCATCGGCAAAAAACACGCCTGGCTGAGCGGCGAAGGGGAACTGGTGCGTAAAGCCTCGTTCAAAGTGGAAGAAGATGAGAAAGCGGGACAAATCACCCATCGCGAAACCGCCGTCGGTCTGGTGCTGTCCACTACCTGCTTCCTGCTGGCCTACGTCGTGGCGAAGAAAATTCTGCCCAGCATTGGCGGTGTGGCTATTCACTATTTCGCGTGGATGGTGCTGATCGTCGCCGCGCTGAACGCCTCCGGGCTGTGCTCACCGGAAATCAAAGCCGGTGCTAAACGCTTGTCTGATTTCTTCTCCAAACAGCTGCTGTGGGTGCTGATGGTCGGGGTCGGCGTCTGCTACACCGACCTACAGGAAATTATCAACGCCATCACCTTCGCTAACGTTGTTATCGCCGCCATTATCGTTATCGGTGCGGTGCTCGGCGCGGCGATCGGTGGCTGGCTGATGGGCTTCTTCCCAATAGAATCGGCCATCACTGCAGGCCTGTGTATGGCCAACCGCGGCGGCTCCGGCGACCTGGAAGTTCTCTCTGCCTGTAACCGTATGAACCTTATCTCTTATGCGCAAATCTCCTCCCGTTTGGGCGGCGGTATTGTGCTGGTCATCGCCAGCATCGTGTTCGGCATGATGATTTAACCCATACGCACGATGGCACGTTGAACTGACAGGTGAAGAACGAATCAGGGTCCCATGCCGGGAGCGGCAGAGGGAAATCCACCCTGCTCCTTAGCCGGAAACGCCAGAAACCTTGTCAGACAGCGCGTCATCGTGCCCCTATTTGAGATGTATAAATGACTGACAATGCCATCCTGTTAGGCGAAGGCTTCACCCTGATGTTTCTCGGCATGGGCTTTGTGCTGGCGTTTCTGCTGCTGCTCATCTTTGCCATCCGGGGAATGTCCCTCGCCGTCAACCGCCTGTTTCCCGAGCCGCCCGCCGCTCCCGCAGCGACGCCGGCCGCCGTCGCGCCCGCCGACGATTTCGCCCGCCTGAAGCCGGCGATTGTCGC
>NZ_JAZARW010000001.1:33460-34009 GCF_036233805.1 Klebsiella sp. EMBS2024 | reverse complement strand
GGAGTGCTGGGGCGGCGCCACCTTTGACGCCTGCATCCGCTTTCTCGGCGAGGACCCGTGGGTCCGCCTGCGCGAGCTGAAAAAGGCGATGCCGAAGACCCCGCTGCAGATGCTGCTCCGCGGCCAGAACCTGCTCGGCTACCGCCACTACGCCGACGACGTGGTGGAGCGCTTCGTGGAGCGCGCCGTCAAAAACGGCATGGACGTCTTCCGCGTCTTCGATGCCATGAACGACCCGCGCAACATGCAGGCCGCCCTGCAGGCGGTCCGCCGCCACGGCGCCCACGCCCAGGGTACGCTTTCGTACACCACCAGCCCGGCGCACACCCTGCAGACCTGGCTCGACCTCACCGAACAGCTGCTGGAGACCGGCGTTGACTCCGTCGCCATCAAGGACATGTCCGGCATCCTCACCCCGCATGCCGCCTTTGAGCTGGTCAGTGAAATCAAGAAGCGCTATGACGTCACCCTGCACCTGCACTGCCATGCCACCACCGGGATGGCGGAGATGGCCCTGCTGAAGGCCATTGAAGCCGGCGTCGACGGCGT
>NZ_JAZARW010000001.1:33127-33441 GCF_036233805.1 Klebsiella sp. EMBS2024 | reverse complement strand
ATGAGCGCCACCTATGGCCACCCGGCCACCGAGGCGCTGGTGGCCACCCTCNCCGGCACGCCGTACGACACCGGCCTCAACATCCACAGGCTGGAGAGCATCGCGGCCTACTTCCGCGAGGTGCGTAAGAAGTACCACGCCTTCGAAGGCCAGCTGAAGGGCACCGACAGCCGTATCCTCGTCGCCCAGGTGCCGGGCGGGATGCTCACCAACCTCGAAGGCCAGCTGAAGCAGCANAGCGCCGCCCACCGTCTGGATGAAGTGCTGGCGGAAATCCCCCGCGTGCGCGAGGACCTCGGCTTCATCCCGCTGNT
>NZ_JAZARW010000001.1:32624-32895 GCF_036233805.1 Klebsiella sp. EMBS2024 | reverse complement strand
AAACGCCAGGCGCAGGAGAAGGGCATCACGCTTGCCGAAAACGCCATCGACGACGTGCTCACCGTGGCGCTGTTCCCGCAGCCAGGCCTGAAGTTCCTCGAAAACCGCCACAACCCGGCGGCCTTTGAGCCGGTACCGCAGGCGGAAGCCGCGCAGCCAGTGGCAAAAGCAGAAAAACCTGCCGCCTCCGGCGTCTACACCGTGGAGGTGGAAGGCAAAGCCTTTGTGGTCAAAGTCAGCGACGGCGGTGACGTCAGCCAGCTGACGGCGG
>NZ_JAZARW010000001.1:32333-32614 GCF_036233805.1 Klebsiella sp. EMBS2024 | reverse complement strand
CTCTGCACCCGCCGCTGCCGCCCCGGCCGGCGCCGGTACCCCGGTGACCGCCCCGCTGGCGGGCACTATCTGGAAGGTGCTGGCCAGCGAAGGCCAGACGGTGGCCGCAGGCGAGGTGCTGCTGATTCTGGAAGCCATGAAGATGGAGACCGAAATCCGCGCCGCGCAGGCCGGGACCGTGCGCGGTATCGCGGTGAAAGCCGGCGACGCGGTGGCGGTCGGCGACACCCTGATGACCCTGGCGTAAGGACGAGGAGCGGAAATGGAAAGTCTGAACGCCC
>NZ_JAZARW010000001.1:5346-32278 GCF_036233805.1 Klebsiella sp. EMBS2024 | reverse complement strand
GGTCAGCCTGCTGCTGCTCTGGCTGGCCATCGCGAAGAAGTTCGAGCCGTTACTGCTGCTGCCGATTGGCTTCGGCGGCCTGCTCTCCAATATCCCGGAGGCCGGGCTGGCGCTCACCGCCCTAGAGAGCCTGCTGGCTCACCACGACCCGGCGCAGCTGGCGGTGATTGCCGCGAAGCTCCACTGCGCGCCGGACGTCCACGCCATCAAAGAGGCACTGGCGCTGGCCCTGCCGTCGGTGCAGGGGCAGATGGAGAGCCTCGCGGTGGACATGGGCTACTCCGCCGGGGTGCTGGCCATCTTCTATAAGGTGGCGATTGGCTCGGGCATCGCGCCGCTGGTCATCTTTATGGGCGTCGGGGCGATGACCGATTTCGGCCCGCTGCTGGCTAACCCGCGCACCCTGCTGCTGGGGGCGGCGGCGCAGTTCGGGATCTTCGCCACCGTGCTCGGGGCGCTGACGCTGAACTACTTCGGCATCATCAGCTTCACCCTGCCGCAGGCGGCGGCCATCGGCATCATCGGCGGCGCCGACGGCCCGACGGCGATTTACCTGTCGGGCAAGCTGGCGCCGGAGCTGCTGGGGGCCATCGCGGTGGCGGCGTACTCCTATATGGCGCTGGTGCCGCTGATCCAGCCGCCGATCATGAAGGCGCTGACCACGGATAAGGAGCGGAAGATCCGCATGGTGCAGCTGCGCACGGTGAGTAAGCGGGAGAAGATCCTCTTCCCGGCGGTGCTGTTGCTGCTGGTGGCGCTCCTGCTGCCGGACGCCGCGCCGCTGCTGGGGATGTTCTGCTTCGGCAACCTGATGCGCGAGAGCGGCGTGGTGGAGCGGCTGAGCGATACGGTGCAGAACGCGCTGATCAACATCGTCACCATCTTCCTCGGGCTGTCGGTGGGGGCCAAGCTGGTGGCGGACAAGTTCCTGCAGCCGCAGACGCTGGGGATCCTGGTGCTGGGGGTGATCGCCTTCTGCGTGGGGACCGCAGCCGGGGTGCTGATGGCGAAGCTGATGAACGTGTTCAGCCGGCACAAAATCAACCCGCTGATCGGCTCGGCGGGGGTGTCGGCGGTGCCGATGGCGGCGCGGGTGTCG
Source organism: Klebsiella sp. EMBS2024 (assembly GCF_036233805.1). Classification (NCBI taxonomy): domain Bacteria; kingdom Pseudomonadati; phylum Pseudomonadota; class Gammaproteobacteria; order Enterobacterales; family Enterobacteriaceae; genus Klebsiella; species Klebsiella sp. EMBS2024. The sequence continues at coordinate 31,179 of NZ_JAZARW010000001.1, read as the reverse complement.
AACAAGGTGGGTCTGGAAGCGGACGGGCAGAACTTCCTGCTGATGCACGCGATGGGCCCGAACGTGGCGGGGGTGATCGGCTCGGCGATCGCCGCCGGGGTGATGCTCAAGTACGTGCTGGCGATGTAGGCCGACATCCTTCCCGGAGGTGTGGCTGTCGCCCCACCTCCGGGCTGATTTGATACCCACTCTTGGCATGACGGGGCCGGGCACATGTCTGAAATTTTCTGTTCTGTGCTCCACCTGTCGGCGCCGGGGGCGCAAAACGGGGAGAATAACAATTTAATGTCTATCTACCCAATGTATACCCGAAAAATCACCCACTGGTTTGCCAGGCGATCGTTTCAGAATCGCATCTTCCTGCTGATCTTATTCACCTCGACGATCGTCATGCTGGCGATGTCATGGTATCTGACAGACATTACCGAGGAGCGTCTGCATTATCAGGTCGGGCAACGGGCGCTGATTCAGGCGATGCAGATTTCGGCGATGCCGGAGCTGGTGGAGGCAGTGCAGAAACGCGATCTCGCCAGAATCAAAGCCCTTATCGACCCCATGCGTTCGTTCTCCGACGCCACCTACATCACCGTCGGTGATGCCAGCGGCCAGCGCCTCTATCACGTCAATCCTGATGAAATCGGCAAATCGATGGAAGGCGGCGATAGCGATGAGGCGTTGATAAACGCTAAAAGCTACGTGTCAGTGCGCAAAGGCTCGCTGGGATCGTCGCTGCGCGGTAAATCGCCGATTCAGGACGCAACCGGCAAGGTGATCGGCATTGTGTCGGTAGGCTATACCATTGAGCAACTGGAAAACTGGCTCAGCCTGCAGATAAGTTCGCTGCTGATCCCGATGGCCATCATGTTACTGCTTCTGCTCTTTTGCGCCCGCCGCTTCTCACTGCATATCAAAAAACAGATGCTCAATATGGAACCCCAGCAGCTGTCACAGCTGTTGATCCAGCAAAGCGTGCTGTTTGAATCGGTGTTCGAAGGGCTTATCGCCATCGACTCCGATTATAAAATCACTGCGATTAATCAGACTGCGCGTCGCCTGCTCAATTTGAGTCAGCCGGAACCGACGCTTATCGGCAAACGGATCAGCAGCGTTATCTCGCAGGAGGTCTTCTTCTACGATGCGCCACAGACCAATAAAAAAGACGAGATCGTTACCTTCAATCAGATCAAAGTGATCGCCAGCCGGATGGCGGTGATCTTAAACAATGAGCCACAGGGCTGGGTGATCAGCTTTCGCAGCAAAGACGATATCAACACCCTTAGCCTGCAGCTTAGCCAGGTACAACAATATGCCGATAACCTGCGCGCCGTACAGCATGAGCATCGCAATCTGATCTCCACTATCGCCGGTCTGCTGTTTCTTAAACGCTATAACCAAGCGCTGGAACTGATCCAACAGCAGTCGGAAAGTCACCAGAAGGTGATCGATTTTATTGCACGCAATTTCCAGGACAACCACCTGGCCGGGCTGTTGATCGGCAAATATTACCGGGCCAAAGAGCTTGGACTTGAGCTGATTTTCGATCCGGCCTGCTTCGTTGATAGATTACCTACCGCCCTTTCGCACAACGAATGGATCTCGATCGTGGGGAATCTACTTGATAACGCCTACAATGCCAGCCTGCGTCAACCGCAGGGTTCAAAACAGATCGAATGCCTGATCAACAGTGATGGCCAGGAGGTGATCATTGAGATCGCCGACCAGGGATGCGGCATTGACGAGGCGCTGCGCGATCGGATCTTCGAGCGCGGCGTCACCAGCAGCGCCAGCAAAGATCATGGTATCGGACTCTGGCTGGTACGCAGCTACGTGGAACAAGCAGGCGGCAGTATCGTCGTCGAAAATAATATTCCTTTTGGCACCATTTTTACGCTTTATATCCCCCTGACCCGAGATGAACATCATGGATAGCATCACTACTCTTATTGTTGAAGACGAACCTATGCTGGCGGAGATCCTGGTGGATAACATTAAACAGTTTCCCCAGTTCGACGTCATTGGTATTGCGGATAAGCTTGAGAGCGCCAGGAAACAGCTCAGACTGTATCAACCGCAGCTGATCCTGCTGGATAATTTTTTACCCGACGGCAAAGGTATCGATCTGATCCGCCATGCAGTCAGTACACATTACAAGGGACGGATTATCTTTATTACTGCGGATAATCACATGGAAACCATCAGCGAAGCGCTGCGTCTTGGGGTGTTTGATTACCTGATTAAGCCGGTGCACTATCAGCGCCTGCAGCACACGCTGGAGCGCTTTGCCCGCTATCGTAGCTCGCTGCGCTCCAGTGAACAGGCCAGCCAGCTCCATGTCGACGCGCTGTTTAATATTCAGGCCCGGGAACAAACGGAACCCGCCAGCGCACCACTGCGCGGGATCGATGAAAGCACCTTTCAGCGCGTGCTCCAGCTGTTTGCCGACCCGACGGTGGTGCATACCGCCGACTCGCTGGCCCGTATCCTCGGCAGCAGCAAAACCACCGCTCGCCGTTATCTGGAACAAGGAGTNAAGAACGACTTTCTGGAAGCGGAAATCAGCTACGGCAAGGTTGGCCGACCTGAGCGTATCTATCACGGCAAGCAGACCTATCCTGAGCAGAGATAAAACGCTTACGCCAGGGTGTAGCTGACCACCAGCTGCCCCTTCTTCATCTTAATCTGACTAATGACAATGTCGCTCAGCTCCGCCAGACGGGCGACGTGGGTGCCTCCGCAGGGATAGGCTGGCAGTTCGCCGAATCCCACCTTGCGCATGCCATTAGCGAACGTCACCTGACGCGGTAAGTCCTGCGCCTGCCATGCCTTCACTAGCGCCAGTAGCGCACTGGCGTCCGGCAGCGCGGCGCTATTCCTGCTGGCAAAGGTTATCCGCCCTTCGCCGGGCCAGTGGTGCGCTTTCACCGGTTGCCAGCCAAGCTGTTCGCCCGCCAGGCCAAGCAGGTGGCCGGCAGAATGCAGACGAGCATGCAGCTGTCTCGCGGAGGCATCAATTTTCATCTCCACTTCACCGAGGGGAAGGGGTTGCGACAGAATATGCAGCACCCTTTCGCCGCGCACAACCACCGTCTCAACCACCTGCCCGGCAATCCATCCACGGTCCGCCGGTTGACCGCCCCCTTGCGGGTGAAACAGCGTCCGATCCAGTTCGATGGCGTAACGGCCATCCGCTTCTGCAGTGCAGGCAATGATCTGGGCGCGCCCGTCGGTAGCATCGCTGGTGTAATAAACCCGTTCAGTCATAGTGATTCTCCTCTCTGTCCGCCCAGTATATTATTAATGCCGACAGCGATAATCCCACCACCCGCCAATGCACTCTTGCTCCGGGAGCACAAATGAATCTGAACCTCCTGCCCGACCTCGCTCTTTTCGTTCAGATAGTCGACCAGGGCAGCTTCTCCGCCGTCGCCCGCCAGAACGGCATTACCCCTTCAGCCGTTAGCCGCAGCGTTTCACGGCTGGAGCGAGAGATGGGCTGCAAACTGCTGCAGCGTACCACCCGCAAGCTGCGTCTTAGCGATGCCGGGGAAACGATATATCAGCATGCCCAGCAGATGCTGGAAGCGGCGCGACAGGCAATGGATTCCGCAGGCAGTCGCCAAACGGTCGCCCAGGGAAAGCTGACGCTAAGCGTCCCGAAAGCCGTCGGCCGCTTTGTGATCCACCCGCTGATGATGGCGTTTTTCCACCGCTACCCGCAGGTGGACATCTGCCTGCGGCTGGAAGATCGCCCTCTCGATTTTATCGATGACGGTATTGATCTGGCGCTACGCATCACCGATACCCCCTCCCCCGGCCTGCATGGCAAACCGCTGATGCCAATCAGGCACGTTATCTGCGCCACTGAGGCCTATTTACAGCAGCACGGTACGCCGTACACGCCGCAGGATCTGCGCGCGCATAGCTGCATTAGCCTTGGCGAAACGCCCGCCGATGCGCGCTGGAAGTTCCGTCGGGAAGGCAAAACAGAAACGGTGCAAACCTACGGGCGGTACGCCGCCAACCATACCGCCGTACGCCTCGACGCGGTCAGACAGCATTTAGGGATCGGCAGCCTGCCGCTGTTCACCGCCCGTGAGGCGCTGGCGAACGGCGACATCGTGCAGGTGCTGCCCGAGTGGGAATTTATCAGCAGCTACTCCGGCGATCTGTGGCTGCTGTGGGCGGGAGATAAGCATATGCCCGCCAGGATGCGGGCGATGATCGATTATCTCAGCGAGACGGTGCCGGCGCTGAGCGCAGGCAGCACAGAGCCAGCGAAATAATTGCAAACCACGGAATGATAACCCCCAACACAAACCAGATCCCGGAGCGGCCGATATCATGCATCCGCCGGCAGCCTACAGCCAGCAGGGGGATCGCCATCAACAGCAGCCAGAGCGCGGCAAAGGGAATGACAACAAAACTGAGGATGCCGTATTGAGGGTTAACGCTGGTTGCCAGACACCAGGCCGCCAGCGGCGCGGTGGCGATCAATACATTGGTGAGAAAAAACGTCCAGAACTGCCGTCGACTGGCGCGTCCGCTAAAGTTAAAGGTCTCTTTCCAGCCGCTCAAATACGCCTGTCCATAGGTCATTGCTTCTCTCCTTGAAAATCGAGTGATATATCACGGCGCCAGGGCAATCACCTCCGCCGCCCAGCGCTGAAACCCTTCGACGTCGATATCCAGCGCCACCTGGGCGTTCGCCGGCTGGCCCAGTCGTCCTTCGATATCCACCACCGTGGTGCCGGCGGTCCAGGTCCCCTGCGTCTCCACCGCCACAAAGCACGGCTGGAGAGTGAACAGTTCCGGGCGGGCCAGCCACGCAATAGCGCACAAGTCGTGCATGCGCAGACCACTGCTCATGCTGCCGCTGCGATAGTGGCTAAACAGCGCATGGAGCATTTTACCGGTCTGGTTCAGCGTCGGCAGCGTCGCCAGATAATCCGCCGCCAGCAGCGCCCGGTTGGTGACGTCCAGCCCGCACATCACAATCTCCAGCCCACTATGGAACACTTTCGCGGCGGCTTCCGGGTCGATAGCGATATTGAATTCCGCATTCGGCGTGAAGTTGCCGCGGCCCGCCGAGCCGCCCATGATCACCAGCCGGCGAATATTAAACACGCATTCCGGGTACTGGGTCAGCAGCAGCGCTATATTGGTCAGCGGGCCAATCGCCACCAGGGTGATCGGCTCGGCAGCATGCATAAGCGCATCACGGATCGCCTGGAAGGCCGGCTTCGCCAGCGGTTGACGTTGATGCTCAACAAAGTCATACCCCTCCATGCCGGATTCGCCATGCACCGAGGCGGCGTCGCGCAACGGACGCACCAGCGGCATCGACGCCCCCTGCGCCAGCGGTACATCGGCATTCCAGAAATGCAGCAATTGCAGCGCGTTACGGGTCGTCTTCTCCACCGAGACATTGCCCGCTACGGTGGTCATCAACTGCAGATCCAGCTCAGGCGCGAACAGCGCCGCGGCAATGGCGGCGGCATCGTCGATGCCCGGATCGGTATCAAGAATGATTGGTAAGCGCATGGTTTCTCCCTAAAAAAATGCCAGACGTTAAGTCTGGCATCTTCTCATACTGCTGGAGGAAAGAACTTACTCTACTTCACGGACATCCACACGCAGCTCTTTCGGCACTTCAAAGACGATATTCTCTTCCCGGCCTTCCAGCGGCACGGCTTCGCCGCCGCCCAGCTCCTGCAGGCGGGTAATGACGTTCTGCACCAGAATATCCGGCGCCGACGCGCCCGCCGTCACGCCGACGCAGGCCGCATCCTTGACCCACGCTTCCTGGATATCGGAGGCGTCGTCAATCAGGTAAGCCGCCTTACCCATCCGCTGCGCCAGCTCGGCGAGGCGGTTAGAGTTGGAGGAGTTTTTCGACCCGACCACCAGCACTACGTCAGCCTGCTCCGCCAGCGCGCGCACGGCTTCCTGACGGTTAGTGGTGGCATAGCAAATGTCGTCTTTGCGCGGGCCGACGATTTTCGGAAAACGCGCGCGCAGGGCGTCAATCACATCCGAGGTATCGTCGACGGAGAGCGTGGTCTGGGTCATAAACGACAGCCGGGCGTCATTTTTCACTTCCAGCTTCAGCACGTCTTCCGGCGACTCGACCAGGTACATCCCCCCTTGCGGGTTGTTGTACTGTCCCATGGTGCCTTCGACTTCCGGGTGGCCGGCATGGCCAATCAGAATCGACTCTTCGCCGCGGCGGCTGGCGCGGGCGACTTCCATATGGACTTTGGTCACCAGCGGACAGGTGGCATCGAACACCGTAAGGTCGCGGCTCTTCGCTTCGTTGCGTACCGCCTGCGACACGCCGTGGGCGGAGAAAATCAGGATCGCGCCGTCCGGCACTTCGCTGATCTGTTCGATAAAAATGGCGCCACGCTTGCGCAGGCTATCCACCACATAGCGGTTGTGCACCACTTCATGACGAACATAGATCGGTGCGCCATACAGCGTCAGCGCGTTTTCTACAATGCTGATAGCGCGGTCAACGCCAGCGCAAAAACCGCGCGGGTTAGCCAACAGGATCTGCATGTTACTCCTCCAGCGCCGGATCGATCTCCAGCACTTCAATATCAAAATGAACAGTGCGCCCGGCCAGCGGATGGTTGAAGTCAACGGTGATGGAATCGCCGTTCACTTCGCGGATCACGCCAGGCATTTCGCTGCCATCCATTGCGGTAAAGAGCATAATCGCGCCGATCTCCGGCTCGCCAGCGTCGATAAACTCGCGGCGAGAGAAATACTGAATCAGGTCCGGGCTGGGTACGCCAAAGGCGGCGTCAGGCTCCAGCGAAAAGGCCTTTTTCTCCCCCTCTTTCAAACCGAGAAGCTGTTGCTCCAGCCCTTCAGACAAAGAGGTGTCGCCGAGGCGAAACAGCGCCGGTTTGCCGTTGCTGCGGGTGGACTCGGCAGTGGAGCCGTCGTCCAGTTTCAGAGTGAAGTGCACCAGTACCGCGCTGTTGCTCTGTACGGATTTAGACATGCAAATTGCTCGCTTGTTTAGGTCACCCGGTGCCCGGCGGCATTACGCTTACCGGGCCTACGGGGGCCAAAAATTCTGTAGGCCGGGTAAGCGTCACGTCACCCGGCATTGAGATTTACGCCTGCTCTTTCACAGTCGGTTTCGGCAGGAAGCCTTCCAGCACAATCAGCGCTGCGCCGATGCAGATCGCGCTATCGGCGAGGTTGAAGGTGGCAAAATGCCAGTCGCCGACGTAGAAGTCGATCATATCGACCACAAAGCCATGCCACAGGCGATCGAACAAGTTGCCCAGCGCGCCGCCGATAATCAGCGCGTAGGCAATATTGTTCAGCTTTTGCGTCGCCTTCGAACGGTACATCAGCACCGTCAGCACCACGCAAATGCCGATCGCGATCCCGGAAAAGAACCAGCGCTGCCAGCCGCCGCTGTCGGCGAGAAAGCTAAAGGCCGCGCCATAGTTGCGGGCATAATGCAGATTAAGCGACGGGAACAGCGGAACCGTCTCCCCCAGAGCGAAGTTCTGGAGGATCAGGAATTTGCTGCCCAGATCGATAATCAGCACGGCTACGACCACCCACAGCCAGCGTAGCCCCGTTGAACAGATCGATTTACTCATCAGGCGAATTTACGTTGCTCGCCGTCACCGGCGACGTTGCTCACACAGCGTCCGCAGATTTCCGCGTGTTCCGCCACCTTGCCGATATCGGTGGTGTAATGCCAGCAGCGCGGGCATTTCTCACCTTCAGCTTTACTCAATGCGACTTTCAGCCCTTTAAGCAGTTCGCTTTGCTGCGCATCAGCGGACGCGCTCGCATAGTCTGCGACGTTCGCCCCGGAGGTCAACAGGACAAATCGCAATTCATCGCCCAGCGCATTGAGCTTAGCCGCCAGATCGGCATCAGCATACAGCGTGACTGCCGCTTCCAGCGAGCCGCCGACTTTCTTATCCGCACGCGCCTGCTCGATCACCTTGTTGACTTCGCCACGCACCTTCAGCAGCTCATCCCAGAAATCGTCGTTCATCGCTTCGTCGTCGGCCAGGCCGAACAGACCTTCATACCACTCGCCGGTGAAGACATATTTCTCACGCTCGCCCGGCAGATAGCCCCAGATTTCATCTGCGGTGAAGGACATGATCGGCGCCATCCAGCGCACCAGCGCTTCCACGATATGGAACAGCGCGGTCTGACAGCTGCGACGCGCCACGCTGTCCGCCTTGGCGGTGTACTGGCGGTCTTTGATGATGTCGAGGTAGAACGAGCCCATCTCGATGGAGCAGAAGCGCATCAGGCGCTGCACCACTTCATGGAAGTCGTAGGATTCGTAGGCTTTCAGGATATCTTCCTGTGCCGCCTGCGCGCAGCCGACCGCCCAGCGGTCCAGCACCACCATCTCTTCCGGTTTAACCATGTCTTTCACCGGATCGAAACCGTTAAGGTTCGCCAGCAGGAAGCGCGCGGTGTTACGGATACGACGATAGCTGTCCGCAGCGCGTTTGAGGATCTCGTCAGAGACCGCCATTTCGCCGGTGTAGTCGGTGGAAGCCACCCACAGGCGCAGGATATCGGCGCCGAGCTTGTTCATCACGTCCTGCGGGCTAACGGTGTTGCCGATAGACTTGGACATTTTGCGGCCCTGACCGTCGACGGTGAAGCCGTGGGTCAGTACCTGACGATATGGCGCTTTGCCTTTCATCGCCGTGGAAATCATCAGCGAGGACATGAACCAGCCGCGATGCTGGTCAGAGCCTTCCAGATACATATCGGCGGCGTGACCGGCGAATTCCGGACGCACGTCAACCACGGAAGAGTGGGTCGACCCGGAGTCAAACCAGACGTCGAGGGTATCCGGTACTTTCTCGTAGCTGTCGGCGTCATCGCCAAGAATGTCGCGGGAATCGAGATCCCACCACGCCTGGATGCCGTCAACTTCAACGCGTTTTGCCACTTCTTCCATCAGCTCAAGGGTACGCGGGTGCAGTTCGTGGGTTTCTTTATGCATGAACAGCGACATCGGCACGCCCCAGGTGCGCTGACGGGAGATACACCAGTCAGGGCGGTTAGCGACCATCGATTCGATACGCGCCTGGCCCCAGTCCGGGATCCACTGCACGCCTTTGATCTCTTTCAGCGACTGCGCGCGCAGGCCTTTCTGATCCATGCTCACGAACCACTGCGGAGTGGCACGGAAGATGATCGGCGACTTGTGGCGCCAGCAGCATGGATAGCTGTGCTGCAGTTTCTCAACGTGTAACAGCGCGCCACGCTCACGCAGCATCTCAACGATGATGTCATTGGCTTTGAAAACATTAATGCCGTCCAGGGACGGCCAGGTGCCAGGCAGGTAAGCGCCGTCCGGGCCAACCGGGTTGGCGATTTCCAGACCGTATTTCTGGCTGATGGTGTAATCGTCCGGACCGTGGCCGCCAGCGGTATGCACCGCACCGGTACCGGCATCCAGCGTCACGTGGTCGCCAAGGATCGCCGGCACGTCGAAATCGAGGAACGGATGCTTAAAGCGCATCAGCTCAAGCTCAGAACCTTGTACCGCCGCCAGAATAGTGTAGTCCGTCGCGCCAACGCGCTTCATTACGCTCTCAACCAGGTCTTTCGCCAGGATCAGCGCCTGGCCGTCAACCTGCACCAGCGCATAGTCGAACTCAGGAGACAGAGAGATAGCGCGGTTGGCCGGCAGGGTCCACGGCGTGGTAGTCCAGATAACCAGCGACACCGGACCGTTGACGTCGGCTACGCCGAATTTCGCCAGTACCGCGGCTTTGTCTACCGCGTGGAACGCGACATCGATAGACGGAGAGGTTTTGTCGTAATACTCCACTTCCGCTTCCGCCAGCGCGGAACGGCAGTCTACGCACCAGTGCACCGGTTTGGCGCCTTTATGCAGGTGGCCATTACCGATGATTTTGCCCAGCGCGCGGATGATGTTGGCTTCGGTTTTGAAGTCCATGGTCAGGTACGGATGCGACCAGTCGCCCAGCACGCCGAGACGGATAAAGTCTTTACGCTGGCCATCGATCTGCTCGGCGGCATATTCGCGGCACTTAGCGCGGAATTCGGCAGCGGTAAATTTCTCACCCGGCTTGCCGTATTCCTGCTCCACTTTCAGCTCGATCGGCAGACCGTGGCAGTCCCAGCCCGGAACGTAAGGCGAGTCATAGCCCGTCAGTCCTTTGGACTTAACGATAATGTCTTTCAGAATCTTGTTTACCGAGTGACCAATATGAATGCTGCCATTCGCATAAGGAGGGCCATCATGCAGAATGAAGGTTTTTTTGCCTTTTTTGGCTGCACGAATGATGCCGTACAGGTCATCATCGGTCCAACGCGCCAGCATTCCCGGTTCGCGTTTGGCGAGGTCGCCACGCATAGGGAACCCTGTTTCCGGCAAATTCAGGGTCGATTTATAGTCACTCATCAGATTCTCGGTTCCGTATTTCGGTTTGATAAACACCAGTGGCTCAGGCCTGGCTGGTCAGCCCAAATAATTCGCGGGCCGTTAACTCATCACGTGCGATTTGCGCCTTCAGCTCGTCCAGCGACGCAAACCGCTGCTCGTTACGTATCTTTTTACGCAGTATTACATTGATATGGCGACCGTAGAGGTCCATTACAACGTCCAACAGATGTACTTCGAGCTGCTGACGCACGCCCGCAACCGTTGGACGGGTGCCAATATTGGCGACGCCCGCTATCGGTTTGTCGCCCAGCCCTGTCACTTCTACCGCATAGACCCCTTTAACCGGGGAAACCTGACGACGCAGCGGTAAGTTCGCCGTCGGAAAACCTATGGTTCGGCCTAGTTCATCACCATGCACGACGCGTCCGGAGATGCTAAACGGATGGCCGAGCAGCGTCTCCGCCAGCAGGAGATCGTCATCGGCCAGCGCCTGGCGTACCGCCGTGCTGCTGATTCGCACCCCGCCTTCGCAGAAGGTTTGGGTGCTGGTGACGTCGAAGCCATATTCCGCCCCCGCCTTTTGTAATAACAAGAAATCCCCCTGGCGACCAGCGCCAAAGCGGAAATCGTCACCAACGGCGAGGAACTGCACGCCCAGGCGACGCACCAGCAGTTCACTGATAAAATCCTGCGCGGTTAGCGCGGCGAACCGGCGGTCAAAGCGAACGCACAATACATAGTCAACCCCGCTTTCAGCCAGATAGCCCAGCTTTTCACGCAGGCGGGTCAATCGCGCCGGGGCTTTATCAGCGGCAAAGAGCTCCAGCGGCTGGGGTTCAAAAATCATCACCACGACCGGTAAACCGCGCTGGCGGCCCTCTTCGCGCAACCGCTGCAGCAGCGCCTGATGCCCACGATGCACGCCGTCGAAATTACCAATGGTCAGCACGCACCCGTGCGGGGCCTGACTGAGATTATGTATGCCGCGTATCAGCTTCATGTCTGGCTCAAAACAGTGAAAATCGTCCGAGTATACCTTGTACAACTGTCAACGTTAACCAGCGATTGCACCTCGGCAACGAAAGTTCTCAGGAATTCATTCACTCAGCGCGAGAAAGCGGGAAAACTGGCCGCGCCCGGCGATTTTTATGGTGGAAAAGCTGTATTCGCCTGCAACAAGCTGGTAGAATCTTGCGCCATCACTACGTAATGAAGCGCTGTGGTGTTAAACGGCGCTTATTTGCACAAATCCATTGACAAAAGAAGGCTAAACGGGCATATTCCTCGGCCTTTGAATTGTCCATATAGAACACATTTGGGAGTTGGACCTTGGCTAATATCAAATCAGCTAAGAAGCGCGCCGTTCAGTCTGAAAAGGCTCGCAAGCACAACGCAAGCCGTCGCTCTATGATGCGTACTTTCATCAAGAAAGTATACGCAGCTATCGAAGCTGGCGACAAAGCTGCTGCACAGAAAGCATTTAACGAAATGCAACCGATCGTGGACCGTCAGGCTGCTAAGGGTCTGATCCACAAAAACAAAGCTGCGCGTCATAAAGCAAACCTGACTGCACAGATCAACAAACTGGCTTAATCGCCTGCTTGCTGAACTTTGTTAAAGAAACCCGCGAAAGCGGGTTTTTTTATGCCTACCATCTTCCCCCGGTAGCGCACGCTGGCGCGATCTGAGCCACGCCAGCCCACGCCTTCCGGCTATCGGGGTTCGGTGAACAGCGACGAATAATCGCGATTACAGATACGCTGTACCGCCGGGTGCTGAATCATTCTTTCAGCGAAAATAGCGTGATACTCCTCCATCACGCTATCCATACGGCCAATTTCGACAATCGATTCATCATGGTAGAAATCATGCGCGTAGAGCGTCGGCGCGACAAATATCGCATTATGTGCGGCGCCGAAGGCTTTCATGAGCGCCGCGTCGTCAAACTCGCCGAGGATCTCCACCTTCAGGCCCTGCACGTTAATCCAGTTCAGCAGCTTACGTCCCAGCATCGATCGCCGACCGGGGATCAGCAGCCGCCGCTCTTCGAGGCAGGCCGGGAACGGCTTCGTCGGCGCCGGATTCATGCACCAGAAGCTGACGCTGCACTCGCCGATCTTCACCGAAAATAGCCCTTCCTGCTGCGTCGAGTCGATCGGGCAGTCAGAGATAATCATGTCGAGCTTATGCTGGCTCAGCTGCTCCAGCAGCAGCTCATGAGTGGATTCAAAACAGCGCAGATGAATCTGCTCGCTCTCTACGACGGCGGCATCCAGCACGCCGCTGACCAGCCGTTTCGAGAGCGCATCGGCCACGCCGACGTCAAACAGCAGGTTCGACTCTTTGCGATAGTTGACGATGTCGAGCATCTCCTGGCTGAGGGTAAACATCCGGTCGGCATAGCGAAAAACCAGCTCCCCCAGCTCGCTCGGCTCAAGCCCCCTTCCCTTTCGCTTAAATAATTTTCCCTGCAGGCGCTCCTCCAGGGCTTTGATCTGCCCGGTAATGGTCTGCGGCGTCAGAAACAGCGCCTCCGCCGCGCCCACGACGGACCCTTCTTTATACACGTGCCAGAAGTAGTACAGATGATTGTAGTTAATATGTGACATGCTTCTCTCCCTGATAATGTCCAGGAGAGCCTGGCGGGCTCTCCTGCAAAAAGGTTATACCGCGAGGCGAGTATCCGTCACGCGCTGACGCAGTATGAGGTAGCCGACGACCGCTGATAGCACTGAGCCGATCAGGATGCCAAGCTTGGCCCAGTTGATCAACGCGGGATCCACGCTGCCAAAGGCCAGGGTGGCGATGAAAATCGACATCGTAAAGCCAATCCCGCACAGGATCCCCACCGCCATAATTTGCTTGCAGGTGGTTCCCTCCGGCAGCGAAGCCCACTTCAGCTTCAGGGCCAGCCAGCAGAACAGGCTAATCCCCAGCGGCTTACCGATAAACAGGCCAGCCATAATGCCCAGCGGCAGGAGCGACGTCAGCCCGGCAAGGGTGACCCCCTGCAGTGAGACCCCCGCGTTCGCGAAGGCAAACAGCGGCAGGATCATAAACGCCACCCACGGGTGCAGGACATGCTCAAGCGCTTTGGCCGGCGACTTGCCATGCTTTTCCTCGAGCGGGATCATAAAGCCGACAATCACCCCGGCAAGGGTCGCGTGAACGCCAGACTTCAGCACCGCCGTCCACAGCACCGCGCCAACCAGAATATAGATCCCGGTACGCCGCACGCCGCTCAGATTCAGGGCCACCAGCACCGCGATCGCCGCCGCCGCCACGCCCAGCGAGAGCATGGACAGGTCGTGGGTATAAAACAGCGCGATAATCACGATAGCCCCGAGGTCATCAATAATCGCCAGTGCCATCAGGAAAATCTTCAGCGCCGTCGGGACCCGGCTACCTAACAGCGCCAGCACGCCGAGGGCAAAAGCAATATCCGTCGCCGCCGGGATCGCCCATCCCTCTCTGGCGACAGGATCCTGGGCGTTAAAGGCCAGGTAGACCAGCGCCGGGACGATCATGCCGCCCAGCGCGGCTATCACCGGGAAGACCGCCTGACGGCGGCTCGCCAGCGACCCCTGAATCAGCTCACGTTTGACCTCCAGGCCAATCAGCAAAAAGAACACCGCCATCAGAGCATCATTGATCCATAACAGCATGTTCTTGTTGATCTCCAGCGCGCCCACACGCAGCTGTACTGGCGTCTCAAGGAAGGAGTGATACAGACCACTGGTCACGCTGGTATTGGCCATCACCATCGCCAGCGCGGCGGCGATAATTAAGACAATGCCGCCGGAAGCATCGCTACTAAAGAATCGTTGCAGATGTTTCACTTTTACTTTCATCCTGTTGGTGAATAACTCGATAAAAGCATAATACACATACTGATAACTCGAAAAAATCAGATTTAAGTTGCGCTAATATTCGCTTTTTACGAGTTAAAGGGGAGTTCTAAGGCGAAAAAAAGCCCGGGCAGCAAAGGCCCGGGCCGGATATCAACAAAGGCGGAATTAGCGGGTCAGGTCGTCGAAGAACTTCTTCACGCCGTCAAAGAAGCTTTTCGAACGCGGGCTGTTGTTTTCCCCGGTCGGACCGCCGAAGCTCTCCTGCAGCTCTTTCAGCAGCTGCTTCTGCTTCTCATTCAGCCCCACCGGCGTCTCCACCACCACGCGGCACAGCAGATCGCCCTGCGCGCCGCCGCGAACGGATTTCACGCCTTTTCCACGCATGCGGAACAGCTTGCCGGTCTGGGTTTCACCTGGAATTTTCAGGTTCACGCGGCCGTCGAGCGTTGGGACCTCGATCTCACCGCCCAGCGCCGCCATGGTGAAGTTGATCGGAACTTCGCAGTACAGGTTATTGCCTTCACGCTCAAAGATAGCGTGCTGCTTCACCTGAACCTGAACGTACAGATCGCCTGCCGGCGCGCCATGTTCGCCGGCCTCGCCTTCGCCCGCCAGACGGATCCGGTCACCGGTATCCACGCCCGCCGGAATTTTAACCGACAGGGTTTTGGTCTTTTCTACGCGGCCATGGCCATGACATTTATTGCACGGATCTTTAATCAGCGTACCGCGTCCCTGGCAGTGCGGACAGGTCTGCTGTACCGCAAAAAAGCCCTGGCGCATCTGCACCTGGCCTGCGCCATGACAGGTCGGACAGGTCTGCGGTTTGCTGCCGGCCTTGGCGCCGCTGCCGTGGCAGACGTCGCACTCTTCCAGCGTCGGAATACGGATCTCTTTAGTGACGCCGCGCACCGCTTCTTCCAGCGTCAGCTCCATGTTGTAACGGAGATCGGCGCCGCGTGCCGCGCGCTGACGACCACGTCCGCCGCCAAAGATATCGCCGAAAACATCGCCAAAGATATCGCTGAAGTCGGCACCGCCGCCAAAACCGCCGCCGCCGCCCATGCCGCCCTGTTCGAAGGCCGCGTGGCCGTACTGATCGTAGGCCGCACGCTTCTGGGCATCAGTCAGGATTTCATACGCTTCTTTGATTTCTTTAAATTTGGCTTCAGCCTCTTTATCACCCTGGTTGCGGTCCGGGTGATATTTCATGGCCAGGCGCTTATAAGCCTTTTTGATTTCACGCTCTTCCGCTGTTTTGGAAACGCCTAAAATCTCGTAGTAATCTTGCTTTGCCATCGGTGTTTTTCAGCCCCTTAACATGCGTGCACGGGCGGAGAGGAAACCTCTTCGCCCGTGCCAGTGTTTTACCCGTTCAAAGGGCGATTATTTTTTATCTTTCACTTCTTCGAACTCAGCGTCGACAACATCGTCGTCTTTCGCGTTGCTCGCCTGAGCGTCAGCGGAACCCGCCTGCTGCTGAGCGTGCTGCTGCTGAGCGATTTCCATCAGCTTCTGAGAAGCCTGCGCCAGCGCCTGCATTTTCGCTTCGATATCCGCTTTGTCTTCGCCTTTCAGAGAAGATTCCAGCGCGGTCAACGCAGACTCAATGGCAGTTTTGTCGTCAGCCGGCAGTTTATCGCCTGCTTCTTCAACCTGCTTACGAGTGCTGTGCAGCAGATGGTCGCCCTGGTTGCGGGTCTGTACCAGCTCTTCGAACTTACGGTCAGATTCGGCGTTAGCTTCTGCTTCGCGAACCATTTTCTGAATTTCTTCTTCATTCAGACCGGAAGACGCTTTGATGGTGATCTTCTGCTCTTTACCGCTGTTTTTGTCTTTCGCGGAGACGTGCAGGATACCGTCAGCATCGATGTCGAAGGTCACTTCGATCTGCGGCATGCCGCGCGGCGCCGGGTTAATACCATCCAGGTTGAACTGACCCAGAGATTTGTTATCAGACGCGCGTTTACGCTCACCCTGCAGCACATGGATGGTTACCGCAGACTGGTTGTCTTCAGCGGTAGAGAACACCTGGCTGTGCTTGGTCGGGATGGTGGTGTTTTTGCTGATAAGCGCAGTCATCACGCCGCCCATGGTTTCGATACCCAGCGACAGCGGGGTTACGTCGAGCAGCAGAACGTCTTTCACATCGCCAGTCAGTACACCGCCCTGAACGGCAGCACCGATCGCCACGGCTTCATCCGGGTTAACGTCTTTACGCGGTTCTTTACCAAAGAACTCGGCCACTTTCTTCTGCACCATCGGCATACGAGTCTGACCACCAACGAGGATCACGTCGTTGATATCGGAAACGGACAGACCGGCATCCTGCAGAGCGACTTTCAGCGGCTCGATGGAACGGTTAACCAGGTCTTCTACCAGGCTTTCCAGTTTCGCGCGAGTCACTTTGATGTTCATGTGTTTCGGACCGGTCGCGTCTGCAGTGATGTACGGCAGGTTAACGTCGGTCTGCTGAGCAGAAGACAGTTCAATCTTCGCTTTCTCAGCGGCTTCTTTCAGGCGCTGCATGGCCAGCGGGTCGTTGCGCAGGTCAATGCCCTGATCTTTCTTGAACTCATCAACGAGGTAGTTGATCAGACGAGTATCGAAGTCTTCGCCGCCCAGGTGGGTATCACCGTTGGTCGCCAGAACTTCAAAGGTTTTTTCGCCATCAACTTCGTCGATTTCGATAATCGAGATATCGAAAGTACCACCACCGAGGTCGTAAACCGCGATAGTACGGTTGCCCACTTCTTTATCCAGACCGTAAGCCAGCGCGGCCGCGGTTGGTTCGTTGATGATACGTTTAACTTCCAGACCGGCGATACGGCCGGCATCTTTGGTTGCCTGACGCTGCGCATCGTTAAAGTAAGCCGGTACGGTGATAACCGCTTCAGTTACCGGTTCACCCAGGTAATCTTCAGCCGTTTTCTTCATTTTCTTCAGCACTTCAGCAGAGATCTGCGGCGGTGCAGTTTTGGTGCCTTTCACATCCAGCCATGCGTCGCCATTGTCTGCGGCAACAATTTTGTATGGCATGATAGAAACGTCACGCTGAACTTCTTCGTCCTGGAAGCGGCGGCCAATCAGGCGTTTAATCGCAAACAGGGTGTTTTGCGGGTTTGTCACTGCCTGACGTTTAGCCGGCTGACCAACCAGAGTTTCACCATCCTGGGTATAGGCAATGATAGAAGGCGTGGTGCGATCGCCTTCGGCGTTCTCCAGCACGCGTGCAGTAGTGCCATCCATAATCGCTACACAAGAGTTGGTAGTACCCAGGTCGATACCAATAATTTTACCCATCTAAACGTCTCCACTAAAAATTCGATCAACATGTGGTTGTGAACCTGTAATAAGGGCGAAACGTGCGGTTTCAACTGCCCAGACATCATTTTTTTTCAGGTTCTTCACTGCGGTTGACTACAAGATGGGGTCGCCCACTCCGGCATCAAGGGGCAAGCATAAAAATTTTTTGCCTCGGATTCGCACAGGGTTACGGATGACTTGCCGAACAAGGTTGTTGGATGGCAAAAACGACGGCGAAATATACATACAAAAAACGGATTAAAATAGGAAATACATTCATAATATCATTGACATAACCCGCAATACTTGCGCGCTAAAAGCCCCGTTTTCGCAGTGATAAACTTCCCCGCCATCGCACTTCGCTTATTCAGGGGACAAATTAATGAAATCGCTATACCGGCTTTCCGTAGGGCTTATCCTCGGCGTGTCATTTATCACCTCGGCGGCCGCTAACGACCATAAAATTCTCGGCGTGATAGCTATGCCGCGCAATGAAACCAACGACCTGACGCTGACGCTCCCCGTCTGCCGGGTGGTCAAACGCATTCAGCTCAGCGCCGACCGCGGCGATGTACAACTCTCCGGGGCGACGGTCTACTTTAAGGCCAGCCGCGGCGCCAGCCACACGCTGAACGTCCCCGCCGGGATCAAAGAGGGCAGCACCACCGGCTGGATCAACATCAATAGCGATAACGACAACAAACGTTGCGTGAAGAAGATCGCCTTCTCCGGCCACACGGTGCACTCCTCAGATATGGCATCACTGAAAATTATCGGCGATGACTAATGTCGCCCCTGCCCGAGAGAAAACGTTATGCATATTAATTACCTGGAGGATGACGATCTCGCCTTTCTGCCTGAGTGCAGCGAGGCGCATCTGGAAGCCTTTACCCGCATTCTGACCCACGGGGAAAATGGCAAACCCCGTCTCTCCAGCACGCTCCTGCGCAACGAGACATTTTTAGCGATGGAGGGGCACCCGGAGCGTTATCGCCGCAACTGGCAGCTAATCGCCGGTGAGCTACAGCATTTTGGCGGCGATAGCATCGCCAACACGCTGCGCCGCCATGGCAAATTTTATCGCGCGATCCTGCTGGATGTATGTAAACGACTGAAAGCGAAGGTCGACAAACAGCTGTCGACGCCGCAGATCGAGCAGCAGTTGCTGGCGCATTTTCTGCAGCACAGCTGGAATAAACTGAACGCGGAGCAAAAAGCGCAGTTTCTCGCCGCGGTGGAGTGCCGGAGCCATGAGCTGGACAGCCTGATGGCTCATCTGCTGAGGCATCGCAAGCTAAGCGAAGGCGTCACTTTGTTGCTGGACGAACGCTTAACCGCCATCCTGCGCACGCACGCCGCGGTGAGCGTCATCGGTCATGGCCTGGTGCGCGGCGCCGGGCTGGGCGGACCGCTCGGCGCCGCGCTGAACAGCGTAAAAGCGGTGAGCGGCAGCGCCTACCGGGTCACCATCCCCGCGGTCCTGCATATTGCCTGTTTACGGCAAATGCTCCAGCCGCCGTCAGACACCGCGGAAATTGGTGAAAAATACCCCGCCAGATCATAGACAGCCCTTCAGCGCCTCATTATTATGCCGCGCCCCGCCGCCAAGTCGCGGGGTAATGCTTCCCTTTTAATGATAATTTTGAGGAATTATGGGCAACACTAAGTTGGCTAATCCGGCACCGCTGGGCCTTATGGGCTTCGGCATGACCACTATTCTGCTTAACCTGGCGAATAGCGGCCTGTTCGCATTCGATGTAGCTATCCTGGCGATGGGCATTTTTTACGGCGGCATTGCGCAAATTTTTGCCGGCCTGCTGGAATACAAAAAAGGCAACACTTTTGGCTTAACCGCTTTTACCTCCTACGGCAGCTTCTGGCTGACGCTGGTGGCGATTCTTCTGATGCCGAAAATGGGCCTGGCAGACGCGCCAAACGCGCACTTCCTCGGTATGTACCTCGGCCTGTGGGGCGTCTTTACCCTGTTTATGTTCTTTGGCACCCTGAAGGCAGCCCGCATGCTGCAGTTTGTCTTCCTGAGCCTGACCGTACTGTTCGCGCTGCTGGCGATTGGCCATTTGGCCGATAACGAAGGCATTGTGAAGGTAGCCGGCTGGGTCGGCCTGATTTGTGGCGCCAGCGCTATTTACCTGGCGATGGGTGAAGTGCTGAACGAACAGTTCGGCCGCACCGTGCTGCCGATCGGCGAACCGCGCTAATCTTCCGCCGCCGTCCGGTCACAGGGCGGCGGCAGGTCATTATCAGCATCAGCTAGCCATCGTTAACGCTGCAGCTCCCCTTCCGGCATCCCCGTCGGCGCCGTCAGCTCCTGACGCAGCCAGATACCTAATCCCAGCCCCATCAGCGACAGGGCCAGCACATACCAGGCCGGCGCCATCGNCGACACCCCCATCAGCATGGTGACCGCAATCGGCGTCAGGCCGCCAAAGATCGCGTACGACAGGTTGTAGGAGAAAGAGATGCCGGTGAAGCGTACTTCCGCCGGGAAGGCCCGCACCATCACATAGGGCACCGCCCCCACCACGCCGACGCACAGCCCCACCGTACCGTAGAGCAGAAACAGCCGCTGCGGGCTGGCGCCGGCAAGATGGTAAAATGCCCAGCTGGCAACCGCCAGCAGCAGGCTGCCGACGATAAAAGTGCGGCTGGCGCCGAAGCGGTCCGCCGCCAGCCCGGCGAGCAGACAGCCGATGCACAACATAATGGTGGCGATGCTGTTGGCCTGCAGGGTAATGGCCGGCGCAAAACCATAGTGCTTCTGCAGCCAGACCGGCGACATCAGGATCACCACCACCACGCCAGCCGACAGCAGCCAGGTCAGCAGCATAGAGATCACCACCGCCTTCTGGTGCTTGAGCGCCACCGCTTTTACCGGCAGCTCCTGCGCCAGCGCTTTGCGCTGCTGCATCTCAAGAAAAATCGGCGTCTCCTGCAGCCAGCGGCGCAGATACATCGCTATCAGACCAAATACGCCGCCCAGCAGGAAGGGGATCCGCCAGCCGCCGTCGTGGATCCCCTGCGGCGTCAGACTGGTATTGATAAGCGTGGCCACCACCGACCCCAGCAGAATGCCAACCGTCAGGCCGGCCGTCAGCGTGCCGCAGGCGATACCAATGCGTTTTTCCGGGACATGCTCAGCGACAAACACCCAGGCGCCTGGAACTTCACCGCCGATCGCCGCTCCCTGCAGAATACGCATCAGCAGCAATAGCAGCGGGGCGATGATACCTACCGAGCTATAGGTCGGTAGCAGACCGATCGCCAGGGTTGGCAGCGCCATCAGCAGGATGCTGAGGGTGAACATTTTCTTGCGCCCCACCAGATCGCCAAAGTGGGCCATGATGATGCCCCCCAGCGGACGCGCCAGGTAACCGGCGGCGAAAATGCCAAAAGTTTGCACCTGGCGCAGCCATTCGGGAATATCTGCGGGAAAGAAGAGCTCGCCGACGACGGCGGCGAAGAAAACGAAAATGATAAAGTCATAAAACTCCAGCGCGCCGCCCAGGGCGGCCAGCGTCAGCGTTTTATAATCCTGGCGGTTGAGCGGTCGGTTTGCATATGACATAACGCAATTTCATCCTGAGGTGTGCAGCGTGTTTTATAGTGTGTAAAGTAAAAATCACTATATCGTAAATAAAACGGCACACCATTAGCGATGCAGGTTATATCAAAAATGCATCAAATTCAGGATAAAGTTTCGTGCCTGGCGCTCTTGGGACGAAAAGCTTCTACTACACGGCCATCGGTTTCCACATAAGGCCCTTCAAGCAACTGTACACAATAAGGTACACTTGCGAAAATACCGTGCACCAGCACGTTGCCGTCAGCATCTTTCACCCCTTCCAGAGTCTCCTGAATTGCTTTCGGTTGCCCGGGAAGGTTGAGGATCAGCGCCTGCTTGCGGATCACACCGACCTGCCGGGAAAGGATAGCCGTCGGCACAAAGTGTAGGCTAACCTGGCGCATTTGCTCGCCGAAGCCCGGCATCTCGCGATCGGCGATCGCCAGCGTTGCGTCGGGCGTCACATCGCGACGCGCAGGGCCGGTTCCGCCGGTGGTCAGCACCAGATGGCACCCCATTTCGTCAACCAGTTCGCACAGCGTTTGCTCAATGATGGCCTGCTCATCCGGAATCAGACGGGTTTGCAGCTCGAAAGGGGTGGTCAGGGCGCGTGCCAGCCACTCTTCCAGTGCCGGGATGCCTTTGTCCTGATAGACGCCGCTGGAGGCGCGATCGGAAATGGAAACTAAGCCGATTCGTAAGGTATTCATGGTTATTCCGTTCAAACTGTGGCGTTAAACGAAATGATACACTGCCGGAGGCGGGACAGACAGTGTAATGTGGCCGACGGGCGTCGGCCACCTGCGCGATTACAGCAGTTCGTCGATCATTTTTTCCAGTTTTTCCTGGTCGATCGCAAACTTACGGATACCTTCCGCCAGTTTGTCTACCGCCATCGGATCCTGGTTATGCTGCCACAGGAACTCAGATTCGGTAATACGCTCCGGACGCGCTTTCACTTCACCGGTATATACCAGCTTACGCTCAACGGCGCCTTCGCTTTCGGACAGCTCTTTCAGCAGCGCCGGGGCGATGGTCAGGCGGTCACAGCCAGCCAGTTCCAGAATTTCGCCAACGTTACGGAAGCTTGCGCCCATCACGACGGTTTCATAGCCGTGCTGCTTGTAATACTCGTAGATTTCGCTGACGGAAACCACGCCCGGATCTTCTGCCGGTGCGTACTCTTTCTTGTCGGTGTTGGCTTTGTACCAGTCGAGGATACGGCCAACGAACGGCGAAATCAGGAAGACGCCCGCTTCGGCGCAAGCGCGAGCCTGAGCGAAGGAGAACAGCAGCGTCAGGTTACAGTTAATGCCTTCTTTTTCCAGCTGTTCAGCGGCGCGAATGCCCTGCCAGGTGGAGGCCAGTTTGATCAGAATGCGATCGTTGCTGATGCCCGCGTCGTTGTACAGCTTGATGATGCGCTTGGCTTTCGCGATAGACGCTTCGGTGTCATAGGAGAGACGTGCGTCCACTTCGGTGGAGATACGGCCCGGGATCAGTTTCAGAATTTCGAGACCGATGTTCACCGCCAGCTTATCGGAAGCATCGAGGATCTGCTGCGCGCGATCGCTGCTCTGGCTACGAGCCCAGGCGACAGCGTCGTCAATCAGCTTACGGTACTCAGGGATCTGAGCCGCGCCGAGAATCAGGGAAGGGTTAGTGGTGGCATCCTGAGGCTGATACAGCTTCATTGCCGCAATATCTCCGGTGTCAGCGACGACAGTGGTGTACTGACGCAGAGAAGTTAATTTATCCGTCATGATATATTTCTCTTAAACAGCAGTTAAGGGGATGTAACCGGTCTGCCCAGATGATAACACGCTGCCGGGTCAGCGCAACCGCCGACGAGAGAAGAGCGCAGAGTGTGATAAACTATGCAGATTAATTTGCTGAAAGCGAAAGGATTGTCACTTAATTGGTAACGCTTACACTGGCGTACCGGCATGGACAAGAGGATGTTTAATGCCTGATTTTCTCTCATTTATCAATGAAATACTCTGGGGCTCAGTGATGATTTATCTGCTACTGGGCGCCGGTATCTGGTTTAGCTGGCAAACCCGGGGTATTCAGTTTCGTTACGTGCGCAAATTCGGCCGCAGTCTAAAAAAAAGCCTGCACCCGCAGCCGGGTGGTTTAACGTCCTTTCAGGCGCTCTGTACCAGCCTTGCCGCCCGGGTCGGCAGCGGCAATCTTGCCGGGGTGACGCTGGCGATCGCCGCCGGTGGGCCCGGCGCCGTATTCTGGATGTGGGTTTCCGCCCTGCTCGGCATGGCCAGCAGCTTTGCTGAATGTTCCCTTGCTCAGCTGTATAAAGAACGCGATAGCCGCGGACAGTTTCGCGGCGGCCCGGCCTGGTACATGGCGCGCGGGCTCGGCATGCGTTGGATGGGCGTCCTGTTTTCGATCCTCCTCCTGCTGGCCTATGGTTTTATCTTCAATACCGTGCAGGCTAACTCCGTGGCCCATGCCTTGCGCTATGCGTTCGATCTGCCGGCGGCGGTCAGCGGCGGCGTGCTGGCCGTTGTCGTTTTGCTGGCGATCCTCCGTGGTTTACGCGGCGTGGCGCGTCTGATGCAATGGATCGTTCCCTTTATGGCGCTGTTGTGGATCGCCACCAGCCTGCTCATCGGCCTGTGGCACATCACCGCCCTGCCGACGATTTTCGCCACCATCTTTCGCTGCGCCTTCGGCTGGCAGGAGGCCGCCGCCGGCGCGGTGGGCTACACCATCAGCCAGGCGCTGACCAGCGGCTTCCAGCGCGGCATGTTCTCCAATGAAGCAGGGATGGGCTCTTCGCCTAACGCCGCCGCGGCCGCCGCCTCCTGGCCGCCGCACCCGGCGGCGCAGGGGATCGTGCAGATGATTGGCGTGTTTATCGATACTATCGTGATCTGTACCGCAAGCGCGATTATCGTCATGCTGGCGCCGCGGCCCGACAATGAATATACGCTCAACGGTATTCAGGACTTGCAACACGCGATGAGCGTGCTGGTCGGCGGCTGGGGAGCGGGTTTTATCGCCCTCATCGTGCTG
Organism: Klebsiella sp. EMBS2024; assembly: GCF_036233805.1. NCBI lineage: Bacteria > Pseudomonadati > Pseudomonadota > Gammaproteobacteria > Enterobacterales > Enterobacteriaceae > Klebsiella > Klebsiella sp. EMBS2024. The sequence goes on along the minus strand of NZ_JAZARW010000001.1, from coordinate 6,980 downwards.
CTGTTCGCCTTTAGCTCTATCGTAGCCAATTACGTGTACGCGGAAAATAATCTGGTCTTCCTGCGCCTGGATAAGCCCCGCTATATCTGGGGGCTGCGAATACTCACCGTCCTGATGGTGCTGTTGGGGACCATGGTTAGCCTGCCTGTCGTCTGGCAGAGCGCGGATATCATCATGGCGCTGATGGCGATGACCAACCTGACGGCCATTCTGCTGCTCTCCCCGACGGTGCGGATTATCGCCAGCGATTATCTGCGTCAGCGGCGGCTGGGTATCCAGCCGACTTTCGATGCCACTCGTTACCCGGATATTGACCAACAGCTGGCCCCGGGCGCCTGGAATGAATTGCCGCGCGAATAGCGCGGCAATTGCAGCTATCGATCCCACCATGCACTTTTTTTGTTAAAATTCGTCGAAATTACCTGCAAGGACTGGATATGCTGATTCTGATTTCACCTGCTAAAACGCTCGATTATCAAAGCCCGCTGGCAACGACTCGCTATACCCAGCCCGAACTCCTCGAGTATTCTCAGCAGCTTATCGGCATCGCCCGTAAGCTGAGCGCGCCGCAAATCGGCAAGCTGATGAGCATTAGTGACAAGCTGGCGGATCTAAACGCCACCCGCTTCCACGACTGGCACCCTGACTTTACGCCGCAAAATGCCCGCCAGGCGATCCTCGCCTTTAAAGGCGATGTCTACACTGGCCTGCAGGCAGAGACACTCACCGAGGACGACTTTGACTTCGCCCAGCAGCATCTGCGCATGCTCTCCGGGCTGTATGGCGTGCTGCGCCCGTTAGACCTGATGCAGCCCTACCGCCTGGAGATGGGGATCCGTCTGGAAAATCCGCGCGGCAAAGATCTGTACCAGTTCTGGGGGGATACCATTACCGAGAAGCTGAATCAGGCGCTGCGCGACCAGGGCGACGATATCGTCATCAACCTGGCTTCCGATGAATATTTTAAATCGGTGAAAACGCCAAAATTGCAGGGTCAGCTGATCAAGCCGGTATTCCTCGATGAGAAGAACGGCAAATTCAAAGTGATCAGTTTTTATGCGAAGAAAGCCCGCGGCCTGATGAGTCGCTACATTATTGAAAACCGCTTAACCCAGCCGGAGCAGCTCAAAGCTTTTAATAGCGAAGGCTATTTCTTTGATGCGGATGCCTCAGAGAAAGGCGAACTGGTGTTTAAACGCCACGAGCAGTAACACGTTACGGTAATAAAAAAGGGGAGTCATTCCCCTTTTCAATATAATTAAGCAGATTATTACTTATTTTAACGCACCCAGTTTTCCACCACGCCTTTTTCATCGAAGAAAATCATCAGCGAGTTCGAATCTTTTTGGCTGGACTTATCGACCGCATCGGCAGCTTGCGATGCCCCGGTTACCGGGATCATGGAACCCGCGAGGCTGACCAGGTTGATCCCTTTATCTACTGAATAATACCAGCTCTCTTTACCCGACGCCGTCACCGTCGTATGACCAGAATCCGGGGCACCAAAATACTGACGAACCTCGGCCTTGGTGGTTTTTCCGACAATGAGATGTTGTTTCAGATAGGCTGGCGTTAATTTATCTTCATTACCGCCAATCGTTGTCCCGGAGCAGCCTGTTAAAGCGAACATCACC
>NZ_JAZARW010000001.1:5244-5338 GCF_036233805.1 Klebsiella sp. EMBS2024 | reverse complement strand
GAGATAAAATACGCATGTTTCCTCCTTGAAAACCTTGTGCATTAACAATGCATCTATAACAAATGATATCTATAGCTGCTTCATAATAAAATCA
>NZ_JAZARW010000001.1:0-5222 GCF_036233805.1 Klebsiella sp. EMBS2024 | reverse complement strand
GAAATAATAAATAAAAAAGATAATCCAGTGGAATTATCCGGCAAAGAAGACAATCCGTAAAAGAGTTTGCAATAAAAGCAGTGCGCTGACAATAAAATAGTGTGGGGAATTTTATGGAGAGAAATTTTACTGATATGGAAAAGTGCGTTAAATATAAAAACCGGGCAATAGCTGCCCGGTTTGGTCGATCATGTTGCCGATATTATTGCCTGGCTTAGCCCATCATCAGCTTACGCAGCGCGGCGAAATCCGCCGGCAGGTTGTGAGACAGCAGCGGCAGGTCGGCGCGGTCGGCCAGCTCCTTCGGCAGCGGCAGAGTCTCCTGCAGGATCTCCTCCACGCTCTCTTTGAACTTCGCCGGATGGGCGGTGCCGAGGAACAGGCCGTACTCTCCCGGCTGCAGCTGATCGCGCAGCGCGCGCCAGGCAATCGCCGCATGCGGTTCAGAGATGTAGCCGATGGCCTTCAGCTCGCGCATCGCTGCTTTGGTGGTCTCATCATCGACCGCGGCATAGCCCAGCTCGCTGAGACGCCAGATTTTACGGCGGAACAGCTCTTCAACGCGCGGCCAGTTGTTCGGCTGGCTGACGTCCATGGCGTTGGACAGCGTCGCCTGGGTGGCTTTTGGCGCCCACTCGCCGCCCTGCAGATAGCGCGGAACGGTGTCGTTGGCGTTGGTGGCGGCGATAAAGCGCTTGATCGGCAGCCCCAGCGACTTGGCCAGCAGACCGGCGGTCAGATCGCCGAAGTTGCCGCTCGGCACGGAAATCACCAGCTGATTGCGGGCTTCCTGCGGCAGCTGCGCCGCCGCTTCGAAGTAGTAACAGATCTGCGCCAGCAGGCGGCTGATGTTGATGGAGTTAGCCGAGTTGAGACCCAGCGACGCCTTCAGCTCTTCATCGTCAAACGCCTGCTTCACCAGCGCCTGGCAGGCATCAAAGTCGCCATCAATCGCCACGGTTTCAATATTGCCGCCGAGGGTACAGAACAGCTTCTCCTGCAGCGGACTGATCTTGCCGCGCGGATAGAGGATCACTACCTTGACGTTCGGCAGGCCGTAGAAAGCATGCGCCACCGCCGCCCCGGTGTCGCCAGAGGTCGCGGTGAGGATGGTGACCGGCTTATCGCCTGCGATGTGGGTCAGCATCTGCGCCATAAAGCGGCCGCCGAAATCCTTGAACGCCAGCGTAGGGCCATGGAACAGCTCCAGACAGCCGACATCTTCCTGAACCTTGCTTACCGGCGCCGGAAACGCAAACGCCGCGCGCACCCGCTGCTGCAGGACATCCTGCGGGATCTCATCGCCGATAAAGGCGGATAGAATTTTGGCGCTACGGGTGACAAAGTCCTGCGCCAGCATGTCGTCGATTTCAGTCAGGCTGAATTCCGGCAGATCGTGCGGAAAGAACAGGCCCTGATGCTTGCCAAGTCCCTGGGTGACGGCCTGCGCAAAGCTGACCTGCTCGTTATGATCTTTTAAGTTATACAGTTTCATTGGTTATCCCACTACGCGTGCGCCCGCCGTGTCCAGCCGGCAAATATGAACAAAGCCTTCCTGATTCTGCAGATAGTGCGCGCCAAGCCAGTCGGCGACGCGCTGTGCGGTATCCGGTTTATCACACAACACGAACAGCGTTGGGCCAGAGCCGGAGATGCCGCAAGCCTGGGCGCCCATCTCCATGGCCGCCTGACGCGCTTCGCTAAAGCCCGGCAGCAGTTTGGTTCGGTACGGTTCGGCAATCACATCTTTCATCAATTTTGCCGCCAGCTGCGGCTGGCGGGTGTAGCAGGCGTGAATAAAGCCCGCGAGGTGGCGACCATGGGCGATACAATCCTGGCGGCGATACTGCGCCGGCAGAATCGCCCGCGCTTCAGCAGTAGAGACTTTAATCCCCGGATAGGCCAGCACCCACAGCCACTCATCAAACCCGGGCACCTGCTGACTGATAATCCCATTCTCTTCGATCATCAACTGCATGCCGCCAAGATAGCACGGCGCCACGTTGTCGTAGTGAATGCTGCCGGAGATACGCCCTTCCATCTCTCCCATCAGCGCCAGCATGCGCGTCTCGTTCAGCGGCTTGCCGCAGAACTCGTTCATGGCCACCAGCGCAGCGACCACCGAGCAGGCGCTGGAACCCAGCCCGGAGCCAATCGGCATGTTTTTTTCCAGCGTCATCGCCACCGGCACCGTCTTGCCGATCTCCCGGCAAAAGCTTTCCCAGCACTGGTAAACAATGTTCTCCTGCGGCGCCGTCGGCAGTTTGCTGGCGAAGCGTCCAAGATTCTGCAGGCTAAATTGCTCCGCCGCTTCGACAGTGACGTTGTCGCCAAGCAGCGTGCCATCGACCGGCGTGACCGCCGCGCCCAACACATCAAACCCGACGCTCATATTGGCACTGGAAGCCGGGGCATATACTTTGACCATCTTAAACTCCTAACTTCCAGGACAGGGTGCGCAGCAGGTCGGCGAATACGCCGGCCGCCGTGACGTCGTTCCCGGCGCCATAGCCGCGCAGCACCAGCGGCAATGGCTGATAATAATGGCTATAAAAAGCCAGCGCGTTCTCACCATTCTTAACTTTGAACAGCGGATCGTTGCCGTCAACCGCGGCTATTTTTACCCGGCAGGTACCATCCTCTTCGATGTTACCGACGTAGCGCAAGACTTTACCTTCATCGCGCGCCTTAGCAACCCGCGAGGCAAAACCATCGTCCAGCGACGGCAGGCGGGCCATAAAGGTCTCGACATCGCCGCTGGCGTCGAAGTCCGGCGGCAGCGCCGACTCGACGATAATGTCCGCCAGCTCCAGTTCGCGCCCGGTCTCACGGGCCAGAATCAGCAGTTTACGCGCCACATCCACCCCGGATAAATCGTCGCGCGGATCCGGCTCGGTATACCCCATCTCACGGGCCATCGCCGTCGCCGCGGAGAAACTCACCCCCTCGTCCAGCTTGCCGAAGATANACGACAGGGAGCCGGACAGGATCCCGGAGAAATGGCGCAGCTCATCGCCGGCGTTGAGCAGGTTCTGCAGGTTCTCAATCACCGGCAGGCCCGCGCCAACGTTAGTGTCATAGAGGAACTTACGCCGCGAGCTGCTGGCCGCATGGCGCAGCTGGTGATAGTAATCCAGCGAAGAGGTATTGGCCTTTTTGTTCGGCGTCACCACATGGAAACCTTCGCGCAGGAAGTCGGCATACTGATCGGCGACCGCCTGGCTGGAGGTACAGTCGACGATCACCGGATTGAGCAGGTGGTACTCTTTCACCAGGCGGATCAGGCGGCCAAGATTAAACGGCTCTTTCGCCTCCGCCAGTTCCGCACTCCAGTTTTCCAGATTCAGGCCATGCACGCTGGTCAGCAGCGCCTGAGAATTGGCTACACCGCAGACGCGCAGATCGATATGTTTGTTCTTCAGCCACCCCTGCTGGCGCTTGATCTGCTCTAGCAGCGCGCCGCCGACGCCGCCGACGCCGATGACAAACACTTCAATCACCTGGTCGGTGTTGAACAGCATCTGATGGGTCACGCGCACGCCGGTGGTGGCGTCGTCATTGCTGACCACTACCGAAATTGAGCGCTCGGAAGAGCCCTGGGCAATCGCCACGATATTGATATTGGCGCGGGCCAGTGCCGCAAAGAATTTCGCCGAGATACCGCGCAGGGTACGCATTCCGTCGCCCACCACGGAGATGATCGCCAGACGCTCCATAATCGCCAGCGGCTCCAGCAGCCCCTCTTTCAGCTCCAGATAAAACTCATCTTCCATCGCCCGTTTGGCACGTACGCAGTCGCTCTGCGGCACGCAGAAACTGATGCTGTACTCGGAAGAAGATTGAGTGATCAACACCACCGAGATGCCGGCGCGGGACATGGTGGCGAAGACGCGGGCCGCCATGCCGACCATCCCTTTCATCCCCGGCCCGGAGACGTTGAACATCGCCATGTTGTTGAGGTTGGAGATGCCTTTCACCGGCAAATCGTCTTCGTCGCGGCTGGCGCCGATAAGCGTTCCCGGCGCCTGTGGGTTGCCGGTATTTTTAATCAGGCATGGGATTTGGAACTGGGCGATAGGGGCGATAGTGCGCGGGTGCAGCACTTTCGCGCCAAAGTAGGAGAGCTCCATCGCCTCCTGATAAGACATCGATTTCAGCAGGCGCGCATCCGGCACCTGACGCGGATCGCAGGTGTACACTCCGTCGACATCGGTCCAGATTTCGCAGCAGTCAGCGCGCAGGCAGGCGGCCAGTACCGCAGCCGAGTAGTCGGAGCCGTTACGCCCCAGCACCACCAGCTCGCCTTTCTCATTGCCGGCGGTAAACCCGGCCATCAGGATCATATGGTCTGCCGGGATCTGGCTGGCGGCAATGCGGCGGGTGGATTCGGCGATATCGACGGTGGATTCCAGATAGTGACCCACGGCGAGCAGTTTTTCGACCGGGTTAATGACACTGACTTTATGTCCACGGGCTTCCAGCAGACCCGCCATGATGGCGATGGAGAGCTTTTCGCCGCGGCAGATCAGCGCGGCATTGACGCTGTCCGGGCACTGACCCAGCAGGCTGATGCCGTGCAGAACATGCTTAATCTGAGCAAATTCCTGCTCCACGAAGGCTTTTAACTGGGCAAGCGGGAAAGCGGGCTGGGCGTCGGCAAGGCCCTGAAGAAGTTCGGCAAAAATGCGTTCGGCGTCGGCAATATTGGGGAGGGCATCCTGGCCGCCAATGGTCTTTTCAATCATCGCTACCAAGTGGTTAGTGATCTTCGCCGGGGCAGACAGGACCGTCGCTACCTGCCCCTGCCTGGCATTACTCTCCAGAATATCGGCAACCCGCAGAAACCGTTCCGCATTTGCCACTGATGTACCGCCGAACTTCAACACTCGCATGGTTCTTACCCCTTGATCTCTTGTCAAAAAAAAAGCCCGCACTGTTCAGGTGCGGGCTTTTTTCTGTGTTTCCTGTACGCGTCAGNCCGCACCGTTACCTGTGGTAATGGTGGTGGTGATAATGGTGGTAATCATGCCGATGCGATTCATGGATGTTGTGTACTCTGTATTTTTATCTGTNTGTATGTCCTGCCTATATTGGTTAAAGTATCTGCCGTCTTAAGTCAATGAATTTCTCAATTTGCCCCATTTCAGCAGGCTTACGTATTTCCCCGCTGCCGTGAGAAAAAACATCCAGATCGGCGGAAAACTAGCTCATAGAACAGCATA